>NZ_NKEY01000002.1:0-210706 GCF_002223285.1 Burkholderia sp. AU16482
CCGGAGTGGACGAACCTCTGGTGTACCGGTTGTCACGCCAGTGGCATCGCCGGGTAGCTATGTTCGGAAGAGATAACCGCTGAAAGCATCTAAGCGGGAAACTCGCCTTAAGATGAGATATCCCTGGAGGCTTGACCTCCTTGAAGGGTCGTTCGAGACCAGGACGTTGATAGGTCGGGTGTGTAAGCGCAGTAATGCGTTCAGCTAACCGATACTAATTGCCCGTAAGGCTTGATCCTATAACAAGTCTGCCTTGTCGATGATCGTTAGTGCTTCAGCACTTACGAGCATCCCACGCAGAGCGTCGAGCAGCGAAGCTGATCGATGCGGCGCGCCGGTTGAAGTACCGGTGACCTGCGTAGCAAGACGAGACAAGTTGAATTCTCGTGTGTGATACACACAACCTAAATTACTGCTTCTTCCCAGATTGGTTCTGTTGGCGACGCCAGCAGAACAACCCCCTTTGCCTGATGACCATAGCGAGTCGGTCCCACCCCTTCCCATCCCGAACAGGACCGTGAAACGACTCTACGCCGATGATAGTGCGGATTCCCGTGTGAAAGTAGGTAATCGTCAGGCTCCCTAAGCCAGAAACCCCCGCCCGACAAGGCGGGGGTTTTTGCATTTCGGCCGGCGAAAACAACGTCTCCATGGCAATGGCAAGAGCGGACAGGATGTCGCCGCTCCCGGCTCCCTTGCCGCATGTTCCTCGCGACTGTACTGCTCCGCCACAAGAGCCGCGACATTATTATCAAACGCCATTTTCGATCCAGCTCGCCGCATCTCGCCCTAAAGAGCCCTATCGGGGCGCGGCGCACGCTTGGCTTGCGGCAAGAAGCGAATCGACCCACGGGCCCGCTGTGCCGTGCGCGTATTGCGTGTCTGACAGGATCAACAATCGGCGCGATTCTTTTCGACGGTCGCTCGTTGGACCGTCCCGTACCGAGTAAATTTCTTCGATGAGCGAATAGGCGCTGTCGCCTACGCGGCCACCCATCGCAGGGATGTGTTCCCGTGTCGGCGCGTGCCGTATTCGGATCGCCGATCAGAGAGCTCCGCAAGGGAAGGTCGGCGTACCATGCTTCGCTCTTGAATCGCCGCTTCAGCTCAAGTTGCCGGGCAGCGCGCGTCGGATGTCGATGCACCGGCGCCATATATCGGCTTTATAACGACTTCGTAAGCGCGAGGTGGGAGTGGCTACGCAGCCGATGATCAATTTGATGCGCGACGCGCTGCTCGAGTCGGACGTGATCTACGGCGACGAGACAACCTTCCAAGTGCTGAAGGAGCCAGGACACAGGCGAAGAGTTATCTGTGGGCGCAGGTCAACGGCGCTAGGCCACAGTACGGATGTTCTCGTACTCGCAGGGCCGCGGCGCCCAGCACGCGCAGAAGCTCTATGCCGGCGTGCAGCCTGGCACCGTGCTGATGATTGACGGGTACGAGCTCTATAACGGCATCGCCCACGATCATCAACTCGTGCATCTGGGTTACTGTTCGTTGACACGGTTGCCCAGTGCGCAAGCCAGCGCCAACCTGTACTCTCTCGTCGAAACGTACAACGCGAACGGCATCAATCCGTATCGATATCTCGTCTGGCTATTTGCCAGGCTGCCGTTGGCCGAGACTGTCGATGACTACGCCGAGCTACTGCCTTGGAAATTATTGCCCTGACCTAAACTGAGCGATCGTACCGCTTACGAGCTTACATCCCTGATGAATGACAGTCTGGTGAACAGGGTCGCGCTGGTCCCCTTCGAAGAAAGCGCAACTGAAACGCAGGAGCTCTTCGCGCAATATGAGGCTGCGCTGCGCGATCACATCGATTCCGCGTTCGGTTGGGATGATGAGTTTCAACGGCGTCGATTTATAGAGTCTTACACTCGCTCTGATATACGATTGGTCAGAGTTGGCGCCAATACAGCAGGTTACGCGGTCGTCAGGATGCTAGACGACGCTATTCACCTGTCGCTTCTGATACTGAAACCAAGCTTCCAGCGACAGGGGATTGGAAAAGACGTTCTGACATCGCTGATGTCAGAGGCCGCGCGGACCGGAAAGGCCATCACACTGTCTTGCCTCCGCTCAAATTCGGAGGCTGTTGCGTTCTACGAATCGATGAAATTTCAAGTCACGTCTACCGAGGAACACTTCGTAAACTATCGATTTCCAAAACCTACCAAGTAGTTTCATCCGACGAAGCTGACTCCGGGTCGTGCGCACCTGCTGCGTTATTAGATGACCGCTTACGGTGCAACCACAAAAAGTGTCGTTCCAGAGAGGCGGGTGCATGGAGGTCTTTACCTGGGGTAGGCGGGCGACTCGAGACGGCCTCATGCCTTGTGGTGAAGCCGGCGAACGCAGCAGTAGTCGAAACCGGCGACGGAGCCGACAGCAATCGTCAGAAGGGGTGCGTCGTCGTCGGCTGCAGAGCCTTTATTTCACTCCGGAGGCACCGCGCCCAACCTCCAGGAGCAACCACCAGCCGGCTCGCCAAACTCGCCCGGCACGAAATTTGCGGAAAATTTGCGTCTACCCGCTTGGCATTGTGCGAAAGAGGCCGTATGATGGCGGTCTTTCGTTTTTAGCGCAGATGCAGATCGGCGCTGAAGGCGGAGTCTGACGAAGATGTGGTGCCGGTCGGCAACATCTCGCGCTTGCCTTAGCCGGGCAAGGGCGGCGATCGGCGGGAAGCAGAGGTCGGGAAGAAAGTGAAAATAATCTTCCGGATATGCTTGACAGGAGTGCGATGCACCCCCATAATCGTCAGTTCTCTACGGAGGGGTGCCCGAGTGGCTAAAGGGGGCAGACTGTAAATCTGTTGGCTTACGCCTACGTTGGTTCGAATCCAACCTCCTCCACCAAGATATCAGCGCAGTGAGCGGCAAGGAATCGTTAGTGGCCCGTGCGGGTGTAGCTCAATGGTAGAGCAGAAGCCTTCCAAGCTTACGACGAGGGTTCGATTCCCTTCACCCGCTCCAGACCGCTAAGTTGAAGCGTAGCGCCCATGTGGCTCAGTGGTAGAGCACTCCCTTGGTAAGGGAGAGGTCGGCAGTTCGATCCTGCCCATGGGCACCAGCAGTAAAAAGTCAGTGTCTTGTTTGCGCGCGGCGCAACCTGTGAAATTCCTTTTGGGAGTTGAAAATGGCCAAGGAAAAGTTTGAGCGGACCAAGCCGCACGTGAACGTTGGTACGATTGGTCACGTTGACCACGGCAAGACGACGCTGACGGCAGCGATCACGACGGTTCTGACGAAGAAGTTCGGCGGCGAAGCGAAGGCGTACGACCAGATCGACGCGGCACCGGAAGAAAAGGCGCGCGGCATCACGATCAACACGGCACACGTCGAGTACGAAACGGCTAACCGCCACTACGCACACGTCGACTGCCCGGGCCACGCTGACTACGTGAAGAACATGATCACGGGCGCGGCGCAGATGGACGGCGCGATCCTGGTTTGCTCGGCAGCAGACGGCCCGATGCCGCAAACGCGTGAGCACATCCTGCTGGCGCGTCAGGTTGGCGTTCCGTACATCATCGTGTTCCTGAACAAGTGCGACATGGTTGACGACGCGGAACTGCTCGAGCTGGTCGAGATGGAAGTTCGCGAACTGCTGTCGAAGTACGACTTCCCGGGCGACGACACGCCGATCGTGAAGGGTTCGGCGAAGCTGGCGCTGGAAGGCGACACGGGTGAGCTGGGCGAAGTGGCGATCATGAACCTGGCAGACGCACTGGACACGTACATCCCGACGCCGGAGCGTGCGGTTGACGGCGCGTTCCTGATGCCGGTGGAAGACGTGTTCTCGATCTCGGGCCGCGGTACGGTGGTGACGGGTCGTGTCGAGCGCGGCATCATCAAGGTCGGCGAGGAAATCGAAATCGTCGGTATCAAGCCGACGGTGAAGACGACCTGCACGGGCGTGGAAATGTTCCGCAAGCTGCTGGACCAAGGTCAGGCAGGCGACAACGTGGGTATCCTGCTGCGCGGCACGAAGCGTGAAGACGTGGAGCGTGGCCAGGTTCTGGCGAAGCCGGGTTCGATCACGCCGCACACGCACTTCACGGCTGAAGTGTACGTGCTGAGCAAGGATGAAGGCGGCCGTCACACGCCGTTCTTCAACAACTACCGTCCGCAGTTCTACTTCCGTACGACGGACGTGACGGGCTCGATCGAGCTGCCGAAGGACAAGGAAATGGTGATGCCGGGCGACAACGTGTCGATCACGGTGAAGCTGATCGCTCCGATCGCGATGGAAGAAGGTCTGCGCTTCGCGATTCGCGAAGGCGGCCGTACCGTCGGCGCCGGCGTCGTCGCCAAGATCATCGAGTAAGCCAGTTATTCGTTGATCGACAGTTTTGGGGCTGGCAGCAGCCGGCCCCAACATGGTTTAGGGGTATAGCTCAACTGGCAGAGCGTCGGTCTCCAAAACCGAAGGTTGGGGGTTCGATTCCCTCTGCCCCTGCCAAAAATCGCCACGTGTCCCACGTGGCATTTGTTTTAAGGTGTTATGGCGAATCCATCCGTCGAAACTGTAAATACCTCCGGCGATAAGCTGATGCTGGCCCTGGGCGTATTGCTGGTGTTGGCCGGATTCGTGGGCTTCTTCTGGCTGGCCAATCAGCAGTGGTATGTCCGCGGTGCCGCGTTGGCGGTAGGTATCATCGCCGGCGTGGCCGTCGGGCTGATGTCCGCCCCTGGCAAGAGCCTCATCGCGTTTGCCAAGGATTCGTACAAGGAAGTCCGGAAGGTCGTATGGCCCACCCGCAAGGAAGCAACGCAAACCACACTCGTCGTGTTCGGTTTCGTGCTCGTGATGGCGATTTTCCTCTGGTTGAGCGACAAATCGATCGAATGGGTGATTTTCTCGGCGATTCTGGGTTGGAAATGATATGAGCGATACTCCGGCATCCCCGAGCGGAAAGCGTTGGTACGTCGTGCACGCCTACTCCGGTATGGAGAAGAGCGTGCAACGCGCGCTTCAAGAGCGCATCGAACGTGCTGGCATGCAGGACAAATTCGGTCAGATCCTGGTTCCGACCGAAGAAGTGGTCGAAGTCAAAGGCGGCCACAAGGCTGTGACCGAACGTCGTTTCTTCCCTGGCTACGTGCTGGTGGAAATGGAAATGACGGACGAAACGTGGCACCTCGTGAAGAACACCGCGAAGGTCACTGGTTTCGTCGGCGGTGCGCGTAACCGCCCGACCCCGATTTCCCCGAAGGAAGTCGAGAAGATCATGTCGCAGATGCAGGAAGGCGTCGAAAAGCCGCGCCCGAAGACCCTGTTCGAAGTCGGCGAGATGGTGCGTGTCAAGGAAGGCCCGTTCACGGACTTCAACGGCACCGTCGAAGAAGTCAACTACGAGAAATCGCGCGTGCGTGTGTCGGTCACCATCTTTGGCCGCTCGACCCCCGTCGAACTCGAGTTCGGTCAGGTCGAAAAAGTTTGATCCCGATTCGGTGGGCAGCCTCGGCTGCCCACCTTCGCGCTTACGGCCCGCGTCATGGCCGTTGAGGAGCGTCAGTAGCCAGCGGCGAAAGCGCGTTATCACTCACCGAACGCCTTCTCCGGCGTTCCAATGAGGTTTCAAATGGCAAAGAAGATTATCGGCTTTATCAAGCTGCAGATCCCTGCAGGTAAAGCCAACCCGTCGCCGCCGGTTGGTCCGGCACTGGGCCAGCGCGGCCTGAACATCATGGAGTTCTGCAAGGCGTTCAACGCGCAGACTCAAGGCATGGAGCCGGGTCTGCCGGTGCCGGTGGTCATCACGGCATTCGCTGACAAGAGCTTCACGTTCGTGATGAAGACGCCGCCGGCGACCGTCCTGATCAAGAAGGCGGCGAAGGTGGACAAGGGCTCGAGCAAGCCGCACACCGACAAGGTCGGTTCGATCACGCGCGCTCAAGCCGAAGAAATCGCGAAGACCAAGATGCCGGACCTTACGGCAGCTGATCTGGACGCAGCCGTTCGCACCATCGCTGGTAGCGCACGCTCGATGGGTATCACTGTGGAGGGCGTGTAAATGGCTAAGATCTCCAAGCGCCGTCAGGCATTTGCCGCCAAGGTCGACCGTCAGAAGCTGTACGCGATCGAAGACGCACTGAGCCTCGTGAAGGAATGCGCGAGCGCGAAGTTCGACGAGTCGATCGACGTCGCAGTCCAGCTCGGCATCGATGCGAAGAAGTCGGACCAGGTCGTTCGTGGTTCGGTCGTTCTCCCGGCAGGTACGGGCAAGTCGGTTCGCGTTGCCGTGTTCGCGCAAGGCGAAAAGGCCGAGCAAGCTCGTGCAGCCGGCGCGGAAATCGTCGGTATGGAAGACCTGGCCGAGCAGATCAAGGCTGGCCAGATGGACTTCGACATCGTGATCGCTTCGCCGGACACGATGCGTATCGTCGGTACGCTCGGCCAGATCCTCGGCCCGCGCGGCCTGATGCCGAACCCGAAGGTCGGTACGGTCACGCCGGACGTCGCAACCGCCGTCAAGAACGCGAAGGCTGGTCAGGTGCAATTCCGTGTCGACAAGGCCGGTATCATCCATGCGACCATCGGCCGTGCATCGTTCGAGCCGACCGCGCTGCGTTCGAACCTGTCCGCGCTGATCGAAGCGCTGCAGAAGGCAAAGCCGGCAACGAGCAAGGGCGTGTACCTGCGCAAGATCGCACTGTCGAGCACGATGGGCGTCGGCGTGCGCGTCGACCAGGCTACGCTGGCAGCACAGTAAGCAAGTATTCGGGCCGCTTCGCTCGCGAAGCGGTCCACATGGGCTTTGGGCGGTTGTTCGTGCAGCAGGGCGGGCAACCGGTTATCAAAGACCGTTGGTGGGGCGCAGCAGTCAGGTGATCCCTTAATTCAAGCCAACGCAGATGGCGAACCCGAAAAAGTTTTGCAGTGGTGAAGCCGCAGGCCGCGAAGCGATTCGCGGCATGAGGTGGAAATACTCCTAACGAGGTCGGACGCCGTTGTTGAACGAGGTACGTGAGGTTTCGCCATACCGGCAAGGCCGAACGTATCGTTTCTGGAGGCTAACCGTGCCGCTTAATAGAGAAGACAAGCAAGCCGTCGTCGCTGAGGTTTCCGCGCAAGTCGCGAAGGCCCAGACCGTTGTGCTGGCTGAGTATCGTGGAATTGCGGTTGGCGATCTGACCAAGCTGCGCGCGCAAGCGCGTGAGCAAAAGGTTTACCTGCGCGTGTTGAAGAACACGCTGGCGCGTCGCGCTGTCGAAGGTACGCCGTTTGCTCCGCTGGCAGAGCAGATGACTGGTCCGCTGATCTACGGCATCTCGGAAGATGCAATTGCCGCTGCTAAGGTCGTCAACGACTTCAGCAAGAGCAATGACAAGTTGGTCATCAAGGCTGGTTCGTTCGATGGCAAGGTGATGGACAAGGCTGGCGTGCAAGCGCTGGCAAGCATCCCGAGCCGCGAAGAACTGCTCTCGAAGCTGCTGTTCGTTATGCAAGCGCCTGTTTCGGGCTTCGCGCGTGCTCTGGCCGCGCTGGCCGAGAAGAAGCAAGCGGAAGCTGCGTAAGCGAACGTGCATCAGCGTCATTGATCGCTGGCTGTATCCGAATTCAATTTAGGAGTATTTCAAATGGCAATCGCAAAAGAAGACATCCTGGCAGCAGTCGAAGGGATGACCGTTCTGGAACTGAACGAACTGGTCAAGGCATTCGAAGAGAAGTTTGGCGTGTCGGCAGCTGCAGTGGCAGTCGCTGGCCCGGCAGGCGGCGGCGCTGCTGCTGCTGCAGAAGAGAAGACCGAATTCACGGTCGTCCTGGCTGAAGCCGGCGCCAACAAGGTTTCGGTCATCAAGGCCGTTCGCGAACTGACGGGCCTGGGCCTGAAGGAAGCGAAGGACCTGGTTGACGGTGCACCGAAGCCCATCAAGGAAGGCGTCGACAAGGCTGCTGCTGAAGAAGCCAAGAAGAAGCTGGAAGAAGCTGGCGCGAAGGTCGAAGTCAAGTAAGTTTCGGCGCGCTGTGCGAAGGCTGGCGGTATTTTCACCGCCGGCCTTTTTGTGCTTTGTGGGGACGTTATTCTGGCACTCATTCGGGAGCCCGAATAATCGGCCCCAGAAGCCAAAGAAAACCGCCTGATCGTTGTGATGCATCACTCACGATTGGCGGTTCTCTTTGTCTTCTGAAGCGACTGCAGAAGGCAAGTTTGGTCGGGTAGCGGGCAACACAGGCATCCGCTGCCGTCAGCCAGCGGTTGGTAGCGGCCAACCACCAAGCTTCTCGGCTCGTTCAAGCCGTCGAACGGCCATCGGGTCTCAGTCGGTGAACACTCGGGTTTGAAACGTCCAGGTATTCCGCCTCGATAGCACCCGCCGTGATTCGGAGATCGTATGCAATATTCCTTCACCGAGAAGAAGCGCATTCGCAAGAGTTTCGCGAAGCGCCCCATCGTTCACCAAGTTCCGTTCTTGCTGGCTACTCAGCTTGAATCATTCAGCACGTTTCTGCAAGCCGATGTGCCCGCGACGCAACGTAAGCCCGAGGGTTTGCAGGCCGCGTTCACGTCGGTATTTCCCATTGTTTCGCACAACGGTTTCGCGCGCCTCGAGTTCGTGAGCTATGCGCTGTCGTCGCCGGCATTCAACATCAAGGAATGCCAGCAGCGCGGCCTGACGTACTGCTCCGCGCTGCGCGCGAAGGTCCGCCTCGTCATCCTCGACAAGGAATCGCCGAACAAGCCGGTCGTCAAGGAAGTGAAGGAGCAGGAAGTGTACATGGGCGAAATTCCGCTCATGACGCCGACGGGCTCGTTCGTCATCAACGGCACCGAGCGTGTCATCGTCTCGCAGCTGCACCGTTCGCCGGGCGTGTTCTTCGAACACGACAAGGGCAAGACGCACAGCTCGGGCAAGCTGCTGTTCTCGGCACGGATCATTCCGTACCGCGGCTCGTGGCTCGACTTCGAATTCGATCCGAAGGACATCCTGTATTTCCGCGTCGACCGTCGCCGCAAGATGCCGGTCACGATCCTGCTGAAGGCCATCGGCCTGACGCCGGAACAGATCCTCGCGAACTTCTTCGTGTTCGACAACTTCACGCTGATGGACGAAGGCGCGCAACTCGAGTTCGTGCCCGAGCGCCTGCGTGGCGAAGTCGCGCGCTTCGACATCACGGATCGCGACGGCAAGGTCATCGTCCAGAAGGACAAGCGGATCAACGCGAAGCACATTCGCGACCTCGAAGCCGCGAAGACCAAGTTCATCTCGGTGCCGGAAGACTATCTGCTCGGCCGCGTGCTGGCGAAGAACGTCGTCGACGGCGACACCGGCGAAGTGATCGCGAGCGCGAACGACGAAGTCACGGAAAGCGTGCTCGAGAAGCTGCGCGAAGCGGGCATCAAGGACATCCAGACGCTTTACACGAACGATCTGGACCAGGGTCCGTACATCTCGTCGACGCTGCGTGTCGACGAAACGACCGACAAGACGGCCGCGCGCATCGCGATCTACCGCATGATGCGTCCGGGCGAGCCGCCGACCGAAGAAGCGGTCGAGGCGCTGTTCAACCGGCTGTTCTACAGCGAAGAAGCGTACGACCTGTCGAAGGTCGGCCGCATGAAGTTCAACCGCCGCGTGGGCCGCGACGAGATCGTCGGCCCGATGACGCTGCAGGACGACGACATCCTCGCGACGATCAAGATCCTCGTCGAGCTGCGTAACGGCAAGGGCGAAGTGGACGACATCGACCACCTCGGCAACCGTCGCGTGCGTTGCGTCGGCGAACTGGCGGAAAACCAGTTCCGCGCCGGTCTCGTGCGTGTCGAGCGCGCGGTCAAGGAACGCCTCGGCCAGGCCGAAAGCGAAAACCTGATGCCGCACGACCTGATCAACTCGAAGCCGATTTCGTCGGCGATCCGCGAGTTCTTCGGTTCGTCGCAGCTGTCGCAGTTCATGGACCAGACCAACCCGCTGTCGGAAATCACGCACAAGCGCCGTGTTTCCGCACTGGGCCCGGGCGGTCTGACGCGCGAGCGTGCAGGCTTCGAAGTCCGTGACGTGCACCCGACCCACTACGGCCGCGTGTGCCCGATCGAGACGCCGGAAGGTCCGAACATCGGCCTGATCAACTCGCTCGCACTGTATGCGCACCTGAACGAGTACGGCTTCCTCGAGACGCCGTACCGCAAGGTCGTGGACGGCAAGGTGACCGATCAGATCGACTACCTGTCGGCGATCGAGGAAGGTCGCTACATGATCGCCCAGGCGAACGCCGCGATCGACGAAGACGGCCGACTGATCGACGAACTCGTGTCGTCGCGCGAAGCCGGCGAAACGATGATGGTCACGCCGGACCGGATCCAGTACATGGACGTCGCGCCGTCGCAGATCGTGTCGGTGGCAGCGTCGCTGATCCCGTTCCTCGAGCACGACGACGCGAACCGCGCACTGATGGGTTCGAACATGCAGCGTCAGGCCGTGCCGTGTCTGCGTCCGGAAAAGCCGGTCGTCGGTACGGGCATCGAGCGCACCTGCGCGGTCGACTCGGGTACGACGGTTCAGGCGTTCCGCGGCGGTGTGGTCGACTACGTCGACGCAGGCCGTATCGTGATTCGCGTGAACGACGACGAAGCGGTCGCGGGTGAAGTCGGTGTCGACATCTACAACCTGATCAAGTACACGCGTTCGAACCAGAACACGAACATCAACCAGCGTCCGATCGTGAAGATGGGCGACAAGGTCTCGCGCGGCGACGTGCTGGCCGACGGCGCCTCGACGGACCTGGGCGAGCTCGCGCTCGGCCAGAACATGCTGATCGCGTTCATGCCGTGGAACGGCTACAACTTCGAGGATTCGATCCTGATCTCGGAGAAGGTCGTCGCGGACGATCGCTACACGTCGATCCACATCGAAGAGCTGAACGTCGTTGCACGCGACACGAAGCTCGGGCCGGAAGAAATCACGCGCGACATCTCGAACCTGGCGGAAGTCCAGCTCGGCCGTCTCGACGAATCGGGCATCGTGTACATCGGTGCGGAAGTCGAAGCAGGCGACGTGCTGGTCGGCAAGGTCACGCCGAAGGGCGAGACCCAGCTGACGCCGGAAGAGAAGCTGCTGCGCGCGATCTTCGGCGAGAAGGCTTCGGACGTGAAGGACACGTCGCTGCGCGTGCCGTCGGGCATGAGCGGGACGGTGATCGACGTCCAGGTGTTCACGCGTGAAGGCATCCAGCGCGATAAGCGTGCGCAACAGATCATCGACGACGAACTGAAGCGCTACCGTCTCGACCTGAACGACCAGCTGCGCATCGTGGAAGGCGACGCGTTCCAGCGTCTCGCGCGCATGCTCGTGGGCAAGGTCGCGAACGGCGGTCCGAAGAAGCTCGCGAAGGGCACGAAGATCGACCAGGCTTACCTGGAAGACCTCGACCATTACCACTGGTTCGACATCCGCCTCGCGGACGACGAAGCGGCGGCGCAGCTCGAAGCGATCAAGAACTCGATCGAAGAGAAGCGTCACCAGTTCGACCTCGCGTTCGAAGAGAAGCGCAAGAAGCTCACGCAAGGCGACGAACTGCCGCCGGGCGTGCTGAAGATGGTCAAGGTGTACCTCGCGGTGAAGCGCCGTCTGCAGCCTGGCGACAAGATGGCGGGCCGTCACGGTAACAAGGGTGTCGTGTCGAAGATCGTCCCGATCGAAGACATGCCGTACATGGCCGACGGCCGTCCGGCAGACGTCGTGCTGAACCCGCTCGGCGTGCCGTCGCGGATGAACGTGGGTCAGGTTCTGGAAGTGCACCTCGGCTGGGCCGCGAAGGGCCTCGGCTGGCGTATCGGCGAAATGCTGCAGCGTCAGGCGAAGATCGAGGAACTGCGCGCGTTCCTGACGAAGATCTACAACGAGTCGGGCCGCCAGGAAGATCTGGAAAGCTTCACCGACGACGAGATCCTCGAACTCGCGAAGAACCTGCGCGAAGGCGTGCCGTTCGCGACGCCGGTGTTCGACGGTGCAACCGAGGAAGAAATGGGCAAGATGCTCGACCTCGCGTTCCCGGACGACATCGCCGAACAGCTCGGCATGAACCCGTCGAAGAACCAGGTCCGCCTGTACGACGGCCGCACGGGTGAAATGTTCGAACGTCGCGTGACGCTCGGCTACATGCACTACCTGAAGCTGCACCACCTGGTCGACGACAAGATGCACGCGCGTTCGACCGGCCCGTACTCGCTCGTCACGCAGCAGCCGCTGGGCGGTAAGGCGCAGTTCGGTGGCCAGCGTTTCGGTGAAATGGAAGTGTGGGCACTCGAAGCGTACGGCGCGTCCTACGTGCTGCAGGAAATGCTGACGGTGAAGTCGGACGACGTGACCGGCCGGACGAAGGTGTACGAAAACCTCGTCAAGGGCGATCACGTGATCGATGCAGGCATGCCGGAATCCTTCAACGTGCTCGTGAAGGAAATCCGCTCGCTCGGTATCGATATCGATCTCGACCGCAATTAATCGGACTACGGAGAGAAAGCAATGAAAGCTCTGCTCGATCTATTCAAGCAAGTCCAACAGGAAGAAGTTTTCGACGCGATCAAGATCGGTCTGGCCTCGCCCGACAAGATCCGTTCGTGGTCGTTCGGCGAAGTGAAGAAGCCGGAGACCATCAACTACCGTACGTTCAAGCCGGAACGCGATGGTCTGTTCTGCGCGAAGATCTTCGGGCCGATCAAGGACTACGAGTGCCTGTGCGGCAAGTACAAGCGTCTGAAGCACCGCGGCGTGATCTGCGAGAAGTGCGGCGTCGAAGTGACGCTGGCGAAGGTGCGTCGCGAACGGATGGGCCACATCGAGCTGGCCTCGCCGGTCGCGCACATCTGGTTCCTGAAGTCGCTGCCGTCGCGTCTGGGCATGGTGCTCGACATGACGCTGCGCGACATCGAACGCGTGCTGTACTTCGAAGCCTATGTGGTCATCGAACCGGGCATGACGCCGCTGAAGGCGCGGCAGATCATGACCGAAGAGGATTACTACAACAAGGTCGAGGAATACGGCGACGAATTCCGTGCCGAAATGGGCGCGGAAGGCGTGCGTGAACTGCTGCGCGCGATCAACATCGACGAGCAGGTCGAGACGCTGCGCACCGAGCTGAAGAACACCGGCTCGGAAGCGAAGATCAAGAAGTACGCGAAGCGCCTGAAGGTCCTCGAGGCATTCCAGCGCTCGGGCATCAAGCCCGAGTGGATGATTCTCGAAGTGCTGCCGGTGCTGCCGCCGGAACTGCGTCCGCTCGTGCCGCTGGACGGCGGCCGTTTCGCGACGTCGGACCTGAACGACCTGTATCGCCGCGTGATCAACCGAAACAACCGGTTGAAGCGTCTGCTCGAGCTGAAGGCGCCTGAAATCATCGTCCGCAACGAAAAGCGGATGCTGCAGGAAGCCGTCGACTCGCTGCTCGACAACGGTCGTCGCGGCAAGGCGATGACGGGCGCGAACAAGCGTCCGCTGAAGTCGCTCGCCGACATGATCAAGGGCAAGGGCGGTCGTTTCCGTCAGAACTTGCTGGGCAAGCGCGTCGACTACTCGGGCCGTTCGGTCATCGTGGTCGGCCCGACGCTGAAGCTGCACCAGTGCGGTCTGCCGAAGCTGATGGCGCTCGAGCTGTTCAAGCCGTTCATCTTCAACAAGCTGGAAGTGATGGGCGTCGCCACGACCATCAAGGCTGCGAAGAAGGAAGTCGAGAACCAGACGCCGGTGGTGTGGGACATCCTCGAAGAGGTGATCCGCGAGCACCCGGTGATGCTGAACCGTGCGCCGACGCTGCACCGTCTCGGTATCCAGGCGTTCGAGCCGGTGCTGATCGAAGGCAAGGCGATCCAGCTGCACCCGCTCGTCTGCGCGGCGTTCAACGCCGACTTCGACGGCGACCAGATGGCCGTTCACGTGCCGCTGTCGCTCGAAGCGCAGATGGAAGCGCGCACGCTGATGCTCGCGTCGAACAACGTGCTGTTCCCGGCCAACGGCGATCCGTCGATCGTGCCGTCGCAGGATATCGTGCTGGGTCTGTACTACGCGACCCGCGAAGCGATCAACGGCAAGGGCGAAGGCCTGTCGTTTACCGGCGTGTCGGAAGTGATCCGCGCGTACGAGAACAAGGAAGTCGAGCTGGCCTCGCGCGTCAACGTCCGGATCACCGAAATGGTCCGCAACGAAGACACGTCGGAAGGCGCGCCGGAATTCGTGCCGAAGATCACGCTGTACGCGACGACCGTCGGTCGCGCGATCCTGTCGGAGATCCTGCCGCACGGCCTGCCGTTCTCGGTGCTGAACAAGCCGCTGAAGAAGAAGGAAATCTCGCGCCTGATCAACACGGCGTTCCGCAAGTGCGGTCTGCGTGCGACGGTCGTGTTCGCCGACCAGCTGATGCAGTCGGGTTTCCGTCTCGCGACGCGTGCCGGCATCTCGATCTGCGTGGACGACATGCTCGTGCCGCCGCAGAAGGAAACGATCGTCGGCGACGCCGCGAAGAAGGTGAAGGAGTACGACCGCCAGTACATGTCGGGTCTCGTCACCGCGCAGGAACGCTACAACAACGTGGTCGACATCTGGTCGGCAACGTCGGAAGCGGTCGGCAAGGCGATGATGGAGCAGCTGTCGACGGAGCCGGTGATCGATCGCGACGGCAACGAGACGCGCCAGGAGTCGTTCAACTCGATCTACATGATGGCCGACTCGGGCGCCCGGGGTTCGGCGGTTCAGATTCGTCAGCTGGCCGGCATGCGTGGCCTGATGGCGAAGCCGGACGGCTCGATTATCGAGACGCCGATTACCGCGAACTTCCGCGAAGGTCTGAACGTGTTGCAGTACTTCATCTCGACCCACGGTGCACGTAAGGGTCTGGCTGATACGGCACTGAAGACCGCGAACTCGGGTTACCTGACGCGTCGTCTCGTCGACGTCACGCAGGATCTGGTCGTGGTGGAAGACGATTGCGGCACGTCGAACGGCGTGGCGATGAAGGCGCTCGTCGAAGGCGGTGAAGTCGTCGAAGCGCTGCGTGACCGTATCCTCGGCCGCGTCGCGGTGGCGGACGTCGTGAACCCGGAAACGCAGGAAACGCTGTACGAATCGGGCACGCTGCTCGACGAAACGGCGGTCGAGGAAATCGAACGCCTCGGCATCGACGAAGTGCGCGTGCGCACGCCGCTGACCTGCGAAACGCGTTACGGTCTGTGCGCAGCCTGCTACGGCCGCGACCTTGGCCGCGGCTCGCTCGTGAACGTCGGCGAAGCGGTCGGCGTGATCGCCGCGCAGTCGATCGGCGAGCCGGGCACGCAGCTGACGATGCGTACGTTTCACATCGGTGGCGCGGCGTCGCGTGCGGCAGTGGCCTCGTCGGTCGAAGCGAAGAGCAACGGTATCGTCCGCTTCACGGCGACGATGCGCTACGTCACGAACGCGAAGGGCGAGCAGATCGTCATTTCCCGTTCGGGCGAGGCGATGATCACCGACGACTTCGGTCGCGAGCGCGAGCGTCACAAAGTGCCGTACGGCGCGACGCTGCTGCAGCTCGACGGCGCGATCATCAAGGCCGGCACGCAGCTCGCCACGTGGGATCCGCTGACGCGCCCGATCATCACCGAGTACGGTGGTACGGTGAAGTTCGAGAACGTCGAGGAAGGCGTGACCGTCGCGAAGCAGATCGACGACGTGACGGGCCTGTCGACGCTGGTCGTGATCGACGTGAAGCGCCGCGGTTCGCAGGCGTCGAAGAGCGTGCGTCCGCAGGTGAAGCTGCTCGACGCGAACGGCGAGGAAGTGAAGATTCCGGGCACGGAGCACGCAGTGCAGATCGGCTTCCAGGTCGGCGCACTGATCACCGTGAAGGATGGCCAGCAGGTGCAGGTCGGTGAAGTGCTCGCACGTATCCCGACGGAAGCGCAGAAGACGCGTGACATTACCGGCGGTCTGCCGCGGGTGGCGGAACTGTTCGAAGCGCGTTCGCCGAAGGATGCCGGCATTCTCGCGGAAGTCACCGGTACGACATCGTTCGGCAAGGACACGAAGGGCAAGCAGCGTCTCGTCATCACGGACCTCGAGGGCAACCAGCACGAGTTCCTGATCGCGAAGGAAAAGCAGGTTCTGGTTCACGACGCCCAGGTCGTCAACAAGGGCGAAATGATCGTGGACGGTCCGGCCGATCCGCACGACATCCTGCGTCTGCAGGGTATCGAGGCGCTGTCGCGCTACATCGTCGACGAAGTGCAGGACGTGTACCGTCTGCAGGGCGTGAAGATCAACGACAAGCACATCGAGGTGATCGTTCGCCAGATGCTGCGTCGTGTGCAGATCACCGACAACGGCGATACGCGCTTCATCCCGGGCGAACAGGTCGAGCGTTCCGACATGCTGGACGAGAACGATCGCATGATCGCCGAGGGCAAGCGCCCGGCTTCGTACGACAACGTGCTGCTCGGTATCACGAAGGCTTCGCTGTCGACCGACTCGTTCATCTCCGCGGCATCGTTCCAGGAAACGACCCGCGTGCTGACCGAAGCGGCGATCATGGGCAAGCGCGACGATCTGCGCGGCCTGAAGGAAAACGTGATCGTCGGCCGTCTGATTCCGGCCGGTACGGGTCTCGCGTTCCACAAGGCACGCAAGGCGAAGGAATCGTCGGATCGCGAGCGTTTCGACCAGATCGCAGCGGAAGAGGCATTCGACTTCGGCACGCCGAGCGCGCCGGCGGAAGAGCCGCAACACCCGGCAGCCGAGTAAGCGCGGGGCGGCGAAAGCCGCGTTGCCTTGCTATCATCGCTGTCACCGAAACCGCCCGGTTCTGCCGGGCGGTTTTTTTTCGTCCTTCGTTCACGCGCATGACGTGCCTGTGCCGCGCCGGCGCATGCCTCGCGGTCGCCTTCGGCATGGCGGCGACAGGCTCGTGATGCACGTGAAAGAACCCTGACCGAATGGCCAACATCCTGCGATTCGCCACGCGTCGCGCGAGCGGGTTGTTAAAATTGCGGTCATCGCTCAGCCGTCCCTGGTCTCATTCATGTCCCGCGCCCTCGAAATACTCGACGAAGTCTTTGGTTATTCCGCCTTTCGCGGCCAGCAGGGCGAGATCGTCGAGCACGTCGCCGGCGGCGGCGATTGCCTCGTGCTGATGCCCACGGGCGGCGGCAAGTCGCTGTGCTACCAGATCCCCGCGCTGCTGCGCCGCGAGGCCGGGCAGGGCGCCGGCATCGTCGTGTCGCCGCTGATCGCGCTGATGCAGGATCAGGTCGCCGCGTTGAGCGAAGTCGGCGTGCGCGCGGCCTACCTGAATTCGACACTGTCGGGCGCCGAGGCGGCAGCCACCGAGCGCGCGCTGCGCGAAGGTGAAATCGACCTGCTGTACGTCGCGCCGGAGCGGTTGATGACGGGGCGCTTCCTCGACCTGCTCGAGCGCGCGAAGATCGGGCTGTTCGCGATCGACGAAGCGCACTGCGTGTCGCAATGGGGGCACGATTTCCGTCCGGAATACATCCAGCTGTCGGTGCTGCACGAGCGCTTCCCGTCGGTGCCGCGCATCGCGCTGACCGCCACGGCCGACGCGATCACGCGCGACGAGATCATCCATCGGCTCGCGCTCGATGACGCACGCGTGTTCGTGTCGAGCTTCGACCGCCCGAACATCCGCTACCGGATCGTCGAAAAGGACAACGCGCGCTCGCAACTGCTCGACTTCATCCGCGCCGAACACACGAATGCCGACGGCACGACGGATGCGGGCGTCGTCTACTGCCTGTCGCGCCGCAAGGTCGAGGAAACGGCCGAATGGCTGAAGGCGCAGGGCGTGCGCGCGCTGCCGTATCACGCGGGGATGGAGTTCGAGGTGCGGCAGAAGCACCAGGAAATGTTCCAGCGCGAGGAGGGCATCGTGATGTGCGCGACGATCGCGTTCGGCATGGGTATCGACAAGCCCGACGTGCGCTTCGTTGCCCACCTCGATTTGCCGAAGAGCGTCGAAGGCTACTATCAGGAGACCGGCCGCGCGGGCCGCGACGGGATGCCCGCGAACGCGTGGATGGCGTATGGCCTCGGCGACGTCGTCCAGCAGCGCAAGATGATCGACGAGTCGGATGCGGACGACGCGCACAAGCGCGTGCAGACGTCGAAGCTCGACGCGCTGCTCGGATTGTGCGAGACGATCTCGTGTCGCCGCGTGCGGCTGCTGAACTACTTCGGCGAGGCGAGCCAGCCGTGCGGCAACTGCGACACGTGCCTGGAGCCGCCCGATTCATGGGACGCGACGCGCGAGGCGCAGATGGCGCTGTCGTGCGTGTTCCGCGCGCAGCGCGCGAGCGGCTTCAACTTCGGCGCGAGCCATCTGATCGAGATCCTGCGCGGCGGCCGCACCGAGAAGGTGCTGCAGCGCGGCCATGACCAGTTGAGCACGTTCGGTATCGGCGCGTCGCTGTCCGAGCCCGAGTGGCGCGCGATTTTCCGGCAACTGGTCGCGTACGGCTACCTGGCGGTCGACCATGGCGGCTTCGGCGCGCTGGTGCTCACCGAGGCCGCGAAGCCGGTGCTGAAGAACGAGGAAAAGGTCACGCTGCGCCGCTACGTGAAGCCGCAGCGCACGCGCCAGTCGTCGAGCCGCAGCGGCACGCGGGTCGACCCGACGGCCGGCATGGGCGCGCGTGAGCGCGCACGCTGGGACGCGCTGCGTGCGTGGCGCGCGGAAACCGCGAAGACGGACGGCGTGCCGGCCTACGTGATCTTCCACGACGCGACGCTCGCCGAAATCGCGCGCAACGCGCCGGAGACGATCGACGACCTGCGTCACATTCCCGGCATGGGCGTGCGCAAGCTCGAGCGCTTCGGCGACGAGATCATCGACGTCGTCGAATCGGCTTGACACTGGGTCCCGACCCCTTCCATAGACTGCGCGGTCGGCCGGCAAATCACGCAAGCCGTTGACTTCGTTGGTATTTCCGGAATATCATGTTGGGTTCCGGTATTCGGAGGCCGCGTCGCGTTCGAAAGTTCGCGCCCGATCCGCCGGTTCGGAAGTCAACTGTGCGTCGATTCTCGCTTTGCCCGAAATCGATGTGCAGATTTTGTTCAATTTCAGGAATAAACAATGCCAACCATCAACCAACTGGTTCGCAAAGGCCGTCAGTCGGAAACGACGAAGAGCAAGAGCCCGGCCCTGCAGGACTGCCCCCAGCGTCGCGGCGTGTGCACCCGTGTGTACACGACGACGCCGAAGAAGCCGAACTCGGCACTCCGTAAGGTCGCCAAGGTTCGTCTGACGAACGGCTTCGAAGTGATTTCGTACATCGGCGGTGAAGGCCACAACCTGCAGGAACACTCGGTTGTGCTGATCCGCGGCGGCCGTGTGAAGGACTTGCCGGGTGTGCGTTACCACATGGTTCGCGGCTCGCTGGATACCCAGGGCGTCAAGGACCGTAAGCAAGCGCGCTCGAAGTACGGCGCGAAGCGTGCAAAGGCTGCCAAGTAAGCAGTTTTTGATCAGGGATCGCCGCAGGGCGGTCGAGGCGGGAGTGCCGGATTGCCGGTGCTGTCGAGTAAGTGGTCACCCGGCCAAGCTGGTTAGTCGTGAAGATGTGATCGGGTTTGTTGGTGGCCGCGGAGCTGAATCCAGCTCCAACTGAACAAGTAAAGGAAGAATCATGCCGCGTCGTCGCGAAGTCCCCAAGCGGGAAGTGTTGCCGGATCCGAAGTTCGGCAACGTTGATGTTGCCAAGTTCATGAACATGCTGATGCTGTCCGGCAAGAAGTCGGTCGCAGAGCGCATCGTTTATGGCGCATTCGAACAAATCCAGACCAAGGGTGGCAAGGACCCGCTGGAAGTGTTCACGGTTGCGCTCAACAACGTGAAGCCGGTGGTCGAAGTGAAGAGCCGTCGCGTTGGTGGTGCCAACTATCAAGTTCCGGTCGAAGTGCGCCCGTCGCGTCGTATGGCATTGGCGATGCGCTGGCTGCGTGAGGCTGCGAAGAAGCGCAGCGAGAAGTCGATGGCCCTGCGCCTGGCAGGTGAACTCTCCGAAGCGGCCGAAGGCCGTGGCGGCGCGATGAAGAAGCGCGACGAAGTTCACCGCATGGCAGAAGCCAACCGCGCGTTCTCGCATTTCCGTTTCTAAGCGCCTGGCTGGGCTGTTTGCGGAAATAAATTCCGGGCGGGTGCGCTTTTCAGGCGCCTCGCCCGTTTGTGTTGAGGCGTGATGCGGCAAGGCTGCATCACGTCATCCCAGTAGAGGATCAAAGTGGCTCGCAAGACTCCTATCGAGCGCTACCGCAATATCGGTATTAGCGCTCACATCGACGCCGGCAAGACGACGACGACCGAGCGCATTCTGTTTTACACCGGTGTGAACCACAAGATCGGTGAAGTCCACGACGGCGCAGCCACGATGGACTGGATGGAGCAGGAACAGGAACGTGGCATCACGATCACGTCCGCCGCTACCACGGCCTTCTGGAAGGGCATGGGCGGCAACTATCCGGAACACCGCATCAACATCATCGACACCCCGGGCCACGTCGACTTCACGATCGAAGTGGAGCGTTCGATGCGCGTGCTCGACGGCGCGTGCATGGTGTACTGCGCAGTGGGCGGCGTGCAGCCGCAGTCGGAAACGGTGTGGCGTCAGGCGAACAAGTACAAGGTGCCGCGTCTCGCGTTCGTCAACAAGATGGACCGTACCGGCGCGAACTTCTTCAAGGTCTACGACCAGCTCCGTCTGCGCCTGAAGGCGAACCCGGTTCCGGTCGTGGTGCCGATCGGCTCGGAAGAAAACTTCAAGGGCGTGGTCGACCTGATCAAGATGAAGGCGATCATTTGGGACGAGGCGTCGCAAGGCACGAAGTTCGACTACGTCGACATCCCGGCCGAACTCGCCGAGACCTGCAAGGAATGGCGCGAAAAGATGGTCGAAGTGGCTGCCGAAGCCAGCGAAGACCTGATGAACAAGTACCTGGAAGAAGGCGATCTGCCGGAAGCCGACATCGTCAAGGCGCTGCGTGATCGTACGATCGCATGCGAAATCCAGCCGATGCTGTGCGGTACCGCGTTCAAGAACAAGGGCGTGCAGCGTATGCTCGACGCCGTGATCGACTTCCTGCCGTCGCCGGTCGACATCCCGCCGGTCAAGGGCGAGCTCGAGAACGGTGAAGAAGCAGAGCGCAAGGCGTCGGACGACGAGAAGTTCTCGTCGCTCGCGTTCAAGATCATGACCGACCCGTTCGTCGGCCAGCTGATCTTCTTCCGTGTGTACTCGGGCGTCGTCAACTCGGGCGACACGCTGCTGAACTCGACCAAGGGCAAGAAGGAACGCCTCGGCCGTATTCTGCAGATGCACGCGAACCAGCGTGAAGAAATCAAGGAAGTCCGCGCAGGCGACATCGCCGCGGCGGTCGGCCTGAAGGAAGCCACCACGGGCGACACGCTGTGCGACCCGGCGAACCCGATCGTTCTCGAACGCATGGTGTTCCCGGAGCCGGTGATTTCGCAGGCGGTCGAGCCGAAGACCAAGGCCGACCAGGAAAAGATGGGCCTCGCACTGAACCGTCTGGCTCAGGAAGACCCGTCGTTCCGCGTGCAGACCGACGAAGAGTCGGGCCAGACCATCATTTCGGGCATGGGCGAGCTCCACCTCGAAATTCTGGTCGACCGGATGAAGCGTGAATTCGGCGTGGAAGCGACCGTCGGCAAGCCGCAGGTTGCGTACCGCGAAACGATCCGTTCGACGGCGAAGGATGTCGACGGCAAGTTCGTCAAGCAGTCGGGTGGTCGCGGCCAGTACGGTCACGCGGTCATCACGCTCGAGCCGAACGAACAAGGCAAGGGCTACGAGTTCTTCGACGAGATCAAGGGTGGTGTGATTCCGCGTGAATACATCCCGGCGGTCGACAAGGGTATCCAGGACACGCTGAAGTCGGGCGTGCTGGCCGGCTTCCCGGTCGTCGACGTGAAGGTTCACCTGACGTTCGGTTCGTACCACGACGTTGACTCGAACGAAAACGCGTTCCGCATGGCCGGTTCGATGGCGTTCAAGGAAGCGATGCGCAAGGCGAACCCGGTCGTCCTCGAGCCGATGATGGCTGTCGAAGTCGAGACGCCGGAAGACTACATGGGCAACGTGATGGGCGACCTGTCGGGCCGTCGCGGTATCGTCCAGGGCATGGAAGACATGGTTGGCGGCGGCAAGATCGTGCGCGCCGAAGTGCCGCTGTCGGAAATGTTCGGCTATTCGACTTCGCTGCGCTCGCTGACGCAAGGTCGTGCAACGTACACGATGGAGTTCAAGCACTACGCTGAAGCTCCGCGCAACGTTGCCGAAGCGATCATCAGCGCGAAGTCGAAGTAAATCTGTAGCTCTCAATCGATTATTTTTTGAAAGAAGAGAATCATGGCAAAAGAAAAGTTTGAGCGGACCAAGCCGCACGTGAACGTTGGTACGATTGGTCACGTTGACCACGGCAAGACGACGCTGACGGCAGCGATCACGACGGTTCTGACGAAGAAGTTCGGCGGCGAAGCGAAGGCGTACGACCAGATCGACGCGGCACCGGAAGAAAAGGCGCGCGGCATCACGATCAACACGGCACACGTCGAGTACGAAACGGCTAACCGCCACTACGCACACGTCGACTGCCCGGGCCACGCTGACTACGTGAAGAACATGATCACGGGCGCGGCGCAGATGGACGGCGCGATCCTGGTTTGCTCGGCAGCAGACGGCCCGATGCCGCAAACGCGTGAGCACATCCTGCTGGCGCGTCAGGTTGGCGTTCCGTACATCATCGTGTTCCTGAACAAGTGCGACATGGTTGACGACGCGGAACTGCTCGAGCTGGTCGAGATGGAAGTTCGCGAACTGCTGTCGAAGTACGACTTCCCGGGCGACGACACGCCGATCGTGAAGGGTTCGGCGAAGCTGGCGCTGGAAGGCGACACGGGTGAGCTGGGCGAAGTGGCGATCATGAACCTGGCAGACGCACTGGACACGTACATCCCGACGCCGGAGCGTGCGGTTGACGGCGCGTTCCTGATGCCGGTGGAAGACGTGTTCTCGATCTCGGGCCGCGGTACGGTGGTGACGGGTCGTGTCGAGCGCGGCATCATCAAGGTCGGCGAGGAAATCGAAATCGTCGGTATCAAGCCGACGGTGAAGACGACCTGCACGGGCGTGGAAATGTTCCGCAAGCTGCTGGACCAAGGTCAGGCAGGCGACAACGTGGGTATCCTGCTGCGCGGCACGAAGCGTGAAGACGTGGAGCGTGGCCAGGTTCTGGCGAAGCCGGGTTCGATCACGCCGCACACGCACTTCACGGCTGAAGTGTACGTGCTGAGCAAGGATGAAGGCGGCCGTCACACGCCGTTCTTCAACAACTACCGTCCGCAGTTCTACTTCCGTACGACGGACGTGACGGGCTCGATCGAGCTGCCGAAGGACAAGGAAATGGTGATGCCGGGCGACAACGTGTCGATCACGGTGAAGCTGATCGCTCCGATCGCGATGGAAGAAGGTCTGCGCTTCGCGATTCGCGAAGGCGGCCGTACCGTCGGCGCCGGCGTCGTCGCCAAGATCATCGAGTAATATCGACGATCCGCGGATCCCTCCGGGGTCCGCGATTCCGCGGTAAGCAACTGCGTACCGCCGAAACCGGGTGTCCAGTTCGATCTGGCACCCGGTTTTTCTTTGTGGCGTACGAAGCGCAGCATCGACAAACGCGCACCACCACCGCGAATTTTCGTGTAGAATCGCGGGCTTAGCAGTGGAAGTACCGTCCGGAACCTGATGCTTCGCTCCCCGCTGGCGTCATGTTTCACGTTCTTTTAGTGTCCGGCGATGCAACATCGCCTCGCTCTTTTCAAGGAATTGTCATGCAGCAACAGAAAATCCGCATTCGCCTGAAGGCTTTCGACTATCGTCTGATCGATCAATCGGCCGCCGAAATCGTCGATACCGCGAAGCGGACTGGCGCAATCGTCCGTGGCCCGGTGCCGCTGCCGACGCGCATTCAGCGTTTTGACATCCTGCGTTCGCCGCACGTCAACAAGACGTCGCGCGATCAGCTCGAAATCCGTACCCACCAGCGCCTGATGGACATCGTCGATCCGACGGACAAGACCGTCGACGCGCTGATGAAGCTCGATCTGCCGGCTGGCGTCGACGTGGAAATCAAGCTGCAGTAAGGCTTCCAGCGCCGCCCGGCGTGTCGGGTGGCGCTAAGTCTTTGTATTGCTTGCGGAAATCGCAGAGTCGGGCTATACTGCTTGGCTTTTCGCGTATTCGCGTAAAAAAGCTGGGCCTTGCGTGCCCGGCATTTTGTAAATCAGCCCCGACCAATCGCAGTCGGGAATGGAGAAAATGATGAGCCTTGGACTCGTAGGTCGCAAGGTTGGCATGACCCGTATCTTCACGGCGGAAGGGGATTCGATTCCCGTCACCGTGCTGGACGTGTCGGACAACCGCGTGACGCAGATCAAGACTGTTGAAACCGACGGCTACACGGCCGTGCAGGTTGCATTCGGCTCCCGCCGCGCATCGCGCGTGACGAAGCCGCTGGCAGGTCATCTCGCCAAAGCCGGTGTCGAAGCCGGTGAAATCCTCAAGGAATTCCGCATTGACGCGGCCAAGGCAGCCGAGCTGTCGAATGGCGCCGTGGTCGGTGCAGATCTTTTCGAAGTGGGCCAGAAGGTCGACGTGCAAGGCGTGTCGATCGGTAAGGGCTACGCCGGTACGATCAAGCGTTACAACTTCTCCTCCGGCCGTGCCACGCACGGTAACTCGCGCTCGCACAACGTGCCGGGCTCGATCGGTATGGCGCAGGATCCGGGTCGTGTTTTCCCGGGTAAACGCATGACGGGTCACATGGGTGACGTGACGGTGACGGTGCAGAACCTCGAAATCGCTCGTATCGACGCAGAGCGCAAGCTGCTGCTCGTGAAGGGTGCGATTCCGGGCGCGAAGGGCGGCAAGGTCTTCGTGACGCCGGCCGTCAAGACCAAGGGGGCGAAATAATGGAACTCAAGCTCCTGAACGAAAATGGTCAGGAAGGTGCAGTGGTCAACGCATCGGACGTCGTGTTCGGTCGTGACTACAACGAAGCGCTGATCCACCAGGTCGTCGTCGCTTACCAGGCGAATGCTCGCCAGGGTAACCGCGCACAGAAGGACCGTGAGCAAGTCAAGCACACGACCAAGAAGCCGTGGCGCCAGAAGGGTACGGGCCGCGCTCGTGCCGGTATGTCGTCGAGCCCGCTGTGGCGTGGCGGTGGTCGTATCTTCCCGAATTCGCCGGAAGAAAACTTCTCGCACAAGGTCAACAAGAAGATGCATCGCGCAGGTCTCTGCTCGATCTTCTCGCAGCTGGCCCGTGAAGGCCGTCTGTCGGTCGTCGAGGACATCATCCTCGAAGCGCCGAAGACCAAGCTGCTGGCCGACAAATTCAAGACCATGGGTCTCGACTCCGTTCTGATCATCACGGACACGGTCGACGAGAACCTGTACCTGGCTTCGCGCAACCTGCCGCACGTGGCGATTGTCGAGCCGCGCTACGCTGACCCGCTGTCGCTGATCTACTTCAAGAAAGTGCTGGTCACGAAGGCTGCGGTCGCCCAGATCGAGGAGTTGCTGTCATGAGCGAGATTCGCAAGAACGATCATCGTTTGATGCAGGTCCTGCTCGCACCGGTGATCTCGGAAAAGGCGACGCTGGTTGCCGACAAGAACGAGCAAGTCGTGTTCGAAGTCGCACCGGATGCCACGAAGCAGGAAGTGAAGGCGGCTGTCGAGCTGCTGTTCAAGGTTGAAGTTGATTCGGTCAACGTGCTGGTTCAGAAGGGCAAGCAAAAGCGCTTCGGCCGTTCGATGGGCCGCCGCAAGGACGTGAAGAAGGCGTACGTTTGCCTGAAGCCCGGCCAGGAAATCAACTTTGAAGCGGAGGCCAAGTAATCATGGCAATCGTGAAAGTTAAGCCGACATCGCCGGGTCGCCGCGCGATGGTCAAGGTGGTCAACAAGAACCTGCACCAGGGCAAGCCGTACGCGGCACTGCTCGACTCGCAGAGCTCGACCGCCGGCCGTAACAACAACGGTCGTATCACCACGCGTCACAAGGGTGGTGGTCACAAGCAGCACTACCGTATCGTCGATTTCCGTCGCACGAAGGATGGCATCCCGGCAAAGGTCGAGCGTCTCGAGTACGACCCGAACCGTAGCGCGAACATCGCGCTGGTGCTCTACGCAGACGGCGAACGTCGCTACATCATCGCCCCGAAGGGCCTGACCGTCGGCCAACAGCTGATGTCGGGTTCGGAAGCGCCGATCCGTGCAGGCAACACGCTGCCGATCCGCAACATTCCGGTCGGTACGACGATCCACTGCATCGAGATGCTGCCGGGCAAGGGCGCGCAAATGGCGCGTTCGGCTGGCACGTCGGCCATGCTGCTGGCACGTGAAGGCGTCTACGCGCAGGTTCGTCTGCGTTCGGGCGAAATCCGCCGCGTGCACATCGAGTGCCGTGCAACGATCGGTGAAGTCGGCAACGAAGAGCATAGCCTGCGCCAGATCGGCAAGGCTGGCGCGAACCGCTGGCGCGGTATCCGCCCGACGGTGCGTGGCGTTGCGATGAACCCGGTTGATCACCCGCACGGTGGTGGTGAGGGCAAGACGGCTGCAGGTCGCGACCCGGTGAGCCCGTGGGGTACGCCGGCTAAGGGTTACCGCACCCGCAGCAACAAGCGCACGACGACGATGATCGTCCAGCGCCGTCACAAGCGTTAAGGAGTAGGCAATGGCACGTTCTGTAAAAAAAGGTCCGTTCTGCGACGCCCATTTGCTGAAGAAAGTTGAGGCGGCTGCAGCTTCGCGCGACAAAAAGCCGATCAAGACCTGGTCGCGTCGCTCGACGATTCTGCCGGATTTCATCGGCCTGACGATCGCTGTTCACAACGGCCGTCAACACGTTCCGGTGTACATCTCGGAAAACATGGTCGGCCACAAGCTTGGCGAGTTCGCACTGACCCGTACGTTCAAGGGTCACGCGGCCGACAAGAAGGCCAAGAAATAAGGGGCAATCAAGATGGAAGTGAAAGCAATTCATCGCGGTGCCCGCATCTCGGCGCAGAAAACGCGCCTTGTGGCTGACCAGATCCGCGGTTTGCCGGTCGACAAGGCGCTGAACGTCCTGACGTTCTCGCCGAAGAAGGCGGCTGGCATCGTGAAGAAGGTTGTGCTGTCGGCAATCGCGAATGCGGAGCACAACGAAGGCGCTGATATCGACGAGCTCAAGATCAAGAGCATCTACGTCGACAAGGCTGCATCGCTCAAGCGTTTCACCGCGCGCGCCAAGGGCCGCGGTAACCGCATCGAGAAGCAATCCTGTCACATCACTGTGACGGTCGGGAATTAAGGAGCCATACGATGGGACAGAAAATTCATCCGACTGGCTTCCGCCTGGCTGTCAGCCGCAATTGGGCTTCGCGTTGGTACGCGAACAACAACAATTTCGCGGCGATGCTGCAGGAAGACATCGGTGTTCGTGAATACCTGAAGAAGAAGCTGAAGAACGCTTCGGTCGGTCGGGTCGTCATCGAGCGTCCGGCGAAGAACGCGCGCATCACGATTTACAGCTCGCGTCCGGGCGTGGTCATCGGCAAGAAGGGCGAGGATATCGAACAGCTGAAGACGGAACTGCAGCGCCGCATGGGCGTGCCGGTTCACGTCAACATCGAGGAAATCCGCAAGCCGGAAACCGATGCTCAGCTGATCGCCGACTCGATCACGCAACAGCTCGAGCGCCGGATCATGTTCCGTCGCGCGATGAAGCGTGCGATGCAGAACGCGATGCGTCTGGGTGCCCAAGGCATCAAGATCATGAGCGCAGGCCGTCTGAACGGTATCGAAATCGCTCGTACGGAGTGGTATCGCGAAGGTCGCGTGCCGCTTCACACGCTGCGTGCTGATATCGACTACGCGACTTCGGAAGCGAAGACGACTTACGGGATCATCGGCGTCAAGGTGTGGGTCTACAAGGGCGATACGCTCGGCCGCAACGACGCACCGGTGGTGGAAGAAGTAGCCGAAGACAAGCGTCCGCGTCGCAATGCGCGTCCGGGCGACCGTCGTCCGCGCCGTGACGGCGAAGGCGGCGCTCCGGGTGCTCGTCGTGGCGCACCGCGCCGTGGCGCCGGCAAGCCCGAAGACGGCAAGACTGGAGAATAACGATGCTGCAACCGAAACGCAGAAAGTATCGTAAAGAGCAGAAGGGTCGTAACACCGGCAAGGCGACGCGCGGCAACGCAGTGTCGTTCGGTGAATTCGGCCTGAAGGCGATCGGTCGCGGTCGTTTGACCGCACGTCAGATTGAAGCGGCGCGTCGTGCAATGACGCGTCACATCAAGCGTGGCGGCCGCATCTGGATCCGGATCTTCCCGGACAAGCCGATTTCGCAGAAGCCGGCCGAAGTGCGTATGGGTAACGGTAAGGGTAACCCGGAGTACTACGTCGCCGAGATTCAGCCGGGCAAGATGCTCTATGAAATGGACGGCGTAACCGAAGAACTGGCACGCGAAGCGTTCCGTCTGGCTGCAGCCAAGCTGCCGCTGAAGACGGCATTCATCGTGCGCCAGCTCGGCGCCTAAGGAGAAAACATGAAGGCTTCCGAACTTCTCCAGAAAGACCAGGCCGCGCTCAACAAGGAGCTGGCGGACCTGCTGAAGGCGCAATTCGGCCTGCGCATGCAACTCGCGACCCAGCAGCTCACGAACACGAGCCAGCTGAAGAAGGTTCGTCGCGACATCGCACGTGTGCGGACCGTCATGACTCAGAAGGCGAACCAGAAATGAACGATAGCGTGAAAACCTCGCTGAAGCGGACGCTGGTCGGTCGGGTCGTCAGCAACAAGATGGACAAGACCGTCACCGTGCTGATCGAGCACCGCGTCAAGCACCCGATCTACGGCAAGTATGTCGTGCGTTCGAAGAAGTACCACGCGCACGATGAAGCGAACACCTACAACGAAGGCGATCTCGTCGAAATCCAGGAAACGCGTCCTGTTTCGAAGACGAAGGCCTGGACGGTGTCGCGCCTCGTCGAAGCCGCTCGTGTCATCTAAGCGGGCAGCGCAGTAGGCAGTAACGGGCACTTCGTCACGAAGTGCTTGAAATCGCAAAGTTTTTGCTTGCGTGACCGGGATTATTTGTTATAATCCCGGTCTTCCCTCTTTATGGGAGCCCCGTCGCGGGCGAAGTTGGTGGGGGAAGCGGACTGGCGCCTGCCTGTCCGAAAGATTCACCGAATTGCGATGGCGGGTTTCGTTTGCCGTCGCTGCTGTTCCAACCCAAGCAGCCGATTGGCTGACGGGACCAAGACTGACCGAATGCATCATGGTGGTGCATCCGGATTAAGTTGGGAAAGACAAACCATGATCCAGACCGAATCTCGGCTCGAAGTAGCCGACAACACGGGTGCACGTGAAGTCCTGTGCATCAAGGTGCTCGGCGGCTCGAAGCGTCGTTATGCCGGCATTGGCGACATCATCAAGGTGAGCGTCAAAGAGGCAACGCCGCGCGGGCGCGTGAAGAAAGGCGAAATTTACAACGCCGTGGTGGTCCGCACCGCCAAGGGCGTGCGCCGTCAAGACGGCTCGCTGATCAAGTTCGACGGCAACGCCGCTGTGCTTTTGAATAACAAGCTCGAGCCGATCGGCACCCGTATCTTCGGGCCGGTGACGCGTGAGCTGCGTAGCGAACGATTCATGAAGATCGTTTCGCTGGCGCCGGAAGTGCTGTAAGGAGTCGCGATGAACAAGATTCGCAAAGGTGACGAAGTCATCGTCGTCACTGGCAAGGACAAGGGCAAGCGCGGCGTCGTGCTGGCTGTCGGTGCTGAACATGTGACGGTTGAAGGTATCAACCTCGTCAAGAAGCATGTGAAGCCGAACCCGATGAAGGGTACGACGGGCGGCGTGGAAGCGAAGACGATGCCCCTGCATATTTCGAACGTCGCACTGGTCGACGCGAATGGCAAGGCGTCGCGTGTTGGCATCAAGGTCGAGGAAGGCAAGAAGGTTCGCTTCCTGAAGACGACCGGTGCCGTACTGAGCGCCTGACGCAGCGGAGTAAAAAATGGCTCGTTTTCAAGAGTTTTACAAAGAAAAGGTTGTGCCCGGCCTGATCGAGAAGTTCGGTTACAAGTCGGTCATGGAAGTGCCGCGCATCACCAAGATCACGCTGAACATGGGTCTTGGCGAAGCGATCGCTGACAAGAAGATCATCGAGAACGCCGTTGGCGACCTCACGAAGATCGCCGGCCAGAAGCCGGTCGTCACGAAGGCCCGCAAGGCAATCGCTGGCTTCAAGATCCGCCAGGGTTACCCGATCGGCGCGATGGTGACGCTGCGTGGCCGCGCGATGTACGAATTCCTCGACCGTTTCGTGACGGTTGCCCTGCCCCGCGTGCGTGACTTCCGCGGTGTGTCGGGTCGTGCTTTCGATGGCCGTGGCAACTACAACATCGGTGTGAAAGAGCAGATCATTTTCCCCGAAATCGATTACGACAAGATCGACGCACTGCGTGGGCTGAACATCAGCATCACGACGACTGCGAAGACCGACGACGAAGCAAAGGCTCTGCTCGCCAGCTTCAAGTTCCCGTTCAGAAACTGAGGTTACCGTGGCTAAACTGGCACTGATCGAACGTGAAAAGAAGCGCGCCCGCCTGGTCGCGAAGTTCGCAGCAAAGCGCGAAGCGCTGAAGGCGATCGTCGAAGACCAAAGCAAGTCGGAAGAAGAGCGCTACGAAGCACGCCTGGAGCTGCAGCAACTGCCCCGCAACGCAAACCCGACCCGCCAGCGCAACCGCTGCGCGATCACGGGCCGTCCGCGTGGCACGTTCCGTAAATTCGGCCTCGCGCGTAACAAGATTCGTGAAATCGCATTCCGTGGCGAGATTCCTGGCCTGACCAAGGCGAGCTGGTAATAGGAGAAACGTAAATGAGCATGAGTGATCCTATCGCCGATATGCTGACTCGCATCCGCAACGCGCAGATGGTCGAGAAGGTATCGGTCGCGATGCCCTCGTCGAAGGTCAAGGTTGCAATCGCGCAAGTCCTGAAGGACGAAGGTTATATCGACGATTTCGCCGTGAAGGCGGAAGGTGCGAAGTCCGAACTGAATATCGCGCTGAAGTACTACGCAGGTCGCCCGGTCATCGAACGCCTCGAGCGCGTGTCGAAGCCTGGTCTGCGCGTGTACCGCGGCCGTAACGACATTCCGCAGGTCATGAACGGCCTCGGTGTGGCAATCGTGTCGACGCCGAAGGGCGTGATGACCGACCGCAAGGCGCGCGCTACCGGCGTCGGCGGCGAAGTCATCTGCTACGTCGCTTAAAGCCGAGGAGAGAGAAACATGTCTCGAGTAGGTAAGAGCCCGATCGCGCTGCAAGGCGCGGAAGTCAAGCTGGCCGACGGTGCGATCACCGTCAAGGGCCCGCTGGGCACCATCACGCAAGCGATCAATCCGCTCGTGAACGTGGCGAACAACGACGGCACGCTGAATCTGTCGCCGGTCGACGAAAGCCGCGAAGCAAATGCACTGTCGGGCACGATGCGCGCGATCATCGCGAATGCCGTGCACGGCGTGACCAAGGGTTTCGAGCGCAAGCTGACGCTGGTTGGCGTCGGTTACCGTGCGCAAGCGCAAGGCGACAAGCTGAACCTGTCGCTGGGTTTCTCGCACCCGGTGGTGCACCAGATGCCGGAAGGCGTCAAGGCTGAAACCCCGACGCAAACCGAAATCGTGATCAAGGGGATCAACAAGCAACAAGTCGGTCAAGTGGCTGCGGAAGTCCGCGGTTACCGTCCGCCGGAGCCCTACAAGGGCAAGGGCGTGCGTTATGCCGACGAGGTTGTGATCCTCAAAGAAACGAAGAAGAAGTAAGGGTGCGCAATCATGGATAAGACTCAATCTCGCCTGCGCCGCGCTCGCCAGACGCGTATCAAGATCGCTGAGCTGCAGGTCGCGCGTCTCGCCGTGCATCGCACGAACACGCACATCTACGCTCAAGTGTTCTCGCCCTGCGGCACCAAGGTGCTCGCCAGCGCGTCGACGCTCGAAGCTGAAGTGCGCGCTGAACTGGCCGACAAGTCGGGCAAGGGCGGCAACGTGAATGCCGCGACGCTGATCGGCAAGCGTATTGCCGAGAAGGCAAAGGCTGCCGGCATCGAATCCGTCGCCTTCGATCGCTCGGGCTTCCGCTACCACGGCCGCGTCAAGGCGCTGGCTGAGGCAGCTCGCGAAGCTGGGCTCAAGTTCTAAGGAAGGAATTCGTCATGGCAAAGATGCAAGCGAAAGTTCAGGCTGACGAGCGCGACGACGGCCTTCGCGAAAAGATGATTTCGGTCAACCGCGTGACCAAGGTCGTGAAGGGTGGCCGTATTCTCGGCTTCGCCGCACTGACCGTGGTCGGCGACGGCGATGGCCGCATCGGTATGGGCAAGGGCAAGGCGAAGGAAGTGCCGGTCGCTGTCCAGAAGGCAATGGAACAAGCTCGCCGCAACATGTTCAAGGTGCCGCTCAAGAACGGCACGCTGCAACACGAAGTGCACGGCAAGCACGGCGCATCGGCCGTCCTCCTCGCTCCGGCGAAGGCAGGTACGGGCGTGATCGCCGGTGGCCCGATGCGCGCAGTGTTCGACGTGATGGGCGTTCAGAACGTCGTGGCGAAGAGCCACGGTTCGACGAACCCGTACAACCTCGTTCGCGCCACGCTGGACGGCCTGCGCAAGCAGTCGACCCCGGCAGACATCGCGGCGAAGCGCGGCAAGTCCGTCGAAGAAATTTTGGGCTAAGCCCGGGTGGTCACCATGTCTGAAAAAACTGTCAAGGTTCAGCTCGTCAAGAGCCTGATCGGGACCCGCGAATCGCACCGCGCGACCGTGCGTGGCCTGGGCCTGCGCCGACTCAACTCGGTTAGCGAGCTGCAGGACACGCCGGCGGTCCGCGGCATGATCAACAAGGTCTCGTACCTCGTTAAGGTCATCGCGTAAGCGGCCCTACGGATCAAGGAGTTGATATGGAATTGAATAACCTGAAGCCGGCCGCTGGCGCCAAGCACGCCAAGCGTCGCGTCGGTCGTGGCATCGGTTCGGGCCTCGGCAAGACGGCTGGCCGTGGTCACAAGGGTCAGAAATCGCGTTCGGGCGGCTTCCACAAAGTCGGTTTCGAAGGCGGTCAGATGCCGCTGCAACGTCGTCTGCCGAAGCGCGGCTTCACGTCGCTGACGAAGGAATTCGTCGGTGAAGTGCGCCTGGGCGACCTCGAGAAGCTGCCGGTCGACGAAATCGATCTGCTCGCACTGAAGCAAGCCGGCCTGGTCGGCGAGCTGACGAAGAGCGCAAAGATCATCGCGACGGGCGAACTGAAGCGCAAGATCGTCGTGAAGGGTCTCGGTGCCACCAAGGGTGCGCGCGCTGCGATCGAAGCGGCTGGCGGTTCGTTCGCCGAGTGACACGCGTAGCGCGTCGTCACTTGCATTCATCGGAGAAGGTACTTGGCTAACAGCCCGAGTCTTGCAAAACCCGGTCGAAGCACGGCGAAATTCGGCGATCTGCGCCGGCGAGCGATGTTCCTGCTCCTGGCGCTGATCGTCTATCGCATCGGCGCGCACATTCCCGTGCCGGGCATCGATCCGGATCAACTGGCCAAGCTGTTCCAGAGCCAGGCGGGCGGCATCCTGGGCATGTTCAACATGTTCTCGGGTGGCGCACTTTCCCGCTTCACGATCTTTGCGCTGGGGATCATGCCGTACATCTCGGCGTCGATCATCATGCAGTTGCTGGCGATCGTTTCGCCGCAGCTCGAGGCGCTGAAGAAGGAAGGGCAGGCAGGGCAACGGAAGATCACGCAGTACACGCGGTATTTCACCGTGGTGCTCGCGACCTTCCAGGCGTTCGGTATCGCGGCTGCGCTGGAAAATCAGCCGGGCCTCGTCACCGATCCCGGCATGCTGTTCCGTCTGACGACGGTCGTGACGCTGGTAACGGGCACGATGTTCCTGATGTGGCTCGGCGAGCAGATTACCGAGCGTGGTCTGGGCAACGGTATCTCGATCATCATCTTCGGCGGGATCGCAGCAGGGTTCCCGAATGCCGTGGGTGGGTTGTTCGAACTGGTGCGTACGGGTTCGATGAGCATCATTTCGGCGATCATCATCGTCGTTCTGATCGCCGCGGTGACTTACCTGGTCGTGTTCATCGAACGCGGTCAGCGCAAGATCCTCGTGAACTACGCGAAGCGCCAGGTCGGCAACAAGATCTACGGTGGGCAGTCGTCGCATCTGCCGCTGAAGCTGAACATGTCGGGCGTGATTCCGCCGATCTTCGCATCGTCGATCATTCTGTTCCCGGCAACGATTCTCGGCTGGTTCAGTACCGGTCAGCCGACGGGAAGCTGGATTTCCAATACGTTGCATAACGTTGCGGAAGCGCTGAAGCCGGGCCAGCCGGTGTATGTGCTGCTGTACACGCTGGCGATCGTGTTTTTCTGCTTCTTCTACACCGCACTGGTGTTCAACAGCAGGGAGACCGCGGATAACCTGAAGAAGAGCGGCGCGTTTGTTCCGGGCATCCGTCCGGGCGATCAGACCGCGCGATATATCGACCGCATCCTCACGCGTCTGACGCTGGCCGGTGCGATCTACATCGTCTTCGTGTGTCTGCTGCCGGAATTCCTGGTGCTGCGCTGGAACGTGCCGTTTTATTTTGGTGGAACGTCGCTGCTGATCATTGTCGTCGTCACGATGGACTTTATGGCGCAGGTGCAGTCGTACGTTATGTCGCAACAGTATGAGTCGCTGCTCAAGAAGGCAAACTTCAAGGGCGGCAACATCCCGATGCGTTGAAAGGACTATGGCCAAAGACGATGTAATCCAGATGCAGGGTGAGGTGATTGAAAACCTCCCGAATGCGACCTTCCGCGTGAAGCTGGAAAACGGCCATGTCGTGTTGGGGCATATTTCCGGGAAGATGCGGATGCACTACATCCGCATCCTGCCGGGCGACAAGGTGACGGTTGAATTGACGCCTTACGATCTGTCTCGTGCGCGGATCGTGTTCCGGGCGAAGTGATTTGAAAAAAGGGTATTATCATGAAAGTGATGGCATCGGTTAAGCGCATTTGCCGCAATTGCAAGATCATCAAGCGCAAAGGCGTCGTTCGCGTGATCTGCAGCTCGGATCCGCGCCACAAGCAGCGCCAAGGCTGACCGCGCGTTTGTTTGCGCTTTTTGTTTGAGGAAAAACAATGGCTCGTATCGCAGGGGTTAACATCCCGAATCACCAGCATACCGAGATCGGCCTGACGGCTATCTTCGGTATCGGCCGCACCCGTTCGCGCAGCATCTGCGTGGCAGCTGGCGTCGATTTTTCGAAGAAGGTCAAGGATCTGACCGACGCAGACCTGGAAAAGCTGCGTGAAGAAGTAGGCAAGTTTGTCGTCGAAGGCGATCTGCGCCGTGAAGTGACGATGAACATCAAGCGCCTGATGGACCTCGGTTGCTACCGCGGCGTCCGTCATCGCAAGGGCCTGCCGATGCGCGGTCAGCGTACGCGTACGAACGCACGTACCCGCAAGGGTCCGCGTCGTGCAGCGCAAGCGCTGAAGAAGTAAGCGGAACTGACAGTTACAGGAAAACGTAATGGCTAAGGCTTCGAACACCGCGGCGCAACGCGTTCGCAAGAAGGTTAAGAAGAACGTCGCTGAAGGCGTGGTTCACGTTCACGCGTCGTTCAACAACACGATCATCACGATCACCGATCGCCAAGGCAACGCTCTGGCATGGGCGACGTCGGGCGGTCAGGGCTTCAAGGGCTCGCGCAAATCGACGCCGTTCGCTGCTCAGGTCGCAGCCGAGTCGGCTGGCCGCGTCGCGATGGAATACGGCGTGAAGAATCTGGAAGTGCGGATCAAGGGCCCGGGCCCGGGTCGCGAGTCGGCAGTGCGCGCACTGCACGGCCTCGGCATCAAGATCACCGCGATTTCGGACGTCACCCCGATTCCGCACAACGGCTGCCGCCCGCCGAAGCGTCGTCGTATCTAAGGATGTGCTGGCACGCTCGTGCTAGCGCATTGCCTGTCGCCGCTCAGCGTCGACGGGCGTTGCTTTTTTGATTGACTAAGCCCACCGTTCGCCCCAAAGGGAGCGGACTAGCGCGGATTCCGATCCGCGTGACTGATTGATAAAGGAATGCAAAGTGGCACGTTATATCGGCCCCAAAGCCAAGCTGTCCCGCCGTGAAGGCACCGACCTGTTCCTGAAGAGCGCGCGCCGCTCGCTCGCCGACAAGTGCAAGCTCGACAGCAAGCCGGGTCAGCACGGCCGTACCTCGGGCGCACGTACGTCCGACTACGGTACGCAGCTGCGCGAAAAGCAGAAGGTCAAGCGTATCTACGGCGTGCTGGAACGTCAGTTCCGTCGTTACTTCGCTGAAGCCGATCGCCGCAAGGGCAACACGGGTGAAAACCTGCTGCAACTGCTCGAATCGCGCCTCGACAACGTCGTGTATCGCATGGGTTTCGGCTCGACCCGCGCTGAAGCGCGTCAGCTGGTGAGCCACAAGTCGATCACCGTGAACGGCGTCGTCGCAAACGTCCCGTCGCAGCAAGTGAAGGCGGGTGACGTCATCGCGATCCGCGAAAAGGCGAAGAAGCAGGCGCGTATCGTCGAAGCGCTGTCGCTGGCCGAGCAAGGCGGCATGCCGAGCTGGGTTGCAGTCGATGCGAAGAAGTTCGAAGGCACGTTCAAGCAAATGCCGGAACGCGCTGAAATCGCAGGCGACATCAACGAAAGCCTGATCGTCGAATTGTATTCGCGTTAATCCGATTGACGGCCGAGGTACCCCGATTGCGTTGCGCAAGGAGGGGCCTCGGCTGTTTATTTTCTGGTTGTTACCGGTCAGCCTTATCGGTGTAACGAGCCGAGGGTATTGAAAAGGAAAGCCCATGCAAACCAGTTTGCTGAAACCCAAGATCATCGCCGTGGAATCGCTGGGCGAGAACCACGCGAGGGTGGTCATGGAACCGTTTGAACGCGGTTACGGCCACACCTTGGGCAATGCGCTTCGCCGCGTGCTGCTGTCGTCGATGGTGGGCTACGCGCCGACCGAAGTCACGATCGCGGGCGTGGTGCACGAGTACTCGACGCTGGATGGCGTGCAGGAAGACGTCGTCAACCTGCTGCTGAACCTGAAGGGCGTGGTGTTCAAGCTGCATAACCGTGACGAAGTGACGGTTACGCTGCGCAAGGAAGGCGAAGGCGTCGTGACGGCCGGCGATATCGAGCTGGCTCACGATTGCGAAGTCATCAATCCGAATCACGTGATTGCGCACCTGTCGAAGGGTGGCAAGCTCGACGTTCAGATCAAGATCGAAAAGGGTCGCGGCTATGTGCCCGGCAACGTCCGTCGCTACGGCGAAGACACGGCCAAGATCATCGGCCGCATCGTCCTCGACGCATCGTTCTCGCCGGTTCGCCGCGTGAGCTACGCTGTCGAGAGCGCACGTGTCGAGCAGCGTACCGACCTCGACAAGCTCGTGATGAACATCGAGACGAGCGGCGTGATCACGCCGGAAGAAGCGATCCGCCAGTCGGCCCGCATCCTGGTCGACCAGTTGTCCGTGTTCGCGGCGCTGGAAGGCACGGAAACGGCAGCCGAAGCGCCGTCGCGTGCACCGCAGATCGATCCGATCCTGCTGCGTCCGGTGGACGATCTCGAGCTGACGGTTCGTTCGGCGAACTGCCTGAAGGCCGAGAACATCTACTACATCGGCGATCTGATCCAGCGCACGGAAAACGAGCTGCTGAAGACGCCGAACCTCGGTCGCAAGTCGCTCAACGAGATCAAGGAAGTGCTCGCTTCGCGCGGTCTCACGCTGGGCATGAAGCTCGAGAACTGGCCGCCGGCTGGTCTCGACAAGTAAGCCCGGTTGTAGCCTCGCTATAGCTGTAGTTGGCAAGGATGCGGATTTTCCTTTAAAATCCGCATCTTGCTTTTTTTCGTTACCGGCCCGTGCACCCTCCGAGGTGCGATAGAAGAGCTGGATCAAAACTTTGAATCAAGGAAACTGAAATGCGCCATCGTCATGGTCTGCGGAAACTGAATCGCACGAGCAGCCACCGTCTGGCTATGCTCCGTAACATGTCCAACTCGCTGATCGAGCACGAAGTCATCAAGACGACGCTGCCGAAGGCGAAGGAACTCCGTAAAGTCGTCGAGCCGCTGATCACGCTCGGCAAGAAGCCGTCGCTGGCAAACCGTCGCCTGGCGTTCAACCGCCTGCGCGATCGTGACTCGGTCGCGAAGCTGTTCGACGTCCTCGGCCCGCGTTTCGCGAACCGCCCGGGCGGCTACCTGCGCGTGCTGAAGTTCGGCTTCCGCGTGGGCGACAACGCACCGATGGCACTGGTCGAACTGCTCGACCGTCCGGAAGTCGACGAAACGGAAAACGTGCAAGAAGCTGAGTAAGCTTCCGGTACGCAGCAGTATCTGAAAGGGGCCGAGCAATTGCTTGGCCCTTTTTGTTTTCGAGATGCCGGCTGCGATCGATTGTCGCAGGCCGGTGCCGGCAGCGTCGCGCGGGCTGCGCTACGATACGGGCAACCGGCGCGGTTCCTGAACGGGTAACGGGCGCCGGCAGGAGCCGGCACACCAGCGAGGAGAGCGCGGATGATAGTGGTGCTGATGCTGACGACGGTCCCCGATGCGGCGACGGCCGCGGCGCTCGCCGACGGCGCGCTCGACGCGCGGCTTGCGGCGTGCGTGTCGGAGCTCGGCACGATCAAGTCGCGCTATCACTGGCAGGGCAAGGTCGAAACGGCTGACGAGATCCAGTTGCTGTTCAAGACGAGCCCCATCCGGGCGCTCGAACTGGAGCGATTTATTCTCGCGCATCACCCGTACGAGACGCCCGAAATCGTCTCGTGGCAGACGACGGCATCGGCCGCGTATGGCCAATGGGTGACCAGCGAAACTCAACGTCAATTTCATGTTTAACGGTATGGCGCTTTCGGTGCGCGTGCGCGCGCTGCGGTTTCTTGCGGTCCTGTTGTCGTTCGTGCTCGTGCTGGGCGGCCTGTCCGTCGCGCGCGCGGCCGACGATTTCCTCGATCCGTCGGTTGCGTTCAAGTTCAGCGCGAGCGAATCGCCGGGACAGGTCGACGTCCGCTTCAAGATCGCCAACGGCTACTACATGTACCGCGAGCGCTTCGCGTTCGCGGTGAAGAGCGGCCAGGCGACGCTCGGCGAGCCGCAGTACCCGGCCGGCCACGTGAAGTTCGACCAGACGTTCCAGAAGGACGTCGAGACCTATCGTGACGAAGTGGTCGTTCACGTGCCGGTGAAGCAGGCGGCCGGGCCGTTCGAACTCGCGGTGACGTCGCAAGGGTGCGCGGACGAAGGGATCTGCTATCCGCCGGCCGAGCACGTGGTGAAGGTCGACGGCGCCGCGCTCGGCGCCGCATCGTCATCCAGCGACACGGCTGCCGCGGGTAGCTGGTTCGACAAGGTCACGAGCGCCGATTTCGCGCAGTCGCTGCTCGAAGGCCACGGCTTCTTCACGATCGTCGCGCTCTACTTCGTCGCGGGTGTCGTGCTGAGCCTGCTGCCGTGTTCGTACCCGATGATTCCGATCGTGTCCGCGATCATCATCGGCCAGGGCACGCGCGCGACGCACGCACGCGGCTTCGCGCTGTCGCTGACTTACGTGCTCGGCATGGCGCTGGTCTACACGGTACTCGGCATCGCCGCCGCGCTGGTCGGTCAGAGCCTCGGCGCGTGGTTGCAGAACCCGTGGGTGCTCGGCGCATTCGGCGTGCTGCTGACCGCGTTCGCGGTGTCGCTGATCTCGGGCAGGGACATCGCACTGCCGGCGCGCTGGCAGAACGGCGCGGCCGACGCATCGAGCGCGCGCCAGGGCGGCCACTTCGTCGCGGTCGCGGCGATGGGTGCGTTGTCGGCGCTGGTCGTCGGCGCGTGCATGACGGCGCCGTTGTTCGCCGTGCTCGCGTTCATCGCGCACACGGGCAATGCGTTGCTCGGCGGTGCCGCGCTGTTCGCGATGGGGCTGGGGCTCGGCGTGCCGCTGCTGGTCGTCGGCGTCGGGGCCGGCACGGTGCTGCCGCGCGCGGGCGCGTGGATGGACGGCGTGAAGGTGTTCTTCGGCATCGTGCTGCTCGCAGCCGCGCTGTGGATCGTATGGCCGGTGTTGGCGGGCGGGCTGAAGATGGTGCTCGCGGCGTTGTGGCTGCTGATCGCGGCTGCGGCGCTCGGACTGTTCACGCCGAATGCCGGCGCTGCGTCGATCTGGCGCCGCCTGGGCCGCGGCTTGGGGGCCGCGCTCGCGATCTGGGCCGCGACGCTGCTCGTCGGCCTGGCCGCGGGCTCGAGCGATCCCGTCAAGCCGCTGGCCGTGCTGGCGGCGCGTACGGTGGCGTCCGGCGGCGCGGCGACGGCCGGCGTGGCTGCCGCGCAGGATGGCCCTGCGTTCGCGCCGGTGCGCTCCATTGGCGAACTGGATGCGCTGCTCAAGACATCGGGCCAGCCCGTGATGCTCGACTTCTACGCCGACTGGTGCGTGAGCTGCAAGGAGATGGAACATCTGACGTTCACCGACGCGCGCGTGCAGGCGCGGCTCGCGCGGCTTCACCTCGTGCGCGCGGACGTCACCGCGAACAACGCGGACGATCAGGCGCTCCTCAAGCGCTTCAACCTGTTCGGGCCGCCGGGCATCATCTTCTTCGATCGCAACGGCAACGAGATCGGCCGCGTGGTCGGCTATCAGGCGGCCGACACCTTCTTGCGCAGCCTCGACCGGGCAGCCGTTCCGACGGTATGACGATGACCCGCCGGAGGCGAACCGCGGAAGAGACGATTCGGGCCGGCTGACAACCGCGATCGACGGTAAACAAAAAACGGCGGAACACCGGGGTGTTCCGCCGTTTTTTGCAGGTGCGTGCCGGTGCGCGATCAGCGTTGCGCTTTCAGCAGACGCGCGGCATCGAGCGCGAAGTACGTGAGCACGCCGTCGGCGCCCGCGCGCTTGAACGCGAGCAGCGATTCGAGCACGACCTTGTCGTGGTCGAGCCACCCGTTCATCGCGGCCGCCTTCAGCATCGCGTACTCGCCGCTCACCTGGTACACGTAGGTCGGGAAGCGGAACTCGTCCTTTACGCGGCGCACGATGTCGAGATACGGCATGCCGGGCTTGACCATCACCATGTCGGCGCCTTCGTCGATGTCGAGGCGCACTTCGCGCAGCGCTTCGTCGCTGTTCGCCGGATCCATCTGGTAGGTCATCTTGTTGCCCTTGCCCAGATTGGACGCCGAACCGACCGCGTCGCGGAACGGGCCGTAGAACGCCGACGCGAACTTCGCCGAGTAGGCCATGATCCGCGTATGGATATGGCCGTCGCTTTCCAGCATCTCGCGGATCGCGCCGATGCGGCCGTCCATCATGTCCGACGGCGCGACGATGTCGACGCCGGCTTCAGCCTGCGCGCGAGCCTGGTCGACCAGGATCTCGATCGTGTCGTCGTTGATCACGTAGGCGTTCTCGTCGAGCACACCGTCCTGGCCGTGGCTCGTGTACGGATCGAGCGCGACGTCGGTCAGCACGCCGAGTTCGGGGAAGTGCTTCTTCAGCTCGCGCACCGCGCGCGGGATCAGGCCCTCCGGATTGGCCGCCTCGCGGCCGTCCGGCGTCTTCAGCGACGGCTCGATGGCCGGGAACAGCGACAGCACGGGCACGCCGAGTTCGACGCATTGCTCGGCGACGTGCATCAGCAGATCGACCGACACGCGTTCGACGCCGGGCATCGACGGGATGGGCTGGCGTTCGTTGGTGCCTTCGACGACGAACACCGGGTAGATCAGGTCGTCGGTGGTCAGGCGGTTTTCGCGCATCAGGCGGCGGGAGAAGTCGTCGCGGCGCATCCGGCGCGGACGATGAAGCGGATGGAAGCTCATGGCGATTTGGCAGAAATCAGGGCAAGAAGAACCTTACGGAACCCTTAGGTCATTTTCGAGATCGTTGGTATATGATAGCGATCGAGCGGCCCGCGTTGCGTGCAGCTCCCCGCTTCTCCTCCCTGAGCGGGTGCCTGTCGTTTTTCGATTAGGCTGTTTGACCCGCCGTTCAACGGCGGGTTTTTTTATGAGCCGGCCGAATTCGCAGGTGCCGTCAGGTGCGCACGGCCGATCCCAGCCGCGCGTTGCCCGCTCATTGTGCTACAGGCTCGCCTTTTTCGTCGGCGACGGACGGCCGCAGCCAGCTCTCGATCAGTTCATGAGCCTCGTCGAGCCCCGTGCGCTTCAGCGCCGAGAACAGCTGGACCGTCAGCTTGCCCTTCACACCCTGGTCGCGATACGCGTCGAGCCCCTTTTGCGTGTTGCGCAGCGCGTTGATGCTTTCCTGGCGCGTCAATTTGTCGCACTTCGTCAGCAGCGTGTGGATCGGCTTGCCGGTCGGTGCGAACCACTCGATCATCCGGCGATCGAGCTCGGTGAGCGGGCGGCGCGAATCCATCATCAGGATCAGACCGCGGAGCTGCGAGCGCGTCGCGAGATAGGACGACAGCAGCATCTCCCAGTGCGCCTTCGCGGCGCCGGGCACTTCCGCATAGCCGTAGCCGGGCAGGTCGACGAGATTCGCGACGGGCTCGGCGGCCGGGCCGACGGAGAAGTAGTTGATATGCTGCGTGCGGCCGGGCGTCTTCGACGCGAAGGCCAGCCGCTTCTGGTTGCACAGCACGTTGATCGCCGTCGACTTGCCGGCATTCGAGCGGCCCGCGAACGCGATTTCCGGCTGGACCGTCGGCGGCAGGTCGCGCAGATGGTTGACGGTCGTGTAGAAGCGGGCTTGATGGAGCAGAAAGGCCATGGGAACCGGAAGGACGGGCGGCGCGAGCCGCTTGGTGGAGGCGGGGTAGCCCCGATAGGCGCGGGAGCTTTCAGCACGATATTGTACAATACGGCGGTTTTACCGAAGGCCACCGGGCGCCTGCCTCGCGCTTTTATGTGGCTTCTGCGGTAGACTGAACGCCGTCGTTTTTTGCAGAACCTCAAATTCCCACAAGACGAAACAGGGTGTGCGAATGAATCGACTGTGCAAGTCTCTGATGGTGCTTCAGGTTGCAGCAGGGTTCGTAGGTTTCGTAGCGGAGGCAAACGCGGCAGATGCGGCCAAACCGGATCTGGACCGCGGCAAGGCGATTGCCGGGCAGGTTTGCGCGTCGTGTCACGGCGCCGACGGCAACAGCGCGTCGGGCAGTTTCCCGAAGCTTGCCGGCCAGCATCCCGAATATCTGGTCAAGCAGTTGAACGACTTCAAGGCGCAGCCGGGCGCGAAGGGGCCGGCGCGTAACAACGCGGTGATGGTCGGATTCGCGAGCGCGTTGAGCGCGGACGACATGCGCAATGTCGCCGCGTACTACGGGTCGCAGACGACGAAGCTCGGTACCGCGCGCGATGCGGCGGCCGTGCCGATCGGCCAGAAGATCTATCGCGGCGGCATCGCGGAAAAGGGTGTCCCCGCCTGCGCGAGCTGCCACGGGCCGACGGGGCAGGGGATCCCGGTCCAGTACCCGCGTCTGTCGGGGCAATGGGCCGATTACACGGTCGCGCAGTTGACCGCGTTCCAGCAGGGTGCCGGCGCGCGCAACAACAACGAGGCGATGCATCAGATCGCGTCGCGGCTGTCGGATACCGAGATCAAGGCCGTCGCGGATTACATCGCGGGCCTGCGTTGAGCGGTCCGCCGCGAATGGAATGACCGGGCGCCCGAAGGGCGGCCGGAGTCAGAACAAGAAAAGGGTGGGGCGCCGCGTCGTTGCGGTGGCCTCGCCCTTCTTTTTTGTCGGCACTCGCCGGGCCGAGCCGGAATGGAAGGGCATGCAGGCGATCGGGGCTGCGCCCCCGAAGCGAACATAGTAAGCGTGGGGGCCGTGTCCCCTTAGTCGGAGTTTGAATGAGCGTTACCACGTCGGGGTTGCAGTCGAAGTCGAGTCACGGTGCGTCGAAACGCGCGGTCGAGCTGCTGAGCTCGATGCGCTTCGCGATCGCGCTGCTGGTGGTGTTGTCGATCGCGAGCATCATCGGCACGGTCCTGACCCAGGACGATCCGTATCCGAACTACGTGAACCAGTTCGGGCCGTTCTGGGCGGACATCTTCCGCTCGCTCGGCCTGTACAACGTGTACAGCGCGTGGTGGTTCATGCTGATCCTGATCTTCCTCGTCGTGTCGATCTCGCTGTGCGTGATCCGCAACGCGCCGAAGATGCTCGCCGACGCGAAGAGCTGGAAGGACAAGGTCCGCGAAGGCAGCCTGCGCGCATTCCACCACAAGGCCGAGTACACGGCGTCCGGCACGCGCGCGAGCGTCGCGGCGACGCTCGCCACGTTCGTCGCGAAGGCCGGCTACAAGCACGTCGTGCGTGAAACCGACGGCGCGACGCTGATCTCCGCGAAGCGCGGCGCGATGACCAAGTGGGGCTACATCTCCGCGCACCTCGCGATCGTCGTGATCTGTATCGGCGGCCTGCTCGACAGCAACCTGCCGATCAAATTCCAGATGCTGATGTTCGGCAAGAGCCCGGTCAACACGAGCGCGACGATCAGCGAGATCTCGCCCGACCATCGGCTGTCCGCGTCGAACCCGACGTTCCGCGGCTATGCGTGGGTGCCGGAGGGCCAGTTCGTGTCGACCGCGATCCTGAACCAGCCGAGCGGCTCGCTGATCCAGGACCTGCCGTTCTCGATCCAGCTCGACAAGTTCATCGTCGATTACTACACGACGGGCATGCCGAAGCTGTTCGCGAGCGACATCGTCGTGATCGATCGCGAGACGGGCCGGAAGATCCCGGCGCGGGTCGAGGTCAACAAGCCGTTTACGTACAAGGGCGTGTCGATCTACCAGTCGAGCTTCCAGGATGGCGGCTCGCAGATGCAGATGACGGCCTATCCGATGACGGGCAGCCGTGCGGCGACCGTCCCCGTGAAGGGCACGATCGGCAGTTCGGCGCCGCTGCAGGTCCCGGGCGCCGACGGCGAGACGATCGAGTTCTCCGACTTCCGCGCGATCAACGTCGAGAACATGGCCGACGCGAACGGCAAGCCGGACGTACGCGGCGTCGCGACGACCAGCTCGCTGAAGGAAGTGTTCGACGAGCGGCTCGGCTCGGGCGCGAAGACGTCGAAGCCGACGCAGCTTCACAACATCGGCCCGTCGGTGCAGTACAAGATCCGCGGCAAGGACGGCCAGGCGCGCGAATTCAACAACTACATGCTGCCCGTCGACATGAACGGCGAGCGCGTGTTCCTCGCCGGCGTGCGCGCGAGCCCGAACGATCCGTTCCGCTACATGCGGATCCCGGCCGACAGCCAGGACTCGATCGGCGAATGGATGCGCCTGCGCGCCGCGCTCGAGGATCCGGCCGTGCGCACCGAAGCCGCCGCGCGCTTCGCGCAGCGCTCGCTGCCGGGCGACGCGTCGCTGCGTGGCCGTCTGCAGGACAGTGCATCGAAGGTGCTGACCCTTTTTGCGGCGAGCGACGACAGCGTCGGCCGCGGGGCGGACGGCCAGCCCGTCGGCGGCTTCCAGGCGGTGGCGACGTTCATCGACCGCTCGGTGCCGAAGGGCGAGCAGGAGAAGGCCGCGAGCCTGCTGCTGCGGATGCTCGAGGGCTCGATGTGGGAGGTGTGGCAGATCGCGCGCGAGCGTGCCGGCGAGCCGGCCGCGCAGCAGGGCACCGACACGATCCGCTTCGTGCAGAACGCGATCAACGCGCTATCCGACAGCTTCCTGTATGGATCGCCGGTCTATTTGCAGCTCGACTCGTTCAAGCAGGTGCAAGCTTCGGTATTTCAGTTGACGCGCGCGCCCGGCAAGAATCTGGTGTATCTTGGCAGCCTGCTGCTGGTCGCCGGCATCTTCTCGATGTTCTACGTACGCGAGCGGCGACTCTGGTTCTGGCTGAAGGACGCCGGTTCGGGCGTCGATGTGGTGATGGCAATGTCCACGGCCCGCAAGACCTTCGATTTCGAGAAAGAATTCGTGCAGACGCGCGACGCGGCCGGCGCCGCCTTGCGCGCCGCACCGCGCGACGCCGCGCCCGCCGGTGCGGCTTCGACGGCCCGCCCGCCTGCCGGCGGCGGTTCCGATTCCGAGAATTCCACCCGGTAAGATCATGGATCTCACGCAAGTTTCCTCTTCCCGTACGGCGTCGGCTCCGGCGTCGGCATCGTCGCCGCTGTTCGACGACCGTCCGTTCCTCGCGCGCCTGTCGCTGTTCGACTGGCTGTTCGCCCTGGCGCTGGTGGCGGGCGCGGGCTATGCGCTCGTGCACTACAACGCGCACATGGATTATTACGACAAGGCGGTGATGATCGGCACCGTGCCGGCGCTCGTCGCGCTCGGCTGGCGCTGGAAGCCCGCGCGGCTGATGATGGCGTCGATCGCCGTGCTGTCGCTGCTGTCGATCCAGATCTACCAGGGCGATCTCGCGCGCGCCGATTCGGCGTTCTTCCTCAAGTACTTCCTGTCGAGCCAGTCGGCGATCCTGTGGATGAGCGCGCTGTTCGTGCTCGCGACGATCTTCTACTGGATCGGCCTGCTGGCGCGCTCGGAAACGGGCGCCGCGATCGGCCAGAAGCTCACGTGGGTCGCCGTGCTGATGGGCTTCACGGGGCTGATGGTGCGCTGGTACGAGTCCTACCTGATCGGGGCGGACGTCGGGCATATCCCCGTGTCGAACCTCTATGAAGTGTTCGTCCTGTTCAGCCTGATCACCGCGCTGCTTTATCTGTACTACGAAGGCCACTACGGCACGCGTTCGCTCGGCGCGTTCGTGCTGCTGGTCATCAGCGCGGCGGTCGGCTTCCTGATGTGGTACTCGGTCGCGCGCGACGCGCAGCAGATCCAGCCGCTCGTGCCGGCCCTGCAAAGCTGGTGGATGAAGATCCACGTGCCGGCGAACTTCATCGGCTACGGCAGCTTCGCGCTGTCGGCGATGGTGTCGGTCGCGTACCTGATGAAGGAACGCGGCATCCTCGCCGATCGCCTGCCGACGCTGGAAGTGCTCGATGACGTGATGTACAAGTCGATCGCGGTCGGTTTCGCGTTTTTCACGATCGCGACGATTCTCGGCGCGCTGTGGGCGGCCGAAGCGTGGGGCGGCTACTGGAGCTGGGACCCGAAGGAAACCTGGGCGCTGATCGTGTGGCTGAACTACGCGGCGTGGCTGCACATGCGGCTGATGAAAGGCCTGCGCGGCGCGGTGGCCGCGTGGTGGGCGCTCACCGGCCTGCTGGTCACGACGTTCGCGTTCCTCGGCGTCAACATGTTCCTGTCTGGCCTGCACAGCTACGGCAAGCTGTAAGATTTTCGCCGTTCGTCCGACTATCAAACCGCCGGTGCACCGCGTGCCCGGCGGTTTTCTTTTGTAACGAGCGGGCGATCGAGGCGTCGAACGGCGCGCGACGGGCCGGGTCGAACGCTGATGAAGCATGCGCGCCGCGCATGCGGGAGGAACTGGACGATGTGGATCAAACGCCCTTTGCGTAACGTACTGACCGGCGCGGACATCGCGCCGAGCGAGATCACGCCGCGCGCGGTATTCGAGAACCGGCGGCGCGTATTGCAGGCGGCCGGATTCGCGGCCGCCGGCGGCCTGTTCGGCGCGAGCGGCGCGGCGCTTGCCGCGTATGCGTCCCCCGACGCGCGGGCGGCGAAGCTCGCGGCAAAAACGAACCCGAAATTCGTCGCGATCGACAAGGTCACGCCGTTCAAGGACATCACGTCCTATAACAACTTCTACGAATTCGGCACCGACAAGAGCGACCCGGCGCAGAACGCGGGCACGCTGCGGCCGCGTCCGTGGCGTGTGAGTGTCGAGGGCGAGGTGCAGCATCCGAAGGTATTCGATCTCGACGAGCTGTTGAAGCTCGCGCCGCTCGAGGAGCGCGTGTACCGGCTGCGCTGCGTCGAGGGCTGGTCGATGGTGATCCCGTGGATCGGCGTGCCGCTGTCCGAGCTGATCCGGCGCGTGCAGCCGACCGGCAACGCGAAATACGTGCAGTTCGTCACGCTGGCCGATCCGTCGCAGATGCCGGGCCTGTCGACGCCCGTGCTCGACTGGCCGTACTCGGAAGGGCTGCGCATGGACGAGGCGATGAATCCGCTGACGCTGCTGACGATGGGCGTCTACGGGCAGGTGTTGCCGAACCAGAACGGTGCGCCGGTGCGAATCGTCGTGCCGTGGAAGTACGGGTTCAAGAGCGCGAAATCGCTCGTGAAGATCCGCTTCGTCGACAAGCAGCCGAAGACGAGCTGGAACACATACGCCGCGAACGAGTACGGCTTTTATTCGAACGTGAACCCGAACGTCGATCATCCGCGCTGGAGCCAGGCGACCGAGCGGCGCATCGGCGAGGACGGTTTCTTCACGCCGAAGCGCAAGACGCTGATGTTCAACGGCTACGGCGACCTGGTCGCATCGATGTATCAGGGCATGGACCTGAAGAAGAACTTCTGAGTGCGACGGTGAGAAACGACATGCCTCCTTCGACGCTCACGCCCGCGCGCGCGGCAAGCGCCGGGCCCGATGCACGCACGGCGCGGGCCGGCGCGGTCCGTCCCGCCGCGTCGCGCTGGCTCGCACCGGCCAAGGTGCTGGTGTTCGCGGCCGGCCTCTATCCGCTCGCGCGCCTCGTGCTGCTCGGGCTGACCGACCGGCTCGGCGCGAACCCGCTCGAGTTCATCACGCGCTCGACGGGCTTGTGGACGCTCGTCCTGTTGTGCATCACGCTTGCCGTCACGCCGCTGAGGCGCATGACGGGCTTCGCACCGCTGCTGCGCTTTCGCCGGATGATCGGGCTGTTCGCGTTCTTTTACGCGACGCTGCATTTCACGACCTACCTGTGGTTCGACAAGTGGTTCGACGTCGTCGAGATCCTCAAGGACGTCGGCAAGCGCCCGTTCATCACGGTCGGCTTCGCGGCGTTCGTGCTGCTGATTCCGCTCGCCGCGACGTCGCCGCGCGCGATGGTGCGCCGGCTCGGTCGCCATTGGGCGACGCTGCACAAAGCGATCTACGCGATCGCGCTGTTCGGCGTGCTGCATTTCTGGTGGATGCGTGCCGGCAAGCACGATCTCGCGCAGCCGAAGCTCTACGCGGCGATCGTCGCCGTGCTGCTCGGCTGGCGGCTGGTTGCGTGGGGATGGCGGCGCGTGCGTGCGTGATGGTGCGGCCCGGAAAAACAAAAGGCGATGACCGGGAAGTCATCGCCTTGTTGCGAGCGCCGCGCGGGCGGCATCGCGTCGTTACTTCGTGGCGGCCGGGCCCGATGCCGGGGCTGGCATGGTCGATGCGCTGCTCGACAACTCGGGCGACAGCGTGAGCGGCGAGCCGGACGTATCGGGCGTCTCATCGGACGACGCGTTTTCGTCGGTCGGTTTCACATCCGACGGCGGCGTGTTCTGCTGCTGGATCGGCTTGGGCATCGGAGGCACGGTGGGCAGATAGAGCGCGCCGCTTTGACCGCAGCCGGCAAGAATCGCCAAAGCCGCTACAATCGCGCTCATCCGGAAAACGACTCGCATGATCGTCCCTGAACAATTTAACCGATAGAGTTTAGCATGTCCGATACTGAATACCTGGCCCGTGCCGAGGCCGTGCTGGCGGCCGTCGAGCGTACCGTGGACGTCGCGAACGACGGCGATCACGACATCGATCTGGAGCGCAACGGCAGCGTGCTGACGCTGACGTTCGAGAACGGCTCGAAGATCATCGTCAACCTGCAGCCGCCGATGAAGGAAGTGTGGATCGCGGCGAAGGCGGGCGGATTTCACTACCGTTTCGTCGACGGCGCGTGGCGCGATACGCGCACGGGTACCGAGTTCTTCTCGGCGCTCACCGAATACGCGACCCAGCAGGCCGGCCTGCCGATCACGTTTAGCGCGTGACGGCCGGGGCGCTGCGCTCCGAACGCCGTACCAAAAGAAAAAGCGCCCGCGGGCGCTTTTTTCATGGCCGTGGCCGCGCGTCAGTGGCCGCGGAACAGGTTCATGATGTCCTGCTTTTCCTGTTCGTCGACGTGCGGCACCGCTTCGTCGACGTCCTGCGCGGCCGGCGCCTGCGGCACGCCGACCGTCGACACGAAGCCGTGACCGGGCGTGAACTCGGTGAAGTACAGTTCGCCGCCGAGCGATTCCACGCCTTCAGGCACCGTCGGCTTGAACTCCGGCACGCCCTTCAGCGCCGCACCCATGTAGTCGATCCAGACCGGCAGCGACAGGCCGCCGCCGGTTTCGCGATCGCCGAGGCTGCGCGGATTGTCGTAGCCGATCCATGCGATCGCGGCGAGCGTGTGCTGGTAGCCGGCGAACCACGCGTCGTGCGAGTCGTTCGTCGTGCCGGTCTTGCCCGCGAGATCGGTGCGCTTCAGCACGTTGGTCCGCGCGCCCGTGCCGCGCTGCGCGACGCTCTGCAGCAGGCTGTTCATCACGTAGGCGTTGCGCGCATCGATCGCGCGCGGCGCATTTTGCTCGGCGACGAGCGGCTGCGCACGCGCGACGATCGCGCCGTTCGGATCGGTGACTTCGGCGATCAGGTACGGATTGACGCGGTAGCCGCCGTTCGCGAAGACCGAGTACGCGCCGGCCATCTGCAGCGGCGTGACCTGGCCGGCGCCGAGCGCCATCGGCAGGTAGGCCGGATGGCGCTCGGCGTCGAAGCCGAAGCGCGTGATGTATTGCTGCGCGTATTTCGTGCCGATGTGGTTCAGGATCCGGATCGACACGAGGTTGCGCGAGCGCTGCAGCGCGGTGCGCATCGACATCGGGCCCTCGAAGCCGCCGCCGTAGTTCTTCGGCTCCCACGGCTGGCCGCCCGTTTCCGCGGCGCTGAAATACAGCGGGCCGTCGTTGATCACGGTGGCCGGCCCGAGGCCCTTGTCGAGCGACGCCGAGTAGATGAACGGCTTGAACGACGAACCGGGCTGCCGCCACGCCTGCGTGACGTGGTTGAACTTGTTCTTGTTGTAGTCGAAGCCGCCGACGAGCGAGCGGATCGCCCCGTCCTGCGGGACGATCGACAGGAACGCGCCTTCGACCTGCGGCAACTGCGTGATCGACCACTTGCCGGCATCGCTCTTCACCACGCGGACGATCGCGCCGGGGCGGATGCGGCGGTTCGGCTGCGCGTTGGCGGACAGCGCGCTCGACGCGAAGCGCAGGTTGTCGCCGTCGATCGTCGCATTGCTGCCGTCGATGAACGCGACCGTGATCTGGCGCGGGCTCGCGGCCGTCACGACCGCGGCGATCAGCTCGCCGTTGTCGGGGTGCTCGAGCAGCGCGTCGTCGATCGCCTGTTCGCGATCGTCGGCACCGGCCGGCAGCTCGATGAAGCCCTCCGGCCCGCGATAGCCGTGGCGGCGCTCGTAATCCATGATGCCCTTGCGCAGCGCGGTGTATGCGACCTGCTGGTCCGCGGAATCGATCGTCGTGACGACGTTGAAGCCGCGCGTGTAGGTTTCCTCGCGATACTGCGCGTACATCATCTGTCTGACCATTTCGGCGACGTACTCGGCGTGCACGCTGAAATCGCGGCCCGGCCCCTTGACGACGAGCGGCTGCGCGGACGCTTCGTCGTACTGCTCTCGCGTGATGAAGTTCAGCTCGAGCATCCGCTCGAGGATGTATTCCTGGCGCACCTTCGCGCGCTTCGGGTTGACGACCGGGTTGTACGCGGACGGCGCCTTCGGCAGCCCCGCGAGCATCGCGGCTTCCGCGAGCGTGATGTCCTTCAGGTCCTTGCCGAAATAGACCCGCGCGGCGCTCGCGAAGCCGTACGCGCGCTGGCCGAGATAGATCTGATTCATGTAGACCTCGAGAATCTGATCCTTCGTCAGCGCGCGCTCGATCCGGTACGCGAGCAGCATCTCGTAGATCTTGCGCGTGTAGGTCTTCTCGCTCGACAGGAAGAAGTTGCGCGCGACCTGCATCGTGATCGTGCTCGCGCCCTGCGACGCGTGGCCGTTCGTCAGCGCGACGAAGCCGGCGCGGATGATGCCGGTGAGGTCGACGCCGCCGTGATCGTAGAAGCGCGCGTCCTCGATCGCGAGGATCGCCTTCTTCAGCGAGTCGGGCACGTCCTTGAAATGGACGACGTCGCGGCGCTCCTCGCCGAATTCGCCGATCAGCACGTGATCGGACGTATAGATGCGCAGCGGCACCTTCGGGCGGTAGTCGGTCAGCGCGTCGAGCGACGGCATGTTCGGCCAGGCCACGACGAGCGCGTAGCCGAGCACGAGGCCGCCGGCCACGACGAGGGCCACGCACATCGCGGCGAAGCCGAGCAGGACTTTGAGCCACCAGGGCCGCTTCTTCGGCTCCGGAGCGGGAGGCGGGGACGTAGGAGTCGTGGATTGCATAGGCATACCGGAAAACAGTCCCGCGATTATAGCTGCCCGGTAAGACCGGTCCTGACGCGGGGGGCGCCCGTCGGAAAGCCGCGGGTCGGCGTGCCGTCAGCATAGTCCGTGCACGGCCGCCGCGAGCCCATTCTGGCCGTTTGGCCGACTGTCGGCCGCGCGCGCCGCTTTGCAGAATCGGGTCTCGGAAACGCGGCGTGGGCCGCGACGATCTCGGGAGGCTGGGATGGCAGGACGATGGGTGGCGCGGTTTGTACAGGGCAGGCACCGGTCGACGGGAATCGACGTCGGCGCGCACGAGGTGAGGGTCGCCGTGGTGAGCGGGCGCGGCAGGGGCACGGAGGTGTGCGTCGAGGGGCTCGAGCGGGAACCGGTCGGGCTGGCGGATGGGCCGGAAGACGCGCGCTGGGCAGCGGTCGCGCGATCGCTGGCGGCGGCCGTGTCGCGGCTGTCGGCGTCCGATGTGCGGTGCGACGCGCGCGGCGTGATGGCGCTGCACGATGACGAGATGCGCACCGCGACGCTCGATCTGGCCGGGCGCGGCGACATCGCGGACGCCGCGCGGCAGGCCGCCGAACGCCTCTCGGGGCTGGCGCCGGACAGTCTCGCGTTCGACTGGCGGCACTACGGCGGCGTGCGGTCCGGCGAGATCGCGGTGGCGGTGGCGCCGCTGGCGCTGCTCGAGCGGCGGATCGACGTGGCCGCGCAGGCCGGTATCGACCTGACGGTGATCGACGGCGAGTCGGCCGCCGTGCTGCGTGCGTTGCGCTATGCCGCGCAGTTCGAACCCGATGCGCAGCGCGCCTATGCCGTGCTGTGGTTCTGCGACGCAGGCGTGCGCGGCTGGCGGATCGAGGGCCCGTCGGCCATCCCGGTGCTGACGCTGTCCGGCACGTTGCCGGAAGCGCTTCCCGACGCGTTGCGCCGGCGCGCGCTCGGGGCCGTCCATTGCGTACTCGTCGCCGGGGACGAGCGATGTATCGCCCGCTTCGATACGTCCGTCGCAGAGATTGGCGATGTGCTCGGCACGGCTGTGGTTCCGTTCGACTGCACGGGTTGGGACGGGCAGCCGTGCGTGCGCGCCGGCGTGCGGGGCGGCCCGGCGTTTGCCGTCGCGTTCGGGCTGGCGTTGCGCGGGGTGTGGGAATGATGGCCGGTCACGTGGCGGCAAACGAGGGCGCGGGGGGGGCGGCCGGGCAGGCGGTACAGGCGGTACTCGGCGACTTCAATCTGCTGCCGTACCGCGAGCGGTTGGCGCAGGCGTTGCGGCGCCGCCGGGCCGCGCAGTTCAGTGTGGCGATGCTGCTCGGCGTGCTCGGCGCCGGGCTGTGGACGGGCGCTGCCGTGCTGTCGCGGTGGCGCGTGGACGCCGAGCGCGCCGGCGTGGAGGCGCGGCTGCGGCAGTTGCAGCCACAGGTGGCTGCCGCGACGCGCGCCGCCCATGCCGCCGCCGCCGTCGCGCGGCGCGACGCGCAGGCGGCGGCGCTGGCCGCGCCCTACCGGCGCGTGGCGGGGTTGCTGACGACCCTGAAGCAGGTGCGTGCCGATCATGTCCGGCTCGACGCGCTGCGCATGACGTCCACCGGCGCCGTGCTCGATGCGCGCGCCGCGAGTTACCGGGCGGCTGCGCGGTGGCTCGCCGCGATGGCGCGCGAGCAGCGCGACTGGCGGATCGATATAGACACGTTGAAGCCGGCGTCGGATGGGCCGGCTTCGGCGGCCGGGATGTCTTTTCGGTTCTCCGTGCAGTTGCGCTGGCACGACGCGACGTCGTCGCGGAGGGTATCGGGAGGGGGCGCATGACGGCGCTCGTGCATTGGCCGGCGCCGCTCGGAGGCGCCGCGCCGGGCCGCATGTCGCGCGTGTCGCCGGCGGCCGTGCATGCCGCCGGTTGCGTGCTGGCATTCGCGGCCGTGCTGGCGGGCGGCATTCATCTGGTAAATGCGGCCGACTTGAGCGGGCTTGCCCATAGTCGCGCGTTGCTTGCCGCGGCGCAGGCGCGTGCGGCCGACGCGCAACGCATGCTTGCATCCGCCGCACAACGGCGCGACGGGCATCATGCGTCGACGCGCGACGATCGTTTGCCACCGGCGCCGGAGTGGGCCGCGCTGATGCTGGAACTGGCCGATCTGGCCGCGTCCAGCGGGCTGCACGGCGTGTCGATCGAACCGCAGCGCGCCGATGGCGCGGCACCGGACGGCAGGCGCACCGTGCATATCGCCGCGGATGGCGGTTTCAGTGCGCTGCTGCATCTGGTTGGCGGGCTGGCGCGCTTTCCGGTGCTGGCCGTTCCGTCGGCGCTGCGTATCGAGCGTGGCGTGTCGGCGGAGCGGGTGGACATGTCCATCGACGTGTTTCCGGCGCTGCCGGCGACATCGGCCGCGGACGGCAACACGCCGGTTCGCGCCATTGCGCCCGGCGCCGATCCGTTCGGCGAGGCTGGCCTGGCCGAGGCGGCGGGGCACGCCGCGCGCCTTGCCGGCACGATTCGCGATGCGCGTGCCGGTCTCGCGTTGTTCGACGACGGCGACGGCACGTTCACGACCGTTGCGCCGGGCGAGGTGTTGGGGGCCGCGCGCGTGGTGCGCGTCGAGCGCGCGGCCGTGATGCTCGCGACGGCGGACGGATCGCAGCGGCTCGTCCTGGACGACGGAGGCCGGCCGTGACGAAGTACCGTTGTGGGGCGCTTGCCATCTGGGCCGGAATGATGGCGGCCGGCGCAAGCGCGTCGTTGCCGCCGCTGCCGGCGGTGTGGCCTGCCGGATCGACGGATGTGCCGGTGCCGCGCTTGCCGCCGCAGGTGGCTGACGGCATGGACGGCGCGGTCGCGCAGGACGCCGGCCCGCCGCCGTTGGAACAGGCGGCGCGTGCGGCGCTGCAGACGGAAACCGCTGCACCGGGCCCCGCGCTGGAGGGACCGCCGATCCCGCTGGCGCCGCCGGCCCGGATGAGCGACGCCGCGGCCCGGCAACCGGGCGATGCGGACGACGCACGGCGGATCTCGCTGAATCTGCAGGGCGTCGGGCTCGCGGCTGCGTTCGACGCGATCGCGCGGTTCACGGGGCTCAACATCGTCGTCGGCGAGCAGGTGCGGGGCACCGTGACGTTACGTCTGAACAATGTCGGCTGGCGCGACGCGTTCGATACGCTGCTCGACACGCACGGGCTCGCGATGTCCCGGCGCGGCAACGTGATCTGGGTCACCCCGGCAGCCGAGCTGGCTGCGCGCGAACGCGAGCGCTTCGATATGCACGCGCGGGCCGCCGATCTGGAGCCGCTCGCGAGCCGTACGTTCGTGCTGCACTATCCGCGCGCGCAGGACGTGCAACGGCTGCTGGCCGGCGCGACCGGCCAACGCCTGCTGTCGAAGCGCGGCGCCGCGGCGGCCGATCCGCGCACGAACCTGCTGTTCGTGACCGATCTCGCGCCGCGCATCGCGCAGATCGCCGGCCTGATCGATGCGATCGACCGGCCGTCGCGGCAGGTCCGGATCGAGGCCCGCATCGTCGAAGGCGAGCACGGTTTCTCGCGCAGCCTCGGCGCGCGTGTCGCGCTGCGTGCGCAGGGGCGGCCGTCGCCGGCCGACGGCATGCCTTTCACGGCGGACACGCGCAACGCGCTCGATCTCGCCGCGCGGCCGCTCGGCGGCTTCGACGCGGCCACCGCCGGCTTCACGCTGTTCGCCGCGCCGCTCAGCCGCGTACTCGACATCGAGCTGAGCGCGCTGGAGGCGCAGGGCCGGGGCCAGATCGTTTCGCGTCCGCGGGTGGTGACGGCCGACCGCGTCAAGGCCATCGTCGAGCAGGGTTCCGAGCTCCCGTACCAGGCGAAGGTCGGTAATGGCATGAGCGGCGTGCAGTTCCGCCGCGCGACGCTCAAGCTGGAGGTCGAGCCGCAGATCACGCCGGATGGGCGCGTGGTGCTCGATCTCGACGTGACGAAGGACAGCGTCGGGGAGCCGACCGCGGCGGGCCCCGCGATCCATACGAAGCACGTGCAGACGCGCGTCGAGGTCGAGAATGGCGGGACGGTCGCGATCGGCGGCATCTACGAGCAACTGAACCGGAACGATGTGACGCGGGTGCCGCTCTTGGGCAAAATACCGCTTCTGGGCGCGCTTTTCCGGCACCGCGCGCAGCGCGACCAGCGCCACGAACTGGTCGTCTTCATCACGCCGACCGTCGTCGACGCGCGTTGCGGCGCACCCGGCGCGGGCGGCGCGGATGCCGAAAAAACGGGGCCGGAAGCCGCCGGCGCAGGCTCGACAAGGCAGCCGCTTTGCCAGTAAGCTGCGCCACACACCAGCAAGATTGAAGCAGAGGAAGCCGTTGCAAGCGCGGGACCCACATGCAAACGTATTTTTCGTCGGCCTTATGGGAGCGGGTAAGACCACCGTGGGCCGTGCGGTCGCGCGTCGTCTCGACAGGACGTTCTTCGACTCCGACCACGAAATCGAGGCCCGTACGGGCGCGCGCATTCCGGTGATCTTCGAGCTGGAGGGCGAGGCCGGGTTTCGCGATCGTGAAACGCAGGTGATCGCCGATCTCACGCAGCGCGAGAACATCGTGCTCGCCACGGGCGGCGGCGCGGTGCTGCGCCCGGAAAATCGCGATAGCCTGAAAAGCCATGGCATCGTCGTCTACCTGCGCGCCAATCCGCACGATCTGTGGCTGCGCACGCGCAAGGACAAGAACCGCCCGCTGTTGCAGACGGAAGATCCGAAGGGGCGTCTCGAAGCGCTGTATGAAGTGCGCGACCCGCTGTACCGCGAATGCGCGGATTTCGTCATCGAGACCGGCCGCCCGTCGGTCAACGGCCTCGTCAACATGGTGCTGATGCAACTCGAACTGGCCGGCGTCATCGCCAAGCCGCTACAAGCATGATTACTGTCAACGTCGATCTGGGCGACCGCGCCTATCCGATTCATATTGGCGCCGGCCTGATCGGCCGCACCGAGCTGTTCTCGCCTCACATCAAGGGTTCGTCCGTCACGATCGTCACGAACACGACGGTCGATCCGCTCTACGGCGACGCGCTGCGCGCGGCGCTCGCGCCGCTCGGCAAGCGCGTGTCGACGGTCGTGCTGCCGGACGGCGAGGCGTACAAGAACTGGGAAACGCTGAATCTGATCTTCGACGGCCTGCTGACGGATCACGCCGATCGCAAGACGACGCTCGTCGCGCTCGGCGGCGGCGTGGTCGGCGACATGACGGGCTTTGCGGCCGCGTGCTACATGCGCGGCGTGCCGTTCATCCAGGTGCCGACGACGTTGCTGTCGCAGGTCGATTCGTCGGTCGGCGGCAAGACGGGCATCAACCACCCGCTCGGCAAGAACATGATCGGCGCGTTCTACCAGCCGCAGGCCGTGATCGCGGACATCGGCGCGCTGACGACGCTGCCCGATCGCGAGCTGGCGGCCGGCGTCGCCGAAGTCATCAAGACGGGCGCGATCGCCGATGCGGCATTCTTCGACTGGATCGAGGCGAACGTCGAGGCGCTGAACCGTCGCGAGCCCGCGGCGCTCGCGCATGCGGTGAAGCGTTCATGCGAGATCAAGGCGAGCGTCGTCGCGGCCGACGAGCGCGAAGGCGGCCTGCGCGCGATCCTGAACTTCGGCCACACGTTCGGCCATGCGATCGAGGCCGGGCTCGGCTACGGCGAATGGCTGCACGGCGAGGCGGTCGGCTGCGGGATGGTGATGGCGGGCGACCTGTCGGTGCGGCTCGGCCTTCTCGACGAAGCGTCGCGGCAGCGCCTCGATGCGGTGATCGCGGCCGCGCACCTGCCGACCCGCGGGCCCGCGCTCGGCGACGCGCGCTACATGGATCTGATGCGCGTCGACAAGAAGGCCGAGGCCGGCGCGATCAAGTTCATCCTGCTGAAGCGATTCGGCGATACGTTGATCACGCAGGCGCCGGACGAAGCGGTATTCGCTACACTGGCGCAGACGACCGGCTAACGGCGCCCGGATTCGCCGGCGCCGCCGACATGGAGGAGACGTGAGCGAGACATCCAGCAGCACACTGCCCGAAGCCAGCCGCGCATCCGCCGCGCCGGTGGCCGAGCCGCCGACGCTCGCGGCGCTGGAAGCCCATCTCGCTCCGTATGCCGCGCACGCGTCGCAGTCGCGCGGCCGCCGCCATCCGGAACCGCCGCCGGCGGCGCGCACCGAGTTCCAGCGCGATCGCGACCGCATCGTCCATTCGACCGCGTTTCGCCGGCTCGAATACAAGACCCAGGTCTTCGTCAATCACGAAGGCGACCTGTTCCGCACCCGCCTCACGCACAGCCTCGAAGTCGCGCAGATCGCGCGCTCGGTCGCACGCAACCTGCGACTGAACGAGGATCTCGTCGAAGCGATCTCGCTCGCGCACGATCTCGGCCATACGCCGTTCGGGCATGCCGGGCAGGACGCGCTGAATGCGTGCATGCGCGAGCACGGCGGCTTCGAGCACAACCTGCAGAGCCTCGCCGTGGTCGACGAGCTCGAGGAGCACTACGGCGCGTTCAACGGGCTGAACCTGTGCTTCGAGACGCGCGAAGGCATCCTGAAGCACTGCTCGCGCGAGAATGCGCGCAAGCTCGGCGCGCTCGGCGAGCGCTTCCTGCAGGGCCGCCAGCCGTCGCTCGAGGCGCAGCTCGCGAACATCGCCGACGAAATCGCCTACAACAACCACGACGTCGACGACGGCCTGCGCTCGGGCCTGATTACGATCGAGCAGCTCGCGGAAGTCGAGCTGTGGCAGCGCCACTACGAAGCGGCGCTCGCCGAATTCCCGCACCTCGAAGGCCGCCGTCTCGTGCACGAGACGGTGCGCCGCATCATCAACACGCTGATTGTCGACCTGATCGACGAGACCACGCGCAATCTCGCCCGCGTCGCGCCCGCGTCGCTCGACGACGTGCGCGCCGCGCCGCCGCTCGTGTCGCATAGCCCCGAGGTCGCCGCGCAGGCGGCGGCCCTCAAGCGCTTCCTGTTCAAGAACCTGTATCGCCACTACAAGGTGATGCGCATGGCGAGCAAGGCGCAACGCGTCGTCACGGGGCTGTTCGATGCGTTCATCGACGATCCGCGCCTGCTGCCGCCGCCGTACCAGTCCGACGACGCGGCGCAGCAGCCGCGTCTCGTCGCGCACTACATCGCCGGCATGACCGACCGCTTCGCGCTGAAGGAATATCAGCGGCTGTTCGTCGTCAACGACAACTGACTGTCATAAACGATCACTAGACTTCGCCGGTTCAATGGCGACGGGAATGTTGCACACGCTGTTGGTAACGTTTTCATAGGAGAGGTCGATGAAGAAGAAGCCTGCGGGGACACTGGTTCGTTCGATCGCGCTCGGCGGCGCGCTGCTGTTCGGCGCGCAGCACGTCGCGCTCGCCGCGACGGAAATCCAGTTCTGGCATGCGATGGAGGCCGCGCTCGGCGAGCGGGTCAACGCGATCGCCGACCAGTTCAACGCGTCGCAAAGCGATTACAAGATCGTGCCGGTCTTCAAGGGCACTTACGACCAGGCGCTCGCGGCCGGCATCGCGGCCTATCGCAGCGGCAACGCGCCGGCGATCCTCCAGGTCTACGAAGTCGGTACGGCGACGATGATGCAGGCGAAGAAGGCGGTCGTGCCGGTCTACGACGTGTTCAAGCAGGCCGGCGTGACGCTCGACGAAAAGGCGTTCGTGCCGACCATCGCGAGCTACTACAGCGACGCGAAGACGGGCCACCTCGTGTCGATGCCGTTCAACAGCTCGACGCCGGTGCTGTACTACAACAAGGACGCGTTCAAGAAGGCCGGCCTCGATCCGAACCAGCCGCCGAAGACGTGGGCGGACGTGAAGGCCGACGCCGAGAAACTGCGCAAGTCGGGCATGGCGTGCGGCTTCACGACCGGGTGGCAGGGCTGGATCCAGCTCGAAAACTACAGCGCGTGGCACGGGCTGCCGTTCGCGAGCCGCAACAACGGCTTCGACGGCACCGATGCCGTGCTCGAGTTCAACAAGCCGCAGCAGGTCGCGCATCTTTCGTTTCTCCAGCAAATGGCGAAGGACGGCACGTTCACGTACGCGGGCCGCAAGGACGAAGCGTCGGCGAAGTTCTACAGCGGCGACTGCGGGATCCTGACGACGTCGTCGGGCGCGCTCGCGAACGTGCAGAAGTTCGCGAAGTTCAGCTACGGCACGGGGATGATGCCGTACGACGCGAACGTGAAGGGCGCACCGCAGAACGCGATCATCGGCGGCGCAAGCCTGTGGGTGCTGGCCGGCAAGGATCCGGCGACCTACAAGGGTGTGGCCAAATTCCTCGCGTACCTGGCTTCGCCGCCCGTCGCCGCGAAGTGGCACCAGGACACGGGCTACCTGCCGGTCACGACCGCCGCATACGACCTGACGCGCCAGCAGGGCTTCTACGCGAAGAACCCGAGCGCCGAAACCGCGATCAAGCAGATGCTGAACAAGCCGCCGCTGCCGTACACGAAGGGACTGCGGCTGGGCAACATGCCGCAGATCCGCACGATCGTCGACGAGGAGTTCGAACAGGTCTGGGCGCAGAAGAAGTCGCCGAAGGACGCGCTCGATTCGGCCGCGTCGCGCGGCGACGAGCTGCTGCGCCGCTTCGAGAAGTCGGGCGGCTGAGCACGCATCGCGTCGTGCCGCCGGCGGCGCCGCGCGTGAGCGCGTGCCGTCCGGCGGCGCGGTTTCCCTTCCGTTTCGCCTGACCGGATATCCGCGATGCAATCCCGTTCCCGTTTCGGTACGAGCGCCGTGCCGTACCTGCTGATCGCGCCGCAGCTCGCGATCACCGCCGTGTTCTTTCTGTGGCCGGCCGGCGTCGCGCTGTGGCAGTCCACGCAGATGCAGGACGCGTTCGGCACGTCGAGCGAATTCGTCGGCCTCGCGAACTTCACGCACCTGTTCGCCGATCCGCTGTATCTCGATTCGTTCCGCACGACGCTCGTGTTCAGTTCGCTCGTCACGGTGAGCGGCCTCGTCGTGTCGCTGCTGCTGGCCGCCTGCGCCGACCGCGTGATCCGCGGCGCGCGCGCGTACCGCACGCTGCTGATCTGGCCGTACGCGGTCGCGCCGACGATCGCGGCCGTGCTGTGGGCGTTCCTGTTCAACCCGAGCATCGGCCTGATCACCTATGCGCTCGCGAAGGGCGGCATCGTCTGGAACCACGCGCTGAACGGCGAGCAGGCGATGTTCCTCGTCGTGCTGGCGTCGGTGTGGAAGCAGGTGAGCTACAACTTCCTGTTCTTCTACGCGGGCCTGCAGGCGATCCCGCGCTCGCTGATCGAGGCGGCGGCGATCGACGGCGCGGGGCCGGTGCGGCGCTTCTTCAACATCGTGCTGCCGCTGCTGTCGCCGACGAGCTTCTTCCTGCTGGTCGTGAACCTCGTCTACGCGTTCTTCGACACGTTCCCTGTGATCGACGCGGCCACCGGCGGCGGCCCGGCGCAGAGCACCAAGACGCTGATCTACAAGATCTTCGCGGAGGGCTTCCAGGGGCTCGACATCGGCAGCTCGGGCGCGCAGTCGGTCGTGCTGATGATCATCGTCGTCGCGCTCACGGTGATCCAGTTCCGCTTCGTCGAACGCAGGGTGCAATACGCATGATCGAAAATCGCAAGGGCTTCGACCTGTTCTGCCACGCGGTGCTGATCGCCGGCGTCGTGCTGATCGTGTTCCCTGTCTACGTCGCGTTCTGCGCGGCGACGATGAACGCGCAGGAAGTGTTCACGGTGCCGCTGTCGCTCGTGCCGAGCACGCACCTGTTCGAGAACGTCGCGTACATTTGGGGGCACGGCAGCGGCGGCACGACGGCGCCGTTCGGCCGCCTGCTCGTGAACAGCTTCGCGATGGCGCTCGGGATCGCGGTCGGCAAGATCGCGGTGTCGATCCTGTCCGCGTACGCGATCGTCTATTTCCGCTTTCCGTTTCGCAACACGGCGTTCTGGCTGATCTTCGTCACGCTGATGCTGCCGGTGGAAGTGCGGATCTTCCCGACCGTGCAGGTCGTGTCGACGCTGCACCTGACGAACACCTATGCGGGGCTCACGCTGCCGCTGATCGCGTCGGCGACCGCGACGTTCCTGTTCCGCCAGTTCTTCATGACGCTGCCCGACGAGCTGATGGATGCCGCGCGCATCGACGGCGCGGGGCCGCTGCGCTTTTTCTGGGATGTCGTGCTGCCGCTGTCGAAGACGAGTATCGCGGCGCTGTTCGTGATCACGTTCATCTACGGCTGGAACCAGTATCTGTGGCCGATCCTGATCACGACGGAAGCGTCGCTGTCGACGGCCGTGGTGGGCATCAAGACGATGATCGCGAGCGGCGACGCCGCGACCGAATGGCAATACGTGATGGCGGCGACGCTGCTGGCGATGGTTCCGCCGCTCGTCGTCGTGCTGGCGATGCAGCGCTGGTTCGTGCGCGGCCTCGTCGATTCCGAGAAATGAACGACCGACGGTAACCGGGAGAAGGACCAGGTATGGCTGCGCTGAGCTTGAAGGGCGTCAGGAAATCCTACGACGGCAAGCAGCACGTGCTGCACGGCATCGACGTGGAGATCGCCGACGGCGAATTCATCGTGCTGGTCGGCCCGTCGGGCTGCGGCAAGTCGACGTTGCTGCGGATGATCGCGGGGCTCGAGAGCGTGACCGACGGCGAGATCGCGATCGGCGACCGGGTCGTCAACGCGCTGGAGCCGAAGGACCGCGACATCGCGATGGTGTTCCAGAACTATGCGCTGTACCCGCACATGACGGTCGCGCAGAATATGGGCTACGGGCTGAAGATCCGCGGGATCGAGCGCGCGATGATCGATTCGCGGGTGGCCGCGGCCGCGAAGATCCTCGAGCTCGAGCCGCTGCTCGCGCGGCGGCCGCGCGAACTGTCGGGCGGCCAGCGGCAGCGCGTCGCGATGGGGCGCGCGATCGTGCGCGAGCCGTCGGTATTCCTGTTCGACGAGCCGTTGTCGAACCTCGACGCGAAGCTGCGCGTGCAGATGCGGCTCGAGATCCAGCGGCTGCATGCGCGGCTCGCGACGACGAGCGTGTACGTGACGCACGACCAGATCGAGGCGATGACGCTCGCGCAGCGCGTGATCGTGATGAACCGCGGCTACGCGGAGCAGATCGGCGCGCCGGTCGACGTGTACGAGAAGCCGGCGACGGTATTCGTCGCGGGTTTCATCGGCTCGCCCGCGATGAACCTGCTGCATGGCCGGCTGTCGGAAGACGGCGCGACCTTCACCGTCGCGGGCGGCGGTCCGGCTTTGCCGGTCGCCGGCGCGCCCGGCATCGGCAGCGAGATCGCCACCGGGCGCGACTGGGTGCTCGGCGTGCGTCCCGAACACATGACGCCGCAGCCGGGCGCGGCGCACGCGACGCTGCCGGTCGATTCGTGCGAACTGCTCGGCGCGGACAATCTCGCACACGGCCGCTGGGGCGATCACGACGTCGCGGTGCGCCTGCCGCACGCGGACCGCCCCGCGCGCGGCACGGCGCTGGCGGCCGCGCTGCCCGCGCACCGGCTGCATTTCTTCGATCCCGAGACCGGCAGGCGTGCCGGCTGAAACCGTTCGACCGACGGAGACCGACGATGACGATCCGTACCGACTGGCCCTATCCGCGCGTCGTCGCCCATCGCGGCGGGGGCACGCTCGCGCCGGAGAACACGCTGGCCGCGCTCGACGAGGGCGCGCGGCGCGGTCACCGGATGGTCGAGTTCGACGCGAAGCTGTCGGCCGACGACGTGACCTTCCTGCTGCACGACGACACGGTCGACCGGACGTCGAACGGCCATGGCGCGGCGGCAGGCATGCGTTATGCGGCGCTGGCCGCGCTCGACGCGGGCGCGTGGCGCGATGCGCGCTTCGCGGGCGAGCGGATGCCGACGCTCGAGGCGGCGGCGGCGCGCTGCATCGCTCACGGGCTGGCCGCGAACGTCGAGATCAAGCCGTGCCCGGGGCGCGAGCGCGAAACCGGGCAACGCGTGGCGGCCGACGCGGCCGCATACTGGCGCGATGCCGCCGTGGCGCCGCTGCTGTCGTCGTTCTCGTTCGACGCGCTGCGACAGGCACGCGCGAGCGCGCCCACGCTGCCGCGCGGGATGCTCTACGAAGTCGTGCCGGACGACTGGCGCGCGCAGGTGATCGACGCGCTCGACTGCGTATCGTTGCACGCAGACCACACCCGGCTCGACGAACCGCTCGTGCGCGCGATCAAGCGCGCCGGATTGCGCATCCTGGTTTACACGGTGAACGACCTCGAACGGGCGCGCGAGCTCGCGCGCTGGGGCGTCGATGCCGTCTGCACGGACCGTATCGACCTGATCGCGCCCGATGCGCTGGACGACATCGACGTCGTCTGACCGCCACGGCGGCGGCGTCCGGTGAAACCCTTGCCCGAAACGTGCCCGACGCGAAAAAACGACGCCCCGGCGGGATGCCCGCCGGGGCGTTTTGCATCGTGGAGACGTTACGCCAGGAAAATTCCGCTACAAATTGCAGCAGGATTAACCATTCCCCAAATATTCGACTACGCTTAGAAGCGATAGCCGACGTTCAGGTACGTGACGATCGGGTTCAGCGAGATGTGGGCCTTCGACGTTTCCGTCAGCGTGCCGACCGGCGTGCGGCGGGCCGTCGTGAAGGTCGCGGTCACGCTGACCGGGATGTACGAGAGCGACAGGCCGGCGAACCAGTGTTTCGTGAAGTTGTACGTGAAGCCGGCGTTGAAGACGGGCGCCCACTGGTTGCTGGTCGTCGCGCTGGTCGGGCCGCCGAGCACGCCGTTCTCGAAGCTGCCGTTCGTGATCTTCGCGCCGGTGAACCAGACGTACGTCGCGCCGATGCCGACATACGGACGGAACTTCGCGTTGGCGTCGTTGAAGTGGTAGCGAAGCAGTACGGCGGGGCTCCACTGGTACGCACGGCCGAGTACGCCGAATCTTTCGAACTGACCCTTGCCGGTGATGTCGAACTTCGGCGGTATCCCCATGACGAGCTCGGTGGAGATATGGTCGGTGACGAAGTACCCAGCTGCGAGCCCGAGCGTATCGGCGTCGTTGATGCCGGCGCCGGTGTTGGGAATCGACTGGTTGATGGGCGTGCCGCCTACGCCATAGACGAACAGCGGGTCGCTGCTGTCCTGCGGCGAAAGGTGCAGCCAGCCGGTGCTGACGTAGAAATCGCCTGCGGATTGTGCGTGTGCCGGACCGCCCGCTAACGTGAATGCGAGCGCTGCGGCCCCCGTAATGGCCAGTTTTCGTTTCATTGTGTCTCCTCCGATCAAAGGCGTGCTCATTATGACGACTGCGTTTAAAACCAAACAAGCTCGTAAGTTAGAGTTTTCACCCTAGGATTCGCACGACCGTACGCTTCCGCGCCCTGACAGGACAGGCATTCTACGCAGGTGCGCATTTTCGGACCTCCGGGTATTTCCTAACGCGTTCAAACGGACATTCAGCATGGCACGGTTAGCACGACTCTACGTTCCCGACCAGCCGCAGCACGTGATACTGCGCGGCCTGGATCAGCAACCCGCGTTCGTCGACGACCAGGACTACGAACTCTTCATCGATTGCCTGAAGGCCGCCGCACGCGATCATCACCTGTCGGTGCATGCCTACGTGCTGCTGCCGCGCCAGGTGCAACTGCTCGTGACCCCCAGCGACGAGGCCAGCCTGCCGAAGGCGATGCAGGCCGTCGGCCGTCGCTACGTCGCGCATTTCAACCGGCGCTATTCGCGGCGCGGCACCCTGTGGGAAGGCCGCTATCGCGCGACGGTGATCGAAGGCGAGCGCTATTTCCTCCTCGCGAGCCGCGTGGTCGAGATGAGCCCGGTGCGTTCGCAGCTCGTCGCGACGCCCGAGGCCTATCGCTGGTCGAGCTACCGGCATCACGTCGGGCTCACCGTCGACAGCCTGATCACCGACCATCCGCTCTACTGGGCGCTCGGCAACACGCCGTTCGACCGCCAGCGCGCGTACAAGGAGCTGTGCGAGCAGCCGCTCGACGAGCGGCAGGCCGACCAGTTGCAGCAGGCGACGCTGAAGGGCTGGGTGCTCGGCGGCGAGAATTACCGCGAGTGGGCGGCGCGCACCGCCAACCGGCGCGTCTCGCCGTTGCCGCGCGGACGCCCCAGAAAGGTGCGCGAGAACACGCCGCCGATCCAGCAGTAATGCCGGAAAGGCGGGCCAGGAGCGGCGCTGCGGGCGCCGCTTCTTTTTGCACCAAAATTATACGTCCCCAATAAAACGGCACCGGATCGAGGCATTCGTTTAATTGGGGTTCTATCAAGCGGTTTTTGTTGCTATTCCCTTGATTCGTCGCGTATATTCCGAATTCCGGTGGCCCGGGCGAAGCTTGCCCAACCACTGTCGGCCGCGCCGTCTCCCTCGGGAAGCGGGATCGACGGCAACAAGAAAACGGTTCAACGGCCTCCAGGCCCCCTTTACGACGGTGTCCCCATGAACGACCACCAGCAGCCGCTCGCCGCGGTGCCCGCCGCACAAGGTCTGTACGACCCGCAAAACGAACACGACGCCTGCGGCGTCGGTTTCGTCGCTCACATCAAAGGCAAGAAGAGCCATGAGATCATCCAGCAGGGCCTGAAGATCCTCGAGAACCTCGATCACCGCGGCGCGGTCGGCGCCGATCCGCTGATGGGCGACGGCGCAGGCATCCTGATCCAGATTCCGGACGCGTTCTATCGCGAGGAAATGGCGAAGCAGGGCGTCGACCTGCCGCCGGCCGGCGAATACGGGGTCGGGATGATCTTCCTGCCGAAGGAAAACGCGTCGCGTCTCGCGTGCGAGCAGGAGCTCGAGCGCACGGTGAAGGCCGAAGGCCAGGTCGTGCTCGGCTGGCGCGACGTGCCGGTCGACCATGCGATGCCGATCTCGCCGACGGTCAAGGCGAGCGAGCCGCTGATCCGCCAGATCTTCATCGGCCGCGGCAAGGACATCATGGTGACGGACGCGCTCGAGCGGAAGCTGTACGTGATCCGCAAGACGGCGAGCCACCGCATCCAGGCGCTGAAGCTCAAGCACGGCAAGGAATACTTCGTGCCGTCGATGTCGGCGCGCACGGTCGTCTACAAGGGCCTGCTGCTGGCCGGCCAGGTCGGCGTGTACTACCGCGACCTGCAGGACGAGCGCGTCGTGTCCGCGCTCGCGCTCGTGCACCAGCGCTTCTCGACCAACACGTTCCCGGCGTGGGAACTCGCTCACCCGTACCGGATGATCGCGCACAACGGCGAGATCAACACCGTGAAGGGCAACGTGAACTGGCTGAACGCGCGTACCGGCGCGATCGCGTCGCACGTGCTGGCCGACGATCTGCCGAAGCTGTGGCCGCTGATCTATCCGGGCCAGTCGGACACCGCCTCGTTCGACAACTGTCTCGAGCTGCTGGTGATGGCCGGCTACCCGCTCGTGCACGCGGTGATGATGATGATCCCGGAAGCGTGGGAACAGCACACGCTGATGGACGAGAACCGCCGCGCGTTCTACGAATATCACGCCGCGATGATGGAGCCGTGGGACGGCCCGGCCGCGATCGCGTTCACCGACGGCCGCCAGATCGGCGCGACGCTCGACCGTAACGGCCTGCGCCCGGCGCGCTACATCGTGACCGACGACGACCTCGTCATCATGGCGTCGGAAGCCGGCACGCTGCCGATCCCCGAATCGAAGATCGTCAAGAAGTGGCGCCTGCAGCCGGGCAAGATGTTCCTGATCGACATGGAACACGGCCGCATCATCGACGACAAGGAACTGAAGGACAACCTCGCGAACGCGAAGCCGTACAAGAGCTGGATCGACGCCGTGCGCATCAAGCTCGACGAGATCGAGCCGAAGGCCGAGGAAGTCGCGGCCGGCCGCACGCAGGGCGCCGCGCTGCTCGACCGCCAGCAGGCGTTCGGCTACACGCAGGAAGACCTGAAGTTCCTGATGGCGCCGATGGCGCAGCAGGGTGAGGAAGCCGTCGGTTCGATGGGCAACGACTCGCCGCTCGCGGTGATGTCGAACAAGAACAAGACGCTCTATCACTACTTCAAGCAACTGTTCGCGCAGGTGACGAACCCGCCGATCGACCCGATCCGCGAGAACATGGTGATGTCGCTCGTGTCGTTCATCGGCCCGAAGCCGAACCTGCTCGACACGAACAACATCAACCCGCCGATGCGGCTCGAAGTGTCGCAGCCGGTGCTCGACTTCAAGGACATCGCGAAGATCCGCGCGATCGACCAGTACACGGGCGGCAAGTTCAGCGCATACGAGCTGAACATCTGCTACCCGGTCGCGTGGGGCAAGGAAGGCATCGAGGCGCGCCTCGCGTCGCTGTGCGCGGAAGCCGTCGACGCGGTGAAGTCGGGCTACAACATCCTGATCGTGTCGGACCGCAAGACGGATGCCGAGCACGTCGCGATTCCGGCGCTGCTCGCCACGTCGGCGATCCACACGCACCTCGTCCAGCAAGGGCTGCGCACGAGCACGGGCCTCGTCGTCGAGACGGGCTCCGCACGTGAAACGCACCACTTCGCGCTGCTCGCGGGCTACGGCGCGGAAGCCGTGCACCCGTACCTCGCGATGGAAACGCTCGCGAAGATGGCCGAGGGGCTGCCGGGCGACCTGTCGCCGGAGAAGGCCGTCTACAACTTCACGAAGGCGGTCGGCAAGGGCCTGCAGAAGGTGATGTCGAAGATGGGCATCTCGACGTACATGTCGTACACGGGCGCGCAGATCTTCGAAGCACTCGGCCTGTCGAGCGACCTCGTCGAGAAGTACTTCAAGGGCACGGCGTCGAAGGTCGGCGGCATCGGCCTGTTCGAAGTCGCGGAAGAGGCGATCCGCCTGCACCGCGACGCATTCGGCGACAACCCGGTGCTGCGCGACATGCTCGACGCGGGCGGCGAGTACGCGTACCGCGTGCGCGGCGAAGACCACATGTGGACGCCGGATTCGATCGCGAAGCTGCAGCACGCGACGCGCAGCAACTCGTACCAGACGTACAAGGAATACGCGCACCTGATCAACGACCAGACCAAGCGTCACATGACGTTCCGCGGCCTGTTCGAGTTCAAGGTCGAGCCGACCAGGGCGATCCCGATCGAAAACGTCGAGCCGGCGAAGGAGATCGTCAAGCGCTTCGCGACGGGCGCGATGTCGCTCGGTTCGATCAGCACCGAAGCGCACGCGACGCTCGCGGTCGCGATGAACCGGATCGGCGGCAAGTCGAACACCGGCGAAGGCGGCGAGGACGAAAAGCGCTATCGCAACGAACTGCGCGGCATTCCGATCAAGGCGGGCGAGACGCTGAAGTCGGTGATCGGCGACGAGATCGTCAGCGACATTGCGCTGAAGGACGGCGATTCGCTGCGCTCGAAGATCAAGCAGGTCGCGTCGGGCCGCTTCGGCGTCACCGCCGAGTACCTCGCGTCGGCCGACCAGATCCAGATCAAGATGGCGCAGGGCGCGAAGCCGGGCGAAGGCGGCCAGCTGCCGGGCCACAAGGTGTCCGAATACATCGGCAAGCTGCGTTACTCGGTGCCGGGCGTCGGCCTGATCTCGCCGCCGCCGCACCACGACATCTACTCGATCGAGGATCTGGCGCAACTGATCCACGACCTGAAGAACGTGAACCCGAGCGCGAGCATCTCCGTGAAGCTCGTGTCGGAAGTGGGCGTGGGCACGGTCGCGGCCGGCGTCGCGAAGGCGAAGGCCGATCACGTCGTGATCGCCGGCCATGACGGCGGCACGGGCGCATCGCCGCTGTCGTCGGTCAAGCACGCGGGCACGCCGTGGGAACTCGGCCTCGCCGAAACGCAGCAGACGCTGGTGCTGAACCGCCTGCGCGGCCGCATCCGCGTGCAGGCCGACGGCCAGATGAAGACGGGCCGCGACGTCGTGATCGGCGCGCTGCTCGGCGCGGACGAATTCGGCTTCGCGACGGCGCCGCTCGTCGTCGAGGGCTGCATCATGATGCGCAAGTGCCACCTGAACACGTGCCCGGTCGGCGTCGCGACGCAGGACCCGGTGCTGCGTGCGAAGTTCAAGGGCCAGCCCGAGCACGTCGTGAACTACTTCTTCTTCGTCGCGGAGGAAGTGCGCGAGATCATGGCGCAGCTCGGCATCGCGAAGTTCGACGATCTGATCGGCCGCGCCGACCTGCTCGATACGCGCAAGGGCATCGAGCACTGGAAGGCGAAGGGCCTCGACTTCTCGCGCGTGTTCTACCAGCCGGAAGAGTGCGAGGACGTCGCGCGCCGCCACGTCGACGTGCAGGATCACGGCCTCGAACGCGCGCTCGACCACGTGCTGATCGAGAAGGCGAAGGCCGCGATCGAGAACGGCGAGCACGTGTCGTTCATCCAGCCGGTGCGCAACGTGAACCGGACGGTCGGCGCGATGTTGTCGGGCGTGATCGCGAAGCAGCACGGCCACGACGGCCTGGCCGACGACGCGGTGCACATCCAGCTGAAGGGCACGGCCGGCCAGAGCTTCGGCGCGTTCCTCGCGAAGGGCGTGACGCTCGACCTCGTCGGCGACGGCAACGACTACGTCGGCAAGGGCCTGTCGGGCGGCCGGATCATCATCCGTCCGACCAACGACTTCCGCGGCAAGTCCGAGGAAAACATCATCTGCGGCAACACGGTGATGTACGGCGCGATCGAAGGCGAAGCGTTCTTCCGCGGCGTGGCCGGCGAGCGCTTCTGCGTGCGCAACTCGGGCGCGACGGCGGTCGTCGAGGGCACGGGCGACCACGGTTGCGAATACATGACGGGCGGTACGGTCGTCGTGCTCGGCGAGACGGGGCGCAACTTCGCGGCCGGCATGTCGGGCGGCCTCGCGTACATCTACGATCCGGAAGGCACGTTCGCGGCGAAGTGCAACAAGTCGATGGTCGCGCTCGAGCCGGTGCTGCAGCAGGCCGAGCAGGAGCGCACGGTCGACCGCGCGCTCTGGCACGCAGGCACGACGGACGAAGCGCTGCTCAAGGGGCTCGTCGAGCGTCATTTCCAGTTCACGGGTTCGCCGCGCGCGAAGTCGCTGCTGGAAAACTGGGACGCGGCGCGCCGCCAGTTCGTGAAGGTGTTCCCGCACGAATACAAGCGCGCGCTGGGCGAGATCGGTGCGAAGAAGGCGGCGAAGGAAGTGCTGGCTGCCTGAGCGACGAACGACATAGCGAATGCCGCGCGCGCCTGACGGCCGCGCGCGGCTCCCCCACCCGATACACCGAACAGAAGAGCACCTTATGGGCAAGGCAACCGGTTTTCTGGAGTTCGAACGCCGCCACGAGGCGTACGAAGCACCGCTCACGCGCGTGAAGCACTACAAGGAATTCGTCGCGGCACTGACCGACGCGGACGCGAAGGTCCAGGGCGCGCGCTGCATGGATTGCGGCATCCCGTTCTGCAACAACGGCTGCCCGGTCAACAACATCATCCCGGACTTCAACGATCTCGTTTACCGCCAGGACTGGCAGCAGGCGATCGAAGTCCTGCACTCGACCAACAACTTCCCGGAGTTCACGGGCCGCATCTGCCCGGCGCCGTGCGAAGCGGCGTGCACGCTCGGGATCAACAACGATCCGGTCGGCATCAAGTCGATCGAGCACGCGATCATCGACAAGGCCTGGGCGGAAGGCTGGGTGAAGCCGCAGCCGGCCGCGCACAAGACGGGCAAGAAGGTCGCGGTCGTCGGTTCGGGCCCCGCGGGCCTCGCCGCCGCGCAGCAGCTCGCGCGTGCCGGTCACGACGTGACGGTGTTCGAGAAGAACGATCGCATCGGCGGCCTGCTGCGTTACGGGATTCCCGACTTCAAGCTCGAGAAGTGGCTGATCGACCGCCGCATGCGTCAGATGGAGGCGGAAGGCGTGACGTTCCGCACCAGCGTGTTCATCGGCAAGGATCCGCTGCCCGAGTCGATCGGCAGCCTCGCGAAGGAAACCATTTCGCCGGACACGCTGAAGGAAGAATTCGACGCGGTCGTGATCGCCGGCGGTTCGGAAACGCCGCGCGACCTGCCGGTGCCGGGCCGCGAGCTCGCGGGCGTGCATTTCGCGATGGACTTCCTGCCGCAGCAGAACCGCGTGAACGCGGGCGACAAGCTCCCCGACCAGCTGCTGGCGAAGGGCAAGCACGTGATCGTGATCGGCGGCGGCGATACGGGTTCGGACTGCGTCGGCACGTCGAACCGTCACGGCGCGAAGCACGTCACGCAGTTCGAGCTGCTGCCGCAGCCGCCGGAAGAGGAAAACAAGCCGCTCGTGTGGCCGTACTGGCCGATCAAGCTGCGCACGTCGTCGTCGCACGAGGAAGGCTGCGAGCGCGACTGGGCGGTCGCGACGAAGCGTCTCGAAGGCAAGAACGGCAAGGTCGAGAAGCTGATCGCGGTGCGCGTCGAGTGGAAGGACGGCAAGATGCAGGAAGTGCCGGGTTCCGAGTTCGAGATGAAGGCCGACCTCGTGCTGCTCGCGATGGGCTTCACGCAGCCGGCGGCGCCGGTGCTCGACGCGTTCGGCGTCGCGAAGGATGCGCGCGGCAATGCGCGCGCGGCGACCGAAGGCGATCGTTCGTACTACACGTCGGTCGACAAGGTGTTCGCGGCAGGCGACATGCGTCGCGGCCAGTCGCTCGTGGTCTGGGCGATCCGCGAAGGCCGCCAGTGCGCGCGCTCGGTCGATGCGTACCTGATGGGGCATTCGGAACTGCCGCGCTGAGTCGAAGCGCGAGCGGGTTTCGTGAAAGCCGGGCGTCCGAGAGGGCGCCCGGTTTTTTTTATGGTCTGCGCATGGCGGGGCCGATGTTCTTCAGCTTCCGAGGCCGGCCGCGCGCTTGTCCGCGATGCCGGCCCTCCTCGCCATTTGCCCATAGCGTCGCCTAATCTGATGACATCCGGCGTCGATTTTTCGTCATCTCAATTTCTTTCATTTTGTAATAATCCTTGAAAACTGTCATATCATGTTGCCCCTCCGGCCGCATTCGCGCGGTCGCCGCACATGACTGACCGTATTTACAAGGATTCTGGATGGAAGCATTCGTGCAAGGGCTGATCGACGCCGTCAACGGCGTGTTGTGGAACTACGTGCTGATCGCACTGCTGCTCGGCGTGGGCGCGTGGTTCACGCTGCGGTTCCGGATGATCCAGCTGAAGGCGCTGCTCCTGAGCGTGAAGCTGGTCGGCAGCAAGGGCGAGCCGGGCAGCATCTCGTCGTTCCAGGCGTTCGCGACCGGGCTCGCGAGCCGCGTCGGCACCGGCAACATCGCCGGCGTCGCGGTCGCGCTGACGGTCGGCGGGCCGGGCGCGATCTTTTGGATGTGGATGACCGCGCTCGTCGGGATGTCGTCCGCGTTCGTCGAGGCGACGCTCGCGCAGATCTTCAAGGTGTCGCACCCGGACGGCAGTTATCGCGGCGGCCCCGCGTACTACATCCAGACGGGCCTGCGCTCGCGCGGCTTCGGCGTGCTGTTCTCGCTGTCGCTGATCCTCGCGTTCGGCTTCGTGTTCAACGCGGTGCAGGCCAATGCGATCGCCGACGCGTTCCATACGTCGTTCGGCTGGAGCCGCGAGACGGTCGGCCTCGGCCTCGTGCTGCTGTCCGCACCGATCATCTTCGGCGGCATCCGCCGCATCGCGACGGTCGCGCAGGTGATCGTGCCGCTGATGGCGATCGGCTACCTCGCGCTCGCGGTCTACGCGGTCGCGACGCACATCGCGCTGGTGCCCGGCGTGATCGCGCTGATCGTGAAGAGCGCGTTCGGCCTCGAGCAGGCGGCGGGCGGCCTGACGGGCTATGCGGTCAGCCAGGCGGTCGCGATGGGCGTGAAACGCGGGCTGTTCTCGAACGAAGCCGGCATGGGCAGCGCGCCGAACGCGGCGGCGACCGCCAGCACGCGGCATCCGGTCGTGCAGGGGCTGATCCAGATGCTCGGCGTGTTCGTCGACACGATCGTGATCTGCAGCGCGACCGCGTTCGTGATCCTGCTGTCCGGCCAGTACGAGCTGGGCACCGGCATGGAAGGCGCGGCGCTCACGCAGCGCGCGATCGCGGGCCACGTCGGCGACTGGGGCGGCATCTACATGGCGTTCGCGATCTTCTTCTTCGCGTACTCGTCGGTGATCGGCAACTACGCGTATGCGGAAGGCAACGTCGAATTCATCACGAAGCGGCGCGGCGTGCTGCCGCTGTTCCGCATCGCCGTGCTCGGCATGGTGATGTTCGGCAGCGTCGGGCAACTGCCGCTCGTATGGGCGATGGCCGATACGAGCATGGGGCTGATGGCGATCATCAACCTGATCGCGATCCTCGCGCTTGGCAAGTACGCGCACGCCGCGTGGGCCGACTATCGCCGCCAGCGTGCGGCAGGCGTCGCCGATCCGGTGTTCACGCGCAACACGATCCCCGAACTCGCGCGCGTGCTGCCGGCCGACGTGTGGGGCGAGCACGGCCCGTTGCCGCAGCGTCCGGCGGCGGCCGATGTGGCGCGCGCGCCGCGCGCGGTGGCGAACGAGTCATGAACGGCGACCGGCTGCGCGTGTTCGTCGCGCTGATGCCCGATGCGGCATCGCGCGACGCGCTGCACGCGTTGCCGGTCACCCGTGGCGCGCGGCGCCCGCTGCCTGCGCAATTGCATATGACGCTCGCGTTCGTCGGCGCGATCGAACGGGCGCGGTGCGACGCGCTGGCCGCTTGCTTGCCGGCGCTCGCGGCCGAGCATGCGCTGCCGTCGATGCCGGTCGAACGGATCGCGTGGTGGCCGAGCCTGCCGCGCGCACGGCTGATCGTCGCGGAACTGGCCGCCGAACCGGCGTGCGCGGCGTTGAATGCCGCGCTGTCGGCGACGCTGCGCGAGCTTGGCGTGCCGGCCGACCGGCGGCCGTTCCGCCCGCACGTGACGCTCGCGCGGCTGCCGCACGATGCGCTCGGGCAGCCGGCGCACGGCGGTGCGGTGAAACGGCCGGTCGCGTTGCGGTTCGACGCGCTCACCCTGTTCGAAAGCCGGCTGTCGCACGAAGGTGTGTCGCATCGGCCGATCGTGTCGGTGCCGATTGCACGGGCGGACGGCGCGGCAGCGGGTTGAGCCGGACCGGCGATGCCTCGCGCGGGCCGGTCACGCTTGCGGTGATGTCGCAGCCAGGCGTGTCGCGGCATCGCGTCGCCAATGCTGCCCGAGGTCCGGGCTAGCGCCCGTAGCGCGCGAGCGTCAGCCCGGCCAGATCGATCTCCGGCGTCCGTCCGGTGACGAGATCCGCGACCACCTGTCCCGACCCCATCGACATCGCCCAGCCCGTCGAACCGTGGCCGACGTTGAGCCAGAGGCCGTCGATCCCGCTCGCGCCGAGCAGCGGCGGGCCGTCGGGCGTCATCGGCCGGCGGCCGACCCAGAAACGCGCCGACGCGCGATCGGCCGCGTGCGGGAACCAGTCGTCGAGCACCTTCATCAACGTGTCGAGCGCCTGCTGCCGCAATGCCGCCCGGCGGTTGCCGAGCTCCGCGGTGCCGGCGACGCGCAGCGTCGGGCCGAAGCGCGTGATCGCGGTCTTCAGCGATTCGTCCATCAGCGCGGCGCACGGCGCCTTTTCATCGTCGACGACCGCGAGCGTGGCCGAGTAGCCCTTCACCGGATACAGCGGCACGTCGATGCCGTGCGGCCGCAGCAGGCCCGCGCTGTCGACGCCGAGCGCGACGACGATCGCGTCGGCGGCGAGCAGCGCATCGCGCCGGGCGGCGGCGCCTGGGCCGAGCGAGTCGACCCGCACGCCGCGCACCTTGCCGCTCGCGACATCGAGCGCGCGAATCGCGGTGCGAAACCGGAACGTCACGCCGTTCGCTTCGCACAGCGCCCGCAATTCGCGCGTGAAGCGCGCGCAGTCGCCCGCTTCGTCGTCGGGCAGGTAGATGCCGCCGACGGGCGGCTGCCGCGCCCAGCGCAGGCCCGGTTCGATCGCGGTGCAGCCGGCGGCATCCAGTTCGCGAAACGCGATGCCGGCGTCGCGCAGCACCTTCAGCGCGGGCTGCGCCATCTCGACGTCGAACGCGCCGCGCAGCAGTTGCAGGTAGCCGCGGCTCGCGCCGTAGTCGAATGGATGACGTTCGCGAAACGCATGCAGGCACGCGCGGCTGTAATACGCGATGCGCTGCATCCGCTGCTTGTTCACGCGAAACCGCTCGAACTCGCATTCGCGCAGCCAGCGCGCGATCCAGCGCCACTGCGCGGCGTCGAGCGTGGGCCTGAAGATCAGCGGCGACGCGGGCTTGAACAGATATTTGAGGATCTTGCCGGGCATCCCGGGCGCGGCCCACGGCGTCACGTAGCCGGGCGCGATCACGCCCGCGTTGCCGAGGCTCGTCGCTTGCGCGACGTCGGCCTCGCGTTCGATCACGGTGACGTCGCAGCCTGCTTCGCGCAGGTGCCAGGCGGTGGTGACGCCGATCACGCCGGCGCCGAGAACGATCACGTGCATGCGGTGTCCGGAACGAAACGGGGGCTCACGACGCGACGGCCGGATCGTCGGCGAGCGACTTGCCGCGCGTTTCGGGCAGCACGAGCGCCGCGACGATCACGACCAGGTAGCCGCCGCCCGCGACGAGGCCGATCGCCTTCACGAGCGACATCGACTGCGACAGCGCGCCGACGAGGATCGGGAAGAACGAGCCCAGCCCGCGGCCGAGGTTGTAGCAGAAGCCCTGGCCCGAGCCGCGGATCGCGCCCGGATACAGCTCCGACAGATACGCGCCGACGCCCGCGAAGATGCCCTGCACGACGATGCCGAGCGGGAAGCCGAGCAGCAGCATCGCGGTATCCGTGATCGGCAGCATCGTGTACGCCATGCCGAGCGAGAACGAGCCGACCGCGAACAGGATGAACGACGCGCGGCGGCCGAGCCGGTCGGACAGGATCGCGCCGACCACGTAGCCGACGAACGAACCGACGATCAGCACGACCAGATAGCCGCTCGTGTTGAATACCGACAGGTGGCGCACGGTTTTGAGATAGGTGGGCAGCCACGTCGTGATCGCGTAGTAGCCGCCGAGCATGCCGGTGCACAGCGCGCTGCCGAACAGCGTCGCACGCAGGTGCGGCGGCGAGAAGATCTCGAGGAAATGGCCCGACACGCGGCCTTCGTCGCGCGCGCGGCGCGTGGCCGTGTAGATGTCGGGATCGCTGACGTTGCGGCGGATGTAGAGAATCCACAGCGCGGGCACGATGCCGATCCAGAAGCACGCGCGCCACGCGACCTGCTCGGGCAGCAGCGCGAAGAACGCCCAGTAGAGGATCGCGGCCGCGCCCCAGCCGAACGACCAGCTGCTCTGCACGGTGCCGACGGCCTTCGCGCGATGCTCGGGCGAGCGGATCGTCTCGGCCATCATGATCGTCACGACCGACCATTCGCCGCCGAAACCGAAACCCTGCAGCGTGCGCGTCGCAAGGAGCTGCCAGAACGAATGCGTGAAGCCGGACAGGCACGTGAACAGCGCGAACGTCGCGATCGTCCACTGCAGCACGCGCACGCGGCCGTAGCGGTCGGCGAGGATGCCGGCGACCCAGCCGCCGATCGCCGACGAGATCAGCGAGCTCGTCGCGATCATCCCGGCCTCGCTCTTCGTGATGCCCCAGGTGGCGATCAGCGTCGGAATCAGGAACGAATAGATCATGAAGTCGAACGCATCGACCGCATAGCCGCCGAAGCCGGCATACAGCGTCCGGCGTTCGCGCGTCGATAGTTCGTTGAACCACTGGAATGCCTGCATGCTTGCCGCCCCCTGTCGCCTCGTCTGGTCCCGCGCTGCCGCGTCGCGGCTATTTTACGGGCGCGATCCTGCCCGCCAAAAAGGCGGCTTCGGGTTCGTGCGGAAAGGGCGGAGGGAAGGGCGACGCGTCAGAGCGTCAGGCCGCCATCGACGTGGATGACCTGGCCGGTGATCTGCCGCGCCGCGTCCGACAGCAGGAACGCGATCAGCGTGGCGACGTCGTCGGGCTCGGCGATCCGGCCGAGCGGCGTCGCCTGTTCGGCCTGCGCCCACGCGGCGGCGTTGCCGGCGCTCGGCCCGTGATCCTTGCGCGTGAAACCCGGCGCGACCGCGTTGACGGTGATGCCTTGCGCGGCGAATTCGGCGGCCGCGCTACGCACCAGCGATTCGAGCGCCGCTTTAGCGGCGGCGGTTGCCGCGAACGGCGCATCGGCGCGGTAGCGGTGCGCGACGAACGAGCTGACCGCGACGATCCGCGGTGCGGCCGACGCTTCGAGCAGCGGCCGCGCGCGGCCCGCGAGCGCGGAGAACGCGCCGGGCATCGCCGCGAAGGCGGACGCGAGCGCGCCCGCGGAAAGATCGGAAAAGGATTGCCGTGCGGCGAAACCGGCGTTCGCGACGAGTTGATCGAGCCCGCCGAAGCGGGTGGCGGCTGCGTCGACGAGCGCGGCGGCAACACCCGGCTCGCCGAGATCGCCGGTCAGCGTCAGGCACTCCGCGCCGGCCGCCGTGCACGCATGGGCGACGTCGGCGAGCCGCGCGCGTGCCGCATCGTTCGCGCCGCGCGCATGCAGCGCCAGCGCGACGTCGGGCGCCGCGAGCCGCCGCGCGAGCGCCGCGCCGATCCCCGAACCTGCGCCGGTGATCAGCGCGATCCGTGCGATGGGCGCGGCGCGTGCGCTCACGCGGCGACCTTGTCGTCGTCGTTCACGCGCTCGACGTTGATCGTGCCGACGTGGAACGCGGCGAGCGACTCGCGGTGCGCGATGCTGACGATCGCGGCCTTCGGCAGCCGTTCGGCGAACAGGCGATAGAGGCGCGCCTCGTTGTCGGCGTCGAGCGCGCTGGTCGCTTCGTCGAGGAACAGGAAGTCGGGCTTGTGCAGCAGCACGCGCGCGCCGGCCAGACGCTGCTGCTCGCCCGGCGACAGCACGCGGGTCCAGTGCGCGGTTTCGTCGAGGCGCTCGACGTAATCCTCGAGGCGGCACGCGCGCAGCGCGTCGCGGCACGCTTCGTCGCTGAACGTGTCGGGCGTCGCCGGGTAGGTGAGCGCGGCTTTCAGCGTGCCGATCGGCAAGTAGCTCGTTTGCGGCACGAACATCATCCGCGCGCCGACCGGCGCGTCGATCGCGCCGTCGCCGAATGGCCACAGGCCCGCGAGCGCGCGCATGAACGTGCTCTTGCCGGAACCGGACTTGCCGACCACGAGCCAGCGCGAGCCGGGCTCGATCGTGACGTCGCCGATGTTGGCGAGCGCGTTGCCGTTCGGCAGCGCGAGCTTGAGCGACGACGTGGACAGCTTCGCGGCGTCGATGTAGTGCAGGTTGATGCCGCCGTGCTCGGTCGCGGGCGACAGGCTTTCCTTCAGGTGCGACGTGCCCATCACGCGCTTGAATTCGCGCAGACGGTTGACGGTGGCGCGCCATTCGACGAGCGAGCCGTAACTATTGATGAACCACGAAAACGAGTCGCTGACACTACCGAAGGCCTGCGAAATCTGCATCAGTGTTCCGAACGAGAAGGCACCTGCGAAGTATGCGGGGGCCGCTGCGATCAACGGAAAGATATTCGCGACTTGGCTGTAGAAATTCAACACGAAGTTCAGCCGCATTGTGTACTTCATCAGTCGCCACCAGTTGTCACGGATTCGACCGAAAAGTTGTCGCGCATTATTGCCTTCGAAATCGGCGCCGTCATAGAACGCGATCTGTTCGGCGTTTTCTCGTACGCGAATCATACCGAAGCGAAAGTCGGCTTCGACACGCTGTTGCTGGTAGTTGATCGACACAAGCGGATGGCCGGCCCGATGCATTAGGTAAGAGCCAACTAGCGCATATATTGCAGCGACCCACACCATGTAGCCCGGAATGACGATAGACGTACCACCGATCGGAACGGTCAGCGGACCGGCCAGGGTCCACAGGATCACGGTGAATGACGCAAGCGATGCAACAGTCGACAACAGATCAAGCGACAGCGAGAGCGAAGTGGTTGCGAACGCTTGAAGGTCATCGGTGATGCGCTGGTCGGGGTTGTCGGTCAATCGGTCCCGCTCAATCCGATAGAACGCACGGTCATTCAACCATTCATCGAGGAATCGGTTAGTGAGCCATTGCCGCCAGCGGAACGAAAGCATCTGGGTCAGATAGCGGCGGAACACGAACAGAATAATGGCGCCAAACGCGATGGCACAGAATTCCAGCATCAGATGTGGAAAGTGCTGTGCATCCTTTGCCTGCAATGTGTTCGTGAATCGTCCGTACCATCCGTTGAAGCGCACGCTTAGCCATACGCTCGCGAAGTTCATTGTGATGATCGTGACCAGCAGCCCCCACGCGATTTTCCATTCGGACGACACCCAGTAGGGCTTGATGAGGCTCCATGCGGATACCGGGCGCTCGTCCTGCGGCGCGTCGGAGGCGGAGCGGACGGGATCGATCGATTGGGTCATGTGCTTCCTGATGATGAGCCGGCGCGCGGGCCGGGCGAAACCGGGGCGCGCGCCGCGATACGGCATGCCGGGGCGCGGCGCCGAGTGACGGCGGGCGTCCGGATGGTCGCCCGTGCGTCTTAAACGGCACTTAAAAACCGGCGGTGACGCGGCAACCGGCCGCTCGCGCGGCCGGCCTGCGGGCATTGTGCCAGAGCGGCGCAACACGCCGGCGAATTTGCCGCAACGGGGACAGTTTGCGGCGCTTTCCGCTTTTATGGTCTAATGGCCGACGACGAAACAGGGGTGCTTCGTGACGCGGCCGGCGGATGTTCCGGGCAGCGCGGCGAGGCTGAGAAAGACCCTTCGCACCCGATCCGGGTAATACCGGCGAGGGAAGTTTCTGATCCCGCCGGGCCGCGCTGGCCGCCATCCCACATGGTCAGCGCCCGAGTCCCGCCCGGCCGGCCTTTGCTGCCGGTTTCGTCCTTTTGGGTACGCGCATTGCGCGTTACGGAAGGAATGATGACCGCACAATCTTCAGTCTTTTGCCCGGTTCCCGGCCCGATGTCGCGTGCGTTCGCATGCGGCGGCGCGCACGCGTCGACGTTCGTCGCGCGTGAGCGCGCGGAGGGCGGGCGATGAACGTCCGGGACGCACGGCCCGATTTCGCGGTGCTCGGCGGCGGCCTCGTCGGCCGCCTGATCGCATGGCGGCTCGCCGGCGATGGCCATCGCGTCGCGCTCTACGAGCGCGGCGGCCCGGACGGCGAGCAGTCGGCCGCGTGGGTCGCGGCCGCGATGCTCGCGCCGCTCGCGGAAGCCGCGAGCGCGGAGCTGCTGATCACCGAGCTCGGCGCCGCGTCGCTCGCGCGCTGGCCGCAGTGGCTAGCGGAACTGCCCGAACCCGTCTTCTTCCAGCATCACGGCACGCTCGTCGTCTGGCATCAGGCCGACCGCGCGGAGGCGCCGCTGTTCGAGCGGCGCGTGCGTGCGAACGCGCCGGCCGAGCTGTTCGACGGCGGCTTCGTGACGCTGGCCGGTGCGCAGGTCGACGCGGCCGAACCCGCGCTCGCGGGCCGCTTCGCACGCGGGCTGCTGCTGCCGCGCGAAGGCCAGCTCGACAACCGTCAGGCGCTGCGCGCGCTGGCGGCGGGCCTCGCGCAGCGCGGCGTCGAAACGCACTGGCGCGCGTCGGTCGACGACACGAGTCCGCCCGCCGCGCATTTCACGATCGATTGCCGGGGGCTCGGCGCGAAACCCGCGCTGCCGGCGCTGCGCGGCATCCGCGGCGAGGTCGCGCGCGTGCATGCGCCCGGCATCGGGCTCACGCGGCCCGTGCGGCTGCTGCATCCACGCTATCCGCTGTACGTCGCGCCGAAGCAGGACGATCTCTATGTGATCGGCGCGACCGAGGTGGAGGGCGAGGACATGTCGCCCGTCAGCGTGCGTTCCGCGCTCGAACTGCTGAGCGCGGCGTTTTCCGTGCATCCGGCGTTCGGCGAGGCACGCATCCTCGAACTCAACGCGCAATGCCGGCCGACGCTGCCCGATCATCGCCCGGCCGTGATCTGGGACGGCGCGTCGACGCTCGCCGTCAACGGCCTGTACCGGCATGGCTTCATGATCGCGCCGGAAGTCGCGCAGGCGGCCGTCGCGTTCGCGCAGGCCGCGCTCGGCGGCGCGCTCGGCGATCCCGACGCGTTCGCCGCGTGGCGCGCCGCCGCCCGCTGGCCGACACTGCTTCATCACCGTAACGACGCGCGCCAGCCGGCCTGACGCGCGCCGCCGACCGAATCCGACCGAGCCTCATGGATATCCAGATCAATCAACAGACCCTGACGCTGCCCGACGGCGCGACGGTGGCCGACGCATTGGCCGCGTACGGCGCGCGTCCGCCGTACGCGGTCGCGCTGAACGGCAACTTCGTCGCGCGCACGCAGCATGCGGCGCGCGCGCTCGCGGCGGGCGACAAGCTCGACGTCGTGCACCCCGTCGCGGGCGGCTGAGCGCCGCCGGTTCGTCCCCGCTCTTCCAGGAAAACGACATGACGTCCCCCACCTCCGCCGACGCGCTCACGCTGTACGGCGTAACCTTCGCAAGCCGCGTGCTGCTCGGCACGTCGCGCTATCCGTCGCTGCAGTCGCTGTCCGATTCGATCGCCGCGTCGCGCCCCGGAATGGTGACGGTCGCGCTGCGCCGGCAGATGACGGGCGGCACGGCCGAAGCCGGCTTCTTCGACCTGCTCAAGCGCCACGCGGTGCCGCTGCTGCCGAACACGGCCGGCTGCCAGACCGTCGCCGAAGCGGTGACCACCGCGCACATGGCGCGCGAGGTATTCGATACCGACTGGATCAAGCTCGAACTGATCGGCGACGACTACACGCTGCAGCCCGACCCGGTCGGGCTGATCGAAGCCGCGGCGCAACTGGTCAAGGACGGCTTCAAGGTGCTGCCGTACTGCACCGAGGATCTCGTGATCGGCCGGCGCCTGCTCGACGTCGGCTGCGAGGCGCTGATGCCGTGGGGCGCGCCGATCGGCACCGGCAAGGGCGTCGTGAATCCGTACGGTCTGCGCGTGCTGCGCGAACGGCTGCCGGACGTGCCGCTGATCGTCGACGCGGGGCTCGGCGTGCCGTCGCACGCGTGTCAGGTGATGGAGTGGGGCTTCGACGGCGTGCTGCTGAATACGGCCGTGTCGCAGGCCACGCACCCGGAAATCATGGCGCGCGCGTTCGCGCAGGGCGTCGAGGCGGGCCGCGCCGCGTATCTCGCCGGCCCGATGGATGCGCGCGAGACCGCGCACGCGAGCACGCCGGTCGTCGGGATGCCGTTCTGGCACCAGGACGGGGGCGGCGCATGAGCGCGCGCTTCGCCGATGCGTTCTGGCCGCCCGCCGACGAACTGGCCGAAGCGGCCGAGCGGATTCGCGCACGGCTCGGCGACTGGCCGGACGGCGCGGCGCCGTGGCGGCTCTGCGTGGCGGCGCCCGACGTGCCGGCCGACGGCGACGTGCTGATCGTGTCGGCGGGCGACCGTGCCGCGCAGGCGCGTGCGTCGGCCGTGTCGCGGCCTGCGTCGCCGGACGCGGTGGCGATCGAATTCGACGAGGGCGGCGCCGTGCTGCATGCGGCCGGCGTGCGCTACGCGCTCGACGCCGCGCATCCGCTCGCGGACGACTGGATCGCGGCGCTCGCCGCGTTCCTCGATTGCGGCTTCGCGCCGGTCGACGCGCTGGTGCTCGCGCTGGCGTGGCGTGACGGCGACGAGACGCGCGCCGCCGACGCATGGCCGGTCGATGCCGCGCGATTCCCGCGTGTCGCCGGGCTGCCGCCTGCGCCGGAGCCGGCGTTCGCGCCGTGCCCCGCGCGGCTCGGCCTCTATCCGGTCGTGCCGAGCGCCGCATGGGTCGAGCGCGTGCTCGACGGCGGCGCGCGAACCGTGCAATTGCGCGTGAAGGATGCGGCGCCGGACGCGCTGCGTCGGGAAATCGCGCGCGCGGTCGCGGCGGGGCGCCGCTATCCCGATGCGCGCGTGTTCATCAACGATCACTGGCAGATCGCGGTAGAAGAAGGCGCGTACGGCGTCCATCTCGGCCAGGAGGACCTCGAAACGGCCGACCTGGCCGCGATCGCGCGCGCGGGCCTGCGGCTCGGACTTTCGAGCCACGGTTATTACGAGATGTTGCGCGCGCTGCACGCGCGGCCGAGCTATCTCGCGCTCGGCCCCGTGTACGCGACCGCGACGAAGGCCGTCGCCGCGCCGCCGCAGGGCCTCGCGCGGATTGCCCGCTACGCGCGCTTCGCCCGGGCGCGCGCGCCGCTCGTCGCGATCGGCGGGGTCGGGCTCGACACGCTGCCGGCCGTGCTGGGCACGGGCGTCGGCAGCGTCGCGGTGGTCAGCGCGGTCACGGGCGCGGCCGATTATCGGACGGCGCTTATTGCACTGCAGCAGTGCTTTGCCGGACAATTTGACAATCATTGACCGCAGGGCTCGGAACGGCGTCACGACATCATTCCAATGCAGGCCCTATAATTCGGCGTTCTGCGTAAAAGGACTGTCAGCTCCGTGAGCCCCACTCCTACCGAGACCCTGCTGGAACTTCGCGACGTCGACTTCGGCTACGGCGACCGCCTCGTCCTGTCCAACCTGAACCTGCGCTTCGGGCGCGGGCAGGTCGTCGCGGTCATGGGCGGCTCGGGTTGCGGCAAGACCACCGTGCTGCGCCTGATCGGCGGCCTCGTGCGTGCGCGCCGCGGCCAGGTGCTGTTCGACGGCGCCGACGTCGGCGCGCAAACGCGCGACGGCCTGTACGCGCTGCGCCGCAAGATGGGCATGCTGTTCCAGTTCGGCGCGCTGTTTACCGACATGTCGGTGTTCGAGAACGTCGCGTTCGCGCTGCGCGAGCACACCGATTTGCCCGAAGACCTGATCCGCGACCTCGTGCTGATGAAGCTGAACGCGGTCGGGCTGCGCGGCGCGCGCGACCTGATGCCGTCCGAGGTGTCGGGCGGGATGGCGCGCCGCATCGCGCTGGCGCGCGCGATCGCGCTCGATCCGCAGCTCATCATGTACGACGAGCCGTTCGCGGGCCTCGATCCGATCTCGCTCGGCATCACCGCGAACCTGATCCGCACGCTGAACCAGGCGCTCGGCGCGACGTCGATCCTCGTCACGCACGACGTGCCGGAATCGTTCGCGATCGCCGACTACGTGTATTTTCTGGCCAATGGCGGCGTGCTCGCGCAGGGCACGCCCGACGAGCTGCGCGCGTCGACCGATCCGAGCGTGCGGCAGTTCATCGACGGCGCGCCGGACGGCCCGTTCAAATTTCATTACACGAGCCCGCCGCTGGCAGCGGATTTCGGGCTCGGCGGAGGGCGCGCATGATCAGCGCGATCGGACGTTACGTCATCGGCGGCCTCGAGCGGGCGGGCTACGGCACGCGCCTGTTCGTGCGCCTCGTGCTGGAATTCTTCCCGCTGCTGCGCCGGCCGCGGCTCGTCACCAAGCAGATCCACTTCCTCGGCAACTATTCGTTCGTGATCATCGCCGTGTCGGGGCTGTTCGTCGGCTTCGTGCTCGGCCTGCAGGGGTATTACACGCTGAACCGCTACGGTTCCGAGCAGGCGCTCGGCCTGCTGGTCGCGCTGTCGCTCGTGCGCGAGCTCGGGCCGGTCGTCACCGCGCTGCTGTTCGCCGGCCGCGCGGGCACGTCGCTCACGGCCGAGATCGGCCTGATGAAGGCCGGCGAGCAACTTACCGCGCTCGAGATGATGGCGGTCGACCCGATCAAGAACGTGATCGCGCCGCGCATGTGGGCCGGCATCATCGCGATGCCGCTGCTGGCCGCGATCTTCAACGCGGTCGGCGTGCTCGGCGGCTATTTCGTCGGCGTCGTGCTGATCGGCGTCGATCCGGGCGCGTTCTGGTCGCAGATGCAGGGCGGGGTCCAGGTGTGGGCCGACGTCGGCAACGGCGTGATCAAGAGCATCGTGTTCGGGTTCGCCGTGACCTTCATTGCACTGTTTCAAGGGTATGAAGCGAAGCCCACGCCCGAAGGCGTGTCGCGCGCGACCACCAAGACGGTCGTGTTCGCGTCGCTCGCCGTACTCGGCCTCGATTTCCTGCTGACCGCGCTGATGTTCAGCTAAGCCTCAGCCAAGCCAAATTTTGGGATGACGATGAAAAAGACTGCTCTCGACTTCTGGGTCGGCCTGTTCGTGGTGGTGGGCTTCCTCGCGGTGCTGTTCCTGGCGCTGAAGGTCGGCAACATGAGCTCGCTGTCGTTTCAGCCGACCTACTCGGTGAGAATGAAATTCGACAACATCGGCGGCCTGAAGCCGCGCGCGGCCGTGAAAAGCGCGGGCGTCGTGGTCGGCCGCGTGAAGTCGATCGGGTTCGATACCAACACCTACCAGGCGGTCGTCACGATCGACGTCGACGGTCAGTATCAATTCCCGAAGGATTCGTCGGCGAAGATCCTGACGTCCGGCCTGCTCGGCGAGCAATATATCGGCCTCGATCCGGGCGGCGACACCGAAATGCTGAAGGCCGGCGATACGATCACGATGACGCAGTCGGCGATCGTGCTCGAGAACCTGATCGGCCAGTTCCTGTACAGCAAGGCCGCCGACGCGGGCGGCGCGAAGCCGGCAGCCGGGGCACCGGCGGCGCCCGCCGCGCCCGCGCCGGTGGCGGTGCCGGCGTCCGCGGTGTCCGGCGCCGCAGCCCAATAACCACACGAGAGAAAGACAAGAGGGTAATGACCATGCACACGATCCGCATCAGGCACGCCGCGCTGGCGGTTGCGGCAGTCGCCGCGTTGAGCGGCTGCGCGACCGTGCAGACGCCGACCAAGGGCGATCCGCTCGAAGGTTTCAACCGGACGATGTACAAGTTCAACGACACGGTCGACACGTACGCGCTGAAGCCGGTCGCGAAGGGTTACCAGTACGTGGTGCCGCAGCCGGTGCGTGACAGCGTGACGAACTTCTTCTCGAACATCGGCGACGTCTACATCGCGGCGAACAACATCGTGCAGCTGCGGATCGCCGACGGCGTCGGCGACATCATGCGCGTCGTGATCAACACGGTGTTCGGCGTCGGCGGCCTGTTCGACGTCGCGACGATCGCGAAGCTGCCGAAGCACACGGCCGACTTCGGGATCACGATGGGCCGCTACGGCATGCCGTCGGGCCCGTACCTCGTGCTGCCGCTGCTCGGCCCGAGCACGCTGCGCGACACGGCCGGCCTCGGCGTCGACTACGTCGGCAACCCGCTCACCTACGTGAAGCCGGACGGCCTGAGCTGGGGCCTGTTCGGCGTGAACCTCGTCAACACGCGCGCGAACCTGCTCGGCGCGGGCGACGTGCTGGATGCCGCGGCGCTCGACAAGTATTCGTTCGTGCGCAATGCGTATCTGCAGCGCCGCCAGATGCTGATCAGCAACGCGCGCGGCGAGGCCGCCGCGACGTCGAGCAACGACGCGCTGCCGAAGTACGACTTGCCGGAAGACGGCGCGGCACCGGCGGCAGCCGGCGCGGCCGGTACGGCGGGCGCGGCGGGCGCGGCGGCGGTGGGCGGGGCGGCGCCGGCGGGCGCATCGGGCGCGGCGGTTGCCGCGCCGGCCTCGGGCACGGCCGAAGCGCCGAACCCGGCCAGCGAGACGAACGTACCGGCGATGCAGGTGGCGCCGCCGTCGCCGGGCGGGCTCCGGTTCCCGAGCATCCGGCTGCACTGACGGGCTTACATTCGTTACAGCCGGAAACGATTCAGTCGGTAGCGTATGCGAACTTGCGCGTAAGCTACCTGCTCCAACCTTCGCATCGACTCATTCATGCAGGCCACTATGATGAAAAAACTGTTCCTGATCCCCGTTTTCGCGGCGCTGTTCTCGTTCGGCGGCGCAGCTCACGCGCAAGTCGACCAGTCGAACCCGCAAGCGCTGATCAAGACGGCGACGCAGCAAGTCCTCGACGAAGTCAAGCAGCAGACGATCAAGCAGGGCGACACCAACCGCATCATCTCGATCGTCAACAAGGACATCCTGCCGTACACCGATTTCCGCCGCACGACGCAGCTCGCGATGGGCCGCAACTGGCGCACGGCGACGGCCGAGCAGCAGCAGCAGGTTCAGGAGCAGTTCAAGCTGCTGTTGATCCGCACGTATTCGGGCGCGCTCGCGCAGCTGAAGCCGGACCAGCAGATCCAGTACCCGCCGTTCCGCGCCGATCCGGCCGATACCGACGTGGTGGTCAAGACGGTCGCGATGAACAACGGCCAGCCGGTCCAGATCGATTACCGCCTGTACAAGACGGCGAACGGCTGGAAGGTGTACGACCTGAACGTGCTCGGCGCATGGCTGATCCAGACGTACCAGCAGCAGTTCAACGAGAAGATCCAGCAAAGCGGCGTGGACGGCCTGATCAAGTTCCTGACGCAGCGCAACCAGGAGCTTGCCGCGGGCAAGCAGGCGTCGTGAGCGGCTTCGAAGCCGGCTCCTCGCTGACCGTCGCGAGCGCGAAGTCCGCGCTCGCGGACGGTCTTGCGCGCATCGGCGCGGGCGCGACCGCCGTCGATTGCGCGGCGCTCGCGCAGTTCGACTCGTCCGCGCTCGCCGTGCTGCTCGCATGGCAACGTGCCGCCAAGGCGCGCGGCGCGGCCCTCGACATCCTCAATCTCCCTCCGAAGCTCGCCAGCCTCGCGCGCGCCTACGGCGTCGACGCGCTCATCGAAGGCGCCGGGCGACATTGACCCTGTCCGACCGAAGCCTGCCGCGCCAGCCGGCGCGCGCACGCTTCAGGCCGCGCGCCGTCGGCGCCGGCTCCCCCAGCCGGTTTGCCCTATAATCAAGCGTTTTGCGGGGCAGTCAATCGGCGTCCGGCCCCCATTTTCTTTCGCAGCAAGCACAGAATAGGCGTCGCGGCCGTTGCGCCGCGCACAGTCATGTCAGCCATAGAAATCCGTCACGTCAAGAAGCGCTACAAGTCGCTTCAGGCGCTCAAGGGCGTCAGCCTGTCGGTCGAGGAAGGCGAGTTTTTCGGTCTGCTCGGCCCCAACGGCGCAGGCAAGACCACGCTCATCAGTATCCTCGCCGGGCTCGCCCGGGCCGACGAAGGCAGTATCTCGGTGCGCGGTCACGACGTCGTCCAGGACTTCCGCAACGCGCGCCGCGCCCTCGGCGTCGTTCCGCAGGAACTCGTTTTCGACCCGTTCTTCACCGTCCGCGAGACGCTGCGGATCCAGTCCGGCTATTTCGGGCTGCGCCGCAACGACGACTGGATCGACGAAGTGATGGCCAATCTCGATCTCACCGAGAAAGCCGACGCGAACATGCGTGCGCTGTCGGGCGGGATGAAGCGCCGCGTGCTCGTCGCGCAGGCGCTCGTGCACCGGCCGCCCGTGATCGTGCTCGACGAGCCGACCGCCGGCGTCGACGTCGAATTGCGCCAGACGCTGTGGAAATTCATCTCGCGCCTGAACCGCGAGGGTCACACGATCGTGCTGACCACCCATTACCTCGAGGAAGCCGAGTCGCTGTGCGACCGTATCGCGATGCTGCGCCGGGGCGAAGTCGTCGCGCTCGACCGCACCGACGCGCTGCTGCGCCGCTTCGCGGGGCTGCAGCTGTACCTGCGGCTCGCGACGGGCGCGCTGCCGGCCGAGCTGCGCGGGCTGGAGACCGATCCGGCCGCGCGCGCGCCGGGCGAGCACCTGCTGCGCCTCGCGAGCTACGACGAGGTCGAGCGTATCCTCGCGCAATGCCGCGCGGCCGGCTGCACGTTCGACGAGATCGAGGTCCGCAAGGCCGACCTCGAGGATGTGTTCGTCCAGGTGATGAACGGGGCCGAGGTGATCGAGGGTCTGGCATGAATCAACACTCCCCACGCGAACTGCGTTCGCTGCCGCTCGAAGGGGCGGCCCGGCGCGTGCCGGGAAGCGGGTTTCGGACGCTGTTCTACAAGGAACTGCTGCGTTTCTGGAAGGTGTCGTTCCAGACGGTGCTCGCGCCGATCGTGACGGCGCTGCTGTACCTGACGATCTTCGGCCATGCGCTGTCGGGCCGCGTCGAGGTGTATCCGGGCGTCGAGTACGTGAGCTTTCTCGTGCCGGGCCTCGTGATGATGAGCGTGCTGCAGAACGCGTTCGCGAACAGCTCGTCGTCGCTGATCCAGTCGAAGATCACCGGCAACCTCGTGTTCATGCTGCTGCCGCCGCTGTCGTACCGCGACATCTTCGGCGCCTACGTGCTCGCGTCGGTCGTGCGCGGGCTCGCGGTCGGCACCGGCGTGTTCGTCGTGACGATCTGGTTTATCCCGATGCACTTCGCGGCGCCGCTGTTCATCATGGCATTCGCGCTGCTCGGCTCGGCGATCCTCGGCACGCTCGGCCTGATCGCCGGGATCTGGGCCGAGAAGTTCGACCAGCTCGCCGCGTTCCAGAACTTCCTGATCATGCCGCTGACGTTCCTGTCCGGCGTGTTCTATTCGACGCATTCGCTGCCGCCCGTGTGGCGCGAGGTGTCGCGTCTCAACCCGTTTTTCTACATGATCGACGGCTTCCGTTTCGGGTTCTTCGGCGCGTCCGACATCAACCCGTTCGCGAGCCTCGCGATCGTCACCGGTTTCTTCGTGCTGCTCGCGCTGATCGCGATGCGGCTGCTCGCGACCGGCTACAAACTGCGTCATTGATATCGACAGGCCGCGGCCGCCCCACGGGCGGCGCGCGCCGACAGGAGCCTTACACCATGTTGCCGACTCCCGAACAGGTCAAGCAATACATCGCCGGCGGTCTCGCCTGCACGCATCTGGAAGTCGAAGGCGACGGCCAGCATTTCTTCGCGACGATCGTGTCGGCGGCCTTCGAAGGCAAGCGGCCGATCCAGCGGCACCAGCTCGTCTATGCGGCGCTCGGCGATCGCATGAAGCAGGAAATTCACGCGCTCAGCATGAAGACGCTGACGCCCGCCGAATGGCAGAACGCATAAACGGAAATCACTGAGTGCAAGTCACCGTCAACGAGCGCGACGCCGTCCAGAGCGTCGCCACGGCACACCCGGCCGCCAACGGGGAATCGCAGGGACAGGGGATGGACAAACTCGCGATCGAAGGCGGCAACCGCCTGTCCGGCGAGATCGTCGTGTCGGGCGCGAAGAACGCCGCGCTGCCGATCCTGTGCGCGGGGCTGCTCAGCGCCGAGCCGGTCGAGCTCGACAACGTGCCGAACCTGAAGGACGTGCGCACGACGCTGAAGGTGCTGAACCAGATGGGCGTGAAGAGCGAGACCGACGGCTGCCGCGTGCAGCTCGACGCGTCGCGCGTCGACAACCTCGTCGCGCCGTACGAACTCGTGAAGACGATGCGCGCGTCGATCCTCGTGCTCGGGCCGCTGCTCGCGCGCTTCGGCGAGGCGAAGGTGTCGCTGCCGGGCGGCTGCGCGATCGGCGCGCGGCCGGTCGACCAGCACATCAAGGGCCTGCAGGCGATGGGCGCGGATATCAGCATCGAGCACGGCTTCATCGAAGCGCGCGCGAAGCGCCTGAAGGGCGCGCGCATCGTGACCGACATGATCACGGTGACGGGGACGGAAAACCTGCTGATGGCCGCGACGCTCGCCGACGGCGAGACGGTGATCGAAAACGCCGCGCGCGAGCCGGAAGTGAGCGATCTCGCACACTTGCTGGTCGCGATGGGCGCGAAAATCGACGGCATCGGCACCGACCGCCTCGTGATCCAGGGCGTCGAGCGGCTGCACGGCGCCCGCCACGCGGTGATCCCCGACCGTATCGAGGCCGGCACGTTCCTGTGCGCGGTCGCGGCCGCCGGCGGCGACGTGATGCTGACGGGCGTGCGCCCGCACATCCTCGACGCGGTGATCGACAAGCTGCGCGAAGCCGGCGTGTCGATCGAGGAAGGCGACAGCTGGCTGCGCGTGAAGATGGACCGCCGCCCGCAGGCGGTGACGATCCGCACGTCGGAATACCCGGCCTTCCCGACCGACATGCAGGCGCAGTTCATGGCCCTCAATACGGTCGCGACGGGCACCGCGCAGGTCGTCGAAACCATTTTCGAGAACCGCTTCATGCACGTGCAGGAGCTGAACCGGCTCGGCGCGAACATCACGATCGACGGCAACACGGCGCTCGTGACGGGCGTCGACAAGCTGTCGGGCGCGAACGTGATGGCGACCGACCTGCGTGCATCGGCGAGCCTCGTGATCGCCGGGCTGCGCGCCGACGGCGAAACGCTCGTCGACCGCATCTATCACCTGGACCGCGGCTACGACCGCATGGAAGCCAAACTGACCGCCGTCGGCGCGAACGTGCGCCGCCTTTCCGGGAGCCAAGCATGAGCGCGCCGCTGACCCTCGCCCTGTCGAAGGGCCGGATTTTCGAGGAAACCCTGCCGCTGCTGGCCGCCGCCGGCGTGCAGGTGGCCGAGGACCCGGAAACGTCGCGCAAGCTGATCCTGCCGACGACCGATCCGAACCTGCGCGTGATCATCGTCCGCGCGAGCGACGTGCCGACCTACGTGGAATACGGCGCGGCCGATTTCGGCGTGGCCGGCAAGGACGTGCTGGTCGAGCACGGCGGCTCGGGCCTGTACCAGCCGATCGATCTGAACATTGCGCGCTGCCGGATGTCGGTGGCCGTGCCGGCCGGCTTCGACTACGCGAACGCGGTGCGCCAGGGCGCGCGCCTGCGGGTCGCGACCAAATACGTCGAAACGGCGCGCGAACACTTTGCCGCGAAGGGCGTGCACGTCGACCTGATCAAGCTGTACGGCTCGATGGAGCTCGCGCCGCTGGTCGGCCTGGCCGACGCGATCGTCGACCTCGTCAGCTCGGGCGGCACGCTGAAGGCGAACAATCTGGTCGAGGTCGAGGAGATCATGGCGATCTCGTCGCGCCTCGTCGTGAACCAGGCCGCGCTGAAGTTGAAGCGCGCGGCGCTCAAGCCGATCCTCGACGCGTTCGAACGCGCGTCGCAGAATGGCGGTTGAGCGCATCACCGTAACGGAACTCCCATGTCCATCACCATCCGCAAGCTCGATTCGACGAACGAAGGCTTCGGCGCCGCGCTGCGCGCCGTGCTCGCGTTCGAGGCGAGCGAAGACGAAGCGATCGAGCAATCGGTCGCGAAGATCCTCGCCGACGTGAAGTCGCGCGGCGACGCCGCGGTGCTCGAGTACACGAACCGCTTCGACCGGCTGAGCGCGACGAGCGTCGGCGCGCTCGAACTGCCGCAGGACGCGCTGCAGACGGCGCTCGACGGCCTCGCGCCGAAGGCGCGCGCGGCGCTGGAAGCCGCCGCCGCCCGCGTGCGCGCGTACCACGAGAAGCAGAAGATCGAGTGCGGCACGCATAGCTGGCAGTACACGGAAAGCGACGGCACGGTGCTCGGCCAGAAAGTCACGCCGCTCGACCGCGTCGGCCTGTACGTGCCGGGCGGCAAGGCCGCGTATCCGTCGTCGGTGCTGATGAACGCGATTCCGGCGCGCGTCGCCGGGGTCGGCGAAATCGTGATGGTCGTGCCGACGCCGGACGGCGTGAAGAACGACCTCGTGCTGGCCGCGGCGCTGCTCGGCGGCGTCGATCGCGTGTTCACGATCGGCGGCGCGCAGGCGGTCGGCGCGCTCGCGTACGGCACGCAGACGGTGCCGGCCGTCGACAAGATCTGCGGCCCCGGCAACGCGTACGTCGCGTCGGCGAAGCGCCGCGTGTTCGGCACGGTCGGCATCGACATGATCGCCGGGCCGTCGGAAATCCTCGTGCTGTGCGACGGGACGACCGATCCGAACTGGGTCGCGATGGACCTGTTCTCGCAGGCCGAGCACGACGAACTCGCGCAATCGATCCTGCTGTGCCCGGACGGCGCGTTCCTCGAGCGCGTCGAGAAGGCGATCGACGAGCTGCTGCCGACCATGCCGCGCCAGGACGTGATCCGTGCGTCGCTCGAAGGCCGCGGCGCGCTGATCAAGGTGCGCGACATGGCCGAGGCGTGCCGGATCGCGAACGACATCGCGCCGGAACACCTCGAAATCTCGGCGCTGGAGCCGCAGCAATGGGGCCAGCAGATCCGCCACGCGGGCGCGATCTTCCTCGGCCGCTACACGAGCGAGAGCCTCGGCGACTACTGCGCGGGCCCGAACCACGTGCTGCCGACGTCGCGCACCGCGCGCTTCTCGTCGCCGCTCGGCGTGTACGACTTCATCAAGCGTTCGAGCCTGATCGAGGTCAGCGCGGAAGGCGCGCAGACGCTCGGCGAGATCGCGTCCGAGCTCGCGTACGGCGAAGGGCTGCAGGCGCACGCGAGGAGCGCCGAGTTCCGGATGAAGGGCTGAGCGCGCAGGGTGCGCGGGGCCGGGCAGGCGCCGATGCGCCGCGCCGGCCGCCCCGGATCGGGGCAGGGGACCAGTGCAGGGCGGCAGCCGCCGCCTTGCCGACCATTTGACGCCGGCGCGATGCACGCCGGCTTGAAACCATGACGACGCCACAAGACATCATCCGCCGCGACGTGCTCGCGATGACCAGCTATCCGGTGCCGGACGCGAGCGGGTTCGTGAAGCTCGACGCGATGGAGAACCCGTATCCGCTGCCCGAACCGCTCGCCGCGGCGCTCGGCGAGCGGCTCGCGCAGGTCGCGCTGAACCGCTATCCGGCGCCGCGCCCGGCCGCGCTGCTCGACAAGCTGCGCCATGCGATGGGCGTGCCGGCCGGCTGCGACGTGCTGCTCGGCAACGGCTCCGACGAAATCATCAGCATGATCTCGGTCGCGTGCGCGAAGCCGGGCGCGAAGGTGCTCGCACCGGTGCCGGGCTTCGTGATGTACGAACTGTCGGCGAAGTTCGCGCAGCTCGAATTCGTCGGCGTGCCGCTGAAGGCCGACCTGACGCTCGACGCCGACGCGCTGCTCGCGGCGATCGCCGAGCACCGGCCTGCGATCGTCTATCTCGCGTATCCGAACAACCCGACCGGCACGCTGTACGACGATGCCGACGTCGAACGGATCGTCGCGGCCGCGCGGCACAGCCTGATCGTGATCGACGAGGCGTACCAGCCGTTCGCCGAGCGCTCGTGGCTGCCGCGCGCCGCCGAGTTCGACAACGTCGTCGTGATGCGCACGGTGTCGAAGCTCGGCCTCGCGGGCATCCGCCTCGGCTATCTCGTCGGCTCGCCCGCGTGGCTGAACGAATTCGACAAGGTGCGGCCGCCGTACAACATCAACGTGCTGACCCAGGCGACCGCCGATTTCCTGCTCGACCACCTCGACGTGCTCGACGCGCAGGCGGCCGAATTGCGCGCGGAACGCGCGCGCCTCGCGCAGGCGGTGGCCGCGCTGCCGGGCGCGACGGTGTTCCCGAGCGCCGGCAATTTCCTGCTGGTGCGCGTGCCGGACGCGGCCGCCGTGTTCGATGCGCTGCTCACCGAGCGGGTGCTGGTCAAAAACGTGAGTAAAATGCATCCGTTACTGGCCGAATGCGTGCGGCTGACCGTCGGTTCTCCCGACGAAAACGCTCGCCTCCTGGCCGCCTTGAAACTCGCGCTGCCCGGTTGAGCCCAGGGCGCGGCGGCGCGCGACGATCAATCCCCATTTACATCAGACTCAATCAAGGAATTGCCATGCGTGTGGCGGAAGTCGTTCGCAATACCAGCGAAACGCAGATCCGTGTGAAGCTCGATCTCGACGGCACCGGCCAGCAGAAGCTGGCCACCGGTGTGCCGTTTCTCGACCATATGCTCGACCAGATCGCGCGACACGGTCTGGTCGATCTCGAGGTCGAAGCGCACGGCGACACGCATATCGACGATCACCACACGGTCGAGGATGTCGGCATCACGCTCGGTCAGGCCGTCGCGAAGGCGATCGGCGACCGCAAGGGCATCCGCCGCTACGGCCACTCGTACGTGCCGCTCGACGAGGCGCTGTCGCGCGTCGTGATCGACTTCTCCGGCCGGCCGGGCCTCGAATTCCACGTGCCGTTCACGCGCGCGCGGATCGGCACGTTCGACGTCGACCTGTCGATCGAATTCTTCCGCGGGTTCGTGAACCACGCGGGCGTCACGCTGCACATCGACAACCTGCGCGGGATCAACGCGCACCATCAGCTCGAGACGGTGTTCAAGGCCTTCGGCCGCGCGCTGCGCGCGGCGGTGGAGCTCGACGAGCGCGCGGCGGGGCAGATTCCGTCGACCAAAGGCAGCCTCTGAACCTCCGGACGGACGACGCCAAGGACAACCTCACGGCTTCGGCGCGGCGCGCCGGCTTGCGATGGATCTGCTCAAATCGTTCATTTCGCTGCTCGCGCTGATCAATCCGGTCGGCGCGGTGCCGTTCTTCCTGAGCCTGACGGCGCAGCAGACGGACGGCGAGCGGCGGCGCACGATCCGGATCGCATCGGTGTCGGTGTTCTGCGTGATGACGGTGACCGCGCTGCTCGGGCAGCAGATCATCAACTTCTTCGGCATTTCGGTCGGGTCGCTCGAGGTGGGCGGCGGGATCATCATGCTGCTGATGGCGATCAACATGCTGAACGCGCAGATCGGCAACACGCGATCCACGCCGGAGGAGCGCCACGAAGCCGAGCTGAAGGACAACATCGCGGTCGTGCCGCTGGCGATTCCGCTGCTCACGGGCCCCGGCTCGATCAGCACGGTGATCATCTATGCGGCGAACGCGCATCACTGGTATGAGCGGGCCGGGCTGGTCGCGATCGGCGCGGTCCTGGCTGTTCTGTGTTTCGTCGCGATGCGGCTCGCCGAGCCGATCGCGAACTGGATCGGCCGCACCGGCATCAACATCGCCACGCGGCTGATGGGTCTGATGCTGTCGGCGCTGGCGGTGGAATTCATCGTCGATGGACTGAGGGCGCTACTGCCTGCACTGAGATGAAAACTTCGATTGCGATTGTGGATTATGGGATGGGCAACCTGCGCTCGGTCGCGCAGGCGCTCAAGAAGGCCGAACCGGCCGCCGACGTGGCGATCGTCGACACGCCGGCCGCGATTCGCGCGGCCGACCGCGTCGTGCTGCCCGGCCAGGGCGCGATGCCCGACTGCATGCGTTGCCTCGGCGAATCGGGGCTGCAGGAAGCGGTGATCGACGCATCGCGCACGAAGCCGCTGCTCGGCGTGTGCGTCGGCGAGCAGATGCTGTTCGACTGGAGCGCGGAAGGCGACACGAAGGGCCTGGGCCTGTTGCCCGGCAAGGTCGTGCGTTTCGAGCTGGACGGCCGGCTGCAGGACGACGGCTCGCGCTTCAAGGTGCCGCAGATGGGCTGGAACCGCGTGCGCCAGGCGCAGCCGCACCCGCTGTGGGACGGCGTGCCCGACGACGCGTATTTCTACTTCGTGCACAGCTACTACGTGACGCCGGACAACCCGGCGCACACGGTAGGCGAAACGGCTTACGGCGCGCCGTTTACGTCCGCGGTCGCGCGGGACAACCTCTTCGCGACCCAATTCCACCCGGAGAAAAGCGCGGAGGTCGGGTTGCGTCTGTATCGCAACTTCGTACACTGGAAACCGTAAAACGTGGTGCGCGAGCCACAGTCGACCTGGCCGAACGGCCTGTCGCACGTGGCACGCGCGCTTAAGCGCCGAAAGAGTTGTACTAAACTAGCGAGACGGCGCGGCACCGGTTTGGCCGGTACGCGCCGGATTCTTTTCATTTTCCACGACGACACCCGATTGCTATGTTGCTGATTCCGGCCATCGATCTCAAAGACGGTCAGTGTGTGCGCCTGAAACAGGGCGATATGGACCAGGCCACGATTTTCTCCGAGGACCCGGCGGCGATGGCCCGCAAGTGGGTCGACCTCGGCGCACGGCGGCTCCATCTCGTCGACCTGAACGGCGCATTCGCCGGCAAGCCGAAGAATCTCGACGCGATCGAAGCGATCCTCGACGAAGTCGGCGACGAAATCCCCGTACAGCTCGGCGGCGGCATCCGCAGCCTCGAGACGATCGAGAAGTACCTCGACGCCGGCCTGTCCTACGTGATCATCGGCACCGCGGCCGTGAAGAATCCGGGCTTCCTGCAGGACGCGTGCACCGCGTTCTCCGGCAACATCATCGTCGGGCTGGACGCGAAGGACGGCAAGGTCGCGACCGACGGCTGGAGCAAGCTGACGGGCCACGAGGTGATCGATCTCGCGAAGAAGTTCGAGGACTACGGCGTCGAATCGATTGTCTACACGGACATCGGCCGCGACGGGATGCTGCAGGGCATCAACATCGACGCGACCGTGAAGCTCGCGCAGGCGGTCGGCATCCCGGTGATCGCGAGCGGCGGCCTGTCGAACCTCACGGACATCGAGAGCCTGTGCGAAGTGGAAGAGCACGGCGTCGAAGGCGTGATCTGCGGCCGGGCGATCTACTCCGGCGATCTCGATTTCGCGGCCGCGCAAAAGCGCGCGGACGAACTGAACGGCGAACTCGACAACGCGTAACCGCGGTCGTCCCGTTCGCCGGGGCTGCCCGCGGGCAGCCCCGCCGGAAGCCTCGCGCGAGGCTTCCGTAACCGGCCGTCCCAGCGCGGCATTTGGCGCAACATCATGGCTCTAGCTAAACGCATCATCCCCTGCCTGGACGTGACCGCCGGGCGTGTCGTCAAGGGCGTCAACTTCGTCGAGCTGCGCGACGCCGGCGACCCCGTCGAAATCGCCCGCCGCTACGACGACCAGGGTGCCGACGAACTCACCTTCCTCGACATCACCGCGACCTCCGACCAGCGCGACCTGATCCTGCCGATCATCGAAGCCGTCGCGTCGCAGGTATTCATTCCGCTGACCGTCGGCGGCGGCGTGCGCGCCGTCGAGGACGTGCGGCGCCTGCTGAACGCGGGCGCGGACAAGGTCAGCATGAACTCGTCGGCGGTCGCGAATCCGCAGCTCGTGCGCGACGCGGCCGACAAGTACGGCTCGCAGTGCATCGTCGTCGCGATCGACGCGAAGCGCGTATCGGCCGACGGCGAGACGCCGCGCTGGGAAGTGTTCACGCACGGCGGCCGCAAGAACACGGGCCTCGACGCGATCGAATGGGCGCGCAAGATGGCCGAGCTCGGCGCGGGCGAGATCCTGCTCACGAGCATGGACCGCGACGGCACGAAGTCGGGCTTCGACCTCGCGCTCACGCGCGGCGTGTCGGACGCGGTGCCGGTGCCGGTGATCGCATCGGGCGGCGTCGGCTGCCTGCAGGATCTCGCGGACGGCATCAAGGACGGCCGCGCCGACGCGGTGCTGGCCGCGAGCATCTTCCACTACGGCGAGCACACGGTCGGCGAGGCGAAGCGCTTCATGGCCGATCAGGGCATCCCGGTGAGGCTGTGATGAATACCGAAACGAAATCCCTGCCCGCGTGGCTCGACAAGGTCCGCTGGGACGACAACGGCCTCGTGCCGGTGATCGCGCAGGAAGCGTCGACGAACGACGTGCTGATGTTCGCATGGATGAACCGCGAGGCGCTCGCGAAGACGGTCGAGACCCGGCGCGCGGTCTACTATTCGCGTTCGCGCAAGCGCCTGTGGTTCAAGGGCGAGGAGTCGGGCCACGTGCAGCACGTGCACGAGGTGCGGCTCGACTGCGACGAGGACGTCGTGCTGCTGAAGGTCGAGCAGGTGTCGGGCATCGCGTGCCACACCGGCCGGCATTCGTGCTTCTTCCAGAAATTCGAAGGTACGGTGGACAGCGGCGACTGGGTCGCGGTCGAGCCGGTGCTGAAAGACCCCGAACACATCTACAAATGACGCAATCGACCGAAGACACGCTGCTGCGCCTCGCGGCCGTGATCGATAGCCGCAAGGGCGGCGATCCCGATCAATCGTACGTGTCGCGCCTGTTCCACAAGGGCGACGACGCGGTGCTGAAGAAAATCGGCGAAGAGGCGACGGAAGTCGTGCTCGCCGCGAAGGACGTGCGCCAGGGCGGCGCGCCGGGCGCGCTCGTCGGCGAGGTGGCCGACCTGTGGTTCCACTGCCTCGTGATGCTGTCGCATTTCGACCTGAGCCCGGCCGACGTGATCGCCGAACTCGAGCGCCGCGAAGGCTTGTCGGGCATCGAGGAAAAAGCGCTGCGCAAGCGTCGCGAGCGCGAGGAAAACGGCGGGTGACGGGCAGGCCCGCCGCGGTGGCAACAGTGCGGTAAGCTGTAAGAATTGTCATCCAACGGGGGTAGCATCATGAACGATACGTCGAACCAGTTTCCGACGCCGGCGGTGCCGGGCGCAGCGGACGCCGAACGCCTGAACGGGCTGCGCACGCTCACGCACGTGCTCTACGGCCTCTATGCATTTCACTGGCTGACGGGCGGCGTGACGGGCATCATTGCGATCATCATCAACTACGTGAAGCGCGGCGATGTGGCCGGCACGCCGTACGCCGATCACTTCGAGTGGCAGATCCGCACGTTCTGGCGCGCGCTGATCGCCTACGTGATCGGGTTCGCGCTGGCCTTCGTGGTGATCGGATTCGCGGTGATGTTTGTCACGTGGATCTGGACGCTGTACCGTATCATCAAGGGTTGGCTGTACCTGAACGACAACAAGACGCTCGATCCGCAGGCGTGGTTCTGACCGGCCGCGGGCGGGCGTTTGCAGGAGCAACATGAGTCACGATCCGAATTGCCTGTTCTGCAAGATCGCGGCAGGCGAGATCCCGAGCACGAAGGTGCACGAGGACGATGAATTCGTCGCGTTCCGCGACATCCGCCCGGCGGCCGACACGCACGTGCTCGTGATTCCGCGCCGGCACCTGCCGACGCTGTCGGCGGCAGGTGAGGCCGATGCGCCGATGCTCGGCCGGCTGATGCTGCTCGTCGCGCGTCTGGCCGACCAGCTCGGCGTCGCGTATACGGGCGGCGAAACGGGTTTTCGCACGGTGATCAACACGGGCCCGGGCGGCGGGCAGGAGGTCTACCACCTGCACGCGCATATCCTGGCCGGCCCGCGCCCGTGGCAGCGAATGGGTTGACGACGCGGGGCGTTTCCCCGCATCCGATAGTCGAAGCCGGCGCGTCGCCGGCGATTTGCGCCGCATGGCGGCGTGGTTGAGGAGAGGTTTCATCATGGGTGGATTGAGCATTTGGCACTGGCTGATCGTGCTGCTGATCGTCGCGCTGGTTTTCGGGACGAAGAAGCTGCGCAACATCGGCAACGACCTCGGCAGCGCCGTCAAGGGTTTCAAGGACGGCATGAAGGAAGGCGAAACGCCGGCGGATGCGCAGCAACTGCCGCGTTCGGGCGCGGTCGACGTCAACGCGAAGGAAACGACGCGTTCCGATTCGAACAAGGCGTAACGCCGGCACGCTGACAGGCATTCTCGATGCTGGATCTCGGTCTTTCGAAGATGGCGCTGATCGGCGTCGTCGCGCTCGTGGTGCTCGGCCCCGAGCGCCTGCCGCGCGTCGCGCGTACGGCAGGCGCGCTGTTCGGCCGCGCGCAGCGGTACATCAACGACGTGAAGGCCGAGGTCTCGCGCGAAATCGAACTCGACGCGCTGCGGACGATGAAGACCGATTTCGAATCGGCCGCGCGCAACGTCGAGACGACGATTCACGACAACCTGCGCGAGCACGAGAAGGAACTGAACGACACGTGGCATTCCGCGGTCGGCGGTCTTGACGGGGCGTCCGGCGACGCCGGTTCCGTCGGTTCCGCGGGTTCCGACACGCCTGCGGCGCCGTCGTGGCGAGGCAGTTCGACCGCGCTTGCGCCGAAGCGTCGCAACTGGCGCATCAAGCAGGCGGCGACACCTGTCTGGTACAAGCGCGCGACCACCCGCCGCACGCACGTGCAGTCGGGCGCCGCGCGTGTCGCGCGCCACCAGCCGGCCAGCCTGCGCCGGCCGACGCGCTTCTTCTGAGTCGAGCGCATGCTCGCTCGTCAATCCTACCGAGGGCCGGTGTGAGCGACCCCCAGCAGAACCCGGGCGACGCCCCGGAAGAAACCTTCATTTCCCATCTCGTCGAGCTTCGCGATCGCATCATTCGCGCGGGGCTGGCCGTGATCGTCGTGTTCGTCGGGCTCGTCTACTGGGCGCCGGACATCTTCAAGCTGCTCGCGCGGCCGCTGATGGACAACCTGCCGAAAGACGGCAAGATGATCGTCACCGACGTCACCGGCTCGTTCTTCGTGCCGATGAAGGTCACGATGCTCGTCGCGCTCGTGATCGCGCTGCCGATCGTGCTGTACCAGATCTGGGCGTTTGTCGCGCCGGGGCTGTACCAGCACGAGAAGAAGCTCGTCGCGCCGCTCGTCGGCAGCAGCTACTTCCTGTTCCTGTGCGGGATGGCGTTCGCGTACTTCCTCGTGTTTCCGACGATCTTCCGCGTGATGGCGCACTACAACGCGCCGCTCGGGGCCGAGATGACGACCGACATCGATAACTACCTGAGCTTCGTGCTGGGGATGTTCATCGCGTTCGGGGTCACGTTCGAGGTGCCGATCGTCGTCGTGCTGCTCGTCCGGATGGGCGTGCTGTCCCTGAAGAAGCTGAAGGAGATGCGGCCGTACGTGATCGTCGGCGCATTCGTGGTCGCGGCGGTCGTCACGCCGCCGGACGTGTTCTCGCAACTGATGCTCGCGCTGCCGCTGATCGTGCTGTTCGAGATCGGGCTGCTGGCCGCGCGGTTCTTCGTACCGAAGAAGCCGGTGGAAGAGGGCGAGGCAGGCAACGGCGAAGCCGCGAGTTGACCGCGCCGCCGCGTGGCGCTGCGGCCAGGTCGGCGTGGGCCCGGTACCGCGGTTGGCCGCCGGCCGGTGCGTGGCATAGCCATCTTCCCGGCACCAGGCATCGTTTGAAGCAACGTAAAAGGGCAGCCGGCCGGCTGCCCTTTTTCAATTCCGCATCGCGTCTGACCGGCAGGCGGCGTGCCGCCCGCCGACCGTCATTCGCTGTCGCTGTCCTGCTCGTCGAGTGCCTGTTTCGGCGGTGGCGGGCGCTTGCCGATCACGACGTTCACGTCGAACTGCTTGCCCTTGCGCACGACGTGCACCTTGGTGGGCGTGCCCGGCTTGATCTGCGCGACGACGTTCAGCAGCTTCGTCGTGTCGGTGATGTCCTCGCCGTTGACGCTCACCAGGATGTCGCCCGGCCGGATGCCGGCCTTGTCGGCCGGGCCGCCCTGCAGCACGCCCGCGACGATCGCGCCCGATTTCTGCTGGAGCCCGAACGACTCGGCGATTTCCGGCGTGACGTCCTGCGGCTCGACGCCGATCCAGCCGCGCGTGACCGAGCCCGTCGTGATGATGCTTTCGAGCACCGTGCGCGCGGTCGAGACCGGAATCGCGAAACCGATGCCGAGCGAGCCGCCGGAGCGCGAGTAGATCGCCGTGTTGATGCCGAGCAGGTTGCCGTTCACGTCGACCAGCGCGCCGCCGGAGTTGCCGGGGTTGATCGGCGCGTCGGTCTGGATGAAGTTCTCGAACGTGTTGATGCCGAGGTGGTTGCGGCCGAGCGCGCTGATGATGCCCATCGTGACCGTCTGGCCGACGCCGAACGGGTTGCCGATCGCGAGCACGACGTCGCCGACGCGCGACTGGTCGGAGCGCCCGAGCGTGATCGTCGGCAGGTTCGTCATGTTGATCTTCAGCACGGCGAGATCGGTTTCGGGATCGCTGCCGATCACCTTCGCGGTGGCCGTGCGGCCATCGGCGAGCGCGACTTCGATCTGGTCGGCGCCGTCCACGACGTGCTGGTTCGTTAGAATGTAACCTTCAGGGCTCACGATGACGCCCGAGCCGAGGTTGGCGGCCGGCTCGTCCTGCTGCTTGCGGGCGTTGCGGTCGCCGAAGAAGTAGCGGAACAGCGGATCCTTCGCGCGCGGGTCGGGCGGCAGCGAGCCGTCCTTGCTGGAGAACACGTTGACGACGGCCGGCATCGCCTTCTGCGCGGCTTCGGCATACGACGTGGTTGCCGGTGCGCCGCCGATGCCCGGCGCGACTTCGCGCAGCGCGACGATCGGCGTGGCGAGCTGCTTGCCGAGCTGTCCTTGCCGTTGCAGCCATTGCGGCTTGAGCGTCACGACGATGAACATCAGCGCGAGCAGTACGGTCACCGCCTGCGCGAAGAACAGCCAGAAGCGTCTAAGCATCTGAATGGATTAGAGGTTTATATGGATCGGATCGAACTCGAATTGTACTTGAACAATACCCTTGAAACCGCGCGCTTCAAGGACTATTGCCCGAACGGCCTGCAGGTCGAGGGCCGCCGCAAGATCGAGAAGATCGCCACCGGCGTGACGGCGTCGGTCGCGCTCCTCGAAGCCGCGCTCGAATGGGGCGCGGATGCCGTGCTCGTCCATCACGGCTATTTCTGGCGCAACGAGGCGCCGCAGATCACCGGCCGCAAGTATCGGCGCCTGAAACTGCTGCTCGCGAACGACCTGAACCTGTTCGCGTTTCACCTGCCGCTCGACGCGCACCCCGAATTCGGCAACAACGCGCAGCTCGGCGAGAAGCTCGGGCTGATCGGCGAGCAGCGTTTCGGCGAAGGCGATCTCGGCTGGATGGCGACGCTGCCGATGCCCGTCACGCTCGAGCACTTCGTCGCGAAGGTCGAGCACACGCTCGGCCGCACGCCGCTCGTGCTCGGCGATCCGGACACGCAGTTGCGCCGCATCGCGTGGTGCACGGGCGCCGCGCAGAGCTATTTCGATGCGGCGATCGACGCCGGTGCGGACGTGTTCCTGACCGGCGAGGTGTCCGAGTCGACCACGCACGCGGCGGCGGAAAGCGGTGTCGCGTTCGTTGCGGCGGGGCACCATGCGACCGAACGCTACGGAATCCAGGCGCTGGGGCGCCACTTGTCCGAGGAATTCGATCTCGAACACCTTTTTATCGATATTCATAATCCGGTCTGAGCGCCGGATTTGCGGCGGTGCATCGAAATTCCACAATGTAGCATCCACTTAAAAGCGAAATGATTTAATTGCTCCGATAGTGGGGGATAACCCTTAACTATCAAACACTTCGAAGGGATTTTCATCTCCGGGCCTTGTAAATGACGACTCCATTCGAGCAAACTAGCGGCGGAATGGAAAGTCGTGACGGAAAATCCAACTCAGAAGTGGGGCGTGTGATGCGAGACAAGGAAGAGAAACGCGTCGACAGCGGCCGCCGTACCTGGCTGATTGCGACATCCGTAGCAGGTGGCGTAGGAGGCGTCGCCACCGTCATACCTTTCGCGGCGTCGCTTGCGCCGTCCGCGAAAGCAAAAGCGGCCGGTGCGCCGGTCGAGGTCGACATCAGCGGTCTGAAGCCGGGCGAAATGGTCACCGTGCCGTGGCGCGGCAAACCCGTCTGGATCCTGAATCGCACCGATTCGATGCTGGCCGACGTCGTCAAGGCCGACAAGGAAGTGGCCGATCCGGCCACGAAATCCCCGTATTCGATGCCGTTGCCCGCGTATTGCGCGAACGAATATCGGTCGCGGGCCGATCGCAAGAACATTCTCGTCGTGATGGCCGTGTGTACGCACCTCGGCTGCACGCCTAGCCAACGCTTCACGCCGGGTCCGCAGCCGAACCTGCCGGACGACTGGCCGGGCGGTTTCCTGTGCCCGTGCCATGGTTCGACCTACGACCTCGCCGGCCGCGTGTTCAAGAACAAGCCGGCGCCTCAGAATCTCGACATCCCGCCCTACATGTTCACGTCGGCGACGACCCTCGTGATCGGCAAGGACGAGAAAGGAGAAGCGTGATGGCCGCCGACAACAACGAAGTCTCCACGACAGGTTTCACCGGCTGGATCGACCAGCGCTTCCCGTTCACGTCCACCTGGAAGAAGCACGTATCCGAGTACTACGCGCCGAAGAACTTCAACTTCTGGTACTTCTTCGGCTCCCTCGCGCTGCTCGTGCTCGTCAACCAGATCGTCACGGGCATCTTCCTGACGATGAACTACAAGCCCGACTCGATGCTCGCGTTCGCGTCGGTCGAGTACATCATGCGCGAGGTGCCGTGGGGCTGGCTGATCCGCTACATGCACTCCACCGGTGCATCGATGTTCTTCGTGGTCGTGTACCTGCACATGTTCCGCGGGCTGCTGTACGGCTCGTACCGCAAGCCGCGCGAGCTCGTCTGGATCTTCGGCTGCGCGATCTTCCTGTGCCTGATGGCCGAGGCATTCTTCGGCTACCTGCTGCCGTGGGGCCAGATGTCGTTCTGGGGCGCGCAGGTGATCGTGAACCTGTTCTCGGCGATTCCGTTCGTCGGCCCGGACCTGTCGCTGTGGATTCGCGGCGACTACGTCGTGTCCGACGTCACGCTGAACCGCTTCTTCGCGTTCCACGTGATCGCGATTCCGCTCGTGCTGGTCGGCCTCGTGATCGCGCACCTCGTCGCGCTGCACGAAGTCGGGTCGAACAACCCGGACGGCATCGAGATCAAGGCGAAGAAGGACGAGAACGGCATCCCGCTCGACGGCATCCCGTTCCACCCGTACTACTCGGTGCACGATTTCCTCGGCGTGTGCGTGTTCCTGATGGTGTTCGCGCTGATCGTGTTCTTCTCGCCGGAGATGGGCGGCTACTTCCTCGAGGCGAACAACTTCGTCCCGGCGAACCCGCTGCAGACGCCGCCGGAGATCGCGCCGGTCTGGTACTTCACCGCGTTCTACGCGATGCTGCGCGCGACCACCGACCCGTTCAAGATCGTGCTGATGATCGTGATCGCGCTGCTCGGCGTGCTCGCGCTGATCCGCGCGCGCGGCAAGTGGAAGATCGGGCTGCCGGTGCTGGCCGCCGCGATCGTCGTGTTCATGTACCTGACGGAGTCGAAGTTCTGGGGCGTCGTCGTGATGGGCGCGGCGGTGATCACGCTGTTCTTCCTGCCGTGGCTCGACCGCAGCCCGGTGAAGTCGATCCGCTACCGGCCGCTGTTCCACAAGGTGTTCCTCGGGATCTTCGTCGCGGCGTTCCTGACCCTCGCGTTCCTCGGCACGCGGCCGCCTTCGCCGGCGGCGACACTGATCGCGCAGTTCTGCGCGTTGATTTACTTCGCGTTCTTCCTCGGCATGCCCGTCTGGACGCCGCTTGGCACGTTCAAGCAGCCGCCGGAACGGGTGCGCTTCAAGCCCCATTAACGTGAGCGAGGAGAGAACGACATGAAGAAACTGCTTTCGACACTCGCGCTGATCGGGGCGACCGCGTGTGCGCTGCTGGCGGCGCCGGCCGTGCGGGCGGAGGGTAATTTTCCGCTCGACCGGGCGCCCGATAACACGGAAAATCTCGTTTCGCTTCAGCACGGCGCGCAATTGTTTGTAAACTATTGCCTGAACTGCCACAGCGCGAACCTGATGCGCTACAACCGTCTGACGGATCTGGGCATATCCCAGAAGGAGATCGAAAAGAATCTCCTGTTCACGACCGACAAGGTCGGGAACACGATGTCCGTCGCGATGCGGCCCGACGACGCGAAGAACTGGCTCGGCACCACGCCGCCCGACCTGTCGGTCGAGGAGCGTGCGCGCGGCCGCGACTGGCTGTACACGTATCTGCGCAGCTTCTACCGCGACGATACGCGGCCGACCGGCTGGAACAACGCGGTGTTCGAGAACGTTGGCATGCCCCATGTGTTGTGGCAGTTGCAGGGGCAGCGCGTAGCCAAATTCGAAGACAAGACGGACGAGGAGACGGGCGAGAAGGCCCACGTGCTCGTCGGCTTCCAGCAGGTCACGCCGGGCACGCTTTCGTCGCCTGACTATGACGCTGCGGTGGCCGACCTGGTGGCCTATATGACATGGATGTCCGAGCCGGCCCAGCAGACCCGCAAGCGCCTTGGCGTGTGGGTGCTGATCTTTCTCGGTGTCCTGACTTTCCTGGCCTGGCGGCTGAATGCCGCGTACTGGAAAGATATCAAGTAAACACGCCTGACCGGCGTGGGGCCGGCGCAAGGCGGAACCCGTGAAAGGGGTTGCGCCGCGTGCCGGCCCTCGGCTTTTTTGAGGAAACGCAAATATGATGGTTCTGTATTCCGGCACAACTTGCCCGTTCTCCCAGCGTTGCCGGCTGGTGCTGTTCGAGAAGGGCATGGACTTCGAAATCCGCGACGTCGACCTGTTCAACAAGCCGGAAGACATTTCGGTGATGAACCCGTACGGTCAGGTGCCGATCCTCGTCGAGCGCGACCTGATCCTGTACGAATCGAACATCATCAACGAGTACATCGACGAGCGCTTCCCGCATCCGCAACTGATGCCGGCCGACCCGGTGCAGCGCGCCCGCGCGCGCCTGTTCCTGCTCAACTTCGAGAAGGAACTGTTCGTCCACGTCAGCACGCTCGAGAACGAGAAGGGCAAGGCGGCGGAGAAGAACCACGAAAAGGCACGCCTCGCGATCCGCGATCGCCTGACGCAGCTCGCGCCGATCTTCGTGAAGAACAAGTACATGCTCGGCGAAGAGTTCTCGATGCTCGACGTCGCGATCGCGCCGCTGCTGTGGCGCCTGGATCACTACGGCATCGAGCTGTCGAAGAACGCCGCGCCGCTGATGAAGTATGCCGAACGGATCTTCAGCCGTCCGGCCTACATCGAAGCACTGACGCCGTCCGAAAAGGTCATGCGTCGCTAATGTTGCAATGAAGGCATGACGGAGCGGTGGCGCGGCGTGCCGCGCGTCCGCTCCGGGTTCGAGGATTGTGATGCAAGAGATTTCAACGAAGCCGTATCTGCTGCGCGCGTTGTACGAGTGGTGCACCGATAACGGTTACACGCCGCATATCGCGGTGAGGGTCGACAACTCGACGCGCGTGCCGCGTCAGTTCGTGCGTGACGGCGAGATCGTGCTCAACATCAGCTTCGAGGCGACGAGCCAGTTGCAGATGGGCAATGAGTGGATCGAGTTCACGGCCCGGTTCTCCGGGAAGGCGCACAAGATCGAGATTCCGGTTGCAAACGTGCTCGCGATCTATGCGCGCGAGAACGGGCAGGGCATGGCGTTCCAGGTCGATGCGGTCGCAGGCGAAGGCGAGGATTCGGGCGCGTTCGACGATGACGCCGTGCCGGCCGACGACGCGCAGCGTGACGAGTCCGTATCGCCGTTGGCGCCCGTCGCCGACAGCGGCGGGAACGAGGAACCGTCCGAAGGCGCCGACGAACCGCCGAAAACCGACGGCGACGGCTCGAAAGGCGGCAGCAGACCTCGCCTCAAGATCGTGAAATGAGGTAGAATCTCGCGCTACGCCGGCTTAGCTCATCTGGTAGAGCAGTTGATTTGTAATCATCAGGTGGCGGGTTCGAGTCCTGCAGCCGGCACCAAATCCGAAAAGGGGTTACGGAATTTTCCGTAACCCCTTTTTTGTTCATGGGTCGCGCGCCGCGATGTCGCGAGCGCCGTCGTTACCCCTTTTTCCTGTCACGCCCGCGTCACGCCGCACCTCTAACGTTGCACATTCCCATCGCGGCAGCACTTTCACGAGCCGAGCGCGCGTGACCGCATCCGACGCCGTGCCCGCGTCGCGCAGGCTCACCCGGGATCTCGCTCCCGCCAGCGCATCGGCTTCTGCCTCGCATCCATTCCATTCGAAAACGCGATCGACGCCGATCGAACTGCATCGCGGACGATCAGGAGACACGAACCATGCTGAGCCCGCACGAATTCTCGATGCTGCTGCGCATTGCGCGTGCGCCCGACAGTGTCGATCTCGCGAACCCGGCCTTTGCCGTGCTCGTCGAAAAGCGGCTGGTCGACGACACGCAGGTACGCGTGAACGAGGTGGCGACGCGCCCGGCGCTGACGCCGATCGGCCAGATGCTGCTTGCCCGCTTCGACGACGCGGCCTGACGGAAAAGGCAAAGGGGGAAGGCTGCAACCGCGCGTCACGCCTTCGCCGCAGCGAAAACGTGACGCATCGAACGCGCGCCGAACCGCTTACTGCGCAACCGGCACCGTCACGTCGCTGCCGAACCAGTGCATCGAGATCTTCTTCAGCGTGCCGTCCTTGCGCAGCGAATCGAGCGCGTCGTTGATCGCCTTCTCGAACTTCGGGTTGCCCTTGCGGAACGGGATCGCCATCTCCTGCTTGCCGCCGTTCAGCACCGCACCCGAGCGCAGCGGCAGGTTCGACGTCTTGATCATGTACGGCAGCATCAATCGGTCGTCGAGCGTCGCCTCGATCCGCCCCGCGGCGAGGTCGCGCAGTTTCTCCGGCGCGCCCGGATACGTCTGCACCTCGATGCCCGGCACGCTGCGCGCCATCTGGTCGTAGTTGGTGCCGAGCGTTACGCCGAGCTTCTTGCCCTTGAAATCCTCGAGCGACTTGAAGTTGCGCGTATCGTCCTTGCGCTGGATCAACTGCGCGGCCGAGTACGTGTACGGCTCGCTGAAGTCGAGCGCTTCCTTGCGCTGCGGCGTGATCGTGACCTGGTTGACGATCACGTCGAACTTGCCGGCCTGCAGGCCCGCGATGATGCCGCTCCATTCGGTCGGAATGAATTGCGTCTTCACGCCGAGCTTGCCGGCGACCGCGTTCGCGACGTCGACGTCGAAACCCTCGAGCTGGCCGGACGTGCCGCGCGAGTTGAACGGCGGATACGTGCCTTCGAGGCCGACGCGCAGCACGCCGGCTTTCTTCACGGAATCGAGCAGGTCTTCCGCGTGCGCGGCGACGGTCGTGAAGCCGAGGGCCGACGCGAGCAGCAGGCCCGACAGCAGGAACTTCGAACGTTTCATCGCGGATCTCCAGTGGTCAGTAGGGTGTTGTGGTGAGCGACGGGCACCGGGCGCTGGGTGGCCTCGATGGGCCGCGATACGGGCACGTAGACACTACTCGCAACCGCGCCGCACCGGAAGTCGAATTGGCCCTGATTGCAATCGATTTCAGCGGATTGAAGGCGGCAATCCAGCGCGACGGCATGGGCTGTGCACGGCGACTGCCTGGTCGAACCGTTCGCCGCGGGCATTCTGGATCCACTTAAAAATACTCTTTTAAATCAGGTCATTTTTCCGATTCGGGCCGTAATTTGTCTGTAAAATCGCGCGAGCGAAACCGCTCAGCGCGCCATCCGAGGGCGCGTCAAAAGAAGAAAAGGCCGTAGCCATGAACATGCAGAACACGATCGCCGCATTGCGCGGCGGGTTGCTTCAGCAGGACCGGTTGCTGAAGCTCGAGACGCCATTGGGAAGCAACGTCCTGACCGTGCAGCGGGCAGTCGGCCGCTCACGCGTCGGGCGCGCGTACGAATTCACGCTGGACGTGTTGTCGACCGACAGCGATCTGGAACTCAAAAAACTGATCGCGCAGCCGGTCACGTTGTGGATCCAGCAAGGCGATCGCAGCTACCGGCCGGTGAATGGCTACGTGCACACCGCGCGTCGCCTGGGCGCCGACGGCGGGCTCACGACCTATCAGCTCACGTTCGCCGATTTCACCCATTTCCTGAAGTTCCGTCGCGACCAGCGGATCTGGACCGATACGACCGTCGACCAGATCATCAGCGACGTGCTGGACCAGCATCCGCAGGCGAAGGGCCATTTCCGCTTTGCGCTGTCGAAGCCGCTGCCGAGCCGTTCGTACACGCGTCAGCACGATACCGACTGGCATTTCGTGCACCGGCTGATGGAGAGCGAAGGCCTTTACACCACGTGGCAGCAGGCCGACGACGGCAAGTCGCATACGCTCGTGATCACCGACAACCTGCAGGCGTTCGCGCCGCTGTCGCCGCAGGCCGTGCGCTTCTATCACGGCGGCGCGGCGAGCGAAACTGACGCGCTCACGCAATGGTCCGGCACGCGCACGCTGCAGAGCGTGACCCGAACGACACGCACGTTCGACTACAAGAATCCGTCGCAACCGTCGAATCCGAAAGGCACGTCGCTGCCGACGATGGCCGGCCAGGGCGAATTGCCCGACCAGCTCGAAGTGTACGAATACACCGGTGCGTACACGTATCTGGATCAGACGCGCGGCGATCATCTGACGAAGATCCGGATGGAGCAGTGGGAGTCGGAGGCGAAGCGCTTCCACGGCGCGGGCGGCGTGCGTGCAATGGATGCTGGCCGGCGCTTCACGCTGGCGGACCATCCCGAACACGATCGCGATCCGGCCGACCAGCGCGAATTCGCGGCGATCGGCGTCGAATGGTGGATCGAGAACAACCTGCCCGTTGCCAGCAGCAGCGCCGATTTCCCGTACAGCCTGCGCGAAGCATTGACGCAGGCGCAGGACGGCTATGGCGCCGACTCCGCGTTTCGCGTGCCGCATGACGACGGCTCGGTCGGCTTCTATCTCGTCGAGGTCGAAGCACAGCGCGTGAGCGTGCCGTATCGCAGCCCGTTCGAACACGAGAAGCCGAAGATGCATCTCGAGACGGCGATCGTCGTCGGGCCGCAGGGCGAGGAAGTCTATACCGACGAGCTGAACCGGATCCGCGTGCAGTTCGTGTGGGACCGCCTGAACCCGGGTAACGAGAACGCGTCGTGCTGGGTGCGCGTCGTGCAATCGGATACCGGCGGCGGCTACGGCGGCGTGCACGTGCCGCGCATCGGCGAGGAAGTGCTGATCGACCATGTGGGCGGCGACTGCGACCGGCCGCTCGCCGTCGGGCGCGTGTACAACGGCGCGAACCAGCCGCAGTGGCATAGCGACGGGATCCTGTCCGGGTATCGGTCGAAGGAGTATTCGGGCGGCGGCTACAACCAGCTCGTGATGGACGACGCGACGGGGCAGAACCGCGTGCAACTGATGAGCAGCAGCGCGAACAGCCTGCTGCATCTCGGCTACATCATCGACCAGAGCGGCAATGCGCGCGGGTCGTATCTCGGTAGCGGCTTCGACCTGCGCTCGGATGCGTACGGCGCGGTGCGGGCGAGCCAGGGCTTGTACGTGACGACCCATCCGAAGGCGGCGAACAGCCAGCCGCTCGACGTGAAGGAAGCGCAGCAGCAGCTCGTGACGGGCGAGAGCCTGGTCGAAGCGATGTCGGGCGTGAGCGAGCAGCATCAGGCGGAAAGCCTGAAGGAGGCGCACGAAACGATGCGCGCGTTCACCGACGCGACGCAGGACAGCAAGTCGGGCAACGCGTCCGGTGGACGTACGGCGGGCGGCGGCACGGGCAGTGCGAATGCGTTCAAGGAGCCGGTGATGCTGTTCGGCAGCCCGTCGGGGATCGGGATGTCGACGCAGCAGTCGCTGCACGTTGTCGCGAACGATCACGTGAACGTGGCGAGCGGACAGAGCGTGCACGTGGCCGCGGGCAAGTCGCTGATCGGGAGCATCGGGCAGAAGCTGAGCCTGTTCGTGCAGAACGCAGGGATGAAGCTGTTCGCGGGCAAGGGCAAGGTCGAGATCCAGGCGCAGTCGGACAACGTCGAGGTGACCGCGCAGAAGGCGGTGAAGGTTGTGTCCGCCACCGACCGGATCGAGATCGCGGCCGATCAGGGGATTCTGCTGACGAGCGGCGGCGGGTATATCCGCATCAAGGACGGCAACATCGAGATTCATGCGCCGGGCGCCGTCGATGTGAAGGGGGCGTCGCACACGTTCGCCGGGCCGGCGAGCATGGGGTATCCGTTGCCGAGCCCCCGGCCGGATCAGCCGGGGCAGCTCGAACTGTTTCACAAGTACGTGAACGGCGAGGCGGTGAAAGGCGGACTGTTCACGGTGAAGGACGTGAACGGAGCCGTGCTGAAGAAAGGCGCGCTCGACGACAGCGGTCATACGGTTGTGAGCGGGTTGCCGCCGGGCGCGGTGCGTGTCGAGTTCGGGAAGGATCCGCGCGAGTCGGATCAGCCAGCGAACTATTTCAAGCAGGCGAAGTGGCCGGCGGAGCCCGTGCAACCGTCGCCGGAAGCCGCGCAGGCCGCGGCGAGCGGACAGCTCGCGAGCCAGCTGCAGGGGATGGCGCCGGCCGCGACGACGGCGGCGATGGGGCTGGTGAGTGGCGGCAGCGCGGGCGCGGCCCTCGGCGGGCTCGCGAGCGCCGCATTGCCGGCCGCTGCGACCGCGTTGGGCGGAGCCGGCGTTGCGTCGGCGTTGCAGACCGCCTCGAGCTTGAGCGGTGCGGCGAAGCAGGTGGCCGGGATGGTTCAGGCCGCACGTCAGGGCGGGCTTGCCGCGCTGGCCGCGCCGGCGGCGAATGCGGCGTCCGGCGCGTTGCAGAGCGCATTGCCGGGCGTCGCCGGTATCGCGGGCAAGGGCGCCACGACCGTGGCGTCGGCCACGGGCGCGACGGGCATGAAGCTGCCGACGAGCGGGTTTGGCGGGCCGTTGAAATCCTGAGAGAGCGCGGCTTGTCAGCCGTCTTGAAAAAAAACGAATTGAACGAAGAACGACATGGCACAACAACTTCCACCGGGCGCTGAGAAGGAACAGGCTGTTACCTGGCTCAGCGATGTTTCCGCCAAGGATGTCGCCGCGGTCGGCAACCGCTTCGATGCGTGGTTGCGACGGATCAGCGGCAACCACATCACGTTCGAGGACGTGAAGACGTTTGCCGGTGCGGTGCCGATCATCGGCAACATCATGGCGATGGTCGACGCGCTCGGGGATATTGCCGAGATCATCGAGAAGCGCGGCGGCCAGGTACTCGATTACATGAGCCTCGCGATCAACCTGCTCGGCATCATTCCGATTCCGCCGACACTCGCGCCGTTCCGGATGTCGGCGCGCCCGCTGCTCGCGCTCGTCCGGCACGAATTGCTGGCGACCCGCAACAATCTCGGCGCGGCGATCATCTCCGTGCTGGTCACGCATATCAACGCGACGTGTGCGACCGAGATCGAGGATTTTCTGAACAAGCTGAAGGCTGGCCTCGTCGAGCTGCTCGACGGATGTGCATCGACATGCCAGGAAATCATGCTCGCGCTGGCGACGGGCATGGACAAGGCGCTGCACGGTCAGCTCTTCGACGCCAACGCGAATCTGAAGCGACAGCAGCAGCTCGCAGAGAAGATGGCCGACGACCGGCCGTGGTACAGCCCGAGCCGCGTCGGTGACGGCATTCAATTCGCGTACGAAGGAACCAAGGCGCTCGGAAAGAAGGTCATCAACAAGACTGCGGGCACCGTGGCGACGCTCGCGCCGGATGCATGGCTCGAGCCGTTTCGAAGCACGGTGACGTTCCTTCGGACCGAAGCGCCGAAGATTGCGTCGTCGATTCGGTCGCTTGCAGGCAGTGAAGAAGGCAAGATGATGTGGCTCGTCTTGCAACTGATCGAGGCCGTTGGACGCGTCAAGGCACGCGCAAAGCTTCATGAGCAGACTGCAGACGTCAAGGCAAGCGGGAAGAGCCAGGCGAAGAAGACGCGCGGGCAGGAGGGGCTCGAAAAAACCGACGGGCAAGCGCCGGCCGAAGGACCGGGGAAGAGCGCGTGCAAGGCATGCGGGCTCGGGGCATCACCGGCATCCATCGATTTCGCGTTCGGCGACGAAACGTTTTCGCACGTGGATTTCGACCTGCCGGGCGCCATGCCTGTCGTATGGGAGCGTACCTATCGTTCCCGGCTGTCAGCCTATGACAACGGTGAACTCGGTGCACGATGGATCACGCCGTATACGACGCGAATCGACGTCAAGGACGATCAGTGGATCTATCGCGATGCGGAAGGGCGCAGCATCGAGTACCCGGTGCTGGCGGCCGGTGCGGTGCACGACGATCTGTCCGAGAACCTGACGCTGTCGCGGCTCGACGATACCTGGGTGACGATCGCATACGGCCATGACGTGCTGCATGTGTACGAGCGCCGCGGCGACGCGTTCCGGCTTGCGATGCAGAAGGACCGCGCCGGCAACACGATCACGCTCGACTACGATGCGCTCGATCGCGTTGCGCGCCTGATCGATGCGAGTGGCAATGTGCTCGCGTTCGAACACGACAGGCACGGCCGTATCGTGCAGATCGAGCACGTGCTCAAGGACGGTGCGCGTCGCACACTGGCGAGCTACGAATACGATGCGGACGGGGACCTCGTGCGCGCGGTCGATCGTCATGGCAATGCGCGGACGTATCAATATCACCGCCACCTCGTGACGCGTTACACGGACCGAACCGGCCGCGGAATGACGCTCGAATGGGACGGCGCGGATGCTGAAGACAATGCCGACGCGAAATGCATTCGCGAATACGCCGACGACGGCAGTCTGGATCTCCGGCTCGCGTGGAATCCGAACATCCGTCTGACCTACGTGACCGACGCGCTCGGTCAGATGACGCGGTACTACTTCAACATCCACGGCTACGTGTATCGGATCGTGTATCCGGATGGTAACCAGGAGTGGTTCCGGCGCGACGCCCATCACAATCTGGTGCTGCATATCCGGCAGGACGGCAGCATCGAGCGTCGCGAATACGACACGCGCGGCAACCTGATTCGGCACGAGCGGGCGGACGGCAGCGTTGTCGAGATGGCGTATGACGACAAGGATCAGATGATCCGGCTCGTCGATCCGAATGGTCATGTATGGCAGCGCAAGTACGACGACGCGGGCAACGTCGTCGAGGAAATCGATCCGCTCGAACATTCCACGAAGTACGAATACAACGACAAGGGTTTGCCGACGCAGATCACCGATGCGAAGGGCGGCTCGAAGACGCTCGAGTACAACGATGCCGGGCAGATGACGAGGTATACGGACTGCTCCGGAAAGACGACGGAGTGGCGGTACGACGATATCGGGCGTGTGATCGAGACGAAAGATGCGGCCGGAGGCGTGGTTGCCTATCGTTACGGCCCGAACGGACAACCGACGGAAGTGCGTTCGCCTGCCGGTGTCGAGCAAGTCCAATACGACGCGGAAGGCCGTTTGCTGCGGCATACCGATCAACTCGATCGTTCGACGCGATATGGCTACGATGCGGCCGGCCGCATTGCGAGTCGCGCCGATGCGCTCGGGCAGACGGTTGCGTATCGCTATGACCGTCTCGGCCGCTTGTCCGCGCTGACCGATGCGAACTTTGCGACGTACCAGTTTCACTACGATCCTGCGGGACGGCTGATCGAGGAAGTGGGCTTCGACGGCAAGTCGACGCGCTATCAGTACGACAGCGTGAGCGGCAGTCTCGTTTCGATCGATGAAGCGGGTTGCGTGACTTCGGTCGAAGTCGATGCAAACGGCCGGCTGCTGAAGCGCGCCGCGGGGGAAAGCGAAGAGCGGTTTGCCTACGATCGGAGCGGCAGGTTGATCGACGCGGTGAATCGGTACAGCCGCGTGCAATTCTTCTTCGATCCGGTTGGCAATCTGGTGCGTGAACATCACGCCTACGATCTGTTCGGCGACCGGCGCAGCTACGTTTGGCATCACGAATACGACGAGCTCGGCAACCGGCGGCGTACCGTTCGGCCGGACGGGCATGTGGTCGACTGGTTGATGTATGGCTCCGGGCACGTGCACGGGATGCTGCTCGATGGCGAGGAGCGCGTGCAGTTCGAGCGTGACGATCTTCATCGCGAGACGGTGCGCGTGTTGTCGAGCAAGGTTGGGCAGCGCACGCACTATGATCCGGCCGGACGTGTGTTGCAGCAGACGATCCAGCGGTCGACGTCACCTGCGCCGCTTGCCGAGCGGCGGTATCGCTATGACGCGGCGGGGCAGTTGTCGCGAATCGAGGACAGCCGCAAGGGCGGGACCGACTATCGGTACGATCCGGTCGGACGGCTGATCGAGGCGATCAGTCCGGTCGCGAAGGAACGGTTTGCGTTCGATCCGGCAAGCAACATCATCGATCCGGTGCGGACTGCGGAGACGCCGGCATCGCGTCCGAGCCCGGTGCGGCCGGAAAGCACGTTGCCTGTCGAGGTGCCGAAGGTGCTCGGGAACCTGCTGAAGGCGTATGCGGGGATGCACTTCGAGTACGACGCGCGCGGGAATCTGGTGCGCAAGCGTACGCCGGCGGGTGAGCAGGAATACGAGTGGGATGAGTTCAATCGCTTGCTGTCTGCGCGGGTTGCCGAGACGTCGCGGCAGAGTCAGGCGCGGTATTTCTATGATGCGTTCGGGCGCCGTATTGCGAAGGAGGTGAACGGCGAGCGGACGGTGTTCGGGTGGGATGGTGACACGCTGGCGTATGAGAGTGACGGCGAGCGCGGCACGCACTATCTCTACGAGCCGGGGACGTTCGTGCCGCTGGCGCAGTATGTGGCTGAGCCCGTCGATGGGATCGTGACACCGGAGTGGAAGAGCACCGACCGCTATGTGCCGGAGGAGGATCCGCTGCAGAAGGTGCCGCAGCGGCGGAGTGACGCGGCGGTGTTCTATTACCACTGCGATCAGATCGGTACGCCGCAGTTGCTGACGGACGACGACGGCGACGTTGTGTGGGAAGCGTCGTACAAGGCGTGGGGCGAAGCGCGGGAGGTGATTGCGCGGGCGTCGAAGGCGGCGGGGATTGTGGCGAAGAATCCGCTGCGGTTTCAGGGGCAGCAAGTTGATGCGGAAACGGGGTTGTACTATACCCGGAATAGATACTACGACCAGAGAATCGGGCGGTTCATATCTCAAGATCCGATAGGGTTGGCAGGCGGAGAGAATTTACAGATTTATGCCCCCAATCCGATCGATTGGATTGATCCACTCGGACTCAAATACGTATCTGGTAGCCGGGCCGTCGATCTACTCGGAAAGGATAAGTCGAATAAGTCGACGCAAAATTTGTCCGAGTGGCGGCGCACTATTTGCAGGGGAGGACTAAAGGAAGAGCGTACGAAGTTTTTGGGCGATGATTTTGTGAAAGTTGGACCGGGAAAATGGCGGAGTTTGGATGGAAAGCGTCAGATGCGAGTGACGCCCTCAGACTATAGCGGCGGTCATGGAATGGGTAGTCCCACCGTGCCGGATACTCCCCATGTCCACTTTGAGTTCCTGCGGCCGACGGGTAATGGAAATCATGTTGTTACAAAGAACGTGCACGTTCCGCTTGATATTGGGAATAAGGGGTGTCAATGATGCTGGAGGTGTTGCGAGAATTTGGTGGGATCTCATTCATCTTCGATTTGAAAGAGGGTGAAGTGTTTCTCAGTGCTATCGGTGACCTTGGGGGCGGTAAAAAAGTTGAAATCGTCGCCAATGATAGGTTGACCGGCGAGGTTGTGCACTATACGTTTATGGAGGGGGAGGGTGATGGTTTTAAAAAGAAAAAATATGGGGCGGAGATCATTTTGTCGGCAGATTCGTGTGAATACGCCGGGCATAAATTGGAAGAATTGAGGTCGAGAGGGGGATTTTCGACTCCTGAATTCGTGCAATTAAGTAACCTGAAATCGACTGGGAAGGTGATGGATACCTTCTTTGTTCTGAGGAAGTAGGCTTGCAAGCATGCGATGTGAAGTAAGTCGGTTTATGCAGCCATCAATGCTTGTTGACATACTTGCTTAGTAAAGATGGTGCGTCTTTTGTGCTGAAAGATGGTATGCCACGGCAGATTCAATTGCACCGCTCTCGTCAGTAATCTGCTGCCCCGCTGTTTGAAGTAAAAACCAATACATATAGAGTTGCAAGTGGTGCGGGTCGCGAGGCGTTACGTCCGTACGGTAATCAAGAGAATGCCGATTACCGTTTATCGCGATGCCTTTTGTATTGACCGGAGACAATACTGGCAAGATTGGGGTGGAGGAGCCTTCAGCAGCCGGTTGTTGGCTATAACGGGAATGCTGGCGGAGGCGGAATACAGCATCCGGTTGTCCAAGATCTTTACGACGCCGTTCCTGAGGACCAGCGTTCTCCATTTACTCATGGCTATTGTGGGGAACCCGATGCACTTAGTAAAATTGCTGCAAGCAATAATGTCAAATCAGTTGATGAGTTGAGAGGCATTACCCAAGGTGCAACATCAACAACTATTCGGAATGACGGAAAGCATTTGAAGTTCTGTCCCTCTTGTGCTCAAGTGATGAGGAAATGGGAGTGTGTGACGGAGTGAAGGAATGATTGATCATCGGGAAGTGAGCGAAGTCGAATCGCTTGAGGCAAAGCTGCTCGAAAAGAATGCTTCATTCAGCGAAATCACGAATCATTATGCAAAATTTCTGATTGATCTTGTTCAAGGAGAGGCGCTGAGAAATTTAATTCGTGATCGTGAAAGACGGATTGCTGCGGCGTATTTAAAAATGATTTCAACCATTGATGATGTAAAGTCGCCGCGGTTAACAAGAAGGCAGGTGCTTGCGAGGCTATGGCGCCTGGAAAAGGTGGTGCGGAAATCAAATGCCACATTTTCTGCCCTGGTTCGATGTGTAATTTGCTGCTTTGGAAGTGAGGAGCAATGGTTGCAAGATGATATCGGCGATGAGACACCGCTCTATGTCTATTTGCTCTTTTTGAAAAAAGTTGAGCCGGGGTTGGCAAAATATTTTATTGAATATTTTGACCGAGTGGGAGGGCATCTGGATGGCATGCCAGTGTGACACTTGAGCGGGTGTGCCGATTTGCGACCAGATCGATACACCGCGATGACTGACGAACAATTGCGATGATGTGGTGTGGGATACGTCGTACAAAGTTTGGGTGAAGCGCGAACGGTGATTTCGCAGGCGTCGAAGGCGGCCGGGCTTGTGCCGAAGAATGTGTTCGGTTTCAGGGGCAACAAGTCGACGAGAAGACGTTACGAATGGGAAACGTCAATGAGACGAAACATGGGCACGATACTGTGTAAATCGCATGGCGCGACCGATCTGATACACGTTTCAAGCGATATCGCGGCCGACATGAAAACGGATGCGGGGCGCCTGGAAATGCTCCGTTATGACATCGACTGGCTGGGAGACGGACGCCCCGACATTTCGTACTTCGTCTCGACGGAGGTGGCGAAACAGTTCAGTCTGCCAGAGCCTGGTGATGCGTCATTTGGGCCGGATTTCGAGGAGCGGCATGCGGCTGTCTTCGGCAAGCTTGCCGCTGTTTGCGCCAAGTGTTTTGGCGAGTATCAGAGCAGAATTGCCTGACCGGTTTGGGAAATAGGTATTGCGATATTGTGAATCTCCGGCAGCCAGATATAGCTGGCATGGGCTCGTCAGACGGTTGACCCGACCGTATTTTCGATCCACATGCAGCACACACCCCCACCCGCCTGCAACGGAAGCCTGCCGATCGCGCTCGCTTGAAATTGGCATAATCACGGCCTGCCGTGAGGTTCTCGCGGCCGATGCAACGCAATCATCCGGATACCACCGCAATACCCATGTCGATCGACTCCCCGACCGAAGTGTCGCTACAACATATTCTCGAACGCCCCGGCGATTTCTCCGGGTGGCTTTACCTGCCGCCGATGCCGTGGGCGCTCGATACCGAGGGGGCGTTTTTCGAAGACGTCGATTACGCGAAAGCAGAGGTTGCGCCTGCCATGGCGGCCCAGCCCGGCTGGAAAGTCACGCTGGACAGCGCGACGATCGAGGACATCGTGATCAACGCACACGATCAGGTCGACGAGCCGAGCGTCGCGCAATTGCTCGACGCGTTTGTCTTCTACGTCGAGAACGACGCATTTATCCTGTTTTGACGCCACGCATAGCGAATGCGAACGACGACAGCGATCGAGGAAACAACCATCGGCAACCGTTCACACGTGACGGAAGCGCCGTGCGACGACCCTGCGCAAGCGATCGCGGCCGTCGAACGACTGAACGGCCGCGATCGCTCGACCGTCGCCTTCGACGCGAGCGATGCAACGGTGATGACGATTGGCGGCGGCCACGACGGCCGATACGTCGTCTTCATCGCATCGGAGATCGATGCCGCATTACTGAACCTGACGACGCCCGGAGTGCCGGCGGACGAAACGGTCGAACTCGTGGCGGGCGGCCAGCGAGGCCGCTATCCGGCGCGACAGTGCGTCGACCTCGCGACTGCGACGCAGGCGGCAGCCTATTTTGTATCGACTGGCGGCGCCGATCCGCGGTTATGCTGGCAAGCCGGCTGACCCTCCGCGCGAGGGGAAGGACATGAACATGGCGGACGATTTGGCAGCGCTGCGCGCACAACAGGACGCCGTTTGCGCACGCTACGGCCTGCATGCCGTCGAACCTGAAGACATGGTTGCCGTCGCGATGTCGACGCTCGGGCGCATGCCCGTCTACGGCACGCGCGTCGCACTGTCCGAAGGCGACAACGTCGGATGGTTCTTTCATTGCGGCGAATATTCCGACGCCGCCGACTTCTATCAGCCGTTGCATGCGGCGCACCTGTCGACCTATCTGCCATCGGTTCTACCATATCTATGGTTGCCGGCCGGCGCACGCTTCATCATCGACGATGCCGGCTATGAAGACGTGTGGATGGAGTGAGGCACCGACACGCCGCCGATCTTTTTCAGTTGTTTGGACAAAGCGGGCAGAAGCGAAAAAGGACCGCAAGCGGTCCTTTCACCATGAAGCGTTGCTGAAAAACGCGCGCCTGTTACGGCAACGAAATCGTCAAATTAGCCGATTCCGGCCCAACCTTGATGACTTGCGAATAAGGCGCCAACGCCTGCAGCGTCTTGTCCTTGAGATAAGTATTGAGCCCGAGATACCCGAGTAGCGCCACGAGCGCGAACACGGCCCCGATCGCCCAGACCGGCACCTCGCGCTTGAGTCGATGCGCGATCTGGTCGGGCAGCGGCCAATGCGGCGCGAACGGCGCGCGTTTGCCCTTCATGTGCGCGATCTCGTCGCCGAGCCGCGCGGTGAGATAAGCCAGCTTCTCCGGCCCTTCGAGCAGATACTTGCCCTGGAACCCGAGCAGCAGGCACATATGGAACACCTCGAGCGACTGCAGCCGCGCCGCGCCCTGCGCGCGACATTCCTCGAGATACTGGAAGAATTTCTCGCCGGCGAGCTGTTCGCCGAACAGCACGAGCTGCAGCGGCCGGCGCTCCCAATCCGCGCGGATCTTGAACTGCGACGACAGCACCATTTCGTCGATCGCCGCGCAGAACGCGAACTTCGCGCCGTACACGTCCTCGGCGGCGATGTTCAGCTTCTTCGCGCCGCGCTCGAAATCGGACAGGAATTCCTGGATCCGCGTGCTGAACTCGCTGGCGCTGTCCGGCTCCCGCCCGTTCTTGAGCAGGAACAGCATGAAGAACCCGTCGTACAGCAAATCGAGCAGCGAGCGGGCCTGGAACGCGGAATCCGTCGACGCCGGGCTGTGCAGGGGCGGCGGCACGTTGTCGCCGAACAGGGAAGGCGCGTAGCTCATGATGTGACCGCGATCAGTTCGAATTTCAGGTCATTGATGCCAGTCGGCGCGTAGATCATCGCGGACTGGGCCTGCAGCATGCGCTCGTACAGCGGGCTGCGCGAATCGAGCGCGAAGTAGCACGCGCCGGGGCGCACCGGAATCGCGGGCGGCACCTGCGGCGTGTACGACAGCCGCACGCCGGGCATCGCCGACAGCACGAGCTTGTCGACGTCGTCGGGCGCGCCGACCTTGAAGCGGGCCGGCACCGCATCGACGAGCTCGACGCTCGGCATGTCCGCGGACACCGCCAGATAGAACTCGGTCTTGTCGTCGATCTTGCCGGAATCGAGGCGGCCGAGGTGGAACGACGGGCGCACCTCGTCGAGCGTGATCGCGAAATAGCGCGTCGAGATCACGGTGTCGAGCAGTTCGCGCAGCATCAGGTCGAGACGCGCGAAGCTCGGGCCCGGATCGTCGTGGCGGTACACGGGCAGGTCGGCGAGCGTGTAGCCCTTCGAGAATGTCATCAGCTGGCCCGCGAGGCGCAGCAGTTCCTGGAACAGCCGCTCCGGATGCAGCGCCGCGTGCTGGTGCAGGTGCGCGAGCGTCGCGAACGCGGCATTCGCGGTGTGCAGCAGCCAGAACGATGCGATGTCGCCCGAGCGGAACTCGATGATGTTCTTCGACGGCTCGCGGTGGAAGCCGTACAGCGCGTTCACCTTCGCCTGCAGCGCGTCGACGAGCTGGCGCAGCCGCTGGTGCAGGATCGGCGACGCCTCGATCGCGAGGCACGGCGGCACGAAGCTGTCGTCGATCTCGAAGCCGGACGTCGCGGTGCGGCGCACGCGCACGAGCGGCACGGACAGCAGCTGGTCGCGCGGCTCGCTGTGCGCGATCAGCTTGACCTGCGTCTTCAGGAACGTGATGTCGGCTTCGGCGGCGTCGGTGAAATTGTCGGCGACGCTCGTCTGCTCGCTGACGAACCGCGTCATGAAGCCGGCGGCCGGATCGTCGCTGTAGTTGGTGCCGTTCTCGCGCAGCGGATGCAGCGCGAGATAGAACACGAATTCGTTGATGCCGTCGGGCAACGTATCCAGCGCGATCGGCGGCGGCAGGTCGTCGGCCTGCGGCGCGGCATACAGCGCGCCGTCCGGAAACACGAGCGCGAGGTCGGCTACCCGCAGCACGTTGCTGCCGAGCGCGTCGCGGTCGATGCGCACCGAGCGCACGCCCCAGTTGTACGGCTGGATCGCCTGGATGGACTCGAACAGGCGCGCCTCGTGGTACGCGTCCTGCCGCTGAAAGTGTTGAGGCCGGAGGAACAGCCCTTCCCCCCACAGCACCTTGGCCGAATAACTCATGTCAAATCCGGTTAATGTGGCGTTGCGATGTAATCGATTTGTTCGTGCCCGAATTAAATCGCCAATTGTTAACTCTTGTTAATTGACATTCGTGCGTCATGTTTAACCGCAGGACACCGAAGACAGCATATTCAGCGGCTGCGAAGGCGCACCCTGTTGCGGTGCGATGACCGTGCCGCCGGTGACCGTCATCGCGCAGTTATGCAGGCCGATGATTATGCCGGATTTCTCCGACTTCGCCGGATCGAACGTCAGTTTCCATCGTTGCAGCGCGGGATCGCGGAACAGCGCGACGATACCGAATGCCTGCGCTTCGCGCGACACCTTCTCGGTCGCCGTATAGCGCTGGCCCGGAATCAGCGTGATTTCGCGCACGTTCAGCAGGTCGGCGCCGAGTGCGGCTTTTTCCTTGGTCGGATCGGTAAATGCGTCGAACGGCGCTTGCTGGAACGAGGTCGGGTCTTTCAGCGCATAGAGCCGGACGACGAGCGCGAGCGGCTTGTTGTCGGTCGCGGCGTTCAGGTTCGGCGCGGCGGCCAGCGTCAGCCCGATGTTGCGCGGCGGCTTCTGCGCATCGGGCACCTCGGGCTTGCCGATGCCGGCCGCGGACATCACGGCGCTCGCGGCCGAGCCGAGCAGCGGGGCGGCCGCGCATCCGGCCAGAAGGGCGCAGGCGACCAGCGGCAGCGCGTAGCGAATCATGGACGATCTCATCGTGTTTCCGGCGTGCCGCCTTTATCCCTGTCAAAACTGCCGGGTATTACCACGTTCGCTGCGGGTCCCCGACACTGCACCGTTCAACTATTAAGCACGCTCGCGTCAAGGCGAGCGCTCGGAAATTTTTTCCGCCGCTGGGGCGGCGCGCCGTGCGACCAGTAAAACTTGCGCTTCCCGGCCCGACGAAAAACCGCCGCGAGCCCGCCGCGAGCGGTCATTCGAGGGGGTAGCGCCCGGTTTTAAAAGGAATTACTCTTCACACGACGATTGAATTATGAAAAATTGATCGGTACTATACCCGCGCGCTTCTTGCAAAGCAAAAGAACCAGATTCTCAACGATTTAAAACTCACGCGCCGGTGGATATAACGATGAAAGACCGTCTGTTCGCAAAACTGTCTGGGGTAGTGGTGGCTTGCGGCGTGATCGCCGGCTGTGCGAGCCAGCCTCCCGCGCCGCCGACTGCGGAAGTGTTCAACAAGTCGCTGGCCGATGCGGACGCCGTCGCGAAGGCGGGGGACCAGGACAAGGCGCTCGGCCTGTACCAGCAGCTCGCGAAGTCGGATCCGACGCGCGAGGAGCCGTGGTCGCGCATCGCCCAAATCCAGTTCGCGCAAAACCATTACGGCCAGGCGATCGTCGCCGCGCAGGAAGCGCTGCAGCGCGACGCGACCGATCGCCAGGCGAAGAGCGTGCTGGCCGTCGCCGGCCTGCGGATCGCCACGCAGTCGCTCGGCGAGCTGCGTCAGGATGCGTCGCTCGCGGGCGACGCGAAGTCCGACGCGCAGGCGCTCGCGAAGCAGCTGCGCGACACGCTCGGCGAGTCGGCGCTGTTCCCGCCGGAGCAGCGGGCGCAGACGAGGAAGTACAGCGGCCGCCGTACGGTGCATCGTGCGAAGGCCGGAGCCGCACCGGCCGCGGACACGGCCGCGAGCGCCGCCCCGACTCCGACGCCCCCCGCGGCGCAAAAGGGCAGCGCGGATCCGTTCGGCGCACTGCGCAACTGAAACCGCAACTGACGCGATAACCACAACTAACCTGGGAGCCGTCGAGATGGCCAAGAAAGAAAGCATTCAGAAAAGCTTGCAGAAAATACGGCCGCCGCGCGTCCAGCTGACCTACGAGGTCGAGAAGGGCGATGCGATCGAGGTGAAGGAACTGCCGTTCGTCGTCGGGGTCGTCGGCGATCTGGCGGGCCAGTCCGAAATCGAGCAGCCGAAGCTGCGCGACCGCAAGTTCGTCAATATCGACCGCGACAATTTCGACGACGTGATGAAGGCGATCGAGCCGCGCGCCGCGTTCCAGGTGGAAAACCGCCTGAGCCCGGAAGGCGGCAAGTTCGCGGTCGACCTGAAGTTCCGCTCGCTGTCGGATTTCAGCCCGGACGAAGTCGTCGAACAGGTCGAGCCGCTGCGCCGCCTGCTCGAGGCGCGCTCGAAGCTCGCCGACCTGCGCAACAAGCTCGCCGGCAACGACAAGCTCGAGGATCTGCTGTCCGAGGTGCTGAAGAACACGCAGCAGCTGCAGGAGCTCGCGAAGGGCACCGGCAGCGACAAAGACGGCGAATGACGACGGAGTGTTGAGATGAACCAGCAAACGGCTGCGGCCCAAGCGAGCGGCGCGGAATACGCCGCCGGGACTTCGCTGCTCGACGACATCGTCGAGAAGAGCAAGGTCGCGAAATCCGATTCCGAGCATGCGCGTGCGAAGGACCTGATCGGCGAACTCGTGCACCAGGTGCTCGACGGCACGGTGATCGTGTCGGACAACCTGTCGGCCACGATCGACGCGCGCGTCGCGGAACTCGACCGCCTGATTTCCACGCAGCTTTCCGCCGTGATGCACGCGCCGGAATTCCAGCGCCTCGAAAGCACGTGGCGCGGGCTGGACTATCTGGTCAAGGAAAGCAACACGGGCCAGACGATCAAGATCAAGGCGCTGCACGCGCCGAAGCGCGACCTCGTGCGCGACTTCAAGGGCGCGAGCGAGTTCGACCAGAGCGCGCTGTTCAAGAAGGTCTACGAAGAGGAATTCGGCACGTTCGGCGGCTCGCCGTTCGGTGCGCTGATCGGCGATTACGAGATCTCGCGCCAGCCGGAAGACATGTACTTCATCGAGCAGATGTCGCACGTCGCGGCGGCCGCGCATGCGCCGTTCATCGCGTCGGCGTCGCCGGAGCTGCTCGGCCTGGAGTCGTTCTCCGATCTCGGCAAGCCGCGCGACCTCGGCAAGGTGTTCGACACGGTCGAGTACGCGAAGTGGAAGTCGTTCCGCGACGCCGAGGATTCGCGCTACGTCGGCCTGACGCTGCCGCGCTTTCTCGGCCGGCTGCCGTTCAATCCGAAGGACGGCCAGACCGCGGAGAATTTCAACTTCGTCGAGGACGTCGACGGCACCGATCACGACAAGTACCTGTGGTGCAACGCGGCATGGGCCTTCGCGGCCCGCCTGACGGCCGCGTTCGACGACTTCGGCTGGTGCGCGGCGATCCGCGGCGTCGAAGGCGGCGGCCTCGTCGAGGATCTGCCGACCCACACGTTCAAGACCGACGACGGTGAAGTCGCGCTGAAGTGCCCGACAGAAATCGCGATCACCGATCGCCGCGAGAAGGAGCTGAGCGACCTCGGCTTCATCCCGCTCGTCCATTGCAAGAACTCAGATTACGCCGCGTTCTTCGCCGCGCAGTCGGTGCAAAAGCCGAAAAAGTACAGCACCGACAGCGCGAATGCGAACGCCGTCCTGTCCGCCCAGCTTCAGTACATCTTCTCGGTATCGCGCGTCGCGCATTACCTGAAGGCGATGATGCGGGACAAGATCGGCAGCTTCGCATCGGCGCAGAACGTGGAGACTTTCCTCAACCGGTGGATTTCGCAGTACGTCCTGCTCGACGACAACGCCTCGCAGGAACAGAAAGCGCAATTTCCGCTGCGCGAGGCATCCATACAAGTGTCGGAGATTCCGGGCAAGCCGGGCTCGTATCGTTCGGTCGCGTTCCTGCGCCCGCACTTTCAGCTCGACGAACTCTCGATTTCTCTGCGACTTGTCGCTGATCTGCCCAAACCGGCAAATTCATAAGCGAGTAAATCGCCCGGGCGGGCCGCCTGGGTAGGACGTTAAAACCACCTCTTTGGGGAGTCGAAGGGCCATGTTACATATGCACTTGCAGTTTGGTAGTCCCGCGGTGAAGGGCGAGTCCGCGGACAAGGACCATCAGGGCTGGATCGAACTGAAATCGTGGGATCACTCGATCGTTCAGCCGCGTTCGGCAACCGCATCGACCGCTGGCGGTCACACGATGACGCGTTGCGAGCACGGCGACATGATCTTCACGAAGGAAATCGATTCGTCGAGCCCGCTGCTGTACCAGCACGCTTCGGGCGGTACCACGTTCGACGAAGTGACGGTCCATTTCTCGCGCGCGGACGGTGAAGGCAAGCGCGTGCAGTATCTGGAAGTCAAGCTCAAGTACGTGATCATCTCGAGCATCGCCCCGAGCGTTCGCGAGGAAGGTCTGCCGATCGAGACGTTCTCGCTGAAGTACGCAGCCGTGCAGTGGAAGCAAACCCAGCAGAAGATCGGCGGCAACCAGGGCGGCAACACGCAGGGCGCCTGGAGCCTGACGAAGAACGACAAGACCTACGCGGTCTAAGGTCGGTTGCGGCAACGGGGCGCTCGCGTCCCGTTGCCGTTTTCGCTGTCAACACCGGCCGATGAAACGATTCGAACCCAGTTTTCTCGACAAGCTGTTCGACGACGAACCGCATCTGCCGGCCTCGGCCGCGATGCGGCAATTGTCGCTGGACGAGCTCAAGACCACGGTCGCCCGCGACGTCGAGGCGATCCTCAACACCCGTATCGCGCACACCGAGAACGAGCTGGCCGCGCTGCCGGAATGCCAGAAATCGGTGCTGACCTACGGGCTGAACGATTTCGCGGGGCTGAGCCTCGCGAGCCACTACGATCGCGCGTTCATCTGCAAGTCGATCCAGCAGGCGATCGCGCGCCACGAGCCGCGCCTGCAGCAGGTGCAGGTGACGTTCGAGCTGAACGAGCAGGCCACCAACGCGCTCTATTTCGCGATCCAGGCGTTGCTCGTGGTGCACCCGGCCGAGGAGCCGGTGAATTTCGACGCGATGCTGCAACCGTCGACGCTGCAGTATTCGGTCACGCGCGCACGCGCGGCACGCATGCAGTAAATCAAGCCGCCGAGCGGGCCGGACCGCCCGGTGGTGAATCAGGTCCGGCAGGAAATATTGAGGTTCGGGGTCGTCGATGGAAGAATTGCTGCCGTATTACGAACGCGAATTATCGTTTTTGCGGCGCTATTCGCGAGATTTCGCCGAACGCTATCCGAAGATCGCCGCGCGCCTCGCGCTGTCCGGCGAGCATTGCGAGGATCCGCACGTCGAGCGGATGATCGAGTCGTTCGCGCTGCTCGGCGCGCGCATCAACAAGAAGCTCGACGACGACTACCCGGAATTCACCGAAGCGCTGCTGGAAGTGCTGTATCCGCACTACCTGCGGCCGTTTCCGTCGTGCTCGATCGCGCAGTTCACGCCGGCTTCGCCCGGCCAGCAGACCGAACCGGTCGTGATCGATCGCGGCACCGAGCTGAAGAGCCGCCCGATTCGCGGCGTGCAATGTCGGTTCCGCACCGCCTACGACGTGACGCTTGCGCCGATCCGCATCTCGGAGGCGCGCTATACCCCGGTCGCGCTCGCGCCGAGCGCGACGGTGCTGCCGTCGAATGCGACGGGCGTGATCTCGATCACGTTCGAATCGCTCGCCGCGCAGCTCGATCTCGGTGCGCTGAAGCTGCCGACGCTGCGCGCGCACCTGCACGGCGAGCAGTCGTTCGTCGCCGCGCTGACCGACTGCCTGTTCATCAACGTGCTCGGTGCGTATGTCGAGCCCGAACGCAACGGCCGCTGGACCGCGCTGCGCAAACTGCCGATCGCGCAGGCCGGCTTCGCCGAGGACGACGCGCTGATCGACTATCCGGCGAAGTCGCATCCCGCGTACCGCCTGCTCACCGAGTACTTCGCATTCCCCGACAAGTTCGATTTCGTCGATTTCGACCTCGCGGCGATCGCGCGCGCGTCGGGCCGCTGCCAGCGCGCGACGCTGCATCTCGTGCTGCAGGACGTGCGCGGCGATTCGCACGTCGCGCGCCTGCTCGAGCTGCTGACGGCGAGCCATTTCCGGCTGTTCTGCACGCCGATCGTCAACCTGTTCCGCCAGCATGGCGAGCCGATCCGCATCACGCACCGCGCGGTGTCGTATCCGGTGATCGCCGAGGCGCGGCGCGCGTTCGCGTACGAGGTGTATTCGATCGACTCGGTGAAGCTCGTCCGGCAGCAGGCGCACGAGGAATCGGTGATCGAGTTCCGGCCGTTCTATTCGCTGCATCACGGCGAATCGGCGCGGATCGGCCACTACTGGTTCGCGCGCCGCAACGACTGGGTCGCGCAGAAGAGCCCCGGCTACGAAACCGAGATCTCGATCGTCGACATCGACTTCGAGCCGACGTCGCCGCAGACCGACACGCTGAGCCTCGACCTCACCTGCACGAACCGCGACCTGCCTTCGATGCTCGCGTTCGGCCTCGAAGGCGGCGATCTGTTCCAGGAGGGCGGCGCGCAGACGAGCGGCATCTCGCTGCTGCGCCGGCCGACGCAGAGCGTGCGCTTCGAGCGCGGCCGCGCCGCGCACTGGCGGCTCGTGTCGCATCTCGCGCTCAACCACGTGTCGCTCGTCGCGCACGGCCTCGCGCCGCTGAAGGAAATGCTGACGCTGTACGACCTGCGGCGCACGGCCGTGTCGATGCGCCAGATCGACGGCCTGGCCGGCGTCGAACAGCGCGGCGCGGTGCAGTGGCTGCCCGGCAAGCCGTTCACGACCTTCGTGCGCGGCATCGAGATCCGGCTGACGATCGACGAGGAGCACTTCGTCGGCGCGAGCCTCGCGTCGTTCGTGCGAGTGCTCGACAGCTTCTTCGGGCTGTACGTCCACCTCAACAGTTTCGTTCAATTGGTCGTCGTGTCGAAGCGCACCGGCGAGGAGATCATCCGATGCAAGCCCCGAACCGGCGAATCGATCCTGGCGTAGTCGACGCGCTGCTCGACGAGCCGCACCGCTTCGAGTTCTTCCAGGCGGTGCGCGTGCTCGAAGGGCTGTTCGCGCGGCAGGCGTCGGATGCCCCCGGCGCGTGGCGGCAGGGCGACGTGGTCGCGCAGCGCATCGAATTCCGCAACACGCTGTCGCTCGGCTTCCCGCCGAGCGAGATCGAAGGCGCGCGCTCGTTCGACGACGGCGGCGCGCCGCTGAACTCGGGCGAGCAGCGCGGCGCCGCGCTGGCCGCCGGCGAGCTCGGCCGCGTCGAGCTGACGCCCGCGTTCTTCGGGCTGCTCGGCGGGCAGGGCGCGCTGCCGCTGCACTACACCGAGCAGATCGTCGCGCGCGAGCATCTGCGGCGCGACCACGCGGCGCGCGCGTTCTTCGACGTGTTCTCGAACCGCGCGGCCGCGCTGTTCTACGCGGCGTGGAAGAAATACCGGCTGCCGTTCCATTACGAACTCGACCGCGACGAGCGCTATCTGCCGCTGTTGCTCGCGATCGCGGGCGTGCCGAGCGACGAGGTGCGCGACAGCCTCGCGGCCGGCCCGGGCGGCGTGCTCGACGAGGCCGTGGCCGGCTACGCGCTCGCCGCGCGGCACCGGCCGATGTCGGCCGCCTATCTGCAGCGCACGCTGTCCGACTACTTCCGCGTGCCGGTGAAGATCGACCAGTTCGTCGGCAAGTGGTACGACGTGCCGCCCGATCAGCTGAGCGTGCTCGGCGAAGTCAACGCGGTGCTCGGCGCGACGGCGCTCGTCGGCGAGCGCGTGTGGCAGCGCGACATGCGCGCGCGGATCGTCGTCGGCCCGCTGTCCAAGCGCGACTACGAGGCGTTCCTGCCCGGCGGCGCGCACGCCGTCGCGCTCGAGCGAATGCTGACGCTGCTCGCCGGCGTCACGCTCGAGTACGAGGTGAAGCTCGTGCTGAAACGCACGGAAGTCGGCGCGAGCGTGCTCGGCGCGGGCTCGCGGCTCGGCTGGGACGCGTTCCTCTGCACGCGCGACGCGGCCGAGGACCGGTCCGATGCCCGCTACGAACTGCACGTGATTCACTGATCCCGAACGACAACAAACACGCAAACGAACCTGAGACCGACGCCATGAGCACGCCTCTGAAGACCCTGATCACGAAACTGAACCCGCTGTGCCGGCACGCGACCGAGCGCGCGGCGAGCGCGTGCCTGGCACGCGGCCACTACGAGGTCGATCTGGAGCACCTGTTCCTCGCGCTGCTCGACGAGGCGACGGGCGATCTGCCGCTCGCGCTGCGCGCGAGCCGCGTCGATCCGCACGCGCTGCACGCCGATCTCGAACGCGAACTCACGCGCCTGAAGACGGGCAACACGCGCACGCCGGTGTTCTCCGTCCATCTGATCGCGCTGTTCGAGCAGGCATGGCTGATCGCGTCGCTCGATTCGCAGCTCGGCCGCATCCGCTCGGGGCACCTGTTGCTCGCGCTGCTGACCGCGCCAGATCTCGCGCAGTTCGCGCAACGGATGTCGTCGCGGTTCGCGGAAATGAACGTGACGGACCTGAAGCACAAGTTCGACGAAATCATGGCCGGCTCGAGCGAAGCCGAGCCGCGCCAGGCGGACGACGACGGCAGCGACGTCGCGCCGGCCGCCGACGGCATGGCGCCCGCGGCCGGCCCGTCGAAGACGCCCGCGCTCGACACGTACACGACCAACCTCACGCAGCGCGCGCGCGACGGCAAGATCGATCCGGTGATCGGCCGCGAAGCGGAGATCCGCCAGGCGATCGACATCCTGATGCGCCGCCGCCAGAACAACCCGATCATGACCGGCGAGGCTGGCGTCGGCAAAACGGCGGTCGTCGAAGGGCTCGCGCTGCGCATCGCGGCCGACGACGTGCCGCCGCCGTTGCGCGGCGTCGCGCTGCACGTGCTCGACATGGGGCTGCTGCAGGCCGGCGCGAGCGTGAAGGGCGAGTTCGAGAACCGGCTGAAGAGCGTGATCGACGAGGTGAAGAAGAGCGCGCACCCGATCATCCTGTTCATCGACGAGGCGCACACGATCATCGGCGCGGGCGGCCAGGCCGGCCAGAACGATGCGGCGAACCTGCTGAAACCGGCGCTCGCGCGCGGCGAGCTGCGCACGATCGCCGCGACGACGTGGAGCGAATACAAGAAGTACTTCGAGAAGGATGCGGCGCTCGCGCGGCGATTCCAGGTGGTGAAGGTCGAGGAGCCGAGCGAGCCGCTCGCGGCCGCGATGCTGCGCGGGATGTCGGGCCTGATGGAGAAGCATTTCAACGTGCGGATCCTCGACGATGCGATCACCGAGGCCGTGCGCCTGTCGCACCGCTACATCAGCGGCCGCCAATTGCCGGACAAGGCGATCAGCGTGCTCGACACCGCATGCGCGAAGGTCGCGCTCGCGCACAGCGCGACGCCGGCCGCGATCGACGACACGAAGAAGCGCATCGAGCGCATCGATGCGGAAATCGCGTCGCTGGCGCGCGAGGCGGCGGGCGGCGCGGCGCACGACGAGCGGCTCGGCGAGTTGCGCGCCGCGCGCGACGCGGCCCTCGAACAACTGGCGAAGGATGAAGAACGCTACGAAGCCGAGCGCGTGATCGTCGCCGAGATCACCGAGCTGCGCGACACGCTCGACAAGGCGCGCGGCCCGTCGGAAGACGGCGAACCGGTCGATGTGCACGCCACGCGCGAGAAGCTGGCCGAACGCGTCGCCGCGCTGCACGCGCTGCAGGGCGGCGAGCCGATGGTGCCGCTGCAGGTGGACGGCCATGTCGTCGCCGAGATCGTCGCCGCGTGGACGGGCATCCCGCTCGGCCGGATGGTGAAGGACGAGATCGACACCGTGCTGAACCTGCAGCCGCTGCTCGCCGCGCGCGTGATCGGGCAGGACCATGCATTGGAGGCGATCGCGCAGCGCGTGCGCACCGCGACCGCGAACCTCGAGGATCCGAACAAGCCGCGCGGCGTGTTCATGTTCGTCGGGCCGTCGGGCGTCGGCAAGACCGAGACGGCGCTGGCGCTGGCAGACATCCTGTACGGCGGCGAGCGCAAGATGGTCACGATCAACATGAGCGAGTACCAGGAAGCGCACAGCGTGTCGGGCCTGAAGGGCTCGCCGCCGGGCTACGTCGGTTACGGCGAGGGCGGCGTGCTGACCGAGGCCGTGCGCCGCAACCCGTATTCCGTCGTGCTGCTCGACGAGGTCGAGAAGGCGCACCCCGACGTGCTCGAGATGTTCTTCCAGGTGTTCGACAAGGGCACGATGGACGACGCGGAAGGGCGCGAGATCGACTTCCGCAACACGCTGATCATCCTGACGTCGAACGTCGGCTCGGCCGCGGTGATGCAGGCGTGCCTGAACAAGCCGGCCGAGGAGCTGCCCGATCCGGACGCGCTCGCCGAGACGCTCCGTCCGCAGCTGTACAAGACCTTCAAGCCGGCGTTCCTCGGCCGGATGAAGGTCGTGCCGTACTATCCGATCTCCGACGACGTGCTGGCCGAGATCATCGAGCTGAAGCTCGAACGCATCCGGCGCCGGATCGACGCGAACCACAAGGCCGCGTTCGAATGGGACGAGTCGCTCGTCGACGCGGTGCTCGCGCGCTGCACCGAGGTCGATTCGGGCGCCCGCAACGTCGACCACATCCTGAACGGCACGCTGCTGCCGGAGATCGCGGGCCACGTGCTCGGCCGGATCGCCGACGGCGCGGCCATCGCGCGCATCGCGGTGCGCGCGGACGAGGCCGGCGAATTCGCGTACACCGTCGAATGAGCGCGGCCGCGCCCAGTCAAGCATTGATGAACTGACCGAACCATGCCGATCAATCTCCCCGAGCTGCTGACGCCGATCAGCGATGCGTCGCCCAGCGGCGACGACCTGCTGTTTTCGAACGAATTCGACGCGATCCAGGACGCGCGGCGCTACGACGACCCGACGCTCGACCAGGGCGAATGGGTGACCGAGATCAAGGAGGCCGACTGGGGCTTCGTCGTCGACCATGCGGGCGAACTGCTGCGCACGCGCACGAAGGACCTGCGGCTCGCCGTATGGCTGACCGAGGCGCTCGCGCTCGAGGACGGCATCACGGGCCTCACCGAAGGCTATGCGCTGCTCGAGGGCCTGTGCCGCGACTTCTGGGACACCTTCCACCCGCTGCCCGAGGACGACGACATCGAGCACCGGCTCGGCAACGTCGCGTGGCTGTCCGGCCGCACGGCCGAGCTGCTGCGCGCGGTGCCGCTGACGGACGGCGCGTCGAACGCGTTCAGCACGCTCGACTGGGAAGTCGCGCAGCACGTCGCGCAGGCGATCAGGCGCGACCCCGAACACGCGGACGACATCGCGCGCGGCAAACCGTCGATCGAGCAGATCGATGCGTCGCGGCGCGTGACGTCGATCGCGTTCTACACGGCGCTGCTGGCGAACCTGAAGGCGTTCGAATTCGCGCTCGATGCATTCGAGGAGCGGCTCGTCGAGCGTGCGGGCGATTCGGCGCCGAGCTTCCGGCAGGCGCGCGATGCGTTCGAGACCGTGTACCGGCTCGCCGAGCGCTTCGCGCGCGAACAGGGTTATACGGGCAGCGCGCCGCACACGCAGGCGGCGCCGCAGGCGCAGCCCGAACGCATCGAGCCGGTGTTCGGCCAGCCGATCCAGACCGAGGAGACTCACGTGCAGCAGCAGACCGCTTCGCGTCCTCCGGTGACGCAGACGATCGCCGGCATCCAGAACCGCGCGCAGGCCGTCGACCAGTTGCGCGCGGTGGCGCGCTATTTCCGCCAGACCGAGCCGCACAGCCCGGTCGCGTATCTCGCCGACAAGGCGGCCGAATGGGCCGACATGCCGCTGCACAAGTGGCTCGAGAGCGTCGTGAAGGACGACGGCTCGCTGTCGCATATTCGTGAGCTGCTGGGGGTGCGGCCCGACGAGCAGTCGTGAAGGACCGTTGTTTGACCTGAGAGCGCGGGCCCGGCGGGCTCGTGATGAACGAGAAGAAGGGTGACGCATGAACGTGACCGAACTGGCACAGGCGATTCGTGGTGGCCTGATCCAGCAGGATCGGCTGCTGAAGACGGACATCCCGTCGCTGCCGAACAATGCGCTCGTGCCGCGCCGGGCCGTAACCCGTTCGAAACTCGGCCGTGATTTCAGCGTAACGCTCGATTTGGTGTCCACCGCGAGCGACGTCGAGCTCAAGACGCTGATCGCGCAGCCGATCACGCTGTGGATCCAGCGGGCGGACAAGTCGTATCTGCCGATCAACGGTTATATCCACACGGCGCGGCGGCTCGGCGCCGACGGCAGCCTGTCGAGTTACCAGCTGAGCTTCGCGTCGTGGATGCACTTCCTCAAGTTCCGCAGCGACATGCGGTACTGGCAGGACCAGCCGGTCGACGCGATTCTCGCCGACGTGTTCGACATGCATCCGCAGGCCAGGGGGCGATACCAGTTCGCGTTGTCGAAACCGTTGCCGTCCCGTTCGTACTGCCGCCAGAGCGAAACCGACTGGAACTTCGTGCATCGGCTGATGGAGGACGAAGGGCTGTTTGGCTTCTGGCGGCACAGTGAAGACGGGAAGGCGCATACGTTCGTCATCACCGACGATTTGCATACGGTCGACGCGCTGTCGCCGAATACCGTCAGGTTCGATCGTTCTGGCAGCGGCACCGAGACTGCCGGTTTCACGCAATGGACCGCGTCGCGGACGTTGCAAAGCACGTTGCACACGACGCGCACGTTCGACTACAAATCGCCGTCGGCGGCGGGCAATCCGAACGGCACGTCGCTGCCGACGAAGGCTGATCAGGGCGACCTGCCGGGTCAGGCGGAAATCTACGAATACACCGGCGCGTACACGTATTCGGGCCAGGACCGCGGCGAACACTTGTCGAAGATTCGCCTCGAGGAATGGGAATCACGTGCGAAGCGTTTCTTCGGCGTGGGCGGCGTGCGTTCGATTGACGCCGGCCGGCGTTTCACCCTCGTCGATCATCCGGAGCACGACCGCGATGCGGCGAGCGACCGCGAGTTCGCGGCCATCGGCGTCACGCGTTACATCGAGAACAATCTGCCGGTCTCGGATCACGAAGCGAGCTTCCCTCATAGCTTGCAGGCCGAGCTGGCCCAGGTGAAGGCTGGTCGCGGGGAAGTGGCGGCGTTCGAGGTCGGGCATGACGACGGCTCGGCCGGTTTCTATCTCGTCGAGGTCGAGGCGCAGCGCGCGAGCGTGCCGTATCGGAGCCCGTTCGAGCATCGGAAGCCCGAGATGCAACTCGAGACGGCGATCGTCGTGGGCCCGAAGGGCGAAGAGGTCTATACGGATGAACTGAACCGGATCAAGGTCATGTTCGTGTGGGACCGGCAGAGCGAAGGCCGAGAGACGGCATCGTGCTGGATGCGCGTCGTGCAGTCGGATACCGGTGGCGGTTACGGCGGTGTGCATATTCCACGCGTCGGCGAGGAAGTGCTGATCGGCTATATCGGTGGCGACTGCGACCGGCCGATCGTCATGCATCGTGTCTACAACGGTGTTGCCAAGCCGCAATGGCATAGCGACGGGATCCTGTCGGGCTTCCGGTCGAAGGAATATGCGGGATCGGGGCACAACGAGATGGTGCTCGACGACGCGACCGGGCAGAACCGCGCGCGCCTGTTCAGCAGCAGCGGGAATTCGCTGCTTCATCTCGGCTATCTGATCGAGCAAAACGGGAATACGCGCGGTGCGTATCTTGGCTCCGGTTTCGATCTGCGCACGGATGCGTACGGTGCGATGCGTGCCGGGCAAGGCCTGTACGTGACGACGCATCCGAAGCGGGCGAACAGTCAGCCGCTGGACGTGAGTGAAGCGAAGCAGCAGCTTGCCAATGCGGAAGGATTGATCGAGTCGATGTCGCAGGTCAGCGAAATGCATCAGGCGGAGAGTCTCGGCGCGGGGCACGACGCGCTGAAGCAATTTACTGACGCGACACAGAACAGCGTGGCGGGCGCGACGACCGGCGGCGGCAGGACCGCAGGCGGCGGGACGGGCAACGCGAATGCGTTCAAGGAGCCGGTGATGCTGTTCGCGAGCCCGGCGGGGATCGGGGTGGCGTCGCAGCAGTCGGTGCATGTGGCCAGCGACCGGCAGACCAATATCGTCAGTGGGCAGAGCACGTTCATCACCAGCGGGAAATCGCTGATCGCCGGCATCCGGGATCGCATCAGCCTGTTCGCGCAGAATGCCGGGATGAAGCTGCTCGCCGGGAAGGGCAAGGTCGAAGTCCAGGCGCACATGGACAACGTCGAACTCACGGCGCAGAAGACCGTGAAGGTGATGGCGGCGACAGAGGCTGTCGACGTGGCTGCGAAGCGGGAGATATTGCTGACGTCGGGTGGCGCTTACATCCGGATCAAGGGCGGCAAAATCGAGCTTCACGCGCCAGGGAAAGTCGATTTCAAGGGGGCGCAGCACCAGTTCAGCGGACCGACGAGCATGCAGTATCCGTTGCCCGCGATGCCGGGCGGCACGTGCAAGCAATGCGTGCTGAACGCGCACAGCGGTCGTGAGTCGATGGTCGAGGCGGATTGATGGACGAAGTCAACGATACGGGCGACCGGAACGACTCGGTCGGCGCGAGCGAAGCGGCTGACGCGGAACCGAATCCACGCGAGCTGGAGTGGCCGGCGTTTCTCGAGACGCTGAAGGCTTCGGTCGCGCGTACGGACGACGCTGGGAATTCGATGCGGCTTTACGTACTCGTCGATACGCGCGGTTATCAGGAGTTGGATGTGCAGCTCGCGGCAGTGCCCCGCCTGCGCTATGCGTCGCTTTGGACGGATACCGGGCTCGATGCTTATACGGATATCGCGCCGTACCTGATCGCGTTCGATCGCGACGCGATCAACGACGAGAACGCCGAGCAGTATCGGCTGCTGCGCCAGCTGTGGTTGGAGGCGGTCGACCTGCATGCGGTGACGTGGCTGTGGTCGACGTGGTCGTTCGATGCGCTCGATCAGCATTTGCGCCAGTACGTGCAGTACAGGCTGCCCAACGGCCGCGCGTACTACCTCTTCTTTTTCGACAACCATGTACTGGGGCGACTTCGACAGGTGTGGCGCGATACGCAGGCGCAGCGGTTCGTCGCGCCGTTCGGCGAGATCCGGTATCGCGACAGGCGGCTGAGCGAAGTCGTGTGGCGCAATGACATGCACGCGAATGAAGGTGCGGTACCGGTCGGTGATGCGCCGGGTCTCGACGAGCAGCAGCATGCGCGACTGATCGAGCTCGGGTATCCGGACAAGCTCGTGCTGAAGTTCCGCGAGACGATGGGGGCGATGGTTGATCACATGTCCGATGCGGAACTGCATGATCGAGTAGCCGAGCAACTCGATCGCGCTGCCGCGCACGGGATTGCCGAAGAAGCGGGGTTGCAGTGCTACGTGATGTCGGGCGTGCTGGTTGCGCCGCGGTTCGACGAGCATCCGGTCGTGAAGTCGTGTCTCGAGGCCGCTTCGCGCGGAGAAACGAGCGTGGATGCGGCACTGGCCTCGATCGACGATGCGACGTGGGACGCGATTCGCGATGCGCACGAGCGGGGATTGCTGGAGGCGCGTAGTGACGTGGCGTAGGTTCGGGCTCGTGGCGGGTATGCTGGCAGTCGTTTGGTGCTTGAGCGCGTGCGGCAAGTCGGAGCCGGTGTATAGCGGAGTCTCGGTTATTGCCCACAACTATCTGCCGTACAACCTCGACGGATTCTCGATCACTGATGCGTATGGAAATAAGGCACTTGGGGGAAACAGCCTGCCGGGCGGCGGGGGCGGGGTGACCTGTTGCTACAAACTCGAAGGCACAGAATTCGTCGTCAAATGGAGTTATGTCGACGTCGACCAGTGGCACAAAGGTAACGAGGAAACCCTGCACGCCGAGGCAACGGTTGCGATGTTGCCGACTCGGGTTCCGGAAAAGATCGGCGATCGAATTATCGAGGTGCACTTTTACCCGGATCGTCACGTCGAGCTGCAATTTCCCGGTGCGCTGGTGGGCACGTCGCGCATTCCGATGATCGATGTGTCGCGCTGGATGTCCAGCCGCTACCAGAACGAATTGAACCGGAGGTACGACGAACGCGAAGATCAGCAGTTTCGACGCATCGTTCGTGTCGTAGCGATGGCATGGTTGAAATACCGACTCACGGATCTCGATGATCTCAAGCAGTACGCTTACTACGACTTGCTTGTGAACAGCCGGTTCGATTCGCATCCGGCGGTCCAGCACGTACTGCAGACTGCTGCCGGCAAGCCGGGGATGTTCGCGAAATCGATGCGGTCATTGCCGAAGGGGGTGTGGTCAGCGCTGGTAAGCGATAGCTTCGCGCCAGTGGCTGTTCCGGTCGTTCCGGACGGATTGTTACCGCCGCCGCGTGTGCCAGAGGTGCTGCATGGCTGAGTCGGGTGCGCTCGCTCGGGATTAAGGGTAGGCACCTACCGCGCATCGCACGCCGGACTGCAGTTGAGTTGTGCGCGAAGGCGATCAGTCGCAGATGCACAACAGGCGCTTGCTCGCCATGGAACGGCGCACGAAGTGTCATTCACAAGGGAAACATCGATGCATAGAGCAACGAAGCTGGCGCGCATGACGGGCCGTGTTCTGGCGACTTGCCTATTGTTCGCAGCGGTGACAGCCTGTGGTAAATCCGAGCCGATCTACAGCGGGATTTCGGTCATGGGTCGGAACTATCTGCCGTACAACATGAACGGCTTCACCATCACCGATGCTTACGGCAACAAGGCAAGCGGCGGTGGAGACGACCCGCCCGGCGCGGGAGGGGGCAGCGTCGCGTGCTGCTACACGCTCAAGGGCACCGAATTCACGGTCAAATGGAAGTACTACGACGCAGATCGATGGACGATGGACGACTCGCACGCGCAGCAAGTCGAGACCAAGATCGTGATGCCGAAGTCGGCCGTTCCCGATAAAGTCGGCAGCCGTATTCTCGAAGTTCATTTCTATCCGGATCGTCACGTCGAGTTTCAGTTCCCCGGCGAGCTTCTGGATGAATCACGCATTCCGGTTGTGGACGTTTCGCGATGGATGGCGACGCACTATCAGGAGCAACTGGACAAGAAATTCGACGATACGGACGGGCAGTCGCATCGGCGCATCGCTTGCGTTGTTGCCGGTGCGTGGCTGAAATACCGTCTGACCGATCGGGATGATCTTGAGCAGTATACGTATTACGCGTTGCTCGTGAATAGCCGGTTCGATGCACATCCTGAGGTTCAGCGCATCCTGCAAACGGCAGCCGGTAAGCCGGGAATGTTCGCGAAATCAATGCAATCGCTGCCGAAGCCCGTGTTGTCCTTGCTGCCGCCGCCGCGTGCAGAGGATGCGCTGCACGGGTGATCGTATCGGGTACGTGTCGGATGCGATTTGCGGTGCACACGAGCGGGATTGAGGAAACGTGGACAGCTTCGGCAGCGGGATGCGCGATGAGGAAAATAGGCGCGGCGCACTCGGTGGGCATGTCGCCGAAGGCATTCGGATGATTGCGGTTGGCCGATGTTTGCACTGGTGTACCGGCCGCGATTCAGAAGGGAAACATCAATGAGTAGAGCAATGAGATTGTCGGGTCTGGTAAGTCGTGTTGTGGCAGGGTGCCTGCTCGTGGTGACCGTGACCGCATGTGGGAAGTCGGAGCCGACCTACAGCGGGATTTCGGTCATGGCCCAGAACTACCTGCCCTATAACCTGGATAAATTCACGATCGTCGACGCATACGGCAATAAGGCGAGTGGCGGTGGCGACAGTATGCCGGGCGGTGGCGGTGGCGTGACCTGCTGCTATCAGCTCAAGGGGACCGAGTTTACGGTCAAGTGGGACTATTACGACGTTGATCAGTGGCATAAAGGTGACGAGCAGACGTTTCATGCCGAAGCAAAGGTTACGTTGCCACCATCAAAGGTGCCCGAGAAAGTCGGGACTCGAATTGTCGCGGTTCATTTTTATCCGGATCGTCACGTCGAGCTTCAGTTTCCCGCTGCACCAGCGGACGACTCACGCATTCCGATGATTGACGTGTCTCGCTGGATATCGAGTCATTACCAGACGCAACTGAACAGACGCTACGATGAGCGTGAGGACCAGCAATATCGTCGCATCGCGCGCATTGTCGCTGCGGCCTGGCTCAAATACCGGCTCAACGACCTCGACGATCTCGAACAATACGCGTATTTCGTTCTGCTCGTTAATAACAGGTTCGACGCTCATCCGGCCGTACAGCAGATCCTGAAAGCGGCCAGCGGCAAGCCCGGCGCGTTCGCGAAGTCGATGCAATCACTGCCGAACGGTGTTCTGTCCGAGCTGAAACGCAATAAATTCGAAGCAGTGGCGGTACCCGCCATTCCCACCGGTCTGTTGCCGCCGCCGCGCGTAGAGGAGAAACAGCATGGCTGAGAGAATCAAGCTCGACCCGGACGACGCGACGCCGGCGTCGGTGTATGTTGCGCTTGCTCGTCAGAATGCGGACGCGTATCCGAAGGCTGATTGCATGCCGTGCGGGGCGACGATCCGCATTGGATTTTTCTTCGATGCCTTTGGTCGCAATCGCGACATCGATGATGCCTCAAGTTCTCAGTATTCGAACATCGCGCGACTCTGGGAAGCGCATCGTGAAATGAAGGACGAGAGGCGGCCCGCGAATCAGTTCTGGTATCGCTACTACTACTCGGGGCTGGGTACGCCGTTGAACGACGACAGCAATTCCGACGCGCTCAAGAACATGGGGAAGGCTGCCATCGTGGCAGGTGCCAAAAAGGCCGCGAGTGCTGCAATATCCGTCGGCGAGTCGTTCGCGCGCGTCAATGCGCCGATCAAACAGGCGGATATGAAAAAGCGCGTCGACAATGTGACGAAGCAGATCCTTGCGGGGGATTTTTCACTTCGGCCGGTCGAGAAGGCATTCGAGGACTTACGACGGGATATCGAGCGCATTCCCGCTCAGGCCCGGCGCATCACGAACGTGCTGAATGCATCGCCTGAGCGGATTTGGGAGCGAACCAAGGCGACTGGCAGGTTGCTGTGGCGCAATACCAAGAACGACGTCAAGACCAACATCAGGGGTAATCCGATGAAGACGGCGTGGGCGGTTGCACGTGGTCTTTTCGTTGGGCTGGTGATGGAGAATGTGCCAATTGCTCGAGACAACGCCGTGATGGCCGAGGCCTTCGGAACGGGTGTCGATACTCGACTGATCGCGGCGAAAGACCAGTTCGAGGCGGCTTACCATGAAGTGAAAGGCAAGATGCAGAAGATTCGCGTCATCGAGGTGTCGGTGTTCGGCGCGGATCGAGGCTGTGTATTGGCCCGGGCTTTCGTCAACGATCTGGCGGAGAAGTACAAGCGAAGAAACGATACTGATCTTGCAATCGACGGCGTTCCGATCCAGATCAAGTTCGTCGGCCTGCTTGACGCTGTTTCTTCGATCATGTCGGAAGAGGCCGGTGAACTGATCGGCATGGTGCCGTATTTGGGCCTGATCAAAACCAGTTACAAGGATCGCAAGCTTTCCATCCCCCCAAGCGTGCAGCATTGCGTCCACTTCGCGGCCGCCCACGAAATGCGCTTTTACCAGCGCCTTGATAGTCTTGAAAAGACTCGGGGGGCCCAGTTCCTCTACCCTGGAACGAGTTGCGACGTCGTGGGGGGCGCGCCAACCGGTTCGCTTGGCGTGAATGCGGAACTGATGAGGGTGCCGCTGCAAGACATGTTGCTGCAAGCGTTGAAGGCAGGGGCGGCCATGGATACGATGGAGGACATGTACCTCCATAAGCGGAAGACCTTCGACAAGTTTTCGATTGCCAAACCCATTATCGGAAATGGCAAGCAATACCGCATCCGGCAACTCGTCAATGCGTACACGGCACTCGTTCCCTATAGAGCCGGCCTCGACCTCGTCGCACATTCGAAAATCTTCCTGCGCTGGATCGCAGTCCGCTACCAGGACCCCGCGTTCCAGCGAACGATGTCCGACCCGGTCGCCGACTGGAAGCGCAACATGGCCGACGCCGACCTGCAGCGCAAGACGACGAAGTCCCAGCTCGATTGGGAACTGCAGCGGCAGGGCATCAACATGAGCATGCTGGCCAGTCGCAGTCCGGCCGATCAGGCGACGTTACGGGGGATGAAGGCGGCCAGCGATGCGGCACAGAAGCGCTACGAGAAGTTGATCGCGGAAGCGCCGAAGGATTACACGACTGTGTGGGAGCGCCTTCACAAGGAGTCGGAAAAGATGCTACGCAGAGCGTCCTACCAGGAAGGCCTGAAGAAATCCGCGGAGCAACTCCGCAACATGCCCGATTCATGGGATTCGAACAACAAGGCAAGCGCGGAGGCCGTCGAAGCAGCCATGCTGCCTGAACCGCAGATGGAACTCGTATCGGCCTGGAAAGAAGGGATCGAGGGCAAGCATCCGTTGCCGCCGGACGTGATGGCGCTGTTCGACATGCTCGTTCACGACACGTTGCTGACGAGCTGGCAAGACCATGTGCTCGCTCCGTCGCTGTACTTCCGGACACGGGACAAAGACGAGTTCGGCTCGTCCGATCTTGCCAAGGAGGCGGCCCAGCGCAAGAAAGACGATCGCGTCGCCGCACGCATCGACCAAGCTGCCAAGCAGAGCCAGGAATGGGCGAAAAGCTATAAGGGGGGCGCGACGCCTCCCGTTCACTGACAATCGGCCGCCGCTCATGCAAAACGGGCGGTGACATGCCTGCCACCGCCCGTCGTGTGCCGCGCCGCTTCGCAACGGAGCGGCCGGCCGATCCGCTGTTACTGCCCCACCCGGAACTCGATCCGCCGATTCCTTGCCCGGCCATCCGCCGTATCGTTCGGCGCGATCGGCTGATCCGGGCCCACCCCCGTCGTCGTCATCTGCTGCGGCGGAATGCTCTTCGTGATCAGATAACCCTTCACCGCATCCGCGCGTGCCTGGCTCAGCGCGATGTTCGACGTCCGGTTCCCCGAGTTGTCGGTGTGGCCGATGATGTCGACCGTGCGGTTCTGCATCTTCGCGAGCGCGGCCGCCATCTGGTCGAGGATCAGCTTGCCCTGCGGCGTCAGCGTCGCGCTGCCGGTCTCGAACTCGATCGTCCGGTTCGCGAGCGTCTGGTCGAGCACGCCCTGTTCGGACGCCGACACGCGCAGCCCGTTCTTGATCGTGTACGTGGGGTTCAGCGTGTTCGCCATGTCGCTCGCGAGTTGCTGGCGCTGCGCCTCGTTGTGCACCTCGCCCTTCATCTCGATCTGCGTGCCGTTGATCTTCAACTGGCCCTTGCTGATCTGCTTGAGCTGCGCGCCGAGCAGCTTCTGCACGTTCGCGCTCCAGTTCGGCGGCGTCGCGACGTCGCCCACCTCGATCTGGTCGACGACGTTCGTCGCGCCGTAGGTGTCGCGCAGCTTCTGCAGCACGGCCGCCTTGGTCGCCTCGTCGGGCACCTTGCCGCCCACCACCACCTGGCCGGGCGTCGCGTTCGCGGGCGGCGGCGCGATCGTGGCGGCGGTGCCGTGCACCACCGTGCCGGACGCGCCGCCGGCGTTCGGATTGGCCTGCGGCAGCGCGGTCGTCGCGACCGTGCCGTTGCCGACCGGCGTGACGGTCGCGCCGGTGTTCTGCGCGAAGGCCGCGCCGCTCGCGACGAGGCCGGCGGCGAACAGTGCGGCGAGGGCGGGCGAGACGGCGGCTGAAAGACGCGCGCGCCGGGCCTGAATCGTGCGATGCATGCCGTCAGCCTCCGATGAACGCTTCCCGGAACGCGTCGATGGCGACGCGCAGCGAGAGTTGCGGTTGGTCGAGGTAGCTGACGAGCTTGCTGATCTGGTGATCGTTTTGCGCATGGGCGTCGATCCACTCGGGATCGTCGATGTCGATGTTGTGGGCGGCGTAGGTCTGCGGGTCGACGACGCTCAGCAGCGTCTTCGCCGACGCGCCGTTGAAGCCGATGATCAGCCGTTCGCGTTCGGCGATCGTGCCGATGAAGATCGCGAGCTCGAAGTCGGCCTGCGCGACGAACGGCGCGATCAGCTCGAGCCAGAACGCGGCGACGAGGCTGCGGTAGAACGGATCGACCGGCAGCGGCAGCGTGAGGCCGCGTTCGATGTGCGACGAGCCGCTCTGCATCACCGGCCGCAGCAGCGAGCCGAGCGCGAGCATCGCGCCGCGCAGCCGCACCGGGTGACCGCTTTCGAGCAGCATCTGCTGCAGGCCGTACAGCGACTGGTGTTCGACGAAATCGTTGAAGGTGCCGTCATGCGACGTGCCGGGCCCGCCGATGTCGATCGGCACCTGCGTGTCGCCGAGCGCCTGCAGCGCGCCGGGCGGCTCGTCCTTGCCGAGCAGCGGCGGGATCTGCGCGGCGACGCGCGACCACAGCCGCGCGAACGCGAGCGGGCTGCGCGCGAGGAACGCGAGCGGCCGGTCGACCTCCAGCGCGGTGGCGCCGAGGAACGGGAAGCGGCGCATCGACACGTCGTGGCTCGCGACCATGTGGCCCGCGATCGCGAGCTTGCTGCGCGAGCCGAGGAACGCGAAATGCATCGGCTTCGCGTCCTCGTAGACGATCTTCCAGCGCGGATCTTCCGCGAGCAGCTCCAGCGCCTGCGCGATCCAGCGATCGAGCGTCTGCAGCAACTGCGGATTGTGCGCGCTCTTCACGAAGTCGCCGCGCGACGGAATCTTGCCGAAGTAGGCGATTTGCGCCTGTACGGTTTGCGTCATTGCGCCCTCTGTGCATTCGTTGCGTTGGCGGCCGCGACGGCCGGCGCGGCGCCCGGCGTGCCGGTGCCGGCTTGCGTCGCGTTCTGCGCGGCGCCCGCGCTCGCGTCGGCGACCGACGACGGCAGCTGCAGGCCGCGCAGGCTCTGCTGCTGCGGCTGGTCGCCGCCGCCGGCCGACGGCTGCGACGTGCTGATGATGCGCATCGTCACCGACACGTTCACGCTGCCCTGCGCCCACGTCAGGTCGAACGTGCCGTCCGGACGGCGCTTGCGCTGCGCCGAGTTGATCAGCTTCTCGAGACCGTAGCGGCCCGGCTCGTTGACGAGCTGCACCGTGCGGCCGTCGAAGGTCGTCGCGGACAGCGTCGCGCCCGGCGAGCCCTGCGGGTTCGGCCACACGAAGTTGGTCCACTGCGGCGGCGTGTTGCGGTAGCGCAGTTGCTGGCCGTCGATCGCGATCGTGTATTCCGTCGTGCCCGTGCTCGGCTGCGGCAGGATCTGGAACACGGTCTGCGGCTCGGACGACGCGGCCGCGCTGCCGGCGGCGCCGCCCGCGAGCGGCGCGACCCAGCGTGCGAAGCCGTTCGTGAAGTCCGGCGTGAGCCCGATGCCCATGTCGCCCCACGTGCGGGCGGCGAGCGTGTCGCCGCGGCGCACCGCGAGCGGCCCGAGCGTCGTGCCGACGAACTTCGCGATCGAGCCGTCCGGGCCGAACACCTGCGCGATCTCGCCGGCGCCGGCCTCGACCTTCGCGTTCGCCGCGAACGGGTACTTGGTCGCGAGCGAGTTCTGGAACGGCTGGTAGACCTGTGCGTTCCACACCTTGTTGACTTCGGCGCTGGCCGGCTGGATCACCACCGCGAACGCCTGCATCAGCGGCCGCACCAGCAGCGGGCGCAGCGACTTGCGTTGCGAATCGGTCAGGCCCGTCAGCATCTGCTCGTCGACGAGCTTCAGCGAATCGGCGAGTTCCGAACCGCTGCCGTCGAGCGTCTGCTGCATCAGCTGACGCGCGCCCGGCCCCGGGTCACCCTGGTTCTTGATCACGTTGAAGCGCGTGCGGACCTTCGACAGCGACTCCATGTAGCCCTTCAGCATCGACGTGCCGTCATGCGTCGCGACGATCCGCGCGAGCCCGACGAACTCCTGGCCGATCGGGCCCATCGGCACCTCGGCCGGATTGCCGTTGATGTCGATGTTGGCCGCCGCCATCTGGCCGGCCTGCGAGCGCGTGAACAGTTGCTTGACCCAGTTCACGACGCCCGTCTGCGCCTTCTTGATCGCGACGTTCGCGAGCGACGGGTTGTCCCACGACGTCTGGTCGTACGCGGTCTCGAGGATCTTGCGGATCGGCGAATCCTGCGGGTCGCCCAGGCGGTTCATCCCGTCGACGGCCTGGCCGAAGCTGGTGAAGCCCTGGACCGCGATGCCCTGCATGAACTTCTGCCAGTGCTGCGCGTACTCGGTCTTGTACATGCCGACGAGCGTCTTCTGGATCTGTTCGGGGCTGCCCTCGAGCGTCAGGTCGTCCTGCGTCGACGTGTTGAGCACCCAGTCCTTCGCCTGCAGTTCCTTGGTCGCCGCATCGCGGATCGCCGGCTGCACGTAGTCGAACCACGCTTCGCGCGTGAACGTGCCCGGAATCGCGTAGCTGCCTGCCACGAGCCCCTGGTTGCCGTCGCCGACGATGCGCGCGATGGTCATCGGCGCGAAGCGGGTCGACGCGCGCGCCTTGATTTCCTCGTACACGCGCTGGCGGGCCGGCATGCCGCGCACGACGCGGCGCAGGTTCTCGCGGGTCTGGTCGACGAGCGCGAGGTTCGCGTCGATCATCGGCCAGTCGTTGTCGTTCACGCGCGACAGGTAGAACGAGATCATGCGCTCGGCGCTCCGGATCATCTCGTCGCGGGGCATGTTGCCGCGATTCGTCTCGAGCCAGCCGCGCCAGAAGCGGGCGAGCTGGTCGGTCAGGTGTGCCTGTTCGACGTGGCGCTTGTCGGACAGCATCAGGTACGTCTTGAGCGCGTTGTACGCGTCCTGCACGTTGGTCGGCGACGCGTCGCTGTAGAGGCCGCCCTGCGGCGCGGCCGCCTGTTGCGGGGTGGCGGCCGGCGCGGTGCCGGACGCGGCCAGCGCGGCGCCCGCCTGCGGCGCGGCACCTGCCGCATTCGTCGAGACCGGCATCGTACCGCCCTGCACGGCGCCCGATTCGGGCGGGCGCGTCATCGGCACCAGCTGCTCGGGGTGCGCGTTCACGTCCTTCATGAACGACGCGAGGTTCTGCGACACGGGGGCCAGCAGGATCTGGCGCACGCCGCCGTAGTACTCGGTCAGCAGATGCTGTTCCAGACGGTCGCCCTGGTACAGGCCGAGCGACACCGACAGCGGCTTGTCGCGGCGGAACTGTTCGAGCTGCTCGATCCGGTCCTCGAGGATGTCCATCGCCTGCAGGCGCGACTGCAGGTCGTTGCGGCCCTGCTGCAGGCGCGTGACGTTGTCGAGGTCGGCCTGCACGTTCGCGACGAGCTGCTGGTTGCCGATCGTCGACCAGGTCCAGCCGCCCAGCGCGAGCGCGAGCGCCGCGACGAAGCCGAAGAAGGTCGCGTAGCGCAGCCGCGTCTTGGTCGGGCTCGCGAACTGGCGCACCGTCTGGCGGTCGGCGAAGATCACCTTCGAGAACAGGTCGCGCAGGAAGAAGCCGTTCTTCGAGAACGCGCTGTGCGGTTTCGGCAGCGCGCTCGCGTCGAGGCCGAAGCGGTGCGCGATGCGCTGCGCGGCCGCGCTGTTGGTTTCGCCTTCCTGCAGCGCGCTGGTGAAGTAGAAGCCGCGGAAGATCGGCTTGTACTGGAACGGGTTGTTCTCGAACAGCGTCGCGAGGAACGCGCGCAGCGACGGCTTGATCGTCGAGAATTCGAGCGGGAAGCTCAACTGGCCCGGCGACAGCTGGTTGCCGCGCGACAGCGACAGCTGCGCGACGCTGATTTCCTTCAGCCCTTCGTAGAGTTCCTCGAAGTGCGTGTCGAACTGCGCGACGACGTCGCGCTTGTCGTCGGGCTCGTAGGGCAGGGTGGCGCCCCACACGCGGTCATACTCGTGCTTGTCGCTGCTGCTGAAGAATTCGGTGAAGCCGGTGATCAGGTCGGCCTTCGTGAACATCACGTAGACCGGCGCGAACACTTCCAGTTTTTCCGTCAGCTCCTGAACGCGCTGGCGGAGATTCTTCGCGAGGTTGATCGCGAATTCGGGGCGGTTGCCGGTGAGCTCGGCGATGCTGGCCGTGACGATGATGCCGTTGATCGGCGCCTTCGGGCGGTAGCGCTTGAGCAGTCCGAGGAAGCCGAGCCACTCGCTGCGGTCTTCCTCGTGCACCGAATAGCGGCCGGCCGTGTCGAGCAGGATCCCTTCGGTCGTGAAGAACCAGTCGCAGTTGCGCGTGCCGCCGATGCCGTGGATCACGGCGCTGTTCTTGTCCGCGAACGGGAATTGCAGGCCGGAATTGAGCACGGCGCTGCTCTTGCCGGCGGCCGGGTTGCCGATCACGATGTACCACGGCAGTTCGTACAGCGCGGAGCCGCCCGACACCTGGCCGATCTTCGACGTCTTGATCGTCTTCACCGCATCCGACAGGCGCGTGCGCAGCACGTCGAGGTCGGCCGTCTTCGCGTCCGGCGCGAGCGCGGCGGCGGCCGGCGCGGCGATCTTGCCGGTTTCCGCCTGCTCTTCCAGCACCTGGCCCAGCTGCTGGTTCGCGCGCTTCACGCGCCAGCGGCGCCACAGCGCGACGGCGAGCCACAGCGCGAGAACCGCCGCGAACGCGATCGCCGCCCACAGGAGCGGCAACTGCAGCATGTCGGCGACGATGAACAGGATGGCCGCTAGCGCGACGATCCCGACGATCGAGAGCGTACGCGGATGAGTCAGCACGTTGAGGATGCGTTGCATAGGACGTTCAGGTTCCGGTGCGATTCGGTGAGGCGACGCAGGCGCGTCGAGCGGCAAGGGTGGCGCCGCGATGTGTCGCCATGCTGTCAAACGGGATGAAGGAGGCTGGCATCAATACGCTCGCGGCATCGGAGAAGGCGCGCGCATTAACGAAAGGACGCTGTGAGATTTAAAACGGAAGCGGCGGCCGGAAAAAATCGCGCACCGGAATGCCCGATTGTTTGCGCCGCCCAAATCGTTTCCTGCCGGGTGATTAAAAAGCCCCATGCCGCCCTCATTATTTCTTGTCCGGCAGCCCTGACTAGCTGCCGCGTCCCAGTTTAAAACCGGGTTTATGGTATTCCACGTGCCCGAGATCCATCATTTTCCATCGGCCGCCCCAGGTCAGGCCGACTTGTTCGGCGACCTGGCCGTACAACTGGTAGCCGCGCATCGCCCACGGGTCTTTCTCGGAAATGACCAGCTTGCCGTCGCGCAGGAATGCGTTGTCCGCCGCCAGCCCGAACTGGTGATAACTCTGGAAGGCTGCCGCGTTGGTCACGTTGCTGCCCATCTGCGCCAGCCGGTTCTGCCGTTCCGGGCTCCGGTAACCTTCCAGCAGCGCCATTTCATAACCGTGCTGTTCGTGCATGATCTTGTAGACCAGCAGCAAACGCGTGCGGAAATCCGGGTCCAGCAGGTTCCAGTCGCGGCTCGCATCCTTCAGCGCCGGGCGGACCTGCTCGACTTCCTTCGTGGCGAAGACTTCCGGCGGCAGCGGCGGCGGCGGCACGAGCTGCTCGCCCTGCAGCAGCGCGGCGATTTTCTCGTCGGGCACGCGCGCCGTGTCGTCGTACTGGAACAATTGCCGGCCGCGTAACGCAATGGCGACCAATGGCGGCGTCGCAAGAATACCTGCCGATACCATAATCATCAAGCGCCGTCGAACCAGTAAATTTTGCACATCGCTTAATGCGCCGCGCGTCACGCTTGCCGATTTAACAATCTGACTGCGCGCGCGCGCGGCGCGATCGTTGGCCCGGCGCGTGAGACGGCCGTGAAACTGGGCAACGGATTCGAAAACGGTCGCCCGGATACCCGGTAAAAGCAACAGTGCCGCAACGGCGACGGCAAGGGCGAAATAGGCGACGAGTGCGACGGCAATCAAAGAAATCCCCGGAAATTGGAATTGATTGTGTTTTGCAATGCTTGCTCTTAGAATCAGGCTGCTTCGAGAGGCCAGGCTATATTATCGCGGTGAATTAAACCAGGATTCAATGAGACGCTGAATGAGTGCGCCGGAAAATTCAAATTCGAAAACTCCGCCCAGCCTGCTGTCCGATACCAAACCGGCAGGCGAGGGAGGACCTCGGCAGTCGCGCATTCTCGCGGATCTGGAAGGGCGTGTCACGCCGCCCGCCGAGCCGCCGCGCCGTTCGCTGAAGGGGCCGATCGCCGCCGTCGTGGCGCTGGTCGTGGCCGTCGGCGGCTGGGGCGCGTGGCGCATGCAGCAGTCGTCGGGCGAACAGCCCGCGGCGGTGGTGGCCGCCACGGCACCCGCGGCGGCGCCAGGCAAGGCCGCCCCGGCCAGCGGCGCCGCCGCGCAGGTCGCGCAGAACGGCGCGTCCGCCGCGCCGGCCGCGCAACCGGCCACGATCGTCAACGACGATTCGGCGTCCCAGGCCGTTGCATCCGCGTCCGCCGCGGACAACAGCCGCCTGTCGCGCGCGCTCGCCAACGGCGCCGACGACGCATCGGGCGCGGCCACGGCCGGCGCAGCCGCAACCGCCGCGGCCGCCACGGCGGCGACGGCCAGGTCCGCGAAGGCCGACGCGTCGAAGAGCGCGAAGGTCGCGGCCCACGGCAAGACCGACACGAAGGCGGACACGAAGGCCGACGCCCGCAAGCATCGCAAGGAACAGCAGGCCGAACTCGCGCAGGCGAAGAAGCGCCGCGACGCGACGGCGGCCCGTACCGCGAAGGCCGGCGCGAAGGACGATCCGGATGCCGATCTGCTCGCCGCGCTCGTCGCGCGTACGAAGCCGGCCGACAAGACGCTCGCCGCGCAGAAGGCGCAGGCCGTGTCGACCAAGACGGCGGCGGCGACCGGCGGCTCGCTGGCGTCGCGCGTGAAGGCGTGTTCGGAGCGCGGTTTCTTCGAGGATCAGCTGTGCCGCTGGCGCGTGTGCGACGGCCACTGGGGCAAGGACCCGGCGTGCCCGAGCGCCGCGCAGTCGGAGACGCGCCAGTAGCGCGCGCCGCGCCCGCCGCGACGTGTTGCGTGTCCGCGCCGCCCCGATGGGCGGCGCGTTTGTTTTCGGGGAACGGAAAGCTGCCGGCATGATGCCGCGTGACACTGTCACGCGCGTGTCATGGCCGTCGGGCATACGTCTTCTTTCTTTTCCCGGCGCGGGCCCGCGACCCGCGATGTGCGGCGCGCCGCGCGCCGCACGACCTTCGACACGATGGACCTGATCGTACAGACTTACGGCGCCGATACGTCCGGCATGGTGTGCGGATTCCGCTTCGTTCCGGGCGGCGCCGGCGCGACGCTCGATGCCGACGCGGCCGCCGCATGGCTGCGCACGTGCCGCGAACAGGGCGCGGCCGCACCGGGCGATTTCGTCTGGCTGCACTTCAATCTCGCGCACGGCGCGAGCGAGCGCTGGATGCGCACGCATCTCGGATTGTCGGACAGCTTCTTCGAATTCCTGCACGAAGGCTCGCGCTCGACGCGCATCGAGCAGGAGGACGGCGCGTTGCGCGCGATCGTCAACGACGTGATGTTCAACCTCGAACTGACGCCGTCGGAGATCGCGACGCTGTTCGTCCACGTCGAGCGGCGCATCATGGTGACCGCGCGGCTCAAGCCGCTGCGCTCGGTCGACACGCTGCGCGCGTGCGTGCGCGACGGCGAGTCGTTCCGGTCGCCCGCGGAGCTGCTCGTGCATCTGCTGCGCGACCAGGCCGACCTGCTGATCCAGATCATGCGGCGCACGAGCGTCGACGTCGACCGCATCGAGGATCGCTTCCTGTCGCAGCGGCTCACGTCGAGCCGCATCGAGCTCGGCGCGATGCGCCGTACGCTGACGCGCCTGCAGCGCATGCTCGCGCCGGAGCCCGGCTCGATCTTCCGGCTGCTCGCGAAGCCGCCCGCGTGGCTGCATACGGAAGACGTGCAGGAACTGCGCGAGTCGACCGAGGAATTCTCGCTGGTGCTCGCCGATCTGGCGGGGCTCAACGAGCGCATCAAGCTGCTGCAGGAAGAGATCGGCTCGCGCCTGGACGAGCAGAACAACCGGACGCTGTTCACGCTGACGCTCGTCACCGTGATCGCGCTGCCGATCAACATCGTCGCCGGGTTCTTCGGGATGAACGTCGGCGGCGTGCCGTTCGCGGAGAACAAGCACGGCTTCTGGCTGATGGTGCTGCTCGTCGCGGGCTTCACCGCGCTGGCCGCGTGGTGGGCGTTCCGGCGCCGCGACGATCGCTAGCGCGGCACCGGGCGTCGCATCGACGCGTCACCGCAGCAGCGCGATCGCGCGTTCGCCGATCACCATCCCGAGCAGGCCGACGAGCGCAACGAGCGGCGGGGCCGGCGAGCGCACGTGCAGTAGTGCGTACAACACGCCGACACCGACGCCCACCGCGAGCGAAATCACGTAGTCCATCATGGCGGTCTCCCGTGTGGTCCGGTATCAGGGTTTGAGGATCACGCGTTCGCGCGCACCGGCCAGCACCGCGCGATACGCATCGTGCGCACGCTCGAGCGGGTACACGTAGCCGTCGCCGATCGGAAACGGGCGCAGCGTGCCGTTGCCGAAGCCGGGCGCGAGCGTGTCGAGGATCCGCGCGACCGCGGCCGCGCCGAGCTGCAGCGAATCGATGCCCACGAACGTGTGTTGGCCGCGATAGAACGCGAAGATGTCGAACGGCACGCTGCGCTCGATCGTCGAGATGAAGATCTGCCGCGCGCCGATTGCCATCGATGCGTTCGCGGCTTCGAAATACGGGCTGCCGACCGTGTTGTAGACGAGGTCCGCGCCGTGGCCGCCGGTCATCTCGCGCACCGCGTCGGCCACCGTCCGGCTCGATGCGTCGATCATGCGGACCTCGCCCGATGCGTGGCCGCGATAGCCGCCCGGGCCGCGCTCGACGCCGATCACGGTCGCGCCGCGCGCGGTGGCGAGCTGGATCGCGGCCTGGCCGACCTTGCCGTTCGCGCCGAACACGAGCACGACGTCGTCGGCCGTCGGCATGCCGGCGCGGCGCAAGCCTTCGTACGCGGTGACGAACGGCACGCCCACGCCGGCCGCTTCGTCGAGCGTCAGCACGGCCGGCTTGCGGCGCACGTGCGCGGCATCCAGCACGAGCCATTGCGCATGCGAGCCGTCGCGGCCGACGCCGAGATCGCCGCCCGATCCCCACACCGGCGCACCGACCCAGTCGTCCGGGCCGCCGCGTACGATGCCGGCCCAGTCGCGCCCCGGCGTGCGCGGCCACACCGCATGCGGCATGCGGCCGAGCGCGGCCTTCACGTCGCTCGGGTTCACGCCGGCCGCGCGCACCTCGATCAGCATCTGGCCGTCGGCCGGCACGGGCGGCGGAATGTCCCGGACCCGCGCGTCGAGCGACTCGATGTCGGCGGCGGGGGTGTCGAAGCGGATGCTGCGCATGAGATTCTCCATGAACGAGGGCCGCCGCGGCCCGGCGGGCCGGCGCGTGCGGCGGATGAAAGCGATGAAGGCAGTCTAGTGGGCCCGATTTGACGCGGAAACGTGCAAAGGCGGATGATTGCTTTGCGTTTTTCGCACAGCCAGACCCCAGGCCCCTGAATGGACGACTTCCTTTCCCCGCACCTCGCGCTGTTCGTCGACGTGGTCGATCAGCAGAGCTTCTCGGCAGCCGCGCGCCGGCTCGGCGTCGCCGCGTCGTCGGTCACGCGGCGCATCGACCGGCTCGAGACGCAGCTCGGTATCCGCCTCCTGCATCGCACCACGCACGCGCTCCGGCCGACCGAGGCCGGGCAGTTGCTGTACGGTCGCGCGACACGGATGCTGGCCGAGTTGCGCGGACTGCAGGAAGACCTGCACAGCCAGCACGACGAACCGGGCGGGCTGCTGCGCATCGACTGTCCGGCGCCGTTCGGCCGGCGGCATCTGATGGGCGCGCTGGCCGCGTTCATGCAGCATCATCCGGCGTTGCAGGTCGATCTCGTGCTGACCGACAGCATGGTCGATCTGCAGGGTGCGCGACTCGGTTCCGACGTCGATCTCGCGGTGCGCATCGGGCCGCTGGAGGACACGCGTTTCGTCGCGACCGTGCTGGCGCCGCAACGGCGCGTGCTGTGCGCGAGCGCGGCCTACCTCGCACGGCGCGGCGAGCCTGAATCGCCCGACGCGCTGGCCGGCCACGACTGTCTCGCGTGGCATGGCGCGCCGCCGCCGGGCGCATGGCGTTTCGGCGAGCGCCGTCACGCGCCCGCGCAGCCGCGGTTTCGCAGCAATCATTCGGAAGCGTTGCGCGAGGCGGCCATCGACGGGCTCGGTCTCGCGCACCTGCCGACCTGGCTCGTGGCGGACGCGCTGCGCGACGGACGGTTGCGCGCGGTGCTGCCGCAGTACGCGGCGGCGCCCGAGCCGGCGACGATCCACGTGTTGCGCCAGCAGGCGCGCGGCAGTGCGCGCACGTCGCGGCTCGTGGCGTTCCTCGCCTCATGGTTCGCGCAGCCGGCGTGGGATGCCGCGTGGGCGTGATCGCGAACGGGCGCCGCGCGGCATGAAAAAAAGGGCCTCGCATGCGAGGCCCGTCAACAGGTCGGAGAAACCGGTACGCCGGCCGGCGCCGCGGGTCGCGCGGCACCGGCCGGGTGCGCACCGTTACTGCGTTACTACCTTGCGCGGCTTGAAGATGCCCTGGTAATGCAGCGCCGGGCGTTCCTTCGTCACCGCTTCGATGCCGCCGAAGCTCGGCGTCTGGCGCAGCTTCATCGCGGCCGGCGAAGCGACCGAGCCGATCGACGTCGAGCGCGAGGCCGGCGCCAGGTTGTTCGCGACGAGCAGCGCCGCTTCGCTCTTCAGGTTCGCCAGCAGCACCGGATCGGTCGAGCCGTTGACCTGCGTGAGCACGCCGCTCCAGGCCGCGTCGCTGTAGTTCACGACGTAGTAGTCGAGACCGCTCGGGTCGGCCACCACGCCCGTGCAGCCGTCGATCCGCGTCTGCGCCTGCGTATCCTTCAGCGCGAGCGTCGTGCGTTTCGCGAGACCCTGGCCGTACGCGAGCGTGATCGGCACCGTCCACTGCAGGCCCGGATACGCGTTCTTGTTCGGGAACGGCTGCTGTTTCAGCGTGACGACGGTCTGGTTCTTCGTCAGGTCGCACTGCGTGTCGAGCGAGATCAGCGGCACGCCGGTCTGACGCACGTAGCTGTCGCCGATCGGGCCGACCGCCTGGCCGCTTTCCTTCGACAGCGCATCCCACAGACGCTTCGGCGTCCCGTTGCCGAACGAGTAGTCGACCAGGTACTGCTGCAGCCCCTTGCGAAGCGTCTGCTCGCCGAGATAGTTCTCGAGCGTCTTCAGCACGTGGCCGCCCTTGTCGTACGTGAACGCGCTGGCGCTCAGCACGAAGTCGTTCGACGCCCAGTCGTTGAAGTTCGGCGCGACCGGGAACGCGTTCGGGCCGATGTCACGATTGATCACGCGGTACTTGTTCTTCACCTGGTCGAGCCAGCTGAACTCGTCGGGGAAGAACTGGATCGTCGTCTTGTTCTCGAAGAACGTCGCGAACGACTCGTTGAGCCACACGTTGTCCCACCAGTCGGTCGTCACGAGATCGCCGAACCACTGGTGCGCCACTTCGTGCGTCAGCACTTCATTGCCGTAGCGCGACATCGGCTGGCCCGGCTGCGGCAGGATGTCGTCGGCGAACTCGAGGATCGAGCCCCAGTTCTCCATCCCGCCGAAGTTCAAGTCCTTCTGCTCCTTGAACGCGTCGTTCGCGGCGACCGTGTCGAACTTCGTCAGCGGCAGCGGGATACCCGTGTAGCGGTAGTAGTAGTCGAGCGCCTGCTTGGTGCGGTCCATCGCCGGCTTCGCCCACTCGCTCATGCCCGGCGGCGTGAACACGCGCAGGTGCAGGCTGCCCTTGGCGCCCGGCAGCGGGCTCGTGAAGTCGTCCTCGTAGGTGTCGAACATGCCGCCGCCGAAGAACAGCAGGTACGACGGCATCGGCGGGGTCTTCTCGAACTGCACGAGCTTGTAGCCGCCGCCGACGTTGGTCGACGGCTTCTCGGCCGCGTTCGACACGACGCGCCAGCTTTGCGGCACTTCGGCCGTCACTTCATAGGTCGGGCGGAACGCCGGCTCGTCCCAGCCGGGGAACCACTGGCGCGACAGGTTGGTTTCGCCCTGCGTCAGGATCGCGCCGCTCGTCTTGCCGTCGGTGCCCTTCAGGTCGACGCGGAACACGCCTTCCGCGGCCGAGCAGCCCGGATACGGATCGTCGCCGCAACTGCCGCCGGTCTGGTTGACCGGATCGTCATACGACTTGAAGTTGATGATGCCCGACCACTCCATGTGCAGCGAATAGTTGCCCGGTGCGATCGTGCCGGCGACGGGGCGCAACTGGTAGAAGTCGCCCTTGTCCTGCGGCGTCGCGATCAGCTGGATGTTGCCCGGCTGCAGTGTGATGCGGCCGTTCGTGAACTTGATCCGGTGGCCGGCGACCACGATGTTGTTGACCGGCTTGAGCACCTTGATCTCGACGTCGGCGCGGCCGTCGAACGCGTTCAGCGCGTCGTTCGGGCGGAACCACAGCCGGTAGTTCACGGGCACCACGGTGTCCGGCAATTCGACAGGCGAGACGCTCTTGTCGACGTTGGATGCGCTCGGGGGCGCGGTGACGGCGGGCGACGAGCCCGTGTGCGGCGCGCCGGCGGAGCTCAGCGCGGAAGCGGAGCCCGCACCGCCGTCGTCGCCGCCGCAACCGGCGAGCGCGAGTGCGGCGACGAGCGGCAGATAACGCATCTTGCGAATATGAATCGACATGACTGAAACCTCGATCGTTGAAAGAATCGTTCAGTGCTGCGAAAACGCCGGCAAAAGCAATCCCCTCGCCGTTTAATCAACGGCGAAAAAATGGCAATGACGGATTATTCGAAAAGACGGCGGCCGACTACGTGAAGGTAATCATGGTTTACTGCCCCCTCTGAATTTCCGGATGTCGGTTAACTGGCCGGTTCAAAATGGCCGTGCGCGTGTTGTACTGAATTGATTTCGCGCGCACGACACGGGGCCGCACGCCCGGCGCGGGCGCGCAATCCCTTTGAACCGACGACCTACGGGGCTGGCCGGGCCAGGCCGCAGGACGGAAGGACAGCGTGTCGCCGTCCCGGAAATACGCCGTCATGCGGCTTCAAGGTGTGTCGGCTTGCTCCAAGGATGCGTAAATATACTTGATGGTTTTGGGTAAAGGAAACGAAAAATTTAGAAAGAACGTCTATTGAATTTCCGGCGCTTCATTGAACGCTGGAAGTCATTAATGCGCTATCCGTTTGTCTGGCGATTTCGTAGTTTTAATCTATTAACGATCTGGTGGCGCTCCCGAAACTACGAAATCCGGTGAAGGATGGCGCGGTCGGTACAATGCATTGACGACCCGTTCACCGATCACCGCGAGGAGGCCCTTCCATGTCACGCGCCCTGTTCCGTATCGCGCCGCTGCGCGCCGTGCTGCTGCTGTTCGCGGCCGTGTTCCTGCTGGGCGGTTGCGCGGGGTTCACGCGCGAGCCCGTGCGCGTGTCGGTCGCCGGGCTCGACCCGCTCGTCGGGCAGGGCCTCGAGATGCGCTTCAGCCTGAAGTTGCGCGTGCAGAATCCGAACGATGCGCCGATCGACTACGACGGGATCTCGGTCGCGCTCGACCTGAACGGTGCGCCGTTCGCGAGCGGCGTCAGCGATCGGGCGGGCACCGTGCCGCGGTTCGGCGAGGCCGTGCTCGACGTGCCCGTATCGGTATCGGCCTTCGCCGCCGCGCGGCAGGCGTGGAACCTGCCGGGCGCGGCCGCGAACGGCGAGTTGCCGTATGCGCTGCGCGGCCGGCTCGCCGGCAGCGGGCTGGGCGCCGTGCACTTCAACGACGCGGGCACGCTCCGTCTGCCCGCCATGCCGGGGTGGGGCGGCTAGGTCGCCGGGATGCATTCAACGTCGGCTAAATGTGTCGAAAAATTCACCATTTGACAGTCTTTAATGCTTATCCGCGCGAGATCTCGATTTTTGTCGACGCGACCCCTTACACTTGCCGATGTCCGAGGGTCGGACATTCTTTTAGGGGAAATTCATGGCGGCAAAATTCGAGCTCAAGAAGGCCACGAACGGCCAGTACTACTTCCACCTGAAGTCGGCGAACGGCGAGATCATCCTCGCGAGCGAGCGGTACGAGGAGAAAGGCGGCGCGAAAAACGGGATCGCGTCCGTGCGGGAAAATGCGCCGCTGGACGAGCGCTACGAGCGCAAGCTGGCCCACAACGGCGAGCCGATGTTCAATCTGAAAGCAGCGAACCACCAGGTCATCGGTACGAGCGAAACGTACAGCAGCGTGCAGGCACGCGAGAACGGCATCGCGGCCGTCAAGCGCGATGCGCCCGGTGCGGAAACCCACGATCTCGCCTGATCGACGGTTGCGCCGCGACGAATGCCTTCGGGCGGCCGTCGCGGCGCCTGTTTTGCCGGGTCGGGCAAAGCGCGGTATGGTGTGGTCCGCGCGGTGAATTCTCGCCGCCGTTGAAGCCAACCGTAACCGAGTTCGCGTGACCGATTCCCCCGTTTTCCACTGGACCGACGCCGACGGCGTCGATCATGCCGTGCGCTGGCGCTCCGAGGCCGGCGTGCAACCGCCGAAGCGCGCGGTGCCCGCCGACGACCGCCTCACCGCCGACGCGGCCTACCGCCTCGCATGCGAGGGCACCGCGCTCGTCTGGCAGGGCGACTTCCAGAATGCGCGCCAGCTCGTGCAGGCGATGGCGCGCCGCGTCGAACGCAAGCCGAAGAAGGCGAAAGCCGCGGCCGGCGTCGACGCCTTCAATCTGCATCGCCTCGCGCAATCGCAGCGTGCCCGCACGCTCGGCATGTTGCTGATCCCGCTCGACGCCGATTACACGATCCCGCTGCGCCGCGCGCCCGACGTGCGTGCCGCCTGCGAGGAAGCGTACGGCCCCGGCGGCGCGCCGTCGGTCGTGTCGCTGCGCGAACTGCTCGGCCTCGTCGGCGCGCACGAGTGGCGCAAGAAGGGCGTGCCGATTCCGGCGCTCGGCGGCGCGCCGATCCATCCGCACTACGGCGTGTTCTCGCCGGTGCGCGGCGAATACGTCGAGCTCGTCGCGCGCGCGCCGCTGCCGGCGACGTCGCTCGCGTTCGATATCGGCACGGGCACCGGCGTGCTGGCGGCGGTGCTTGCGTCACGCGGTGTCGAGCGCGTCGTCGCGACCGACCAGGATCCGCGCGCGCTCGCCTGCGCGCGCGAGAACGTCGCGCGGCTCGGTCATGCGGGCCACGTCGAGATCGTCGAGGCCGATCTGTTTCCGGCCGGCCGGGCGCCGCTCGTGGTCTGCAATCCGCCGTGGGTGCCGGCCCGGCCGAGCGCGCCGATCGAATACGCGGTCTACGATCCTGACAGCCGCATGCTGCGCGGTTTCCTCGCGGGGCTGGCCGCGCATCTGGAGCGGGGCGGCGAGGGTTGGCTGATCCTGTCCGATTTCGCCGAGCATCTCGGCCTGCGGCCGCGCGAAACCTTGCTGCAATGGATCGACGAGGCCGGCCTCGTCGTGCTCGGCCGCGACGACATCCGCCCCGCGCACCCGAAGTCGACGGACGCCGACGATCCGCTGCACGCGGCGCGCCGCGCCGAGGTCACGTCGCTCTGGCGCCTCGGCGCGCGGGCCTGACCGCGTATTTTCGGTAAACTGTCGCCATTCCTCACGAATTTTCGCCGCCGGGCCGTGGTCGACCGACCGTGGCCCGGCGCCGCTTCACGATGTCGAACAAGACCCACGAAATCCGCCCGGAGCAGTCCGTCGAGCTGCTGAAGGAGCTGCACATCCTCACCCGCGACGGGAAGCTGAACCAGGACAGCCGCCGCAAGCTGAAGCAGGTCTATCACCTGTTCCAGTTCATCGAGCCGCTGCTCGCCGGCGTGCAGGCCGACAAGGGCCACGTGACGCTCGTCGATCACGGCGCCGGCAAGTCGTATCTCGGCTTCATCCTGTACGACCTGTTCTTCAAGCAGCAGCCCGGGCACGGCACGCCGGCGTTCGCGTCGCACGTGTACGGCATCGAGACGCGCGAGGAACTCGTCACGCGTTCGACCGAGCTCGCCGCGCGGCTCGGGTTCGGCGGCATGTCGTTCCTGAACCTGTCGGTTGCCGATTCCATCACGTCGCCGCAACTGCCCGATATGGTCGACGTCGTCACCGCGCTGCACGCGTGCGACACCGCGACCGACGACGCGATCCGCTTCGCGCTCGCGAAGCGCGCGCAGCACATCGTGCTGGTGCCGTGCTGCCAGGCGGAAGTCGCGGGCGTACTGCGCAAGAACAAGGGCAAGTCGCTCGCGAATGCGCTGACCGAGGTGTGGCGCCATCCGCTCCATACGCGAGAATTCGGCAGCCAGATCACCAACGTGCTGCGCTGCCTGCAGCTCGAAGCGCACGGCTACCAGGTCAGCGTGACCGAGCTGGTCGGCTGGGAGCATTCGATGAAGAACGAGCTGATCATCGCGCAGTACAAGAACCTGCCGCGCCGCAGGCCCGGCGAGCGGCTGAACGAGATCCTCGGGATGTTCGGGCTCGCCGAACTGAACGAGCGTTTCTTCGTCGCGCAGGCCGCGGCGGCGGGCGACGCCGCGGCCGAGCCGGCCGAAGGCTGACGGGCGAACGCGCGGCCGGGCGGCCGGGCGGGCATGGCGCCCGCGCCGCGCGCGTTGCACGCCGCACGTTGCACGCCGCGCGTTGCACGCCGCGTCACACGTCATCGCCCGGGCGGCGCATCCATTCGCGCCAGCCTTCGTGGCCGAGGCGGCGCAGCGTTTCCTGATTCTTTTCGTAGATCGCGGACGCGTCCGGGAACGCATCGACCGCGCGCGCGATGCTGTCCTCGCGCAGCAGGTGCAGGATCGGGTAGGGCGCGCGGTTCGTGTAGTTCTCGATGTCGTCGGGTTCGGTGCCGTCGAACCGGTATTGCGGATGGAAGCTCGCGATCTGCAGCACGCCGTCGAGTCGCAACTGCTGCACGAGCCGCTCGGCGAAGAACAACGCATCGTTGTAGTCGACGAAATCGGCGAACGCGTGCGGGTAGATCACGAGCGTCGTGTCGACCTGCTGCGGATCCGCCGCTTCCAGCGCGCGCAGCTCGGTTTCGAGTTCGGCGAGCGCGTCTTCCAGCGTCGTCGCTTCGCTGATCGCGTAGCGCACCTGTTCCTTCACGTAGACGCTTTTCGCGAACGGGCACAGGTTGAGCCCGATCACCGCGCGTGCGAGCCAGTGCCGCGTGGCGGCGAGGATGTCGTCGTGCGAGTCGGGGCGGGTGTCGGTCATCGTGATACCGGTCGGGCGCAAGGGCGAAGAGGGCCGCATTGTAGCGGGCGCGCCGGCGACGAATGCATGCGATCCGTCACGCGCAGGCCGCTTCGATCAACTGCGTGACGAGCGCGGGCGCGGTGCCGATCGGCGTTTCGCCGTGCCGGTAGGTCTGGCTCGCCGCGTAGATGCCTTCGACCACCAGCGCGAGCGCATCGGCCAGCGCCTTCGGTTGCCGCGCGCCGGCGCCTTCGCACAGCGCGACGAGCCGTTTCATCAGCTGCTCCTTGTTCTGCGCGACGCGTTCGCGCGCCGGGTGCGATGCATCCGGGAATTCGGCGGCCACGTTGACGAACGGGCAGCCGCGATAGTCCTTTTGCGTCGCCCGCTCGGCGAGGTCGACGAAATACTGGATCAACTGCGCCTTCGGTTGCCCCGGATGCTTCGCGGCGCTCGTATCGAGCCGCTCGAAGAAGCACGCGTCCATCCGTTCCAGATACGCGAGGATCAGCTCGTCCTTCGACGCGAACTGGCGGTACAGGCTCATCTTGTTGACCCCGGCGCGCTCCACCACCGCCTCGACGCCGACCGTCCGCACGCCTTCCTTGTAAAACAATTCCTCGGCGGCACGCAGCAGGTGTTCCTGCGCGGTGGCGCCGTCGATCGGCCGGCGCGTGCGCCGCGCCGGCGGTTTGGCGACCTCGATGCCCGACATGATGACCCTCGACGACATAATGGATTGCTTGACATGTTACCGACTGGTAACTACGATCGCAACACAGTTGTGACCGGTCGGTAACAATCGCATCCGGATCAACAGACGAATGCCGAGCGTCGGCCTGGGTCAGCCGATGTTGGAATGCGTGGCGGAGGTGGCCTGGTCGGGCGGCGCGGGTGCGATGGCGCCGGCGCCCGCCAACTGGAGAGCGAAGATGAATTGGGCAGTGACACGAATCGGCGGGCGCTTCCATTACGGATGGCTCGCGGCGGCGGTGGTATTCCTGATCCTGCTGGCGGCGGCCGGCACACGCGCGACGCCGAGCGTGCTGATGGTACCGCTCGAACGCGAGCTCGGCTGGAGCCGCGCGGCGATTTCGCTGGCGATCTCGGTGAACATCGCGCTGTATGGCCTGACGGGCCCGTTCGCGGCCGCCGCGATGCAGCGCTTCGGGCTGCGCCCGACGATCCTCACCGCGCTCGTGACGATGGGCGCGGGCGTCGCGCTGTCGTCGATGATGACGCAGAGCTGGCAGATGGTCGTGATCTGGGGGCTGATGGTCGGCTGCTCGACGGGCGTCGTCGCGCTGACGCTGTCCGCGACCTTCGTCACGCGCTGGTTTCATGCGCGGCGTGGCCTCGTGATGGGGATCCTGACCGCGAGCACGGCCACCGGCCAGCTCGTATTCCTGCCGATGCTCGCGGCGATCGCGCAGCGCCATGGCTGGCGGCCGGTCGTGCTGGTCGTCGCGGTGGCGGCCGCGATCGTGATTCCGCTCGTCGCGTTCCTGCTCCCCGAGCGGCCTGCCGACGTGCAACTGCGCCCGTACGGCGAGCCCGCCGATGCGCCGCCCGCGGCCGACACGACGAAGGAGAACCCGCTCGCGGTCGCGTTCCGCACGCTGCTGACGGCGAGCCGCTCGCGCGACTTCTGGCTGCTGTTCTTCAGTTTCTTCATCTGCGGCGCGAGCACCAACGGCTACGTCGGCACGCACCTGATCGCGATGTGCAGCGACTACGGGATGACCGAAGTACAGGGCGCGTCGCTGCTCGCGGCGATGGGCATATTCGACCTGTTCGGCACGACGCTGTCGGGCTGGCTGTCCGACCGTTACGACAACCGCGTGCTGCTGTTCTGGTACTACGGGCTGCGCGGGCTGTCGCTGATCTATCTGCCGCACGCGTTCGGGATCGATTTCTTCGGGCTGCCGCTGTTCGCGATGTTCTACGGGCTCGACTGGATCGCGACCGTGCCGCCTACCGTGCGACTCGCGACCGACGTGTTCGGCAAGGCGGCGGCACCGGTCGTGTTCGGCTGGATCGTCGCCGGCCACCAGCTCGGCGCGGCATTCGCGGCGCTCGGCGCCGGGCTGCTGCGCGCGAGCCTCGGCACCTACACGATCGCGTCGATGATCTCGGGCGGGCTGTGCATCGTCGGGGCGCTGATCGTGTTGCGGATCAACCGCGGTCCGTCGCGCGCGGCCGCGCAGGCAGCCTGATCGCGGTGGATCGACCGGCCGCCTGCACCGCGGCCGGCCATTGCACGCAAGGAGATTTGCATAGCGCGGCAGGATCGGGCGCGCAACCGTTCAAGCAGGTATGCTTGCTGTTCGCCGGGGCGTTCGCGCCCCTTCATCGATGTCAGCGAGGAACCGCATGTCCGTCAAACCTGCTCCCACCACTGTTTCGATTCACGATCTGATCGCGGGCCGCTGGAGCCCGCGCGCGTATTCGGATGAACCCGTCAGCGCCGGCGATCTCCACGCGGTGCTCGAAGCGGCACGCTGGGCCCCGTCCGCGTACAACGCGCAACCGTGGCGTTTCATCGTATTCGATCGCACCCAGGACGAAGACGCGTTCAAGCGCGCGTTCGCGACGCTGGTGCCGTTCAACCAGGGCTGGAATGCGCCGGCGCCAGTGCTCATCGCCGTGACCGCGCACACGCTCACGCCGAAGGGCGAGCCGGCGCCGACCGCGCTGTACGACGCCGGCGCCGCCGCGATGTCGCTGGTGCTGCAGGCGCACGCGCTCGGCCTCGCCGCGCATCAGATGAGCGGTTTCGACGCGAAGGCATTCCGCGACGCGTTCGCGATTCCGGCGGACGTCGCGATCGCGTCGATCATCTCGCTCGGCCACTACGGCAACGTCGACAAGCTCGATCCCGTGCTGCGCGATCGCGAGAAGGCGCCGCGCACGCGCCATGCGATCGGCGAAGTCGTCTACGCGGGTGCTTGGAAGAAGAGCTTCGACGCGGCAGCCTGACCGCGCGGGCGGGCAGGGTGCGTCGCCGCGCATCCTGCCCCGCGCAGGTTCCCCCGGCGCGCCACGCGGCGCGCCGTGGCCGCCGGCGACCGTTGCGCGGCGCCGGCGGCCGGCCCCGGTTGTGATCCCGCGGGCTTCATGTTAAAAAGCCCGTCCTTTCCGTTTTCGCGCCGGCCCTGCTGCGGCAATTTCCCATGACTTACTGCGCGATCGATTTCGGCACGTCCAATTCCGCCGTGGCGCTGCCCGACGGCGATGGCATGCGCCTCGCGCCCGTCGAGGGCGACCACCTGACGCTGCCCACCGCGATCTTCTTCAACAACGACGAAGAGACGGTCGAATACGGCCGGGCGGCGCTGGCCTCCTATATCGACGGTTTCGACGGCCGGCTGATGCGCTCGATGAAGAGCATCCTCGGCTCCCCGCTCGCGGAAACGACGACCGATCTCGGCGACGGCAGCGCGATCGCGTACACCGAAATCATCGCGCGCTTCCTGATGCACCTGAAGCGCAAGGCCGAAGCGTGCGCGGGCGCGCCGGTCGGCCGCGCGGTGCTCGGCCGACCGGTGTTCTTCGTCGACGACGATCCGCGCGCCGACCGCCTCGCCCAGGATCAGCTCGAGGCGGCCGCGCGATCGGTCGGCTTCGCGCACGTTCACTTCCAGTACGAACCGATCGCCGCCGCGTTCGACTACGAGTCGCGCCAGTCGGCGGAGCGCCTCGTGCTCGTGGCCGACATCGGCGGCGGCACGTCCGACTTCTCGCTCGTGCGTGTCGGTCCGGAGCGGATGGCGCGGCTGGAGCGCAAGGACGACGTGCTGGCGCACCACGGCGTGCACGTCGCGGGCACCGACTACGACCGGCGCGTCGAGCTCGCGGCGATCCTGCCCGCATTCGGCTATCGTTCGCTCGACCCGGAAGGGCGCGAGCTGCCGAACAAGATCTACTTCGATCTCGCGACCTGGCACCTGATCAACACCGTCTACACGCCGAAGCGAATCGGCGAGCTGAAGCTGATGAAGCACCTGTATCAGGACGTGCGGCAGTACGACCGGCTCACGAGCGTGGTCGAGCAGCGGCTCGGGCACGCGCTGATGGCGCGGGCGGAAGAAGCAAAGATCGGCGTCGCGGCGGGCGGGGAGACGATGATCGACCTGAACGACGTGGAAGAGGATCTGCAGATCGCGTTCGACGCCGATCGCCTCGTCGAGGCGAGCCGCGACGACACCGCGCGCATCGTCGACGCCGCGCGCGAGACGGTGCGGCTCGCGGGCGTGGCGCCGCGCGATGTCGGTGCGCTGTATTTCACCGGCGGTTCGACGGGGCTCGCGTTCCTGTCGGGCGCGCTCGCCGGCGCGTTCCCGGATGCGCAGCCGGTGTTCGGCGATCGCCTCGCGAGTGTCGCGACGGGCCTCGGCATTCACGCGCAGCGATTGTTCGGCTGAAGGGCGGGCGGCCAAAAGGTCGCCACGCCGGCCGGACGATCGGCGCCCAAAAACAAAAAGCCCCGCCGAAGCGGGGCTTTTTTACACGAATGATCGCGCCAAGCTTAGACCGGACGGATGTTCGCAGCTTGCAGACCCTTCGGGCCCGTCTTCACTTCGAATTCAACCTTCTGGTTTTCTTGCAGCGTCTTGAAGCCTTCGACGCGGATTTCCGAGAAGTGCGCGAACAGATCGTCGCCGCCGCCTTCCGGGGTGATGAAGCCGAAGCCCTTTGCGTCATTGAACCACTTGACGGTACCGGTTGCCATGTTACTTGTTCCTAAAAAGATAAAACGGGGCCGAAGCCCATGGGGTGCGGAAAATCAAGGAAGGGGTAATAGGACCAACCGGAGTACCGTTGATGGGCGAACTACGAAAGAACCAATTCACTCGCCACTTGAAATCCTGCGAAGTCCTTTATACGGCTAATCCGTCTGACGGTCAACCGTATTCCCATGCTATCAGGGTTATTGCGGAGATCAGGTTTACAAAGCTTGCAAGCGATGCGAATTTTTTGTAGGGGCCGATCGATTTTGGCGCCACGTTTAAGGTGCAACCGTTAAACTACGCGCCGCGTGGACGGGTTGCCCCGATCGGGCAACCGTCCCCCCAAGAATGCGTGCGCGGTGCAGTCCGAGCCGATCCCGGACAGCAGGCCGACCATGCTTTTTGAGACACAGGAGAGGATGTGAAGAGTTCTATTCAACGGAACATCGGCCCGTTTGCATTGATGCTGACGGGGCTGGGTTCGATTATCGGCTCGGGCTGGCTGTTCGGTGCCTGGAAAGCCGCGAAGATCGCCGGTCCGGCGGCGATCTGCGCCTGGATCATCGGCGCTGTCGTCATTCTCGCGATTGCGCTGACGTATGCGGAACTGGGCGCGATGTTCCCCGAGTCGGGCGGCATGGTGCGTTACGCGCGCTACTCGCACGGTTCGCTGGTGGGTTTCATCAGTGCATGGGCCAACTGGATCGCGATCGTATCCGTGATCCCGATCGAGGCCGAAGCGTCGATCCAGTACATGAGCACGTGGCCGTATCCATGGGCGCACGCGCTGTTCGTGAACGGCGAGTTGACGACCCCAGGCCTGCTGCTGTCGGCCGTGCTGGTCGTCATCTACTTCATGCTCAACTATTGGGGCGTCAAGGCGTTCGCGCGGGCGAACACCGCGATCACGATCTTCAAGTTCCTGATCCCCGGCCTCACGATCCTCGGCCTGATGCTGACGAGCTTCCATTCGGAGAACCTCGGTACCGCCTCCAACGCGAGCTTCGCGCCGTACGGCTGGTCGGCCGTGCTGACCGCGGTCGCGACGAGCGGCATCGTGTTCGCGTTCAACGGCTTCCAGAGCCCGGTGAACCTGGCAGGTGAAGCGCGCAATCCGTCGCGCAGCGTGCCGTTCGCGGTGATCACGTCGATCCTGCTCGCGCTCGTGATCTACGTGCTGCTGCAGATGGCCTACATCGGCTCGGTGAACCCGGCCGACGTCGCGAAGGGCTGGGCGCACTTCGACTTCTCGTCGCCGTTCGCGGAACTCGCGATCGCGCTGAACCTGAACTGGCTCGCGATCCTGCTGTACGTCGACGCGTTCATCAGCCCGAGCGGCACCGGTACGACCTACATGGCGACGACGACCCGCATGATCTACGCGATGGAGCGCAACAACACGATGCCGAAGATGTTCGGCAACGTGCACCCGATCTACGGCGTGCCGCGTCAGGCGATGTGGTTCAACCTGCTCGTGTCGTTCATCTTCCTGTTCTTCTTCCGCGGCTGGAGTTCGCTCGCGGCGGTGATCTCGGTCGCGACGGTGATCTCGTACCTGACGGGCCCGATCAGCCTGATGGCGCTGCGCCGCGCGGCGACCGACATCGAGCGTCCGCTGTCGATTCCGCTGATGAAGCTGATCGCCCCGTTCGCGTTCGTGTGCGCGTCGCTGATCCTGTACTGGGCGAAGTGGCCGCTGACGGGCGAAATCATTCTGCTGATGATCGTCGCGCTGCCGGTGTACTTCTACTTCCAGGCGAAGTCGGGCTGGACCGGCTGGGGTGCCGACCTGAAGGCCGCGTGGTGGCTGGTCGCGTACCTGCCGACGATGGCCGTGCTGTCGCTGATCGGCAGCAAGGAATTCGGCGGCTACGGCTACCTGCCGTACGGTTGGGACATGCTGATCGTCGCGGCGATCTCGCTGGTGTTCTACTTCTGGGGCGTGAATACCGGTTACCGGACCCAGTATCTCGACGAGCGCGAGTCGCACGACGAGATTCTCGAAGGCGTCGGTGTCTGACGCCCGGCCTGCCGCCGGATTCGGCGGCGGCAGGACGCAGTGAAAAAAGCCCGTCCGAGCGATGCTCGGACGGGCTTTTTGCTGGCCGGCGGTCGCGCCGCCGTCCAGGTTCAGGCGCCGGCGTTCGCGAACACGTAGTTCGTCATCGCGAGCACGCGCTGGTAGGTGCCGAGCGACTGGATGCCGAGCCGGTAGTCGTCGTCCGCCGCACCGAGTGCCGTGAAGACCGGCAGCAGGTGCTCGTCGGTCGGATGCATCAGCGCCGCGTGCGGTGCCTGCCGGCGGTAGTCGAGCAGCGCGTCGACGTCGCGCGACGCAAGTTTCGCCTCGAACCAGTCGGTGAATTCCGCGACGCGCGGGTCCGCGTCCTCGGGCGCCGCGCCGAAGTCGGCGGCGCGCAGGTTGTGCGTGATCTGGCCCGAGCCGATCACCATCACGCCTTCGTCGCGCAGCGGCCGCAGCGCGCGGCCGAGCGCGAAGTGATGCGCGGCGTTCGCGCGCGGCTGGATCGACAACTGCGCGACCGGCACGTCGGCTTCCGGAAACATCAACAGCATCGGCACCCACGCGCCGTGATCGAGGCCGTGCTCGGTCGTCGCGGTCGCGATGCCGGCCGCGTTCAGCAGGGCGGCCGCGTGCTCGGCGACGTCGGGGGCGCCCGGCGCCGGATAGCGGATGTCGTACAGCGCCTGCGGGAATCCGTAGAAGTCGTGAATCGTGTCGGGACGCGCGGCGACGCTCGCGACCGGCTGTTGCGTGCCCCAGTGCGCGGACAGCATCAGCACCGCACGCGGGCGCGGCAATTCGGCGCCGAGGTGCGTGAACGCGCCGGACGGCAGCGTCGGGTCGATCGGCAGCGTCGGGGCGCCGTGAGACAGGTACAGCGAAGGCAAGCGGTTCATGATGGTAACCTGCAAAAGGGTTTGCCGCTGACTATAGGCGCGTACCGTGCATTGATAAATTGGTGTTCCGGAATTTGATTGACGCCTGAGCGTTGATAATTGCGTCGAGGTCCGGCTTTCGGGTGCCAGTTCGCATCGGATCGCGTGAAATAGAAGGCGTTGCGGTGTGGATCGGCGGAAATGCGCGCTGAAGAGGCGTAACTTACTGCGCGTGCCGGATGCCGGCCCACGGCGTCGTTTGCGGAGCGCTGAGCGCGAACAGGTCGAGGACACGCGTGACGGTCTGGTCGACGAGTTCCTCGATCGTCTTGGGCATCGCGTAGAACGCGGGCAGCGGGGGAAACACGATGCCGCCCATTTCGGTGACGGCGGTCATGTTGCGCAGATGGGCGAGGTTGAACGGCGTTTCGCGCACCATCAGCACGAGACGGCGGCGCTCCTTCAGCGTGACGTCCGCCGCGCGCGTGATCAGGTTGTCGGACAGCCCGTGCGCGACGCTCGCGAGCGTCTTCATCGAACAGGGCGCGATTACCATGCCGTCGGTCGCGAACGAGCCCGACGCGATCGTCGCGCCGACGTCGCGCACCGAATGCACGACGTCCGCACGGCCTTCGACGTCGGCCTTCGGCAGCTTCAGTTCATGCTGGATGTTGAGCCAGCCGGCGTTCGAAATCAGCAGGTGCGTTTCGACGCCGCCGGCGGCGCGCAGCAGGTCGAGCAGCCGCACACCGTAGATCGCGCCGGTGGCGCCGGTGATCGCGATGATCAGCCGGCGTGGCGGCGCGCTGGGAGATGCCATCGAAAAGGGGGCGGGTGCCGCGCGTCAGGCGGCGGCGAACAGTTGCTGCAGTTCGCCCGACTGGTACATCTCCATCATGATGTCCGAGCCGCCGATGAATTCGCCCTTCACGTAGAGCTGCGGGATGGTCGGCCAGTTCGAGAATGCCTTGATGCCCTGGCGGATTTCGTCGTCCTCGAGCACGTTGACCGTCTTGAACTGGTCGACGCCGCAGGCCTTCAGCACCTGCACGGCGCGGCCCGAGAAGCCGCACATCGGGAATTGCGCGTTGCCCTTCATGAAGAGCACGACCTGGTTTTCGTCGACGATTTGCTTGATACGTTGTTGGGTGTCCATGACTGACCTTGCGTTTGCGGGGCGTTAGATCGAAATGATAGCGGATTTCAACCGGGCGGGCCGGCCATCAGCCCGGCCGGCGGCCGCCGGTCGTGCGTTCGATGGCGGCGAGATCGGCGCGCGATTCCACCGCGACGAAGCCGTGCGACGCCAGGATCGCGCGGACGGCTTCGGCCTGGTCGTAGCCGTGCTCGATCCACAGCGTGCCGCCCGGTTTCAGACAGGCGCCGGCGCCCGCGACGATCGTGCGGATCGCGCTGAGGCCGTCGGCATCGTCGGTGAGCGCGCCGCGCGGCTCGAAACGCAGGTCGCCCTGCGCGAGGTGCGGATCGTGCTGCGCGATGTACGGCGGGTTGCTGACGATCGTATCGAACGCGAGCGCCGGATCGAGCGCCGCGTACCAGTCGCTCTGCAGCCAGTGCAGCGGGCCGCCGGGGCGGTGCGCGCCGAGCAGCTTGTCGGCGTTGCGTTGCGCGACCGCGAGCGCGGCCGGCGAACGGTCGAGCGCCCACACGCGCGCGTCGGGGCGCTCGGCCGCGATCGACACGGCGATCGCGCCGCTGCCGGTACCGAGATCGAGCACGGCCGCATGCGGCAGCCCGTCGATCGCATCGAGCGCCGCTTCGACGAGCAGCTCGGTCTCGGGGCGCGGGATCAGCACGTCGGGCGTCACGTCGAACGCGCGGCCGAAGAACTCGCGCATCCCGACCAGTTGCGCGACGGGCTCGCCGGCGACGCGGCGCGCTTCGAGCGCGCGGTAGCGTTCGACCGCGGCCGCGTCGAGCGGCGCGTCGCCGCGCGTGATCAGTTGCGTGCGGGTCCAGCCGAGCGCGTGCGCGAGCAGCACGCGTGCATCGACCGGGTCGAGCGGCGAGGCGCGCAGCAGGGCGTCGGCGGTGGCGTCGGACATCGCGGCCTCAGTCGGCGTCGCCGAGCGACGCGAGCAGCTCGGCCTGATGCTCGGTGACGAGCGCGCCGATCAGTTCGTCGAGATCGCCGTCCATGATCGCCTCGAGCCGGTACAGCGTCAGGTTGATCCGGTGGTCGGTCATCCGGCCCTGCGGGAAGTTGTACGTGCGGATTCGCTCCGAGCGGTCGCCGGAGCCGATCAGGCTCTTGCGCGTCGCGGCTTCCTTCGCGTGCTGCTCGTGATACTGCTTGTCCTTGATGCGCGCGGCGAGGACCTTCAGCGCGCGATCCTTGTTCTTGTGCTGCGACCGGTCGTCCTGGCACTCGACGACGATCCCGGTCGGGATGTGCGTGACGCGCACCGCCGAATCGGTCTTGTTGATGTGCTGGCCGCCCGCGCCGGACGCGCGGAACGTGTCGATGCGCAGGTCGGCCGGATTGATCTCGACCTCGCCGATCTCGTCGGCTTCCGGCATCACGGCGACCGTGCACGCGGATGTATGGATGCGCCCCTGCGTCTCGGTGGCCGGCACGCGCTGCACGCGATGGCCGCCCGATTCGAACTTCAGACGCGAATACGCGCCCTGGCCGGCAATGCGTACGATCACTTCCTTGTAGCCGCCGAGATCCGACGGGCTTTCCGACATCATCTCGACCTGCCAGCGCTGGCGTTCCGCGAAGCGCAGGTACATGCGCAGCAGGTCGCCCGCGAACAGCGCCGATTCGTCGCCGCCCGTGCCCGCGCGGATTTCGAGGAAGATGTTGCGGTCGTCGTTCGGATCCTTCGGCAGCAGCATCTTCTGCAGCTCGGTCTCGAGGCGCGCCATGCCCTCGCGCGCGCTGCGGATTTCGTCTTCCGCGAAATCGCGCATCGACGGATCGGCGAGCAGTTCCTGCGCGGCCGTTTCGTCGCTGCGCGACTGGCGCCATAACGCGTATTGCTCGACGACCGGGCCGAGTTCCGCATGTTCGCGCGTCAGCTTGCGGTACTGGTCGAGGTCGGCCGTGACGTTCTCGCGGCTCAGCAGGTCGTTGAGTTCGGCCAGCCTGGTGGAAAGCTGGTCGAGCTTGCGTTGCATGCTCGTCTTCATGGTGTGGAGCGGCGCTCCCGGGCAAGGGGTATTCGGAAAGGATAGGCCGGCGGCGGGACAACGGCCGACGGCGGCAGGGCGACCGGGCGGCGCTAGTGGCCGGACTGGTCGTTCGAGCGCGGCGCGTGCTGGTAGAAGCCGCGCATCAGGTCGATCAGCGAATCGCGATCGGCGCCGTTGACGCGGTTGAGCGCGCTCGTCGGACCGTGGATCAGCTTGTTGGTCAGCGCCTGCGACAGTGCTTCGAGCACGGCGGCCGGATCGTCCCCGCGCGCGAGCAGCTTCTGTGCCTTCTCGACTTCGGCCCGGCGCAGCGCGTCGGCCTGCGTATGCATGTGACGGATCACCGGCACGACGCTGCGCGTGTCGAGCCATTGCATGAAATTCTGCACGCGCGTCTCGATGATCGCCTCGGCTTGAGCGACCGCGGCCTGGCGCGACGCGTTGCCTTCGCGCACGATCGCGCCGAGATCGTCGACGGTGTAAAGGAACACGTCCTTCAGCTTGCCGACTTCGGGCTCGATGTCGCGCGGCACCGCGAGGTCGACCATGAAGATCGGCCGGTGGCGGCGCGCCTTCACCGCGCGCTCGACCGCGCCGAGGCCGATGATCGGCAGCGTCGATGCGGTGCACGACACGATGATGTCGAATTCGTGCATGCGGGTAGGCAGATCCGCCAGCGGCATCGCGCGGCCGTTGAAGCGTTCGGCGAGCCGCTGGCCGCGTTCGGCCGTGCGGTTCGCGACGACGAGCTCGCGCGGACCCTGCGCGGCGAAGTGCGTCGCGCACAGCTCGATCATCTCGCCGGCGCCGATGAACAGCACGCGCTGATCCGACACCTTTTCGAAGATCCGTTGCGCGAGGCGAACCGCGGCGGCGGCCATCGACACCGACTGCGTGCCGATTTCGGTCGTGCCGCGCACTTCCTTGGCCACCGCGAACGTGCGCTGGAACAGCTGGTTCAGATAGGTGCCGAGCGCGCCGGCTTCCGTCGCGGTGCGAACGGCGTCCTTCATCTGGCCCAGAATCTGGGTTTCGCCCAGCACCATCGAGTCCAGGCCGGACGCGACGCGGAACGCGTGCCGGACCGCTTCCGACTGCGGCAGCGCATAGACGTGCGGCGCGAGCTCGTCGACCGGGATCCGGTGATACTCCGACAGCCAGCGGACCGCGCCTTCGCGGGCCGCGCGATCGTCGGTCGCGCAATACAGTTCGGTGCGGTTGCAGGTGGAGAGGATCGCCGCTTCGGGCGTATTGGGCGCCTGCGGGCCGAGAAACACGTTCTTGAACGTGGCGAGAGCCGGCTTGATTTGCTCGAGCGGAAACGCCACGCGTTCGCGCAGGGCGACAGGCGCAGTGTGGTGGTTGATTCCGATCGTGAGGAGTTGCATATCGAGGGCTATCGTTTAGCCCCATATTATAGCGTTTCGGTGATTTCCTCACTCGCTGCGTACCGGCCATCGGCGTGGCGGGGCCGTGAATTTGGGGGTTCGATCGGCACGCGGTCGAGCTGATAGCCGAAGCCGTAGAGCGGCAACAGCCGGTAGCCGCGCTCCGGAAGCAGTTGCAATTTGCTGCGCAGCCGGGACGCGTGCGTGTCGAGCGTGCGCGACTTCATGTCGCGGCGGCGCCCCCACACCGTTTCGAGGATATGGGCGCGCGACACGGGCCGCGACACGTTCGTGAGCAGCAACTGCGCGAAACGGAACTCCTTCGGCGTCAGTGAAACGATTGCGTCGCCGAAACGCACGAGGCAATGCGTGGCGTCGAATGCGTATTCGCCATACATTTCGCGCGAGCGGGCGGGTGCGCGGCGTACGCCGGCGCGCCGGCTCAGCGCGTTGACGCGCGCGAGCAACTCGGGCCCGCTCACGGGGCGCACGAGACAATCGTCGGCGCCCGCGTGCAGGCACGAGACGATTTCGCTCTCGCGCGCCGACGGCATCACGGCGATGGCCGGCAACCCGGGCAGGACCGCTTGCGCGCGCGGAATGACTTCCTGCGCCGGCTGGTCGCCGGCCCAGTGGCCCGTGACCAGCATGTCGCAGGTGTTGTCGGCGGCGAGCCACGCGAAGAATGTGGCGCTGGACGCAAATGCGTGACACACGTGACCGCCCGCGAAGAGCAGGCGGTTCAGGAGTGCGGCATGGCGCGACTCGGGATCGATCAGAGCGATTCGCATGAGAATTTCTTCAATACGGCAGCAGGCGCGCGCTTGCCATAACGTCGAGTCGGCCCCTACACTCGAACGTTCGCGGCGCCCGGTTGGTCTCGGGTTCGATGAATGAATCGATGCTAGCCGCTGGCAACGTTCACGCCTATGGGACGAATCTGAATTTATAGAAGGCGTCGAATGAACTGGTTTGGAATCCTTGTCCTGGGAGCGGCCGTCGGGCTGTTCGGCCGCTGGCTGCACCCGATGCGGCGCACGGCCCGGCCGGCGTGGTGGATCGCGGTGCTCGTCGGCATCGTGGGCGCGGCCGCCGCCCGCATGGTCGGCAATCTCTCGGGACTGTTTTACGATGGCGAGACGCTCGAATGGCCGGTCTGCACCGGCGTCGCGTTCGTCGCCGTAGCCGTGACGGTCGCGTTGTCGGCCCGTCGCTGAATGCTCTCAGGTGAAATCATGAATGCCCGTCTCCCCGAAGTCTCGCCGGTGCCGGCCCGCCTCGCGCTGCTGCGCGGCGCCATGGCCCGCGAGAATCTGGCCGCCTATCTCGTGCCGTCCGCCGATCCCCATCTGTCCGAATACCTGCCCGAACGCTGGCAGGCGCGCCGCTGGCTGTCCGGCTTCACGGGTTCGGTCGGCACGCTGGTCGTGACCGCGGATTTCGCGGGGTTGTGGGTCGACAGCCGCTACTGGGTGCAGGCCGACGCCGAGCTGGCGGGCACCGGCGTGCAGCTGATGAAGATGACGGGCGGGCAGCAGAGCGCGCCGCACGTCGACTGGCTCGCGCAGAACGTGGCGGCGGGCGCGACGGTCGGCGTCGACGGCGCCGTGCTCGGCGTCGCGGCCGCGCGCGCGCTGACGGCCGCGCTGAGCGCGCGCGGCATCGCGCTGCGTACCGACGTCGACCTGCTCGACGCGATCTGGCCCGAGCGGCCCGGGCTGCCCGGCGATGCGGTTTTCGAGCACGTGGCGCCGCAGGCGGACACGACGCGCGCGAGCAAGCTTGCCGAAGTGCGCCGCGCGATGCACGCGCAGGGCGCGCAATGGCACTTCGTGTCGACGCTCGACGATCTCGCGTGGCTGTTCAACCTGCGCGGCGCCGACGTCAACTTCAATCCGGTGTTCGTTGCGCACGCAATGATCGGCGCCGATCGCGCGACGCTGTTCGTCGCCGACGGCAAGGTGTCGCCGGCGCTGGCCGCGTCGCTCGCGCAGGATGGCGTCGACGTCCGCGCCTACGACGCCGCGCGCGCGGCGCTCGCGGCGCTGCCCGACGGCGCGACGCTGCTGATCGATCCGCGCCGCGTGACGTTCGGCACGCTCCAGGCCGTGCCGGCCGGCGTGAAGCTCGTCGAGGCCGTGAATCCGTCGACGTTCGCGAAGTCGCGCAAGACGTCCGCCGAGATCGAGCACGTACGCGTGACGATGGAGCACGACGGCGCCGCGCTTGCCGAATTCTTCGCGTGGTTCGAACAGGCGGTCAATCGCGAGACGATCACCGAGCTGACGATCGAGGAGAAGCTCACGGCCGCGCGCGCCCGGCGCCCCGGCTATGTGTCGGCGAGCTTCGCGACGATCGCCGGCTTCAACGCGAACGGCGCGATGCCGCACTACCATGCGACGCGCGAGTCGCACGCGACGATCGCCGGCGACGGCCTGCTGCTGATCGATTCGGGCGGCCAGTACGTGACGGGCACGACCGACATCACGCGCGTCGTGCCGGTCGGCACCGTCAGCGACCTGCAGCGGCGCGATTTCACGATCGTGCTGAAATCGATGATGGCGCTGTCGCGCGCCCGCTTCCCGCGCGGCATCCGCTCGCCGATGCTCGACGCGATCGCGCGCGCGCCGATGTGGGCGGCCGGCCTCGACTACGGCCACGGCACCGGGCATGGCGTCGGTTACTTCCTGAACGTGCACGAGGGCCCGCAGGTCATTTCGCACTATGCGCCCGCCGAGCCGTACACGGCGATGGAAGAGGGGATGATCACGTCGATCGAGCCGGGCGTGTACCGTCCGGGCCAGTGGGGCATCCGGATCGAGAACCTGGTCGTGAACCGGGCGGCCGGGCAGACGGAATTCGGCGATTTCCTCGCGTTCGAGACGTTGACGCTGTGCCCGATCGACACGCGCTGCGTGCTGATCGAGATGCTGCACGACGAAGAGCGCGCGTGGCTGAACACGTATCACGCGACGGTGCGCGAGCGCGTCGGCCGGCACCTGAGCGGCGACGCGAAGGCGTGGCTCGACGCGCGCACGCAGCCGATCTGACGCAACGTGCGGCAACGGCCGGATCGCGATTCGGCAACGATCGAACGACGGCCGGACGATAACAGCGAGGGAAGGCAATGACGGACACCGCGGTGATCGTAATCGACATGCAGCGCGGGCTGGTGGAGCGGGCGCAGCCCGCGTACCGGCTCGACGACGTGGTGTCGGGCATCAACCGGTTGACGGCGGCGGCGCGCGCGGCGAACGCGCCGGTGTGCTTCGTGCAGCACGACGGCGACGCGGACGACGACATCGTGCCCGGCACGCCGGGCTGGGAACTGCATGCGGGGCTGGTCGTCGGTCGAGCCGACTGGCGCGTGCGCAAGCAGGCAAGCGATGCGTTTCACGATACGCCGCTCGCGGCGCAGCTCGATCGCCACGGCATCCGTTCGGTGCTGATCTGCGGCTATGCGACCGAGTTCTGCGTCGATTCCGCCGCGCGCCGTGCCGCGCTGCTCGGCTACCGGACGACCGTCGTGTCCGACCTGCACACGACGAACGAGCGCGCCCATCTGTCGGCGGCGCAGATCGTCGCGCACCACCACTTCATCTGGAACAACAATTCGCTGTCCGGCAGCGCGGTGACGCCGCGGCCGCTCGCGGACGTGCTCGCCACGGAGTTCGCATGACGATCAAGGCAGTGGTGTTCGATTTCGGTGGCGTGCTGATCGACTGGAGCCCCGAGTACCTTTACCGTGAGCTGATTCCCGACGATGCCGAGCGCCGCTGGTTCCTCACGCACGTGTGCGCGATGGACTGGGTGGTCCGCCAGGACGGCGGGCAGACGATCGAGGAAGGCACGGCCGAACTCGTCGCGAAGTTTCCGGAGCACGAGGCGCTGATCCGCGCGTTCTACGCGCGCTGGCACGAGATGATCGGCGGCGTGCTGGAGGAGGGCGCGGCGCTCGTCGACCGGCTGGACGCGCAGCGGATGCCGCTGTTCGGGCTGACCAACTGGTCCGCGCAGACGTTTCCGTATGCCTGGGACAACTTCCCGGTGCTGCGCCGGTTCAAGGACATCGTCGTGTCGGGCCGCGTGAAGCTCGTGAAACCCGATCCGGCGATCTACCGCGAGATGCAGGCACGGATCGAACCGCACCTGCCCGGCATCGCACCGCACGAGCTCGTGTTCATCGACGACAACGCGCACAACGCGGCGGCCGCGACGGCGCTCGGCTGGCATGGCATTCATCACACGAGCGCGGCGGCGACCGAGGCGCGGCTGCGCGAACTGGGCGCGCTCGCGTAAGCGTCGGGGCGAGCGCCGGGCGGGATAAAGAAAGCGGGCCATGAGCCCGCTTCTTCGTTGTGCCGTGCCGGTTGCGGCCCGCTTCGGCGCCGGCCCCGCGTGAGCGCGGCGCCGGTTGCCTGGGCCGCGCCGCTCAGCGGCTGATCGGCTTGTAGCGCAGACGCTTCGGCTTCGCGGCTTCCTCGCCGAGGCGCGCACGCTTGTCGGCTTCGTACTCCTGGTAGTTGCCGTCGAAGAACGTGACCTGCGAATCGCCTTCGAACGCGAGGATGTGCGTCGCGATCCGGTCGAGGAACCAGCGATCGTGCGAGATCACCATCACCGAACCCGCGAATTCGAGCAGCGCGTCTTCCAGCGCGCGCAGCGTTTCGACGTCGAGGTCGTTCGACGGTTCGTCCAGCAGCAGCACGTTGCCGCCCGAGATCAGCGTCTTCGCGAGATGCAGGCGGCCGCGCTCGCCGCCGGACAGGTTGCCGACGATCTTCTGCTGGTCGCCGCCCTTGAAGTTGAAGCGGCCGATGTACGCACGCGACGGCGTTTCGTACTTGCCGACCGTCAGCACGTCGGCGCCGCCCGAGATTTCCTCGAACACCGTCTTCGACCCGTCGAGCGCGTCGCGGCTCTGGTCGACGTACGCGAGCTTCACCGTCGGGCCCATCACGACTTCGCCCGAATCCGGCTGTTCCTTGCCGGTCAGCATCTTGAACAGCGTCGACTTGCCGGCGCCGTTCGGCCCGATGATGCCGACGATCGCGCCGGCCGGAATCTTGAAGCTCAGGTTGTCGATCAGCAGGCGGTCGCCGAACGACTTGCTGACGTTCTTGAACTCGATCACTTCATTGCCGAGGCGTTCGCCGGCCGGAATGAAGATTTCCTGCGTTTCGTTGCGCTTCTGGTATTCCTGGCTGCTCAGTTCCTCGAAGCGGGCGATACGCGCCTTCGACTTCGCCTGACGGCCCTTCGGGTTCTGGCGCACCCACTCCAGTTCCTTCTTGATCGCCTTCTGGCGTGCCGATTCCGACGCTTCTTCCTGCTTCAGGCGCTCTTCCTTCTGGTCGAGCCAGCTGCTGTAGTTGCCCTTCCACGGAATGCCGTGGCCGCGGTCGAGTTCGAGAATCCATTCGGCCGCGTTGTCGAGGAAGTAGCGATCGTGCGTGACCGCGACGACGGTGCCCGGGAAGCGCACCAGGAACTGCTCGAGCCAGTCGACCGATTCGGCGTCGAGGTGGTTGGTCGGTTCGTCGAGCAGCAGCATGTCGGGCTTTTCGAGCAGCAGCTTGCACAGCGCGACGCGGCGCTTTTCACCGCCGGACAGGTGCTCGATCTTCGCGTCCCACGGCGGCAGGCGCAGCGCGTCGGCCGCCACTTCGAGCTGCTGCTCGGGGCTGCCGCCGTCGCTCGACGCGAGGATCGCCTCGTACTTCGCCTGCTCGGCCGCGAGCGCGTCGAAGTCGGCGTCCGGTTCGGCGTAGGCCGCGTAGATTTCTTCCAGCTTCTTGTTGGCCTGGAACAGGTCGCCGAGGCCTTCCTCGACGGCTTCGCGCACGGTCTTCGTCGGATCGAGCTGCGGTTCCTGCGGCAGGTAGCCGATGTTCAGGTTCGGCATCGGCGTGGCTTCGCCCTCGATGTCCTTGTCGACGCCCGCCATGATGCGGATCAGCGTCGACTTGCCCGAGCCGTTCAGGCCGAGCACGCCGATCTTCGCGCCGGGAAAGAACGACAGCGAGATGTCCTTCAGGATCTGGCGCTTGGGCGGCACGATCTTGCCGACCCGGTTCATCGTGAAAACGTATTGGGCCATTTCGGTGTGAAAGTCAGAAGTGGTTGAGACGGCCGCGCAGCGCGCGCGGGCGTGGCGGCGTCGGGTGATTCGGTACGGAGCGTGCCGCGCGGGGCGCGGCGGTGCGAGCGCGTATTGTACTTCGCTGCGGGCTGCCGCTGGCACGGCGCAGGCCATTCGGCCGACCCGCGCTCACAGCCACGCGGCGACGCCGCCGTGCCCCGAGCACGTGCCGCGCCGGTGGCGGCTGAAGCTGTACGTGCCGTCGCGGCAGCGTGCGCTCGCGCCGTCCGGCACGCGGCCCGATTTCGAATGCGCGGGCGCATGCACGGTTTCGCCGTCGCGGTTGCGATACGTGTCGTGACGGTCGAGATCGGCTTCGTTGCCGTGGCCGGGCGACGCGCGATAGGCATGTGCCGGCGTGGGTAACGCGGCGCCCGCGGCGAAGAGCGCGGCGGACAGGGTCGCGACGTGTGTCGCGCGGCGGAGCAGGGCACGCATGGTCTCTCTCGTTCCGTTCGTTGTTATCGATACCGGGCGATGTCGAGCCGACCGCCCGCGCCGCATGTTAGCGGATCGGCGCCGTGGCGCCGCGCGACGCTACGCCGCGCCGGACATCGACGCCGCGCCGTCGGTCTGCGCGGCATCGAGAATCCACCGGCGGAACGCCGCAACCTTCGGCCGTTCCGCATGATGCGGCGGATAGACGAGGTAGTACGCGAAATCGTCGAGCCATGCGGTATCGGCAAGCTGCACGAGCCGGCCGCTCGCCAGCTCGCCGCGCACCATCGCGGCCGGCAGCAGCCCGGCGCCCTGGCCCGCGACGAGCGCCTGCAGCAGCAGGCCCGAATCGTCGAACGCGGGGCCGCGCGGCGGGCCGAAATCGTCGATCCGCTGCGCGCCGAACCAGATGTGCCAACCCTTGCGTTCGGCGTCGTGCAACTGCGGCCAGCCGACGAGCGCGGCCGGTGTCGCCGGCATGCCGAGCCGCGCGACGAGTTCGGGCGACGCGAGCGCGACGATTTCCACCGTCAGCAGGCGTTCGCTGCACAGCCCGATGTAACGCCCGAGGCCGTGGCGGATCGCGACGTCGACGCCGTCGCGCGCGAAATCCGCGAGCGCGTGGCTCGTGACGACCTGAAGGTCGACGTCCGGGCAAGCCTGCCGGAACTGCGCGAGGCGCGGGACGAGCCACGCGGACGCGAAGAACGGCGTGACGCTCACCGTCAGCACGCCGCTGTCGGCGGCGCCCGACACGCGCTGCGACGCATCGGCGATCTGCCGGAACGCGTTGCGCACGGGCGGCAGGTAGTCGCGGCCGGCGGCCGTCAGCAGGATGCCGCGGTTCACGCGCTCGAACAGTTGCACGCCGAGATGCGTCTCGAGCACGCGGATCATCTGGCTCACCGCGCCCGGCGTGACCGACAGCTCCTCGGCCGCCGACTTCACCGACAGGTGGCGGGCCGCGGCTTCGAAGGCGCGCAGTGCGTTGAGCGGCGGCAGGCGGGAACGATTCATTCAGTTTTTCTAAAGCGAAAGGTCGACGAAATATCGTTTGAGGCGGCGCGTGCGCGCGAGTACCGTTGATGCATCGGATCGCTGTTTTGCGGCTGCCTGTCGACAGTCGATGCGGTCAACATAGTTCAACTATATCCATGGGGCAACCCGGCTGCCGCGCGGCGGCCGGTCGAATCTCAGAGGAGCATCGTCATGAACCGCCCGGGCGCGTCGCGCCTTTTCTACGGCTGGTACGTGGTGGCGGCCGCGTTCGCCGTCACGTTCGTCGGATTCGGCAGCGCGTATACGTTCAGTGCGTTCGTCGAGTCGTTGCAGCGGGATTTCGCCGCGTCGCGCGGCCAGATCTCGCTCGTGTTCTCGCTCGCCGGCTTCCTGTACTTCGGCTTCGGCATCGTCAGCGGGCCGCTGGCCGATCGTTTCGGCTCGCGACGGCTCGCCGTCGCCGGGATGCTGCTGACCGGCGCGGGGCTCGCGGCCGCCGGCGCGGCGCATACGCTGCTGCAAGTCTATGTCGCGTACGGGCTCGGTGTCGGGTTCGGCGTGGGCAGCGCGTACGTGCCGGCCGTCGGTGCGGTGCAGCGCTGGTTCGTGCGCCGGCGCGGGTTCGCGTCGGGGCTCGCGGTCGCCGGGATCGGCGTCGGCACGCTGGTGATGCCGCCGCTCGCGTCCGCGCTGATCGCGCAGGTCGGCTGGCGCGGCGCGTACTTCACGCTGGCCGCGCTCGTGATCGTCCTGGGAGCCGGCATGTCGCTGCTGATCGAGAACGATCCGCGCAGGCGGGGATTGCTGCCGGACGGCGACGCACCCGGCGGCGGCAGTCGGGATGCCGCTGCTGCGTCGACCGGTGCGAACGTGCATGCCGGCGCGACGGTCCGCGAAGCCGTCACGTCGCGGCCGTTCGCGAGCCTGTACGCGGCCTGCCTCGTCTGCTCGTTCGGCGTGTTCGTCCCGTTCGTTCACCTCGTGCCGTACGCGCTCGATCATGGCGTCGCGCCGTCGACGGCCGTGCTGCTGCTCGGCGCGATCGGCGTGGGCAGCACGGCCGGCCGCTTCTTCCTCGGCGGCCTCGCCGATCGCTTCGGCCGCCGCGCATCGCTGCTCGCGATGTTCGCCGGCATGGCCGTCGCGCTCGTCGCATGGGCGGGCGCCGGCACCGTCGCGACGCTGGCCGCGTTCGCACTCGTGTTCGGCGTGTTCTACGGCGGCTGGGTCGCCGTGCTGCCGGCCGTCGTGATGGACTATTTCGGCGGGCGCAACGTGAGCGCGATCATCGGCATTCTGTACACGAGCGTCGCGTTCGGCACGCTGATCGGGCCGGCCGCCGCCGGCTTCATCTACGACGCGGGCGGCGGCTATCTCGTGCCGATCCTCGCGAGCGCCGCCGCGAATGCGATTGCGTTCGCGATCGTCGCAACCACTGGGCGTGCGCCGGCCGCCGCGCGTGCGACCGGCGCATAGCGCCGCGCGGCTGGGCGTGTCGCGCGGTTTCCGGTAGGGTAGCCGGACCGTCAACCATCGGCGTACGGTCGGGGAGGCATCGTGACATTCGACGAAGTCCGGCAGATCGCACTGGCATGGCGCGGCGTCGAGGAAGGCACGTCGTACGGCACGCCCGCGCTCAAGGTGAAGGGCAAGCTGCTCGCGCGGCTGCGCGAGGACGGCGACACGCTCGTCGTGAAGGGCGTCGGCCCCGACGAGCGTGCATGGCTGATCGAGTCGGCGCCCGACGTGTACTACGTGACCGATCACTATGTCGGCTGGCCGATCGTGCTGGTGCGCCTGTCGGCCGCGCGCCCCGACGCCGTGAAAAAACTGCTTCTGCGCGAATGGCTCGCGATCGTGCCGGCGAAGTGGCGGGACGAAGCTGCCCGCGACGCGAACTGAATGGCGCGCCCCGCGCTCGAGCCGGCGCCGGAACCAATCAAACCTTGCATCGGTGCGTATCGATGCAATGAGTGGTTCCATCGAAATTCCTCAATTGGTTCTTAGTGAAGAACCGTTTGGTGCTTACACTCCTTCGCTTCGAAGGCGGCTGACGACAGCCGACGGAACGGGCGTACGCGATGCGCCGGCGCTTGGCGCGCCGCATCGCACCCGCAGCTTCGCAGACTGCGCGGACGACCCCACCGGAGCGGCCCCATCCGGCCCATGCCCACGTGCGACGCACGCGCGGCCGCGGCCGGACCCAAGAACGACAACTCCCCGCGCCGCCTTCACGCGACACCGGTCGTACCGGAACCGTTTTTTGGAGAGAGACAGATGAGTGGAAGCAACACGGGCCTCGGCACGGGCCTGAAGCAGCGTCACGTAACGATGATGTCGATTGCCGGCGTGATCGGCGCGGGCTTGTTCGTCGGCTCCGGGCACGCGATCGCGGAAGCCGGGCCGGCATCGATACTCGCGTATGCGATCGCGGGCGTGCTGGTCGTGCTGGTGATGCGCATGCTCGGCGAGATGGCCGTCGCGCATCCGGACAGCGGGTCGTTCTCGACCTATGCCGATCGCGCGATCGGCCACTGGGCCGGCTTCACGATCGGCTGGCTGTACTGGTGGTTCTGGGTGCTGGTGATCCCGATCGAGGCGACCGCCGCCGCGACCATCCTCAATGCGTGGTTCCCGGACATCGCGACGTGGATTTTCGCGCTCGGCATCACGCTGCTGCTCACCGTCACCAATCTCTTTTCCGTCAAGAACTACGGCGAATTCGAATTCTGGTTCGCGCTGATCAAGGTCGTCGCGATCATCGTGTTCCTGTGCATCGGCGGCGCGGCGATCGTCGGCATCATTCCGGCACCGGCCGTGTCGGGCGTGTCGAACCTGTTCGTGCATGACGGCTTCATGCCGCACGGCGCGAGCGCGGTGCTGGCGGCGATGCTGACGACGATGTTCTCGTTCCTCGGCACCGAGATCGTGACGATCGCGGCCGCCGAATCGGACAACCCGCAACGCCAGATCGTGCGCGCGACGAATTCCGTCATCTGGCGTATCACGCTGTTCTATCTTGGCTCGATCCTCGTCGTCGCGGCCATCGTGCCGTGGAACGACCCGCTGCTGCCGAAGCACGGTTCGTATCAGCGCGCGATGGAACTGATCGGCGTCCCGAACGCGAAGGCGATCATCGACGTGATCGTGCTCGTATCGGTCGCGAGCTGCCTGAATTCGGCGCTGTACACGGCGTCGCGGATGCTGTTCTCGCTGTCCCGGCGCAAGGACGCGCCCGCGTTCCTGCATCGCACCGATTCGACCGGCACGCCGCGTGCGGCCGTGCTCGCGTCGACCGCGTTCGGTTTCCTGACCGTGATCGCGAACTACCTGATGCCGGAGCAGGTGTTCGGGTTCCTGCTCGCGACGTCGGGCGCGATCGCGCTACTCGTGTATCTCGTGATCGCGGTCTCGCAACTGCGGATGCGCAAGACGCTCGAATCGGGCGGCGCCGACCTGACGCTGCGGATGTGGCTGTTCCCGTGGCTCACGTGGGCCGTGATCCTGTTCATCTGCGGCACGCTGACCGTGATGTTCGTCAGCGAGGATCATCGGATGGAAGTGGGCGCGACGGCCGTGCTGGCGTTGCTCGTGCTGCTTGCGTCGTGGTTGAACAAGCGGGGGCGCGATGCGCGGGCGGGTGAAGGGCGGCGCGTGTCGGCGACGTGATGGCGTGACGTGATGGCGGGCGGAAAGCCCGCGCCGTGAAACTTGGCCCGATCGGTGTTTGCCGGTCGGGCCGTTTTTATTCCGCGATTGGCAGGATGTCGTTGCGGGATCAACGATCGGGCAACGCTACTGAAGCGCGCCGGATCAAATCCGATTCGTCGCGCCCGTCGCGGTAATTGAAGCGGCCGACGGGCTATGCTCTGCGTCGGCCGGTATCGAAGCGCGGCTGCTGTGCCGGTGCGCAGTAGCGACCACGTTCGCGTGTGTTCGCATCTTTACATCAGGATGGGGCCTGATCCCGCGTCGAGGACAGTGTCTTCGTCATCTTCTTCGTCGATGCCGTCGCACAGATCGCTACCGCCGCAGGAAGCATGGATCCTCCACCCCATTCCTTGCGTGCGGACCTTTCGCATGAGGCGTCTCGCGCCTTCTTCCATTTTGAGATCCGCGCCTCGAGCGACGTTTTGCGCTCCGGGTGCGCGCGGACCTCTTCGTCGATAACGTGCTGCAATTCGCGTTCGGCAACGATCTGATCGCGCCAGGCGCAGAAATTCATGCCGGTTTGGCTCGAGTCGCAGTGGTTCAACAGCGCGGTGACTTCACTGGCCGGCAAACCGCTGCGCGCGGATATCTCGTCGGCCGGTGTCGGGTCGGCGAGTGCGGCAGCCGAAACCGCCATGAACAGCCATAGGCAGTGCTTCGTCATCGTGGCCTGCTAGCGGAATGATGCTGGGAGCATTAAGCGGAAAACCCCTTGCGGCACTATGGCCGCAAGGGGTTTTCCGTGAATTGCCTTACGCCTGGGAGATTCGCTCAAACGTTGAACAGGAAGTTCATCACATCCCCGTCGTGCACGACATATTCCTTCCCTTCCGCGCGCATCTTGCCGGCTTCCTTCGCGCCTTGCTCGCCCTTGTACGTGACGAAGTCGTCGAACGCGATCGTCTGCGCGCGGATGAAGCCGCGCTCGAAGTCGGTGTGGATCACGCCGGCCGCCTGCGGAGCGGTATCGCCGATGTGGATCGTCCACGCGCGCACTTCCTTCACGCCCGCCGTGAAGTAGGTCTGCAGGCCGAGCAGCTTGAAGCCCGCGCGGATCACACGGTCGAGGCCCGGCTCTTCCATGCCCATGTCGGCGAGGAATGCCTCCTTGTCCGCGTCGTCGAGATCGGCGATTTCCGCCTCGATCGCCGCGCACACGGCGACCACCGGCGCATTTTCGCTTTCCGCGTACTTGCGCACCGCCTCGAGGTGCGGATTGTTCTCGAAGCCGTCGTCCTTCACGTTCGCGACATACATCGCCGGCTTCGCGGTGATCAGGCAGAACGGCTTGATCAGCGCCTGTTCGTCGTCCGACAGCGCGAGGCCGCGCACGGCCTTGCCCTGGTCGAGTTGCGCGCGCACCTTCTCGAGCACCGCGACGAGCTTCGCCGCTTCCTTGTCGTTGCCCGACTTCGCCGCCTTCGAATAACGCGTGAGCGCCTTCTCGATGGTGCCGAGGTCGGCGAGCGCGAGTTCGGTGTTGATCACTTCGATGTCGTCGATCGGGCTGACCTTGCCGGCGACGTGAATGACGTTCTCGTCCTCGAAGCAGCGCACGACGTGCGTGATCGCGTCGGTTTCGCGGATGTTCGCGAGGAACTGGTTGCCGAGGCCTTCACCCTTGCTCGCGCCCGCGACGAGGCCCGCGATGTCGACGAACTCGACGACGGCCGGCACGACACGCTCCGGCTTGACGATTTCGGAGAGCGCCTTCAGGCGCGTATCCGGCACTTCGACGATGCCGACGTTCGGCTCGATCGTGCAGAACGGGTAGTTCTCGGCGGCGATGCCGGCCTTGGTCAGCGCGTTGAACAGGGTGGACTTGCCGACGTTGGGCAAGCCGACGATGCCGCATTTGAGACTCATGGAATCCTTCGGACGGGTGAGGCGGCGCGGCCGGACAGGGCACGGCGGCGCGGGAAAAAAGGGCGGCCGGCGCGTGGAGCGCGGCGGGCCGACGGTCAAAGACGCTATTGTACCGTGCCGGCGCCCCGGATTCCGGGCTGGCGCCGAACGGCCGATGCGGCGCGCCGCCGCGCCCGCGCACCGCGCCTGCGATTCTGCTGATTTCCCGCAAAGTCCGGCCGCGTAAGGGTTTGGCCCCGCGGCTATAATGCCCGCCATGACTGCCCACCACACCTTCGACGTCGCCGTGGTCGGCGGCGGGCTCGTCGGCAAGACGGCCGCGCTCGCGCTGACCCAGTCCGGCTACAAGACAGCCTTGCTCGCCCAGCCGGCCACGCCGCGCCCCGCCGATCTCGCGTTCGACACGCGCGTCTACGCGCTGTCGTCCAGTTCACAGGCGTTGCTCGAGCGGCTGCGGGTGTGGCAGGCGCTCGACCACGGCCGGCTCGCGCCGGTCTACGACATGCGCGTGTATGGCGACGCGCATGCCGAGCTGCATTTCTCCGCCTACCAGGCGTCCGTGCCGCAGCTCGCATGGATCGCCGAGTCGTCGCTGGTCGAGGCGTCGCTCGACGCCGCGCTGCGGTTCCAGCCGAACCTCACGTGGTTCGAGGCGCGCGCGCAGGGTTTCGACGTGCGCGACGACGCGGCCGTGCTCACGCTGTCGTCGGGGCAGGTGCTCGAGGCCGATCTCGTCGTCGGCGCCGACGGCGCGCATTCGTGGGTGCGCTCCCAAATGGGGGCCAGGGTGGAGCGGCGCGACTACCGGCAGACGGGCGTCGTCGCGAACTTCAAGGCGTCGTGGCCGCACCGCGAGACGGCTTGGCAGTGGTTCCACGAAGGCGAGATCGTCGCGCTGCTGCCGCTGCCGGACGGCCACGTGTCGCTCGTGTGGTCCGCGCACACCGCGCATGCGGATGAATTGCTGGCGCTCGATCCGGCGCAGCTCGCGGCCGAGGTCGAGCGCGTGTCGCACGGCCAGCTCGGCACGCTCGAATGCGTGACGCCGGCCGCCGGCTTCCCGCTGGCGCTGCAGACGGTCGACAAGCTGATCGCGCCGCGCGTCGCGCTGGTCGGCGATGCCGCGCACCTGATCCACCCGCTCGCGGGGCAGGGGATGAACCTCGGCCTGCGCGACGTCGCCGCGCTCGCCGACGCGATCGCGGGCAAGGAAAGCTTCCGGAATCTCGGCGATACGGTGCTGCTGCGCCGCTACGAGCGTTCGCGCCGCGAGGACATCCGCGCGCTGATGGTCGCCACCGACGGCCTGCAGCGGCTGTTCGCGGTGCCCGGCTCGCTCGCGAAGGCGGTGCGCAATGCGGGCATGGCGTTCGTCGGCGCGCAGCCGCTCGTCAAGCGCTGGCTCGTGTCGGCCGCGCTCGGCTGATCGAACCTTCTGCCGCTGCACGGGTCGGAGACGGTTCCATAACGGCGTACACTGTGCCGAGCACTCCGATTGAGCTGAAGGAAGATTTCGATGAAAAAAACGATCCGCATCGCATCGCTGGCGCTGGCCGTCGCGATGGCGACGCTGGGCTGCACCGCGCAGGCCGACCAGACCACCGACAAGCTGAAGGCCACGCTGCAAGCCCGTCTCGGCAACGACGCGCCGATCAAGAGCGTGTCGAAATCGCCGGTTGCAGGGCTTTACGAAGTGAACCTCGGCTCGCAGATCATCTATAGCGACGCGGCGGGTGACTACGTGCTGCTCGGCGATCTCGTCGACGCCAAGACGCACAAGAACCTGACCGACGCCCGCCTGTCCGAAATCAACAAGATCGATTTCGCGAGCCTGCCGTTCGCGAATGCGATCAAGGTCGTCAAGGGCAACGGCGCCCGCAAGATCGCGGTGTTCTCCGATCCGAACTGCCCGTACTGCAAGAAGCTCGAGACGACGCTGCAGTCGGTCGACAACGTGACCGTCTACACGTTCCTGTACCCGGTGCTGTCGCCGGATTCGACCGCGAAGTCGAAGGCTATCTGGTGCGCGACCGACCGTGCGAAGACGTGGGCGAGCTGGATGCTCGACCACCGCGCGCCGTCCGGCCCCGGTACCTGCGATACCAGCGCGCTCGACAAGAACCTCGCGCTGGGCCGCGGGATGAACGTCACGGGCACGCCGACGATCTTCCTGCCGGACGGCCGCCGCCTGCCGGGCGCGGTATCGGCCGACCAGCTCAACCAGGCGCTCGCCTCGAGCAAGTAACCGACTGCACGCCGGGCGCATGGCCCGGCCAGCGAGGGGCGCCCGCACGATCTGCCGGCGCCTCTCTTCGTTTTCGCCGCCGTATTCGACCGACCGATTGCCACGATGACCCAGCCGATCCGCTATTCGATTGTCCCGAAAGATCTTGCCGCGCACCTGTTCGAAGTGACGGTGACGGTTGCCGATCCCGATCCCGAAGGCCAGCGTTTCTCGCTGCCGGTATGGATTCCGGGCAGCTATCTCGTGCGCGAGTTCGCGCGCAACATCGTGACGCTCGGCGCGTTCAACGACGCGGGCCGCAAGGTGCGCATCGCGAAGACCGACAAGCATACGTGGCAGGCCGCGCCCGTCACCGGCACGCTGACGCTGCGTTACGACGTGTATGCGTGGGACCTGTCGGTGCGCTCCGCGTATCTCGACGAATCGGGCGGCTTCTTCAACGCGACGGCCGTGTTCCTGAGCGTCGCGGGCCGCGAGGAGGCGCCCTGCGAAGTCGACATCGCGAAACCGGCCGGCGCGGCGTTCCGCACATGGCGTGTCGGCACCGCGCTGCCCGAGGCGCGCGGCACGAAGCGCTACGGTTTCGGCGCGTATCGCGCGGCGAACTACGACGAACTGTCCGACCATCCGGTGACGATCGGCGAATTCGCGCTCGCGACGTTCGACGCGCACTGCGTGCCGCATGACATCGTGATCGCCGGACGCGTGACCCAGCTCGACCTGGAGCGGCTGCGTACCGATCTGAAGCGCGTGTGCGAAGCGCAGATCGCGCTGTTCGAGCCGAAATCGAAGAAGGCGCCGATGGACCGCTACGTGTTCATGACGCTTGCAGTCAGCGACGGCTACGGCGGCCTCGAGCATCGCGCGTCGACCGCGCTGATCTGCAACCGGACCGACCTGCCGGTGAAAGGGCGCCCCGAAACGACGGAAGGCTATCGCACGTATCTCGGGCTTTGCAGCCACGAGTATTTCCACACGTGGAACGTGAAGCGCATCAAGCCGGCGGCGTTCGTGCCGTACGACCTCACGCGCGAGAACTACACGTCGCTGTTGTGGCTGTTCGAGGGCTTCACGTCGTATTACGACGACCTGATGCTGGTCCGCAGCGGGCTGATGTCGCAGGACGAATATTTCGCGGCGCTGGGCCGCACCATCGGCGGCGTGCTGCGCGGCACGGGCCGGCTCAAGCAGAGCGTCGCGGAAAGCTCGTTCGACGCGTGGATCAAGTACTACCGCCAGGACGAGAACGCGACCAACGCGATCGTCAGCTATTACACGAAGGGCTCGCTCGTTGCGCTGGCATTCGATCTCGCGATCCGTGCGCGGACGCGCAACCGGAAGTCGCTCGACGACGTGATGCGCCTGCTGTGGCAACGCTACGGCCGCGATTTCTATCGCGGCAAGCAGGCGGGCGTCGAGGAAAACGAAGTCGAGGTGCTGATCGAGGAAGCGACGGGCGTCGCGCTCGGCCGCCTGTTCGCCGACGCCGTGCACGGCACGCGCGATCTGCCGCTTGCCGAACTGCTTGCGCCGTTCGGCGTAACGCTGGCGCCCGACGTCGCGACCGGCGCGGCCGCGAAGCCGACGATCGGCGCGCGTTTGCGCGGCGGCGCGGACTGCACGCTCGCGGCGGTCTACGAAGGCGGCGCCGCGCATCGCGCGGGGTTGTCGGCCGGCGACACGCTGATCGCGGTCGACGGGCTGCGCGTGACGGGCACGAACCTCGATGCGCTGCTCGCGCGCTACCGGCCGGGCGACAAGGTCGAGGTTCACGCGTTTCGCCGCGACGAGCTGCGCACCGCGAAACTGAAGCTCGACGGCCCGGACGTCACGCGCTACCGGCTGACGGCGGCCGCGAAGCCGGCTGCGGCCACGAAGGCCCGCGAAGCCTGGCTGAAGGGGTAATCGTCCGAAAGCGGGTATCGGGGCGCGATCAAGGATTGTTCTGCTGCTGCAACAATCCGTCGCCCTGGGCCCGCTTTTTCGCGGTCATGCGGCCACGCACAATGGCGTCACTCGCGCTACCGAAGCGCAACCCTACCGGAGCCTGACATGACGACCATTCTGCAAATCAATTCCGCTGCGCGTTCGCAAGGCGCGCAATCCACGCTGCTGGCCAACGAACTGACGGCAAAGCTGCAACAATCGAACCCCGGCGCGAACGTCGTGGTTCGCGATCTGCTGGCCGACGCGCTGCCGCACCTCGACGAATCGGTGCTCGGCGCATTCTTCACGCCGGCCGACAAGCGCACCGCGGAACAGAATGCGATCGTCGCGAAGAGCGATGCGCTGATCGCCGAGTTGCAGGCTGCCGACATCATCGTGATCGGCGCACCGATGTACAACTTCGGCATCTCGTCGCAATTGAAGACGTATTTCGACTGGATCGCCCGCGCGGGCGTCACGTTCCGCTACACCGAGAACGGTCCGGAAGGCCTGATCAAGGGCAAGAAGGTTCACATGGTGACGGCCCGCGGCGGCAAGTACGCCGGCACGCCGAACGACAGCCAGACGCCGTACCTGCGCACGTTCCTCGGCTTCATCGGCCTGACCGACGTGAGCTTCATCTTCGCGGAAGGCCTGAACCTCGGCCCGGATGCGCAAAGCGCCGCGCTCGCCAGCGCGCGCGAGGCGATCGCCGCCGCGTAACGCGTGAGGTCGACGCGGGTGCGACGCACCGGCTGCGTCACCCGATAAAAAACGCCGCGCCCCGAAAGGGGCGCGGCGTTGTTGCATTCGGGCCGGCGAACCCGCCGCCTGGGCCGTTACGCGAGCGTTTCGGCCACGTCCGGCAGGCGCCAGTCGATCGGTTCGCGGCCTGCTTCGACCAGATAGTCGTTCGCGAGCGCGAAATGGCGGCAGCCGAGGAAGCCGCGATGCGCGGACAGCGGCGACGGATGCGGCGCCTCGAGTACGCAATGCGCGTTCGCGTCGAACAGTGCGCGCTTGGCCTGCGCGTGCGCGCCCCACAGCATGAACACGAGCCCGCGATGACGGCCGGCGAGCTCGCGGATCAGCGTGTCCGTGCATTGCTCCCAGCCGCGCTTAGCATGGCTCGCGGCCGCGCCGCGCTCGACTGTCAGCACGGTGTTGAGCAGCAGCACGCCCTGGCGTGCCCACGTGTCGAGGCAGCCGTGCCGCGGCGTGTCGTGACCGAAGTTCGCGGCGATTTCCTTGAAGATGTTGCGCAGCGACGGCGGCGTGCGGACGGCCGGCGGCACCGAGAACGCGAGGCCGTGCGCCTGCGGCGTGCCGCGATCGTCGCCGTGGTACGGATCCTGGCCGAGGATCACGACCTTCACGTCGTCCGGGCTCGTCAGGCGCAGCGCGCGGAACACGTCGGTCGGGTAGACCGTCTTGCCGGCCGCACGCTCCTCATCGACGAAGCGGCACAGCGGCGCGTACGCGTCGCTGTCGGTGAACGGTTTCAGCACGTCGCGCCAGACAGCCGGCAGCGCGTCGAATTGCGCGGCGAGATGCGGTACGTCGGCGGCGGCGGGTCGCGGCGCCGCGGCGGCCGAGGCCGGCTCGGGCATGGGCGCGGGTGCGGGTGCTGCGGTTTTCTTCGCTGCTTTGCGCCGAGCGGCAGGCGGCTCGGAAGCCGGGGACGGAATATCGTCCGGTGCCGTTTCCGGCACGGGATCGTCGAACAGCGACGCCTGTTGCGGCGCGCGGGAAGTCTTGCGGGTTGCCATGCGTGATGCGGGTTTATTGCGCGCGCAGCCGGTAGCCGCGCTGCGCCTTGCTGATGTTTTCGGGGGCGAGGCCCGGCAGCGCCTGCTGCAATTCGGCGGCGAGCGTCGCGAGCGCCGTTTCCGGGCCGTCGATCAGTTCGAGTTCGATTTCGCTGATCGGTTCGCGGCGCGTTTCGTGTTCCGCCTGGACGACGATCTCGCCGAGGTCCACCGCGGCCTCGACCGTCGCGCCGCCGATGGCGATGCGCCACAGCGTACGCGAAAAATCCGTGCGGAACAGCGCATGCAGCGCGCCGGCCGCGTCATTCAGCGCGGCGGCGGCTTCAGGCACGTCGCAGGCCGCGACGAGCGCGTCGATTTCGAGCGCGTCGCCCGCGACCGGCAGCTCCCATTCGTGGCGGCTATGCAGGCCGCCTTCCGCGCTGCCGACCGTCTTGAACGTCTGCAGCCAGCCGTCCGGCGTGCGGCGCACGCGCACCGCGCTCTTCGAGCGCGCCAGCGCGAGGTCGGGCGTGTCGTAATAGACGTTCGCGAGCGTGATCGCGTGACCGGGTTCGCCGGTCAGCGTCTCGAAGAAGCGGCGCGCGGCATCGGCCTGGCCGGCCGGCAGCGCGAGCTTGATTTCCTTTTCGATCGCCATCAGAAGAACATCCGTGCGAGTTCCTCGCCCGGCTGATCGGCGCGCATGAACGCCTCGCCGACGAGGAACGTGTTCACGTTCGCCGCGCGCATCGTGTCGACGTCGGTGCGCGACAGGATGCCCGATTCGGTCACGACGATGCGGTCCGCCGGAATCATGTCCAGCATGTCGAGCGTGGTCTGGATCGACGTCTCGAACGTGCGCAGGTTGCGGTTGTTGATGCCGAGCAGCGGCGTCTTGAGCGTCAGCGCCTGTTCCATCTCGTGGCGGTCGTGCACTTCGACGAGCACCGCGAGGCCGAGCGAATGCGCATAGGCCTCGAGATCCTGCATCAGCGGCGTGTCGAGCGCGGCGGCGATCAGCAGGATCGCGTCGGCGCCCATCGCGCGGGCTTCGACGATCTGGTACGCGTCGACGATGAAGTCCTTGCGCAGCACCGGCAGCGTGCAGGCCGCGCGCGCTTCCTCGAGGTAGCGGACGCCGCCCTGGAAGAACTGCTCGTCGGTCAGCACCGACAGGCACGCGGCGCCGTGCGCCGCATACGAGCGCGCGATGTCGGCCGGCACGAAATGCTCGCGCAGCACGCCTTTCGACGGGCTCGCCTTCTTGATTTCGGCGATCACGGCAGCGTTGCCGGCCGCGTGCTTCGCGCGCAGCGCGCCGACGAAGTCGCGCAGGTCGCGCGCGGATGCTTCGAGTTTCAGTGCCTCGAGCGGCGTGCTGCGCAGGGCCGCCGCGATTTCTTCGCGCTTGACGGCGATGATTCGGTCGAGAATGTCGCTCATGTGGGTTCCTGCTGGATTCGTAAGAGGGTCAGCGCTTGAACTGCTGCGTGAAGCGCACGAGTTCGTCGACTTTCGCGCGGGCCTTGCCGCTTGCGATCGCTTCGCGGGCGAGCTGGATGCCGTCCGCGATCGACTCGGCGATATTGGCCGCATAGAGCGCGGTGCCCGCGTTCAGCGTGACGATCTCGCGCGCGACGCCCGGCTGGTTGTCCAGCGCGCCGAGCAGCATCGTGCGCGATTCGTCCGCATTTTCCACCTTCAGCGTGCGGTTCGACACCATCTGCAGGCCGAAATCCTCCGGATGGATCTCGTACTCGTGCACCTTGCCGTCGCGCAACTCGCCGACGAGCGTCGCGGCGCCGAGCGACACCTCGTCCATCCCGTCCTTGCCGTACACGACGAGCACGTGCTGCGCGCCGAGGCGCTGCATCACGCGCACCTGGATGCCGACGAGGTCGGGGTGAAACACGCCCATCAGCTGGTTCGGCGCGCCGGCCGGATTGGTCAGCGGGCCGAGGATGTTGAAGATCGTGCGCACGCCGAGCTCGCGGCGCACGGCCGCGATGTTCTTCATCGCCGGATGATGGTTCGGCGCGAACATGAAGCCCATGCCGGTTTCGGCGATCGACGCGGCGACCTGGTCCGATTGCAGATCGATGTTCACGCCGAGCGCTTCGAGCACGTCGGCGCTGCCGGATTTGCTCGACACGCCGCGGTTGCCGTGCTTCGCGACCTTCGCGCCCGCAGCCGCCGTGACGAACATCGACGCGGTCGAGATGTTGAACGTGTGCGAGCCGTCGCCGCCGGTGCCGACGATGTCGACGAAATTCGAGTTGTCCTGCACCTCGACGTGGTTCGCGAATTCGCGCATCACGGTCGCGGCGGCGGCGATCTCGCCGATCGTCTCCTTCTTCACGCGCAGCCCGGTGATGATCGCGGCCGCCATCACGGGCGACATGTCGCCGCGCATGATCAGCCGCATCAGGTGCAGCATCTCGTCGTGGAAGATTTCGCGGTGCTCGATCGTGCGCTGCAGCGCTTCCTGCGGGGTAATCGTCATCGTGCGTCTCCCGTCAAGCAGTCGGTGCGGCGGCATGCGCCGCTGCGCGATGCTGCTTCAGGAAATTCTCGAGCAGCGCGTGGCCATGCTCCGAGAGAATCGATTCCGGGTGGAACTGCACGCCTTCGACCGGTAGCGTCTTGTGGCGCACGCCCATGATCTCGCCGTCGTCGGTCCACGCGGACACCTCGAGGCAGTCGGGCAGCGATTCGCGCTCGATCGCGAGGGAGTGATAGCGCGTGACGTCGAAATGCTTCGGCAGATCGGCGAATACGCCGCGGCAATCGGTTTCGATCCGGCTCACCTTGCCGTGCATGATGGTCTTCGCGCGCACGACGCGGCCGCCGAATGCTTCGCCGATCGCCTGGTGGCCGAGGCAGACGCCGAGGATCGGCTTCCTGCCCGCGAATTCGCGCAGCACGTCGAGCGTGATGCCCGCGTGCTGCGGATTGCTCGGGCCGGGCGACAGGCAGATGGTGTCGGGGTTCAGGCGCGCGATGTCGTCGAGCGTGATTTCGTCGTTGCGGCAGGTACGCACGTCCTCGCCGAGTTCGCCGAAGTACTGGACCAGGTTGTAGGTAAACGAGTCGTAGTTGTCGATCATGAGCAGCATGGTCAGTCTCCGGTCAGAAGTCGCTATCGAGGCCGTCCTGGACCTGTTCGGCCGCGCGCAGCACCGCGCGCGCCTTGTTCTCGGTCTCTTGCCATTCGGATTCGGGCACCGAATCCGCGACGACGCCGGCCGCCGCTTGCACGTACAGGTTGCCGTTGTGGATCAGGCCCGTGCGGATCGCGATCGCGAGATCCATCTCGCCCGAGAACGACAGGTAGCCGACCGCACCGCCGTACAGCCCGCGCTTGACTGGCTCGAGCTCGTCGATCAGTTCCATCGCGCGCACCTTCGGCGCGCCGGACAGCGTGCCGGCCGGGAACGTCGCGCGCAGCACGTCGTAGTTCGTCATGCCGGGTTTCAGCTTGCCCTCGACCGAGCTGACGATGTGCTGGACGTGCGAGTACTTCTCGATCACCATCTTGTCGGTCACCTGCACCGAGCCGATTTCCGCGATGCGGCCCACGTCGTTGCGCGCGAGGTCGATCAGCATCACGTGCTCGGCGATCTCCTTCGGATCGTTGAGCAGCTCGGTCGCGAGTTCCGCGTCCCGCTCGGGCGTGTTGCCGCGCGGGCGCGTGCCGGCCAGCGGCCGGATCGTGACGATCTGGTCGTCGCCGCGCTTTTCCTGGCGCACCAGGATTTCCGGCGACGCGCCGACCACGTGGGAATCGCCGAAGTTGTAGTAATACATGTACGGCGACGGGTTCAGCGAGCGCAGCGCGCGGTACAGCGACAGCGGATTGTCGCGGTACGGCTTCGTCAGCCGCTGGCCGACCTGGATCTGCATCAGCTCGCCGGCCGCGATGTATTCCTTCGCCTGGCGCACGGCGGCCAGATAGTCGTCCTTCTTGAATTCGCGGAACGTCTCGGTGCGCACGCTCGCCGACGTGACGGGCGGCTGCACGGTCGTGCGCAGGCGCTGCTTCAGTTCGCGCAGGCGCTGTTTCGCCTTCGCGTACGCTTCGGGCTGGCCAGGATCCGCGTAGATGATCAGGTAGAGCTTGCCGGCGAGGTTGTCGATCACCGCGACTTCCTCGGTCAGCAGCAACTGGATGTCGGGCAGGCCGAGATCGTCGCGCGGCGCGGTGTTCGCGAGCTTCTTCTCGATGTAGCGCACCGCGTCGTAGCCGAAGTAACCGGCGAGGCCGCCGCAGAAACGCGGCAGGCCCGGGCGCTGCGCGACCTTGAAGCGGGCCTGGAACGATTCGATGAACTGGAACGGGTCGCCGTCGTGCGTCTCGACGACCTGGCCGTCGCGCACGACCTCCGACACGCCGTTGCGGGTGCGTACGAGCGTGCGGGCGGGCAGGCCGATGAACGAGTAGCGGCCGAAGCGTTCGCCGCCGACCACCGATTCGAGCAGGAACGAGTTGGCGCCCGCGCGTTCGGGCTGGGCCAGCTTCAGGTAGAGGGACAGCGGCGTTTCGAGATCGGCAAGGGCTTCCGCGATCAGCGGGATGCGGTTGTAGCCTTCGTTCGCGAGCGATTGGAATTCGAGTTCGGTCATGTTCCGGTCCTGTTCGGGACGAGCGGCGCGTGCGCCAGGGATCACTTGACGCTGCGCGGGTGGCCGTCGGCGAAAGGGCGGTCGATCGAGAAGTGCCTGTTGCCGGCCGGCACTCCGGGCGTGAACGTCGCGAGCCTGCGGCCGATCCTGAACGCGAGCGTTCGGACGCGGTGGAACTCGAGGTAGTGCGACGGTCGGCGCGCGGATGCGCAGCGAGATAAAAAACGGCGCTGAAGACGTGCTTCAGCGTACCTCATCGAAGAGGTTAGCGCGACCAGCGACGCCAGGGCCAGGCTCCCCGGTCGATGCTGCTCAGACTCCGTTTTTTATTCAGAAACATGCGGATGGAAGAAATAATCAGACGGTTGGCCGGCCGGCATTGTGCGCGGAAATTGCGCGAGCCGCGACCAGCAACGAATCGACTATACCATCCGAATTTATCGTTTGTATAGCTTTGCCGTGGTTGTAGCCGTACGGCACCGTCAGCGTCGCCATCCCGGCCGCGCGGCCTGCCAGCGCGTCGTTTTCCGAGTCGCCGATCGCGACCGCGGCGCCTGGCGCGACGCCGAGCGCGTCGCAGGCTGTCAGCATCGGCAGCGGATCGGGCTTCTTGCGCGCGACGCTGTCGCCGCCCAGCACGATGCCGAAGCAGCCGGCCAGCCCGTATTGTTCGAGCAGCTCGACCGCGAAGCGGTGCGGCTTGTTCGTCACGCACGCGAGCCGGATGCCGGCCGCGCGCAATGCGTCGAGGCCGGCTGCCACGTCCGGATAGAGACGCGTGTGGCGGCCGTTGATCTTCGCGTATTCGGTCTGGTAGATCGCCAGTGCGTCGTCGAAGCGCGCGTGCGCTTCGTCGGCCGGCAAGCGCGGCTTCAGCACGCTCTGGATCAGGTGTTCGGAGCCCTTGCCGACGTAGCCGATGACTTCGTCGCGCGACGTGGCCGGCGCGCCAAGCTGCGCGAGCATCCCGTTCAGGCCGGCCGTGAAATCGTCGGCCGTGTCGACCATCGTGCCGTCGAGGTCGATCAGCGCGGCATCGATGCGCGGTGCGGCAAAGCGGATCGGGGCCGCGTCCGTGGCGGCCCCGGCCGGCGCGTGGCCGGCGAACGACGAGTCGGCCACGGTGTCAGCTCCGCTCGACGGTGGCGAGCGCCGCGCGCATCTCGTCGATCACCTTGCGGTAGTCGGGCTTGCCGAAGATCGCCGAACCGGCGACGAACGTGTCGGCGCCGGCCGCCGCGATTTCCGCGATGTTGTCGGCCTTCACGCCGCCGTCGACCTCGAGCAGAATCTCGCGGCCGGTGCGCTCCGTGTACGCGTCGAGGCGCGCGCGCGCTTCGCGCAGCTTGTTCAGCGTTTCCGGAATGAACGACTGACCGCCGAAGCCGGGGTTCACCGACATCAGCAGCACGAAGTCGAGGCGGTCCATCACGTGGTCGAGGTAGTTCAGCGGCGTGGCCGGATTGAACACGAGACCGGCCTTGCAGCCGTGGTCGCGGATCAGCGACAGCGTGCGGTCGATGTGGTCGGAGCCTTCCGGGTGGAAACTGATCAGGTTCGCGCCGGCCTTCGCGAAATCGGGCACGATCCGGTCGACCGGGCGCACCATCAGGTGCACGTCGATCGGCACCTGCACGTGCGGGCGGATCGCCTCGCAGACGAGCGGGCCGATCGTGAGGTTCGGCACATAATGGTTGTCCATCACGTCGAAGTGGATCCAGTCGGCGCCGGCGGCGACCACGTTGCGGACTTCTTCGCCGAGCCGGGCAAAGTCGGCCGAGAGGATGCTGGGAGCGATGCGGAATTGAGTCATGGCAGGGGAGCGGGGACGTTGCGGCGCAAAACCGTCATTCTACCGTCCGGCGACCCGGTGCGCGGCGGCAGGCTGTGCGGTTGCCGCCCGATTGCGCATAGAATGCCGAACCAATGCGGCGCGCCCGCGGCCCGGCCGCTCGAATCGGCGCGCGCGGTTACCTACAGCGGACACACCATGAGTCAGTATCAGTTCACCGTTTCGGTGAAAACCAGCTACTTGCCGGAACAATCCGACCCCGATCACCGTCAATACGCATTCGCGTACACGCTGACGATCCGCAACACCGGACAGGTCGCGGCGCAGCTGATCGCCCGTCACTGGATCATCACGGACAGCGAGAACCACGTGCAGGAAGTGAAGGGGCTCGGCGTCGTCGGGCACCAGCCGCTGCTGCAGCCGGGCGAGCATTTCGAATACACGAGCTGGGCCGTGATCGCGACGCCGGTCGGGACGATGCGCGGCGCGTACTTCTGCGTGGCCGAGGACGGCGAGCGTTTTGAGGCGCCGGTCGACGAGTTTGCCCTGCACATGCCGCGCACGCTGCATTGAGCGTGCGGCGCGCGTCAGCGCGGCTGGCGGTCGTTGTGGCGGGCCGGCTTCTTTCTGCCCGACGACGTCCAGACGACGATGAAGATCAGCAGGGCAAGCGCTACGAAGGCTTCGAGCGCGAAGATGAGCATCGGATATTGGTCGAGAAAATCTGACATGGCGGTTTCCATCAAGAACGGACATTGTATGTGGTTTGGGCCCCGGCTGGCCGGGTGGATGGCCGCAGCCGCGGCGGCGGCGCTGCTCGCCGCGTGCGGCGGCGCGCCGACGCGGACCTCCGCGCTGAAGCCGCCGACCGGCGCGGCGATCGTGCCGGGGCAGGTCGCCGCGAAGCGGCTCACGCCGGTCGCGTGGCAGCAGGTGCCGGGCTGGCAGGACGATTCGCTGATCGGCGCGACGGCCGCGTTGCGGCAGAACTGCGCGCGGCTCGCACGCCAGCCGGCCTGGACGCGCGCTTGCGCGGCCGCCGACCGGCTAGACGAACTCGACGTCAGCAGCGCACGCGCCTTCTTCGAAACGTATTTCACGCCGTTCCAGTTCGCGAATACCGACGGTACGCTCGACGGGCTCGTGACTGGCTATTACGAGCCGCTGCTGCACGGTTCGCGCGTGCGCCGCGGCCCGTATCAGTACGCGCTCTATCGCTGGCCGGCCGGCTATCGCGCGGGCGCCGCGCTGCCCGCACGCGCGCAGCTCGAGCGCGCCGGCATCCTGAACGGCAACGAACTCGTATGGGTCGACGATCCGATCGAGGCGTTCTTCCTGCAGGTGCAGGGCTCGGGGCGCGTGCTGCTCGACGACGGTTCGGTGATGCGGGTCGGCTTTGCCGGTACCAACAACCAGCCGTACCGTTCGATCGGCAAGTGGCTGCTCGATCGCGGCGAGCTGACGCCCGCACAGGCGACGATGCAGGGCATCAAGGCCTGGGCGAAGGCGAACCCCACGCGCGTCGACGCGCTGCTCGACACGAATCCGCGCTTCGTGTTCTTCCGCGACATGCCGACCAAGGAGGATGCGCCGCACGGCGGCGCGGACGGTCCGATCGGCGCGCTCGGCGTGCCGCTGACGCCGGAGCGCTCGATCGCGGTCGATCCGTCGTCGATTCCGCTCGGCACGCCGGTGTTCCTGCAGACCACGCGTCCGCTGACGAATACGCCGATGAACCGGCTCGTGTTCGCGCAGGATACGGGCTCGGCGATCAAGGGCGGCGTGCGGGCAGACTATTTCTGGGGGCTCGGCGACGACGCCGGTGACCAGGCTGGCCGGATGAAGCAGGTCGGCCGGATGTGGCTGCTGTTCCCGAATTCGTGATTTGGGGCAGGGCGGGCTGCCCGGATGGTGGCCCGCGCATGAGACGCGGCATTCGCGGTGCGTCTCCTGCGCGTGGCGCGTGCCGGCCTGATCGCCGGTGTGACCACGTGATTTCAGTTCGCGTGATCCGGTGAGTGTCACGTCGAACGACGCTTGGAGTAAAGCAGCCCGATCGGCGTTGGCCGACCGGGCTGTTTCGTTTGCAGGCACGCGCTCGCCGCCGCGCGCCGTACGTGCGTCGCGCGACTTTAGCCCTTGCGTTTGTCGACGACGCGGCGCGCCTTGCCGACCGAGCGCTCGATGCCGTTCACCGGCAGCACGTTGATCACGGCCGTCACGCCGATCAGCGACTTGATGTCGTACGCGAGCGCCTGTTTGGCCGCCTGGATCGCCGCGGTATCGGGCGCGGTTTCCGGGCACGGCTCGACGTTGAGCGTCAGCACGTCGAGCGGGCCTTCCTTCGTCAGCACGATCTGATAGTGCGGCGCGAGCGCGCGCTGCTTGAGCAACTGTTCCTCGATTTGCGTCGGGAACACGTTGACGCCGCGCACGATCATCATGTCGTCCGACCGGCCGGTGATCTTCTCCATCCGGCGCATCGTCCGGGCGGTGCCCGGCAACAGGCGCGTGAGATCGCGCGTGCGGTAGCGGATGATCGGCAGCGCTTCCTTCGTCAACGACGTGAACACGAGCTCGCCGAGCTCCCCATCGGGCAGCACTTCGCCGGTTTCCGGGTCGATGACTTCCGGATAGAAGTGGTCTTCCCAGATGGTCGGACCATCCTTGGTCTCGACGCATTCGGACGCCACGCCGGGGCCCATCACTTCGGACAGCCCGTAGATGTCGACCGCGTCGATGCCCATCCGCTGTTCGATTGCGACGCGCATGTCGTTGGTCCACGGCTCCGCGCCGAAGATGCCGATGCGCAGCGAACTCTTGACGGGATCGAGGCCCTGGCGCTCGATCTCGTCGGCGATCGACAGCATGTAGCTCGGCGTGACCATGATGATGTCGGGCCGGAAATCCTGGATCAGCTGTACCTGCTTTTCGGTCTGGCCGCCGCCGAACGGGATCACGGTGAGGCCTGCGCGCTCGGCGCCGTAGTGCGCGCCGAGCCCGCCCGTGAAGAGCCCATAGCCGTAGCTGACGTGCACCTTGTCGCCGCGGCGCGCACCGGCGGCGCGGATCGACCGGGCGACGAGGTTTGCCCACGTGTCGATGTCGGCGGCCGTATAGCCGACGACCGTCGGCTTGCCGGTCGTGCCGGACGACGCGTGGATGCGCGAGATCTGGTCTTGCGGCACCGCGAACATCCCGAACGGATAGCTGTCGCGCAGGTCGCCCTTGGTCGTAAACGGAAAGCGCGACAGGTCGGCGAGCGTCTTCAGGTCGTCCGGATGCACGCCCGCTTCGTCGAACTTGCGGCGATAGACGGGCGAGTTGTCATACGCATGCCGGAGCGACCACTTGAGGCGTTCCAGCTGCAGCGCGGTCAGCTCGTCGCGCGAGGCGGTCTCGATCGGCTCGAGCGGTAGCGGGGTAGTCATGCATGTCTCCAGTGTTTGTTATGGGCGAGCCGTCGACGTCAGCGGTCTTCCGGGATGACCGTGCCCTTGATCTGGGCGGATTTGCCGCGAAACATCGCAACCGTGTCGCCTGTCTGGTTCGTGACGCGGATGTCGTAGATGCCGTGGCGGCCGGCGCGCGCCTGTTCGACCGCCTCGGCCGTCAGCACGTCGCCGCCGTGCACGGGGCGCAGGAATTCGATCGAGCAGCCGGCCGCGACCGCATTCACGTTGTACGAGTTGCATGCAAACGCGAACGTCGAATCGGCGAGCGTGAAGATGATCCCGCCGTGGCAGGTCTGGTGACCGTTCAGGAATTCGGGCCGCACGCGCATCTGCAGACGGGCGTAGCCGGCGCGTACTTCGGCGATTTCCATGCCGAACGCGCGACTGCACGCATCGGCGTCGTACATGGCCCGCGCGGTGGCGCGGGCGAGCGAGTCGGGGTCGAGCGTGGCGGTCGCGTTCGTCATGTCAGCGCCCCTCGAAGCGCGGTGCACGCTTCTCGATGAAGGCCTTCACACCTTCCGCGTAGTCATGCGACTGGCCGAGCTTGCGCTGCAGGTCGCGTTCCAGATCGAGCTGCTGATCGAGCGTGTTCGTGATGCCGTCTCGCATCGACTGCTTGATCGATGCGATGGCGAGCGTCGGCTGCTGCGCGAGTTGGGTGGCGAGCTGGCGGGCCGTCGCGACGAGTGCGTCGTCGTCGACTGCGCGCCAGATCAGGCCCCATTGTTCGGCCTGTTCCGCGCCGAGCTTGTCGCCGGTCAGCGCGAGCCCCAGCGCGCGAGCCATGCCGATGCGTTGCGGCAGGAACCAGGTGCCGCCCGAATCGGGTACGAGCCCGATCTTGACGAAGGCTTGAATGAAACTGCTCGAGCGCGCGGCGAACACGAGATCGCACGCCAGTGCGAGATTCGCGCCGGCGCCGGCGGCCGTACCGTTGACGGCGGCGATCACCGGAATCGGCAGACGCTGCAGGCGGCGGATCAACGGATTGAAATGCTCGTCGATCAGTGTGCCCAGATCGCTGGACGCGCCCGGTGTGAAGTCGAGGTCGGCCAGGTCCTGGCCCGCGCAAAAGCCGCGCCCCGCACCCGTCAGAATCAGCGCGCGTGCACCGGCCGCCTCGACTTCATCGAGCGCCGACTGCAGTTCGCGATGCATCGCCCGCGTGAAGCTGTTTAGCTTGTCGGGGCGGTTGAGCGTGATCGTGGCCACGCGCGCGGCCTGATCGATATCCAGCTGGATCGCCTGATAGGACATGCAGTATCTCCGTCATGACTTCGTTATAGGCGCGCGGCGCGTCGGTTACACGCGTTCGATCGCGAGCGCGATGCCCTGGCCGACGCCGATGCACATCGTACAGAGCGCGAAGCGGCCGCCGGTGCGCTCGAGTTGATGGAGCGCCGTGGTGACGAGCCGGGCGCCCGATGCGCCGAGCGGGTGGCCGAGCGCGATCGCACCGCCGTTCGGGTTCACGCGTGGATCGTCGTCGGCGACGCCGAGCATGCGCAGCACGGCGAGACCTTGCGACGCGAACGCCTCGTTCAGTTCGATCACGTCGAACTGGTCGATACGCATGCCGAGCTGGTGCAGCAGTTTCTGCGTGGCCGGCGCGGGACCGATGCCCATCACGCGCGGCTCGACGCCGGCGGTCGCCATGCCGACGACGCGCGCGCGGCGACGCAGGCCATACTGGTCGGCTGCCTGCGCATTGGCGAGCAGCAGCGCGCAGGCGCCGTCGTTGACGCCCGATGCGTTGCCGGCCGTCACGGAGCCGTCGGGGCGTACCACGCCCTTCAGCTTCGCGAGCGCTTCGAGGGATGTTTCGCGCGGATGCTCGTCGCGCGACACGACGACGGGCTCGCCTTTCTTCTGTGGAATCGTGACCGCGACGATTTCCTCAGCGAGCGTGCCGTCCTGCTGGGCCCGTGCGGCCTTCTGCTGGCTGCGCAGCGCGAAGAGGTCCTGATCGGCGCGGCTGATGTGGTAGTCGACCGCGACGTTCTCGGCCGTCTCCGGCATCGAATCGACGCCATACAGCTGCTTCATCAGCGGATTGACGAAGCGCCAGCCGATCGTCGTATCGAAGATGTCGGCCTGGCGCGCGAACGCGCTCGCGGCCTTGCCCATCACGAACGGTGCGCGGGTCATGCTCTCGACGCCACCTGCGATCATGAGGCGCGCTTCACCCGCCTTGATCGCGCGCGCGGCCGTGCCGACCGCGTCCATCCCGGAGCCGCAGAGCCGGTTCAGCGTCGCGCCGGGCACGGCGGTGGGCAGGCCCGCCAGCAGCGCCGACATGCGTGCGACGTTGCGGTTGTCCTCGCCGGCCTGATTCGCGCAACCGTAGATCACATCGTCGATCGCCGCCCAGTCGACGTCGCGATTGCGCTCGATCAGCGCCTTGAGCGGCACCGCGCCGAGGTCGTCGGCACGAACATCTTTCAGTGCGCCGCCGTAGCGGCCGATGGGGGTGCGAATCGCGTCGCAGATGTAGGCGTCTGTCATGGGCGTATCGATGAGTGACGAACCCGCCGGGTGGCGGATTCGTTCATGGTAGAGAACATGGCGGCGTTTGCACGTCGGCCATTAGGGCTATGCCGTCTGGCCAGCTTCCGCAGGTACCGCCTTCGGGGCAACATGGACCCGGCTTTGCACCACGCGGAACCGGTTGGCGACGAACGCGGGGTCGGCCAGCGCCGCGTTGGCCGCCGGGTTCGCGCCCGTTCCGTGGAAGTCGGAGAACGCGGCCGACTGGTTCACGAATACGCCGCCCGTCAGGTTGATCGACAGCGCGACGCCGCCACGCACCGCCGCGTCGTGTGCGGCGTCGAGGATTGCGTCATCGGTGCTGTAGACGGAAAGGGTCAGCGCGCCGTGTTCGGCGGCGATTTCACCGGCCAGATCGAGCGATTGCGCGGTCGAGTCGGTCGCGATCACGAACGAGATCGGGCCGAACCATTCCTGCGTGAATTTTTCGCGGTCGGCCACGTCGAGCTGCAGCACGAGCGGCGTGCGCACACGCGCATCGGGGAAGGCGGGATGCTGGAGAGCCACGCTATCCGCAAGCACGCGGCCGAGCTTGCGCGCGTCGTCGATGCGCGCGGTCACGCCTTCGTTCTGGATTGCGCCGGTCAGTTCGACCGAGCGTGCCGGGTCGCCAGTGAGTTTTTGCACGGCAACCGCGATTGCTTGCGCGACTTCGTCGAAGCTCGCATGGCCGTCGTCGGTCCGGATGCCGTCGCGCGGCACGTAGATATTCTGCGGGGCCGTGCACATCTGGCCGGAGTACAGCGCCAGCGAGAACGCGATGTTTTTCGCGGCGGCTTTGAGGTCGTCGGTCGAGTCGATCACGATCTGGTTGACGCCCGCTTTCTCGGTATAGACCTGGGCCTGATGGGCATGGTGTTCGAGCCACGTGCCGTTTTGCGTGCTGCCGGTGAAGTCGATCAGCTTGATCTCGGGGCGCAGCGCGAGATCCTGGACGAGGGCGCCGTCGTTGGGCTCGGTCGCGAGGAGCGTGACGACGTTCGGATCGAATCCGGCTTCGCGCAGCACGTCGCGGGCGATTCGGACCGTGATGGCAAGCGGCAGGATCGCGCCAGGGTGCGGTTTGACGATCACGGTATTACCGGTTGCCAGATCGGCGAACAGGCCCGGGTAGCCGTTCCAGGTCGGGAACGTGCAGCAGCCGAGCACGAGGCCGGTGCCGCGCGGCACGATCGTATAGCGCTTGTGCATCGCAAGGGGAGGGTTCTTGCCTTGCGGCTTTTCCCAGTGTGCATCGGCCGGAATGCGGCGCAGTTCGTCCCATGCATAGGCGACGGCTTCGAGCGCGCGGTCCTGTGCGTGCGGGCCGCCGGCCTGAAACGCCATCATGAAGGCTTGCCCGGTGGTGTGCATCACGCTGTAGGCAATTTCGAAGCTTGCGCGGTTCAGGCGCGCAAGGATTTCGAGGCTAACGCCGATCCACGCGCTCGGGCCGGCTTCGCGCCACGTACGTTGAGCGGCGGCTGCGGCAGCGATCAGTGCGTCCGGCGTGGATTTCGGATACCGGATGCCCAGCGCGATGCCGTATGGCGAGCGCTCGGCGCCGACCGTTTCACCGGATGCGGGCTGGTCAAGCACGAAGGTCTTGTGGAGGTGCGACTTGAACGCCGCCTCGCCGTCTGCGCTTGCGCTTTCCCCGTACACTTTGGGGCTCGGCATTTCGGCGAACGGGCTCCAGTACCCGCGGCTCTCGATGGCGGCGAGTGCGTGTTTCAGCGTGTCTTCGTGCTTCGTGAGCAGGGCATGGGTCATGACGGCGGCCTGATGAACGTTGAGAGGGATCGGATCGATTAATTAACCGACCGGTTGGTCGGAGAATGGTAGCATCAAACTATTCGCATGTGCGAGGCGTTTCTCATTTCATTGATCGAGGAGAAATAGATGGCTTACGAAAACATCCTGGTGGAGACCCGGGGGCGCGTTGGTCTGGTGACGCTCAACCGCCCGAAGGCGCTGAATGCGCTGAACGATGCATTGATGGACGAGTTGGGTGCCGCGCTGAAGGCGTTCGATGCGGACGACGACATCGGCGCGATCGTCGTGACGGGCAGCGAGAAGGCGTTCGCGGCCGGCGCGGACATCGGCATGATGGCAACCTACTCCTATATGGATGTTTATCGGGGTGACTACATCACGCGCAACTGGGAGGCGGTCCGCGAGATCCGCAAACCGATCATTGCTGCGGTTTCGGGCTTTGCGCTGGGCGGCGGCTGCGAACTCGCGATGATGTGCGACATCATCTTCGCGGCGGACACGGCCAAGTTCGGCCAGCCGGAAATCAAGCTGGGCGTCATGCCGGGGGCGGGTGGCACGCAGCGCCTGCCGCGCGCGGTGTCGAAGGCGAAGGCAATGGACATGTGCCTGACCGCGCGGTTCATGGACGCCGTCGAGGCCGAACGTGCCGGGCTCGTCTCGCGCGTGCTGCCGGCCGACAAGTTGCTCGACGAGGCGATTGCCGCCGCGACGACGATCGCCGAGTTCTCGCTGCCGGCGGTCATGATGGTCAAGGAGTCGGTGAACCGCGCGTACGAGACGACGCTGGCTGAAGGCGTCCACTTCGAGCGCCGGTTGTTCCACTCGTTGTTCGCAACGGAAGACCAGAAGGAAGGGATGGCGGCATTCGTCGAGAAGCGGAAGCCTGTTTTCAAGCACCGCTGATCGGACTGCGTCGGGGCGGGTGTCCGATGGCTGGCCTGTATCGGTTGCGGGCGGGATCGCCTTGTCCGGTTCATCAAAAAAGGCCTCCGTGCGCGACAGCGCACGGAGGCCTTTTCAAACTTTCTTCACAAAGAGCTTGCCTGGATGGGGGCGGGTGCTTAGAATCACGCCTCTTTCGCGCTAACGGAAACGCGGCGCGGGAGGAAGGGAAGCGGTGCTGTTGAGGTTCGGTGGTAACGAGCCTCGGCGGCGCAGGAAGATGGGCCCCGCAGTCGCAACGAAGTCGTTCAGAAAGTTGTTGACGAGCTGCGAAACACGGTTCATAATCTCGCTTCTCTGCTGCTGAAAACGCAGCGCTGCTGGGAAACGCGGAGTTTCTCGCAGACATGCTCTTTAAAAATTAACAGCCGATAAGTGTGGGCGCTTGATGAAAGCGAGCTGATCCTCGGATCAGATAGCGAAAGTATCAAGAGTCTCACACTAAAGTAAGTCAGGTTTATGAAGTGATTCATATT
>NZ_NKEY01000003.1:0-1923898 GCF_002223285.1 Burkholderia sp. AU16482
CCGGAGTGGACGAACCTCTGGTGTACCGGTTGTCACGCCAGTGGCATCGCCGGGTAGCTATGTTCGGAAGAGATAACCGCTGAAAGCATCTAAGCGGGAAACTCGCCTTAAGATGAGATATCCCTGGAGGCTTGACCTCCTTGAAGGGTCGTTCGAGACCAGGACGTTGATAGGTCGGGTGTGTAAGCGCAGTAATGCGTTCAGCTAACCGATACTAATTGCCCGTAAGGCTTGATCCTATAACAAGTCTGTCTCGATGCCCGTTAGCGCTTTAGCGCTTACGGACATCGAGCGTCGAGTGCAAGGCACTCGACGTACGACGGTTGAAGTACCGCGTACGTGTGAGATACAGCTCACAACCCAAATCAAGATTACTGCTTCTTCCAGGATTGGTTGCGCTGCGAAGCAACGCAACAACCCCCTTTGCCTGATGACCATAGCGAGTCGGTCCCACCCCTTCCCATCCCGAACAGGACCGTGAAACGACTCTACGCCGATGATAGTGCGGATTCCCGTGTGAAAGTAGGTAATCGTCAGGCTCCCTAAGCCAGAAACCCCCGCCCGACAAGGCGGGGGTTTTTGCATTTCAGCGATGGAAATGCACGCGGACGGGCAAAGCGTTGCCAAGGTGACCTACCTGAGTGAACTTCCCGTCCGACACATCGATCGCGGCGTCGATTCTCCCAATGGCTGCCATCTCTAGTGATTCAGCCGCATACTGGCCGTATCTCCGATCAAGGTCGCATTTGCCTTGAAGCGCCTCACCGGCAAGCAGTCCAGTGCGGTTGCTTTCCCTCCACCGCACCCGGCACCTCCACTTGGTCTTCGGTCAGATAATCCCCAATCGGTGCGAAATGAACGCGTTATTCAGCGTGTCCACGTAAAATTTGCAAATCCCCATCTCTGCATTCAAGACCATGAACGCCGCCACCCAAGTAGCCCGGGCCGTTTGCCCGCATGATTGTCCGGACACATGCGCAATGCGTGTGACCGTCGAAAATGGCAAGGCGATCAAGGTCACGGGCGATCCCGACCATCCGCCGACGCAGGGCGTGTTGTGTACGAAAGTCAGCCGATACGCGGATCGCGTTCATCATCCCGACCGCCTCACTGTCCCGCTCAAGCGTGTCGGTGCCAAGGGGGAAGGGCGTTTCATGCCAATCAGCTGGAGCGAGGCGTTCGACGAGATTGGGCGTCGACTCGGTGAAATCGCCGCGCGCGCGCCGGAGGCGATCGTGCCATACAGCTATGCGGGAACGATGGGGCTCGTGCAAGGCGAGGGCATCGCCCAGCGCTTCTTTCACAAGCTCGGCGCCTCGCGGCTCGAGCGCACGATCTGCTCGGCAGCCGGCGCAGCGGGGTTGCGATATACGTACGGCGGCAACGTCGGCATGCATCTCGAGTACTTCGAGGAAAGCGAGCTGATTCTGATATGGGGCGCGAATCCGATTGCATCGAGCCTGCACTTCTGGACCCGCGCGCAGGAAGCGAAGCGCCGGGGCGCGCGTCTTGTCGCGATCGATCCGTATCGTTCGCTGACCGCGGAGAAATGCCACCAGCACATCGCATTGAAGCCCGGTACCGACGGCGCGTTTGCGCTCGGCATGATGCATGTGCTGATTACCGAAAACCTGCTCGATCACCGTTACATCGCCGACCATACGCTCGGCTTCGACGCGCTCAAGGCGCGCGCCATGTCCTATCCGCCGGAACGCGTTGCGCAGATCTGCGGCATCGACCCATCGGAACTGATCGATCTTGCGCGTCGCTACGGCGCCACCCGCAAGGCTTCGATCCGCCTCAACTACGGCATGCAGCGCGTTCGCGGCGGCGGCAATGCCGTGCGCGCGATCGCCAGCCTGCCGGCGTTGACCGGGGCATGGCGCGATCGGGCCGGTGGGCTGCTGCTCTCGTCGTCGGAATCCGCACCGGTCAACCAAGCGGCGCTGCTGCGTCCGGATCTGATGCCGGGTTGGCCGCACAAGCTGCCGCGCATCATCAACATGAATGCGATCGGCGACGCGTTGCTGCACCCGGGCGACGCGACATTCGGGCCGAAAGTCGAAGCGGTGATCGTGTACAACTCGAATCCGGTCGCGGTCGCGCCCGATTCGTCGAAGGTCGCCGCAGGCTTCGCACGCGACGATCTGTTCACGGTCGTTCTAGAGCACTTCAAGACAGATACAGCCGATTTCGCTGACATTGTCTTGCCGGCGACCACGCAACTCGAGCATCTGGATGTCCATAAGTCGTACGGCCATACCTACGTGATGGCAAACCTGCCGGCGATTCCGCCGGTGGGCGACGCGCGGCCGAACACGGAGATCTTTCGCGGGATCGCACGCAGCATGGGGCTCGACGAGCCCGCGCTCTATCACAGCGACGAAGAGGTCGCGCGCGCGGCGCTTCGCTGGGACGATCCGGCGCTCGACAGCGACTGGGACACGCTGAAGCAGGCCGGCTGGCTGAAGCTCAAGCTGCTGGACGCGCCGTTCGCGAACGGCGGCTTCCGCACGCCTTCGGGAAAGTGCGAGTTCTACAGCCCGCGGCTCGAGCAGATGGGCAAGGACCCCGTCCCCGACTACCAGCCGCCGTTCGAGTCGGCCGAGGCCGCGCCCGAGCTCGCCGCACGCTATCCGCTGGCGATGATTTCGCCGCCGGCCCGCCACTTCCTGAACAGCACGTTCGTGAACGTCGACAGCCTGCGTTCGACGGAAGGCGAGCCGCATCTCGACATGCACCCGTCCGACGCCCGCGCGCGCGGCATCGCGGAGGGCGACGTCGTCCGGATCTTCAATGACCGCGGCTCGATGCAGGCGCTCGCGCGAATTACCGATCGTGCGCGTGCCGGGCTGGTCGTCGGGTTATCGATATGGTGGAAGAAGCTGTCGCCGGACGGCAGGAACGCGAACGAAGTGACGAGCCAGGCGCTGACCGATCTGGGCAATTCGGCGACGTTTTACGATTGTCTTGTGGAAGTTGAGCGGATTTGATCGAATATTGCCGTATGATCAGACGATATCGATAGGGAAGTTCGAAGTGGACATCTAACCCTGTTGTCTCGGGGCGGGGGAGCCGTTAGGATGCGTTTTAGCACGACCATTCGAAAATCTGTGAGGAGACGCGCGGTATGGACAAAATTTGGCTGAAATCGTACCCACCCGGCGTTCCAGCCGAAATTGACTCCTCGCCTTATCCGTCTGTCCCTGACCTGCTCGACGAGAGCTTCCGTCAGTATCGGGACCGTACCGCGTTCGTCTGCATGGGCAAGGGCATCACGTACGGCGAACTCGACACGCTGTCGCGCGAGTTCGGTGCGTGGCTGCAATCCCGCGGTCTGGCACGCGGGGCGCGCGTCGCGATCATGATGCCGAACGTGCTGCAATACCCGGTGACGATCGCCGCGGTATTGCGCGCCGGCTATACCGTGGTCAACGTCAATCCGCTCTATACGCCGCGCGAGCTCGAGCATCAACTGAAGGACAGTGGTGCCGAGGCGATCGTCATCCTGGAGAATTTCGCGTCGACGCTGCAGGCCGTCATCGCCAATACGGCCGTCAAGCACGTGGTCGTCGCATCGATGGGCGACCTGCTGGGCATCAAGGGATGGCTCGTCAATTACGTCGTGCGCAACGTGAAGAAGATGGTGCCGGCGTGGCAACTGCCGTCGTTCACGCGCTTCAAGGCCGCGCTGTCGGAAGGCGCGCGGCAGGCGTTCAAGCCGCAGAAAATCGGCCCCGACGACGTCGCGTTCCTGCAGTACACGGGTGGTACGACCGGCGTCGCGAAGGGGGCGACGCTGCTGCACCGGAACATCGTGTCGAACGTGCTGCAGGCGGGCGCCTGGCACCATCCGGCTCATGAGAAATTCCCGGACGTGAAACAGTTCGTGACGGTCGTCGCACTGCCGTTGTATCACGTGTTCGCGCTGACCGTCTGCGGTTTCCTGACGATGCGCACGGGCGGCATGGGCATCCTGATTCCGAACCCGCGCGACATCGCCGGCATGATCAAGGAGCTGAAGGGCTACCAGATCTCGACGATTCCGGCCGTCAACACGCTGTACAACGCGCTGCTGAACCATCCCGAATTCGGTCAGCTCGACCTGTCGAAGCTCGTGATCGCCAACGGTGGCGGCATGGCGATCCAGGAAGGCGTGGCGAAGCGCTGGTACGAAAAGACCGGCACCGCGATCATCGAGGGATACGGGTTGTCCGAAACGTCGCCGGTGGCCACCTGCAACCCCGTGACGGCGACCGAATACAGCGGCACGATTGGTCTGCCGCTGCCGTCGACCGAAGTCGCGATCCGCGACGATGCCGGCAACGACGTCCCGCTCGGCGAACCCGGCGAGATCTGCATCCGCGGGCCGCAGGTGATGGCCGGCTACTGGAACCGGCCCGACGAGACCGCGAAGGTCATGTTCGCTGACGGCTTCTTCAAGACGGGCGATGTCGGCGTGATGGATGCGCGCGGCTACGTGAAGATCGTCGATCGCAAGAAGGACATGATTCTCGTATCCGGCTTCAACGTGTATCCGAATGAAGTCGAGGACGTGGTGGCGTCGCATCCGGGCGTATTCGAGGTGGCGGCGGTCGGCGTGCCGGACGAGCATTCCGGCGAAGCCGTGAAGCTGTTCGTCGTGAAAAAGGATCCGGCGCTGACCGACAAGGACATCCTCGCCTATTGCAAGGAGCGGCTCACCGGGTACAAGCGGCCGAAGCTGGTCGAGTTCCGCACGGAGCTGCCGAAGACGAACGTCGGCAAGATCCTGCGGCGTGAACTGCGCGATGGACGCGCGTAATGCGCGCAACGATGCGATCGAACGAGAAAGCCCGGCACTTGCCGGGTTTTTTGTCTGTGGGGCGGGCTGGATGACGGAAGCGCGTGTTACGTGCGGGAGGCCGCGGCAAGCCTCGCGTTTCGGCCTGACGGTCGCGGGAGGGGCGGCGCGCCGCGACGTGCGTCTACCGTCGACCCGCTCGACCCACCACCGCCGCCCCGGAAAAGAAAAAGGCGCCCGAAGGCGCCTTCAATATGCCGCGGCTTGTCAGACAAGCTGATTAGAACTTGTGACGGATACCGACGCGTGCCGCGACCTGATTGCTCGTGCTCGACCCGGCCAGGCCGTTGATCGCTGCCGTTGCCTTCAGGACGTTGCCGTTCGAATCGAGCACGTTGCCCGATGCGTGCTGGTACACGCCGATCGCGTAGATGTCGGTGCGCTTCGACAGGAAGTAGTCGACGCCCAGCGAGCCCTGGTGGTACTTGGCCGCCGAGTTGCCGTCGATCTTGCTGCCTTGCGTGTAGTCGTACGCCGCGCCGAGGATCAACGCCGGGGTCAACTGGTACTTGAAGTTGATTTCGCCGTTGTTGAACGTCGCGGTCTGGTTCACGAACGGGCCTGCCGAGAAGCCCTTGAACTTCGTGTTCGAGTACGTCGCACCGATCGTCGCCGCGCCGAACGTGTAGGCACCGCCCGCGCCGATGACCTGGTACGTGTTCGCGTTGTTCGCGTACGCGCCGTAGATCGGCGACGAGACCGACGAAGACGTCGAGCCGTTGTTGAACATGCCGCCGAACTGGTTCGGCGTACGTGCGTTCAAGTAACCGACGCCCAACACCAACGGGCCGTTGGTGTAGCCGGCGCCGAGCGACCAGACCTGGTTCTTCGAGAACTGGCCCGCCTGACCGCCGAAGCTGTACAGGCCGCCGAACGTGAGGCCGCCGTAGTTCGCGCTCGTGAACTTGACCGCGTTGTTCACGCGATACGCGTTGTTGAAGTTGTCGAGGTCGCCCGGGTGAGCGGCGATGTAGCCGCCCCACTGGTCGCCTGCCTCGAGCGGGCCGACGAAGTCGACGACGGAGTCGTACTGACGACCCAGCGTGACCGTACCGTACGGGCTCGACAGGCCGACGTAAGCCTGACGACCGAACATCAGGCCGCCTTGACCGAGCCTGCCGCTGTTCACGTCGAAACCGTTTTCGAGGGTGAAGATCGCCTTCAGGCCGCCACCGAGGTCTTCGGTGCCGCGCAGGCCGAAGCGGCTGCCTTGCATCACGCCGCTGGCGAGGCCGTACAGGTGCTTGCCGCCTGCGTTGTTGTTGAAGAGGAAGCCTTCATCGATGATGCCGTAAAGCGTCACGCTGCTTTGCGCATGGGCAGCGCCAGCGAACGCGCCCAGCGCGACGAGCGCGAGAAGCGACTTTTTCATTAGCGGATCTCCAAGAATCACTGAATTTTTTTGACGGGGCGGATAGTTATGTTCTGTCGACGAGCCCCATCAACTTCGCAAGAAGTCGGACGTAATGTAGCAAAGCCGATTTTTGCCACAAAGCGAAATGCTGCTGCTCAAGGTCGCCATGTTTCCTTTATGCAACAATGGTTAAAATCACGGGTTAACCGCAATTTCCGCTGAATAATCAAGTCGGTTACGCAGCGGACTCGTGCCTTTGCCGCGCGCAGCGGCACCTGCAGCCAGGAGAACAGGATGGTGTTGGATGAACTGATCAGCGAATTCGATCGTGGCCTGCGATCGCTGACCGGCATTAGCCGGATGAGCCGGCCGGTGCCCGTGCCGGCCGATGCGCCGGACGTCGAACTGACGCTCGCCGAGCGCACGCACGCGGCCGGACTGATGCGTGTGAACCACGTCGGCGAGGTCTGCGCGCAGGCGCTCTACCAGGCGCAGAAGCTCACCGCGCGCACGGCGTCGGCGAAGGCGATGTTCGAGGAGGCCGCGCGCGAGGAGGAGGATCACCTCGCGTGGACCGCGCACCGGCTGAAGGAACTCGACTCGCGGCCGAGCCTGCTGAACCCGCTGTGGTATGCCGGCGCGCTCGCGATCGGCGTGGCGGCCGGCACCCTCGGCGACAAGGTCAGCCTCGGCTTCATGGCCGAGACGGAGCGGCAGGTCGAGAGCCATCTCGAAGGTCACATGTCGGAGTTGCCGGCCACCGACGCCGCGTCGCGCGCCATCGTCGACCAGATGCGGATCGACGAAGTGAAGCACGGGAAGGCCGCGACCGACGCCGGCGGGATCGAGCTGCCGCTGCCCGCGCGGATGCTGATGCGTGCCGCGTCGAAAGTCATGACGAGCACCGCGTACTATCTCTGAGATTTGCGCCGGGGCGGCGTGGGACGTCGCCCCGGTTCGCCGCCTCCGGTATCGCCCGCCTACTCCTCGTTTTCCCGCCCCCGAAAGCCCCGTCCGCACGCCCGTCTGGCCCGTCTTTCTCACGTATCACCTTCACAAGTTGCACTAGCTCATTCATTTATAACGGTTTTTGGTATGAGGGGTCGCATGAGCTTGTGCGCGTAAGTCCTTGTTCTAACTAACAAAATTCGTCAAAAAAGCGGGCCGCTCCCTTGACCGTGCCACACCCTTCCACTAAAGTGGGAGACAGTGTGAGAAAGTGTATTTTTGTGTGATTTAGCAGGCTGTTCCGGCTAAATTCTCAGCATTGAGCGGGTGCTTCGGTGCCCTGAACGGGAGAGCGGAAAGTGTTCCAAGGGGCGTCGGCGCTGACGCTCGATGCGAAAGGGCGGATGTCGGTGCCGGCTCGCTATCGCGAAGCGCTGCAAGGACAGGCAGAAGGACGGGTGACTGTGACCAAGCACCCGGACGGCTGCCTGTTGCTGTTTCCGCGCCCCGAATGGGAAGTGTTCCGCGCCAAGATCGCCGCGCTGCCGATGGACGCGCACTGGTGGCGGCGAATTTTTCTCGGCAATGCGATGGATGTCGATCTCGACAGCGCGGGCCGGATTCTCGTATCGCCCGAGCTGCGCATGGCAGCCGGACTGGAAAAGGAAGTCATGTTGTTGGGAATGGGTAGTCACTTCGAGCTGTGGGATTCGCAGACCTACAACGCGAAGGAGCAGGCAGCGATGGCGCAGGGCATGCCCGACGCGCTGAAGAATTTCACGTTCTGATTGCGGTGACGGAGACGCCCGCGATGGGAAATGAATTGCGGCATCGGACGGTGCTGTTGGATGAGGCGGTCGAGTCGCTCGTGACGCGGCCGGACGGCGTGTATGTCGACGGCACGTTCGGGCGCGGCGGTCACAGCCGCGCGGTGCTCGCGCGGCTGGCGGCGGCCGGGCGGCTGATCGCGTTCGACAAGGATCCGAGGGCGATCGAGACGGCGCAGGGCATCGAGGATGCGCGCTTCTCGATCGTGCATGACAGCTTTGCATCGATGCGCGACGCGCTTGCGGCGCGCGGCGTCGAGAAGGTGTCGGGGGTGTTGCTGGACCTGGGCGTGTCCTCGCCGCAGGTGGACGATCCGGCGCGCGGCTTCAGTTTCCGCGCCGATGGTCCGCTGGACATGCGAATGGATCCGACGCGTGGCGAGTCGGCGGCCGAATGGCTCGCGCGGGCTTCGGTGCAGGAATTGACGGAGGTGATACGGGATTATGGGGAAGAACGGTTTGCTTTTCAGATTGCAAAGGCGCTTGTTGCTCGCCGGGCAGAGTCCGACCGTCTTGGGCCTCTCGACACCACGGGCGAGCTTGCCCAAATCGTGGGTCACGTCGTCAAAACCCGTGAGAAGGGCAAGGATCCGGCAACCCGCACCTTTCAGGCTATACGGATTCACGTCAATCAAGAGCTTGCGGACCTGCAAGTCGTACTAGACGCGGCACTGTCGTTGCTGGAGCAAGGGGGGCGGCTGGTGGTCATCAGCTTTCATTCACTCGAGGACCGGATCGTCAAGCGATTCATGCAGGCGCACGCGAGTGCGCCTGCGGTCGATCGTCGCCTGCCGATCCGTGCCGTCGATCTCCCGAGCCCGCCGCTCAAGATCATCAGCCGCCAGTTTCCGAGCGACGCGGAAGTCGCCGCGAATCCGCGCGCCCGCTCGGCCGTGATGCGCATCGCGGAGCGCGTCACACCATGAGCCGCCTCAATATCTTCCTGCTGATCATCGTGATGGGTTGCGCGCTGTCGGTCGTCAACTCGACGAACCAGCAACGCCAGATCTTCATCCAGCTGCAGCGCGCGCAGTCGCAGGAGCGTCAGCTCCAGCAGGACTACGCGCAGCTTCAATATCAGCAGAGCGCGCTGTCGAAGACGTCGCGCATCGAGCAGCTCGCGAACGATTCGCTGAAGATGCAGGCGATCTCGACGGGCCGCACGCAATACCTGACGCTGCCGCCGGGCGCCGCGAAGGCGATCGACGCGCCGATCCCGGCGTCGGCCGACACGGCCGGCAAGGGCAAGGGAGGCGCGCGATGAAGCCGTCCCCGAAGCGCCAGAACGTGAAGTTCTCGTCGAGCCCGGTGCTGGGCGTGCATCTGCCGATGTGGCGCTCGAAGCTCGTCGTGTTCCTGCTGTTCATGGCGTTCGTCGCGCTGGCCGCGCGGGCGTTCTGGATCCAGGGGCCCGGCAACGCGTTCTATCAGAAGCAGGGCGAAAGCCGCTACCAGCGCACGATCGAACTGCCCGCGACGCGCGGCAAGATCCTCGACCGCAACGGGCTCGTGCTCGCGACGAGCCTGCCCGTGCGCGCGATCTGGGCGATTCCCGACGCGGTGCCGGACGATCTCGACGCCGACAAGATCAACCAGCTCGGCAAGCTCCTCGGCATGACGCCGAAGGAACTGCGCGTGAAGCTGTCGGAAGACAAGGGCTTCGTCTACGTGAAGCGCCAGGTGCCGATCGACGTCGCGGACAAGGTCGCCGCGCTCGACATTCCCGGCATCTATCAGCGCAACGAATACAAGCGCTTCTACCCGGAAGGCGAGATCACCGCGCACCTGATCGGCTTCACGAACGTCGAGGACGAAGGGCAGGAAGGCGTCGAGCTGGGCGACCAGAAGATGCTGTCCGGCACGTCGGGCATGCGTCGCGTGATCAAGGACCGGATGGGGCACATCGTCGAGGATGTCGCCGAGCAGATCCCGCCGCACAACGGCACCGACGTCGACCTGTCGATCGACAGCAAGATCCAGTACATCGCGTACGCGAACCTGAAGGCCGCCGTCGAGAAGTTCAAGGCGAAGGCCGGCGCGGCGATGGTCGTCGACGTGCGTACCGGCGAAGTGCTCGCGCTCGTCAACTACCCGACGTACAACCCGAACGACCGCTCGCGCATGACCGGCGAGCAGTTGCGCAACCGGATCATGACCGACGTGTTCGAGCCGGGCTCGATCATGAAGCCGTTTACGGTATCGCTCGCGCTTGACCTGCACCGCGTGACGCCGAACACGCTCGTCGAGACGGGCAACGGGCATTTCGTGCTCGACGGCGCGCCGATCACCGATGACGCCGGCTTCGGCACGCTGACGGTCGGCGGCGTGATCCAGAAGTCGAGCAATATCGGCGCGACGAAGATCGCGATGACGATGCGGCCCGAGGAAATGTGGAACATGTATACGAGCATCGGCCTCGGCCAGGCGCCGAAGGTCGGCTTCCCGGGCGCGGTGGCCGGCCGCCTGCGGCCGTGGAAGAGCTGGCGCCGCATCGAGCAGGCGACGATGTCGTACGGCTACGGCCTGTCGGTGTCGCTGTTCCAGCTCGCGCGGGCGTATACGGCGATCGCGCACGACGGTGAGCTGATGCCCGTGACCATTTTCAAGACCGACCCCAATCAGCCGATCGCGGGCACGCAGGTGTTCAACCCGACCACCGCGCGCGAAGTACGCGCGATGCTCGAGACGGTCGTCGCGCCGGGCGGCACGTCGCCGGATGCGGCCGTGCCGGGCTATCGCGTCGGCGGCAAGAGCGGCACCGCGTACAAGCACGAAGGCCACGGCTACACGCGCAAGTACCGCGCGTCGTTCGTCGGGATGGCGCCGATGCCGAACCCGCGCGTCGTGATCGCGGTGTCGGTCGACGAGCCGACGGCCGGCAGCCACTTCGGCGGCCAGGTGTCCGGCCCCGTATTCTCGGCGATCGCCGGCGACACGATGCGCGCGTTGAACGTCCCGCCGAACATGCCGATCAAGCAGCTCGTCGTGTCCGACGATTCGCCGGATTCCCCCGCCGCAAAAGGCCCGCAAAAGCTGGCTACGGGGGGCGGCGCGAAGCATATGATCGTATCCAGCACGACCCGTAATTCACCAGGAGTTGTTCGATGAGCGCCGCCCGCAGTTCCCATCCGGCGCATCAGCAGATCGCAGCCGCGCTCGCGTGGCTGCGTCAGCATGTGGCCCCCGCGGCGCAACTGCATGCCGACACGCGCAGCCTCAAGGCTGGCGACGTGTTCGTCGCGTATGCGGTCGACGGGGCAGACAATCGCGCGTTCATGGCCGACGCCGTCGCACGCGGCGCGGCCGCCGTGTTGTATCAGCCGGAAGGGCTGGTCGACGCGCCGGCCGTACCCGTCGCGCTCGCGGTGCCGGCGCTCGATCAACTCGCCGGCGAGATCGCCAGCGGCTGGTACGGCGATCCGAGCGACAGCCTGCTCGCGATCGGTGTCACGGGCACGAACGGCAAGACGTCGTGCACGCAATGGATCGCCACCGCACTGACGGCGCTGCGCGAGCCGTGCGCGGTGATCGGCACGCTCGGCACCGGGATGCCCGGCCAGCTCGTGCCGACGGGCTTCACGACGCCCGACGCGCCGCAGCTGCAGCGCAGCCTCGCGCAATTGCGCGACGCGGGCGCGCAGGCCGTGGCGATGGAAGTATCGTCGCACGCGCTGCACCAGGGGCGCGTGAACGGAACGGCGTTCGACATCGCGGTGTTTACGAACCTCACGCAGGATCACCTCGACTATCACGGCACGTTCGACGCGTACGAGGCCGCGAAGGCGAAGCTGTTCGCATGGCGCGGCCTGCGCGCGGCGGTGATCAACCGCGACGACGCGGCAGGCCGCCGCCTGCTCGAGAAACTGGCCGGCCGCGTGCGCACGATCGCGTACGGAATCGGCGACGCACCGGCGCCCGACGCCGATCGCGCGCTGGTCGCGCTCGACGTGCGCGCCACCGCGACGGGTACCGCATTCCGCCTGCGTTCGTCGTGGGGCGACGCGGACGTCGAGGTCGGTACGCTCGGCACGTTCAACGTCAGCAACCTGCTTGCCGTGCTGGGTTCGCTGCTCGCGGCCGACGTGCCGTTCGACGCGGCACTCGCCGAGATCGAGCGGCTCGAGTCGGTCAACGGCCGGATGCAGCGGCTCGGCGGCCGGCTGCAGAACGACGAACCGCTCGTCGTGATCGACTACGCACACACGCCCGATGCGCTCGAAAAGACGCTCGATGCGCTGCGCCCGATCGCCGCGGCGCGCGGTGGCCGGCTGATCTGCATGTTCGGCTGCGGCGGCGATCGCGATGCGACGAAGCGCCCGCTGATGGGCGCGATCGTGGAGCGGCTCGCCGACGAAGCAGTCGTCACGAGCGACAACCCGCGCAGCGAAGATCCGCAGCGCATCATCGATCAGGTCGTCGCGGGCATGACCGCACCCGATCGCGCACGCCGTATCGAGGATCGCGCGAGCGCGATCCTGCAGGCCGTGCGCGGCGCCGCACGCGAGGACGTCGTCGTGCTGGCCGGCAAGGGCCACGAGGCCACGCAGGAAATCATGGGCAAGAAACGCGCATTCTCCGACCAGGATCACGCGCGGCTCGCGCTCGCGGCACGCGCGACGCACGGCAAGGGAGGCGCTGAATGACGATGCTCAGTCTCGGCGAAGCCGCCCGCCTGATTCCCGGCGCCACCGTCCACGGCGACGCGGGCGTCACGTTCGATCGCGTGTCGACCGACAGCCGCACGGTCGGCCCGGGCGACCTGTTCGTCGCGCTGAAGGGCGAGCGCTTCGACGCGCACGACTTTCTCGGCGACGTCGCCGCGCGCGGAGCGGCCGCGGCGCTCGTCGCGCACGCGCCGGCGGGCATCGCGATGCCGGTGATCGAAGGCGGCGAAACGCGTGCCGCGCTCGGCGCGCTCGCGCATGGCTGGCGCATGCGGTTCCCGCTGCCGCTCGTCGCGGTGACGGGCAGCAACGGCAAGACGACCGTCAAGGAAATGATCGCGTCGATCTTCGCGGCGGCGGTAGGCGCCGACGCGCGGCTCGCGACGGCCGGCAACCTGAACAACGATGTCGGCCTGCCGCTGACGCTGCTGCGCCTGTCGGCCGCGCATCGTCTCGCGGTGATCGAGATCGGCATGAACCACCCGGGCGAAACCGAAGTCCTCGCGCGTCTTACCGCGCCGACGGTGGCGCTCGTCAACAACGCGCAGCGCGAGCACCAGGAATTCATGGCGACGGTCGAAGCCGTCGCGCTCGAACACGCAGCCGTGATCCATGCGCTGCCGCCGGACGGCGTCGCGGTGTTCCCGGCCGACGACGCGTACGCAAGCATCTGGCGCGTCGCGGCGACCGGCAACCGGATCCTCGATTTCGCGCTGCATGACGCCGAACGGCAGAACGACGCGCAGGTCGTCGGTCGCCTGCACGGCGGCGAACTCGCGATCGACACGCCGGCGGGTGCCGTCACGGTGCGGCTGCGCGCGCTCGGCGAACACAACGCGCGCAACGCACTCGCCGCGACGGCCGCTGCGCTCGGCGCCGGCGTCGCGCTGTCGGCGATCCGGCAGGGGCTCGAATCGTTCGAACCGGTCAAGGGCCGGCTGCAGGTGAAGCAGGCGAGCGTCGGCAGCCTCGTCGGCGCGACGGTCGTCGACGATACGTACAACGCGAACCCGGATTCGATGCGCGCCGCGATCGACGTGCTCGCCGCGCATCCGGCGCCGCGCGTGCTGGTGATCGGCGACATGGGCGAGGTCGGCGATGAAGGGCCGGTCTTCCACCGCGAGATTGGCGCGTACGCGCGCGAACGCGGGATCGACGCGCTGTTCGCGCTCGGCGACGCATCGCGCGACGCGTGCACGGCCTACGGCGACACCGCACGCCATTTCGGCGACGTCGGCGCGCTCGTGTCGGCGCTGCTCGCGGCCGGTTACGGCGCGCAGGCGACGGTGCTCGTGAAGGGCTCGCGGTACATGAAGATGGAGCGCGTGGTCGACGCGCTGACGAACCAACCCGCGGCGGGCACGGTGCCCGCCGCACACTGAGTAGAAGGAAGGAAGCATGCTGCTGGCGCTGGCGCAATGGCTGCAAGGAGACGCAAGCTTTTTGCGCTTGTTCACGTACCTCACGTTCCGTGCGGTGATGGCCACCATCACCGCGCTCGGGATCGGGCTCGTGTGCGGACCGTGGGTGATCCGCAAGCTGACGCAAATGAAGGTCGGGCAGGCCGTGCGCAAGGACGGCCCGCAGACCCACCTCGTCAAGTCCGGCACGCCGACGATGGGCGGCGTGCTGATCCTGATCGGCATCGCGGTCGCGACGCTGCTGTGGGGCGACCTGACGAACCGTTTCATCTGGATCGTGATGCTCGTCACGTTCGGTTTCGGCGTGATCGGGTGGGTCGACGATTACCGCAAGGTCGTCCACAAGGACCCGCGCGGGATGTCGTCGCGCGAGAAGTATTTCTGGCAGTCGGTGATCGGGCTGTTCGCGGCCGTCTATCTCGCGTTCAGCGTGTCCGAGGCGAACAACGTGCGCGTGTTCGACCTGTTCATGGCGTGGGTGAGGAGCGGCCTGTCGATGGGGCTGCCGGCGCGCGCCGACCTGATGTTGCCGTTCCTGAAGTCGATCAGCTACCCGCTCGGCGTGTGGGGCTTCATCGTGCTGACCTACTTCGTGATCGTCGGCGCGAGCAACGCGGTGAACCTGACCGACGGCCTCGACGGCCTCGTGATCATGCCGGTCGTGCTGGTCGGCGCGTCGCTGGGTGTGTTCGCGTACGTGATGGGCAGCGCGGTCTATTCAAAATACCTGCTGTTTCCGCACATCCCCGGCGCGGGCGAACTGCTGATCTTCTGTTCCGCGATGGGCGGAGCCGGGCTCGCGTTCCTCTGGTACAACACGCACCCCGCGCAGGTGTTCATGGGCGACGTCGGCGCGCTGGCGCTGGGCGGCGCGCTCGGCACGGTCGCGGTGATCGTGCGCCAGGAAATCGTGCTGTTCATCATGGGCGGCATCTTCGTCGCGGAAACGCTGTCGGTGATGCTGCAGGTGTCGTGGTTCAAGTACACGAAGAAGCGTTATGGCGAAGGCCGGCGCCTGCTGAAGATGGCGCCGCTGCATCACCATTTCGAATTGTCCGGCTGGAAGGAAACGCAGGTGGTCGTGCGTTTCTGGATCATCACGCTGATGCTGTGCCTGTTCGGTCTGACCACCCTCAAGCTGCGGTAAAGGAAAGGTAACAAGGATGTCTGGCGAGATGTTTGGAGATCGGCAACGGCCGATGGTGCTCGTACTGGGGCTCGGGGAATCGGGTCTTGCGATCGCGCGATGGTGCGCGAGGCACGGGTGCCGGCTGCGTATTGCCGATACCCGCGAGGCGCCGCCGAACCTTGCCGCGCTGCAGGCCGAAGGCATCGACGCGGAATTCGTCGGCGGGGCGTTCACGCCCGCGCTGCTCGACGGCGGCGTCGAGATCGTCGGGCTGAGCCCCGGGCTGTCGCCGCTGGAGCCGGCGCTCGCGGCGCTGGTCGCGGCCGCGAACGAGCGCGGCATCGCGGTATGGGGCGAGCTGGAATTCTTCGCGCAGGCGCTGCGCGCGCTCGGCACGAGCGGCTACCAGCCGAAGGTGCTCGCGATTACCGGCACCAACGGCAAGACCACGACGACGAGCCTCACGGGCCTGCTGTGCCAGCGCTCGGGCAAGAAGGTCGCGGTCGCGGGCAACATCAGCCCGGCGATGCTCGACCGGCTCGCGAGCGCGATCGACGAAACCGCGTTGCCGGACGTCTGGGTGCTCGAACTGTCGAGCTTCCAGCTCGAGACCGCACGCACGTTCGCGCCCGATGCGGCCGCGATCCTCAACATCACGCAGGACCATCTCGACTGGCACGGCAGCTTCGACGCGTACGCGCAGGCAAAGGGCCGGATCTTCGGCGCGACGACGACGCGCGTGCTGAACCGCGACGACGCGGCCGTGATGAAGTTCGCGCCGGCAGCCGGCGCGGCCGATGCGCCGCGCACGGTCACGTTCGGCCTGAACGAGCCGACGCAGGACGGCGACTACGGGCTGTCGCGCGACAACGGCATCGCGTGGCTGGTGGAGGCCGTCGATCGCGACGCGCCGGATGAGGCGACGACCCGCCGGCGCAAGCGCGACGCCGCGCACACGCCCGACATCGCGCAGAAGCGCCTGATGCCGGTCGACGCGCTGCGCATCCGCGGGCTGCACAACGCCGCGAACGCGCTGGCCGCGTTCGCGCTCGCGCGCGCGATCGATCTGCCGGCCGCGCCGCTGCTGCACGCGCTGCGCGAATACCGCGGCGAAGCGCATCGCGTCGAAGTGATCGCGACGATCGACGACGTCGACTACGTCGACGACAGCAAAGGGACGAACGTCGGCGCGACGGTGGCCGCGCTCGACGGGCTCGCGCAGAAGACCGTGCTGATCGCCGGCGGCGACGGCAAGGGGCAGGATTTCGCGCCGCTCGTCGCGCCGGTCGCGCGCTGGTGCCGCGCGGTGATGCTGATCGGCCGCGACGCGCCGGCGCTGCGCGACACGCTCGCCGAAACGGGCGTGCCGCTCGCCGACCACGCGACGCTCGAAGGCGCGGTGCGCGCGGCGGCCGAGCTGGCCGAGCCGGGCGATGCGGTGCTGCTGTCGCCCGCGTGCGCGAGCCTCGACATGTTCAGGAACTACGCCCATCGCGCGGAAGTGTTCCGCGCGGCGGTCGACGCCATCGCCATCGACAAAGGAGCGACGCCATGAGCTGGTCCGATCGCCTCGTCTCCCGTTTCAACGACCGACGCGACACCGGCGGCAACGCCGCGGGCGGCCGCGTCGCATCGGCCACGCGCGCCGCGACGGGCGGCCTCGCCAGCGTCGTCAACGGCGTGCGTCCGACCCGTTCCCGGATGCTCGATTTCGACTATTCGCTGCTGTGGGTCGCGATCGCGCTGCTCGGGCTCGGCGTCGTGATGGTGTATTCGGCGTCGATCGCGATGCCCGATTCGCCAAAATACGCGTCGTATCACGATTACGCGTTCCTGATGCGCCACTGCGTGTCGCTCGGCGTCGCGTTCGGCGCGGCGGTGATCGCGTTCCGCGTGCCGGTGTCGACCTGGGATAAATACGCGCCGCATCTTTTCCTGATCGCGCTCGTCGGCCTCGTGATCGTGCTGATCCCGCACGTCGGCAAGGGCGTGAACGGTGCGCGCCGCTGGATTCCGCTCGGCATCACGAACATGCAGCCGTCGGAAATCATGAAGCTCGCGGTGACGATTTACGCGGCGAACTACACGGTGCGCAAGCAGGAATACATGCAGAGCTTCGCGAAGGGCTTCCTGCCGATGGCGTTCGCGGTCGGTCTCGTCGGCGCGCTGCTGCTGCTCGAGCCCGACATGGGCGCGTTCATGGTGGTCGCCGCGATCGCGATGGGCGTGCTGTTCCTGGGCGGCGTGAACGGCAAGCTGTTCGGCGGCCTCGTCGCGACGGCGGTCGGCACGTTCACGATGCTCGTGTGGCTGTCGCCGTGGCGTCGCGAGCGGATCTTCGCGTATCTCGATCCGTGGGACGAACGCTACGCGCAGGGCAAGGCCTACCAGCTCACGCACTCGCTGATCGCGTTCGGCCGCGGCGAATGGTTCGGCGTCGGTCTCGGCGGTAGCGTCGAGAAGCTGAACTACCTGCCGGAAGCGCATACCGACTTCATCCTCGCGGTGATCGGCGAGGAGCTCGGTTTCATCGGCGTGCTGGTCGTGATTCTGCTGTTCTACTGGATCGTGCGCCGCGCGTTCGAGATCGGCCGCCAGGCGCTCGCGCTCGATCGCACGTTCGCGGGCCTGATGGCGAAGGGCATCGGCATCTGGTTCGGCGCGCAGACGTTCATCAACATGGGCGTGAACCTCGGGCTGCTGCCGACCAAGGGCCTGACGCTGCCGCTCGTGAGCTACGGCGGTTCGGGCATTTTGCTGAACTGCGTCGCGCTCGCGGTGCTGCTGCGGGTCGATTACGAAAATCGCGTACTGATGCGGGGAGGGAAGGTATGACCTCCCCGCGTCAGTACGCGATTTCGGTGAAGGCTAACTTCGTGCGCGAAGCGCGCGAAGTTAAGCGAAGCGGCCGTAGCCAAAACATGCGTTCATTCTTGCTGATGCGGGGAGGGAAGGTATGACCGCGTCGCAACGCACGCTGATGGTGATGGCAGGCGGCACCGGGGGCCACGTGTTCCCGGGGCTCGCGGTCGCGCACCGGATGGAAGCGGCGGGCTGGCGCGTCGTATGGCTCGGCAATCCGGCCGGGATGGAAGCGACGCTCGTGCCGAAACACGGCATTCCGATGGAGTACGTGCGGTTCGGCGGGCTGCGCGGCAAGGGCCTGAAGACCAAGCTGACGCTGCCGGTCAACCTGCTGCGCGCATGCTGGCAGAGCCTCGGCGCGCTGCGCCGCGTGCGGCCGGACGTCGTGCTCGGGATGGGCGGCTACATCACGTTCCCGGCGGGTGTGATGACCGCGCTGTCGGGGCGTCCGCTCGTGCTGCATGAACAGAATTCGATCGCGGGCCTGACGAACAAGGTGCTCGCGAAACTCGCGAAGCGTGTGCTCGTCGCGTTCCCCGGCGCGCTGCCGCACGCGGAATGGACGGGCAACCCGATTCGCGCGGAACTTGCGCACACCGAGCCGCCCCACGCGCGCTATGCGTCGCGCAGCGGCCCGCTGAACGTGCTGGTCGTCGGCGGCAGCCTCGGGGCGGCCGCGCTGAACGAAGTCGTGCCGCGCGCGCTGGCGCTGCTGGCGCCGGGCGAGCGCCCGCGCGTCGTGCACCAGGCCGGCGTGAAGCACATCGATGCATTGAAGGCGAATTACGAAGCGGCCGGTTTCGCGGCCGGCGAAGACGTGCGGCTCGTGCCGTTCATCGACGACATGGCGGCCGCATATGCGGCGGCGGATCTGGTGATCTGCCGGTCGGGCGCGATGACGGTGTCGGAGATCGCGGCGGTGGGCGTGGCGGCGCTATTCGTGCCGTTCCCGTACGCGGTCGACGATCACCAGACGACCAACGCCGCGTTTCTCGCCGATGCGGGCGCGGCCGTGCTGGTGCAACAACGCGACCTGTCGGCGGAACTGCTCGCCGACTGGCTGCGCGGCCAGTCGCGGGCATCGCTCGCGGAGATGGCGGAACGTTCGCGCTCGCTCGCGAAGCCCGAGGCCACCGACGAAGTCGCGCGTGTGTGCGCGAAGGCGGCCGGCGCGAACCTGGAACAACTGCAATGAAACACATCGTCAAACACATTCATTTCGTCGGGATCGGCGGCGCGGGCATGAGCGGCATCGCCGAAGTGCTCGTCAACCTCGGCTACGCGGTCAGCGGCTCGGACCTGTCGCGCAACGCGGTGACCGATCGCCTCGCGGCGCTGGGCGCGCGGATCGCGATCGGCCACGACGCGGCGAACATCGAGGGCGCGAACGCGGTCGTCGTGTCGACGGCCGTGCGCTCCGACAATCCGGAAGTGCTGGCCGCTCGCCACCAGGGCGTGCCGATCGTGCAGCGCGCGGTGATGCTGGCGGAGCTGATGCGCCTGAAGCAGGGCATCGCGATCGCCGGCACGCACGGCAAGACCACGACGACGAGCCTCGTCGCGAGCGTGCTCGCGGCGGGCGGGCTGGACCCGACGTTCGTGATCGGCGGCCGGCTGATCAGCGCCGGCGCGAATGCACGGCTCGGCACGGGCGACTTCATCGTCGCCGAGGCCGACGAGTCGGACGCGTCGTTCCTGAATCTGTATCCGGTGATCGAAGTCATCACGAACATCGACGCCGACCACATGGACACCTACGGCCACGATTTCGCGCGGCTCAAGCAGGCGTTCATCGAGTTCACGCAGCGCCTGCCGTTCTACGGCAGCGCGGTGGTGTGCGTCGACGATCCGAACGTGCGGCAGATCATTCCGTTCATTTCGAAGCCGGTCGTGCGCTACGGCCTGTCGCCGGACGCGCAGGTGCGCGCGGAGGACATCGACGCGCGCGACGGCCGGATGCATTTCAACGTGATCCGCGAAGGTCGCGCGCCGCTCGCGGTGGTGCTGAACATGCCCGGCCTGCACAACGTGCAGAACGCACTCGCGGCGATCGCGATCGCGACCGATCTCGGCGTGTCGGACGACGCGATCCAGCTGGCGCTGGCGGAATTCAACGGCGTCGGCCGGCGCTTCCAGCGTTACGGCGAAGTGCCGAGCGCGGACGGCGGCCAGTACACGCTGATCGACGACTACGGCCATCACCCGGTCGAGATGGCCGCAACGATCGCGGCCGCGCGCGGTGCGTTCCCGGGCCGCCGCCTCGTGCTGGCGTTCCAGCCGCACCGCTACACGCGCACGCGCGACTGCTTCGACGATTTCGTCAACGTGCTGTCGACGGTCGATGCGCTGGTGCTGACGGAAGTTTACGCGGCGGGCGAAGCGGCGATCCCGACGGCCAGCGGCGACGCGCTGTCGCGTGCGCTGCGCGCGGCGGGCAAGGTCGACCCGGTGTTCGTCGCGACGGTCGACGACGTGCCGGACGCATTGGCGAAAGTCGCGCAGAACGGCGACGTGGTGATCACGATGGGCGCGGGTTCGATCGGCGGCGTGCCGGCGAAGCTCGTGCAACACACTGAACAGAAGGCATGACATGAAACGACTCCCACGCTTACTTCGTTCGCTGCCCCCCGCGGGGGCGGTCAGCCTCGTTGGGGCGGCCCGGCGGAGGTCGGCATGAGCGGAATCGATCCGAAACGCTTCGGCAAGGTGGCGGTGTTGTTCGGCGGCGAATCCGCCGAGCGCGAGGTATCGCTCACCTCGGGCCGCCTCGTGCTGCAGGGCCTGCGTGACGCGGGCGTCGACGCGCATCCGTTCGACCCGGCCGAGCGGCCGCTGTCGGCGCTGAAGGACGAAGGCTTCGTGCGCGCGTTCAACGCGCTGCACGGCGGCTACGGCGAGAACGGCCAGATCCAGGGCGCGCTCGATTTCTACGGGATCCGCTACACGGGCAGCGGCGTGCTCGGGTCGGCGCTCGGCCTCGACAAGTTCCGCACGAAGCTCGTGTGGCAGCAGACGGGCGTGCCGACGCCGCCGTTCGAGACGGTGATGCGCGGCGACGATCTGGCCGCGCGCGCGACCGACATTGTCGCGAAGCTCGGCCTGCCGCTGTTCGTGAAGCCGGCGAGCGAAGGCTCGAGCGTCGCGGTCCTGAAGGTGAAGACGGCCGACGCGCTGCCGGCCGCGCTCGCGGAAGCCGCGACGCACGACAAGATCGTGATCGTCGAGAAGAGCATCGAAGGCGGCGGCGAATACACCGCGTGCATCGCCGGCGATCTCGACCTGCCGCTGATCAAGATCGTGCCGGCGGGCGAGTTCTACGACTACCACGCGAAGTACGTCGCCGACGATACGCAGTACCTGATCCCGTGCGGCCTGCCGGCGCAACAGGAGGCGGAACTGAAGCGCATCGCGCGCCGCGCGTTCGACGTGCTCGGCTGCACCGACTGGGGCCGTGCGGACTTCATGCTCGACGCGGCCGGCAACGCGTATTTCCTGGAAGTGAACACGGCCCCCGGGATGACCGACCACTCGCTGCCGCCGAAGGCCGCGCGCGCGGTCGGCATCGGCTATTCGGAGCTGGTCGTGAAGGTGTTGTCGCTCACGCTCAACGACTGACGCAGGAACGGAACGACGTATGTGGAACAACGTTCGCCAACTCAACCTTGCCGCCAGCGCGCTGTACGCGCTGCTGCTGCTCGTGTTGGCGGCGGCCGGCTGCTACTGGCTGATCCAGCGCCCGACGTTCGCGCTGCGGGAAATCCGGATCGACGGCGACACCGAGCACATCAACTCGCCGACGGTGCGCGCGGGCGTGGTCGGCCGGCTGAAGGGCAATTTCTTCACGGTCGATCTCGATGCGGCGCGTGCCGCGTTCGAGCAGATGCCGTGGGTGCGTCACGCGAGCGTGCGCCGGGTGTGGCCGAATGCGCTGGCTGTCACGCTCGAGGAGTACAAGCCGCTTGGGACCTGGGGCAGCGATCAGCTGGTGAGCGTCGACGGCGAGCTGTTCACCGCGAACCAGGGCGAGCTGGAGCAGGAACTGCCGGCGTTCGACGGCCCGGAAGGCAGTGCGAAGGAAGTCGTCACGCGGTATCGCGACTTCGGGAAATGGTTTGCGCCGCTGAAGGCGGCGCCGGAAGAAGTGACGCTGTCGGCGCGGTACGCGTGGACGGTGAAGCTGTCGAACGGCATGCAGGTCGAGCTGGGCAAGGAACGCAACAGCGACACGCTGCATGACCGGAGCCAGCGCCTGGTGGCCGCGTGGCCGGCCGTCACGGAGCGTTGGGGCAACGACATCGAGTACGCGGATCTGCGTTATCCGAACGGATTCGCGATTCGCGCGGCAGGCATGCGGTTCCTGACCGATACCGACAAGCGCAAGAAGTAACGAGAGATCACACGCAAGAGCACTTTATGAGCAAAGACTACAAGGATCTGCTGGTTTCCCTCGACATCGGCACGTCGAAGGTAGTGGCCATCGTCGCGGAGCTGAAGGGCGAGGGCCACTACGAGGTGATCGGTCTCGGCCAGAGCGAGTCGAAGGGTCTGAAGAAAGGTGTGGTGGTCAACATCGAGGCCACCGTGCAGTCGATCCAGCGCGCGCTCGAGGAAGCCGAGCTGATGGCCGACTGCAAGATCACCAACGTGTTTACGGGGATCGCGGGCAGCCACATCCGCAGCTTCAACTCGAGCGGGATGGTCGCGATCAAGGACAAGGAGGTCACGCAGACGGACGTCGCACGCGTGATCGAGACCGCGAAGGCGATCAACATCCCGACCGACCAGCAGGTGCTGCACATCCTCACGCAGGAATTCATCATCGACGGCCAGGAAGACGTGCGCGAGCCGATCGGGATGAGCGGCATCCGGCTGGAAGTGAAGGTGCACATCGTGACGGGCGCGGTGAGCGCCGCGCAGAACATCGTCAAGTGCGTGCGCCGCTGCGGGCTGGAAGTGAACGACCTGATCCTGCAGCCGCTCGCGTCGTCGCTGGCGGTGCTGACGGAAGACGAGAAGGATCTCGGCGTGGTGCTGGTCGACATCGGCGGCGGCACGACGGACATCGCGATCTTCGCCGAAGGCGCGATCCGCCACACGGCGGTGATTCCGATCGCCGGCGACCAGATCACGAGCGACATCGCGATGGCACTGCGCACGCCTACGCCGGATGCGGAAGACATCAAGGTCGGCTACGGGATCGCGAAGCAGGCGCTCGCCGATCCGGACGAAATGGTCGAAGTGCCGGGCCTCGGCGAACGCGGCCCGCGCACGCTGTCGCGCCAGGCGCTCGCGGCCGTGATCGAGCCGCGCGTCGAGGAACTGTTCTCGCTCGTGCAGCAGGTCGTGCGCGAGTCGGGTTACGAAGAACTCCTGAGCTCCGGCGTGGTCATTACCGGCGGCGCTTCGATGATGCCGGGCATGGTCGAGCTCGGCGAAGACATTTTCCTGAAACCGGTGCGCATCGGCGCGCCGGAGTATGCAGGCGGCCTCTCCGACGTCGTGCGCAATCCGCGCTACTCGACGGCGATGGGGTTGCTCGTCGAAGGCAGTGCGCAGCGCATGCGCGGCCGCAAGGTCGCCGTGCAGTCCGGCAACGCGGGGCAGGTGTTCTCGCGGATGAAGGAATGGTTCCTGAGCAACTTCTGACGAGTCGAACCGAATCGAAATTCGCGCTGGTGCCGGCGGCTGGCGCGCGACAGGGGGTTGCCCGATCTCCTGCCGAATAACGGCCGAGTAGCAGTCATTCTCTTGACGGAGGCAACATGGAATTCGAAATGCTGGAAACCGAGACCAACGGCACCATCATCAAGGTGGTCGGCGTTGGCGGCGCTGGCGGCAATGCCGTCCAGCACATGATCAACCGCGGCGTGCAGGGCGTCGATTTCATCGTGATGAACACGGACGCCCAGGCGCTGTCGCGTTCGCGCGCATCGTCGGTGATCCAGCTCGGCAACACGGGTCTTGGCGCCGGTGCGAAGCCGGAAATGGGCCGTGCGGCAGCGGAAGAGGCGCGTGAGCGCATCGCCGACGCACTGCGCGGCGCGCACATGGTATTCATCACGGCCGGCATGGGTGGCGGCACGGGCACGGGCGCGGCGCCGGTGGTCGCGCAGATCGCGAAGGAGATGGGCATTCTGACGGTCGGTGTCGTCAGCAAGCCGTTCGAGTTCGAAGGCGGCAAGCGCATGCGCGTCGCCGAAGCAGGCTCGCAGCAACTGGAGGATCACGTCGACTCGCTGATCGTCGTGCTGAACGACAAGCTGTTCGACGTGATGGGCGACGACGCCGAGATGGACAAGTGCTTCCAGTGCGCGGACGACGTGTTGAATAACGCGGTGGCGGGTATCGCGGAAATCATCAACGTCGACGGCCTCGTGAACGTCGACTTCGAGGACGTGAAGACGGTGATGGGCGAGCAGGGCAAGGCGATGATGGGCACGGCGACGGTCGCCGGCGTCGATCGCGCGCGCCTCGCGGCGGAACAGGCCGTGGCGAGCCCGCTGCTCGAAGGCGTCGATCTGTCGGGCGCGCGCGGCGTGCTGGTCAACATCACGTCGAGCCGTTCGCTGCGCCTGTCGGAAACGCGCGAAGTGATGAACACGATCAAGAGCTACGCGGCGGAAGATGCGACGGTGATCTTCGGTGCGGTGTACGACGACGCGATGGGCGATGCGTTGCGCGTGACGGTCGTGGCGACGGGTCTGGGCCGTGCGGCGAAGAAGCAGCAGTCGGCACCGATGACGCTGCTGCGCACGGGTACGGACAACCAGCCGGTCAGCGCGGTGTCGCACGGCTATGCGCCGGCGCATCACGTCAGCACGGCCGACTACGGCGCGCTCGATACGCCGGCGGTGTGGCGCAACTCGCGCGAAACCGCGGCATCGCACGTGCAGGCGCTGCAGGAGAAGGGGGTCGACACGTACGACATCCCGGCTTTCCTGCGCAAGCAGGCTGACTGACGCAAACACAGGCGAAGCCGCGGCGACACCGCCGCGGTATCGCCGGCGTGACGGATGCCACGGACCACGACAGGCCGCGTCGGATGCGACGCCGGGCCGGGAAAGGTGCCCTCTTCGCTTGTGCGAAGCGGGATGGGCCGTGCTGTCCGCGACACGCTGAAAAACCGTATCGCTATGAGGGACCAGCCATGATTCAAGTGGGCGACGCGCTGCCCGACGCGCAATTGTTCGAGTTCGTCGACGACGCGCGCGAAGGGTGCACGCTGGGGCCGAATGCCTTCAGCGTGCGCGACCAGGTTGCGGGAAAGCGGGTGGTGATCTTCGGATTGCCGGGCGCGTTCACGCCGACCTGCTCGGCGCAGCATGTGCCGGGCTACGTCGAGCACGCCGAGCAACTGCGCGCGGCGGGTATCGACGAGATCTGGTGCGTGTCCGTCAACGACGCATTCGTGATGGGCGCATGGGGACGTGATCTGCACACCGCGGGCAAGGTGCGCATGATGGCGGACGGCAGCGCGGCTTTCACTCATGCGCTGGGGCTGACGCAGGATTTGTCCGCGCGTGGCATGGGAATTCGTTCCCTGCGCTACGCGATGGTGATCGACGGCGGTGTGGTCAAGACGCTGGCCGTCGAGGCGCCGGGCAAATTCGAAGTGAGCGATGCGGCGAGTGTGCTCGCGACGTTGACGTCCTGATCGTGCGGCGCGCCGTTGCCTTCCGGCAACGTTGCTCGCCGGCCTCAGGGCAGTTGTAACACGGGTCGATGACCGGAAACGCCTCCGTTCCGGGCATCGGCCCGTCCCGTATCGGCGCGGGTAAACAGTCGAAACAGATTGATACGCAGTTTCAGACAGCGTTGAATTGGGAATTACGCTATAATCGCGCCTATCGAATATAACTCCTGATTGATATCCTCAATCAAGACGAAGAAGACCATGTTGAAGCAGCGCACCATCAAATCCATCGTGAAGACCGTCGGTATCGGTCTCCACTCGGGCCGCAAGGTCGAACTGACGCTCCGTCCGGCTGCGCCGGGTACGGGTATCGTGTTCTCGCGCGTCGACCTGCCCACGCCCGTCGATATTCCGGCCTCCGCGATGTCGATCGGCGACACGCGGCTCGCGTCGGTGCTGCAGAAGGATGGCGCGCGCGTGTCGACGGTCGAGCACCTGATGTCGGCGTGCGCCGGCCTCGGCATCGACAACCTGTATGTCGACGTGACGGCCGAGGAAATCCCGATCATGGACGGCAGCGCCGCGTCCTTCGTGTTCCTGATTCAATCCGCCGGCATCGAAGAGCAGAACGCGCCGAAGCGCTTCATCCAGGTGAAGAAGCCGGTCGAAATTCGCGATGGCGACAAGTTCGCGCGTCTCGATCCGTATTTCGGCTTCAAGCTGAAGTTCACGATCGACTTCCGTCACCCGGCCGTCGACAAGACCGGCCAGGAGTTGGAGGTCGATTTCGCGAATACGTCGTACGTACGCGAGATCGCGCGCGCGCGCACGTTCGGTTTTGCCCATGAAGTCGAAATGATGCGCGAGCTGGGTCTCGCCCGCGGCGGCAGCATGGACAACGCGATCGTGCTCGACGAGTACCGGATCCTGAACAACGACGGGCTGCGCTACGACGACGAGTTCGTGAAGCACAAGATGCTCGACGCGATCGGCGACCTGTACGTGATCGGCCACCCGCTGCTGGCGTCGTACACCGCGTACAAGTCGGGCCACGGGCTGAACAACGCGTTGCTGCGCGAGCTGCTCGCGCACGAAGACGCGTACGAGATCGTGACGTTCGACGATCCGCAGGCGGCGCCGAAGGGGTTCGCGTTCGACGCGCAGACGGCCTTCGCGTGAGCGGCGTTCAGCGCAAGCGATAAAAAAGCGACCCTCGGGTCGCTTTTTTATTGGCTGGCCGCCGCCTGCGGCCCTGGCGATCAACGCGGCTTCGCGCCGTGCCGTGCCGCCATCCGCGCGAGCGCCGCCTGCAGCGGCGACGGTTCGAGGTGATCGGCGAGGTCGCGCAACGCGGCGGCGCCGGCCGAGGTCATCCGCGCCTGCTTCACATGTGGCGGTTCGGGCGCGTCCTTCGGCCGCACGCGCACCCGTAGCGTCGTCACCGGCCAGCCGCGCTTCTGGAGATCGCCGAGCAGCCGCATTTCGACCTGCCGCAGCCGTGCTGCCAGCGCATTGTGTGCGGCAAAGAGGGTCAGGGTGCCGTCCTTGATGAAGCCCGGTTCGACGTGATTCGCCAGATAATCGGGCAGGCACGCGCCGAGGTCGCGCTGCAGCGACGCGATCTGCTCGACGCCGGCGCGCAGCGCCGCGAACGCGTCGGTGCGGCCGAGCACTTCGGACACGGGTTGCGGACGATAGGCGGCGAGCGGGCCGAAACGCTTGGAAAATCGGTTCATCGAGGCATTCTTCGAGCGCGTACGCGCGCGGACGTTGCAGCCGATTGTACTCGCGCCGGCTCGCGCACGCGCGGCTTTCGCCCCTGTCCGCCCGGCCCCGGCGCGCGATGGCCGTCCGGCCGGGACGCGGGCGCATGCGTCCCCGCGTGCTAAAATTCGACGTTTGAGTCCACTAATTCGCTAAGCCGCCGAGGCTCGGGCGCCGGGGCGCGCAACACGCGCCGGGCGCCGGTGCTGCGACGCAGGATCCGATCCGATGACAACCGGTTTTCTCCAGAAAATTTTTGGCAGCCGCAACCAGCGGCTCGTCAAGCAATACCAAAAGACCGTCGCGACGATCAATGCGCTCGAAACGCAGATCGAGAAGCTGACGGACGACCAGTTGCGCGGCAAGACGGACGAATTCCGCCAGCGGGTCGCGGCCGGCGAGTCGCTCGACAAGCTGCTGCCCGAAGCGTTCGCGGTCTGTCGCGAGGCAAGCCGCCGCGTGCTGAAGATGCGCCACTTCGACGTGCAGCTGATCGGCGGCATGGTGCTCCACTACGGCAAGATCGCGGAAATGCGCACCGGCGAGGGCAAGACGCTCGTCGCGACGCTGCCCGTGTACCTGAATGCGCTGGCTGGCCGCGGCGTGCACGTCGTGACCGTCAACGACTACCTCGCGCAGCGCGATGCCGAATGGATGGCGCGCCTCTACAACTTCCTCGGTCTGTCGGTCGGCATCAACCTGTCCGGCATGGAGCACGACCAGAAGCAGCAGGCGTACGCGGCGGACATCACGTACGGCACGAACAACGAATTCGGCTTCGACTACCTGCGCGACAACATGGTCTACGAGACCGACGCGCGCGTGCAGCGGGCGCTGAATTTTGCCGTCGTCGACGAAGTGGACTCGATCCTGATCGACGAGGCGCGTACGCCGCTGATCATTTCGGGTCAGGCCGAGGATCACACCGAGCTGTACGTGCGGATGAACGCACTGCCGCCGCTGCTCGAGCGCCAGATCGGCGAAGAGAAGGCCGACGGCACGGGCGTCGAGAAGCCGGGCGACTACACGCTCGACGAAAAGTCGCGCCAGGTGTTCCTGACGGAATCGGGCCACGAGAAGGCCGAGCGCCTGCTCGCCGAATGGGGCCTGATCGGCGAGGGCGAGAGCCTGTACGCGCCGCAGAACATCACGCTGATGCATCACGTGTACGCGGCGCTGCGCGCCCACACGCTGTTCCACAAGGATCAGCACTACGTCGTGCAGAACGGCGAAGTGGTGATCGTCGACGAATTCACGGGCCGCCTGATGGCCGGCCGCCGCTGGTCCGACGGCCTGCACCAGGCGGTCGAGGCGAAGGAGCACGTGAAGATCCAGAGCGAGAACCAGACGCTCGCGTCGATCACGTTCCAGAACTACTTCCGGATGTACGCGAAGCTTGCCGGCATGACCGGTACCGCGGACACCGAAGCGTACGAATTCAACGAGATCTACGGCCTCGAGACGGTCGTGATCCCGACCAACCGCCCGCCGAAGCGGATCGACAAGCAGGACCAGATCTACAAGACGGCCAAGGAGCGCTACGACGCGGTGATCCGCGACATTCGCGACTGCTACGAGCGCGGCCAGCCGGTGCTGGTCGGCACGACGTCGATCGAGAACTCCGAACTGCTGTCGCACCTGCTGAAGCAGGCGGGGCTGCCGCACGAAGTGCTGAACGCGAAGCAGCACGAGCGTGAAGCGGCGATCGTCGCGGAAGCCGGCCGTCCGAAGCGCATCACGATCGCGACCAACATGGCCGGCCGCGGTACCGACATCGTGCTCGGCGGCAACGCGGAGAAGCAGGCGGCGTTCATCGAGGCCGACGATTCGATTCCGGCCGACGAGAAGGCACGCCGCATCAAGCAGCTTCACGACGAGTGGGAAACGCTGCACGAGGAGGTGAAGGCCGCGGGCGGCCTGCACATCATCGGCACCGAGCGCCACGAATCGCGCCGGATCGACAACCAACTGCGCGGCCGTGCGGGCCGTCAGGGCGACCCCGGCTCGTCGCGCTTCTACCTGTCGCTCGACGATCCGCTGCTGCGCATTTTCGCGGGCGACCGCGTGCGCTCGATCATGGATCGCCTGAAGATGCCGGAAGGCGAGGCGATCGAGGCCGGCATCGTCACGCGGTCGATCGAATCGGCGCAGCGCAAGGTCGAGGCGCGCAACTTCGACATCCGCAAGCAGCTGCTCGAATACGACGACGTGTCGAACGACCAGCGCAAGGTGATCTACCAGCAGCGCAACGAACTGCTCGAAGCGCACGACATCACCGAGACGATCACCGCGATGCGTCACGGGGTGATCACCGAAGTCGTCCGCCAGTTCGTGCCGGAAGGCAGCATCGAGGAGCAGTGGGACGTGCCGGAGCTCGAGGAAGCGCTGCGCAACGACTGGCAGCTCGATCTCGCGATCCAGGAAATGGTGAACGAGTCGTCGTCGATCACGGCCGACGAGATCCTCGACGCCGTGACGACGGCCGCCGACGAGCAGTACGAGGCGAAGGTCGCGATGGTCGGCCGCGAATCGTTCAGCGCGTTCGAGCGCTCGGTGATGCTGCAGACGGTCGACCGCCTGTGGCGCGAGCACCTCGCGGCGCTCGACCACCTGCGCCAGGGTATCCATCTGCGCGGCTACGCGCAGAAGAACCCGAAGCAGGAGTACAAGCGCGAGGCGTTCGAATTGTTCGCCGCGATGCTCGACGCGATCAAGCAGGAAGTCACGCGCATCGTGATGAACGTGCAGATCCAGTCGCCGGAGCAGCTCGAGGAAGCCGCCGAGCAGATCGAGGAGCGCAGCGGTCATCTCGAGAACGTCGAATACCAGCATGCCGATTACGCGGACGCCGGCGCGCCGGTGGCGAACGTCACGGCAGCCGCGGCGGCCACGGCGACGGCCGACATGGTCGGCAGCGCGATGACGCACAGCGGGCCCGGCGGCGAAATGCCGAAGGTCGGCCGCAACGATCCGTGCCCGTGCGGCAGCGGCAAGAAGTACAAGCAATGTCACGGGAAGCTGTCATGATCGGCGGCGGCGCGCATCACGCGCGCCGCGTCGTTCGCAGCTTCCAGTCAGTGACGTGAGTTGTGGCGGCCCGCGCGTGCGGCCGCCGGTTCTTCCAATCGATGCCGGCACGTGCCGGCATTTTCCATCCGGCAGGTGTGCCCCATGGCTGTCAATTTTCCGTCGATCGATCCCGCCCAACTCCATCCCGTCGCCGGCGTCACGCTCGGCTGGGCGGAAGCGAACATCCGCAAGCCGAATCGCAAGGACGTGCTGGTCATCTCCGTCGACGAAGGCGCGACGGTCGCGGGCGTGTTCACCGAAAACCGTTTCTGCGCTGCGCCGGTCACCGTCTGCCGCGAGCACCTGGCGAAGGTGCGTGCCGGCGGCGCGGGCATTCGCGCGCTGGTCGTGAATACGGGCAATGCGAACGCGGGCACCGGCGAGCCGGGCCTCGTGAACGCACGCGAAACCTGCACGGAACTCGCGCGTCTGGCCGGCATCGAGCCGGCGCAGGTGCTGCCGTTCTCGACCGGCGTGATCCTCGAGCCGCTGCCGATCGATCGCCTGAAGGCCGGCCTGCCGGCCGCGCTCGCGAACCGCAAGGCCGCGAACTGGTTCGACGCCGCGCAGGCGATCATGACGACCGACACGCTGCCGAAGGCGACGTCGCGCCAGGTGGCGATCGACGGCCACACGGTCACGCTGACGGGCATCAGCAAGGGCGCGGGCATGATCAAGCCGAACATGGCGACGATGCTCGGCTTCCTCGCGTTCGATGCGAACGTCGCGCAGCCGGTGCTCGACACGCTCGTGAAGGAAGTCGCCGACCGCTCGTTCAACTGCATCACGATCGACGGCGACACGTCCACGAACGACTCGTTCATCCTGATCGCGTCGGGCAAGAGTACGCTGCCCGCGATCACGTCGACCGATTCGCCCGCCTATGCGGCGCTGCGCGACGCGGTGACGGAAGTCGCGCAGGTGCTGTCGCAACTGATCGTGCGCGACGGCGAAGGCGCGACGAAGTTCATGACGGTGCAGGTCGAAGGCGGCAGGAGCGTCGCCGAATGCCGCCAGATCGCGTACGCGATCGGCCATTCGCCGCTCGTGAAGACGGCCTTCTACGCATCCGACCCCAACCTCGGCCGGATTCTCGCGGCGATCGGCTATGCGGGCGTTGCGGATCTCGACGTCGGCAAGATCGATCTTTATCTCGACGACGTGCTGGTCGCGAAGGCAGGCGGCCGCAATCCGGCCTACCAGGAAGAAGACGGCCAGCGCGTGATGAAGCAGAGCGAGATCACGATCCGCGTGCTGCTGGGGCGCGGCGATGCGGAGGCCACCGTCTGGACGTGCGACCTGTCGCACGATTACGTGAGCATCAACGCGGATTACCGCTCCTGATCGGGAGCGCTCGAACGACATGGACAAGCTTGAACAGTTTCTGACACGCGCGGAAGCGCTGCTCGGCCGTCTCGAAGGGATGCTGCCGCCCGCGCCGGCGGCGATCGACTGGAGCGCGGCGCACGCGTTCCGCTGGCGCAAGCGCCAGGGGCGCGGTTACCTGCAGCCGGTGCCGGCCGTGTCGTCGATCACGCTCGGCGACCTGCACAACATCGATCGCCAGAAAGCGCTGATCGACCAGAACACGCGCCAGTTCGTGCAGCGCAAGCCGGCCAACAACGTGCTGCTGACCGGCGCACGCGGTACCGGCAAGTCGTCGCTGATCAAGGCGTGCCTGAATGCGTACGCGAACGACGGGCTGCGCCTGATCGAAGTGGACAAGGACGACCTGCACGATCTCGGCGACATCGTCGACCTGATCTCGCAGCGTCCGGAGCGGTTCATCGTGTTTTGCGACGACTTGTCGTTCGAGGACGGCGAATCGGGCTACAAGGCGCTGAAGGTTGCGCTCGACGGCTCGATCGCCGCGCAGTCGGACAACGTGCTGATCTACGCGACGTCGAACCGCCGTCACCTGCTGCCCGAGTACATGAGCGACAACGAGTCGTACAAGCATCTGCCGGACGGCGAGATTCACCCCGGCGAGGTCGTCGAGGAGAAGATCTCGCTGTCGGAGCGCTTCGGCCTGTGGGTCAGCTTCTATCCGTTCAAGCAGGACGACTACCTCGACATCGTCGCGCACTGGCTGCGTCACTTCGGCTGCCCGGATGCGGAGATCGAGACCGCGCGCGGCGACGCGCTCGTATGGGCGCTCGAGCGCGGCTCGCGCTCGGGCCGCGTCGCGTGGCAGTTCGCGCGGGACTGGTCGGGCCGCAAGGAGCAGGCATGAGCGCGGATCAGGCACAAGGCGCCGTGCGGGCGCCGGACGGCCGCAAGGTGACCGAAGTCGCGGTTGGCGTGATGGTGCAGCCGGACGGCAGGTATCTGCTCGCGCAACGCCTGCAGGGCAAGCCGTATGAAGGTTACTGGGAGTTCCCGGGCGGCAAGCTGGAGGCCGGCGAAAGCGTCGAGGACGCACTGGCGCGCGAGCTGCACGAGGAACTCGGCATCGAAGTCACGGCCAGCCACCGCTGGCACACGCTTGAGCACGATTATCCGCACGCGTATGTCCGGCTCTATTTCTGCAAGGTGACGGGCTGGACGGGCGAGCCGCACAGCAAGGAAGGGCAGGCGTTCGTGTGGCAGCAGCTGCCGGTCGAGGTCGCGCCGCTGTTGCCGGCGGCGCTGCCGGTGCTCGAACTGCTGGAGAAGGAAGCGGCGTCGCAGTGACGCCGCGGCGGCCTGCCTGAAACGCGGGCCATATTGGCGGACGGCGGCGCGCGCCGCTCAACTGTCGCGGCGGCTGTCCGTGCCGTCTTCTTCCGACGACGGGCCCTCGTCGGAAGAACCGCCGATCCGATACTTTTCCGCGGCCCATGCGCCGAGGTCGAGCTGCTTGCAGCGGGCCGAACAGAACGGACGGAACTTGTTTTCAGGCGTCCAGCGCACTTCTGCGCCGCACGAAGGACATTTCACGACGGTAGTCATACGAAAGCGTTGAACCGGCACGCGGCCGTTACAGATTACACAGGGTCAGATGGAACGGCACGTCGATGTCCACCGCGCGCGGCCGCACGTCGCCGTCCTGCATGGTGAACCGCACCCACAGCATGTATTTGTTGGCGCTCGCCTCGGGAATCACGCGCAGCTCCGGCGACACCCGCACCTGCATCAACTGATAGCTGCGCCCGGACAGCATCTGCTGGTAGCTGCCCTGCATCGCCATGACCTTCGACGCCTGACCCGATTCGCGCGCGAGCCGCAGCACGATCGCCGCTGCGTCGCGCAACGGCAGCAACGGCAGGATCCACTTCGCGATGTCCTGGCGCCGCTGCTCGGCCGGCCATTGCTGCCACGCGTAGTACGACGGCAGGTCGAACTTGCACGTACCGCCCGGGATCACTGCGCGGCTGCGGATGCTGGCGAGCCACTCGTTGTCGACGAGGTGCTGGCCGGTCTTGCCCTGCATCTGCGCGAGATTCGCGAGCGTCTGCTCGATTTCGCCGAGCACGGCTTCGAGCGCGTTCTGCTCGATACCCGGATTGCCGCGAAAGGGGGCGAGCGTCTGGCGTTGGCGTTCGAGTTCCTTCATCAGATCCGATTTCAGGTCCGCGCGGCCCGTCACCTCGGCGATTTCGAACAGCGTCGTCAGCGCGACGTGGTGCTCACGCGGGTCCTCCTGAGCCAAAAAGAACGCGAAGCGCTCGAACAGATCTTCGAGACGCAACAGCGTGCGAATTCGCTCGTTGAACGGATACTCGTAAAGAATCAAGCGCGCTCGCCTCTTGGGTAGGGATTGAAACAATGAAGGACATTCTAATGCCCCCTCTCTACCCTAGCAACGCGCCAATTTCGTACACCATCAGGATTGCATGCGATGCTCAGTGCGCGGCTGCGAATCCGACGTAGCGTTGGTGCAGTGCATCGACCTGCGCGGCGAGCGCGTCGGGCGTGACCGCGTCGTTGACGATCACGTCGTCGGCCGCCGCGAGGCGGGCCTCGCGCGTCGCCTGTCGCGCGATGATCGCTTCGACCTGTTCGCGCGTGAAGCCGTTGCGCCGCATCACGCGCGCGATCTGCGTTTCGACCGGGCAGTCGACGACGAGCACGCGATCGCTGCGCGCCTTCCAGGTGCCCGACTCGACGAGCAGCGGCACGACGAACATCACGTACGGGCCCCGCGCCTCGCGCGCCTCGCGGTCGGTCTCCGCGCGGATCAGCGGATGCGTGATCGCTTCGAGGCGCCGGCGCGCGTCGTCGTCGCTGAAGATCAGCGTGCGCATCTTCGCGCGATCGAGCGAGCCGTCGGCGGCCACGAAGCCGCGGCCGAAAGCCTGCTCGATCGCCGGCATCGCGAGACCGCCCGGCGCGGTGATGCGGTGGGCGATCAGGTCGGTATCGACGAGCGATGCGCCGCGGGCGCCGAACAGGTCGGCAACGGTCGTCTTGCCGCTGCCGATGCCGCCCGTGAGTCCTACTGAAAACATGTCAGCCTCCGAGCGCCGCATAGAAAGGGGTGCCGAAAAACAGCGTGGCGACGCCGCCGGCCGCGAGGAACGGGCCGAACGGAATCGGCTCCTCGAAGCGCATGCGGCCGCGCCAGGTCGCGACGAGCCCGACGATCGCGCCGGTCACCGCCGCGAACAGCACGACCTGCGGCAGCGCGGCCCAGCCCATCCATGCGCCGAGCGCGGCCAGCAGCTTCAGGTCGCCGAAACCGATGCCCTCGATGCCGCGCAGCCATTTGAACAGCCAGTAGATCGACCACAGGAACAGGTAGCCGGCCATCGCGCCGATCACGGCCGAGCGCAGCGACGTGAAGGTGCCGCCGAGGTTGAGCGCGAGCCCGGCCCACAGCAGCGGCAGCGTCATCGAATCGGGCAGGTAGCCGGTGCGGATGTCGATCGCGCTCATCGCGAGCAGCGCCGCGCACAGCGCGAACGCGGCAAGCGCGGCGACGGTCGGGCCGAACGCCGCGAGCGAGACGGCGGCGAGCAGCGCGCACGCGAGTTCGACGAGCACATAGCGGATGCCGATCGCGTGGCCGCAGCGCCGGCAGCGCCCGCGCAGCACCAGGTAGCTGACGATCGGGATGTTCTCCCAGGCGCGCAACACGTGGCCGCAATGCGGGCAGGCGCTGCGCGGGCGCCACAGATCGTAGCGCGGCGGATAACCGTCGTCGGGCGGCGGGGGCTCGGTGCCCGTCGCTTCGGCGATTTCGGCCTGCCACGCACGCTGCATCATCACGGGCAACCGGTGCGCGACCACGTTCAGGAAGCTGCCGACGCACAGGCCGATGACGATCGCGAACGCATACTGGAGCGCGGGCGGCAGCATCGCCAGCGCGAGCAGCGTGCTCTCGGGCGAATCGGAAACGGCGGGCAGGAGCGCTGGCGTCATGAGGATCAAGGTTCGGGGCAAAAAGGCGACAGAGTCGGTTGCGATGCTACACCACGTTGCCGAGCTGAAGGATGGGCAGGTACATCGCGATCACGAGGCCGCCGACGAGCGCGCCCAGGACGATCACGATCAACGGTTCGCCGAGCGCCGCGAGCGCATCGAGGCGCGCGTCGAGCTGACGTTCGCACAACGCGGCGATGTCGGCGAGCATCGTGTCGAGCGCACCGGTTTCCTCGGCGACGGCGATCGGTTGCACGACGTCGTCCGGAAAGCAGCCGGCCGAATGCATCGCATCGGCCAGGCGCACGCCGCGCAACACGCGTGCGGCGATGTGCGCGGTAGCCTGCGCGAACACCGGGTGGCCGGCCGTGCGCTCGAGCGTGGCGAACGCATCGGCGAGCGGCACGCCGGCGCCGAGCAGGGTCGCTAGCGAGCGGCACCAGCGTGCGGCGGCGAACCGCTCCAGTGCGCTGCCCGCGAGCGGCGCGCGCAACAGGTGTCGCGCGAGCGCATGGCGCAATGCGGACGAGCGCCGAAGCGCGTGCTGCGCGGCAAGCCCCGTGGCGGCCGCGCCGGCCAGCAGCACGCCGCCCCACGCCGACAGCGCGGAGGACAACGCGAGCAGCGCGCGGGTCGGCGCGGGCAGGGCGGCGCCGAAACCGTCGAAGATCTGCCGGAAGGTCGGCACGACCCACACCATCAATGCTGCCGAGATCGCGAGCGCGAACAGGATGACGGCGGCCGGATACGCGAGCGCGGCACGCAGCTTGCGCCATTGCGCGTCGGCGCGCTCGCGGTGTTCCGCGACCCGCGTCAGCACGATGCCGAGCGAACCGGACGCCTCGCCGACCTCGATCAACTGACGATACAGCGTACCGAACTGCGAGGGATAACGTGCGAGTGCGTCGGCGAAGCGCCGGCCGCCGACGATCTCGCGGGCGAGCCCCGCGGCGATGCGCGGCACGCCGTCGCGCGTGCGGGTGCGCGCGAGCATCTCGAGCGACGGTGCAAGCGGCAGGCCGGCCTGCAACAGGCTCGCGAGCTGGCGCGTGAAGCGCGTGATGTCACGGGCGCCGGCCGCCGGCGGGCGGGCCGGCCCGCGGACGTCGAGCGACAGTACCGCGATGCCGTCGCGCGCGAGCGTGGCACGCGCGGCCGCCGCGTCGAAGGCGATGACGATCCCGCGGCGCGGCGCGCCGTCGCGATGGCGGCCGCGCCATGCAAAGCGGGTTTCGCGCGGTGGCGTGCGAACGTTCACGCCGCGGGCGTGGCGGCGACGGCTTCAGCGATGCTCGTCGTGCCGTCCAGCACGCGCGCGAATGCCGCGTCGCGCAGGGTACGCACGCCCTCGGCCGCCACGCATTGCGCGAGTTCGCGGACGCTTGCCCGCGCGACGATGCGCTCGGCCAGCCCGGGCGATACCGGCATCGTCTGATGCAGGCCGATGCGGCCGCGATAGCCGATTCCGTGACAGGCGGAACAGCCGCGCGCGACGAACGGCCGCCAGCCGGTTGCCAGCGCCGCCGGGTCGCAGCCGGCTTCCCGCAACGCGCGCGCCGATGCGTCCGAATGCACGCGGCAGGCGACGCACAGGCGCCGGACGAGGCGCTGCGCGGTGACGAGGTGCAGCGCGGCCGCGAGGTTGTACGGCGCGACGCCGATGTCGAGCAGCCGCGCGACGGCGGCCGGCGCGTCGTTCGTATGCAGCGTCGACAGCACGAGATGGCCTGTCTGGGCGGCCTTGATCGCGACATCGGCCGTCTCCGCATCGCGAATCTCGCCGACCATGATGACGTCGGGATCCTGTCGCAACAGCGCGCGCAGCGCGGTCGCAAACGTGAGACCGGCCTTGTCGGCGACGCCGACCTGGTTGATCCCGTCGAGCTGGATCTCGGCGGGATCCTCGACCGTACAGACGTTGTGCGCGTCGCGATCGAGCATCTGCAGCGCGCAGTAGAGCGACAGCGTCTTGCCGCTGCCGGTCGGGCCGGTGACGAGCACGAGGCCATGCGGCGCGCGGATCGCGGCCTCCATCGCGGCGGCCTGCCGCGCGTCGAAGCCGAGGTTGGCAAGCGTGAGATCGGGCGGCAGCGTTTCGAGCCGCCGCAGCACGAGCTTTTCGCCGAACAGCGTCGGCAGCGAACTGACGCGGTAGTCGCCGCGCGTGCCGCCGTCGATCGCGATGCGCAGCCGGCCGTCCTGCGGAAGCCGCCGCTCGGCGATGTCCATGCGCGAGAGCACCTTGATCCGCGTCACGAGCGCATCGCGCAGGTGCAGCGGCGGTCGCGCATGTTCATGCAGTACGCCGTCGATGCGCAGACGGATGCGCCAGCCGGCTTCGAACGGCTCGACGTGGATGTCCGACGCGTCGCGCACGCGCGCCGCGTGCAGCGTGTCCGTCAGCAGCCGTACGGCGGGGGCATCGTCGAGCTGGGCCGCATCGAGTGCATGGGGCGCGGCGGCGTGCGCGGGCGCCGACTGCGTGTGCGGCGACGCCCCGGAGGAAGGGAAGTGCATGTGAGCCGGCGCGCTGGCCGCCTGTTGACCGTGATGCGCAGATGATCGCGCGTCGCGGGCGGCGCCGGCAGTCGGCCGTTCGGCTAGCGGGAGGCGGCGCGCCCGCTGCGCGTGCCGCGCGGCTTGAAAAGCTTGACAGTGCGTACCGCCTGATCGTCGCTGCGCATCACTTCGAGCATCACGTCGCCGATTTTCAGGCACACGTCGTCTTCGGGAATTTCCTCGAGGATCTCGAGCACGAGCCCATTCAGCGTCTTCGGCCCGTCGGTCGGCAGTTTCAGGTGCAGCCAGCGGTTCAGTTCGCGCAGCGGCATGCTGGCCGACACGATGCATTCGCCGTTCTCGTCCCAGCCGCCCGCGCGTTCGCTGCGCGGCATCGACGTCGTGAATTCGCCGATCAGCTCCTCGATGATGTCCTCGGGCGTGACGAGTCCTTCGAGCTCGCCGTACTCGTTGACGACGAGCGCGGTGCGCTGCCGGGTTTCCTGGAAGAACTGGAGCTGCTGGACCACCGGCGTGCCCGACGGCACGTAGTACGGCTCGGCGAGCAGCGTGCGCAGCGTCTCGCGGTCGAAATCCTGGTTGTGCAGCCCGGTGAGCGTCTTGCGCACGTGCAGCACGCCGAGCACCTTGTCGATGTCGCCTTCGTAGACCACCAGGCGGTTGTGATAGCAGGTTTCGAGCTGATGCAGGATGTCGTCGAGCGGCGCGTAGAAGTTGAGCGACTCGATCTGGCGGCGCGGCACCATCACGTCGTCGACCGTGATGTTCTCGAGGTCGAACAGGTTGAGCAGGATGCTGCGGTGCTTGGTCGGCATGAAACTGCTCGATTCGAGCACGATGGCGCGCAGCTCGTCGGCCGACATTCGCTGGTCGCGGCCCTTCTTCGTGTTGATGCGCAGCACCCACAGCACGCCGTTCGCGAGCGCATTGACGAACCAGACGACCGGCTTGAACACGCGCATCAACGGGGCGATCACGAGGCTTGCGGGCAGCGCGATGCGCTCGGGGAACGTCGCGCCGACGATCTTCGGCGCGATTTCCGCGAACACGATGATCAGGAACGCGACGACGCCGGTCGCGATCGACAGCGCGAGGTTGTTGCGGCCGAACGTATGGAGCGCGAGCGAGGTCGTGAGGACCGGAATGATCGTGTTGAACAGGTTGTTGCCGATCAGGATCACGCTGAGCAGCAAGTCAGTGCGCGTGAGCAGCCCCTGCGTGGTTTTCGCGCCGAGCACGCCCTGGCCGGCGAGATGCTTCAGCCGATGGCGATTGAGCGCCATCATCGCGGTCTCGGAAATGGAAAAGAAGCTGGAACAGAGGAGAAGCAGGAAGACGGCGCCGATTTGCGCCCATAAGGGAATTTGGTCCACGCGTTGGAAAGGGCAGTGAAGGACAGGGATGGGGCAAATATAGCAGAGGCCGGCGACCGCGATGTGTCGCGCGCGACACGAGGGCCCGCGGCGGCCGGACGAAAAAAAACCGTGCACAAGGTGCACGGTTTTTTTAAATCTGGTCGGGGTGAGAGGATTCGAACCTCCGGCCTCTACGTCCCGAACGTAGCGCTCTACCAGGCTAAGCTACACCCCGATTTTTGCTCTTCGGACTTCGCCGTCTTCTTGAAGATCGCTGCGTCGTCACAAGCAAGAACGTAACTATAACGATGTTTTTTCTAAAAGGGAATACTTTGGTGAAGAAATTTTTCGAGACAAGGCGGCGCTTCCCGTTCGCCGCGTGTTTACGACTGCCGTGACGTCGAGTATGAACACAACCCGAGCAGGCTTTCCTTGTAGATCGAATCGGGGAACGCGGCAATCGCCGCCGCCGCCGCCTGCGCTTCCTGGCGTGCGCATTCGAGCGTGTGGTCGAGCGCGCCCGAGCGCGTGATCGCTTCGAAAATCGTGTCGAAGCGATCGGTGCCGCCGTGTTCGATCGCCTCGCGGGCGAGCGCCGACTGGTCGGGCGTGCCGCGTTCGATCAGATAGATGAGCGGCAGCGTCGGCTTGCCTTCGCGCAGGTCGTCGCCGGCATTCTTGCCCATTGCCTCGGCGGTGCCCGCATAGTCGAGCCAGTCGTCCATGATCTGGAATGCGGTGCCGATCCGGCGGCCGTATTCGGCGGCGGCGGCCTCGGTCGGCGCGTCGGCGCCCGCGAGCACCGCGCCCAGGCGGGCCGACGCCTCGAACAGCTTCGCCGTCTTGTAGCGGATCACCTGCATGTAGCGCGTCTCGTCGACGTCCGCGTCGTGCATGTTCAGGAGTTGCAGCACCTCGCCTTCCGAAATGATCGTCGTCGCTTCGGACAGGATCTCCATCACGCGCATCTTGCCGACGCCGACCATCATCTCGAACGAGCGCGAGTAGAGGTAATCGCCTACCAGCACGCTCGCCGCGTTGCCGAACAGCGCATTGGCGGTCTGGCGGCCGCGGCGCAGCTCGGATTCGTCGACGACGTCGTCATGCAGCAGCGTGGCCGTATGGATGAACTCGACGACGGCGGCCAGCACGTGCCGCTGGTGCGACGTTTCGCCGAGCGCGCCGGCGACGAGCAGCAGCAACGCCGGACGCAGCCGCTTGCCGCCCGCGCCGATGATGTACTCGGCGATCTGGTTGATCAGCAGCACGTCGGACGCGAGGCTTTGCCGGATAACGCGATTCACCTGCTCCATGTCGCTGGTGATCGGGGCGAGCAGGTGGGCGGCGCTGAGGGTGGGGGAGGCGGTGGACGACGACATGATGATGGAATTGGGTGATGCGGCGGATTATAAGTCGAATCCGCGATATGCCGGTCTGTCAGACATACCCGTGGCGCGATTTTGGCCGTCCGGCCGAGGCCCGCGCGCGGCAATCGTCGATCGGCTTTGACTTGGGTGCTAACCCCATGTATAATCACGTGTTTTCCGCGCGTGGTGTGCGGAAAAATTGGATCCAGAGTGAGGTTCTCAATGTACGCGGTCATAAAAACCGGCGGCAAGCAGTACAAGGTTGCCGTTGGCGAAAAACTCAAAGTAGAACAGATACCGGCTGACATTGACGCTGAAATCACGCTCGACCAGGTTCTCGCAGTGGGCGAAGGCGAATCGATTAAGTTCGGTACGCCGCTGGTCAGTGGGGCTTCCGTCAAGGCCACCGTCGTGTCGCACGGTCGTCATGCCAAGGTCACCATCTTCAAGATGCGTCGCCGGAAGCACTACCAAAAGCACGGCGGCCACCGCCAGAACTACACTGAGCTGCGCATCGACGCGATCAACGCGTAAGCGCCTCGGTAAAGGAGCAATCAGATGGCACACAAAAAGGCAGGCGGCTCTTCCCGGAACGGCCGCGACTCCGAGTCGAAACGTCTCGGCGTGAAAGTGTACGGCGGCCAGGCAATCAACGCTGGCGGCATCATCGTGCGTCAGCGCGGCACGCGCATGCACGCTGGCGAGAACGTCGGCATGGGCAAGGATCACACCCTGTTCGCGCTGGTCGACGGTCACGTCAAGTTCGCGACGAAGGGCGCGGACAAGAAGCATCTGGTCATCGTCGTCCCGGCGGCTGCCTGAGTCAGGCACCCACGGGCTTCGTAGCCGAAAGGCCCCGCAGTCTTCGCGGGGCCTTTTTTATTGGGTCGCCGGCCGCAAATGCGCGCCGGCGACCCTCGCGCAACCGGCGTACGATCGGCCGAACGGCAGATTGTTCAAGCGTGTCGGCGCGCGGCACAATAGCGGAAATACTGGGCGGAGTGGCGAATGAAGTTCATTGACGAAGCACGAATCGAAGTCATCGCCGGCGACGGAGGCGATGGCAGCGCGTCGATGCGCCGCGAGAAATTCGTCCCGTTCGGCGGGCCGGACGGCGGCGACGGCGGCCGGGGCGGCAGCGTTTACGCGATCGCCGACCGCAACATCAACACGCTGATCGACTACCGTTACGCGAAGAAGCACCTCGCGCGCAACGGCGAAAACGGCCGCGGCTCGGATTGCTACGGCAAGGGCGGCGACGATGTCACGCTGCGCATGCCGGTCGGCACGATCATCAGCGACATGGATACCGGCGAGCTGATCGCCGATCTGACCGAGCACGACCAGCGGGTGATGCTCGCGCAGGGCGGCGCCGGCGGCCTCGGCAACCTGCATTTCAAGTCGAGCACGAACCGCGCGCCGCGCCAGAAGACGGACGGCAAGCCGGGCGAGCGGCGCATGCTGAAGCTCGAGCTGAAGGTGCTCGCCGACGTCGGCCTGCTCGGCATGCCCAACGCGGGCAAGTCGACCTTCATCTCGTCGGTGTCGAACGCGAAGCCGAAGATCGCCGACTACCCGTTCACGACGCTCGCGCCGAATCTCGGCGTGGTGCGTGTCGGGCCGAGCAAGAGCTTCGTGATCGCCGATATCCCGGGGCTGATCGAAGGGGCGGCCGAAGGCGCGGGCCTCGGGCATCAATTCCTGCGCCACCTGCAGCGTACCGGCGTGCTGCTGCATCTGGTCGATCTCGCGCCGTTCGACGAAAGCGTCGATCCGGTCGCGGAAGCGACGGCGATCGTCGGCGAGCTGCGCAAGTACGACGAGGCGCTCTACGAGAAGCCGCGCTGGCTCGTGCTCAACAAGTTGGACATGGTGCCGGAAGACGAGCGCGAGGCGCGCGTCGCGGATTTCCTCGACCGCTTCGGCTGGGACGGCCCCGTGTTCGAGATCTCGGCGCTCACGGGCCAGGGCTGCGAAGCGCTGTGCTACGCGATCTACGACTACCTCTCCGAACATTCGGACGCGCATCGCGCGGCGGAGGCGGAGGATCTCGCGGCGGACGTGCGTTTCCGCGAGGCGCCGTCGGCGAAGGGTGGTGCGGCGCCGGGCGACGACGCCTGAACGGTTCGCTGACGCGCCGGGCGTGCCGCCCGGCGTTGGCGTTCCATCGGGCCCGGCCGGGGCGGGCATCAGATACAGGAGACAGTGCAGGATGCGTTCGATCATCGCGGATTCGAAGCGATTGGTGGTGAAGGTGGGCTCCAGCCTCGTGACCAACGACGGCAAGGGGCTCGATCATGCTGCAATCGGCCGCTGGGCAGCCCAGATCGCTGCGCTGCGTGCGCAGGGCAAGGAAGTCGTGCTCGTCAGTTCGGGCGCGATCGCCGAAGGCATGCAGCGGCTCGGCTGGAGCAAGCGGCCGCGGGAAATCGACGAGTTGCAGGCCGCCGCCGCGGTCGGCCAGATGGGGCTCGCGCAAGTCTACGAAAGCCGCTTTACCGAGCACGGCATCCGCACCGCGCAGATCCTGCTCACGCACGCCGACCTGGCGGATCGCGAACGCTATCTGAACGCGCGCTCGACGCTGCTCACGCTGCTGCGGCTCGGCGTCGTGCCGATCATCAACGAGAACGACACGGTCGTCACCGACGAAATCAAGTTCGGCGACAACGACACGCTCGGCGCGCTCGTCGCGAACCTGATCGAAGGCGATGCGCTGATCATCCTCACCGACCAGTCGGGGCTGTTCACGGCCGATCCGCGCAAGGATCCGAATGCGACGCTCGTCGGCGAGGCCAATGCGGGCGCACCGGAGCTCGAGGCGATGGCAGGCGGAGCCGGTTCGAGTCTGGGCCGCGGCGGAATGCTGACGAAGATCCTCGCGGCGAAGCGGGCGGCGCACAGCGGCGCGAATACCGTGATCGCAAGCGGCCGGGAGTCCGACGTGCTCGTGCGGCTGGCGGCCGGCGAGGCGATCGGCACGCAACTGATCGCACGGACGGCGCGGATGGCGGCACGCAAGCAATGGATGGCCGATCATCTGCAGGTGCGCGGCCATGTCGTGATCGATGCCGGCGCGGTCGAGAAGCTGACGGCCGGCGGCAAGAGCCTGCTGCCGATCGGCGTCACCGACGTGCAGGGCGCGTTCGCGCGCGGCGAGGTGATCGCGTGTGTCGGCCCGGACGGGCGCGAGGTGGCGCGCGGGCTCACGAACTACAGCAGCGCGGAAACGAAGCTGATTCACCGCAAGCCGAGCGGCGAGATCGAGGCCGTGCTCGGCTACATGCTGGAGCCCGAACTGATTCATCGCGACAACCTCGTGCTGGTGTGATCGCCAGCCGGTTTTCGTCGTCGAAATGAAAAAGCCCGCATCGCGCGGGCTTTTCGTTGCAGCGGGGCGATGCGGGCGACGGGCCCCCGCGCGTCGTCAGCGCAGCTGCGTCATCGCGGTGCGGTGGAACCGGATGTTTTCGAGGATCTGCCGGGTGGAGCCCTGGGGCATCTTGTTCGAGCAGAAGTAGTCCTGGTAGAGCGCGGAGTGGTAGGCGTTCAACTCGCCGTTCTCGATGCGCCGCCAGTCGTTCTCGACGGTGCGATCCCAGCCGTTGTGGTCCGCGTTCAGGCCGGCGTACTGGCGCCATTCGTAGGTGTCGCAGCGGATGCCTTCGTAGTTCACGTTGCGCGCGCCGGCCGGGCTCGTGATCACGACGGCGTAGCGCACGACGCCGTCGGTGCCGACGTCGAGCGACTTCGCATCGACGAAGAACTTGAGCGGCGTGTTCTGCGACACGTTGAATGGCAGCAGATCGCCCGTTTGCGGCAGCGGCGGCAGCGTGTCGACGGCGTTTTCCTTCCAGGTTCCCTGACGGTCGAGCAGGTACACGAACTCGCTGTCATCCTTGTTGGACGGCGCTTTCGAGTTCGCGCAGCCGGCCAGGGCGGCCATCGCGGCGATCGATGCGAGCGCGAGAGCAATCGCTTTCAATATGCATTCCTCGTAAAAAAAGGGCGCGACACCAAGGTCGCGCCCGGTCATGCAGTCCAACTCGTCATTTGCCGACGATCACGCGGGGCGGCATCTCGTCGAGCGTGCTCGCTTCCACTTCGATCTCCGAACAGACTACCGATGCGTCGACAATCGTCAGCGTCTGGGCCTGTGCGCCGATGACGCGCGGATAGCGCGACACACGCGGCCCGCGCGGCTTCTCGGCTCGCTGCGCCGGGCGGCGCAGGAAGCGCGACAGTTCCGTCAGCGCCAACTGATAGACATCCCGCTTGAACTCGATCACCGCATCGAGCGGCACCCAGTACTCGTTCCAGCGCCACGCATCGAACTCCGGGTGATCGGTCGCGCGCAAGCAAATGTCGCAATCGCGTCCGACCATCCGCAGCAGGAACCAGATCTGCTTCTGGCCGCGGTAATGACCGCGTACTTCGCGTTTGATGAACTTGTCAGGCACCTCGTAACGCAACCAGTCGCGAGTGCGGCCGATTATCTTGACGTGTTCCGGATGCAGGCCCGTTTCCTCGTGCAGTTCCCGGTACATCGCCTGCATGGGGGTCTCGCCGTACTTGATCCCACCTTGAGGAAACTGCCAGGAATGCTCGCGGAGCCGCTTGCCCCAAAACACCTCGTTGCGCGCGTTCAAGAGGATGATGCCGACGTTCGGGCGAAAGCCTTCACGATCCAGCATACAACCACCTTCGAATCCTTTAAAATTGCTTTGATTATAAACAGATAACGGGCGCTGCGCACCGTGACGGAGCGAATCCGCGCGGGGTACGCCGGCTGAATTGTCCCTGATTAGTCTGCTACGTCGTCTGCGCCATCGTCGTCCCTCGTTGTTCGCCGCGCGCAGCTTTTTCACCTTGAAACTTTTTCGGGCGCCCCGCCTGGGGGCGCCGTTTTTGGAACCGTCCGCATGAAAGCTTCCCGTTTCTTTATCGGCACCCTGAAAGAGGCACCCGCCGACGCAGAGATCGTCAGCCACAAGCTGATGGTCCGCGCCGGCATGATCCGTCGCGTCGCCGGCGGCATCTACAACTATCTGCCGGTCGGCCTGCGTTCGATTCGCAAGGTCGAGGCGATCGTGCGCGAGGAAATGAACCGGGCGGGCGCCATCGAGCTGCTGATGCCGGCCGTGCAGCCGGCCGAGCTGTGGCAGGAATCGGGCCGCTGGGAACAGTACGGCCCCGAGTTGCTGCGCTTCAAGGACCGCAAGGACAACGATTTCGTGATCGGGCCGACGCACGAGGAAGTCGTCACCGACATCGCGCGCAACCAGATCAAGAGCTACCGGCAGATGCCGGTGAACTTCTACCAGATCCAGACGAAGTTCCGCGACGAGATCCGTCCGCGCTTCGGCGTGATGCGCGGCCGCGAATTCATCATGAAGGACGCGTATTCGTTCGACAAGGATGCGGCGGGCCTGAACGAGTCGTACCGCAAGATGTACGACGCGTACGTGCGCATCTTCACGCGCCTCGGCCTCGAGTTCCGCGCGGTGGCGGCCGACAGCGGCTCGATCGGCGGCAACTTCTCGCACGAATTTCACGTGATCGCCGACACCGGCGAGGACGCGATCGCGTACTGCCCGACGTCCGAATTCGCGGCGAACGTCGAGGCGGCCGAAGCGCTGCCGCTGATTGCCGAGCGCGCGGCGCCGGCCGAAACGATGGAAAAGGTCGCGACGCCCGGCAAGGCGAAGTGCGAGGCCGTCGCCGAACTGCTGTCGATCCCGCTCGAGCGCACGATCAAGTCGATCGTGCTCGCGACCGACAATGAAGGCGCCGAGCCGACCATCTGGCTCGTGATGCTGCGCGGCGATCACGATCTGAACGAGATCAAGGTGTCGAAGCTGCCGGGCCTGAAGAACCACCGCTTCGCGACCGAGCAGGAAATCGTCGAGTGGTTCGGCACGCCGCCGGGCTACCTCGGCCCGGTCGGCACGAAGAAGCCGGTGAAGGTAATTGCCGACCGCACGGTCGCGAACATGAGCGACTTCGTCGTCGGCGCGAACGAGGTCGACTATCACATCGCGGGCGTGAACTGGGGCCGCGACCTGCCGGAGCCGGAAGTCGCCGACGTGCGCAACGTGAAGAAGGGCGATCCGTCGCCGGACGGCAAGGGCGTGATCGACATCTGCCGCGGCATCGAAGTCGGCCACGTGTTCCAGCTCGGCACCAAGTACTCGGAAGCGATGGGCGCGACGTTCCTCGACGAGTCGGGCAAGCCGCAGCCGATGCTGATGGGCTGCTACGGCGTCGGTATCACGCGTATCCTGGGTGCGGCGATCGAGCAGAACTTCGACGACCGCGGCATCATCTGGCCCGAGTCGATCGCGCCGTTCGAGGTCGTGCTGTGCCCGATGGGCTACGACCGCAGCGACATGGTGCGCGAGACGGCCGACAAGCTGTACGCGGAACTCGTCGCCGCCGGCATCGACGTGATCCTCGACGATCGCGGCGAGCGCCCGGGCGTGATGTTCGCCGACTGGGAACTGATCGGCGTGCCGCATCGTCTCGTGATCGGCGAGCGCGGCCTGAAGGAAGGCAAGGTCGAATACCAGGGCCGCCGCGACGCCGAAGCGACGCTGCTGCCGGCCGACGCGGCCGCGGCGACGGTCGCCGAGAAGATCCGCGCCGCGCTCGCGCACTGAGCGCGGCGACCGGGGACACGATGGAATACACGTTCCTGTCCGCCACCGTGCTCCTCGTGCTGATCACGGACCCGCTCGGCAACATCCCGCTGTTCATTTCGGCGATGCGGGATGTGCCGCGCGAGCGGCGCGTGAAGCTGATCCTGCGCGAAGTGGGGATCGCGTTCGTGATCCTGCTGTTCTTCATGCTGGTCGGCGATCGCTTTCTGCGGATGATGAGCCTCACCGACCTGTCGCTGCGGCTCGGCGGCGGGATCGTGCTGTTCCTGATCGCGCTGCGGATGATTTTCCCGCATCCGGACGGCGCGCTGGGCAGCGATCCGCGCGCGGGCGGCGAGCCGTTCATCGTGCCGCTCGCGATTCCGGCGCTGGCGGGGCCGTCCGCGCTCGCGACGGTGATGCTGATGACGTCGCAGGCGCCCGGCAAGATGCTCGAGTGGGTCGGCGCGCTGACGGTCACGATGCTCGTCTGCGCGATCACGCTGGTGCTGGCCGAACGGATCCAGCAGTGGCTCGGCGAGCGGACGGTCGCGGCGTTCGAGCGGCTGATGGGGCTCGTGCTCGTCGCGATCTCGGTCGAGATGCTGCTGGCCGGCATTCGCGCGTTCGTGCACCAGTTATAAGCAGGCGGCGCGGAAACAAAAAAGCGGCGCCCCGGGCAACCGGCGCGCCGCTTTCTATTTGTATGGCGGGTATATGGCGGACAGCGCGGCGATCAGACGTTCGCGGTCAGCGCGCGGATCGTCGGCAGGTTGCGCCAGTAGCCCTTCGCGTCCATCCCGCAGCCGAACACGTAGCGGTCCGGCACCGAGAAGCCGCAGAAGTCGGGGTGCAGCGGTTTCGCCTTCGTGAGCGTCTTCTCGCACAGCACGGCGGACATGAAGCGCTTCGCGCCCATGTCGAGGATGCGGTCGCGGATCGCGGCCATCGTCTCGCCTTCGTCGAGGATGTCGTCGAGTACGAGCACGATGCGGTCCTTCACCGATTCGCGCGGTGCGACACGCCAGTGCATCTCCGGGCTGCCCTGCGTCGTGTTGCGGTAGCGGGTCAGGTGGATGTAGTCGAATTCGAGCGGGAAATCGAGATGCGGCAGCAGCATCCCGGTAAACACCGCAGCGCCGCCCATCACCGAGAGAACGAGCGGGAACGCGTCGCCGATCTCGGCGCGGATCGCGTCGGCCATCTTCGAGATCGACGCGTTGACGGCGTCGGCCGAGACGATCTCTTCGGAGTGGTCGAAAATGTGGAGGGCTTCTTCGCGGTTCATGTGTTCTGGCGGGCAGTCGGTATACAAATAAGGATGAAGCAGAACGGCCGGCGCGCGCTACGGCAAAAACCCGCGCGCCGGCCGACGGGCGAAATCAGCGCATGCCGGGCATCATGCCCTTCAGCCCGCGCATCATCTTCTGCATGTTGCCGCCCTTCAGCTTCTTCATCATCGTACGCATCTGGTCGTACTGGTTCAGCATCCGGTTGACTTCCTGCACCGGCACGCCCGCGCCGGCTGCAATGCGGCGCTTGCGCGTCGCCTTGATGATTTCGGGTTTCGCGCGCTCGGCGGGCGTCATCGAGCTGATGATGCCTTCCATCCGGCGGATCGACTTCTCGGCCTGGCCCATGTCGGCGCCGGCCGCCGCCTGCTGGAACTGCGCGGGCAGTTTGTCCATCAGCGACGACAGGCCGCCCATGTTCTTCATCTGCGAGATCTGCGCGCGGAAATCGTTCAGGTCGAAGTCGCCGCCTTTCTTGACCTTGTCGGCGAGCTTCTGCGCGGCCTGGACGTCGACGCCGCGCTGCGCCTCCTCGACGAGCGCGAGGATGTCGCCCATGCCGAGGATCCGGTTCGCCATCCGGTCGGGGTGGAACACCTCGAGGCCGTCGAGCTTCTCGGCGACGCCGACGAACTTGATCGGCTTGCCCGTGATGTGCCGCACCGACAACGCGGCGCCGCCGCGCGAGTCGCCGTCGAGCTTGGTGAGTACGACGCCAGTGAGCGGCAGCGTGTCGTTGAACGCCTTCGCGGTGTTGACCGCGTCCTGGCCGAGCATCGCGTCGACGACGAACAGCGTTTCGGCCGGCTTCAGCACGCCGTGCAGCGCGGCGATTTCCTGCATCATCGCCTCGTCGATGCCGAGGCGGCCGGCCGTGTCGACGATCAGCACATCATGGTAGTGGCGCTTCGCCCAGTCGACGGCCGCGAGCGCGATGTCGACGGGCTTCTGGTCCGGCGTGGACGGGAAGAAATCGGCGCCGACCTGTTCGCTCACCGTTTTCAGCTGCATGATCGCGGCCGGGCGATACACGTCGCACGACACGGTCAGCACCTTCTTCTTGTACTTCTCGCGCAGCAGCTTCGCGAGCTTGCCGGCGGTCGTGGTCTTGCCCGCGCCCTGCAGGCCGGCCATCAGGATCACCGCGGGCGGCGTGACCGCGAGGTTCAGCTCGGCGGCCTTGCCTTCGTAATCGCCGCCGATCACGGCGGTGAGTTCCTTCTGGACCACGCCGACGAGCGCCTGGCCCGGCGACAGGCTGCTGATCACCTCTTCGCCGAGCGCCTTTTCCTTGACCTTGGCGATGAATTCGCGGACGACCGGCAGCGACACGTCGGCTTCCAGCAGCGCGAGACGCACCTCGCGGAGCATCTCCTGCGTATTCGCCTCGGTGAGCCGGGCCTCGCCGCGCAGCGTCTTGACGACGCGCGCCATCCGTTGAGTGAGATTGTCGAGCATGGGGAGCGATGGACAGTGGGGCCCGAAGGCGCGGCGGAACCGAACAAAGGGAGCCGTCGCGGGGAGGGGGCCTAGTGTAAACTTCGAACATGGATATTGTACTGTATGCTCTCACCGCATTCCTGTACGGCGGCCTCGCCGTCGCAGGCTGGCGTGCGCACCGCCAGGGTGCGACGCCGCTCGTCGCGAGCGTGCCGGCCGTGCCGGTCCCGGCGTCCGCCGCGTCCGGGATGAGCGGGGCCGGCCGCGCGCTGCTGTTCGCCGCGCTGGTCGCGCACGGCGTGCTGCTGCACATGACGATCTTTCCGAACGACGCGATGGTGTTCGGCTTCGCGTTCGCGCTGTCCGCGATGTTCTGGCTCGGCGCCGGCATCTACTGGATCGAGAGCTTCTTCTTCCCGCTCGACAGCCTGCGCCTGCTGGTGCTGCCGCTCGCGTGCGGCGCGTCGCTGCTGCCGCTGATATTCGGCGGCGTGCGGGTGCTGCCCTATGCCGCGGCGCCGCTGTTCAAGCTGCATTTCCTGATCGCGAACATCGCGTACGGCCTCTTCGCGATCGCCGCGCTGCACGCGATCCTGATGCTGATGGTCGAGCGGCGCCTGCAGTCGCTCAGGAGCGGCGGGCGCGACGGCTCGACAGGCTGGATCGCGAGCTGGCTCGAAACGCTGCCGCCGCTGCTCACGCTCGAGAAGCTGCTGTTCCGCCTGATCGGCGCCGGCTTCGTGCTGCTGACGCTGACGCTCGCGTCGGGCATCCTGTTCAGCGAGCAGGTCGACGCGCGCGCGTTGCGGCTCGATCACAAGACGGTGTTCGCGATCCTGTCGTGGCTGATGTTCGGCGGCCTGCTGGTCGCCCGCAAGACGTCGGGCTGGCGTGGCCGCGGGGCCGCGCGCTGGGTGCTCGTGTCGTTCGCCGCGCTGCTGCTCGCGTATGTCGGCAGCCGGTTCGTTTTCGAGGTGCTGCTGCACCGCTCCGTGGTTTGACCGCAGGTTTCCGATGCGACAGATTCTTCTCCTGATTCTTCTCTTCTTCGCGGGTTCGTGGCTCGCGCGCAAGCTGCGCCACGCGCAGGAACAGGCGCAGGCGCGCGGCGGTCGCGGCGCCGGTAACGGCGGTGCGCCCGGCGCCGGTGCCGCGCGCCCGAACGGCGGCTCGCTGCCCGAACCGATGGTGCGCTGCGCCGAGTGCGGCGTGCATGCGCCGAAGGGCGATGCCATCGCCGCGAGCGGCGAATACTTCTGCAGCGCCGAGCATGCGCAGCGCCACGCCGCGCGCGTGAACGGCCGCGACGCCCGATGAGCGACGCGCCGGTGTTGTCGGTCGACGCGAACGGCTGGGTGCGCGAAGCGCGCCATGCGCCGTCGCCGAACTTCGAGGCGCGGCCCGCGGGTGCGGTGCCGACGCTCGTGGTCGTCCACAACATCAGCCTGCCGCCCGGCGAATTCGGCGGCGACGCGATCGAGGCGCTGTTCCTGAATCGTCTCGACTGCGATGCGCACCCCTATTACCAGAGCCACCTGCGCGGCGTGCGCGTGTCCGCCCATTTCCTGATCCGTCGCGGCGGCGAACTCGTGCAGTTCGTGTCGTGCGACGAGCGCGCATGGCATGCGGGCTCGTCCGAGTTCTTCGGCCGCACGCGCTGCAACGACTTCTCGATCGGCATCGAGCTCGAGGGGGCCGACGACGTGCCGTTCGACGATGCGCAATACGCGGTGCTCGCCGCGCTCTCTCGCGCGCTCGCCGCGCGCTACCCGGTCGATGCGTTCGCCGGGCATTCGGACGTCGCGCCGGGCCGCAAGACCGACCCGGGCCCGCATTTCGATTGGCAACGCTTCGCGAGCGATGCCGGTTTTTCCGCCGAATACTTTCCTTTCCGTCAGCACTGATCGCGGGGTTTTTTGATCGGAGAAAGTTTTTTCTCCGACCAATGCCTTGCCGTGTCTGCGCGTGAGCGATGTCAAGACCTCTATCGCAAATTATCCGTTTGGACGTCCTCCGAATGTCCACTATACTTGGTGCCAGTTGAGCGGTTCTGTACTAGATATAGTGTGTGTCGCAGGGGAAAACCCGAGCGGCACCGGCCGGCGGGCAACGTCGGCGGACAGGGTTCTCAAGGCGGCGCGTCAGGCCGGGCGGTCCGGGCGTCGCGACCAGCGCAGCGAACATCGACGGGGCAGGGTACACATGACGAAGCACACGACCGGCCGGGTTGTCGCGCATCGACCGAACCGGCTTCCCCGGCGCATCGCTCGCCTCTTACCGCTCGCGCACCGCATTGCGCAGCGTTCGTTTTAATCCGCGGTTCTCTCCGCACCATCCAACACCAGGAGCTTTGCACATGCAAACCACCGACAACGCGACGTCCCAGTACGAGAGCGCCTCGAGCCGTCCGCTCGGCGGGACCGAACAGGGCGCGAAGGCGCTCGCGCCGCAGGCCACGTTCGCCGACTACAAGGTGATCCGCCGCAACGGCAGCGTGGTGTCGTTCGAACCCTCGAAGATCGCGATCGCGGTGACCAAGGCTTTCCTGGCCGTCAATGGCGGGCAGGGCGCGGCATCGGCGCGCGTACGCGAGCAGGTCGAGCAACTGACGCACAACGTCGTTCGCGCGCTCGTGCGCAGCCGCCCGAACGGCGGTACGTTCCATATCGAAGACATCCAGGATCAGGTCGAACTCGCGCTGATGCGCGGCGGCGAGCACAACGTCGCGCGTGCGTACGTGCTGTACCGCGAGAAGCGTCACCTCGAGCGCCAGCATGCGGGCGAGGAAGCGGCGGCAGCGGGCGGCGAGTCGACCACCGGCATCAACGTCGTCGACAACGGCGTCACGCGCCCGCTCGACCTGAACGCGCTGCGCGCGCTGATCGTGTCGGCGTGCGACGGCCTCGGCGCTGCGGTTAACCCTGACCCGATCGTCGCGGAGACGGTGAAGAACCTGTACGACGGCGTGCCGATGAGCCAGGTCTACGACTCGGCGATCCTCGCGGCGCGCACGATGATCGAAAAGGATCCGGCATACAGCCAGGTCACGGCCCGCATCCTGCTGCACACGATCCGTCGCGAGATCCTCGGCGAGGAAGTCGTGCAGGCCGAGATGTCGACCCGCTACGCCGAATACTTCCCGCAGTTCCTGAAGCGCGGCGTGGACGCCGGCCTGCTCGACGACAAGCTGCTGCAGTTCGACCTGAAGCGCCTCGGCGAAGCGCTCGACGCGAACCGCGACCTGCAGTTCGGCTACCTCGGCCTGCAGACGCTGTACGACCGCTACTTCCTGCACGTCGAAGGCACCCGCATCGAAATGCCGCAGGCATTCTTCATGCGCGTCGCGATGGGCCTGTCGCTGAACGAGATCGACCGCGAAACGCGCGCGATCGAGTTCTACAACGTGCTGTCGAGCTTCGACTTCATGAGCTCGACGCCGACGCTGTTCAACTCGGGCACGCACCGCTCGCAGCTGTCGTCGTGCTACCTGACGACGGTCGCGGACGATCTCGACGGCATCTATGAGGCGCTGAAGGAAAACGCGCTGCTGTCGAAGTTCGCCGGCGGCCTCGGCAACGACTGGACGCGCGTGCGCGCACTCGGCTCGCATATCAAGGGCACGAACGGCAAGTCGCAAGGCGTGGTCCCGTTCCTGAAGGTCGTGAACGACACGGCCGTCGCGGTGAACCAGGGCGGCAAGCGCAAGGGCGCGGTCTGCGCGTACCTCGAATCGTGGCACCTCGACATCGAGGAGTTCCTGGAGCTGCGCAAGAACACCGGTGACGACCGTCGCCGCACGCACGACATGAACACGGCGAACTGGATTCCCGACCTGTTCATGAAGCGCGTGATGGAAGGCGCCGACTGGACGCTGTTCTCGCCGTCGACCTGCCCGGACCTGCACGACAAGTTCGGCGCGGAATTCGAGGCGGCTTACACGGCTTACGAAGACAAGGTCGCGCGCGGCGAGATCAAGCTGTTCAAGAAGATCCCGGCGCAGCAGCTCTGGCGCAAGATGCTCGGCATGCTGTTCGAGACGGGCCACCCGTGGATCACGTTCAAGGATCCGTGCAACGTGCGCTCGCCGCAGCAGCACGTCGGCGTCGTCCACTCGTCGAACCTGTGCACGGAAATCACGCTGAACACGAGCGACACCGAAATCGCGGTGTGCAACCTCGGCTCGGTGAACCTCGTCGCCCACCTGGTGAAGCAGGCCGACGGCAGCTACGCGCTCGACCACGACAAGCTCAAGCGCACGATCAGCGTCGCGATGCGCATGCTCGACAACGTGATCGACATCAACTACTACGCGGTGCCGAAGGCGCGTAACTCGAACCTGAAGCACCGCCCGGTCGGCATGGGCATCATGGGCTTCCAGGACTGCCTGCACCTGCTGCGCACGCCGTACGCGTCGCAAGCGGCGGTCGAGTTCGCCGACCGTTCGATGGAAGCCGTCTGCTACTACGCGTACTACGCGTCGACCGAGCTGGCCGAGGAGCGCGGCCGCTACTCGAGCTACCGCGGCTCGCTGTGGGATCGCGGCATCCTCCCGCAGGACACGCTGAAGCTGCTGACGGAAGCGCGCGGCGGCTACGTCGAGGTCGACACGTCGGAATCGCTCGACTGGACGACGCTGCGTGCGCGAATCGCCACGCACGGCATGCGCAACTCGAACTGCGTCGCGATCGCGCCGACGGCGACGATCTCGAACATCATCGGCGTGTCGGCCTGTATCGAGCCGACCTTCCAGAACCTGTACGTGAAGTCGAACCTGTCGGGCGAATTCACGGTGGTGAACGAATATCTCGTCCGCGACCTGAAGGAGCGCGGCCTGTGGGACGAAGTGATGGTCGCCGACCTGAAGTACTTCGACGGCATGCTGTCGCGCATCGACCGCATCCCGGCCGACCTGCGCGCGATCTACGCGACCGCGTTCGAGGTCGACCCGACGTGGCTGGTCGAAGCGGCATCGCGTCGCCAGAAGTGGATCGACCAGGCGCAGTCGCTGAACATCTACATGGGCGGCGCGTCGGGCAAGAAGCTCGACGAGGTGTACAAGCTCGCATGGCTGCGCGGCCTGAAGACGACCTACTACCTCCGCACGATGGCGGCGACGCACGTCGAGAAGTCGACGGTCGCGCACGGCGCGCTGAACGCGGTGCCGACGGGCGGTGCGGGCAGCGGCGGTGCAGGCAGCGGCGGTGCAGGCAGCGGCGGTGCAGGCAGCGGCGGCGCGCAAGGCGCGGCGGGCGGCTTCGGTGCGGCAGGCGGCGCTGCATCGTCGGGTGCGGTCAACGCGGCGCCGGCACTCGCGCCGGTCGAAGCAGACGGTCCGGTGTGCACGATGCGTCCGGGCGACCCCGGCTTCGACGAGTGCGAAGCGTGCCAGTAACGCAGTGCGCCTGACCTGAGAAGCAGGCCTGGGCGGCGCGCACGACGACCGATCGAGGTTGAAGTGTGCGCCGCTCTCAACTAAAAAAATGATAAGGAATCTGTAACGCGACACCTGCGTTGCAGGCAGTGACAAGCGATCGAAACAGCCCCGACGACGTCGCGTTTCGATCAGCGTTCGACGCGTCGAGCGCACCTCGCGATACAAGCGCGACTCACATCGCGCGCTGCATGAATGACGATGCGTTGCTCAAAGTGTTGTATCGAGGTCGCAACGCGAATCGAAAAAAGGATTTTTCGTGAGCGAACCCTTTTATCGCTCAGGAAAAGATGGTACAAACCGTTCTAAATTGATGGTGAGAATTTATGCTCAACTGGGATGACGAGAAGACTGCCGTAACCCCCGCGAGCGGAGCGCAGCAAAACGCGATGCGCACCTCCGCCGGGATGGCTGTCGGAATGCAGGCTGCAACGCCTGCCGCCCATCAGGTCCGTGATATTTTCGAAGGCGATCTTGCGGTGCCGCCGCAAGCATCGGCTGTTCCCGCCAGCGGTACGGAAGCGCGGGTCAATGTCGCCGACAAGCGCATCATCAACGGCCAGACTGACGTCAATCAGCTGGTGCCGTTCAAGTACAAGTGGGCGTGGGAAAAGTATCTGGCCGGTTGCGCGAACCACTGGATGCCGCAGGAAATCAACATGTCCCGCGACATCGCACTGTGGAAGGACCCGAACGGTCTGACCGAGGACGAGCGCCGCATCGTGAAGCGCAACCTCGGCTTCTTCGTGACGGCCGATTCGCTCGCGGCGAACAACATCGTGCTCGGCACGTACCGCCACATCACGGCGCCCGAGTGCCGGCAGTTCCTGCTGCGCCAGGCATTCGAGGAAGCGATCCACACGCACGCGTACCAATACATCGTCGAATCGCTCGGCCTCGACGAAGGCGAGATCTTCAACGCGTACCACGAGGTCACGTCGATCCGCGCGAAGGACGAATTCCTGATCCCGTTCATTCATACGCTGACGGACCCGGCCTTCAAGACCGGCACGCTCGAAGCGGATCAGAAGCTGCTGAAGTCGCTGATCGTGTTCGCCTGCATCATGGAAGGCCTGTTCTTCTATGTCGGGTTTACGCAGATCCTCGCACTCGGCCGCCAGAACAAGATGACGGGTGCTGCGGAGCAATATCAGTACATCCTGCGCGACGAGTCGATGCACTGCAACTTCGGCATCGACCTGATCAACCAGATCAAGCTCGAGAACCCGCATCTCTGGACCGCGGAATTCCGCGCCGAGATCCGCGAGCTGTTCAAGCAGGCTGTCGAACTCGAATACCGCTACGCCGAGGACACGATGCCGCGCGGCGTGCTGGGTTTGAACGCGTCGATGTTCAAGAGCTATCTGCGCTTCATCAGCAACCGCCGTTGCCAGCAGATCGGCCTCGACCCGCTGTTCCCGAACGAGGAAAACCCGTTCCCGTGGATGAGCGAGATGATCGACCTGAAGAAGGAACGCAACTTCTTCGAGACGCGTGTGATCGAGTATCAGACGGGGGGCGCGCTGTCCTGGGAATAACCCGCAGCAGCGAACCCGTTACATGATGGAGCAGCCGGTGGCCTCTCGGCCCCGGCCCAAGGTTTAGGAGCAAGAACGCCTGATGCAAAGCATGCCCGGTGCCTTAGCGGCCCAACGATACGACAGGCACTTTGCGAACCCTTCAGTGGGATGGGCAAACTTCCCTCCGGAAAAAGCGGACGGCCGTGTGGCGGTCCGCTTGATCAAGCGATTAGGGGTAGCGGCGCGAGGTGCGCCGGCTACCGACTTGATTTGGCGCGCGAGGCCGGGTGGTCACGCGCGCCATACCGTATTCATTAGCGTAAGCGCGCGGTATCTGCGTACGCCGATGAATAGCCCGCTTCGAAGCGCACGTCCTGAACAGCGTCCGCGGGAAGCGGGTTTTGACGAAGGGTGTAGTTTGAACTGACTCTCATCTGAACCTGAAGGAGAACAACATGGCTACTGCCAAGAAGAAACCGGCTGCTAAGAAGGTTGCTGCAAAGAAGACCGTTGCGAAGAAGGCTGCTGCTCCGGCGAAGAAGGCCGCGGTGAAGAAGGTTGCCGCGAAGAAGGTCGCGGTGAAGAAGGTTGCCGCGAAGAAGGCAGCACCGGCGAAGAAGGCTGCTGCGAAGAAGGTCGCAGCGAAGAAGGTCGCAACGAAGAAGGTTGCAGCCAAGAAGGTCGCAGCGAAGAAGGTCGCGGTGAAGAAGGTTGCTGCAAAGAAGGCAGCACCGGCTAAGAAGGCCGCCGCGAAGAAGGTTGCAGCCAAGAAAGTCGCAGTGAAGAAGGTTGCTGCGAAGAAGGCCGCACCGGCGAAGAAGGCTGCTGCGAAGAAGGCTGCGCCGGCGAAGAAGGCTGCTGCGAAGAAGGCCGCGCCGGCGAAGAAGGCTGCCGCGAAGAAGGCTGCGCCCGCCAAGAAGGCTGCCCCTGCGAAGACGGCTGCCGCACCGGCGAAGAAGGCTGCTGCCCCGAAGAAGGCCGTCGTGAAGAAGGCTGCGCCGGCAACGACCGCGTCGACCGCATCGGTTGCGCCGGCATCGGGCGTGAAGACCGCGCTCAACCCGGCAGCCGCATGGCCGTTCCCGACCGGCAGCCGTCCGTAATCGCGGCTGAGCAGCATCACCCGGACACTCATGTGTCCGTGGGTTGAGTAGCGCTACTCAATCAGTCCCGCCATCTGGCTCAGCTCAGGTGGCGGGATTTTTTTCGTCCGTATTCGTCCGTATGGGTCATCGATCGGCGGGCCGACGCGAGCGCGGACGAAAACGGGCGGACGAAAAAAAACGCATGCGCGGCTTCGCACATGCGTTCGACCGCGGCTTGCGCCGCGTGCTGAGGATATCGGTTAGTGCGTGACGCGCGTGACGCCGCCGCTCGACAGCAGGCGTACGCGCTCGCCGGCGCGGAACGCTTCGCCGCTCGCTGCCTGCGTGATCGAGCGCAGGTCGCCGTTGTCGAGACGCACGGTGATTTCGACACCGTTCGCCGTGCTGAGGTTTTCGCCGACCGCGTTGCCCGCGACCGCACCGACGAGGCCGCCGGCGATCGCCGTCAGGATCGAACCTTTGCCGCCGCCGATCGCGCTGCCCGCGACCGCACCGAGTGCGCCGCCGCCGAGCGTGCCGATCGCGCTGCCGCCGCCGTCGGACTGGATGCGCACCGCGCGGACGCTTTCGACCGTGCCCATGCGGACCGTTTGTTCGCGCTGCGCCTGGCCGACGCTATAGACATCCGCCGAACCCGGTGCCGTGAAGCAGCCGGCGAGGGTCAGCGTGGCCGTCAGCATGGCCGCGAGCGTGAGGGTTTTTCTGGTCAACATCTTTGCTCTCCCACAATATTCATTTGAGACTGTAACCGAATGCAGTCTCGAAGCGTGCGTCGATTTCCTCGCGCGTCAGTACGTAAGTCTGGGGCCCTTGATGAGCGATCTTGAGCGAGCCCAACAGGCTCGCGAGGCGGCCCGTGGTTGCCCAGTCGAGACCGTGCTCGATGCCGTACAGCAAGCCGCCCCGGAAGGCGTCGCCGCAGCCGGTCGGATCGGCGATGCGCTCGGCCGGCACGACCGGAATCTGCTCCGTGCCCTGCTTGTGGCGGATGGTCGCGCCGTGCTCGCCGCGCGTAATGACGAGAGCGTCGACCCGGCTGGCGATTTCGTCTTCGGACCATCCCGTCTTGTCGCTCACCAGCTTGGCCTCGTAGTCGTTGACCGCTACATAGGTCGCAAGTTCAATGCTGCGGCGCAGCGTCGCACCGTCGAACAGCGGCAGGCCCTGGCCCGGATCGAACACGAACGGCACACCGGCGCGGGCGAGTTCTTCCACGTGCTGCACCATTCCGTCGAAACCGTCCGGGCCGACGATCGCGAGCTTGATGTCCGGCGCGTCGCCCGCATGGTTCAGGTGCGACTGCATCATCGCGCCCGGGTGGAATGCGGTGATCTGGTTGTTGTCGAGATCGGTCGTGATCATCGCCTGCGCGGTGTACGTATCGGGCAGCACGCGCACATGGTCGCGGCGCAGGCCGAGCTGGTCGAACCGGTCGAGATACGGCTGCGCGTCGAACGCGCCCATCGTGGCCATGATGCGCGCATCGCCGCCGAGCAGGTGCAGCGCGTACGCGATGTTGCCCGCACAGCCGCCGAACTCGCGGCGCATCGTCGGCACGAGGAAGCTCAGGTTGATGAGGTGCACCTGGTCGGGCAGGATGTGCTCGCGGAACCGCCCTTCGAAGGTCATGATGGAGTCGTAGGCGATCGAGCCGCAAATCAGCGTAGCCAAGGTGTGCGTTCCTGTAGAAATGAGGGGCCCTGCGCGACAACGCCGCGCGAAGGGCGCGGCGCGGCAGGGGAAAGCGGAAGAAAGCTTACTTCAGTGCGGCGAGCGCTGCATCGTAGTTCGGCTCGTCCTTGATTTCGCCGACGAGTTCCGCGTGGATCACCTTGTCCTGCGCGTCGAGCACCACCACCGCACGCGCGGTCAGGCCGTTCAGCGGGCCGCTCGTCACGTCGACGCCGTACGCGTTCGCGAATGCGCGGCCGGTGCGGAACGTCGATGCCGTCACGACGTTCGCGAGGCCTTCGGTCGTGCAGAAGCGCGTGGCGGCGAACGGCAGGTCGGCGGACACGACGATCACGACCGTGTTGTCGAGCGACGACGCGGCTTCGTTGAACTTGCGGGTGGACGTCGCGCAGGTCGGCGTGTCGAGGCTCGGCACGATGTTCAGCACCTTGCGCTTGCCGGCGAAGCTGGCGAGCGTCAGATCGGCGAGATCCTTGCCGACCAGCTTGAAATCGGCGGCTTGCGCGCCGACGGCCGGGAACGTGCCGGCGAGATCGATCGGGTTGCCACCCAGCGTAACTTTGCTCATGTTCGTGCTCCGAAATAGCGCGCCGCTCGGGCGCGCGGGTTGAGACGGGCGCGCAAGCGCGCCGCGGCGCGTCACGGATAGAAGATCTGGACGCGGAAATTCGAGGCCGGCGTGCCGTTCGTTTCGAGGCGGACGACCATCGTCTGCGTCGTGCCGGGCGGCAGCCCGGCGTCGATCGGCGTGCCCGGGCGCACGTAGTCGCGCGGCGCGAGCACGCGACGCACGGTGACGTGGTTGGTGTCGTCGAGCAGCGTGAGTTCGAGCGACGGGTACGCGAGCGCGACGCGGTAGCGGTTCGTCAGCGGCACCTTCAGTTCGAGCTCGCGCGGGCCGTCGAGCTGGCGCAGGTCGGTCGCGTCGAGCCGCAATCCGTCGATCGCGCGCGGCGGCGTGACCGTGCAGCCGAGCGGCGCGCACGCCTGCCGGAACCAGCCCTGCGTGGCGGGCCAGTAGATCATCAGCGTTTCGCGCTGCCACCACGCCAGTTGCGCGGCGAGCAGGGCGACCAGCGCGGCCGCGACGAGGCCGCCGAAAAAGCCGCCGAGCATCCCGCGCCGCTGTGGCGCGCGCGTCTCGCGCGTGACGGCGAAGTGTGGACGATCGTCATCGGTCGGTGCGGCGGGGAACGGGACGGCCGGTTGGACGGCCAGTTGGACGGCCGGCTGGACGTCTGGCTGGATGATCGGTTCGTCGGCCGCTGCTGTCGTCGGGGCCTTGTCGTGCCCGGCGAAGGTATCGGGTTCCGATGCGGTTTCGGTTTCGGTAACGGCGGGCGCGGGCCTGAACGCAAAGCGCGGTTCGCGCGGCGCGCGTTCGTCGTCGGGCGCCGCGAAGTGCGCGGGCACGACGGGTTCGACCGGTTCGGCGGCGGTTTCCGTTTCGGGCGGCAGGTGAGCGACGAAGCGCGGCTCGCGCGGGTCGCGCTCGACGGGCGCGGGCGACGACGCGGCTTCCCCGGTTTCGTGCGGTTCGTGCGGTTGCGGCGAATGCGGTTCGGCCGGTTGCTCGACGGCTGCCGAGGCATCGAGCTCGGCCGGAGACGACGCGAACGGCTCGGGCGTACCCGACAGATGGACGACGCCGGCTTCCGTGGACGGAAGCGCGAGCGGTATCAGCGGTTCGGTGCGCACGGTCTCGGCGCTGTGCTGCAGCGACGGATCGACGCCGCCGTCGAGCCACGGCGCCCATATGTCCCAGCCTTCCGGCTTGTAATCGGCGCCGGTCGGCAATTCGGGCGGCGCGTCGGTGGCGAACAGCCGAGCCGGGGCGGCCTGCTGGCGTGCGTCGCCGCCCTGCGGCGCGGCAGCCGGTTCGGTCAAGGCCGGCTCGGGCTGCCGCGCGTACTCGGGAACGAGCGATTCGGCGGCGTTGAAGACTTCGTGGCAATGCCCGCAGCGCACGAGCCCCTGGTGCAGCGAGAGCTGTTCCTGCTGCAGCCGGAAGACGGTTTCGCAATGAGGGCAGCGCGTCGCAAGAAGCATGTCGAGCCGGGCGGCCTGCTGGCCAGAGTGAAGGACAGCGCTATTCTAATGGCTTTCGCGGCGGGTTCCGGCGAGGCATACCCAACCTTCGTGCTCGCGCCAGACCGAGATGTCGACGTAGCGCGCATAGACGGCCGCCACTTCGTCGGCCTGGCGCGCGAGCACGCCGGACAGCGCGATGCGCCCGCCCGGCTTGACCTTCGACGCGAGCATCGAGGCCATCAGCTTCAGCGGGTTCGACAGGATGTTCGCGACGACGATGTCGAATTCGCCGTCCGGGCAGGCGTCGGGCAGCCCGTACGTGACTTCCGCGCGGTTGCGTTCGCTGTTCTGGCGCGCCGATTCGACCGCCTGCGGATCGATGTCGATGCCGATCACGGGGTTCGCCCCGCATTTCTTCGCCAGGATCGCGAGGATGCCCGAACCGCAGCCGTAGTCGAGCACCGACTGGCCCGGCTTCACCGACTGCTCGAGCCATTCCATGCACAGCCGGGTAGTGGGGTGGCTGCCGGTGCCGAACGCGAGGCCCGGATCGAGCTCGAGGACGAGCGCATCGGGATCGGGCGCATCGTGCCACGACGGCACGACCCAGATCCGCTCGCCGATCGGGATCGGCTCGAACTGCGACTGCGTGAGCCGCACCCAGTCCTGCTCCTCGACTTCGCGCACGACGAACTTCGGCGTTTCGGCGATGCCGATCTCGTTCGCGGCCGCCGCGAGCAGCACGGCCGGCTCGTGGTCGGCCGACAGCAGCGCGACCACGCGCGAATGCTGCCACGCGGTGCGATCGGGCACGAGGCCCGGCTCGCCGAAGAGCGGCTGTTCGTCGGGCGTGTCGGCGTCGGCGTCCTCGACGGACACCGACAGCGCGCCGAGATCGAGCAGCGCGTCGGACAGGGCCTCCGCATGCTCGCGGGCCAGTTCGACGACGAGTTCGCGATAACTCATGCTTACGCTTCTTCCGGTGCGACCTGCTGCTTCTGCGCGAGCCGGTTTTCGAGGTAGTGGATGCTGGTGCCGCCTTCGACGAACTTCGAGTCGATCATCAGCTCGCGGTGCAGCGGGATGTTGGTCTGGATGCCTTCGACGACCATTTCCGACAGCGCGATGCGCATCCGGCGGATCGCCTGTTCGCGCGTCGCGCCGTAGGTGATCAGCTTGCCGATCATCGAATCGTAGTTCGGCGGGACGAAATAACCATTGTACGCGTGCGAATCGACGCGCACGCCGGGGCCGCCCGGCGTATGCCACGACGTGATCCGGCCCGGCGACGGCGTGAACTTGAACGGATCTTCGGCGTTGATCCGGCATTCGATCGCATGCCCGCGGAACTGGATGTCGCGCTGGCGCAGCGCGAGCTTCTCGCCGGCCGCGATGCGGATCTGTTCCTGCACGATGTCGACGCCCGTGATCAGCTCCGATACCGGATGCTCGACCTGCACGCGCGTGTTCATCTCGATGAAGTAGAACTCGCCGTTTTCGTACAGGAATTCGAACGTGCCCGCACCGAGGTAGCCCATCTTCTTGCACGCGTCCGCGCAGCGGTCGCCGATGCGGTCGATCAGGCGGCGCGGAATGCCGGGCGCCGGCGCTTCCTCGATCACCTTCTGGTGGCGGCGCTGCATCGAGCAGTCGCGCTCGCCGAGCCAGATCGCGTTCTTGTGCGCGTCCGACAGCACCTGGATCTCGATGTGGCGCGGGTTCTCGAGGAACTTCTCCATGTACACCTGCGGGTTGCCGAACGCACGGCCGGCTTCCTCGCGGGTCATGTTGACCGCGTTGACGAGCGCGGCTTCGGTGTGCACGACGCGCATCCCGCGCCCGCCGCCGCCGCCAGCCGCCTTGATGATGACCGGATAGCCGATCGTGCGCGCAATCTTGACGATCTCCTTCGGATCGTCCGGCAACGCGCCTTCCGAGCCCGGCACGCACGGCACGCCGGTCTTGATCATCGTCTGCTTCGCGGTGACCTTGTCACCCATCATGCGGATCGTTTCCGGACGCGGGCCGATGAACGTGAAGCCCGACTGCTCGACGCGCTCCGCGAAATCGGCGTTCTCCGACAGGAAGCCGTAGCCGGGGTGGATCGCCTCGGCATCGGTGACTTCCGCGGCGCTGATCAGCGCCGGCATGTTCAGGTAGCTCAGGTTCGACGGGGCCGGGCCGATGCAGACGGCTTCGTCCGCGAGGCGCACGTACTTGGCTTCCTTGTCGGCTTCCGAGTGGACGACCACCGTCTTGACGCCGAGTTCGCGGCACGCACGCTGGATGCGCAGCGCGATTTCACCGCGGTTGGCAATGAGGATTTTTTCAAACATAGCGAGTATTCGTCTCTTCGAGGGGCGCGCGAACGGCGCCTGGCGAGCATCGGCGGCGCGCGGCCGGCTGGGCCGCGCGGCGGGCTTAGCCGATCACGAAAAGCGGCTGGCCGTATTCGACGGCCTGGCCGTTCTCGACGAGGATTTCCTTGATCACGCCGGCCTTGTCCGACTCGATCTCGTTGAGCAGCTTCATCGCTTCGATGATGCAGATCGTCTGGCCTTCCTTGACCGTGTCGCCGGCCTGCACGAACGGGTCGGCGCCCGGCGACGGCGCACGATAGAACGTGCCGACCATCGGCGACGTCACGACGTGGCCCTGCGGAGCGGCCGGTGCGGCTGCGGCGCCGGCGGCCGGCGCGGCAGCGCCTTCGGTCGGCAGCGCGGCCGACGGAGCGGGCGCGCTGACTTGCGGGGCATACCCAGCCGTCGGCTGCACGTAGACCGGCGGCGCGTTCTTGACGATACGCACCTTGCCTTCGCCTTCCGTCACTTCCAGCTCGGAGATGCCGGATTCGGAAACGAGGTCGATCAGAGTTTTCAGCTTACGAAGATCCATCGGGAATTCCCCTTTCAATACGTGAAAGCGCCGGTTAGCGGCCGGCGCTGAATCTAGATCGCGAAATCAGCCGCGCGACGCGCCTTGCAGCTTGTCCAGCGCGTACTCGAGCGCGTACAGATAACCCTTCCAGCCGAGCCCGCAGATCACGCCTTCGGCCTGGTCGGAAAAGTAGGAGTGGTGCCTGAACGCTTCGCGGCGATGCACGTTCGACAGGTGAACCTCGACGAACGGAATGCCAACGCCGGCGATCGCGTCCCGGATCGCAACGCTCGTATGCGTATACGCGGCCGGATTGATCAGGATGAAGTCGGTCTGTTTCTCCCGCGCGGCCTGGATGCGGTCGACCAGCGCACCTTCATGGTTGCTCTGGAACGACGACAGTTCGGCGCCGGCCTCCTGGGCGCGCGCGGCAAGCGCCTGATCGATCTGCGCGAGCGTGACGCGGCCGTACACCTCCGGTTCCCGGGTGCCGAGAAGGTTCAGGTTGGGGCCGTGCAACACCAGCAATCGTGTCATGGTCGCTTCTATTTCTGCGGAATTGCGCGAACTTTAGCGCTATTTAGAGAAATTTGTCTAGTTTTGCCGAACGGCCAGACGCGTCGGACCCGCAAGAATTACCGGTGCGGATGCAAAGTATCGGCGAATTCACGCGAAATTGCGGCGAATGACCGGCAAATCGCCGCGAACGCGCAGGCCGCCGCTTGCGCAGATTACAGCGCGTCGAGCGTCTTTTTCAGCTCGGCCGGCTGGATTTGTCCTAATTTTGTCTCGCGGATCTTGCCGGTTTCGTCGATGACGACGGTAAACGGCAGCGCGCCGGCGGTATTTCCGAAATTGCGGGCCAGATCGGCGCCCGCATAGCCGCTGACGAAGACCGGATAATCGACCTTCACCTTCTGCAGGAAATTCTTCACGTTCTGCTCGGAATCCACGCCGATCCCGACGAAGCGGATGCCTTTCTGCTTGTACTGATGCGACAGCGCGACGAGCTCGGGCATTTCCTCGACGCACGGGCCGCACCACGACGCCCAGAAATTGACGACGACTTTCTGGCCCTTGAAGGCGGCCAGCGTGGCCGGCTTGCCGTCGACGCCGGTGAGCGACGACGCCCACAGCTGGTCGACCGGATTGCCGTGGGCGGCCGGCGCGGCGACGGCGACGCCGTCGTCCGTCGTGCCGCGGAACCAGTGGCCGGCGGCGATCCCGCCGGCAACGGCGGCGGCCGCGACCACCGCGAGCGCCAACATGCGTTTCATCATCATCGTTGAATCATTCCGGTTCGGAAGGGGCCTCGCCTGCTGCGACGAGTGCGCGCAGCGCGGCGGCGTCCGCGCGGGCGACGCGGCCGCGCGCGTCGGCCTTCACCGCGCCGCGCAGGTCGTCGCTCGCATACAGCGCGAGATGGATGCCGATCGCGTCCACGTCGCGCCGCGGGCGCCACAGGAAACTGAGCGTTTCGACGTCGCCGCGGCCCGCGAAATGCCGCGTCTCGGACACGTCGTACTGGACGTTCTGGTTCAGCAGGTAGATCGCGACGTCCTTCGGGTTGTCGGTGAATGCCTGCAAATGGATATCCGAATGCGCGTTCGCGGTGCCGTTCAGCACGGCGCCCGTCACATAAGGATGGAACTCGGCGAGCCGGCGCATCCAGTCGAGTGCGATCTCGCGCAGGCGGCGCAGTTCGTCCGGCTGCGTGTCGCTCTGGAACAGCGCGAGGTACTCGCGCAGTTCTTCCTCGATCTGGTCGTTATCCGGCAGCCATTCGCCTGCAACGCGCGAATCGCCCAGCAACTGGCGCGCGGCCTTGCGTTTCGCGCCGGCGTAGTCCAGCCCGTCCTCCGCGATCAGGCGGGCGGCGGACTGGGCGATTTCCTCGCGGACGCGCCGCGGGTCGACAAGAGGTTTGCGAGACATGATCCGGCAATCATACTCGATCGTCGCGGCGCCCGAGCACGGGTGCGGCGGCCCGCCGCCCGAGGGTGACGGCGCCGTTCGCCCGTATCGTTCGGGCCGCCGGGCATCGCAGGCCGTCAGTTACAATAGTGCTCTTTTGTGTCGCGGCCAGGTCGTTGGCCGGGCGCCGGCCGCACGGCCTCGCCGGCGCGCCGCACACGCATCCTTTCCGAATCGACGGCGCCCGGCGGCGCGAAAGCATTCATCTATGCACATCCACATTCTTGGCATCTGCGGCACCTTCATGGGCGGTCTCGCCGTACTCGCACGCGCGGCGGGCCACACGGTGACGGGTTGCGACGCGGGCGTCTATCCGCCGATGAGCACGCAGCTCGAGGCGCAGGGCATCACGCTGATCGAGGGCTACGGCGCGGAGCAGATCGACCTGAAGCCGGACCTGTTCGTGATCGGCAACGTCGTCACGCGCGGCAATCCGCTGATGGAGGCGATCCTCGATCGCGGCCTGCCTTACGTGTCCGGCCCGCAGTGGCTCGGCGAGCACGTGCTGGCCGGCAAGTGGGTGCTCGCCGTGGCGGGCACGCACGGCAAGACGACCACGTCGTCGATGCTCGCGTGGCTGCTGGAAGACGCGGGGCTCAACCCGGGCTTCCTGATCGGCGGCGTGCCGCTGAACTTCGGCGTGTCCGCGAGGCTCACCGATTCGAGCTTCTTCGTGATCGAGGCCGACGAGTACGACACGGCGTTCTTCGACAAGCGCTCGAAGTTCGTGCACTACCGGCCGCGCACCGCGGTGCTGAACAACCTGGAATTCGATCACGCCGACATCTTCCCCGATCTCGCCGCGATCGAGACGCAATTCCATCATCTGGTGCGCACCGTGCCCGGCGTCGGGCGGATCGTCACGAACGGCCGCTCCGACGCGCTCGAGCGCGTGCTGGCGCGCGGCTGCTGGAGCGAGGTCGAACGCTTCGGCGTCGACGGCGGCTGGCAGGCGCTGCCGGCCGAGGACGGCGTGCCGGTGGACGAACGCTTCGCGGTGTATCGCCAAGCCGAGCGTGTCGGCGAAGTCGCGTGGCAGGTGCAGGGCGACCACAACCGGATGAACGCGCTCGCGGCGATCGCCGCCGCGCGCCACGTCGGCGTGCCGCCCGCGCAGGCGGCCGTTTCGCTCGCCTCGTTCCGCAACGTGAAGCGCCGCATGGAAGTGCGCGGCAGCGTGGACGGCGTGACCGTCTATGACGATTTCGCCCACCATCCGACCGCGATCGACACCACGATCGCCGGCCTTCGCGCGCGCATCGGCCGCAAGAATGCCCGCATCCTCGCGGTGCTGGAGCCGCGCTCGAACACGATGAAGCTCGGCGTAATGAAGTCGCAATTGCCGTCGAGCCTCGCCGACGCCGATCTCGTGTTCGGCTACGGCGCGCCGACCGGGCGCGATGCGCTCGGCTGGAATCTCGCCGAAGCGCTCGCGCCGCTCGGCGAGCGTGCGCGCGCATTCGACGACCTGCACGTGCTGGTGAAGGCGGTGGTCGAGGCCGCGCGCCCGGGCGACCATGTGCTCGTGATGAGCAACGGCGGTTTCGGCGGCGTGCACCAGAAGCTGCTCGACGCGCTCGGGAGCCGCACGTGATCCTGTATCTGCACGGCTTCCGGTCGTCGCCGGAATCGCAGAAGTCGCGGCTGCTCGCCGCGCGCATGGCCGAACTCGGCCGCACCGGCGAGTGGCGGTGCCCGTCGCTGTCGGTGTCGCCGCTCGACGCGATCGCGATCGCGGAAGCCGAGGTCGCGGGCGCGCGCGACGTGACCGTGATCGGCAGCTCGCTCGGCGGGTATTACGCGACGTGGCTCGCCGAAAAGCATGGCTGGAAGGCCGTGCTGCTGAATCCGGCGATCGTGCCGCAGCGCGATCTCGAACAGCATCTGGGCGAGCAGCCGCTGTGGCACGGCGGCGGCACGATCGTCGTCGAGCGCCGCCACCTGCACGAACTCGACGCGCTGCGCGTGCCGGCGATCACGCGCGCCGACCGCTACTATCTGTTCGCGGCGACCGGCGACGAAGTGCTCGATTATCGCGAGATGCTCGCCCATTACCCGGGCGCGAAAACCCGCGTGATCGACGGCAGCGATCACGGGATCAGCGAATTTGCCGACTATGTCGACGACGTTCTCGCGTTTTGCGACGGAAAGACGTCATAAACCGGCCGCGTGCCGATCGAATCCCCATCATCATGCGGCGCCGCCGACGCGGCGCCCGGCAGTCTGAACGAGAGTACTGAGTGAACGTTTTCTTCGAGGAATCGGGCAGTTTCAAGGCGGGCAGCGTGCTGTCGCGCCAGGGCGACGCATTTCAGGTCGAGTTGCCCGGCGGGCGGCGCGCGAAGGTGCGCGCGAAAGACGTGCTGATCGAATTCGACAAGCCGGCCGCAAGCGAACTGATGCAGGAGGCCGACACGGCCGCGCAGCAGATCGATCTGGATTTTCTGTGGGAATGCGCGCCGGCCGACGAGTTCGCGTACACGGCGCTGGCCGCCGAATACTTCGGCGCGACGTACGGCCCGGTCGAGCGCGCCGCGCTGGTGCTGCGGCTGCACGGCTCGCCCGTCTATTTCCGCCGCAAGGGGCGCGGCCAGTACCAGCGCGCGCCGGAAGAGCAGCTCAAGATGGCGCTCGCGTCGCTCGAGCGCAAGCGCCAGCAGGCGCTCGTGCAGGCGCAGTATGAAGAGGAGCTGAAGGCCGGCAAGCTGCCGGAGGCGTTCGCGGGCAAGGTGCTCGGGCTGCTGACGCGGCCGGACAAGAATTCGATCGAATACAAGGCGATGGAAGCGGCGGCCGGCGCGCGCGGCGTGTCGCCGGCGCGGCTGATGCTCGACTGCGGCGGCATCGAGTCGCCGCGTGCGCTGCACGAAGCGCGCTTCCTCGCGGAATTCTTCCCGCACGGCACGGGCTTTCCGCCCGTCACGGTCGGCCCGCTGCCGGACGACCTGCCGCGCGCGAACGTCGAGGCGTTCTCGATCGACGACATCACGACCACCGAAATCGACGACGCGTTCTCGGTCGAGCACCTGTCCGACGGCCGGGTGCGGATCGGCGTGCACATCGCGGCGCCGGCGCTCGGCATCGTGCGCGGCGACCCGGTCGACGCGATCGCGCGTGCGCGCCTGTCGACCGTCTACATGCCGGGCGACAAGATCACGATGTTGCCGGACGACGTCGTCGACGTGTTCACGCTGAAAGAGGGCGACTATCGCCCGGCGCTGTCGCTGTACATCATCGTCAACCGCGAGACGCAGGAGATCGTCGCGAACGAGACGCGCGCCGAGCTCGTGTTCGTGAAGAGCAACCTGCGCCACAACACGCTCGACGAGCTCGTCAACGAAGAGACGCTCGCGGCCGGCACCGGCGACTATCCGCACAAGGACGACATCGCCGTGCTGTGGCCGCTCGCGCAGGCGCTGTTCGAGAAGCGCCAGGTCGCGCGCGCGGGCTACGGGCTGAAGCGCGAGGTGCAGCGCAACACCGACTACAACTTCTACGTCGAAGGCGAGCACGTGACGATCACGCCGCGCCGCCGCGGCTCGCCGCTCGACCTGATCGTGTCGGAGCTCGCGATCCTCGCGAACTCGACCTGGGGCGCGTTCCTGCACGACCATACGGTGCCGGGCATCTACCGGTCGCAGCGCGGCTTCGGCGCGCCGGGCCCGAAGCGCACGCGGATGCAGACGACGGCCGCGCCGCACGAAGGCCTCGGCGTCGCGCAGTACGCATGGAGCACGTCGCCGCTGCGCCGCTACGTCGACCTCGTGAACCAGTGGCAACTGCTCGCGTGCGTGCAGCACGGCGTCACCGCGAAGCTCGCCGCGCCGTTCAAGCCGAAGGACGCCGATCTCTACGCGGTCGTGCAGGGCTTCGACGATACGTATACGGCCTACGCCGACTACCAGCGCCGGATGGAGTACTTCTGGTGCCTGCGCTGGCTCGCACAGGAGCAGAAGAAGCAGGTGGTCGCGAGCGTCGTGAAGGGCGATCTCGTGCGCCTCGAGGAAATCCCGCTGCTGCTGCACGTGCCGGGGCTCGGCGTGCATGCGCGCGGCACGCGCGTGCTGCTCGACGTGATGTCGCTCGACGAGCTGACGATCGAGGCGTCGGTGCGGCTCTTGAACGTGCTCGACGCGCCGACCGTGACCAGCGGCGACGCGGCCGACGAAGAGGATGACGCCGAAGGCGGCGACGACACGCTGGTCGACGCGCAAGACGCGTCGGCGCAAGCCGAGGCCGAGGCGCTGGCCGAATCGGGCGACGCGGCGGCAGAGGGCGGCGAGGCCGCGGGCGGTAACGACGGCGAAGCGGGGCGCGCATCATGAACGCAACTGCGTCGATGAGCGGCGTCGACCGCTATGTCGTGTTCGGCAACCCGGTGGCGCACAGCAAGTCGCCGTTCATCCACGCGCAGTTCGCCGCGCAGACCGGCGAGCCGATCGAGTACACGCACCGGCTCGCGCCGGTCGACGGGTTCGAGGCCGCGGTGCGCGCGTTCGTCGCCGAAGGCGGACGCGGCGCGAACGTGACGGTGCCGTTCAAGCTCGACGCGCATGCGCTCGCCGATACGCTGTCGCCGCGCGCGGCGGCGGCCGGTGCGGTGAACACGCTGCGCATCGACGCCGACGGCCGCCTCCACGGCGACAACACCGACGGCGTCGGCCTCGTGCGCGACATCGAGGCGAATCTCGGCGTGTCGCTCGCCGGTGCGCGCATCCTGCTGCTCGGCGCGGGCGGCGCCGCGCGCGGCGTCGTGCTGCCGCTGCTCGACCGCGCGCCGCTGTCGATCGAAATCGTGAATCGCACCGCGAGCAAGGCCGAAGCGCTCGTCGGCCAGTTCATGCAGGCCGCGCACGATGCGGGCTGCACGCTCGCGGGCGGCGGCCCCGGCGTCGTGCGCGCCGAGCCGTACGACGTGGTGATCAATGCGACGGCCGGCAGCCTCGATGCCGCGCTGCCGGAATGCGACGCGGCCGCGTTCGGCACGGGCACGCTCGCGTACGACATGATGTACGGCGCGCAGCCGACCGTGTTCATGCAGCACGCGGCGTCGCTCGGCGCGCGCACGGCCGACGGGCTCGGGATGCTCGTCGAGCAGGCCGCCGAATCGTTCTTCATCTGGCGCGGCGTGCGGCCGGACGGTGCGCCGGTGCTGGCCGCGCTGCGCCAGGCGCTCGCGGCGAGCTGAACGGAGCGGCACGTGGTGGCGGTGAGCGGCATGCAGCGCACGCGTACGGTGAGCGTCGCTCGCTGGCTCGTCTACGCAGGGTCGGTGTTCGCGGGCGCGTGGCTCGCGACGCAACTGTTCTATCTCGCGCAGATCGCGCTGTGGTCGTTCGTGAATCCGGGCTCGACCGCATTCATGCGCACCGACGCGTGGTGGCTGTCGCGCGACACGCCGCCCGCGCAGATCCGGCACCAGTGGGTGCCGTACGACCAGATCTCGCGCAACCTGAAGCGGGCGCTGATCGCCTCCGAGGATTCGACGTTCGCGACCAACAACGGCTACGACGTCGACGCGATCCTGCAGGCGTGGGAGAAGAACAAGGCGCGCGGCAGGATCGTCGCGGGCGGCTCGACGATCACGCAGCAGCTCGCCCGCAACCTGTTCCTGTCGCGCGAGAAGAGCTACATCCGCAAGGGGCAGGAGCTCATCATCACGTGGATGCTCGAAACGGTGCTCGACAAGGAACGCATCTTCGAGATCTACCTGAATTCGGTCGAATGGGGCCGCGGCGTGTACGGCGCCGAGGCGGCCGCACGCTATTACTACAGGATTCCCGCGAGCCGGCTCGGCGCGTGGCAGTCGGCGCGTCTCGCGGTGATGCTGCCGAAGCCGCGCTGGTTCGACGCGCATCGCGGCTCGGCCTACCAGGCGCAGCGTGCGGCGGTCATCGCGCGCCGGATGGGGGCGGCCGAGCTGCCGCAATCCGAGTAAGCGGCGGCGCGCCGCTGCATTGTCCGTTCTGCCGTTGGCGCACGGTTGCTGCACCGCAGCGCATTCATGTCGCGATCATGTCGGGCCGGATCCTTTAGACGAATCCGTCTATTTCGATTTGCTGAGCAATATCGGCGACTACCTGCTTTTGTTGGTCGGCATTGCACGAAACGGGTGCTTTTTTAGTCGTTTCCGGTCACCGCGAAAGTCGGCGAAAGCGACGTGAAATGCAACGTTTCGCGAATCGAAGCATTCCTGAAAGGTGTGCGCCGCACCGGCCGCACGCCAAATATTTCCAAATTTTTCAAAGCCGGCGGGCTCGCGTATATTGGCCGGCGCCTCGGCTCATCGGCCGCAATCGAGGCGGGGGGCGGCTTATCCGGCTGCTCGACACGAAAAACATCCGAGAGAAGGAACGCAACGATGCCAGCGAGCAAAGCGAAGCTGTTGTTGGGGGTGGTGTGTTCTTCGCTGATTCTGACGGCCTGCAACGACGACGTGACGTCGTCCGCTGCGGCGAGCGCCGCGAATTCAGCCGATCCCGCCGGTCAGGTCGACCGCGCGTACAACGATCCGAACAGTTATTCGTCGAGCGCGAACGCGTCGCTCGACGCGGCCGCCGCGGTCGAAAAGGCGGCCGTCACGCACCACCAGATCACGCTGAACGGCAAGACGATCCGGTACACGGCCACCGCCGGCCACCTCGTCGCGCGCAATCCGCAGACGGGCGCGCCTGAAGCGTCGTTCTTCTACGTCGCCTACACGGCCGACAACCAGCCCGCGGCGAAGCGGCCCGTCACGTTCCTGTACAACGGCGGCCCCGGTTCGGCCTCGGTGTGGCTGCATCTCGGCTCGTTCGGCCCGCGTCGTATCCAGACCGGCGACCCGAACGCGAACACGTCGACGTTCCCGTTCGTCGACAACCAGGACACGCTGCTCGACACGACCGACCTCGTGTTCGTCGATGCGATCGGCACCGGCTTTTCGGAGGCGATCGCGCCGAACACGAACCAGACGTTCTGGGGCGTCGACCAGGACGCCGGCGCATTCCGCGATTTCGTGACGCGCTACCTGAACGTGAACCAGCGCGGCGCTTCGCCGAAATACCTGTTCGGCGAATCGTACGGCACGCCGCGCACCGACGTGCTCGCGAACCTGCTCGAGACGGCCGGCGTGAAGCTCGACGGCATCGTGCTGCAGTCGTCGATCCTGAACTACAACACCAACTGCGACATGGCGAGCGACTATGTCGGCAACTCGAACAACGGCGCGAGCCCGGTGAGCTGCGCGGGCTTCGTGCCGTCGTACGGCACGGTCGGCGCGTACTACCAGCTCGACAACCCGAACCCGTCGAACCTGCCGCAGTATGCGGACCAGATGCGCCTGCTGACGGCCGGCAGCTACGCGCCCGCCGTGAACGCGTACCTCGCGAGCCACACGCCGCCGCCGCCGAACCTGGTCACGACGATGGTGAATTCGACCGGCGTGAAGCAAGCGCTGTGGAATGCGGACTTCAACGTGGTCCCGACCTTCTTCGACAACAGCTTCCAGTTGTCGCTCGTTCCGGGCACGCTGATCGGCCGCTACGACGCACGCGTGAACGTGCCCCTGTCGAGCCCGCTCGCGGCCGACGGCGATCCGTCCAGCTCGTTCATCACGAAGCCGTTCACCGACACGATCGGCAGCTACCTGCCGAACGAACTCAAGTACACCGCGCAGTCGGCCTACTCGGTGAGCAGCAATGCGATCAACACGTGGGACTGGACGCACGACGGCCTCGCGATGCCCGACACGATCCCCGATCTGGCCGCGGCGCTGACGCTGAACCCGCAGTTGAAGGTGCTGTCGCTGAACGGGTATCACGACATCGCGACGCCGTTCTACCAGACCGAGCTCGACCTCGCGCGGCTCGGCACGCAACCGAACCTGACGATCAAGGACTATCAGGGCGGGCACATGGTCTATCTCGACGATACGTCGCGTCCGCAGGAGAAAGCCGACCTCGTGACCTTCTACAACGCGGCCGCGCACTGATGCGCGAGGCCGGCGACAGGTGCCCTCGGCGGCGCCGCTCGCCGGCAGTCGACCTCATTCCAGACTGGAGCCTGACATGAAGAATCGTTTCATCGTCGTTGCCGCGGCGCTCGCATGCGTCGGCGCCGCCACATCCGTTTCCGCGTTCGCACAGGCGAGCGACGCCGTCGCGCCGGCGCGTGCGCGCCAGGCGCAGCTCGGCGATCCGTACGTGCCGCCGGCCGCGCGCCACGCGAGCGCCGGCACGCAGACGACCGGCGCCGCACTGCATGCGCAGGTGGTGCGCAAGCTCGCGCGGCAGTTCAGCGCGGCCGATACGCAGAACACGGGTTCGATCACCGAGTCGCAGGCGCGCGCGGCCGGCCTCGGCTACGTCGCGAACCACTTCCGGCAGATCGATGCGGGCGGCAGCGGCCGCGTGTCGTTCGCCGACGTACAGCGCTACATGCAGGCGCGCGGCACGAGCCAGCAGTAAGCGCGGGACGCGGTGAGCAAACGGGGGCGGAACCTGCGGCACGGCGGGTTCCGCCCCCGTGCGCATCGCCCGGCGGTTGCGCGAGCCCCCGAGTCGATCTCGCCTGAATTCTCATTATCTGGACAACGCATTCAAATATTGGAGCCGAGTGCGTGCGCTCCTACAATCCGAAGCACATCGACAGCTTCGGACCCACGCATCGCGCGGCGCCCGTCGCACACGGAGACACCTTCCATGAAGTTCGCCGGGCGCTTTACTCGGTGCATCGACCGCCGCCACGCCGCAGCACGGGACGCAGTTCCGGCGCCGCGCGAGCGGCTTCACCGATTCCGTTGAAGAAGCCCCGCCCCATGACCAAGATGCCAGACTCCCTTGCCCTCGACGCCCGGCGCGCGATGCCGGCCGAACCGTCGCTGACCGACAGCATCGGCGCGACCAGCACGCCGCTCGACCTCGCCGCGCAGCAGGCCGGCACGCAGACGCTGCTGCGCGGCCTCGCGATCCTCGAGGCGATCGCGAACGGCGCGCGCGACATGCGTGCGATCGGCGCCGCGCTCGGCACGACGCGCAGCACGACGCATCGCCTCGTCAGCAGCCTCGTGCAGGCGCGCTATCTGCGCCAGGTGCAGGGCGGCTACCTGCTCGGCCCGAAGCTGATCGAGCTCGGCACGATCGCGCTCGAACAGATGCCGCTCACCGCGGTGGCGCGTCCGCATCTGGAGGCGCTCGCGGAAGCGACGCTCGATACGATCCATCTCGGCGTGCGCGACGGCGACGACGTGCTGTACATCGACAAGATTCCCGGCACGCGCGGCCTCGAGATGCGCTCGCGCGTCGGCCACCGGATGCCGCTCGCATCGACCGGCATCGGCAAGGCGATGATGCTCGACCTCGATCCCGAGCTGTGGCGCTCGCTGTTCGAAGCCGCGCGGCGCGCGCTGGCCGGCGTCAACTTCAAGCCCGACAACCGGCCCGAGACGAATGCGTTCCTGCAGCGCATGGCCCATTACGCGGCCGGCGGCTATACGTTCGACCTCGAGGAAAACGAGGCGTCGATCCGCTGCGTGGCCGCGCCGATCCGCGACGCGTCGGGCGCGATCGTCGCGGCGGTGTCGGTCGCGAGCACGATTCCGTACATGCCGCACGACCGGATGGACGAACTGATTCCGCTCGTGCAGCGCGAAGCGCGAGCCATTTCCGCGGAACTGGGCTGGAGCCCGCCGCAGGGTACCCGCAGGATCAAACGATGACGACTTCGACCCGGCCCGTTCCGGATGCCTGTTCCGCCGCCCCGTCGCTGATCGCGCTCGACTGGGGCACCACGTCGCTGCGCGCCTATCTGTACGACGCGCACGGTGTGCCGATCGACACGCGCAGCCGGGCGGCCGGCGTGATGCACGTGCCGGGTGGCGGCGCGCGTGCGTTCGACGCGGTGTTCGAGGAAGCGTGCGGCGACTGGCTCGACCGCACGCCCGGCCTGCCGGTGCTCGCCGCCGGGATGGTCGGCAGCGCGCAGGGCTGGCGCGAAGCGCCGTACGTCGCGGTGCCGGCCGGCGCCGACGCGCTCGTCGCGGGCCTCATCACGGTGACGACGGCGCGCGGCGCGACAGTCTCGATCGTGCCGGGCGTGATCGCGACGGGCGACTTGCCCGACGTGATGCGCGGCGAAGAAACGCAGATCGTCGGCGCGCTCGCGAGCGATCCCACGCTTGGCGCCGATCGTTCAGGCGTACTGATCGGCTTGCCGGGAACGCATGCGAAATGGGCGTGGGTGAAGGACGGGCTGATCGAACGCTTCCAGACCTTCATGACCGGCGAGCTGTTCGCGGTGCTGCGCGATCACACGATCCTCGGCCGCACGATGCGCGCGGGTGCGTCGCCCGACCGTGGCGCGTTCGTGCGCGGCGTGGCGGTCGCGCGCGGCGCGCGGCACACGGGGCTGCTCGCGACGATTTTCAGCACGCGCACGCTCGGCCTGACCGACCGGCTCGCGCCCGATGCGCAGGGCGACTACCTGTCCGGCCTGCTGATCGGCCATGAGCTCAATGCGCTCGACGCGATGCTCGCGGAGCGCGGCATCGCGCTCGCGGACCAGCCGCTGCTGCTGATCGGCGACGGCGGCCTGTGTTCGCGCTACGTCGATGCGCTGCAGGTATTCGGCCATGCGCATGCGCGTGTCGCCGCGCAGGCGACCGAGCGCGGCCTGTGGCGGATCGCGTCGCGCGCCGGGCTCGTGCGCGCGGACGGCGAGCCCGTCTGCGCCGACCAATGAACTGCTTGCAGAGGAATCCTCGATGCCGTCCGACCTGACATTGCCCGCGCCGTACACGCCCCACGCCGCCCTGATGCGCGCGTTCGATGCGTGCCCGCTGATCGCGATCATGCGTGGCATCACGCCCGCGGAAGCGGCCGACCACGGCCGCGCGCTCTACGAAGCCGGCTTCCGGATCGTCGAGGTGCCGCTGAACTCGCCGGAGCCGTTCGACAGCATCGCGGCGCTGCGGCGCGCGTTGCCCGACGACATGATCGTCGGCGCGGGCACGGTGTTGCGCGCCGAGTACGTCGACCGCGTGCAGGACGCGGGCGGCGCGCTGATCGTGATGCCGCACAGCGACGCGGCCGTGATCCGCCGCGCCCGCGAGCGCGGGCTGGCGAGCGCGCCGGGCGTCGCAACGCCGACCGAAGCATTCGCGGCGCTGACGAACGGCGCCGACGTGCTGAAGATGTTCCCGGCCGAGCAGCTCGGCGTGACGGTCGTGAAGGCGTGGCGCGCGGTGATCGACCGTGCGGTGCCGCTGGTTCCGGTCGGAGGGATCGCACCGGACAACATGCGGCCGTTCCTCGACGCCGGCGCGAACGGTTTCGGGCTCGGCTCGGCGCTGTACCGTCCCGGCCAGTCGGCGGATACGACCGCGGTGAATGCGCGCGCGTTCCAGGCCGGCTTGCGCGCGGCGCGCGGCGGAGCCGCATGATGGGCCGCCTCACGGGCAAGGTCGCGATGGTGACGGGCGCGGGCCGCGGCATCGGCGCCGCGATCGCGCGTGCGTTCGTGCGCGAAGGCGCGGCCGTCGCGCTCGTCGATCTCGACTTCCCGCAGGCGCAGCACACGGCCGCCGCGATCGCACACGAATGCGACGGCGCGCGCGTGCTGCCGCTGCAGGCGGACGTCGCGCGGCAACAGGCGGTGCGCGATGCGCTCGCGCGGACGGAAGCGGCGTTCGGCCCGCTCGACGTGCTCGTGAACAACGCGGGCATCAACGTGTTCGCCGATCCGCTGACGATGACCGACGACGACTGGCGCCGCTGCTTCGCGGTCGATCTCGACGGCGTGTGGCACGGCTGCCGCGCGGCGCTGGAGGGCATGGTCGAGCGCGGCCGCGGCAGCATCGTGAACATCGCGTCGACGCATGCATTCAGGATCATTCCGGGCTGCTTTCCATACCCGGTCGCGAAGCACGGCGTGCTCGGTCTCACGCGTGCGCTCGGCATCGAATACGCGGCGCGCAACGTGCGCGTGAACGCGATCGCGCCGGGCTACATCGAGACGCAACTGACGCGCGACTGGTGGGACGCGCAGCCCGATCCGGCCGCCGCGCGCGCCGAGACGCTCGCGCTGCAGCCGATGAAGCGGATCGGGAAACCGGAGGAGGTCGCGATGACGGCCGTGTTCCTGGCGTCCGACGAGGCGCCGTTCATCAACGCCGCGTGCATCACCGTCGATGGCGGGCGCGCGGCGCTGTATCACGACTGACACGACTGACGTAACGATTCGAAAGACCGCACGTGCGACGGCCGCGCGCACGCTGCGTCGAAACCAACAAGCGGCTGCATCCTGTTCGATGAAAACAAGGAGACACTGGAGATGAAACGCAGAACGTTCGTAACGCTGGCCGCCGCGGCCGCGGTGGTGATGGGCAGCCCGGTCGCGCACGCGGCCGACCCGGTCAAGATCGGCTTCCTGGTGAAGCAGCCGGAAGAGCCGTGGTTCCAGGACGAGTGGAAATTCGCCGAGATCGCCGCGAAGCAGAAGGGCTTCACGCTCGTGAAGATCGGCGCGCCGTCCGGCGAGAAGGTGATGAGCGCGATCGACAACCTGTCCGCGCAGAAGGCGCAGGGCTTCATCATCTGCACGCCCGACGTGAAGCTCGGGCCGGGCATCGTCGCGAAGGCGAAGTCGCACAACCTGAAGATGATGACGGTCGACGACCGCCTCGTCGACGGCGCGGGCAAGCCGATCGAGTCGGTGCCGCACATGGGGATTTCCGCATACAACATCGGCAAGCAGGTCGGCGACGGCATCGCGGCCGAGATCAAGAAGCGCGGCTGGGACATGAAGGACGTCGGTGCGATCGACATCACCTACGAGCAGTTGCCGACCGCGCACGACCGCACGAGCGGCGCGACCGACGCGCTGGTGGCCGCCGGCTTCCCGAAGGCGAACGTGATCGCGGCGCCGCAGGCGAAGACCGATACCGAGAACGCGTTCAACGCGGCGAACATCGCGCTCACGAAGAACCCGCAGTTCAAGCACTGGGTCGCGTACGGCCTGAACGACGAGGCCGTGCTCGGCGCGGTGCGCGCGGCCGAAGGGCGCGGCTTCAAGGCCGACAACATGATCGGCATCGGCATCGGCGGTTCCGATTCGGCGTTGAACGAGTTCAAGAAGCCGCAGCCGACGGGCTTCTACGGCACCGTGATCATCAGCCCGAAGCGCCACGGCGAGGAAACCTCGGACCTGATGTACGCGTGGATCACGCAGGGCAAGGCGCCGCCGCCGCTGACGCTGACGACGGGCATGCTCGCGACGCGCGAGAACGTGTCGAAGGTGCGCGAGGAGATGGGGCTCGCATCGAAGTAAGCGGCCCGCCGGCTGCCGCGGCGACGCGGCGGCCGGCGGTCGATGGATCCGGAAGTGGGGAGACGACGTGTCAGCGGCACTGCGTTTTGACAATATCGGCAAGGTATTTCCCGGCGTGCGCGCACTCGACGGCATTTCGTTCGACGTGCATGCGGGCGAGGTGCATGGCCTGATGGGCGAGAACGGCGCGGGCAAGTCGACGCTGTTGAAGATTCTCGGCGGCGAATACCAGCCCGACGCGGGCAGCGTGCTGGTCGACGGCCAGCCCGTGCAGTTCGCGAATGCGGCCGCGTCGATCGCGGCCGGCATCGCGGTGATTCACCAGGAATTGCAGTACGTGCCCGATTTGACGGTCGCGGAAAACCTGCTGCTCGGCCGCTTGCCGAATGCGTTCGGCTGGGTCAGGAAGCGCGAGGCGAAGCGTTACGTGCGCGAGCGGCTCGCCGAGATGGGCGTCGATCTGGACCCCGACGCGCGGCTCGGGCGGCTGTCGATCGCGCAGCGGCAGATGGTCGAGATCTGCAAGGCGCTGATGCGCAATGCACGCGTGATCGCGCTCGACGAACCGACGAGCTCGCTGTCGCATCGCGAGACGGAAGTGCTGTTCAAGCTGGTCGACGATCTGCGCGCGCAGGGCCGTGCGCTGATCTACATCTCGCACCGGATGGACGAGATCTACCGGCTGTGCGACGCGTGCACGATCTTCCGCGACGGGCGCAAGATCGCGTCGCACGAGGCGCTGGCCGACGTGCCGCGCGAGCGGCTCGTCGCCGAGATGGTCGGGCGCGAGATCGCCGACATCTACCATTACGCGCCGCGCGCGCTCGGCGACGTGCGGTTTTCCGCCGAAGGCGTCGACGGCCCGGCATTGCGCGAACCGGCGAGCTTCTCGGTGCGCGCGGGCGAGATCGTCGGCTTCTTCGGGCTCGTCGGCGCCGGCCGCAGCGAGCTGATGCGGCTCGTGTACGGCGCGGACCGCCGGCGCGCCGGCGTGCTGACGCTCGACGGCCAGCGCATCGACGTGAAGCGCACCGGCGACGCGATCCGCCACGGCATCGTGCTGTGCCCGGAGGACCGCAAGGAAGAAGGAATCATCGCGATCGCGTCGGTCGCGGAGAACATCAACATCAGTTGCCGCCGCCATTCGCTGCGTGCGGGGCTCTTCATCAACGGCAAGACCGAAAGCGAAACGGCCGACCGCTTCATCCAGCGGCTGAAGATCAAGACGCCGAACCGGCGCCAGAAGATCCGCTTCCTGTCGGGCGGCAACCAGCAGAAGGCGATCCTGTCGCGCTGGCTCGCGGAGCCCGACCTGAAGGTCGTGATCCTCGACGAGCCGACGCGCGGGATCGACGTCGGCGCGAAGCACGAGATCTACGACGTGATCTACCGGCTCGCGGAGCGCGGCTGCGCGATCGTGATGGTGTCGTCGGAGCTGCCGGAAGTGCTCGGCGTGTCCGACCGCATCGTCGTGATGCGCGAAGGGCGGATCGCCGGCGAGCTGGCGCGCGCCGACGCGAACGAGCACGCGGTGCTGAACCTCGCGCTGCCGCAGACGAGCGCGGCCGAGGCGGCCTGACGCGGCCGGCTACGTCCGGACAAGCCCGGGACAATCGAATCGAACACGCGCGGCGCGGGCCGCGCGATGCAGGAGCAGGAGACACACCATGCAAGCCAACGAAAACCTTGCCAGCGCCGCCGTGAAGCCGTCGGCCGACGCGCTGGTTCCGCAGCAGAGCGACCGCCAGAAGTGGTGGCAGCATCTGACCGAATACAGCCTGATCGCGATCTTCGCGGTGATGTTCATCACGATGTCGCTGACCGTCGATCACTTCTTCTCGATCGACAACATGCTGGGCCTCGCGCTGTCGATCTCGCAGATCGGCATGGTCGCGTGCACGATGATGTTCTGTCTCGCGTCGCGCGACTTCGACCTGTCGATCGGCTCGACCGTCGCGTTCTCCGGCGTGCTGTGCGCGATGGTGCTGAACGCGACCGACAACACGTTCGTCGCGATCGTCGCCGCGGTCGCGGCCGGCGCCGCGATCGGCTTCGTGAACGGCGCGGTGATCGCGTACCTGCGCATCAACGCGCTGATCACGACGCTCGCGACGATGGAGATCGTGCGCGGGCTCGGCTTCATCGTGTCGAAGGGGCAGGCGGTCGGCGTGTCGTCGGACACCTTCATCGCGCTCGGCGGGCTGTCGATGTTCGGCGTGTCGCTGCCGATCTGGGTCACGCTGCTGTGCTTCATCGGGTTCGGCGTGCTGCTGAACCAGACCATCTATGGCCGCAACACGCTCGCGATCGGCGGCAATCCGGAGGCGTCGCGGCTCGCGGGGATCAACGTCGAACGCACGCGCGTGTACATCTTCCTGATCCAGGGCGCGGTGACGGCGCTCGCGGGCGTGATCCTCGCGTCGCGCATCACGTCGGGCCAGCCGAACGCCGCGCAGGGCTTCGAGCTGAACGTGATTTCCGCGTGCGTGCTCGGCGGCGTGTCGCTGATGGGCGGCCGCGCGACGATCTCGGGCGTCGTGATCGGCGTGCTGATCATGGGCACCGTCGAGAACGTGATGAACCTGCTGAACATCGACGCGTTCTACCAGTACCTCGTGCGCGGCGCGATCCTGCTCGCGGCCGTGCTGCTCGACCAGTTGAAGAACCGCGGCGTACGCGACTGACCGAATCCACGGAGACGACACGCATGACCATCGACCCATCAGCGCAGGGCACGCACGCGGCGGCGAGCGACGCGCGCTATGCGCGCTACCCGAGCCTCGAGGATCGCGCGGTGCTGATCACGGGCGGCGCGACCGGCATCGGCGCGTCGTTCGTCGAGCACTTCGCCGAACAGGGCGCGCGCGTCGCGTTCGTCGACCTCGACGCGGCGGCCGGCGCCGCGCTGGCCGAACGCCTCGCGCACGTGCGCCATGCGCCGCTGTTCCTGTCCTGCGACCTGACCGACATCGACGCGCTGCGCCGGGCGATCGACGCGATCCGCGCGCGCATCGGCGCGATCGCGGTGCTCGTGAACAATGCGGCGAACGACACGCGCCATGCGATCGGCGACGTGACGCCGGCGTCGTTCGATGCCGGCATCGCGGTGAACCTGCGTCACCAGTTCTTCGCCGCGCAGGCGGTGATCGACGACATGAAGCGGCAGGGCGGCGGCTCGATCGTCAATCTCGGCTCGATCAGCTGGATGCTGAAGAACGGCGGCTATCCCGTCTACGTGATGGCGAAGGCGGCCGTGCAGGGCCTGACGCGCGGCCTCGCACGCGATCTCGGCCCGTTCGGCATCCGCGTGAATTCGCTGGTGCCCGGCTGGGTGATGACCGACAAGCAGCGCCGGCTGTGGCTCGACGACGCAGGCCGCGCGGCGATCAAGGCCGGCCAGTGCATCGACGCCGAACTGCTGCCGGCCGACCTCGCACGGATGGCGCTGTTTCTCGCGGCCGACGACAGCCGGATGATCACCGCGCAGGACGTGATCGTCGACGGCGGCTGGGCCTGATCGTTCGCACGACCTGCATCGTTTCTTCGACGAAGGAAAGGAGCTCACCATGACCGCCACGTCCTCGCGCGCATCGTCGTCCGCCAGCCAGTCGCGCCGCGCGCGCCTGGCCGCCGCCGCCCAGCCGGTCAGCCCCGGCCCGCAGACGGCCGTGTTCGCGCAGGGCGTCGGCGCCGCGCATGCGGCGGCCGTCACGCTGTCGAACGCGTCGCTGCGGCTCGACGTGCTGCCGCACCTCGGCGGCGGCATCGCGCGCTTCGACTGGCGCGGCGACAACGGCGCGCTGATGCCGGTGTTCCGCCGTTGCGAGCACCCAGAGACGGTGACGGACCCGAACGAGCTCGCGTGCTACCCGCTGCTGCCGTACTCGAACCGGATCGGCGGCGGGCGCTTCGAATGCGACGGGCGCAAGGTCGCGGTGCCGCGCAACCGCCGCGACGAGCCGCTGCCGATCCACGGCGACGGCTGGCTCGCGCCGTGGCAGGTGGACGATGCGACCGACACGTCGCTGCAACTGTCGCTCGATCGTGCGGCCGGCGCGCCGTATGCGTTCCGCGCGATCCAGTCGTTCGAACTCGACGACGCGACGCTGTCGATCGCGCTGACGATCGAGAACGCGGGCCGCGCGCGGCTGCCGTTCGGGCTCGGCGTGCATCCGTTCCTCGTGCGCGATACGGAGACCGAGCTGGCCGCGGCGGCGGGCGGCCTGTGGCTGTCGGGCGCCGATTTCCTGCCGGTGCGGCACGTCAGCGTGCCGCCGGCCTGGCAGTTCGGCGTCGCGTATCCGCTGCCGGCCACGCTCGTCAATCACGCGTTCACCGGCTGGGGCGGCCACGCGACGGTGAGCTGGCCGCGCCGCCGGCTGTCGCTGACCGTCGCGGCCGACGCCGACGCGTACGTGCTCTATACGCCGCCGGGCGAGGATTTCTTCTGCTTCGAGCCGGTCGATCATCCGATCAATGCGGTGAACCTGCCGGGCGGCGCGGCCGCGCACGGGATGACGCTGCTCGCGCCCGGCGAGCGGCTCACGCGGCGCTTCGCGTTCACCGTCGAGCGCGCCGATGCGCGCGGCAATGGCGCGACACGCGAGGCAGCGCGGCGACGCGGGTAAAATACGCGGTCTACCAACGGTTTGCCGCGAGTATCCGCCATGTCTTCCCCGCTTACTTTCATCGAATCGCTGCGCGCCGCGTGGCAGCGCACGAATTCGCTGCTGTGCGTCGGCCTCGATCCCGAGCCGTCGCGCTTTCCCGTGCAGTTCGACGGCCAGCCCGACGCGATCTTCGAATTCTGCCGGCAGATCGTCGACGCGACCGCGCCGTATGCGAGCGCGTTCAAGCCGCAGATCGCGTACTTCGCCGCGCATCGCGCGGAAGACCAGCTCGAGCGGCTGATCGCGCACATCCATCTCCAGCATCCGGGCCTGCCGGTGATCCTCGACGCGAAGCGCGGCGACATCGGCAGCACGGCCGAGCAGTACGCGCGCGAGGCGTTCGAGCGCTATCGCGCGGACGCCGTCACGGTGAACCCGTACATGGGCTACGACTCGGTCGAGCCGTACTTCGAGCATGAAGGCAAGGGCGTGATCGTGCTGTGCCGCACGTCGAACCCGGGCGGCTCGGACCTGCAGTTCCTCGATACGAACGGGCGGCCGCTGTATCAGGTCGTGGCCGATCTCGCGGCGAACAAGTGGAACGCGAGGAACGGCCAGCTCGGCCTCGTGGTCGGCGCGACGTTCCCGAAGGAAATCGAGATCGTGCGCGGGATCGTCGGCGACATGCCGCTCCTGATCCCCGGCATCGGCGCGCAGGGCGGCGACGTGCAGGCGACCGTCAACGCGGGCCGCACGGCCGACGGCACCGGGATGATGATCAACTCGTCGCGCGCGATCCTGTATGCGAGCAAGGGCGAGGATTTCGCCGAAGCCGCGGCGCTCGCCGCGCAGAAGACGCGCGACACGATCAACGCGCATCGCTGAAATACCGGCCGCCCGCTCGGGCGGCCTTCGACCGCCGCGCCCGCGTTCGCGGGCCGCGCGCCTTCATCGTGTATTCGCCGTCCTGGCGCACGCGAACAATTTTCCGTCGCTTCCGTATCGCATACGCGCAGTTTATTCGCGCGATGCTGCCGCTTGTCATCGATCCGTCACAAAAATGTCAAAGAAGGGAGCGACGCCATGCCCAAGCTGTCCCGCCGTCTTCTGAGCGCGTTCGCCGCGTCGCTGTGCATGACGTTCGCCCATGCGGCGGACCTGTCGCACTGGCCGGCCGACAGCGCGAAAGCGCTGAACGCGATGATCGCCGCGCACGCGAACCGCGGCGACTACGCGGTGTTCGACGCCGACAACACGACCTACCGCTACGACCTCGAGGAATCGCTGCTGCCGTATCTCGAGAACCACGGCGTGCTGACGCGCGACTCGCTCGACCCGTCGCTGAAGCTGATCCCGTTCAAGGATTCCGCCGACTACAAGGAATCGCTGACGAGCTACTACTACCGGTTGTGCGAGATCGACGATCTGGTCTGCTATCCGTGGATCGCGCAGGCGTTCGCCGGGCAGTCGCTCGCCAGCCTGAAGCGCCACGTCGACGCGATGCTCGCCGACGGCAAGCCGATCCCGATCCGCTACTGGCAGGGCGACAAGGTGGTCGACGGCACGGTGAATCCGCCGCGCTTCTTCCGCGGGATGCAGGAGCTGTACAACGCGCTGCGCGAGAACGGCATCGACGTCTACGTGATGACGGCCGCGCACGAGGAACTCGCGCGGCTCGTGCTGTCCGACCCGAAGTACGGCTACAACGTGAAGCCGCAGAACGTGATCGGCGTGACGACGCTGCTGCGCGACCCGGCCACCGGCGCGCTGACCACGTCGCGGCTGCAGATCAAGGCCGGCAAGTACGACGAGGCCGCGAACCGCAACCTCGTGATCACGCCGTTCCTGATGAACCCGATGACGTGGTACGAAGGCAAGCTCGGTTCGATCGTCGGCTGGATCGACCAGTGGAAGAAGCCGGTGCTCGTCGCGGGCGACACGCCGAGCTCCGACGGCTACATGCTGCTGAACGCGACCGACGTCGCGCGCGGCGGCGTGCGCGTGTGGGTCAACAAGAAGGACAAGCAGATGACGCAGATCCGCGCGTGGTCGGACGAATCGGCCGCGAAGCAGAAGGCGCTCGGCCTGCCGGTGACGGCGGACAAGAACTGGATCGTCGTGAAGCCCGACGCGATCCAATAAGCGGGCGCGGCGCGCCACGCGCGCCCGGGCCGCTCAGCCTTCGTGTTCGTCGAGCAGCTTCAGCAGCCCGCGCAGCGCATGCGCGGCCGCCTGCGTGCGGATCTGTTCGCGGTCGCCCTTGAACACGCGCGTCTCGACGTCGGTATGCAGCCGGTTGCTCCAGCCGAACGACACGGTGCCGACCGGCTTCTTCTCGCTGCCGCCGGCCGGGCCCGCGATGCCGGTGACGGACAGCGCGACCTGCGCGCGGCTGTTGCGCAGCGCGCCTTCGGCCATCGCGCGCGCGACGGGCTCGCTGACGGCGCCGTGCTTGTCGATCAGGTCGGGCGGCACGCCGATCATCTCGATCTTGGCCTGGTTCGAGTACGTGACGAAGCCGCGCTCGAACCACTGGCTGCTGCCGGAAATGTCGGTGATCGCCGTGGCGATCATCCCGCCGGTGCAGGATTCGGCGGTGGCGAGCGTGAGGTGCTCGTCACGCAGCTTGTTGCCTGCGCGGATCGCAAGCTGATGGACGACGGAATCGGTTGGCATGCGCGTCGGGAAACGGGAGTCGGGAAATCGGTCAGCCGGCGACGGAGCGCCACAGCGCGATCACGAGCAGCGTCATGAACGCGGCGACGAGGTCGTCGACCATGATGCCGAGCCCGCCTTTCAGGCGGCGGTCGAAGTAGCGGATCGGCGGCGGCTTGAGCATGTCGAAGAAGCGGAACGCGACGAACGCCCATAGCTGGCCGACGAAGGTCGCCGGCGTGACGAACAGCATCACGAGCCAGATCGCGACGATCTCGTCCCAGACGACGGCGCCCGGATCGGACACGCCGGCCTGCTTCGCGGTGAAACCGGTGATCCACGTGCCGGCCGCGAAGCCGACGGCGATCAGCGCCCACCATTCGGGCACCGTCAGGTAGCGGTTGAGCACGACGAACGTGAGCCAGCCGAACAGCGAGCCGAACGTGCCGGGCATGATCGGCGCGAGCCCGCTGCCGAAGCCGAGCGACACGATATGCGCGGGGTGCGACAGCATGAAGCGGGCCGTCACGCGTGTCGGCGCGGGCCGCGCGGCGCCGGAATCGGCCGCGGCGTGCGCGGGCGTCGGATCAGTCTGCATGGAAGTGGTCGAAGCCGTGCAACGTGAGAGCGAGGGGCGCGCCGGCGGCGTCGCGCCACGCGATGGCGGGTTGGGCCGACGGCGCGGACAACGCGCGTATTGTACCGATTCGCGTGACCGGCACGCCGGCCGCGGCGCCGGCCGCTTCGACCGCCGCGCGGGCCGCGACGGGCGCCGTGAAGCACAGTTCGTAATCGTCGCCGCCCGCCAGCGTGCAGCGGCGCTGCACGTCGGCCGGCAGCGTCGCGAGCGCGACCGAGCGCGGCACCGCGTCGGCGTCGATCTCGGCGCGCACGTTCGAGCGCGTCAGGATGTGCTGGAGGTCGCCGGCGAGGCCGTCCGACAGGTCGAGCGCCGCGTGCGCGACGCCCGCGAGCGCCAGGCCGAGCGCGACGCGCGGTTCGGGCCGCTCGAGCGCGCGCCGGAACGCGGCGGCTTCATGCGCGCCGGCGGTCCATTCGCCGCGGGCGACGCCGAGCCCCGCGCGCGCATCGCCGAGCGTGCCGGACACCCATACGTCGTCGCCGTCGCGCGCGGCATCGCGCCGCAGCGCCGCGTCGGGCGCGACTTCGCCGAACACGGTCACGCACAGGTTCAGTGGCCCGCTCGTCGTGTCGCCGCCGATCAGCTCGCAGCCGTATCGGTCGGCCAGCGCGAACAGCCCGTTGCTGAACGCTTCGAGCCACGCCGCGTCGGCGCGCGGCAGCGCGCACGCGAGCGTGAACGCGCGCGGCTCGGCGCCCATCGCCGCGAGATCCGACAAATTGACCGCGAGCGTCTTGTGGCCCAGCGCGTCGGGCGCGACATCGGGAAAGAAGTGGCGGCCTTCCACCAGCATGTCCGTCGAAATGGCCAGCAATTTCCCGGATCGGGGCGCAATCAGTGCGCAATCGTCGCCGATGCCGAGCGTCGACGCGCGGGCGCCCCGGGCGGCGCGGCGCGTGAAGAAGCGTTCGATCAGCGAAAACTCGGAGAGGGCGGCTGGCACGGCGGGCGGTCCGAAACGGTTGAAGGAACGGCATTGTACGAGGCGGGCGGCGGCGCGCCTGTACCATCCAGTTCATTTTTGTCGCGACTGTCGCACCCGAATCGCCGGTCTGGCGGCCGGTGATTGGCGCTACAATGCCGTCGAACAGTTATTCTAATCCGCCCGTCACGAGACACATGTCTACCCAAGCCTCCTCCAAAGCCAAGCTCCGCGAAGCCGCGCTCGACTATCACGAATTTCCGACCCCCGGCAAAATCGCGATCGCCCCGACCAAGCAGATGATCAACCAGCGCGACCTCGCGCTCGCGTATTCGCCGGGCGTGGCGTTCGCGTGCGAGGAGATCGTCGAGAATCCGCTGAACGCCGCGCGCTTCACCGCGCGCAGCAACCTGGTCGGCGTCGTCACGAACGGCACGGCGGTGCTCGGTCTCGGCAACATCGGCCCGCTCGCGTCGAAGCCGGTGATGGAAGGCAAGGCCGTGCTGTTCAAGAAGTTCGCGGGCATCGACGTGTTCGACATCGAGCTGAACGAGTCGGACCCGCACAAGCTCGTCGACGTGATCGCCGCGCTGGAGCCGACCTTCGGCGGGATCAACCTCGAGGACATCAAGGCGCCGGACTGCTTCATCGTCGAGCGCGAAGCGCGCAAGCGGATGAAGATTCCGGTGTTCCACGACGACCAGCACGGCACCGCGATCGTTGTGGCCGCGGCCGTCACGAACGGCCTGAAGGTCGTCAACAAGGACATCAAGAAGGTCAAGCTCGTCGCGTCCGGCGCGGGCGCGGCCGCGCTCGCGTGCCTGGACCTGCTGGTCGACATCGGGCTGCCGCTCGAGAACATCACGGTGACCGACCTGGCCGGCGTGGTCTACAAGGGCCGCACCGAGCTGATGGATCCGGACAAGGAGCGTTTCGCGCGCGAAACCGACGCCCGCACGCTCGCCGAGGTGATCGACGGCGCGGACATCTTCCTCGGCCTGTCGGCCGCCGGCGTGCTGAAGCAGGAGATGGTGAAGGGCATGGCCGAGCGCCCGCTGATCCTCGCGCTCGCGAACCCGACGCCGGAAATCCTGCCGGAACTCGCGCTCGAGGTGCGCCCGGACGCCGTGCTGGCCACCGGCCGCACCGATTACCCGAACCAGGTCAACAACGTCCTGTGCTTCCCGTTCATCTTCCGCGGCGCGCTCGACGTCGGCGCGACGACGATCACGCGCGAAATGGAGATCGCCGCCGTGAACGCGATCGCCGAGCTCGCGCAGCACGAGCAGAGCGACATCGTCGCGACCGCGTACGGCATCCAGGATCTGTCGTTCGGGCCCGAATACCTGATTCCGAAGCCGTTCGATCCGCGCCTGATCGTGAAGATCGCACCGGCCGTCGCGCAGGCCGCGATGGACGGCGGCGTCGCGACGCGCCCGATCGAGGACATGGACGCGTACAAGCAGCACCTGCAGCAGTTCGTGTACCACAGCGGCACGACGATGAAGCCGATCTTCCAGATCGCGCGCGCCGCGCCGGAAGAGAAGAAGCGCGTGGTGTTCGCGGAAGGCGAGGAAGAGCGCGTGTTGCGCGCCGTTCAGATCATCGTCGACGAAAAACTCGCGAAGCCGATCCTGATCGGCCGCCCGTCGGTGATCGAGCACCGTATCCAGCGCTACGGCCTGCGCCTGACGCCGGGCACCGATTTCACGGTCGTCAACACCGAGCACGACGAGCGCTACCGCGACTTCTGGCAGACGTACTACAAGATGATGGCGCGCAAGGGCATCAGCGAGCAGCTCGCGCGTGTCGAAATGCGCCGTCGGACGACGCTGATCGGCTCGATGCTGGTGAAGAAGGGCGAAGCGGACGGGATGATCTGCGGCACGATCAGCACCACGCACCGCCACCTGCACTTCATCGACCAGGTGATCGGCAAGCGCCCGGGCTGCAGCGTGTACGCGGCGATGAACGGCCTCGTGCTGCCGGGCCGCCAGATTTTCCTCGTCGATACGCACGTGAACGTCGATCCGACCCCGGAGGAGCTGGCCGAGATCACGATCATGGCCGCCGAAGAAGTGCGCCGCTTCGGCATCGAACCGAAGGTCGCGCTGGTGTCGCACTCGAATTTCGGCACGAGCAACGCACCTTCGGCGAAGAAGATGCGCGATACGCTCGCGATCCTGCAGGAAACCGCGCCGGAGCTGAAGGTGGACGGCGAAATGCACGGCGACGTGGCGCTCGACGCGGCGCTGCGCAAGGAGATCCTGCCGGAATCGACGCTGGAAGGCGAAGCGAACCTGCTGATCCTGCCGAACATCGACGCCGCGAACATCGCGTACAACCTGCTGAAGACGGCCGCCGGCAACAACATCGCGATCGGGCCGATCCTGCTGGGCGCCGCGCAGCCGGTGCACGTGCTGACCGAATCGGCGACCGTTCGTCGCATCGTCAACATGGCGGCGCTGCTGGTGGCCGACGTCAACGCCGCGCGCTGAGCCGACACGAACGCGCGGCGCCGGTCGAACCGGGGCCGCGCGCCGGGCGAAATTGTAAACAAAGGCAAAAAGAGGCGTGCCCGCAAGGGGCACGCCGCGGGCAGGGCGCAACCGCGCTTCCCATAAGCAACAGCAGCATCTTTCCACTCCGGGTAGCGAGTGTGGCAAGGAGGCAGGTCTTGCCATACGAAAGATGCCGCACGCATTTTATCCTATGTAAGATAAATGTAGTGCAATTTCGGTAAAAAATGCGGAATTCGGGGCGTCGCGTGGCTTTCGATTCCCAAACGGACATTGATTCGCGCGGCCAATAACGCTACGCTAACGCCTTTGTTGGTCGTCAACTACTTGATTTAACAGCGGGAACCCTGGTTCATGGCACGCAAGTGGCTCCGCAACGGCGCGCTCGCGTCCGTCTTCGCGATGTTCGCGATGGGTATCGTCGGCACGCCGACGGGCAGTCTGGTTTCCGCCGCTTACGCACGGGAGGCCGTTCCGGCCGACGTGGCCGCCAGCGGGCTCGATACGATCCCGACTGCCAGTCTTCCGCGCGAGGCCGTGACCACGCTGGGCCTGATCAGCGCCGGCGGCCCCTATCCGTACGAGAAAGACGGCGTCGTGTTCGGCAACCGCGAGCGGATCCTGCCGAAGGCGAAGCGCGGCTACTACCATGAGTACACGGTGCCGACGCCGCGTGCGCGCAATCGCGGCGCGCGCCGGATCGTCTGTGGCGGGCCGTTGCGCCGGATCGACAACTGTTATTACACGGGCGACCACTACAACAGTTTTAAACGTATTGTTGAATGACTTCGGGACGAATGGCATGAGCGACTCCATCTACGCGCACGATACGGCGGCGGCGGATCTGTTCGCGGCCGGCGACGGCAATCTGTTTCAGCGTGTGATTCAGCTGCACGCGGCGGCGCAGGCCGGTGGCACGCCGGAGCAACAGGAAGCCGAGCCCGGGCTTTCATCGAACGAGGAGCCTATGAGCCTTTTCACGACCGTGCGACCCAATCTCGTGCAGTCGATCCGCGCGTTCCGCGTGCAGGATCTCGCCGACGAAGCCGGTCGGCTCGGCCAGCATTTCCTGTATGCGTATTGCGGCGCCGCGCAGTCGAAGCAGGAAGTGATGGAAACGATCGCGACCTCGTTCCTGTTTCCGAAGCATTTCGGGAAGAACTACGACGCGCTGTACGATTGCCTCACCGATCTCGTCGCGAAGGCCGGCGCGCAGCCTGGTTTCGTGATCGTCCTCGAAGGGTTGCCGATCGCGCAGAAATTCGACAAGGAAGGGCGCGAAACGCTGCTCGACGTGTTCCGCGAGGCGGCCGAGTTCTGGGCCGAGCGCAAGGTCGCGTTCCGCGTGTTCTACTCGTTCGCGTAAGCGCGTCGGCGGGCCGGCACGCCGCGTTGTCGCAGCTTCCGGTCGTTGTTCGCCGCCGGCACCGGAATCCGGTGCGCAGCGTCTCGAAAACCCGCCATTGCGCGGGTTTTTGTGCATCTGGCGACTGAATCGGCGAGTGCGCCGTACGCCCGATGGGCGTACTTCACGTCATTGCAGCGATGCCGGCGACGAGCATGCGCTTGCACGGATCGTCTCGTACACGACAACGCAATTCATCGCCGCGGAATGAACCTGAGACGATCCGCGCGTTGAAGTCGAGCCGGAGCGAATCGCTCGCGGTCGCCGATCACCACCCGCCCCAGCGTGCCGCCAGCGCCGCGAGCACGGCCGCGCCGGCCGTCTCGGTACGCAGCACGCGCGGCCCGAGCGACAACGCGGTGAACCCGCGTGCGCGGGCCGCATTTTCCTCGTCCGGCGACAGCCCGCCCTCCGGGCCGATCAGCAGCGTGACGGCGCCCGCGGGCGGCGCGTCGGGCAGCGACGCGAACGGGATGCTCGCGCGCGGCGACAGCAGCAGCCGCAGTTCGCCGTCGGCCGGCGCGGCCGGCAGCGCGTCGAGCCATGCGTGGAAGCCGGCCACCGGCGCGACGTCGGGCACGCGGTTGCGTCCGCACTGTTCGCACGACGCGCGCACGACGCCGCGCCAGTGCGCGACGCGCTTGTCCGCCCGTTCGCCGGCGAGCTTCACGACGCCGCGCGCGGTCGACAGCGGCACGACCGCCGCGACGCCGAGCTCGACGGCTTTCTCGATCACCCAGTCCATCTTGTCGCCGCCGGCGATGCCCTGCGCGAGCGTCACGCGATACGGCGGCTCGGCCTCGGCGGGCTCGAACGTATCGACCTGCACGAGCGCGCCGCGCTTGTCGACCTCGACGAGCCGCGCGCGGTACTGGCCGCCCGTGCCGTCGAACAGCGCGAGCGCGTCGCCGGGCTGCAGGCGCAGCACCTGCACGTGGCGCGCGACGTCGGCCGGCAATGCGAGCGGGGCATCGGCGCGCGGCGCGGCGTCGACGAAAAAGCGCGGCACGGCCGCGGTGGTGGTGGCTTCATTCATGCGTGTGGCGGTTTCGGTCATGCGTCGAGACGGCACCCGAGCGCCCAGCGGTAGCCGTCGAGATCCTCGATCTGCGCGAACCGGTCGCCCCAGAACTGATCCTGCGGCGCGCTCAGCGATTTCGCGCCCGCGTCGAGCGCGCGCTGCCAGGTGGCGTCGACGTCGTCGACATACAGATAGAACGATTGCGGCGCGGTGGCGTTCGCGCGCTTCGGCGTGAGCGCGGGCGAGCCGAACGCGCCCTCGGGCGCGAACATCACGATCAACTGGCCGCGATAGGCCATCTCGACGTGCATGATCGCGCCGTCCTCGTCGTGCACGTCGCGTACCGTGAAGCCGAATGCGGCCTGGAAGAACTCGATGGCCGCGCGCGCGTTGCGCACGGTCAGGTAGGGCGTCAACCAAGGCACGTTGGCCGGACGTGGATCGGTCATGAAGATCTCCTGTTGCACGGTATCGGCGCCGCGGCGCCTGCGCCGGTCTCATGCTGGAACGACGGAACGTTGCGCGGCGTGCCGAGGTTCAGCGGCGAACGCCCAGTGTATCGCGCAGCGCGCGGGGCAGGGCAAAGAGGGACGCATGCAGCCGCGCATCGTAGTAGCGCAAGCCGTCGACGCGGCGGGCCGCGAGCCGTTCGTCCACGTCGTGCGCGAACAGCGCGGCCGCATCGAGCGTGTCGCTCGCGATCGCCATCAGCCACTGCGAGCCGTACAGCGGCACGTGCGCCGACAGTGGGTCGACGACCGCGAAGCTCGCGCGCAGATCGTCGAGCAGCGCGGCGATGCGCGCGGCATGGAACACCGGCGAGCCGAGATGCATCGAGATCGCGCCGCAGCGCGTGAGGATTCGCTTGAGCCGCGCGTAGAACGCACGCGTATAGAGGCCGGCCGCCGGCGAATCGGGCGGCGTGAGGTCGAACACCACGAGATCGAAATGTTCGACCGTCGAATCGACGAAGTGCGCGGCGTCGCCGATCACGACCTCGACGCGCGGGTCGTCGAGCGCGCCCTGGTGCACGTCGTCGAGATAGCGGCGCGCCATCCCGACCACCTCGTGGTCGAGCTCGGCGATCACGATCCGTTCGATGCACGCGTGCTTGAGCAACTGGCGCGCCGCGCCGCCGTCGCCGCCGCCGAGCACGAGCGCTTTCTTCGGCGCCGGATGCGCGAGCGCGGCCGGGTGCGTCATGCACTCGTGATACACGTACTCGTCGCCGACCGACGTCATCGGCCGGCCGTCCAGCGTGAACAGGCGGCCGAGTTGCGGCGTTTCCCACACTTCGATGCGCTGGTGCGGCGACGCCACGTGCGCGAGCCGGCGCGCGTTCGGGAAGCCGTAGGCGGCGTTGGGCGTGGGATGGAAGAGAAGGGTCGTGCTCACGGGTGGGGCCGCGGGAGGCGGGCAGTTCCGACGCCTGAATTATAGGAGGCGGGCGGTTTGGCGGAAAACCGTGCCGGAACACGACGCGCCGACAAGGGAAATGCCGGCCCATCTGTTAAAATGACGAGCTTTGCAGCCCCGTCCGTTGGCTCCGTCCGCTTCGCGTCCGTCAGGCGCCGCACCGCGCGCCGGGAACGATTGACGCTCGAGCTTCCGGATGCCGCCGTGCCCCCGTTTCCTCGACTCGTTCTCCGGACTCGACATGACGACTTCGTCTCCCGCCTCCACCACCTTGATGGCCAACGCGATCCGTGCGCTCGCGATGGACGCCGTCCAGCAAGCGAACTCCGGTCACCCGGGCATGCCGATGGGCATGGCCGAAATCGGCGTCGCGCTCTGGTCGCGCCATCTGAAGCACAATCCGGCGAACCCGCACTGGGCCGACCGCGACCGTTTCGTGCTGTCGAACGGCCATGGCTCGATGCTGCTGTACTCGCTGCTGCACCTGACCGGCTACGACCTGCCGATCGAAGAGCTGAAGAACTTCCGCCAACTGCACTCGAAGACGCCGGGCCACCCGGAATACGGGATCACGCCGGGCGTCGAGACGACCACCGGCCCGCTCGGCCAGGGTCTCGCGAACGCGGTCGGCATGGCGCTCGGCGAAGCGCTGATGGCCGACGAGTTCAACCGTGACGGCGCGAAGATCGTCGATCACCACACGTACGTGTTCCTCGGCGACGGCTGCCTGATGGAAGGCATCTCGCACGAAGCCTGCTCGCTCGCGGGCACGCTGAAGCTGAACAAGCTGATCGCGCTGTACGACGACAACGGCATCTCGATCGACGGCGACGTCGTGAACTGGTTCCACGACGACACGCCGAAGCGCTTCGAAGCGTACGGCTGGAACGTGATCCCGAACGTGAACGGCCACGACGTCGACGCGGTCGACGCGGCCATCGCGAAGGCGAAGTTGTCGGACAAGCCGACGCTGATCTGCTGCAAGACGGTGATCGGCAAGGGCGCGGCGACCAAGGCCGGCGGCCACGACGTGCACGGCGCGGCGCTCGGCGCGGAAGAAATCGCGAAGACGCGCGAAGCGCTCGGCTGGAAGTGGGAGCCGTTCGTGATTCCTCAGGAAGTCTATGCGGCCTGGGACGCGAAGGAAGCCGGCAAGCGGGCCGAGTCCGAATGGGACGCGACGTTCGCGGCCTATCGCGCGAAGTTCCCGGCGGAAGCGGCCGAATTCGAGCGCCGGATGGCGAACAAGCTGCCGGCCGACTGGGCCGAGAAGGCCGCGGCGATCATCGCCGGCGCGAACGAGCGCGCCGAGACGGTCGCGACCCGCAAGGCGTCGCAGCAGGCGATCGAAGGCCTCGCCGCCGCGCTGCCCGAGCTGCTCGGCGGCTCGGCCGATCTGACCGGCTCGAACCTGACCAACTGGAAGGCGTCGAAGGCGGTGCGCGCGAATCCGGAAGGCGCGGGCGTGCTGCTCGGCAACCACATCAACTACGGCGTGCGCGAATTCGGCATGAGCGCCGCGATCAACGGCCTCGCGCTGCACGGCGGCCACAAGCCGTTCGGCGGCACGTTCCTGACGTTCTCCGACTACAGCCGCAACGCGCTGCGCGTGGCCGCGCTGATGAAGGTGCCGTCGATCTTCGTGTTCACGCACGATTCGATCGGCCTCGGCGAAGACGGCCCGACGCACCAGTCGATCGAGCACGTGTCGAGCCTGCGCCTGATCCCGAACCACGACGTGTGGCGTCCTGCCGACACGGTCGAGACGGCCGTCGCGTGGACCCACGCGGTCGCCGCCGATCGTCCGTCGAGCCTGATCTTCAGCCGTCAGAACCTTGCGTTCAACCCGCGTACCGATGCGCAGATCGCGAACATCGAGAAGGGCGGCTACGTGCTGAAGGACTGGGACGAGGAAATCGTCGCGCGCAAGATCATCCTGATCGCGACGGGCTCGGAAGTCGAACTCGCGATGAAGGCCGTCGAGCCGCTCGCGCAACAGGGCATCGCGGCCCGCGTCGTGTCGATGCCGTCGACCAACGTGTTCGATCGCCAGGACGCCGAATACCGCGAACGCGTGCTGCCGCACGGCGTGCGCCGCGTCGCGATCGAAGCGGGCGTGACGAGCTTCTGGCACAAGTACGTCGGCCTCGAGGGCGGCGTCGTCGGGATCGACACGTTCGGCGAATCGGCGCCGGCCGGCGTGCTGTTCAAGTACTTCGGTTTCACCGTCGAGCACGTCGTCGAGACCGTGAAGGCCGTGCTGGCCTGAAAGCATACGCGACGCGCGCCACCCGTTGCGCGCGTCGCACCGTGAAGCTGCACGAAACGAATTTTTTCAGCCATCAGGAGATAGACCATGACGATTCGCGTCGCAATCAACGGCTACGGCCGTATCGGCCGCAACACGCTGCGCGCGTTCTATGAAAACGGCAAGAAGCACGATCTCGAGATCGTCGCGATCAACGACCTGGGCGATGCGAAGACCAACGCGCACCTGACCCAGTACGACACCGCGCACGGCAAGTTCCCGGGCGACGTGTCGGTCGACGGCGACTACCTCGTCGTGAACGGCGACAAGATCCGCGTGCTCGCGAACCGCAACCCGGCCGAACTGCCGTGGGGCGAGCTGGGTGTCGACGTCGTGATGGAATGCACGGGCTTCTTCACGACGAAGGAAAAGGCGAGCGCGCACCTGAAGGGCGGCGCGAAGAAGGTAATCATCTCGGCGCCGGGCGGCAAGGACGTCGACGCGACGATCGTCTACGGCGTGAACCACGACGTGCTGAAGGCCGAGCACACGGTCATCTCGAACGCATCGTGCACGACGAACTGCCTCGCGCCGCTCGTCAAGCCGCTGAACGACAAGATCGGCCTCGAAACCGGCCTGATGACGACGATCCACGCGTACACGAACGACCAGGTGCTGACGGACGTCTATCACGAAGACCTGCGCCGCGCGCGTTCGGCCACGCACAGCCAGATCCCGACGAAGACGGGTGCCGCATCGGCCGTCGGCCTCGTGCTGCCGGAACTGAACGGCAAGCTCGACGGCTACGCGATCCGCGTCCCGACGATCAATGTGTCGATCGTCGACCTGTCGTTCATCGCGAAGCGCGACACGACGGTCGAGGAAGTCAACGCGATCATGAAGGAAGCATCGGAAGGCGCGCTGAAGGGCATCCTCGGCTACAACGACGCACCGCTGGTGTCGATCGACTTCAACCACAACCCGGCTTCGTCGACGTTCGACGCGACGCTGACCAAGGTGTCGGGCCGTCTCGTGAAGGTGTCGAGCTGGTACGACAACGAGTGGGGTTTCTCGAACCGCATGCTCGATACGGCTGTCGCATTCGCGAACGCGAAGTAATCGTGCACGTCGCGCGGCCGCCGCAAGGCGGCCGGCGTGGCGAACGAACCCGGCCCGGGGTTTCCCGGCCGGGTTTTTTATTGCCCGGCGTAACCTCTCGGAGAGCATGGGGCTGGTCGTCCGCGTTCGGTCAAAAATTGATGGTGGTCGCCTAGAAGAACGAACATTTGACGCCAAGGTGACCGGCGGACAGAAACGGGGCGTAGGTCTGCCGATAATCATCGGCATCGGTTGACAGCTAAGCGTTAGATAGCGTCCTTGTCTCCATTTTCCGAGACGTTATGCTTGCGCGAGTTTTGTACGATTCGTTGAATTAGTGAATTGAAACCAATTACCAGTTGCCCCAAGCTGTGATTGTGAATGGTTATGGACTTTGAATAGTCGTTTCGATGGGCATGGATAGCAAGTACTGTCGGAACGTCGGCGCCCCATGCGCGTGCTTCGGGCAGTAGATAGCTGTGCTTATACGAATTCGATAACTCTATGAGGATCTCGGCGATTTCTTCATTCGGTCGAATGTACTCACGGATAATTTCAGCGCCAAACGCGGTCGGCCTGCCGGAACGAAATAGCATCCCATATCCGTCGACCTCAATGCGCCGAGTTCTCGCTATTTCTTCTGATCGGGATCTGCAGTAAAGCGACATCACAAGATCGTCGATTACTCGGCGCATGGACAGGAGCACCGCTTCGACCGTGAAAAAGTATTTGAATATTTCCTTGGCTTGATAGGCATCGGTTGCCGCGTCAACTAACATGGCCAGATGTCGGAGGCGATTCTCGATTTCGACTGCAACCAGCACGCCGTTGATTAAGCCAGGGATGCTAGGGGGATGAGGAAGTTGGAACGTACTGTACTGTTTAACTAAATACGGTAACTCGGATTCGGAACCTGAGTAAAAATTTCGCTCTCTGATGTTTTCGTTGGTTGCCATGTTAGACCTATGCTTTTTCGAGTGAGATCGCCGTACCGATACCGAATGAAGTTCATATGCACCGTGGCCGTTTTCGTGCGTAGGCGACACTTGTGCTTACTTGGACGATTGACGTGCATCGGTGCGCGACATCTACGGAAATTTGAGCACGCTCTTTTTCTGGCCGAGAATCCGCCGTCACCTACCCGATCGCATCGACGAACGCGCGCTTGAGCGGGCTGTCGAGATCCGTCCACGCGAGCCCGATGCCGCTGCGGTGGCCGGCCAGGTCGAGCGGCCGCGCGAGCACGTTCGGCGGCAGCGCGCTGGCCGCTTCCGCCGGGATCAGCCCGATCCCCATCCCGGCCGCGACGAGCGCGAGCATCGTCGTGAATTCCCCGAACTCCTGCGCAATGTCGAGCGTCGTGCCCGCGCGGCTCAATGCGAGCAGCATCTCGTCGTGAAAGCCGGGCGCGTAGCGGCGCGCGAGCACGAACGTGGGCTCGCCGCGCAGCGCGGCCGGTGAAATCGCATCGTGCGCGGCCAGCGGATGGTCGAGCGGCAGCGCGACGACGAAGCCTTCCTCGAGCACCACGCGCGTGTCGATGCCCGCGTAGGCGGCCGGCAGCCGGATCATCCCGAAATCGATCCGGCGCTCGCGCAGCGCGGCGATCTGGTCGGGCGTCGGCATGTCCTTCAGCTCGAGCGCGATCAACGGATAGCGCTCGCGCATCGTGCGCAGCACGGCCGGCAACAGCGCCGGCAAGACCGACGACACGAACGCGATCCGCAGCGTGCCGATTTCGCCGCGGCTCGACCGCCGCGCGATCTGTTCCGCGCGCGCGGCCTGCTGCAGCGTCGCCCGCGCTTCGGGCAGGAACACGCGCCCGGTGTCGCTCAATTCGACCTTGTGCCGGTCGCGCTCGAACAGGCGCGCGCCGAGTTCCGCCTCGAGCGCCTTGATCTGCATGCTCAGCGCGGGCTGCACGATGCACAGGCGCTGCGCGGCGCGCCCGAAATGCAGCTCTTCCGCGAGCGTGACGAAGGCGCGCAATTGCTTGAGTTCCATTGGGGCGGCGGGTGCGAGAAGGCGGTAATCAGTTTTCATGATAACCGGATCAAAAAAGACCATTGGCGCGGACCCGGCCGGCGGCCGAAGATACCGTCGATGCGAGACCGGCCGCGATGGGCAGCCGGCTCGACCGGCACGAGGAGACATCCATGGCTAACGCGCTTGACCGGTTCCGCCTCGACGGCCGCCGCGCGCTGATTACCGGTTCCGGCCGCGGGATCGGGCTGACGCTCGCCCGCGGGCTCGCGGAAGCCGGCGCGGCGATCGTCATCAACGATCGCAATGAAGAGAAGGCGGCGACGCTCGCGCGCCAGTTCCGCGACGAAGGCTTCGCGGCCGACCATGCGGTGTTCGACGTGGCCGAGCACGCGCAGGTACGCGCGGCGATCGACGACTTCGAGGCGCGCGTCGGCGCGATCGACATCCTCGTGAACAACGCGGGCATCCAGCGCCGTGCGCCGCTCGACGCATTCGACCCGGACGACTGGCATGCGCTGATGCGCGTGAATCTCGACGGCGTGTTCAACGTCGCGCAGGCGGTCGCGCGGCACATGATCGCGCGCGGTCGCGGCAAGATCATCAACATCTGCTCGGTGCAGAGCGAGCTTGCGCGGCCGACGATCGCGCCGTATGCGGCGACCAAGGGCGCGGTGCGAATGCTGACCAAAGGAATGTGCGCCGACTGGGCGCGCCACGGCATCCAGGCGAACGGCCTCGCGCCCGGCTATTTCGAAACCGAGCTGAATCGCGCGCTGGTCGACGACGCGGCGTTTTCCGACTGGCTGTGCAAGCGCACGCCGGCCGGCCGCTGGGGGCAGGTCGACGAGCTGTGCGGCGCGGCGATCTTCCTCGCGTCGGCCGCGTCCGATTTCGTGAACGGCCAGACGTTGTTCGTCGACGGCGGCCTGACCAGCGCCGTCTAACGAGGAGAGCGTGTCATGCGTATGCGTTGCATGTGTGTCGTGATTCACGGGCCGAACGACCTGCGGGTCGAGGAGCAGGGCGCCGGCGAGATCGGCCCGGGCCAGGTGCGCGTCGACGTCGCGATGGGTGGCATCTGCGGCTCCGACCTGCATTACTTCCGGCATGGCGGCTTCGGCGCGATCCGGTTGCAGCAGCCGATGGTGCTCGGCCACGAGGTCGCCGGCACCGTCGCGGAGGTGGCTCCGGACGTGACGTCGGTGAAAGTCGGCGATCGCGTCGCGGTCAACCCGAGCCGGCCGTGCGGCGCCTGCCGCTACTGTCTCGAAGGGCTGCCGAACCAGTGTCTCGACATGCGCTTCTACGGCAGCGCGATGCGGATGCCGCACGTGCAGGGTGCGTTCCGCAATGCGCTCGTGTGCGACGCGGTGCAGTGCGTGAAGGTCGCCGATCACGTGCCGCTGTCGCTCGCGGCGCTCGCCGAGCCGTTCGCGGTCGGCCTGCATGCGGTGTCGCGCGCGGGCCCGCTGATCGGCAAGCGCGTGCTCGTGTCGGGTTGCGGGCCGATCGGCGTGCTGGCGGTCGCGGCGGCGCGCGTGCACGGCGCCGCGGAGATCGTCGCGACCGATGTCGTCGACGCGCCGCTCGCGGTGGCGAGCGCGCTCGGCGCGGACCGCACGATCAACGCGGCGGCCGATGCCGGTTGGGTCGAGCGCTACGGCGCCGACAAGGGCACGTTCGACGTGATGATCGAATGTTCGGGCAATGCGCGCGCGCTGCGCGACGGGCTGGACGTGATGCGGCCGCGCGGCGTCGTCGTGCAGCTCGGGCTCGGCGGCGACGTGAGCCTGCCGCAGAACGTGGTGGTCGCGAAGGAGCTGTCGATCTGCGGCTCGTTCCGCTTTCACGCGGAATTCGCGCTGGCGGTGCAACTGATCAACGCGGGGCGCGTCGACCTGCGGCCGGCCGTCACGCGCGTGTTCCCGATGCGCGATGCGAACCTCGCATTCGAACTGGCCGGCGATCGCCAGCGTGCGATGAAGGTGCTGATCGATTTCGCGAACGAGGCCGCGTGACGGGGCAGCGTTAGCGCGCGACGGCAGCAGCGCCCTTGGCAAAAAGGCACGCCCGCGATGCGCGGTGCGTGCCTTTTTGTCGTGCGGTGGAAACGGACTGCCGGATTGCCGGCCCGCCGCATCACTGCGTGACCCGCCGCGTGCCGCAGCGTCGCGGCGCGCGCGTTCATCGACCGCATGCTGGCGCATCGCGATCGGTCAGAGCGGTGACCGGTACGGCCGCGCGGCGGCGCGGAAGGATTACGCGCCGGGTGTCGGGAAGAAGACGCCCGCGCGCTGTGCGGCGTTCGCGATGTGCGTTTCGATCGCGGTGCCGGCGGCGGCCGCGTCGCGCGCGATCAGCGCGTCGACGATCGCGCGGTGCTCGTGCCACGTCGACAGCAGCAGCTCGCGCCGGTAGAACGGCATGCGCTGGCTTTCCTTCATGATGTCCGCGCTGCTGCGCAGGATCGACTCGATCGCCGCGTTGCCGGCCAGATGGATGATCCGCATGTGGAAGTCGAAGTCGAGCCGCGATGCCTCGTCGAGCGCGCTGTCGGTCAGCGCGACGTGCAGGTCCGCGAGGTTGTCCTCGAACCATGCGATGTCTGCGTCGCTGACGACGTGCGCGGCCATCCGCGCGGCGAAGCCTTCGAGCGCATAGCGCATCTGGTAGGTGTCGGGCGGCGACGACTGCTCGGCGAATTGCCACGGATGCGCGGCCGACGCCTGCGCGCTTTCGACGTACACGCCCTTGCCCGCGCGGATGCGCAGCATCCCGAGCGCCTCGAGCGTCGACAGCGCCTCGCGCAGCGACGCGCGGCTGATCTCCAGCTCCTCGGAGAGCTGGCGCTGGGCCGGCAGCAGGCTGCCGACCGGATACACGCCTGCCTCGATCCGGTCGCGGATCGTCGCGATGGCGGCGTCGGTCACGGTATGCGGAACATTTCTCATGATGTGAACGATGGCCGGTCTGACCGGCATTGTAATCCGCACGCAGGCGGTGCACGCGGCCGTACGGGAAAGCCACGATCCGCCTCCTTTCGGGCCCCGGAAGCACGGGCGCGGGGGCGGGAAATCCCTATTTTGTCCGTCCTTGACGCCACTATATCGGCTTCCTACTATCCACCATAACATCACTGGTCTTACCAGTATGAACAGACGAAACTGCAACCGTTGGATCGGGAGAGCGCCGTGTCGAAATTCCTTAATTCGCTGTTTGGCCGGGTAGTCGTCGCCTTGATACTGGGGGTCGCGCTCGGCGCGTTCTTCCCGCACTTCGCCGAGTCGCTGCGTCCGCTCGGCGACGGCTTCCTAAAGCTCATCAAGATGGTGATCGGCCCGATCGTGTTCTGCGTCGTGGTGAGCGGGATGGCCAACGCAGGCGACCTGAAGAAGGTCGGCCGGGTCGGCCTGAAGGCCGTCGTCTACTTCGAGGTGATGACGACGCTCGCGCTCGGCATCGGGCTCGTGCTCGCGTGGTTCACGCGCCCGGGCGTCGGGATGAACATCGACCTGCGCTCGCTCGACGCGGCGTCGCTGTCGACGTACGCGAAGAACGCCGAAAGCCTGAAGGACACGGCCGGCTACCTGATGAAGATCATCCCCGACACCGCGATCGACGCGTTCGCGAAGGGCGACATCCTGCAGATCCTCGTGTTCGCGGTGCTGTTCGGCTCGGCACTGTCGCTGCTCGGCGACAAGGCGCAGCGCGTCAACTCGCTGATCGAGGAGCTGTCGCACGTGTTCTTCCGGATCATCGGCTTCATCATCAAGCTCGCACCGCTCGGCGTGCTCGGCGCGATCGCGTTCACGACCGGCAAGTACGGCGTCGCGTCGCTCAAGCAGCTCGGCTATCTGGTGGCGGTGTTCTACCTGAGTTGCTTCGTGTTCGTCACGGTCGTGCTCGGCGTCGTGATGCGGCTCGCGGGCTTCTCCGTGTTCAAGCTGATCCGCTACCTGCGCGAGGAGCTGTCGATCGTGCTCGGCACGGCGTCGTCCGACGCGGTGCTGCCGCAGGTGATGAGCAAGCTCGAATACATGGGCATCAAGGATTCGACCGTCGGCCTCGTGATCCCGACCGGCTATTCGTTCAACCTCGACGGCTTCTCGATCTACCTGACGCTCGCCGTGCTGTTCATCGCGCAGGCCACCAACACGCCGCTGTCCACGCACGACCTGATCGTCGTGCTGCTCGTGTCGCTCGTCACGTCGAAGGGCGCGCACGGCATCCCGGGCTCGGCCATCGTGATCCTCGCGGCGACGCTGTCGGCGATTCCCGCGATTCCCGTGCTCGGCCTCGTGCTGATCCTGCCGGTCGACTGGTTCGTCGGCATCGCCCGCGCGCTGACCAACCTGATCGGCAACTGCGTCGCGACGGTGGTGGTCGCGGTGTGGGAGAACGACATCGACCGCGCCCGCGCGACGCGCGTGCTGAATCGCGAACTGCGCTACGTGGCCGACGCGCCCGGCAGCGCCGCCCCCGTCGCAGGCGACCAGGCCCACGCGCTCTGACCCCGACGCTCGCGCGGCGCGGGTTCCCTGGCCGGGCGCCCTTGGCCGGCCGCCCGGCCACCCCGTGCGACCGACCTTCACGCGGCCGGCGCGCCGACGCGCCGGCGCTTCTCAAAACAATGGAGACGACATGGCAGCCCCCATCCTCGATCCGAACGCGCCGGCTTTCACGCGGCGCTACATGAACCTCGCCGACCCGCGCCTCGGCGCGCAGGCGCTCTTTGCCAGCGACGAATTCTTCGCGCCCAAGGAGCGCATGCTCAATCCCGAGCCGGCCGTGTTCATTCCCGGCAAGTACGACGACCACGGCAAGTGGATGGACGGCTGGGAAACGCGCCGCAAGCGCACGACCGGCCATGACTTCTGCGTGGTGCGCCTCGCGCGGCCGGGCGTGATTTACGGCGTCGACCTCGATACGAGCCACTTCACCGGCAACTTTCCGCCGGCCGCGTCGATCGAGGCCTGCGCGGTGGACGGCGACACGCCGCCCGACGACGCCGAATGGCGCACGATCGTGCCCGCGACGACGCTGCAGGGCAATTCGCACCATTACGTGAGCGTCGACGATGCGCGGCCGGTCACGCATCTGCGCGTGAACCTGTACCCGGACGGCGGGCTTGCGCGGCTGCGTGTGTACGGCCAGCCGCAGCGCGACTGGCGCCACGTGCCGGCCGGCGAGCTCGTCGATCTCGCGGCGATCGAGAACGGCGGTTATCTCGTGGCCGCGAACAACCAGCACTTCGGCCCGGCCTCGCAGATGCTGATGCCGGGGCGCGGCGCGAACATGGGCGACGGCTGGGAAACGCGGCGCCGCCGCGAGCCCGGCAACGACTGGGCGATCGTCGCGCTCGCGCGGCCGGGCATCATCCGGCGCGTCGAGGTCGATACGGCGTTCTTCAAGGGCAATTTCCCCGACCGCTGCTCGCTGCAGGCCGCGCACGTCACGGGCGGCACCGACGATTCGCTCGTCACGCAGGCGATGTTCTGGGCCGAACTGCTCGGCGAGCAGAAGCTGCAGATGGACCACGTGCACACGTTCGACGCGCTCGCGGCGCTCGGCCCCGTCACGCACGTGCGGTTCAACATCTTCCCGGACGGCGGCGTGTCGCGCCTGCGTCTGTGGGGCGAGCCGGCTTGAGGGAGGGGGGCGGCATGAGCGGAACTCCGATCCTGCGCGTCGAGCGCCTGACCCGCGAAGCGTTCGCGCCGTTCGGCGACGTGATCGCGCTCGAAGGCGCGCGGCATTTCCCGATCAACGGCGGCACGACCGAGCGCTTTCACGATCTCGCGACGATCGACGTGTGCGCGGACGGCGGCCGGCCGCTCGTCAGCGTGTTTCGCGCGCAGCCGCGCGCGCTGCCGGTGGCGATCACGCTGATGGAGCGCCATCCGCACGGCAGCCAGGCGTTCATCCCGCTCGCGGCGGTGTCGCGTTATGCGATCGTCGTCGCGCCGGCCGGCGAGTTCCGGCCCGATGCGATGCGCGCGTTCCTGGCCGAGGGCTGGCAGGGCGTCAATTATGCGAAGGGCGTCTGGCATCATCCGCTGCTCGCGCTCGATGCGGTCAGCGATTTCGTGATCGTCGATCGCGGCGGGCCGCAGCCGAACTGCGACGAGATCCCGCTGGAGCACGCGTGGACGCTGGCGTTCGAGCCGGTCTGCGAGGGAGTAGAAGGGCTTTCGTAAGCATTCCGGTCGCGCGGCAGGCGCGCCGAAAAAGCACACGGCCCGGGCGGCGAGATGCCGGCCGGGCCGTGCCGCGTGCGCGGGTGGCGCGATTCAGTGCTTGCGGTGCGGGCAGTTCTCGGTCGTGCACGAACCGTACATCGCGAGCGAGTGCTCCTGGAGCCGGAAGCCGCGCTCCTTCGCGATCGCCTGCTGGCGGCTCTCGATCTCGGCGTCGAAGAATTCCTCGACGCGGCCGCAATCGAGGCACACGAGGTGGTCGTGGTGCGAGCCTTCGTTCAGCTCGAACACCGCCTTGCCGGATTCGAAGTTGCTGCGCGACAGCAGGCCGGCCTGCTCGAACTGCGTGAGCACGCGATAGACGGTGGCGAGCCCGATGTCGAGCTGTTCGTTGAGCAGGTTGCGGTAGACGTCTTCGGCCGTCAGGTGGCGTACGGGGCTCTGCTGGAAGATCTCGAGAATCTTGAGGCGCGGTAGGGTGGCCTTTAGCCCGATATTCTTGAGATCCGTCGGATTGGTCATGGCTAGGCATCCCTAGAGTACAATGCAGGGCTTCAATGTTACCGGCTTTTCGCCGTTCCAGATATACGCGCGGCCTGTACGCGGGCCAGCACGGTGAAGGAAATGATCCCAGAATCGCTTTCGCACTTTCAGAGGAGTCGCATGCGGAGTGCCATCATCGCTGCCGCCGCCGTTGTCGCGCTGGCGGGTTGTTCGTCGTACGACAGCGTGACGCAGCGCATCGCGCAGAGCATCACGCCGTATCGGATCACCGTCGTGCAAGGCAACTTCGTGTCGCAGGAGAAGGCCGCCCAGCTGCAGGTCGGCATGACGCGCGAGCAGGTCCGCGCGCTGCTCGGCACGCCGCTGCTGGCGGACATGTTCCACGCGGATCGCTGGGATTACCTCTTCTACTTCAAGCGCGGCTCGACGTCGATCGTCCAGCAGCGCGACCTCGTCATCAACTTCTCGGGCGATCGCGTCGCGAGCTGGAGCGGCGCCGACAACCTGCCGTCCGAGCTCGACCTGCTGGCCGACATCGACGGCGACCGCGGCGGCAAGAAGGCGAAGGCCGCTGCCGCGGCGAAGAAGGCGTCCGAAGCCGCTGCGGCCGCGAGCGCCGCGCAGGCTGCCGCCGCCGCGAGCCCGGCCACCGAGCCGGCGCCGGGCGCGGTGGTCGACCAGGATGCGAACGCCCAGGCGGCGCGCGCGGCGAACCGCGCGACCAACCAGGTGTCGGGGCAGGGTGCGGCGTCGCGCCGGTTCACGCCGGCCGCGCAGGCCTCGGGCGGCGCGCCGGTGCCGGGCGGCCAGCCGCCGGGCGCCGCGCCGGCGATCCAGCCGCAGTTCCAGTTCCATCGTCCGCCGCAGCCGAACGTGTCGAACGAGGCGTCGCCGCCGGTCGGCCCGCAAGGCTCGGACAACCTGCAGAACCAGCCGCTCACCGCACCGGCGCAGTAAGCGGCCGGCGTGCGGAAACGGGGCGGCATGCGCCGCCCGCCTTTAGACCTGTCGTGTAGAAAGCCATGAAGATTGCGATTGCCGGCGCATCGGGCCGAATGGGCCGGATGCTGATCGAAGCCGTTCTCAACGATGCCGACGCGCAGCTCGTCGGCGCGCTCGACCGCGCCGGTTCGCCGTTCCTCGGCCAGGACGCCGGTGCGTTTCTCGGCAAGGACACCGGGATCAAGCTGACCGACGATCTCGACGCCGTGTTCGCGCAGGCCGACTATCTGATCGATTTCACGCGTCCGGAAGGCACGATGGCCCACATCGAGGCCGCGCTGCGCCACGACGTGAAGCTCGTGATCGGCACGACCGGCTTCACCGCCGAGCAGAAGGCCGAGTTGCAGGCCGCCGCGGGCAAGATCGGCATCGTGTTCGCGGCGAACATGAGCGTCGGCGTGAACGTCACGCTGAAGCTGCTCGAATTCGCGGCGAAGCATTTCTCGCACGGCTACGACATCGAGATCATCGAGGCGCATCACCGCCACAAGGTCGACGCGCCGTCGGGCACCGCGCTGATGATGGGCGAAGCCGTCGCCGGCGCGCTCGGCCGCTCGCTCGACGACTGCGCGGTGTACGGCCGCCACGGCGTGACGGGCGAGCGCGATCCGTCGTCGATCGGCTTTGCGGCGGTGCGCGGCGGCGATATCGTCGGCGATCACACCGTGCTGTTCGCCGGGATCGGCGAGCGCATCGAGATCACGCACAAGTCGTCGAGCCGCGTGTCGTACGCGCAGGGCGCGTTGCGTGCGGTGCGCTTCCTGTCGGCGCGCGGCGCCGGCCTGTTCGACATGCAGGACGTGCTCGGCCTGCGCTGACACCCGCGAGGAAACTCCGATGGCGATTCCCACCGGCGTTGTCCACTACCTCGAAAGCGGCGATGCGATCACGCACGCCGTCGCCTATGTGCTGCTGGCGATGTCCGTCGCCAGCTGGTGCTTCCTCTTCATGAAAGCCTGGCTGCTGGTCCGCGCGAAGCGGCAGGGGCCGCGCGCGCTCGCCGCGTTCTGGCGCGCGCCGTCGCTCGACGCGGGCATCGCCGCGCTGGCCGGCGCCGATCGCGAGCGCGTGTTCGTGCCGCTCGCCGAAGCCGCGCGCGACGCGGCCGACGACCACGACCCGGCCGCGCTGGCCGCGCGCGTCGAGCGCGGCGAACGCGTGCTGCGCGCGTTGCGGCACGCGATGCTGCGCTCGCAGCGGCGCCTCGAATTCGGCCAGGTGCTGCTCGCGTCGATCGGCAGCACCGCGCCGTTCGTCGGGCTGCTCGGCACCGTGTGGGGTATCTACCACGCGCTCGGCAGCATCGCCGCGAGCGGGCAGGCGCAGATCGAGAACGTCGCGGGCCCGGTGGGCGAGGCGCTGATCATGACCGCGTTCGGGCTGGTCGTCGCGATTCCCGCGGTGCTCGCGTACAACATCCTCGGCCGGCTCGTCCGGCAGCTTGCCGAGGAACTCGACGGCTTCGCGCGCGATCTGCACGTATTCGTGTGCGCGCAGGGCGCCTGACGCGCCGGCCCCGGAGGAACGACCATGGCATTCGGCGGGCTCGAGCACCACAAGACGTCCGCGCCGATGGCGGAGATCAACATGACGCCGCTGATCGACGTGATGCTCGTGCTGCTCGTCATCTTCATCATCACCGCGCCGCTGATGACGCACGCGATCCGGCTCGACCTGCCGAAGGTGGCGGCGAGCGTCGCGCGCGACACGCCGCAATCCGTCACGCTGTCGATCGACGACGCGGGCAAGCTTTACTGGGACGACGCGCCCGTGGCGCTCGACGCGCTGCCCGCGCGCTTCCGGGCCGCCGCCGCGGGCGCCGCGCCGCCCGAGTTGCGGCTGCGCGCGTCGCGCGCGACGCGCTACGACGTGATCGCGCAGGTGATGGGCGCCGCGCAGGCCGCGGGCCTCACGCGGATCGGCTTCGTGACCGACGTGCCGCCGGCGGGTGCCGCGGCGCCCGCCGCCGGCGCGAAACCCTGATACGCCGTCGTTGCGGGCCCCGGCCCGCGAGAGACCGGCCGTGCGGGCCCGCACGGGCGGTATAATCGACGTTTTTCCCGGCCCGGAACCGCTCAGCCCGTTCCCGCGCCGGGCACGCACGATTTCGATCCAATCCTGCGCGCGAGCCGTCGCGCCGCTTAAAGCCTAGCCCGAACCACACCATGCACGAGAGATACGTACCCGCCGACGTCGAAGCCGCCGCCCAGGGCGACTGGCGCGCAGCCGATGCCTACAAGACGAAGGAAGATTCGCAGAAGCCGAAGTTCTACTGCGTGTCGATGCTGCCGTACCCGTCCGGCAAGCTGCACATGGGTCACGTGCGCAACTACACGATCAACGACGTGATGTACCGCTATCTGCGGATGAACGGCTACAACACGCTGATGCCGATGGGCTGGGACGCGTTCGGGATGCCGGCCGAGAACGCCGCGATGGCGAACGGCGTGCCGCCCGCGAAGTGGACCTACGACAACATCGACTACATGAAGGGCCAGATGCAGTCGATGGGCCTCGCGATCGACTGGTCGCGCGAGATCGCGACGTGCAAGCCCGACTACTACAAGTGGAACCAGTGGCTGTTCCTGAAGATGCTCGAGAAGGGCATCGCGTACAAGAAGACGGGCACCGTGAACTGGGACCCGGTCGACCAGACCGTGCTCGCGAACGAGCAGGTGATCGACGGCCGCGGCTGGCGCTCCGGCGCGCTCGTCGAGAAGCGCGAGATCCCGATGTACTACCTGCGCATCACGCAGTACGCGGATGAGCTGCTGAACGACCTCGACGGCCTCGGCTGGCCCGAGCGCGTGAAGATCATGCAGCAGAACTGGATCGGCAAGAGCTTCGGCGTGAACTTCGGCTTCCCGTACGAACTCGACGGCGAGCAGAAGCTGCTGCGCGTGTTCACGACGCGCGCCGACACGATCATGGGCGTCACGTTCTGCGCGATCGCGGCCGAGCACCCGCTCGCCACGCGTCTCGCGCAGGACAAGCCGGAGCTGCTCGCGTTCATCGACGAATGCAAGCGCGGCGGCGTCGCCGAGGCCGACGTCGCGACGATGGAGAAGAAGGGCGTCGCGACCGGCTTCTCGGTCAAGCACCCGCTGACCGGCGAGCCGGTCGAGGTGTGGATCGGCAACTACGTGCTGATGAGCTATGGCGAAGGCGCGGTGATGGGCGTGCCGGGCCACGACGAGCGCGATTTCGCGTTCGCGAAGAAATACGATCTGCCGATCAAGCAGGTGATCGCGAGCGAAGGGCAGACGTACTCGCTCGACGCATGGCAGGAGTGGTACGGCGACAAGGAAACCGCGGTCTGCGTGAACAGCGGCAAGTACGACGGCCTGCGCTACACGGAAGCGGTGGACGCGGTCGCGGCCGACCTGAAGGCCGGCGGCTTCGGCGACAAGCAGGTCACGTGGCGCCTGCGCGACTGGGGCGTGTCGCGCCAGCGCTACTGGGGCACGCCGATCCCGATCATCCACTGCCCGTCGTGCGGCGACGTGCCGGTGCCGGAGGCCGACCTGCCGGTCGTGCTGCCGGAAGACCTCGTGCCGGACGGCACGGGCAACCCGCTCGCGAAGTCCGAAGCGTTCCTGAACTGCACGTGTCCCAAGTGCGGCGCGGCGGCGAAGCGCGAAACCGACACGATGGACACCTTCGTCGATTCGTCGTGGTACTTCTCGCGCTACACGGCGCCGGACGCCGAGACCATGGTCGACGCGCGCACCGATTACTGGATGCCGATGGATCAATACATCGGCGGCATCGAGCACGCGATCCTGCACCTGCTGTATTCGCGCTTCTGGACCAAGGTGATGCGCGACCTCGGCCTCGTGAAGTTCGGCGAGCCGGCGAAGAACCTGCTCACGCAGGGGATGGTGCTGAACGAGACGTACTACCGCGAGGACGCGGCGGGCAAGAAGACCTGGTACAACCCGCTCGACGTGACGGTCACGCACGACGACAAGGGCCGCCCGGTCGGCGCGACGCTGAATGCGGACGGCCAGCCGGTCGTGCTCGGCGGCATCGAGAAGATGTCGAAGTCGAAGAACAACGGCGTCGATCCGCAACTGCTGATCGACCAGTACGGCGCCGATACCGCGCGCCTGTTCACGATGTTCGCGGCGCCGCCGGAGCAGCAGCTCGAGTGGTCGGGCGCGGGCGTCGAGGGTGCGAGCCGCTTCCTGCGCCGCGTGTGGAGCTTCGGCTTCGGCAACCGCGAAGCGCTCGCGGCCCGCGCGGGTTTCGATGCCGCCGCGCTGGGTGACGCCGACAAGGCGCTGCGCCGCGAGATCTACAGCGTGCTGAAGCAGGCCGATTTCGACTACCAGCGCTTGCAGTACAACACGGTCGTGTCGGCCGCGATGAAGATGCTGAACGCGATCGACGGCGCGAAGGGCGCGACGCCCGCCGTGCTGCGCGAAACCTACGGCGTGCTGCTGCGCGTGCTGTACCCGGTCGTGCCGCACATCACGTTCGAGCTGTGGAAGGCGCTCGGCTACGCGGACGAATTCGGCCCGCTGCTCGATGCGCCGTGGCCGAAGGTCGACGAGGCCGCGCTCGAGCAGGCCGAGATCGAACTCGTGCTGCAGGTGAACGGCAAGGTGCGCGGCGCGCTGAAGGTCGCGAAGGACGCGAGCCGCGACGCGATCGAAGCGGCGGCGGTGGCCGACGAGGCATTCGCGAAATTCAGCGACGGCAAGCCGGCGAAGAAGATCGTCGTCGTGCCGGGCCGCCTCGTGAACATCGTCGTCTGACGGCCGCGGGCCGTCGGGTGCACACAGAAGGAGCGAAGGTGATCCGCAGATCGTTTTTGATGCTCGTCGGCAGCGCGGTCGCGCTGTCGGCATGCGGCTTCCAGTTGCGCGGCCAGCAGGACTACGCGTTCAAGCACCTGTTCGTGGCCGGTGCGCCGGCGCCCGTCGAGGCGCGGCTCACGCGCCTCGTCCAGGCCGGCAGCGACACGAAGATCGTCAAGTCGGCGGACGATGCCGACGCCGTGCTGCGCATGTGGGAGTCGCGTGGCCAGAACACGCTGACGCTCAACAAGTACGGCTCCGCGCAGGAATACGCGCTGTTCTACACGCTGAACTACACGCTGACGAGCAAGGACGGCACCGTGCTGATCCCGCCGAGCGCGATCGCGCTGAATCGCGCGATGACCTACAGCGACCAGTACACGAACGCGAAGGCGCAGGAAGCCGACATCCTGTACGGCGACATGCAGAACGACGCAGTCGACCAGTTGATGCGGCGTCTCGCGATCGTCCATTCGCTGACGCCGGCGCCGGAGGACGTGGTGCCGGGCGTGGCGCCGCGCGCGCCGCTGCCGCCGCCGCCGCTCTGATCGCGGGCGCACGCAGCGATGCAATTGCGACTTGATGCGCTGGAGCCGCACCTCGCGAAGGGGCTGGCCGGGCTCTACACCGTCTACGGCGACGAGCCGCTGCTCGCGCAGGAAGCGTGCGACCGCATTCGTGCGGCCGCGCGCGCGGCCGGTTTTACCGAGCGTTCGGTGCATACGGTCGAACGCGGCTTCGACTGGAGCGTGCTGCTCGGCGCGACCCAGGCGATGTCGCTGTTCGGCGAGCGCCAGCTGATCGAGCTGCGCATTCCGTCGGGCAAGCCCGGCAAGGAAGGCGCCGACGCGCTGAAGACGCTCGCGGCCACGCCGAACCCCGACGCGCTGATGCTCGTCACGTTGCCGCGTCTCGACGCGGCCACGCAGAAATCCGCATGGTTTACCGCGCTGCAGAACGGCGGCGTCGCGCTGAAGATCGATCCGGTCGATCGCGCGCAACTGCCGAACTGGATCGGGCAGCGCCTGTCGATGCAGGGCCAGCGCGTCGCATCCGGCGACGACGGGCGCCGCGCGCTGCAGTTCATCGCGGAGCGCGTCGAGGGCAACCTGCTCGCCGCGCACCAGGAAATCCAGAAGCTCGGGCTGCTGTATCCGCAGGGTGCGCTGTCGTTCGAGCAGGTGCACGACGCGGTGCTGAACGTCGCGCGCTACGACGTGTTCAAGCTGAACGAGGCGATGCTCGCCGGCGATGCCGCGCGGCTCGCGCGGATGATCGACGGCCTGAAGGGCGAGGGCGAGGCGATCGTGCTCGTGATGTGGGCCGTCGTCGAGGAATTGCGCACGCTGCTGCGGATCAAGCGCGGCACGACGGCCGGCAAGCCGCTCGCGACGCTGCTGCGCGAGAACCGCGTGTGGGGGCCGCGCGAGCGGTTGATCGCGCCCGCGCTGAACCGCGTGTCGGAAGCGGTGCTCGAAAAGGCGCTCGCGTTCGCCGCGAAGCTCGACCGGCAGGTCAAGGGGCTGACGGCCGTCGCGCCGGGCCGCCGTACGCAGGACGAACCGCCGCCCGACCCATGGGACGGGCTGTTCCAGCTTGCGATGACGGTCGCGGGCGAGCGCGGCGAGCGACCGCCGACCGCGGGTCGCGTGCGACGCTAAGTCCCGTTCGGGCCTTCAGCGCGCGCTGCGCAACCCGCTTACAATGTTTTGATGACCGGGCGCCGCTGCGCGGCGCCGTCTGGCGGCCGCCACCGCGCACGGATGGCCGCCCACGCTTCCCCACGAATTCATGCCGCTCCGCGCGGCTCGCTTCTCGAGTCACACGATGGATATCGATCAGTACATGACCGACCTGGGCCGTCGCGCCCGGCACGCTTCCCGCGCGATGGCGCGCGCCAGCACGGCCGCGAAGAACGCGGCGCTCGACGCCGTGGCCCGCGGGATCGAACGCGACGCGCAGGCGCTGAAGGACGCGAATGCGCGCGACGTCGCCCGCGCCCGCGAAAAGGGGCTCGATGCGGCGTTCGTCGACCGCCTGACGCTGTCGGACAAGGCGCTGAACACGATGGTCGAAGGGCTGCGCCAGGTCGCGTCGCTGGCCGATCCGATCGGCGAGATCGGCAACCTCAAGTTCCGGCCGAGCGGGATCCAGGTCGGCCAGATGCGCGTGCCGCTCGGCGTGATCGGCATCATCTACGAGTCGCGCCCGAACGTGACGATCGACGCGGCCGCGCTGTGCCTGAAGTCCGGCAACGCGACGATCCTGCGCGGCGGTTCCGAAGCGCTCGAATCGAATGCGGCGCTCGCGAAGCTCATCGGCGAAGGGCTCGAGGCGGCTGGCCTGCCGCAGGATGCGGTGCAGGTCGTCGCGACGGCCGATCGCGCGGCGGTCGGCACGCTGATCACGATGACCGAGTACGTCGACGTGATCGTGCCGCGCGGCGGCAAGAGCCTGATCGAACGGTTGATCAACGAGGCGCGCGTGCCGATGATCAAGCATCTGGACGGCATCTGCCACGTGTACGTCGACGACCGCGCCGATCTCGCGAAGGCGCTGACCGTCTGCGACAACGCGAAGACGCACCGCTACGGCACCTGCAACACGATGGAGACGCTGCTCGTCGCGAGCGATATCGCCGCGAAGCTGCTGCCGCCGCTCGGCCGGCTGTATCGCGACAAGCAGGTCGAACTGCGCGTCGATGCAGCCGCGCGCGCGGTGCTCGCCGATGCGGGCGTCGGGCCGCTCGTCGACGCGACGGAAGAAGACTGGCACACCGAATATCTCGCGCCGGTGCTTGCGATCAAGGTTGTCGACGGCCTCGACGCCGCGATCGAGCACATCAACCATTACGGCTCGCATCACACCGATGCGATCGTCACCGAGGATCACGACCGCGCGATGCGCTTCCTGCGTGAAGTCGATTCGGCGAGCGTGATGGTCAACGCGTCGACGCGCTTCGCGGACGGTTTCGAATTCGGCCTCGGCGCGGAAATCGGCATCTCGAACGACAAGCTGCACGCACGCGGCCCGGTCGGCCTGGAAGGGCTCACGTCGCTGAAGTACGTCGTGCTCGGGCACGGCGAAGGCCGTCAGTAAGTCAACCGCGAGGCGCACAACCGATGGCAATGCTCTGGGTCAAGACGTTCCATATCGTTCTGATCGCGGCGTGGTTCGCGGGGCTGTTCTACCTGCCGCGCATCTACGTGAACCTGGCCATGGAGACCGATCCGGCCGCGGTGCGGCGCCTGCTGCTGATGGCGCGCAAGCTGTTCCGCTTCATGACGATGATCGCGGTGCCGGCACTGGCCTGCGGGTTGTGGCTCTGGCTCGTGATCGGCATCGGGCAGGGGCAGGGCTGGATCCATGCGAAGGTGACGGTCGTGCTGCTGCTGATCGTCTATCATGCATATTGCGGGCACCTGCTGCGGGTGTTCGAGCGCGGCGAGAACCGTCGCACCGACAAGTGGTATCGCGTGTTCAACGAGCTGCCGGTGCTCGGCATGCTGGCGGCGGTCGCGCTGGTGGTGATCAAGCCGTTCTGAGTTCGCCGCAACGCGCAGCCGGCGATCGATGCGCAACGGCGCCCCTCGGGGCGCCGTTGTTCGTTTACGCGCGGCGTCCCGCTCCGGCTCAATCCTTCACCGGATCGTCGATCCGGCGCCGCGTGATCGCTTCCTTCGCGCGGCCGACGCGCTCCATCAGCGCCGGCCCGCGCGACAGCGCGACGCCGACCGCGAGGATGTCGCCGATCGCGAGATGCGACATCCGCGACGTCATCGGCGAGAACACGTCCGTTTCCTCGGCGACGTTCGACGCGAGGCTGACCGTCGCGAGCTTCGCGAGCGGCGAATGGCTCTGCGTGATCGCGACGACTTTCGCGCCGCACGCGAGCGCGGAGCGCGCCGCGTCGACGATATCGCGCGTGCGGCCGGTGTTCGAGATCGCGACGACGACGTCGTGCGGCCCGAGCAGCGCCGACGACATCGAGAACGTGTGCGGATCCGAATACGCGACGCTCGGCACGCCGAGCCGGAAGAACTTGTGCTGGATGTCCTGCGCGGCGATGCCTGAGCCGCCGGCGCCGTAAAACTCGATGCGCGACGCGTTCGACAGCAGCGCGATCGCGTCGGCGACGCTGCCCGCGGACAGGCTGTTGCGCACTTCGATCAGCGCGCCGATCGTGCGGTCGAACACCTTGCCGATGATGCCGGGCGCCGGCTCGTCGGGCTCGACGTCGCGATATACCGACGACACGCCGGGCGCGACGCTCTGCGCGAGCCGGATCTTGAATTCGCGAAAGCCGCTGCAGCCGAGCGCCTGGCAGAAGCGCGCGATCGTCGGCTGGCTGACGCCCGCGCGGGCCGACAGCTCGGTCATCGCGAGGTCGAGCACCTCGCGCGGCGCGGCGAGAATGTAGTCGGCGAGCTTGCGCTCGGACGGGCGCAACTCGGCGCGGATCGCTTCAATGCGGGGCAGCATGGGACGGCACGTGGAAATCGGGTTCGGATGAGCGAGTGTATCGCAATCGAATTGTAGAAAATCTACATGAAAATACTAGCGGAATTGTGAGCGTTGCCATGCGGGTCTGGCGAGCCGAATTAGGGTTTTCACTGATTAAAGCCTTGCTGGTGGCGGGAACAAGGGTTGCACACGCGTCGATCCACATTGCGTGCATGTAGTTTTTCTACTAGACTTGCGTCGTTCGGTCGACGAAGCGCGACCGTCCCCACGATTCCAACCGCCGGTGTCGGCCGGCATACAGGAGCGCCCAGCATGACGTCGCTGCACCCCACCCTGGCGAAGGTCACCGAACGCGTGATCGCCCGCAGCCAATCGACCCGTTCCGCCTATCTGCAGCGCATCGACGGCGCGCAAGGCAAGTTCCCGGCCCGCGGCGCGCTGTCGTGCGCGAACCTCGCGCACGGCTTCGCAGGCCTCGAGGGCAACGACAAGTTCCAGATCAAGGCGATTCGCGAACCGAACATCGGTATCGTGTCCTCGTACAACGAGATGTTGTCCGCGCACGCGCCGTACAAGAATTTCCCCGACATCATCAAGGCGGCCGCGCGCGAGAACGGCGGCGTCGCGCAGTTCGCCGGCGGCGTGCCGGCGATGTGCGACGGCGTCACGCAGGGCAACCCGGGCATGGAGCTGTCGCTGTTCTCGCGCGAGGCGATCGCGATGGGCACGGCGATCGCGCTCACGCACAACATGTTCGATGCGGCGCTCTGCCTCGGCATCTGCGACAAGATCGTGCCGGGCCTCTTGATCGGCGCGCTGCAGTTCGGCCACCTGCCGACCATCTTCGTGCCGGCCGGCCCGATGACGAGCGGGCTGTCCAACGACGACAAGGCGAAGATCCGCCAGCAATTCGCGACCGGCCAGGTCGGCCGCGACGCGCTGCTCGAAGCCGAATCGGCCGCCTATCACGGCCACGGCACCTGCACGTTCTACGGCACCGCGAACAGCAACCAGATGCTGATGGAGCTGATGGGCCTGCACCTGCCGGGCTCGGCGTTCATCCATCCGCACACGCCGCTGCGCGACGCGCTGACGGCCGAGGCCGCGCGCCGCGTGCTCGACCTGACCGTCGAGCGCGGCCAGTACACGCCGATCGGCCATGTGATCGACGAGAAGGCGATCGTCAACGGGATCGTCGCGCTGCTCGCGACGGGCGGCTCGACCAACCACACGCTGCACCTGGTCGCGATCGCGCGCGCGGCCGGCATCCTGATCGACTGGAACGATTTCGACGAACTGTCGGCCGCCGTGCCGCTGCTCGCGAAGATCTACCCGAACGGCAAGGCCGACGTGAACCATTTCCACGCGGCGGGCGGTGTCGCGTTCCTGGTGCGCAACCTGCTCGAAGGCGGGCTGCTGCACGAGGACGTGACGACGGTCGCGGGCAAGGGCCTGTCGCACTACACGAAGGAGCCGAAGCTGATCGACGGCAAGCTGACGTGGGTCGACGGCACGGCCGAGAGCCACGATACGAAGGTGCTGCGCGGCATTCGCGACCCGTTCCAGCCGGACGGCGGCCTGCGCCTGATGCAGGGCCGGCTCGGCCGCGGCGTGATCAAGATTTCGGCGGTCGCGCCGGAGCACCGCAAGGTGACGGCGCCCGCGATCGTGTTCGACTCGCAGGAAGCCGTGCAGGAAGCGTTCGATCGCGGCGAGCTGAAGCGCGATTTCGTCGCGGTGGTGCGCTTTCAGGGCGCGCGCGCGAACGGCATGCCCGAGCTGCACCGTTTGACGCCGCTGCTCGGCGTGCTGCAGGATCAGGGCTTTCACGTCGCGCTGGTGACCGACGGCCGCATGTCGGGCGCGTCGGGCAAGGTGCCGGCCGTGATCCACGTGTCGCCGGAAGCGCTGCTGGCCGGCCCGATCGGCAAGGTGAAGACGGGCGACATGCTCGTGATCGACGCGGAAGCCGGCGTGCTCGACATCGAGGTCGACGACGCCGAATGGCTCGCGCGCCCGGTCGCGCAGCCGCAGCACCAGGCCGAGAACGAAGTCGGCTTCGGGCGCGAACTGTTCGGCGTGTTCCGCGCGGCCGCGGCGCCGGCCGAGCAGGGCGCATCGGTTTTCGGGACGCTGGTCGGCGAAACGGCCGTCGGCGTCGCCGCATGAATTTCAAGGAGCCAATTCAATGAAGACGATTGCTGAAATCGTGAAGCTGGGCCCGGTCATTCCGGTGCTCGCATTCGACTCGGTCGAGCAGGGCGAAAACGTGTCGCGTGCATTGCACGCGGGTGGCGTGAAGGTGCTCGAGATCACGCTGCGCACGCCGGCCGGCCTGGAGGCGATCCAGCGCGCAAGTCAGCTCGCGGACGACATCGTCGTCGGCGTCGGCACGATCACGAAGCCCGAGCACTGCGCGCAGGCGAAGCGCGCGGGCGCCACGTTCGGCGTGTCGCCGGGCCTGACGAAGGACCTGCACCTCGCGTCGCTCGACGCGGGCCTGCCGCTGCTGCCGGGCGTGATGACGCCGAGCGACATCATCCAGGCGCTCGAATTCGGCTACGACATCGTGAAGTTCTTCCCCGCGCAGCAGGCGGGCGGCGTGCCGATGCTGCAGGCGTTCCACGGCCCGTTCCCGGCGCTGAAGTTCTGCCCGACGGGCGGCATCACGGTCGACACCGCGCCGAACTTCCTGAAACTGCCGAACGTCGTGTGCGTCGGCGGCTCGTGGCTCACGCCGAAGGCCGCACTCGCCGCGCAGGACTGGGCCGAAGTCACGCGCCTCGCGCAAGCGGCGAGCCAGTTGCCGCGCTAATACTTGTATCAAACGACGATTCAGCCCTCGGAAAACAAGCGTTAGTGCTTGTTTTACCGAGGGTTTTTGCTGATGGAACCGGTTCTATCCGCGGATCGCAAAGATAAGTAAAATTCAGCGTCCTGACGGGGGGGTACCCCCGTGTTTCGGAGACCTGCATAGCCGGGCATACTCGCAACGCGCCCGGTTCGAACAATTCTAGGAGGAGTGCCACATGGCGGCCGTCCAAGGCAGCATGCTGCTCGTATTCACGCTGATCGCGATTGCCGCGCTGATCCTGATGATCGCGCGCTACAAGATCTACCCGTTCCTGGTGCTGATCATCGTTTCGCTCGGCCTCGGCCTCGTCGTCGGCATGCCGATGGACAAGATCGTCAAGTCGTTCGAGACGGGCACCGGCGGCACGCTCGGCCACATCGCGATCGTCGTCGGCCTCGGCACGATGCTCGGCAAGATGATGGCCGAATCGGGCGGCGCCGAACGGATCGCGACCACGCTGATCGACTGGTTCGGTGAAAAGAACATCCACTGGGCGATGATGTTCGTCGCGATCATCGTCGGCCTGCCGGTGTTCTTCGAAGTCGGCTTCGTGCTGCTGATCCCGATCGCGTTCAACGTCGCGAAGCGCACCGGCAAGTCGCTGCTCGTCGTCGGCCTCCCGATGGTGGCCGGCCTGTCGGTCGTGCACGGGCTGATCCCGCCGCACCCGGCCGCGCTGCTGGCCGTCCAGCAATACGGCGCCGATATCGGCAAGACGATCGCGTTCGGCCTGATCGTCGGCGTGCCGACCGCGATCATCGCCGGTCCGCTGTTCGCGCTGGTGATCTCGAAGTTCGTGAAGCTGCCGGAAAACAACCCGCTCGCCGCGCAATTCGTCGATTCGCGCGCGGATGGCGGCAAGCGCGAACTGCCGAGCTTCGGCATCACGCTGTTCACGATCCTGCTGCCCGTCGTGCTGATGCTCGTCGGCAGCTGGGCCGACCTGGTGTTCACGCCGAAGTCGCTGCCGAACAACCTGCTGCGCTTTGCGGGCAACTCGGACGTCGCGCTGCTGATCGCCGTGCTCGTGAGCTTCTGGACCTTCGGCGCGAAGCAGGGCTTCAACCGCGACCAGATCCAGAAATTCTGCGGCGAGTGCCTGGCGCCGATCGCCGGCATCACGCTGATCGTCGGCGCGGGCGGCGGCTTCGGCGGCGTCCTGCGCGACAGCGGGATCTCGCAGCAGATCGTCGAGACCGCGAAGCACGCGCACCTGTCCCCGCTGCTGCTCGGCTGGTTCGTCGCGGCGCTGATGCGTCTGGCCACGGGCTCGGCGACGGTCGCGATGACGACGGCCTGCGGCATCGTCGCACCGATCGCGGCGGCGTCGGGCGCGGCGGTTCGTCCGGAACTGCTCGTGCTCGCGACGGGCTCGGGCTCGCTGATCTTCTCGCACGTGAACGACGGCGGCTTCTGGCTGATCAAGGAATATTTCGGGATGACGGTCGGGCAGACGTTCAAGACCTGGTCGCTGCTTGAAACCATCATCTCGGTGCTCGGTCTGAGCTTTACGCTGCTGCTGAGCCTGGTTCTGTAACAAGGGGTAGTCAATGATTCTGATCGCAATGGGCGTGTCGGGCGCGGGCAAGTCGCGAATCGGCGAAATGCTGGCGGAACGCCTGTCGTGCAGCTATACCGACGGCGACGCATTTCACAGCGCGGCGAACAAGGAAAAGATGCACCACGGCATTCCGCTGACCGATGAAGACCGCTGGCCGTGGCTGCGCACGATTCGCGCGGCCATCGAGGAAAAGCAGCGCGCCGGCGAGACGGCCGTGTTCACGTGCTCGTCGCTGAAACGGTCGTACCGCGACGTGCTGCGCGGCACCGACACCGACGTGCGGTTCGTGTATCTGAAGGGTTCGTTCGAGGTGTTGCAAGAGCGCCTGAAGAGCCGCACCGGCCATTTCTTCGATCCGTCGCTGCTGAAGAGCCAGCTCGATACGCTCGAGGAGCCGGGCCCGGATGAAGCGATCGAGGTCAGCATCGAGCTGACGCCCGAACAGATCGTCGATCAGGTCATGCTGAAGATCGGCCTCGCGCATCAGCACTGAGCGCGGTTCGCGGCCATCGTCATGGAAAAGGCGCCTTCATTCGGGCGCCTTTTTCGTTGGCGGCGCGTATGCCGATGTCAGGCCGCGCGCGCGCGTTGCGCGATGCCGTCGAGCAGCACGTCGAGCATCGTGTCGTGCACGACGGCCGGATCGAGCTGCGCATAGAGCGGGGCGGCCGACTTGACAAGCGGATGCGCGGTGTCGGACAGCGCGTGCATTTCCGCGAGCTCGACGTCGTTCGCGGCGCGCGTGAGGCCACCCGCTTCGGCGGCGGCGAGGCCGATCACGGCCGCGTACCAGCCGACGCATACCGACGGCAGCGCCGCGCGCGGGATGCCGGCGTCAGTCAGCGCGCGATGCACGGCCTCGATGTGCGCGAGATCGGCCGGCCCCGTGCTCATGTGCCGCTGCAGCAGCGCGAAGGCGGCCGGGTAGCGCAGCGCGAGCGCGCGGTACTGGCGCGCGAGGTCGCGCAGCCGTTCGCGCCACGGCTGCGACGGATCGACCGGCACGAGCGAGCGCGACAGCGCATTCGCGATCGCGCGGCTCAGGCCGTCCTTCGACTTGAAGTGATACAGCACGCTCATCGGGTCGCAGCCGACCGATTGCGCGAGCTTGCGCACGCTGAACGCGGCCTCGCCGACGTCTTCGAGCAGCGCGAGCGCGGCCGCGACGATCGCGTCCTTGTCGAGGCCGCGCGGCCCCTGGGTGGGTGTGTCTTTCATCGAGGCAGGCTGGCAGGCGCGGCATCGCGCCGGCTGTAAACTTGACGAAAGCTTATTCTACACTGTAGAATTATTTCTGCGGTGTAGAAATTGGGTGTCCCGGCACCTCTCAATACGTGCTTTCGCACAGTCCGGGATTCAGGCAGACGCGAGCGTGTCTGCCGTCAACACGGGCCATCGCGCCCTTATCTCGTTGACACCCAAGTGGAACCGGCTGCCCCACCCGCGAAGCCCCGAAGCAACGGGGCGCTTCGACAGGCGGCCAAGACCATGCAAGTGCAATCATGACTTCCAATCACAAGCCCCTGATCCAGGGCGAATCGCGTTTCGAGCAAACGCAACTGAATATCGAGAAAGACAACTGGAACTGGTGCGATCCGGTCCGCTACGACGGCGAGCGCCCGGCGAACTGGTACGAGGCGTCGCTGTCGCGCCATGAAAACAGCGCGCCGCTCGCGCAAGACGCCGTCTGCGACGTGCTCGTGATCGGCGCGGGGCTGCTCGGCGCATCGGCCGCGCTGCATCTCGCGGAAGCGGGCGTCGACACGATCCTCGTCGACAAGCATCACGTCGGCTCGGCCGCGTCGGGCCGCAACGGCGGCCAATTGACGCCCGGCCTCGCGCGCTGGGAAGCGGCCGACATGATCGAGAACCTGTCGCACGACGATGCGAAGCGGTTGTGGCGTTTCGCGTCGGCCGAGTCGATGGACCTGATCGACGGGATCGGCGCGCGTTACGCGCTCGATCTCGACCGCAAGCGCGGCCACGTCACCGCGGCGGTTCACCCCGGCCACATGAGCGCGCTGCTCGACGGCGCCGATGCGCGCCGCCATCTGGGCGATGCGGGCGTGACGCTCGTCGGCCGCCATCAGCTGCACGACGAATACGTGCGCTCGGGGCTGTATCACGGCGCGGCGATCGACGCGATCGGCGGGCAGATCCATCCGCTCGCGCTCGTGCGCGGCCTCGTGCACGGCTTCCGGCTGAACGGCGGCGCGCTGTTCGAGGGCACCGAGGTGCTGGAGCTGGACGAGACGCCCGCGGGCGTCGTCGCGACGACGCCGGGCGGCACGATCACCGCGCGCCGCGGCGTCGTGCTCGCGCTGCACAACACGACGTTCCGCCTGCTCGACGACGGCGCGGCGACCACGGTGCCGTTCTTCACGTACGTGAGCGTGACGGCGCCGCTCGACGTCGACGTCGCGACGCTGATGCCGGCAGGCATGCCGGTGTACGACACGCAGTTCCAGATCGACTACTACCGGCCGGTGCGCGGCAATCGCCTGCTGTTCGGCGGGCAGGGCACCGGCAGCTGCTGGGCGCAGTCGGACGTGAACGCGTACTTGCTGACGCGGCTGAACACGGTGTTTCCGCAGCACGACGGCGGCTTCGCGCTCGACTACTGCTGGAGCGGCGTCAGCGACTTCACGCTGAACGGCGCCACCGACAGCCGCAAGACCGACGGCCGCGTGCCGATGTACATGGTACAGGGCTGGAGCGGCCACGGCGTCGCGCAGACGGTGCGAATCGGCAAGGCGATCTGCGACGATTTCGTCGGCCGCAACGACGATTTCTCGATGCTCACGGGCATCGACCATCGCGCGATTCCGCTCGGCCGGCAGCTGTCGCCGATCGCGATCCCGGCCGCGAAGGCGGCGATGAGCGTGATGAGCGCGCTGAACCCGGGGCGGATGATCTCGTTCTGACCGACTGCGGCAGGCAACAAAAAGCCCGATGCGAATCGCTTCGCATCGGGCTTTTTTTCGTCCGGCGACGCGGCGCTTACGCGATCCGCTTCGCGAGTTCGACGGCCTTGCCGATGTACGACGCCGGCGTCATCGCCAGCAGGCGATCCTTCGCGTCCTGCGGGATCGCGAGCGTGCCGACGAATTCCTGCAGCGCTTCGCGCGTGATGCCCTTGCCGCGCGTCAGTTCCTTCAGTTGCTCGTACGGGTTCTCGATGCCGTAGCGGCGCATCACCGTCTGCACCGGCTCGGCGAGCACTTCCCAGCAGTTGTCGAGATCTTCGTTCAGGCGCTGCGGGTTCACTTCGAGCTTGTCGAGGCCGCGGATCAGCGAGTCGTACGCGAGCAGCGAATAGCCGAGCGCGACGCCCATGTTGCGCAGCACCGTCGAGTCGGTCAGGTCGCGCTGCCAGCGCGACACCGGCAGCTTGTCGGCGAGGTGGCGCAGCGTCGCGTTCGCGAGGCCGAGGTTGCCTTCCGAGTTCTCGAAGTCGATCGGGTTGACCTTGTGCGGCATCGTCGACGAGCCGATTTCGCCGGCCTTCGTCTTCTGCTTGAAGTAGCCGACCGAGATGTAGCCCCACACGTCGCGGTCGAGGTCGAGCAGGATCGTGTTCGCGCGTGCGACCGCGTCGAACAGCTCGGCCATGTAGTCGTGCGGCTCGATCTGGATCGTGTACGGGTTGAACGTGAGCTTCAGGCGGTTTTCGATCACGTCGCGCGAGAACGCTTCCCAGTCGAATTCCGGATACGCGGACAGGTGCGCGTTGAAGTTGCCGACCGCGCCGTTCATCTTGCCGAGGATCTCGATCTTCTCGATGCGCGCGATCGCGCGGGCGAGGCGCGCGGCGACGTTCGCGAGTTCCTTGCCGAGCGTCGTCGGGCTGGCCGGCTGGCCGTGCGTGCGCGACAGCATCGGCTGGTCGGCATGCGCGTGCGCGAGCGCGACGAGGCGCTGGTGGACCGTGCGCAGCGCCGGCAGGATCACGTGTTCGCGCGCGCCGGCGAGCATCATCCCGTGCGACGTGTTGTTGATGTCCTCGGACGTGCACGCGAAGTGGATGAACTCGCTCGCCTTCTCGAGTTCGGCCTGGCCCTTCACCGATTCCTTCAGCCAGTATTCGACGGCCTTCACGTCGTGGTTCGTCACGCGCTCGATTTCCTTGATGCGCGCGGCGTCGTGCGCGGTGAAGCGCTCGGCGAGCTGCAGCAGGAATTGCTCGGAGGCTTCCGAGAAGCGCGGGACTTCGGCGAAGCCGGCGCGCGACAGCGCGATCAGCCAGTGCACCTCGACGGTGACGCGGTGGCGCATGAAGGCGGCTTCGGAGAGCCAGTCGCGCAGCGCCTCGGTCTTGCTGGCGTAGCGGCCGTCGATGGGCGAGAGCGCGGTGAGGGCGAAAAGCGTATCGGGACGAGTGTCGGACATGATCGGGCAGGGCCTTTTGGGGCCGGGGCGAACGAGGGGAGGAGAATCCGGCATTTTACCATCGGCGCGCGTCGCTCCCGACCGAATCGGTCCAGCTGTGGCCGCCGCGGGCGAGCGATGCCCGGGCGGCGCGCGAATGGCGTGCCGGCGCGCGCCCGCGCAGGCGCGCCGGGCCGCCGCCCAAGCCGCCGGCCGGGCCCGCCCGCCGGTAGAATGCAGGCTTCTTCCCGACCGCCGCCCGCCGCGCCCGCCTGCATGGAACTGAAATGGCTCGAAGACTTCGTCTCGCTCGCGGAAACGCGCAGCTTTAGCCGGTCCGCCGAGCTGCGGCACGTGTCGCAGCCGGCGTTTTCGCGGCGCATCCAGGCGCTCGAGGCGTGGCTCGCGACCGAGCTGATCGATCGTTCGGTGTATCCGACGCGGCTCACGCAGGCCGGGCAGATCTTCTACGAGCAGGCGCTGACGATGCTGTCGCAGGCGCACGAGGCAAGGACGCTGCTGCGCGGCCACGTCGGCGCGCCGGTGCCGACGATCGAGTTCGCGGTGCCGCACACGCTGTCGCTCACGTATTTCCCGCGCTGGCTCGAGCGGATCGAGGCGAAGATGGGCCAGGTCCACACGCGGCTGCGCGCGCTGAACGTGCACGACGCGGTGCTGTCGCTCGTCGAGGGCGGCTGCGACCTCGTGATGGGCTACCACCACCCGAGTCACCCGGTCGCGCTCGACCCGGCCCGCTACGACATGCTGGTCCTCGGCAGCGAGCCGATCAGCCCGTTTTCCGCGCCCGGCCGCGCGGGCCGGCCGCGCCATACGCTGCCGGGCGCGGCCGACGCGCGCGTGCCGTACCTGTCGTATACGCCGAACGCGTATCTCGGCCGGATGACCGAAGTCATCATCGCGAACGCGCCCACCCGGCTGTTTCTCGATCGCGTGTACGAAACCGACATGGCCGAAGGGCTGAAGGCGATGGCGCTCGCCGGCCACGGCGTCGCGTTCCTGCCGCACAGCGCGGCCGACGATGCGGTCGCGGGCGGCCGGCTGATCCGCCTCGACCGGTCGGCGCGCGGCGGCGCGCATCCGTTCACGCTGACGATGGAGATCCGGCTGTACTGCGACAAGCTCGCGCTGCAGGGCGACGATCCGCGGCAGAAGCTCGTGCGTGCGCTGTGGGACGTCGTGCGCGACGAACTGCGCGAGACTGCCGGCGACACCGCCGGTTGACCGACGATTAACCGCCGACGGTTAATCCGGCCGGCCGCCCGGCGGCCCGGCTGACGGCGGCCTTGCGGCGCCTGTCGGACGGCCGTCCGCAGCCCCGCCCGTGCCTGGCCGATCCGGTTTTCCCCGAACGCGATGCCCGGCCGATCGCCGGCGTTCTTGCGCAGATCGACCGCGGATTTGCGGAAAATCGCGATCATGCAAGAAACGCATAATCGAATAAACAAACGGCATTGGATAAAAAAAACGGCTTTTTCGACAATGGGCGCAATCCGTTGAACGTTGGAGCTTCCATGTCTTCGCAACAGCAGTCCATCCCGTCCTACCTGCACGCCGACGATCTCGGCCCGTGGGGCAACTACCTTCAGCAGGTCGATCGCGTCGCGCCGTACCTCGGTTCGCTGTCGCGCTGGCTCGAAACGCTGAAGCGTCCGAAGCGCATCCTGGTCGTCGACTGCCCCATCGAGCTCGACAACGGCACCGTCGCGCACTTCGAGGGCTATCGCGTGCAGCACAACGTGTCGCGCGGCCCCGGCAAGGGCGGCGTGCGCTACCACCAGGACGTGACGCTGTCGGAAGTGATGGCGCTGTCGGCATGGATGTCGGTGAAGAACGCGGCCGTGAACGTGCCGTACGGCGGCGCGAAGGGCGGCATCCGCGTCGACCCGCGCAAGCTGTCGCGCGGTGAGCTCGAGCGCGTGACGCGCCGCTACACCAGCGAAATCGGCATCATCATCGGCCCGAACACCGACATTCCGGCGCCGGACGTCAACACCAACGAACAGGTGATGGCGTGGATGATGGACACGTACTCGATGAACCAGGGCCAGACGTCGACCGGCGTCGTGACCGGCAAGCCGATCGCGCTCGGCGGTTCGCTCGGCCGCAAGGAAGCGACGGGCCGCGGCGTGTTCGTCGTCGGCTCGGAAGCGGCGAAGAAGAAGGGCCTCGAGATCGAAGGCGCGCGCATCGCGGTGCAGGGCTTCGGCAACGTCGGCGGCATCGCGGCGAAGCTGTTCCAGGAAGCGGGCGCGAAGGTGATCGCGGTGCAGGATCACACGGGCACGATCTACCAGCCGGCCGGCCTCGATTCGAACAAGCTGCTCGACCACGTCGCCCGCACGGGCGGCGTCGCGGGCTTCGAAGGCGCGGAGCCGATGCCGAACGACGAGTTCTGGACGGTCGAGACCGACATCCTGATCCCGGCGGCGCTGGAGAACCAGATCACCGAGAAGAACGCGGCGAAGATCCGCACGAAGATCATCGTCGAAGGCGCGAACGGCCCGACGACGACGGCGGCCGACGACATCCTGAGCGCGAACGGCGTGCTCGTGATCCCCGACGTGATCGCGAACGCGGGCGGCGTGACGGTGTCGTACTTCGAGTGGGTGCAGGATTTCTCGAGCTTCTTCTGGACGGAAGACGAGATCAACCATCGCCTCGAGCGCGTGATGCGCGAAGCGTTCGCCGGCGTGTGGGCGGTCGCGGAAGAGCACAAGGTGACGGTGCGTACGGCGGCGTTCATCGTCGCGTGCAAGCGCATCCTGATGGCGCGCGAAATGCGCGGCCTCTACCCCTGATCGGGCGTCCCTGACCGGGTGTCCCTAACCGGGCGTCCCTGACCGGGCGTCCCTGATCAACGACCATGATCGATTCATGATGCAATCCACCCGATTGCGGAAATGAACCCTCGCGGGCGATGCCGAATCCGGCATCGCCCGCGCGCGCATTCGGGGCGCCCGAAGCCGGGAGGACGGCTTCTCGCAGGGCGATTCGTAGTGCGGTTAACAACCAGTACTTTCAAAAATATTACTTTGATACACTGGCGCGGGTTTTAGCCAAGGAGATGACCAAAATGAAATACCACAAGGCAGTCCTGATGGTCGCGGCGCTTTGCGCGTTCGCAAGCGGCGCGCATGCTCAGGAGACGGGCACGCTGAAGAAGATCAAGGACACCGGCGTGATCGCGCTGGGCCACCGCGAATCGTCGATTCCGTTCTCCTATTACGATCAGAACCAGCAGGTGGTCGGCTATTCGCGCGAATTCCAGATGAAGATCGTGGACGCGGTGAAGAAGAAGCTGAACCTGCCGAACCTGCAGGTGAAGAACATCCCCGTCACGTCGCAGAACCGCATTCCGCTCGTGCAGAACGGCACGGTCGACATCGAGTGCGGCTCGACGACCAACAACCTCGAGCGCCAGCAGCAGGCCGCATTCTCCGACACGATCTTCGTGATCGGCACGCGCCTGATGACGAAGAAGGATTCGGGCGTCAAGGATTTCGCCGACCTCAAGGGCAAGACGGTCGTGACGACGGCCGGCACGACGTCGGAGCGCCTGCTGCGCAAGATGAACAACGACAAGCAGCTCGGCATGAACATCATCAGCGCGAAGGATCACGGCGATTCGTTCAACACGCTGGAATCGGGCCGCGCGGTCGCGTTCATGATGGATGACGCGCTGCTCGCGGGCGAGCGCGCGAAGGCGAAGCAGCCGGGCGAGTGGGTGATCGTCGGCACGCCGCAATCGGAAGAGGCTTACGGCTGCATGATGCGCAAGGGCGACGCCGACTTCAAGAAGGTCGTCGACGACGCGATCTCGCAAGTCGAGAAGTCGGGCGAAGCCGCGAAGATCTACGCGAAGTGGTTCGAGAACCCGATCCCGCCGAAGGGGCTGAACCTGAACTTCCCGCTGTCCGATTCGATGAAGAAGCTGTACGCGAACCCGAACGACAAGGCGCTCGACTGACCACGCGGCCGTTGACGCAGAAATGACGCTACTGAAACGGAAGAGGCCATGCTTCTTCCGTTTCTTTTTGCTGGAGTCTTGCCCATGTCTTACCACTGGAACTGGGGCATCTTTCTGAGCCCCGTGTCGACCGGCGAGCCGACGACCTATTTCGGCTGGCTGCTGTCCGGCTTCTGGGTGACGATCGAGGTGTCGCTCGTCGCCTGGGTCATCGCGCTGATCGTCGGATCGCTGTTCGGCGTGCTGCGCACCGTGCCGAACAAATGGCTCGCCGCGATCGGCACCGTGTACGTGTCGATCTTCCGGAACATCCCGCTGATCGTGCAGTTCTTCGTCTGGTATCTCGTGATACCCGAGTTGCTGCCCGCGTCGATCGGCACGTGGATCAAGCAGTTGCCGCCCGGCACGCAGTTCTTTACCGCGTCGATCGTCTGTCTCGGCCTGTTTACGGGTGCCCGCGTATGCGAACAGGTGCGCTCGGGCATCAACGCGCTGCCGAAGGGCCAGCGCGCGGCCGGCCTCGCGATGGGCTTCACGCAATGGCAGACGTATCGCTACGTGCTGCTGCCCGTGGCGTACCGGATCATCGTGCCGCCGCTCACGTCGGAATTCCTGAACATCTTCAAGAACTCCGCCGTCGCGTCGACGATCGGCCTGCTCGATCTGTCCGCGCAGGCACGCCAGCTCGTCGACTACACCGCGCAGACCTACGAGTCGTTCATCGCGGTCACGCTCGCGTACGTGCTGATCAACCTCGTCGTGATGGCGTTCATGCGCTGGATCGAAGGCCGTACGCGGCTGCCCGGCTATATCGGAGGCAAGTGATGCATCAGTTCGACTGGAGTAGTATTCCCGGCGCGCTGCCGACGCTGTGGTCGGGCGCGATCGTCACGTTCAAGATCACGCTGATCGCGATCGTGGTCGGGATCGTCTGGGGCACGCTGCTGGCGCTGCTGCGGCTGTCCGGCGTGAAGCCGCTCGCGTGGTTCGCGAAAGCGTACGTGACGGTGTTCCGCTCGATCCCGCTCGTGATGGTGCTGCTGTGGTTCTTCCTGATCGTGCCGCAGGTGCTGCAGGGCGTGCTCGGGCTGTCGCCGACGATCGACATCCGCCTCGCGTCGGCGATGGTCGCGTTCTCGTTGTTCGAAGCCGCGTATTATTCCGAGATCATCCGCGCCGGCATCCAGGCGGTGCCGCGCGGGCAGGTGAATGCCGCGTTCGCGCTCGGCATGAACTACGCGCAGGCGATGCGCCTCGTGATCCTGCCGCAGGCGTTCCGCGCGATGGTGCCGCTGCTGCTCACGCAGGCGATCGTCCTGTTCCAGGATACGTCGCTCGTGTACGTGATCAGTCTCGCGGACTTCTTCCGCACGGCCGCCAACATCGGCGATCGCGACGGCACGACCGTCGAGATGGTCCTGTTCGCCGGCGCATGCTATTTCGTGATTTGCTCGTTGGCGTCTGCTCTCGTCAAGGGTCTCCAGAAAAAGGTCACAAGATGATTTCCATCAAGAACGTTTCGAAGTGGTACGGCCAGTTTCAGGTCCTTACCGAATGCACGACCGAGGTCAAGAAAGGCGAAGTGGTCGTCGTGTGCGGCCCGTCGGGCTCCGGCAAGTCGACGCTGATCAAGACCGTGAACGGCCTGGAGCCGTTCCAGCAGGGCGAGATCCTCGTGAACGGCCAGTCGGTCGGCGACAAGAAGACGAACCTGTCGAAGCTGCGCTCGAAGGTCGGGATGGTGTTCCAGCATTTCGAGCTGTTCCCGCATCTGTCGATCACCGAGAACCTGACGCTCGCGCAGATCAAGGTGCTCGGCCGCGGCAAGGACGAAGCGGCGGAGAAGGGCATGAAGCTGCTCGATCGCGTCGGCCTGAAGGCGCATGCGCACAAGTTTCCGGGCCAGTTGTCGGGCGGCCAGCAGCAGCGTGTCGCGATCGCGCGCGCGCTGTCGATGGACCCGATCGCGATGCTGTTCGACGAGCCGACGTCCGCGCTCGATCCGGAAATGATCAACGAAGTGCTCGACGTGATGGTCGAACTCGCGCAGGAAGGGATGACGATGATGGTCGTCACGCACGAGATGGGCTTCGCGAAGAAGGTCGCGCATCGCGTGATCTTCATGGACAAGGGCGCGATCGTCGAGGACGACCGCAAGGACGATTTCTTCTCGAATCCGAAATCGGACCGCGCGAAGGACTTCCTCGCGAAGATCCTGCACTGAGCGTTCGCGCGTTTTCGCGCGTACCTATGCGAAAACCGCCCGGCAAGCCGCCGGGCGGTTTTTTTTCGTCCGCCGGCGGGTGTTACCAGCTGTACCGGTAGCCGACCTGCCCGACGATGCCGCGCCGGTAATCGCCGCCGATGTTGCGCGCGATCTTCGCATTCGCGTACAGCTCGCCCGACTTGCCGAAGCCGGCGGTCACGCCGACGCCGAGCTCGTACCAGGTGCGCCCGAGATGCGTCGCGAACGGCGTGCCGCCGACGACGGTTTGCCCCGGCGACAGGAAGTCGTGCAGCACGTCGGCCGTGAAGTACGGCGTCGCGGCGCCGCCGCCCGCGTCCGACTGGAGGTTCGGCCGGAAGATGCGCACGCCGACGCGGCCGCGCAGCGCATTCGACGTCGTGCCCGATACGGCCGACACGTTGTCGTTGAACCCGTTCAGCTTCAGGTACTGAACCATGACCTGCGCCTGCGGCTCGACCGAGACCGGCAGCGTACCGATCGCGAACGGTTTGCCGACTTCCTGCGACAGCGCGACGCCGAAGCCGTTCTGCGACGCTTCGTTGCCGTAGCTGTCGCGGTAGCGGTTGCCGTAGTGCGTGACCTGGCCGACGCTGTCGAAGTAGGTGCCGTCGGACAGGTAGCGCGTCCAGTAGCCGCCGACGCTCTGCGCGTGCATCTCGACCGAGCCCGTCGACGTCGACAGGGTGGGCGAGCCGGCGCGCGCCATGTCGCTGAAGCTCGCGTTCGACACGCCGATGCTGGCCGTCACGCCCGCATGCGTGCTGCCGGCGCCGTCCGGCGCCTGGTCGAGGGTCCAGTCCTTGCCGAACTGCGCGAAGAACGTGCGCTCGTCGGCCGAGAAGCGGCCCGCGTTCGCATCCAGGCTCTGGCCGCCGATGCGCCCCCACACGCCGTCGCGATTGCCCGGCGCCTGCTTCTCGACGTTGTAGACGTCGCCGACGCGCTCGTGCAGCCTGCCGAGCGTCGAAAAGCCGTAGTCGGCGTTCAGCAGCGGCGTCATCGCGTAGCCGGAGACGCCCGGACGATACGCGAGCGCGCCGCCGTTGCCATTCCCGTTTCCGTTGGTGCCGCCGTCGCCGCCGCCGGACGGGTGGATCGGGTCACCGGGGTCGGTCGGGTCGAGCTGCGAACGCAGGTACCAGCCGTTTGCATCGCCTTGCCCGCCGCGATAGAGCCGGTATTCGTACGCGCCGGCCTGTACCGGGCCGGCGAGATGGAACGCGGACGCGGCGGTCGTGCCGCCGTTGGCCGTGACGACCACGGGAATCCCGTCGCCGGTCGTCTGCGCGCCGGTGCCGGCCGTGTTGGCGATCTTCAGGCCGGTCGTGCCGCTCGCCGTGCCGCCGTTCACGATCAGACGGTCGGTCGGCGACGCGTCGGCGCCGAGATACGTGTTCAGCGCGATCGTGCCGCCGTTGCCGACGTAGCCGCCCGTCGTCAGCGTCTTGTAGCTGCCGGTCAGCGTCGGCGAGCCGGTCGGCGCGGCGAATGCGACGAGGCCCGCGTTGTTCAGGCGGCTCAGGACCGAACTGCCCGTCATGCGCCACGTGCTGGTGCCGTCGACGGTCAGCGCGACCGGGTCGATCTTCCCGGTCAGCGTCGTGCCGTTCGCGAGGAACACGTCGCCGGTGCTCGACGCGTCGGAAACGATGTCGCCCGCGAGGTTCACCGCCGATGCGTCGAACGTCACGTTGCTGCCGTTCGCGAGGTTCAGCAGCGTGCCGTTGCCGGCCGTCACGACCGTGCCGTTGCGCACCGCGATGTCGGCCGTGCCGCCGTGCGCGGCGAAGGCCGGCCCGCTGACGGACGTCACGCTGCCGCCGTCGACGAGCACCGAGCTGGTCGCGCCGTTCGCGAGCGTGTCCGACGTCAGCACGCCGGCCGTCGCGCCCGTGAGCGCCGTGCCGGTCAATGCGAGCACGCCGCCGCTGTTCGCCGTTGCGCCGTTGCCGGCCGCGCTGGCGAGCGACGAACCCGTATCGGCGATGCGCCCGCCGTCTTGCGCGACGATGGCGTCGGCCGCATTGCCCGACGCGGTGACTTTCGCACCCGACAGCAGGGCCGTCGCGCCGCCGTCCATGACGATCGCATGGGCGTTCGCGCCGGTCGTCGCGACGGTCGTCCCGTTGGCCGCGAGCGTGGAATCGGCGCGCGACACGAACAGGCCGCGCGCATCGGCGCCCGTCGTGCGGACGACCGTGGCCGCATCGGTCGCGATGCGCGCGCCCGCGCCGGTCGACGTGAGGCCGGCGGCGCCGTTGCCCGTCGTCGCGATCTGCGTGCCGGACAGCGCGATCGTTGCATTCGCACCGAGGTTGCGGATCGCGCTGCCCGATCCGCCGACCGCGATCGACGTCGCGCCGGCCGCGATGCCGCCGCCCGTGACGGTCGAGTCGATCAGCACGCCGTCGGCGCTGCGGTTCGCGACGACGGTGCCGGCGCCCGACAGCGCGACCGATGCGCCGGCCCCCGTCAGGCGCACGCCCGCGACGCCGTCGTCGGCCTCGATCGAGCCTGCGTTGGCGAGCGTGGCCGACGCGCCTTGCACGAGCGCGCCGGTGCCGTTGGCGACGCGGATCGTCGACGCGTTGTTCACCGTGCCGAGCGTGCCGGCCACGACGCCCGTCGAGCCGGCGCCGGTCAGCAATATCGTGCTGCGATTCTCGAGCGTGCCGAGGTTCCGCGCGATGAAACCGGTCACGCCGGCGGTCGACGACGTGACGGCGGCGTGGTTGGTGAGCGTCGTCGCGACCGGCGCGCCGGCATTCGCGCCGGCGAGGTCGCGCGCCTGCCCGTCCACCACGCCCGCGGTCGCGCCGGCCGCGTTCAGGTCGATCGTCGCGCCGGCGTCGATCGTGCCCTTCGCGCCGCCTTCGACCGCGATCGCGATGCCGTTCGCGCCGTTGACGTGGTAGACCGCGTTGCCGGTCGACAGCGTGGTGCCGGCGTCGGTCGCGAGTACGCCGCGCGCCCGCTGGCCGTTGACGTCGGTCGTCAGCGCGCCGGCCGCCGACGCGCCCGTGTAGGCCGCGCCGCCCGCGACGCGGAACAGCGTCGAATCGTCGGTGTCGACGCCCAGATGCTGCGCGGCGACGTTGATTTTCGAGCCTGCACCGTATGCATAGAAGCCGATCTGGTTCGTGCCGGACATGAAGGCCGGCACGGCGTTCGCACCGACGTCGATCGTCGCGCCCGAACGCGCATGCACGCCGATCGCGCCGGTGCCCGTCAGGTTCAGCGCTCCGTCGAGCGTGGCCTTCGCGCGCGGCCCTTCGGCCCAGACGCCGTAGTTGCGCGTGCCCGACGCGGGATCGAGGCCGCCGGCGACGTCGATCGTGCCGGTCGACGTCGCGGCCGTCGCGTTCGCGCCGGTCCCGACGACCATGATGCCGATGCCGTTCACGCCATTCAGCGTGATCGTGCCCGTGTTGGTCACGGTCGCGGCGGTGTCGACGGCGAGCATGCCGACGTTGGAGAGCGGCGTGCCGGGCGCGGCGCCGTTGACGACGATCGCGCCCGCGTTGGTCAGCGTGCCGGAGCTCGAGCCGATGCTCGCCAGCGCGGCGCCGTTCTGCGTCTGCGTGCCGATCACGATCGTGCCGAGATTGCTCGCGGTGCCCGACGCGCCGAGCAGGATGCCGTACGCGTGCGCGGCGAGCGCGACGTCGTTTGCCGTCTGGCCGGGCGCGTACTGCGCGGCGCGGCCCAGATAGATCGCGCCGCCGGCTTCGTTCGTGAAGCGGCCGCCGGCGACGAGGCCGCCGATCACCTGGCTGTCGAGCGTCGTCGCGTTGACGCCGACATTGATCGTGCCGGCGTTCGACGCCGTTGCGCCGTCCGTCACGGCGACCGCGTAGTTCTGCAGGTCGGGCCGGTTGCCGTCCAGCGTCCACGCGCCGACGTTCATCACGCCGTTGTTGACGAACGACGTGCCCGCGCCGTTCGCGAACACGCCGGCGCCTTCAGTGTACGCGTTGTAGTTGAAGTTGTTCGGCGGCGCGCTGCCGCTCGTGTCGAAGTCGTCGCCGGACGCGTACCCGGACGAGATCACGCCGTTGTTGACGCCGCTTGCGCCGCTTAGCAGGCGCACCAGCGTGAAGTCGCCCGACAGGCGGCCGTCGTTGATGAAGTGCGCGCCGTTTTCCGCGAGGACGGCCGAGCTCGACACGATCGTGTTGGTGCCGCGAAAGTCGATCTGGCCGTCCTTGCCGATCTGCAGCGTCGCGTTCGCGCCCGTGCCGTGCATCACCGACAGGAAATCGATCGGCAGCGTGTTCTTGTCGCCCGCGGACACGTCGTTCCGATACTGGAAGGCTTGCTGCGAGAACGTGACGGCCTGGCCGAACGCGCTGTCGTAGGCGGCCTGCGAGCCGAGCGCGCCGCTTTGCACCGAGCGCACGAGAAAATCGTTGTACGCGGCGAGCGACGCGGCGTCGGTCACCTGCCACGTGCTGCCGTCGAATGCGGTGAAGCTGCCCGCGTAGGCCGGCACGTCGAGCTGGCGGGTGCCGACCGCGCCGCCGTCCGCCAGGTAGTCGCCGGTGGTGAACCGGATCTGGTTGCGCGAATTCCAGTTCACGGTGCTTGCCGCGGCACCCGTGCCGTCCGCGACGGTAAGGTCGGTCGCCTTCGCGGCCATCGAGATCGCGTTGCCCGGCGCATCGGGGGCATTCGCCGCATTGCCGATCGACACGTTGAGCGTACCGCCGGTGGCGGCGACGGTGCCGATGCGCGTGTTCACATACTGATCGCCGTTCACGTCGTGGTAGACGGGCACCTCGGTCGCGCCGGCCGTCGACGGGGAGAACGCGGACGAATCGTAGGTCGCGACCGACGTGTGGGTGCGGGTGATCGAGTCGGGCGTGCTGACGCTGTGCGTCTTGCCGCCGAGCGACAGCAGCGCCTGGTTCGGGTTGCCCGACACGAGGGTCGTGCTCCCGATCGGCGTGAGCGCGTAGCCCGGGTCGCCCGCGGCGGCGCTCCATGCGCCCGACACGCCGACGGTATCGCCGCCGGACACGGTGGCGGAGCCGGCCAGGTTGTCGTTGACGGTCGGGCTGAAACTGTCGAGCGCGCAGGTGCCGCCGTTCGCGATGGCCGTACCGCCGCCGCACGTCGATGCATGCGCGGCGCCGACCGACAGCGCGGTCAGCAACGCGCCGAGTGCCGCCGCGCGACGGCCCGTGCCCGATTCGCCGCCCGAGCGCTTGCCGCGCGCGCGAGTCGTTTCCGCCACCGCGACCCAGCAGCCGGCGGCTTCGCTCCATATCGATCGAAATGAGTGATTCACGACATACCCCTCTTTCTTCTTTTTGACGTGGCATTCGCCGCCATTCGGCGAATTCGCATTCCGCGGTGGAGAAATGATTCGAAGGGGGCGTGCGGCGGCTATGGCTGCGTGTCGCGCCAATCGTGTTTCGTTGACACCGAGGATGGGCGGAGTCTACTGATTCGAGTGGCCGTCGATTATCGATAAGCCGGAAACTGTAATGATGCGAACCGTAATGCGTGGTATTTTTGATTTGTGTGGTTAATCGAACCGAAAGCCATGGTGGGGGCGGCGGTTGGGCCGGTGCGTGAAAATCCGGAGCGGTTGCCGGAGTAGGTGGGATAGCGCACGGTTCCCGCCGGGGCGACACGCTAAAATGCCGGTCCGGGATCCTGTTTTTAATTGATGGTTATTTATTTGATTCCTTCTGCTATTTTATTTTCGCTCGTCAATTAATAAAATCAAGCGAATGTCGTGCGGCATCGGGCGTTTGCGCAGGTCGGCGGCCGAAGTGAAACCGTATTGGCTGGAGCGGGCGATTTGCGCCGATGGCGGGCGTGGCCGGTTGCGCGGCATGAAGTCCGCACAGCAGGCAGGAAATGAGCAGAAAGCAGGCGCGGCCGGTACCGCGCCGGGTTTCAGAAATCGATCGCGTCGTCGGCGTCGCCGTCGGCCGCGGTGGCGAGCGCTTCGCGAACCGCCGTGCGCGGCGCCGATGCCGACGCGTCGAGCGACGGGTTGCGCAGCTTCTCGAGCACGCGCTCGGGCACCGGAATCCGCATCCGCGCGGCGACGTCGCCGCACTGGAACATGATCAGCTCGCCCGGCTCGAACGCGGTCCAGACCTCGTTGTCGGTGAGCGGCTGCGTCGCGATCACCGCGACGCGATCCTCGGGCGTCGTGTATTTCGCGAAATCGATCGACAGGTCTTCGTCGACGAGATGCGCGGTCGAGAACGGCCAGCGCCGCACGAGGTAGTGCAGCCGCGTCGAGCAGTGCGCGAAGAGCGCCTGGCCGTTCGACATCAGGAAGTTGAACACGCCGTGATCGGTGATGCCGCGCGTCAGTTCGCCGACCCGCTCGAACAGCTCGGGCAGCGGCGGCTGCGCGCCGGGAAAGGCCTCGCGCAACCCCTGCATCAGCACGCAGAACGCCTGTTCGCTGTCGGTCGTGCCGACCGGATGATAGACGCTGCCGTCCATGTCCGGCGCGTAGTCCTGCAGGTCGCCGTTATGCGCGAAGATCCAGTGCCGGCCCCACAGCTCGCGCATGAACGGATGGCTGTTCTCGAGCAGGATGTGCCCTTGCGTCGCCTTGCGGATGTGCGCGATCGTGTTCTTGGACTTGATCGGGTAGCGTTTCACCATTTCGGCGATCGGCGACGTGGCCGATGCCTGGTGATCGATGAAGAGGCGACAGGCCTTGTCCTCGAAGAACGCGATGCCCCAGCCGTCGGCATGGTGATCGGTGAGCCCGCCCCGGGCCGCGAAACCTGTGAAGGAGAATGTGACGTCCGTCGGCGCGGCGCAGTTCATTCCAAGGAGTTGGCACATTTTACGTGGGGCGGCAGGCTGAAGCGGGGGTAACGAACCGGGCGAACCCCGGTACAATGCGGCTTCTAGCATATCACCGAGCCCTGAGCGGTAAAAAGCGGATTCCGCTGGCCAAAGGCCCCGTGTTGCGGTTTGCCGTCAGTCGGCCCGCGCACGCGCGTTCCGGCCCCGCCGATGGCAAGCCCGTTCCTCACGACGCCTCCTATGACTGCCTCGAACGCTTCTTCCCCGGCGACGCTTTCGCTCGCCCGTCCCGACGACTGGCACCTGCACCTGCGAGACGGCGACATGCTCGCCGCCGTGCTGCCGCACACCGCCCGCCAGTTCGGCCGCGCCATCGTCATGCCGAACCTGAAGCCGCCCGTCACGACCACCGCGCAGGCGCAGGCCTATCGCGAGCGCATCCTCGCCGCGCTGCCGGCCGGGATGACGTTCGAACCGCTGATGACGCTGTACCTGACCGACAATACGCCGCCCGACGAAATCCGCCGCGCGCGCGAAAGCGGCTTCGTGCACGGCGTGAAGCTGTACCCGGCAGGCGCCACGACGAATTCCGACCACGGCGTCACCGATCTCGCGAAATGCGCGAAGACGCTCGAGGCGATGCAGGAAACCGGCATGCCGCTGCTCGTGCACGGCGAGGTGACCGATGCGTCGATCGACCTGTTCGACCGCGAGAAGGTGTTCATCGACCGCGTGATGACGCCGCTGCGCCGCGATTTCCCGGGCCTGAAGGTCGTGTTCGAGCACATCACGACGAAGGACGCGGCCGATTACGTGCGCGATGCCGACGCGGCGCCCGGCCTGCTCGGCGCGACGATCACCGCGCACCACCTGCTGTACAACCGCAACGCGCTGTTCGTCGGCGGGATTCGCCCGCATTACTACTGCCTGCCGGTGCTGAAGCGCGAGACGCATCGCGTGGCGCTCGTCGAGGCCGCGACGTCGGGCAACCCGCGCTTCTTCCTCGGCACCGACAGCGCGCCGCACGCGCGCGGCGCGAAGGAAACCGCGTGCGGCTGCGCGGGCTGCTACACGGCGCTGCACGCGCTCGAACTGTACGCGGAAGCGTTCGACACGGCCGGCGCGCTCGACAAGCTGGAAGGCTTCGCGAGCTCCTTCGGCGCCGATTTCTACGGGCTGCCGCGCAGCGCGGAGACGGTCACGCTGCGGCGCGAGGCATGGGAGCTGCCGCGCGAGATCTTCGCGGGCGACACGCCGGTCGTGCCGCTGCGCGGCGGCGAGACGATCGGCTGGAAGCTCGTGTGAGCGGCGCGCCGCCGCGCGGATCCGGCCCCGCGGCCGGGCGCCCGGCGGCGGATTTCGCGCGGATCGACTGGTCCGCGCCGTGGCTCGCGCCGTACGCGGAGCCCGGGCGCGTGTGGCAGGCGGCCGCCCGTGCGGGCGAGGCCGCGCTGCTCGATGCGTTGAACGGCGCGTTGGCCGGTGTGTCGCGAGGCGGCGATCGCGTCACCGGTCGCGGCAGGCCGCTACGCTTCGTGCCGCAGGCCGGGCTGCCGCCCGGCGTCGCGTACGAGACCCATATCGCGGGCACCGGCGGCGTGCCGACCCGCCACAATCTTCACGACTTCTTCAATGCGCTCGTCTGGTTCGCGTACCCGCGCACCAAGGCCGCGCTGAACGCCCGCCAGGCCGCCGCGATCGACGCGGCGGGCGGCGTCGGCCCCGTACGCGGCACGTTGCGCGATGCACTCACGCTGTTCGACGAGAATGGCGCGCTGTTCGTCACCGCCGAGCGCACGCTCGCCGATGCGCTGCGCGGCTTCGACTGGGCGCGGCTGCTGGTGGCCGCGCGCGATGCGTGGGGCACGCGCTGCGAGGCGCGGCTCGTCGGCCACGCGCTGCTCGAACAGCTCGTCGCGCCTTACAAGTCCTGCACCGCACACGCATGGATCGTCGAAGTGAGCGCCGACTATTTTTCATGGCCCGACGCGCAACGGATCGCGCACGTCGACGCGCGAATCGCCGCCGAACTCGCGACGCGCGCGCTGACGCCCCGCGATTTCGCGCCGCTGCCGGTGCTCGGCGTGCCGGGCTGGTGCGCGGCGAACGCCGACCCCGCGTTCTACGACGATCCGGCCGTGTTTCGCCGCGGCCGCCGCTCGCGCGCTGCCGACGGCGGCGCGCAGTGCTAGAATGCGCGTCGCAAAGCAGGCCAGGCAGTCGCGGCCTCGACGTCTTCGGGCGCGCGGGGGCGAGGAAAGTCCGGACTCCACAGGGCAGGGTGATGGCTAACGGCCATCCGTGGCGACACGCGGAACAGGGCAACAGAAAGCAAACCGCCGATGGCCCGGCGCAAGCCGGGATCAGGTAAGGGTGAAACGGTGCGGTAAGAGCGCACCGCGGCGACGGCGACGTTCGCCGGCACGGTAACCTCCACCCGGAGCAATTCCAAGTAGGCAGGCGCGCATCTTCGGATGCAGGACGGGGCCCCCGTCTCGTCTGCGGGTAGGAAGCTTGAGCGCGTCAGCAATGGCGCGCCTAGAGGAATGACTGCCACGCGTTGCGCGCTCCGGTGCGCAGCGTGCACAGAATCCGGCTTATCGGCCTGCTTTGCCGTTCGAATGCGAAAGGGCCGGCGCTCCCACGGGGCGCCGGCCCTTTTTTCATGCGCGCGCCCTGTGCTCAGGCGGCGACGATGTCGAACGAATGCGTGAGTTCGGCCGTCTTCGCGATCATGATCGACGCCGAGCAGTACTTGTCGTGCGACAGGTTGATCGCGCGCTCGACCGTGGCCGGGTTCAGGTTGCGGCCGGTGACCGTGAAGTGGAAATGCACCTTCGTGAACACCTTCGGATCCTCGCTCGCGCGCTCGGCCTTCAGCGTGACCGAGCAGCCGGTCACTTCCTGGCGGCTCTTCTTCAGGATCAGCACGACGTCATAGGCCGTGCAGCCGCCGGTCCCGAGCAGCACCATTTCCATCGGCCGCGGCGCGAGGTTGTGGCCGCCGCCTTCGGGCGCGCCGTCCATCGTGACGAGATGGCCGCTGCCGGTCTCGGCGGAAAACGCCATGCCGTCCTGACCCATCCAGCTTACTTTGCATTCCATGCTTGCACTCCAGCGTTGCCTGATTCGGATTCGATCCGGCATTGTAGCCCGTGGCGCAACGGTCGGCTGATGCGCTGCACGACGTGCAATGCCCGTGCATCGCGAGCGGAGCGACGCGTGGCGATTTCCCTGTCGGATTTAGGGGTTTTGCTCTAGGTGCGGACAGTTTTAGGTCATGTCTGACGTACTTATGCCTTTGATTTCAAAAAGAAATTTGTTTTTGTGAACGCGTCGACCGATATCTCGTATCGTGAGATTTGATTTCGCAATGCAAATTTTCTTGTGAAATCGGCGGGGCGTTCGTATAATGAGCCTCATTGGTTGTCGCGCTGCGGCAACCTCCGAATGTCTCCTCCACCCTCCTCCTAAGGTGGATTAAGCCCGAACCAGCCGTTCGGGCTTTTTTTCGTCCCATGCAAACGTCGGCGCACGGTTTGCGCGCGCCGCGATCGTCACGCCGGCTGTCGCGCGGCCGGCTGCGACGTCGCGTCGGGCGGCGTGCCGCGCGAGCCGGCATCGGTCGCCGGCGCATGGGCGGCCGATGCGTCGCCGTGGCCGCGTGCGCAGAAGTGGCGCACGCGTTCGCGCACCGCGCGCAGGCGCGCGATGCGGTCTTCGGCGTGGGCGGTTCGGGCTTCGGCGATGCGTGCATCGAGCGCCTCGAGCTTGGCTTCGCAGCCGGAGCCGGCGGCGACGGCGGGCGCCGCCGCGGCCACCAGGGCGGCCGCGAGGAAGGGCGTGAGTCGTTGTTTCATCATGCTGGTTTGTTGTTTTTCGGGTTCGGCCGGTCTGGCGCGGCAAGGTCATGTGCCGCGCGTCGATGGGTGCCGCCTCAGGCGCTCGGTTCGCCTGGCTTGTCGGGGCACGATCGAATTTTGGCCCATTTCGGCCGCCGCGAACACGGGGCGTGGATTCTCTTTGACCACGCAGCCGTATTTCCTTTATAATTCAGGGCTTTTCCGCATTCATGCCCACGGAAAAAGAACAGGGAGAGCCTGCACCGCGCCACGAAGCGCACACAGACAAGCAGGAAGAACACATCGGGCAAAGCATTTTTTTTGGATCGATCATGAAGACGTTTTCCGCAAAAGCCCATGAGGTGACGCGCGAATGGTACGTGATTGACGCGACGGATAAGGTTCTCGGCCGTGTTGCCAGCGAAGTGGCACGCCGTCTGCGCGGCAAGCACAAGCCTGAGTTCACCCCGCACGTCGACACTGGTGATTTCATCATCATCATCAACGCGAGCAAGTTGAAGGTCACGGGCAACAAGACGCTGGACAAGAAGTACTACCGTCACTCGGGCTACCCGGGCGGTATCTATGAAACGACGTTCGGCAAGATGCAGGAACGCTTCCCGGGCCGCGCGCTCGAGAAGGCGGTCAAGGGCATGCTGCCGAAGGGCCCGCTCGGCTACGCGATGATCAAGAAGCTGAAGGTCTACGCAGAAGCGACGCATCCGCATTCGGCTCAACAGCCGAAGGCGCTCGAGATCTAAGGGGAGCCCACATGATCGGTAACTGGAACTACGGCACGGGCCGCCGCAAGAGCGCAGTCGCACGTGTCTTCATCAAGGCTGGCAAGGGCGACATCATCGTCAACGGCAAGCCCATCGCTGACTACTTCTCGCGCGAAACGTCGCTGATGATCGTGCGCCAGCCGCTGGAACTCACGAACCACGGCCAGACGTTCGACATCAAGGTCAACGTCAACGGCGGCGGCGAAACGGGTCAGGCAGGCGCAGTGCGCCACGGCATCACCCGTGCACTGATCGACTACGATGCGACGCTGAAGCCGTCGCTGTCGAACGCAGGCTTCGTCACGCGCGATGCACGTGAAGTCGAGCGTAAGAAGGTCGGTCTGCGCAAGGCACGCCGCGCGAAGCAGTTCTCGAAGCGTTAATTCCGCTTCATGGCCTCGCCGCTCCCGGGCGGCGTCCGCCGGAAAAACCGCCAGCTTTCACGCTGGCGGTTTTTTTATGCCCGCTGGTTTACCCACGCCCGTGCAGGCACGCTTGACGAAATCGACAAGAACCTATTGATTTCATGGACATCAGCACGATCTTCTGATCGGCCCTACAATAGCGGCTAAAGCTTTTTGGAGAGTTCGAATGAACGCTGTTACCGAATCCGCAGCAACGACGACCGATATGCCGCTGCCGTTCGTCTTCACCGACGCCGCGGCCGACAAGGTCAAGCAATTGATCGACGAAGAGGGCAATCCCGACCTGAAGCTGCGCGTGTTCGTGCAGGGTGGCGGCTGCTCGGGCTTCCAGTATGGCTTCACGTTCGACGAGGAAGTCAACGAGGACGACACCGTGATGGACAAGAACGGCGTCCAGCTCCTGATCGACTCGATGAGCTACCAGTACCTGGTCGGCGCCGAGATCGACTACAAGGACGACCTCAACGGCGCCCAGTTCGTGATCAAGAACCCGAACGCGACCACCACCTGCGGGTGCGGTTCGTCGTTCTCGGTCTGAACGCACGACTGATCCGCGCCGGTTCGCCGGAATGAAAAACGGGGCTTCATGCCCCGTTTTTTAATGCGCGCTCGTCGTGCGGCGCCCGCGACAGGCCGGGTACCGCATCAGCGCGGATAGAGCGCGCCGAGCACGCGGTTGGCGGCCGCGCCGGTGACCGTCGCGAGATTGCCGGGCTGGCGCGCGGTGAAGCGGTACGCAAGCCACGCGAACGCGAGCGCTTCGACCTGCTGCGGCGGCACGCCGAGCGCGGCCGTCGTGTCGACGGTGGCCGGCACGCCGGCCTCGCCTAGCGCGTGCCGAAGCGCGTCGAGCAGCACCGGATTGCGTGCGCCGCCGCCGCAGACGAAAACGGCCTTGCAGCCCGGTGCGTGCTGCGCGATTTCGCGCGCCACCGACACGGCGGTGAGCGCGGTGAGCGTGGCCTGTACGTCCTCCGGCGCCACCTGCGGGAACGCGGCGAGCTTCGCATCGAGCCACGCGGGATTGAACAGGTCGCGCCCGGTGCTCTTCGGCGGCGGCGCGGTGAAATACGGTTCGTCGAGCAGCGCATCGAGCAGCGCCGCGTGGATGGCGCCGCGTGCGGCGAACTTTCCGCCGTCGTCGTACGGCTTGCCCAGATGGCGGGTCGCCCATGCGTCGATCAGCGCATTCGCGGGGCCGCAGTCGAAGCCGCGCACGTCGCCGCCCGCGCCGGGCAGGATCGTGATGTTGCTGATCCCGCCGAGATTGCACACGACCCGCGTTTCGCCCGGCGCGCCGAACACCGTCGCGTGGAAGGCCGGCGCGAGCGGCGCGCCGTGGCCGCCGGCCGCCACATCGCGGCTGCGGAAATCGGCGATCACGTCGACCTGGGTCAGCTCGGCAAGCAGCGCCGGATTGTTGAGCTGGCGCGTATAGCCGCGCTCGGGGCGGTGGCGCACCGTCTGGCCGTGCACGCCGATCGCGCGGATCTCGTCGCGCGACAGCCCGGCCGTGCGCTGCAATTCATGGCAGCACACCGCATAGCGCGCGACGAGCGCATTCGCCGCGAGCGATTCGCGGTCGATCTCGTTGTCGCCGGGCTGCTGCAGCGCGAACAGTGCGTCGCGCAGCGATTGCGCGAAGCCGACGAACGCTTCGGCGAGCACGACCGGCGCGCGGCCGGCCTCGAAACGCACGGCGACACCGTCGACGCCGTCCATGCTGGTTCCCGACATCAGCCCGAAGTAGATGCCGTCTGCCGGATCGGCATGCTGCGGCTGTCGTTGCGGCACGTTGGATTCTCCTGGATCGTGCGGCGCGGGCCGGTGCCGCGCGCCTTGCGCCCGATTATCCGCGCAACGCGACGCGTCGTTAAGCGATGCGCGCGCAAGTTATGGGAAAATCCCTGTTTTTGCGACATTCTTCCTGGCACCGATGAGCACCGAACCCAGTTCCAAGCCCGTTTTCCCGATCACCGACGAAGTCCGGCATGCGCTCGCCGTCACGAAGCGCGGCGTCGACGAGCTGCTGATCGAGGAAGAGTTCGCGCAGAAGCTCGCGCGCAGCGCCGCCACCGGCACGCCGCTGCGCATCAAGCTCGGCCTCGACCCGACCGCACCGGACATCCACATCGGCCATACGGTCGTGCTGAACAAGATGCGGCAGCTGCAGGACCTCGGTCACACGGTGATCTTCCTGATCGGCGATTTCACGTCGCTGATCGGCGATCCGTCGGGCCGCAACGCGACGCGCCCGCCGCTCACGCGCGAGCAGATCGAATCGAACGCGAAGACCTACTTCGAGCAGGCCGCGCTCGTGCTCGATCGCGACAAGACCGAGATCCGCTACAACAGCGAATGGTCGATGCCGCTCGGCGCGGACGGGATGATCAAGCTCGCGTCGCGCTACACGGTCGCGCGGATCCTCGAACGCGAGGATTTCACGAAGCGCTTCCAGGGCGGCGTGCCGATCTCGATCCACGAATTCCTGTACCCGCTGATGCAGGGCTACGATTCGGTCGCGCTGAACGCCGATCTCGAACTCGGCGGCACCGACCAGAAGTTCAACCTGCTGGTCGGTCGCGAACTGCAGAAGCAGTACGGCCAGGAACAGCAGTGCATTTTGACGATGCCGCTGCTCGAAGGCCTCGACGGCGTCGAGAAGATGTCGAAGTCGAAGGGCAACTACGTCGGCATCAGCGAGAAGCCGACCGACATGTTCGGCAAGCTGATGAGCATCTCGGACACGCTGATGTGGCGTTACTTCGAGCTGCTGTCGTTCCGCAGCCTCGACGAGATCGCCGGCTTCAAGCGCGAGGCCGAAGGCGGCCGTAACCCGCGCGATTTCAAGGTGCTGCTCGCGCAGGAAATCGTCGCGCGGTTCCACTCGCAAGCCGACGCCGAGCGTGCGCTGGAAGACTTCAACCATCGCGCGAAGGGCGGCGTGCCGGACGACATTCCGTCGGTCACGCTGGCCGGCGCGCCGCTGGCGATCGGCCAGTTGCTGAAGCAGGCCGGCCTCGTGCCGTCGACGAGCGAAGCGCTGCGCAACATCGAGCAGGGCGGCGTGAAGATCGACGGCGCGACCGTGTCGGACAAGGGCCTGAAGGTCGAGGCCGGCGAGTTCGTCGTGCAGGTCGGCAAGCGCCGCTTCGCACGCGTCACGCTGACCGCATGATCGCGCTGATCCAGCGCGTGACGCGCGCCGACGTGCGCGTCGGCGGCCGCACGACGGGCGAGATCGGCGCGGGCCTGCTCGCGCTGGTCTGCGCGGAGCGCGGCGATACCGAGGCCGCGGCCGACAAGTTGCTCGCGAAGCTGCTCGGCTACCGCGTGTTCAGCGACGCAGCCGGCAAGATGAACCTGCCGGTGTCGAACATCGACGGCGAAGGTCGCGCAGGCGGCCTGCTGCTCGTGTCGCAGTTCACGCTCGCGGCCGATACCAACAGCGGGCTGCGTCCGAGCTTCACGCCGGCCGCGCCGCCCGACGAAGGCGCGCGGCTGTTCGACTATTTCGTCGCGGCCGCGCGGGCGCGCCATCCCGTCGTCGAGACGGGCGAGTTCGGCGCCGACATGCAGGTGTCGCTCGTCAACGACGGCCCCGTGACGTTCTGGCTGCAAGTGCGGCCCTGATTCTTTCCCGGAGGCGCGCCGCGATGGCCACCACGCAGATTCTTTTCATCCGCCATGGCGAGACGGCCTGGAACCGCATCAAGCGCATCCAGGGGCATATCGACATCCCGCTGGCCGACACGGGCCTCGCACAGGCGCAGCGGCTGGCGGCGCGGCTCGCGCGCGAGGCCCGCGACGGCGCGCGGATCGACGCGGTGTATTCGAGCGACCTGATGCGCGCGCAACAGACCGCCCAACCATTCGCCGATGCGCTCGGGCTGCCGCTGCTGCTGCGCGAAGGGTTGCGCGAGCGCTCGTACGGCGCGTTCCAGGGGCACGACAGCGCCGAGATCGAGGCGCTGTTTCCGGACGCGTATGCGGTGTGGCAGACGCGTGATCCGGGTTTCGCGCCGGAGGGCGGCGAGTCGCAGCGTGAGTTCTATCACCGCGTGCTGCATGCGCTCGAACCGATCGTCGCCGCGCATCCGGGCGGCCGGATCGCATGCGTTGCGCATGGTGGCGTGCTCGATTGCGTGTATCGCTTCGCGAACGGGATCGAGCTGTCGGCGCCGCGCAACTATCAACTGCTCAACACCAGCATCAACGTCGTCGATTACGTCGATGGTCGCGCGCAGGTCGTGCGGTGGGCCGACGTGTCGCATCTCGAAGCCGCGAGCGACGATGACGACGGGTACCGCAAGGTGCTCTGAGCAAGCCAATCGCGTCCGGCCCGGGCGGCTCCCCGGGGGCCTTGCTGTCTTCCGGCGTGACGCTTACTGCGGCAGCCCGTGACGCGTCTTGTAGTCGAGCGCGTATGCGATCTTGCCGGGCTTGTCGGCCGTGATCGGCTGGCGCAGCTTGTCGAATTCCCCCTTGCTGTATTTCTTCCCGCCGTTGATCGCATCGGCGCGCCCGAGGTCGGCGCCCGTCTTGCCGTCGATCACCGGGTCCGTGGCCGCGACCATCCGCGCAGACGCATTCCAGACCGCATTCAGGTAGCCCGTGTCGGCCTTCGCCGGATCGGGATCGGTCGTGCCGCCGCGCGCCAGGTCGTAGCTCGCCAGCGCGAACGTGCCCGGCTGCGCCCGCAGCCAGTCGGCCCAGTAGAACTCGAGGTAGTCGGTTGCTTGCGCGGGTTTGCTGTAGCCGATGTCGCGCGTGAAATAGACGAGCGACCGGTAGCGGTCGTTCGTCATCCCGAGCGTCAGGCCGAGGCCGCTCGGCAGTTGCGCGGTCGCGATCGGCTTGCCTTCGCCGTCCTTCAGGCGCAGATAGCCGCGGCTTTGCATCTGCTGCCAGAACGCGTCGCCCGAGTAGTCGCCGAGGTTGTCCTTGACGACGACGTGCACGTGCAGAGCCGGGCCGCCGTCGGGCGTCTCGTAGTAAGTCGACAGGCCGTGGTGGCCGTCGGTCAGGTACAGCGTATCGCCGTTCGGGCCGATCACGACGGGGTTCAGCACCGAGCGGTCGCGGGCGGTCGCGTCGGTCGTCGCGCACGTGTAGCTCGCCGGATCGCGCAGCGACGATCGGGTCGTGTAACCGCCCGATGCGATGCCGCCGAGGCCCTCGTCCGCGCAGAAGTCGTCGAACTTCTTGTCGGGCTGCAGTTCGTAGCGGCCGAGCTTGTAGTAGATCTGGTCGTAGCCGATCGCGCCCTGCGTCGGATGGAGATCGCCTAGCGTCACGTCGAGCAGGTCGCCGGCGCGGGCGGCTTTCCATTTGCCCGGTTGCGGCGTGGCGGTTGCGGGCGGCGTGGGAGCCGGCGTCGTCGTGCTGCCGGACGGCAGTTGCGCGTCCGTGCGTGCGACGGCGGCGACATCGTCGCCTCCGCACGCGGCGAGGGCGAGGACACCGGACAGGCTGGCGGCAAGGGCGAAACGGATCGGCAGGCGTGGCATCACGGGCATCGGGTGTCGTAGCGGGTAGGCGGAACTCCGCGCGGGCCACGGGCGTGCGTGACGAGCCCGACGTGCGACCGTGCGCGAGCGTGTCAGCTTGCCACAGGTATTTGACGGTAAATTGAAATGATCCGAAGAAACGGATCGTCAGCCAGGCGGGGCGCCGTCGGACGGGGCGGCCGTCGCGCGGCGGCGCGCACGCTTCGACGCGCCGTTGACGAGCGCCCAGCGCAGCACGGGCGCGACCGCGCGTATGCCCGGCCGGACCAGCGCGCGCCGCACCGGCGCGAACGCCGACACGCCGAGCATGCGCTGCGCCCACGGCGGCAGCAGGTCGATTCCGGCATGCATCACCAGCGACGCGGCAGGCCGCAGCGCCGGCTTCGCGACCGGCACATTCAGCAGGATGGACATCACGTCGAACGTGCGCGGCCCGGCTTCGAGTTCGGGCAGCATGCGTGCGAGATAGGCCGCCACCTCGGCGCGCGAACGCGGCACCGCTTGGGCGCCCAGCAGCTCGGCGATCAGCGCCGTCTCCGCGTAATAGCGGTCCTGCAGTTCGCCCGGCAGCGCCGGATTCACGTAACGCAGATGCGCGGCGAGGAAGCTCGACACTTCCGCGACATGCACCCAGGTCAGCAGCGCGGGATCGTCGGCGCGGTACGGCCGGCCGTCCGGCGCGTTGCCCGAGATGTGCGCGTGGATCGCCTTCACGCGCTCGATCAGCGCGAGCGCGTCCGCGCGGCTGCCGAACGTCGTCCCCGTGATGAACGTGGCGGTGCGCCGCAGACGGCCGAGGATATCGGTGCGGAACGACGAATGATCCCAGACGCCCGCGAGCGCGAGCGGGTGGAGCGCCTGCAGCAGCAGCGCGGCGATGCCGCCTGTCATCATCGACGTGAAATCGGCATGCACGCGCCAGCAGACGGCGTCGGGGCCGAACAGCCCCGGGTCGCCGGGCGGTGAAGAGAGATCGATCGACGGGCCGCCGCCGCCCACCGTCAGGTGCGTGATGCCGGCCACGAGCCGCTTGCGGATCGGCTCGGCCCAGCGCGGGCCCGGCGCGGGTGCGGTGGGGTGGTGGCTGGGCGGCGTCGTCATGGCGGGTGCGACTCGGGTGACGGACTACTTCCCGTCCGGAGTATCCCACTCGTCGCGTTCGGTGCGGCGGGCCTCGGGCACCGACAGCCCGAAGTGGCGATACGTGAGCAGCGTCGCGACGCGCCCGCGCGGCGTGCGCTGCAGGAAGCCCTGCTGGATCAGGTACGGTTCGAGCACGTCCTCGATCGTGTCGCGCTCCTCGCCGATTGCCGCCGCGAGGTTGTCGATGCCGACCGGGCCGCCGTCGAACTTGTACAGGATCGCTTCGAGCAGCTTGCGGTCCATCAGGTCGAAGCCGACCGGATCGACGTCGAGCATCGCAAGTGCGGCATCGGCGACGGCCGCGGTGATCTGGCCGTCGGCCTTCACTTCCGCGAAGTCGCGCACGCGGCGCAGGAGCCGGTTGGCGATCCGCGGCGTGCCGCGCGAGCGCTTCGCGATTTCCAGCGCGCCGTTCGGATCGATCTGCGCATTGAGCAGCGACGCCGAGCGCCGCACGATGCGCGACAGTTGATCGGCGTCGTAGAACTCGAGGCGCGCGACGATCCCGAAACGATCGCGCAGCGGGTTGGTCAGCATCCCCGCGCGAGTGGTCGCACCGACCAGCGTGAACGGCTGCAGGTCGAGCTTCACGCTGCGCGCGGCCGGGCCTTCGCCGATCATGATGTCGATCTGGTAATCCTCGAGCGCCGGATACAGGATTTCCTCGACGACCGGCGACAGCCGGTGGATTTCGTCGATGAACAGCACGTCGTTCGCCTCGAGGTTCGTCAGCAACGCGGCGAGATCGCCCGCGCGCTCGAGCACGGGCCCCGACGTCTGGCGCAGGTTCACGCCCATCTCGCGCGCGATGATGTGGGCGAGCGTCGTCTTGCCGAGACCCGGTGGCCCGAACAGCAGCACGTGGTCGAGCGGCTCGGAGCGGCGCTTCGCGGCTTCGATGAAGATCTCGAGCTGGCCGCGGACCTTTTCCTGGCCGACGTAGTCGTCGAGCTGGCGCGGCCGCAGCGCCCGTTCGAACACCTCCTCGTGCGACGAGGCGGGCGTGGCGGCGATGATCCGCTGCTCGGTGGCGAGTTTGTCGGTTTCAATCATGCGGCCATTGTACCGCGCGACGGAGCCCGGGCCACCTGGCCGAACGGCCGACTGGCGCGCGCCGCGCGGCGGCGCGACACTGGCTTCGACGGCCGGATCGACCGCGTGTTACGCCTTCGACAACGCCTTCAGCGCGAGCTTGATGCCTTCGGACACGCCGGTGCCGGCCGGCACGTTCTTGATCGCGGCAATGCCTTCCTTCTCGGAGTAGCCGAGCGCCAGCAGCGCGTTGAGGATGTCGGTCGCGTGGTCGGACGGCGAAGCCGCGCCGGCGAGCGCGCCGAGGTCGGCGCCGAGCTTGCCCTTCAGCTCGAGCAGCAGGCGCTCGGCCGTCTTCTTGCCGATGCCGGGCAGGCGCGTGAGGCGTGCGGCGTCCTGCATCGTCACGGCCTGGGCGAGCTCCTGCACGCTCATGCCGGACAGCACGGCGAGCGCCATGCGCGCGCCGATGCCGGTGATCTTCAGCAACTCGCGGAAGGTCGTGCGTTCCTGCGGCGTCAGGAAGCCGTACAGCAGGTGCGCGTCTTCGCGGACGATCTGCTGCGTGAGCAGCACGATGCGTTCGCCCGTTTGCGGCAGGTTGTAGAAGGTGCTCATCGGCACGTCGATTTCATAGCCGACGCCGTTGCAGTCGACGAGCAGATGAGGCGGGTTCTTTTCGAGCAGGATGCCGGCGATGCGACCGATCATGGAGGACGGGATGCGAGGAAGAAAGCGCGAGTGTAGCGCACGCGCGGCGCAATGCCGATGGGCGCGGCCGTCAGGCCGAAGCGGCGCGCGTCGCGGGCATGTCGGGCGTGGGTGAAACGATCGAGGCGGCCAACGCAGCCCGCGCAGTCGAGCCGACGCGCGCGGCCGCGGTGCGCGGCAGCGTCAGCCGACCAGCCTGCCGCGCCGCACGCGCAGCCCTTTCTGCGCGAGCGCCGGCGCGAGCCCGCCCAGCGTGCTGAGCGTGTTGCCGCCGTGCGCGTGGCAGATCGCCATGCCGAGCGCGTCGGCGGCGTCCGAGCCCGGCTGGCCGGACAGGTTGAGCAGCCGCGTGACCATGTCCTGCATCTGCGTCTTGGTCGCGCGGCCGTAGCCGACCACGGCCTGCTTGAGCTGCAGCGCCGTGTATTCGGCGACCGGCAGCCCGCCCGCGACGAGCCCGCAGATCGCGGCGCCGCGTGCCTGGCCGAGCAGCAGCGTCGACTGCGGGTTCACGTTGACGAACACCTTTTCGATCGCGGCCTGGTCGGGCGCGTGTTCGCGCACGATCGTCGAGATGCCCTGGAAGATCGTGCCGAGCCGGGTGGCCAGGTCGGCCGTCGGCGTGCGGATCACGCCGCTCGTGACATAGGCGAGCCGGTGGCCGCTGACGTCGATGACGCCGAAGCCGGTGACGCGCAGGCCGGGGTCGATGCCGAGAATTCGCATGAGTGAGGAGAGTGGCGTGATGCAGCGATACTACAACGAATGGTGCGGCAAGCCGGTCGCGCGGTCGCGCGCGAAGGCGCCGCGCAATAAAAAACCCGGCGGAGGTGATGCCGCCGGGTTCCGGTACAGCGGCCGCGCGGGCCGCATGCGGCGATCAGTGACGGAAGTGGCGCACGCCCGTCAGGATCATCGCGATGTTGTGCTCGTCGGCTGCCGCGATCACTTCGTCGTCGCGCATCGAGCCGCCCGGCTGGATCACGCAGGTCGCGCCGGCCGCCACGACCACGTCGAGGCCGTCGCGGAACGGGAAGAACGCATCCGACGCGACGGCCGAGCCAGCGAGCGTCAGCCCCGCGTTCTGCGCCTTGATGCTCGCGATACGGGCGGAATCGACGCGGCTCATCTGGCCGGCCCCGACGCCGAGCGTCATGCCGTTGCCGCAGAACACGATCGCGTTCGACTTCACGTACTTCGCGACGCGCCATGCGAACAGCAGGTCGTCCATTTCCTTCGGCGTCGGGTGGCGCTTCGTGACGACGCGCAGCTCGTGCGGCTGCACGTTCTTCGAATCGAGCGACTGCACGAGCAGGCCGCCGCCCACGCGCTTCAGGTCGAATGCGTTGTGGCCGTCGCCCAGTGCGATTTCGAGCAGGCGCACGTTCTGCTTCGCGGCGAACACCTGCTTCGCGGCGTCGGAGAACGACGGCGCGATCAGCACTTCGACGAACTGCTTCGCGACCGCTTGCGCGGCCGCTTCGTCGACTTCGCGGTTGAACGCGATGATGCCGCCGAATGCGGAGGTCGGGTCGGTCTGGAATGCCTTCGCGTACGCGTCGGCCGAGTCGTTGCCGACCGCGACGCCGCACGGATTCGCATGCTTGATGATCACGCAGGCCGGCGCGTCGAACGTCTTCACGCATTCCCACGCCGCGTCCGAATCCGCGATGTTGTTGTACGACAGTTCCTTGCCCTGCAGCTGGCGGTAGTTCGCCAGCGCGCCGGCCGGCGCCGCGAGGTCGCGGTAGAACGCCGCGCTCTGGTGCGGGTTCTCGCCGTAGCGCAGGTCCTGCACCTTGTCGAACGCCAGGTTCAGCGTGGCCGGGTACGTGTTGCGCGATGCGTGCTTCAGCTCGTCGGTCAGGCTGGTCAGGTAGTTCGTGATCGCGCCGTCGTATTGCGCGGTGTGCGCGAACACCTTCGTCGCGAGACGGAAGTTGGTCGGGTAGCCGACGGTGTTGCCGTTCGCCTTCATTTCATCGAGCACGACCGCGTAGTCGGCCGGGTCGACCACGACCGTCACGTCGCGGTGGTTCTTCGCGGCCGAGCGCAGCATCGTCGGGCCGCCGATGTCGATGTTCTCGATCGCGTCGGCGAGCGTGCAGTCGTCCTTCGCGATCGTCGCGACGAACGGATACAGGTTCACGACGAGCAGGTCGATCGTCGGGATGCCGTGCTGCTCCAGCGCCTGCATGTGCTCGGGCAGGTCGCGGCGGGCGAGGATGCCGCCGTGCACCTTCGGGTGCAGCGTCTTCACGCGCCCATCGAGCATTTCCGGGAAGCCCGTGTAATCGGCCACTTCGGTCACGGGCAGGCCGGCGTCGGCGAGGAGTTTCGCGGTGCCGCCCGTCGACAGCAGCTTGACGCCGAGGTCGGACAGCGACTTCGCGAAGTCGACGATGCCGGTCTTGTCGGAAACGGAAATGAGCGCTTGCTTGATCATGATGGAACCACCAATAGCCAGGGAAACGGGGACGGGACGGCCGCCTACAGCAGGCCGTGCTGCTGCAGCTTCTTGCGCAGCGTATTGCGATTGATGCCGAGGTACTCGGCGGCGAGCGACTGGTTGCCGCCGGCCTGTACGAGCACGACCTCGAGCATCGGCTTTTCGACGCAGGACATCACCATTTCATAGACGTCGTGCGGATTGGAGCCGTCTAGATCCCGGAAATACACGTCCAGGCTCTCGCGGACACATTGTTCGATGTTGTGCTTGCTCATGCTGCTAACTGGTTATGGTCGTCCGGCTCGCCCCGGCTGTTTTCCGCTTCGTCATCGACGTAGACGAGGTGGTCCGACAGCGCCTTTTGCGCCTCGAAGAATGCATTGACGGCGGCGAGCTGCTCGCGGGTGGAATCGAGCGTGTTCATTCGGTGCCGGAACCCGTTGGCACCGGAAAGGCCGCGAGTGTACCAGCCGATGTGCTTGCGCGCAGTACGGACGCCGGTGAATTCGCCATAGAAAGCGTAGTGGTCTTCCAGGTGTTCGTTCATCACATGCTGGATCTCGTCGATCCGCGGCGGGGGCAGCAGCTCGCCGGTTTGCAGGAAATGATCGATTTCGCGGAACAGCCACGGCCGGCCTTGCGCGGCGCGACCGATCATCAGCGCGTCGGCGCCGGTTGCGTCGAGCACGGCCTTCGCCTTGGCGGGCGACGTGATGTCGCCGTTCGCGACGACCGGAATCCGCACGGCCGCCTTCACGGCCGCGATGGTGTCGTACTCGGCGTCGCCGCGGTACAGGTCGGCGCGCGTGCGGCCATGCACGGTGAGCATCGAGATGCCGGCCGCTTCGGCCAGGCGCGCGACCGTGATCGCGTTCTTGTGCTCGCGGTCCCAGCCGGTGCGGATCTTCAGCGTGACGGGCACCGCATCGGGCCCGGTGCCGACCGCCGCGACGACGGCCTCGACGATCCGCTGCACGAGCGGCTCGTTCTGCAGCAGCGCGGAGCCGGCCGCGACGTTGCAGACCTTCTTTGCCGGGCAGCCCATGTTGATGTCGATGATCTGCGCGCCGTTGTCGACGTTGTAGCGGGCCGCTTCGGCCATCATCGCCGGATCGGCGCCGGCGATCTGAACCGCGATCGGCTCGACCTCGCCTTCGTGGTTCGCGCGCCGCATCGTCTTCGCGCTCTTCCACAGCTGCGCGTTGGACGCGACCATCTCGGACACCGCGTAACCGGCCCCCAGCCGCTTGCACAGCTGGCGGAACGGACGATCCGTCACCCCGGCCATCGGGGCGACGAACAGGTTGTTACGCAATACGTGAGGGCCGATAACGGGCATCGCAATGGCGCCGCCCGCGACACGCGCGGGCAGGGGAAGGGAAGGCGGAAAACGGGCATTTTACCGTATTCCCATGCCCCGCCGATTTGACCCGGTTTGCCTGGTGTGCCCGGAGGGGCCGTACGGTGCGCCGCGTGTCAGTTGCGCTGGCCGAACATCATCTGGCGAGCGATCGCCTTCTTGAGCGGCGGCACGAATTCGAGCGCGGTGAGCGCCGCGCCGCGCAGCAGCGGAAGCGGGCCCGAGTCGATCGTAAACAGGCGCGCCAGCGTGTCGGTCGCGCCGATCGTGAGGCGCCGGTCGAGCGCGCGGCGCGCGTTGAAGGTCGCGAGCGCGGTCGCTTCGAAGCCTTGCGCGGAGAGTGCATCGACGAGCGTATGCGCATCGCGCAGCCCGAGGTTGAGCCCCTGGCCCGCGACCGGATGCAGCGTTTGCGCGGCGTTGCCGACGATCGCGATGCGGCCGCTCACGAGCGTTTGCGCCGCGCTCAGCCCGAGCGGGAACGACGCCCGCCCCGCGATCGCGACGAACCGGCCCATCCGCTCGCCGAATGCCGCGCCGAGCTCGCGCAGGAACGCGTCGTCGGGCAGCGCCGCGCGGCGTGCGGCCTCGTCGGGCGTACAGCACCACACGAGCGAGTAGTCGGCCTGACGCGGCCCGCCGAGCGGCAGCAGCGCGAGCGGGCCTTCGTGCGTGAAGCGCTCCCACGCGACGTTCGGGCGCGGTGCCGATACCGTGACCGTCCCCACGATCGCGGTCTGCCCGTAATCGCGGCGATGCTTGCCCGTATCGGCGTGCCGTTCATGAAACAGCCCGCCTTCGGCATTGATGACAATGCGCGCGCGCAGCGTGCGTTCGCCCTGAGGGCCGTCGAGCGTCAGCGTGACGCCGTCGGCGTCCTGCCGCGGCGTGCGTGCGGTGGTCGACGTGAGCCAGTCGACGCGCGTGCCGCGCACGGCGCCCGCGAGCGCCTGCACGATCGAGCCGTAACGCACGACGTAGCCGAGCGCGGCGAGCGCGTGTTCGTCGCGGTCGATCAGCGTGCGGCCGAAATGGCCGCGTTGCGACACGTGGATATGTTCGATCGGCGTGGCGTCGGCCGGCCACGCGAGCGTGTCGAGCAGCACGCGGCTGCCGTGCGATACGGCGATCGCGCGCGGGTCGTTCGCGCTCGCGGCAGGTTCGCGCGCGTCGATCAGCGCGATCGACGCATGCTGGGTCGCGCTGCGGCGTGCGAGCCAGCCGGCGAGCGCGAGTCCGACGGGGCCCGCGCCGACGATGGCGAGGTCGTAATCCGGCGTGGCCGGCGAGGAAGCGGTCGTCATCTTGATTCGTGAAACGGAGGTAACGGTCGGCGGCCGGTCATGCGTCCGCGCGCATCAGCGCCTCGATCTCGTCGGCCGCGACCGGCACGCCGCGCGTGATCAGCTCGCAGCCGTGCTCGCGCACGATCGCGTCGTCCTCGATGCGGATGCCGATGTTCCAGTACTCGGGCGGCACGTCGTCGGCCGCGCGCACGTACAGGCCGGGCTCGACGGTGAGCGTCATGCCCGGCTTCAGCGTGCGCCACGGCAGCGCGCCGTTCGCGTCGCGCGCGGCGAGCCGCTCGCGATAGTCGCCGCAGTCGTGCACGTCCATCCCGAGCCAGTGGCCGGTGCGGTGCATGTAGAAGCGCGTGTATGCGCGCTCGGCGATCACGTCGTCGACGTTCGAGAAGCGCGTTTTGGGGATGATGCCGGTATCGAGCAGCCCCTGCGCGAGCACGCGTACGGCCGCATCGTGCGGCGCCTCGAACGGCACGCCCGCGCGCGTCGCGTCGATCGCGGCCTGCTGCGCGGCGAGCACGATGTCGTACAGCGTGCGCTGCGCGGGCGAGAAGCGGCCGTTGGCCGGGAACGTGCGCGTGATGTCCGATGCATAGCCGTCGAGTTCGCAGGCGGCGTCGATCAGGATCAGGTCACCGTCCCGCGCGGCCGCGTTGCCGGCCGGGTAGTGCAGCACGCACGCATTCGCGCCGGCCGCGACGATCGACCCGTACGCGGGCGCCTGCGCGCCGTGCTTGCGGAACAGGTACAGCAGCTCGGCCTCGAGTTCGTATTCGCGGATGCCGGGGCGGCACGCCTGCATCGCGCGGCGGTGCGCGAGCGCGGAGATGTGCGCGGCGCGCATCATGATCGCGAGTTCGTGTTCGTCCTTCACGAGCCGCATGTCGTCGAGCAGCGGCGTGAGGTCGAGCAGCGCGTCCGGCGCGGCGACGCCCGTGCGTGCCTGCGCGCGCACCGCGTCGATCCAGCCGGCGAGCTGGCGCTCGAACTCGGCCGATGCGCCGAACCGGTAATGCACGGTGCCCGCATCGGCGAGCAGGCGCGGCATTTCGGTGTCGATCACGTCGACCGCGAAGGCCGCGTCGAAGCCGAACGCGTCGCGCGCGGCATCGGGCCCGTAGTGAAAGCCTTCCCAGATTTCGCGATCGACGTTCCTGGCGCGGCAGAACAGGATCGATTCCGGCGCGCCGTGCGGCGCGGCCGCGTTCAGCACGAGCACGGCATCCGGCTCGGTGAAACCCGTCAGGTAATGGAAGTAGCTGTCGAACCGGTACGGGTAGGCCGTGTCGCGGTTGCGCAGCATTTCCGGCGCGGTGGGGACGATGGCGACGCCGCCGCCCGCGGCACGCAGTGCGGCAAGCACGCGTTCACGGCGCTGGCGGTAGACGTCGACGGCGATGGCGGTATCGAGGGGCGCGTTCATTCGTGCGATTGTAGCGCCGCGCGCCGCGGTGCGTGAGTGTGGGGCCGGAAGCCGCGCCGGCCGGGCCGCGCGCGGCGGCTGTTGCAAACCATCCACAGGCCGGACGGCCGATTTTCTACCCGGCCGCGCGGGCCGGTTATGATCGGCGACAACGTATACTCGCGGCGGTTCCCTTAAAAAGGCAGATGATGAAATTAATCGGTTCGCTCAGCAGCCCGTACGTCCGAAAGGCGCGGATCGTGCTTGCCGAAAAGAAGATCGACTACAAGCTGGAGCTCGAGAACGTGTGGGCGCCGGATACGAACATTCACGCGTCGAATCCGCTCGGCAAGGTCCCGTGCCTCGTGATGGAGGATGGCGCCGCGGTGTTCGATTCCCGCGTGATCTGCGAATACGTCGATACGCTGTCGCCGGTCGGCAAGCTGATTCCGCCGTCGGGCCGCGAGCGCGTCGAAGTGCGCTGCTGGGAGGCACTGGGCGACGGCGTGCTCGACGCGGCCGTCGCGATCCGTCTCGAACACACGATGCGCGACGAAGCGCAGCGCAGCGCGAGCTGGATCGCGCGCCAACAACGCAAGATCGACGACGCGCTCGTCGCGATGTCGCAGGGTCTCGGCGGCAAGACGTGGTGCGTCGGCAATCATTACACGCTCGCCGACATCGCACTCGGCTGCGCGCTCGGCTATCTCGACTTCCGGATGCCCGAGCTCAACTGGCGCGATCGCCACCCGAACCTCGACAAGCACTTCGTGAAGCTGCAACAGCGACCGTCATTCGCCGATACGCTGCCGCAGAACTGAGCCGCGGCCCGGCCTTCACGCATTCGCCAGACGAAAGAAAAGCAAGAGCGCCCCGCGGGGCGCTTTTGCTTTTGCGGCGCGGGCCGGCCGCCGTCGTAACGGGGTGGCCGTGCGCTTTACTCGATCGACGCGTACACGGCTTCGCCGAGCGTGAACGAATCGCTGCGCGCGATCGGCCACCACTTGTCGTACAGCGAGAAGCCGCAGGTCTGGCCGTCGAGCAGCGCACCGGGTTTCAGGTATTTCAGCAGTTGCGACATCAGCCGCACTTCGTGCGGCGCGACCCGCTGCACGATGTGGTGCGCGCGCAGCTCGGACGGATGCGCGAGGCCGGCCGCCTGCACGAGTTCCTGCAGCGCATGCAGCGTATTGCGGTGGAAGTTGTACACGCGCTCGGCCTTGTCGGGCACGACGAGCGCCCGCTGGCGCACCGGGTCCTGCGTCGCGACGCCGGTCGGGCAGCGGTCGGTATGGCAGTGCTGCGCCTGGATGCAGCCGACCGCGAACATGAAGCCGCGCGCCGAGTTCACCCAGTCCGCGCCGATCGCGAGCGTGCGCGCGATGTCGAACGCGGTGATGATCTTGCCGCTCGCGCCGATCTTCACGCGGTCGCGCACGCCGATCCCGACGAGCGTGTTGTGCACGAGCAGCAGTCCTTCCTGCAGCGGCACGCCGACGTGGTCGGTGAATTCGAGCGGCGCCGCGCCCGTGCCGCCTTCCGCGCCGTCGACGACGATGAAGTCGGGCACGATGCCCGTCTCGAGCATCGCTTTCGCGATCCCGAAGAATTCCCACGGATGGCCGATGCACAGCTTGAAGCCGGTCGGCTTGCCGCCCGACAGCGTGCGCAGCCGTTCGACGAATTCGAGCAGCCCGCGCGGCGTCGAGAATTCCGAGTGCGTCGCGGGCGAGATGCAGTCCTTGCCCATCGGCACGCCGCGCGTCTCCGCGATTTCCGGCGTGATCTTCGCGGCCGGCAGCACGCCGCCGTGGCCGGGCTTCGCGCCTTGCGACAGCTTCACCTCGATCATCTTGACCTGCGGATCGGCGGCCTGCTTCGCGAACTTGTCCGGGTTGAAGGTGCCGTCGTCGTTGCGGCAGCCGAAGTAGCCGGACGCGATTTCCCAGATGATGTCGCCGCCGTTCTCGCGGTGGTACTTCGACAGCGAGCCTTCGCCGGTGTCGTGCGCGAACCCGCCTTTCTTCGCGCCGAGGTTCAGCGAGCGGATCGCGTTCGCGGACAGCGAGCCGAAGCTCATCGCCGAGATGTTGAAGATCGAAATGTCGTACGGCTGCGCGCGATTCGCGCCGACGCGGATACGGAAATCGTGGTTCGGCAGCTTCGTCGGTGCGAGCGAATGGCTGATCCATTCGTGCGCGACGGCCTTCACGTTCAGTTCGGTGCCGTACGGGCGGTTGTCGGCGACGTTCTTCGCGCGCTGGTAGACGAGGCTGCGCTGCGCGCGCGAGAACGGTTTTTCGTCGGTGTCGTCCTCGACGAAGTACTGGCGGATTTCAGGCCGGATGAATTCGAACAGGAAGCGGAAGTGGCCCCACAGCGGGTAGTTCCGCAGGATCGCGTGGCGATCCTGGTTCAGGTCGTACAGGCCGAGTGCGACGAGGGCGATGGGGATGACGATCCACAGCCAGGAAAGGAGGTGGACCGACGCGAGTGCGGCCGCGGCGACGAGCAGCAGGACGGCGCACCACATCGCGAGGTAGCGTCTGGAAAGCATGGGGGACTCCGTAAGAATCTTGAGATACCGCCATGCGTACGCTGCGAAGGCGGCGCGCCGGCCACGACGGAATCGTGTTCCGCCGGGCGCGGCGTGCCGCAAGTCTAAACCGAATGGGTGTCAGCGTGCTTCGGCGAGCGCCGGCGCGTGGGCCGCCGCCGCAGCCTGACCGGGCTGGCCGGTCGCCGCGGATTCGATGATGCCGCCGCCCAGACAGATCTCGCCGTCGTACAGCACGGCCGACTGGCCGGGCGTGACGGCCCACTGCGCATCGTCGAACGCGAGCGAGAAGCGCGCCTCGCCTGCCGGGCCGGCTGCCGCGGCGTCGATCGCGGCCCGGCCTAGCGCGGCCCGACCTGTCGCGGCTCGACCGAATACGCACGCCGCATCGGCCTGCCGGTAGCGCGTCTTCGCGCCGCACGCGAAGCCGTCCGCCGGCGGCTCGCCGGCGACCCAGCTCACGTTGCCGGCGACGAGTTCGCGCGACAGCAGCCACGGATGATCGTGGCCCTGCACGACGTACAGCGTGTTCGACGCGATGTCCTTCGCGGCGACGAACCACGGCTCGCCGCTGCCGCTCTTGCTGCCGCCGAGCCCGATGCCCTTGCGCTGGCCGAACGTGTAGAACGCGAGGCCGATGTGCTCGCCGACCACCTTGCCGTCGGGCGTCTTCATCGGGCCGGGCTTCGTCGGAAGATAACGGTTCAGGAAATCGCGGAACGGCCGCTCGCCGATGAAGCAGATGCCGGTCGAATCCTTCTTCTTCGCATTCGGCAACCCGATCTGCGCGGCGATCTCGCGCACCTTCGTCTTCGGGATCTCGCCGAGCGGGAACATCGTCTTCGACAGCTGCGCCTGGTTCAGCCGGTGCAGGAAGTACGACTGGTCCTTCGTGTGATCGAACGCCTTCAGCAGTTCGAAACGCCCGTCGCGTTCGCGCACGCGCGCATAGTGGCCGGTCGCGATCATTTCCGCGTCGAGCGACATCGCGTGGTCGAGGAACGCCTTGAACTTGATCTCGGCGTTGCACAGCACGTCGGGGTTCGGCGTGCGGCCGGCCGAGTATTCGCGCAGGAATTCGGCGAACACGCGATCCTTGTATTCCGCCGCGAAGTTGACGGCTTCGACGTCGATGCCGATCAGGTCGGCCACCGACACGACGTCGATCCAGTCCTGGCGCGTCGAGCAGTACTCGCCGTCGTCGTCGTCTTCCCAGTTCTTCATGAACAGGCCGACCACGTCGTAGCCCTGTTCCTTCAGCAGCCACGCGGTCACCGACGAATCGACGCCGCCCGACATGCCCACCACTACACGGCGCTTGCTCATTTGCCGACCGCCTGACGTTCGAATGCCTCGGGGCGCGGGGCGACCGAGTGCGTGTGTACGAAATCGAGCGGAATGCGCCGCCCGGCGAGATAGTCGTCGACGCAGCGCATCACCGCGGGCGAACGATGGCGCTCGCTGCAGGCGCGCAGCTCGTCGGCCGTCATCCACAGCGTGCGGACGATGCCGTCGTCGAGCACGTGGCCCGCGACCGGTTCGCCGGCCGTGCCGCAGAACGTGAAGCGCAGGTAGGTCGCGCCGGCGCTGCCGGGGCGGTCGTAGTGCGCGAGATAGACGCCGACGAGTGCGTCGGGCGTGAACGGGTGCGCGGTTTCCTCCAGCGTTTCGCGGATCACCGCGTCGGCCAGCGTTTCGCCGGCTTCGAGGTGACCGGCCGGCTGGTTGATGCGCAGGCCCGTCGAGGTTTCTTCCTCGATCACGAGAAAGCGGCCGGCGCGCTCGACGAGCGCGGCGACCGTCACATGCGGGGTCCAGATTTCGGGTTTCATGGTTCGGCATTTTACCGGTTGCGCCCGAAGGCTGCCGGCCGTTCCGTTAGACGAATCCGACCCTTTCGGATTCGTCGGCCCCGGCGGGACATGGCGGCGCGGATCAAACCGACGTCGCATTCGAGCACGATCGTGCGGAAAGTGCTGGCGGGGCCATCGCTTTCGGTTAAAGTGCAGCGTGAACGCCGTTGCTCGTGAGCCGGTAAGTCAGCCTGTCCGGCTCGTTGCGCAGTAAAAAGATCGCAAGAAAAGAAATACTGACAATGACTGGAGGAACTGACGATGCATATTGGAGTGCCTGCTGAAACGCGGGCCAACGAGGCGCGTGTGGCCGCGACGCCGGAAACCGTGAAGAAATACGCGGCGGCCGGCCATCGGGTCAGTATCGCGAAAGGGGCCGGCACCGCGGCCAGCTATCCCGACGAAGCCTATGCGGCCGCCGGCGCCGAATTGACCGACCAGTCGGCCGCTTTCGACGCCGACCTCGTGCTGAAGGTCCAGGCGCCCACCGACGCCGAACTGCCGTCGCTCAAGCGTGGCACCGTGCTGGTCGGCATGCTCGAGCCGTTCAATGGCGAGCAGGCGGCGAAGCTCGCCGCGGCCGGCGTGACCGGTTTCGCGCTCGAGGCCGCGCCGCGCACGACGCGCGCGCAGAGTCTCGACGTGCTGTCGTCGCAGGCGAACATCGCCGGCTACAAGGCCGTGCTGGTGGCCGCGTCGCTGTATCCGCGCTTCATGCCGATGCTGATGACGGCCGCGGGTACCGTGAAGGCGGCGCGCGTGCTGATTCTCGGCGCGGGCGTCGCGGGCCTGCAGGCGATCGCGACCGCGAAGCGGCTCGGCGCCGTGATCGAGGCGTCCGACGTGCGGCCGGCCGTGAAGGAGCAGATCGAGTCGCTCGGCGCGAAATTCCTCGACGTCCCGTTCGAAACCGACGAAGAGCGCGAAGCCGCGCAGGGTGTCGGCGGCTATGCGCGCCCGATGCCGCCGTCGTGGCTCGGCCGCCAGGCCGCGCTCGTGCACGAGCGCGCGAAGCAGGCCGACATCGTGATCACCACCGCGCTGATTCCGGGGCGCCCGGCGCCGACGTTGATCTCGGTGGAGACCGTGCAGTCGATGAAGCCCGGCGCGGTGCTCGTCGATCTCGCGGCCGGCCGCGGCCCGGAATTCGACGGCCGCAAGGGCGGCAACTGCCCGCTGACCGTCGCCGACCAGGTGATCGTGCACAACGGCGTGACGATCGCCGGCTACACGAACCTCGCGTCGATGGTCGCGTCGGACGCGTCGGCGCTGTACGCGCGCAACCTGCTCGATTTCATGAAGCTGATCGTCACGAAGGAAGGCACGCTGAACATCGACCTGACCGACGACATCGTCGCCGCGACGCTGCTGTGCCGCGACGGCGAAGTCACGCGCAAATAACGGAGGAGACCATGGAAGTCATCAATCACACGGTGATCAACGTGATCATCTTCGTGCTGGCGGTGTACGTCGGCTACCACGTCGTCTGGAACGTCACGCCGGCGCTGCATACGCCGCTGATGGCCGTGACCAACGCGATCTCGGCGATCGTGATCGTCGGCGCGATGCTCGCGGCGGCGCTCATCGTCGGCGCGACCGGCAAGTTCTTCGGCACGCTCGCGGTCGCGCTCGCGGCCGTCAACGTGTTCGGCGGCTTTCTCGTGACGAGGCGCATGCTCGAGATGTTCCGCAAGAAGGAGCCCAAGCGTGTCGAGGGCGGCAAGGAGGGCGCGCGATGAGCATGAACGTCGTTACGCTGCTGTACCTCGTCGCGTCGGTGTGCTTCATCCAGGCGCTGAAGGGCCTGTCGAACCCGAAGAGCGCGCGGCGCGGCAACCTGTTCGGGATGGTCGGGATGGCCATCGCGATCCTCACGACGATCGCGCTGATCGTCAAGCAGGCCGCGTGGCTCGGCGCGAACCTGCCGCTCGGCCTCGCGCTCGTGCTCGGCGCGCTGATCGTCGGCGGCGGCGTCGGGGCATTCGTCGCCGCGCGCGTCGAGATGACGAAGATGCCGGAACTCGTCGCGGCGATGCACTCGCTGATCGGTCTCGCGGCCGTGTGCATCGCGTATGCGGTGGTGTCGGAGCCGGAAGCGTTCGGGCTCGTGCCGCAGGACGCGGTGTCGTCGAGCTTCATCCCGTACGGCAACCGCGTCGAGCTGTTCATCGGCACGTTCGTCGGCGCGATCACGTTCTCCGGTTCGGTGATCGCGTTCGGCAAGCTGTCGGGCAAGTACAAGTTCCGGCTGTTCCAGGGCGCGCCGGTCGTGTACGCGGGCCAGCACCTGATCAACCTGATGCTCGCGATCGCGATGCTCGGCTTCGGCATCCTGTTCTTCATCACGCAGGCGTGGCTGCCGTTCATCATCATGACGGCGATCGCGTTCGTGCTCGGCGTGCTGATCATCATCCCGATCGGCGGCGCGGACATGCCGGTGGTCGTGTCGATGCTGAACTCGTACTCGGGCTGGGCCGCGGCCGGCATCGGCTTCTCGCTGAACAACGCGATGCTGATCATCGCCGGTTCGCTGGTCGGCTCGTCGGGCGCGATCCTGTCGTACATCATGTGCCATGCGATGAACCGCTCGTTCTTCAACGTGATCCTCGGCGGGTTCGGCGGGGAAGCGGCGGCCGGCGGCGCGGGTGGCGCGCAGGAGCAGCGGCCGGTGAAGTCGGGCTCGGCCGACGACGCGGCGTTCATGCTCGGCAACGCGGAATCGGTCGTGATCGTGCCGGGTTACGGGCTCGCCGTCGCCCGTGCGCAGCACGCGCTGAAGGAGCTGACCGACAAGCTGGTCGAGAAGGGCATCGACGTGAAGTACGCGATCCACCCGGTCGCCGGGCGGATGCCGGGGCACATGAACGTGCTGCTCGCGGAAGCGGAGGTGCCGTACGAGATCGTGCACGAGATGGAGGACATCAACGGCGAATTCGGCCAGGTGGACGTGGTGCTCGTGCTCGGCGCGAACGACGTCGTGAACCCGGCCGCGAAGAACGATCCGAAATCGCCGATCGCGGGGATGCCGATCATCGAGGCGTACAAGGCGCGCACGGTGATCGTCAACAAGCGCTCGATGGCGGCCGGCTACGCGGGCCTCGACAACGACCTGTTCTACATGGACAAGACGATGATGGTGTTCGGCGATGCGAAGAAGGTCATCGAGGACATGGTGAAGGCCGTCGAGTGACGACAGGGCAGCGCGCCGGCTGCGTTCATGACGGAGCGAATGCGGTCGTGCGCATGCCATGACATGTGCAATGCAGGGGCGCACGTATTGGCCCCCGCCGCGCAGCGCTAGCGCGCTTTTGTCAGCCGATCGGAAAGCGCGTCGAGTTCCCGACTGTGGAAGAGGTCGATGCACTTCATCGTATTGAACGACGCTGGAATCGATCCGCTGTATTGTCGTTCGACATACCGTTGCGTGAGCGCGCGGAGCGCGTCGTAGGCCTCGATTGGCTGATCGCCGAATTCCAGATAGGCGCTTGCGGTGGCATTGGCGTCGTCACGATCGCGGGTATCGTGCGCGATCCCGGCCAGGCAAACGCTGAGTGCCGAGTTCTTCAGCAACGTTTTTTGCGAATGCCGTTCGACAGCATGGCGAGCATCGGGGGCCGCGACCGTGGCTTGGGGTAACGCCGTGACGGGGCCGATTGCGAGAGCCATCGCGAGCGCGAGCCGCGGGTCTTTCAGCGCAATACCCATATCGATGCGGTTTCCGGAATCCGTGTCCTGACTTCATCGACTGAAACTTTGACTCTCATGAAGGCGTGCCATCCACTGGAGAATGACGGTCTCGACATGTTGTTAATCCAATCGGAATTGACTGAGAGGCGCGAGCCGATTCCTCAAATCCTCAGGATCATGGGCGGATCGTGCCGTGAAAAAATCGACAAGCAAGCTCGATTGTGCGCAGTGCTGACGATTCAGAAAATGGGACGTGTATGGAAAATCTCGCCGGTTTCGTTGATTGTGCGACGAACGGTTCCGTCCGACCGCTACGTTCCAAGAAGCGGTCGGTACGGAAATTCGAATGAAAACGAGAGAGATTCGAAAGTGACGGCGCCGATTTTCCCGGCGCCGTTTTCCATCCCGCGGCGGCCCGATGCGTCACTTCATCGGCGCTTCCGCGATCCGCATGTAGTCGGCGATCCGACGGCCTTCCATGTCCGGAAACTGCTCGTGCACGGTGATGTCGCCCATCCGCGCGATGTCGAAGGTGCGGAAATCGCCGCGCAGCTCGCACCACGCGCCGATCGTCCAGCGCCCGCCCCAGTAGACGAGCCCGAGCGGCCATACGCGGCGCTGCGAATGCGCGCCGAGCCGGTCGCGATAGGCGAAGCTGACGATGTGGCGCGTGTCGATCGCCTGGTGGATCGCGTCGACCTTCGCGCAAAACGTCTCGTCGATGTGGAACGACGGCGCGAACACGGGCAGGCGGTCGAGCGCCGTGCGCTTGTCGGCCGGCATCGCCGACGCGATCTTCGCGAGCGCCGAGCGCGCGCCGCTCGCGAAGCGCGCACCGCCCCAGGTTTCGAGCATCCGCGCGCCCGTGGCGAGCGCCGCCAGCTCCTCGGCCGTGAACGTGAGCGGCGGCAGGCTCGCGTTGCGGTTCAGCCGGTAACCGATGCCGGCTTCGCCTTCGATCGGCACCCCTGACAGTTGCAGGTCGCGCACGTCGCGATAGACCGTGCGCGGCGACACCGACAGCCAGTCGGCCAGTTGCTGCGCGGTCGTGAGACGACGCCCGCGCAACAGCTCGGCGATCTGGAACAGACGGTCGGCACGGCGGGTCATGACGGCACCTCGATTCCTCTGGCTACGGGGACTTCGCGATGATAGCGCCGCGCCGGCCCGCTGACCGCTGCGCTCAGTGGCATTTCGGCGCGTGCAGGCCGACGCGGTTGCCTTCCGTGTCGATCAGGTAGCCGACGTAGCCGTAGTTGTTCGGCAGCTCGACGACCGAGCCCTGCACGACGCCGCCCGCGCGCTTCGCGCGTTCGAGCGCGGCGACGACCGATTCGCCGGCGTTCAGGTAGACGAGCACGCCGTTCGCGCTCGGCTTCATCTGCTGCGGATCGAACACGATGCTGCCGCCCGTGCTCGACGCTTCGTGATCGAACATCGCCATCGGCACGCCGCCGATGACCTCGCGCTGCAACGTGGTTTGCAGCACGGTTTCGTAGAAGCGGATCGCACGGTCGAAATCGAGGGACGGAATGTCGAACCACGCGATCGCGCGTTCCAGAGTTGCGGTTGCAGTTGCGGACGTCATGACGAGCTCCTTGTTGTTCGGGTTGTTCTGGACGGAAACCAGCCTTGCATTGCGCCGGGATTGCAGTGTGAGCGGGGGCTCCTGACAGCGTGCTGTCAGTAGTGATGGCGGTGCTGACAAAAGGGCCCCGTCGACCGCATCGGCGGCGTGCGCCCGGGCGGCGGCGCGTACGGGGCCGTGCGGGCGGAGCGGGCGCGGCCCCGCTTGCATCGGTGCCGCGCAAAACGAAACGCCCGGCGGATGCCGGGCGTCATCGGAGTGTCAGCAGGCGGCAGCGGCCGCCGCGACGTTCGCGCGCGTTCGGCGCGTCAGGGTCAGGCGTCGCCTTCCTGCGCGGCCGGGCGCGCCTTCACGCTGCCTGCGATCAGGTCGAAGCGGAACAGCCGGCATTCGAGCGCGCCGTTGAACAGCGGCGTCTTGGCCGATTCGCGCAGCCGCAACTGGCCCGGCAGCGAACGGTCGGACGTCAGCAGGAACGCCTGCCAGCCCGTGAAGCGCTGCTTCAGCGCATCGCCGAGCGCGTTGAAGAACTCGCTGTCCGGCGCGTCGGTGTGCGTGCGGCGGAACGCGTCGTCGTTGCCGCGGTTGCGGCCGGTCTCGCGCACCTCGCCGCGCGCGCTGCGGCCGCGCACTTCGATCCGCTCGCCGTACGGCGGGTTCGCGAGAAGGATGCCCGGCCCGTCGCACGGCGGCGTCATCCCGCGCGCGTCGACCTGCTTGAGCCACACCGACGGCACGCCCGCGCGCTCGAGGTTCGCGCGTGCCTTCTCGAGCATGTCGCCGGAGATGTCGCTGCCGTACACGCCGAGCGCTTCGCCGCGCTGGGCCCGCGCCGCGCGCTTCGCGTCGAGCGCCGGCACCTTCAGCCCCTGCCACGCGGTGATGTCGTACTGCTTGAGCTTTTCGAAGCCGAACCGGCGCTCGACGCCCGGCGCCACGCCGAGCGCGATCTGCGCGGCTTCCGCGAGGAACGTGCCGCTGCCGCACATCGGGTCGTACAGCGCGGTGCCGGGCTTCCAGCCCGTCAGCCGCAGGATGCCTGCCGCGAGGTTCTCGCGCAGCGGCGCCGCGCCCTTGTCGAGGCGCCAGCCGCGCTTGAAGAGCGGCTCGCCCGACGTGTCGAGGTACAGCGTGCATTCGCCCGCGGTCAGGAACGCGAACACGCGCACGTCCGGCGCACCGGTGTCGATGCTCGGGCGCGAGCCGGTTTTCTCGCGCATCCGGTCGCAGATCGCATCCTTCACGCGCAGCGTCGTGAATTCGAGGCTCTTCAGCGGCGACTTGATCGCGGTGATGTCGATGCGCAGCGTCTGCGTCGACGCGAACCAGCGTTCCCACGGCTGCTCGAGCGCGAGCGCGTAGACGTCCTGCTCGTTGCGGTACGGGCCGTGCGCGATCTTCAGCAGGATCCGGCTCGCGATCCGCGAATGGAGGTTGGCGGCCATGCCGGCGGCCCAGCCGCCGCTGAAATGGACGCCGCCCGGCACCTGCGCGCCCGCGGTGAACGGCGCGCCGTTCAGGTGGCGGCCGGCGATTTCGGCCAGCTCGGCGGCAAGCGCCGCCTCGAGGCCGCGCGGGCAGGGGGCGAAGAATTCGAACAGGGTGGGCGAGGACATAAGGCGGGTGAGGACGTGCAAAAGTCCACTATTGTACGCGGCGCGGGCGACCGGGGCCGGCGTTTCGGCGCGGCGGCGCCGGCGCAACCGCCGTTCGCGCGCGCCGGCAGGGGCGGCGAGGCAGGGGGGGCGGCCGGGCGCCGCCGCCTCGCCGCCGGTCAGTGCGCGCCCGGCTGGCCGACGCGCGTGCTCGGATTGCCGGCCGGCCAGAACAGCGCCAGCGGATTCGACAGCATCGTGCGGACGATCGCCGCGACGAGCGCGCGCACCTTGGTCGGGCGCAGGCTGCGCGAGCGCACGGCCATCGTGAACGCGAGCGCGAAGCTCACGAGCACGTTGAGGATCGCCATGCTCAGCACGCCGGCGGCGGCCCACCACAGCTCGGGCGTGCCGAGCGCGCCCTTGCCCAGTACGCCGAGCGCGACGCCGATCGAGCCGGCCGACAGCGTCACGTGCCGCACCTCGAACGGGAACATGAACACGGTGACGATCGCCGGAACGAGGCCGAGCATCAGGCCGAGACCGACGTTCGCGACCACGCCGGCGACGTTCGACCGGCAGAAGTGCGCGAGCTTCGCGGCGCCGGCCGCGCCGAGCGTGAGGCGCAGCCGGCGGTTGTACGTGAGCGCGTCGCCGACCCGGTGCAGCACGAACCAGTTGTCGGCCCAGCCCGCGAGCAGGCTCGACGCCCACAGCAGCACGCCCGTCAGCGCCGCGTAGAACGGCGTCGGGCCCAGCAGCGAGAACGAATGCAGCGTCGCGTGCGCCTTCTCCGGCGAAATCACGTTCGTGTGCAGCACGTTGGCCGCGAACAGCTGCACGAGCAGGCACACGGGCAGCACGACGAGCACGTTGCCGGAAATCGCGGCCGCCTGCGTGCGGATCAGCGCGATCACCGACGCGACGAACGCCTTCACGCCGTCGTCGTGGCCGGTGTCGTCGAGCTCGCGCGCGAGCGTCGGCGCGGTCATCGCGGGCTGCTTGGTCGCGAGCGTGAAGTGCAGGAAGTGCATCAGCATGAAGCTGGCCGCGTAGTTGATGCCCGCGAGCAGCCCTTCGAGCATCGACTGCAGGTGCGCGCCGGTGATCGCGAACTTCACGCACACCGTCGCGACGGTGACGAGGCCGCCGCCAGCGGCCATCCGCAGCATCTTCAGGTACTCGGCGCGGCCGCGCGAGATGTAGTGTTCGCCGGTGTCCGCGTTGGTCTCGACGAGCTTGCGCGCGAACAGCGAGAAGTTGCTGCGCACGAGGTGCGCGACGCTCTGGCTGTTCTGGTTCGCGTCGACGAGCTCCGCCGTCAGGTGCGCCATTCCGTGCAGGTCGTCGCGCGCCATCCACGCGTTGAGCAGCGTTTCCGCGCGCAGGATGCGCATGCGCATCCGCTCGACCTGGAACACGATGTCGACCGACACGCCGTTGCGGTACAGGTGCGCGAACACGTCGTCGACGGCGATCCGGCATTCGTCGAGCAGCACGCGCAGGTAGTTGACCTCGTGCAGCAGCTTGCTCGGGTCGCCGCCGTCCTCGACGGCCGCATGCGCGGTCTCGACCGCGAGCATCGCGCGCGTCAGGCGGTAGAACGGCTGCGATTCGAGCGGCTGGCGTTCCAGCGGCTTGCGCGCATCGTCGTCGGACAGCCGGCTGCGCACCGTCTGCGACAGGCCGGTCGAGCTGATCTGGCAGGTCAGGTTGTGCAGCGCGGCCAGCAGGTCGCGCGAGAACGAGCCGGGCTCGTGGCGCTCTTCGTCGGTGACGTCGAACGACAGCAGTCGGGCGAGGCGCGCGAGCAGGTCGTCGGGCAGCGCGTCGATCCATTTCGCGTCCTCGGGCGCGGGGAACATCAGCGTGAACAGCGCCGACAGCTCGCGGCGGTTCGGCGCGGGCGGGATCAGCGACGAGTCGATCCGCTCGAACAGCGCGCCGAAGAAGCCCGAATGCACGGGCATGCCGGCGTCGCACAGCAGCGAGATGCCGTCGCACTCGCGCAGGATGCCGCGCAGGATGCGCGCGGCGTGCGCTTTCCACGCGGGGTTGCGATCGAGCACATGGAACAGGTAGCGCAGCCGCGCATGGGCCGGATACGCGCGCGTGTCGGCGTCGCGCGCGGCCGGCGCGTCCTGCACCGTGCCGTTGCGGCGCAGCCAGTGCGCGAGCTCGATCAGCCATTCGCTGCGCTCGGCGTACGACGCGTCGGCGTCGGCGTGCGCGAGCAGCGCATCGAGCTGGTGACCGGCATTGCGCGACGCGCGCCACTTCTTGATCAGGGTCGTCAGGGAACGAAACATAAACGGAATAGCGAAAGCCCGGGACGGGCGGGTTCGGGATGCCGGCCGGGAAAACGGCGCGGCGCCGGTGAGCACGGGTGAGACGGGGCCGGTGGCCGGACGACGCGCGGCGACCCGCGATGCGGCTGCCCCGCCGCGGTGCACGCGATTCGCGTGCGGGCGCCGGGAGGCACGGCGGTCGGGCTGAACGCGGCCCGGCGCCGCTGGCTGGCGCGCACGACTAACGGCGCAAGCCTGAAAGTGCGTAGGATCGTCAATCGGGCCGGAAAACGCAAGCCGACCGCTTGGCATGGCGCGGGTTCCGCCGGCTTTGACAAAGAATGTCAACGGCCGTTTCGGCCGATGGGACGCAGGTGCGAGGCGGGCTGCGGCGGCGCGCTGCCGGTGTCCGGCGCGTGCGACCGGACGCGCCGCGCCGTTCGACACCGCGCACGCGAACGCCGCGCCGTGTCGAACGTTCGCGCCCGTGCCGCCTGCGTTCGCTTATGCGCCCGACTTGCCCGTCGCGCCGGCGTCGCCGCCGGACGTCGGGTTGGCCGGACACGGCACGACCGGCGCGGCGGCCGTCTTGCCACCGGCAACCGGCGCGGCCGCCGCGCCGCCGCGAGCGGCCATCGCGCGCACGCCGGCCGCGGCCTGCGTCGCAATCACGTCGAGCGCGCGCCGGTGGCCGGCGACGAGCGCGTCGTAGCCGTCGGCGACCGGTTCCGCGACGCTCGTGCGGCAGGTCATCACGGCCTGCGTGGCGAGCGAGCGCACGCTCCACACGGCGTCGAGCGCGGCGCGCTTGCCCGGCCACGACTCGAAGCGCTGCACGTTCACGCTGATCCGGTATACGGGCACGCCGGCCGGATACGCGGAATTCGCGACGTCGATCGTGCCGAGCTGCGCGGCGAGATCGTCCGACAGCGCGCGGCGGATCTCGTCGGCGGGCGGCGACGCCCAGCGTTCCTGCTCGAGCACGTCGACCTGCGCGGCGTTCTTCTGCACGACCAGCTGGTTCTTCGCGACCTGCTCGGGCACGCCGACCGACGGCACCTCGATCAGGAACGCCGGGTTGGCAGGCGCGGTGCGCAGCGGCGCCGCGGCGTCGGCCGGGCTGAGCGTGTAGAACCGCGCGGGCGGCGAGCTGCACGCGGCGAGCGCGAGTGCGGCGAGTGCTGCCGCCGCGCCGCTCGCGAAACCGTTCACGCGTGTCGTCGTCATGGTTGATCTCCTGGCTTGCCCTTGAGCAGCGATTCGGGGTGACGCTCGAGATAATCGGCGAGCGCGTTCAGCGATTGCAGCGTGCGCGTGAGCTCCTTCAGCGCGCCGCGCACGTCGGACTGCAGCGGTGAATCCTGCTGCAGCGTCGCCTCGGCGGTCGAGAAGGTCTGCTTCGCGGCCGACAGCGTGTCGCGCGCTTGCGGCGCGACCTGCGTGTCGAGCTGCTTGAACAGCTTGTCGGCGTTCGCGAGCGCGCTGTTCAGGTTTGCGCCGATCTGGTCGAACGGCACCTTGTCGAGCTTCTTCGCGATGTCGGCGACCTGCAGCTGCAGCTCGTCGAGCGTATTCGGCACGGTCGGCAGCTCGAACGGCTGGCGGGCCGTGTCGATCTTCGCGGCCGGCGCCTTCGGGAAGAAGTCGAGCGCGACGTACAGCTGGCTCGTCAGCAGGTTGCCGGTGCGCAGCTGGCCGCGCAGCCCGTGCTGGACGAGCCGCTCGACGATCTCGCGGCGCGCCGGTTCGCCCTTGCTCTCGATCGTCTCGCGGAAGCGGCGGCCGAGGCGTTCCGGATACACGTTCATCGTCACCGGCATCAGGAAGTTCTTCGTCTTCGGATCGAAGTCGATGCCGATGTTCGTCACCTCGCCGAGCACGATGCCGCGGAAGTCGACCGGCGCGCCGACGGCGAGCCCGCGCAGCGACTGGTTGAAGTTCATCACGACCTGCAGCGGCTGGCCGTCCGGGTCGCGCATCGCGTCGCCTTCGTCGGAGCCGAGACGGAACGTCGTGTTGTTCGGCGCGGTCGTGCCGGTGCCCTGGTTCGGCGGCGTCTGGAACGCGATGCCGCCGAGGATCACCGTCGCGAGCGACTGCGTGTTCAGCTTCAGGCCGCTCGAATCGAGCCGCAAGTCGACGCCGCTCGCTTGCCACCACCGCGTGTTCATCCCGATGTACTGGTCGTACGGCGCATTGACGAACACGTTGAACGTGACGCCCGTGCCGTCCTTGTCGAGCGAGAAGCCGACCACCTGGCCGACCTGGACGCGGCGGTAGTAGACCGGCGAGCCGATGTCGACCGAGCCGAGCGAATCGCCGCGCAGCACGTACTGCGTGCCTTTCTGGTCGCCCGTGACGGCGGGCGGCGTCTCGAGGCCCGTGAAGTCGGTCAGCGTGTCCTGGCCGTGGCCGGCGTCGACGCCGATGTATGCGCCGGACAGCAGCGTGCCGAGCCCCGACACGCCGGTCGCGCCGACGCGCGGCCGCACGATCCAGAAGCGCGAGCCCTTGACCGCGAAGTCCTCGGCTTCCTTCTTGAGCTGCACCTGGACCAGCACGCGCGACAGGTCCTTCGACAGCTTGATCGTCTTGACCATGCCGATCTCGACGTCCTTGTACTTGACCTGGGTCTTGCCCGGCTCGAGCCCTTCGGCGCTGTGGAAGCTGATCGTGATTTCCGGGCCGCGCTCGCGCACGGACTTGATCACGAGGCCGATGCCGATCAGCGCGGCGATCAGCGGCACGAGCCAGACGAGCGACGGCAGCCAGCCGCTTTTCGTCGAGATCGCCGGATCGGGCGGCCGGGGCGCGTCTTGCTGCGGGCCTTGTGGATTATTCATGGTGATTCCCTGAGGTTTCGACTGGATCCCAGATCAGGCGGGGATCGAACTGCATCGACGCGAGCATCGTCAGGATCACGACCGAGCCGAACGCGAGCGCGCCGGGGCCGGCCGTGATGACGGCGAGCGAACGGAAATGGACGAGCGCGACGGTCAGCGTCACGACGAAGATGTCGAGCATCGACCAGCGGCCGATGCGCTCGACGATCCGGTACAGGCGCGTGCGCTGCAGCGGCCGCCAGGCGGCGCGGCGCTGCGCACTCGTCGCGAGGATCGTCAGCACGCCGAGCTTGAGCATCGGCACCAGAATGCTGGCGACGAACACGACCACGGCGAGCGGCCAGTCGCCGGACGTCCAGAAATAGATGACGCCGCTCATGATCGTGTCCTGCTGCGAGCCGACGATCGACGACGTGCGCATGATCGGCAGCAGGTTCGCCGGAATGTACAGGATCGCGGCCGCGAGCAGCAGCGCCCACGTGCGCATGATGCTGTTCGGCGTGCGCACGTGAAGCGCGCTGCCGCAGCGCGCGCAATGCGCGTGCGGCTGGTCGATCGTCTGCACGAGCCCGCATGCGTGGCAGCTGGCATAACCCTCGCGGGCGGCGGTCGGCGTGGGGCTCGTCATCGGCGGGGCGCGTCCGGCAGCGGCGCGGCGGCGTCGGGCCGCCCGGGCGCGCGGCCGGCGCGCAGGTCGTCGGCTATGTCCCATACCGTACGCGGGTCGAACATCAGCACGACGGCGGTCATCAGCGTGAGCGCGCCGAACGCGAACAGCGCCGCATCGGGCACGACGCGCGCGAGGCTCACCATCTTCACGATCGTGACTACGATGCCGAGCATGAACACCTCGATCATCCCCCACGGCCGCACGAGCTGGATCGTGCGCAGCACGAGGTTCAGGCCCGGCGGCACGACGCCGCGGCGGATCGGCAGCAGCACGTAAAGCAGCGCGGCCATCTCGACGAGCGGGAACAGCACGGTCGAGCAGAACACCATCACGCCGACGGCCGCCATGTCCTGATGCCACAGCGTGTCGATCGCGCCGATCAGCGTCGTCTGCACGCGCGTGCCGTTCAGGTCCATTTCCAGGATCGGGAACGCCTGCGCGATGATGAACGTGACGAGCGCCGCGACCGCGAGCGCGGTGATGCGCTCGATCTGCGTGGTGCTGTTGCGATAGAGCAGCGCGTCGCAGCGCGGACAGCGCGCGATCTCGCGACCGTGAAGACGCGGTTTATGCAACAGTGCGTCGCATTCGTGGCAGGCAATCAGGTCGTATCGTTGCATGGAAAAGGCGGTGTTGCGGCGGCTCGGGGACGCGTCGACGGGGCCGGAACCCGCGCCAATCTTACCAAAAGGGCTTTTTCGATGGGTCAAGGATCGTGTGCTGCGTGACCGATCGGTAACATGACGGGAAGCCGTCAGCCGGCTGGCGCGCCTGTCCTCAGAGTCCGCGCGCGTCAAAAGGTTGCGGTAGCATGGCGCCCTTGACATGCGTCGGACGAATTTACCGGCGCAGCCGTTCGCTGAACTGAGGAACCCACGATGGCATCGAAATCCCCGCCGGCCGTGCCGGCACGCTACGCGCATACCGCGATCGCGCTGCACTGGCTGATCGCACTGCTGATCGTCTGCGGCTTCGCGCTCGGCTGGGTGATGACGGACATCCCCGGCTTCACGCCGACCAAGCTGAAGTACTTCTCGTGGCACAAGTGGATCGGCGTGACGGTGTTCGCGCTGGCCGTCGTGCGCGTGCTGTGGCGTGCGACCCACGTGCCGCCGCCGCTGCCGGGCGACACGCCGGCGTGGCAGCGCGCGGCGTCGCACGGCGTGCACATGCTGCTGTACGTGCTGATGATCGTGATTCCGGCGACGGGCTACCTGTACAGCTCGGCGTCGAACATCCCGGTCGTCTATCTCGGCATCGTGCCGCTGCCGCGCCTGATCGACCCCGATCCGGCGCTCAAGGAAACCTTCAAGACGCTGCACGTGACTTTGAATTACATTCTGCTTGCGCTCGTTTCGCTGCACGTGCTCGCGGCGCTCAAGCACCAGTTGTTGGACCGCGACGGCCTGCTGTCGCGCATGCTTCCCTTTGCCAAATGAAGGATCCCATGAAAGTGTCTTTCTCCCGCTCCATGCTGACCGCGTTCGCCGCGGCGGCGCTTGTCGCGTCGGGCGCGGCGCATGCCGACGTCGATCTCGCGAAGAGCAAGGTGTCCGCCGTGTCGAAGCAGATGAACGTGCCGACCGAAGGCGCGTTCAAGAAGTTTTCCGCGCAGGTGAAGTTCGACCCGGCCAAAGCCGCGCAGGGCAGCGCGCAAATGACGATCGACGTCGCGAGCTTCGACCTCGGCGACAAGATGTACAACGACCAGGTCGCCGGCAAGGACTGGTTCGACGCGAAGACCTATCCGCAGGCGACCTTCGTGTCGTCGGCGATCGCGCCGGCCGGCGGCAACAAGTACAACGTGACCGGCAAGCTGACGATCAAGGGCAAGGCCGAGACTGTCACGGTGCCTGTCACGGTCGCGCAAAACGGCGCGACGCAGACGTTCGACGGCGTGCTGCCGATCAAGCGTTCGGCCTTCAACGTCGGCACCGGCGAGTGGAAGGACACGTCGATCGTCGCGGACGAAGTGCAGATCAAGTTCCATCTCGTCGCCACGAAGTAAGCGGCTGGTTGCCGCCTCAACTGAATGCCGCGCGAGGGCGCGGCGCCGTTTCCAGGAGAAAAAGTTTGAAAAAGCATCTGATCATCGCCGCAGGCGCGCTGGCCGCTTCGCTGTCGTTCTCGGCCTTCGCCGAAAGCGCAACGTACCAGTTCGACCCGAGCCACACGTACCCGAGCTTCGAGGCCGACCATTTCGGCGGCCTGTCGGTCTGGCGCGGCAAGTTCGACAAGTCGAGCGGCACCGTGACGCTCGATCGCGCGGCGAAGACCGGCACGGTCGACGTGACGACCGACATCGCGTCGATCCACACGGGCAGCGCGAAGCTCGACGAGCACCTGCAGACGGCCGAGTTCTTCGACGTGGCGAAGTTCCCGCAGGCGAACTACAAGGGCACGATCAAGTTCGACGGCGACAAGCCGGTGTCGGTGGTCGGCAACCTGACGCTGCATGGCGTCACGAAGCCGCTCACGCTGAAGATCGATTCGTTCAAGTGCATGCCGCACCCGATGCTCAAGCGTGAAGTGTGCGGCGTCGACGCGGTCGGCGAATTCAGCCGCGACGATTTCGGCCTCGACTACGGCAAGCAGTACGGCTTCAAGATGAAGACGAAGCTGCTGATCACGGCCGAAGCCGTCAAGCAGCAGTAATATTCCCCGACGCGGCCGGCCATCGCGCCGGCCCCCCGCGGGCAAACCGCCGCGCTCCCGTTACCGGGGCGCGGCGGTTTTTTTGCGCGCCTATAATCGCCCGAACGTCGCATGTGGCCATGCGGCGCCGGGCAGGCCGACGGCGCGACGTCGGCCGCCTCGAACATCGAACAGAACGTACAACGACAAGGAGATCGCCGATGCATGCCGTCACGCAGTCCAGCTCCATGGCTTCGTCGCCGCGCGTCTGGCGCGCGGTGGTCGCCGCGTCGATCGGCAACGCGCTCGAGTGGTTCGATCTCGTCGTCTACGGCTTTTTCGCGGTGACGATCTCGAAGCTGTTCTTCCCGGCCGGCAACGACACCGTGTCGCTGCTGCTCACGCTCGGCACGTTCGGCGTGTCGTTCTTCATGCGGCCGCTCGGCGCGATCGTGCTCGGCGCATACGCCGATCGCGCGGGCCGCAAGGCCGCGCTCACGCTGTCGATCCTGCTGATGATGGCCGGTACGCTCGTGATCGCGGTGCTGCCGACTTACCAGACGATCGGCGTCGCGGCGCCGCTGATCCTCGTCGCCGCGCGGCTGATGCAGGGCTTCTCGGCGGGCGGCGAGTTCGGCAGCGCGACCGCGTTCCTCGCCGAGCATGTGCCCGGGCGGCGCGGTTTCTTCGCGAGCTGGCAGGTCGCGAGCCAGGGGCTCACGACGCTGCTCGCGGCCGGCTTCGGCACCGTGCTGAACGCGCAGCTCACGGCGGACCAGATGGCTGCGTGGGGTTGGCGCGTGCCGTTCTTCTTCGGGCTGCTGCTCGGGCCGGTCGCGTACTACATCCGCGCGAAGGTCGACGAGACGCCCGAATTCCTCGCGGCCGAAAGCACCGCGAGCCCGCTGCGCGATACGTTCGCGTCGCACAAGGCGCGGCTCGTCGCGGCGATGGGCGTGGTCGTGCTGGGCACCGTCGCGACCTATCTCGTGCTGTTCATGCCGACCTACGGCGTGAAGCAGCTCGGCCTCGCGCCGTCGGCCGCATTTGCCGCGATTCTCGTCGTCGGCGTGATCCAGATGGCGTTCGCGCCGCTCGTCGGCCACTGGTCGGATCGCTATGGCCGCGTGCGCGTGATGATCGCGCCGGCCGTCGGCATTCTCGTGCTGATCTATCCGGCGTTCGCGTATCTGGTCGCGCATCCGGGTTTCGGCACGCTGATCGCGCTGCAGGTGCTGCTCGCGTTCCTGATGACCGGCTATTTCGCGGCGCTGCCGGGGCTGTTGTCCGAGGTGTTTCCGGTGCAGACGCGCACGACCGGGATGTCGCTCGCGTATAACGTCGCGGTGACGATCTTCGGCGGCTTCGGGCCGTTCATCATCGCATGGCTGATCCGCGAAACCGGGATGAAGACCGCGCCGAGTTTCTACCTGATGTTCGCGGCCGTGCTGAGCCTCGGGGCGCTGGTGGTGCTGCGGCGGCGGTTCGGGTTCCGGTGAGGCTTGGGTGAGGCGGGCGGTGGTTTTTATGTGCTGCCAACCATGCCGCCATGCGCCGCCTTTTTCGGCTGGTGATGTTTCAGCGATTGCCCCTGGCTCGGAATGAGCCTTACAAAATTCAGTCACGTCTTATGGCGATTTTGTCCCGTGCTTTGTAGAGTCTTGCGGGATATCTCGCACACCACCCGGCAATTGACCGGAAAGGACTGATATGGCGATTCAAGCACCAGCGAAGACAGGTTTCGAGAAATGGCAGGACGGCATTGACAAGGCGGCCGGAGATGCCAAATGGGATTCCTGGGATTGCGAAATCCGGATGGCAGTTGATGAGTACAACCGTCATCTTTCCGGGATAGCTGGGTATAGGCCGTTGGATTGGCAGCTTGTCAAGGCAATGTTATGGGTCGAATCCGGTCCGGCTAACTCGGAATGGAACATCAGGCCGATGCGCATCGGCGTTCCTGGCGATCCAGGGCTGTCATCCTTGCTGTCGGGAAACGAGGGTGGCGACTTGATTCTGCCACCGGCCTGGAAGGGACAACTGACGATGGGGTCGGTCCGAAGCATGCCGGCACATAACATTCGTGCGGGGATCGGTTACTTGCTGATGAAAACGGCTCATTATGAGTACCGCAGCGTGTCGAACGTCGATGTCAAAATCTATGAGGTCATCGTTAAGCCAGGCGATAACCTCGACAAGATTGCAAAGGCGCAAGCAAGCACAGTAGATACGCTGAGAAAGTTCAATCCGACCGCTGCCGTTCTACGACCTGGGCAGACGTTGAAGTATCAGAAAGCGTCTGTGCAACGCGTCATCACAAGCTGGCGACAGATCTCCACAACGTTGATAGCACAACGCTATAACGGAGGAGGCGATTTCAATTACGCGGCAAAACTCGACTATGCATTGAAGGCGATGCAGAAAAGGACGGGGGCGATATGCGTAGAATAGTATTTTTAGTTGCAGCTGTTGCCTTTCCGCTCGTTTCGATAGCTGCCTCGCATACTTCGGTTCAGAGCGAGCGCGAACTGCGCGGCGAATGCTCGAATGGAGTGACTGGCGTAAGAGAGTGTTTGCAGCGGAAGCAGGAGGACAGTGAGGTCGAGCTGAGGCGTGCCGAAGAAAAGGTGCGTAATGCGTTTGCCAAGTGGGATGAGGACTCCAAGTTCATCAGTCTGGCCACGACAAGGCTGGCCGCGTCGAAGAAAGCTTTCGTGAAATACCGTGAAGCGCAATGCGCATTCGCCTCGGCATTGGGCGGGGGCGCCATTGGCAATGCGCTTGAGATGAGGAGGCTAGCCTGTGTTGCAGAACTCAATAACAGGCGCGCCGCGCAACTACGCGACGCGGTGTCTGACTTGCCACTGAAGTAGCGCGCATGAATTGGCGCGTGCTCATGGTCTTGGCGGCGTCCACCTCTCCTGGCGGTGTCTGGAGTGCGACAGTCGCTGCCGACAACGCTTTTACAGGCAACTTCCAGGGAACCGGCAGAGCCTGTTCGGGTGCACTCTATGTACGCGCTAAGACGATCGAGTGGAATTCAAGCTACAGCATCTGCAAGTCGTCCCCCTACGAAATTCTGGAGAAGAAATTCGATGGCGACCAGGAGCGAATAGTCTTTCGTTTGAAGAATCGCAGTAGTCGATGCCGTTACTCTGTCGTAGAAGTTGAGCGAGCAAGCGGCTACAACTGGAACGTGAGCGGCTACCAATCTTTGGAAGGGTTTCGGAAAAGAGATTTACCGGAATGGAGTAATTCACCGTTACCAGAAAGGCAAATATTGTCGTGCTCGATGACCGGGCCAGATTGAGTTGGAAGCCGGAATCATGTAGACGGATTACCTTCCGATTCGCAGACCGGCTTCGCCGGCATCGACCATGGTTTCGCATCAACCTTCGCAATCGCGCGCCCTACCAGCGCATCGAGCGCTTGCCGGAGTTGCGAGTCGACGGTCGTGCCGATTTCACGCGGCGGCAGCGCCGCGCTCGTCGACCGAGCGACCTTCGCGTGCGGGAACGGGACGGGCACGAGCCGGTTCGCATCCGGCGCGCCGGGTGGTGGTTTCACTTATGCGGCAAAGCCAACTGCGCATTGAAGGCGATGCAATGCAGGACAGGGCGAATATGCGAAAAATCGTATTATTAGTCGCGGCTATTACTTTTCCAATCATCTCCATAGCCGCGCCGGATACCTGGGTTCAGAGTGAGCGCGAACTGCGCGGCGAATGCTCGAACGGAGTGATTGGCGTCTCCTCATTGGGCGGAGGTGCTATAGGCAATGCACTTGAGATGCAGCGTCTGGCCTGTGTTGCAGAACTCAACAACAGACGCGCCGCGCAACTACGCGACGCGGTGTCTGACTTACCGTTGAAATAGCGGGCCATGTCCCCATCGCGACGCGACGGCACGAGCCATGCCGGCACGATACCGTAGCCCGCCGCCCGTGCCGTCGCGTCGCGAGAAGAGGGCGGCGACGCCCACATGAAAAAAGGCCGGTCCAACAGGACCGGCCTTCGTATATCCGCCGAAACCGCGCAGCGCTCAAACCTGCGCGCCCGCGTTCGGATCGTCCGGATCGTGCGCGGTCTTCTTTTCCTTGATCAGGTCTTCGCGCTTGATGCCGAGCCACATCGCGAGCGAGCCCGCGACGAACACCGACGAGTAGATGCCGAACATGATGCCGACCGTCAGCGCGAGCGCGAAGTAGTGCAGCGTCGGGCCGCCGAAGAAGAACATCGACAGCACCATCATTTCCGTCGACGTGTGCGTGATGATCGTACGCGACATCGTGGTCGTGATCGCGTGGTTGATCACTTCCTGCACGCTCATCTTGCGTTCGCGGCGGAACGTCTCGCGGATCCGGTCGAAGATGACGACCGACTCGTTGACCGAGTAGCCGAGCACCGCGAGGATCGCCGCGAGCACCGCCAGCGAGAACTCCCACTGGAAGTACGCGAAGAAGCCGAGAATGATCACGACGTCGTGCAGGTTGGCGATGATGCCGGCCACCGCGTACTTCCATTCGAAGCGGAACGACAGGTAGATCACGATGCCGATCACGACGCACGCGAGCGCGAGCAGACCGTCGGTCGCGAGCTCGCGGCCGACCTGCGGACCGACGAACTCGACGCGCTGCAGCGTGACGTCCGGGCTCTGCGCCTTCAGCGCGCCCATCACCTGGTCGCTCTGCTGCGCGGACGTGAGGCCTTCCTTCAACTGCAGGCGGATCAGCACGTTGCGCGACGTGCCGAAGTTCTGCACCTGCGCGTCGGCATAGCCGAGCTTGCCGAGCGTCGCGCGCACGGGTTCGAGCTCCGCGGCCTGCTGGTACTGCACCTCGATCACCGTACCGCCGGTGAATTCGACGGACAGGTGCAGCCCGCGGTGGAACAGAAAGAACACGGCGGCGAGGAACGTGACCAGCGAGATCACGTTGAACACCAGCGCGTGCCGCATGAACGGAATGTCTTTACGGATGCGGAAAAATTCCATGGCTTCGTCTCCGGGGCCTTATTGGGTCGAGCCCGGTTTCTTCGGCGACACGCCTTGCTGCGCGCGGTTGCGCAACTGCGGCTTGCCGGCGCGCGGCGCATTGCCCTTCGCCGGGGCGGCGAGCTTCGCGGCGCGCGCGGTGTCGGTCGATTCGTCCGCGTCGGTGAACGACGCGGCGGCCGCGCCTTCCGGCTTCCACACCTGGCCGATCGCGAGCGACTTCAGCTTCTTGCGGCCGCCGTACCAGAGGTTGACGATCCCGCGCGAGAAGAACACCGCGGAGAACATCGACGTCAGGATGCCGAGGCAGTGCACGATCGCGAACGCGCGAACCGGGCCCGAGCCGAACGCGAGCAGCGCGAGGCCGGCGATCAGCGTCGTGACGTTCGAATCGAGAATCGTCGCCCACGCGTGCGCGTAGCCGGCCTGGATCGCGAGCTGCGGCGGCTGGCCGGCGCGCAGTTCTTCGCGCACGCGCTCGTTGATCAGCACGTTCGAGTCGATCGCCATGCCGAGCGCGAGCGCGATTGCCGCGATACCGGGCAGCGTCAGCGTCGCCTGCATCAGCGACAGCACGGCGACGAGCAGCAGCAGGTTCACCGACAGGCCGATCACCGATACCACGCCGAACAGCATGTAGTACGCGATCATGAACACGGCAATCGCGCAGAAGCCCCAGATCACCGAGTGGATGCCCATCTTGATGTTGTCGGCGCCGAGGCTCGGGCCGATCGTGCGTTCCTCGATGATGTCCATCGGCGCGGCGAGCGAACCGGCGCGCAGCAGCAGCGCGAGATCGGCCGCGGCCTGCGGCGTCGGCTGGCCCGTGATCTGGAAGCGGTCGCCGAGTTCGGACTGGATCGTCGCGACCGTCAGCACTTCGCCCTTGCCCTTCTCGAACAGCACCATCGCCATCGGCTTGCCGATGTTCTCGCGCGACACCGTGCGCACCGCGCGGCCGCCCGCCGAATCGAGGCGGATGTTGACCGACGGACGCTGGTGTTCGTCGAAGCCGGCCGATGCGTCGATGATGCGGTCGCCGGTGAAGATCACGTCCTTCTTCAGCAGCACGGGCGCCTGGTTGCCCTGCGTGAACAGCTCCTCGCCCGGCGGCACGGGGTCGTTCGGGTTCGGGTGCGTGTTGATCGGATCGGCAAGACGCGCCTCGAGCGTCGCGGTGCGGCCGATGATGTCCTTCGCCTTCGCGGTGTCCTGCACGCCCGGCAGCTCGACGACGATGCGGTCGCTGCCCTGCTGTTGCAGGATCGGCTCGGACACGCCGAGTTCGTTGACGCGGTTGTGCAGCGTCGTCAGGTTCTGCTTGAGCGCGGCGTCCTCGACGGATTTCTGCACGGCCGGCGTGAAGGTGCCGACCACCTGCGTGCCGCCGCCGCCGGGCTGGGTCGCCCATTGCAGCTCGGTGATCGACGCGGCGAGCACCTTGCGGGCATCTTCCGCCGTCTGCGCATCGCTGAAGTTGACGACCACGGACTGCTCGACGCGGCTCACGCCGCCGTCGCGGATGTTCTTGTCGCGCAGCAGCGCGCGTGCGTCGGACGCGTCGGAGTCGAGTTTCTTCGTGAGCGCGCCCGTCATGTCGACCTGGAGCAGGAAGTGCACACCGCCGCGCAGGTCGAGGCCGAGATACATCGGCAGCGCGTGCAGCGCGGTCAGCCAGCGCGGCGACGCGCTCTGCAGGTTCAGCGCGACGACGTACTGCGGATCGTTCGGGTCGGTGTTCAGCGATTTCTGCAGCAGGTCCTTGACGCGCAGCTGCGTATCGGTGTCCTTCAGGCGCACGCGGATGTTCGCGCTGGTCGCCGTGTTCTCGAAGGTGATGTCGTCCGGCTTGATCTGCGCGGACGCGAGCGCCGATTCGACCTGGGTCAGCGTGGTCGAGTCGAGCTTGACCGTGGCCTTGCCGCTCGACACCTGCACAGCCGGCGCTTCGCCGAAGAAGTTGGGCAATGTGTACAGAAGGCCGATGGCGAGCGCCACGACCATCACGACATATTTCCAGAGTGGATAACGATTCATGAGGGGGCCGAACGGGTGGTTGGCGTGAAAGCGTCGCGTCCGGCGCCGCGGCGGCCCGCTCTCTCAGGCGGGCACGGCGCGGGGAGCCGGACGCTCGGTGAAGGCCTTACAGCGACTTGATCGTGCCCTTCGGCAGAATGGTCGTGACGGCAGCCTTCTGCACGGTGATTTCGGTGCCTTCGGCGATTTCGACGCCGATGTAGCCTTCGGTGACCTTCGTCACCTTGCCGACGAGGCCGCCGCTCGTGACGACTTCGTCGCCCTTCGCCATGGCCGCGAGCATGTTGCGGTGTTCCTTCTGGCGCTTCATCTGCGGACGGATCATGATGAAGTACAGCACCGCGAACATCAGGATGAGCGGCAGGAAGCTCATCAGGCTCGATTCGGCGCCACCGGCACCTTGCGCGAAGGCATTGGAAATGAACGGCACGTTGGTCTCTCCGTAGGGGAAGATCGAAAAATAAGCCGGTCATTCTACCACCGGCCCCATGCCGCAACGGAGCGACACATGCGCTTTGAGATCAAGTGCTTAAAGTGCGAGCCGGCGACGTTGCGACTGATATGGAAGGTAATTGTAATGTTTGGCGATCTGGACTGATAGATGTCGGCGCGTTTTTAGTACTAGTCCTATTCTTGCTGGCCACCTGGTCGGCCGGCCGACGTTATGTGGAACGCGTCAAGCATATGGGTCTCGACCGTTTGGTCGATTGCGGCGACGAACCGCAGGGCGCGAGCCGTGCTGCGCGGACGGTACTACGGCTTGCATCGACTCGCCGCGGCGAATGCCGGTGTGTCGCGTGGCGGGCGGCATCGTGCAGTCGGACAGGCCGATGTCGTTCGAGACGTACTCGATCAGCCCTCACCGCGAGCAGACCGGCAACGGGTAGCGGCGGGCATTCCGACAGGCCCGCGAGCGATTCGCCCCTCGCCACCGGGCTGGATCGGCGCGTAATGGGATCTCGCTATTTTCGAGATGGAATTTCGGTTACGGTGATGTCAGGATAATTGACAGTAGAGGTGCAGATGTCGCTTCGTTCCGCCGTGATTCAGGGCATCGACGAAATAAATCGTGAACGAATCAATGGATTTCGCCCCGATCTGTCTCGCTTGTTCGTCGATTTGAGTCGGCATCCCGGTAATGTCGGCGCGATTGTTGTTGCACCAGCCGAAAATCATGTTGGCTACGAGGTATTGTCATTTTCCCCGTCGTCTGAATTGCCTGAACCGGAAGCGTCCCTCGGGGTGGATCTGTGGGAGTGTGCGAAAGATCATTATGGTCTAACAGGCTCGGCTGTTTTGACGGGTGTGGCTGGAATGCCGATCCATAAAAAACTTCTTGGACACATGGTGCATCCAAGGGCCAGTAAATACACGAATATTGTCAGTAGTGTGGGTCTCAAATTTTTCCCGAGATTGGTATTGCCTTCCGGCTCCATGGCGGCGAGACTTGCCCGGAAAACTCTGGGTACGATTCGTGTATTCGGAGTTGTTGGACGCGCTTCCGGGTATGGTGCTATTGCTCTGGGGGTGATCGACGCAGTGGTTATTGGCAAGTGTGCGTATGACGCGAGATATGGAAGCTGAAGCTCGACCGGTGCCGTCTAAAAAGGAGATCATCGAGACGGTGATTGATATTTTTGTCAGGGAGATTGGGTTTGTTGAGCGGAGCGAGATATCAAAAGATACGGATATTCTCGGCGATTTCAAAATTGATCACGATGATATTACGATGTTCATAACGATGACGTTCAAGCATTTTAATATCCCGGTGTTCATCGAGGACGATTTCCCGCTAACCATAGAGGGTGTCTCGGATTTTATTTTCGACTACATCTCGTTGGGACGAAGGGATGAAGACCCGCGGGACAAGCAAGGGCTCTGGGGGAAGTTCCTGAAGTGGATCAGCTTATAAAAAAGGATGTATGGCGAACGAGACGCTTGTGCGCGCTTTTCATGTTGCGGTGCGGACTGACTTGTCAGGGCGACAAGCGGATCTCGACTCCGGCGTGCTGCAGAAGAGTGCGCATCGACTCATCGGCCGGCCGAATGTCGGGGGTACGGATTGCTATCGAGCGGCGTTCGAGGCATGGCTTCGGCCGGCCGCGTGACACGGGAGCGTGCCCGGCACGCGGCAGGCCGGCTTTTCGGCATAAGCGCAACTCGATGGTGATGGAAGATCGCGCGCGCCGTGTGCGAATTTACCGTCAGTCGACCCCTCTCGTCCGATCCTCCGCGAAGCGCTGCCGGAATGCGTCGAACGTATGCGTTTCGATCGCGTCGCGGATCTCGCTCATCAGTTGCAGGTAGTAGTGCAGGTTGTGGATCGTGTTGAGTTGCGCGCCGAGGATTTCGCCGACCCGGTGCAGGTGATGCAGGTAGCCGCGCGAGAAGTTCTGGCACGTGTAGCAGGTGCAGGTCGAATCGAGCGGCTTCAGCGAGTTCTTGTGCGTCGCGTTGCGGATCTTCACGTCGCCGAAGCGCGTGAACAGCCAGCCGTTGCGCGCGTTGCGGGTCGGCATCACGCAGTCGAACATGTCGATGCCGTTCGCGACGCCGTCGACCAGATCCTCCGGCGTGCCGACGCCCATCAGGTAGTGCGGCTTGCTGGCCGGCAGCTTCGGGCCCACGTGCCGCAGCACGCGCATCATGTCTTCCTTCGGCTCGCCCACCGACAGCCCACCGATCGCGAGGCCGTGGAAGCCGAGTTCCGAGAGGCCCGCGAGCGATTCGTCGCGCAGATCCTCGAACATCCCGCCCTGGACGATCCCGAACAGCGCGTTCGGGTTGCCGAGCCGGTTGAATTCGTCGAGCGAGCGCTTCGCCCAGCGCAGCGACATGCGCATCGAGTCGGCCGCTTCCTTGTGCGTCGTCGGCACACCGTTGGTCGCGTACGGCGTGCATTCGTCGAACTGCATCACGATGTCCGAGTTCAGCACCTTCTGGATCTGCATCGACACTTCCGGCGACAGGAACAGCTTGTCGCCGTTGATCGGCGACGCGAACGTGACGCCGTCCTCGGTGATCTTGCGCAGGTCGCCGAGCGAGAACACCTGGAAGCCGCCGGAGTCGGTCAGGATCGGCTTGTTCCAGCCCATGAAGCCGTGCAGGCCGCCGTGCGCGTCGATCGTGTCGAGGCCCGGGCGCAGCCACAGGTGGAACGTGTTGCCCAGGATGATCTGGGCCTTGATTTCGTGCAGCTCGCGCGGCTGGATCGCCTTCACGGTGCCGTACGTGCCGACCGGCATGAAGATCGGCGTCTCGACCGTGCCGTGGTTGAGCTTCACGCGGCCGCGGCGCGCGTGGCCGTCGGTCGTCAGCAGTTCGAATTCGAGCCCGTTGGCGGGGCGGTCCTGCACGGGGGCGCTCGGATGAGCGTGCGTATCGTGGGATGAACCTTCGGTCATCGCGTCATTCTCCTTGCCACCGAAGAACAGTTCGGCGCATGTTGGAAACGCCGCCGGCCACCCGGCGGCGGGGAAAGCGGGTGCGCGCCATCGTAGCGCGTACGGCGGGAAAACGGGGTAACAGCGCGAGGCGCGCAACGGCTGCGGGCAATCGCAGGCCGGTGCGTGATCGCGCACGCCGCGCTTACGCGCCCGGCGCCTCCGGCGTGTCGCGCCGCGTGAGCAGCATCGCGTCGCCGTAGCTGAAGAACCGGTAGCGTTCTTCGATCGCGTGCCGGTACGCGGCGCGGATCGTTTCGACGCCCGCGAACGCGGACACCAGCATCAGCAGCGTCGATTTCGGCAGGTGGAAATTCGTGACGAGCCGGTCGACCACGCGGAAACGATAGCCGGGCGTGATGAAGATGTCGGTCTCGGCCTGCGTCGCCGCGAGCGGGCGGCCGGCTTCGTCGGCCGACCGCGCCGCGGCTTCGAGCGCGCGCATCGACGTCGTGCCGACCGCGATCACGTTGCCGCCGCGCGCACGCGTCGCGGCGAGCTTGTCGACGAGCGACTGCGGCAGGTCGTACCACTCGCTGTGCATCTTGTGCTCGGCGATGTTCTCGACGCGCACCGGCTGGAACGTGCCTGCGCCGACGTGCAGCGTCAGCGTCGCGCGCTCGACGCCCATCGCGTCGAGCTTCTCCAGCAGCGGCTGGTCGAAATGCAGCCCGGCCGTAGGAGCTGCCACCGCGCCCGGGTTGCTCGCGTAGACCGTCTGGTAGCGCGTTTCGTCGGTCGCGTCGGGATCGTGCTCGATATACGGCGGCAGCGGCAGGCGGCCGTATTGCTCGATCAGGTCGAGGCACGGCGCGGGAAAGTGCAGCGTGAAGAACGGCTCGACGCGCTCGCCGACCGTCACGTCGAACGCATCGGCCAGACGCAGCGTCGTGCCGGCGCCCGGCGACTTGCTCGCGCGGATCTGCGCGAGCGCCGTGTGCGTGCCCGTCACGCGCTCGATCAGCACCTCGATCCTGCCGCCGCTGGCCTTCTGGCCGAAGAAACGCGCCTTCAGCACCTTGGTATCGTTGAACACGAGCAGGTCGCCGGGCGCGATGCACGCCGGCAGCTCGGTGAAATGGCGGTCGACGAGGCGGGCGGGCTCGACGGTGCCGTCCACCTCGAGCAGGCGGCTCGCGGTGCGGTCGGGCAGCGCGGTTTGTGCAATCAGCTCGGGCGGCAGATTGAAATCGAAATCGGAAAGCGTGAACATGCGGGCTGGTTCGAAGCGGCCGGCGGGCGTCGCCGGCAGGGCGGAAACGCGTAATCGGGGCGCGCGAGCCGCTATGATGACGGGATGCGCGGCCTGGCCGGCGTCGTTCGTTCGGACGACGTGAAAGCCGCTATTGTACTTGCCTTGCGAAGCACCCAGACGATCCGATGCCTGTGTCACCACGCCGTTCCCCCGCTGCCGTCGCCGATTCCGCCGATCCGTTCGACGCGGACGATGCCGGCTCGTTAGCGCCGCCCGCAGCGGGCCCCGGCGCGCGCCGCGCCAGCCCGAAGCGCGGCGCCGACGGCCGGCTCGCGCAGCCCGCGGCGGCCGCGCCCGAGGCCGACGGCGCCGCCGCCGCGAGCGACGAAGCAGGCGCGGCCGGCGCGAAGCGCAAGAAGAAGCCGGCCGCCGACAAGCCAGTGAAAACCGCCGACAAGCTCGCGAAGCTCGGCCTCACGCGTTCGATCGATCTCGTGCTGCATCTGCCGATGCGCTACGAGGACGAAACCACGCTCACGCCGATCGGCGAGCTGTTGCCGGGCGGCATCGCGCAGACCGAAGGCGTCGTGTTCGACAACGAGGTCGCCTACCGGCCGCGCCGCCAGCTGGTCGTGAAGATCCAGGACGACGACGGCGAGCAGCTCGTGCTGCGCTTCCTGAATTTCTACGGGTCGCAGGTCAAGCAGATGGCCGTCGGCCAGCGGCTGCGCGTGCGCGGCGACGTGCGCGGCGGCTTTTTCGGGATGGAGATGGTGCATCCGGCCGTGCGCGTCGTCGAAGCCGACGCGCCGCTGCCGCAGGTGCTCACGCCCGTCTATCCGAGCACGGCCGGCGTATCGCAGGCGTACTTGCGCAAGGCGATCGAGAACGCGGTCGAGCGCACGCCGCTGCCCGAACTGCTGCCGCCCGAGATCCAGCGCGATTACCTGAAGCCGCTCGACGTGCCGACGCTCGAGCAGGCGGTGCGCATCCTGCACCATCCGCGCGTCGATTCCGACGAAGCGGCGCTGATGGACGGCTCGCATCCGGCGTGGACGCGCATCAAGTTCGAGGAGTTGCTCGCGCAGCAACTGTCGCTCAAGCGGGCGCACGAGGAGCGCCGCACGCGCGCCGCGCCCGCGATGCCGCGCCGCGGCGCGGCCGATGCCGATGCGCTGACGACGCGTTTCTACGCGGCGCTGCCGTTCACGCTGACCGGCGCGCAGGCGCGCGTCGTCGACGAAATCGCGCACGACCTCACGCTCGCGCACCCGATGCAACGCCTGCTGCAGGGCGACGTCGGCAGCGGCAAGACGGTCGTCGCCGCGCTGGCCGCCACGCAGGCGATCGACGCCGGCTACCAGGCCGCGCTGATGGCGCCCACCGAAATCCTCGCGGAGCAGCACGCGCGCAAGCTGCGCGCGTGGCTCGAGCCGCTCGGCGTGAAGGTCGCGTGGCTCGCGGGCAGCCTGAAGGCGAAGGAGAAACGCGCGGCGATCGAGGCGGCCGCGCTCGGCACCGCGCAGCTCGTGATCGGCACGCACGCGATCATCCAGGATACGGTCGAATTCGCGCGGCTCGGCCTCGTGATCGTCGACGAGCAGCACCGTTTCGGCGTCGAGCAGCGTCTCGCGCTGCGCGCGAAGGCGGCGAATGCGGCCAACGGCGCGCGCGACTTTCAGCCGCACCAGTTGATGATGTCGGCCACGCCGATCCCGCGCACGCTCGCGATGACGTACTACGCGGACCTCGAGGTGTCGACGATCGACGAGCTGCCGCCCGGGCGCACACCCGTGCTCACGCGCCTCGTCGGCGACGCGCGGCGCGACGAGGTGATCGCCCGCGTGCGCGAGGCCGCGCTGACCGGGCGCCAGGTGTACTGGGTGTGCCCGCTGATCGAGGAGAGCGAGACGCTGCAGCTGCAGACGGCCGTCGAAACCTACGAGACGCTCGCCGCCGCGCTCCCCGAACTGAAGGTCGGCCTCGTGCATGGCCGGCTGTCGCCGGCCGACAAGGCGGCCGTGATGGACGCGTTCACGCGCAACGAAGTGCAGCTGCTGGTCGCGACGACCGTGATCGAGGTCGGCGTCGACGTGCCGAACGCGTCGTTGATGGTGATCGAGCACGCGGAGCGCTTCGGCCTGGCGCAGCTGCACCAGTTGCGCGGCCGTGTCGGGCGCGGCACCGCGGCGTCGGTGTGCGTGCTGCTGTACACCGGGCCGCTGTCGATCGCCGGTCGCGAGCGGCTGAAGACGATGCGCGAGACGACCGACGGCTTCGAGATCGCGCGGCGCGACCTCGAAATCCGCGGGCCGGGCGAATTCCTCGGCGCGCGCCAGTCGGGCGCGGCGATGCTGCGCTTCGCGAACCTCGAGACCGACGGCTGGCTGATCGAGCCGGCCCGCGAGGCCGCGGCGCGGCTGATTGCCGCGTATCCCGAGGTCGTCACGCAGCATCTGGCGCGCTGGCTCGGCGCGCGCGAGCAGTACCTGAAGGCCTGATCCACCGGCTCGGGGCCGCATCGAACGCCACCGATCGACGCATCGCGATGCAGAGAAACTTGGCGAACCGGTGCCAACAGGTGTATAAATTAAACCTATCGCCTGTATATCTCTGATTGACCCACAATGACGCTGACTGAATTGAAATACATCGTCGCAGTCGCGCGCGAGCGGCATTTCGGCCGTGCGGCCGAAGCGTGCTTCGTGAGCCAGCCGACGCTATCGGTGGCGATCAAGAAGCTCGAAGACGAGCTCAACGTGCAGATTTTCGAGCGCGGCGCGAGCGAAGTGAGCGTGACGCCGATCGGCGACCAGATCGTCACCCAGGCGCAGCGCGTACTCGAGCAGACTTTCGCGATCAAGGAGATCGCGAAGCAGGGCAAGGACCCGCTCGTCGGCCCGTTCCGCCTCGGCGTGATCTACACGATCGGGCCGTACCTGCTGCCGACGCTCGTCAAGCAGATGATCCAGCGGGTGCCGCAGATGCCCCTGATGCTGCAGGAGAACTACACGCTGAAGCTGCTCGAACTGCTGAAGCAGGGCGAGATCGACGCCGCGATCATGGCGCTGCCGTTCCCCGAAACCGGCCTGATGGTGCGGCCGCTGTACGACGAGCCATTCGTCGTCGCGCTACCGGCCGGCCATCCGTGGGAGAAGCGCGACGAAATCGACGCCGAGGACCTGAAGCAGGAAACCATGCTGCTGCTCGGCAACGGCCACTGCTTCCGCGATCACGTACTCGGCGTGTGTCCGGAGCTGATGCGCTTCTCGCAGACGGCCGACGGCATCCAGAAGACCTTCGAGGGCTCGTCGCTCGAGACGATCCGCCACATGGTCGCGAGCGGCGTCGGCATCACCGTGCTGCCGCGGATGTCGGTCGCCGAGATCGGCCCGCGCGCGAACGGCCCGGATGCCGAGCTGTTGTCGTACGTGCCGTTCAACGAACCGGTGCCCGACCGCCGCGTCGTGCTCGTATGGCGCAAGAGCTTCACGCGGATGCCGGCGATCGACGCGATCAGCGACGCGATTGCCGCGTGCGAGCTGCCGGGTGTCGCGAAGCTCGACATGCCGGCCACGATGAACTGACGCGCGTTGTGCATGCGTGTGTGGCAGCGTGATGAACGGGGTCGTGCGACCCCGTTTATTTTTCCCTATCAAATAGATACAATTTATTAAATTCAAATAATTGATAGATTTATATAGAATCCTCACCATGGATCGGCATCGAGCCGACGTGCGGGATGCACGTTGAATGCAAGCGTCAAAGGAGGATGTCATCATGCGGTCGGTATTGCAGCACGCGCAGTGGAACGTGCCGTCGCGCGGGACAATCGTGCATCGCGCCAGGGCGGCGGTCCGCAGCCTGCGTCCGATTGCATTCGCGTACCTGGCGGATCGTGTGTATGGCGGATGAGTGCCGCCCCGCGCCGGTCCTGTGTTCCCCCGATTCACCTGCGGTCAAGCCATGACGGAGCATCGCATGTCCGATACCGGAAAAAACACCCGCCTCACTGGCACGACGGCAGCCGGCGGCCGCTTCCCCGAGCGCCCCGCCTGCGGCGCGCGACAGCGGGAACGCGTGCGGAAGGCCGCGCACGACGTCCGGTAGCGCGACAGGAGAATCCGCCCGTTCTGTTTCTTACCCCCCGCAATGCTCCACGAACCGCGCCCGGCACGTGGGGGCCTACGAGCAAGTAAAGGAGAAAAAGCATGTCGAACGAATCGAAGTGCCCGTTCAACCACACCGCAGGCAGCGGCACGACGAACAAGGACTGGTGGCCGAATCAGCTGAACCTGAACGTGCTGCATCGGCATTCGGCGCTGTCCGATCCGATGGACCCGGATTTCGACTACGCAGAAGCGTTCAAGAAGCTGGATCTCGCCGCGGTGAAGCAGGACCTGCACGCGCTGATGACGACCTCGCAGGACTGGTGGCCGGCCGACTTCGGCCACTACGGCGGCCTGTTCGTGCGCATGGCGTGGCACAGCGCCGGCACCTACCGCACGGCCGACGGCCGCGGCGGCGCCGGCGGCGGGCAGCAGCGCTTCGCGCCGCTCAATAGCTGGCCGGACAACGTCAGCCTCGACAAGGCCCGCCGCCTGCTGTGGCCGATCAAGCAGAAGTACGGCCGCAACATCTCGTGGGCCGACCTGCTGATCCTGACCGGCAACGTCGCGCTCGAATCGATGGGCTTCAAGACCTTCGGCTATGCCGGCGGCCGCGTCGACACGTGGGAGCCGGACGACGTCTACTGGGGCTCGGAAAAGATCTGGCTGGAACTGAGCGGCGGCCCGAACAGCCGCTACACCGGCAAGCGCGAGCTCGAAAGCCCGCTCGCCGCGGTGCAGATGGGCCTCATCTACGTGAACCCGGAAGGCCCGGACGGCAACCCCGACCCGGTCGCCGCCGCGCACGACATCCGCGAGACGTTCGCGCGCATGGCGATGAACGACGAGGAAACGGTCGCGCTGATCGCGGGCGGCCACACGTTCGGCAAGACGCACGGCGCCGGCCCGGCCTCGAACGTCGGCCCCGAGCCGGAAGCCGCGGGCATCGAGCAGCAGGGGCTCGGCTGGAAGAGCACGTTCGGCACGGGCAAGGGCAAGGACACGATCACGAGCGGCCTCGAAGTCACGTGGACGTCGACGCCGACGCAGTGGAGCAACGATTTCTTCAAGCACCTGTTCAGCTACGAGTGGGAGCTCACGAAGAGCCCGGCCGGCGCGCACCAGTGGGTCGCGAAGGATGCCGGCGAAGTGATTCCCGATGCGTACGACGCGTCGAAGAAGCATCGCCCGACGATGCTGACGACCGACCTGTCGCTGCGTTTCGACCCGGCCTACGAAAAGATCTCGCGCCGCTTCTACGAGAACCCGGCCGAGTTCGCCGACGCGTTCGCACGCGCATGGTTCAAGCTCACGCACCGCGACATGGGCCCGCGCTCGCGCTATCTCGGCCCGGACGTGCCGGCGGAACACCTGCTGTGGCAGGACCCGATCCCGGCCGTCGATCACCCGCTGATCGACGCCGCCGACGTCGCCGCGCTGAAGGCGAAGGTGCTGGCCACCGGCCTGTCGGTGTCGCAGCTCGTGTCGACCGCATGGGCGTCGGCGGCGACGTTCCGCGGCTCGGACAAGCGCGGCGGCGCGAACGGCGCGCGCATTCGTCTCGCGCCGCAGAAGGACTGGGAAGTGAACCAGCCGGCAGCGCTCGCGGCGGTGCTCGAAACGCTCGAAGGCGTGCAGAAGGCGTTCAACGATGCGCAGACGGACGGCAAGAAGGTGTCGCTGGCCGACCTGATCGTGCTGGCCGGCGCGGCCGGCGTCGAGCAGGCGGCGAAGAACGCGGGTGTCGCGATCACGGTGCCGTTCGCGCCGGGCCGGATGGATGCGTCGCAGGAAGAAACCGACGTCGACGCGATGGCCGTGCTCGAGCCGGTGGCGGACGGGTTCCGCAACTACCTGAAGCACGCGTACAAGACGCCGGCCGAGGCGCTGCTGGTCGACAAGGCGCAGCTGCTGACGTTGACGGCGCCGGAGATGACGGTGCTGGTCGGCGGCTTGCGCGTGCTTGGCGCGAACGTCGGCGACTCGAAGCACGGCGTGTTCACCGATCGTCCGGGCACGCTGACGAACGATTTCTTCGCGAACCTGCTCGACATGGGTACGGAGTGGAAGCCGGTGTCGGGCGCGAACGACGTGTTCGAGGGGCGCGATCGTGCGACGGGCGCGGTCAAGTGGACGGGCACGCGCGTCGACCTGATCTTCGGCTCGCACTCGCAGTTGCGCGCGCTGGCCGAGGTGTACGGCAGCGCGGATGCGAAGGAGAAGTTCGTGCGCGACTTCGTCGCCGCCTGGAACAAGGTGATGAACCTCGACCGCTTCGATCTCGCGTGAACCCGGCCGCATCCTGATGCGGTGATGCAGTCACGCAGTAACGTGAAGCGGCCGGTCGAACGACCGGCCGTTTCTTCTCTGAACGATGTCTTGTCGAAGGAGTGACGATCATGACCCAGATGATGCTCAACGTGCGCGCCGCGGCGTCGCCCATTCTGCGATCGCCGATCGAGCTGGCGCGTTACACCGTTGGCTTCGCGATCGTCGTCGGCGGGGCGGCGGAACTGGTCTCGCAGGCGCTGCACGTGCTCGGGCCGTTCATGTCGATCGCCGGCGGTTGAGTGCGGCGACGCCTTCGCGACGTTAAACTGGCGAGTCGCGAACGGATGCCGCGCGACGCGGCATGCGGCTTGCTCGACGCATTTTCGCCGGTTCAACATTTCGAATGAGGAGTCTCGAAGATGGCCAAGAAAGGCAACGCCACGCAAATCAACATCGGTATCAGCGACAAGGACCGCAAGAACATCGCGGACGGCCTGTCGCGCCTGCTTGCCGATACGTTTACGCTGTACCTGAAGACCCACAATTTCCACTGGAACGTGACCGGACCGATGTTCAACACGCTGCACCTGATGTTCGAGGAGCAGTACAACGAACTGTGGCTCGCGGTCGATTCCGTTGCCGAGCGCATTCGCACGCTGGGCGTCGTCGCGCCCGGCACGTTCGCCGATTTCGCGAAACTGTCGTCGGTGCCCGAAGCGAAGGGCGTGCCGGCCGCCGAGGACATGATCCGCCAGCTCGTCGAAGGGCACGAGGCGGTCGTGCGCACCGCGCGCGAGATCTTCCCGATCGCCGACGCGGCGAGCGACGAGCCGACCGCCGACCTGCTGACCCAGCGTCTGCAGACGCATGAAAAGACCGCATGGATGCTGCGGTCGCTGCTCGCGTAAGCTTCGCGCTGCCGCGGACTTCAGGCCGGCCCGATGCCGGCCGGTCTCGAATCTGTCCCCTGATCGATGCGTGCGACCGTGTGGCCACGCGCGGCGGGCCTCGGCGGCCAGCCGGCCCGCCTCGGCCGCTGGCCGCGGGTCGCGCCGACATGACGCGGAGCCCCGCTCGGCTCTAAAATGCCGGGATTCCCTTCCCGGTGCTTCACCATGCTTGCCCGCTTTCCCCTGTATCTGCGGCTCGTCCGGATGGACAAGCCGATCGGCAGCCTGCTGCTGCTGTGGCCGACGCTCAACGCGCTGTGGATCGCATCGGACGGCCACCCGCGCTGGCCGCTGCTCGTAATCTTCGTGCTCGGCACGCTGCTGATGCGCTCGGCCGGCTGCGCGATGAACGACTACGCCGACCGCGATTTCGACCGCCACGTGAAGCGCACGGCCGACCGGCCGCTGACGTCGGGCAAGATCCGGGCGTGGGAAGCCGTCGCGATCGCGGTCGGGCTGTCGTTCATCGCGTTCCTGCTGATCCTGCCGCTCAATACGCTGACGAAGGAACTGTCGGTCGTCGCGCTGTTCGTCGCCGGTTCCTATCCGTTCATGAAACGCTTCTTCGCGATTCCGCAGGCGTATCTGGGCATCGCGTTCGGCTTCGGCATCCCGATGGCGTTCGCGGCCGTGCAGGACACGGTGCCGGTGCTTGCGTGGGTGATGCTGGTCGCGAACATCTTCTGGTCGGTCGCGTACGACACCGAATATGCGATGGTCGACCGCGACGACGACATCAAGATCGGCATCCGCACGTCGGCGCTGACGTTCGGCCGCTTCGACGTCGCGGCAGTCATGCTGTGTTACGCGGTGACGCTCGGCATCTACGTGTGGATCGGCGCGACGCTCGGCTTCGGCCTTGCGTACTGGGTGGGTTGGGCGGCGGCGGTCGGCTGCGCGCTGTATCACTACACGCTGATCAAGGATCGCGAACGGATGCCGTGCTTCGCGGCGTTCCGCCACAACAACTGGCTCGGCGGCGTGTTGTTCGCGGGCATTGCCGTGCAGTACCTGCTGGCCGGTCATTGAACGGCGCTGCGCGTGTCTTTGCACGCAACGCTGGACGTAAAAAAGCGACCGTCGGGCCGCTTTTTTTACGTCCAGCGCCGGCAAAACCGGCGCCGCCGTCGCGCTTACGCGCGGCCGAGCTCGTCGCCCATTTCCTTCGCGCGCGCTTCGGCCGCGAGCGCGCCGCGCACGATCGCTTCCTTCACGCCCTGCGCGTCGAACGCCGCGAGCGCGGCGGCCGTCGTGCCGCCTTTCGACGTCACGCGTTCGCGCAGCACGCTCGCCGGTTCGCCCGACTGCGCGGCGAGTTGCGCGGCGCCGGTGAACGTCGCGACCGCGAGCGCACGGCCCTGCTCGTCGTTCATGCCGAGGCGGCGCGCGGCTTCCTGCAGCGCTTCGATGAAATAGAACACGTACGCGGGGCCGCTGCCCGAAATCGCGGTGACCGCGTCGAGCTGCGATTCGTCGTCGAACCATACGATCTCGCCGACCGCGCCGAGCACGCTCGACGCGAGTTCGCGGCCCGCGGCGTCGACGCCCGGCAGCGCGGCCAGGCCCGTGACGCCCATGCCGACCAGCGCGGGCGTGTTCGGCATCGTGCGCACGACGCGCGCGTAGCCGCCGAGCCAGCGGGCGAGATCCGTGCCGCGGATGCCGGCCGCGATGCTGATCACGAGTTGCGATTTCAGGTGCGGCGCGAGCGCCTGTGCGACGTCGTGCAGCACCTGCGGCTTCACCGCGAGCACGATCGCGTCGTAATCGGCGAGCGCCGCGTCGATCGCCGCGCCGGTGCGCACGCCGAATTGCTGCGCCGCGCGTGCCCGGACTTCTTCGTTGACGTCGATGGCATACAGGCCGTCCGCGGCGACGCCGCGCTTGATCAGGCCGCCGATCAGGGCCGCGGCCATGTTGCCGCCGCCGATGAATGCGATTTTCATGATGTCGGGAATGAGCGAGTGAATGAACGGAAAGGCGGAAAAGGGCGCGGCGTTCAGTGCGCGTAATCGCGCGCGCCGAAGATCGCGGTGCCGACGCGCACGATCGTCGCGCCTTCGAGCACGGCCGCCTCGAGATCGGCGGACATGCCCATCGACAGCGTGTCGAGCGGCAGGCCGTCGGCGCGCAACGCGTCGAACAGCGCACGCAGCGCGCGATGCGGCGCGCGTTGCGCGTCGGTGTCGCCGGCCGGTTCGGGAATCGCCATCAGCCCGCGCAGCCGCAGCGACGGCAGCGCGGCGACCGCCCGCGCGACCTCCGCCACGTCGGCCGGCGCGACGCCGCTTTTCGACGCCTCGCCGCTGATGTTCACCTGCACGCACACGTTGAGCGGCGGCAGGTGGGCGGGGCGCTGTTCCGACAGGCGCTGGGCGATCTTCAGCCGGTCGACCGAATGGACCCAGTCGAAGCGCTCGGCGACGGGGCGCGTCTTGTTCGATTGCAGCGGCCCGATGAAATGCCATTCGAGGCTCGCGCGCAGGTCGGCGAGCGCGTCGATCTTGTCGATCGACTCCTGCACGTAGTTTTCGCCGAACGCGCGTTGCCCGGCCGCATGCGCGGCGCGCACGTCGTCGGCCGGAAACGTCTTCGACACGGCGAGCAGCGAGACGGTGGCGGGGTCGCGGCCGGCCGCGCGGGCGGCGTCGGCGATGCGGCGGTGAACGGAGTCGAGACGGGCGGCGAGATCGGACATGACGGGCACGAAAGCGGGCACGGAGGCAGCACGGAAGCGGGTATGAAGCCGATGCGCGGCGACGCGCCGCGCATCGATCCGCTCATTATACGGACGGCGCGCGCCGGCACGTCGCGCGCGTGAACAGGCCCTAACCGTACAGCAGATGCTCGACGAGCTGGACCCAGTGGGCGACCGGCACCTGCGTGCCGCTTTGCAGATGCGCGATGCAGCCGATGTTCCCGGACACGATCATCTGCGGCTCGAGCGCTTGCAGCTTCAGCAGCTTCTGCTTGCGCAACCGGTACGACAGCGTCGGCTGCGTCAGCGAGTAGGTGCCGGCCGAGCCGCAGCACAGGTAGCTGTCGGCCGGCAGCCGCACGTCGATGCCTAGCGTCTCCAGCAGGCGCTCGACCTTGCCGCGCGACTGCTGGCCGTGTTGCAGCGTGCACGGTGGGTGATAGGCGACCGTATGGATCGCGCGGCGCCGCGCGATCGTCGCGAGCTCGGCCTCGAACGCGAGCAGCACGTCGGAGATGTCGCGGGTCAGCGACACGATGCGCCGGGCCTTCTCCGCGTAGGCCGGATCGTCGCGCAGCAGGTGCGCGTATTCGAGCACCGTCGCGCCGCAGCCCGACGCGTTCATCACGATCGCCTCGACGCCCTGTTCGACGTGCGGCCACCACGCGTCGATGTTGCGGCGCGCATCGTCGAGCGCCTCGTCGTGATAGTTCAGGTGCAGGCGAATCGCGCCGCAGCAGCCCGCGTCGGGCGCGACGACCGTCTCGATGCCGAGCGCGTCGAGCACGCGTGCGGTCGCGATGTTGATGTTCGGCAGCATCGACGGCTGCACGCAGCCGCCGAGCATCAGCATCTTGCGCGTATGCGTGCGGTGCGGCCATTCGAGCAGCCGCGTGCGCGGCGGCACCTTGTCGCGCAGCCGCTTCGGCAGCAGCGGCCGCACGTGCTGGCCGAGCCGCATCACCGGCGAGAACAGCGCCGCGTTCGGCACGACGCTCGCGAGCACGCGGCGCATCAGTCGCTGCTGCGCGGGGCGCTGCACCTGCGCCTCGACGTGCTTGCGCCCGATCTCGACGAGCCGGCCGTACTGAACGCCGGACGGGCAGGTCGTCTCGCAACTGCGGCACGTGAGGCAGCGGTCGAGATGCTGTTGCGTGCTGCGCGTGACGGCCGCGCCCTCGACCATCTGCTTGATCAGGTAGATGCGGCCGCGCGGGCCGTCGAGTTCGTCACCGAGCAGTTGATAGGTCGGGCAGGTCGCGGTGCAGAACCCGCAGTGCACGCACTTGCGCAGGATCGCGTCGGCCTCGTCGCCGTCGGGCGTGTTGCGGATGAAATCGGCGAGGTTCGTTTGCATCCAGCCCTCAGAGTTCAGGGTAAAGCCGGCCGCGATTGAAGATGCGCGCGGGATCGAACGCGCTCTTCAGCCCGCGGTGGATCTTCATCATCGGCGCGGGCAGCGGCGTGAACACGCCCGCGCTGCGGTCGTAGGTGTCGCCCGCGCGGAACAGCGTCGCATGGCCGCCGGCCTGCTTCGCGCTCATGCGCACGGTTTGCGCGTCGGCGTCGGTGATCCACCAGCGCTGCGCGCCGCCCCATTCCATCAACTGGGTGCCGGGCAGGTGCATCGGTTCGGTGATCGACGGCAGCGACAGGCGCCACAGCGCATAGCCGGGCGGGATGCCGTTGAAGAACGGATCGGTGTGCTCACGCACGCCGGACCAGAAGCGCTCGGCCTCGACCGCGTCGACGACCTCGCCGCCGAGCAGCGTTTTCGCGGATTTCACCGCGGCTTCCGCGCCCGACAGGCGCAGCACGAGCGTGCCGTTGCGCCACGCGCTCGCGCTCACGGGCAGCGGATGGCCGCCCCATTCGTTGAGCTTGCGCACCGCGTCGGTCGCGGTCATCTCGAACTTCAGCGTGACTTCGGCGACGGGCATCGGCAGCACCTTGATCGACAGGTCGAGCATCAGCCCGAGCGTGCCGAGCGCGCCGGCCATCAGCCGCGACACGTCGTAGCCGGCGACGTTCTTCACGACCTGCCCGCCGAAGCGCAGCATGTCGCCGCGGCCGTTCATCAGCGTGACGCCGAGCACGAAATCGCGCGGGGCGCCGCAGGTGGCGCGGCGCGGGCCCGCGAGCCCGGCCGCGACGCAGCCGCCGACGGTGGCCGCGCGGCCGAAATGCGGCGGCTCGAACGGCAGCATCTGGCCGCACTCGGCGAGGACGGTTTCAAGCTGCGCGAGCGGCGTGCCGGCGCGGACCGTGACGACGAGTTCGGCCGGGTCGTACGACACGATGCCCTGAAACGCACGCGTGTCGAGTATTTCGCCCTCGAGCGCCTGGCCGTACCAGTCCTTGGTGCCGCCGCCGCGAATCCGCAGCGGCCGGCCGTCGGCACTGGCGGCGCGGATGCGCTCGGCCCATCCGGCGACGATGTCGTCCTCTTCCATGTTCCGTTGCTTTCTCGTCTCGTTGTCCGGTCGATTGTACCGGGGTGGCGCGATTGCACATCGCGACTATCCCTAAGCCCCATCGCGGTTGCGGCACGCCGGCGCCGGCGCGCGAACGCGCCGAGCGGGTACGGCAGAGCCCCGTACCGCGGCCGCCGATGCGCGCCGCGGCCCGCACGCCGCTCAGAAGCGCGGCAGGTCGGGGTGTGGCAGCAGCCCGCCGCGCACGTGCTGGCGGCCATATTCGGCGCAGCGCGCGCGGGTGGGGATGCCCTTGTCCGGGTTCAGCAGCCCGGCCGGATCGAACGCGCGCTTGACCGCGAAGAACGCGTCGCGCTCCTGCGGCGAGAACTGCACGCACATCGAATTGAGTTTTTCGATGCCGACACCGTGCTCGCCCGTCACGCTGCCGCCGAATTCCACGCAGCATTCGAGGATTTCCGCGCCGAACTGCTCGGCGCGGTGCAGTTCGTCCGGATCGTTCGCGTTGTACAGGATCAGCGGATGCATGTTGCCGTCGCCGGCATGGAACACGTTGATGCAGCGCAGCCCGTAGCGCGTCTCGAGCTGCTCGATGCGCGCGAGCAGCGGGCCGATCGCGCGGCGCGGCACGGTGCCGTCCATGCAGTAGTAATCGGGGGAAATGCGGCCGGCGGCCGGGAACGCGTTCTTGCGGCCGGACCAGAAGCGCAGCCGCTCGTGTTCGTTGCGCGACACCTGGATGCGCGTCGCGCCGTGCTCGCGCAGCACGGCCGTCATCCGCACGATTTCCTCGGCGACTTCTTCCGGCGTGCCGTCCGATTCGCACAGCAGGATCGCCTTCGCGTCGAGGTCGTAGCCCGCGTGCGTGAACGCCTCGACGGCCTGCGTGGCCGGCTTGTCCATCATCTCGAGCCCGGCCGGGATGATGCCCGACGCGATGATCGCAGCCACTGCCTCGCCGCCTTTCACCACGTCGTCGAAGCTCGCCATCACGAGCTGCGCGGTCTGCGGCTTCGGGATCAGCCGCACCGTCACCTCGGTGACGATCGCGAACATCCCTTCGCTGCCGATCATCACCGCGAGCAGGTCGAGGCCCGGCATGTCGAGCGCGAGCGAACCGAATTCGACGATCTCGCCGTCGATCGTCACCGCGCGCACGCGCATCACGTTGTGCACGGTCAGCCCGTATTTCAGGCAATGGACGCCGCCGGAATTTTCCGCGACATTGCCGCCGATCGTGCAGGCGATCTGCGACGACGGATCGGGCGCGTAATACAGGCCGTACGGCGCGGCCGCTTCCGAGATCGCGAGATTGCGCACGCCCGGCTGCACGATCGCCGTGCGCGCGTACGGGTCGACTTCGACGATACGCGTGAAGCGCGCGAGCGACAGCACGACGCCGAGCGCGATCGGCAGCGCGCCGCCCGACAGGCTCGTGCCGGCGCCGCGCGGCACGATCGGCACTTCCATGCGGCGGCAGATCTGCACGATCCGCTGCACCTGCGACTCCGTCTCCGGCAGCGCGACCGCGAGCGGCAGCCGGCGGTAGGCGGACAGGCCGTCGCATTCGTACGGCGCCGTATCCTCGTCGCGGTACAGCAGGCAGTGGGTCGGCAGCACGGCCATCAGCGCCTGCACGATTTCGCGCTGGCGCTGCGCGCGGGCGGCGCTCGACAGTTCGACGGGAGCGTTCATGGGGTCTCCTGCGTGGGGCGCGACGTCGCGCCGCCGTGTCAGCACGTGAAAATCTTGCCCGGATTCATCAGATTGCGCGGATCGAGCGCGAGCTTGATCGCGCGCATCGTGTCGATCGCGTTGTCGCCGTGCTCCTTCGGCAGGAAGCGCATCTTGTGCAGCCCGACGCCGTGCTCGCCGGTGCAGGTGCCGCCCAGGCGCAGCGCACGCTCGACGATCCGGTCGTTGATGTGTTCGGCTTCGGCGAGCTCCTCGGGCTTGTCGGGATCGATCAGGATCGCGACGTGGAAATTGCCGTCGCCGACGTGGCCGACGATCGGGCAGGGCAGCGACGACGCACGCAGGTCGACCTCGGTTTCCTCGACGCACGCGGCGAGCTGCGAGATCGGCACGCATACGTCGGTCGTCACCGCGCGGCAGCCGGGCTTCAGCTGAAGCATCGCGAAATACGCGTTGTGGCGCGCGGACCAGAGCCGCGTGCGATCCTCGGGGCGCGTCGCCCATTCGAAGCCCTGGCCGGCGTTCTGGCCGGCGAGCGCCTGCACGAGTTCGGCCTGTTCCTTCACGCCGGCCTCGGTGCCGTGGAATTCGAAGAACAGCGTCGGCGCTTCGGCGAGCGTCAGGTTCGAGTGACGGTTGATCGAGCGCACCGCGAGTGCATCGACGAATTCGACGCGCGCGATCGGCACGCCGATCTGGATCGTCTCGATCACTGTGCGCACCGCGTCACCCATGGTCGGGAACGTGCAGATCGCGGCCGACACGGCCTCGGGCAGCGGGTGCAGGCGCAGCGTGATCTCGGTGATCACGCCGAGCGTGCCTTCGGACCCGACGAACAGACGCGTGAGGTCGTAGCCGGCCGACGACTTGCGCGCGCGCGAGCCGGTTTTCACCACGCGGCCGTCCGCGAGCACCGCGGTGAGGCCGAGCACGTTCTCGCGCATCGTGCCGTAGCGCACGGCGTTGGTGCCGGAGGCGCGGGTCGCGGTCATCCCGCCGATGCTGGCGTCGGCGCCCGGATCGATCGGGAAGAACAGGCCGGTGTCGCGCAGCGCGTCGTTGAGCGCCTTGCGCGTGATGCCCGGCTCGACCGTCACGGTCAGGTCTTCGGCGTTGATCGACAGCACACGGTTCATTTCCGACAGGTCGAGCGACACGCCGCCGCGTACCGCGAGCAGGTGGCCTTCGAGCGACGAGCCGGCGCCGTACGGGATCAGCGGCACGCCGTAGAGCGAGCACAGCGACACGACTTCGCGCACGTCGTCGGTGCTGCGCGCGAACACGACGGCGTCGGGCAGTTGCGGGTCGAACGGGGATTCGTCGCGGCCGTGATGGGCGCGGACCGCGTCGGCGGTCGACACGCGCTCGCCGAAGGCGGCGCGCAGCGCATCGAGCATGGCGGGGGGCAGCGGGCGGCGCGTGGCGGCCGGCGGGGCAGGGTGATTCACGAATGTCTCCTGACTGCTTGTCGTACTGTCGGCTCATTCTACGCCGTAACGTCCGCTGCGCCTCGCGCCGCGGGCTGCGATAATCGCGTTCCAGCCAACCGGGCCGCGTGGCGGCCGCGCACGAGAGGACATTCGCATGGGCAACCGCTTGAGCAAGATCGCGACGCGCACGGGCGACGACGGCACCACCGGCCTCGGCGACGGACGGCGCATCGGCAAGGACGACGCGCGGATCGCCGCGATCGGCGACGTCGACGAACTGAACTCAAATCTCGGCGTGCTGCTGGCCGAGGCGCTGCCGGACGACGTGCGCACCGCCCTCGTCACGATCCAGCACGACCTGTTCGATCTCGGTGGCGAGCTGTGCATCCCCGGCCACGCAGTGCTCGACGATACGCATCTCGCGCGCCTCGACCAGTGGCTCGCCGACTACAACGCGACGCTGCCGCCGCTGAAGGAATTCATCCTGCCGGCCGGCTCGCGCGCGGCGTCGCTCGCGCACGTCTGCCGAACCGTGTGCCGCCGCGCGGAGCGCTCGATCGTCGCCCTCGGGCGCGGCGACACGCTCAATGATGCGCCGCGGCGGTACGTGAACCGGCTGTCCGACCTGCTGTTCGTGCTGGCGCGCGTGCTGAACCGCGTCGACGGTGGCGCCGACGTGCTGTGGGAGCGCGGGCGCGTCCGCTAGCCAACCGTCACGCTTGTTGCGCGCTGCGACAATTTGCCCGAGGGGTGTTCGTTTTTAAACAAGTATCGTATGTGCATGTTTAACGGAGAACGAACATGACCCACCTCACCGCCGACCAGATGGCCCGTGTGAAGGCCACCGCCCCCGTCCTCGCCGAGCACGGCGCGACGATCACGAAGCACTTCTACCAGCGCATGTTCGCGCGTCATCCGGAACTGAAGAACCTGTTCAACCAGACGCACCAGAAGACCGGCAGCCAGCCCGAGACGCTCGCGAAGGCCGTCTACGCGTATGCGGCGAACATCGACAATCTGGGCGCGCTGGGCGGCGCGGTGTCGCGCATCTCGCACAAGCATGCGAGCCTGAACATCCGTCCCGAGCATTACCCGATCGTCGGCGAGAACCTGCTCGCGGCGATCGTCGAAGTGCTCGGCGACGCGGTCGATGCCGGCACGCTCGAAGCGTGGCGCGTCGCATACGGCCAGCTCGCGCAGATCCTGATCGGCGCCGAGGCCGACCTGTACGCGAATGCCGCGTGGAGCGGCTTCCGCCCGTTCAAGGTCGCGCGCAAGGTGCGTGAAAGCGACGAGATCACGTCGTTCTACCTGACGCCCGCCGACGGCGGCGAAGCGCCGACGTTCGAGCCGGGCCAGTACATCACGGTGAAGCGCTTCGTCGGCGATCTCGGCGTCGACCAGCCGCGCCAGTACAGCTTGTCCGACGCGCCGCACGGCAAGTGGCTGCGCATCTCGGTGAAGCGCGAGGCCGGCAAGCCGGAAGCGATCCCGGCCGGCAAGGTGTCGACGCTGATGCACGACGGCGTGGAAGAGGGCGCGATCGTCGAGGCGACCGCGCCGATGGGGGACTTCTCGCTGAAGCGCGAGGCCGATACGCCGGTCGTGCTGATCTCCGGCGGCGTCGGCATCACGCCGATGATGTCGATGGCGTCGACGCTGATCGCTGAAGGCAGCAAGCGCGACGTGCGCTTCATCCACGCATGCCGTTCGGGCGCGGTGCACGCATTCCGCGACTGGTTGAACGACGCGGTGCGCGAGCATGCGAACGTCAAGCGCACGGTGCTGTACGAGCTGGTCGGCCCGAACGATCGCGCGGGTGTCGATCACGACCTCGAAGGCCGCCTCACGCAGGAGCGTGTGAAGCAGTACGCGCTGGTGCCGGATGCCGATTACTACATCTGCGGCCCGATCGCGTTCATGAAGGCGCAACGCGACGCGCTGGTCGCCCTCGGCGTCGCGCCGGAACGCGTGAACACGGAAATCTTCGGTTCGGGCGCGCTCGAGTGAGGTCCGGCGGCCGGTTTCGGCCAACGCAACGATGCAATGACGAAGCCCGGCGCGAGCCGGGCTTTTTACTTGCGGCGCCGTGAGGCGACTTCAGGCGCGCAACATCAGCGTTGCGTGGTAGCGCCACACCTTCGGATCGGCACTGACGAGCGGCATGCCTTCATGGAGCGCCTGCGCGACCATCACGCGGTCGAACGGATCGGCATGGTCCGGGAAATCCGGCAACGCGGCGGCTGCCTCGGCGTGGTCGCTGCTGATCGGCAACTCCGCAAAACCTGCCAGCCGAAATGCCGAACGCGCATCTCTCGGATGGACGGGCAGATTGCCTTTGCGGTACTTGATCGCGATTTCCCAAATCGACGCGGCGCTGACGTACAGCGTGTTTTGGGGATGTTCGATCAATGCGGCCGCGGTTGCCGAAAGTTGCGGTGCGCCTTCAGCCGCCCAGAGCGCGATGTGCGTATCGAGCAGCAGCTTCACGGTGCAAGCCCTTGGTCCGAGCTGGCATCGAAGTCGGCGGCGATCGATTCATCGCCGGCATTGAATGCCTCGACGCTTGTCGGAATGCTCAGTCCGGCAAGCAACTGACGGGCTGCGCCGATCCGCTTCGGCGCGGTGTACGGAACGAGCCGGGCGACCGGACGACCATTGCGCGCGATCACGACTTCGGCTTCGCGCCCCGATTCAAGCGCTTCCACGAGGCTGGAAAGCCGCGACTTGGCATCGTGCATGTTGACGGTCGACATGATCGATCCTCTGGTTAGCTAGATGATGTTAGCTAGTCTAGCAGAGCAACACGTCGGCCGCAGGCCGGCCGTATGGCCAATTCGCCGCCAGGCGGGGGCCATACGGTCAGCCTGGCGGCGTTTCTTCAGTTCCCGCTGCCGCGCGCGACGCGCCGCGCCTTCACCGATTCCGCGAGGCCTTCGAGCACCTTCACGCTGTCGTCCCACGCGATGCACGCGTCGGTGATGCTCTGGCCGTAGGTCAGCGCGCAGCCTTCCTTCAGGTCCTGGCGCCCCTCGACGAGGTGCGACTCGATCATCACGCCGACGATGCGCTCGTCGCCGGCCGCGATCTGGCGGCCGATGTCGGCGCACACGGGAATCTGATTCTCGTGCTTCTTCGAGCTGTTCGCGTGGCTCGCGTCGATCATCAGGCGCGCGGCGAGGCCGGCCTTGCCGATGTCCGCGCACGCGGCGTTCACGCTGTCCGCGTCGTAGTTCGGCGCCTTGCCGCCGCGCAGGATCACGTGGCAGTCCTCGTTGCCGGCCGTCGACACGATCGCCGAATGGCCGCCCTTCGTCACCGACAGGAAATGGTGCGGCTGCGACGCGGCCTTGATCGCGTCGACCGCGATCTTCACGTTGCCGTCGGTGCCGTTCTTGAAGCCGACCGGGCACGACAGCCCCGATGCGAGCTCGCGGTGCACCTGCGACTCGGTCGTGCGCGCGCCGATCGCGCCCCACGAGATCAGGTCGGCGATGTACTGCGGGCTGATCATGTCGAGGTATTCGGTCGCGGCCGGCAGCCCCATTTCGTTGATCTGCAGCAGCAGCTCGCGCGCGGTACGCAGCCCTTCGTTGATCTTGAAGCTGTTGTCCAGATGCGGATCGTTGATGAGCCCCTTCCAGCCGACCGTCGTGCGCGGCTTCTCGAAGTACACGCGCATCACGATTTCCAGTTCGCCCTTGAAGCGCTCGCGCTCCTTGACGAGCCGGCCCGCGTATTCGATCGCCGCCTTCGTGTCATGGATCGAGCACGGCCCGATCACGACGATCAGCCGGTCGTCCATCCCGTGCAGGATGCGGTGCATCGACTGGCGCGCGTGGTAGATCAGCTCGGACGCGGCTTCGGAGCACGCGAATTCGCGGATCAGGTGGGCGGGCGGCGTCAGTTCCTTGAGTTCGCGAATGCGGACGTCGTCGGTGTTGTGCGGGGGCATGCTGTTTCTCCTTGGTTCCGGGCGCCGTTCGGTCAGTGCGCGTGCGGCAGATTCATCAATTCAGGCAATTCAGTGGTGCCGGTCGGGGCTGCGGGCCGCTGCGGCGGCGACCGGCTGGCGAAGGGCGAAAAAAAACCGCCGGGTTCGCCGGCGGTTTTTTCGGGAATTTCGGTTGCGCTTCACGCGCCATCAACCCTCTCGATCCGCCAGCGGTCTGAGATACCAAAAAAAGTAAAAGTAAAACTTGGCGGACATGACGGAAATTCGGCTCGTCAAAAAAGTTGATTCGGAATTTATACCCGGTCAGCGCGCGGCTGGCAACCGGGGGTACTCGAAAATGCGGACAATCCGCGCGTTTTCATCGAAATGCGCGGATTGTCTGCGCCGCGATGCGGTTATGCCGTACCGCCGACCGTCATCTTGTCGATCCGCAGGGTCGGCTGGCCGACGCCGACCGGCACGCTCTGGCCTTCCTTGCCGCATACGCCGACGCCCGTGTCGAGCGACATGTCGTTGCCGATCATGCTCACGTACTTCAGCGATTCCGGGCCGCTGCCGATCAGCGTCGCGCCCTTCACCGGGTAGGTGACCTTGCCGTTCTCGATCATGTACGCCTCGGACGCCGAGAACACGAACTTGCCGTTCGTGATGTCGACCTGGCCGCCGCCGAAGTTCACCGCGTACAGGCCGTTCTTCACCGACGCGATGATTTCCTGCGGATCCTTGTCGCCGTTGAGCATGTACGTGTTCGTCATGCGCGGCATCGGCAGCGCCGCGTACGACTCGCGCCGCGCGTTGCCCGTGACCGGCATCTTCATCAGGCGCGCGTTCAGCGTGTCCTGGATGTAGCCCTTCAGGATGCCGTCCTCGATCAGCGTCGTGCACTGCGTCGGATTGCCTTCGTCGTCGATGTTCAGCGAGCCGCGGCGGTTCGGCAGCGTGCCGTCGTCGACGACGGTCACGCCCTTCGCGGCCACCTGTTCGCCGATCCGTCCCGCGAACGCGGACGAGCCCTTGCGGTTGAAGTCGCCCTCGAGGCCATGGCCGATCGCCTCGTGCAGCAGCACGCCCGGCCAGCCCGGGCCGAGCACGACCGTCATCGCGCCGGCCGGCGCGGGGCGGGCGTCGAGGTTGACGAGCGCCGCGTGCACGGCGTCGTCGACGTAGCGCGACAGGACTTCGTCGGTGAAGTAGCCGTAGTCGAAGCGGCCGCCGCCGCCGCCCGAGCCGATCTCGCGGCGGCCGTTCTGCTCGGCGATCACGGTGACCGACACGCGCACGAGCGGGCGGATGTCGGCCGCGAGCGCGCCGTCGCTGCGCGCGACGAGCACGACGTCGTATTCGCCGGCGAGGCCGGCCATCACCTGCGTGACGCGCGGGTCGCGCCCGCGCGCCATCTGTTCGATGCGTTCGAGCAGCTTGACCTTGGCCGTCGCGTCGAGCGACGCGAGCGGGTCGGACGGCAGGTACAGGTCGCGGCCCGAGATGCCCGTCAGCGACGTGGCGGCCTTGATCTTCTGCCGGCCGCCGCCGGCCGCCGCGATCGCCTTGGTGGCGGCGGCGGCTTGCGCGATCGCTTCGGGCGACAGATCGTCCGAGTACGCGAACGCGGTGCGGTCGCCCGCGACCGCGCGTACGCCGACGCCCTGGTCGATGCTGAAGCTGCCCGATTTGACGATGCCTTCCTCGAGGCTCCATGCCTCGCTGCGGGTCGCCTGGAAATACAGGTCCGCGTAATCGACGCGATGCGTGAAGATGTCGGCGATCGTGCGCGTGAGCAGGCTTTCGTCGAGGCCGTACGGCGTGAGCAGGATGTCCTTCGCCAGCGCGAGGTTGCGGATGCCGGGTTCGATGATGTTCATGCGGATATCGGGAGTTCTCAAAAAAGTTGTCGGGTGCTGCCGGGCAGATGGGTGGGCCGCGCGGCGTTTCAAGCGGTGCGGCGGATTCAGGTCAGCACGCGATGCCGCCACGCGGGCAGGCTCTGGCGTACGTCGGCGATGCGTTGCGGATCGAGCGTGCCGAGCACGACGCTCGCACCCTCGTCGCGCACCGCGACGATCTCGCCCCACGGGTCGATCAGCATGCTGTGGCCCCACGTGCGCCGGCCGTTCTCGTGCTTGCCGCCCTGCGCGGCCGCGAGCACGTAGCATTGATTCTCGACGGCCCGCGCGCGCAGCAGCATTTCCCAGTGCGCACGGCCCGTCGTATACGTAAACGCCGACGGCACGACCATCAGCGCGCAGTCGCCCATGCGGCGATACAGCTCCGGAAAGCGCAGATCGTAACAGACCGACAGGCCGACCCGCCCGAACGGCGCGTCGAACGCGACGACCGTGTCGCCCGCGCGGATCGTGCGCGCCTCGTCGAACGATTCGTCGCCTTTCTCGAAGTTGAACAGGTGGATCTTGTCGTAGCGCGCGGCCTCGTTGCCGGACGGATCGAACACGAGCGTCGTGTTCAGCACGCGGTCGGGCTGCGGCGCCTTCAGCGGCAGCGTGCCGCCGATCACCCAGATGCCGTGGTCGCGCGCGGCGTCGGCGAGGAATTGCTGGATCGGGCCGTCCCGGTACGGTTCGGCGAGCGCGAGCTTGTCGGTGTCGCGGTGGCCCATGAAGCAGAAATACTCGGGCAGCAGCACGAGCTGCGCGCCTTCGCCGGCGGCCTCCGCGATCAGGCGCCGCGCTTCGGCGAGATTGCGGGTGACGTCCGGCGCGCTCACCATCTGCAGCGCGGCGACCTGGAAGGGCGTGGCGGAACGGGCGTGGTCGGTCATCGCGGAATCGCTTGCGTCATAAATGGGGTGCGGCCCGGCACCCTGCGGCGCGATATGCGCTCAATGGCTCGATGCATCGGCCGGACCGTGATTCATCTTACCCTGATCGCTCCGCACCCGCTCGATGTGCGGGTGCGCCCACGAGCCGGTGATCGCGTAGTCGAGCGCGAACGCGTGCGACAGCGTTTCGGACAGCGCGTAGTTCGCGGCCAGCACGCCGACGCCGAGCAGCGGGTTGATGATGGCTGCCCCGATCGCGGCCGCGCCCGCGCTGATCTTCGGCGCGACGTGCGCATGCAGGTCCTGCGTTTCGGTGCCGAGGTCGACGGCGCCGCGCACGGTGACGTTCGCCGGGCCCGTCATCATCGAGAAGTCGTCGGTGCGCGCGATCCCGTTCGAAATCCGGCCGGTGCCGGTGATCTTGTCGAACGGCAGCCCCTTGCCGACCACGTCGCGGAAGTTCAGCGTCAGGAAGCGCGCGAGGCTCTGCAGGCTCAGCACGCCGAGCAGTTTCGCCGCGCCCGGGTCGACCTTCAGGATCTTCCCGTGTTCGAGGTCGACCGCGACCTGGCCGCCGAGCGACGGGAAGTCCAGCGCGGTCGGGCCGCCGCGCCAGCCGACCTTGCCCGTGACCGAGCCGTGACCGTCCGCGAGCGTGCGCGGCAGGCCGACGCGGTCGAGCAGCGCGCCCGCGTTGTCGATGTCGAGCTTGAAGTCGAACACGGTGCGGCGCGGCGCGTCGTTTTCGTCGGCGCCGCGGGCCAGCGCGCGGCGCGACGTGCGCCAGTTGCCGGTGGCCGTGAGCTTCGCTGCCGGGTTCGACAGTTCGAGCTTGTCGAGCTGCCACACGGGCGTGCCGTCTTCGTCGATGTTGCGCGCGTTCACGACGAGCCGGCCGATGTCGTGATCGCGCGCGACGACCTGGTCGACGATCAGGTCGATCGACGGCATCGGGCGGTCGGTCGGCGTCGGCAGGTTCATCGCGCGGCCGACGAGATCGTGCTGCGCACTCTGCGGCACGACGAGCTTCGCGAGCCGCGCGTTGAGCACGCCCGCGCCGTTGTGGCCGCCGCCCGGCGCCCACGACAGGTAGCCCGATACCTGGTTCGACGCGATGTTCGCCTGCCAGAGATCGTCGACGTGCGACGCGCCGACGATCACGTTCTCCCAGTTGCGCTTGAGCAGCTTCAGCGTGCCGAAATGGAACGCGAAGCGCTTCGGCGCGAAGCTCGCGAAATCGACGCGCGGCGCGGCCGGCGGCGCGGGCGCGCGCGGCGTGTCGGGCCGCAGCGTGTGGGCGAGCGCGAGCCACGCGTCGGCGTCCAGCTCGGCGACGTCGACGGCCGCGCTCACGCCGTCCTGCGGCATGTCGGGCATCCGGTGGATGCCCATCGCGCCGCGCACCGCGCGCAGCGGCTGGCCGCGCGTCGCGTCGAGCAGGTAGGTCGCGGACACCGGGCCGAGCGTCAGGTCGGCGTGTTCGAGGCGTTTGCCGTCCGCCTGCGGCGCCGGCTGGAGCGTGAAGCGGAACGGCATCGGCGTGCCGGCCGGTTTCGCGAACGGCGCCGGGAAGTTCAGCGCGACGCCCGTCAGGTCGGATTGCGCGCTGACGTCGGGCAGGCGGCCCGGCGCGCCGCGCACGGCGACCTGGTACGGTGCGTCGCCGACCACGTGTTCGAGCAGCGCGGCGGCCGCGCCGTGCAGGTTCAGGCCGCGCGCGGCGTCGAGCGCGAGCCGGCCGTCGACGTCCACCGCGTACGGGCCATGCGACCGGAATGTGCCGTTCGCGCGCACCGGGCCGCCGAGGAAGCGCCCCGACAGGCCGTGCAGCGACGCGCCGGCCTCGGTGAAGCGGACGCTGCCGCGCAGGGCCGACAGCGGCGGCACGCCGCTCGTCGACAGCGTGTTGCCGCCGAACGCGAGCGCGCCTTCGACGTGCGTGTGCGGATGGGGGACGTGCTGCGGAATCGTGATCTTGAGCGCGAGCGACGCGGGGCCCTGCGCATCGATCCGCTGGCCGATGTGGCCGCTCATCGTGCCGAGCGAGCTGTTGTCCGCGTAGTCGATCAGGTCGGCTAGCGGGCCCTGCGCATGGCCGTCGATGATCAGCGGCGAGTGCGACGGATTGCCGAGATCGTCGATGCGGCCCGCGACCTTCGTCAGCGTGACGCGCTTGTAGCGCGCGCGCTCGATGTCGAACCGCAGCTTGTTCTGCGCGAGTTCGAACACGCCGTCGATCCCGTCGAGCGCCGGCCAGACGCTCGGCGTGCCGTTCGCGAGCTTGCGCGGCGGGTACGGCGTCGGCTCGAAGCGGCCGCCGGTGAACGGTGCGACGATGTGGAACACGCCGGCGTCCGGCTCGTGTTCGAACGGGAATTTCTCGAGCGGGCCGCGTGCGACGATCGACGCGCCCTTGGTCACCTTGCCGTCCTGCAGCGCATGGCCGAGATAGTTGCGCAGGTGCTCGGACATCCCGGTCGGCAGGTAGCGCGGAATGCGCGCGACCGATGCGCGCGCGAAATCGGCGCGCAGGTCGAGCGAGCCGCGGCCGTGGCCGGGGTTCGTGTACGAGCCGGACACCGCGATTTCGGCATCGGGGTTCGACACGAGCAGATCGGGCAGCGACACGTCGACGCGCGCGTGCTTGTCGCCGGGCGCGGGCGTGATCGTCCATTTGGCGTTGCCGCGCAGCCGGTCGAACGTCAGGCGCGGCTCGTCGAATTCGCCGGGCACGGTGACCGCCGCGTTGACCGTGTCGATATGCGCGGAGCCGCCGGTCTCGTTCGCATCGACGCGGCCCCACAGGTTCTCGACGCCCGGCCAGCCGGCGCGCGGGTGACCGCGCGGCGAGAGCCCGGGCGGCGGCTCCTGCGCGGCGAAGCTGATGCCTTGCAGATCGCCGAGGAAGCGGTAGCGGACGATCGGCGCGGCGCCCATGCGCCGCTCCTCGTCGGCGAGATCGGCGTGCGCGGGTTTCGCGCGCTCGACCTCGATGTGATAGTTCGACACCATCCCGCGCGGGTCGATCTTGATCAGCTCGTTGCGCAGGCGCGCCGGCAGCGGCAGCCCGCGGATGAATTCGCTGAGGATGCCGAGATCGACGCGGTCGCCGACCACGCTGAGCAGTTGTCCCTGGGTCGCGGTCGGCACGCGGTAGCGTGCCGTCAGCGTCGACAGCGCGAGCGAGCGCGCGAGCGGCGTGCCGTCCGGCAGCGGCGGCTGGCCGAGCTCCGCATTGAAGCGCGTCAGGTGCAGCGTGTAGTCCTGGCCCGCATCGAGCGCCATGTCCCAGCCGAAGCGGACCGTCGGCACGTCGAGCCGCGGCTGCGTCGGGCGCACGCGCAGCGCGACGTCGGCGCCTTGCAGATCGCCGCCCGCCGAGCGCAGGTGGCCGTCGCCGAAGGTCGCCCAGATCGCGTTGTCGATCCGGCCCGCGTGGATCGTGAGCGGCATGTCGAGGTAGCGCGCGAGCGTCTGCAGGTCGACCGGGCCGGTCGACAGGTACGCGTCGCCGGTCCAGTTCGACGGCTTGCCGATCGGCGCGAGCGGCTTGTGCTTGAAGCGCGCGCGGAAATCGAGCGGGCCGAGCAGCAGCGTGCCGTTCGCGGGCGCCTGCAGCGCGGCCTTGTGCACGCGGCCGTCGTTGAGCACCGCGAGCCGGATGCCCGACAGCACGAGCTCCGGTGCATCGTGCTGCGCGTCGCGCCAGCGCAGCGTGCCGCCGCGCAGCACGATCGCCTCCTGTTTCAGCAGCCACGTGCCGAACGTGTCGTTGCCGCCGTGGGTGGTGGCCACGCCGACGCCCGCGACGCTCAGCGAGCCGTCGGCCGCGCGCGCGACGACGAGGTCGGGCTGGTCGACGATCAGGCTCGACAGCGCGGGCGACAGCCGCAGCAGCGACATCCACGATAGCGCGGCCGTCGCGTGCGGCACCGACAGCGCGACCTTGCCGTCGCGGCCGCGGATCGTCAGGTTCGTGAGCTCGACGCCCGGCTGCATGCCGGACCAGTTCGGGGAAAGCTTGCCGATCGAAAGCTGCGCGTGGAGCTTGTCGGACACGGCGCGCTCGATGCGCGGGCGGTATTCGTCGATGCGCGGCAGCAGCACGTAGCGCAGCCCGAGGAACGCGCCGGACGCGACGAAGTAGGTGCCGATCCCGACTGCCAGCGTCACCCTGAACACGCGACGCAGGACCGGGTGATCGTGCTTCGGAGGTCCCGCTTCGGGCGCAGCTACGGCGGATTCCTGACGGTCGGACATGCGGCGGACGGGCGGCGATATGGTAGTTTTGCAGACTGACGTTGAAATGTATCACACGGGTTCGTGTCGGCGGCCGTTGGGGGCCGTACGGCACGGGCTTTCCGGCGCGCGGCGTCGCGACGGGCGCACGCGCGTCCGGCGCGGCCGCGCCGAGTCCATTCGGGCCGGTCGGCAGCGGGGCGCGCACGCGCCGGCCCGCTGCCCGCCGGTCTTTCCGCCAGGCCCGCTTCTCGATGACCGACGCTTCCGCCCTGCTCAGCACGTCCTATTCCCGATACCTTGCCCGCGCGGCGGCCGCCCGGCCCGCGCTGGCCGCGCAGATCGCCGCGTGGGCGGCCGCGCCGCTGGGCCGCGCGCGGCTCGACGCGCGCCTCACCGAGCTGCTCGCGACGCCGGCCGGCACGTCCGCGCCGGACGAGGAGCAACTGAAGCGCGCGCTGCGGCAACTGCGGGCCGAGGCGTTCGGCGCGGTCGCGGAGCGCGACCTGCGCGGGCTGGCGGACGTCGCCGAAGTGACGGGCGCGATGACCGATCTCGCCGAAGTGGCCGTGCAGCGTTCGCTCGCGCTGCTGTCGGCCGAACTCGAGGCGCTGTACGGCGAGCCGCGCGGCGCCGACGGCCAGCGCGTCGTGCTCGGCGTGGTCGGGATGGGCAAGCTCGGCGGCCGCGAGCTGAACGTGTCGTCGGACATCGACCTGATCTTCGTCTACGAGGACGACGGCGAGACGACGGGCGGTACGCGTTCGCCGCTGTCCACGCAGGAATACTTCACGCGGCTCGGCCGGCGCCTGATCGGCGTGCTGTCCGAGGTCACGGCCGACGGCTACGTGTTTCGCGTCGACATGCGGCTGCGCCCGAACGGCGATTCGGGGCCGCTCGTCTGCAGCATCGGCATGCTCGAGGAATATTTCTACGTGCAGGGGCGCGAGTGGGAGCGCTATGCGTGGATCAAGGGGCGGCTCGTGTCGGAAGGCGACAGCGACGCGGCGCGGCGGCTCGCGGCGCAGCTCGAGTCGATCGTCAAGCCGTTCGTGTACCGTCGCTATCTCGATTTCGGCGTGATCGGCGCGATCCGTTCGCTGCACCAGCAGATCCGGCACGAAGCCGCGCGGCGGGCGTCGATGCGGCCCGACAAGGCCGACGACATCAAGCTCGGGCGCGGCGGGATCCGCGAGATCGAGTTCAGCGCGCAGGTGTTCCAGTTGATCCGCGGCGGCCAGGATGCGGAGTTCCGCGTGCGGCCGACGCTCGCGGTGCTGCGGCATGCGCAGGCGCGCGGGCTGATCGGCGACGACGTATGCGCGCGCCTGACCGACGCCTACCGTTTCCTGCGCACGCTCGAGCACCGGCTGCAATACCGCAACGACGCGCAGACGCACGCGATGCCGGTCGAGCCCGACGAGCGCGCGGCGCTGGCCGCGTCGCTCGGGTTTGCCGACTACGCGGCGCTGATGACGGTGCTGGACGAGCACCGGAACTTCGTCGAGGCGCAGTTCGACCAGATCTTCGCGGACAAGGTGAAGGGCGGCGGCCCTTGCACGGCCGGCGACGACACGGCCGCCGCGTGGATCTGGAGCGGCGCGCTGGCCGACGACGGCGAGGACGACGCGCTGGTCGCGCGCCTCGACGGCCTGGGCTTCGCCGATCCGGCCGCCGTGCTCGCGCGGCTGCGCGCGATCTGGCAATCGTCGCGCTATACCGGGCTGCCGGAAAAGAGCCGGCAGCGCTTCGACAGCGTCGCGCAGCGCGCGCTCGACGCCGCGCCGACGATCGACGCCGCGCGCCGCGACGAGACGATCGTGCGCCTGTTCGACCTGCTGGAGACGGTCAGCCGGCGCGGCGTCTATCTCGCGCTGCTGACCGAATACCCGGCCGCGCTCGACCGCGTGCTGTCGGTGCTCGGCGCGACGCGCTGGGGCGGCGGCTACCTGATCCGCCACCCGCAGCTGCTCGACGAGCTGCTCGACGACGAGGCGATCGCGAGCCCGTTCGACTGGCCCGCGTTCAAGGAGGCGCTGCGCGCGCGGCTCGCCGCGGCCGACGGCCCCGAGCAGCAGATGGACCTGCTGCGCCATGCGCAGCACGCGGAGGTGTTCCGGATCCTGCTGATCGACCTGGCCGGGCAACTGTCGGTCGAGCACGTGAGCGACCGGCTGTCCGAGCTGGCCGACGCGGTGCTCGACGTGACGATCGAAGTCGTCTGGTCGCAGCTCGCGAAGCGCCATCGCGACGTGCCGATGTTCGCGGTGATCGCGTACGGCAAGCTGGGCGGCAAGGAGCTCGGCTATGCGTCCGATCTCGACCTGATCTTCCTGTACGACGATCCGGACGAGCGTTCGGCGGACGTCTACACGACCTTCACGCGGCGCCTGATCACGTGGCTCACGACGGCGACCGGCGCGGGCGCGCTGTTCGACATCGACCTGCGGCTGCGGCCGAACGGCGAGGCCGGGTTGCTCGTCACCGATCTCGACGCATTCCGCCGCTATCAACTGCGCGAGGGCGACGCCGCGAACACCGCGTGGGTGTGGGAGCACCAGGCGCTGACGCGCGCCCGCTACAGCGCGGGCGACGCGCGGATCGGCGCGGCTTTCGAGGCGATCCGCCAGCAGGTGCTGACGACGCCGCGCGACGGGGCGATCCTCGCGAAGGAGATCGTCGACATGCGCGGGAAGGTGTTTGCCGGCCACCCGAACCAGACCGGGCTGTTCGACCTGAAGCACGATCGCGGCGGGATGGTCGACATCGAGTTCATCGTCCAGTACTGGGTGCTGCTGCACGCGTCGAGCGACGCCGAGCTGATCCGCAATACCGGCAATATCGCGCTGCTGCGCGAGGTCGCGCGCTTCGGGCTGATGGGCGCGGACGAGGCCGAGCGCGTCGGCGCGGCGTATCGCAAGTACCGCAAGCTGCAGCACAAGCTGCGGCTCGACGGGATGGAGAAGGCGCGCGTCGATCCGGCCCTCGTGGCCGACGAGCGGGCGGCCGTGACGGCGCTGTGGGCGCGCGTGTTCGGGGCGGTCGAAACGGGCGTTTGAGTCGCCCGTTCGAATCGGGCGTACGATCGGCGGCGCGGGCCGGCCGCGATCGAGCGGCTGGCCTGCCGTAACAAAAAAGACCGGCGCATGCGCCGGTCTTTCCGCATCCGGACCAACGTGGAGCCGGCGTCAGGCCGCCAGCATTTCCTTCGCGTGCTTGCGTGTGGTCGCGGTGATTTCGAGCCCGCCGAGCATCCGCGCGACTTCCTCGATCCGGCTGGCGCGGTCGAGCGCGACAACGGTCGATACCGTGCCACCGCGCTCGTCGGCGCCCTTCGCCACCTGGAAATGATGGTCGCCGCGCGCGGCGACCTGCGGCAGGTGGGTCACGCACAGCACCTGGCGGTCGCGCCCGAGCTGGTGCAGCAGGCGGCCGACCACTTCGGCGACGCCGCCGCCGATTCCCGTATCGACTTCGTCGAAGATCAGCGTCGGCGTCGGGCTCGCGGCGCTGGCGATGACCGCGAGCGCGAGGCTGATCCGTGCGAGCTCGCCGCCCGACGCGACCTTCGCGAGCGGCCGCAGCGGCACGCCCGGGTGCCCGGCCACGCGGAATTCGACCTGTTCCAGCCCGTGCGGGCCGCCGTCGGCGAGCGGCACGAGCGCGACTTCGAAGCTGCCGCCTGCCATCGACAGTTCCTGCATGCCGGCCGTGACGGCCGTGCCGAGCGCCTTCGCGGCCTGCGCGCGCGCCTTCGACAGGCGTTTCGCATCGGCGAGATAGGCTTCCCGCGCCTTGGCCTGCGCGGCTTCGAGCGCGCCGAGATCGGCGGCGGCGTCGAGCGCGGCGAGTTGCGCGCGGCGCGCCGCATGCTCCTCGTGCAGCGTGTCGGGCGGCAGCCGGAACTTGCGGGCGGTCGAGTGCAGCGCGTCGAGCCGCGTTTCGACCTGCGCGAGCCGCTCCGGGTCGAGATCGACGCGCTGGGCATAGTGCGACAGCGAATACACGGCTTCCTGCAACTGGATCTCGGCCGGCTCCAGCGATGCCAGCGCATCGCCGAGCGCGGTGTCGTAGTCGGCCAGGCTGCGCAGCTTCGACACGATCGCGCCGAGCTGCGCGAGCATCGCGTCGTCGGACTCGGACAGCGCGTTGAGCGCGCCGCGCACGCCTTCGATCAGGTTCGCCGAATGCGACAGGCGCTTGTGTTCGTTGCTGACTTCGTCCCATTCGCCGGCTTGCGGCGCGAGCTTGTCGAGTTCGGCGAGCTGCCACGCGAGCTTTTCGCGCTCGAGCTGCAATTCGCGCTCGTGCGCCTTCGCGGCGTCGATCGCCTGCGTCGCGTCGCGCCACACGCGCCACGCGCGCGCGACGTTCGCGGCATCGGCGACGAGCCCCGCGTGCGTGTCGAACAGCTCGCGCTGCGCGTCGGGCCGCATCAGCAACTGGTGCGCGTGCTGGCCGTGGATGTCGACGAGCATCTCGCCGAGTTCGCGCAGTTGGGCGAGCGTCGCGCTGGTGCCGTTGATGAACGCACGCGACCGGCCGTTCGCGTCGATCACGCGGCGCAGCATCACGGTGTCCTCGGCGTCGAACGCGTGGTCGTCGAGCCAGCGCGCGACACGGTCGTGCGGCGTGAACTCGGCCGTGATGTCGGCGCGGCCGCAGCCGGTGCGCACGACGCTCGCGTCGGCGCGTTCGCCGAGCGCGAGGGCGAGGGCGTCGATCAGGATCGACTTGCCGGCGCCGGTTTCGCCTGAAAAGACGGAAAAGCCGCTGTCGAATTCGAGATCGAGCGCGGCGACGATGACGAAGTCGCGGATCGAGAGGTGGCGGAGCATGGTGTCGGGCGGAGCGGCGTCAGGACGCCTTGTCGTCTTCGTTCGATGCGTGTTCGTTCCAGTGCAGCTTCTTGCGCAGCGTCGTGTAGTAGCTGTAGCCGATCGGGTGCAGGAACGGCACCGTGTGCTTCGAGCGGCGCACCTCGATCGTGTCGTTCAGCTCGAGCGACGTGAACGACTGCATGTCGAAGTTCACGTTGACGTCGCGGCCGCCGACGATCTGGATCGCGATCTTCGAATCGTCGGGCAGCACGATCGGCCGGTTCGACAGCGCGTGCGGCGCGATCGGCACGAGCACGATGCCCGCCAGCTGCGGATGGAGGATCGGGCCGGCCGACGACAGCGCATACGCGGTCGAGCCGGTGGGCGTCGCGACGATCAGGCCGTCCGAGCGCTGGTTGTACATGTAGCGGCCGTCGACCGACGCACGCAGCTCGACCATCCCGGAGAAGCCGCTGCGGTTCACGACGACGTCGTTGAACGCGAGCGCGTGGTAGATCGGTTCGCCGTCGCGTACGATCCGCGCCTCGAGCAGCGAGCGCTCCTCGCGCTCGAACTTGCCGGCCAGCATCACGGGCACGAGCGCCTGCATGTCGGAGGCCGCGATGTCGGTGATGAAGCCGAGCCGCCCGTGGTTGATCCCGATCAGCGGTGTCCGGTACGGCGCAAGCTGGCGGCCGATGCCGAGCATCGTGCCGTCGCCGCCGAGCACGATTGCCACGTCCGCTCGTGCCCCGATTTCGGCCGGAGTGAGCGCCGGGTAGCCGGCGATGCCGATTTCCCGCGCGGTATCGCCTTCGAACACGACCTCGAAGCCGAGCGTGGCAATGCTGTCCGCCAGCGTGGCGAGCGGCTCGGCGATGCCGGGCGTGTTGCTCCGGCCGACGAGCGCGACAGTGTTGAACTGATTACCGGTTTTCATGCCGGCATTACACCATAGCTCGTTGACGAAAAGAACCGCCCGTGCGCCGACGGGGCCGGATCGGGCCGGCCCGCGCAATGGTGGCCGACGCCACTCGCCGTGCTTGCGCGGTTGCGCTAAAATTTTCCACCATGCTAGATCCTCGCGCACGAACCCTCCTGAAAACCCTGATCGAACGGTATATCGCCGACGGTCAGCCAGTCGGATCGCGCACGTTGTCCCGTTACTCCGGGCTCGAGCTGAGCCCGGCGACGATCCGCAACGTGATGTCCGACCTGGAGGAGCTCGGCCTCGTGTCGAGCCCGCACACGTCGGCCGGCCGCGTGCCGACGCCGCGCGGCTACCGGCTGTTCGTCGACACGATGCTGACGGTCGAGGCGCCGATCGACGCGGAGGCCGTCGCACGTCAGGTGCAGAACACGCTGCAGGCCGGCGAGCCGCAGCAGCGGGTGGTGGCGGCCGCCGCGAGCGTGCTGTCGAACCTGTCGCAGTTCGCGGGCGTCGTGCTGACGCCGCGTCGCAGCCACGTGTTCAAGCAGATCGAATTCATGCGCCTGTCCGACAAGCGCATCCTGCTGATCATCGTCACGCCCGAGGGCGACGTGCAGAACCGCATGCTCGCGACGCCGCGCGACTATTCGCCGTCGCAGCTGACCGAGGCGTCCAACTACATCAACGCGCATTTCGCCGGCCTGTCGTTCGACGAGGTGCGTCGCCGCCTGCGCGACGAGATCGACCAGTTGCGCGGCGACATGACGACGCTGATGCACGCGGCCGTGACGGCCAGCACCGAGGTGCCCGACACCGAGGACACCGTGCTGATTTCCGGCGAGCGCAACCTGCTCGAGGTGGCGGACCTGTCGTCCGACATGGCGCGGCTGCGCAAGCTGTTCGACGTATTCGACCAAAAGACGGGCCTCCTGCAACTGCTCGACGTGTCGAGCCACGCCCAGGGCGTGCAGATCTTCATCGGCGGCGAATCGACGCTCGTGCCGATCGAGGAAATGAGCGTCGTGACCGCGCCTTACGAGGTGAACGGCAAGATCGTCGGCACGCTCGGCGTGATCGGCCCGACCCGCATGGCGTACAACCGCGTGATACCGATCGTCGACATCACCGCGCGCCTGCTGTCGCTCACGCTGAGCCAGCAGTAGCAGCCGCCCCCGACGCCGTCCCGCCATCGTGCCGCGGCGTCGCGCGCGCCGCCAGTCGGCCGAACGGCCAGCCGACCCGAGCGCTGCGGCCCGCTATAATTGAGGGCCGTCCGACTGCGTGCCCCGAGCACGTTCCTGCCCATGCGTTTCGATCTTGAGCCGCCATCGAGTGTCGCGGCTGCCCATCGCATCGGTGTGCTGCTGATCAATCTCGGCACGCCCGACGCGCCCACCCCGCGCGCGGTGCGGCGCTACCTGGCCGAATTCCTGTCGGATCCGCGGGTCGTCGAAATTCCGCAGGCCGTCTGGCAGGTGCTGCTGCGCACGCTGATCCTGCCGCTGCGCGGCCGCGCGTCCGCGAAGAAATACGCGGCCGTCTGGATGCCCGAGGGCTCGCCGCTGCGTGTCTACACCGAGCGCCAGACCGACAGCGTGCGGCACCTGCTCGCGTCGAACGGCTATCACGTGATGGTCGACTACGCGATGCGCTACGGCAGTCCGAACATTGCGCACGCGCTCGCGCAGTTCAAGCGGGCGGGCGTCGAGCGCGTGCTGCTGATGCCGATGTATCCGCAATACTCGGCGTCGACCACCGCCACCGCGTTCGATGCCGCGTTCGGCGCGCTCGCGCGCATGCGCAATCAGCCGGAAGTGCGCACGGTGCGGCACTACGCCGACCATCCGGCCTATATCCACGCGCTGGCCGAGCAGGTGCGCCAGTACTGGGCGCAGCACGGCCGGCCCGATTTCGCGGCCGGCGACAAGCTGGTGCTGAGTTTCCACGGCGTGCCGAAGCGCACGCTCGACCTCGGCGATCCCTATCACGACCAGTGCCAGCAGACGGGTGCGTTGCTGATGGCCGCGCTCGGGCTGTCGGCCACCGAATGCCGCGTCACGTTCCAGTCGCGCTTCGGCAAGGCCGAATGGCTCCAGCCGTATACCGCGCCGACCCTGCGCGAATTCGGCGAGGCCGGCGTGCGGCGGGCCGACGTGTTCTGCCCCGGCTTCACGGCCGATTGCCTCGAGACGATCGAGGAAATCGGCATGGAAGTGCGCGACGAGTTTCTCGCCGGCGGCGGCAAGACCTTTCACCGCATTCCGTGCCTGAACGGTGCCTCCGCATGGATCGGCGCGCTCGGCGAGATCGTCGCGGAAAATCTGCAGGGCTGGCCCGTCAAGGCCGCGCAGCCCGAACCGGTCAATTGAGATGAAACGATTCCCACGCGCGCGTTGTTCGCCGTTCCCCGGGGCGGCGGTCAGCCATCACACGGCGGCCCGGCGGAGGCTTGCATGAACTACAGGATTTCCACGGAGCCGGGCGCGAAGCTGCGCATCGACAAATGGCTGTGGGCAGCCCGATTCTTCAAGACGCGCTCGCTCGCGACCGATGCGGTCGACAAGGGGCACGTGAAGATCGGCGGCGCGGCGGTCAAGCCGGCGAAGGACGTGCGGGTGGGCGACGAGGTCGAGATTGCGATCGACGGCATCGTCTGGCACATTGCCGTGCTGGGCGTGTGCGACGTGCGCGGGCCCGCGAGCGTCGCGCAGACGCTCTACGAGGAAACGGCTGCGGGGCGAGCCGCGCGGCTCGCCGAACTGGAGCGGCGCCGGACGTATCGCGAGCCGGCGGCCGAATTGCACGGCCGGCCGACGAAGCGCGACCGGCGCATCATCGACAGATTTTCTGGTGGGAGCTGAACATCTGGTCGAACGTCGCCCGCGCGCTTCCGTATTCGGTCGTGCGGTCGGTGACGGCCCCCGACAGGCAGATGGTGGTGGTGCCGGCAATGAGTACCAGCGCGACCACCGATATCGCAAAGGTCAGTTTCACGGTACTCCCCTCGAGAACAAGGGTGAAAACGGCGCCAGGTGGAAGGTCACGCGGCGGTCAGCTAGGGTAAACACGCTTTTCCGACGCTTGAGTGGAGTGTAGTGCAGCCGGCCTGTGTGCAGCTAGTACTTGCCGGGTAAGCGTTGTTACAGGCCGTTTCGCCCGAGGCGGCGGACGATGCGGCGCCTGCCCCGGCAGACGCGCGGTTGTTTCGCGGCATTGGAGAATGCCGGCGAATAACCCTCTTGAAACCGCAGTTTTCGCCCTTATTTGCACCAGTAATGTGCGGTGCCGCCGGGTATACGTCCGGCGGTTGCCGATTTGGCTTCAACCTCTAATCGACTTTCAGCGACATGGAAAACACGCAAGAGAACCCGGCTACCCAATCGGCCGAAGACATCGGCAGCGAGAAGCAGGCGGAGCAAGGCGCCGCACCCGCCGCCGAAGCCGCCGACGCGGCGCTCGCGGAGGCTCAAGCCAAGGTCGCCGAGCTCCAGGAAAGCTTCCTGCGGGCGAAGGCCGAAACCGAGAACGTGCGCCGCCGCGCGCAGGACGACGTGTCGAAGGCGCACAAGTTCGCGATCGAGAGCTTCGCGGAGCACCTGCTGCCCGTGCTGGACAGCCTGGAAGCGGCCGTCAACGATACCTCCGGCGACATCGCGAAGGTGCGCGAGGGCGTCGAGCTCACGCTGCGCCAGTTGACGAGCGCGCTCGAGAAGGGCCGCGTCGTCGCGATCAATCCGGTCGGCGAGAAGTTCGATCCGCACCAGCACCAGGCCATTTCGATGGTGCCGGCCGAGCAGGAGCCGAACACCGTCGTCACGGTGCTGCAAAAGGGCTACATGATCGCCGACCGCGTGCTGCGCCCCGCGCTCGTCACCGTCGCGCAGCCGAAGTAAGGCGGCCGACATGGTGCCCGCCGGCGTCGATCCGGCCGCGTTCGACGCGTTCGACATGCAGGCGCTCGACGCCGGCACGTTCGACGCGGCCGTCGACGGCGCGGGCGATGCGCTGGCCGTGGTGTTCTTCTGGGGTGTCGACTGCTTCAACTGCGAAATCGCGAAGAAGGCGATGCTCGCCCAGCCCGACGCGATCCGCGCGCTGGGCCTGAAGTGGTTCCATTGCAACGTGTACGAGCACCATCAGCTGGGGCGCCGCTTCGGGCTGCACGGCGTGCCGACGTGGTTCTTCTTCCACCGCGGCAAGCGGTTGGGCCGCGCGACGGGCTGGCATGGTCTCGCGCAGTTCCAGGCAGCGGTTGCGGCGGCACGCGCGAAGATCGGCGCGGCGGCCGGTGCCCCGTCCCGCGAGGGCACCGGCCCACACGATCCGCTGGCCGGCGGCGATTGAAAAAATTTAATATCCGCATCGCTCGTCGGGTCTTGAAAACGGATCGGGCGGACGCATTTCGGGAACAGAGTTGAATTCTGGCGTGCGAAACCGCCCAAAAACGCGGCGTTTCGCGCAGCAAACAAGCATTTCTGGAGATTAGGAAAAAATGGGAAAGATCATCGGTATTGACCTCGGCACCACGAACTCGTGCGTCGCCATCATGGAAGGCAACCAGGTCAAGGTCATCGAGAACTCGGAAGGCGCTCGCACCACGCCGTCGATCATCGCGTACATGGACGACAACGAAGTGCTCGTCGGCGCGCCGGCCAAGCGCCAGTCGGTGACCAACCCGAAGAACACGCTGTTCGCGGTGAAGCGCCTGATCGGCCGCCGCTTCGAAGAGAAGGAAGTCCAGAAGGACATCGGCCTGATGCCGTATGCGATCATCAAGGCCGACAATGGCGACGCATGGGTCGAAGCGCACGGCGAAAAGCTCGCGCCGCCGCAGGTGTCGGCCGAAGTGCTGCGCAAGATGAAGAAGACGGCCGAAGACTACCTCGGCGAGCCGGTCACGGAAGCCGTGATCACGGTGCCGGCATACTTCAACGACAGCCAGCGCCAGGCGACCAAGGACGCCGGCCGCATCGCGGGCCTCGAAGTCAAGCGGATCATCAACGAGCCGACCGCGGCCGCGCTCGCGTTCGGCCTCGACAAGGCCGAGAAGGGCGACCGCAAGATCGCCGTGTATGACCTCGGCGGCGGCACGTTCGACGTGTCGATCATCGAGATCGCGGACGTCGACGGCGAAATGCAGTTCGAAGTGCTGTCGACCAACGGCGACACGTTCCTCGGCGGCGAAGACTTCGACCAGCGCATCATCGATTACATCATCGGCGAGTTCAAGAAGGAGCAGGGCGTCGACCTGTCGAAGGACGTGCTCGCGCTGCAGCGCCTGAAGGAAGCCGCCGAAAAGGCGAAGATCGAGCTGTCGTCGAGCCAGCAGACCGAAATCAACCTGCCGTACATCACGGCGGACGCGTCGGGCCCGAAGCACTTGAACCTGAAGATCACCCGCGCGAAGCTGGAAGCGCTGGTGGAAGACCTCGTCGAGCGCACGATCGAACCGTGCCGCATCGCGATCAAGGACGCAGGCGTCAAGGTGTCGGACATCGACGACGTGATCCTGGTCGGCGGCCAGACCCGCATGCCGAAGGTGCAGGAGAAGGTGAAGGAGTTCTTCGGCAAGGACCCGCGCCGTGACGTGAACCCGGACGAAGCCGTCGCGGTTGGCGCGGCGATCCAGGGCCAGGTGCTGTCGGGCGACCGCAAGGACGTGCTGCTGCTCGACGTGACCCCGCTGTCGCTCGGTATCGAGACGCTCGGCGGCGTGATGACGAAGATGATCAACAAGAACACGACGATCCCGACGAAGCACGCCCAGGTGTATTCGACGGCGGACGACAACCAGTCGGCCGTGACGATCAAGGTGTTCCAGGGCGAACGCGAAATGGCGGCGGGCAACAAGCTGCTCGGCGAGTTCAACCTCGAAGGCATTCCGCCGGCCCCGCGCGGCGTGCCGCAGATCGAAGTGACCTTCGACATCGACGCGAACGGCATCCTGCACGTCGGCGCGAAGGACAAGGCGACCGGCAAGGAAAACAAGATCACGATCAAGGCGAACTCGGGCCTGTCCGAGGCTGAAATCGATCAGATGATCAAGGACGCGGAAGCGAACGCAGCGGAAGACCACAAGCTGCGCGAGCTGGCCGATTCGCGCAACCAGGGCGATGCGCTGGTTCACAGCACGAAGAAGGCGCTGACCGAGTACGGCGACAAGCTGGACGCGGGCGAGAAGGAAGCGATCGAAGCGGCGCTGAAGTCGCTCGAGGACGTGCTGAAGGACACGTCGGCCGACAAGGCCGCGATCGACGCGAAGGTCGAGGAGCTCGGCAAGGTCTCGCAGAAGCTCGGCGAGAAGATGTACGCCGACATGCAGGCCCAGCAGGCAGGTGCGGCCGGCGCGGCCGGTGCGGCGGAAGGCGCGGCCCACGCAGGCGGTGCGCAACAGGCTGCCGACGACGTCGTCGACGCCGAGTTCAAGGAAGTGAAGAAGGACTAAGCCAGGTTGCAATGGCACCGCATGCCGCGCGCGCGAAAACGCGCGCGGCGCGACTGACCAGCGGCTGAAAAGCGGTCTGTCTTTCCTTCCGGATGGCCGGATCGACTCCACGCCTGGCGGGCCTTGCGGCCCTCCGGGCACATTTGTTTTTTGGCGGGTGCTGCGCGAGCCGTCCGCGGACGGTGCAGCGCCAGACGAGTCGAGAGACTTTACTGCGGGCGAAAGGAGCCGCCGCGTGCGCGATGCGTGGCGGCACAGTGAATCGATATGGCGAAACGGGATTACTACGAGGTTCTGGGCGTCGCGAAGAATGCGAGCGACGACGAAATCAAGAAGGCATATCGCAAGCTTGCGATGAAGTATCATCCTGACCGCAATCCGGACAGCAAGGATGCGGAAGAGCATTTCAAGGAGGCGAAGGAAGCCTATGAAATGCTGTCGGATGGCCAGAAGCGGGCCGCGTACGACCAGTACGGCCACGCGGGCGTCGATCCGAACATGGGCGGTGCGGGCGCGCAGGGCTTCGGCGGCTTCGCGGATGCGTTCGGCGACATCTTCGGCGACATCTTCGGCCAGGCCGCGGGCGGCGCCGCGCGCGGCGGCCGCGGCGGCCCGCAGGTGTATCGCGGCGCCGACCTGCGCTACAGCATGGAAATCACGCTCGAGCAGGCCGCGCACGGCTACGACACGCAGATCCGCGTGCCGAGCTGGGTGTCGTGCGAAGTCTGCCACGGCTCGGGTGCGAAGCCCGGCACGAAGCCGGAAACCTGCCCGACCTGTCACGGCCAGGGCACGGTGCGCATGTCGCAGGGCTTCTTCAGCATCCAGCAGACCTGCCCGAAGTGTCATGGCACCGGCACCTACATCCCCGAGCCGTGCGCGCATTGCCACGGGTCGGGCAAGGTAAAGGAAACCAAGACGCTCGAAGTGAAGATTCCGGCCGGGATCGACGACGGGATGCGGATCCGCTCGGCCGGCAACGGCGAACCGGGCATCAACGGCGGGCCGCCGGGCGACCTCTACGTCGAGATCCACATCAAGCCGCACTCGGTGTTCGAGCGCGACGGCGACGATCTCCACTGCCAGATGCCGATTCCGTTCACGACCGCCGCACTCGGCGGCGAGATCGAGGTGCCGACGCTGGCCGGCCGTGCGTCGTTCCCGGTGCCGGAAGGCACGCAGTCGGGCAAGACGTTCCGCCTGCGCGGCAAGGGCATCAAGGGGCTGCGTTCGAGCATCGCGGGCGATCTGTACGTGCACGTGCAGGTCGAGACGCCCGTGAAGCTGACCGACCAGCAGCGCGACCTGCTCAAGCAGTTCGAGAAGTCGCTGGCCGAAGGCGGCGCGCGTCACAGCCCGCAGAGCAAGAGCTGGTTCGACCGGGTGAAGAGCTTCTTCGAGTAACGGGCATGACTGAAGGCAACGAGAGCGCGTCGTTCGCGCTCTTGGACGATTGCGACTCGACCGCGTCCGCGCGGTCGAGTCGTTTGTATTCGGGCTTCGTGCGCGAACGCGTGTGCACGGACCCGGCGCAGCTCGACGCCATCGATGCGGCGCTCGCGCGGGATCTGCGCGACGGGCTGCATGCGGTCGTCGTCGGCGATTACGAATTCGGACGCAACCTGCAAAAGGCGCAGCCGGGCGATGCCCCGCTGCGCTTTTTGCTGTATGCGCGCTGCGAGCGGTTGTCGCGCGACGAAGTCGACGCGTGGCTCGCACAGCAGGATGGCGGCGGCCCGCCGTCGATCGCCGGTGTCGCGCACGTCGCGAAGAGCGTGTCGCGCGACGCGTTCGACGCGGCGATCGGCGCGGTGCAGGACGCGCTGCGCGCAGGCGATTCGTATCAGGTCAACTACACGTACCGGCTGAATTTCGACGTGTTCGGCACGCCGCTCGCGCTGTACCGGCGGCTGCGCGCGCGCCAGCCCGTGCGGTACGGCGCGCTGGTCGCGCTGCCCGGCGGCGCGTGGGTCGTATCGTGCTCGCCCGAGCTGTTCGTCGAGAAGCAGGGCGACGTGCTGCGCGCGCGGCCGATGAAGGGCACCGCGCCGCGTTCGGCCGATCCGCGCGACGATGCGGCGGCCGCCGCGTTCCTCGCGAGCGATCCGAAGAACCGCGCGGAAAACGTGATGATCGTCGACCTGCTGCGCAACGACGTGTCGCGGATCGCGCGCACGGGCAGCGTCAAGGTGCCGGCGCTGTTCTCCGTCGAGCCGTATGCGTCGGTGTGGCAGATGACGTCGACGGTCGAAGCCGGCTGGCGCGACGGCACGACGTTCGCGCAGATGCTGCGCGCGCTGTTTCCGTGCGGGTCGATCACCGGTGCGCCGAAGTACAAGACGATGGAATTGATCGACGCGATCGAGTCGACGCCGCGCGGGCTCTATACGGGCGCGATCGGGTGGCTCGATGCGCCGCGGGACGGCGCCGTGGAGGACGCCGCGCAAGACGTTCCGTCGGCCAGCCACGGCGCCGCGCGACAGGTTGACGGGGCCGGTGCGTCGCCGGGCCGTGCGGCGTCCTGCGGCGATTTCTGCCTGTCGGTCGCGATCCGGACGCTGACGCTCGATGCGGCTGGCGTCGATAATGACGCGGACGGCACGGGCATCGCCGCGGCCGGCCGGCGGCGCGGCACGATGGGCGTCGGCGCGGGCATCGTGCTCGACAGCGTCGCGGCCGACGAATATGCGGAGTGCGAATTGAAAGCGCGATTCCTGACCGATGCCGACCCCGGCTTCCAGTTGTTCGAAACGACCGCCGCGACGCGCGCGGGCGGCATCCGGCATCTGGAGCGCCATCTCGCGCGGCTGCAGCGCAGTGCCGATGCGTTCGGCTTCCGCTTCGACGCCGACACGCTGCATCGCGAGATCGATGCACGCTGCGCGGCGCTCGACGGTGACAGTCCATACCGGATGAAGCTCGCGCTCGCGAAGGACGGCGCGGTCGACATCACGGCCGCACCGCTGAAGGCGCTGCCCACCGGGCCGGTTAGCTTGATGCTCGCGTCCGAGCACGGCTTTGCGCCGACCTGCGCGAGCGACGCGCTGCTGCTGCACAAGACCACGCGCCGTGCCGAATACGACCGCGCGTGGCAGGCGGCCGAAGCACTCGGCGGATTCGACATGCTGTTCGTCAACGAGCGCGGCGAGGTGACGGAAGGCGGGCGCTCGAACCTGTTCGTGAAGCTCGACGGGCAATGGGTGACGCCGCCGCTCGCGAGCGGCGTGCTGCCGGGCGTGATGCGCGGCGTGCTGCTGGACGATCCGGCGCTAAACGCAACGGAGCGCGCGCTGACGCTCGACGATGTGCTGAACGCAGACGCGTTGATGATCTGCAATGCGTTGCGCGGGCCGATGACGGCGCGGCTGATTCGCGACTGCGCATCGGCCTGAACGGATTACTTTCGTGGCGTACATTGCCAGGTTTGTACGATGGCGTGCCCTCGTTTATAGCGCGCAACGCAAGTTTGCGCATGTTTGCCGAGTGGCCGTGCGATCACGACGCTCGTATTGCCGTAGTCACACGAGACCCAGTAGTCTTCACGGGCTTCGGCCAGCGACCAGGTATAAACATCGCTTTTGGGCTCGGTGCGCGAGCGATTCGGCAGCAATGACATTATCCGGCCCGGCGGCCCCGACCAGAAGGTGACGCCGGCAAGCGGATAGGTGCGTTGCGTGTCGAAGTTTTTCCAGCCATCGGGTGGTTGACCGTCGAGCTGCTGGGTGACGGCAATGCGTGCGGGGCAATTTGCAATGGCGGCGGATACGGGTAAGACGGTGAGCGAACTGAATGCGAACGCGGTAATGGTGAGCAGCCGGTACGGCGTTTGCCGGATGAACGTCATCATTTCACCACCGAAAATGCATCGGCATTGTTGCTCGGATCGATGTAACGGCCATTTTTGTCCTTGCCCTTGAATGGAATACATCGTCTCTTGATTGCCATGCGAATATGGGACGCGTATGGAATTGCGATGTGTACGACGCGTGATAGATGTTCTCGAGCGGGCGTCGACATTGTCTTCACCTTCCGCTGCACCCTCACCCGCAGTGCCAGTCGATCATCTTCGGCGGCGTCCGCTTCGCGTCGTAGCGGACCGTGCAGGTTCGCGCGGCCGTGCCCAGCGGACGGGCAATGATCGCGGCCGTGTCGAAATACTCGCAACTCACCCAGTAATCGGTTTCGGCTGCCGCGAGTGGCCACGTGTTGACGAGCATATCGCGCCGTTTGACGCCGCTCGATGGGGCGAGCATGGCGAGTTGATCGGGCGGCCCGGACCAAAACGACACACCGATCAGCGGATGTGCCTTCTGTGAGTCGTAGGGACGCCAGCCGTCGGGCGCGGGACCTGTGACCGTCTGTGAAACCGCCAGGCGGGCCGGACACTGAGCAGGCGCCGAAGTGGCGTACGCCGACGAGATGCAACTAGCTGTCAGCAACGCGGCGAGCACCGCATTGGCTGGAAAACAGGCGAGTGCCATCGTCATCGCACCACCGAGAACGCATCGGCGTTGTTGCTCGGATCGATATAGCGACCGTTTCTGTCCTTGCCCTGGAACCGGATGTGCCGTTTCCGGATTTTCGACAGACTGCGCCATTGTTCGATGACGTAGATGCCTTTCGAATCCTGACTCAGATAAAACGCCGCATGGTTGCCGTACGACCTGTTTCGATATTGTTCGCTTTCGAAGGTCGCGATGACCGTGCCCGGACGAATGGTCGAATCACCCTTTACCGTCTTTTCCGGTCGCCAGCCCGAGGTCGCGCCCACTTTGGTATGGACCTTCACGAGCGCAACGCACTCACCATCGCCTTGTAGTGGTTCGCCGGCCAATTCGGCTGCGCGTTCGTATACGTGGGACATTTCGCCTCCGTGGAATGATGGAAGCGCAATGGTCTCCGCAACGAAGGCCTACGGATATAGGACGTGTTTGAAAATGCAGTGCTGCCAAATCGAACGACGGGTGTCGTCGAGCAGGTGGCGGCCTTTGCCTTCGCATCGAGCCGCCACCTCGTCCGAAATCAGAACGAATGCTCCGGGCCCGGGAACGTGCCGTCCTTCACGGCGCGCACGTACGCTTCGACGGCCGCCTGAATGTTCGGCTGCCCCTGCATGAAATCCTTCACGAAACGCGGCCGCTTGCCGGGGAACACGCCGAGCATGTCGTGCAGCACGAGCACCTGCCCCGAGCAGTCGACGCCCGCGCCGATGCCGATCGTCGGAATCTTCAGCATGTGCGTGACTTCGGCCGCGACGAGCGTCGGCACGGCTTCGAGCACGACGAGCTGCGCGCCGGCATCCTCGATCGCGCGCGCGTCGCGCAGCAGTTGCGCGGCGCCGGCTTCCGTCTTGCCCTGGACCTTGAAGCCGCCGAACGCATGCACCGATTGCGGCGTGAGGCCGAGGTGCGCGCACACGGGCACCGAGCGTTCGACGAGGAAGCGGATCGTATCGGCGAGCCATTCGCCGCCTTCGAGCTTCACCATCTGCGCGCCCGCGCGCATCAGCTTGACCGCGTTCGCGAACGCGTCGGCCGGCGTTCCGTACGTGCCGAACGGCAGATCGGCGACGACCAGCGCGCGCGGTTGAGCCCGCGCGACACAGGCGGTGTGGTACGCGATGTCGTCGGGCGACACGGGTAGCGTGGTCGTGTGGCCCTGCAGCACGTTGCCGAGCGAATCGCCGATCAGCAGCACGTCGGTGCCGGCGCGATCCAGCAGCGCGGAAAAGCTCGCGTCGTAGCAGGTCAGCATCGCGATCTTCTCGCCGGCGTCGCGCATTGCCTGCAGCTTGGGTACGGTCACGGCAGGCCGGCTCGATTCCTGGAGATAGGTCATGGGAAATCCGGGTCGGTGGGGAAGAACGACGGGCGATGACGCGTCAGCGCGTCGTCTCGCCCTTGACGAAGAATTCCTTGCGGCCGCGCATCGTCTCGATGCGCTCGACCAGCAGGGCAAGGTCTTCGGGGGAATCCAGCGGGTTCAGGTGCTCGGCTGCGACCGTCAGCACCGGCGTGCGGTCGTAGTGGTAGAAGAATTCGTTGTACGCGTCGACGAGCGAGCGCAGGTACGCATCGCTGATCTGCAGCTCCATCGGCAGCCCGCGCTTCTGGATGCGCGAGAACAGCACTTCGGGGCTGGCTTGCAGATAGACGACGAGGTCGGGCGACGGCGCCTGCGGCACGTCGACGTGCGTGGCGACCGAGCGATACAGTTGCCATTCGTCTTCCGGCAGGTTCAGCCGCGCGAAGATGTCGTTCTTCTGCGGCATGAAATCGGCGATGACCGGGCGGCCGGTGTCGAGCGCGCCGATCAGCTCGCGCGCCTGCTGCGCGCGCTGCAGCGCGAACGACAACTGGACGGGCAGCGCGTAGCGCGCGGTGTCGCGGTAGAAGCGTTCGAGGAACGGGTTGTCCTGCGGGCGCTCGAGCAGCGCCTGCATCGACCAGCGCTCGCCGAGCAGGCGCGCAAGCGTCGTCTTGCCGACGCCGATCGGGCCTTCGATCACGAGATAGCGGTGCGGGGCGCGCAGGTCGGGCGCGGTGACGGTCAGCGGAGTCGAGTTCATCGGCAGCGGGTCTTGTCGGCGTCTGCGTCGGCCGCGAGCGCCTTCTGCATCGGGCACTGGCAGGTCTGCACCTTTTCGACGCGCTGATCGGCGACGGCGGCGAGAAAGGCGTCGGCACGGCCGCGCGCGGGGATGTCGAGCGCCGGCTCGATCTCGACGAGCGGCACGAGCGCGAACGCGCGGTCGGTAAGGCGCGGGTGGGGGACGATCAGGTCGGGTTCGTCGATCGAATCGGCGCCGAACAGCAGGATGTCGAGGTCGAGCGTGCGCGGCGCATTGCGATACGGACGCTCGCGGCCGAAGTGATGTTCGATCTTCTGGCAAAGCGCGAGCAGCTCGCGGGCCGACAGCGTCGTGTCGAGCTTGACGACGCAGTTGTAGTAGTCGTCGCCGCCCGCTTCGAACGGCGCCGTGCGATACAGGCTCGATTTGCCGAGGATCGAGATGGTGCGCTGCTGCGCGAGGCACACCACCGCGTCCTTCAAGGTCTGGCGCGCATCGCCGAGATTCGCCCCCAGTCCGATATATGCAACCGTCATGGCATCACTTCCTACGTCGTTCGCCGGCGGGCGCGTCAGTCGTCGGACCCGCCCGCGGTATCCGGCGCCTGCTCGGCGGCACCTTCACCCGGCTTGCGGTTTCGCGCACCGCCGCGGCGGCGCCGCTTGCGGGGCGATTTTTCCTTCGAGCCGCCCTGCGTGAGCAATGCCTCGCGAGCGGCCGCGTCGCCTTCGATGAAATCCGTCCACCACTGTCCGACTTCCGCATCGAGCTCGCCGGATTCGCAGCGTAACAGGAGGAAATCATACCCCGCTCTAAACCTTTGGTGTTCCAGCAGCCGCATCGCGCTGCGGCCCGAGCGTTTCTCGAGGCGCAGTTGCAGGCCCCAGATCTCGCGCATGTCGGCCGAGTAGCGCTTGTGGATCGCGAGTTTCTCGGTCTGCATGTCGAGCACGTCGTCCATCGCGCGATGCAGCGCCGGCACCGGGATTTCGCCGTCGGCCGTGTATTGCTCGAAGCGCTGGCGCATGTCGTGCCACAGCAGCGTCGCGAACAGGAAGCCCGGCGACACCGGCTTGCCGGCGCGCACGCGCGCGTCGGTGTTGTTCAGCGCGAGCGTGATGAACTTCTCGCCCTGCGGCTGTTCGAGCACGACGTCGAGCAGCGGCAGCAGCCCGTGATGCAGGCCTTCCTTGCGCAACTTCTTCAGGCACGCGAGCGCATGGCCCGACAGCAGCAGCTTCAGCATTTCGTCGAACAGGCGTGCGGCCGGCACGTTGTTGATCAGGTCGGCGAGCGCGTGGATCGGCTCGCGCGTATGCGGCTCGATCTCGAAATCGAGCTTCGCCGCGAAGCGCACGACGCGCAGCATCCGCACCGGATCCTCGCGAAAGCGCGTGGCCGGATCGCCGATCATCCGCAACAGGCGGGCGCGTACGTCGGCCATCCCGTCGTGGTAGTCGAGCACCGTCTGCGTCGACGGGTCGTAGTACATCGCGTTGATCGTGAAGTCGCGGCGCGCGGCGTCCTCGTGCTGCTCGCCCCACACGTTGTCGCGCAGTACGCGGCCGCTCGCGTCGACCGCGTGCGTGCGGCGATCGAGTTCGTCGCGCTTCAGGCGCCTCGGCGGCTCGGCCGCAGCCGCGGCCGCCTCGGGCGGCGCGTCGACCAGCGCGCGGAACGTCGACACCTCGATCAGCTCCTGGCCGAACTGCACGTGCACGATCTGGAAGCGGCGGCCGATCAGGCGCGCGCGGCGGAACAGGCGCTGCACCTCGGTCGGCGTCGCGTCGGTCGCGACGTCGAAGTCCTTCGGCGCGATGCCGAGCAGCAGGTCGCGCACCGCGCCGCCGACGATGAATGCACGAAAGCCCGCCTGCTGCAGCGTGTCGGTCACGCGCACCGCGTTCTTCGAGATCAGCGCCGGGTTGATGCCGTGCACGCTGGCCGGCACGACGGTCGGCTCATGGTTGCTGCGCGGTTTCTTCGCGCCGCCGCGGGCGCCCTTCGGGGCGCGCGGGGCGGCTGGGGCCGCTTCGTCGGCCGGGGCCGCGGCGGGAGGCGTTTGCTCGGTTTCGTCCTGGCCGAGCAGCTTGCGGATGAATTTTTTGATCACGACGTTCAGAAGAGATCGAGGATACGCCAGCCGCGGTTGCTTGCATGCGCGCGCAGCGTGTCGTCAGGGTTGGTCGCGATCGGGTCGGTGACTTTCTCGAGCAGCGGGATGTCGTTGTGCGAGTCGCTGTAGAAGTAGCTATGTTCGAAGTCGTCCCAGTGCTTGCCGAGCGATGCGAGCCATGCTTCGGTGCGCACGATCTTGCCTTCGCGATAGCTCGGCGTGCCGGTCGGCCGGCCCGTGTACGGCGAGTCGGGATGCCCGTCGGTCGTTTCGACCTCGCACGCGATCAGCGTGTCGACGCCGAACGCGGTCGCGATCGGACGCGTGATGAATTCGTTGGTGGCCGTCACGACGCAGCACAGGTCGCCGGCATCGACGTGCTTGCGCACGAGTTCGAGCGCGGCGGGCGTCATCGCGGGGCGGATCACCTCGTGCATGTACTGCTCGTGCCATTCGGCCAGCTGCGCGCGCGAATACTTCGCGAGCGGCGTGAGCATCGCGCACAGGTACGCGTGGATGTCGAGCTTGCCGGCCTTGTAGTCGGCGAAGAACTGGTCGTTCTGACGCGAGAAGCTTTCCGCGTCGACGATGCCGAGCTTCACCATGAAGCGACCCCATTCGTGGTCGCTATCGGTGGGGATCAGCGTGTGATCGAGGTCAAAGAGTGCCAGATTAGTCATGGAAGCGCATTTTACTCGAAGCGGTTCGGGCCCGTGCCCGGTGGTGTGATGTCGTCGCCGGGACGCGCGAGCATCCGGCGCAGCAGCGGCAGCGTGACCGCGCGTTTCTGCTCGAGCGAGAAGCGGTCGAGCGCGTCGAGCAAGGCCATCAGGCTCGGCATGTCGCGCCGGAAATGGGTCAGCAGGTACGCGGCGATGTCGTCGGTGAGCGCGATCCCGCGCTCCTTCGCCGCGAGCTTGAGCACGGCGATCTTGCCGGCGTCGGACGGCGGCGACAGGTGGAACACGAGCCCCCAGCCGAGGCGCGTGCGCAGATCCTCGCGCACGTCGAGCGCGAGCGGCGCCGCCGGGCCCGCCGCGACGAACGCGCTCGACGGGTGCGCGCGCACTTCGTTGAACAGGTTGAACAGCGCGACCTGCTGCGTGTCGCTCATCCGGTCGCAGTCGTCGATCGCGTAGATGCCGATGCGCGGGTCGAACGTGAACGCGCCGAGCGGGCTCTGCGGGCTCAGGTAGCGCGCATAGCCGTACGACGCATCGCTCACGAGCGCCTGCAGCAGGTGGGTGCGGCCGCTGCCGGGCTCGCCCCAGATATAGAACGACCGGTCCGGCACGGGGCCGGCCGCGAGCGCGAGATCGAGCTTCTGCAGGCGCGTGACGAGCTCGTCGTTCTCCTCGCTCATGATGAAGTTGTCGAACGTGGCGGGCGGCGGCGTGCCGAGATCGAGCGTCAGTTGACGGGACACAGCAGTCACAGTGCGGATCGGTTGAAAAAACGCGTGCCGTACGCCGGGCGCGCGCACGGGAAGGCGCCTCGGCCGGCTTCACGCGCGACCGTACGCACGGCGGCGCGGCGCGGGCTTCGGCGCGCTTCGCCCGGCGATGAAAACGGGGACGTGTTGACCAAGATGCAATCCCTGACGATTCGGTGCTCGGAATTCCGGCCAACGGGCCGGCTTCGGGTAAAATCGCATTTTACCGACCTTCTCGCATTCCCCCATGAATCCTCCGAAATCCGCTCCCGACGCTCAGGGTCTGTCCTATCGCGACGCAGGCGTCGACATCGACGCCGGCGACGCGCTCATCGACAAGATCAAGCCTTTTGCGAAGAAAACCCTGCGCGACGGCGTGCTCGGCGGCATCGGCGGGTTCGGCGCGCTGTTCGAAGTGCCGAAGAAGTACAAGGAGCCCGTGCTCGTGTCGGGCACCGACGGCGTGGGCACCAAGCTCAAGCTGGCCTTTCATCTGAACAAGCACGACACCGTCGGCCAGGACCTCGTCGCGATGAGCGTGAACGACATCCTCGTGCAGGGCGCCGAGCCGCTGTTCTTCCTCGACTACTTCGCGTGCGGCAAGCTCGACGTCGACACGGCCGCCACCGTCGTCAAGGGCATCGCGCAGGGCTGCGAACTGTCGGGCTGCGCGCTGATTGGCGGTGAAACGGCCGAAATGCCGGGCATGTACCCGGACGGCGAATACGACCTGGCCGGCTTCGCGGTCGGCGCGGTCGAGAAGAGCAAGATCATCGACGGCAGCACGATCGCCGAAGGCGACGTCGTGCTCGGCCTCGCATCGAGCGGCATTCACTCGAACGGCTTCTCGCTCGTGCGCAAGATCATCGAGCGCGCGAACCCGGATCTGTCCGCCGATTTCCACGGCCGCTCGCTCGCCGACGCGCTGATGGCGCCGACGCGCATCTACGTGAAGCCGCTGCTCGCGCTGATGCAGAAGCTGACGGTGAAGGGCATGGCGCACATCACCGGCGGCGGCCTCGTCGAGAACATTCCGCGCGTGCTGCGCGAAGGTCTCACCGCGGAGCTCGACCAGAAGGCATGGCCGCTGCCGCCGCTGTTCAAGTGGCTGCAGGAGCACGGCGGCGTCGCCGATGCGGAAATGCACCGCGTGTTCAACTGCGGGATCGGCATGGCCGTGATCGTCTCGGCGGCCGATGCCGACGCAGCGCTCGCCGACCTGACCGCCGCCGGCGAACAGGTGTGGAAGATCGGCACCGTGCGTGCGACCCGCGAAGGCGAGGCGCAGACGGTCGTGGTCTGACGCATTGCCGCAGCAGATGCAGCAAGGAAAGCCGCCCGGGATCGATCCCGGCGGCTTTTTTTTCGGCCGCTCGAGCGCTCAGTATGGCCGGCGCCCCCCCGACGCTCAAGCGGACGCTCGCGGTGCGTTCGCCGGGCGCGCGCCGGCCAGCAACGGCGGCACGAACAGGTACAGCAGCGCGGCCGCGGCCCACACGAGCCCCGGCCACGTCGTGCGCGTCGACGCGTAGGTCGCGGTGACGACCAGCGGCCCCGCGACGCCGATCAGGCTCGCCACGCTCGCCAGCGTGCCTTGCAGTTCGCCCTGGCGCGTATCGTCCACCTGCCGCGCGAGCATCGCCTGCAACGCCGGCAGCGTCATGCCGCCGGCCGCGAACAGCGGCAGCAGTGCAAACGGCACCCATGAGGCCGTGGCGAACGCGATGACCACAAGCCCGAGCGCATCGCCTGCCAGCCCCAGTGCGAGCGCGCGCCGCTCGCCGAGCCGCGCGATCAGCGGCCCGATCGCGAACGCCTGCGCGAGCGCGTGGCATGCGCCGTAGCCGGCGAGCGACAGTCCGGCGACCGGCGTCGACCAGCCGAAATGCTCCTGGCCGTACAGGATCCACAGCGTCGCGGGCGCCTGCGACACGAGTGCCACGATCACGTAGATGCCGACCAGCGGCGCGAGCGCGGGCGCGCCGCTCAGCCGGCGCAGGCTCGCGAACGGGTTGAGCGTGCCGGCCGTCCGGCCTTCCCGGGCCGCGCGCGGCCGCGATTCCGGCAACGCACGCCACACGAGCACGAGATTCAGCGCGTTGAGCAACGCGGCCGCGACGAACGGCGCACGCAGGTGCAGCGCGCCGAGCAGCCCGCCGATCAGCGGGCCGGCGATGAAGCCGATGCCCATCATCGCGCCGAGCTGGCCGAAGCGCCGCGCACGGTCGGGTTCGGCCGTCACGTCGGTCACGTACGCGGTCGCGACCGCGACGTTCGCGCCGGTGATGCCGGCGATCAGCCGCCCGACGTAAAGCCACGTGAGCGTGGGCGCGAGCGCCATCAGCAGATAGTCGAGCGCGGCGCCCGCGAGCGACGCGAGCAGCACCGGCCGGCGGCCGAGACGGTCGCTCAGCGCGCCGAGCAGCGGCGCGCACAGGAACTGCGCGAACGCGTACAGCGCCAGCAGGATGCCGTAGTGGGTATCGGTGCTGCCCGCGCCGGCGAGCGCACGCAGCAGGCCCGGCAGGATCGGCATCACGATGCCGACGCCGATCGCGTCGAGCAGGACCGTGGCGAGAATGGCAATCAGGGACGGATTCAAGGGCATTACTCTATCGATGATAGAGTAATGATTATTCCACAGTTTCCCTATCGGTGATAGAGATGAAGGACACAGGCGCGCGGCTGACGCGCGATACGGTATTGCGCGCGGCGCTCGAACTGCTGAACGAAGTGGGCATCGACGCGCTGTCGACGCGACGGCTCGCCGAACGGCTCGGCGTGCAGTCGCCGACGCTGTACTGGCATTTCAGGAACAAGGCCGAGCTGCTCGACGCGATGGCCGAGGCGATCATGCTCGAGCGCCACGGCGCGTCGCTGCCGAAGCCGGGCGACGTGTGGGATGCGTGGCTGGCGGAGAATGCGCGCAGTTTCCGCCGTGCGCTGCTGGCTTATCGCGACGGGGCGCGCCTGCACGCCGGCACGCGGCCGCGCGCGCTGCATTTCAGCTCGATCGAACGCAAGATCGCGCTGCTCGGCGACGCGGGGTTCACGCCGGACGAAGCGGTCGACGTGATGGTCGCGATCGGCCGCTTCGTGGTCGGATGGGTGCTGGAAGAGCAGGCGGCGCCGGACGCGGACGCCGATGCGTCACTGCCGGACGCGGCCGACTATCCGTTGTTCGCGAAAGGCTGGGCCGTGCTGCGCGAGCGCGGCGGCGACGAAGCGTTCGAGCGCGGCATCGCATGGATCGTCGACGGCGCCCGCGCGCGCCTGGCGGCGCGTCGGGCGGATTGAACGGTCAGCGCGGCGTGCGGCCGTCGAGCACGCGTTCGAGCGCGTCGAGCGCGCGAGCCGTCGAATCCGGCGCGATGCAGTCGACGACGATCCGTTCCGGCATCGCGCGCAGCCACGTGATCTGGCGCTTGCACAGCTGACGTGTCGCGAAGATGCCCTTGTCGCGCATCGTCCGGTAGTCGGTATCGCCGTCGAGGAATTCCCACGCCTGCCGATAGCCGACGCAACGCATCGACGGCAGATCGGGATGGAGATCGTCGCGGCGCCGCAGCCGCTCGACTTCGTCGATGAAACCCGCATCGAGCATCGCGTCGAAGCGCTGCGCGATCCGTGCGTGCAGCACCGCGCGATCCGACGGCTCGAGCGCGACCGGCACGAAGCGGTACGCGGCGGCCGCATCATCCGTGCGGCGCGGCGCGGCGAGCAGCGCCGACATCGGCTGCCCGCTCAGCATGAAGACTTCGAGCGCCCGCTGGATCCGCTGCGAATCGTTCGGCGCGAGCCGCGCGGCCGTGTCGGGATCGACCTGCGCGAGCCGCGCGTGCAGCGCGGGCCAGCCGTCGCGCGCGGCGTCGGCGTCGAGTGTCGCGCGGATCTCCGGGTCGGCTCGCGGCAGGTCGTTGAGCCCTTGCGTCAACGCCTTGTAGTACAGCATCGTGCCGCCGGCAAGCAACGGCGTGCGGCCGCGCGCGACGATCTCGCCGATCAGCCGCAGCGTGTCCGTGCGGAATTCCGCGGCCGAATACGCATCGGCCGGGTCGATGATGTCGATCAGGTGATGCGGCACGCTCGCGCGCTCGTCGCGCGACGGTTTCGCGGTGCCGATATCCATGTCGCGGTAGACGAGCGCCGAATCGACGCTGACGATCTCGATCGGGCGGCGCGCGGCGAGTGCCAGCGCCGCGGCGGTCTTGCCCGAGGCGGTGGGGCCGAGCAGGCAGGCGATCGTCGTCGGAGTGGGCTGCGAGGAAGCGCTCATTGCCCGCGCATGAAGAGACGGTCGAGGTCGTTCAGCGTGAGCTGGTACCAGGTCGGCCGGCCGTGATTGCACTGGTCCGCGCGCTCGGTCGCCTCCATCTGGCGCAGCAGCGCGTTCATCTCGTCGAGCGTCAGGCGCCGGTTCGCGCGCACCGCGTGATGGCACGCGAGCGTGCCGAGCAGCTCGTGCTGGCGCTCGGTGAGCACACGCGAGCCGCCGAACGCGTGCAGGTCGGCGAGCACCGCGCGCGCGAGCGATTGCAGGTCGGCATCCTTCAGCAGCGCCGGCACCGCCCGGATCGCGAGCGTCGTCGGCGACAGCACCGCGAGGTCGAAGCCGAGCGATTCGAGCGTGTCGCGCTCTTCCTCGACCGTGCCGATTTCGACCGGCGTGGCCGTCATCGAGATCGGCAGCAACAGCGACTGCACGGCGACCGAGCGATCGGCGAGCGCGTTCTTGAACTGCTCGTACAGGATTCGCTCGTGCGCCGCGTGCATGTCGACGATCACGAGGCCGTACGCATTCTGCGCGAGCACGTAGATGCCGTGGATCTGGCCGAGCGCGAAGCCGAGCGGCTGCTCGTCGTGCGCGCCGGCGGCGAGCGGCGCCGCGGCGAAGCCCGGCAGCGGCGCGACCGGCGCCTCGGCCGTATCGCGGGCGACGAGCGTCGTGCCGTCCGGCGTGCCCGCGCCAATGTCCTTGCGGCCGAACAGCGCATCGTAGAGCGCGAGCGGCTGCGCGACGGGCAGCGTGCCCTGCGTCATCCGCGCCTGGCGCATCCAGGTATTGCCCGCCGACGATGAAGACGACGGCGACGAGAAGCCGCTGCCGCCTGCCGCGTGGCCCTGGCTTTGGCCGAGCGGCGTGTCGACGAACGACGCCGGCCCGCGCGGCGCCGGGGAGAGTTGCGCGGCATGGCCGCCCGCGGTGGTTTCCGGCGACGCGCCCGCATGGCGGGCAAGCGCACGCTGCACCGCATGGAACACGTACTGGTGGATCGAGCGCGAATCGCGGAACCGCACCTCGATCTTCGACGGATGCACGTTCACGTCGACGGCTTCGGGCGGCAGGTCGAGGAACAGCACGTACGACGGGTAGCGGTCGCCGTGCAGCACGTCCTCGTAGGCCGCCCGCACCGCGTGCGTCAGCAGCTTGTCGCGCACGAAACGGCCGTTCACGAAGAAATACTGCTGGTCGGCGCGCCCGCGGCTCGCGGTCGGCAGGCCGGCGCAACCGTACACGGCGAGCGGGCCCGCCCGCTCGTCGAGCGGCAGGTGCGCGGTCGCGAAGCCGTCGCCGAGGATCTTCGCGACGCGCTGCGCGGGCTCGGTCGCGTTCCAGTGCTCGACGGCCTTGCCGTTGTGCAGCACCGAGATCGCGACATCCGGCCGCGCGAGCGCCGCGCGGCGGATCATTTCGAGGCAGTGGCCGAATTCGGTCTGCTCGCTTTTCAGGAACTTGCGCCGCGCGGGCGTGTTGAAGTACAGCTCGCGCACCTCGATCGTCGTGCCGATCGAGCCGGCGGCGGGCGACAGCACGCCCGTCTGCGCATCGATCTTCATCGCGTGCGCGGCATCGGCCGTGCGGCTCGTGATCGACATCTCGGCGACCGATGCGATCGATGCGAGCGCTTCGCCGCGAAAACCCAGCGTCGCGACTGCCTCGAGTTCCTCGAGCGAGCGGATCTTGCTGGTCGCGTGACGCATCAACGCGAGCGCCAGTTCGTCCGGCGGAATGCCGCAGCCGTCGTCGGTGATCGAGATGCGCTTGACGCCGCCTTCCTCCAGCACGATGCGCAGCGTCGTCGCGCCGGCGTCCATCGCGTTCTCGAGCAGCTCCTTGACGACCGACGCCGGGCGTTCGACGACCTCGCCGGCGGCGATCTGGCTGATCAACTGGTCGGGCAGGGGCTGGATCGCGCGCAGCGGGCGCGCGGCGGGGGTGGGCGCGGCGCCCGCGGCCGTTTCGGTGATATCGGACATGGCCGAATTATAGCGAGGCGGCGAACGTGTGCCGGCGCGAGCGGCCGTTACGTTTTTTCACGGAGCCTTAAGGGAGTTTCGGTATCATCACCCCGTTGCACGCGCCGCCCTGGCCGGCAGGCGCGTCGGCCATCTCTGGCCTGTCCCGGCCGTTCCGGCCCCATCGCCTTCGAGGAATCGCATTTGGATACGCTGCTTCATTTCGTCAACCTTGTCCTGCATATCGACGCTTTCCTCGGCGATTTCATCCGGCAGTACGGCGCGTGGGTCTATCTCGTCCTGTTCCTGATCGTGTTCTGCGAGACGGGGCTCGTCGTCTTCCCGTTCCTGCCCGGCGATTCGCTGCTGTTCATCGGCGGCGCGTTCGCGGCGACGGGTGAAATGAACGTCGGCCTGCTGATCGTGCTGCTGCTCGTCGCGGCGATTACCGGCAACACCGTGAACTACCTGATCGGCCGCTGGGTCGGCCCGAAGGTGTTCAATACGCATATCCCGGTGCTCGAGCGCTTCCTCGATCGCGCCGCGCTGCAGAAGACCCACTCGTTCTACGACAAGCACGGCGGCAAGACGATCGTGCTCGCGCGCTTCATCCCGGTCGTGCGCACGTTCGCGCCGTTCGTCGCGGGGGCGTCGTCGATGAGCGTCGCGCGCTTTCAGTTGTTCAACGTGATCGGCGCGCTGGTGTGGGTGCTGCTGCTCGTGCTGCTCGGCTATTTCTTCGGCAACATCCCGTTCGTCCGCCAGTACCTGAACGTGATCGTGCTGGTCGGGATCGGCGCGGCGATCGTGCCGGTCGCGCTCGGCGCGGTGTGGAAGCTCGTGCGCGGGCGGCGCTCGAACGGGGCGCCGAAGGCGGGCGGGCGCTGACGCGACGTGCTTCGACGCAATAAAAAAGCGTGGCGGCGGCCACGCTTTTTTTTCGTCCGCGCGGTTCGCCGTGCGGTTCGGCTGCTGCCGTCACGCGTTGCGTTGCGAGACCGGCGTTTCGGGCGTCGGATAGCCGGCTTCGCGGAACGTCTCGAGGATCACGCGGTTGGTGTCGCAGTACACCTGCCAGTAGTTCTCCGGTTGAGTCGACGGGCGCACGAACAGCAGCGGGCCTTCCGGCGTGAACTGCAGCACGCCGACGTCCGGTGCCGGCACTTTCAGCACGTTCGGCACCAGCTGGATCTGCGTCTTCAGGCGGTTGATCGCATCGGCCGCATCGACGCTGTTCGCGATCTTCGCGGTCAGGTCGACGCGGCGGTGCGGCGTCGCGCTGTAGTTCGCGATGTTGTCCGAGAAGATCTTGTTGTTGCCGACGATCGTCACGATGTTGTCGGCGGTGATGATCGTCGTGCCGAACAGGCCGAGCTCCTTCACCGTGCCCGTGACGCCGCCCGCGCTGATCACGTCGCCGATCTTGAACGGGCGCAGCACCTGCATGAACACGCCGGCGGCGAAATGCGCGAGCAGGCCGCCCCAGGCCGTGCCGATCGCGAGGCCGAGGCCGGCGAGCAGCGCGGCGAACGAGGTCGTCTGCACGCCGAAGATCTGCAGGATCGCGAGGATCAGCAGGATCGTCAGCAACACGCCGACGACGGAGGTCAGGTAGTCGGTGAGTGTCGGGTCGACCTTGCCGCTGCGGCGCACGACCTTGCCGAGCAGGCGCGTGCCGATGCGGATCGCCCAGCGGCCGACGAACCATAAGACGATCGCGGCGAGGAGGTTGAGGCCGAAGTCGAGGCCGCGGGTCATCAGGAATTGCTGGGCGGTGGCGAGATCGATCATGCGTTCTCCGAAGTCAAGGGTAAAAGGGCGGCGCATGCACCGGAATGGGTGCGCTTTTATAACCTGACCGGCGAGCGGCGGGCAACCGGGCTGACATTGCTTGACGTAGTGAAAAACGGGCGGGACGTGGATGCGTGCGGCCCGTTTGAGGACGGCCTGTCGTGGCGCGCGGCGCGCGGCGGGCGTCGAGTCGCTTGCCGCGCCGCGCGGCCGTAGGTGCCGTCGAGGCGGGCGGTGTCGTCCTCGCCGAGATACGTGCCCGACTGCACTTCGATCGGTTCGAGCCGAATCTTGCCGGGGTTCGCCGGACGGTGCGTCGTGCCGAGCGGGATGTCGGTCGGCTGGTTTTCAGTCAGATCGCGCCGCGGTGGCCGACGATGGCGCGGTGCTCGCGGCGAGGGCGATGCACGACGGGCAGCGGACGACGTTCGACGATGGGCATCAGCCGTTCAACGGCAATTTGCGCATGATCGCGTGCACGCATTCCAGCGGACCTGCCTCGCCCGTGCGCACATGCACGTCGGGCGATACCGGCTGCTCGTAGATCGATTCGATGCCGGTGAACTGCCGAAGGGTCCCTTGCCTTGCCCGTGCGTAGAGCCCTTTGGGGTCGCGCGCCTCCGCCACGTCGAGCGCGACGTCGACGAAGACTTCGAAGAACATGCCCTGCGGAAAACGTGCGCGCGCTTTGGCGCGTGCCTCGCGAAACGGCGAGATCTGGGCAACGATGACGACGAGCCCGGCATCCACCATCAGGCGCGCGACCTCGGCGGTCCGACGAATGTTCTCGTGGCGGTCTGCGTCGCTGAATCCGAGGTCCTGATTCAATCCTTCGCGAAGCCGATCGCCGTCCAGCAGAAAAGTCCGCAGACCGCGCGCATCGAGTTGCTGCTTCAGCAGGTTCGAGAGGGTCGATTTGCCGGCGCCGGAGATGCCGGTAAGCCATACCACGAAGGCATGGTCCTGCTTCATGCTGGAAAGCACGGATGGATCGCGCGTGAGCGTGACAGGGGGAGAACTGGGGAGATCTTGAGCCATCTCGGATTCGATGTGCCGGTAACGGCCTCGTACTTTAATTGTGAAGCGGATTCATCCGTCGGCGAATTGTAGCGGTGCTTTTCAAAATTGGTAACTTGAATATTTTAATCAGGAATAAACGGTCGCCTTCAGTCGCCGTGACGGCGTGCGAGCATCGCCCGCACGGTAATGATTGCCGATGCGCCGTAATAATTCGAAATGAATGCGTATCGTCGACAGGGTTCTCGACCGTGTGTCGATTATTGCCGTGGTTCCCGGTCGGGATGAATCGCAAGGGCATCGATTTTTTTATTCAGCGAAAACTGTGCTAGTGCGCAGCATCCGCTTTCGCCATGCGACTCCGTCGCTCATTATCGAATTGGGGAATTATCCGAGGCGTTTGCCCGATCGTATTCGTCGCGCGACGATTCGTATCGCTTTCGATTGATCTGGCAGTACCGGGCGTCGGCCCGGCGCAACCGGATCGGCGAAACGGCCGTATCGCACCGAAGTACTCGCCACCTGGACGCGCTCGATTCGTCAGGACTGCGGCATGTCACTTGTGCCGCGGCCCGAACGGCCGCTGCTGCACGTCGGCGCCGTGCGCGACGATCGCCATCCCCTCCGGCACTTCCTCCCACGCGCCGCGCAGGTCGACGAGCGGTTCCGACACGACCATGAACGCGTCGTCGCCGGCTTCGGCGATGCGCGGGTTATGTGGATACAGCTCGTGCAGATGCTTGAACGACGTGCTGTGGAACAGCGAGCGCGATTGCCGTTCGCTCGAATAGCGCACCGCGACGATCCGTTCGCCGTCGGTCGCGCAGATCGTCATGTTCAGCGGGTCGGCGACGCGATGCCGCGCGGCGGTTTCCTCGACCACGCCGACCATCCGTTCGAGCGCCGGCAGCGGCGCCTGCTCGAGACCGTACGTGAGCGCGAGGCGGAACATCAGCTCGGAGTCGGTCGAGCCTTCGAGCGTCGGGAACAGCGCGGGATCGACCTTCATCGTCAGGTCGCGGCGCAACTTGTGGAAGTCGCGGATCAGCCCGTTGTGCGCGAACAGCCAGCGGCCGTGGCGGAACGGATGGCAGTTGGTTTCCTGCACGGGCGTATCGGTCGCCGCGCGAATGTGCGCGATGAACATCCGCGAGCGGATCGCACGTGCGGCTTCGCGCAGGTTGCGATCGTTCCATGCGGGATGCACGGAGCGATAGCGGAACGGGAGTTCGTCGGGATGCCCGTACCAGCCGATGCCGAAGCCGTCGCCGTTGGTGGTCGTGGCGCCCAGCTCCGAATGCAGGCTCTGGTCGATCAGCGAATGCTTCGCGCGGAACAACACGGTTTCCAGATGGATCGGATTACCCGTATAGGCGAGCCAGCGGCACATGGAGCGCTCCTTCACGATGTATCGTTCGCGCATGGTAGCCGACTGAGCGGCGTTGCCGCATCGAGGCGCGTCACCGGCAATCGTCATACATGGCGGCCGCATACGCGCGATGGACCACCGTGCGGCCACACTGCCGGCGTCACGCAACGCAGCCGTTCGACGCTGCGGTGCGGCACGACGGCAGTGCCGCACCGCGTCGGCTCAGTCGCCGAGCGCGTCCATCACACGCGCCGAATAGACGAGCGCCGCGCCGGCATTCAACGCAATCGCGACGCCGAGCGCTTCCGCCACTTCCTCCCGGGTCGCGCCATGCTTGGCCGCTTCGGCCGTGTGCACGGCGATGCAGCCGTCGCAGCGCGTCGTGACGGCCACCGCGAGCGCGATCAGCTCGCGCGTTTTCGCGTCGAGATGGCCGGTTTTGGCCCCGGCGCCGGACAGCGCCTGGTAGCCGGCCAGCGTGTCGGGCGACAGCTTGGCGATGTCGCCGATACGCGTCGAGAGCTCCTTCCGGTATTCGTTCCAGTTCAGCATGATGCGTCCTTTTTCGAGAAGAGTGACGAGCGCGGCGGCTGCCGCGATCTCGGGCGATGCAAGGCTATTCTGATCGCTCTCGATGAGGGTTTCGATAGGCGGGAGTGTGGATTTTCAGCGCAGTCGTTTCGTGGATGCATGGGGTCGACTGTTGTCGCCGGGGCGCAGCCATGTCGAGTCCGACATGCACTGCTTGCTCGACGGCCCCGTTCGCGATGCCGCACGGCCCGCTGCCGCCCGGCGAGGCGGCGTTCCACCTGGCGCCGGCCGGAGCCTGCCGGCTGCGTGCCGCCGACGCACGCACGCTGCAACGCTCTGACGGCGATTTCGTGCGGTTTCCCGGCGCGGACGACGTGTTCATGCTCGCGTGCCGATGCGCGGCTCGGCCCGCCGGGCCAGGCCGTGCTGCAGGCGCCGGCGCAACCGTGGACGGTCGAGCCGCTCGGCGCCGCGGCCGCGATGTCGCGCGCCGAAGCTGCTACCATGCGCAAAACGCAGTTCAACGACAACGATTTCGAACAACAAGAAAGAGAGGGCAAAGCAATGAACCAGACCACCATCCAGCAACCGTCGTTCGCGTTCGTGGCCGCGTCGTGGGCCGCGCTGCTCGCCGGTTTCGCGGCATTCCTGATCGGGCTCTGGAACGCCGGCATGCAGCTCAACGAGAAGGGCTACTACTTCACCGTGCTGGTGTTCGGCCTCTATGCGGCGATCTCGCTGCAGAAGAGCGTGCGCGACCGCGCGGAAGGCATTCCCGTCACCGGCATCTACTACGGCCTCAGCTGGATCGCGCTGCTGCTGTCGATCGCGCTGCTGATCGTCGGCCTTTTCAACGCGACGCTGCAACTGAGCGAGAAGGGCTTCTACGCGATGTCGTTCGTGCTCGCGCTGTTCGGCTCGGTGGCCGTGCAGAAGAACACGCGCGACTTGCAGAACGCGAAGCCGCGCTATACCGACGCGGATTCCGCACCGTCGATCCACGAGTGACGGCAGGCGCAGCGGGCGCGCCCGCCGAGGCCGCCCGTTGCGCGACGACGCTCGCTGCGCCCGCATTCGCCGGCGCGCCGCGGCCCCGCTGTCTTTTCGTTTCGTCCATGCCGTCACGCATGACGATGGAGATATTCCGGATGCCGAACTTCACTGATACCGCTGCGCGGGCGCGCTTGGCCGCCCGTTCCGTGGCCGCGCACGCCGCGCTTGTGCTGGAGACGAACAACCTGCGCGGCGGCGCGGGCCTCGCGCAGGCCGTCGACAGCCTGAAACGCCTCGTGGCGGCGCTGTCGAAACAGACCGTGCCGCCGGCCGCCCTTGCGCAATGGATCATCACGCACGACGGCCTGCCCGCCGACGCGTGCGCGGAAATCGCCGCGCTGGCCGGCCGCCCGATCGACTTCGTCGAGATCGGTGCGAGCACCGGCTACTACGATGCAAAGAACGACGGCTTCGATCGCGTCGATGCCGATCGCTGCGACATCGTCGTATTCGGCGATGCCGACTGCCGGCCGGCCGACGACTGGCTCGAACATCTGCTTGCACCGTTCGCACGCGACGCGGGCGACGCGCCCGTCGCGGTGGCGGGGCGGACCAGCTACGCGCCCAACGTGCTCGGCATCGCGCTGACGTCGATCGATTTCATGTATTTCCCGAGCCCGCTACGCGATGGCGCGACGCGCAATTTCTACGCCAACAACGTCGCGTTCCGACGCGACGTGTTCGCGCAATTCCGTTACGAGCCGCTTGACGGCGTCTATCGCGCGCATTGCCAGGTGATGGGGCTGCGGATGCAGGCGGCTGGCGTGGCCGTCGAATTCGCACCGGCCGCGCATACCGAGCATCGGCTGCCGGACACACGTCGCGAATCGCTGAAGCTGCGCTGGATGCGCGGCGAGGACAGCGTCGGGCTGACGCCGCATCTCGTGAACGCGTACCTGCCGCGTCAATGGCAGTGGCTCGGCCGCAGCGGCCCGCTCGGCCCGTTCTGCGTGATGGCGATGCGGCTCGGCTACAGCCTGCGCGCGCTCGATCGCCAGCAGTTGCCGCGACTGGGCGCGGTTCGCTATCTGGCGGCCGTCGGCGTCACGATCGCCGCATCCGCCGTCGATACGCTCGGCGCGCTCGCGCGCGGTTTCGGGCTCACGGGACGCGCATCGGCCCGGCGCGATCTCGACGCACTGTCTTATCACCGTCATTGATTGAAATGGCGCCACGCCTCGCGGCGCGGCCACGACACTTCGATATCCTGATTCCCTTCCGACGACGACCATGCCCTCACTCGCCACCCGCGTTGCCTGTCTCGCCCTGTTTGCCGCCAGCGTCGGCGCCGATGCCGCACCGGTCGATCGGGCGGGGCGCGGGATTTTTCACTTCACGTCGCAAAGCGGCTGCCCGTTCACGAATGCCGCCGCGTCGGACTGCAATCGCGTCGCGCTCGATGCGCCCGACGTTCACGCGAGCATCGATACCGATGCGCACACGATCGTTTTCTCGAGCGAGGCGAGCCGCCGCACGAAGGACGTGCTCGGCGACGTGCTGCTGCAAGGCACGGGCGTCGATGCCGACGGGCGGCGTGTGCCGTTGAGCGTGCACGTTCTGCTGCGTCGCGACGGCCGGAAATGGGATCGTGACGTGTACGTCCATGTGCCCGTGCGCGGCAAGTTCACCGACGTGCGGATCGATCCGTATCGCGTGCGCGTGAAGGAGGGCGATCGCGAGCGCGACGTGCTCACACCGGACGAAACGCTTGCGCTGTTCGCGCATCCGACGCTCGCATCGCGGCTGGCGCGTCATCTCGTGAAGGTGAGTGCGACCGATCCGAAGCAGCCGTCCGCGGACGACATCACGATCGCGCTCGGTGTCGGCGGCCTGACGAAGGCGGTCGCGCGCGCGAGCTTCACGTCGAACGCACCGGGCGATGCCGACGTCGATCGCGCGCTCGCGTCCGGCACGTGGTCGATCCGCTTCGATGCGCTGAGCAATCACATTCCGGTGTGGGTCGCGCAGCGCGAGCTGTTCCTGTTCGGCCTCGACGGCAGCGCACTCGTGAAGGACGTGCGCGAACGCGGCTTTCGGAAGAACGACCGCATCGAGTTCGGCGCGCGCGACGGCAACGGCTATCTGCGCGTGAATGGCCGCGAGGAAGCGTTCGCGGGCGCGGCGGCCTCCGCGCATGCGTTCCTGCAGGAAAGCTTCGTCGGCCTGATCCTCGGCTGGCGTCGCGATCCGGCTGCTTCAGCCGCTGCCGCGACGAAATCTTCATCGGCACGCAGCGAGCCGGCATGACCGCGGCAAACGAATTGCCCGCGTCGTCGCGGGCCGCGTACGGCGAGCGCTTCGATTGTCTCGATACGCCGGTGCCGCGTGGCCCGGCGCGGGTGCGTGCGTATCTCGTCGATCGCATCAAGCGGGCGGCGATCCGGCAGCTGCATCGCAGCACGCATGGCGAGCGCTGGATGCTGCGCATGTACCTGATCGGCGAAGAAGCGACCGAGTGCGCGTTGCACGAGGACTGGACCGGACAGCCGCCGGGCTGGCTCGCGCCGCGCATCGACCAGCATCTCGCGGACGAGCGCCGCCACGCGGCCGCGTTTGCCGATGCGCTGCGCGAGCGCGGCGTCGACACGTCGACCGGGCCGCATGCACCCGACTGGCTGAGCCGGCGCAAGATCGTGCGATGGCGCCGGCTCGCGCAGCGCTACGCGCCGCATTTCGCGCAAGGCGTACTCGTGCCCGCGTATGCGACCGGCCTGTGCGCGGAACAGATGGCGATGCGCGTGCTCGCGCGCCACTGCGCGACGATCGGCGACGCGCATCCGCTGTATCCGCTGCTGTCGCGCGTGCTCGCCGACGAGACGCGGCACGTGCGGCTTTGCGCCGATACGCTGCGTCGCCTCGTCGAGCCGTCGGAGGCCGCGTCGCTCGCCGCGTTGCTGGACGAGATCCGCGCGATCGAAGCCGGTTTCGGCGTGACGGGCGCGCTGGCGATGGTTGCAGCCGGCTGGATCCAGTCGCTTCGTCCGCGCGCATGATGCCGCGCATCGTCTATCTCGCGACGGCCGACGCACGCGGCCATCTGATGCGTGCGCAACTGCTCGTGCATGCGTTGCGCGCGGCCGGCGCGCAGGTCGACGTGCTGACGACGTCCGACGCCGGGCGGGCGTTTCTCGCCGCGTTCGGCATCGACGCGGACGTGCTGTCGCGGCACTACGCGGTGCAGTTCGACGAGCGGCAGAACATGCTGCGCGACGCGACCGATCGCAATGTCGCGCACTACGTGTTCAGGCCGACCCGCATGTTGCGCGACATCGCGCGGCTGCGCGCGATCGTGCGCGATGCGGATCTCGTGATCAATGACTCGTTTCATCCGGCGCTGCTGTTCATGGGCGCGGTGCCGGGCTGGCGGCGTCGCGTCGTCCACGTGTATGGCGGCAGCCTGCGCCGCGCGTTGACCGCGAATTTCGATGCGCGGCTGCCGCGCGTGCTGGCGCGTGCGTTCGCGCGAATCGTCGACTGGCAGATCGATTCGGCGCTGGGCCGCATCGAGCACGATTTCGCGTACGGCTTCGCCGACGATGTGCAGCGCTCACACCGGCATCGCCGGCTGCCGACGCCGGTGCCGATCGTCGCCGACCTGCCGGCGCCGGAATCCGCTGCCGCGGCTGTTTATCTGAATCCGCACTTTCGCGACGTCGCGCTCGCCGATGCGCTGTCGGCCGGCATGCGCGACGCGGGGCTCGCCGCACACCGGGTGGGCGAGGGCTACGCCGGGCACGACGGCTGGACCGGCGTCGACGCCGGCTGGCCGACGCGCGCCGCGCATGCGCCGCTGATCGTGTCGGCGCCCGGCATGGCCGCGCTGTCGATCGCGCATGTGTATCGCCGCCCGATCCTGCTCGTACAGACCGATCAACCCGAACAGGCGAGCAACGCCGCGCGCGCGGCACGGCTGCGGCTCGTGCACCGTGTCGTCACATGGCGTGGCGATGCGGCGGCATTCCGGCGCGAGGTAGCGCAGGCGTCGATCGCGCTGATGCGCGATCCCGGTACGCCGGCGGGGACGCTCGCGGGCCGCGAGCATGCGCGTGCGCGTGTCGACGCGTGGACATCGCACCTCCTCACGCTGTGTCCGCATGCGCGAGCGGCCGATGCGCAAACCCGATGCGAGGCGCCGACGCCGCGATGAATACGCGAATGCTGCATGACGATCGCCGGCCCGATGTCCGTCAGATGCTGGCCGCGACATTCGGCATGGTCGCGGGTCTCGCGATCTTCTTTCTGCTTGAGCGCGGCGTCACGCCGCGCTACGTGCTGGCCACGGCGATCGATGCGCGGATTCCATTCATCGCGTGGTCGTGGTTCGTCTATGTCGCGTTCTTTCCGTTCGTGGTTGCGCTCGCCGCGTATGCGCGGCCGTCCGCATTCGCCGCGTTCAGGGAGGCCGTGCTGATCGCGTTCGTGCTCGGTGTGATCTGCTTCCTGCTGTTTCCGGAAGCCGTGCCGCGGCCCGACATCGCGGAGATCGGCAATGCGTTCGTGCGTCGGCGTCTTGCGCGCATGTGGCAGCTCGATCTTGCGGCCAACGGCTTCCCGAGCCTGCATGTCGCGGTGACGTGTCTGGCGTGCCGGATGCTGGCGGACCGGCGCCGGATCGTCGCGACGGCGATCGGGCTGCTGATCTGCGCGTCGACGCTGACGCTCAAGCAGCATACGGTCGCCGACGTGCTGGGTGGGGTCGTGCTCGCGGCGGTCAGCGCGCGATGGGTGGAGCGGCGTTCGCTGCGCAGGAGGCTTGCGTGACGGAGACGCACGTTCACCGCGTCGGATCGAACGCCGGGCTCGCGCGGTTCGTGCCCGATCCAGTGCTGTTTCGCGTAAGCACGGCGCGTGTCGGCGTGGCGCTGGCGGGTGACTGGCTGATGATCGCCGCCGCGTTCGCCGCGGCGATCGCGTTTGCGCATCCGCTTGCCTACGCGTGCGCGGCGATCGTGATCGCGCGCAGCCAGCTCGCGCTCGCGGTCATGATGCACGAAGGGGCGCACGGGCTGCTCGCGCGCAACCGGCACGTCAACGACGTGCTCGGGCAACTGCTCGCGGCCGGCCCGCTATGGCTGTCGCTGCGCACGTATCGGGCCGGCCATCTGAAGCACCATCGCGCGCCGATGCAGGCGGACGACCCCGTCGCGCTGCTGTTCGGCGTGCACGACTATCCGGTGACGCGCTCGCGGCTGATCGTCCGCCTGCTCGCGTACGCATGCGGGATCGGCTACGTGACGAGCGTCGTGAAGCTCGCGCGCGGCGCGTTCGCGCATGCGTTGCCGAAGGTCGAAAAATCGCGGGCGTATGCGGCGTGGGAGATCGCGTCGATGCTGGTCGGCAACGGCGCGCTGTTCGGCGCGCTCGCGCTGGCCGGACATCCGCTGCTGTACGTCGCGTTGTGGATCGTGCCGTCCGTCACGCTGTTGCCGTTCGCCGGGCAGGTGCGCGCGATCTTCGAGCATGCGGGGCTGCCGGCCGGCGCGGACCAGAGCCGCAACGCACGCACGATCGTCCGGCGTTCGTGGCAGACGTTCCTGTTCGGCCCGCATGCGATTCATTTCCATATCGAACATCATCTGTTCACGCGGATGCCGTTCCATAACCTGCCGGTCGTGCATCGGCAACTCGCGCAGTTGCGGTTGCTGCCCGACGGCAATCTGTATGCGGGATATGGTGCGGTGCTGCGCGACGTGAGCGTGCGGTGATCGGCCGGGATCAGGTCGCGCGCGATTGAGTGTGGACGAGCATCGTCGAGCATTCAGGCTCGAACGGCCAGGCGACAGACGCAAAAAAGCCTCCGCGAGGGAGGCTTTTTTGCACTATCGAAGATAGTTGGTAGGGTGGGAGGGACTCGAACCCTCGACTCTCTGATTAAAAGTCAGATACTCTAACCAACTGAGTTACCACCCCACGTTCTTGAAACCTGTCGGTTCGTTGCTTCAATAACCTGGGGCAACGACCTAAAGAGCAAAAGATTATAGCGACGGGTTGCAGGGCTGTCAACAACGCGCCACGATAATTATTTGATCGTTTCGAGCTTGCCCTGCGCCGTCTGCGCCGCGTTCGAGCCGGCGTACTGCGACACGACCTGCTCGAACGTCTTCTTCGCGGCCGCCTTCTGGCCTTGTTCGAGCTGGTTCGTGCCGATCGCCACGAGGGCGTCGGCCGCGCGCGGGTGCTGCGGGAACTTGCTGACGATCCCTTGCCACGTCGCGGTCGAACCACGGTAGTCGCGCAGCGCGTATTGCGCGTTGCCGTACCAGTACTGCGCGGTCGGCTGATAGGGGCTCTGCGGATACTTCGCGATGAACGCGCGGAACGAAGCCGCCGCCGCCTTGAAGTTGCCGTTGCGGAACTGCTGCTGCGCCGCGCTGAGCGCATCCGTTTCACCCGGCTGCACGGTGCCTTCGACACCATCGATCGTCGCCTGCTGTGGCTCGAACTTCTTGAGCCGCGTGTCGAGATCCTGGTAGTACTCCTTCTGCTGCCGCTCGAGCGTCGTCAGCCGGTTCGTCAGATCCTCGTTCTCGCCGCGCAGCGTCGCGACCTGCTGGTTCAGCTGGTCGATACGGCCGGATTGATCGAGGATCGTACGCTGAGCGGCCGACAACTGGCTCGACAGGTTGTCGCTCTTGCTGCGCAGATCGAGCACGGCGCGGCGCGCCTCGTTGTCGTCGAACATGCCGGCGTGCGCCGGCGCGGCCGACCACGCCGCGCCCGCGACGCAGAATGCTGCGGCAACGCGCAGCCAGGTTGAACGGTGCGTCATACGGCGATTCTTCCGTTACTTACTGTTGGTAGACGAGGTCGGCGCGACGGTTCTGCGCCCACGATGCTTCGTCGTGACCCGTTGCCTGCGGCTTTTCCTTGCCGAGGCTCACGGCTTCCATTTGCGAGTCGTTCACGCCGAGCAGGGCCATCGCACGGCGGACGGCTTCCGCACGCTTCTGGCCCAGCGCGAGGTTGTACTCGCTCGTGCCGCGTTCGTCGGTGTTGCCCTGGATCAGCACGTGACGCTGCGGGTGGCTCTTCAGGTACTGCGCGTGCTGCTGCATCAGCGGCTGGTACTCGTCCTTCACCGAATAGCTGTCGAAGTCGAAGTAGATGCTGCGCTTCGCGAGCGGGCTGTTCGGATCGTTCAGCGGGTCGACGTTCACTTGCGCGACGTTGTCGGCGCTCGGCTGCGTGCTGACTGCGCCCGCGTTGTTTGCCTTGTCGTCGAGCTTCACACCCGACTTGCACGCGGCGAGCGCGCTGATCATCATCACGGCCAGGGCCAGACGAGCTTTATTCGACATCATGGTTACTCTCCTTGTGGTCATTGCATGAAGGGCCCCCACGACGGCTCGCGAACGGAGCCGCCCTGGACGGACAGGATCTGCGGCGGCGCGCTGCCGTCGGAAGGCACGGCGGCCAGAACGTTGCGGCCACCCGACTGGGTAGCGTACAGAAGGTACTGGCCGTTTGCCGCGAAGCTCGGCGATTCGTCGCGATTGGTATTCGTGATGGCGTTCGCCGCGCCAGTCTGCAGATCCTGAACGTACAGCTTGAAGCCCCCACCCGTGCGGGAGATGTAAGCGAGCAGCTTGCCGTCCGGGCTCACGCGCGGGCTCGTGTTGTAGCTGCCGGTGAAGGTCACGCGCTGCGCGGCACCGGCGCTTTCACCCTGGGCGGGCATCCGGTAGATCTGCGGCGCACCGCCCCGATCGCTCGTGAAGTAGATCCAGCGGCCGTCCGGCGAGTAGAACGGCTCGGTATCGATCGAACTGCTCTGCGTGAGACGGCGCAGGCCGCCCCCGTTCGCGTTGACCGTATAGATTTGCGTATTGCCCGTCAGCGACAGCGCGACGGCGAGCGTGTTGCTGTCCGGCGACCACGCCGGCGCGCTGTTGTTGCCCTTCTGGTCGGACACCATGTAGCGGCGGCCGGTCGGCAGGTCGTGGATGTAGACGATCGGCTTCTTGCGCTCGAACGATACGTACGCGACCTTCGTGCCGCTCGGCGACCACGCCGGCGAGATGATCGGTTCGGTGCTCGACAGCGCGATGCGCGCGTTCTGGCCGTCCGAATCCGAAATCTGCAGCTGGTAGCGATTACCGGTCTTGATCACGTACGACAGGCGCGTGGCGAACACGCCGCGCACGCCGAGCAGCTTCTGGTAGATGTAGTCGGCGATCTTGTGGCCGGCCGTGCGCAGCGTGGTGTCGGTGGCCGTCAGCGACAGGCCGCCAAGGCTTTGCTGCTTCACGGTGTCGTACAGGATGAAGTTGACCTTGTACTGGCCGTTCGCGTCGCGGTTCACGCTGCCGGCGACGAACGCGTTCGCGCCCTTTGCCTTCCATGCGCCGAGATCGACCGAGGCGGTCTCGGGCACGGGCGTGCTGCCTGCGTCGATGTTGGTGAACTTGCCGCTGCGGGCGAGGTCGGCTCGCACGATCGACGTGACCTGCTGCGGCAGGTTCGCCTCGTTCGTGAAATTCGCGGTGGCGATGGGGAACTGGGTCGACCCGACACCGGTGATCAGCACGTTGACCTGGGCGTTAGCGGCGCTGCCCGCCGTAATCAGACACGAGGCCACGAGTGCCCTGAAACCTAGCTTTGTCATCAAACTCATGCTTCTTGCTTCCCGTATGGCTTGGATCGCTGCGCAACCGCAGAGACAGTAAAAATACCCGATTCGTTCCCATCCGACAGCGACGCCCGGAGTGTAAGCGCATTTCGTTTCACTCCGCCGCCTTGAAGGTAATCGTAATGTCGGACGGGGTACGGCCGTTAGAATCGGGCGGCAACGGGACCGACGCGTGGATCGCATTCACCACGGCTTGATCCCACCCCGAATTCCCGCTCGAGCGGGAGACCGATGCGCTCAATACGTCACCGGACGGCGTGCACCGAATCTTGACGACGGTGGTCAGGCCTGCCCGCTCGCCGCCCCAAACGATGTTCGGCTTGACGCGGCGGCGCACCTTGTCGGCATAGCCGGGCGTCGCGGCATTGCCGCCGGAGCCCGTGCCGGTGCCGCTTTTCGCCAGGCCGTCGCCGCCGCCTTCGCCGGCGCCGGACAGGCCTTGTAGTTGCGCGAGTCGCGCGCTGCGCTCGCGGTCGAGCTTCGCGTTCGCCGCCGCATTGGCCTTCGCGCGCGCCGCGGCTTCGGCCTTCGCCTTGGCCTGGGCTTCCGCCTTGGCCTTCGCGGCCGCGTCGGCCTTCGCCTTCGCCGCCTGCTGTGCTTCGAGTTGCGCCTGCTTTTGCTGCTGGAGCTTCTGTTGTTCGAGTTTCTGCTGCTCGGCGAGCTGCTGTTGCCTGAGCTTCTCGGCCTGCTTCTGTTTGTCGCGTTCCGCGGCCTTCTGGGCGGCGAGGGCGGCGGCCTGCTGCGCGGCGAGCTGCGCACGCCGGGCTTCCTCTTCCTGCTGGGCCTTCAGTTGCTGGGCGCGGCGCTGCTGCTCGAGTTGCGCTTCGCGCGCGGCTGCTTCCTGCTGACGCTTCTTCTGCTGCAGCGCGATGTCGGCCTGTTCGTCGCGCACCGGGGCAGGGGGCGGCGCGACCTTCGCGGGCGGCGCGGGCGTGACCACCGGCCGCGGCGCGGGGACGTCGGGCACTTCGGTCCACAGCTCGGCCTCGGCGCCGGCCGGCGTGCTGTTCTGCCACTGCACGCCGTGATAGAGGAACAGCGCGAGCAGCACGTGCATCAGCGCGGCGAGCGCGAACGCGCGCCACGTCCCGCGCTCGCGGGGAGGCTGGAGCGGGTACGCGGATCTGCGCGTGGATTGCTGCCGGTTCATTGCGATTTGACGAGGAGGCCGACGCGCTTGACGCCGCGCGCCTTCAGATCGGACATCACGGTCATGACGGCATCGTACTGCACGGTCTTGTCGGCTGCGATCACGACCGGCTGGTCAGGGTGATCGGCCTGCCGGGCCGAGATGAAGCTGTCGAGCTCGGCCTTCGTCATCGTGTCTTCCTGGGTCGCGCCCGAGTCGCCCTTGTACTTGACGCTCATCGTGCGGTCGGCCTTGATGTTGACGACGACGGGCGGCGTCTGCTCTTGCGGCGCGGCATTGCCGACGGTGGGCAGGTTGATGATCGACGGGGCGACGAGCGGTGCGGTGACCATGAAGATCACGAGCAGCACCAGCATCACGTCGATGTACGGCACGACGTTGATGTCGGCCATTGCGCGGCGCGAGCGGCCGCCGCGCATGCTGGATCGGATGGGGCTTCCTGCCATGGCGTGCTCCTTACTGGGCCTGACGCTGCAGGATGTTCGAGAACTCTTCGATGAAGGTCTCGAAGCGGATCGCGAGGCGATCGATGTCGTGCGCGTAGCGGTTGTACGCGACCACCGCCGGAATTGCGGCGAACAGGCCGATCGCGGTGGCGACGAGCGCCTCGGCGATGCCCGGCGCGACGTTCGCGAGCGTGGCCTGCTGCACGTTCGCGAGGCCGCGGAACGAGTTCATGATCCCCCAGACCGTGCCGAACAGACCGATGTACGGGCTGACCGAGCCGACCGACGCGAGGAACGCGAGGTTCGCCTCGAGCACGTCCATTTCACGCTGGAACGACGCGCGCATCGCGCGGCGCGCACCGTCGAGCACGAGGCCCGGGTCGCTCAGGCGCTTTTCCTTTCCCTTCAGGAATTCGCGCATCCCCGATTCGAAGATCCGCTCGAGTGCGCCGATCGTATGGCGGTTGTTGGCTGCGCTCTGATACAGCGCCTGCAGGTCGCCGCCCGACCAGAAGTCCTTTTCGAAGCGTTCGGTCTGCGCGCGCGCGCGGCGGATGGCAAACCATTTGCGGAAGATGAAGGTCCACGACATCAGCGACAGCAGCAGCAGCAGCCCCATCACGGCCTGGGCCAGCACGCTCGCGTTGAGGACGAGGGAAATGATCGACAGGTCTTGAACAGTATTCATAGAGGTTTGAGTAACGTCCCTTCGGGGGTGCCCGGCAAGGGCGTCCGGCGTGCGTGCGGCGCGGCGCGCCGGCCATGCCTGACGCCGAACCTTGCTTAGTATCGAATCAGAACGGCAAGTTCATAGGCTGTGTCTAAACGGCGCTCATGCGAGCTTCGTTGACAAACCAGTCTGCCCGGCGTCGATGACGGGCCCGCGTTGCAGCGCGTCGAGCACGGCCGGCGGGATGGCCGCGGGCCGGATGCCGTGACGGTCGACGCAGCCGAGGCGGATGTGCCCGACCACGAGCAGCGTGTCGCCACACCAGGCTTCCTGCGTGAATTCCACCGACGCGCGGCCGATGCGTCCAGGCCGGCTCGTGATCGTCAACGTGTCGTCGAGTCGCGCCGGCGCGCGGTAGTCGAGCGACGTGTTGCGCACGATGAAGATCGCACCGGTATCGTCGGCGAGCCGACGCTGGTCGACGCCGCAGGCGCGGAGCCACTCGGTTCGGGCGCGTTCGAAGAACTTCAGGTAGTTGGCATAGAAGACGATGCCGCCTGCGTCGGTATCCTCGTAGTACACGCGCACCGGCCAGGTAAAGCCGGACGGCGCTTCCGGGGAGCGGGTGGGCTGAGTCATGGCGCGCATTCTACCGGAAGGCAAAGACCGGATTCGTAACCGATTCGTAACGGAATGTAGTGCGTCGTGGCACACCGTCATGGCACACCGCGGGCCGGCCGGAGGCCGGCCCGCGGCTGCGGGCGACGTGTCAGCCGCGATGGACCGTGAGGCCGGCCGGGGCTTGCGCGACCGGCATCATTTCGATCGTGTTGATGTTGACGTGAGCGGGGCGCGTCGCAATCCAGTAGATCGTGTCGGCGATGTCCTCGGCGGTGAGCGGCTGGACGTTCTGGTAGACGTTCGCCGCCTTTGCATCGTCGCCGCGGAAGCGGACGTTCGAGAACTCCGTGCCGCCGCACAGGCCCGGCTCGATGTCGGTGACGCGCAACGGCGTGCCGATCAGGTCGGTGCGCAGGTTCAGGCTGAATTGTCTGACGAACGCCTTGGTCGCGCCGTACACGTTCCCGCCCGGATACGGATAGGTGCCGGCCACCGAGCCCAGGTTGAAGATATGGCCGCGACCGCGCGCGATCATGCCGGGCAGCAATGCGTGCGTGACGGTCACGAGGCCCGAGCAATTCGTGTCGATCATGGTCTGCCACTCGTCGAGGCTCGCCTTCTGGGCCGGCTCGACACCGAGTGCGAGGCCGGCATTGTTGACGAGTACGTCGAGCGCCGCGAATTCGGCGGGGAGGGCGGCCGGCACGGCCTCGACGGCCGCGCGGTCGCGCACGTCGAGCTCGAGCGGCAGCAGGGCGTCGCCGAGTTCGGCGGCGAGCGCGTCGAGACGGTCCTTGCGGCGTGCGGTCGCGACGACGCGATGGCCGCCCTTGACGAAGGCACGGGAGATGGCGGCGCCGAAGCCGGCGGACGCGCCTGTGACGAACACGATCATTGCTGCTCCTGGTCGGTAACGGAATAGCGGGTGGAATCCCGCAAGCCTACTGAGAATGCCGCACCGCGGCAAGGCGGCAAAGCGTGTCGGCACGGGCGCGTAGAGTCCGGCCCCAATTGATTCGGGCGCCCTGCCGCGCGGTTGCCTATTCATGACGCATCCAATACACTAATGCGCTCATCACCCCTGCGTGACTGGCGATAGAACCCTTCGGGTTCAAGGTGGAGCATCCCACCGTGAAGCGCGGGGCGCCGTTTTTGCCGTTCGCCTGGGCAGCCGTTGTGCGCCGTCGCGTGCATCGCCGGTGGCTGTCCTGCCTCGCGTCATACGGATTCTTCCGCCACGTCGAGCTGGTCTCGCCAGCAGCGCACCGTACTCGGCCACTCCGGTCAACCTGTACACACTTAACGGAAACCGTATGTTTGACAGAGCCCAAAGCACCATCGCGAACGTCGATCCCGAAATCTTCGCGGCGATCGAGCAGGAAAACCGCCGCCAGGAAGATCACATCGAGCTGATCGCGTCGGAAAACTACACGAGCCCGGCCGTGATGGCCGCGCAGGGCTCGCAGCTCACGAACAAGTACGCGGAAGGGTACCCGGGCAAGCGCTACTACGGCGGTTGCGAGTACGTCGACGTGGTCGAGCAGCTGGCGATCGACCGTGTGAAGCAGCTGTTCGGCGCGGAAGCCGCGAACGTGCAGCCTAACTCGGGTTCGCAGGCGAACCAGGGCGTGTTCTTCGCGATGCTCAAGCCGGGCGACACGATCATGGGCATGAGCCTCGCGCATGGCGGCCACCTGACGCACGGCTCGCCGGTGAACATGTCGGGCAAGTGGTTCAACGTGGTGAGCTACGGCCTGAACGAAAACGAAGACATCGACTACGACGCGGCCGAGAAGCTGGCGAACGAACACAAGCCGAAGCTGATCGTCGCGGGTGCGTCGGCGTTCGCGCTGAAGATCGATTTCGAGCGTCTGGCGAAGATCGCGAAGTCGGTCGGTGCGTACCTGATGGTCGACATGGCCCACTACGCGGGCCTGATCGCGGCGGGCGTGTACCCGAACCCGGTGCCGCACGCGGATTTCGTCACGACCACGACGCACAAGAGCCTGCGCGGCCCGCGCGGCGGCGTGATCCTGATGAAGGCCGAGTACGAGAAGCCGATCAACTCGGCGATCTTCCCGGGTATCCAGGGCGGCCCGCTGATGCACGTGATCGCGGCGAAGGCCGTGGCGTTCAAGGAAGCGCTGTCGCCGGAGTTCAAGGCATATCAGCAGAAGGTGGTCGAGAACGCACGCGTGCTGGCCGAAACGCTGGTCAAGCGCGGGCTGCGGATCGTGTCGGGCCGCACGGAAAGCCACGTGATGCTGGTCGACCTGCGCGCCAAGAACATCACCGGCAAGGCAGCGGAAGCGGCACTCGGCGCGGCGCACATCACGGTGAACAAGAACGCGATCCCGAACGACCCGGAAAAGCCGTTCGTGACGAGCGGCATCCGTCTCGGCTCGCCGGCGATGACGACGCGCGGCTTCGGGCCGGCGGAAGCCGAGCAGGTCGGCAACCTGATCGCCGACGTGCTGGAGAACCCGGAAGATGCGGCGACGATCGAGCGCGTGCGCGCGCAGGTCGCCGAGCTGACCAAGCGTTTCCCGGTCTATCGCTGATCGCCGATGCGCTGCCCGTTCTGCCGGCATGACGACACGCAGGTCGTCGACTCGCGCGTGTCCGAAGATGGCGCCGCGATTCGGCGGCGCCGTCGCTGCTCGGCTTGCGACAAGCGCTTCACGACGTACGAGCGGGTCGAGTTGTCGCTGCCGTTCGTCGTGAAGAAGGACGGCAGCCGCACGGAATTCGACCGTCGCAAGATCGTCGCCAGCATGCAACTCGCGCTGCGCAAGCGGCCGGTTGCCGCCGACGCGATCGATGCGGCGGTCGCCCGCATCGAATATCAACTGCTCGCGACTGGCGAGCGTGAAGTGCGTAGCGAGAAGCTGGGCGAGCTCGTGATGAACGAGTTGCGCGGCCTCGATACGATTGCCTATGTGCGCTTCGCATCGGTGTATCGCCAGTTCGAGGATGTCTCCGAATTTGCCGACGTGATCGAAGAGTTCCGTCGCGCCTCTCCCGCCAAGACCCCGCGTAAGCGCTGACGCGCTGCGTTCGTTCATCGTCTGCTCCGTTGGTTCGATTCGCGCCGATTGTGTCGGTCGCGATCGCATGTCGCCAGTCGGCCGTTCGGCCAATGGCGTGCGTCCGCACGCGCCGCTACAGTCGTCGCATCACCGTGGCGGAGGACGATTGCGATGGAACCGGGCGCTCAATCCTTGAAGAATGTGGTGCAACGATCGGGCGGATTCACGCTCGTCGAGCTGATGGTCGCCCTGTCGCTGGCGGCGGGGCTGGCGCTCTATGCGGTGCCCACGTTCGACCAGTGGCGCATGCGTGAACGCGTGGATGCCCGCTCGCGCGCGCTGCTCGGTGCGCTGTCGTTTGCGCGTACCGAGGCAACGCGCCTCGGTACGCGCGTCACGCTGTGCCGCGCCGGGCGCGACGGCGCCTGCCTGCGTGCCGGAGAGCGGTGCGATCCGGCCGAATGGTCGTGCGACTGGATCGTCAGCGGGCAGGTCGACGGGTACTCGCGTGTGCTGCGACGCTATCCGCGCGATGCGGAAGTGGCCGTCGTGGGCGCCGCGCATGAGCTCGCGTTCGCACCGCCGGCCGGCCAGTCGATCGGCGGGATCCGGCGTTTCGAGTTGCGTCCGAGGCGCGGCGTGTCCGATGCCGACGACGCGCGCGCATCGCGTTGCGTGCGCATCGCGGCCGGCGGCCGCGCGCGGATGGTCGCCGGCCGCTGCGACGCGGCATGATCGCCATGCGCCATGCCATGCGCGGTACGTCGTTGCTCGAGGCGACGCTCGCCATCGCGCTGCTCGCCACCGTGATGTTGGCGGTCGCCGGCAGCCAGCTCGCGATGGCGCGTACGCAGCGCGCGACGATCTGGCGCGAGCGCGCGCTGTGGCTGGCCGATGCACGTATCGAGCGTCTGCATGCCGCGGCGGCGGTCGACGACGGCCTCGCGGCGTCGGCGGCGACGTCGTTGCCCGGTGGCGCGATGACGCTCGACGGCGGGCCGGGCGGCGTCCGCTACGCGGTCGTCGGCTGGCGGCGCGGCAACGGGGGCGCGTCGCCGCGCTGCGATGCGGCAGGGGCGTCGTCAGCGCAGCCGCGATCGTGTGTCCGGATACCGTTTCGGGAGAGGGCACGCGATGAGCGCTGATCGCCGTACGTGTGGCCATACGCTGCTCGAAGTGCTGATTGCGATGACCGTCGGGCTGCTCGTGCTCGCGGCGGCCGGTGCGCTGTACCACGCGCAGCGCATTGCGCAGCGTCGCGCGGAAGACGGGTTCAGGATGCGCGACGCGGCGGCGGCCGCGCTGATGCTGATCGGTCAGCAGATCCAGATGGCGGGTTTCCGGCCGCTCGATGCCGAAGCGGCATCGCCGTTGCCGCCGGTGTTCGGCTGTTCGACGGCACGCGTGCGCGGTAGCGGCGCACAGGTGCGCTGCGAGCCCGCGCGTTCGGCGTCGGACGCGTTGCTGGTCCGGTATGTCGGCGATGCCGTGTCCACGTGGACGACGGTGAGCGGCCAGGCGTCGGATTGCCTCGGGCAGGGTGTCGGCGAGCCGGGCGAGCCGGCGCCGGTGGAGAATCGCTTCGATGCGCATGTCAGCCCGTCGACGGGCGAGCCCGAACTGTATTGCGAAGGAAGCGGCCGTCCGGGCACGCCGCAGCCCGTCGTGGCGGGGATCGATCAGTTGCGCATCCGTTATTTGCGTCGCGGCGCCATGCGGTTCGTCGACGCCGACGCGATGCGTGCCGACGACTGGCGCGAGGTCGTGGCCGTGCATGTCTGCGTCAGGGCGCGCGGCGAGCCGATACGCGAACCGGCGCGTCAGGTCGACTGCCACGGCCGCGTTGCCGTGGCGTCGGACGGCCGCGCCCGTTTGACGCTCGATCGCATCGTCGCGTTGCGCAACGTCGCGCTCGCCGCCGACGCTGCGTCGCATGATGCCATTCGAGCAAGCGAGGTGGCGCGATGAGCGGAGCATCGCGATACGCGCGGGATGGCATCTCGCGACGCGGCGAGGCTGGCCACGCGCACGAGCGCGGCGTCGCGAGCGGCGGCGATCGGCAGCACGCCGTACGTGCTCGCGTTCCAGCGGCGACTCCGCGCGAGCCGAACATGCGTTTCTGGCCCGGTCGCCGTGCGTGGCGGCGCGATGCGGGCCTTGCGTTGCCTGCGGTGATCGCCATCGGCGCAGCGGTCGCGGCACTGACCGGTACATGGTTCGACGCCGCGCTGACGGAGTCGCGCCGCACACGCGCATTGTCCGATCGGCTGATTGCATTCCACGCGGCCGATGCCGCGCTTGCCGCGTGTACCGCGCGATTGCTGCGCGGCTCGGCGCCGTATGTGTACGAAAGCGAATCGCATGCGGAGCCCGACGCATGGCGACGCATGCCGCCGCTGGCGGCTGCCGAAGCGTTCACGCCATTCGCCGAATGGCCGATGGCCGAGCAGCCGCCGCGATGCCTGATCGAGGCGTGGCGGCGTCCGGCAGGGCAGGCACGCGACCGCGCTTATCTTGTGACCGCGCGCGGTGTCGGCGCGCACGCGTCGAGTGCCGTATGGTTGCAGCACCAGGTTGCGATGCGGGACGGCCATATCGTCGTGCTGCGCTGGCGTCGTGTCGCGGCGGTGCTTCGATGAACGGCCGCCTGTTCAGGGTTCGAGCGGCGGGGTTCACGCTGATCGAACTGATGATCGTGCTCGCGATCGTCGCGGTGCTGGCCGGGTGGGGTATCCCGTCGTATCGCGAGCATGTCGTGCGGGTTCACCGCGCGTCGGCGGTGTCCGCGCTGTACCGTGCGGCCCAGTATCTCGAAACGCTCGACGGTGCACCGCCGGCGGCATTGCCGGACGCGCTCGCGCAGGCGCCGCCGGACGGGCCGGCCGTGTATCGATTGACGCTCGGGCGGCCGGACGGCGACGAGTCGCCGGTGAGCTATGAACTGGTAGCGACGCCGCTCGACACGGGGCCGATGCGCGACGATGCATGCGGCATGTTCACGCTGCGCTCGGACGGGACGAAAGGCAATGCGGGAAGTGGGGGCGCCGACGAACCAGGCGCTGCCTGCTGGGGCGTGCGCTGAGTTCGCAACGAACGCGCGCAACGAACGCGCGCGGCCGCGCATGGCCGTGCGCGCAGGAGGCCCGCGGTCAGTCGTCGCGTGCGTCGAGCCCGCGCTCGTCGCGGGACTGCTTCCAGATCCGGTAGACCTCCCATGCGGCGAAGCCGAGCGTGCCCCACTTCAACGCGGGGCCCGCGCTTGCGCGCAGCAGCGAGCGAACGGGTTTCGCGAGCACGAGCGACGCGAGCGAACTCAGCATCGGATACTGGTTGACGAGGTGGCCGAGGCTTGCGTTCAGGTTCCTGGCCGACTGGCCGAACTTGCCGGTCGACAGCCCGGGGATGAACACCTTGAGCCAGCTGAAGCGCGTGACGGCCTGGCGCATTTCGGCGGCGGCTTCCGCGAGTTCGAGCCGCTCGACTTCGGATCGCAGGATCAGCAGTTCCTTGCGCAGCGCGCGGTGCTGCGACGCGCTCCAGTTCGATCGCGACGAATGGGAGCGGGATGGATTGCCCGTGATGTTCTGGCTCATGGCGCGTCGGCGAAGTAGGTGGAAGGGATGAGCGCGAGGGCGTTCACGGCTTGCCGCGGAACAGGTCGCGGTCTTTCTCGAGTTCGGCGAGCGTCGCCTCGAACACGGTTGGCGCGCCCCGCAGGCCCGAGCGCGCCTTCAGCCCGCATACGATGCCGCCAACGGCATACAGCGCGGTGATCGCGGCGAGCGACTGCCAGCGGTAGGTATCCCAGAACGCGATCGCGATCAGCACGGTCAGGCTGATGAGTGCCATTGTCGCGAGCATCATCGCGGCGAGGCCGAGGAACAGCACGCCCATCAGGCGCTCCTTCTCCTCGGCAAGCTCGATGCCCACCAGTTCGAGGCGCGTTTGCAGGAGGCCGATGGCCGAACCGACGAGGCGGCGCAGCGGTCCTTGACCGGACGGCTGCGAGGGGGTGTCTGTCGTCATGGATGCGGTGCTTGCGCGTACAGTGAGCAGCTAGGACAAAGCCGCCGGCGCAGGCCGGCCGGCTTCGACGCCCGCGCGCCGCGTCATCATGCGGCCCGCGGGACGAAACGGCGCAAAGCGCGTTACTTGCGGTTGATCAGCAGGCCGATCAGCACGCCAACGCCGGCAGCCACGCCGATCGACGTCCACGGATGCTCGTGCACGTAGTCGTCGGTCGCGCGCGCGGCCTTCTTGCCTTTCTCGACCACCACGACCTGGACGTCGGCTGCCTTTTCCTTGGCCTGCTTCAGGCGCGACATGGCTTTCTCGCGCAGCTCGGCCGCACGGTCGCCCGTGCTGCTCGCAGCTTGCTTGAGCAGGTCTTCGGCGTCCGAGAGAACGGTTTTGATATCCGACATCAGTTTCTCCTTGTTGATTTCCGACATTGCAACTCCCTTCGTGCTGTCATGCTGCAGGTTCACATCGTAGCGAAACCCGTGCCTGCTGGCGAGCCGGGAAGACGCACGGCGGCAGCGCAAGACTGCATGGTAAACGACTTGTAATGATGAACAGAGCGGCAAAGGGATTGAAAAGTTTCCCCGCTGCCGTCCGTTCTCCCACGACGCCGGGTAAAAATGACAAAAAAGTATGAATATCAAACGGAATAATCGTTCGCACGGCCCATTGCTTCCCGTAAGCTGATGGACTGCCCCGCGCTGTCCGGCGCGCGGTTTCAACCAGCATCGTTCGAGGAGGGAACATCATGAGTCTGCGTCTTGGCGACATCGCACCGGATTTCGAGCAGGAATCGAGCCTGGGCACCATCAAGTTTCACGAGTGGCTCGGCAACAGCTGGGGTGTCCTGTTCTCGCACCCGGCCGACTACACGCCGGTGTGCACGACCGAACTCGGGCTGACCTCGAAGCTGAAGGGCGAATTCGAGAAACGCAACGTGAAGGTGATCGCGCTGTCGGTCGACGGCGTCGAATCGCACAAGGGCTGGATCAACGACATCAACGAGACGCAGTCGACGGTCGTGGGCTTCCCGATCATCGCCGACGCGGACCGCAAGGTGTCGCAGCTGTACGACATGATTCACCCGAATGCGAACGAAACGCTGACGGTGCGTTCGCTGTTCGTGATCGACCCGAACAAGAAGGTGCGGCTCACGATCACCTATCCGGCCAGCACGGGGCGCAATTTCGACGAAGTGCTGCGCGTGATCGATTCGCTGCAGTTGACCGACAATTACAAGGTCGCGACGCCCGGCAACTGGAAGGACGGCGACGACGTCGTGATCGTGCCGTCGCTGCAGGATCCGGAAGAACTGAAAAAGCGCTTCCCGAAGGGCTTCAACGCGGTGCGTCCGTATCTGCGCCTGACGCCGCAGCCGAACAAGTAAGCATCGACGCAGCCCCCCCCCCCCCGCCCGCGGCTGCGATGACAAAGGCCCGTCCGGCAGCGATGCCGGGCGGGCCTTTTACGTGGCGGCGCTCGCAGGCGCGGCATCGCCGCCGCCGCGTGCGTCATGGCCGAATCATCAGAAGAACGCCTGGATGCCCGTCTGCGCACGGCCGAGGATCAGCGCGTGGATGTCGTGCGTGCCTTCGTACGTGTTGACCACTTCGAGATTCACGAGATGGCGCGCGACGCCGAATTCGTCGGAGATGCCGTTGCCGCCGAGCATGTCGCGTGCGAGCCGCGCGATGTCGAGCGCCTTGCCGCACGAGTTGCGCTTCATGATCGACGTGATCTCGACGGCGGCCGTGCCTTCGTCCTTCATCCGGCCGAGGCGCAGCACGCCTTGCAGGCCGAGCGTGATTTCGGTCTGCATGTCGGCGAGCTTCTTCTGGATCAACTGGTTCGCGGCGAGCGGCCGGCCGAACTGCTGGCGGTCGAGCACGTACTGGCGTGCGGTGTGCCAGCACGACTCGGCGGCGCCTAGCGCGCCCCACGCGATCCCGTAGCGCGCCGAGTTCAGGCAGGTGAACGGGCCGCGCAGGCCGCTCACGTTCGGCATCAGGTTCTCTTCGGGCACGAACACCTCGTCGAGCACGATCTCGCCGGTGATCGACGCGCGCAGCCCGACCTTGCCGTGGATCGCCGGCGCCGACAGGCCCTTCCAGCCCTTCTCGAGGATGAAGCCGCGGATCGCGTCCTTGCCGTTTTCTTCCAGTTTCGCCCACACGACGAACACGTCGGCGATCGGCGAGTTGGTGATCCACATCTTCGCGCCGGACAGCGCGTAGCCGCCCGGCACCTTCTTCGCGCGCGTGACCATGCTGCCCGGGTCGGAGCCGTGGTTCGGCTCGGTCAGCCCGAAGCAGCCGATCCATTCGCCGGTCGCGAGCTTCGGCAGGTATTTCTGCTTCTGCGCGTCGGAGCCGAATTCGAAGATCGGCACCATCACGAGCGATGACTGCACGGACATCATCGACCGGTAGCCCGAATCGACGCGCTCGACTTCGCGCGCGATCAGCCCGTAGCTCACGTAGTTGAGGCCGGGGCCGCCATATTCCTCGGGAATCGTCGGGCCGAGCAGGCCGAGTTCGCCCATCTCGCGAAAGATGGCCGCGTCGGTGCGTTCGTGGCGGAACGCTTCGGTGACGCGCGGCGCGAGCTTGTCCTGTGCGTAGGCCTGCGCGGCGTCGCGCACCATCCGCTCGTCCTCGGTCAGTTGCTGGTCGAGCAGCAGCGGATCGTCCCAATGAAAAGTTGCAGCACTCATCGTCTCATCTCCTGTTGGTCCGGTCTTCCAGCCGGCCCCATGCCAAAGTTCGCTTGACTATGGTTCCGCTGTGCGGAACAATGTTTTGCAAATTGAACTCAGTGTAGCACCGGATGACGCTTTCAACCATCGACGACACCACGATCGACGAGCGCAAGTTCGTCGTCGCGCTCGCACGCGGGCTCGACCTGCTGCGCGCCTTTCGGCCCGGCGAGACGATGCTCGGCAATCGCGATTTCGCGGAACGCACCGGCCTGCCGAAGGCGACGGTGAACCGGCTCGCCTATACGCTGACCGTGCTCGGCTATCTGCGCTACGACGAGACGCTCGGCAAGTATGCGCTGGACGCCGGCGTGCTGTCGCTCGGCTACGCGTTGCTGTCGGGCTCGGGGACGATCGATCTCGCGCGGCCGCACATGCAGGCGCTCGCGCGCGAGATTGGCGCGGCCGTATCGCTCGGCTGCCGCGACGGGCTCGACATGATCTATCTGGAGACGATCCGCAGCGAGACCGCGCTGACGCTCGGGCTCGCGCCCGGTTCGCGGCTGTCGATGCTGACGAGCTCGATGGGGCGCGCGTACCTGGCCGTGCAGCCGGAGGACGTGCGCGGCGCGCTCTATGCCGAGCTGCACCGCGCGGCCGGCGGCGCGGCCGATGCCGATGCGCTCGTCGCCGCCGCGCAGCACGCGGTGGCCGAGTTCTCGGCGAGCGGTTGCTGCTATTCGTTCCGCGCGTGGCACACGGACGTGAATGCGGCAGCCGTGCCGTTTCGCGAGCCGCGCGAGGGGCGCTGGCTGATCCTGAGCTGCAGCGGCCCCGCATCGTCGATGGACGAGGGCGTGTTCCGCACGCAAGTCGGGCCGAAGCTGAAGGCGCTCGCGCAACGGCTCGGGCAGACGGTCTGAGCAACGAGCGCGCAGGTCGCCGTCGCCCGGCAACGGGTTCGTTGGTCGCGGGGGCGGAAGCGGAAGGGGCGGCGCGGTTGCGTATTGTGCGACGGGCGAACCGCGCTCATCATCGTTCGCCTGTGTCCTGACGATCACGAGGTTCGCGATGCCGCACCCCGAAACGATGGAAGGCGGATGCGCATGCGGCGCGATTCGCTACCGGATCGCCGGCCTGCCGGCCGATGCCGGCTTCTGCCACTGCCGGCTCTGCCAGCGTACGACGGGCGCGGCGGTCGTCGCATCGGCATCGGTGCCGATCGACGCATTCGAATACCTGCAGGGCGAACCGACCGTCTATGCGTCGAGCGCGTGGGGCGAGCGGCGTTTCTGCGGCCGCTGCGGCGCGCAGCTCGAATACCGGCGCTCCGTGGCGCCGCGGACGGTCGAGATCAATTACGCGACGCTCGACGAGCCGTCGCGGCTGCGTCCGGCGTGGCATGTCTGGTACGGAGATCGTTTCCCGGGCATCGAGATCGACGACGATCTGCCGAAGTACGACGACGGTGGAAGAGAATAAGAATAGGCGGCTGGTTCACGCCGACGCGCCGGTGTGGATCTCGCGCGCAAGCAGGTCCGACCTTTCCGCGTAAAGAACAAGAAACCGGCCGGCGTCGAGCGACGCCGGGTGCGGAAACCTGAAACCTGAAACCTGCAACCCGACTCCCGAAGCGGCACGACACGCCGTCATCCAGCGTGCCACGTCCCGCGCGCGGCGCGCACCTTCCGCCGCGCCGCTCAGGCCGTCACGACTTTCGCGAACACCGGCCCCTGCATGAACCGCACGTCGTGCTGGCGCAGCAGCTCGCACTGCGTCTCGTCGACCACACCGTCGAAGATCAGCGGAATCCGCACGCGCTGCGCATAGGCGACGAGCGCCTTGACCATCCCGTCGCGCAACGCGATGCCCGCATCCATCTTGATGTAGTCGGGGCGCGCCATGTCCGATTCGACCGCGAGGATGCGGCCCGGGTCGGGCAGCTTGTCCGCGACCTTGAAGCCGTGATGCTGGTAGCTGCGCGTCAGGTAGCCGAGGAACGTCTTGTGGGCGACCGCGACCGCCGGCAGCTCGATCACGATCCGCTCGGGCGGCAGCCCGAAGCGCTGGAGCACCGACGAGAAATGCTTGCCGTGGTCGTACTTCACGCTCTTGAGCAGCCGCTCGTGCACGCGCAGGAACAGCAGACCGTGACGCTGCGCACCGAAGAAATTGATCGCGTGCAGCGCGCGCGACAGGCGGTCGATCGCGACGAGCGTCTGGTCGTCGACGGCCGCGTCGACCGGATCGTGCTGCGCGCCCGTGACCAGCGTGACGGCCTGGAAGCCGAGCTCGTCGCCGTAGCGCTCGATCGCGTCGGCGAACGACGTCGATTGCGGCGCGCCGGGCATCGTCACGTCGTAGATCGGCTCGTACGCACTGGCGAGCGTGCGCTCGGGCAGATTCGCGCACGCGGTGCCGCCTTCGGCAAGCGCGAGGTGTTCCCGCAGATACGGCAGTTGCCCGGCACGGGCGACCAGCTCGGGGATGGTAGGCGGAATCATCGGCGTGAAAAGGAAAAATGGCGGCCGAAAGGGCCGCCTCGTTGTCTTGATATTAGCAGCGCGCGCCGCGCTCGGCTCGGCGTTTCGCTCATATGGTTATCCCGTCTCCGAGCGAACGATTAGGGTTTACGTTGTTTTCACTATTCGTAATTGGTTTTACTATTCGTAAATCCAAAGATTTGTCGCCGATCAAGAAATGCGGCAGGCAGGCGCCGCGAAACGGCGCCGTTCACGAATCAACAGGAAGCAAGGAGCGAGACGTGGCGGTTGACAGGACAGGCGGGCACACGCGCCGGCAGGAGACGGACGCGACGACGGGCGCGGCGGTGCGCGCGCGGCGGGATTGAGGAGCGGATGGCGACCATGAGCATCGATTACCAGACGCTGAAGTTCGAGTACCGCGCCCGCGCGCACGACGCGGCCGTCCACCCGGTGATCGTCGTCGGCGCGGGGCCCGTGGGCCTCGCGGCCGCGATCGACCTCGCGCAGCAGGGCGTGCCGATCGTGCTGCTCGACGACGACGACACGCTGTCGACGGGCTCGCGCGCGATCTGCTTCGCGAAGCGCACGCTCGAGATCTTCGACCGGCTCGGCTGCGGCGAGCGCTTCGTCGACAAGGGCGTGAGTTGGCACGTCGGCAAGGTGTTCCTGCAGGACGAGCAACTGTACGCGTTCGACCTGCTGCCCGAGGAAGGGCATGCGCGCCCCGCGTTCATCAACCTGCAGCAGTACTACGTCGAAGGCTATCTGGCCGATCGCGCGTTCGAGCTGCCGAACATCGACATCCGCTGGAAGCACAAGGTGACGGGCGTCGCGCAGTCGGCCGAACACGCGGTGCTGACGGTCGAGACGCCGGACGGCGTCGCGACGCTGCACGCGCAGTACGTGATCGCGGCCGACGGCTCGCGCAGCTCGATGCGCACGATGATGGGCCTGGAGAGCCGCGGCCGTACGTTCAAGGATCGCTTCCTGATCGCCGACGTGAAGATGAAGGCGGAGTTTCCGACCGAGCGCTGGTTCTGGTTCGATCCGCCGTTTCATCGCAACCAGTCGGTGCTGCTGCACCGCCAGCCCGACAACGTGTGGCGCATCGACTTCCAGCTCGGCTGGGATGCCGATCCCGTCGCCGAGAAGCAGCCGGAGCGCGTGATCCCGCGCGTGCGCGCACTGCTCGGGCCGGACGTCGAGTTCGAGCTCGAGTGGGTGAGCGTCTATACGTTCCGCTGCCAGCGGATGGACACGTTCCGGCACGGCCGCGTGCTGTTCGCCGGCGATTCCGCGCACGGCGTGTCGCCGTTCGGCGCGCGCGGCGCGAACAGCGGCGTGCAGGACGCGGACAATCTCGCGTGGAAGCTGAAGCTGGTGCTCGACGGCCACGCGCACGACCGCCTGCTCGACACCTACGCGAGCGAGCGCGAGTTCGCGGCGGACGAGAACATCCGCCACTCGACGCGCTCGACCGATTTCATCACGCCGAAGAGCGCGGTGTCGCGCGTGTTCCGCGATGCGACGCTGAAGCTCGCGCGCGACTGCGAATTCGCGCGCAGGCTGGTGAACAGCGGGCGCCTGTCGGTACCGGCCGTGCTGGCCGATTCGCCGCTGAACACGCCGGACCGCGGCGGCGACGCATTCGCATGCGCGATGCGCCCAGGCGCGGCGGCGGCCGATGCGCCGGTACGTGCGCATGGTGCGTCGGGCTGGCTGCTGCAGCATCTGCGTGGCGGCTTCACCGGCGTGCTGTTCGGATTGCCGGGCGACGCGGCAGCGCTCGCGCAGGCCGTCAGTGGTCTCGCGCCGACGGTGCGGCCGGTGCTCGTCGTGCCGGCCGGGCACGCGCGGCCGGCAGCCGGCGTCGACGTCGTGGAGGACGTCGACGGCCTCGCGGCGCAGCGCTACGACGCGCAGCCCGGCACGTTCTACCTGCTGCGTCCCGACCAGCACGTGTGCGCACGCACGCGCACGCTCGACCGTCAGGCGATCGCCGACGCACTGGCGCGCGCGACCTGCGCACGCTGACTACGATAAAGACACCGGAGACACCGTCATGCCCTCACTCGATACCCGCCCGCGCCTGGCCGATCCGGACGCGTTCTACGAAGCGCTGATCGACATGCATCGCGACCTGTCGGACGCCGACAGCCAGCTCGTCAACGCGAAGCTGATCCTGCTGCTCGCGAACCAGGTCGGCGACGCCGACGTACTGCGCGAAGCGATGGCGCTCGCGCGCCAGGGCGTGACGCCGCCCGTGCATCCGTCCGCCGAGGTGCCGCGATGAGCGGGGCGCCGGCCGATACGCGCGTGCTCGAAGTCGAGCGCGTGATCGACGAGACCCATCGCCCGGGTTTTCACTGGATGCTGCTCGCGCTGTGCGGGCTGTGCCTCGTGATCGACGGTTTCGATGCGCAGGCGATGGGCTACGTCGCGCCGAGCGTGATCGCCGAATGGGGCGTGCCGAAGCAGGCGCTCGGGCCGGTGTTCAGCGCGAGCCTGTTCGGGATGCTGCTCGGCGCGCTCGGGCTGTCGGTGCTGGCCGACCGGATCGGCCGGCGTCCGGTGCTGATCGGCTCGACGCTGTTCTTCTCGGTGACGATGCTCGCGACGCCGTTCGCGAGTTCGATCCCCGTGCTGATGGCGCTGCGCTTCGTCACGGGCCTCGGCCTCGGCTGCATCATGCCGAACGCGATGGCGCTGGTCGGCGAATTCAGCCCGGCCGCGCATCGCGTGAAGCGGATGATGATCGTGTCGTGCGGCTTCACGCTCGGCGCGGCGCTCGGCGGCTTCATCAGCGCGGCGCTGATTCCGGCGCTCGGCTGGCGCTCGGTGTTCTTCGTCGGCGGCGCGGTGCCGCTCGTGCTGACGATCGCGATGGTCGCGCGGCTGCCGGAGTCGCTGCAGTTCCTGGTGCTGAAAGGGCGTGTCGCGCAGGCGCGCGACTGGCTCGCGCGCTTCGCGCCGGCCGCCGGCATCGATGCGAACACGCGGCTCGTCGTGCGCGAACGCGCGGCGAGCGGCGCGCCGGTCGCCGAGCTGTTCCGCCATGGCCGCCTGCCGGTCACGCTGCTGCTGTGGTCGATCAGCTTCATGAACCTGATCGACCTGTACTTCCTGTCGAACTGGCTGCCGACCGTGATGCGCGATGCCGGTTATTCGCCGGGCACGGCGGTGATCGTCGGCACGGTGCTGCAGACGGGCGGCGTGATCGGCACGCTGTCGCTCGGCTGGTTCATCGAACGTTACGGCTTCGTGCGCGTGCTGTTCGCGTGCTTCGCGTGCGCGGCCGTGTCGGTGGGACTGATCGGCTCGGTCGCGCATGCGCTGCCGTGGCTGCTGGTCGTCGTGTTCGCGGGCGGGTTCTGCGTGGTCGGCGGACAGCCGGCCGTGAACGCGCTCGCGGGCCAGTATTACCCGACGTCGCTGCGCTCGACGGGCATCGGCTGGAGCCTCGGCATCGGCCGGATCGGCTCGGTGCTCGGGCCGCTCGTCGGCGGGCAACTGATTGCGCTGAACTGGACCAACGGCGCGCTGTTTCACGCGGCCGCGGTGCCCGTGCTGTGCTCGGCGCTATTCGTCCTCGGGCTGGCCGGTGTGTCGCGGCGCAACGGCGCGCAGGCGCCGAACGCCGCCCTGAATTGATGGAGAAAGGAAACGATGACGCTTGACCTGTCGACACCGGCGACCGCCGGCTACCTCAGCGGTTTCGCGAACGAGTTCGCGACCGAGGCGCTGCCCGGCGCGCTGCCGCACGGCCGCAACTCGCCGCAGCGCGCGCCGTACGGGCTGTACGCGGAGCAGTTGTCGGGCACCGCGTTTACCGCACCGCGCGGCCACAACCGCCGCTCGTGGCTGTACCGGATTCGCCCCGCCGCCGTGCACCGGCCGTTCGAGCCGTATGCGGGCGCGCAGCGGCTCGTGTCGGAGTTCGGCGATTCGGCCGACGTGCCGCCGACGCCGCCGAACCAGTTGCGCTGGGATCCGCTGCCGATGCCGGTCGAGCCGACCGATTTCGTCGACGGCCTCGTTACGATGGCCGGCAACGGTTCGGCCGCCGCGATGAACGGCTGCGCGATCCATCTGTATGCGGCGAACCGGTCGATGCAGGACCGCTTCTTCTACAGCGCGGACGGTGAACTGCTGATCGTGCCGCAGCAGGGGCGCCTGTTCATCGCGACGGAATTGGGCCGGCTCGACGTCGAGCCGTTCGAGATCGCGGTGATCCCGCGCGGCGTGCGTTTTTCGGTCGCGCTGCCGGACGGCGACGCGCGCGGCTACATCTGCGAAAACTTCGGCGCGCTGCTGCGGCTGCCGGATCTCGGCCCGATCGGCTCGAACGGGCTCGCGAACCCGCGCGACTTCCTGACGCCGCAGGCCGCGTACGAAGACCGCGAAGGCGCGTTCGAGCTGATCGCGAAACTGAACGGGCGCCTGTGGCGCGCGGACATCGGCCATTCGCCGCTCGACGTCGTCGCGTGGCACGGCAACTACGCGCCGTACAAATACGATCTGCGCCTGTTCAACACGATCGGCTCGATCAGCTTCGACCATCCCGATCCGTCGATCTTCCTCGTGCTGCAGGCGCAGAGCGACACGCCGGGCGTCGACACGATCGACTTCGTGATCTTCCCGCCGCGCTGGCTCGCGGCCGAGGATACGTTCCGCCCGCCGTGGTTCCACCGCAACGTCGCGAGCGAGTTCATGGGGCTCGTGCACGGCGCGTACGACGCGAAGGCCGAAGGCTTCGTGCCGGGCGGCGCGAGCCTGCACAACTGCATGTCGGGCCACGGGCCCGACGCGGACACGTTCGAGAAGGCGTCCGCGAGCGACACGACGAAGCCGCACAAGGTCGACGCGACGATGGCGTTCATGTTCGAAACCCGCACGCTGATCCGGCCGACGCGCTACGCGCTCGATACCGCACAGCTGCAGGCCGATTACTTCGAATGCTGGCAAGGCATCAAGAAACACTTCAATCCGGAGCAAAAGTGAGCGATACCCAAGACTGGCGCGCGACGCTCGACCCGGCTCGCAAGAGCTGGGTCGATACCGCGAACGATCCCGCCTGCGATTTCCCGATCCAGAACCTGCCGTTCGGAATCTTCAGCGATGCGAAACAGACGGCGCGCCGCGCGGGCGTCGCGCTTGGCGACCAGATCGTCGACCTGGCCGAACTGAAGCGGGCCGGGTTGCTGACGTTGCCGCTGCCGAGCCCCGAGGATTTTGTCGAGATGCGCGATCGCGCGTTCGAGCAGCCGACGCTGAACGATTTCATCGCGCTCGGCCGCGATGCATGGCGCAGCGTGCGCGTGCAACTGTCCGACCTGTTCTCGCGCGACAACGCACGGCTGCGCGACGACGCGGCGCTGCGCGCGAAGGTGCTGGTGCCGCGGCGCGACGCGACGCTGCATCTGCCGGTCGAGATTCCCGGCTACACCGATTTCTATTCGTCGAAGGAGCACGCGACCAACGTCGGCTCGATGTTTCGCGATCCGAAGAATGCGCTGCTGCCGAACTGGTCGGAAATGCCGATCGGCTACAACGGCCGCGCGTCGTCGGTGGTCGTGAGCGGGACGCCGGTGCGGCGCCCGAACGGGCAGCTGAAGCTCCCCGACCAGGAGCGTCCGGTGTTCGGCGCGTGCCGCAAGCTCGATATCGAACTGGAGACGGGCTTCATCGTCGGCCGCGGCAACGCGCTCGGCGAGCCGATCGCATGCGAGGACGCGGAAGCGCATATCTTCGGGATGGTGCTGCTGAACGACTGGAGCGCACGCGACATCCAGCAGTGGGAGTACGTGCCGCTGGGGCCATTCAATTCGAAGGGCTTCGCGACGACGATCTCGCCGTGGATCGTCACGCTCGACGCGCTTGAACCGTTTCGCGTCGCGCAGCCCGAGCAGTCGCCGCCGCCGCTCGCGTATCTGCGGCATGCGGGCAAGCACGCGTTCGACATCGCGCTGGAAGTGACGCTGCGCGCCGAAGGTGCGGCCGAGGCCACGTCGATCTGCCGGACGAACTTCAAGCACATGTACTGGACGATGGCGCAGCAGCTCGCGCATCACACGGTCGCGGGCTGCAACACGCGCGTGGGCGACCTGATGGGCTCGGGCACGATCAGCGGGCCGACGAAGGATTCGTTCGGCAGCCTGCTCGAACTGACGTGGAACGGCAAGGAGCCGCTCGCGCTGACGGGCGGCGGCAGCCGTACGTTCATCGAGGACGGCGACGAGCTGACGCTCGCCGGCTGGTGCCAGGGCGACGGCTATCGCGTCGGCTTCGGCACGTGTGCGGGCAAGATCTCGCCGGCGCGGAGCGCGTGACGGATTGCAGCGCGGAACGTCACGCGTAGGTCACGTGTAGATCACGCGTAGTCAGGAAGGACAGGGCGGCCCGCATTGCGCGGGCCGTTTCCGTTTACCGGAGAGTGGGCGCGAGCGGGCCGATGCGGCCCGGTGCATGATGCCGCGCGCCAACGCCAACGCCAACGCCAACGCCAACGCCAACGCCAACGCCAATCTGCATCAGATCGCGCGTTGCACCGCGGCGCGTCGTTCCCACAACGCGGCCCCGACGAACGCGGCGACACAGGCGACCAGCACGCCGACCAACGCATGGCTGCCCAACTGCTCCATCAACGCGCCGGCAATCAGCGGCCCGCCGAAGCTCGCGGCGCTCCACGACGCCGACACGAGCGAGCTCGCGGTGACGAGCGCGGCGCCGCGGAAACGTTCGCCGCACGCGACGAGCGACAGCGTATAGATGCTGCCGGCCGCCGCGCCGAGCACGAACAGCAGCGGCCAGCACAGCCACGGATTGGCGATGACGAACGGCAGCAGCGGCAGGCCGCCCAGCACGATCCAGCCCGCGCCGAGGTGTACGCGTTCGCGGCCGAGCTTGTCCGCGAGCCAGCCGATCGGGAACTGCATCGCGGTATCGCCGAACAGCATGATCGACGCGAGCAGCACGGCGGTCGCGCTCGCGACGCCGTGATCCATCGCGTAGAGCGGCAGCAGCGACAGCGCGAGCGTGTCGAACAGCGCGAAGAAGCCGGTGCCGATGATCAGCGCGGGCATGCGCGGCAGCACGTCGAGCCAGCGGCCGTGCGCTTCGTGATGCGCGTCGTCGCCGGCGAGCGGCGCGCGGCGGATCGTCGCGAGCGTCGGCAGCGCGAGCAGGAACAGCGCGCCGCACAGCGCGAAGCGAATGCGCGTCGCGCCGGCGATCTGGCTGACCAGCACGGGGCCGGCCATCTGGAACAGCGTGAAATTGGTTGCATAGATCGCGACCACGCGGCCGCGTGTCGAATCGTCGGCGAGCTGGTTGACCCATGCTTCGCCGATCGTGAACAGCAGCATCAGCGCGGCGCCGCACAGCACGCGCAGCACGCCCCACAGGATCAGGTTCGACGTGAACTGCATCAGCGCGGTGGCGGCCGCGAGCAGCACGACCGACACGACGATCGCGCGGCGCGCACCGATGTGCCGCGCGAGCGCGGTGACGAACGGCACGATCGCGAGGCCGCCGAGGGCCTGCGCGGCCGTCAGCATGCCGACGACGTTGGTGCCGTGTCCGGCTTCGGTCAGCGCGAGCGCGGTGAGGGGAAGCGTGGCGCCGGTGCCGAGGCCGACGACCGCGACGCTCAGGATCAGCGCGAGGAAATCGCGATTGAGAATGGCTTTCATCGGCCGGGATGCTACACCGCGGCCCTTCAAAGGTCCATGAAGGCCGTCACGTTTGAATGGCGTTGCGCACGCAACGATTACCGCAGGGTTGCGTCATACGTACTCGGTCGGCACGACTACGGGCCGGCGTTCGAGCGACGCCGACCACAGCGTGAGCGCGAGCGCCGCGACGGCCATCGCGACGCCGACCCACGGCAGGTTCACGAGCGATACGCCCGAGCCGATCGCCATCCCGCCGAGCCACGCGCCGGTCGCGTTGCCGAGGTTGAACGCGCCCTGGTTCAGCGTCGACGCGAGGTTCGGCGCGTCGCTCGCGCGATCGACGATCATGATCTGCAGCGGCGGCACGATCGCGAACGCGAGGATGCCCCACACGAAAATCGTCGCGAGCGCGGCGAACGGCAGATGCATCGTGCCCGCGAACAGCGCGAGAACGATGCCGATCAGCGCGAGCGTCGCGATCAGCGACGGCATCCGGCGCCAGTCGGCGAGCTTGCCGCCGAGCGTGCCGCCGACCGTCAGGCCGAGGCCGAACAGCAGCAGCACGTAGGTCACCTGATGCGGCGAGAAGCCCGTCACGTCCTCGAGGATCGGCGTGATGTACGTGAACACGCTGAACAGGCTCGCGGACGCGAGCACGCTGATGCCGAGCACCATCAGCACCTGCGGATGCTTCAGCACGCTGAATTCGCGCGTGATGCTGGTGTCGGGCATCGCGAGGTGCTTCGGCAGACACACCGCGAGCGCGGCGGCCGCGGCGATGCCGATGCCGGTGACGGCCCAGAACGTCGCGCGCCAGCCGAACGCCTGGCCGAGCGCGGTGCCGAGCGGCACGCCGAGCACGTTCGCGAGCGTGAGGCCGGTGAACATCAGCGCGATCGCCTGCGCGCGGCGGTTCGGCGCGACGAGGTTGCTCGCGACCACCGAGCCGATGCCGAAGAATGCACCGTGGCAGAACGCGGTGACGACGCGCGCGGCCATCAGCACCGCATAGCCGGGCGCGATCGCGCAAAACAGGTTGCCGGCGATGAACAGGCCGATCAGGCCCATCAGCGCGCGCTTGCGCGGCATCTTCGCGGTGACGATCGCGAGGATCGGCGCGCCGATCGTCACGCCGAGCGCGTAGCCGGACACGAGCATCCCGGCGGCCGGGATCGACACGCCGAGATCGCGCGCGACATTGGGCAGCAGCCCCATGATCACGAATTCGGTGGTACCGATTCCAAATGCGGCGACGGCAAGGGCGAAAAGAGGCAGGGGCATCGCGGTAGGCTCGGGAAAAGAGGCCGCTCGAGCCCAAGCGCGGGAGACGCGGGGCGGGCGGTCGGTGAGGCGAACGTCAGCCGCGATTCTACTTCAGTGAAAACCCTTATGTTTGGGGTCAAAACGGATGTTGCCGGCGTGCGACGGGGCGGCAAGCGGGAAGTTCATATTGTGGGATTTGCGGCGATTCGGTCGCGAGCGACGGCGGTTGCCGGACCGTGGATCAGGCGATGGGTTCGGACAATCCACCGGGCATCGTGGCCGACGTTTCTTTCATTTCAGTCTCTATTGACGACGCAGCCGATCCGGCCCCGTCGGTCGCCGCCGGATCGTCCCAGCCGTTCTCGAACAGGCAGGCTTCGATCGGCATCCGCGCGGCCCAGCGTTCTTGTTCCAGCATCGGCTTCGCATAAAACGCATCGACGTGCCCGACGCACAGCACGGCGATCGGCTTCGCGCCGTCGGGCATCCGCAGCAGCGTGCGCAGCGCATCGACGTCGAACAACGACACCCAGCCCATCCCGAGCCCTTCCGCGCGCGCCGCGAGCCACATGTTCTGGATCGCGCACGCGGCGGACGCCAGGTCCATCTCCGGCAGCGTGCGGCGGCCGAACACGTGGCGCTCGCGGCCGTCGGCGAGCGCGACGACCAGCAACTCGCCGCATTCGCGCACGCCTTCGACCTTCAGCCGCATGAATTCGTCCTGGCGTTCGCCGAGCGCGTCGGCGGTCGCGCGGCGCTCGGCCTCGACCAGTGCGTGGACCGACGTGCGCAATGCGGGATCGGTGATGCGGATGAAGCGCCACGGCTGCATGAAGCCGACGCTCGGTGCGTGGTGCGCCGCGCGCAGCAGGCGCGCGAGCACGGCCGGATCGACGGGCGCCGGCGTGAAATGGCGCATGTCGCGCCGTTCGAAGATGGCACGGTAGACGGCGGCGATGTCGGAATCGTCGAAACGCATGAGCGGCAAAGGCAGGGATGACGTCGACGCAACGATAGCAGACGGCGCGCGCGGGAATCGTTACGTCACCTGAAACAATGCGCGTAATTGTGGGTGATGGCGAGTGCAGTGTGCGGCAACCTGCACAAGCAAACGATTGCGAATGCGCTGCCGGCCGTCAAACGTGCCGTTTTTCGTGGTTTCTCAGCGGTTTGCCGTCACGACGTTCCGCGGCGCGCCCGCATGCCACGCCTCGATGTTCAGCAGCGTCGTGTGCGCGATCTCGGCCAGCGCCTCGCGCGTGAAGAACGCCTGGTGCGACGTGACGATCACGTTCGGGAACGTCAGCAGGCGCGCGAGCACGTCGTCCTGCAGCGGCAGGTCGGAGTGATCCTCGAAGAAGAGCCCGCTTTCCTCCTCGTACACGTCGAGCCCGAGATGACCGAGCTGGCCGCTCTTGAGCGCGTCGACCAGCGCCTGCGCATCGACGAGCCCGCCGCGCCCGGTGTTGATCAGCATCGCGCCATGCTTCATCCGCGCGAGCGTCCGTTCGTTGATCAGGTGGTGGGTCGACGGCAGCAGCGGGCAATGCAGGCTGACGACGTCGGCGCGATGCAGCAACTCGTCGAGCTCGACGTAGCGCGCGCCGAACGCGATCAGTTCGTCGTTGTACGGCGGCACCGAGTGCGCGAGCACATGCATCCCGAAGCCCATCATGATCTTCGCGAACACGCTGCCGATGATGCCGGTGCCGATCACGCCGACGGTCTTGCCGTGCAGGTCGAAGCCGAGCAGCCCGTTCAGCGAGAAGTCGCCTTCGCGGGTGCGGGCGACGGCGCGCGGCAGGCGGCGGTTGAGCGCGAGGATCAGCGCGACCGCGTGCTCGGCGACCGCGTGCGGCGAATACGCGGGCACGCGCACGACCGTGACGCCGAGCCGTTCGGCGGCGGCCAGGTCGACATGGTTGAAGCCCGCCGAGCGCAGCGCGATCAGCCGCGTGCCGCCGTCGGCGAGCCGTTCGAGCACGGCCGCGTCGACGGTGTCGTTGACGAACGGGCAGACGACGTCATAGCCGTGCGCGAGGATCGCGGTTTCCGCGTCGAGGTGCGACGGCTGGAAGTGCAGCCGATAGCCGAACTGCCGGTTGGCGGCGGTAAACGAATCGTCGTCGTACTGCCGGCTGCTGAACAGGATCACGCGCACGCTGCACCTCCGAGGGCTGACGCGCGCAGTTTACTGCAGGCCCGTGACGATGTCGGAGCGGTCGGGGCCGCGCACCGGCCGCAGGAAGCCGTAGTCGGTCCGCTCGCGGCCGGACGGCGCGCCGAAGTGCTCGAGCGCGTGCTCGACGAAGCTGCGCGTGCGGGCCGGCACGTACTGGCGGTTCGGATAGACGAGCGACAATTGCGCGTCGGGATCGTCGATCCGGTAGCCGGCCATCAGCCGCACGAGCGTGCCGTGGTTGAGCGCGTCGGCGACGCACGGCTCGGGCAGCACCGCGATGCCGGCGCCGGCCACCGCCGCCGCCTGGACGAGCGCGAGCTGGTTGACCGTGCAGGCCGGGCGTACCGTGACCGAATGGACGACGCCGTCGTGGCCGACCAGTTGCCACGTCGGCGCGTGCTGGTGCGGCGCGAGCGTGACCCAGTCGTGGCCCGGCAGGTCGTCGGGCACGCGCGGCTCGCCGCGGCGGTCGAGATAGGCGGGCGCCGCGCACGCGACGAACGGGTTCGGCGCAAGGGTGTGGCCGATCAGCGACGGGTTGCCGTCGAGCCGGGTGCCCGTGACGATGCCGACGTCATAGCCTGAATCGAGCACGTCGAGCGGCCCTTCGGCGACGGTCAGCTGCACCCGCAGCTCGGGATAGCGGTGCCGGAAGCTGCTGACGAGCGGCGTCAGCGCGAGCGGCGACAGCAGCCCCGACGCGACGACGCGCAGCGTGCCGGCCGGTTCGCGCACGGCATGCGCGACGGACGATTCGAGGTGGTCGAATTCCTCGAGCAGCGCGCGGCAACCGTCGAGGTAGCGCACGCCGGCCTCGGTGAGCGACAGGTTGCGCGTGGTGCGATGGATCAGCCGGGTGTTCAGATGGCCCTCGAGCATCGCGATGGAACGCGTGACGAGCGCATTGGACACGCCGAGATGGTGCGCCGCGCGCCGGAAGCTTTGCTGCTCGGCGACGCAGACGAATACACGCATGGTCTGAATCTGGTTCATGGCTTGCGTATTTCTGGCCCGGTTGATTGATTTTGGTTGTGATTTATCGCCGCGCAACGCCGAAAGCGCATCGCGCGGCCCCTAGCGCTCCCTCGTATCGAAAATGGAATTTCGATTCCGCAGACGATTGTTCAATAAAGAACCGATATCCGTCAACCTGCGAAAACGGGCGGGTTGCGTAAAATCGAAATCGCGAGTAATGGTTTAATGCTGCGGTGCAGCAAGAGCGTACGGGGTAAAACCAGTGCGGTATTGGTGGATTCGTCGGTTTGGAGAATATTTCCCATTCAATCAACGGGTTGTGTGAAATGTGAGCACGCCGTGGCAGCGCCTTTCGGAGTCGTTCCCCAATACATGCAACCGTAATGGATGTTTTTTCCACGTTCGGATTTTGTGTATCGAATTCGCTCCGCGATTTGTATCAGGTAACCGGTGTATTCGTACGGTCCGCCAATGGGGGGCTGAACTGTCAGTTTCGACGAATAGTCTCGATATTGGCGGAGAAAATCGCGCCCGCGGAACGCGAATGGAACCGTTTCTCGACCGGTTCGCACGCCCCTTTTCAATCCGGACGGCCGTCGCGCGAGCGGTGCGCGGCCGGCTGGCCCGGTCCGGCGACCGGGCCACCGTCGTGCTGTCCGAACGGGGGTGCCTCTTGCGCAAGGCGGCGGAACACGGAATGATCGTTCAGTTCGCTGCGCGTGCAACGGGCGCCGTCCCGCGGGCGTTCGCGCACTTCCTTTCCTCACTTTTTCCAGCCATGTCCATCGATCATTCGCCGATTCCCTGTCCCGTCGTCGTGCCGCTCGACGCGATCCTGCCCGAAGAACCGCTGCTGATGATGGGGGCCGGCCCGGTCCCGATCCCGGCCGCCGTCGCCAAGGCGAACACGATCGTGATCAATCACCTCGGCGCGACGATGGCGAAGATCATCGAGCAGGTGAAGGAGATGGCGCGCTACGTGTTCCAGACCCGCACGAAATGGGTGCTCGGCGTCGCGGGCCCCGGCTCGGCCGCGATGGAAATGGCGATCTCGAACCTCGCGTGGCGTGGCACGCGCGTGCTGTCGATCCGCAACGGGTTCTTCAGCGCGCGGATGGCCGAGATGGCCACGCGCGTCGGCGCCGACGTCGCGACGCTCGAAGTGGCCGACCGCGCGGTCGCGAGCCTCGACGAGATCGCCGACGCGATCGCGCGCGAGCGGCCCGAGATCGTCACGATCGTGCAGGGCGAGACGTCGAACACCGTGTGGAATCGCGACCTGCGCGACATCGCCGCGCTCGCGAAGGCGGCCGGCGCGCTGGTCGTCGTCGATGCGGTGTGCACGCTGTCGACGATGCCGCTCGAGATGGACGCGTGGGGCATCGACGCGGTGATCACCGGCGGCCAGAAGGGGCTGTCGTCGATCCCGGGCGTGTCGCTGATCGCGTTCTCCGATGCCGCGTGGGAACGCATGAAGCACCGTCCCGAGCCGAATGCGCACTGGTGCCTCGACATGGCGCTCGCGGAGAACTTCTGGCACAACGCCGGCTATCACTACACGGCGCCCGTGTCGGGCGTGCTCGCGCTGCACGAGGCACTACGGCTCGTGTGCGCGGAGACGCTCGAGAGCCGCTTCGCGCGCCACCTGCGCTGCTCGCTGGCGCTGCAGGCGGGCGTCGAATCGATGGGGCTCAAGCTGTATGCGCCGAAGGACTGCCGGCTCAATTCGGTGGTCGGGATCGAGACGCCGGAACGGCTCACGCCCGGGATGGTGTGCGGCCATATCTCGAAGCAGTACCAGGTCGAGATCTCCGGTTCGTTCGGGTTGCCGATCGTGCGGATCGGCCAGATGGGCGAGCAGTGCCGCGAACACAACCTGTTCCGCACGCTGCATGCGTTCGGCCGCACGATGGTCGACCTGAAGGTGCCGGTCGACCTGCCGGCCGGCGTCGCGGCGCTCGAACAGGAACTGTCGCGGCGCGGCGCGTAAGCCGGGAGGCGCGGCACGGGGCCGCGCTCAGCGGCGCTGCATCGCGCGCCGGTACGTATTCGGCGTCGTGCCGTGCGCGTCGCGAAAGCGATGGCTGAAGTGGCCGGCGTTCGCGTAGCCGCAGTCGGCCGCGATCTGCGCGAGCGGCAGCGCGGTCGTGCGCAGCAGCTCGCGGGCCCGGGCGAGCCGTTGCTCGGCCACCCACGCGTGCGGCGCGCGGCCGAACGACAGCCGGAACATCCGCGAGAAGTGATATTCGGACAGCGCGGCGACCTCCGCGAGTTCGCCGAGCGTTAGCGGCTGCGTCAGGTACGTGTCGATGTAGTCGCGCACGCGGCGGCGCACGGCCGGCGCGAGCCCGCCGCGGAACGACGTGTCGGTGCGCATCGTGCTCTGCCCGCGCAGCAGCAGGCTCAGTACTTCGTGCGCGGTCTCGTTCACGCGCAGCCGCTCGTCGGCATCGTCCCAGCCGTCCAGCGCGAGCGAGCGCAGCAGCGCGGCGACGCGCGCATCCTCGAAATAGGTGCGATCGGCGAGCTTCAGCTCGCGTGGCTCGCGATCGAGCTCGCGGATCGCGCGCTGCGTGAAGTGCTCGGGCAGGAAATACAAGTGGACGAAATGCATTTCGCCGCGCACCCACCAGCGTGATTCGTGATCGCCCGGCAACGCACACAGCAGGCTCGGCGCGCCGTAGCGCGGCACGCGCTGGCGCTCGGTCCGGTAGCCGCCGTCGAGGTAGCACGACAGCGTGTGGTGGCCGGGCTGCTCGTAGACCGTCTCGCTTTCGTCGGTGATTCGCGTCCATTCGGCGATCGCGAGATGGTCGCCGAGCCACGCGAAGCGCTCGAGCGTCGCGTTCGCGTCGGCGAGCGTGCGGCACACCGACTGCAGGCCGAACGGCAGATCGCCGCCGGCCAGGGCGGCGGCGCGGTCGATGGGCGGGGCGCAGAGGGAGAGACTCATGATGCGCCGAGTATAAGCGGGCGCGCGGCGCCGCGTGCGGCCCGCCGAAAAAGACCGCAATTCCGGACAATCGGCACGCGTCGTGCGGCGGCATAGTCGGGATCCCGATTCACCCGATTGTCCGGATTGCCGCCATGAACCTGTCGCTTTATTTCGTCACCGTGCTGATCTGGGGCACCACCTGGATCGCGATCAAATGGCAGCTCGGCTCGGTGCCGCCGCCCGTGTCTATTGCGTGGCGCTTCTGGCTCGCGGCCGCCGTGCTGTTCGCGCTGCTGCGCGTGATGCGCCGCCCGGTGCGGCCGCCGCGCGAAGCGTGGCGCTTTCTCGTCGCGCAGGGCTTCGCGCTGTTCTGCCTGAATTTCCTGTGCTTCTACTACGCGGAGCAGGTCGTGCCGAGCGGGCTCGTCGCGGTGATCTTCTCGACCGCGCCGCTGCTGAACTCGATCAACGGCCGGCTGTTCATGGGCCGCCCGCTGCGGCCGTCGGCGATCGCCGGCGCGCTGCTCGGGCTGACCGGCATCGCGTGCCTGTTCTGGCAGCAGATGGCCGGCCATCTCGACGACCACGCGACCTGGGCGGGGCTCGCGATCGCGTTCGCCGGCACGATGTGCTTCTCGGCGGGCAACCTGCTGTCGAGCCGGATGCAGTCGATGGGGCTGCACCCGCTCGCGACCAACGGCTGGGCGATGCTGATCGGCGCGGCGATCCTGACCGTCGGCAGCGCCGCGGCCGGAATGCCGTTCACGCTCGACATGAGCCCGCGCTATCTCGGCGCGCTCGTGTACCTGGCCGTGCCGGGCTCGGTGATCGGCTTCACCGCATACCTCACGCTCGTCGGCCGGATCGGGCCGGAGCGCGCCGCGTACTGCACGGTGCTGTTCCCGATCGTCGCGCTGGCCGTGTCGACGGTGTTCGAGGGTTACCAGTGGTCGCCGCTGGCGGTGGTCGGGCTGCTGCTCGTGGTGGCCGGCAATCTCGTCGCATTCGACCTCGCGCGGAGGTTGTTTCTGCGGACGGCATGAGAAGTTCGCGGTTGCGCGAACACATGATCGACGCAACCGGCGAACGGCCCATTTGGTTGACACGGTTGACTTGGTTTCGATTCAGGGCTACGCTCGATCATTCCGGACGTGACGGGAGGTGATGATGATTGCGCGAGCGCATACGCTGGAAGGGACGGCCGTCGTTCTTGATGTCGAGGCGGAGGAAGCGCTGCGCAGCGCTGTCGGCGCCGCGACCATGCTCGGCCCCGATCGCGCGCGGGCGCTGCTCAGCCTGTCCGACGAGCAATTGGGGCATCTGTTCAAGGCCGGCATCGCGCAGGTCATCGATCTGGCCGGCACGATCACGTTCGGCATCGCCGCTGCCGCGACGCGCGACAGGAAGCCGACCGGCGGGAAGAAGCGGGCGGCGGGCGTCGCCGCCGATCTGGAGCGGCAGGTGCAGGCGGAACGGCGCATGCTGGTCGCCGACGGCAAGCTGCTGCCCGCCGCGCAGACATGGGCCGGCCTCGGCATGACGCGGCAGGCGCTCAGCAAGGCCGTGGCGTCCGGCCGGATCTTCACGGTCGATGTCGGCGCCGCACAGTACTATCCGGCCTTCTACCTGACGGGAGATATCGATCGGAAGACGTTGGGCAGGGTGACCCAATGTCTGGGCGATTTGCCGGGATGGAGCAAATGGCAGTTCTTCACGACGCCGAAGGCGTCGCTGGGCAACGTTACGCCGCTCGTCGCGCTGTCGCGCGGGAAGGTGGACGAAGTCGAGCGCGCCGCCACGGCGTTCGCCGAGCGCTAGGCGGCCCGTTTGCTGATGGCGCCGGGGGAACATTTCGCGAGCGCGACACTGGTGACGCGAGAGGTGGCGCCGACGGCGCTCGTGCGCACCTCGCGATTCGCGACGGGCGAGCCGTATTTCGGCAAGTCGGGCGGCAGCCGCTTCGACGATCCGCGCAAACGGCGGCGGTACGGCACCAGCTACTTCGGTTTCGATCTGCATTGCGCGTTCGCCGAAACGGTGCTGCACGACGAAGTCGCCGATCTCGTGCTGGGCGGCTTTCCGCTCGTGACGACCGAACTTGACCGCCATGTCCTGTCGTTCGATGGCGCGCCGCTGACCGTGGCCGTCCTGCATGGGTTGCCGTTAAACAATCTGGGCAGCGATGGTGCGTTGTCGACCATCGCGCCGTACGACATTCCGCAGCAATGGTCGCTTGCCGTCCACCGACATCACCGCCGGGTCGACGGCTTTCTATACATGTCCCGGCATCTCAATACGTCGGAGGCACTCGTGCTCTTCGATCGTGCCGGACCCAAACTCTCGCTCAAGAACGCCGTTCCGTTTCGGCGCCATCCCCACGCGGTTCACGTATTGCGGGACTTCAACGTGTTGCTGCGTTGAGCCGCGTTGAACCGCATCGCGCACGACACGCTCACGCCGCCGCACCGCTCCCCGCCACCCGCGCCTGCCGCTGGTACAGCATCATCGACAGCGCGACGCCTGCCGCGGCGGCCACCGCCGCGAACAGGAACACCTGCGGATAGCCGAACGCGCCCGCGACATAGCCGGCGAGCGGGCCGGTGATGCCGAGCGACAGGTCGAGGAACACCGAATACGCGGACAGCGCCGCGCCGCGGCTCGCGGCCGGCACGAGCGCGACGGCCTCGACGCCGAGCGCCGGGAAGATCAGCGCGAAGCCGAAGCCCGTCAGCGCCGCGCCGACCAGCGCGACGTGCGGCACCGGCGCGAGCCACAGCAGCACGAGGCCCGCGCATTCGAACGCAAACGACACGATCGCGACGCGGAAGCCGCCGTACGTCTTGATCGTGTTCGCGAACAGCAGGCGCGCGCCGATGAACAGCGTGCCGAATACGGTCAGCGACAGCGCGGCGTTCGGCCAGTGGCGCGCCGCGTAGTACAGCGTGACGAAGGTCGCGATCGAGCCGAAGCCGGCCGAGCCGAGCGCGAGGCCGAGGCCGTGCGGCAGCACGCGCGTGAACACGCTCGCATACGACATCCGTTCGCCGTGCACGAGCGGCACCGGCGCGATCAGGCGGGCGAGGTAGAAGCCGAGCGCGGCGAGCGCGATCACGATCACGCCGATCAGCGCCGGATTCAGCGTATGCGCGATCGCGACGCCCACCGGCGCGCCGAGCGCGAGCGCGCCGTAGGTCGCGATGCCGTTCCACGAGATCACCTTCGCGTTGTGCGCGACGCCGACCCGGCCGATGCCCCACAGGATCGCGCCGGTGCCGCACAGGCTTTCGCCGACGCCGAGCACGAGCCGGCTCGCGACCAGCAGCACCAGGCTCGCGACCGGCCAGTGCGCGAGCAGCAGCGCGACGAGCAGCAGCACGCCCGACACGCCGCAGCCGACCAGCCCGCGCAGCACCGTCTGCTTCGGCCCGAGCGTATCGGCGAGGCGCCCGGCGAGCGGCCGCGACGCGAGCGTCGCGAAGTACTGGACGCTGATCGCGCCGCCCGCGACGATCGCGGAAAAGCCGAGCTCGTCGTGGACGAAGCCCGGCAGCACCGCGAGCGGCAGGCCGATGGTCAGGTAGCAGATGAACGTGAAGCAGACGACGGACACGATTTGCAGCGTGAGCGCGAACCCGCTGCGCGGCGGTGTGGCGGAATCGGATGACATGGGGTCGGAACGAATGGCGAAACGAACGGAAAACGGCGGGAAAGGGAATCGGGATTTTCCCATGGAACCGGTTTTCCCGCAGGTACCGTTTAGTTAACTGCGCCCCTATTCGGGAACAGGGCGATGGTCGGCGGCCGGGAGCGGGCGAAGCGCCCCGCGCGGCAAGGGCATCGGCCGGCCGTGCGCGCATATCGCGGCAGTTATATGAGCCGCATGCGTGATGGGCTATGGGTTGCGGAATTTGACGGTGATAGCGTGCAAACTGTCGGAAAAACGTCGGTCGAGCGCTCCGCGCAGGCCGCCTTGCCCCCAATTTGAAGAAACGCCGAGACATGAGTGAGCCGATTCGCTTCTACCATCGTCACGCGATCCGCGAAGTCAGCGGCGCGGACGTGACCCGCACCGTGCTGCAATATCTGCGCGAGGATGCGCATTGCACCGGTACCAAGGAAGGCTGCGCGGAAGGCGACTGCGGCGCGTGCACGGTCGTCGTCGGCGAGCTGACCGACGCCGGCGCGGTCGAGTTCAAGGCCGTCAACGCATGCATCCAGTTCCTGCCGACGCTCGACGGCAAGGCGCTGCTCACGGTCGAGGACCTGCGCCGGCCGGACGGCACGCTGCATCCGGTGCAGCAGGCGATGGTCGATTGCCACGGTTCGCAATGCGGGTTCTGCACGCCGGGCTTCGTGATGTCGATGTGGGCGCTGTACGAGAAGCATGGCCACGAAGGCTGCGGCAGTGCATGCGCGAAGGCGAAGGACGTGCCGACGCGCACCGAGATCGCCGATGCGCTGACCGGCAACCTGTGCCGCTGTACCGGGTATCGCCCGATCGTCGATGCGGCGGTGCGGATGTTCGACGCGACCGGCGAAGGTGCGGCCGGCGAAGGCGCACCGGCGCCCGCCGCGCCCGTCGACACGGCCGCGCTGGCCCGCACGCTCGCGTCGCTCAGGCGCGACGACACGTTCGACTACACGACGATCGACGGCGCGCGCTTCGCGGCGCCGCGCACGCTCGACGCGCTGGCCGCGCTGAAGGCCGAGCGTCCCGATGCGCGCATTCTCGCCGGCAGCACCGACATCGGCCTGTGGGTGACCAAGCAGATGCGCCGCCTCGACGACCTGATCTACGTCGGCCAGATCGCCGAGCTGCAGCAGATCGTTCACGGCGACGACTGGATCGGGATCGGCGCGGGCGTGACGGTCGAGAAGGCCTATGCGGCGCTGGCCGGCACGTATCCGGAGCTGACCGAGATGTGGAAGCGCTTCGCGTCGCTGCCGATCCGCAACGCGGGCACGATGGGCGGCAACGTCGCGAACGGCTCGCCGATCGGCGATTCGATGCCGGGCCTGATCGCGCTCGGCGCGCGCGTCGTGCTGCGCGGCGGCGACACGGTGCGAGAGCTGCCGCTCGAGGCGCTCTACACGGGCTACCAGCAAAAGGACATGGCGCCGCACGAATTCGTCGTCGGCCTGAAGGTGCCGACCCGCACCGGCGCGCGCGACAAGCTGCGGTTCCGCACGTACAAGCTGTCGAAGCGCTTCGACTCGGACATCTCGGCCGTGTGCGCGGCGTTCGCGTTCATCGCGGACGGCGACACGATCCGCGAGCCGCGCATCGCGTTCGGCGGGATGGCCGCGACGCCGAAGCGCGCGACCCACACGGAAGCCGTGCTCGACGGCGCGCAGTGGCACGAAGCCACCGCGCAGGCGGCGATGCAGGCGCTCGAGCGCGACTACCAGCCGCTGTCCGACATGCGCGCGACGAGCGCGTATCGCCTCGATACCGCGAAGAACCTGATCTATCGCTTCTGGCTGGAGACGCGTGCGCACGACCCGCTGCCGCCGCAGGCGCTGAACGTGCGCGAAGTGGCCGCCGAAGCAGGCGCCGAAGTGGCCGACGACGCGGCGCGCGTCTGACGACGGAGAACACCGAACATGAACCAGCAAGCAGAACCGTTCCTGAGCACCCTCGACCCGCAGGCCGACGCCGCGCAGGTGCACGTCTCGCGCGCCCACGAATCGGCCCACCTGCACGTGAGCGGGCGCGCCACCTACACCGACGACATTCCGGTCGTCGCGGGCACGCTGCACGCGGCGCTCGGGTTGTCGGCGAAGCCGCACGCGAAGATCGTGTCGATGAACTTCGACGCGGTGCGCGCGACGCCGGGCGTGGTCGCGGTATTCACGGCCGACGACATCCCGGGCGTCAACGATTGCGGCCCGATCGTCCACGACGATCCGGTGCTCGCGAAGGGCGTCGTGCAGTTCGTCGGCCAGCCGATGTTCATCGTCGTCGCGACGTCGCATGAAACCGCGCGGCTTGCCGCGCGCCGCGCGCAGGTCGAGTACGAGGAGCTGCCCGCGATCCTGACCGCGCAGGAAGCGCGCGCGGCCGAATCCTACGTGATCCCGCCGCTGAAGCTCGCGCGCGGCGACGCGGCCGCGCGGGTCGCCGCCGCGCCGCACCGCGAGTCGGGCGAGATGCTGCTCGGCGGGCAGGAGCAGTTCTACCTCGAAGGACAGATCGCATACGCGGTGCCGAAGGACGACGACGGCATGCACGTGTACTGCTCGACGCAGCACCCGAGCGAGATGCAGCACCTCGTCGCGCACGTGCTCGGCGTGGCGTCGCACAACGTGCTGGTCGAATGCCGCCGGATGGGCGGCGGGTTCGGCGGCAAGGAATCGCAGTCGGGCCTGTTCGCATGCTGCGCGGCGCTCGCCGCATGGAAGCTGCTGTGCCCGGTGAAGCTGCGTCCGGACCGCGACGACGACATGATGATCACCGGCAAGCGGCACGACTTCCATTACCGCTTCGACGTCGGCTACGACGACGACGGCCGCATCGACGGCGTCGCGCTCGACATGACGTCGCGCTGCGGCTTCTCGGCCGACCTGTCCGGCCCGGTGATGACGCGCGCCGTGTGCCATTTCGACAACGCGTACTGGCTCGGCGACGTCGACATCGCCGGCTACTGCGGCAGGACCAACACGCAGTCGAACACCGCGTTCCGCGGCTTCGGCGGCCCGCAGGGCGCGTTCGCGATCGAATACATCCTCGACGACATCGCGCGTTCGCTCGGCCGCGATCCGCTCGACGTCCGCTACGCGAACCTGTACGGCAAGACCGAACGCAACGTGACGCCGTACGGGCAGACGATCGAGGACAACGTGCTCCAGGAGCTGCTCGGCGAACTCGAGGCGACGAGCGACTACCGCGCGCGGCGCGCGGGCGTGCGTGCATTCAACGCACGCAACACGGTGCTGAAGAAGGGCATCGCGCTCACGCCGGTGAAGTTCGGCATCGCGTTCAACGTCACGCACTTCAACCAGGCCGGCGCGCTGGTGCACATCTACACCGACGGCTCGGTGCTCGTGAACCACGGCGGCACGGAGATGGGGCAGGGGCTCAACACGAAGGTCGCGCAGGTGGTCGCGCACGAGCTCGGCATCCGCTTCGGCCGGGTCCGCGTGACGGCGACCGACACGAGCAAGGTCGCGAACACGTCCGCGACGGCCGCGTCGACGGGCTCGGACCTGAACGGCAAGGCCGCGCAGGACGCGGCGCGCCAGTTGCGCGAGCGGCTCGCGGTGTTCGCGGCGAAGCAGTTCGGCGACGGCAAGGTCGAGGCGGCCGACGTGACGTTCGGCAACGACGTCGTGTGGGTCGGCGGCCATGGCGTGCCGTTCGGCGAAGTGGTCGCGAAGGCATACCTCGCGCGCGTGCAGCTGTGGTCCGACGGCTTCTACGCGACGCCGAAGCTGCACTGGGATCAATCGAAGCTGCAGGGCCGGCCGTTCTACTACTACGCGTACGGCGCGGCGGTGTCGGAAGTCGTGATCGACACGCTGACGGGCGAGATGCGCACGCTGCGCGTCGATGCGCTGCACGACGTGGGCGCGTCGTTGAACCCGGCGCTCGACATCGGCCAGGTCGAAGGCGCGTTCATCCAGGGGATGGGCTGGCTGACGACCGAGGAGCTGTGGTGGAACAAGGGCGGCAAGCTGATGACGCACGCGCCGTCCACCTACAAGATCCCGACCGTGAACGACACGCCGCCCGAGTTCAACGTGCGGCTGTTCCAGAACCGCAACGTCGAGGACAGCATCCACCGCTCGAAGGCCGTCGGCGAACCGCCGCTGCTGCTGCCGTTCTCGGTGTTCTTCGCGGTGCGCGATGCGATTGCCGCGGTCGGCGACTATCGCGTGAACCCGCCGCTCGACGCGCCGGCCACCGGCGAGTCGATCCTGCGCGCGGTGCAGGCGGTGCGGGCGGCGAACGCCGCGCGGGCAGGCTGACGTGAACGGCCTCTGCCCGCTCGCTTCGTGCGTCGGCTCCGACGGGGCGATCGGCTTCGTTCGGGCGACCCGTCGGAGGCCGGCGTGAACGGCCCCGCTCGTTCGCCGCGTGCCGCGTCCGACGCGGGGTGCGAAGGCGCGTGCGGCAGCGCGCCTTCGCCGTTGCAGCCGTTCGCGCCGGGCACCGGCCAGCGCAACCGCGCGACCAGTGCGCCGCCGCCGATGCACGTCGTGCTGTTCGGCGCGGGCCACGTCGGCCATGCGCTCGTCACGCTGCTCGGCGCATTGCCGTGCGTCGTGCAGTGGGTCGACACGCGCGACGAGCTGTTCCCGGACGAGTGCCCGCCGAACGTGCAGCCGGAGCCGACCGACACGCCGGAGGCCGTCGTCGACGCGGCGCCGCCCGGCGCGTATTTCCTCGTGATGACGCACAACCACGCGCTCGACTTCTCGCTCGCCGCGCGGATCATGCGGCGGCGCGACTACGCATACTTCGGGATGATCGGCTCGCGCACCAAGCGCGTGAAGTTCGAGCGCCGGCTCGCCGCGCGCGGCGTCGATCCGGCGCGGTTCGCCGAGATGGTGTGCCCGATCGGCGTCGCCGGCATCGTCGACAAGGCGCCGGGCGCGATCGCGGTGGCCGTCTGCGCCGAGTTGCTGCAGGTGCGTTCGGGGATGCCGGTGGCCGATGCGAAGGCAGCCGCGGCCGGGCGCGCACGCGACGAGGTGTCCTGCGCGCGGTAACGCGCGCATGCCGCGCGGCCGGCGCACGGCCGTGCGTTTTTGCCTACACTGCACGACAACGCGCGGCAGCGGGCCGCGCTCACTTTACCGTGCACGCGCCCATGTCCGATCATTCCGTCTATCTCGACGCGCTCGATGCGAGCCTCGTCGCCATCGAGCGCTGGCTGTCCGGCGTCGATACCGCGCCGGCGGCGCTCGATGCGCTGCTCGCCGCGTTTTCCGCCGACTTCACGATGATCCTGACCGACGGCCGCATGGTCGACCACGACGGCATGCGCGCGCTGTTCGCGAAGCTGGCCGGCGCGAAGCCGGGGCTGCGCATCGCGCTGTCGGAGATCCGCGTGCTCGCGGCGGACGCGTCGCACGCGGTGCTCACCTATCGCGAAGCGCAGCACGCGGCGGCGGGCGAGTTGCCCGCGCGCCGCGCGACCGCCGTGTTCGCGCGCGACGCGGCGGGCGTCGTACGCTGGGCTCATCTGCAGGAAACCTTCTGCACGGCCTGAGCGGCCGCGCTGCCTGACCCGTCGCGCTGCGCTTCGGCCGCGCGTCAGCGCTTGCGCGTGCGGGCGACCGTCAGCTCGTCGGACACGCTCTGCATCAGCGCGCACAGCCACGCGATGTCGGTCGGCCGGTCGGGCTGCGGGTGCGTGAGCAGGTAGCTCTTGATGCGCGGGAACGGCACGGGCGGCGCGACGACGACGAGCGGCAGCAGTTGCGCATAGTGCGTCGCGAAGCGGCGCGTCGTCGTGAAGATCAGGTCCGACTGCAGCAGCACCTGCGGCACGATCCCGAAGTACGGCAGCGTCGTCACGACGCGCCGCGCGAGGCGCGCGCGTGCCAGGCCGATCTCGATCGCATTGCGCTTGTCGCCGGTGTACGGGGTGGGCGCGACGTGCGCGGCCGACGCATACGCTTCGCGCGTGAGCGGCTCGCGGGCGAGCGGATGCGCGTCGCGCATCAGGCACACGATCGTGTCGGAGAACAGGTCCTGGCGCGCGAACTGCGGGTCGGGCTTCGGCCAGTTGCCGATCACGAGATCGAGCGCGCCCGACTCGAGCGCGGCCGCGTGGTCGAGCGCGGGGTTCAGCGAATCGATTTCCAGACGGGCATGCGGCGCCGCGTCGCGAAAGCGCTCGATCAGCGTCGGCATGAAGAAATCGTTCAGGTAGTCGGGCGCGGCGACGCGGAACGTGCGCCGCGCGGACGACGGATCGAACTCGCCGTGCGGCGTCGCGATGAAATCGACCTCGCGCAGCGCGCGCGACGCGGCTTCGAGCAGCGACGCGCCGTATTCGGTCGGCACCATGCCGGATTTGCCGCGCACGAGGATCGGATCGTTCAGCGTCTCGCGCAGCTTGCGCAGCGCGGTGCTGATCGCGGGCTGGGTCTGGTTCAGCCGCAGCGCGGCCTGCGTGACGCTGCGCTCGAGCAGCAGCGTGCGCAACACGCGCACGAGCCAGATGTCGAGCGAGGCGGTACGGTCGTCGTCTTCCATTGGTGGGGGATGCGGGGGACGCCAAGGGGCCGTTTTCATATGAAAACAGCCCGTTACCTTACCGCAGCCGCGCGTTGCCGTGCGTGATACCGGCCATCACGCACGCCATCACGCGCGGCCCTTCGGCAGCGTGCTGATCCGCTTGACCTCGCCCGATTCGAGCCAGTTCGGCGTGCGCGCGCAGTACAGCACCATCGGCAGCGCGTCCTCGCCCCAGAACAGTTGCTGATTCATCCAGAAGGTCGGCACGCCGAACACGCCGAGCGCGATCGCGTCGGCCGTGTTCCGGGTCAGTTGCGCGGCGGTTTCCTCGAATTCGATCAGCTCGTCGCCGTGGCCGACGCCGACGCGTTCGCACAGCGCCGCGAAGCCTTCCGGCGTCGACGGATCGTTGCCTTCGCGCCAGATGAAGCGGAACATTTCCAGCACCGTCGCGATATCGGCGCGCAGCGCGATCGCGAGGCGCAGCACCTTGTCCGAATCGAACGGGTGCGCGGGCGGCATCTTGAAGCGGATGCCGAGCTGTTCCGCGCGAAACAGCGCGTGACGGTACGTGAACACGCGCTTGGCCGGCACGTCGGCGCTCGGACGCTGGCCCCAGTGGCGCTGGAGGTCGGCGAGCGACACGGCCACGGGGTCGAACGGCACGTCCGGCCATTTGTCGTGCTGCTCGAGCAGCAGATACGAGAACGGCGACACGAAGTCGAAGAACCAGGCGGGTTGGGCGGTATCGAGGCCGGTTGTCATGTCGTTCTCCAGAAGGTGGGGCGTGCGGCGCCTGACGGCGGCCTCCATGTTACGCGGCGGCGCGCGCATGCAGCAATGATCGCGGATCGTCCGCTCATGCGGAACCGGGAGTCGCCCGGGGGGCGTCGCCCGCCGGCTGCGGCGCGCTTGCCGTGCGTGCCGGCGGGCTGCCGGCGGCGGGCGGGCCCGCCGGCGTGTCCGGCTCCTGCGCGGTGAGCCGTTCGCGCACGAAGCCGATGTGCTCGCGCAGCACGTAGAACTGCCCGGCGTACGCGAGCGGCATCTTCATCCGGTTCACGGCTTCCTCGATGTCGTCGAGCTCGTCGAGCAACTGGACGCGCTCCTCGGCCGTGTGTTCGCCGAGCGCGCGGCGCTCGAGCGCGATCAGCGCGCCGTACCAGCGGTAGATGCGCGAGCGCACGCGCCAGCCGTACAGCGACGGCACGAGCCGCAGCCCCGGAATCAGCACGACGATCAGCGGCACGACCACCACCAGCAGCCGGTCGACGAGGCTCGCGACCCAGAACGGCAGCCGCCGGTACAGGAAGCTCTTGCCCGACTTGTAGTAGCGGGCGGCGTCGTCGGACAGCGGGAAGCCGCGCGTGACGGACGACGGAAATTCGCCTGCGTGCTGCAGGATCGTCGCGTGCCCGTGCACTTCGCGCGCGGCCTCGATCAGCAGGTCGGACAGCGCGGGGTGCAGCGAGTCGCGCGCGACGAGTTCGATCGTCGGCGCGACGGTGTGGATGTCGGCAGGCGGCAGGTTGCGGCCGAGATCGTAGACGCCCATCGGCAGCGTGATCGCGGTCAGGTACGGAAACCGCCGCGCATACGCCTCGGCCTGCGTGAACGAATACACGTGCACGCCCGGCGCGCGGAACAGCTTCGCCATCACCGGGATCTGCGTCGAGTCGCCGGACAGGAAGGCCGCGTCGATCTTGCCGTCGAGCAGCGCGGTCGCGGCGTCCTCGCCGGCGGTCGGCAGCAGCTCGGTCGAGCCGCCCGGCACGATGCCGTTCATCTTCAGCAGCGCGAGGCTCAACTCGCGCGCGCCGCTGCCTTCGGCGCCGAGCGCGAGCCGCTTGCCCTTGAAGTCGGACAGGCGCGCGACGATCGGGCCGCGGTACATGATCGCGAGCGGCACGTAGCCGATGCTGCCGAGCGACACGAGATGCTCGTCGCGCTCCTTCGGGCCGATGCCGCTCTGCACGAAACCGACGTCGACCGGCGCGTTCGGGTTCGACAGCCGCGCGAGGTTCTGCGCGGAACCTTCGGACGATTGGACGTCGAGCGTGACGCCGTTTTTCGCGAGGATCGTCTTGTATTTCTGCGCGGCGTTCCAGTACGTGCTGCCGGGCGGCCCGGCCGAGATCACGAGCGTGGACGGCGGCGCCGGCTGGATCAGCTTGACCGCGAGCCAGACGGCCGCGCCGGCGAGCAGCACGGTCGGGCCGATCGACAGCGCGAGGTCGCGCCACGAGACGGCGACGAAGCGGGCGAGGATGCGGCGCGGCGGGCGAGGGCTGGCAGGCTTCATGGGGCGGGTGGATGACGCTGGCGTGACGCACCGGTGACGGTCGTCACCGGACGACGCGGATGCTCGCGGCGATGGTACCCGGTTTCGCCGCGCATGCGCGAGTCGGGCGGGCCCGCGCGGCTGTCCGGCGACAGCGGCGGCGGCCGTCGCGTCAAAAGCTTTGCGCTTCGGCGGGCGCTGGATTACATTGTGCGACGCAGCCGCGCCCGAATCGCGCGCGACCCGGCACGTCATGAGACCGGGCGCGTCCGGCCGGCGGCTGTCCGGCCCGGCTGGCCCGCTTCTCGCGTGCGCCGGCCGCCGGCCCGTGCCGCCTCTCTCGTATCGCCGTGGAAAACACCGGCTGTCCCGCCCGTTCGCGCGCGGGCCGGCTGTTTTTGGGGGTATCCGGCCGTACTGTGCACGGCCGTTCCGAAGTGATAAGGAGATAGCATGAAGTCGATCGTGTTGAGAGCGTTGGGTGTCGCCGCCGTGGCGGCCTGTCTGTCGGGCAGCGTGTATGCGCAGTCGAGCGACGCAGCGGCGACGGAAGCGCCGGCGGCCGCAGCGAGCGCGCCGAAGGCCGCCGCGAAAACCGCGAAGAAGGCGAACCGCAAGCTCGGCTACGCGGTGCGCAAGGCCATTACGAAGGCAGGCGGCATCGACGTGGCGAACATCGTCGTGCGTTCGAAGGGCGGCGCGATCTCGCTGGAGGGCACGGTGCCCGACCAGGCACAGATCGACAAGGCGGAAGAGGCAGCCAAGAGCGTGAAGGGTGTGACGTCGGTCTCGAACAAGCTGACGGTTCAGCAGCAGTAACGCCGGGCCGCGGCGCGCGAGCGCCGCGTGCGCCCGTTTCCAGCGGGCCCCGGCATGCCGGGGCCCGTTTGCGCTTCAGAGGCCGAAAGCCGCGCGCGGCGCGGCGGCGGACCGATAACGATATCGAGGGGGCGGCGATGACGAAGCTCGGGTGGGGCAGGCGGGTGGTGTGGGGAGCGGCGCTGGCCGCGGTCGCGATGCTCGGCGCCTGCAACGGCGACGAGTCGGCCGAGCGCAACCGGTTGCCCGGCTTCGTGTCCGGCAGCGTGCGCACGACGGCCTACGACGGCGCGAGCGACGACCTGCTGACGGCCGGCCTCGGCAAGACGGGGCTCGCCGCGGCGAGCGCGCCCGGCTTCGCGAATCCGGCGCGGCCGACGAGCGCCGAATTGCGGCGCCTCGCCATCTGGTCGAACTACCGCGCGCTCGTCGACATGAGCGCGAACGGCGGCTACGGCCGCTTCTGGGGGCCGAACGTCGACCTCGGCGGCAACGATACGCTCGGCGAAGGCAAGATTCCCGGCACCGAATACCTTGCGTATGCCGACGACGGCAGCGGCACCAAAAACGTCACGCTGCTCGTGCAGGTGCCCGCCCGCTTCGATCCCGCGCAGCCGTGCATCGTCACCGCGACGTCATCCGGCTCGCGCGGCGTGTACGGCGCGATTTCCGCGGCCGGCGAGTGGGCGCTCAAGCGCGGCTGCGCGGTGGCCTACAACGACAAGGGCGGCGGCAACGGCGCGCACGAGCTCGGCTCCGACACCGTCACGCTGATCGACGGCACGCTCGCCAACGCGGTGCTGGCCGGCACCGCGAGCCTGTTTACCGCGAACGTGACGAGCGGCGATCTCGCCGCGTTCAACAACCGCTTCCCGAACCGCTATGCATTCAAGCACGCGCATTCGCAACAGAATCCCGAGCAGGACTGGGGGCGCGTGACGCTGCAGTCGGTCGAATTCGCGTACTGGGCGCTCAACGAGCAGTTCGGGCCGCTGATCGACGGCTCGCGTCGCGGCGTGCGCTATCGCGCGGGCGACATCACGACGATCGCCGCGTCGGTCAGCAACGGCGGCGGCGCGTCGCTCGCGGCGGCCGAGCAGGACAACCGCGGCTGGATCACCGCGGTCGTGGTCGGCGAGCCGCAGATCAACGTGCGGATGGCGCCGAACGCGGTGGTCCGCGCCGGCGGCCAGCCGGTGCCGTCGTTCGGCCGGCCGCTGGCCGATTACGCGACGCTCGCGAACCTGCTGGAGCCGTGCGCGGCCGCATCGGCGTCGCTCGCCGGCGCGCCGTACCTGAGCGCGCTGCCGGCCGCGACCACGCAGTCGATCCGCACGCAGCGCTGCGCGACGCTCGCCGCGGCCGGGCTGGTGTCGGGCGCCGACACGCAGAGCCAGGCGGCCGACGCGCTCGCGCAGCTCCACGCGGCCGGCTATCTGGCGGATTCGGACCTGCTGCAGGCGTCGATGTGGGATTCGCAGGCGATTCCCGCGATCGCGGTCACCTATGCGAACGCATACACGCGCTCGCGCGTCACCGACAACCTGTGCAACTTCAGCTTCGCGACGACGAACGCGACGGGCGCGGTCGCGGCGCCCGCCGCATCGCCGATGCCGGCCGTGTTCGGCGCCGGCAACGGCGTGCCGCCGACGGCCGGCATCAATCTCGTGTTCAACGACGGCGCGGGCGTCGACCACCGGCTCGCGACGCCCGATGCGAGCTTCGCCGGCGCGCTGTGCCTGCGCCAGCTATGGACGAACGGAATGCTCGGGATGCCCGCGAACGTCGACGCGGTGCGCGTGAACGCGAACCTGCACGGCAAGCCGGCGATCATCGTGCAGGGCCGCGGCGACGCGCTCGTGCCGGTGAACCACGCGTCGCGCGCGTACGTCGCGCAGAACGGGATCAGCGAAGCCGGGCGCAGCCGGCTGGTGTTCTACGAAGTGACGAACGGCCAGCACTTCGACGCATTCCTGTCGGTTCCGGGCTTCGATACGCGTTTCGTGCCGGTTCACTACTACAACGTGCAGGCGCTGAACCTGATGTGGAAGCATCTGAAGAACGGCGCGCCGCTGCCGCCGTCGCAGGTGGTGCGCACGGTACCGCGCGGCGGCACGCCGGGCGCCGCGCCCGCGCTGTCGAGCGCGAACCTGCCGCCGATCTCGGCCGCGCCGGGCGCGAACGCGATCACGACCGGCGCGGGCACGATCGACGTGCCGCTCTGACCGCGGCCGACGCGCCGCCTCCTGCAAGCCGGACAGCCGTCCGGCTTTTTTCTGCGCGTCGTCTGGAATCGGTCGCACCGCGTTCAACGCGCAGAACCTGACGATCAAGAACGACCCGTCGGGCCACATGATCTGCCTGAACGACGCGTCGTGGACCGCGCTGAAGGGCGATCTCGCCAATTTCTACGACGGCATCCTCGCGAACCGTACTGCGCTGCAACGCGTGCTGAAGCTGCGGGCGCGCACGCAGCACCGGGACGGCGTTGTTCGTCAGGAGCGGCGCCCGCTTACGCCAGCACGAGCCGCACACCGACCGCGACCAGGGTCGACGCGAGCAGGTTGCGCAGCAGCCGCTCGGGCGCGCGTGCCGACAGCAGGCTGCCGATCACGATGCCGGGCAGCGAACCGAGCAGCAACGACAGCAGCATCGACCAGTCGACCGAGCCGAGCAGCCAGTGGCCCATCCCCGCGACGAGCGTGAGCGGCACCGCGTGCGCGATGTCGGAACCGACGATGCGGGTCGTCGCGAGCAGCGGATACAGCAGCAGGAGCACGGTCACGCCGATCGCGCCGGCGCCGACCGACGTCATCGACACGAGCACGCCGAGCACGGCGCCCGTCAGCACGGTCGACCACAGCGTGCGCGCGGGGCTCGGCGCGAGCGGGTTGCGTGCGGCGAATGCGGTGAGCTGAGGGCGGAAGATCAGCGCGAGCGACGTCAGCAGCAGCGCCACGCCGAGCACGAGCTGGATCATCCGCGCGGTGCCCGGCGTGTTCATCCCGTGCGTGTGCAGCCACCACAGCGTGAGCGCCGCGGCCGGCACGCTGCCCGCCGCGAGCCGGCCCGTGATGCGCCAGTCGACCGAGCCCTTCAGGCCGTGGACGAGCGTGCCCGTGGCCTTGGTCGCGGCCGCGTACAGCAGGTCGGTGCCGACCGCCGTCGCAGGGTGGACGCCGAACAGCAGCACGAGAATCGGCGTCATCAACGAACCGCCGCCGACGCCCGTCAGGCCGACGAGAATGCCGACGAACAGGCCGGACAGCGAGTACAGCAGATCGATATGGGGAAGCGACATCGGAAGCAGGCGGTTATGCGGCGTTCGGCGGCGGCGCGCGGCCGTGGCGCGCGCGTCAAAGTCCGCCATTGTCGCAAAAGTGACGCGTCAATGGACGACTGCGTTAAAAATCGGCCGCGAAGGCCCGCCCGGCAGGCGGCCGGCGGGACGTGAAACGCGCGTTCGGGCGGGCGCGGCCGACGACGACGATCTGGCCCGAAAGCGGCGGCGAACCGGGCGCGTACGCCGCGTGGCCGGCGCGCACAAAAACGGCGCGACGATGCGCGCCCCGATCCGATGCCGGTTCCCGGCCCGTCCGTCGACGGTCAGTGCATCGCGGGCCCGGCGCCTTCGACCGCGCGTGCCGGCCGGATGCGCAGCGCGAAGCCGCTCAGCGCGGCCACGGCCGCAAACGCCGCGCCGAACGCGAAGGCCGCATGGTAGCCGCCGTTCAGCGCGTCGAGCGGCGCCGCTTGCGCCGCCGCGAGCGCGTCGCTGCGGGCCTCCGCGAGACTCGCGAGTACCGCGAGCCCGAGCGCGCCGCCCATCATGAACGCGGTGTTGACGATGCCCGACGCGAGCCCGGAATCGGCCGGATCGACGTCGTTCATCGCGGCGAGCAGCACCGGATTGAACGCGACGCCGGCGCCGATGCCGAGCAGCGCCATCCCGGGCAGCACGTGCCACACGAAACCGCCGTCGACCGGCGCGCGCGAGAACAGCGCGAGGCCGCATGCCGCGATCAGCAGGCCGGCGGCGATCGGGCCGCGGATCCCGAAGCGCATCACGATGCGCGCCGACAGCCCGAGCGAGAACGCGGCCATGATCAGGTTCGCCGGCAGGAACGCGAGGCCGACCTGCAGCGGCCCGTAGCCGAGCACGCGCTGCATGTACAGCGCGGACAGGAAGAACCACGCGAACATCGCGGCCGCCCACAGCACGGCGATCGCGTTCGCGAGCGCGACGTTGCGCGCGGCGAATAGCGTGAGCGGCATCAGCGGATGCGCGGCGCGCGACTCGATCGCGATGAACAGCGCGAGCAGCACGACGGCCACGCCGATCAGCGCGACGGTCTGCGTCGACAGCCAGCCGGCCTCGTTGCCGCCGACGATCCCGTAGACGGCCAGCATCAGCGACGCGGTTACCGTGATCGCGCCGGCGACGTCGAGCCGGGCCGTGCCGGCCGGCGCACGCGTGCGCGGCAGCAGCGCGACGCACATCGCATAGACCGCGGCGCCGATCGGCAGGTTGACGAGGAAGATCCAGTGCCACGACAGCGAGCTCGTCAGCAGCCCGCCGAGCAGCACGCCGATGCTGCCGCCGCCCGCGCAGACGAAGCCGTAGACGCCCATCGCACGTGCGCGCTCGCCGGGCTCGGTGAAGAGATTCATGATCAGCGACAGCGAGACGGCCGACACGACCGCGCCGCCGAGCCCCTGCACCGCGCGCGCGGCGATCAGCATCGCCTGCGATTGCGCGAGGCCGCAGGCGAGCGACGCGAGCGTGAACACGACGAGGCCCGCGAGGAACATGCGTCGCTGGCCGTACAGGTCGCCGAGCCGGCCGCCGAGCAGCAGGCAGCCGCCGAACGTCAGCAGGTACGCGTTGACGACCCACACGAGGGCCGTTTCGGTGAAGTGGAGGTCGGTGCTGATCGACGGCAGCGCAACGTTCACGATCGTGCTGTCGAGCACGATCATCAGCACGCCGAGGCAGAGCACGATCAGCGCATACCAGCGCTTCTCGCCGTGGATACCGTGGGTCATGGGCGCTCAGCCTTCTCTCTGATAGTTATTTGAAAGGAGGCATTGTAGACGTCATCGGCGCGGGCTTCCTGCCGGTTTGTGGCAGCAGCGAAGCGTAGTGGCGCGCGGCGCGGCGCGCGTGCCGCGGGTTGCGCGTTACGACCGGGCCGGCAGTTCGCAGCCGTCGGGGCCGCAGGCGGCCGCGTGGCTGCCGCCGAGTTCGACGACGCCGTCGCGCCATGCCTGGTCGAGCGCCTGCGCGAACGCGTCGGCGGGCTGCGCGCCGGACACCGCGTAGCGGCCGCCGAACACGAACAGCGGCACGCCGCGCCCGCCGATCTGTTCGGCGCGCGCGATGTCGGCCTCGACTTCGTCGCGGTAGGCGTCGCTGCGCAGCACCGCTTCGACGGCCGGGCGCTCGAGCCCGGCTTCGACCGCGAATTCGGTCAGCGCGGCATGATCGAACAGCGAGCCGTGCTCGCAGAAATACGCGCGATAGAGCCGCTCGGTCAGCGCGTGCGCGCGGCCCGACGCCTGCGCGAGCTTCACGAGCCGGTGGCCGTCGAGCGTGTCGCCGACCAGCGTGCCGGGCAGGTCGTAGCGCAGCCCGACGCTCGCGGCCGCATCGGTCACCTGGCGCAGCATCTGGTCGACCTGCGCGGGCGCCATCCGGTATTTGCCCGCCAGCATCGCCTCGACCGGCTCGACGGGCTGGCCGGGCATCAGCCGGTACGCGCGCAGCGCGACGTCGACGCGCTCGGCGTGCGCGAACGCGGCCAGCGCCTCGTCGAAGCGGCGCTTGCCGATCCAGCACCACGGGCAGATCAGATCGGACCAGATTTCGACGGTCAGGGTCGGGCGGGCAGTCGGAGCGGGAGCGGTCGTCATGGGCGGTTCGGGGCAGCAAAAAAATGTAACTGCGACTATATCATTTTATGCTGCCGCGCTTCGGCGCTTCGGCGCTTCGGCGCTTCGGCGCTTCGGCGCTTCGGCGCTTCGGCGGCGGGCCCGCGCGGAACCCGGGCTGCACCCGCGCATCGCGAGGCTTGGACGCGGAACCGGAAGGCCGGTGCCGATGGCGCGAAGCCTGGGCGTCATCGCGCCCGCCGCATTCCGCTCAAGCGTCGCCCTGCGTTTCCTTCAGGTGCTTCAGATGCTTGTAGACCGTCGCACGCCCCATCCCGAGCACGTTCGCGACGTAGTTCGCCGCGCTCTTGCCGCGGAACGCGCCTTCCGCGTACAGCGCCTCGACGAGCTCGCGCCGGTGCTCGCGCGTGAGCCCGTTCAGCCCGACCTGCCGCTCGCGCAGCCAGCCGTGCAGGAACGTGTTGATGCGCTCCTGCCAGTCGTCGCGGAACAGTTCGTCGGGCTGCGCGACGACGCCCGCGCCCTTGATGAACAGGTCGAGCGTCGCGCGCACCTCGTCGAACACCGCGATGTTGAAGTTGATGCACATCATCCCGGCCGGCCGGCCTTCGTCGTCGAACAGCACGTTGCTCACGCAGCGCATCCGCCGGCCGTCCCAGTTCAGCTTCTCGTACGGGCCGATCACGCGCTCGCGCGCCGAATGATCGATTTCCTCGAGCGCGGAATCGTCGCCGACCTCGCGCTTCGACAGGTTGTTCGCGAGATACAGCACGGTCTGGTCGTGCAGGTCGTGGATCACGACTTCCGCATACGGGAAGAACAGCGCGGCGATACCGTCGGCGATCGGCGCATAGCGGGTGAGCAGCAGGTCTTTGACGGGAGATTTCTTCTTGCGCATCGGTGTCGCGATCTCGGGTGGGCGGGAGCGGGGCAGCGTGTCGGGCCGGCGGGCCGGGCCACCGTCGGCCGGCATGCCCGTGCGCCCGCGCGCGGCCGCCGCGGCGGTTGCGCCATTGTATCGGCCCCGTGTGCGCGCGCCGCTCATGCGTGCGTCAGATGCGTGTACAGCGCGTGCGCGATCGCGATGTCCTCGAGGCCCAGGCCGATCGAGCGGAACAGCGCGTGACGCGTGCGCGACGGCGCCGCGCAGGTGCCGGCGACGAGCGCGGGCAGGTCGCCGACGATCCGGCCGGCATCCCAGCCGTGCTCGGCCGCGGCGATCTGCATCTCGCCCGCGCTCGCGGGCGTCGTGTGCCGGTAGTCGCAGTAGACGTCCATGTCAGGCAGCCACGCGGGCGGGATTTCGTGCGCGCGCGCGACGTTCGTGCTGATCGACGTGACGAGCGCGGGGCGCGTGAGCATGCCGTCGCCGAGCACGGGCGTGCCCGACGACGTGCACAGCATCACGACGTCCGCGTCGCGCACGCAGGCCTCGACGCTCGCCGCCGCGCGTGCGCGTGCGTCGAGCGCGGTCAGGCTCGCCTGCAGCGCCGCGTCGCCGGCCAGCGCGGGCGAGTACACGCGGATCGTGTCCCAGTCGCGTAGCGCCGCCGTGTGCCGCAGGTGCGCGAGGCCGACCGCGCCCGCGCCGACGATCGCCAGATGGCGCGCGTCGCGCGGCGCGAGACAGTCGACCGCAAGCGCCGTCGTACCGGCCGTGCGTTCGACGGTCAGCAGCCCCGCGTCGCACCACATCAGCGGCTGGCCGGTTTGCATCGACATCAGCGCGGTCCATGCGGTGACGACAGGTTTGCCGCCTGTCACGACATACGGCGACAGCTTCGCGCCGAACACCTGCTCGTCGGCGAGCGCGCCGAGATACGTGATGAAGTCGCCAGCCTGGTCGGGAAACAGCGTGAGCGTCTGCGGCGGCTGCACCGCGCGCGCCGCGGCCAGCGACGCGAACATCCGGCGCAGCGTGCCGAGCACGTCGAGCGACGGCAGCGCCGCGCGCACCGCGGCTTCGTCGACGGTCAGCGGCAGGGTGGGGACGGTTTGCGTCATGGGGCATCTCCGGTTCGGGCTGGACAGAAAGTCTCGAAAGACGGTGTTCTGGGGAGTTTGTGATGGACGAAAAGTCTAGTATAGACAAACAAAGTCGTGAGAGTTTTTATTTTCGAGATGCTGTTTCGGAGTCTGTGTCACGAAAAACGCCATGAAATCAAAGGTGTTTCTGGCGGCCGAAAGAAATTTCGATATGGAGCACCGAGGCTGCATCCTCGTATCCCCTATAGTCTATAGTAGACTTTGAGTCTATATTTCGCATGCAGGACCCGCCACGTCGCCATGCGGCGGCGGCCTGCACTCGAATGCCGACCCGCCGCCCACCGAGGGCGTCGGGCGACCGATCTTCATCGCCTCAATCCGGAACGGAAGACCGTCATGAACTGGAAGCTTTCCCTCTGCGCCGCTGCGGCGCTCGCGTGCGCGGCCGTCACGGCCCATGCGGAACAAACCACGTTGCGCTTCGGGATCGAAGCCGCCTATCCGCCGTTCGAGAGCAAGACGCCGGCCGGTCAGCTGCAGGGGTTCGACGTCGACGTCGGCAACGCGGTGTGCGCGAAGCTGAACATGAAGTGTGTATGGGTCGAGAATGCGTTCGACGGGCTGATCCCCGCGCTGCAGGCGCGCAAGTTCGACGCGATCAACTCGGCGATGAACATCACCGCGAAGCGCAAGCAAAGCATCGACTTCACGCCGGCGATCTACGTGGTGCCGATCGTGATGGTCGCGAAGCGCGGTGCGCCGCTGAAGCCCGACGTCGCGAGCCTGCGCGGCAAGCACGTCGGCGTGCTGCAGGGCTCGTCGCAGGAGGATTTCCTGAAGGCGCACTGGGCCAATGCGGGCGTGGCCGTCGTGTCCTACCAGGAGCAGGACCAGATCTACGCCGATCTCGTCGCGGGGCGTCTCGACGCGGCCGTGCAGGAAGCGCAGACCGCGCAGGACGGGTTCCTCGACAAGCCGGCCGGCCGCGACTACCAGATCGTCGGCGAGCCGCTGAAGGATCCGGCGACGCTCGGCGAGGGCACGGGCTTCGGGATGCGCAAGAGCGACAAGGCGCTGCAGGCGAAGATCGTCGGCGCGCTCGATGCGCTGAAGAAGGACGGCACGCTGAGCGCGCTGTCGCAGAAGTACTTCAAGCGCGACATCATCGCGAAGTAAGCGCCGCCGCGCGCCGGCCGCGGGGCCGGCGCACCACGCATCCCATCTCGACGCAGTGCGGGGAGCCATGGATTTCGACGTCATCGTTCTGGGGGCCGGCATCGTCGGCGTGTCGTCGGCGCTGCATCTGCAGGATCGCGGGCTGCGCGTCGCACTCGTCGACCGGCGCGCGCCCGGCGAGGAAACCAGCCACGGCAATGCGGGGCTGATCGAGCGCTCGTCGGTCGTGCCGTATGCGTTTCCGCGCCAGCTCGGCACGCTGCTGCGCTATGCGCGCAACCGCTCGGTCGATCTCTATTGGGACTACCGCGCGCTGCCCGCGTACGCGGGCTGGCTCGCCCGCTTCTGGCGCGAATCGTCGCCGCGGCGGCTCGCGGCCGCCGCGCGCGACCTGCTGCCGCTCGTCGCGGCGAGCGTCGTCGAGCACGATGCGCTCCTCGCGCGCACCGACGCGCAGCCGCTCGTGCACGACGGCGGGTGGATCGAGGCGTTCCGTTCGCCCGCGCTGTTCGACGAGCAAGCGCGCGCGCAGCAGCGCGTGGCGGCCGAGCACGGGCTGCGGATGACCGTGCTCGATGCGCATGCGCTGCGGGCGCGCGAGCCCGGTATCGGCGACGCATTCTGCGGCGCATTCCACTGGCAGGACCCGAAGACCGTATCGAGCCCGGGCGGGCTGACCAAGGCGTATGCGCGGCTGTTCGAGCGCGACGGCGGCACGTTCGTGCGCGGCGACGCGACGACGCTCGTGCAGATGGATGGCGGCTGGCAGGTCCGGTCCGAACACGGGCCGATCTCGGCACGCTCGGCCGTGGTCGCGCTCGGGCCGTGGTCCGATCATGTGTTCGCGCCGCTCGGCTACCGGATTCCGCTGCGCGCGAAGCGCGGCTATCACATGCATTACCGGCCGACGCGCACGCCGCTGAACGTGCCCGTGTGCGATACCGAGGCCGGTTTCGTCGTCGCGCCGATGGAGGGTGGCCGCCTGCGGCTCACGACGGGCGTCGAGATCGCGCCGCGCGATGCGCCGCCGACCGGCGTGCAACTCGCGCGCGCCGAACCGCTGGCGCGCGACGCGTTCGGCATCGGCGAGCGGCTCGATCCGCAACCGTGGCTCGGGATGCGGCCATGCACGCCCGACATGCGTCCGGTGATCGGGCCGGCGCCGCGCCACCGTCATTTGTGGTTCGCGTTCGGCCATTGCCATCACGGGCTCACGCTCGGGCCCGCGACCGGCCGCCTGCTCGCCGAGATGATGACGGGCGCGCCGACCTATATCGATCCTCATCCGTATCGGCCCGCCCGCTTCGGCTGAACCTGCGGCGCGCGGATGCGTTTTCGGTCGCCGGCACGCGCCGGCGGCCATGCGCTTGCTTCACAGTTTTTCGTTCTGCTGTCCGGCTCGTCGAAATCCGCGCAATTGGAAATGATCTGCGTAATCGACAAGAAAGAAAATTTCGCGACAAAAGAAAATCAGCAAATTCGCGATTGATCCATGCATTTTCATATTGCCGAAATGCGTAATGGTCGGCCCGTCGTAACGGTATAGGGTTGCATTGCCGGCGCGTGTTCCGGCATTGGCGGAATGTACCGGAACACGTCACCACGAGGCTCGCAAACGTTACGTTACATCCCCGCTCCGATGGCGCTTTTCATCAGACTATTGTGGCGTCGCGACGCGTGAATTCGTCGGAAATCAATTAAAAAAGCGTTATTGCCGGTCAATAAGCAGACGAATCGATCCCGTTTTTGTATTGGCACGCTTCGTGCAATCCGTCCCCATGCTTTGTCAACGTAGTGCCAACCGAGATGGGGAAAATAACGATGGGACAGAATTTTAAATTGACGGGTGTGGCGCTGTCGGTCGCGACGGTGTTCGGGGTGCTGGCTTCGGGGTCCGCGATGGCCGCGGCGCTCGATTCGCTGCCGATCCCGCAAGTGATCGTCAATCCGCCGACGAACAGCGTGTCCGTCGGGTTGGGCGCGACGGGGACGTCGCCGCTGGGTTCGGTCACCGTGACGGCAGGTGGGTCGGGCGCGATCCAGACGTCGCTCGGCGAGCCGGGGCAAGTGCTGTCGGGCGCCGTGGGGGCGGTGACGGGGGCACTGGGTAATGTCGGCGGCGGCACGAATCCGCTGGCGCCGGTGCAGGGCGTGGTGAATCAGGTGACGGGCGCGCTCGGTGGCGGTAACCCGGCAGGTGCGCTGAGCGGTGCCGTGGGTACGGTGACGGGCGCACTGGGCGGCATCGACGGCGGCAACCCGGCCGGCGCACTGACCGGTGCGCTGAACACGGCAACCGGCACGCTGAGCAACGCGCTCGGCACGGCAACGGGTGTGCTGGGCGGTGTCGGCGGTGGCGCGAATCCGCTGGCGCCGGTGCAGGGCGTGGTGAATCAGGTAACGGGCGCGCTCGGTGGCGGCAACCCGGCCGGCGCGTTGAGCGGTGCCGTGGGTACGGTGACGGGCGCACTCGGCGGCATCGGCGGCGGCAACCCGGCCGGCGCGTTGACCGGTGCCCTGGGCACGGTGACGGGCGCACTGGGCGGCGTTGGTGGCGGCAATCCGGCCAGCGCATTGACGGGCGCCCTGGGCACGGTAACCGGTGCACTGGGCGGCGTTGGCGGCGGCAACCCTGCAGGCGCATTGACCGGCGCTCTGGGCACGGTGACGGGCGCCTTGGGTGGCATCGGCGGCGGCAATCCCGCCGGCGCGCTGACCGGCGCCCTCGGCACCGTAACCGGCACACTGGGCAACCTCGGCGGCGGCGCGAACCCGATCACCCCGATCCAGAACGTCGTGAACCAGGTCACCGGCACGCTCGGCAGCGGCAACCCGGCCGGCGCATTGAGCAACGCGGTCAACACGATCACCGGCACGCTCGGCAACGTCGGCGGCGCAGGGAGCCCGCTCGCGCCGGTGCAAGGCGCCGTCACGCAACTCGCCGGCACGCTCGGCAGCGGCGATCCTGCCGGTGCGCTGACGAACGCGCTGAACTCCGTGACGGGCGCGCTCAGCGGTGCGAACCCGCTGGCGCCGGTGCAGGGCGTCGTGAACCAGGTCGTCGGCACGCTGTCGGGTGCAGGCGGCGGCAGCCCGATCACGCCGATCACGAACCTCGTCAACGGTCTGCAGAACGCATTGCCGGGTGGCAATCCGGCCGGCGCGCTGACCGGCGCACTCGGCTCGGTGACGGGCGCGCTCGGCAACCTCGGCGGCGCGAACCCGCTGGCGCCGGTGCAAGGCGTCGTGAACCAGGTCGTCGGCACACTCGGCGGCAGCAATCCGGCCGGCACGCTGAGCAACGCGGTCGGGACGGCCACCGGCGCACTCGGCAACGCGGTCGGCTCGGCAGCGGGCGCGCTCGGCGCGCTGGGCGGTACGAACCCGCTGGCGCCGGTGCAAGGTGTCGTGAACCAGGTCGTGGGCACGCTCGGCAGCGGCAATCCGGCCGGCGCACTGACGGGCGCGCTGAACTCGGTGACGGGCGCCCTCGGCAACCTCGGCGGCTCCAACCCGCTCGCGCCGGTGCAAGGCGTCGTGAACCAGGTGGTCGGCACACTGTCCGGCGCTGCCGGCAACAACCCGATCGCGCCGATCACGAGCCTCGTGAGCGGCCTGACGGGTGGCGGCAACCCGGCGGGCGCCCTGACCGGTGCGCTCGGTTCGGTGACGGGCGCACTCGCGTCCGGCCCCGCGGCGCTCGGCCAGGCGGCCGGCGCGCTGTCCGGCGCGGCCGGTTCGACGGCAGCGGCGGGCGGCAGCCTGCTCGGCTCGGGCGCGAACGCGGCCGGCGGCACGGCCGGCGCGGTCGGTTCGCTGCTGACGGTGGGGGCCAATTCGACCGCGACGATCGTCAATGCGGTCGGCACGTCGGTGGGTACGGCGCTCGGTTCCGCGCCGAGTCTGTCGGTGACGCCGCATTCGGGCAACAGCTCGCCGAACAATCCGCTCGCACCGGTGACGACGCTGCTCCAGTCGCTGACCGGCGCACTGCCGAAGTAACCGGCCGAAACCGCCCGACGGCGCCGCATCGGCCGTCGGGCGAGACGGTAGCGCAATACGGGCCGTGCAATACGGGTCGCGCGACGCGGCATGACAGCGATGTCATGCCGCGTTGTCATTTCGGGCTTCCCGCGTTCTTTCGTCGCATGAACGATCGCGGCTGCCGGTCGCGGCGCCGCATGGAATAACAGGCTGTCGCCGTCCGTTTACATACCGAGTTCCGGCACCGCCGGCCGGCGGGATAATGATCGCGACGAAGCCGATCGTCCCGTCTGGCCGCATCGTGTCGCGACACGACGCCAAGGAGAACGGGAATGAAACGGATGCTCTTCGCTGCCGCGCTGACGGCGGCGATCGTGCGGCCGGCGGCCGCGGAACCGCCCCAGGCCGGCGACGGGAAACTGACCGACGAAGCGCACATGACGCTGTACGTGTTCGATCGCGATGCGCCGGGCAAGAGCATGTGCGACGGCGCGTGCGCGGCCAACTGGCCGCCCGCGCTCGCCGACGCATACGACAAGCCGTCGGGTGCGCTGAGCGTCGTCGCCCGCGACGACGGCACTAAGCAATGGGCGTACCGCGGCCGTCCGCTGTATCGCTGGAAGATGGACCGCAAGGCTGGCGACGCCGGCGGCGACGGGATCGGCGGCATGTGGCACGTCGCGCGGCCGTGACCGCGCGGCGACGCGCGAGGCGCCCCGATGAGCTATGAATCGGACCTGCTGGTGTGGTTGCCGCATCTCACGCGCTATGCGCGTGCGCTGACGGGCGAGCGCGCGTGGGCCGACGATCTCGTGCAGGACACGCTCGAGCGTGCGCTGAACCGGCCGCCGCGCGACGGCGGCAACCTGCGCGCGTGGCTGCTGACGCTGCTGCGGCACCGCTTCATCGACCAGTTGCGCGCGCGGCACGAGATCGCCGTGGACGACGCGACGGCGCCGTGGCAGACGATGGCGGCGCCCGCTGGCGAAGTCGGCGGGCTGGAGCTGCGCGACGTGCAGCGCGCGCTGTATCGGCTGCCGGTCGAGCAGCGCGAGGTGCTGCTGCTGGTCGCGCTCGAGGAACTGAGCTATCGCGATGCCGCGCAGGTGCTCGGCGTGCCGGTGGGTACGGTGATGTCGCGGCTCGCGCGGGCGCGCGCGCAGATGCGCGCGTTGCTGACCGACGCGCCGGCGGCGCACGGCACGGCCACGTTACGGGTGATCGGGAAGCCATGATGGACGATCCGCGCAAGCCTTCGAACCGGCAGGACGACGACGCGTCGGCGCAACTGCTGTCCGCGTTGCTGGATGGCGAACTGTCCGGGCACGAGCGGCGCGAGATGCTCGAGCGCCTGCAGTCCGATCCGCAGGAAGCCGAACGATTCGCGCATTACCGTGCCCAGCGCGATGCGCTGAAGGCGTTGTTTCCGTTGCCGGGCGCCGCGCCCGCATTGTTCGTGCAGCGCCGCGCGTCGCGCTGGCGCGCCGCCGTGCACGCGTGCGCGGGGCTGGCGGCCGGGCTGCTGATCGGTGTCGCGCTGCATGCGGGCTGGGCGGCATTCGGCCGCGAACCGGCGTTTGCCACGCGCGCCGATGCCGCGTACGCGGTGTACGCGGCCGACCGCGAGCATCCGGTGGAAGTCGGTGCGGCCGATCCCGCGCGTCTCGCCGCATGGCTGTCGGCGCGCGTCGGCCGGCCGGTGCGCGCACCGTCGCTCGACGAATATGGTTACGCGCTGCTGGGCGGCCGGTTGCTGCCCGGCGACGCGGGGCCGGCCGCACAGCTGATGTACCAGCGCGCGGACGGCGCGCGCGTGACGCTGTACATGACCGCCTACGATGCGCGGCGCCTCGCGCCGCAGGCGCTGTCGGCGGACGGCCGCTACACGTATTTCTGGTCGGATCGCGGCATGGGTTATGCGCTGTCCGGCCGTGGCGACGAACGGCGTCTGCGCGAGCTGGCGAGCGACGCATGCGCAGCACTGGGCGGGCCGGCCGATGCGTGGAAGGGATGACGCGCGGCGCCCGCGGGGAGCAGGCGATGAAGACGACGATGATGAAGGAGCTCGTGCTGGCGGCGTGCCTCGCGGGCACGATGCTTGCGCGAGCGCAGGGAAATGCGCCCGTGCGAGTGCCGGTCGATGCCGACGGCGTACAGCGTGTGACGATCGTCGGCGGCAGCTATTTTTTCCGGCCGAATCACGTGATCGTCCGCGCGAACCTGCCGGTGGAGCTGACCGTGTCGGCCGAGCCCGGCGTGGTGCCGCACAGCTTCGAGATCGACGCGCCGCCGCAGGCGGGCATCGCAGTGCATACCGAACTCGGCACGACGCCGAGGACGTTCCGTTTCACGCCGCAGCAGCCGGGTCGATTCGCCTACTATTGCACGCACCGGCTGCTGTTTTTCAGCAGCCATCGCGAGCGCGGGATGGAAGGCGTGCTCGACGTCGAGGCGGCGCCGTGATCGCCGCGTTGCTGGCCGCGAGCCTGATAGGAGCGAGCATGACCGCCGATCCCGTGACCGTCGCGCAGGCGCATTTCGACCACGTCCGTTCGTACCGCGCGACGATCCGCTCGTCGGCGCGCGACGGCGAGCACACCGAAATCCGTTACGCGTACCTGAAACCGGGCTTCGTCCGGATGGATTTCGTGTCGCCGCATCGCGGCGCGGTGCTTGCGTACGATCCCGGCGACGGCAAGGTGCGGCTGCGCCCGTTCGGCACGCATGCGCCGCCCGCGCTGACGCTGTCGCCGTCCAATCCGCTCGTGCGCGACCGCAGCGGCCACCGGGTCGACCGTTCGGACGTCGGCGAACTGCTGCGCAGCGTGCATGCGCTGCAGCAGGGCGGCGCGACGGTGACCGAAGGCGAGGAAACCATCGGCGGCCGGCGCGCGCTGCGCGTGCTGGTCACGGGCGCGCCCGCGCATGCGATCGACGGCGTGCATCGCTACCGGTTGTGGCTCGACACCGACGACGGTTTTCCGCTGAAGGTAGTCAGCTACGCCGGCGATGACGATGTGCCGCTCGAAACCGTGACGCTCGACGACGTGGAGATCGACGTCGCGTTTCCCGAGCGTTTCTTCGCGCCCTGACGGCGCGCCGATCCGCGTTCCTGACGCGCAATGCTGGAGGCTGCATGGCGGAGTACCGGTTCTCGACGACCTGGCGGGTGGACGCGCCGCTCGCGGCGGTCTGGGACGCGATCTACCAGGTCGACCGCTGGCCCGACTGGTGGAAGGGTGCCGTGCGCACGGTCGAGCTCGAACCGGGCGACGCGCGCGGCGTCGGCGCGCTGCACCGGTATACGTGGAAGGGCGCGCTGCCGTACCGGCTGACCTTCGACATGCGCGTGCGTCGCGTCGAGCGGCCGCATGCACTGGAAGGCCATGCGAGCGGCGCGATCGAGGGCGACGGCCGCTGGTCGTTCGTCGCCGACGGCGCGCGCACCGTCGTGCGCTACGACTGGCACATTCGTACGCACCTGCGCTGGATGAACTGGCTCGAGCCGCTCGCGCGGCCGCTGTTCCGATGGAATCACGACGTCGTGATGCGCGAAGGCGCGAAGGGGCTCGCGCGGCGGCTGGGCGCGACCGTCGAGACGGACGGCCGGACCTTCCGGCCGCTGTCGGGCGCGGATTGCGCCGACGCGTGAGGATCGGCCCGGCGACGCCGGCGAACGACCGCGCCGCGGCGGATGAAATTGGCGCCCGCACGTTTTTTTCGATGCGATGTCGGCGGCCTCGGGAACTCCGGGCTTACCCGGTGTCCAAACGGGGCTGGATGGGATTCGCGGGCCTCGCGAGCCCGCCCGTCGGGTCGGTTTCGATCGTCATGGCTTTGTTTTGAAAGGGTTTTTCGTTGTTCTCAGCCGTTTTCCCGCCGCGTCGCCGCCTCGAAAATTCCTCCGGTTTCCCTTCTTGAATTTGTCAAAACCCGTCCATATAATTAGCACTCGCTGCACGAGAGTGCTAACAATTCTCTGCCGGGCGATGAGCCGGGCAGTTCCCTAAGCGTTCTTCAATCTCAGTCAAGAGAGGAGTGAATATGAACCTTCGTCCTTTGCACGATCGCGTGATCGTCAAGCGCCTGGATCAGGAAACCAAGACCGCCTCGGGCATCGTGATCCCCGACGCCGCTGCTGAAAAGCCGGATCAGGGCGAAGTCCTGGCCGTCGGCCCGGGCAAGCGCGACGACAAGGGCGCCCCGATCGCGCTCGACGTGAAGGTCGGCGATCGTGTTCTGTTCGGCAAGTACGCAGGCCAGACCGTGAAGGTCGACGGCAACGAACTGCTGGTCATGCGCGAAGAAGACATCATGGCCGTGGTCAACGCCAAGTAAGCGTCCTCCGACGGTACATATTCCCAAGAATTCAAGGAGTTAGAAGATGGCAGCTAAAGACGTCGTATTCGGCGATTCCGCCCGTTCGAAGATGGTCGAAGGCGTGAACATTCTCGCCAACGCAGTCAAGGTCACGCTGGGTCCGAAGGGCCGCAACGTCGTGCTCGAGCGCAGCTTCGGCGGCCCGACGGTCACCAAGGACGGTGTGTCGGTCGCGAAGGAAATCGAGCTGAAGGACAAGCTCCAGAACATGGGCGCGCAGATGGTCAAGGAAGTCGCTTCCAAGACCAGCGACAACGCAGGCGACGGCACGACGACGGCAACCGTCCTCGCGCAATCGATCGTCCGCGAAGGCATGAAGTACGTCGCATCGGGCATGAACCCGATGGACCTGAAGCGCGGCATCGACAAGGCAGTCGCAGCGGCTGTCGAAGAGCTGAAGAAGATCAGCAAGCCGTGCACGACCAACAAGGAAATCGCCCAGGTCGGCTCGATCTCGGCGAACAGCGATTCGTCGATCGGCGATCGCATCGCTGAAGCGATGGACAAGGTCGGCAAGGAAGGCGTCATCACCGTCGAAGACGGCAAGTCGCTCGCCGACGAGCTGGACGTCGTCGAAGGCATGCAATTCGACCGCGGCTACCTGTCGCCGTACTTCATCAACAACCCGGACAAGCAAGTCGCCGTCCTCGACAACCCGTTCGTGCTGCTGCACGACAAGAAGGTGTCGAACATCCGTGATCTGCTGCCGGTGCTCGAGCAAGTCGCGAAGGCTGGCCGTCCGCTGCTGATCATCGCAGAAGACGTCGAAGGCGAGGCACTGGCCACGCTGGTCGTCAACAACATCCGCGGCATCCTGAAGACCGTTGCGGTCAAGGCGCCGGGCTTCGGCGATCGTCGCAAGGCGATGCTGGAAGACATCGCGATCCTGACCGGCGGTCAAGTCATCGCGGAAGAAACCGGCCTGACGCTCGAGAAGGCAACGCTGGCAGAACTGGGCCAGGCGAAGCGCATCGAAGTGGGCAAGGAAAACACGACGATCATCGACGGCGCAGGCGAAGCTGCAAGCATCGAAGCACGCGTGAAGCAAGTGCGCGCGCAGATCGAAGAAGCGACGTCGGACTACGACCGTGAAAAGCTGCAAGAGCGCGTGGCCAAGCTGGCAGGCGGCGTGGCAGTGATCAAGGTCGGTGCTGCGACCGAAGTCGAAATGAAGGAAAAGAAGGCACGTGTCGAAGACGCACTGCACGCTACCCGCGCAGCTGTGGAAGAAGGCATCGTGGCAGGCGGCGGCGTTGCGCTGATCCGCGCACGCACCGCGATCGCAGGCCTGACCGGCGCGAACGCCGACCAGAACGCCGGCATCAAGATCGTGCTGCGCGCGATGGAAGAGCCGCTGCGCCAGATCGTCACGAACGGCGGCGAAGAAGCCAGCGTCGTGGTGGCGGCAGTTGCTGCAGGCAAGGGCAACTACGGCTACAACGCAGCAACGGGCGAGTACGTCGACATGGTTGAAGCCGGCGTCGTCGACCCGACCAAGGTCACGCGCACCGCGCTGCAGAACGCAGCTTCGGTCGCAGGCCTGCTGCTGACGACGGACGCTGCTGTCGCGGAACTGCCGAAGGAAGACGCACCGATGCCGGGCGGCATGCCGGGCGGCATGGGCGGCATGGGCATGGACATGTAATCGACTTCGGTCGATGGTGTCCGGAGCGCGCAGCGATGCGCGTTCCAGCCAAAAGAAAAGACCCGCAGCGATGCGGGTCTTTTTTTATTTGCACGTGGAATTCGGCGCGCCGTTCGCGGCGGCGGGATCTGCCGGCCGCGTCGCCGCTCAATGCCGATGCGACGTCCTCGGCGCCGAATCGGCCTTCACGGCCGGCGGCGTGTCCGACTCGTCGTTGCTGCGCGCCCAGAAGAACCGGTCGGGCAGGTACGCGCCCATGCCGGGCCGGAACGCGTCGCGCACGGCCTGGTACAGATATTCCTGCGCCTCGCGCACCGCTTCGGGCGGCTCCTGGCCGTTCGCGAGCAACGCCGCGATGGCCGCGCCGAGCGTATCTGTGATGCCCATCAGCCGGTGCGGCGAGCGATCCCACATGTCTTCACGAAGCTGGCCTTCCTCGCCGTACAGCGTGTTGACGAGCCGGTGCGAACCCGTTTCCGACGACAGGATGTATTCGCAGCCCTGCGACAGCAGGTGCGACACGGCCGCGTCGAGATTCGGCGCCTCCGCATCGCCGTCCGGCTGCGCGAGCGCGATCAGCGTCGCGTGGTCGGCGACCAGCAGCGTGGTTTGCGGCGCCAGCAGATCGGCGATCGATTCGCGCAGGTCGTCGGCCGCGAGCACGTGTTCGTCGTCGAGCGTGAAATCGGGCGCGAGCACGAGCGGCACACCGTCGTAGTCGGCCACGACTTCGGCGATCGCGCTGACGACTTCCGCGCGCGTGGCCGCGCCGATCTTGAACGCGGCAACCGGCATGTCTTCGAGCAGCATGCGCGCCTGCGCGGCGACGACGTCGGGGTCGAGGCCGGTCACCTCGTCGCAGGCGGCCGAGTCGCGCACGGTATAGCCGGTCAGGACGGACACGCCGTGACAGCCCATGCTCGCCAGGGTCATCAGATCGGCTTGGAGGCCGGAGCCGCCGGTGGGATCGGACAGGCCGAAGGTGAGGACGATCGGAGGGGCGTTGCTGGACATGAAAAAATGGGGCAAGAGAAAAACGGACAAGCGACGGACGTGCGGACGGCGAGGCGAATGGGCTTTGTTCGGCCCCGTGTTGCCCGGCAGGCCGCACTTTTCAGCCATTATGCGGTGGAATCCGGCCGGTACGACGGATTTTTTAGCGCGGCGCAACGTAGTTGCCGTCCTCCAGCGCGATTGCTAGGCAGTCCGGCCCCGACACGGTACCATCATGGCTCCCGAATTTACCGACTTTTCCCCGACGCGGCTTAAGATGGAATACAAGAGCTGGATGTGCCTGATTTGTGGCTGGATTTACGACGAAGAAGCCGGGCTGCCGGAAGAGGGCATTGCCCCGGGCACGCGCTGGGAAGACGTCCCGATCAACTGGACGTGCCCTGAATGCGGCGCCCGCAAGGAAGACTTCGAGATGGTCCAGATCTGACCGGACCGCTGGCCCACGAGCACTCCGCTCAGGCCTCGCACCGGCCCGGCGCTCGCGCCGCGGCACGCGCGAGCGACTTGACGATGACAGGCGCGCGTGTCCATGACGTCCGATCCGGCGAACGTTCCCCACCCTGACGCATTGCCCAACCCGCGCGGCGGCGCCGTGCGCGCGGCCGACGCGTGGCTGGCGGCGGCCGCCGACGCGTTCGAGCGGCGCGACGACGCCGCGGCGCCGCTTGCCGCTGCCGCGGCCGTACTGGCGGAAGCCGGCTGGCTGCCGGCCGCGCGCTTCGCCGGGCAACTATCGGCGGCCGTGCCGCTCGTTGCCACCGAGCCGACGTCGGCCGGCTGGCGTGCGGCGCTGCGGGATTTTCGTGCGGCCGTCGGGCGCCACAATCTGCGCGAGCTTGCGTGCTCGCCCGTTCTCTTCGAGCATTTCCGGGCGTTGCGCGCGCAAAGCGCCGCCGACCTGCGCGCAAGCGTGCCGCTCGATGCGCTGGCGCTGGTCGGCCGCGCGGTGCCGCCCGCCACGCTGCGCGCGCTGCCCGATACCGTCGCACCCCGGATTCGCGCCCGCTACGAGCAGGCGCTGCTCGGCGTGCTGCGTGCCGAACACGGTGCGCCGGGCGCGGCGCTCGACGAACTCGACGCGCTGCTCGCCGCGCTCACCGACGACGCACCGTACGACTTCTGGCGGCTCGCGGCCGCGTGCGTGCGCGCACTGCGGGCAAGCGGCGCGCCCGAGCTCAAGCGCTTTCTCGCGCGGACCAACCTGCTGCTCGGCGAACACGCGCAGGGCCGGCGCAGCGCGCCGCCCGACCTGGTGCGCGAGACGGTGGCGCTGCTGTGGCGCGATTTCGCGCTGTTCGGCGCCGCGGCCGAGGATGTCGCGCTCGTCGACGTGCTGCACGACTACGGGTTGACGGTCGACTGGCACGTCGCCGGCACGCCCGCATCGGAGGCGCTGTGGGAGGCCGATGCCGCGCGGGCCGAGCACGATGCGGTCGCCGCCGCCCCCACTCGTGCGCTCGGCGTCGTGACCGTCAACGCGCATGCCTACGAGGATTTCCTGCAGACCGCCGATGCGTCGATGGCCGATCTGGCGGCCAATCCGGCCACGGCCGACGCCGGCGCCGCATGGCACGCGTCCGGCGCCGCCTATCGGGTCGGCACGGCCGCGTGCGCGCTCGGGCTCGGCCACGCGGCGCTGCTGGCCGATACGCTCGGCCTGGCGTGGCGCCGTGCGGCGCACGGCGTGCCGCTCGCCGACGGCGGCCTCGATGCGCACCGCCATGCGTCCGACATGCTGCGCGCAGCGCTCCTGAAGATCGCGGCCGGCGTCGCGCCGCCGGACCTCACGGCGGCGTCCGAAGCGCTCGGCGCGGCGCTCGGCCGGAGCTGACGAACAAGGGGACGGACACGCGACGGCGGGCCTCGCCGGGCGGGCCTGCAACACGCTGCCGACAGCGCCCGCGCGCGTGTTAGAGTGCCGTGTGATCCGCGCGCGCCGTTGCCAGCGCGGCGCGGCGTTGCTTGTTGATCGCGGCCCGGTCAGGTCGCGGCGTCTTTGCTAAAATTCAAACCATGTCAAAGCCTTCCGATCGCATCAATCTCACCAACCAGTTCCTGATCGCCATGCCGAACATGGCCGATCCGACGTTCTCGGGGACGGTGGTCTATCTTTGCGATCACAGCGAGCGCGGTGCGCTCGGCCTCGTCATCAATCGTCCCACCGACATCGACCTCGAGTCGCTGTTCAACCGCATCGACCTGAAGCTCGACATCGAGCCGTTGCTGCACATTCCCGTGTACTTCGGCGGCCCGGTCCAGACCGAGCGCGGCTTCGTGCTGCACGAGCCGGTCGAGGGCGCGAGCTACAACTCGTCGATGTCCGTCGACGGCGGGCTCGAGATGACGACGTCGAAGGACGTGCTCGAGGCGGTCGCAACGGGCACCGGCCCGAAACGCTTCCTGCTGACGCTGGGCCATGCGGGCTGGGGCGCCGGCCAGCTCGAGGAAGAAATTTCCCGCAACGGCTGGCTGACCGTCGCCGCCGATCCGCGCATCGTGTTCGACACGCCGGCCGAGGAGCGCTTCGAAGCCGCGCTGGGCCTGCTCGGCGTGAGCTCGTCGATGCTGTCCGGCGAAGCAGGGCACGCATGAGTGGCGCGAGCGCGCGCGATGCGACGCTCCTGGCGTTCGACTACGGCGAAAAACGGATCGGCGTCGCGATCGGCAATGCGCTGACGCGCTCGGCGCGTGCGCTCGTCGTGATCCAGAACCTGAACCGCGAACACCGCTTCAAGGCGGTCGGCGACCTGCTGGCCGAATGGCGGCCGGACGCGCTCGTCGTGGGCCTGCCGATGCATCCGGACGGCACGCCGCACGACATGACGCAGCAGGCGAAGCGCTTCGGTAACCAGTTGAACGGCCGCTTCGGGCTGCCCGTCACGTGGGTCGACGAGCGCTATTCGTCGGTCGAGGCCGAGGCCGGGCTGCGCGAGCGCAACGTGCGCGGCCGCGCCCGCACCGACATGCTCGATGCCGAGGCCGCGCGCGTCATTCTTCAACAGTATCTCGATCAATTGTCCGACCATGAGCATCATTGACGCCGAGGCGCTTTACCGCGTCCTGCTCGACCAGATTCGCGCCGCGTACGGCACGGCGTTCGCCGAACCGGGCGGCCCGCGGCTCGCCGGCATTCACAGCGGCGGCGCGTGGCTCGCCGAGCGCCTCGCGCGCGATCTCGGCGCACCGGCGTTCGGCGTCGTCAACGTCGCGCTGCACCGCGACGACTACGCGAAGAAGGGGCTGCACAGCCAGGCCAGCCCGACGTCGCTGCCGTTCGACATCGACGGCGCGCGCATCGTGCTCGTCGACGACGTGCTGTACACCGGGCGCACCGTGCGCGCGGCGCTCAACGAGCTGTTCGACTACGGCCGTCCGGCCGCGGTCGAGCTCGCGGTGCTCGCCGATCGCGGCGGCCGCGAGCTGCCGGTCGCCGCACGCTTCGCGGGCGGCACGCTCGACGTGCCGGCCGGCGCGACGCTCGTGCTCGCGCGCGACGACGCGCGGTTCACGCTGCGCGTCGAGTCGCACGGCGCCTGAACCACACGCGAACCGTATCCCGGGCCGCTGGTTTGCACCGCGGCCCGTTTGCATAGTTGGAATCACGCACACCATGACCACCGACACCACTGGCCGCACCGGCAATCCCGCGGCGGCCGCGAGCCCTGACCGGTTTCGCTACGGTTTCCTGAAGGGCAACCCGCAGCTCACGAAAAACGGCGAGCTGAAGCATCTGCTGTCGATCGAGGGCCTGCCGCGCTCGATCGTCAATCACATCCTCGATACGGCCGAGCAGTTCGTCAGCGTGACGGATCGTGAAGTGAAGAAGGTGCCGCTCTTGCGCGGCAAGTCCGTGTTCAACCTGTTCTTCGAGAACTCGACGCGCACCCGCACGACCTTCGAGATCGCCGCGACGCGCCTGTCGGCCGACGTGCTGAACCTGAACATCAACGCGTCGTCCACGAGCAAGGGCGAATCGCTGCTCGACACGATCAACAACCTGTCGGCGATGCATGCCGACCTGTTCGTCGTACGCCACGCGTCGAGCGGCGCGCCGTACCTGATCGCCGAGCACTGCGCGCCGCACGTGCACGTGATCAACGCCGGCGACGGCCGCCATGCGCATCCGACGCAGGGCCTGCTCGACATGTACACGATCCGCCACTACAAGCGCGACTTCACGAAGCTGCGCGTGGCGATCGTCGGCGACATCCTGCATTCGCGCGTCGCGCGCTCCGACATCCACGCACTCACCACGCTCGGCGTGCCCGAAGTGCGCGCGATCGGCCCGCGCACGCTGCTGCCGGGCGGCCTCGAACAGATGGGCGTGAAGGTGTTCCACAACCTCGACGAAGGGCTGAAGGGCGTCGACGTGATCATCATGCTGCGCCTGCAGAACGAACGGATGAGCGGCGCGCTGCTGCCGTCCGCGCAGGAGTACTTCAAGACGTGGGGCCTGACGCCCGAGCGCCTCGCGCTCGCCGCGCCCGACGCGATCGTGATGCACCCGGGGCCGATGAACCGCGGCGTCGAGATCGATTCGCAGGTCGCCGACGGCCCGCAGTCGGTGATCCTCAACCAGGTCACGTTCGGCATCGCCGTGCGGATGGCGGTGATGGGCATCGTCGCCGGCAACAGCGACTGAGCCCGCTTTCGCGCATCCTCGTTCAGGCATTCAACGCAATCAACGCATTCACAGACAGCGCATGAAGATTCATATCAAAGGCGGCACGCTGATCGACCCGGTCGCCGGCACCGAACGGCAGGCCGACGTATTCGTCGCGGACGGCAAGATCGCCGCGCTTGGCGGCGCGCCGGCCGGTTTCAACGCGGACAAGACGATCGACGCATCGGGCCTGATCGTCGCGCCCGGCCTCGTCGACCTGTGCGCGCGACTGCGCGAGCCCGGCTACGAACACAAGGCGACGCTCGCGTCCGAGATGGCCGCGGCCGTCGCGGGCGGCGTCACGACGCTCGTGTGCCCGCCGGACACCGACCCGGTGCTCGACGAGCCGGGCCTCGTCGAGATGCTCAAGTTCCGTGCGCGCAATCTGCGGCAGGCGAACGTGCATCCGCTCGGCGCGCTGACCGTCGGCCTCAAGGGCGAAGTGATCACCGAGATGGTCGCGCTGACCGAATCCGGCTGCGTCGGCTTCACGCATGCGAACGTGCCGGTGCGCGACACGCAGGTGCTGCTGCGCGCGCTGCAATACGCGAGCACCTATGGCTACACGACGTGGCTGCGGCCGCTCGACGCGTTCATCGGCCGCGGCGGCGTGGCCGCGAGCGGCGCGCTCGCGTCGCGGCTCGGGCTGTCCGGCGTGCCGGTCGCGGCCGAGACGATCGCGCTGCACACCATTTTCGAGCTGATGCGCGTGACGGGCGCGCGCGTGCACCTCGCGCGGCTGTCGTCGGCGGCCGGCCTCGCGCTCGTGCGCACGGCGAAGGCCGAAGGGCTGCCCGTGACTTGCGACGTCGGCGTGAACCACGTCCACCTGATCGACGTCGACATCGGCTACTTCGATTCGCAGTTCCGGCTCGATCCGCCGCTGCGCGGCGAGCGCGACCGCGAAGCGATCCGCGCGGCGCTTGCCGACGGCACGATCGACGCGATCTGCTCCGATCACACGCCGGTCGACGACGACGAGAAGCTGCTGCCGTTTGCCGAAGCGACGCCGGGCGCGACGGGGCTCGAGCTGCTGCTGTCGCTCACGCTGAAATGGGCGGACGAGACGCGCACGCCGCTCGCGCAGGCGCTGCGCCGCATCACGGCCGCGCCGGCCGACGTGCTGCAGCTGCCGGCGGGGCGCCTCGCCGAAGGCGGCGCGGCGGATCTGTGCGTGTTCGACCCGCGCGCGCACTGGCGCGTCGAGCCGCGTGCGCTGAAGAGCCAGGGCCACAACTCGCCGTTCCTCGGCTACGAACTGCCGGCCACCGTGCGCGCGACGCTCGTGGGCGGGCAGGTCGCGTTCGAGCGCCACTGAACCACGCCGGACCTTCGCCATGATCGCCTTTCGCAAGCTGCGTCTCGTCTTTCACCTATTGCGCGGCATGGTGATCGTCGCGCTGCGTTTTTCGCACGTCACGCCCGCGCACCGCGCCGAGTTGACGCGCCGCTGGTCGGTCAAGATGCTGCGCATCTGCGGGATGCGCCTCGTCGTCCACAACGACGGCGCGCGGCTTGACGCGAGCGCGCTCGTCGTGGGCAACCATGTGTCGTGGCTCGACATCTACGCGGTCAACGCGTGGCGGCCGACGCCGTTCGTGTCGAAGGCCGAGGTGCGGCAGTGGCCGGTCGTCGGCTGGCTCGCCGAGAAGCTCGACACCGTGTTCCTGCAGCGCGAGAAGCGCACCGAGGCGATGCGGATCATGCACGAGATGGCCGAACGCCTGCGCAACGGCGGCGTGATGTGCGTGTTTCCGGAGGGGACGACGTCCGACGGTCAGGATCTGCTGCCGTTCCATGCGAACCTGTTCCAGTCCGCGGTGTCGGCCGGCTGCGCGGTGCAGCCGATCTGCCTGATGTACGAGGACGCGCACGGGCGGCAGTCGGTCGCGCCGGCCTACACGGGCGATTTGTCGCTCGGCAAGTCGCTCGACATGGTGCTGCGCGGCGGCCCGCTCGTCGCGCATTTGTACGTGTGCGAACCGATCGCGCCGGGCGGCGATCGCCGCGCGACGTCCGCGGCGGCGCGCGATGCGATCGCGACTGCGCTGGCGGCGATGCAGGAGAAGGTCGGCAAGCCGACGGCCGAGTCGCTCGCCGAGCTGCAGAAGCATGCGTATCCGGCGACCGAGCTCGGCGCCGGTGCGGCGGGCGAGGCGGCAGCGGACGCGCCCGTGCCGGGGCGCGAGGGGTGACGCGCTGCCCGGCCGGGTCGGGCCGGGTGAATCAGCGTGTGGTCACTCGCCGCCCGGCGAGCGGCACGCTTCGCACTGCACCTGCGTGACCGTGCGCTGCGCCGGATCGGCCGTCAGCCGTACGGCCGACAACTGGTTTCCCCATACGCAGCCCGAATCGAGCGCGACGACGTCGTCGCGCAGCATCAGGCCGAGCGCGGCCCAGTGTCCGAACACGACCGTCACGTCCGCGGTGCGGCGCCCCGGCACGTCGAACCACGGCAGGTAGCCGGGCGGCGCGCTGTCGGGGCCGCCGTTCGCCTTGAATTCCATCGCGCCGTCGGGCGTGCAGAAGCGCAGGCGCGTGAACGCGTTGAATGCGACGCGCATGCGGTCACGTTTTTTCAGGTTCGGGTTCCATTGGCTGGGTTCGTTGCCGTACAGGCCTTGCAGCGTGTCGCGCCAGTCGGGGGCGCGGAGTGCGCGCTGGAGCTCGTCGGCGAGTTCGAGTGCGAGCGTGGCATCCCACTGCGGCAGCACGCCGGCGTGGACGAGCAGCTTTCCGTCTCCGACATGCACGAACGGGCGGTGGCGGACCCAATCGAGCAGGGCGTCGGCGTCGGGGGCGTCGAGGATCTCGCCGATCGTGTCGCCGGGGCGTTCGGTGCGCAGGCCGGCGGAGACTGCGAGCAGGTGGAGGTCGTGGTTGCCGAGCACCACGGTCGCGCGCGGGCCGAGGTCGACGACCGCGCGTAGCGCGGCGAGGGAGCCCGGGCCGCGGTTGACGACGTCGCCGGCGATCCAGAGCGGGGTGTCGGCGGGGGCTGAGAGCTTGGCGAGTAGCGACTGGAAAGCGGAATGGCAGCCTTGGATGTCGCCGATGGCGATGGGAGGATGGGGCATGGGTTCGTGGCTGTTCGGGAGTCGAGCATACGGTAGCAAAAGTTCGTTCCCGGAGGCTACGCGAAAATTTTCATCCGACACTAATAACTTCACCATGCCTGCGCTTTGGCCACCAAGCACGGGTCGGGCGTCGCTGTTTCAAGTTGTTAGCAACGTGGCTTTTGCATCCGGCGGCTTCATATAATTTGCCGTTCCCGCGCGAAAATTACCATCAGATGACTCTGGCGGGCATGGCGACCGGGTAAAATGCCGGGCCTGAGGCGGCTCGGATGGTTGTTCCCCCCTTGCGATCTGCCGCATGGCAACGTTCGCGGCGTGCTTGTCTTGTACTCGCAGGGACGCCAAATGATCCGATTCGTGGTCATGCTTGCCCCATTTGACTGCTGTCATAGTGGGCCAGGCATCGGCTCGATAACGTGCCAGGGCGCGCTGACATAGTCGACAATTCTGTCTGACGCCCCTATTCCTTCATTTTTGAAAGCTTGCATGCTGACCCTTTCACTTGCGGACCTAAAGAAAAGCATCACGGCGTGGCGGTTGTGGACCTTGCTCGGCTGGCTTGAAATCCGGCAACGCTATGCGCGTTCGCGCCTGGGGCCGTTCTGGCTCACGATCAGTATGGGTGTGATGATTTCGTCGTTGGGTGTCGTTTACGGCACGTTGTTCGGCCAGAAAATCAACGAATACCTGCCGTTTCTTGCTGCCAGCATCGTGCTGTGGGGTTTATTCTCGACGACGATCGTGGAAGGCAGCGTCGCGTACATCAACAGCGCGCCCTATATCCGGCAAATGGCCACGCCGAAACTGATCTATATCCTGCAGGTCGTGTGGCGAAACTTGATCGTCCTTACCCACAACTTCGTGATCGTCATCGCGCTGCTGGCGATCTACGGCGTGAAAAGTTGGGAGACGTTGCCAGTATTCATTCCGGCGCTGCTGGTGTATGTGCTGAACGCCACATGGATCGCGATGGTGGTGGGCCTGCTGTCGGCGCGCTTTCGCGATCTGCCGCAGATCGTGAGCGCATTGCTTCAGGTCGCGTTCTACGTGACGCCGATCATTTTCCGCCCCGATGCGCTTAATCGCTTCTCTTTCATTGTCGAGTGGAATCCGCTCGCGTATCTGATCGACCTCGTGCGTGGCCCGCTTATCGGACAGATGCCCAGTGAATTGACCTGGGCGATCACGGTCGGAATGGCAGCGATTGGATGGCCTGTCGCCCTGTTGATGACCGGACGTTATCTGAAGCGTATTCCGTACTGGGTCTGAGAGAAACGATATGGCGTTTATCGAATTGCAGAGCGTAACGCTCGATTTGCCGATCTTCGACGTGCAAGGGCGTTCGCTCAAGAAGCAGGTGCTCAACATGGGGCGCCGCAACAGGATCGCCGAGGGCAACGACGGTGTGATCGTCGTGCGTGCGCTGGACGAAGTGAGTTTTCGTTTTGAGCGTGGCGACCGCGTTGGGCTGATCGGACACAACGGGGCGGGGAAATCGACATTGCTTCGTGCGATGGCGGGCATCTATCCGCCATCGTCTGGCCAGTTGTTGCGTGAAGGAAGCGTGGTGCCCCTCCTCGATATCGGCCTCGGCATGGACGAGAACTCGACCGGCATGCAGAACATTCGGCTCAGAGGGCTGTTGCTCGGCATGTCAGATGCGGAGATTCGGGAGAAGCAGCGCGAAATCGCTGAGTTCTGCGAACTCGGCGATTATCTGGACCTGCCGATTCGTACGTATTCCAGCGGGATGAAGGTGCGGCTCGCGTTTGCAGTGTCCACTGCAGTCGATGCCGAAATCCTGTTGCTCGACGAAGTGATGGGCGTCGGTGATGCGTCGTTCATGCACAAGGCGGAAGCGCGATTGGCCGATCTTCATAGCCGGGCCGAAATCGTCGTGCTGGCGATGCACTCGAACTCCGAAATCCGCAAGGTATGCAACAAGGTGCTTTGGATGGAGCGTGGTCGCGTACGCGCTTTCGGGCCGACGGAAGAAGTCGTGTCGGAGTATGAGGCGACGACGGCGTGACTTAGCGCATGGCGGGTCATGGGCCATCCTGCGCGCGGGCAGGACGTCCATGCAGGCTCGCATGCTTTAATGGCGAGCCAGGATGCATAAATCAACCGCTGGGCGGATAAACCGAGATGTATCGTTCGTTGCGGGCGTGAGCCCGCAACGACAGTTCAGGTGAGTTGCAAACCGTTGGCTTGCGGCACGCTCCATGCAGGTGCGACCTCCGCCGATCTGCGTCCGCTGAAAATCTCCAGTGTCGTCAGATCTTCTTCGCGTAGCGGATTCGCAATCGTCGCTGACCAGCGCCCCGCAATTTCCGAGATCGAATGGCATGCGTCGATGACCGGTTTCGCGGCGAGCGCGCGCCGCGTCATGTCCGCTAGCGACCGCGCGTAGGCGGCTGCCGAGAAGGTATCGGTGGCCCAAAGCTGCGCTTTTTTGCCAATTGTCCTGATTTTTTCCCGATCGCGGATCAAGGCGGTCAAGCTGGATGAAATGTCGTTAATTTCATTCTTGACCGATACCTTCAGCACGTACTCGTCGGGAATCTCAGAATAGAAGCCGGCATCGGTACAGATGACGGCTTTTCCATAGAGCATTGCCTCGATCGCGGACGCAGATGCTGCTTCGAGCGTCGGCCAGCGCAAGCAACTGACGACGTCGCTCTCGGCGATCGTTTGCGCGAGCACAGCATCATCGACTTCTCCGACGATCACCAGATTCACACCGTGGCTTCTGGCCATACGAGACAGCGACAGCACAATCTCTGGCTGAACATGGCCCACGAGCTTGTAAGTGATGTTGTTTCGGAGCGTTGCACTCGCGCCAATCGCCGTGATAACGCTTTCGACACGCTTGTTCGAATTGACGTGCCCGATGGTCAGGACTTGCACGCGCCCACAGTCCTTGTGAGGCGGGTGCCGTTCGGTCTGAGCAGCCGGCGCATCATAAGGGAGTGCTGACACGCTGACAGGCCCCGAGCACGCTTTCAGCACGCGATCGCATCCCCACGAACTGTGAGTGACGACGCCGAGCGCCATCGAGCAGATCCATTCGGTCATCGGCGAGTCTTCGCACGTGGCGTCGATGAACGCGTCGCCGTTGGTGTAGGCGAAGAAGCGCGCGGCAATCGCTTCACCGTACCAGTTCTTCAGGACGGCATTGGCGTCTGGTAGGTGTGACTGCGCCCAGCCGTAAAACAGATGTCCGAGGTAAAAATCGTGAAGGCATACGATACCCGGCGCCTTCGATATCCAGTGTAGGCAACCCTCATGAAAATCGTAGCTGTTGCCAATCTGGTAGACGCACATATCCGCCGACGCAGTGGCCTGCTGTACGCTCGTGAATTCGTTCCACGCAATAAGTGGCGCGTTGAATTCGTGCGTCGGAAGATCCAGAAACCGGACCGATTCCGTTTGCACGACGCTGACTTCGTGACCTTGCGCAACGAGCTGACGAACAACCAACGACGCCATGCGACCAATTGCCGAGCGTTTGATCGTCGGCGTGAAGATCAATAGCTTCATTGCAGGAGCGCCTCCACGGTTTGCGGCCAATTCACGCCCATGCTTTCCCACAACGCCTTGGCTGCCTGTCCATAAGTGTGTGCTCGTGCGGCGTTCTGAACGACAGCGTGCATGACGCTTGCGAGCGAGGCGGCCTCGGGTTGCGCAACCCATCCCGTCTCGTCGTGCTTGACGAGCCCTAGAATACCGCCGCTATCGTCGGTCGTGATCAGCGCCTTGCCGGCCGTCGCGGCTTCCATGGCAACGTAACCCAGCGAATCTTCGTCGAATGGCAGATAGGCCACGGCCGAGGCCTCGTTGATGTAAGTGGCATACACGTCGCGCGGCAGGAAACGCAAGTCGAGCTTGACGCGATCCGACAGGCCAAGCCGCTCGACGAGTTGATGCAGGCGCGTGCCGTCGGCCGGCGTGTCCGGCGGACCGGCGATGATCAGCCGTACTCCACGGTCGGTTTTCGCGAGCGCTTCGAGGAGGAGATACTGACGCTTCATGTCGTTTACGCGGCCACCTGCGAATACGTAGCCACCCGGCTCGCCGCCGGGAAACATCTCCGGATCATTGACGGGTGGAAGCAGGACTTCAGCGTCGAAGCCGTTGTACTGCTTGAGCCGACGTTGAGTCACCGCAGAGTTCGTGAAGATGTGGCGGCTTTCCGCAAAGCTTTCGTTATCGGCATTGCGGATCATTTCGCGCAATGCGTCACCTTCCGGGCCGGGCGGGAGATTGGTCTGGCCTGCATCGAACAGGTCATACGCCTGCCGGTATTGATGCAGCAGCCAAAGCGACTTCCGATGGTGGCGAATCAGGTACGCCGGAAATTTGAGTGCGATGACGTGGTCCGCATTCGACAATTCGAACGCCCGCACCATCAGCATCTGCGACGGAATACGCGTTGCAGGTTCCCATCGGAACGGGATGCGGAGCACTTCGGCTTCGTGGCCGGCAATCACCAGGTTTCGCTGCAGATGCGCGGCCAACTCTTCCGCACCACCCCAGACGAACGGGGCCATATTGTTGACGACGAGCACCTTCATGCGAGCAACCTTTGGAGCACGTGTTCCCACGAAATGTTGAGCGCCTTCAGGCGTTTGGGTGCCGCTTTCCCCATTTGAATCGTTTTGTTTCGATCGAGATAAAGCCGATCCATCGCTTCCGCGAGTGCTTTGGGATCGGGATCTGCCACATAACCATTGATGTTGTCTTGTACCAACTCCAGCACGCCGCCGGAATCGGACACCGTCAAGACAGGCTTCTCGGCGTGACTGGCTTCGACGCTCGGATAGCCGTACGAATCCTCATCAACCGGGATATAGGCTGCAGCGAGACAATGGGCCAGTTGCTCGATCTTTTCCCCCTCGGAAATCCAGCGATCTTCCAGCAGTACCTTTTCGTCAAGAGCCAGAGCGGAAATGGTTCGCCGGAGGTCGTCTGCGTAGCCTTGCGATCCACTTTTGCCATAAAGGCGCAGCCGGACGGGCGTGGTGACGTATTGCATCGCTTCGATCAGCAGGTGCTGCCGCTTGTGATGTTCGATTCGGCAGATACATACGATATCGTTCGAATAATCCGCGCAGTGGAACCGTTCCGGCTCGAATACCGGCGGGTACAGGATTTCGCTCGGGACGTTGTTGTACTTGTCCAGGCGTTCGGATACGACGCGACTGTTCGTGAAGATCGCCTTGGCTTCTCTCAGACCCGCGTCGTCGACCTGTCGTAGCGCGTCGCGCATGCCCAGATGCTTTTGATCATCCGGGAAGCCCCGGTACGGCGAATCCCACAGATCATAGAATGCGCGCAGGTGATGGATAAACCATACGATCTTGTGCCGATGGGGAATCAGATGCGCTTGCGGCCGGAAACAGATGATCCGGTCAGCTGCGTCCAAGTCGATCCACCGATAGGCCATCATCTGTTTGAACAGCAGATCTGGAGCATCTGTCTCCGGCAGATAGACGCGCTCGACGCGATGTCCTTGCCTTTCGAGCATGATCTGAAGCCACTCGACGATGTTTCTGTAGCCGCCATTGACGAATGGCACGAAAGACGAAACAAGCGCAATCTTCATCAGTCGGCAAGAACCTGCTGCAGGCTGTCGGCAATGCGTTGCACGTCGGCCCGCGTTAAATCCTGATGCGTCGGCAGATTGATGCCGCGCTGCGACCATAGATCAGCGATCGGATAGGTCGACTCCTCCATGTAAGGCGGCAGCACATGCATCGGGTAAAACACCGGGCGCGTTTCGATGGCCATTTCGTCGAGGCATCGCATCACGTAATCCCGCTTGTGCTCGTCGCCTTCGCGCAAGAATACGTTGTACATCCAGAACACCTGCTTGGCCCAAGAAGCTTGGGACGGCAGGACGAGCTTGTCGCGCAGTTCATTCAGGGCTTCGTTGTACCAGCCTGCCAGGCGTTCGCGCTCGGCGAGCGCATTGTCGATGCCTTCCATCTGCGCCAGCCCGATTGCTGCCTGGATGTTGGTCATCCGATAGTTGTAGCCCACGACGGGGAACCAGTAGCGGCGCGTGGGGTCCATTCCTTGGCCGCGATACAGGCGCAATTTCGCTGCAAGCTCGTCGTCGTCGGTGGTGACCATGCCGCCTTCGCCGGTCGTAATGATCTTGTTACCGAAGAAGCTGAAGGTCGCGCAGGTTCCGAGGCTACCGACACGCTTGCCGCGCACTTCCGCGCCATGGGCTTCGGCGGCATCCTCGACGACCCACAAGCCATGTTTTTTCGCGATCTCGTTGACGGCATCCATTTCGGCCGGGTGACCGTACAAATGGACGGGAATGATGCCCTTGGTCCGAGAGGTGATTTTGCGTTCGATGTCGTTTGGATCGATATTCATCGTGTCGGCGCTAACGTCGACGAGCACCGGGGTCGCGCCGCAATAGCGAACGGCGTTGGCAGTGGCGATATAAGTGACCGTCGGGATGATCACTTCGTCACCGGGCTGCAGGCCGAGAGCGACCAGCGCGAGGTGAAGGGCAGTCGTACCGTTGTTTGCCGCAATCGCGTGCTTGACGCCGCAAAATTTCGCAAATGCCTCTTCGAACGCCGGAATGTATTTTCCGTTCGAGGAAATCCAGTTCGTATCGAGGCAATCGAGAACGTACTTGCGCTCGTTTCCGGCCATCTTCGGCTGAGCTACCATGATTCGCTGCATATGAATATTCCTGTTACTTTATTTGTTTGGCGGGCACGCCAACGGCCGTGCAACCCTCGGAAATATTGCTAACCACAACGCCGCCAGCGCCGATGACAGCTCGCTCGCCAATGACGATTTCCGGAATGACCTTGGTACCGATGCCGAGAAATGTGTAATCGCCGACTACGACGTTGCCGGCCAGCGCGCTTTGAGGCGCGACATGCACCGCGCGTCCGATCCGGCAATCGTGATCGATCGTGGCACCCGTATTCACGATCGACAGGTCACCGATGCTTGCCTCTGCGTTGATCACGGCGCCGGCCATGATTGCTATACCCGAACCGATCGTCGCGCTCGGCGAAATCGTCGCCGACGGGCTGATCGCATTGACGAGCGTGTAACCGTGGCGCAGCGCCAGTGTCGCCAGGCGGTCTCGGAGCCTGTTGGCGCCAATGGCGATGAATACGCGCGCGTAACCTTCGTGCCTCAGCGTCTCTAGATTCTCGTCGCCCTTCAGCACAGGAACACCGACGCATTGTTCCGGACTGTCGGCTCCGCCAATGCAGTAAGCCACGCGTTCGCCAGCCGCCTGCAGCAGTTCGATGCAGACTTTCGCATGCCCTCCGGCCCCAACGACAACAATTTCCTGCGTCATGCGTCCAACCTTTCCCAAACGCCCGAATTCTTTCGGCTGAAAAGCAAATTGATCGAATCACAGGCAAGCAGATTTTCGATGGTCCAGTGCTCCAGCACGCCGGAAACACTATTGATTGCTCGATATTGCAAGCCGTGCGCCGCAAAGGCATTCAACCAGTCGCCGGGCGCGATGCCTGTTCGCTTGAGGTGCGCCGGGCCGAATTCGACGATGATCGCGAGTTCCGTATTGCGCTCGATGAGTCCGGCTGCGGATTCGATGACCTGGAGTTCGGCGCCTTCCGCGTCGATTTTCAGAAGATCGACCTTTTGTGTGGCCGGAACGATGTCGTCTATCTTGACCACGGAGACTTCGACCGGCTCGGTATCCGTGCTCGTGCGTTCGTCAAGCGGGAAAAGGGAATGGTGGCCGCTCGTCGCACCGAGAAACAGTTTGTGATGTCCGGTTTCGTTTGAGACGGCGGCTTGATGAATCTCCACCAGCGACGCAAACCCGTTCATCCACACGGACCGTTCGAGTAGTGCTTTGGTCGGCCCGAACGGCTCGAATGCAATAATCTTTCCTTGACCTTGCATCGATCGCGCTGCGGCAAGCGTATGGAGTCCGATATTTGCGCCCACGTCGATGAAACAGTTTCCTGGCTCGACAAGCTTTTCGATGAGCAGTCGCGTACCGCGTTCCAATTCGCCGGTCTCGAGCAGGGAGGCAAGAAGCGCGTGATCGTTCTCGGCGCAAAGCGCGAAGCCGGCTTCGGTTCTGACAAGCACGGCACCATTGCCGCAGTTGACGGCGACTCGGCGAGCCGTTGCGTGGCTGTAAATCTCGATACGGTCCAGCTTGGGATTGATGTTTGCAAACCACTCGTCAAGCTGTTGTGTCGTTTCGGACACCGCTTGTTGGGTTTCGAGATGGGTCAGACTATGGGACTCGAGCGCCTTCTGATGCGCAGCAACCATTTCCTGGCGAAGGGGGACCTGCGTGTCCCGGAATTCCTGTGCGGTCGTCGACGTTGCCTGTCGAATTTCGTGGGTGACCGCCTGCCGGGTCGTCAGTACATCCCCTTGAATCGACGCTTGCGCCTTCTGAAGCTCCTGCACCATATGAGCGGTCGCTTTCTGCAATTCCTGATGAATTGCAGATTGAGCGTGATGGATCGCCGACTGGGAGGCGAATGCATCCTGCAAGAGCTGGTGGCGAATCTCCTGCAGCTTGGTCAGATTTGCCGACAGGGAGTTCTGAATTTCCTGGCGGAAGTCCTGCTGCAATTCAGCCATCAGATACCGGCGCGCCCTAAGCGCGATAGGGCGGATAGCGGGTTTGAGAAGCCTGTACGTGATTTGCGCCAGCGGGCGCAGCAGTTTCTTCACCTGTTGCCGGATGCTGGTATGCGTTGGATGCGTCGACGCGATGGCGTCGCTTTCGCCCGGATGAGCGGAGGCCGGGGGCGCGTTTCCTGTCGCCGTCGCCTCGTGCTGATGGGCGCGCGCGTCTCGTTTCGTTGTCGATGCAAAGGCAACGCCGACATCAGCGCCAAGCCTCAGATTTTTTTTCATTGGGGAATCCCGATCCGGCGTGTCTAGAACTTCAAACTTCAAAGTGAGTCGTGCGGGAATGCATCCGATGTTCCGGGTTGGCGTGTCCGACGACCAGTTCGGTGGCATGCCTGCGTCAGAAATGCGACGAGGATGTCTGATCCGCATGATGCGTTGCAGGCCATCCTTGAAACGATAATTATCTCATTATGTTCCGGGGAACTCCAAACGTGCTCGGCTGCATGCACGCGTCATCGCCGGTTCACATCGCCGTGCTTGTCTCGATAGTGCGCGGCAGTAGGGATCCGCTTCCCCGAAAAAACACGAGAACATTGGGACGCGTCGGAGTGCGCACGGGGCCGCGTGGGGCCTGCGGCAGTACGACTCCGAAGGCATGGCACGTATCATTTCGTGATTGTGCGTCCGGCTGGATCGGCCCCGTTGGAGCACGATATATTCGCCTTAACCGCATGATTATGCAGGATTTTTTTGGCGTTTCGGTGGGGCCGGAGCGTTGTTTCGAGTTGTTAATGGCATGGCCCTTGCGGCGGGGTACTTCTTATAATCGCCGGTCCGTCGCAAAATTCGCATTTCTTGACTTTGATACCTACGGTGACCGGTTAAAATCCGGGCCTGACGAGGCTCGGGCGTTGCCACCCGTGATATGTCATGCGACGAGCGCCCCGACCGGGCGTGCCGCACATTTCTAGAGGGAGTCCCATGATTCTGGTGACGGGCGGTGCGGGTTTTATCGGTGCCAACTTCGTTCTCGACTGGCTACACCACCACGACGAACCCGTGCTCAATGTCGACAAGCTGACCTATGCGGGCAATCTGCGCACGCTGCAGTCGCTGATTGATAATCCGAAGCACGTATTTGCGCGTGTCGATATTTGCGATCGCGCCGCGCTCGACGCACTGTTTGCCGAACACAAGCCGCGTGCAGTCGTGCACTTCGCCGCCGAAAGCCACGTCGATCGTTCGATCCATGGCCCCGCCGATTTCGTGCAGACCAATGTCGTCGGCACGTTTACGTTGCTCGATGCGGCGCGCGCGCACTGGAGCGGGCTGAGTGATGCCGACAAGGCCGGATTTCGCTTCCTGCACGTGTCGACCGACGAGGTATTCGGCTCGCTATCCCCGACCGATCCGCAATTCTCCGAAACGACACCATACGCGCCGAACAGCCCGTACTCGGCGACAAAGGCCGGCTCCGATCATCTGGTGCGTGCCTATCACCATACGTACGGCCTCCCGACGCTGACGACGAACTGCTCGAACAACTATGGCCCATATCAGTTTCCCGAGAAGCTGATTCCGCTGATGATTGCGAACGCGCTTGCGGGCAAGCCGCTGCCGATCTACGGCGACGGCCAGAACGTGCGCGACTGGCTGTACGTCGGCGATCATTGCAGTGCCATCCGCGAGATACTTGCGCGTGGCGTCCCGGGCGAGACGTACAACGTCGGGGGCTGGAACGAGAAGAAGAATCTCGACGTCGTGCATACGCTGTGCGACCTGCTCGACAGCGCGCGTCCGAAGGCGACGGGTTCCTATCGTGACCAGATCACCTACGTGACGGATCGTCCAGGCCACGATCGCCGCTATGCGATCGACGCGCACAAGCTCGAACGCGAACTGGGGTGGAAGCCGGTGGAGACGTTCGAGACGGGGCTGGCGAAGACGGTACGCTGGTATCTCGACAATCAGGCTTGGGTTGACGATGTCGTATCGGGCGAATATCGCAAGTGGGTCGAGACGAATTACGCGCAACGCACTTGAGGGCATGGCCGATGGCACGTAAAGGCATCATTCTCGCGGGCGGTTCCGGCACGCGACTGTATCCGATCACGCATGTCGTATCGAAGCAGCTCCTGCCGGTCTACGACAAACCGATGATCTACTATCCGCTGTCCACGCTGATGGTGGCCGGGATTCGCGACGTACTCATCATTTCGACGCCGCAGGATACGCCGCGCTTCGAGGCGATGCTTGGCGATGGCAGTCAATGGGGGATGAATATCCGCTACGCGGTGCAGCCGTCACCGGACGGGCTCGCGCAGGCATTCATCATTGGCAGGGAATTCATCGGCAACGATCCGTCGGCGCTGATTCTCGGTGACAACATTTTCTACGGGCACGATCTGGCGAAAAAACTGGAGCGGGCGGACGCGAAGGAGTCGGGCGCGACTGTGTTCGCATATCACGTGCAGGATCCGGAGCGTTACGGCGTCGTCGAATTCGACACGCAATTTCGCGCGCTGTCCATCGAGGAAAAGCCAGCCGTGCCGCGCTCGAATTATGCGGTGACAGGCTTGTACTTCTACGACAATCAGGTGTGCGACATCGCCGCCGATATCAAGCCATCCGCGCGTGGCGAACTCGAGATCACCGACGTGAATTCACGCTATCTCGCCGATGGCAAGCTCGACGTCGAGATCATGGGGCGCGGCTATGCCTGGCTCGATACCGGCACGCACGATTCGTTGATCGATGCGGCAACGTTCATCGCGACGTTGCAGAAGCGTCAGGGGCTCGTTGTTGCCTGTCCCGAAGAGATCGCCTATCGCAGACAGTGGATCGACGCGGATCAGTTGCGCAAGCTTGCCGTGCCGCTGGCGAAGAACGGCTACGGGCGCTATCTCGAACACGTTCTTTTGGATCAGGTCGCATGGCAATTCAAGTAACGGCAACGGCGCTGCCGGAAGTCAAGATCATCGAACCGAAGGTGTTCGGCGATGCGCGTGGCCATTTCTATGAAAGCTTCAACGCGCGCGACTTCGCGGAACACGTGGCGGCGGGCGTCGAATTCCTTCAGGACAATCATTCGCGCTCGACAAAGGGGGTGCTGCGCGGCCTCCACTACCAGATTCGGCACGCGCAGGGAAAACTTGTGCGCGTCGTGGAAGGCGAGGTATTCGACGTCGCGGTCGATATCCGCAAGCACTCGCCGAATTTCGGCAAGTGGGTCGGCGTCGTGCTGTCGGCCGAGAACCATCGGCAGGTATGGATTCCGCCCGGTTTTGCGCACGGCTTCGTCGTGCTGTCCGACGCTGCGCAGTTCCTGTACAAGACGACCGATTACTGGTACCCGGAGCACGAGCGCTGTATCGTGTGGAACGATCCTGAGATCGGGATCGAATGGCCACTCGATGTGGCGCCATTGCTGGCGCCCAAGGATGCCGCGGGCGCACGACTCAGCGAAGCCGAGGTGTACGTTTGAGGCCGGATATGAGGCAGCAGCCGACGATTCTCGTGACCGGGGTAAACGGCCAGGTTGGTTTCGAATTGTTGCGATCGCTCCAGGGGCTCGGCCGAGTGGTGCCGTGTGACCGGTCGACGCTCGATCTTTCCGATCTCGATCGTGTGCGCGCTTTCGTCAGGGATCTGAAGCCGTCCCTGATCGTGAATCCGGCCGCTTATACGGCGGTGGACAAGGCAGAGAACGACATCGAGCTTGCGCGACGCCTGAATGTCGACGTGCCGCGCGTATTTGCCGAGGAGGCGGCGCGTAGCGGCGGCGCGCTGATCCACTACTCGACCGATTATGTGTTCGACGGTGCGAAAGCGGGCGCGTATGTAGAGACAGACGCGACGAATCCCTTGAATGCATACGGAGCGACGAAGCTCGAGGGCGAACACGCGATCGCGGCGACCGGATGTGCGCATTTGATCTTGCGCACGAGCTGGGTATATGGCCGGCGTGGCAGCAACTTCCTGCTGACGATGCTAAGGCTGGGCGCTGAGCGCTCCGAGTTGCGGGTCGTTGCGGATCAGGTCGGCGCGCCGACCTGGGCCAGGACAATCGCTGCCGCGACGTCGCACATCGTCGCCCAGGGCGTTGCATCGGTTGACGCCGACTGGTGGGTGCGCCAGTCGGGTATCTACCACTTTACGTCTGCCGGCGCGACCTCCTGGTGCGGCTTTGCCGAAGCGATATTCGCTATCGCGATGGCTTCGCGCGCGCCGAGGGTGGTGCCGATTTCCTCGGATGACTATCCGACGGCCGCAACGCGGCCGGCCAATTCGCGAATGGCACTGGGGAAGCTGACGGCGGCATTTGGCTTGCAGATGCCGGATTGGCGCGATGCATTGCAACTGTGCTTGAGCGAATGACGCGCCGCGGCGCCGTCCGCGCCGGGCGAGACGGGTTGCGGGCGCCCGGGAATGCCTCGGCCCTCCCCGGCGGTTGTTCCGGGCGCCCCGGCCGTTTCCGGGGAAGGTGGTTCGCCGGCTATAATTCTCCTTTCGGCCCGGTCCGATGCGACCCGGCTGACACCGATGCCGGCGGTGTACTGATGCAAATGGCGAAGGCCTCGACCTTGCCAACGGATACTAAATTTCTGGAGTGAATGCGATGTTAATCCCCGTCATCCTGTCCGGTGGTGCTGGCACCCGACTGTGGCCAGTTTCCCGCGAAGGGCATCCCAAACCGTTCATGAAGCTTGCGGATGGTGAAAGCTTGCTCCTGAAAACCTACCGCCGGGCGGCAGCGGCGATCGGCAATGATGGGGAATCCGAGCGTGGAGAACTGTTGACGGTCACGAACCGCGACTACTACTTCATGAGCAAGGACGAGTTCGGCTATGCCGCGCTCGGCAATCAGCAGTCCGGTGTATTCATGCTCGAGCCGACCGGTCGCAACACTGCGCCTGCGGTGGCGATGGCGGCGCATCACGTTGCGGACAAGTACGGGCGCGACGCGCTGATGTTGGTGCTCGCAGCCGATCATCTGGTGCAGGATCAGCAGGGTTTCTCGGCTGCGGTCGCGAGCGCGATCGAACTTGCGAAGCAGGACAAACTGGTCACGTTCGGCATCGTGCCGACGGGGCCGGACACGGGCTTTGGCTATATCGAGGCGGGGGATCGCGTCGGGGACGGCCGCGTGGCGCTGCGCTTCGTCGAGAAACCCGACGCAGTGAAGGCTGCCGAATATGTCGCAGCCGGCAACTACCTGTGGAACTCGGGCATGTTCTGTTTCAAGGCCGGTGTGATTCTCGACGAGATGGCTCGTCATGCCCCGGACGTCGCGACGGCCGCCGATGAATGTTGGGCGTCGCTGCAGTCGGACAAGGGTTCGGCGCAGATGCTCGAGATTCCCGCCGAATCGTTCCAGAAAATGCCCGACATCTCGATCGATTATGCGGTGATGGAGCGTTCGTCGAAGGTTGTGGTCGTGCCGTCCAGTTTCGGCTGGAGCGATATCGGCTCGTGGGGCGCTGTGCGCGACCTGACCGTGCCGGACCAGGACAGCAACCGGGCCGTCGGCGAAGCGATCTTCGTCGATAGCCGGAACACCTATGTGCAGAGCCAGGATCGTGTCGTCGCGGCGGTTGGCGTCACCGATCTGATGATCATCGATACGCCGGACGCATTGCTGGTCGCGAGTCCGGATCGCGCGCAGGACGTGAAGCAGGTGGTAGCCCGCCTGAAGAAGCAGAATCACGATGCCTACAAACTGCATCGCACGGTGAGTCGCCCGTGGGGCACGTACACGGTGCTGGAGGAAGGCCCGCGCTTCAAGATCAAGCGCATTGAAGTCAAGCCGGGCGCGAGCCTCAGTTTGCAGATGCATCATCATCGCAGCGAGCACTGGATCGTCGTGTGCGGGATGGCCAAGGTCGTCAACGGCGATCAGGAAATTTTCGTTCGGACCAACGAATCCACCTACATTCCCGCCGGTCACAAGCACCGCCTCGAGAATCCCGGTGTGCTGGACCTCGTGATGATCGAAGTGCAGAGCGGCGAGTATCTCGGCGAAGACGACATCGTTCGCTTCGAAGACGTATACGGCCGGGCTTGATGCCGGGAATGACGCCAGTCCTTCGGATCTAGCGGGGCTCATGGCGTGAAGCGCCAAGCGGGAATTCCAGTCCAGGTTCGGAATTCCGGCTTGGCGCGGCTGTGCCGTTCTTGACCAGCGATGGCCTGCTCGCGGCGCAGGCGTGCCGCGGGTCTGATGTCGACATATCGCCGCACTGTTGTGCGGGCAAGTTGCCGTGGAGCACATGCGTGAAAGCGCTGGGCTGCGCCCGGAACGCGTTCACCCGTGACGTCAACCTGATCCAGGAGCCGCGCTTCTCGCGGTGCTACTTGCCGGTGGTGGATAATTTCGTCGATGTGGCCTGGCTGCTGGACGATGGTGAGGAGTTTGTCTTAGTGGATAGCTTTTATCGCGCGTTTGAAGATCAGCATCGAGGCTCAAGGGAACTGATCAAAAGTCGGCTGGCGAAATACCGGCCGTTTATTGCACCCCTTGCGACGCTCTATCCGGGCGGAAAAGCGTTCGATCTGGGTTGCGGTCGCGGTGAATGGCTGGAGTTGATGGGCGAGTCGGGGTTCGCCGCGATCGGCGTGGACCTCGATGGCGACATGCTGGAAGCATGTCGGGAGCGCGGCCTGTCGGTATTTCAGGGCGATGCCATCGAGTATCTTGCTGCGCTCGACGCCAATAGTCACGCGCTCGTTTCAGCGTTTCACGTTGTCGAGCATGTGTCGTTTGAGCAAGTTCGACGAATCGTCAGCGAAGCGTTGCGCGTACTGAAGCCGGGCGGTCTCTTGATCCTCGAGACGCCGAACCCCGAAAATATCGTCGTCGCGGGCTGCAATTTCTATCTGGATCCGAGTCACGTTCGTCCGATTCCTTCGGAACTCCTGAGTTTCGTGGGCGAGTATGCCGGATTTGCCAGGGTCAAGCGAATTCGACTGCAGGAGTCCCCTGCGTTGCAGGAAGAGGGGGCGCGGGCCCATCTTATGGATGTGCTCGGCGGTGTCAGTCCGGATTACGCCATTGTTGCCCAGAAATCCTGCGGTGAAGCCGACGCGGCATTTTTCGACGCAGCATTCGATGCCGATTACGGGCTGTCGCTGGCCGAGCTTGCTGCGCGTTTCGAGGCAGGGGCCGCCCGGGCGCACGAGCATGCCGCTGAACAGATCGAGCAGACGCGGCGCGAAATCGGGCGCCTTCATCAACAGACCCAGGGCGAAATCGAGCGCCTTCATGGCGAACTGGGCTTGACTCGCGAAGAAGTGGGCGGCACCCGCCGTGAACTGATGCGGGCCGTTGATGAGCTTGCGCAGATCCGCAGCGACCTGGGCCGTGTCCGGGGCGATCTGGCGCAAGTGACCGGCGAACTGAGGCGGGTCCAGGACGACGCGCAGCACGCCGCGGAGCGATTGCAGGCGGTCTATGGCAGCACGTCTTGGCGTGTCACAGCGCCCATGCGAAGCGCCGTCACGTTCGCTCGCGGAGCGAAAGCGACGTGCAAATCCGGCGTGAGGCGTGTGCTGTTCCGAAGCGTCGCGTACGTCAATCGCAACCCTCGTCTGCGACGATTGGCGGTGCGAGCGCTGGGCGCGATGCCTGGTGTGAAGCAGAGGCTCGTTCGGATCATCGTGGGGGCGCCTGCGCAATCGATGCAGAGAAAGCCGATCGATGATGACGGTTTGACACCCCGCGCGCGCGAAGCGTACATGGCGCTCAAGTCAGCGTTCGCGCCGGACCATGGGGATACTGAATAATGCGTATCGTTGTTGACATGCAAGGGGCGCAAAGCCTCAATTCGCGCAATCGCGGCGTGGGTCGTTACACCGAGTCCATCGTCAAGGCGATGATCCGGAATCGCGGCGACCACGAAATCGTACTTGCACTGAATGGCGCGTTCGAGGAGTCCGCGCGGGTCCTGCGCGAGCAGTTCGAGGCATTGCTCCCGGCGGAGAACATTCACGTCTGGTATGCAGCAGCGCCCGTCGCGCATGCGGATAAAGCCAATGGCTGGCGTCGCCACGCCAGCGAATTGACCTATGAAGCCTTTCTGACGAGCCTGAAGCCTGACTTCATTTATATCGCCAGCTTTTTCGAAGGCTTCGGCGATGATTCGATCACCAGCATTCACGCGCTTCAGACCAACGTCCCGGTCGCCGTCACGCTGTACGACCTGATTCCATACCTCTATGCCAAGCCTTATCTGGAGAATCCTCTTTTCAAGGATTGGTACCTCGAGAAAATCGAACATCTTCGACGCGCGGATTTGTGGTTGGCCATTTCCGAATCGTCTCGCTCGGAAGGGATCGAACATCTGAATTTCTCGCCCGAGTGGTCGGTCAACATGTCCGCCGATGTCGACGCATGGTTCCGTCCCGAGCAGATTTCTGCCGAGCGCGAAACTGCGTTGCGAAGCAAATACGGGCTGACGAAACCGTTCGTGCTCTATACGGGGGGTATCGATCACCGCAAGAACGTCGAAGGCATGATCCGCGCGTTCGCATTGCTGCCGTCCGAGTTGAGGAAGTCGCACCAGTTGGCGATCGTTTGTTCGATTCAACCGGCTAGCCGTGATGCATTGACGCGCCTGGCCCGGCAAGTCGGCCTGGACGCGGCTGATGTCGTATGCACGGGCTTTGTGCCGGACGAGGATTTGCTGTCGCTCTACAATCTGTGCCGCTTGTTCGTCTTTCCTTCGTGGCATGAAGGTTTCGGTTTGCCGGTGCTGGAGGCGATGCGTTGCGGCGCGCCCGTCATCGGCGCGAATACGTCGAGCGTTCCCGAGGTGATTGGCTGGGAGGAGGCGCTGTTCGATCCCAAATCCGACGACGCGATTGCGCAGCACATGCAGCGTGGCCTGACGGACGAGGGTTATCGTCAGGCACTGATCGAACACGGGATGCGTCAGGCGGGCAAGTTCTCGTGGGATCGCAGCGGGCGGTGTGCGCTCGATGCAATCGAGCGGCGGCGTCGGGCTTGGCTCGCCGAAACGCGCGAGCCGGAAGTCCAGTCGAAACGGCCCAAACTGGCCTACGTGTCGCCGATGCCGCCGGCCCGCACCGGGATCGCCGACTACAGCGCCGAATTGCTGCCGGAACTGGCGCGCTTTTACGATATCGACGTCATCGTCGATGCGCAGGCAGCGCGGGAAATACGGCTCGACCAGTTCGCGCCCGTCTCGGTCAAAACGCCGGCGTGGCTGCGCAAACATGCGGCTTCGTACGATCGGGTGCTCTATCATTTCGGCAACTCGTCATTCCACGAGTACATGTTTTCGCTGCTGGAAGCCGTGCCGGGAGTCGTTGTTCTGCACGATTTCTTTCTCTCGGGCGTGCTTGCGCACATGGCCATTCACGGGAACCGTTCCGACGCTTGGTCCAAGGCACTGTATGACGCGCACGGGTACGTCGGCCTGCGGGCACGACATCTGAGCGCGGATATTGCGGACGCTGTCTGGGAGTACCCGTGCAGCTTGGGCGTGGTCCAGAAGAGCCTCGGCGTGATCGTCCATTCTCCCAATTCACTGCGGCTCGCCCGTCGCTGGTACGGCGGGGACGTGGCAGACTGGACCGTCATTCCTCACATGCGCGATGCGCGTATCGCGTCGCATGGCGAGGATGCCCGCGACGCGCTGGGGATCGGCAAGGACGATTTCGTGGTGTGCGCGTTCGGCGGCCTCGGGCCGTCCAAGTTGAATCACCGGCTGCTTGATGCGTGGGGCCGATCGACCCTCGCGCGCGATCGGGCCTGTCATCTGATATTCGTCGGGGAAAATCAGCCGACCGAGTATGGCGAGAAACTCGCGCGCACGATTCGGCAAATGGGAGATCGGGTCCGCATCACCGGTTGGGCCGATGCGCAGATGTTCCGGCGGTATCTGGCGGCAGTCGATGTCGGCGTGCAGTTGCGTACGCTGTCTCGCGGCGAGACGTCCGGGACGGTGCTGGACTGCATGAATTACGGCAAGGCGACGATCGTCAATGCCAACGGAAGCATGGCAGACCTGGATCGCGAGGCGGTATGGATGTTGCCCGACGAGTTTTCCGACGAGCAACTGGTCGAGGCGCTGGAAACGCTACGGTCGGATCCGGCACGCCGGCAACGGATAGGCGCGCGCGCGCGGGACATCATCGTCAACGCCCATGCGCCCGACGTTTGTGCACAACAGTATCGCGATGCCGTCGAGCGGTTCTATCTTCACGCGAACGCGAATCCGGTCGTATTGTCTCGCGCAATCGCGGTTCGCGCCGGTCAAGCCAGCGACGACCAGTTGCGCACGTGGGCGCTGAGCGCGGCGAGGAGCTTTGTTCCGCGCAACAACAAGCGGCAGTTGTTGGTCGACATCTCCGAGCTCGTGCAGGTGGACGCCAGGAGCGGGATCCAGCGTGTGGTGCGCAATCTGCTGAAGGAATGGCTGGATTCTCCGCCCGACGGCTTCCGGGTGGAACCGGTGTACGCCACGACCAAGGACTCCTATCGCTATGCGCGTGAGTTCACGATGAGGTTGATGGGGTTCGACGACGGCTGGCTGCAGGACGAGCCGATCGACTATGCGGCAGGAGACGTATTCGTCGGTCTGGATCTGCAACCGCGGGTCGTCCCAGCGCAGCGGGCGTTTTATCAAACCATGCGATTGCAGGGTGTGCAGGTCAAGTTTGTCGTCTACGATCTGCTCTGCGTGCTGCTCCCTCAGTACTTCGTTCCTGGCGCGGCCGATGGGTTTACGGGATGGCTCGATGTCGTGGCGGAGAACGATGGCGCGTTGTGCATTTCGCAGGCTGTGGCGGCGGATTTGTCGTCATGGCTCGCAACGCACGCTCCGGACCGCGCACGCTCGTTCGAAATCGACTGGTTCCATCTCGGGGCGGATATCGAAAATTTCGCGACGTCTTCGGAAATCCCGCGGGACGGAAGCAAGATGCTTCAACACCTGCGTAATGCCCCGACGTTCCTGATGGTGGGGACGCTGGAACCCCGCAAGGGGCATGCTCAGGTACTTGATGCGTTCGAGCAGCTGTGGCGCGACAATCAGAACGTCAATCTGGTCGTCGTGGGGCGACAGGGCTGGATGGTGGAGGACCTGGTCGCCCGCCTGCGGGCGCACACGGAGCAGGGGCGCCACTTGTTCTGGCTGGAAAATGCCTCGGACGTCTATTTGGAGAAAATCTATGGGGCAAGTTCGTGTCTGATTGCGGCGTCCTATGGTGAAGGCTTTGGTTTGCCGCTGATCGAAGCCGCGCAACATGGATTGGCGATCATCGCGCGCGATCTGCCGGTGTTTCGCGAAGTGGCTGGCGAGCACGCATTCTATTTTTCCGCGCAAGACGGGCGCGAGCTGGCGACCGAGATCGAGGCATGGCTGGAGCTCCGAGCGCAGCAGCAGGAGCCTTCATCTCGCGGTATGCCGTTCCTGACCTGGGCGCAGAGTGCTCGCCAATTGGCAAAAATTCTCATGCGCGATGAAGCGTATTCTTAAAGTAGGATCATTATGTCTAAGAAAACTTCCATCATCACTGGCATCACGGGACAAGACGGTGCTTATCTGGCCGAGTTGCTGCTTGATAAGGGCTACACGGTCTACGGCACCTACCGCCGCACCAGCTCGGTGAACTTCTGGCGCATCGAGGAGCTCGGCATTGCCAAGCATCCGAACCTGCATCTGGTCGAATACGACCTGACTGATCTGTCGGCGAGCATTCGCCTGCTTCAGACGACCGGGGCAACGGAGGTGTACAACCTCGCCGCGCAGAGCTTCGTCGGCGTGTCCTTCGACCAGCCGGTCACGACTGCGGAGATTACTGGCATCGGGCCGCTGAACCTGCTCGAGGCGATTCGCATCGTCAATCCGAAGATCCGCTTCTACCAAGCGAGTACGTCCGAGATGTTCGGCAAGGTGCAGGCGATTCCGCAGATCGAATCGACGCCGTTCTATCCGCGCAGCCCGTATGGCGTGGCGAAGCTGTACGCGCACTGGATCACGGTGAACTATCGCGAGAGCTACGACATCTTCGGTTGCAGCGGGATCCTGTTCAACCACGAGTCGCCGCTGCGCGGCCGCGAATTCGTCACGCGCAAGATCACCGACTCCGTCGCGAAGATCAAGCTCGGCCAGCTCGACGTACTCGAACTGGGCAACATGGATGCGAAGCGCGACTGGGGCTTCGCGAAGGAGTATGTCGAGGGTATGTGGCGCATGCTGCAGGCCGACGAACCGGACACGTACGTGCTGGCCACGAACCGTACCGAGACCGTGCGCGATTTCGTGAGCATGGCGTTCAAGGCGACGGGTGTCGACCTCGAATTCAAGGGCAGTGACGAGCAGGAAGTCGGTATTGATGTCGCCACCGGCAAGACGCTGGTTCGCGTGAATCCGAAGTTCCATCGGCCGGCCGAAGTCGATCTGTTGATCGGGAATCCCGAGAAGGCGAAGCAGAACTTGGGCTGGGAGCCGAAGACGACGCTCGAGGAGCTGTGTGCGATGATGGTTCAAGCAGATTTGCGCCGAAATGAACGCGGCTTCTCGTTCTGATACGCCGCGCGCCCTGGTGACGGGGCTCGGCGGCTTCACCGGCGACTATCTCGCGAAGTCGTTGCAGGCGGCCGGCTATCGCGTGTTCGGCACGACGCACGGCTCCGAGGCGACCGGAGCCGGCATGTACCGGGTCGATCTGTGCGACCGGGCGGCGCTGGCAAAGGTCGTCGCGGACGTGCAGCCGGACGTGGTCGCGCATCTCGCTGCGGTGTCATTCGTCGCGCACGGTGATGCGGACGCGATATATCGCACCAATGTGGTCGGCTCGCGGAATTTGCTGGAGGCGCTCGCGAGTCTGGCAAATCGTCCGCGAGCAATTCTGCTGGCGAGCAGCGCCAATATCTATGGCAACGCGGCGGTCGAGGTCATTGACGAATCCGTCGAGCCGAATCCCGCGAACGATTACGCGGTCAGCAAACTGGCGATGGAATACCTGGCGCGCCTGTGGCAGGACAAGCTGCCGATCGTCGTTGCGCGTCCGTTCAACTACACGGGCGTCGGGCAGTCGCCGCAGTTTCTGCTGCCGAAGATAGTCGGCCATTTCCAGCGCGGCGAGCGTGTGATCGAACTCGGCAATATCGATGTCGAGCGAGATTTTTCCGACGTGCGGCGCGTGGTGGATGCCTATCGGCGTCTTCTGGAACAAGCGCCGGCTGGCGGCGTGTTCAACGTTTGTTCGGGCCGGGCGGTGTCGCTGAAGGCGGTGATCGCGATGATGGAGCAGATCGCCGGCTACACGATCGACGTCCAGGTCAACCCCGCGTTCGTACGTGCGAACGAAGTGCGCCGATTGCAGGGCAACGGTGCGCGGTTGCAGGCCGCTATCGGGCAGCTCGACGACATTCCGCTGGAGAGTACGTTGCGCTGGATGTTCGAAGCGGGGCGTGGGTGAGCGTCGGTTTCGGTATGGTCGCGTCGGTTTCGCGTGGTGCGTACGCCGTCTCGGCAGGTGCACGTCGGCAGTTTGTCGAACGGGCGGGGTGCAACGAGGTATCGATGTCGGTCGGCCGGATTGTACGATTCCCCGCGTTCGGCGGCCGCGTTCGCGTCGCTTGCGAGTCGGCCCGGATGAGGAGCAGCACGTGAAGTTGGGGGTGGATATCACCTGGATGGTGGGCAACTACCGCGGCATGGGGCGATTCGCCCGGCAACTGGTGGAACCGGTCAGCGCGTCGGTGCTGGGTCTGGCGCCGAGCGGCGTGAGTGCCGACGAGTGGCCGTTCGTCAGTGACGGTCACGGTTTCTTCCCGTGGTGGGAGCAGGTCGAGTTGCCGCGCTTGTGCCGTGAGCAGAAGCTCGACTATCTGCTATGCCCGTATAACACGGGGCCGCTGCGGTCCACGGGCAGCACGCGGGTGATCGCGGTCGTCCATGACCTGATCTACATGAAGCCGTGGCATGTGCTGCCGCCGGCGCGATCGTTGTATCAGACCGTTGGGCGGGTTTACCGTCGTCAAGTGGTGCCTCGGCTCGTTCGCCGGGCCGACGCCGTGCTCACCATCTCACGCTTCACACAGCGAGAGTTGATGGAGCGGTTCGGGTTGCGCGAGGCGGACGTCCCTGTCATTCCGTGCACGATTTCGGACGACTGGTTCGCGCCGCCGGTCAGTCGGCCTGCCCGCCAGCCGTATCTGTTCACGGTAGCGGGAGAAGTGCCCAGCAAGAACGTTGACCGTTTGCTGCAGGCTTTCGCGATGGCGAGGCCCGCACTGGGCGATGACGCACGGCTCAGGATCGCGGGGATCAAATCCGACCATCACGCGCACTTTCTCGGGCGAGCGAATGCGCTTGGGCTGGGGGGCGTCGTCGAACTGCTGGGCTACGTGTCGCGAGAGGATCTGCGGCAGCAGTACCGCCACGCCCGCGCGTTCGTCTTTGCGTCGTTGTTCGAAGGGTTCGGGATTCCATTGCTGGAAGCGATGGCGTCCGGTACACCGGTCGCATGCAGCAACACGACGTCGATGCCCGAGATCGTCGGCGAGTGCGGCCTGCAGTTCGATCCTTATTCGGTCGAGGACATGGCCGAACAGATCCGCCACGTATGGGGCGACAGTACGCGATTCGACGTGGCGGTCGGTGCCGGCATGGACCGCGCACGCACCTATTCGGCGTCTGCCGTTCGTCCATCGATTCAGGATTTCTGGGCCCGCCTGTCATGAGTCAGAACAAGAAGAAACTGCTGGTGCTGACGCCGCGGTTTCCGTATCCGGTGATCGGCGGCGACAAGCTGCGGATCTACCATCTCTGTCGCGTGCTGTCCCGCCATTACTCGCTGACGCTGCTGAGCATGTGCGAGACCGACGAAGAAATGCATGCCGTGTTGCCGGACGACGGCGTGTTCGACCGCGTCGAACGGGTCTTCCTGCCTCGCCGGCTGTCGTACCTCAATACGCTGCTCGCGTTGCCGACCCGCACGCCGTTGCAGGTCGCGTACTACCGCAGCCGTGCATTTGCGGCGGCGGTGGCGAGATTGCTGCCGTCGCATGATGGCGTATTCGTGCATCTCGTGCGCTGTGCCGAATATGTACGCAAGTCGGACAAGCCGCGCATCCTCGAAATGACCGACGCGATCTCGCTCAACTACAGTCGTGTGAAGCAGTTGAAGAACGCACGAGGGTTGAAGTCGCGCGTGTTCGGTATCGAGGCAAAGCGCCTGCTCGACTACGAGCGAACGATCGTCGACGACTTCGATCTCTCGGTGCTGGTTTCCAGAACCGATCGCGACTACCTGTTTCCCGGCGCGTCGGGCAAGAACGTGATGGTGTGCTCGAACGGTGTTGACCTGTCGGGCCTGCCGTACACGCCGCGCAGCATGGCGAGCCGCGTCGTGATTTTCATCGGCGACATGCGCACGGTCCAGAACCAGGATATGTGTCACTTTTTCGCCGGGGCCGTGTTGCCGTTGCTGCGCCAGCGTGCCGACTATCGTTTTCGGATCGTGGGGTCGATCGTACCTGCACTCGCCGAACGATTTCGCGCGTACGACGGCGTCGAAGTGACCGGCCGGGTCGAGTCGGTTGCGCAAGCTGCGTCAGACGGCGCAATCGGCGTATGTCCGATGCGCATCGGCGCGGGAGTGCAGAACAAGATTCTCGAGTACATGGCGCTCGGGCTACCCGTCGTTACCACGTCGCTGGGCCATGAGGGCTTGGGTGCTGAAGGGGGGCGGGAACTGTTGATCGCCGATACGCCGGAGGAATTTGTCGATTGCATCGAACAACTCGTCGCCGACGAGGCCGCGTCGGTAGAGATGGCGGCGCGAGCGCGCACCTTCGTCGAACGTGAGCATGGGTGGGAGCGAATGATTGCGCCGCTCGTCGAAAAGGTGAATGCGTTGCTGGCTTGATCGCTGTCGTGCCCGTCGCGGCCCATACGCGTACGGCTCGGTTGCAAGTAGCGGTTCGAGCGCCGTCGGCCCGGCTATTCGAGGCGCCCGGCTTGGAGGCCGCGAGCCGGCACGGTTACAATTTGGCGCGCGTCCGATTGAACCCCCGATGCCGGCGACGGCGGTCTTCTTTCATGAGGCCGTGTCCGGGGCGGGGCGACCCCGGTCACATCAGCGGTGCAGCATTTATGTCCGATTCAGAGGCCGCGCATCGATTCGTATCGGCCCTGCCGCGGGCGGGTGCGCGGTGGTGCGAATCGATGACGGTGTCCACGATCGATATCCTCCTCGTTTTCGAGAGCCATCCGTGTTCTTCTTTGGCCCCCTTCCCGTATGCGTGCGCCCGCTGGGCACAAGCGGCCCCACCTGCGATGTAGCGCGTGGCGTAGTGACGCGCGCGCTTGACGCTCCGATTTCGTGCGTGGTCATCGGCAGTGGCATCAGGCGGTTATGTAGCGATGTCCGCCGGCTGAGTCGGAGGCGATCATGACGCATCTCGTTGTCACCGGCGCGAACGGCTTCGTCGGCCGCGCAGTTTGCCGTCTCGCGCTGGACGCCGGGCACGCTGTCACGGCACTCGTGCGGCGGCCGGGCGGATGCGTCGACGGCGTACGCGAGTGGGTGCATGGCGGCGCCGATTTCGATGGCCTCGCCGAAGAATGGCCGGCCGACCTGACCGCCGATTGCGTGATCCACCTCGCCGCGCGCGTGCACGTCATGCGCGACGAGTCGCCCGATCCCGACGCCGCATTCGACGCGACCAACGTCACGGGCACGCTGCGTCTCGCCGAGGCCGCGCGCAAGCATGGCGTGCGTCGGATCGTGTACGCGAGCAGCATCAAGGCGGTGGGCGAAAGCGACGGCGGCGCACCGCTGTCTGAAAGCGTGCGCCCCAACCCACAGGACGCATATGGTCGCTCGAAGCTGCGTGCGGAGCAGCAACTCGCGCGGTTCGGCGCATCGGCCGGGCTCGATGTCGTCGTCGTGCGGCCGCCGCTCGTCTACGGCCCGTCCGTCCGTGCCAATTTTCTGCGAATGATGGATGCGGTGGCGCGCGGGATGCCGCTGCCGCTCGGTTCCGTCTCCTCGCGCCGCAGCATCGTCTACGTCGACAATCTCGCCGATGCAATGCTGCAATGCGCGACGAACCCGCACGCGGCCGGTGAATGCTTCCACGTTGCCGATGACGACGCACCGTCCGTCACGGGCCTGCTGCGTCTGGTCGGCGACGCCCTTGGCAAGCCGGCGCGGCTTCTGCCGGTTCCGGCCGCGTTGCTCCGTGCGCTCGGCAAGGTGACCGGCCGTAGCGCGGCGATCGACCGCCTGACCGGCAGCCTGCAACTCGATACGGGCCGGATCAAGCGCGTGCTCGGTTGGCAACCGCCTTATACGACCCGGCAGGGCCTCGAAGCGACCGCCGCATGGTATCGTTCGCGCGATACACAACGATAGTCGACATGCCTTTCCCGATATTCACGTGGCCCGTTGCGGTGGCGCTGGCCGCCGCCATCGCATCGACGGCCATCTTGCGCGTGCTGCTCGCGACCGGCCTCGCGTGGCGTCTTGCCACCGACATCCCGAACGATCGTTCACTCCATACGCTGCCGACTCCGCGCGTCGGCGGGTGGGGCATCGTGCCGGTTTGCATCGTCGCGCTGCTGGCGCTGGCGCCGCACCTGTGGCTGATCGCGGTCGCCGCCGCCGCGCTTGCCGCGATGTCGCAGATCGACGATCGGCGCGGGCTACCGGCCCGCGTGCGGTTCTCGGTGCACCTGGCGTCCGTCGTCGCGCTGATCGCTGTCTACCCGGCCGATGCGCCGTGGTGGCTGCTCGTCGGCGTCGGCTTCGTGATGGTTTGGCTCACGAACCTGTACAACTTCATGGACGGCGCAGATGGCCTCGCGGGAGGTATGGCGCTGTTCGGCTTTGGCGCGTACGCGGTCGCGGCGTTGACGGGCGCGCATCCGTCCCCCGATCTCGCCTTGACCGGGGCGGCGGTGGCCGGCGCGGCGTTCGGCTTCCTGCTACTCAACTTCCATCCGGCCAGGCTGTTTCTCGGCGATGCAGGTTCAATTCCGCTCGGTTTCCTGGCCGGGGCGCTCGGCTATTGGGGCTGGCGTACGGACGTCTGGCCGATCTGGTTTCCGGCCCTGGTGTTCGCGCCCTTTATTGCGGACGCGTCTGTAACACTTTTGAGACGTCTGTTACGCGGCGAAAAGTTCTGGCAAGCGCACCGGGAGCACTATTATCAAAGGATGGTCCGATCGGGCGTAGGTCACGGACGGACCGCTCTTTATTGGTACCTCATCATGCTCGCAGGCATAATCGTCGCCGTGTGGGCAAAGGGCCGCCCGGAATGGCAGCAATGGCTGTCATTCTTCGCGTGGTACGCCATCCTGGCATGCATGGGATGGTCGATCGACATGCGCTGGCGCCGGTTTCAGGCGGCCGCCGAAAACAATTCGTGAGGTTTCCCGCCGATGTTGCGATCCAAAGCATCGTGGCTGTCACTGAGTGCTTTCCTGTTCGACCTGACGGCCGTTGTCGCGTCGTGGTTGTTCGCTTATCTCATCCGTTTCAACGGCAGCGTTCCGTCTGATTTCCTGAGCGGCGCGCTGATGGCCCTCGTCTGGGTGCTGCCGGTCTACGCGCTGATGTTCCACCTGTTCGGCCTGTACCGCGGGCTGTGGGTATTTGCGAGCCTGCCCGACCTGATGCGCATTTCGAAGGCAGTCGTCGGCGGTGGCGTGATCGTGATGATCGGTGCCGTGATGTTCCAGCCATCGCCGATCATCCCGCGCTCGGTGCTGCTCGTGTCGCCGCTGATGCTGTTTCTTGCGATGGGCGGGGCGCGCGCGCTGTATCGCGCGACGAAGGAGTTCTACCTGTACGGCGGGCTGGTCGGGCAGGGCAAGCCCGTGTTGGTGCTCGGCGCCGGCACGGCCGGCGCGAGCCTCGCGCGCGAGCTGTCGCGTTCGGGCGAATGGCGTCTGGTCGGCTTGCTCGACGACGACGTCACCAAGCAGGGGCGCGAGATCTACGGCTACAAGGTGCTCGGCTCGTTCAACGACCTGAAGCACTGGACAGACGCGCTGAAGGTCGAATACGCGATCATCGCGATTCCGTCGGCATCGGTCGAAACGCAGCGCAGGGTGGCGACGCTGTGCGTGCGCGCCGGTGTGAAAGCGATGGTGCTGCCGTCGCTGACCGCATTGATGCCGGGGCAGGGGTTCCTGTCGCAGGTCCGCAATATCGACCTCGAGGATCTGCTCGGTCGTGACGCGGTGACAATCGATACGCCGCACGTCGAGGCGCTGCTGCGCGGTCGCGTCGTGATGGTGACGGGCGCGGGCGGCTCGATCGGATCGGAACTATGCCGGCAGATTCTTCGTTTTGCGCCGGCGCAACTCGTCGCGTTCGACCTGTCCGAATACGCGATGTACAGGCTTGCTGAAGAGTTGCGCGAGCGTTTCCCCGACCAGCCGGTGGTGCCGATCATCGGCGACGCGAAGGATTCGCTGTTGCTCGACCAGGTGATGTCGCGCCATGCTCCACACATCGTGTTCCATGCGGCAGCGTACAAGCATGTGCCGCTGATGGAGGAGCACAACGCGTGGCAGGCGCTGCGCAATAACGTGCTCGGTACGTATCGCGTCGGGCGCGCGGCGATTCGTCACGGGGTGCGTCATTTCGTGCTGATCTCGACCGACAAGGCAGTCAATCCGACCAATGTGATGGGCGCGAGCAAACGTCTTGCCGAGATGGCCTGTCAAGCGCTGCAGCAAACGAGCGGCGGCACGCAGTTCGAGACCGTGCGCTTCGGCAACGTGCTCGGCAGCGCAGGCAGCGTGATTCCGAAGTTCCAGCAACAGATCGCGAAGGGGGGGGCCGGTGACGGTCACGCATCCCGAGATCACGCGATTTTTCATGACGATCCCGGAAGCATCGCAACTCGTGCTGCAGGCATCGAGTATGGGACACGGCGGCGAAATCTTCATTCTCGACATGGGCGAGCCGGTCAAGATCGTCGATCTCGCACGTGATCTGATCCGCCTGTACGGGTTTTCGGAAGGCCAGATCCGGATCGAATTCACGGGTCTGCGGCCGGGCGAGAAGCTTTACGAGGAGCTGCTCGCGGATGACGAAACGACGACGCGCACGCCGCATCCGAAGCTGCGGATAGCGCGCGCACGGGAAGTGCCGGATCATCTGCTCGATGAATTGCTGCCGTGGCTGATGCAGAACCGCGTGCTGAGCGACGACGAGGTGCGGCGCGATCTGCGGCGCTGGGTGCCGGAATATCAGACGGCCGCAAGTCCTGCCCTTCAAGCCGTATCGGCGTTGTTCCCGCCGAAGTCCGCGGCGCGAGGATAGCGGACGCGGGTACTACCAAGCGTGCCCGCCGACCGTAGCCATTTTTGAAACCATTCTTGGATAAAAGGGCGCAATGCATCGAGCACGCGATGCAATCCGCCGTTACGGTGCGAGTAGTGCCCCGTAACGGGCAATTGCCCTCATGGTGATTTGTCGCTGGAGCGACGGTATCTTCGCGCCCTTGGGAAATCGCCGTATCGCCAGCAGGGACCAGAGCTTCACATCGAGCCTGCATCGGTCATCCAGCAATGACAACGTCTCCTGATCGAGTTCCTTGTCGAGCCGGATGCGCAGATTTTCCGGCACACGTGCAGTCGAATTAAGATGCATCATTGGCAGCTCGGTCTTGAACCAATGACTCAAATTTTGATGAAAATATGGGTTCTCGATAATATCGCTGTAAGCAATTGAGTCGAGTCGACTCAGTGCGTTTCTCAGTAATCTGGAGTCCTGATCCGGGGAGATGAACGAATCATTCCCGATACGTTCGTCCGGCCACAATAGCATGCGAGTGGCCAGATTATCGGTTTGACACGCAATGCGTGGATCCGTCAGGAATTCTTTCAGGGTGCCGCGCGAGAGTTTGATGCAATCTTGCCAACTTCCCCAACGCACAAGATATTCGTCCGACATACATCGCCAGTACACCCAATGAGACAAGAGGCGGGATAACGGCTCGCGAAGGAAAGTCAGTAGTTGGGCGCGCGGGTATCGATTCCTCAAAGTGCTGTAAGAGAAATGACCCATGATCAGCTTCGATTCGGGCATCTTGCTTTCATCAAGATGGATTGTCTGCGCAACCTCATCATCGAACTCCGAGAGTCGATCAAATGTGCCGAGCAGTAGTCGATCGATTCCTCGAACTTCGTCGTTGATTTTCAAGGATTGCGATATGCCGGTGATGACTGATGTGCCCGCCGTTTTCGGGACGTGCATGATCGCAAGCGGCTTTTCGTGGTTACGCGGTTCGTTTTTAAATCTGGGAGTAATGAAATAGTCGAACACGATCTAATTGGAGATGATCTATCAATAATCGCCTTGGGCAGACGATTTCTTCACGATGACTTGCGACAAGTAGAAGGCCGGCGGGGAATGCGTGCGGCTATGTCGGGATGTCAGTTTATCGGTAAAAAAAGGCGGCTGCCACAATACCGGCGTCGAAGGCGGCCCATCGTCGGGATGTCCGGCGGCCTCAAGCAGCTCAATTTCTACGTTGCACGGTCGTTTGCCTGTTCCGCCGCTCAAGGGACGGGCTTTTCGGGGCATGCCGGACGTCGCGTTCGACTCCGATCCGAACAGCGGCGAAGCAGTCGCCGTGGGCGGACAACTCGAGATAGTGGGCGGGACGAGTCTGTCCGCACCGCTATTTGCTGCGACCTGGGCGCGCGTGTTGTCCAGTGCCTGCGCGACGAATCTCGATTTTGCGGCGCCCACGCTCAGGTCACGACGCCATCGGTCTTTCGCGATATCACGTACGGGGCGAACGGCGCGTACAGGGCAGATTCGGGATGGGACTTCGTGACCGGCTGGGGCACACCGAACGTCAGCATGCTGTATTCGTCGGTATGCAATTCGGCCCGTGCCGTCTATAGCGCAGGAATCAACGAAGGGACGACGCTAAAGCCACTAGTGATACGGTCCGTCGGCATCGACGCGCCATGCGAGCCGACAACGCGCCGGCTACCCGCACCCCTCAATACCCCCCCTTCCCCTTCCTCACCACCATCCACCGCGGCGCCCTGAACCTGACGATGCTGAGATAAAGCCACACATAAGTCAGCGCGAACACCACAACAAAAACGAACAGATGCACGGTATGCCGCCAGAACAGCGTCGCCGGAATCACCGCGACGAGGCACAGCAGCCACAGATAAGGTGAAGTCAGCGAATTCCGCCGCGTCAGATCGTGCGCATGCTTCGTCCCCACGGCCCACCGCATCAGCCGCTTGTACACGAGCATATGCAGATGCACGCCGTCCGGAATCCCCGGCGACATCCCGCGGATGAACTTCTTCCGGTAGATCGAGAAGCAGGTCTCGAAGATCGGATACATGAACAGCAGCACCGGATACCACGCGGACACCTCGCGGTTGCGCATCACGAGCATGATCGCGAGCTCCGCGAGCATGAAGCCGATGAAATACGCGCCGCCGTCGCCGAGAAAGATCAGCCCGGCCGGGAAATTCCACAGGAAGAAGCCGAGCACGGCGCCCATCATGATGATCGACGCGGACATCACGACCGGGTCGTTGACGTGGAACGCGACATACGCGAGCGACGCGAACATCATGAAGCTGACCATCGACGCGAGCCCGTTGAAGCCGTCGATGATGTTGATCGCGTTCGCGAGCGCCGCGACCGCCAGCACGGTGATGAACGCCGAGATGGCCACGTAGCCGAGCAGGAAATCGAGCGGCGGCACGCTGATGCGCTTGACCGCGATACCGAGCAGCCAGAACGCCAGCGCGGCCGCGCCCATCGTGCACAGCAGCCGCGCGCGGGGCGACACGCGCTTGGTCAGGTCCTCGACGAGGCCGGACAGGAACGCCGGCAGCCCGCAGGCGACGATCCCGAGAATGCTGCCGGCGATCGTCGGGTAGCGTCGCGACACGACAAGCGCGGCAATCACGACCCCGGCGAGGATCCCGATGCCCCCCACTCGCGGCACGGGCCGCACGTGGAATTTCTGCACGCCGGCCAGGTCGCTGTCGATCGAGAATTTCTCGTGAAGGTGCGCGTAGCGCACGATGAACAGCGTGACGAGCAAGGAGACGATGAAGCCGGACGCGAAGCTGAGCATGGGATCGCTCGAAAAATGGACAGCGGATTATACAAAACCGCGCGGGTTCCCCTCCTGCCATCGCCAGTGGTCGGCGCACATTTCCTCGATGCCGAGCGTCGCACGCCAGCCGATGATGTCGGCCGCGGCCTGCGGGTTCGCATAGCACTCGGCGATGTCGCCCGGGCGGCGCGCGACGAGTTCGTACGGCACCGGGCGGCCCGACGCCTTCTCGAACGCACGTACGACTTCCAGCACGCTGTAGCCCTGGCCGGTGCCGAGGTTCACGACGAAGCTCGCGTCGCGCGTGGCCAGCGCATCGAGCGCGGCGATGTGCCCCTTCGCGAGATCGACGACGTGGATGTAGTCGCGCACACCGGTGCCGTCCGGCGTCGGGTAGTCGGAGCCGAACACGCGCAGCTTTTCCAGCTTGCCGACCGCGACCTGCGCGACGTACGGCATCAGGTTGTTCGGGATGCCGGCCGGATCCTCGCCGATTAGCCCGCTCGCGTGCGCGCCGACCGGGTTGAAGTAGCGCAGCGTGGCGATCCGCCACGACGGGTCCGAGACTTCGAGATCGCGCAGGATCTGCTCGGCGATCAGCTTCGACTGGCCGTACGGGTTCGTCGCGGACAGCGGGAACGATTCGTCGATCGGCGAGCGCTCGGGCACGCCGTACACGGTCGCCGACGAGCTGAACACGAACTGCCGGACGTTGCGCTCGCGCATGACCTTGAGCACGGCGAGCAGGCCGCCGATGTTGTTCTGGTAGTACTCGAGCGGCTTCGCGACCGATTCGCCGACGGCCTTGAGCGCCGCGAAATGAATCGTGCCGGTGATCGGGTGCGCGTCGAACACCTTCGCGAGCGCGGCTTCGTCGCATACGTCGACCTGGTGGAACGCGGGCGTCTTGCCCGTGATCCGCTCGATGCGCCGCACCGATTCAGCCTTGCTGTTCACGAGGTTGTCGACGATCACGACGTCGTAGCCGTTGTCGAGCAGCTCGACGGTCGTATGCGAGCCGATATAGCCCGCGCCGCCAGTGACGAGGATGGTGCCTTTAGCGGTCATTGCTGTTGCGCTCCTTCAGAGGGTGATACCGGTTAACGAATGGATGGTACGCCTGTAGCGTTCGACGACCTGCTGTTCGTCGAATTCCGCCGCGACCTTGTGTCGGCCGCGTGCGCCCATCGCCGCGCGGCCTTGCGGCCCGAGCGCGATCATGCGAATCAATTGTTCCGCGAGGCTTCCGCTGTCGCGCACGCGGCACAGGAACCCCGTTTCGCCGTCGGCGACGACGTCGCGGCAGCCCGGCACGTCGGTCGCGACGATCGGTCGACCCATCGCCGATGCCTCCATCAAGGTGCGCGGCACGCCTTCGCGGTACGACGGCAGCACGACGCAGTCGGCCGCCGCGATGTGCGGACGCACGTCGTGCGCTTCGCCGAGATACTCGACGATGCCTTCGCCGACCCACGCGTCGACGTCCGCGCGACCGATCGCGCTTGGATTGTCGACGCCGAGCGGCCCGAGCAACTGGAAGCGCACGTTCGGAAAGCGCTCGCGCACGACACGCGCGGCTTCCACGTATTCACGCACGCCCTTGTCCCACAGCAGCCGGCCGATCAGGATGAAGACGGGCGCGTCGCCGCCCGGCAGCGGCACGGGCGAGAACTGGTCGAGATCGACGCCTTCGCCGTGCAGCAGCCGCGCGCGCTCGGGATGCGCGAGCAAGCGCTCGTCGGTGAAAGTCGCGAGATCGTCGCGGTTCAGGAACCACACCTCGCGCGGAAAGCGGAACGCGAACCGGTACAGGCGCTTCGCGATGCTCGCCGCGCGGCTCTTCTGGATGAACACGTAGCCGAGGCCCGTCGTCACCGCGATCGACGGCACGCGCGCGAGCCACGCGGCCACCGAGCCGTAGATGTTCGGCTTGATCGTGTAATGGAACACGAGGTCGGGCCGCAGCGCGCGGTAGTGGCGCGCGAGCGCGGCGAGCGTGCCGAGATCCTCGCGCGGGCTCGTGCCTTTCGATGCGACCGCGAGCGCGACGTAACGGCAGCCCATCTGTTCGAGCAACGGCACCGTGCGGTCGTGCGGCGCGATCACGATGACCTCGGCGCCGCGCGCGACGAGCGCACGGATCAGCCCGTGGCGATACGTATGGATCGCCCAGGCCGTGTTGCAGACGAGCGCGATGCGCAGCGGAGAGGTGGCGGACATGAAAAAAAGAAAAAATAAAGCGTCGAAATTGCCGAACGGGCCGGATGCGCGTCAGGCGGACGGCCGCGCGGCGAACAGCGTCTGCTTGATGCGCTGCAGCGTACGGTACGGCGTCACGAAGTGCAGCAGGTTCTTGGCGAGGCCGGCCCAGTCGTACGGGTTCAGCGCGTTGAAGTGGCGCAGCAGCAGCGTGAGCGTCGACACCAGTTGGCGCCGGCGCTTGGTCGCGCTGATCCCGCCCTCGTTGAGCTCGTAGTACAGGCCGAGTTCCGGCAGGTTCGCGCAATCGTAGCGTTGCATTAACCGTAAAAAAAGATCGAGATCCTCGGCCGCGCGGTACTTGGCCCGATAGTTGCCCACTTCGCGCACGGCGTTGATGCGCAACATGACCGACGGATGCACGAGCGGCGAGCGCAGGAAGCGCGTGCGGCGCAGCGTGCGCGGATCGGTGGGCGGCGTGAGCATGAAGCGCGGCTCGCCCGCGCGCGACACGACCTGCGTCCACATGCCGACGCAGGCGACGCGCGGGTGGGCGCCGAGATACGCGCGCTCTTTCGCGAGGCGCCGCGGCGCGGCGAGATCGCCCGCGTCGATGCGGGCCGCGTAGCGGAAGCCGCGCGCGGCGAGCGCGTCGATGCCGGCCGCCAGCGCGCGTTCGATGCCGCCGTTTTGCGGCATGCGCAGCACGTCGATCGCGAGGCCCGGCAGGTCGGGCGCGACGATCGGCGGCGTGCTGCCGTCGTCGACGATCAGCACGTGCACGCGCGCATCCTCGCGAAACGACGCGAGGGTCCGGACGACGTCGTCGTGCCCGTTGTAGGCCGGCATCAGCACGGCCACGTCGTCGAGCGGGGGCGGGCGATCAGGGGGCGTCATGTTCGCAGCTTGAAACGGATGTAATAAAAGTTGACGGCGGCAGCAGCCAGGTAGCCGGCCGCCAGCCCGACGAGCGCGCCGTACAGGCCGAGCCGCGGGATCGCGAACAGGTTCACGAGCGCGGCGATCGCCAGCGCGAGCAGCCATTTCGTGAGCAACACGAATTTTGCTTGATATTTGAGAACGATAAGATTGCCTATCGCCTCGATGCCGGCCGGCACGGACAGCCACACGGCCCAGCGAAAGATGTCGACCGACGCCTCGTAGCCGCGGCCGAACACCTTGCCGACGATCAGCGGGGCGGCGGCGTCGAGCACGAGCGCGCCGGCCGTCATCAGGCCGGCCGTCATCGCGATCAGCCGGACGATGTTGCGGCGCAGCCGCGCGACGTCCTGCACGCGGTAGACGAAGGCGGGCGCGATGGTCTGCGCGAGCATCAGCGCGAGCGTGATCCAGTTCTCGTTGAGCTGCTGCGCGGCCGAGTAGCGGCCGAGATCGGCGAACGACACATGGCGCTCGAGCATCAGGCGGTCGAGCTTCAGGAACAGATACATGCAGATGAGGCCGAGCCAGAACACGGTGCCGGCCGTCGCAAAGTGCCGGAACAGCGGCCTGTCGAACGTCCAGCCGAGCGCGCCGCCGTTACGATGCCGGTAGTACAGCAGCAGCGCGAGGCCGATCGCGGCGGCTTCCAGCGCCCACAGCCACGCGAAGCGGGCGGGGCCGGCGGCCGCGCGCACCAGCAGCCACACGAGCAGAGCCTTGGCGAGCGCGGTGACCATGCTGGCGACGAGCTGCGGCTTGCTGTAGGTCATGCTCTGCAGCCACGCGTTGATCACGCCGACGAACGGCTCGCGGAACACCATCGTGACCGCGAGGCCCGCGAGCATCGCGCCGACCAGCGGGTCGAAGGCGCCCGCGGCGATCGCGATCCAGGTCGCGGCGAGCGCGGCGACCGACACGGCGATGCGCAGCACGAACGCGCTGCCGAGCACCGCGCCGAGCTGGGCGGGCGGGCGCTGGACGATGGTCGGGACGAGGATTTCCGCGCCGCACACCCAGGTGAGCGGCGCCAGTACCAGGAGCAGCGTATTCGCATACTGCCATTTGCCGAACACATCTGGCCCGAAATAACGGGCCAGCAGGCCGCTGATCGCGATCGCGACGCCGATCTGTGTAAGCCGTTCGAGCCCCAGCCAGACGAGGTTCGCGACGGCTTTCGCGACGTCCGGGTTGCCGAAGCGCTTCAGCATGCGCGGCAGCGGCGGCGCGCGGGCAGGGCGGCCGGAAGCGGCGGGTGGGCGGCGGCGGGACGGCCAGGCATTAAAATGGGCGATATGCGCGTCATCGAAACCCGCGATTATAAGTGGGATCGCGACCGCGCCAGCCGTTCCATTCCTTGTTTTGCGGGGCCGCATGTATCATGCGCGGCACCGGCGAGAGGCGGCCAGCCAAGCCAGACAATTTTCCATGCACGCAACTGAGAGAGAAGAGAATCGATGATCTCCCAATCCATCTTCAAGGCATATGACATCCGTGGCGTGGTCGGCAAGACGCTCGACGTCGACACGGCGCGCGGGATCGGCCGCGCATTCGGCAGCGAAGTGCGTGCGCAGGGCGGCGATGCGGTCGTCGTCGCGCGCGACGGCCGCCTGTCCGGGCCGGAACTCGTCGGCGCGCTGGCCGACGGCCTGCGTGCTGCGGGTGTCGACGTCGTCGACGTCGGCATGGTGCCCACGCCGGTCGGCTATTTCGCGGCGAACGTGCCGCTCGCGCTGAAGGGCGGCGAGCGCCGCGTCGATTCGTGCATCGTCGTCACGGGCAGCCACAACCCGCCCGACTACAACGGTTTCAAGATGGTGCTGCGCGGCGCCGCGATCTACGGCGAGCAGATCCAGGCGCTGTACCGCCGCATCGTCGACGAGCGGTTCGAGACGGGCAGCGGCACGTATGAGGAAATCGACGTCGCCGATCAATACATCGCGCGCATCGTCGGCGACGTGAAGCTCGCGCGGCCGCTGAAGCTGGTCGTCGACGCCGGCAACGGCGTCGCGGGCCCGCTCGCGACGCGCCTGTTCAAGGCGCTCGGCTGCGAACTCGTCGAGCGCTTCACCGACATCGACGGCACGTTCCCGAACCACCATCCCGATCCCGCCCATCCGGAAAACCTGCAGGACGTGATCCAGGCGCTGAAGGACACCGACGCCGAGCTCGGCTTCGCGTTCGACGGCGACGGCGACCGCCTGGGCGTCGTCACGAAGGACGGCCAGATCATCTATCCGGACCGCCAGCTGATGCTGTTCGCGGAAGAAGTGCTGTCGCGCAACCCGGGCGCCCAGATCATCTACGACGTGAAGTGCACGCGCCACCTCGCGCAGTGGGTGAAGTCGAAGGGCGGCGAGCCGCTGATGTGGAAGACGGGCCACTCGCTGGTCAAGGCGAAGCTGCGCGAGACGGGCGCGCCGCTCGCCGGCGAAATGAGCGGCCACGTGTTCTTCAAGGATCGCTGGTACGGCTTCGACGACGGTCTGTACACCGGCGCGCGCCTGCTCGAGATTCTCGCGAAGACGGCCGATCCGAGCGCGCTGCTCAACAGCCTGCCGGACGCGATGAGCACGCCCGAACTGCAGCTCTGGCTCGACGAAGGCGAGAATTTCCGCCTGATCGACAAGCTGCAGAAAGAGGCGAAGTTCGAGGGCGCCGAGGAAGTCGTGACGATCGACGGCCTGCGTGTCGAATACCCGGACGGCTTCGGCCTCGCGCGTTCGTCGAACACGACGCCGGTCGTCGTGATGCGTTTCGAAGCCGAGACGCAGGAAGGGCTCAAGCGTATCCAGGAAGACTTCCGCCGCGTGCTGACGGCCGCGAAGCCGGACGTCAAGCTGCCGTTCTGAGCGCCGGCGGCCGGCGGGCCGCCCGTACGACGGCCGTTCATCGGCCGTGTTCATCCCGAAAAGCGGCGCGCGCCCCGGGCGCGCGGCCGCTTTTTGCCTGTCCGGTCGTCCGGCCGCGATAAAATCCCCCCTTTATGTCCGTCGCCGGCTGCCAGCCGGCGTTTTTTCAGCGTGCAAAAGATCCTGATCGTGCGCGTGTCGTCGCTGGGCGACGTCGTGCACAACATGCCGGTGATCGCCGATATCCGGCGCCGCCACCCCGATGCGCAGATCGACTGGCTCGTCGAGGAAAGCTTCGTCGACCTCGTGCGGCTCGTCGACGGCGTGCGCAACGTGCTGCCGTTCTCGCTGCGCCGCTGGCGCAAGAGGCCGTTCTCGGGCGCGACGTGGCGCGAGATCCGTGCGTTCCGCCGGCGCCTCGCGGCCGAGCAGTACGACCTCGTGATCGACTGCCAGGGCCTCATCAAGACGGCATGGGTCGCGAGCTGGGCGCGCGGCCCGCTCGTCGGGCTCGGCAACCGCACCGACGGCGCCGGCTACGAATGGCCGGTGCGCTTCTTTTACCGCAAGCGCGTGCCGATCGCGCCGCGCACGCACGTGGTCGAGCGCTCGCGGCAGCTCGTCGCGGCCGCGCTGGACGATCCGGCGCCGACGCCGGCCGATCCGGTCGAATTCGGCCTCGACACGCGCGCGGCGGCGCTCGCGGTGGCCGCGCTCGGCCTGAACCTGCCGGTGCCGTACGTCGTGTTCGTCCACGCGACGTCGCGCGCCGACAAGCAGTGGCCGGACGCCGCATGGATCGAGCTCGGCCAGGCGCTGGTGCGGCGCGGCGCGTCGCTCGTGCTGCCGTGGGGCAACGACGCGGAACGCGCGACCAGCGAGCGGCTCGCGAAGGAATTCGGCGCGGCGGCGATCGTGCCGCCGAAGCTGTCGCTGCCGGCCGTGGTCGGGCTGATCGACGGCGCGGCCGCGACGGTCGGGGTTGATACAGGTCTGGTTCACATCGCGGCCGCGCTGAAGCGTCCGACGGTCGAACTGTACAATTTCGCGACGGCCTGGCGGACCGGCGGCTACTGGTCGCCGAACGTCGTCAATCTCGGCACGGCGGGGCAGCCCCCGTCGATCGCGCAGGTGAAGTCGGCGCTCGCGGGCTTCGGTCTCCTGTAATGCTGTCCACACGCGAACCGATCATGAGCGAATCCCAGATCATCGAAGTCCCGTCCGCCGACTGGAGCGGACACAACCTGTCGGCGCCGCGCGAGCAGTTGCTCGCCGCGGTCGAGGAAGGCAAGGTGCTGTATTTCCCGCACCTGCGCTTCGCGATCGAAGGCGGCGAGGAAGCGCTGCTCGATCCGGCGCTCGCCGATCCGAAACGCAAGAACATCAGCCTCGCGCCGAATGGCGGCGCGCTCGCCGGCGTGCTCGGCGACAGCGTCACGCAGTCGGCCGTGCGCGCGCTGGTCGCGCGCTTCCAGCAGCAGGCCGGCACGCTCGTCGACGGCCTCTTTCCCGAATATCGCGGCAAGCTGCGCGTCGCGCCGACGAGCCTGCGGCTGATGCAGGTCGAAACGCGCCAGACGTCGTGGCGCAAGGACGACAGCCGGCTGCACGTCGATGCGTTCCCGTCGCGGCCGAACTACGGCGAGCGCATCCTGCGCGTGTTCACGAACGTGAACCCGGCCGGCACGCCGCGCGTGTGGCGCGTCGGCGAGCCGTTCGAGGACGTCGCGAAGCGTTTCCTGCCGAAGATCCGGCCGCAGTTGCCGGGCTCGGCGTGGCTGCTGAACCTGCTGCACGTGACGAAATCGCCGCGCAGCGCATACGACCACCTGATGCTGAACCTGCACGACGGGATGAAGGCCGATCTCGACTACCAGAAGACGTGCCCACAGCAAACGATGCCGTTTCCGCCGGGCAGCGTGTGGATATGTTTCTCCGATCAGACTTCGCACGCTGTGATGTCCGGCCAGTTCATGCTCGAGCAGACCTTCTTCCTGCCGGTCGATGCGATGGTGCGCCGCGAGTGCGCGCCGCTCGGCATTCTCGAACGCCTGACGGGCAGGGCGCTGGTTTGAGCGCGCCCCTGTTTCGACGCAACGCCCGGGCGGCCGCATGCTGAGGGCGATCTATCGTGCGCTGTGGTGGCTCGTCGCGCCGGCCGCGGTCATCCGGCTTTATGTGCGTTCGCGCAAGGAGCGCGGTTATCGCGAGCATATCGGCGAGCGCTTCGGCCAGGTCGCGGGCCGCTCGCCGGACGACCGCGCGCCGCTGATCTGGGTGCATGCGGTGTCGGTCGGCGAAACGCGCGCCGCGCAGCCGCTGATCGATGCGCTGATGCGCGCGCGCCCCGATGCGCGCATCCTGCTCACGCACATGACGCCGAGCGGCCGCGCGACGGGCGAACAGATCTTCGGCGATCGCGTGCTGCGCTGCTACCTGCCGTACGACATGCCGGGCGCGGTGCGGCGCTTCCTGCGCGCATGGCGGCCGACGCTCGGCCTCGTGATGGAAACCGAGGTGTGGCCGACGCTGATCGACGAGTGCCGCCGCGCGGACGTGCCGCTCGTGCTGACCAATGCGCGGATGTCCGCGCGCTCGTTCCGGCGCGCGGCGAAGTTCGGCGCGGCCACGCGCGACGTGTTCGGCGGCTTCTCGCGCGTGCTCGCGCAGAGCCCGGCCGATGCGGAGCGGCTGACGTCGCTCGGCGCCCGCAACGTGACCGTGCTCGGCAACCTGAAGTTCGACATGACGACGCCGCCGGAGCTCGCGGCACGCGGCCATGCGTGGCGCGACGCGATCGGCGCGCGGCCGGTGTGGGTCGCGGCCAGCACGCGCGAGAACGAGGAAGCGCTGGTGCTGCAGGCGTTCGCGGAAATGCGCACGCCCGGCGCGTTGCTGGTGCTCGTGCCGCGTCATCCGCAGCGCTTCGCCGAAGTCGAGGCGCTCGTCGTGCGCAGCGGGCTCAAGTGCGTGCGGCGCTCCGTCTGGGCGGCCGATGCGGCCGCGCTCGCGGCCGGCCGGCCGGCCGCCGAACCGCTGCCGGACGATGTGACGGTGCTGCTTGGCGATTCGATGGGCGAGCTCGGCGCGTACTACGCGGCGGCCGACATCGCGTTCATCGGCGGCAGCTTGCTGCCGCTCGGCGGGCAGAACCTGATCGAGGCGTGCGCGGTCGGCGTGCCGGTGCTGATCGGGCCGCACGTGTTCAACTTCACGCAGGCGACCGCCGATGCGGTCGCGGCCGGTGCGGCGATGCAGGTCGCGGATCCGCTCGACCTCGCGCACGTGCTCGACGCGCTGTTCGCCGACAAGGCGCGGCGCATCGCGATGGGCGCGGCCGGCGCGGCGTTCGCGGCGCGTCACCGCGGCGCGACCGCGCGCACGGTCGACGTGCTCGCCGCGCTGCTGCCGCCTGTCGAAGCCGAGACGCGTGCGCTGCCGGGCGCCGCTTCCGAAGACGAATAGACGACGGGCGGCGCAAGGCCGCCCCCGAACGCATGGCGGCGACATGAGCCGCCGCCACGCCGCTCAAACCGTCAGCAAGCCCTTCTTCTCGATGAACGCGATCACGTCCGCGACGCCGTCGAGCGCCTTCAGGTTCGTCATCACGTAAGGCCGCTCGCCGCGCATTTTCTTCGTGTCGGACGCCATCACGTCGAGGTTCGCGCCGACCAGCGGCGCGAGGTCGGTCTTGTTGATCACGAGCAGGTCGGACTTCGTGATGCCGGGGCCGCCCTTGCGCGGAATCTTCTCGCCGCCGGCCACGTCGATCACGTAGATCGTCAGGTCCGACAGCTCGGGGCTGAAGGTCGCCGCGAGATTGTCGCCGCCGGACTCGATGAACACGATGTCGGCATCGGGAAAGCGCGCGAGCATCCGGTCGACCGCCTCGAGGTTGATCGACGCATCCTCGCGGATCGCCGTGTGCGGGCAGCCGCCCGTCTCGACACCCATGATGCGTTCCTCGGGCAGCGCGCCGGCGACCGTCAGCAGCCGCTGGTCTTCCTTCGTATAGATGTCGTTCGTGATCGCGACGAGGTCGTACTTGTCGCGCATCGCCTTGCACAGCATTTCGAGCAGCGTGGTCTTGCCGGAGCCGACGGGGCCGCCGATGCCGACGCGCAGCGGCGGCAGTTTCTTCGTGCGGCGGGCGGAGGAGGGAGCAGGTGCGTTCATGGTCGGGCGAAGAGGTTCAGGAGCGGAACAACCGCGAGTACTGGGTTTCGTGCCGCGCGGACAGGATGCCGAGCTGCGGCGCGAACGTGTTGACGGCGTCGGGCGGCGTCGCGAGCGCGCGGCGCACGGCCGCGTCGATCGCGCCGCGCAGCGCGACGATGATGCGTTGCCCGGCGAGCTGGCCGAGCGGCACGGCCTTCAGCGCGGCGGACGTCTGGTTCTCGACCCAGCCGAATGCATACGCGGCGAGCGTCGCGTCGGCGCTCGCGTCGTGTGTGGCGGCCGCGTACGCGAACGCGGTCGGCAGCGCGATCGGCGCGATCGATGCGAGCGCCGCGCGGCGTGCGGCGTCGCCCCATTCGAGCGATGCGCACAGCTGCGCGAGCGACCAGCCCATCTGTTCGGTTTCGCGGCGCAGTTCGGCCGATTCCCGGCTCGCGACGAACCATGCGTTTTCGGCGGCGAGCGCGTGCGTGTCGTGCGCCTGCCAGCGGGCGAGCTGGTGCGCGAGGAACGGCAATTCGCCGTGCGCGAGCACGTCGGTCAGGCCGCTCGCGATCCAGTCGCGCGCGGAATCGGCGTCGCGGATCAGGTTCGCGTCGAGCGCGGCTTCGAGGCCCTGCGAATAGCTGTACGCGCCGATCGGTAGTGCGGGCGACGCGAGGTGCAGCAGCGCGACGAGTTCAGTGGTGGTCATGACCGTGGTGGCCGTGCGTGCAGCCGGGACCATGCTGATGGCCGTGATCGTGATCGTGATCGTGCGAATGCGAATGCCCGTGGTGTTCGCCGAACACCTGCTGCGCGAGCGCGTAATCCTCGGCGAACGTCGCGTCGTGTCCGTGCTTGTGGCCGCCGCCGTACGCGCCGGCTTCCGGCTGGAATGGTGCGTGCGTTTCCTCGACCTGCGTGCCGAGCCGGCGCAGCATGTCCGCGAGCACCGGATCGGCCTCGAGCTTCAGGTAGCCGTCGCCGATCTCGACCGGTGTGTGACGGTTGCCGAGATGGTAGGCGGCGCGCATCAGCGTAAGTGGATCGGTTGCGCGCACGAGCAGCACCGTTTCAGGCGCCGCAGTGATACGAACGAGCGCGCCGTCGTCGGCGACGAGCACGTCGCCGTCGCGCAGCACGGTGCCGCGCGGCAGCAGGACCGCGACGTCCTCGCCGGTGTCGAGCGTCGCCGCGAGGCGGCTCTTGCAGCGGGCGTCATAGGCGAGCGTGAGCGTCGGCGCGCGCGCGACGAGCGACGCGGCGAGTTTCACGTTCGGGGCAATGCGTTTGTCGAGGGTGCGCATGAAACTGGGGATTCCGAATCAGAACAGGAAATAGCGCTGCGCCATCGGCAGCACCGTCGCCGGTTCGCAGGTGAGCAACTGGCCGTCGGCGATCACGTCGTAGGTTTCCGGATCGACGCTGATCGACGGGCGCCATGCGTTGTGGATCATGTCGGCTTTCGTCACGTTGCGGCAGTTGTGCACCGGCACGATCCGCTTCGCGAGGCCGTAGCGCTCCGCGATGCCCGCGTCGGCCGCCATCTGCGACACGAAGGTCAGCGACGTGCGCGCGAGCGCGCCGCCGCGCGTCGCGAACATCTCGCGATAATGAACCGGCTGCGGCGTCGGGATCGACGCGTTCGGGTCGCCCATCTGCGCGAGCGCGATCATCCCGCCCTTCAGGATCATCGACGGCTTGATCCCGAAGAACGCCGGTTCCCACAGCACGAGGTCGGCCCACTTGCCGGGCTCGATCGAGCCGACTTCATGTGCGATCCCGTGCGTGAGCGCGGGGTTGATCGTGTACTTCGCGACGTAGCGCTTCGCGCGGAAGTTGTCGTTGCGCGCGGTGTCCTCCGGCAGCGCGCCGCGCTGCACCTTCATCTTGTGCGCGGTCTGCCAGGTGCGGATGATCACTTCGCCGACGCGACCCATCGCCTGCGAATCGGACGACAGCATCGACAGCGCGCCGAGATCGTGCAGGATGTCCTCGGCCGCGATCGTCTCGCGGCGAATGCGCGATTCGGCGAACGCGAGATCCTCGGCGATCGACGGATCGAGGTGATGGCACACCATCAGCATGTCGAGATGCTCGTCGAGCGTGTTGATCGTGTACGGGCGCGTCGGATTGGTCGACGACGGCAGCACGTTCATCTCGCCGCACACCTTCAGGATGTCGGGCGCATGGCCGCCGCCCGCGCCTTCGGTGTGGTACGTGTGGATCGTGCGGCCCTTGAACGCGGCGACCGTCGATTCGACGAAGCCGGCTTCGTTCAGCGTGTCGGTGTGGATCGCGACCTGTGTGTCGGTGTCGTCGGCCACCGACAGGCAGTTGTCGATCGCGGCGGGCGTCGTGCCCCAGTCCTCGTGCAGCTTCAGGCCGATCGCGCCGGCCGCGATCTGCTCGACGAGTGGCTGCGGCAGGCTCGCATTGCCCTTGCCGAGAAAGCCGAGGTTGATCGGCCAGCCGTCGGCCGCCTGCAGCATCCGCTCCATGTGCCACGGGCCCGGCGTGCAGGTCGTCGCGTTGGTGCCGGTGGCCGGCCCCGTGCCGCCGCCGAGCATCGTCGTGACGCCCGACGCGAGCGCTTCGTCGATCTGCTGCGGGCTGATGAAGTGGATGTGCGTGTCGATGCCGCCCGCCGTCACGATCAGCCCTTCGCCGGCGATCACTTCGGTGGCCGCGCCGATCGCGATCGTCACGCCCGGCTGGATGTCGGGGTTGCCGGCCTTGCCGATCGCGGCGATGCGGCCGTGCTTGATCGCGATGTCGGCCTTCACGATGCCCCAGTGATCGAGGATCACCGCGTTCGTGATGACGGTATCGGGCACGTCGGCGGCCACGCGCTGCGACTGGCCCATCCCGTCGCGGATCACTTTCCCGCCGCCGAATTTCACTTCCTCGCCGTAGGTCGTGAAGTCGCGTTCGATCTCGATCAGCAGTTCGGTATCGGCGAGCCGGACGCGGTCGCCCGTCGTCGGCCCGAACATTTCCGCGTACGCGCGGCGGCTCAAGCGTAGTGTCATGTTGCTGTTCCTGAAGAGCGGGGCGCGGCTTACAGCGGCCCCATCACCTTGCCCTGAAAACCGTAGACGGCGCGCTCGCCCGCGAGGGCGACGAGCTCGACGGTGCGCGTCTGGCCCGGCTCGAAGCGCACGGCCGTGCCGGCCGCGATGTTGAGCCGGAAGCCGCGCGCGGCCGTGCGGTCGAACGACAGTGCATCGTTGACTTCGAAGAAGTGGTAGTGCGAGCCGACCTGCACCGGGCGGTCGCCGGTGTTCGCGACAGCGAGCGTCAGCGTCGCACGGCCCGCGTTCAGTTCGTGTTCGCCGTCGTCGGTGAGAATTTCGCCGGGGATCATGCGCGGTACCACCTTGGTCACGGAATCGGATGATGGACGGTCACGAGCTTCGTGCCGTCGGGGAAGGTCGCTTCGACCTGGATGTCGGGAATCATTTCCGGCACGCCGTCCATCACGTCGTCGCGCGTGAGCAGCGTCGTGCCGTAGTGCATCACTTCGGCCACCGTCTTGCCATCGCGCGCGGCTTCCATCAGCGCCGCGGTGATGAAGGCGACCGCCTCCGGATAGTTGAGCTTCAGGCCGCGCGCACGGCGGCGTTCGGCGAGCAGCGCCGCCGTGAAGATCAGCAGCTTGTCCTTTTCGCGGGGAGTCAGTTTCATGAAGGCAGGCGTTCAGGAAAACGTAATTTTTATCGGTGCGCGCGCGATCGGGCAGGCGCGCGGACCATCGTAGCACCGCGCTGTTTGGCGTGCGTCGTGTATCGCTTATGTAAGCAGCAAGGGGCGTGCCATGTGCATCGGGCGCGCCGTCATGCTCTTTCGTGGTGCGCGATGCTTGAAGAGTGTGCGCCGTGTGTCGCGGCATTGCGCCGAAACGGTGCGCGATGCGCGCGCGTTCAGGTTTGCCAGAGACGCAGCGGCCGCGCGTCGATGCCGTGCACGATCGGCCGCAACTGCAGCCAGCAGTCGGTGAAGTGGCGCTGCAGCGCTTCCATCGACGTCGCCAGCGCGCGCACCAGCACGACGCCGGGCGTTACGCAAGTGGCGCCCGCGCGCAGCGTATCGTCGAACGGCATCCCGGCGGCGAGCGTTTCGGCGAGCGCGGCGTCGCACGCGGCGCCGGCCGCCCACAGCGTGCCGTAGGCGGGAAAGCCGGCGAGGCCCTGCGGCGCGCCGCGCAGCGGGTCGCGTGCATCGAGCAGCGCGCGCTCGGTCCACAGCGGCCGGCCGTCGGCATCGACGAGCGCCGACGTCGACGCGATGCGTCCTGCCGACCAGGTTTCGCCGGCCGCCTGCCGGCCGAGCTGCGTCGCGTCCCAGCCGATCGCGCTCGCGCCTGCGCCGAGCGTCACCGTGAAGTCGAGCGCGGCGTGCGCCGCGTCAAAGAACAGGTTGTTCTGCGGCAGCCAGTCGAGCTTCGCGTGGGCGCCGACCGCGATGCCGATGCGCTGCGTCGCATCGAGGCCGTTGGACTTGTACCACTTGGTCGCGCCGGGCGTCGTCAGCACCGCGTGCGTGCCGTCGCCGAGCGCGATGTCGATGTCGAGCCGGTCGCCGCCCGCGACGCCGCCTGGTGGGTGCACGATCACCGCATGGCAGATCGCGTCGCCTTCCGGGTACAGCGGCCGCTGCACGCGCAGCGGGCCGTCGTGCAGCCGGTGCGCGAGCGTCGTGCGCGCACCGTGCCGCTCGAAGCCGAGTTCGAGACGGCCGCGCCACGACTTGGCGACGGCGGGGCGGGACAGCGGGGCGTGGGAGTCGGGGGCGGACATCTATTGGACGTGGAGAGGCTAAGACTTTCACTGAAATGCTCGGTTTCAGCGAGCGTTGAAGAAGACCATTTTAATGAAATTCTTGTCGCCTCTCGGCATTCGTCCAAGCCGTCACTACACCGCGATCAATTCCCGCACCCCATTCGTCTCCATATCCCGCGCGTCACCACCCGCGACGATCTCGCCGCGGCTCATCACCCAGTAATGGTCCGCGATCGAGCGCGCGAAATCGTAATACTGTTCGACGAGCAGCACGGTCATCCTCGATTCGTCGACGAGCTGGCGCAGCGTGCGCCCGATGTCCTGGATGATCGACGGCTGGATGCCTTCGGTCGGCTCGTCGAGGATCAGCAATTGCGGCTCGCTCATCAGCGCGCGGCCGATCGCGAGCTGCTGCTGCTGGCCGCCCGACAGGTCGCCGCCGCGCCGTGCGCGCATGTCCTTCAGCACCGGAAACAGTTCGTAGATACGATCGGGCACTTTCGACGGCGCCTTGCGGCTCGCCGCGCCGACGAGCAGGTTTTCCTCGACGGTGAGCCGCGGAAAGATGTCGCGGCCCTGCGGCACGTAAGCGAGCCCGGCCGCCACACGCGCATACGGCGGCAACGCGCCGAGCGCGGCGCCGCGCCACGACACGCTGCCGCTTTTCGCGGCGACGACGCCCATCAGGCAGCGCAGCAGCGTGCTCTTGCCGACGCCGTTGCGGCCAAGCAGCACGGTGAGCTTGCCGTCGTCGGCGACGAGGTTCACGTTGCGCAGGATATGGCTGCCGCCGTAGTACTGGTTCAGCGCTTCGATTTTCAGCATCGCATCATCGTCCGAGGTAAGACTCGATCACCGCTTCGTCGCGCTTGACCTGGTCGAGCGTGCCGTGCGCGAGCACCGCGCCTTCGGCCATCACCGTCACGCGCCCCGTGTCGCCCGCGAGCGCCGCGACGAATTCCATGTCGTGCTCGACGACCATCATCGAGCAGGTGCCGCGCAGCGTGTTCAGCAGCTCGGCGAGCTCCATCGTCTCGTGGTCGGTCATCCCGGCCGCCGGCTCGTCGAGCAGCAGCAGCGCGGGACGCTGCATCAGCAGCATGCCAATTTCGAGCCGCTGCTTCTGCCCGTGCGACAGTTCGCCGGCCGCGCGATACGCATCGCTTTCGAGGCCGATCAGCGCGAGCGTCTCCTCGATCTTCGCCTGCGCGGTGCGGTCGAGCCGCGCGCGCAGCGACGCGAGCCAGCCCTTGTCGGTCTGCATCGCGAGTTCGAGGTTTTCCCACACCGGGTGCTGTTCGAACACGGTCGGCTTCTGGAACTTGCGGCCGATCCCCGCGCGCGCGATCTCGGGTTCGTTCAACCGCGCGAGGTCGATCGTCTGGCCGAGAAACACCTTGCCTGCGTCGGGCCGCGTCTTGCCGGTGATCACGTCCATCATCGTCGTCTTGCCCGCGCCATTCGGGCCGATCACGCAGCGCAGCTCGCCCGCGTCGATCGCGAGCGACAGCTTCTTCAGCGCGCGAAAACCGTCGAAGCTCACCTCGATATCCTCGAGATAGAGGATCGTGCCGTGCGACGTGTCGATGCCGGGCGGCACGACGCGCCCCATCGACGCGCTGCCGCTGACGGCGAGCAGCTCGTCTTCGGGCGGCGGCGTGAACTGATAGAGAGCCGTGCCGTTCATGCGCGTTTCCCCTTCGCGAGCAGCGTGTCGACGAGGCCCATGATCCCGCGCGGCAGCAAGAGCGGCACGAGCACGAAGATCAGGCCGAGAAAGAACAGCCAGTATTCGGCGAAGTACGCGGTGAAGAAACTCTTCGCGCCGTTCACCGCGAACGCGCCGACGATCGGCCCGATCAGCGTGCCGCGCCCACCGACCGCGACCCAGATCGCCATTTCGATCGAGTTGCCGGGCGACATCTCGCCGGGATTGATGATGCCGACCTGCGGCACGTACAAGGCGCCTGCGATGCCGCACAGCACGGCCGATAGCGTCCACACGAACAGTTTGTACGCGAGTGGGCTGTAGCCGAGGAACATCAGCCGCGTCTCGCCGTCGCGCACCGCGGTCACCACGCGCCCGAGCTTGCTCGTGACGACCGCACGCGCGACGATGAACGCGAGCACGAGCGTCGCGAAGGTCAGCAGCAACAGCACGGTGCGCGTGCCCGGCGACGTGATCGCGAAGCCGGCGATGCGCTTGAAGTCGGTGAAGCCGTTGTTGCCGCCGAAGCCCGTCTCGTTGCGAAAGAACAGCAGCATCGCGGCGAACGTCAGCGCCTGCGTGATGATCGACAGGTACACGCCTTTCACGCGCGAGCGGAACGTGAAGAAGCCGAACACCCATGCGAGCACGGCCGGCACGAGCACGACCAGCGCGAGCGCCCACGCCAGATGCTGCGTGCCGCTCCAGTACCACGGCAACTGATGCCAGTCGAGAAACACCATGAAGTCGGGCAGGTCGCTGCCGTACTTGCCGTCGCGGCCGATCTCGCGCATCAGGTACATGCCGATCGCATAGCCGCCCAGCGCGAAGAACAATCCATGGCCGAGGCTCAGGATCCCGCAGTAGCCCCATACGAGATCGAGCGCGAGCGCGGCGATCGCGTAGCACATCAGCTTGCCGGCGAGCGTCATCGCGTACGCGGACAGATGGAACGCGCTGGCTTCCGGCGCGACGAGCGCGGCGAGCGGCACGCCGATGCCGATCGCCACGCACAGCGCGACGAGCGCGAGCCATGCGCGGCGCGACAGCAGCGCGGGGCGGGGCGGCAGGCCGAGCGCGAAGCCGTCCGCGCGCGTGCCGGCGGCGGGCTTCGGCGTATCGGCGACCGGGTTCGATATCGAATCGGTGAATGAAGTCACGTCAAGCCTCCGCGCTGCGGCCCTTCGGGGCGAACATGCCCTGCGGGCGTTTCTGGATGAACAGCACGATCATCACGAGCACCGCGATCTTCGCGAGCACGGCGCCCCAGAACGGCTCGATGGCCTTGCTGACGAGGCCGAGCCCGAAGCCGCCGAGCACGGTGCCGGCGATCTGGCCGACGCCGCCGAGCACGACCGCCATGAACGAATCGATGATGTAGTTCTGGCCGAGATCGGGGCCCACGTTGCCGATCTGCGACAGCGCGCAGCCGCCGAGGCCCGCGATGCCCGCGCCGAACGCGAACGCATACGCGTCGACGCGTGCGGTCTTCACGCCGACGCAGGCGGCCATCCGCCGGTTCTGCGTGACCGCGCGCACGAACAGGCCGAGCCGCGTCTTCGTCAGCACGGCCCACGCGACGAACACCACCGCGAGCGCGAACGCGAGGATCGCGAGCCGGTTGAACGGCAGGATCAGGTTCTGCATCACGGTCACGCCGCCGCTCATCCACGACGGGTTCACGACCTGGACGTTCTGCGCGCCGAACAGCATGCGCGTCGCCTGGATCAGGATCAGGCTCACGCCGAACGTCGCGAGCAGCGTCTCGAGCGGGCGGCCGTACAGATGCCGCAGCACGAGCCGTTCGAGCACGATGCCGACGAGCGCGGCCGCCGCGAACGATACCGGCACCGCGACGAGCGGATACCAGTCGAATGCGCCGGGCGCGTAGCGCTGGATCAGCGTCTGCACGACATAGGTTGCATACGCACCGATCATCAGGAATTCGCCGTGCGCCATGTTGATCACGCCGATCAGCCCGTACGTGATCGCGAGGCCGAGCGCGGCGAGCAGCAGCACGCTGCCGAGCGACAGGCCGGCGAACAGCGTGCCGACAATTTCGCCGCGGCGCTGCAGCGCGTGCAACGTATCGAGCCCTTGCTGCGCGGCCTCGCGCACGCGCGCGTCGGGTTCCGCGTAGCTGCCGTCCGCGTTCTTCGCGACGAGCGGGCGCAGTTGTTCGATCATGTCGAGATCCTGGCGCGCGGCCACCACCTGCACGGCTTCGAGGCGCTTCGCCGGATCGGCATCGTGCAGCGCGGCGATCGCCCACAATGCGTCGAGGCGACGTTTCAATGCCGGATCGGTTTCCTTCGCGCGGGCGCGGTCGATCATCGGCTTGAGCGCCGGGTCGGGCGACTTCAGCAGCGCGTCGATCGCATCACGCCGCGCGGCGACGTCGGGCGACGCGAGCGCGAGGCCCGACAGCGCGCCGGCGATCTTCGTGCGCAGCAGGTTGTTCAGCATCACCGGCTGCGCGTCGCCCGCCGGCGTCGCGGCCTGCGTGAGCGCGTCGTGCGCGGTGTCGCCGGACTGGATCAGCAGCCGGCCGTCGCCGGTCGCGAGCGCATCGCCGCTCGACAGCGCGTTGAGGATTGTCACCGCGCGCGGATCGGTATCGGTGGCGAGCCGCTCGATCGCGGCCGTCTTCGCGTCGAAGTCGTCGCCGGCGAGCGCGGCGGTGTCGGCCGCCGTCAGTGCGAACGCGGCGTGCGGCAGCAGGCCCGCGAGGGCGGCGCATGCCGCGATCGCGCGGGCGGCTCGGCGAAAGCGTGTAGGCATCGGGAAGTCCTGTCGGGCGAGGGGAATCGGAGCGGCGCTGCGCCGGCGCGCGCGGTTCGTCACGGCAAGCGCGGCCGGTGCATCGACGGCGGGCGGGCGAGCGGCGCGGCGCGCGCAAGGCGCGACGCGCCGCCCGGCGTCACGCCAGCGCCGCGCGCTGCCGGCGCAGGAACGCCGGAATCGAGCTGACGACGTCCGGCTTGTTCTGGTTACCCGCGATGAACGGGCTCCACGGCTGCGCGCGCACGGCCGTCTTCGTCTTCCACACGACGTTGAACTGCCCGTCGCCGCGGATCTCGCCGATCATCACCGGCTTGTGCAGGTGGTGGTTGCCGTCCATCGCGAGCGTGAAGCCCGACGGCGCGGCGACCGTCTGGCCGATCATCGCGACGCGCACCTTGTCGACGTCGGTGCTCTTCGCCTTCTCGACGGCCTGCTTCCACATGTGGATGCCGACGTAGGTCGCTTCCATCGGATCGTTGGTCACGCGCTTCGCGCCGCCCGGCAGGTTGTTCGCCTTCACCCACGCGGCGAACTGGTCCTTGAACTTCGTGTTGGTCGGGTTCTTCACCGACATGAAGTAGTTCCACGCGGCGAGGTGGCCGACGAGCGGCTTCGTGTCGATCCCGCGCAGCTCCTCCTCGCCCACCGAGAATGCGACGACCGGCACGTCGGTCGCCTTGATCCCCTGGTTGCCCAGTTCCTTGTAGAACGGCACGTTGGAATCGCCGTTGATCGTCGAGACCACGGTCGTCTTGCCGCCTTGCGAGAAGGTCTTGATGTTCGCGACGATGGTCTGGTAATCGCTGTGGCCGAACGGCGTGTAGACCTCCTGAATGTCGGCGTCCTTCACGCCTTTCGATTTCAGGAACGCGCGCAGGATCTTGTTGGTCGTGCGCGGATACACGTAGTCGGTGCCGAGCAGGAAGAAGCGCTTCGCGCCGCCGCCTTCCGCGCTCATCAGGTACTCGACGGCCGGAATGGCCTGCTGGTTCGGCGCGGCGCCCGTGTAGAACACGTTGCGCGACATTTCCTCGCCTTCATACTGCACCGGGTAGTAGAGCAGCCCGTTCAACTCTTCGAATACCGGCAGCACGGATTTGCGGGACACCGACGTCCAGCAGCCGAACACGCACGCGACCTTGTCCTGCGTCAGCAGCTGGCGCGCCTTCTCGGCGAACAGCGGCCAGTTCGACGCGGGATCGACCACCACCGGTTCGAGCTTGCGGCCCAGCACGCCGCCGCTCTTGTTGATGTCGGCGATCGTCATCAGCGCGGTGTCCTTCAGCGACGTCTCCGAGATCGCCATCGTGCCCGACAGCGAATGCAGGATGCCGACCTTGATCGGGCCGGTGCCCGCGTCGGCTGCGTGCGCGAACGGGCTCTTGCCCGCCAGCGCGAGCGCGCCGGCCATCGAACCGAACTTCAACAGACTGCGACGTTTCATCGAGATCCCCTTTGTCGTGTTGGATGCGCGTGCGCCGTGGCGGCGCCGGCCATCGTGTAACGCAAGGCATGTGCCAGTCGCGCCGATGCACGCCCGGCGTGCCTGTGCGGGCCATCGGCGGGCATCGACGCGGTGCGGATGACGCGTCGTGCAGCATGCGCGGTCCGTTGCGGTGCAGGCGCGCGGGCGCAAATGGTGCACGAAGGTGTCGCGGCGTCGCGGCGCGGGGAAATGTCGGAACGGAAGGGGAATGAGAAACGGGCGCGCGGTGCGCGCCCGTTCGGCGGATCGGTGCGGCCGGCGGCAGGGTGCCGGGCGGCGCGGCGGCGCGCGATGCGCGGCCGGAAGGATCGGTCAGTAGCGCGGCACGGACGGGTCGACGTCGCGCGACCACGCGTCGATTCCGCCTTGCAGGTTGTACAGCTTCGTGAAGCCGCGCGACTCGAGGAACATCGCGACCTGCGCGCTGCGCATTCCGTGATGGCACACGCAGACGATTTCCGCTTCGTCGTCGAGCTCCTCGCTGCGCGCGGGAATCTGCTGCATCGGAATCGACACGCTGCCGGCGATCTGCGCGGTCGCGATTTCCCACGGCTCGCGCACGTCGAGCACGACCGGCGCGGGGCGCGCCGTGTCGCCGAGCCATTCCGCGAGCATCGCGGGCGTCAGGATCTGCATGGAGGCTCCGCCGCTCAGAACTTGAAGCGCGACGGCTCGATCGCGTTGACGAGGTGGTCGATGTAGGTTTCGAACACGTCGGCGACGCGGTACTGCTTGTCGTCGATGCGCGTGATGATCTGCGCCTTCATCACCGGACGGCCGCCGACGAACGCCGACAGGCGGCCGCCGATCTTCAACTGTTCGAGCATGTCCTGCGGCACGACCGGCAGACCGCCCGCGACGCAGATCACGTCGTAAGGCGCCTTCGCGGCCCAGCCGCGCGAACCGTCGCCGAGCACCACTTCGGCGTTGGTCACGCCGTCGTTGCGCAGGTTGTCCGCCGCGAACTTCGCGATCGCCGGATCGATCTCGACGGCCGTCACGTGCTGCGCGCGATGCGCGAACAGCGCGGCCAGGTAACCCGAGCCCGCGCCGATCACGAGCACGTTCTCGTGCTTCTTGACCGCCAGCTCCTGCAGCACGCGTGCTTCGACGCGCGGGAACAGCATCTTGCTGGCGCCGCCCGGCAGCGGCAGTTCGAGATCGGCGAACGCGAGATCGCGGTATTGGGCCGGAACGTAGTTCTCACGCTTGACGATCGACAGCAGGCCCAGGACATCCAGATCCAGCACGTCCCACGGACGGATCTGCTGTTCGATCATGTTGAAACGCGCGTTTTCGATATTCATGGTGTGGTCACGCAGCCTGGTCGGCCATCAGCGGGGATAGAGAAACTTCGTGATTGTACCAAACGGCGCGGCCGCGAAGCCTTCAGGCGGCCTGCAACAGACCTTTACCCCTTGCTCTTCTTGATCTGCGCCTCGAATGCGAGGTCGAGCTTGCTCGCCTTGCGCGGCTTTTGGGGGCCAAATGCGTCGACGAACTTGACGAATTCGTCGAGCGGCAGCGGCTCGCAGCGCTTTTCGGCGGTGCCGCCCGAGCGGTCGACGAGATAGAACAGGCCGCCCGCCATCGCGACGGCCGCGAATTGCGGGTTGCCGGAGCGGGTTTTCAGGCGTTCGACCGCGTGGGTCGCTTTGGTGGTGCGCATCTTGGGGGCTGGCGAAGCGGATGTAAGCCTCACACTCTATCAAACCGGCCGCTCGCGTGCGGCCGGCGCCCGCCCCATGGCCCGCGCGAACGGCCCTAAACCGTGCGCGAGTAGCGCTGCCGCGGCGTCTGGCCGAGATACGCGTCGAACGCCATCGCGATGTTGCGCACGACCATCCGGCCGGCCGGGTGGATCGTCAGCCGGTCGCGCGCGATCGTCAGCAGCCCGTCGCGCTCGAACGGGCGCAGCGCGTCGAGCTCGCGCGCGAAATGATCGGCGAAGCGGATGCCGTGCGCGGCCTCGACATGCGAGAACGGCAGTTCGAGATTGCACATCAGCTGCGTGATCACGTCCCGGCGCAGCCGGTCGTCGGGCGTGAGCCGTACGCCGCGCGCGATCGGCAGCCGGCCCGCGTCGAGCGCGGCGCCGTACGCGGGCAGATCCTTCGCGTTCTGCGCGTAGACGTCGCCGACCTTGCCGATCGACGACACGCCGAAGCCGATCAGGTCGGTATCCGCGCGCGTGCTGTAGCCCTGGAAATTGCGCTGCAGCGTGCCGTTGCGCTGCGCGCGCACCAGTTCGTCGGACGGCCGCGCGAAGTGGTCCATCCCGATGTACACGTAGCCGGCCGACGTCAGCATGTCGATCGCGAGGCCGAGCAGCGCGATGCGCGTCTCCGGCGGCGGCAGCGTTGCATCGTCGATCTGCCGCTGCATCTTGAACAGGTGCGGCATGTGCGCGTAGCCGAACACCGACAGGCGATCGGGCGCGAGCTCGATGATCGTCTCCAGCGTGCGTGCGAACACCGCGACCGTCTGGTGCGGCAGCCCGTAGATCAGGTCGACGCTCACCGAATGGAAGCCCGTCGCCCGCGCGGCGGCGAGCAGGTCGGCCGTCATCGCGCGCGGCTGGACGCGGTTGATCGCCTGCTGCACGGCCGGGTCGAAATCCTGCACGCCGAGGCTCAGCCGGTTGAAGCCGATCGTGCGCAGGTGGACGAGCGTCGCGGGCGTGACCGTGCGCGGATCGATCTCGATCGAGAACTCGGCGTCTGCGTCCGCCGCGAGCGCGAAATGCTCGCGCGTGGCCGCCATCAGCTCGGCCGTTTCGTCGTCGGACAGGAAGGTCGGTGTACCGCCGCCCCAGTGCAGCTGCGTGACGGGGCGGGACGGATCGAACAGCGCGGCCTGCAACGCCATTTCGCGCTTGAGCTGGTCGAGATACGGGCGCGCGCGGCGGCGGTTGTTGGTTGCGATCTTGTTGCAGCCGCAGTAGAAGCACGCGGTGTTGCAGAACGGGATGTGGAAGTACAGCGACAGGTCGCTCGACGACGCGCCGGGGTCGCCGGCCGCGCGCACGTAGTCGGCCGGATCGAAGTCGTCGCGGAATTGCAGCGCGGTGGGGTACGACGTATAGCGCGGCCCGTTCGCGCCGTATTTCGTGAGCAAATCGGGACGGAACATCGTGTCGGCAGAACCAGAATGCATGACGGTCTCGCGCTTTTTAGATGCTTTCGAGTATATGAACGCGCGATCGGCCTGCATTGTGTAATAACGTCGCAGCCGGCGATGGCACAATGCGGGGTGGGGCCGCCGGATACCGCGTCCGGTTGCCGCACCGTTTTTCGTTGTTCGTTTTTCGTTGTTCGTCGAGAGAGCCGAGTGTCCGTCGAAATGCCTGTCCGCCCGGCGCCCGCCGGAGTCCCGCCGCCGCACGCGTGCCGCGAGGGCTGCGGCGCGTGCTGCATCGCGCCGTCGATTTCGAGCCCGATTCCGGGCATGCCCGACGGCAAGCCGGCCGGCGTGCGCTGCGTGCAGCTCGGCGACGACCTGCGCTGCATGATCTTCGGCCGGCCCGAGCGCCCCGCGTGCTGCTCCGGGCTGCAGCCGTCCGCCGACATGTGCGGCGCGTCGCGCGACGACGCGCTCGCGTGGCTTACGCGCCTCGAGGCCGCGACGCGGCCGGCGCATCCAGGAGAGAGTTCAGCATGACCGTCCCTCGCGCGCCCGGCCGGCGCCGTTTTCTCGCTGCCGCCATCGGCGCCGTCGGCGTGTGCGTATCGCTTGCCGCGTGCGCGTCGACGTTCCCGTTCATCCCCGATCACTACACGTTTTCGCGCGGCGACGTGCAGAAGGCCGTCGCGCGCAAGTTTCCTTACCAGAAGACGGTCGCGCAGGTCGTCGACGTGTCGCTCGCGAACCCGGCCGTCAACCTGCTGCCCGACCAGAACCGCGTCGCGGTGCAACTCGACGCGAATTTCGCGAGCCCGTTCCTGCGCGCGCCCGTCAGCGGCAAGTTCACCGTGTCGGGCCAGCTCGCGTACGACGCGCCGAGCCGCTCGGTGGTGCTGAGGGCGCCGGCCGTCGACAGCCTCGTGCTCGACGGCGACGCGCAGATGTACGCGCAGCAGGTGGGCGCGGCCGCCGGGCTGCTCGCGACGCAGTTGCTGACCAACTACCCGATCTACACGTTCAAGCCGGAACAACTGCAATTTGCCGGGGTGAACTACGAACCCGGTACAATTACGATCCTTACAAACGGCATACGCGTGGCGATCGTCGAAAAGTGACGACGGGGCGCGCACGGCCGGGCGGGCCGCGCGCGCAAGAGTGGCCTTTTCTTTCGACCATTTCGGAGTTGGGCCACGGATGGACTGGATCCTGATCTGCAAGGCATTGATCCTCGGCGTCGTCGAGGGGCTGACGGAATTCCTGCCGGTGTCGAGTACCGGTCACCTGATCGTCGCGGGCAGTTTCCTGAATTTCAACGATTCGCACGCGAAGACGTTCGACGTCGTGATCCAGTTCGGCGCGATCCTCGCGGTCTGCTGGGAATACCGGCAGCGGATCGTGTCCGTCGTGTCCGGGCTGCCGAGCCGGCCCGACGCGCGGCGCTTCACGCTGAACGTCGTGATCGCGACGATTCCCGCGATCGCGCTCGGCCTCCTGCTCGAGAAGAAGATCAAGGCGGTGCTGTTCTCGCCGGTGCCCGTCGCGTTCGCGCTCGTCGTCGGCGGTGCGATCATCCTGTGGGCCGAGGCGCGGCAGCGCGAACGCGGCCAGCCGCCGCGCGTGATGTCGGTCGATGCGCTGACGCCGCTCGACGCATTCAAGGTCGGACTCGCGCAGTGCTTCGCGCTGGTGCCCGGCATGTCGCGCTCGGGCTCGACGATCATCGGCGGGATGCTGTTCGGCCTCGACCGCCGCGTGGCCACCGAATTCTCGTTCTTTCTCGCGATTCCGATCATCTTCGGCGCGACGCTCTATGAAACCGTGAAGGACTGGCAGGCGTTCACCGTCGATTCGCTCGGGCTGTTCGCGCTCGGGCTCGTGTCGGCATTCGTCAGCGCGTTCGTGTGCGTGCGCTGGCTGCTGCGCTACGTCGCGACGCACGATTTCACGGTGTTCGCGTGGTACCGGATCGCGTTCGGGCTGTTCGTGCTGCTGGTCGGTTACAGCGGGTGGCTGAACTGGTCGTGAGGCGAACCAGGAGACCAGGACGTTTCCAATGAAAAAGCCCGACCGGCGCGAGACGCCGGTCGGGCTTTTTTATTTTGCGCAGGGCGGGGCGTTCAACCTGCGCGCTTGCGGAACACCAGGTCCCACACGCCGTGGCCGAGCCGCAGCCCGCGCCGTTCGAACTTCGTCACCGGGCGGTAGTCAGGGCGCGGCGCGTAGTCGGCGGCCGTGTTCTCGAGCGTCGGTTCCGCGCCGAGCACTTCCAGCATCTGCTCCGCGTAGTTCTGCCAGTCGGTCGCGCAGTGCAGGTACGCGCCGGGCTTCAGTCGCGACGCGAGATGCGCGACGAGCGGCGGCTGGATCAGCCGGCGCTTGTGGTGACGCGCCTTGTGCCACGGATCGGGGAAGAAGATGTGCACGCCGTCGAGGCTTTCCGGCGCGATCATGTGCTCGAGCACCTCGACCGCGTCGTGCTGGATGATGCGGATGTTCGTCAGATCCTGCTCGCCGATCAGCTTCAGCAGCGCACCGACGCCCGGCTCGTGCACCTCGACGCCGAGGAAATCGTCGCCCGGGCGGTGCGCGGCGATTTCCGCGGTCGATGCGCCCATCCCGAAACCGATCTCGAGGATGCGCGGTGCAGTGCGGCCGAAGATCGCGTTCCAGTCGGGCAGCGCCGGCGCATACGGGACGACGAAGCGCGGGCCGAACTCGTCGATCGCGCGGCGCTGGCCGGTCGATACGCGGCCGGCGCGCGTGACGAAGCTGCGGATGCGGCGGCGATGCAGCGGGTTGGCTTCGTCGGCGCCTTCGGCGGCTTGGTCGGCCTCGTCGGGAATGGCGTCGTCGTGCGGCGGCAGGCCGGCTTCGTTCGGATCGTCGTGCATCATCGGTACAGAGAAAGGCTCGGTTCGGGCGAGGGCATCGGGCGCGCGGGACGCGCCGGCGCGGTACAAAAAAGCCGCCTTCGACGAGGCGGCTGGCGCGCGGTTGCGGAACGTGGCGACGGGCGTGGCGATACGCCGTCAAGCCGTTGATCCTTAAGGATTTCCCGTTCAGCCAACCGGAAAGAGCCGGATTATGGACTGGTTTGACCGGGCTGGCAAGGTTGCAGGGGTGTTCGCGCAACATCTCGCCGCCGTCAGGCTATTGAGTAGAATCGCTGACGCGGCCGGCGTGACCGGATGTGTCGGACACGGGCGCAGCGTGATGAAAATGAATAGTGCGCGCTTCATTCCGAATGCTCGCGGCCAGAACGACAAGAAGAGGTAACGGCCGGATGATGCTTCAAGTTCGATCAATGGTTGTTTTCGCAACGGTCGTGAGAAAGAACGCGTCGGAATGATCCACGGCCAATGGCCTTTGGGGAGAACAGCCATGAGTGAAACAACTTTTGTACGGCGCAAAGTCGGCAGCGGCCCGGCGATGCTCGCCCTTGCCGAGTGCGTGATCGCCGGCATTGCAGGCATTTCAATCGTCAGTGATCCGAGCAGCTTTGCCGGCGCGTCGGGATTCGGTGCGATCGGCGCGGTACTGGTTATCGTGGTTCTGTGCGGCGTCGTTTCTCTCGGCGGTCTCGTCTGGGCGATCAGCGCGTTGCTCAACGCGAACGACGATGCTGGTGCGGATGCCGTGCCGGCGTATTGCGCGATCGTGCTTCATGGTTTGTTGTGCTTGCCCATCCTCATTGTGATTTTGCGGGCGGCATGAGGTAGGCGGCAGGCTTTTCGTCACGAACTTGCGATGGGCGCGTGACGGACATGATTCGTCGCACACATTCGGGATCGGATATCGCTGAGAGGGAAGGTGCGGAGCCGCCGGAACCCTGCAAGCTTTGCGCGGCAAGGGTTGGGGAACGACTGGAGCGGGCGATGGGAATCGAAGGCTCCTACACGCGCATCCGCAACACTATGATTTAAAAGGAACATGGAGCGGGCAGCACAACCCCATGTCGGATACTTCTGTTGGAGCGCATTGTACAGAACCGAAGAAGCCGGTTCGCGATAGGGCCGGAGAGAGAGGCCGCTACTTCGCTTTCTTGTTCCCATGATAGTGTTTGGGACATATCAATGCCGAAACGATAACCATGACAGGCACAAACCATCCGCCGCTGGCCTTTTCCGCATGGCAATTCGATCCCGAACAGCCACCATTTCATGATGATCGCCTGAAACGACAGCGATACGCCACGCGTCTAACGGATTTCGTCGGCCGCCTGACTGCGGGCGGTGCGATCGCCATCGATGCCCCATGGGGTGGTGGCAAGACGTGGTTTGGACGGAATTGGGCTGCGCAGTTGCTTGCTGCTGGGCATAAAGTTGCCTTTATCGACGCTTTCGAACAAGACTACGTCGAAGACCCGTTCATGGTCATTGCGGCAGAGTTGGCGACCTTGCTCGACGATAGTGAGGGCAGTGGCCGCCTGTTACGTGGGAGAGCCGCGGCGGTTATGAAGGCCATCTTGCCGCTCAGTGCAAGAATGCTTGTGGGTGTCGTCGGACGGCTGGCATTTGGTTCCGCTGACCTTTCGGAAGATATCCAAGATGTGGTTGACGCGGCGCAGGACGGCGTAGCGGATCAAGCGGAAAAGTCCATTGAGAAAAAGCTTGAAGAGCACGAGGAAGAGAAAAGGTCGTTCGTCGAATATCGCCGCGCATTGGCCGAGTTCGCAGCAAAGCAAGATAAGCCGGTTGTCGTGTTTGTGGATGAGCTTGACCGCTGCAATCCTATGTTCGCGGTTCGACTGATTGAGCGCATAAAGCACTTCTTCGAGATTCCGAACGTTGTCTTCGTCTTGCTGCTGAACCGCGAGCAGCTTGAGCAGGCCGTGAAGGGAATGTTCGGACGTGAGACCGACGCTGCGGCATATCTTTCGAAGTTTGTGCGCTTCTTCTTTCGTCTGCCAGCGCCTTCTGCAGAAAGGAATACGCAGTATGGCTCTAAAGCTAACGATTTTCTCACTCAGGAGCTATTGCGTTATGGTTTCGATCGTTCTCAGAATCGCCCTGTGGCGAACTTTCACGCTGCTGCTTTGATTTGGGTGCATACCGCTCGGTTGTCGTTGCGCGATATGGAGAAAATATGCGCTCTGTTTGCTTTATCTGGGCCAATGGGGCCATCGGGACTTCTCGCATATCTGATCACCTTGAAATTGCGTGAGCCATCGATTTTCGATGGCGTGCTTAGGGGGGATCGCGACGCGCATAAGGCCGCTACAGAGTGGATTAACGGGTGCGTCGCAGGATCCGAATTTGGGTCGGACACGACAGAGGGAATGTATCTGGCTGCTCTTCGAGAATTGCACTTCGTTTGGCTCGCACCCGATAGGACGGAGCGCAAGCACTTGACGGGGCAAATCGCGAGTTGGATCTTAGGCGACACCATGCTTGATGTTGAAAGGGCATTTCCGGTTGTTTTGGCCCGTATCGATTTGTCGCTTGAGGTGTGAGCCGCGAACTGTGCCGTAATCATTGCGGCCCGCCACGCCGATTTGCGTGAGCATACGGGGGGAAATGCTCCGCCTCGCGCGTCACGCATCTTGGGTGCCGGTTCGTATTCGTCGCCGCGTATAAGGATCGACGATCTGGGGCTGGATTGAAGGACGCGATACCTTGGGGCGGTCGCGGCAATCCTAGGAGGTCCAACCGCCGATGACGGCTGCTCGTGCGTTGCTCTGCGTTCTGCAGGTGGACGCGGGATTGACACAAGCTTATGTGTCAGCGATTCAAGTAGTAGGGGATAGGATCAATTGGGGAGCAACTTGTTCCTAGTTATTCCCATCGTTTTGTATTCGTTGTTAGACCCTTCCCGTGGGAGAGCCAATACTCTCCCTAGGCTTCTCGCAAAGGAGAAACCTAGTTGGAGGCATCGACGCTCCCATATTCTTCCCTATGGGTAATCCCTCGCTTTGGTCGTGACGCATTATGTCAGGAGAGGCTGGATCCAAAGCTGAGCCAATCGAACCTCTCCCCATCGTCCCGGCTGCGTCTTCCTCTTTCGAGGCAACTCTACCGGTGAGCATTACGACGATCCCATCTATGCTCCGCTGCATTTCTCTCGCAGCTTTACGACCTTGCTCGACCGTTCTATCGCCGAAAAGCAAGGAAGCGCAAACCCGGTCTCTTGGGTGTGCGAGCGATAATTTAGCACAACCGGCAGTGGGGTGTGAAATACATTTCGTTTTTTTGTCAACCAGTAGTGAGCGATGGTTGTCTTTCGCTCGTTCGGAGTGAATTTTGTTGTGTGATTTTTTCACGCACGTTCGCCAGACGTTAGGTCGCGATGTCGGGCTCGGTATCGGTCCCGGGTTGCAATGCATAGCGCTGGCGGCGATTCCGGGCCAGGACGTTGTGATACGCTCGCGCCCTTCTAACACGCCACAGAAACGGGGAAACCATGCGGCGCAAGATTCCACGATCGCCAAGAACATTGGCACAACAAGCGAAGTCAGAGACACCGTCAACGCCAGCTCGTTGGGACAACGTTCTTAAAAAAGGACCGTTTCTCGTTTCATTGAGTGGCCTCTTCGTTTCGGCGACGGGATTAATAATCACACTGGCGGTGAACGGCCCGACTCTCCTGAAGAACGGGAAAGACTTCGTTGAGTGGTATCGCATGGACCAAAATGTGAGTGGCCGGTCGACTAACACTAGCGAGGGCGACATTGAACCCCCGGCATGGGCTGTCAGTGACGATGACGCAGTTTTTCTGGACGTCACCGTGCGGGATGGTCAGATTTCCGGATCAGCGGTAAGCAAGCGTGTATGCAAATACAACCTTCACACAGATGTTTTCGTCGAGGGAAGTATTTCTCGTAACGTCGGACACGTTGTTTTCTGGGATTGCATAGCCGGTGAACGACGCACATTCGCTGAGGCAAAAGTGCATGTTAATCGAGCAGCCGGCCTGCTCGACTTTAATGTGGCCGACCAAGCTCCGGGCTTATTTCCAAGCAGATTCCGTCTCGGAAAAAGATCTGACTATGATCCACAACCGAACACCCCGAACACGTCATCGCAGAGTCCGAACGCAGATGCTCGGCTAGAGATAAAAAAATTAGAAGATGCACAGTTTACAGGTTCGTTTTGCGAGGAGTTTCTTGAGAGCGTCAAGCCATCGAAGAAGAATTCGAAGAAGTAGCACCCTCGGATTGAATACGTGCTCGCGCTAATCAATGTTGGCGCTATGAGGCGCGTCGTCGCGAGTCTCTATATTTTCTCTTGTGCAGATTGCATGAGTTTCCAAAAATATCCGCAAATTACGCTGCATGCGAATACGTAAACCTGTCGCGCATGCGCTGCGCTATAGTTTGCAGGTGAGCCTCCGTATGTGGATAGTGAGAGAACCTTTCCTTTTACCTCATCCGATTCGGACGATCCCTCGAACGGATGATGAGCGAAGTGGTTGCGAATCTTCCGAATCAGTTCGATATTCCTGTATAGCTCCTTGTCAATGAACCCGAAGGCATAGGCCACAGCGATACGTTGGGAGGACGTTGCAAGCGGCCCCATTGCGCCAAATAATTTTTCTGCAACCTTTGCATCAACTGTCTTGGACTGAAGGTAAGCGCCCAAATAGTGTTCCAGAAAGCTACCAGCGAATATTGCCGCGCCACGATCTGATTCCTTATTGAAAGCTCCAATCAGGTCGTTGATTTGGTGAAAGTCGATATTTTGAGGGAGCCCCACGTAGTCCTCCTTTAGACTTACGATATCTTACCCTCACCTCTACCTCGCCTTCCGAAAGTGCGGCCGATGCCTATCCGTCGTCGGGTCATCGAGCATTTCTAGCTCCAAATCGGTCACGAATCCGTCGTTCGCGATCCGATGCGTTGCCTTCTTCGCCAACCATGCCGTTTCGTGGATTTCCGGTTTGAGGCCGCTCACCCTGACAGGCGCTTCCGGAAACAAGTCAGTCTTGCCGCGTGCCAGCGAGTAATCGAGCGTTGCCTAGCTGCGCTGCGTGCGTGTGAATTCTCCGTGCGCAGCGGCCCGCGCTTCCGCCTCGGTAGCGTATCCATAGCATGAAATCGCCAATCGATCCAAGTCACGGACATTGTGACTTCGTTTGCCAGCAAACGGCCGGATTCCGGCAGTATCCGAACGTCGCTTCCGCGCCGCCAGAAAATTAGCCCTTGGCTTTCCAGGCACGGCGTCCTACTCTGGCACCAATTTCTGGCGCATGTCATTGGGGGAGCAGCGATGGCGACGTTTGGATACGGTAGGGTCTCGACTGGACAGCAGACGGCAGATAACCAGTTCGTTGAGATCACGCAGGCGGGTTACGAGATCGAACCGGAGTTTTGGTTCGCCGATGAGGGCGTCAGCGGGAAAGTCTGTGCGGAGCAGCGTCCCGCGTTCAAGCGCCTACTCGGGCAGATACGCAGGGGCGAAACGCTGGTCGTGTCGAAGCTGGACCGGCTTGGGCGCGACGCGATCGACGTGTTGCAGACTGTCCGGCATCTGGGCGAGCGTGGCATCAGGGTCATCGTGCTCCAACTCGGGGCGACCGATCTAACGTCACCCGCCGGGAAGCTGCTGCTGTCGATGTTGGCGGCGGTCGCAGAAATGGAGCGAGACTTGCTGGTCGAGCGCACGCAGGCCGGGCTTGCTCGTGCTCGGGCGGAAGGGAAGCGGCTTGGCAGACCGTCCAAAACCACGCCGGAGCAGCGCGCAGAGATTCTACGTAGGCTCGGTCAGGGTGAATCGGTCAGCGCGCTGGCACGAGCGTATTCGGTTTCAAGAGCCAATATCATCAACGTTCGGGCAAGTGCCGTCGCGAATTAACTGGCAAGAAGGAGAGGGAATTGATCGACGACGAGAGCAAAGAACTAAGACAGCGCTTCCAGCGCGATGTTGATGACATTGTTGCGTCGCTAATCAGCTTCGTCGGTCTCAAGCATTCAAAGGACGTCCCGCACCTCAGTGAGGGTCTCTACCGCTGGCTTGATTTTCGTATGAGATACATCGACCCGGTTCCTCGGCGAATCGTTGCATCGAATCGTTTCCCGATGCGGCTCAGTGGAGCCACCGAAACAGGGTTGCGAGCGATCGAGAAACGTATGCTCGGCGGCCGTGACCTGAATCCGTTTCAAGGCAAGAGGCTGATTGGGCTCCATGACACGAGCGCAACGAAGCGCCAGATGAGAACGGATTTGTTGTGGGCAGACTGGGGTATTCATCACTTGCATCTGACCGACGCGCCGGTTTCCGAGGGGGCATCGCTTGCGTCGAGAGACTACTTCACGGAGCGCGGTGATTACTTGCTCTACGTGATGTTTGTTGACGATGCGGCGTGCATTATCGATGTCCGAACACATAGCGAGGAGTTACCGTTCTGCCAGCAATCTCTGATAGAGACGGTTGTGAGAAGCTGGCCCGGACTGCTCCGTCCCCTGTCCGGAACGTTGGCCCGCAGCAACCCATATACGGCTCAAGAAATCGACATGGGGCGTCGCGGTGGGGTGTCTGGGTTCGTGGTTGTAGATGGCGTTGCTTATTACCCGCCCGGGATGGGAGTAACGACTGCGTCAACTGCTACCCGTGTAACTCTAGCCAGAGATGCCTTGCGGAAGGATGTCGATCACTTGGTTCAGATCGTCAGCCATCCAGATGGTCAATTCCAAACTAGCTATCGATCGGGGAAGACCGGTCGAGCCTTCTCTCTTGCGGTTACGGAGCGAGGTCTCGCAGTTTACGAAGCAAGTGCGGATACGGCGTGGGTCTTGGGTGGCGCGGTGGAGCCTGTCGCCGGGCCATATACACGATTAACTCATCGGCTAACGCCGGCATGGTTGCTGAGCGCGATGAAACGAGCCGGAGCGTGGTCCGGCGGTGGCCAGTCAGTCTCCGAGACTCGGGTTTGAACCGCGGGGCGTAAATCTGGTGATGTGCGGCGCGTGGGGCGCGCCGCCATCCTGATTGCATGTCGATTATCCGGTGTTCACCTGCCCTTTGCTGGGGATCCGAATCATCTTCCCATCCCTGTCGAACAGGATGGCGATGTTTGAGGATGTGCCGCCGAGCACCGATGCTTGCGAATACATCCATTGTTGAAGCGTGCTTGCGCGCCGTCGTTGAGCAGTTCGTTCGCCAGCAGCCTCGGCTCCATACCAATGGTCCGCGCAGCGTCCACAATGCGGATCATGCCCGCACCGTCCAGCAGCGGGTTTTCGGCTTTGAGTTTTTCGATGTCTAACGTCATGAAGTGCTCGCGCCAATGAGACTGAATTCGATGGGCGACGAGTTTAGCGGCTTCCCACTCTCGAAGTCGCGTGGACGCATGAATTTCATTCTTGCCGACTGCTGCGCGCAACCGTTTCGGGACGGCGAGCCGGACAACGTAGATGCCGCTAGGGCGACGATAAAGGCAGGAGGTTTGAGCCACCGTAGGACGCCGATGTAGGAGTCTTGCGGAGATGCTCGTGAGGCACACACATAGCCCAGTGGAATCAACGGGCTAGGTGGGGTGTGGAGCGGGCGATGGGAATCGAACCCACGTCATCAGCTTGGGAAGCTGAGGTAATGGCCATTATACGACGCCCGCAGAGCGCATAATTCTACAGGGGTTTGGGTGGGGATGGCAAGTGGGAGGTTTGGGGCGGTGGCAGGGAAACTGGCATCGCTCGATGCTGGAGCGGTGGCGTCGCTGGCAGTGATGCCGATTGGGGATCGGCCTGGAGCGCTCGCTCGACACGCTCGCTTGAATCGTCGGCAATTTCTTTGTCGATACTTCTGATCAAGTGGCGCCAGCGTAAGTCTCGACTGGTAAGCTTTCTGCCCTGTTCACAATCAGTCAAACAACGATGAAGCTTGAGGGAAGAACAGTCTGGCAACAGGCTGCTGGCGATACCAATAGAAATTACGTCAGCTTTTGCCTCGATTGGGATGTAATACTCAACGGACCTGGCTATGCAGGACCCATTCCCGAAGCCGCTGACCGACTTAGAGCTGACGGTTGGTCGTCACGGAAGATTACCGATCTGAAGCGCTTCGCTGTTTCCATGGCTCCGGGCGATATCGTCGTGCTTAGGCTTGGAACAAATGAGGTCCATGGGGTTGGCGAGATAATCGGGCCTTACGAATGGCACGATGAGTTCGGCGATATCGACGGGTGGGACCTGCAACACGTTCGCAGGGTCCGATGGCTCTGGAGGCCTGAGGGCAAGCCAATGCGTTTCGACGCCTATGCGATGAATCAGGGGGACACAACCCAGCAATTGCGGAATGGCCCCGTACTTGATTGGATCAGGTCGCTTGAACTGGTGTCGAATGAGTCGTCTTCTGTGCCCCTGCGAGTATTGCCTGACCAAGCGTCTAGGAAAATCCAGTTGGCCGAGATTTCATCGTTCCTGTTTGACCATGGGGTTGCCAGTGCTTCGATCACGAGTCTCGTGCATGAGATAGACGAACTGTCTCGGATCGGACGCTGGTACAAGCGTTCCCAGAAGCCTTCTGAACATGAGACGGTGGCGTATCTGGTGGTACCGTTGCTGCGTGCCCTTGGCTGGACGCCACAACGGATGGCGATCGAATGGAACCGTGTTGATCTCGCGCTCTTTGAGCGGTTGCCGCGCAGAGATGAAAACCTCTGCGCCGTTGTTGAGGCCAAGAAGATGGACGATTCCTGCCTCTCAGCCATGTCGCAGGCACTCAACTACGCTCAGTCTCGCACCAATTGTCACCGACTGGTAGTGACCGACGGGCTTCGCTACGGGGTCTATACGAGGCCGGGTAAGGGTGTGTTCAGGCTTTTCGCATATTTCAATCTTCTAAGGCTCCGCGGGGACTATCCCGTTTACCAGTGCAAGGGGGCACGTGAGGCCTTGCTTGCCCTTGCTCCAGAGTGGAAGCCGGGTGCCGAGCTCGCAATGATCGAGCCAGTTGAGCGGGTTGTATAGCTGTGGCGTTGTCCTGATCGTCGGATTGCCGGGATAGTCCCAGCATGGACGAAACCCGACACCACAACGATTTCCCGACGTTGACCAATGAGCAGCTTTGCGAGCTGGCTGCGGCGGTGTGTGACGATTTCGGCGGCGACCTCTCGCGAGCAGCTTTCACGGAGAAACTGCTGTGGCTTCTCGAAGACGTTCCAGGGTTCGAGGCGGACCAGGTGGATGCAAGCCTCATATACAGCGGTCGCCCGTCTGAACTCTGACGCTGCTACTCACGTACCAGCTCAGTCACCTTTCCATAGAGCGTTTCTCGGTATGCGCGAGCGTCTTTGGAAAAGTGCAGTCGCCGATGGCAGTTCGGGCAAACGGCGACCGTATTCGTCACCGTATCCGACCCGCCATCCGCGAGCTTGCGGAGGTGATGAACTTCGAGAAACGGACCATTTGCCCCGGAAAATGGCGCGGGTTGGTCGCAAGCCTCACAATTGTCCTTCGCTCGCTTAAGCACCCATGCTTTGACCTTGAGGTCGCGCACGAAGCTGGTGGTCGTTGACGTTGTTGTGCCTGGGGCTTTATTGCCATCGGGCCGTTCCTCTAGAGTCTTGCGAATCTCGGCGATGGTTACGGCTTCGGCAGCCCGAGGCAATTCCTGTCGACCTTCCAACTCGCCGATGATGGCTTCTATCTGTCCGGCAACCCTTACCCCAACATTTGTTGCCGGTGGGAGACCCGGTATCCAATCGCGTCCCATGAGCTCCAGAACGTAGGAGATGTTCCGCATCCTGTATTCGCAAGATTTTTCGGATCGGCCAATTTGCGCGGCGAGATTTCGATAGACCTGTCGTTTCACAACCGGACGAGCGTCTCGGAAACAACGGGCCATGTCGAGGTATGCGGCCACCGAGCCTCTCAATTCGCTTTTGGTCCAATCTGCTTCGAGCTTCGTGGGCGAGCCGTCTTGTTCATCGACGGGACTACCTTTTTCTTTCGGGACGATCTCAAAATCCAGATCTTCGAGTAATCGGTGCCACTTGCCATCTCTGGCACCGGCGAATTCGGATGGAAGCAAATCACCGTTTCCGGCAAGCCTATTCGCAATGGCAGCGATTGCCTTGGGCGGAAAGCGTTCGCGATTGATGACGACGTCGTATCGCACGCTGTCTCGAAATCCTCCATGTCCATGGTCCTTCTTCCATATCCGTGCTGCTCTGAGGACATGATCACGGGTAATCTTTCGAGGTGAATTGGGCATGTTCGAGTTTGTTCGCTGAGCATCGAACCGAAGAAAGATGCTAAGAATTTGAGTTGCTTTGGTCCGAGGAGTGGTCCATCTACCAGACATTGGTCGTTACTTGCGCCGCTTGCTCTTGGTCGGATGCTTTGATTTGAGCATATCAGTGAACTGCTGAACGAAATTCACGACGAGTTCCCGCTCGTTGCTATCCAATCCATCGAGAGTATCTGCAATCATAGCCAGTTGATCGTCCGGCCGTTTCGATCCGCGCTGCAATAGCTGATCTGGGAGTAGTCTAACGCGTCACTGAGCTGCTGGAGCCGATGCAAGGTCGGCATCCTCGTGCCCAATGTCGAAAATAAACGAGTCGGCGTCGGAAGCATACAAGCCCGGGTAAAGCTTTCGAACTAACGTGACAGGTCTTTCATACGATCGTCAGTCTGGAGCCGACATGTCCGATTTCATCACCGTTCTGCGCAAAACCTGCCCGACGCCTGTCGTTGACGCGACCAAGTGGAAGCGCATTGGCGGCGATCCGCACACCGTGAACCTCAACGCGTACGTCTCGAAGGACGGCAGCAAGATCATGGGTACCTGGATCTGCACGCCGGGCAAGTTCGAGGTGAATTACGAAAAATGGGAGTACTGCCACTTCCTCGATGGCTACTGCATCATCACGCCGGAAGGCGAGGAGCCGGTGCACCTGAAAGCCGGCGACGTGTTCGTGATCGAACCCGGCATGAAGGGGACGTGGGAAGTGGTCGAGACGGTGCGCAAGTACTTCGTATTCGCCTGAGTTTGTCTGAGCGGGCCGGTCGATTCTCCCGGCGCGGGCTATTCTCGTCGCCTTATCTTGTCCCGGTGCACGAAGGCAGGAGTGGCGAACGGGAATTCCGCCTCGATCAAGGTGGCCCAGGTTCGAAAACAGCGCGCCGAGCGTGGTTATACGCTCGGTGTTCTGCTATCCGGCTGCAACGCGTGATGACGGCGACGCGCGGTTGTCGATGACGACGCGATAACGCTCGCCGCCGGTCCTGCACGCTAACGCGCAAACCCCTAAGATGCAGCGATCCCGTCCACCGTTTCCGCTGCTGCGCGTGAAGCTTGCGCCTGCGCCGGACGCCTCTCCGGAGCCCCGACCATGCGCATCACCGCGATCCATGAACGCGCGATTCCCGTTTCCCGCTATGCCGATCCGGCGATCCCGTCCGGCGGCCTGTCGACGAGCATCGTCGCGGTCGTCACTGACGTCGTGCGCGACGGCCGCCCGGTGACGGGCTATGGCTACGCGTCGATCGGCCGCTTCGCGCAGAGCGGCCTGATCCGCGAACGGTTCGCGCCGCGTCTGCTGGCTGCTGCCGATACGCTCGCCGACGAAGCTGGCACGAGCCTCGACCCGTTCCGCGCATGGCGCGCGATGATGGCCGGCGAGAAGCCGGGCGGGCACGGTGAACGCTGCGTCGCGGTTGGCACGCTCGACATGGCGATCTGGGACGCCGCCGCGAAGATCGCCGAGCTGCCGCTGCATCGATTTCTCGCCGATCGTCTCCAACGCACGGCAGCACCACGCGTGCGCGTGTACGCGGGCGGCGGCTACCGCTATCCGCACGACGACCTCGCGCGCCTGTCGGACGAGATGCGCCGGATCGTCGATCTCGGCCACACGCACGCGAAGATCAAGATCGGCGGGGTGGATTTCGATCAGGACCGGTGCCGCATCGACGCCGCTGCCGCGCAGTTGGCAGGCCCTTCGCATCTCGCGGTCGACGCGATGAACACGTACGACGCGACGACCGCCCACGACGCGGCCGACATGCTCGCGCCGTTCGACCTCTGGTGGTTCGAGGACATCTGCGATCCGCTCGATCTGCCGCTTCAAGCAGACGTCGCCACGCGATACGCATCGCCGATCGCGGCCGGCGAAGCGCTGTTCTCGCTCGCGGAAGCAAAGCTGCTCGACCGCTATGGCGGCTTGCGCAACGACCGCGACGTGCTGGTGTTCGATCCCGTGCACAGCTACGGGCTGCCGGGCTATCTGCAGATCGTCGATCACTTCGTGTCGCGCGGCTGGCGGCGCGGTGCGTTCTGGCCGCACGGCGGCCATCTGTTCTCGCTGCACGTCGTTGCGGCGCTCGGGCTCGGTGGCGCGGAAGTCAGCCCGTTCGCATTCCATCCGTTCAGCGGGCTTGCCGATAGGGAAATCGTCGATGCGGGACACGCACGCGTGCCGCAGGCGCCGGGTATCGGGTTCGAGTTGCATACCCACGCGCACGACGTACTGCGCGCGGTATCGGAATCGGCGCCGATAGTGGGCCGCTGACACCTACAGCGCGTCGATCGCGTACCGCGGGCATTCCCTGCTCGTTCAGGCTGCTGTCCGAGCGCGCCGGTGTTTCGCGCCGTTCAGGCGTCAGGACGGATCGGCGCCCGGGTGATGTCGCGATGTAAAGGCGATAGCGCCGCGTCACACGCCCCCGAGCACATGCACGCCGACGAGCAGCAGCGCGCCGATCGCGATCAGCAGCAGCGCATGAACACGCGTGTAGATCACGCACAGCGCCGACGCCGCCGCGATCGCCCGGGCGGCCCAGCCGCCGTCGAGCGCCCGCAGCAGCACCCATACCGACGCGAGGATCATGCCGGCCGCGACCGGGCGCAGGCCGGTTTCGAGCGCGATCTGCCAGCGCGCGCCCCGGTGTCGCCGCCATAGATGCGCGACGCCGTAGATCAGGAATGCGGTCGGGCCGAACAGCGCGAGCGTCGCGATCACCGCGCCCCAGAAGCCGGCCACCTGCCAGCCGATCAGCGTCGCCAGCAACGAGCCGGGGCCCGGCGCCATCCGCGCGATCGCGAAGTCGTTCACGAATTGCGTGGCGCTCATCCAGTGATGGACATCGACGACTTGCCGCTGGATGTCCGCGATGACCGCCTGCCCGCCGCCGATCGTCGCGATCGACAGCGGCGCGAATACGCCGAACAGTGCCGCGTAGCGCGCCGATGCGTTCATCGTGTATCGCTCCCGACCGGCGCGGCGGCCGCACGGCGGTATTCGAGCGTGACGCTCAGCGTGCCGCCGATCAGCACGGTCCATACGAGCGGCCAGTGCAGCACGGCGACCGACACGAACGTGAGCGTCGTCACCGCGAACGGCAGCACGCGGCGCGGCAGCCGGCGCACCGCGGTGATCGCCATCGAGATCGACAGCCCGATCGCCGCGGCCGCCGCGCCGGCGAGCGCGACATGCGTGAGCGGGAAGCGCGTGAGGGTCGAGAACGCGACGCCGAACAGCACGATCAGCACGGCCGGCGGCGCGATGATGCCGGTGAAGCCGGCCACCGCGCCGCGCCATCCGGCGAGCCGGTAGCCGATCCAGATCGCGAGGTTCTTCACGTTGACGCCCGGCAACGCTTGCGACAGCGCGAGACCATTGAGGAACGCCTCTTCGTCGAGCCAGCGCCGCTCGTGCACGAAATCGCGCATCATCCGCCCGCTGAGCCCGCCGCCGAAGCTGGTCAGGCCGATCTGCGCGAATGCGATGAACAGGGCAAGGACGCCCGGCGGCGGTGCGTCGCCCGCGGGCGGTGCCGTGGGAGTCGTGGCGAAGGGTGAGGGCATCGGGCGGGTGGCACGTGGCGATCGAGCGATCGCCCATGTTAGCAAGCGGTGCCTGTCAGCACGCTGACATTGGCGCGAAGCCTGCACCATCCCCCTCTCCGCACCGATTCGACGCGGCCGGCCCGACGCGCGCTACGCGCGCACCACCGTCACGCCCGCGGCCTCGATCGGCTTCGTCAGCGCGGCGTCGGTTTCCTTTTCGACGACGATGGTCTGCGCCAGCGTGAGCTCGCCGATCACGAACTGCGACGCCGCGCGCAGTTTCGACTGCGACGCGAGCACGACCGTCTCGGCCGCGCGTTCGGACAGCGCGCGCTTGATCGCCGCCTCCTCGAAATCACCGGTGCTCAGGCCCGCGGCCGGATGGACGCCCGTGACGCCCATGAAGTACAGGTCCGCGTGAATGCGCGCGATGCCTTCCATCGCCGCCGCGCCGACCGCGACGATCGAGTGCTTGTAGAGTCGCCCGCCGATCAGGATCACGTCGATCGACGAATGCGCGGCCAGCGCCACCGCGACGCTCGGGCTGTGCGTGACGATCGTCGCGCGCAGGTCGGCCGGCAACTGGCTGACGAGCAGCGCGGAGGTCGTGCCGCCGTCGACGATCGCCACCTGCCCGGGCGCGATCATCTGCGCGGCTCGCCGTGCGATGCGCCGCTTCTCCGTGGTTTCGAGCGCTTCGCGCTGCGCGAACGGCGCGACGGCCGGCGACGCCGGCAGCGCGCCGCCATGCACGCGCTGCAACCGCCCTTCGGCCGCGAGTTCGCGCAGGTCGCGACGCACCGTGTCTTCGGATACGCCGAATTGCACGCTCAGCTCGGCGGCCAGCACCTGGCCGTCGCGCGCGAGCGCGTCGAGGATCGCCTTCTTGCGTTGCGTCGTCAGCATCGTGTTTGCACGAAAATTCTTGAAATTGCACGAATATGCACGTTACCATGGGCGCCGTCCTTTGTCGAACCGGAGGCTGCGATGGCTGCAACGCGGGAGCGGGTCCGCATCGTCGATACGACGGTGCTGTCCGACGACTGGTATGTGCTGAGGAAGGTGACGTTCGATTTCCTGCGCCGCGACGGGACGTGGCAGCGCCTGAGCCGCGAGACCTACGATCGCGGCAACGGCGCGACGATCCTGCTGCGTCATGCCGAGACGGGCGACGTGCTGCTGACGCGGCAGTTCCGGATGCCGGCGTTCGTGAGCGGGCACGATGGCATGCTGCTCGAAGCGGCCGCCGGGCTGCTCGACGACGAAACGCCCGAAGCGCGCATCCGCGCGGAGGCCGAGGAGGAGACCGGCTATCGCGTGCGCGGCGTGCGCAAGGTGTTCGAGGCGTTCATGAGCCCGGGCTCCGTGACGGAGAAGCTGCATTTCTTCGTCGGCGAATACGATGCGTCGCTGCGCACGGGCGCGGGCGGCGGCGTCGCGGAAGAGGGCGAGGATCTCGAGGTCGTCGAGATGCCGCTGCAGGCGGCGCTGGACGCGGTCGAGCGCGGCGAGATCGTCGACGCGAAGACGATCATGCTGCTCCAGTACGTCGCGCTGCGGGAAACCGCGGGCGTGCGCGCCGCATGACGCCGCGGCTCGTGCTGGTCGCCGGCCCCTATCGCAGCGGCACGGACGGCGACCCGGCGCGCATCGCCGCGAACCTGCACCGGCTGGAAGCGGCGGCGCTCGCCGTGTATCGCCGCGGGCACGTGCCGATGATCGGCGAATGGGTGTCGCTCCCGCTCGCCGCCGCGGCCGGGTCGACGCAACTGGGCGACGCGATCGGCGAAACCTTCCTGTATCCGGCCGCGCACCGGCTGCTGCGACGCTGCGATGCGGTGCTGCGCATCGACGGTGCGTCGCGCGGGGCGGATGCGGACGTGGCGCTTGCGCGGCAACTCGGCAAGCCGGTCTATTTCGCGGTCGACGAGATTCCGGCTGGGCAGGACGATTCGGGTCACTAAGCAAGCATGGGCGCCGCGTCGCGGTATCGGCGGTGCGGACGGTCGGTATTCGCACTGTCGGAAGCCGCACGCGCGCCGCGCCACGCAGTTGCGTTGCCGATGCGGCGCGACGCCCGAACCGGCGTATGATCGCGACGCCACTCGCGCAACGTTCGACGCCACCGCTTCTCCATCATGCCGCCTTCCGATCCCGCTGATCCCGCCGATTCCATCGCGCCGCTTCCCGCCGATCTCGTCGCGTCCGCCGTCGACGCGCTCGCGCGTGCCGACGCCTTGCTCGTCACGGCCGGCGCCGGCATCGGCGTCGATTCCGGGCTGCCCGATTTTCGCGGCACGGACGGCTTCTGGCGCGCGTATCCGGCGCTGCGCCACGAGCGTTTCGAATTCCACGAAATCGCGTCGCCGCACGCATTTCGTGCGCGTGCGCCGCTCGCATGGGGATTCTACGGGCATCGTCTCGCGCTCTATCGCGCGACGACGCCGCACGCGGGCTTCGCGATCCTGCGCCGCTGGATCGACGCGATGCCGAACGGCGGCTTCGTGCTGACGAGCAACGTCGACGGCCAGTTCCAGAAAGCCGGCTTCGAGCCGGCACGCATCGTCGAGATCCACGGCTCGATTCATGCGATGCAATGCCTGCGCCCGTGCACGGACGCGACGTGGGACGCGGCGCCGTTCGTGCCGGAAGTCGACGAAGCGACGTGCCGCCTGGTTGGCGACATGCCGCGCTGCCCGCACTGCGGCGGTCTCGCGCGGCCGAACATCCTGATGTTCGGCGACACCGGCTGGCTCGGTGCGCGCTACGACGCGCAGGAGCGCGCGCTGGAAGACTGGATCGCGCAGGCCGGGCGCGTGGTGGTCGTCGAGATCGGCGCGGGCACCGCGATTCCGACCGTGCGTCTGCTGAGCGAACGGCTCGGCGCCGACGTGATCCGCATCAACGCGCGCGAGGCGCATGCGCGCCGGGCGGACGTGATCGGGCTGAAGGGCGGTGCGCTGGCGACGCTGAACGTGCTCGACCGCGCATGGCGCGGCGGCTGAGCCCCGCGCTTCGCGCCGACCTGCGCCGAAGCCGCGTGATGGCGGCCGCGCGACTACGGCCGCGCGACTACGGCCGCGCGACGAGCGCCTGCACGAGCGCCGGCGCGATCGGTGAACCGAGGCCCGTCACGTAGTCGTAGCCGCCCGCCGCGTTGCAGATGCTGCCGCAATTGCCGTTGGACCCGGTCGTCACGTCGTGAAAGTCGCTGCCGTACGCGGTTTTGCCGACCGTATAGAGCGTGTCGTAGGTGCCGCTCAACGCTTTCTTGCCGGCCGCCGCGCGCAGCGAATTCGCGATCGCGACGAGCGCCGCCCATTGCGGCGCACCGGCGCTCGTGCCGCCGACCTGGAACCAGCCGGCCTGCCCCTGATAGGCGACCGAGTCGTACACCGCGAAACCGCTGGACGGATTCGCGTCGTAGCTGACGTCGGGCACGCCGCGCTTGCCGGCCACCGGAACCGGCCATGCGGTCTGGCCGGCCGGCTCGGCTTCGATGCCGCTCACGCCGCCGCCGCTGCCGCTCCATGCCGCCTCGCCGATGTAGTTGCCGGCCGTATCGGACGACAGCGTCGTGCCGCCGACGGACACCACATAAGGCGACGCGGCCGGGTATTCGGTGCCGGTGCCGCTGTCGCCGGACGACGCGACGAACGTGACGCCGGGTGCGTTGAAATGGCTGTCGAAGCCGGTCTCGCTGCTGAATTCATTGCCGCCGAAGCTCATCGACACGACCGACGCGCCGCGCTTGACCGCGACGTCGACCGCGGCCAGCAGGTCGTTGAAGCTGGCCGACGCGGCTTCGACGAGCAGGATCTTCGCCTTCGGCGCGATCGCGTGGACCCATTCGACGTCGAGCGAGATTTCGAGCGCCCAGCCTGAATCGGTCCTGGGCCGCCCACCGCGTGCGTACACCTTGGTGAAACAGCCGTTCGACGACGTGCAGGCCGGCAGCGAGAACGCATTGCTGAACACGCCGAGATCGGATTCGATCTTCGGGTGGTCGTACGCGTCGACGATCGCGACGACCATCCCGTCGCCCTGGTTCGCGATCGTGTCGAATCCGTATGCACGCCGCGTGAGCGCCGGCGTGAGGCCGGCGATCGCGGCCGTGCTCGCGCGCGACTTCGTGTGGAACGGCGGCCGGGCAAATCCGTTCGGTGCGCGGTGGCCTTCGACGTAGGATGGCGGCCCGTTGCCGTCGGCGAGCGCACCGCCGGACGCGAGCAGCGACGCGCACAGCGCCGGAATCAACATGGACGACAGGCGGATATCGTTCATTTTTCGAGTCTCCATGTCGATGGAGTGGGGTGGCGAAACGATTTTACGAAATCGACGGCGGTAATTGCATCGAATATCGGCCGGATACGGGAATGTCTGATAAGGGAAAGTACGTGGAGCCCACGTAGGACGGGCATTTCACAGGGTTGGTCCGAGCGGGATCGAACGGTTTTATCGGTTTTTAAAAAGCTGATAAATAATTGGCCGATTCAGAATCGATTTGTCATGTCGGATGAAATTGCCTGGTAAATGTTCGCCGCGGCGCGCGGGTGGAAATCGTGAAAGGCATCATGCGCTCGCGACGCGATCCGATGCCTGCCGGCCCGGTTCGTCGGCATTGCCGGTGTGGCGCGATTACGCATACAGTTCAGCGTAGGCCGCGTGCGCCGCGCGGCGCCGTCACTGAGGGGTGCCCTTGTTCTATTCGATCGTCGCGATCTTCGTCGGCGCCGGCCTCGGCGCGTTGCTGCGCTGGTTCCTGAGCCTCGCGCTCAACGCCTGTTTTCCCGCGGTGCCGCTCGGCACGCTCGCGTCGAACCTGATCGGCGGCTACGTGATCGGCGTGGCCGCCGTCGTGTTCACGGTCCGCGTCGGGTTGCCGCCCGAGTGGCGGCTGTTCGTGATCACCGGTTTTCTCGGTGGCCTCACGACGTTCTCGACCTATTCGGTCGAAGTGATGACGCACGCGCTCGAGGGCGAATTCGGATGGGCGTTGGCGGTGGCTGCCCTACACTTGACTGGATCGTTCGCGCTGACGGCGCTCGGCATGTGGACCGCGCGCGCGTGGCTCGCGGCGGCCTGAGCGGGCCGCCATCGGAGGGAGCGATGGACAGGGTCTTGTTGCGCTTCTACGTGCACGAGCAGCATCGGCTGCACTGGAAGCCGCTGTGGGAGTGGCTATTGGAAGAGGCGAACCGGATGGGGGTCGCGGGCGGGTCCGCGTTTCGCGCGATGGCCGGTTTCGGCCAGCATCGCGTGCTGCACGAGGATCGCTTCTTCGAACTGCAGGGTTCGCTCGCGATCGAGGTCGAATTCGTCGTCACCGAGGACGAGGCGCAGCGGCTGCTCGAGCGGCTGTCGCGCGAGAAAGTGCGCGCGTGCTACGCGATGATGCCCGCGCGGTTCGGCGTGATCGACACGCTCGGCGCACCGCCGGCGCAGGGGCCGGCGGCGTAGGCCCATCGCGCCGGATCAGATGCCGAACATCGTCAGCGACACGGCGGCGCGCGTGACGATCATCAGCAGCACCTGCACGATCACGAACAGCAGGATCGGCGACAGGTCGATGCCGCCGAGGTTCGGGATCACGCGGCGCAGCGGGTTCAGGAACGGCGCCGTGAGCTGGTAGAGGATCGGCATCGCCGGCGAGCGCGGGTTGAGCCACGACAGCAGCGCCATCAGGATCGTCATCCAGATCACGAGGTTGAGCGCCCACTTCACGACGGTGAGCAGCGCGACCACGACGAGCGTCGCGATCACGGCGGCCGGATCGAAGCCGGCCATGACGACCATCAACACGACGTAGACGAGCGCGGTGAGCAGCGCGGCGACGACGCTGGCCCAGTCGATGCCGCGTACGCCCGCGATCACGCGGCGCAGCGGCAGCACGAGCCAGTTGGTCGCCTGCAGCACGGCTTGCGTGACGGGGTTGTACGGCGGCACGCGGACGGCCTGCATCCAGACGCGCAGAATCAGCGCGGCGCCGAATAGCGTGAAGACGGTATTGAGCAGAAAACGGGCGATCTCGCCGAACATCGTTGGCATCCTTTTTATTACAGTCAGTAGCGTGCGGCCGCCAACGCCGGTTGGCGGCGCATCGGCCGACACCTTATCACGCCTCGTCTCGCGGCGGGGAGGGGTGCGCGGCCACGCGCGCGAGCGACGTTTCGACGGCTTCGGCCAGCGCCGGCAGCGATGCCGGCGGCGCCGCGCGCTTCGCCGCGAGTGCGATCGCGCGGCGCGTGAGCAGCGCATACAGCGCCGCGTGATCGCCGCCGCGCGCCTCGAGCAGCGCGAGCTGGCGCTCGACGATGCCCGTGTCGCCGCGCGATACCGGGCCGGCCAGCGCATTCGCGAGCCCCTTGTCGCGCGCGGTCTCGATCGTGCCGGCGAGCATCGGCAACAGCGCGCGCAGCGCGGCGTCCTCGTCGAAACCGAGGCCGCGCCACAGCTCGACCGCTTCCGACAGCCCGCACAGCGCGAAGCTCGCCGCGTAGTGGGCGGCCGCGTGATACAGCATCCGGCCGCCGGCCGGAATCGACAGCGGATGGCAGCCGAGTGCGGCGGCAAGTCGCAGCAGCGTCGCGTGCAGCGCACCTTCCGCTTCGATCGTGACCGAGCAGCCGTCGATGCGCGCGAGGTCGGCGTCGGTGCCGCCGAACAGATAGAGCGGATGGAAGCCGCCTGTGGCCGCGCCTTGCTGCTTCGCCGGATCGAGCAGCGTGACCGCCGACGCGCCGCTGCAATGGACGACCGCCTGGCCGGCGGCGCGCGATGGGTCGAAGCGCAGCGCCGCGGCGCTCGACGCGAGATGATCGTCGGGTGTCGTCACGAAGATCAGGTCGGCGGCGTCGGCCACCTGCTGCGGCGTGTCGACCGCGCGGCAGCCGTCGATGCGTGCGGCGAGGCCGGCGGCCGACGCAGGCGTGCGGCTCGCGATCGCGACGACCGGGAAGCCGGCCTGCGCGAAGCGCTGCGCGATACAGCGCGCGAGGCGGCCGGCGCCGATGAAGCCGAGGCGGGGTGTGTCGGGAAGCGGCATGGCAGCGGCGGTAAGCAAAAACGAGGCAGCCGCCAGTATCGCAGGAATGATGCCGGTGCCGTGGAAGGCCGGTTGCGGAGCCGCCGCACGTATGAATGACCGACAGGCGGCGCGATTCGGGCCGGCCGACGCTCGGAATGACGACCGCATCAGGATCGTGGAATCCGACCCCGAAACACCGCGTGCCCGTATCCCGCTTGAAATGTCGGCATCTCGTCTTTAATTTGTAATCGTTCATTACGTACGCGCGCCCCGTGCCCGCGACGGATCCGGTAAGACTGACCGGTCGTTGTGTGGCGACCCGTCTCCTCGGACGGAATCGCGCGACCTGCAAGGGGCGCCGCCCGCGCCGGGTATCGCGCCGCACGGCGGCTCCGGCCGCGTGCGATTGCAATTTGCAACAAATGCCCGATACGCGCGGGGCGGGTTTTCGCTACATTGCTTCCATGCGACGTGCATGCCCGCCGTTGCCGACAGGGAGCGCCTAAAATACCGCTCCAGCAGGAGAATCGAAGTGAAAAAGCTCATTCCGTTCATCGCCGCCGCCGCGCTGGGCCTGGGTGCCGCAAGCGCCGCGCAGGCTCACGTGTCGATCGGGGTCGGCATCGGTGTCCCGGTCGCGCCCGCTTATCCCGTCTATGCACCGCCGCCGCCTGTGTATTACGCGCCGCCGCCTCCGCCCGTCTACTACGCGCCGGCGCCGGCCTACTATGCGCCGCCGCCCGCCGTGGTCGTCGGCGGCTACTACGGTCGCCCGTACTGGCGCCACGGTTATGGCGGCTGGGGCCATCACGGCTACTGGCGTCGCTGATTCGCCCCGCGCGGCCTGACCGCGCATGGCAAAACGGCGCAACGTCCCGCGAGGGGCGCTGCGCCGTTTTTCATTGGGGCCGCCGTTACGTGCGTGGCTGCGCGCAGCGCGGCCGCGATTACGCCGCGTGCACGATCAGGTCGCGGTAGCCGCCGACGATCACGCTGTACGAGAAGTACGCGAACAGTAGCGCCGACGCGACATGGCAGGCCCGCATCAGCCCGGCGCCCGCGCGCTTGCGGCCCTGGCTCGCGAGCGTGCACATGAAGAGCGTCCACGCGAGGCCGCCGAGGAAAAAGCCCGTCAGGAACACCGACGCGGTGGCGGGGGTGGTCGCGCCGGCTTTCGCGATCAGCGCGCCGCCGACCGCCGCGAACCACAGGATCGCGCTCGGCGACGACATCGCGAGCAGCATCCCGCGCATGAAACTGCGCCGCGCGCTCGCCCGCGGCGGAAGCGGGGCGTCCGCATCGTCGTCGGCCGCCTTGGCGGGCGTGAGCGCTTCACGCGCCATCTTCCACGTGAGGAACAGCAGCACCGCGCCGCCGCCGATCCATACGATCCAGCGCACGGGTTCGAACTGCAGCAGTACGGCCATTCCCGCGAGCGCGAGCGCCGCGTAGACGAGATCGCCGACGCACGATCCGACGCCGAGCCAGAAGCCCGGCCGGAAGCCGTGCGACAGCGTCAGCGACAGCATCGCGACGTTGACGAGGCCGATGTCGAGACACAGCGACAGCGACAGAAAGAATCCGTCGGACAGCATGGAGGCGGGTGGAAAGCTCATCTTCTGGGTGCGTGCGACGATTGCGATGCGCGGGCCGGCGGGCGCCGGCCGCGTGGCGTCAGAGGCCGATCTCCTGCCACAGCCGGTCGACGCGGGCCTTCACGGCCGCATCCATCTCGATCGGGCGGCCCCATTCGCGGCTGGTTTCGCCGGGCCACTTGTTGGTCGCGTCGAGCCCCATCTTCGAGCCGAGTCCGGCCACCGGCGACGCGAAGTCCAGATAGTCGATCGGCGTGCTGTCCACCATCACCGTGTCGCGTACGGGGTCGACGCGCGTCGTGATCGCCCAGATCACTTCCTTCCAGTCGCGGATGTTCACGTCCTCGTCGACGACCACGATGAACTTCGTATACATGAACTGCCGCAGGAAGCTCCACACGCCGAACATCACGCGTTTCGCGTGGCCCGCGTAGCTCTTCTTCATCTGGACGATGGCCATCCGGTAGCTGCAGCCTTCGGGGGGCAGGTAGAAGTCGGTGATTTCCGTGAACTGCTTCTGCAGCAGCGGCACGAACACCTCGTTGAGCGCGACGCCGAGCACCGCGGGCTCGTCGGGCGGCTTGCCCGTGTAGGTCGAGTGGTAGATCGCGTCGCGACGCATCGTGATGCGCTCGACGGTGAACACCGGAAACCACTCCTGCTCGTTGTAATAGCCGGTGTGGTCGCCGTACGGCCCTTCGAGCGCGTGCTCGTACGCGGCCGCCGCATTACCGGCCGGCCGCGGCGGTGCGCCGGCCGGAGCGGGGGCAGGGGCGCCTTCCTGCGGATGAATGAAGCCTTCGAGCACGATCTCCGCGCGCGCCGGCACCTGCAGCGTGTCGACGCCCGGCGTCAGGCACTTCGCGAGCTCCGTGCGGCTGCCGCGCAGCAGGCCGGCGAACTGATACTCGGACAGCGAATCGGGCACGGGCGTCACCGCGCCGAGCGTCGTGGCCGGATCGGCGCCGAGCACGACCGCGACCGGATACGGCTTGCCGGGATTGCGCAGCGCGAACTCGCGGAAGTCGAGCGCGCCGCCGCGATGCGCGAGCCAGCGCATGATCAGCTTGTTGCGGCCGATCAGCTGCTGGCGGTAGATGCCGAGGTTCTGGCGCGCCTTGTTCGGCCCGCGCGTGACCGTCAGGCCCCACGTGACGAGGGGCCCCGCATCGCCAGGCCAGCAGGTCTGGATCGGCAGCTTGTTCAGGTCGACGTCGGCGCCTTCCCAGACGATCTCCTGGCACGGCGGCGACGACACCGACTTCGGCGCCATGTCCCACACCGCCTTCGCGAGCGACAGCAGCTTGCCGGCGTCCTTCAGGCTCTTCGGCGGATCGGGTTCCTTCAGCGCGGACAGCAGGCGTCCGAGATCGCGCAACGAAGCGAGCGCGGCATCGTCGCCCGCATCGACGCCCATCCCGAGCGCGACGCGGCGCGGCGTGCCGAACAGGTTGCCGAGCACCGGGAATGCATTGCCGGGCGGCGCGTTGAACAGCAGCGCCGGGCCGCCGGCGCGCAGCACGCGGTCGCACAGCTCGGTCATTTCGAGCACGGGCGACACGGGCTGCGTGACGCGCCGCAGTTCGCCGAGCGCCTCGAGGCGCTGAATGAAATCGCGTAAGTCTTTGTATTTCATGAAGAAGGTCCGGGCCACCCGCGGGGACGGGCGGCGATGAGAGGGCGCGGCGGCCGGCTGCGACCCCGAATCGACCGACGATTTTACCCGGGCAGCCGCCCGGACGCCCGGCGCGGAAAAAAGTCGACCGCGCGCAAACCCCTACGGCACGGGGCTTGCGTTCTGAAGAGCGGTTTTAAATTACTTTTTGTTATCATTTTGAGTTTTTATAGTGTTGACGATCTATAAAACCCTGCTAGAATCCGCTCACATTGGTTGCAGGGTAAAAGGCTTCGAGCCGCCAATCACCGATCTTTGACGCAGCGCGTCACCGTCCGCCGAATCCTGCACGGCGTCTTCGACGGCCTTTGTCGTAGTCCCAGCCAGCGCCACCAGACGCTGGTTTTTTGCGTGGGTGCCACCGCGTATGCCCGTCTCGCCCAGTGTGTGCGAAGGCGCCGGCCTTCTTACACCGTGGCCTCGAACGGTACTTATACCGTTTCCCCGATGCTTGCGCGTCCCAACCAAGGCGTGCGGCGTCGTGATTCCGCGGCGCGTTTTCTGTCTCGCCTTCGAGCTGAGCGAGCCGCACGAGTCATGTTCATGGGAGATGATCTGAATGAACGCTTGGTTATCGTGGCGTCCCACTGAGCAGCATGCGCAAATCGTGCGCAACTTGCTGCGTCGCGGGACGCGTGTCAGTCACCATCTATTCAGCGTTGTCGGCTGTTTCGCTGTCGCGGTTGCGCTTGCACTGTGGCTGCTGCCAACCGTCCGCGGCACGCTCGCCGCGAAGCTGATGCCGGTCGTATCCGCGGCCGTGCAGGCCGGCCCGGCCCGTCTGCTGTCCGGCCATCCGCTGCCGAACTTCGCGCCTGCCGGTGCGCAGCCGCAGCAGGAAGACAATCCCGAAACGGATACGCTTGCGGTCGGCCTCGATGTCGCACCGGAAGCTGCCGCGCAGGGCGCCCAGGGCGATGCGTCCGATCCGGCCCGCACCGGCCCGTCGCCGGTCGCGCTGGCCAAGCTGATTCCGATTCAGCGGGTGGCGGCCGATGCGCGCGACGATCGCGCGCTCGCGTCGAACCGCGAACAGGCGCTCGTCGCCACCTACCTGTCGCGCCGTTACCGCGTCGCGCAGGAGCCGCTCGGTCAGCTCGTCAAGGCGGCGTTCCAGACCGGCCGCGACGTCGGCCTCGATCCGCTGCTGCTGCTGTCCGTGATGGCGATCGAATCCGGCTTCAACCCGTACGCCGAAAGCGGCGTCGGCGCGAAGGGCCTGATGCAGGTCATGTCGAAGGTCCACTCCGACAAATTCGAGTACTTCGGCGGTACCGACACCGCGCTGCAGCCGCTCGCGAACCTGCAGGTCGGCGCGCTGGTGCTGAAGGACTGCATCGCGCGCGGCGGCTCGCTCGCGAACGGCCTGCGTCTGTACAACGGCTCGACGAACCCCGACGACAATGGCTACGGCTCGAAGGTGATGGCCGAGCGCGCCCGCCTGCGCGACGTCGCGCGTGGCCGCAACGTGCCGATCAATGCGCCGCAGGCGCCTGCGCAGCCCGCGAAGCCGATCGTCACCGCCGCTGCCGTGACGGCCGCGGCAGGCGGCGCGAAGCGCGTACATGCGACGCTCGACGGCACGACGTCGGTCAAGGCGGCGCCGAAGGAAGCGGCTTCGCAGGACGACGCGAGCGTCGATACCGCGAAGCAGTCGCGCGGCGATCATTCGGAGCTCGGCGCGTAACGCGTCACGCCCGCCGTGCGGCTGCGGCCGGCAGGACATGAAAAAGGCACCCGGGTGCCTTTTCGTTTTGCGGTACGGTGAAGCGGCCGCTGCGCCGGCCGCGGCGTCAGTGTCGACCGAACAGCGTCGCGAGCCGGTCGACGGCCTCTTCGAGCCGCGAGTAGGCCGTCGCATAGGACAGGCGGATATAGTCGTGCGGCGCATGGACACCGAAGTCCATGCCCGGCACCAGCACCACGCCCGCGTCGTGCAGCATCGCCTGCGTGAGCGCGGCGCTGTCGCCGGCCGCCGGGTGCGCGACGCCGCCGCAATGCGCATACACGTAGAACGCGCCGTCGGGCATCACCGGCACCGTGAAGCCGAGCCGCTCGAGCGCCGGTGCGATGAAATCGCGGCGGCGCTTGAATTCGAGCCGGCGTGTTTCGTAGATGTCGAGCGTCGCGGGTTCGAAGCAGGCGAGCGCCGCATGCTGCGCGAGTGCGGACGGGCAGATGAACAGGTTCTGCGACAGCTTCTCGAACGTGCCGACGAGCGCGGGCGGCACGACGAGCCACCCGAGCCGCCAGCCCGTCATGCTGAAATACTTCGAGAAGCTGTTCACGGTGATCACGTCGTCGCCGAACGACAGCGCCGACACGGGCGCGGCGTCGTAGCTGAGCCCCTGGTAGATCTCGTCGACGATCGTGAAGCCGCCGCGCGCGCGTACCGCGTCGACGATTCGCTTGAGTTCGTCCGGCTCGAGCGACGTGCCGGTCGGGTTCGACGGCGACGCGAGCAGCACGCCGCGCGTGCGCGCGTTCCAGTGCGTGCGGACGTCGTTTTCGGTGAGCTGGAAGCGCGCGTCCGGGCCGCTCGGCACGAGCACCGGGCGACCTTCGGCCGCCGCGACGAAGTGCCGGTTGCACGGGTATGACGGGTCGGGCATCAGCACTTCGTCGTCGCGACCGACCAGCGCGAGGCACGCGAGCAGCAGCGCGGCCGATGCGCCGGCCGTCACGACGATCCGCTCCGGGCCAATCGTGAGGCCGTATGCACGTGCATAGTGCGCGGCGATCGCCTCGCGCAGCGGCGTAATGCCGAGCGCGCTCGTGTACTGCGTGACGCCACGGCGCAGCGCAGCCGCGGCGGCCTCGACAACCGGCTCCGGCGCGGTGAAATCCGGTTCGCCGATGCCCATGTGGATAACATCGCGCCCCAAGGACTCGAGCCGCTGTGCCTCCTTCATCAGTTCCATCACGTAGAAGGGCTGGATCGCGTCGACGCGTGCGGCGAGCGTGACGAGCGAATCGGCGGTGGTATTCATCGGCGGGCAGGGCGGGGAGAAAAGAATGAAAAACGGGCGCTTGCGCGCCCGTGGACCAGCGAACGGGTATCAGCCGTTGCGACGCGCCTGCGTTTCGGCGGGGCGCAGCTTCGCGGCCAGCTTGTCGAGCACGCCGTTCACGTACTTGTAGCCGTCGGAGCCGCCGAACGTCTTCGCGAGTTCGACGGCTTCGTTGATGATCACGCGGTACGGCGTTTCGACGTGGTGCGTGAGCTCGAACGTCGCGATCAGCAGCACCGCGCGTTCGACCGGCGACAGCTGATCGATCGGACGGTCCAGCGACGGCGCCAGCGCTTCGACGAGCGTCGCATGCTCGCGGATCACGCCGTGCAGGATCGCTTCGAGCAGTTCCTTGTCAGCCTTGTCGTAACCGAGCGCGCCGCGCAGTTGCGCGTCGATCTCGCCGGAGGGCGCGTTCGACAGCAGCCACTGGTACAGGCCCTGCGTCGCCAGCTCGCGCGATTGTCGGCGGGCGCTCTTCTTCATGCGCGCTCCTCTTCGTCGTCTTCGTCTTCCTCTTCGTCCTCGTCGTCGCCGAGCTGGTCGAGGGCCATCGTCAGGTTGGCCATCTCGACGGCGACGCGTGCGGCGTCACGACCTTTCTCGGTCATGCGCGCGACGGCCTGCTCGTCGGTTTCGGTCGTCAGGACCGCGTTCGCGATCGGCAGGTTGAAATCGAGACCGATGCGGGTGATGCCCGCGCCGCTCTCGTTCGACACGAGTTCGAAGTGGTAGGTCTCGCCGCGGATCACCGCGCCGAGCGCGATCAGCGCGTCGAACTGGCCACTTTCGGCGAGCTTCTGCAGCGCGAGCGGGATTTCCAGCGCGCCGGGCACCGACACGAGCAGCACGTCTTCACCGGTGACGCCGAGGCGCTCCAGTTCTTCGACGCACGCGTCGGCGAGGCCGTTGCACACGGGTTCGTTGAAGCGCGATTGCACGATGCCGATACGCAGGCCGTCGCCTTCGAGATTCGGTTGGTATTGTCCGATTTCCATGATCTGGTCCGTGGTGTGGATGAACGGTTATAGGGCGAAAGCGCCGTGGCGGGTTACGCGTGGGACGCCGGGCAGGACGTGGCTTCGCCGCCGGGCATCGGGATGAAGCCCGTGACTTCGAGGCCGTAGCCGGACATGCTGCCCAGCTTGCGCGGATTCGACAGCACCTGCATCTTGCCGACGCCGACATCGCGCAGGATCTGCGCGCCGATGCCGAACGTCTTGAAATCGACCGGCCGGCGCTTGAGCGCAGCGGCCTTTTCTTCCTCGTCGAACGCCTTGAAGACGTCGATCAGGTGTTCCTTCGTGTCGCCGCAGTTGAGCAGCACGATCACGCCGAGGTCGCGTGCGGCGATCTCGCGCATCGCCGCGTCGAGCGTCCACGAGTGGGTCGACACGCCCGTCTCGAGCAGATCGAGCACCGACAGCGGCTCGTGCACGCGCGCCGGCGTGTCGACGTCCGGCGACGGTGTGCCGCGCACCAGCGCGATGTGCGGCGAGCCGCTCGGCTGGTCGCGGTACAGCACCGCGCGGAACGTGCCGTGCGCGGTCTGCATCGTGCGCTCGGCGATCCGCTCGATGATCGACTCGGTGCGGCTGCGGTACTGGATCAGGTCGGCGATCGTGCCGATCTTCAGGTTGTGTTCCTTCGCGAATTCGATCAGGTCGGGCAGGCGCGCCATCGTGCCGTCGTCCTTGATCACCTCGCAGATCACCGCGGCCGGCGTGAGGCCCGCGAGCGCCGTGAAGTCGCAGCCGGCTTCGGTGTGGCCCGCGCGCACGAGCACGCCGCCCGGTTGCGCCATGATCGGGAACACGTGGCCCGGCTGCACGATGTGCTCGGGGCGCACGTCGTGCGCGACCGCCGTGGCGATCGTGTGCGCGCGGTCGGCGGCCGAGATGCCGGTCGTCACGCCTTCGGCCGCTTCGATGCTGACCGTGAACGCGGTGCCGTACTGCGTGCCGTTGCGGTAGGTCATCAGCGGCAGGTGCAACTGCTTGCAGCGTTCCTGCGTCAACGTCAGACAAATCAGGCCGCGGCCGTACTTGGCCATGAAGTTGATCGCTTCCGGCGTGACGAATTCGGCGGCGATCACGAGGTCGCCCTCGTTTTCGCGGTCTTCTTCGTCGACCAGGATCACCATCCGGCCGGCTTTCAGCTCGGCGATGATGTCGAGCGTGGAGGCGAGCGTCATAAGGGGGCGAGAAAGAGGAAAGTGCGTATTTTACGCCAGCCGGACGGCGTTTCGGCTGGCGCGGGCCGCGCGGGGCCGGCGAGCGCTCCGGAAAGCGCTGCGGCCTGCCTGCGCGCGGGTGCGGACGGTTGTGGGCCGCGCGTCACGCGTGGTCGTTGCGGCCGCCGAGGTAGTCCAGCTTGCCGAGTTCGACGCCGCTGTGGCGCAGGATGTCGTACGCGGTCGTCACGTGGAAGAAGAAATTGGGCAGCACGAAGTTCAGCAGGTACGACTGGCCGGTGAACTCGATCGGGCCGACGCGCATCTTCAGCACGATCTGGCGCGCCTCGCTGCCGTCGATCTGCGCGGCATCGAAGCTTTTCAGATAGTCGATCGTCTTCTGGATGCGCGCATGCAGTTCGTCGAAGGTTTGCTCGACATCCGGGTAGCTCGGGATCTCGGCGCCGGCGAGCCGCGCGGCGCAGCCCTTGGCCGTGTCGGTCGCGATGTAGACCTGGCGGACGAGCGGCAGCATGTCCGGATAAAGGCGTGCACCGATGAACACAGACGGATCGATCTGCTTCTCGGCCGCATGCGCCTGCGCCTTGCCGAGGATGTGCTGCAGGTTGGTGAGACCGCGGATCAGGACGGGCAGCGAAGCCTGGTACATCGAGATGGACATGGGGACGACTCCAATGGGAAGAATGGCGGCCGCTACGCGGCGCGTCGTACGTGGCGGCATGGGAACCGCTGTCGACGCATCTTAGCGCGGCGGCATGACCCGTGCGCGTCGTTGGCCGTTCGGCCAGGTGTCGGCTGGCCGGACGGCCAACGAGCGAACGCGATCGCGATGCTGTCGCTTGGGATGGCCGACGGGGCGGCCCAGCATGAAGTAGGGCCGGAGCAACGCTCGGTGGAGCGACGGGGCTGCGGCGACGCCCCGACAATGCTGGGCCGAACCGTCAGCCGTCGTTACATCATATATGGGACCGAACTGCCCGATCAGTCCTGCTGGACGCCCTGCGACGCCGACAGCATCCGCTCCACATACCGCGCGATCATGTCGACTTCGAGGTTGACCTTGTCGCCGGCCTTCACGTGACGCAGCGTCGTGACTTCGACCGTATGCGGAATCAGGTTGATCGAGAATTCGCAGCCGTCCGCGCGATCGTCGACCGTATTGACGGTCAGGCTCACGCCGTTCACCGTGATCGAGCCCTTGTACGCGAGATAGCGGCCGAGCTCGCGCGGCGCGACGATTCGCAGTTCGTGCGACTCGCCGACCGGCGCGAAGCGCGTGACGGCGCCGAGGCCGTCCACATGGCCCGACACGATATGCCCGCCGAGGCGGTCGTGCGCGCGCAGCGCCTTCTCCAGGTTCACTTCGCCGGGCTGCGCGAGACCGACCGTCCGGTTCAGGCTTTCGCGCGACACGTCGACGTCGAACGTGGTGTCGGTCTTCTCGATCACCGTCATGCACGCACCCTGGATCGCGATGCTGTCGCCGAGCGCGACATCCGCCAGGTCGAGCCCGCCGGCCTGCACGGTCAGGCGCACGCCGGCTTCGGCCGACGTGCCGAGCGCGGCGATCGATTCGATGCGGCCGACGGCCGCGACAATTCCGGTAAACATCGTGACGATCCCGTTCAGTGAGAGGCGTCGGGCGGCGTGAGCCGCGCGAGGATCCGCAAGTCGTCGCCGATCCGCTCGAACCCGTGGAACGACAGCCGGGTGCGCGCATCGAGGCTGGCCGGCGCGGCGAGATCGAACATGCCGGCCGCGTCGGCGCCCAGCAGGCTCGGCGCCAGATAGACCAGCAATTCGTCGACGCACCGCTCGCGCAGCAGCGAACCGTTCAGCTTGTGGCCGGCCTCCACGTGCAGTTCGTTCACGCCGCGCGCGCCGAGCGCGGCCAGCATCGCGGGCAGGTCGACCTTGCCGTGCGCATTCGCGAGCGGCACGATTTCCGCGCCGCGCGACCTCAGCACGTTCGCGCGGACTTCGCCGGCGGCGTCGAGCCGGCCGCAGAAAATCAGCAGCGGCGCGCCTTCGAGCAGCCGCGCGTCGAGCGGCAGGTCGAGGCGGCTGTCCACCAGGATGCGTTGCGGCTGACGCGGCGTGTCGATGCCGCGCACGGTCAGCAACGGATTGTCCTCGCGCACCGTGCCGATGCCGGTGAGGATCGCGCACGCGCGTGCGCGCCACGCGTGCCCGTCGAGGCGCGCGGCCTCGCCGGTGATCCACTGGCTTTCGCCGGACGGCAGCGCGGTGCGGCCGTCGAGCGACGCGGCGGTCTTCATCCGCACCCACGGGCGGCCGCGCGTCATCCGCGACACGAAGCCGATGTTCAGCTCGCCGGCCTCGTGCGCGAGCAGCCCGCAGCGCACGTCGATACCCGCGTCGCGCAGCATCCCGAGGCCGCGCCCCGACACCTGCGGGTTCGGGTCTTCCATCGCGGCGACGACTTTCGCGACGCGCGCGTCGATCAGCGCGTTCGCGCACGGCGGCGTGCGGCCGAAATGGCTGCACGGTTCGAGCGTCACGTAGACGGTCGAGCCCGCGACGTCGTAGCCGCGCGAACGCGCATCCTTCAGCGCCTGCACTTCCGCGTGATCCTGGCCGGCCGGTTGCGTGAAGCCTTCGCCGATCACGTCGCCGTCCTTGACGATCACGCAGCCGACGCGCGGATTCGGCGCGGTCGTGTACATGCCGTGCGCGGCGAGCCCGAGCGCGCGCTGCATGTGGGCGAAATCGGTATCCGAGAACATGCGCGCGGCCCCGGGTCAGGCGGCGAGTGCCGCGAACGCGCGGCGCGCGGCCGCGAGCGTCGCGTCGATCACCGCATCGTCGTGCGTGCTCGACACGAAGCCGGCTTCGTACGCGGACGGCGCGAAGTACACGCCCTCGTCGAGCATCAGGTGGAAGAAGCGGTTGAAGCGCGCGATGTCGCTCTTCGTGACTTCCGCGAAGCTGCCCGGCACGCGCTCGGCGAAGTACAGGCCGAACATCGCGCCGATCGAATCGGCCGCGAACGGTACGCCGGCCGCGCGCGCTTGCGCCGCGAGGCCGTCGGCGAGCCGCTTCGTCTGCGCGGTGAGCGCGTCGTAGAAACCCGGCGCCTGGATCAGTTGCAGCGTCTTCAGGCCCGCGGCGACCGCGATCGGGTTGCCCGACAGCGTGCCGGCCTGGTACACGCCGCCGAGCGGCGCGAGGTGGGCCATGATGTCGCGGCGGCCGCCGAACGCGGCGGCCGGCATCCCGCCGCCGATCACCTTGCCGAGGCAGGTGAGGTCGGCCGCGATGCCGTAGTACGCCTGCGCGCCGCCGAGCGCGACGCGGAACCCGCACATCACCTCGTCGAAGATCAGCACGGCGCCGTGCTTCGTGCACAGCGCGCGCAGCGCGCCCAGGAATTCGGGCGTGCCGCGTACGAGATTCATGTTGCCGGCGACCGGCTCGACGATCACCGCGGCGATCTCGTCGCCGAATGCGCCGAACGCTTCCTCGAGCGCGGCGACGTTGTTGTATTCGAGGACGGTCGTGTGCTTCGCGATGTCGGCGGGCACGCCGGCCGAGGTCGGGTTGCCGAACGTCAGCAGGCCCGAGCCGGCCTTGACGAGCAGGCTGTCCGCGTGGCCGTGGTAGCAGCCCTCGAACTTGACGATGCGGCTGCGGCCCGTGAAGCCGCGCGCGAGACGCAGCGCGCTCATCGTGGCCTCGGTGCCGCTCGACACCATCCGCACCTGCTCGATCGACGGCACGAGCTTGCAGATTTCCTCGGCGATCTCGATTTCCGCTTCGGTCGGCGCGCCGAACGAGAAGCCGTCGGCGAGCACGTTCTGCACGGCCGACAGCACTTCCGGATGGACGTGGCCGACGATCATCGGGCCCCACGAGCCGATGTAGTCGATGTACTGCTTGCCGTCGGCATCCCAGAAATACGGGCCTTGTGCGCGCGCGACGAAGCGCGGCGTGCCGCCGACCGACCGGAACGCGCGCACCGGCGAGTTGACGCCGCCCGGAATGGTCTTCTGGGCGCGTTCGAAGAGAAGCTGATTGTTGGACATGAGCGAAACCTGCGAGAGAAGGGCGCGGGGGCCGGTGCACGGGCCGCGGCGCCTGGGCGGAACGATCGTCCGATTGTACCGGAGACACGCGCGGCAAGCCCGCCGGCCGGTCTGCGGCCTTTCGGCGCGCGGCATCGGCCGGCCGGAAAGGCGCGCGTGATGCGACCCGGTTTCCGCTTATCGCGGCGGCTTGCGCTTGCCGGTCAGCTCGGCCCAGCGCTTTTCGAGCGGGCCTTCGACCATCGGCTTGATCGACGTGCCGGAGCTCTGCGCATCCCAGGTCTGGACCGAATACGGATGGACGCGCAGCGCGTCGCGCGCGATCACGACGTCCTGATGCGCATCGACCAGCCAGTCGTACACGAAGTCGATGCACAGCCGGTAGCCGCGCTTCGTCGACGGATCGGGCACCTCGTACGGCGCGCGCGTCACGTAGCCGGAGCCGAACACGCCCTTCGGTTCCTTCGCGACGCGGTGCAGGAACACGCGGTCGCCCGGCAGGATGCCGCGCGCGAAGCCGCAGCCCCACACGTCATGCACGGTCTCGCCGGCCTTCACGCGCGCGGCGACGTCGGGCAGCTCGGGCCACGGCCATTTCTTGGGGCTCCAGATCAGCAGGAAAGCGGTCATCGGGTGGGTCGTACGTCGAATGGTCAGACGAGAGAGGCAAGCAGCAGCAAGCTTAATCGAATCCGCCCGCGCGTTCGTTCGGCGCATGACGAACGTGGGTGTTTCGCGGGGTGCCGCCGCACGCTGCCCAAGGCACGCAAAAAAGTTGCGCGTACAATCATGGGCCTGAACGCGTCGCTTGCGGCGCGGCTTCCCGTCTTCACCGCCACGCGCGCCCCGATGCGCGCGGGCTCCCATTCCGGATACCCATGTCTCACGTCGTCCGGCGCCGGCCCGATGCCCGGCTGATCCTGTTGCTCGGCGCGCTCGCGGCCTGCGGGCCGATCGCCACCGACATGTACCTGCCGAGCCTGCCGTCGATCGCCGACAGCTTCTCCGTCAGCGCCGGCGCCGCGCAGCGCACGCTGACGAGCTTCATGGCCGGCTTCTCGATCGGCATGCTGCTGTACGGCCCGCTGTCCGATACGTGGGGCCGCCGCCCCGTGTTGCTCGGCGGCATTGCGCTGTTCACGCTCGCGAGCATCGGCTGCTTCGTGTCGGGTTCGATCGACATGCTGATCGTCGTGCGTTTCCTGCAGGCGCTCGGCGCCGGCGCCGCGTCGGTGCTCGCGCGTGCGATCGCGCGCGACGCGCACGAGCCGAGCGATGCGGCGAAGGTGCTGTCGATGGTCGCGATCGTCACCGCGGTCGGGCCGCTGCTCGCGCCGCTGATCGGCGGCCAGATCCTGCGTTTCTCCGGGTGGCGCGGCGTGTTCGTCGTGCTGGCCGTGTTCGGCGCGATCTGTGCGACCACTGCATATCTGCGCGTGCCCGAAACCTGGCCGAAGGAGCGGCGCAAGAGCGCGGCCGTGCTCGCGTCGTTCGCGTCGTACGGGCGCATCCTGTCCGATCCCGTCGCATGGGGGCACATGCTGTGCGGCGGGATGGCGTTCGCGTCGATGTTCTCGTACATCACCGCGACGCCGTTCGTGTACATCGAGTATTTCCACGTGTCGCCGCAGCACTACGGGCTGCTGTTCGGCCTGAACGTCGTCGGGATCATGATCGGCAACTTCGCTAACACGCGGCTCGTCGGCCGCATCGGCTCGCTGCGCATCATCTCGGCCGCGTCGCTCGTGAGCTGCATCGCGTCGCTCGCGGTCGCGTTCGTCGCGCTGACGGGGTTGGGGGGGCTGTGGTCGATCGTCGTGTGCCTGTTCTTCGTCGTCGGCGTGGTCGGGATCCTGTCCGCGAACTGCACGACCGACCTGATGCACCGCTATCCGCACAACGCGGGCGCGTCGGCGGCAGTGTTCGGCGCGATGCAGCTGGCGCTCGGTGCGCTCGCGAGCGTCGCGATCGGCGCGCTCGCGGACGGCACGCCGTTCGCCATGGGCGTGACGATCGGCGTTACCGGCGTGTTGTGTTTCGTCGGGCGTTATCTGGTGCTGCGCTGGCACGGACGGCCGGTGAAGGCGGGTGCCTGAGCGGCGTGACGGAACTGACGGAGGGCGCGAGTATGTCGACGATGTTCGCCCAAGCGACAACCTGAGCGAACACCATGCCGATGTAACCCGGCCAGCGATGCGGGGCAAGCATTGGGTTATTTCCGCGTCCGCATCACTTGGACCGGTCTGACGAGCGATTGTCGAGTCGATAGCTGCGCTTCGGGTTGATCACGAATCGCCTGACTTCGGTCTCGAGTTCCTGGCTGTGATACAGATCCAGGCATTTCAAAAAATCAAACCTCACGCCCTTGATTTCGGACTCGACGACCGGATTGCGATAGTCGCGTGCAAGAAAACGATTGACCAGCGATTTGCCCGTGTCGGGGTTCCGTTCCAGATCGAAGTCGGTCCAATCCATTAGTGCACTGGCGCTGCTTCCCGCGTCCATCGCAGCGGACGGTTCATTCCGATAAGCGGTCGCGACGCATTCGGCGAGCACCATGTCCTTGTAGTTCTGCGCGTAGGTTCGGGCGCCGGCTTGTGGCGACGACGTATCCATGGCGTGGCTGGGTTGTGCCGCGAACATCAGGGCCCAGAACATCACACACCGGAGCAGTGAATTTTGTCTGATGGCAGACTCCAGAGGTATGCATAGATCCAACACATCGCCTAAAAGATGAACCGGCTATGTGGCTAGGAGCAATCAGCGCGGTAGGCTTTCCAAGCGCTGATTGCTCCACTCTCCATCCAAAATAGCCTGATAGAGCATGCCTAGAGTAAGTGGTACTTTGTCATATTTTTCTCGGCGTTTTCTGGAGAAAGCCATCCGCGCCACTTCAATCAAGCTAAAGCCCTCTCCTGAGAAGTAGCGATTGAACTCAAAATCTCCAACTTGCACTGGAAATTTATCGAAGAAGCGCTCCATAAACTCGACCGCATCGTCGCCAGTGATATCCAAATCACCCTCGACGGCATGATCTTTTGCGAGAATTTTTTGGGGGCTAACACCGGCCTCCCTTCTCACAAAATCCTCAAACTCGTTCCACGTAAACTGGCTCATCAGAACACCTTGTCCTCAGGCTTAACAAGCGCGTTATAGCGCGACACGGAACGAATGCTGATCATCGTGACATCCTTGGCAGCAATGACCCACCCAACGACACGAACTGCGCGCCCAACGAAAACCCCAATGTCTGCGCGTAGGTGCGGCCGAGTGTTTGCGGTGAAGACGGGCCCTTGTCTGCACGACTCGGGTTTGCCAATAGCATGAGTGCGCAAACATCGAGTACGGTAGCTTGTTGACGAGAGATCCATGACCGGTAACCCAAATACCGCATTTATTCCCGGTCGACATGTTTCCTTCCCGCGGGATTGAACCGGGGTTTCCAGATGACGTTCGATGTGCCGATAGGCAACTTTCCAGAGCAGGTTCCTTAATGTGCTTGCATCCAACTCAAAAGTCTCCGCCAGATTCCCTTTTGGCCGGGCGGCTCTTCGCGATTTTTATCGGAAGAAAGGTAGTCGAATATAAAATTCGAAATTCCTTCTATTGTAGGTGGGCAGTCTGGGTTGTTTATTGTTGGCATGTTGAAGTGTCGAAACACTGCTAACAAGAATAAGGAGATGTCGTCGTGATATATCTTAAAATCGTCAAGGACGTTCGTGTTTTTTGACACTTCGCTTCGGTCAATGAATGCAACTTCCCTGACGAAAATTTCAATCACCGTTTCAATTATTTCTTGTTTCGAGGGGCGTGTTTGAGATTTGGTTTCCATGTCTTGCATCATACGCGCACTTTCCTATGAGGGCTGCATCAATCACAGCCATGGCAATGGCACCCGCTCCGGAGGCTCGTCCAAGTACTCCAAATACACGAACCGTGCCGAACGCTTTCTTGGCGAAATTTGCAATCGGGCCGTGCGGCAATAATAACCTCGGGAAAAATCTAACTCCAATGTCGCTGACGATATTCGTGTACTTACTTGAATTTCCTATTACTGGGTGTCCAAGTATTGATTTTTTGATTGGGATTCCTCCCGCTGCGACTAGCAGCGTTGTTCCGGTTAGACCGTAATACTCTTTCGCGCATTTCCATAGATCTGCTCCGACGGATTCAGTTGACTTTCCCGGGTCGAGGGGTGTTGAGGAATATAGTAATTCATAGCCGAGCTTGTTTTTGGAAGGGGCTGCAATAATCCCGCTCGTGTTGGTGGGGAATCTGTTGAGTTCGAGTGACAGTTGCGATGTATTGGGTGTGAAATTGCTGTTGGTTGATCGATTTATTTCTTTTGTTGCAGAAATTATTTCAAAATTAAGTGACATATTTTTTGTTTGGAGATTGTCGTGTTTGAGCCAGTTGCGGTAAAGGAATCATTCCATGTGGCTTCGAGGATATCCGAATTTCGAGCCCTTCAGTCTCTCTGGCCAATTGGCGCAATATCGCCATGGCGCTGTATCCCTTGTCACCATTGGCGATGCAGCTCGAATTGCAAAGACGTGGCCTTGTTGCACAGTGTTAATTCGTCAACTCGTCCACTGCGGCACGCCAACGCCAAGCGGCCCCCAAATGCAAAACACCCCGAACGCCGGGCCTGAATCCAGCGTTCGGGGTGTCGTTCACCCGTGACGTCTTTTTTACCGCTGCGTCAATCCCGCGCGACATCCTTCGCCGCCGGCGACGCGCCGTGGCCCAGCCAGTCGAGCACGTCGGCCGTCTCGTCGTCGCTTGCCCGCGCGCGCCTGCGCGACGGCCTCCGGCAACTCGCCGTTGGTCGACGCGCGACGGATCGCGGCGCCGACCGCGAGGATGTCGATCATCAGCAGATGCAGGACCCGCGAGATCATCGACAACTGCGACTCGCGCATCCCGATGTGATCGGTTTCGAGCGTGACGGTCGCGCGCGAACGCGATTCTTGCGATGTCCTGGTCCGAATGTGCGAAAGCAGCGAAGAGCGACTACAGCGCATTCGTGAATGCTTGTTCAGATAGCGACTGCCATGCGAAGCCCGCGCGATGCGCGGTGGTTTGCAAAGCGCGGGTCAGCGAGCGCGTGAACGCGGAAGTGAGCGACAGAATACCGGCGATATCACCATCGACCCCGGGGCGCATGACACCGACCAGGTGATGCGCGCGCGGTGTTTTTTGTTCGGTTGCGGCGTGCCGTATCCAGTTGTCGCCGGCAAGCGCCTGCAGGGTGTCTCGTGAAACGATCGGGGCGGGCGCGTGATGCTCCGAGATCAGCACGACTTGTGCCTGACTGTCCCACGCATAGCCGGGTGCGTCGAACAGGAGCTTCGCTGTGTCGACGGCATGTGTCGAAACGAGCACGGTGCGTGCAGTCCCGCGATGTACCGCGGCGCGTGCATGGGCCGCGAGGCCGGCAATATGCAACGGCTGCGACGTATCGTCGCTCGATGACAGTGCGATCGCTTGTTTAGCGGGCGGTACGACAGGAAAGGTCAGGGTCGCGACGGAAGTGAGTGCGCGGGCGAGTACGTCAGCGACGCCGGGCGGTACACCGGCGTCGACGGCGCGCGGTTCGACGTGCCAGCCAATCAGGATGACGTCGGCGGCTGGCGGCGGCAATGGACCGAGTTGCCACTGCGAAAGGGTTGGCGTCTCGCAGACGAGAATCGTGGGGGCGCTCATTGCGTTTTTGCGTGAGGTAATGGCGTGAAGACAGCATCACCCCAGTCATAAATGGTGCCGCCTAGTGTGGCGCCCGCCTGATATCCGGCGTATCCGCCAATCACGCAGCCAGCCAAACCGCCGATTGCCGTGCCAAGCGGTGTTCCCAGGGAGCCGATCGACGCGCCCACAGGTCCTACAGTCTTGCAGCCGATCCACGCGAGCGCCCATCCAGCAGTGACCTCGGATGCACGACGAATGGGTCGACTCGCTACGACAACGGATGCGATGTCAAGCGCAACGCCGAAAATCGCAAGCACACGTCCAGCATGGCGAAAATATTTGGTCGAACGATACGCGACCGCTCCTAATTGCTTGATTGGCGTATGGTCGCTGATACCGAACGTTTCGTACGTGCCTCGTTGATTCCAATGATAATCGACCGTCTTCGTCTGGACGTTGTATCCGTAATCCAGACGGAGATGCTTGCGCCCCGATACGTCCTGGAAAAAAAGCGTGGAGGTCGAGCCTCGCTTGGGCATGGCGCCTCGCGGCCGCAATTCTATGCACAGGCCCTGCGTGCCGGGTATTGGGATGCGGATGGCGCTCGCCATGCCTATCGAATAAGGGATGCTGCCGGATGCGGGGGCGTTGGGGTCGGACATCGCGGTGTTGATGGTTAATCGAGATACGTTCGGACCCGTGACTTGCGTTGAGAATCGTGCACGGTGCAAAAGATGCTTCCGACCATACTTCGATTTTCGATCAAAGCGCTCTCCTTCAGTAATTCGCGTACCGACGTTACGGGCACGGCAGCCTTGTCACCATTGGCGATGCAGCTCAAATTGCAAAGACGTGGCCTTGTTGCACAGTGTTAATTCGTCGATTCGCCCACAGCGGCACACCAACGCCAAGCGGCTCCCCAATGCAAAACACCCCGAACGCCGGGCCTGAATCCAGCGTTCGGGGTGTCGTTCACCCGTGACGTCTTTTTTACCGCTGCCTCAATCCCGCGCGACGTCCTTCGCCGCCGGCGAAGCCCCATGACTCAACCAGTCGAGCACGTCGGCCGTTTCGTCGTCGGTGGCGCGTGCCCGCGCCTGCGCGACCGCCTCCGGCAGCTCGCCGTTGGTCGATGCGCGACGGATCGCGACGCCCACCGCGAGGATGTCGATCATCAGCAGATGCAGAATTCGCGAGATCATCGACAGTTGCGACTCGCGCATCTCGATGTGGTCGGTCTCGAGCGCGACGGTCGCGCGCTTCGCGAGCGGCGTGTTGCTCGACGTGATCGCGATCACCTTCGCGCCGGCCTGCATCGCGACGTCGAGCACGCGCAGCAGCTCGGGCGCGCGTCCCGACTTCGACACCGCGACGATCACGTCGCCCTTGCCGAGCAGCGCGGCCGATGCGGCCTGCATGTACAGGTCGCCGTACGCGATCGTCGGAATCCCGAAGCGGAAGAACTTGTAGTGCGCGTCCTGCGCGACGATGTTCGAGTTGCCGAGCCCGTAGAACTCGATGCGCCGCGCGCCGTTCAGGATCTCGATCGCGTTCTCGACGTGCTCGAAATTCAGGTGCTCGCGCAGTTGCAGGATCGCGGACACCGTGTTGTCGAGCACCTTCGCGCCGAAGTCGGTGGCCGTATCGCCGAGGTGCACCTGGCTGTGGCTCATCGGGATCGTGCCGGTGAGGCCGGTCGCGAGCTTCAGCTTGAAATCCGACAGCCCCTGGCAGCCGAGCGAGCGGCAGAAGCGGATCACGGTCGGCTGGCTCACGTCGGCCTTGCGCGCGATGTCGACGATCGGGTCGTTGATGATCGAGCGCGGATGGTTCAGCGCGAGATCGGCCACGCGGCGCTCGGCCGGCGTCAGCGCGTCGCGCATCTGGCGGATTCGCTCGAACACCGCCGACGACGCCCCGCCGGAACGGTTCGACAACTGTTCCGCGAGAATCGCCGACACACCGAGGAACGCCGGATATTCGGCGGTGATCAGGTACGTCGGGATGTTCTCGAGGTAGTGCGTGAAGCGGCCCTTCGCCTCGAAGCGCGCGCGGAACGACGAGCGCGTGAACAGTTCGCCCAGCTTCAGCGCGACGCCGCCGCCGATGTACACGCCGCCGAGCGCGCCGAGCGTGAGCGCGACGCTGCCCGCGAACGCGCCGAGAATCCCGCAGAAGCATTCGACCGTCTCGAGCGCGAGCGCATCGCCCGCATGCGCGCGCTCGACGATCTCGACCGTGTCGACGGATGCCGCGACGCGCTTCTTGTCGCGCGCGGCGAGCGCGCGATAGATGATCTCCATGCCGGGGCCCGCGCACACGCGCTCGAACGACACGTGCGGAAACTTCTTGCGCGCGTACTGCAGCACCAGATCCTCGCGCTCGTCCTGCGGCGCGAACGACGCGTGGCCGCCCTCGCTGCCGAGCGCGATCCAGCGGTCGTCCGCCGGGATCAGCCCCGACACGCCGAGCCCGGTGCCGGGCCCGAGCAGGCCGATCACGCTGTTCTGGCGCCGCGTGCCGCCGCCCACCTGCACGCGTTGCGCATCGGTCAGGCCCGGCAGCGCCATCGCGAGCGCGGTGAAATCGTTGACGACCAGCAGCGTGTCGAAGCCGAGCGCGCGGCGCGTCGCCTCGATCGAGAAGCTCCAGTCGTGGTTCGTCATCGTGACCTGGTCGCCGTCGACCGGGTTCGCGATCGCGATCGCCGCGTGGTTCACGCGGCTGATCTTCACGTCCTTCAGGTATTTGCGGATCGCATCGGTGATCGTCGGATAGTCGGCGCCGGGATACACGCGGATCTGCGTGATCTCGCCGGGGCCGGTTTCCAGCGCGAAGCGCGCGTTGGTGCCGCCGACGTCTGCGAGCAGGCGCGGGCCGTCGGCATGCTGACCCGCGACGACCGCCTTACTTTGCACACCAGTAGACATCGAGCTGGGTCCCCTTGTCGTTGGCCAGTTGGGAAATCGCGTTCTTCTGCAGCGACGCGGCCGCGGCGTCGAGCACGTCGCGTTTGCGCTCGCCCGCGATCAGCAGGAACAGCCGGTCGACGCGCTTGAGCGCATCGAGCGAATAGCTCACGCGTGCATGCGGCGCCGCGCCCGGATGCACGGCGACGAAGCGTTCCGGCGTCGTGATCGCGTGGTCCCATTCGGGTGCGTCGGCGAAGATCGACGCGGTGTGGCCGTCCTCGCCCATGCCGAGCACCGCGACGCTCGGCACGCGGTAGTCGGCGTTTGCGTTCAGCGCGGCGACGTGCGCGTCGAGCGTGCTGCGCGTGTCGACGAGCGGCAGGAAGCGGGCAGGGGCCGCCGCGTGCTGCAGCAGCGTGTCGCGCACGAGTTGCGCGTTGCTGGCCGCGTCATCGTCCGGCACCCAGCGGTCGTCGACCAGCGTGACGTCGACGCCGGCCCAGTCGAGCGCCGCGTGCGACAGCGTGTGCAGGAACGGGCGCGGGCTGGTGCCGCCGGACACCGCGAGCAACGGGCGCGCGGGGCCGGCGAGCGCCGCGCGCAGCGCATCGCCGACGGCGCGCGCGAGCGCTTCGCTTTGCGCTTCCTGGGTGTCGAAAGCGTGGATCTCGATCACATCTCCTCCGGACTGCTTTGTCTGTTCAAATCGTACGAATCGTGGGGCACGTTGCCGCGTACGGTGGCGTACGCGGCAACGGTTTGCATCAGTTTTCTTCTTCGAGCCAGCAGGTGTCGTGCTGCGCGAGCATCGCGCTCGACGCGGCCGGCCCCCACGTGCCCGCCGCGTACGGCTTCGGCGGCTTCAGCGTGCGCGCCCATTCGTTCAGGATCGGCTCGACCCATTGCCATGCCGCTTCCTGTTCGTCGCGACGCACGAACAGCGCGAGCCGGCCGTTGATCACGTCGAGCAGCAGGCGCTGGTACGCCTCCATCTGCCCTTCCTTGAAGAACTGGTCGAACGCGAGGTCGAGGTGCACGCTCGCGAGGTTCATCCCTTCGCCCGGCTGCTTCGCGAGACAGTACAGGCGGATCGTCTCGTTCGGCTGCAGCCGGATCACGAGGCGGTTCGAACCGGGGCGCAGCGCGGTCGGCCCGAGCGCCGAATGCGGCACCGGGCGGAAGTTGACGACGATCTCCGCGACGCGGTCGGCCAGCCGCTTGCCGGTGCGCAGGAAGAACGGCACGCCGGCCCAGCGCCAGTTCTCGATCTCGACCTTCAGCGCGACGAAGGTCTCGGTCTGGCTGTCGGGCTTCACGCCCGGCTCGGTCGCGTAGGCCGGCACCTGCGCGCCCTTGATCACGCCCGCATGATACTGGCCGCGCACGGCAACCTTGCCGATGTCGCGCGGATCGATCGGCTTCAGCGCGCGCAGCACGCGCAGCTTCTCGTCGCGCACCGAGTCGGAATCCATCGAGTGCGGCGGCTCCATCGCGACGATCGACAGCAACTGCAGCAAGTGGTTCTGCACCATGTCGCGCAGCGCGCCCGTATTGTCGTAGAAGTCGCCGCGCGCTTCGACGCCGAGCTCCTCGGCGATCGTGATCTGGATGCTCTCGACCCATTCGCGGCGCCACAGCGGCTCGAACAGCGCATTGCCGAAGCGCAGCGCGAGCAGGTTCTGTACCGGCTCCTTGCCGAGGTAGTGGTCGATCCGGTAGATCTGGCCTTCCGCGAAGATCTCGCCGACCGCGTCGTTGATCGCGTTCGACGATTTCAGGTCGTAGCCGAGCGGCTTCTCGAGCACGATGCGCGAGTCTTCGTTCAGGCCGACCGACGCGAGCGCCTTGCAGATCGGCACGAACAGCGACGGGCCCGTCGCGAGATAGAACACGCGGATGCCGGGCAGCGACGCCACCGCGTCGCGCAGCACGCCGTAGTCTTCCGCGCGGCCGAGATCGAGGTGCACGTAGTCGATGCGATCGAGGAAGGACTTCCACGCGGCGTCGTCGAACGCGTTGCCGGCCGCCTTCGCCGCATGCGGCTTCACGTGCGTGTCGACCCATTCGAGATAGGCTGCCCGATCCGATTCGTGTCGCGCCACGGCGACGATCCGGCCGCTCGCCGCCAGCATGTTCGCGCGGTGCGCTTCGAACAGCGCGGGCAGGATCTTGCGCATCGACAAATCGCCGGTGCCGCCGAAAAGTACGAAGGTAAAGCTGGAATCGGTATGCATGTGTCTCCGCCGTGTTGGGGTGCCCGGAAGCGATCCGTAGTGCGATAAAAATATTTTTGACACTGAATTGTAGTTTAACTACAATCCGCCGCAAGGGGTAGCACCTGGGTGAAGAAAAAAAGAAGTGCGGTCGATGAACTGCGCGAGCTTCGCCTTCGGGAGCGCCTTGTGCCGAATGTTATCGGACATTGGCGGTGCGCATCGTCGGCGCGCCGTCGGCCCCGGGCTCGCGTCGCATCATCGCGGCGGGCCAGAAACACAAAGAGGAGACACGCCGTTGAATCTCGATTCACGCTTTCTGTAAGAGCCCGGCCGGTCATCGGCCCCGTACGCTGCATGCGTCCCGCGGCTCGATTTCCCCGTCGTTATCAAGAAGCCGGTTCCTGGTCAGGGAACCTCACGAGTTGATTCAGTCTGGAGGAGATAAGTAATGAAAGTTCGCTCGATCATGGGCGCGCTCTGCGCCGCAGGCCTGATGGCTGGCGCCGTGGCGGCGCAGGCAGCCGAGAACGTAACCGTGCTGCACTGGTGGACCTCGGGCGGCGAGTCGAAGGCCGTCGGCGTGCTGAAGGACGACCTGCAGAAGCAGGGCTACGTGTGGAAGGACTTCGCGGTCGCGGGCGGCGCCGGCGCCGCGGCGATGACCGCGCTGAAGACCAAGGTGATCAGCGGTGATTCTCCGTCGGCCGCGCAGATCAAGGGCCCGCTGATCCAGGACTGGGCCGACCAGGGCGTGCTCGTCAACATCGATTCGGCCGCCGGCGACTGGAAGCAGAACCTGCCGCCGGAAATCGACAAGATCATCAAGTACAAGGGCCATACCGTCGCCGCGCCGTTCTCGGTGCACCGCGTCAACTGGCTGTACATCAACAAGGCTGCGCTCGACAAGGTCGGCGCGAAGGTGCCGACCACCTGGCCTGAATTCTTCGCGGTGGCCGACAAGCTGAAGGCCGCGGGCATCCAGCCGATCGCGATGGGCGGCCAGCCGTGGCAGGACCTGACGCTGTGGGAGGACGTCGTGCTGTCGCAGGGCCCGGCGTTCTACAAGAAGGCGCTGGTCGACCTCGACCAGGCGACGCTGACGTCGCCGCAGATGGTGTCGGTATTCGACACGGTGCGCAAGATCCAGGGCTACTTCGATACCGGCCGTAACGGCCGCGACTGGAACCTCGCGACCGCGATGGTCATCAACGGCAAGGCCGGCATGCAGTTCATGGGCGACTGGGCGAAGGGCGAGTTCGAGAACGCGGGCAAGAAGTCGGGCAAGGACTACATCTGCGCACCGGTGCCGGGCACGGCGAACGCGTACACGTTCAACGTCGATTCGTTCGTGTTCTTCCAGCAGAAGGGCGAGAAGAACGCGACGCCGGGCCAGCTCGCGCTCGCGAAGACGATCATGACGCCGGACTTCCAGGAGCAGTTCAGCCTGCTGAAGGGCTCGGTGCCGGTGCGTCTCGGCGTGAAGATGGACAAGTTCGACGACTGCGCGAAGAAGTCGTATGCCGACGAGCAGACCGCGATCAAGTCGGGCGGTTTCGTGCCGTCGCTCGCGCACGGCATGGCGCAAGGCGACGCGACCGCCGGCGCGATCACGGACGTCGTGACGAAGTTCATGAACTCGCAGCAGGATTCGAAGAGCGCGGTCGCCGCGCTCGCGAAGGCCGCGAAGGTCAAGTAACGCGCGCCAGGCGCCCGGCCGGACACGCTTCATCGGCCGGGCGTTTTTGCATGTGCAGCAAACGGGCTCGCCCGCGAGCCCGTGCCGTACCCGGCGCCGGCCAGGCCTGCGTCGCCCTCGTTCCAGGAGTCGAATCAAGTGGCTGCCCCTCTTAGCGGAAACGGATCCGGCGCTGCCGCCGCACGGCGTACGTCGCCGATGTCGGCCTTCGCCGATCGCTGGATCCCGAAGCTCGTGCTCGCGCCGAGCGTCGCGATCGCCGTCGTGTTCATCTACGGCTTCATCCTGATTACCGGCTATCTGTCGCTGACCAACTCGCGGCTGTTGCCCAACTACGAATTCGACGGTTTCGGCCGTTACACGGACCTGTTCCAGAACGACGTGTGGTGGACCTCCGCCGCGAACCTTGGCTGGTTCGGGATCCCGTTCATCGCGATCTGCGTCGCGCTCGGGCTGTTCCTCGCGATCCTGCTCGACCAGCGGATCCGCAACGAAGGCGCGCTGCGCGCGATCTTCCTGTACCCGATGGCGCTGTCGTTCATCGTCACGGGCACCGCGTGGCAGTGGATCCTGAACCCCGGCCTCGGCCTCGAGAAGGTGATGCACGACTGGGGCTGGACGAGCTTCTCGTTCGGCTGGCTCGACGATCCGGACAAGGCGATCTTCTGCGTGGTGATCGCGGCCGTGTGGCAGTCGACCGGCTTCGTGATGGCGCTGTTCCTCGCGGGGCTGCGCGGCGTCGACGGCGAGATCTTCAAGGCCGCGCAGGTCGACGGCGCGACGCTGCCGACCATCTACCGCAAGATCGTGATCCCGAGCATGCGCCCGGTGTTCTTCTCGGTGCTGCTGATCCTCTGCCACATCACGATCAAGACCTTCGACCTCGTCGTCGCGCTGACGGCGGGCGGCCCGGGCACGTCGTCGTCGCTGCCGGCCATGTTCATGTACACGTTTTCGTTCAACCGCGGCCAGCTCGGGCTCGGCGCGGCGTCCTCGGTGATGATGCTCGCGACCGTGGTCGCGGTGCTGGTGCCGCTGATGTATATGGAATCGAGGAGCACCCGCAATGCAGCCTAAGATGACGATCAGCCGGGCAGTGATCTATGCGGCACTGATCCTGTTCGCGCTGTATTTCCTGTTTCCGATCTACGTGATGCTGTCGACGTCGTTCAAGGACCTCGACCAGTTGCGCACCGGCAACCTGCTGACGCCGCCCACCACGTGGACCGTCGACCCGTGGGTGAAGGCATGGAGCGGCGCCTGCACCGGCGTGCGCTGCGACGGGATGAAGCCGTTCTTCCTGAACTCGCTGCAGATGGTGATCCCGGCCGTGCTGATCTCGTCGCTGATCGGCGCGTTCAACGGCTACGTGCTCACCCACTGGCGCTTTCGCGGTGCGGACGCGCTGTTCACGATGATGCTGGTCGGCTGCTTCATTCCGTTCCAGGTGATCCTGCTGCCGATGGCGCGCCTGCAGGGAATGCTCGGCCTCGCGAACACGATTCCGGGCCTCGTGTTCGTGCACGTCGTGTACGGGATCGCGTTCACGACGATGTTCTTCCGCAACTTCTACGTGAGCGTGCCGGCCGAACTCGTGAAGGCTGCGCGCATCGACGGCGCCGGCTTCTTCACGATCTTCACGAAGATCCTGCTGCCGGTGTCGCTGCCGATCTTCATGGTGTGCCTGATCTGGCAATTCACGCAGATCTGGAACGACTTCCTGTTCGGGATCGTGTTCTCCGGCGTCGATTCGATGCCGATCACGGTCGCGCTGAACAACCTCGTCAACACGTCGACGGGCGTGAAGGAATACAACGTCGACATGGCCGGCGCGATCATCGCGGCGCTGCCGACGCTGCTCGTCTACATCGTCGCCGGCCGCTACTTCGTGCGCGGGCTGACGGCAGGCGCGGTGAAGGGGTAAGCGCGGCTTTTCCGATACGACGAACCGGCCGCGCACCCCGCGCGGCGCATCGAAACGAACCCGACGCGGCGCCGGCGTGCGCCGCGCGAGACGAGACAGAGGATTCACAGCATGGCAAGCCTTTCCATCCGTGACGTGTACAAGACCTACCCGAACGGGGTGCCGGTCCTGAAGGGTGTCGACATCGAGATCGAGGACGGACAGTTCCTGATCCTGGTCGGCGGCTCGGGCTGCGGGAAATCGACGCTGCTCAACATGATCGCCGGGCTCGAGACGGTCACGAGCGGCGAGATCTGCATCGACGGCAAGGTCGTCAACGACCTGTCGCCGAAGGATCGCGACATCGCGATGGTGTTCCAGTCGTACGCGCTGTATCCGTCGATGACGGTGCGCGAGAACATCTCGTTCGGGCTGAACATCCGCAAGGTGCCGAAGAGCGAGCAGCAGCAGATCGTCGATCGCGTGTCGGCGATGCTGCAGATCCAGCACCTGCTCGACCGCAAGCCGGGCCAGCTGTCGGGCGGCCAGCGCCAGCGCGTCGCGATGGGCCGCGCGCTTGCACGCGATCCGTCGCTGTTCCTGTTCGACGAACCGCTGTCGAACCTCGACGCGAAGCTGCGCATCGAGATGCGCGCGGAAATCAAGCTGCTGCACCAGCGCCTCGGCACGACGATCGTCTACGTGACGCACGACCAGATCGAGGCGATGACGCTCGGCGACCGGATCGCGGTGATGAAGGACGGCGTGGTCCAGCAGTTCGGCGCGCCGCAGGATATCTACGATTCGCCGTCGAACCTGTTCGTCGCGGGCTTCATCGGCGCGCCGCCGATGAACTTCATCAACGGCCGCCTGGTCGAGCAGGGCAGCGGGATCGCGCTCGAGATCGACACGGGCCTCGCGCGCAGCGCGCTGAACCTGCCGTTCGACGCGGCGAAGCTGAAGTCGCACGTGGGCCGCGAGGTGATTCTCGGGTTGCGCCCGGAGCGCATCACCGACGCGCGCAACGCACATCACGGCGAGGCGTCGAAGCTGCAGCCGATCGACGTGCGCGTCGACGTGACCGAGCCGACCGGGCCGGACACGCACGTGTTCGCGCAGGTGAACGGCAAGCGGATCGTGAGCCGCGTGCATCCGGCCGCGAACCCGCAGCCGGGGCAGACGCAGTCGCTGCTGTTCGACGTGTCGAAGGCCGTGCTGTTCGATCCGGCGTCGGAAGAACGGATCGCGTGAGGCACTGGATGCGCTGAATGAAGAAGGGGCCGTTTCGAAACGGCCCCTTTCGTCTGTGCATGCCGGTGCCGCGTCAATGCGGCAACCGCACGTCGAACTTGAACGTCGCGAGCCGCGCGGCGAGGATGAAGCCGGTCGCGAGCAGCACGCTGTACACCGAGTCGAACTGCAGCCACACGAGCAGCAGGTAGAACCAGCAGCCGACGAACGCGCAGGTCGCGTACGGCCGCGAATCGCGCAGGATCAGCGGGATGTCGTTGCACAGCACATCGCGGATGATGCCGCCAACCACGCCGGTAATCACGCCCATCATCACCGCGATGAAGCGCGGCATTTCGGCGTCGAGCGCGATCGACGTGCCCGAGATGCTGAAGATGCCGAGCCCGATCGCGTCGGCGATCAGCAGCAGCCGTTCGGCCGACAGCCGCGACAGCATCCGCAGTACGAACGGCGCGAACAGCGCGAGCACGAAGATCGCGATCACGTAGTCGTCGTGCACGACCCAGTAAAACGGCCGGCGCTCGAGCAGGATGTCGCGCAGCGTGCCGCCGCCGAAGGCGGTCGCGAGCGCGACGACGAACGTGCCGACCGAGTCGAGGCGGTTCTTGCGTGCCTCGATGAACCCCGAAATCGCGAATGCGAGCGTGGCGATCGCCTCCAGTACCGCGATCGCGAGCGTCAGCCTAGGATGCGGCACGCGGCCCCCGGTCGGCCGGCGTCGCATGCGGCTGCAGCAGCACGAGCACCGCGCCCGCGCCGCCGTCGTGGCCGCGCGCCTCGCAGAATGCGATCACTTCCTCCTTCTGCACGAGCCAGGCGCGCACCTTGCCCTTCAGCACGGGTTCCTTGCCGATCGAGCCGAGCCCCTTGCCGTGGATCACGCGCAGGCAGCGCAGCCCTTTCTTGCCGGCTTCGCGGATGAATTCGGCGAGCGCGTCGCGCGCCTCGTCGCGCCGCATGCCGTGCAGATCGATCTGTGCCTGCACGATCCACGCACCGCTCCTCAGCCTGCGCACGACGTCGCGGCTGATGCCGGGGCGGTGGTAATACAGCGAGTCGTCGCTGTCGAGCAGCGTCTCGGGATCGAACTCGTCGGACAGCGTCGCGTTCAGCACGGCTTGCTCGTCGCGCTGCGTCTGCTTCGGCACCGGGTCGGGCGGCGTGCGGCCCGACGACGCGCGCGGCGGCGCGTTCAGCGGCCGGATCGCGCCGATCTCGTTGCGGAACAGATTCGCGTCGGCTTCCGCCTTGCGCTCGGCCTTCTCGGTTTCGATGCGCGCGCGTTCGCGACGATCGGCTTCGCCTTGCAGCGACTTGCGCAACGCGCCGAGGCCCGCGAGGCCCTGGCCGCGCAACGCGGCCGCGTCGAGGGCGGGCGGCGGCGCCTCGGGCGCCGGGGTCACGGGGCGGGCGGCGATCTTCCGCTTCGCGGGATCGCTCGGGTGGGGCTGGTTCTTCGCCATGATTCGGTAACGGGGCAGGCGCGTTCGGGCGCGCGGGCAGAAAAAAAGCCGCTGCGCGGCGGCAGCGGCTTTCCGGTCGAGCCCGCTTCGCGGCAGCGGACGCCATTGTAGCGCCCGCCGCGGCGAGGCTCCCGGCTTACTTCTTGTCGTGCAGGCTCTCGAGGTAGCGCTGCGCGTCGAGCGCGGCCATGCAGCCCGTGCCCGCGCTGGTGATCGCCTGGCGATACACGTTGTCCTGCACGTCGCCTGCCGCGAACACGCCCGGCACGCTCGTCGACGTCGCGTTGCCTTGCAGGCCGCTCTTCGTCAGGATGTAGCCGTCCTTCATTTCGAGCTGGCCCTGGAACAGGTCGGTGTTCGGCTTGTGGCCGATCGCGACGAACACGCCCTGCACGTGCAGGTCTTCCGTCGCGCCGGTCTTCACGTTCTTGATGCGCAGGCCCGTGACGCCCGACTCCTCGCCGGTCACTTCGTCGAGCACGTGATCCCACTTGATGTCGACGACGCCTTCCTTCTGCTTCTCCAGCAGGCGGTCGATCAGGATCGGCTCCGCGCGGAACTTGTCGCGGCGGTGGATCACGGTGACCTTCTTCGCGATGCCGGTCAGGTACAGCGCTTCCTCGACGGCCGTATTGCCGCCGCCGATCACCGCGACTTCCTGGTTGCGGTAGAAGAAGCCGTCGCAGGTCGCGCAGGCGGACACGCCCTTGCCCATGAACGCTTCCTCGGACGGCAGGCCGAGATACTGCGCGGATGCGCCGGTCGCGATGATCAGCGAGTCGCACGTGTATTCGCCCGAGTCGCCGATCAGGCGGATCGGCTTTTCGTGCAGCTTCGCGGTGTGGATGTGGTCGAAGACGATTTCGGTGTTGAAGCGCTCCGCGTGCTCCTGGAAGCGCGCCATCAGTTCCGGGCCTTGCACGCCCTTCGCGTCCGCCGGCCAGTTTTCGACATCGGTCGTGGTCATCAGCTGGCCGCCCTGCGCGATGCCGGTGATCAGCACCGGGGACAGATTGGCGCGTGCTGCGTAGACGGCGGCCGTGTAGCCGGCGGGGCCGGAACCGAGAATCAGGACTTTGGCGTGTTTGGGCGTGGACATATGCGAATCCGTAAAAGGCGGCCGCGGCGGGCGGGGTAGGGCTCGCCGTACGATCCGGGTTGACCGGGATGCCGTCATAGATGGGTATCAGACGCGCATTATAAAGGCCCCGTTGCTGCGCTGCCGAACGAGAGTTTCAATCGTGGCGATAGCGTTTGGCGGCCTGTCGTCCGTACCGGGGCGGCGGGGCGGGCGGCGGTTTGCCATGTGGCGGCGCGTTGTCGCAGGGGCGGGCATCCGGCCGGCTGGCAGCCGCCGGCCGCGCCGGTTGGGCGCCCCGTTTCCGTCATGTAACCGTCATTTACACTTGGCGGCGCGATGCAGCGTTTACAATAAGCGCGATCGAACGACAGGCGGGCGCACGGCCCGTCCTCTTTATACGGATTCATGGCAAAAGCTCCTTATTCCGCCCAGGCACAGGCGTTGCCGCACCGGATGTCGAAGCTCCTCACGGAGATCCGCTGGATTCTCCAGGTCGCGCTCTGCGCCTTTCTGGTGATGGCCCTGCTGAGCTACAGCCGGCGCGATCCGAGCTGGACGCATGCCGCCCAGGTCGATCACATCTCGAACTGGGCCGGCCGCGTCGGCGCGTGGACGGCCGACATCATCCTGCTGCTGTTCGGCCTGTCGGCCTACTGGCTGATCGTGCCGCTCGGGCGGCGCATCGCCGTCAACTACCGCCGCATCACGCGTCACGAGGCGATTCCCGACGAACCGGAGCGGCCGATCGGCTGGCTCACCGAAATCTTTGCGTTCGTGCTGGTCGTGCTCGCCTGCGACGGCATCGAGGCGTTGCGCATGTGGTCGCTGAAGGTGCAGTTGCCGCGCGCGCCGGGCGGCGTCGTCGGCGAGGCCGTCGCGGGCGCGATGTCGCATGCGTTCGGCTTCACGGGCGGCACGCTGCTGCTGCTGATCGCGCTCGCGATCGGCCTGTCGCTGTATTTCCGCTTCTCATGGCTGTCGGTCGCCGAGCGCGTCGGCGGCGCGATCCTGTCCGCCGTCAACGTCGCGAAGCTGCGCCGCGAGGCCGAGCGCGACCGCAAGCTCGGCGAGGCCGCGGCGGTGCGCCGCGAAGGCAAGGTCGAAGAGGAGCGCGTGCGCATCGAGGATCACGAGCCGGTGACGATCGTGCCGCCGGTCGTCACGCCGGCGAAGTCCGAGCGCGTCGAGCGCGAGCGCCAGGTGCCGCTCTTTACCGACCTGCCCGGCGATTCGACGCTGCCGCCGGTGTCGCTGCTCGACCCGGCGCCGAAGACGCAGGAAGCGATTTCCGCCGATACGCTCGAATTCACGTCGCGCCTGATCGAGAAGAAGCTGAAGGACTTCGGCGTCGAGGCGAGCGTCGTCGCCGCGTATCCGGGCCCGGTCGTCACGCGCTACGAAATCGAGCCGGCCACCGGCGTGAAGGGCAGCCAGATCGTCAACCTCGCGAAGGATCTCGCGCGTTCGCTGTCGCTCGTGTCGATCCGCGTGGTCGAGACGATTCCCGGCAAGAACTACATGGCGCTCGAGCTGCCGAACCAGCGCCGCCAGACGGTGCATCTGTCCGAGATCATCGGCTCCGAGGTGTATGCGGCCGCGCCGTCGGCGCTGACGCTGAGCCTCGGCAAGGACATCGGCGGCAAGCCGGTGTGCGCGGATCTCGCGAAGATGCCGCACTTGCTCGTGGCCGGCACGACCGGCTCGGGCAAGTCGGTCGGGATCAACGCGATGATCCTGTCGCTGTTGTACAAGGCCACCGCCGAGCAGGTGCGCCTGATCCTGATCGATCCGAAGATGCTCGAAATGAGCGTCTACGAAGGCATTCCGCACCTGCTGTGCCCGGTCGTCACCGACATGCGCCAGGCCGGCCATGCGCTGAACTGGACGGTCGCGGAGATGGAGCGCCGCTACAAGCTGATGAGCAAGCTCGGCGTGCGCAACCTCGCGGGCTACAACAACAAGATCGACGACGCGGCCAAGCGCGAGGAGAAGATTCCGAACCCGTTCAGCCTGACGCCGGACGATCCCGAGCCGCTCGGCCGCCTGCCGAACATCGTCGTCGTGATCGACGAGCTGGCCGACCTGATGATGGTCGTCGGCAAGAAGGTCGAGGAACTGATCGCGCGGATCGCGCAGAAGGCGCGTGCGGCCGGCATCCACCTGATCCTCGCGACGCAGCGCCCGTCGGTCGACGTGATCACGGGCCTGATCAAGGCGAACGTGCCGACGCGGATCGCGTTCCAGGTGTCGTCGAAGATCGACTCGCGCACGATCCTCGACCAGATGGGCGCCGAATCGCTGCTCGGGATGGGCGACATGCTCTATCTGCCGCCGGGCAGCGGGTTGCCGGTGCGCGTGCACGGCGCGTTCGTCGCCGACGACGAAGTGCATCGCGTCGTCGAGAAGCTCAAGGAGCAGGGCGAGCCGAATTACGTCGAGGGCCTGCTCGAGGGCGGCACCGCCGACGGCGACGAGGGCTCGGCCGGTGCGGGAACCGGCGAAGGCGGCGGCGAGTCTGATCCGCTGTACGACCAGGCGGTCGAGATCGTCATCAAGAACCGCCGCGCGTCGATCTCGCTCGTGCAGCGTCATCTGCGGATCGGCTACAACCGCGCGGCGCGGCTGCTCGAGCAGATGGAGCAATCGGGGCTCGTGTCGGCGATGTCGTCGAGCGGCAACCGCGAAATTCTTGTGCCGGCGCGCGACGCGGAATGAGTCCGTGGCGCCCGCAGCGCCGGCCACCCAGGGAGAAAACCGCAATATGCAGCAACTTTCGTTCGTCCCTTCCCTTCGTTCGACGCGGCGCTGGCTCGGCGCGGCGCTCGCCGGCGCATCGCTGATGCTCGCGGCGACGCACGCGTTCGCGGGCGGCACCGAGCAACTGAAGGCCTTCGTGTCGCAGGTGCGTTCGGCGAAGGGCGATTTCACGCAGCAGATCGTCAAGGCGCCCGCCAAGGGCGCGAGCGCCGCGCAGGCCGCGCCGAAGCCCACCGACAATTCGAGCGGCACGTTCGTGTTCGCGCGGCCGGGCAAGTTCATCTGGACGTATCAGAAGCCGTACCAGCAGGTGCTGCAGGCCGACGGCGACAAGCTCTACGTGTACGACCGCGACCTGAACCAGGTCACCGAGCGCAAGCTGAACGGCGCGCTGGGCGCGAGCCCGGCCGCGATCCTGTTCGGCAGCAACGATCTCGACAAGAGCTACACGCTGCGCGATGCGGGCGAGAAGGGCGGCATCGAGTGGCTCGAGATGCTGCCGAAGGCGCAGGACACGCAGTTCCAGCGGATCGGCATCGGCTTCCGCAACGGCACGCTCGCCGCGATGGAGTTGCACGACGTGTTCGGCAACGTCACGCTCTTGACCTTCACGAACATCCAGACGAACCCGTCGCTGAAGGGCGATACGTTCAAGTTCGTGGTGCCGAAGGGTGCGGACGTGATCAACGGCTGACGTTCGTTGCGCCGTTTTCCCGACACGGGCCTGCCGTCAACGGCAGGCCCGTGTTGTTTGGGGGCGCGTGCAACAGACGCGAGTACCGGCGCGGGCACCAGATGCGTGTACCAGCCCCGGCGGCGCGCTCGCTCGGCTGTCATAATGTCGGGTCCGGCGGCCGGTTCGGCCGCTACCGTTTGATGTGGAGCGAGGGTTCATGTCCGACCTGTTTCAAGTCGAGCCGCGCCGCCCGCTCGCCGAGGCGCTGCGGCCGAAAACGCTCGCCGAGGTGATCGGCCAGACGCATTTGCTGGGCGAAGGCAAGCCGCTGCGGCTCGCGTTCGAATCCGGCAAGCCGCATTCGATGATCCTGTGGGGGCCGCCCGGCGTCGGCAAGACGACGCTCGCGCGGCTCACCGCGCTCGCGTTCGACTGCGAATTCATCGCGCTGTCCGCGGTGCTCGGCGGCGTGAAGGACATCCGCGAGTCGATGGAGCAGGCGAAGGACACGCTGAACCGCACCGGCCGCCACACGATCCTGTTCGTCGACGAGATCCACCGTTTCAACAAGGGGCAGCAGGATGCGCTGCTGCCGTTCGTCGAATCGGGCCTCGTGACCTTCATCGGCGCGACGACCGAAAACCCGAGTTTCGAGGTCAATTCGGCGTTGCTGTCGCGGGCGCAGGTGTACGTGCTGAAATCGCTGAACGACGACGAGATGCGCCAGTTGCTCAAGCGTGCGCAGGAAATCGCGCTCGACGGCCTCGCGTTCGACGACAAGGCGGTCGATACGCTGATCGGCTATGCGGACGGCGACGCGCGCCGCTTCCTGAACCTGCTCGAACAGGCGCAGACGGCGGCGACGTCGGCCGGCGTCGCGACGATCGATGCCGATTTCGTCGGCAGCGCGATGACGCTGAATGCGCGCCGCTTCGACAAGGGCGGCGACAACTTCTACGACCAGATTTCGGCGCTGCACAAGTCGGTGCGCGGCTCGAGCCCGGACGGCGCGCTGTATTGGTTCTGCCGGATGATCGACGGCGGCGCGGATCCGAAGTATCTCGCGCGGCGCATCGTCCGGATGGCGTGGGAAGACATCGGTCTGGCCGATCCGCGCGCGTTGCAGGTGGCGAACGACGCGGCCGAAACCTACGAGCGGCTCGGCTCGCCGGAAGGCGAGCTCGCGCTCGGGCAGGCCGTCATCTATCTCGCGTGCGCGGCGAAGAGCAACGCCGGGTACAACGCGTTCAACCAGGCGATGGCGTTCGTGAAGCAGGACAAGTCGCGCGAGGTGCCCGTGCATCTGCGCAACGCGCCGACCAAGCTGATGAAGGAACTCGGCTACGGCCACGCCTATCGTTACGCGCACGACGAGCCGAACGCGTACGCGGCCGGCGAGACGTATCTGCCGGACGGAATGCGCGAGCCGCGCTGGTACCAGCCGGTGCCGCGCGGGCTCGAATCGAAGATCGCCGAGAAGCTCGCGTGGCTGCGCGAGCTCGATCGCGAGGCGGGCAAGAAGGACTGATCGGACTGATGGCGCCGCGCGGGCCGGTTCGATCCGCGCAGCCGTGGACGCATCAGCGCTTGCGGCCCGGCTGCTGTTTCTTCCAGTATTCGAACGGCTCTTCGTGGCATTCGATATCGAGTTCGGCGACCCGCGCATGCAGGCGTTCCTGCGCGTCGGCGATCGCGAGGTTGTAGATCGCCGGTGCGATCTCCTGAATGAAGAAATGGAGCAGCGCGCCGGCCTGGATGTTGCCGATCGGCTCGTCCATGTTTTCCGTGAAATAACGTTGCAGCGACGTGATCGCGCGGTCGCGCACGTCCTTGTCGAGTTCGATGGTCATCGGATTCCTTCGCGTGCTGTGACGCGGAGCCGGCGCTCCGCCTGATACGGTTGCCGCCCGCCGGGGCGGACATGTTGCGATCCGTCATGACGACGCGCGCGGCAATTCGCCGTCCGCCGATGCGGCGGCCCGGCAATGCGATACTGCCATGGCCGGCCGTTTGCGGCATTGTCCGTCCGGCCAACGCCGTGGCGGCCGCGGGGTGCGTTAGAATTCCCGTCTTACACAACGATTTTCCAAGTCCTCCCATGCTCGACATCCAGTTGCTGCGCAAAGACCTCGACGGCGTCGCCAAGCGCCTCGCCGATCGCGGCTACACCCTCGACGTCGCCGCGTTCTCCGCACTCGAAGCGGAACGCCGTGCGATCCAGACCCACACCGAAGAGCTCCAGGCGCGCCGCAACAGCTTGTCGAAGCAGATCGGCGCGATGAAGGGGAAGGGCGAGGACACGTCGGCCGTGATGGCCGAGGTCGGCGGGATCGGCGACGAAATGAAGGCGTCGGAAGCCAGGCTCGGCGACATCCAGGCGCGCCTGTCCGAGCTGATGCTGGGCATGCCGAACGTCGCGCACGAAAGCGTGCCGGTCGGCAAGGACGAAGCCGACAACGTCGAGGTGCGCCGCTGGGGCACGCCGCGCCAGTTCGACTTCGCGGTGAAGGATCACGTCGACGTCGGCACGCCGCTCGGCCTCGATTTCGAGACGGGCGCGAAGCTCGCCGGCGCGCGCTTCACGATGCTGCGCGGCCCGATCGCGCGCCTGCATCGCGCACTCGCGCAGTTCATGATCGACACGCACACGCAGCAGCACGGCTATACCGAAACGTACACGCCGTACATCGTGAACCCGGAGATCCTGTACGGCACGGGCCAACTGCCGAAGTTCGCGGACGACATGTTCCGCGTCGAGAAGGGCGGCGAGGAGAACAAGGTCACGCAATACCTGATCTCCACGTCCGAGATTTCGCTGACGAACACCGTGCGCGAATCGATCGTCGACGCATCCGCGCTGCCGATCAAGCTCACCGCGCATTCCCCGTGCTTCCGCTCGGAAGCCGGGTCGTACGGCCGCGACACGCGCGGGATGATCCGTCAGCACCAGTTCGACAAGGTCGAGATGGTGCAGGTCGTCGCGCCCGAAACGTCGTATGCGGCGCTCGACGAGATGGTCGGCCACGCGGAAGCGATCCTGCAGAAGCTCGGCCTGCCGTACCGCGTGATCACGCTGTGCACGGGCGACATGGGCTTCTCGGCCGCGAAGACGTTCGACCTCGAGGTGTGGCTGCCCGCGCAGAACACCTACCGCGAAATCTCGAGCTGCTCGAACACCGAGGCGTTCCAGGCGCGCCGGATGCAGGCGCGGTTCCGCAACGCACAGGGCAAGCCCGAACTCGTGCACACGCTGAACGGTTCGGGTCTGGCGGTCGGCCGGACGCTCGTCGCGGTGCTGGAGAACTACCAGAACGCGGACGGCTCGGTCACGGTGCCGGAAGTGCTGCGTCCGTACATGGGCGGCATGGAGCGTATCGACGCGCCGGCGCAGGTGTCCTAACGCGGGCCTGCCGAAGCCCTCGCAAAAAAATTTGCCGAAGGGGCTTGTCAGGCGCGAAGCGATCGTCTTATAATCTTTTTCTCGCGGAAACGACCAGCCGCGAGATGCAGTAAGGAAGGAGAGGTGGCAGAGTGGTCGAATGTACCTGACTCGAAATCAGGCGTACGGTTTCCCCGTACCGTGGGTTCGAATCCCACCCTCTCCGCCAAAATACGAAGCCCCTTGATCCGGAAGGATCAAGGGGTTTTTCGTTTTGGGTCGCCGGTGCAATGTGCCGATTGCCGATTGCCGATGCAGTGACAGCGGGCGGGCTACCGGCGCATCGGATCGTGCGGATGCCGATAGCAGCGCGATCGTGCCGCATCTTCAATGCAGGCTCGCTGCATGACGACTACTACCACCGCTTCGTGCCGCACCGACTGTCGGAAGTCCTGACGGTTGTTGCATTGCTGCCTCCCGTCGTCACGGGGTCATGTTCCTGCTGCCGGAAACGGTGTGACGGGCTCGCTTCGGCACCGCGCGTGCGAAACCGGACGCCGGCGCCCGAACCGTTTCAAGCGGTGCCCGCCGGTTTCCACACCGTCCTCGCCGAACCGTCACGCCGCAGCCGGATACTGCGCCAGCACCTTGTCTCGGATCGACGGCTTGATGTTCGATTGCGCCATGTCGCCGCGATAGTGCGCGACGACACGCGGGTTCATCACGCGATACCAGAGCGGCGGCACGTACGCGAGCAGGATCATCGTCGCGTAGCCGGCCGGCAATTGCGGCGCATCGTCGAAGTGGCGCAGCGCCTGGTACGAGCGCGTCGGATTCGCGTGATGGTCGGCGTGTCGCTGCAACTGGTACAGGAACAGGTTCGTGACGACGTGATTGCTGTTCCACGAATGCTGCGGCGTGCAGCGTTCGTAGCGGCCGCTCGGCAGCTTGCGGCGGCCGAGCCCGTAGTGCTCGACGTAGTTCACCACTTCGAGCAGCGAAGCGCCGTAGACGGCCTGGATCACGAGGAACGGGATCACGATCTTGCCGGCCATCGCGATCGCGATGCCCCATACGATCGCGGTCATCGCCCACGCGTGCAGCACTTCGTTGCGCCACGTCCACGGCGAACGCCCGAGGCGCTCGAGGCGGGTTTTTTCGAGTCGCCATGCCGAGCGGATGCTGCCCGTCACCGTGCGCGGCAGGAACGCCCAGAACGATTCGCCATAGCACGCGCTCGCCGGGTCCTCGGCGGTCGCGACGCGCACGTGATGGCCGCGGTTGTGCTCGACGTAGAAGTGGCCGTACGCGACCGGTGCGAGCGTGATCTTCGCGAGCCAGCGTTCGAAGCGGTCGGTCTTGTGCCCGAGCTCGTGCGCGGTATTGATCGAGATGCCCGTCGCGGCGCCGAGCGACAGCGCGAAGCCGACATAGTCGTACCAAGCGAGCGCGTGCGTGCCGACGATCCACACGCACATGAAGAACGCCACGTATTCGACGAAAGTCGCGAGATAGACGATGTACCGGTAATAGCGCTCGCGTTCGAGATGCGGCACGACGGCTTCGGGCGGATTGTCGCGATCGTCGCCGATGAGCGTGTCGAGAATCGGGATCACGCCGAACGCGAACAGCGGACCGAACCACCAGAACACATGGAAGCCCGTCGACAGCGCGAGCTGCGCGGCGAGGATCGGCAGCGTGATCGTCAGCGCGCCGAGCAGCCACAGGTAACGCTTGCCATCCGACCAGCTCGAAGCCGATCCGTCGGTCGTTGCCATTGTCTCCCTCCAGTCGGCCGGCCCGCAGGCGGCCGCATGCAAGATCTTCGAATCCTCGTGGTCCGCGACGCGCGCGGCGGCCCCCGGATCGTCGCCCGGATCTGCCTGTTATACGACCGGCGTGCGCGCTTGCCAAACCCCCGCGCTAGGCGTGACGCTCCAAACGCCGGAGCATGCACCACGCGCGTATCGAAGCGCCCAGGCGCGCCGATTGAAACATGCAGGTAGGGGCGAATCTGTCCGTGGGTTGGCGCGTTCGTCAGATGAATGGCCCGGCGCGTGATGCGCGCATGCCGATGTGATGCGGCGGCAACAAATGTTGCATCGCAATAAAAAGGCCAGCGAAGTATTGCTGCAGCGCGTGTTTCGTTTGCTTGTATTACGTCGCATTACGGCCGCGGCAAGGCAATGCAACGCGGCTCGAAACCGGGGGGCCGCGCATCGCAAGGAGAACGAGGCGAAGCGCTGGATCACGACAGCACATTTACCGTCCAACAATCTGCGCCGATGCGCCGATGCTGCACGTGCACACCGATCGGTGCGGGTCGTCGCCGATGACCTCCGCCGCCTTTCGATCCGCGCCGCCGTTTGAAAATTACGATTTGACTCATGCCCCGCTTTCGGTTGAAGCTACTAGCTTGCTGTCCGAAGGGGGCTGTGCCTGCATGAGTTCGACCTTGACCGTTCGTCGTATCGCTGCCGATCAGGGCGGCGTGTATCGCGAACTCCGCGCTGCATCGCTGCGTGAGCCCTACGCGCCCGGCGAAGCGCCGGAGGCCGAATTGCTGACCGTCGAAACGGACGCAGCGTCGGCGATCGCCGCGCAGCGCGCCGTGTCCGACGAGTCGACGACTTTCCTGCTGTACACCGAAGGCCATCCGGCCGGCATGATCGGCGCGTATTTCGACAACACGCCCGATCGGCGCGCGTTCGTCAGCGAACTGTGGGTCGCGCATGCGGTGCGTCACCTGCGCGGTGGCGTGCTGCTGCTGGAGACGGCCACTGCATGGCTCGCCGAGCGCGGCGCCACCGACGTCTACGCGTGGATCGCCGATGCGAACCGCAATGCGATCCGTTTCTACGAGCGTGCGGGTTTCGGCAACACCGGCGAACATGCGCCGATCGCGCGGATGCCCGGCGCGATGAAATCGCTGTTCGTGTCGCAGGTAAAGCACTGACGCTGTCCCGACACGCCAGCCGGGCGGCGCGATGACAGCGCGATCGGCCGCTGGCCTGCCCGCCTGCCGGTTGCGCGTCCGCCCGGGCCGCCGCAACCCCGAGTCCCAAAAATAATGGCCGCACGCGTGGACGCCTGTAAAATACGCAAAAAATTTTTGCAGAGTGTCCATGTCGCTTAAAAAATCGCCATTCTTCGAGCTGCGCAGCGGATCGGTCGATACGTTGCTGTTCACCGTGAAGACGACCGATCTCGATGCGTTGCGTGCCGAACTGGTCAAGCGCTTCGAAGCGACTCCCGAGTTTTTTGCCGACGATGTCGTCGCGATCGACGTCCGCCGCCTGGCTGACGGCGAACGCGTCGCGCTCGCGGACATCCGCCAGATGCTGAACGACGTGCGGATGCGTCCGGTGGGCGTCGTCGCGCTGGCCACGCAGGGCTGGGCGGGGGAAGCCGGCCTGCCGTTGCTGGAGGCGCGCGATCGCCGCGCGCCGGCCGCGAAACCTGCCGACGAAGCGGAACCGGCGGCCGTGCCAGCCGTCGACACCGCCGCCGCTGGGGAAGCCGAAGCGGCGCCCGAACAGTCGCCGGAACCCGCGCCGGCGCTCGGGCAAGCCGGTGCGCAGACGCTGGTGATCGACCGGCCGTTGCGTTCGGGGCAGCAGATTTACGCGAAAGGGGACCTCGTGGTGCTCGCGCCGGTCAGTCACGGCGCGGAGATCATCGCGGAAGGCAATATTCATATCTACGCGCCGTTGCGCGGCCGTGCACTCGCCGGCGTGCACGGCAATCACGACGCGCGCATTTTCTGCACGTGTCTCGAACCGGAACTGATTTCGATCGCGGGTATCTATCGAACCACCGAGAACCCGCTGCCCGCCGACGTACTGGGCAAATCGGTGCAGATCCGGCTCGAAGAGGAAAAACTGATGATCGAACCGCTGCGCCTGACGTAATCCACGCGGTGCGCTCCGGATCGATCGGCTCTCATTGACGAACACAGGGTATTGGGTAAATGGCAAAAATCATCGTGGTGACCTCGGGCAAGGGCGGCGTGGGCAAGACGACGACGAGCGCGAGCTTCGCGTCGGGTCTCGCGCTGCGCGGCCACAAGACGGCCGTGATCGACTTCGACGTCGGCCTGCGCAACCTCGATCTCATCATGGGCTGCGAGCGTCGCGTCGTGTATGACCTCGTGAACGTGATCCAGGGCGAAGCGAACCTGAACCAGGCGCTGATCAAGGACAAGAAGTGCGAGAACCTGTTCATCCTGCCGGCGTCGCAGACGCGCGACAAGGATGCGCTGACGCGCGACGGCGTCGAGAAGGTGCTGAACGACCTCGTCGCGATGGACTTCGAATACATCGTCTGCGATTCGCCGGCCGGTATCGAAGCCGGCGCGCTGCACGCGATGTACTTCGCGGACGAAGCACTGATCGTCACGAACCCGGAAGTGTCGTCGGTGCGCGATTCGGATCGCATTCTCGGCATCCTGTCGTCGAAGACGAAGCGCGCGACGGAAGGCAAGGAGCCGATCAAGGAACACCTGCTGATCACGCGTTACAGCCCGAAGCGCGTGAGCGAAGGCGAGATGCTGTCGCTCGAGGACATCAGCGAGATCCTGCGCATCAAGCTGATCGGCGTGGTGCCCGAGTCGGAAGCCGTGCTGCACGCATCGAACCAGGGTCTGCCGGCCGTGCATATCGACGGTACCGACGTCGCCGAAGCGTACAAGGACGTCGTCGCCCGCTTTCTCGGCGAGGACAAGCCGCTGCGCTTCACCGATTACCAGAAGCCGGGCCTGCTGCAGCGCCTCTTCGGCAGCAAGTAACGGAGGCCGCCCATGTCCATCCTTTCGTTTCTCCTCGGCGAGAAGAAGAAGTCCGCATCGGTCGCGAAGGAGCGCCTGCAGCTCATCATCGCGCACGAGCGGGTCGGCGGCCGGCCGCCGGCCGATTACCTGCCGGCGCTGCAGAAGGAACTCGTCGCGGTCATCTCGAAGTACGTCCATATTTCGGACGATGACATTCGCGTGAGCCTCGAGCGCCAGGACGATCTCGAAGTCCTCGAAGTGAAGATCGAGATTCCGCAAGCCTGACGCTTGCGCGTGTCCCTCCGCACGGCGGCGCCCGCCGCCGTGCGCGTCTTACGCCCTGTTGCACTTTCGGGTACGCCGTAACACGGCGCCTGTCGGCCGTCATCCCCCGTCGCGCATTGAACGAATACGCTCGCGTAACTTGTTCAACCAGGAGGTTGTGATGGCTGTCTCTACCGTTTCACGTCGTCTCGTTTCGCTCGCGCTGTTCGCCGCGGGCCTGTCAGCCGTCGTCGCGCCGTTTGCCGCGCATGCGGACGAAATTCTCGTCGGCACGCCCGTGATCGCGCCGCAGGGGCGCATGGTCATCGCCGAGCCGGTCGCCGTGCGTACCGAGGAAGTCGTCGTCGTCGCGCCGAATGCGCCGCCGCCCGTGCGCTACGAGGTCGTACCGGCCACGCGCGTGGGCTACGTGTGGGAGCGCGGGCACTGGCGCTGGGATCATGGCCGCTACGTGTGGATCGGCGGTCACTGGGAAACCGAACGCGTCGGCATGCACTGGGTGCCGGGCCACTGGGATCAGCGCGGCCCGAACTGGTTCTGGACGCGTGGCCACTGGGCTTGAGGCAGGCGTGCGATGAAAAGAACCGCAATCGCCATCGCGCTCGTCGCGATCACGCTGGCCGGGTGCATCGTCGTGCCGGCGCGGCCGGTCTACTACCGGCCGGCGCCCGTCGTGATCTATTGAGTGTCGCGCGGGCCGGGTTGGGCCGGGGCGTCTGCGCCGGTCGCAGCCGGCGGCCCGGTATCGTCCGACGCCGGTGTCGGCGCGGCGCGGTCGGCCGCCGCCGCGGCGGCCGGCTCGTCGCCGCCTTCGTCGCGCAGCGTATCGAGCGGGTCGGCGGGGGCCGCGTTTTCATCCTGGGGTTCGGCAACGTTGCTCGCGGTGGCTGCCGTCGCTGCAGCGGCCGCGACGGGAGGCGCGAGATAGCGCTGCGCAAGCGTTTCGTAGAGCGGCGGCGCGAAAAAGCGCGAGACCCGGCTCGATACCAGCGCGGTCGCCATCAGCGAAATCACGAGCGCATGCCCGTTGATCATTTCCATCACGATCACGAACGACGTGATCGGCGACTGCGTGACGGCCGCCAGATAGCCGACCATCGCAAGTGCGATCAGCATCGGCAGGCTCATGTTGCTGAACACGGCGTGCAGCAGGTTGCCGAAGCCGGCACCGATCGACAGCGACGGCGCGAAGATCCCGCCCGGGATGCCCGGCAGGTACGACGCGACCATCGACACCATCTTCAGGAACGGATAGAACACCGACAGATGCTGACTGCCGTCGAGGAGGCCGCGCGCCTCGGCGTAGCCGCTACCGAACGTCGTGCCGCCGGATACGAGCCCCACGACGGCGATCAGGAAGCCGCACAGCGCGGCGAACCTGATCGGCCGCTCGCGATACAGGCCCAGCAGTTGCGCGGGCAGCCAGCGCCCCGTGTTGAGCAGCAGCCAGCAGAACAGGCCGCCCGCGATGCCCGTCACGATCGCGGTGACCAGCACCGCCACCGCCAGCAGTTTCGGGAAATGGAGGCCGGCGTTGATCGTGCCGAAATACGTGTAGTTGCCGTTCAGCCCGAGCGCCACGACGCCGGCGAGGATGATCGCGGTGATCAGTACGCCGCTGGCGCGCGCGGAGAAGCTGCGGGTCAGTTCCTCGATCGCGAACACAATGCCGGCGAGCGGCGTATTGAACGCGGCCGACAGCCCGGCTGCCGCGCCGGCCAATACGAGCTGGCGTTCGATCTGCGCGTTCGAGCGCGGGTAGAAGCGCCGCAGGTTGAACATCAGCGCCGCGCCGACCTGCACGGTCGGCCCTTCGCGGCCGATCGTGAAGCCGCCGAGGATGCCGAGGAACGAGATCAGTACCTTGCCGAACAGGATGCGCAGCGTCAGCAAGCGGGCGCCGAACGCGCTCGGCCGCGCATGCAGTGTCGCGATCACCTGCGGGATGCCGCTGCCCTCGGCGCCGCGGAAGAAGCGGCGCGTGATCCATGCCGACAGCGCGGCGATCGCCGGCGTCAGCAGCAGCGGCAGCCACACGGCGTGATCGCGCATCGCGCGGAAAGACTCGTAGCCCCAGTCGATCAACCGGGCGTACAGGACGGCCGCGAGCCCGACGACGATCGCCCCGAGCCAGAAGACACCATATTGGCGCCAGATTCGCAGCGAGCGGCGGGTGAGGGCGGGAAACAGCGCGGGAAGGGCGGGGCGCGGCATTGGCTCGGGCCGGAGGGCAAAGAGGGAATTATAAAAAGAACCGGATGCCAGCGGGACCTCGGAAGCCGGTAGGGAATGACAAAAATCCACAAAAGAGATGCAATTTGTTGCAAATGTAATGCTCGCGTAATGTCTGTACATAGCAACCGTCGTTAGCATGCCGAGATAACCCGTCGAGAACCCCGCCAATCGTGAAACGCATCCTCATCGTGAAAGTGACGTCGCTCGGCGACGTCGTCCAGACGCTGCCTGTCGTCGCCGACCTGCATCGCGCCTTCCCCGGCGTGACGGTCGACTGGGCCGTCGACGAATCGTGCGCGGAGGTCGTACGCTGGCATCCGGGCGTGAGCGCCGTCCTGTGCGCGCCGCTGCGCCGCTTCAAGAAAATGCGCAATGTCGGCGACCTGAAGGCGATCTCGGCATCGATCGGTGCGTTGCGTGCGCACCGCTACGATGCGGTCATCGATCTGCACGGCGTCTACAAGAGCGCGATCATTTCGTCGCTGGCGCGCGCCGCGCGCCGTGTCGGCTACCAGACGCAGGATCTTGGCGAAACGGGCGCGCGCTTCGCGTATTCGCACCGTTTCGGTCCGCGGCCGGACTGCGACGCATGGCACGGGATGCGCGTGAGTGCCGGCGAAGCGCTCGGCTACGTGCCCGAAGGGGCTGCCGCGTACGGCATCGTCGCGCCGCAGGACGCGAGCCTGCCGGCGGCCGTGACCGACGGCGGGCCGTTCATGCTGCTGTTCCATGCGACGTCCAACCCCGACAAGAAGTGGCCGGCCGAACACTGGGCCGCCCTTGCCACGGAGATGATGGCGCGCGGCGTGCGCGTGTTGCTGCCGTGGGGATCGGCGGCCGAGCACGACGATGCGCGGGATATCGCCGCTCGTGCGCCGGGCGCGATCGTGTTGCCGGCGATGACGGTGCGTGAACTGGGCGCGGCGCTGGGCCGGGCCGCGCTCGTGGTGGGGGTCGATACGGGGTTCGTGCATATGGCGCACGCATTGCAGCGGCCGACCGTGATGATTTTCGTCGCGACGTCGCGCCACCATTGCGGGATCGGCGGCGCGCCGCACGCGCTGTCGATCGGCGAGCCGGGCGCGATGCCGACCGTCGACGAGGCGCTGGACGCGATCGATACGGTCTGCCCGGCCTACGGCACGTTGCGCGCGCGGTTGTCCGCCTGACGCGGCGCGGCGGCCGTGGTCAGGCCAGCAACATCTCGACCGTGACGACGGCGGCGATGGCCGCCAGATTCGCCAGCAGCGCCTCGAACACGAGGCCGCGCCAGGTCTTCGGCCGGAACCGTAGCGCGAGCAGCAGCGCGCCACCCAGTGCGAGCGCGAGGATCACGACGAGATCGGCATTGGCGAGGCGGATATTCATGGCGGCGGCTCCTGTCGGGGCGGGATATCCGGGCGCGCGACGACGCGCCCAGGATCGAGTATAGAGCGCGCCTGCCGCCGTACAACCCGGGTCGCCCCGGAGGGTCAGACGAGCGATGCGTCGCGCGTTTCGCGCATCAGCAATACGCCGATCAGGCTGATCGCCGCCGCGACCGACACGTAGCCGCCGACCCACGACAGCCCGCCGCGCGCAGCCAGCAGTTGCGCGATATACGGTGCGATCGACGCGCCGAGGATCCCGCCGAGGTTGTACGCGACGCCCGCGCCCGTATAGCGGACGTTGGTCGGGAACAACTCCGGCAGCAGCGCGCCCATCGGCGCGAAGGTCACGCCCATCAGGAACAGTTCGATCGTCAGGAACAGCGCGACGAGCGGCATCGAGCCGCTGCCGAGCAGCGGCGCCATCGCGAACCCCGACAGCAGCGCGGCGAGCGCGCCGGCGACCAGCACCGGCTTGCGGCCGAAGCGGTCCGACGCCCATGCGGACAGCGGCGTCGCGAGCCCCATGAAGACGACCGCGAAACACAGCAGGCCGAGGAAGCTCTGGCGCGGAATATGCAGCGCCGACACGCCGTACGACAGCGAGAACACCGTCGAGATATAGAACAGCGTGTAGCAGACGACCATCGCGAGCGCGCCGAGCAGCGTGGGCTGCCAGTGCTGCGTGACGAGCGTCGCGACCGGCACGCGCACGCGCTCGTTGCGGTCGAGCGCCGCCTGGAACGCGGGCGTTTCGGTGATCTTGAGCCGCACGTACAGGCCGAGCGCGACGAGCACCGCGCTGACGAGGAACGGGATGCGCCAGCCCCAACTGCGGAACTGCTCGTCGGACAGCGACAGCGCGAGCGCGAAGAACAGCCCGTTCGACATCAGGAACCCGACCGACGGCCCCAGTTGCGGGAACATCCCGAACCAGCCGCGCTTGCCCTGCGGCGCATGCTCGGTCGCGAGCAGCGCCGCGCCGCCCCATTCGCCGCCGAGACCGATCCCCTGGCCGAAACGCAGCACGCACAGCAGCACCGGCGCGAGCGTGCCGATCGTGTCGTAGCCGGGCACGAAGCCGATTGCGGTGGTGGATACGCCCATCACGAGCAGCGAGGCGACGAGCGTCGACTTGCGGCCGATACGGTCGCCGAAGTGTCCGAACAGGAACGAGCCGATCGGGCGCGCGATGAACGCGATGCCGAACGTGACGAATGCGGACAGCGCCTGCGCCGTTGCGGAGCCGTGCGGAAAGAACACGGGGCCGATGACGAGCGCGGCGGCCGTTGCGTACACGTAGAAATCGTAGAACTCGATCGCGGTGCCGATGAAGCTCGCGAACACGATGCGCCGGTGGCTGACGGCGCCGGCCGAACCGGTTGCGTGTGCAACGGCCGGGGGGGATGCGGACATGGATGTCTCCGTTTTGTCGTTGGGGCAGCCGGCTGAGCGTGCGTTCGGCGGGCGACGGCCTGCCGGGCGCTGCCGGGCAAATGATCGATGCGGATGACGCGATGGCGGCGTGGACGCGCGCCGTGGCGCGGACGTCACCCGCCGGTCGACGATGGAGACGGGTACGTCGCCGCCGCCCGGTGCCGGCGTGGTCGGCTCGCTTGCCGGGTGCGGCGCGCGAACGCACGCGCGGCGTGATGGCCGCGCGAGTGCGGAAAATTATAGCCAGCAGCGCCGTGCACCGGCAATCGGGCCGCGGCGGCGCGTCAGTCGATCGACTGCGCCTGCGCGGACGCGGTGCTTTGCAACTGGAAGTGGCCGTCGTCGTTGAAGAGCCAGCCTTCCATCAGTTCGAGCCGGCCGTTGCCGTCGAGCAGCCGTGACGGCGGCGCCGGCAGCGGCGCCGAGCGGCGCAGCGACGCGAGCGCGAGCGCTTCCGCCTCGCTGTCGCCGTTGCTGCGATAGACGGACGCGTTGATCACGCGGCCGCTGCCATCGACGGTGAAGGCCACGACGACGAGCGAGCGCAGCATGGCCTGCGGCGTGCCGTGCAGCATGCCGGACGGATTGCGCTCGGCGACGCGATGCGCGACCTCGACGCGATACTGGTCGAGCGTGCCGCTGCGTATGACCGACGGAATCGTCAGGACCGAGCGTAGCGACGAAGGCGGCGTGATCGTGCACGCGGCGAGCAGGGCGACGACGGCTAGCGCAGCGACACGCAGCCGGACGACGCGCGGACGGAGAAGGGGGCGCATGACGGGATGGCCGGGAGGGACGATAGAAAAATGATAGGCGTACCGACGCGAGACGATATGGGGGGAAACGCATAGCGCGCGGGATCGGTTGCTGCGATCGCTGATGATGACGGCCGGGCGCTGCGTCGAGCGACGTGCATCGCGCGCGGTGCGTCGCGAGGTGACGCGACATATGACAGCGTCAGCGATGGACGCGCATGTTGCAAGGTTGAAAGCCGCGGCACGCTGCGATCATCCGGCCGCGCGGCGCGGCCAGCCGATGCGGTGACCTCGACCGGCCTTCCGCGCCATCGCTGGCGATGCTTTCCGGCCGCGTCAGAAGCCGTGCGTCACGAGCGACAGTACCGACAGGTCGGGGTGCGTGCCGTCGATGATGCTCTTGCCGACGTGCACGCCTTCGCGGGTCGCCTCGTCGAGGCTCGCGAAGCTCTCCTCGCCGTCCGCGTGGAACGGCACCGCATGGCCGGGCAGCGCGGGATTCACGCCCGGATGGCACACGTAGCCGGTGTAGGTATAGCGCGTGTCGCTGCCGGGCATCGCGGCCGGCACGACATGGATCTCGAAGCCTTCGTAATCGACGTGGTCCGTCGCGCTCGACAGGTCGGTCATGGCGATCTCCGTGTGCCGCGCGCACGGGTGGCGCGTGCGGCATCGAATACGCGGCGGCGTTTGTCGCCGTGTTGAAGGAATTCTAGGTGATGGCGAGCGGGGTGGGGAGGCGTGCGGCGATGCGCGGCGGCATGCGCCCGGGCGCGCGTACCATGCCGATCCGGTGCCGATTCCTGAGCGCGATTGCGTTTGCGTTGGGCGCCGTGGTGTCGGTCGTCCTGCTGCTCCGCCTGCCGCTGCCCGGCGCGCATGCGCGTCCGTCTCGACTGATGAACGTGTCGCGTCGCGACTTCATTACTTGCAGCGCGCGTCCTTGCGCTGCACGACGACGATCACCGGATACTTCTGGCCGTGATCGAGTTCCACGCGCGCGACGACGGTCAGCGTCGCCGGATCGGAATCGTCGTATACGCTGACCTGTTCGTTGCGCAGATAGGTCACGCCGGTGCAGTTCGACGTGCGTCCGTCGTCACCCACCTTGCATTGAAGCTCGTTGTCCTTCAGGTAGTTGTATGGCGACGGGCTCGCGAGGTATTCGCTCAGGCCGCGCGGCGAACCGCCGACGCCGGTCACGTACGCGATCGCACACGATGCTTGCGCGTCGCCGGAGGCGGTGTCGGCCGCCGCATGCGTGCTGACGGCAACCAGCAGCGCGGCGAGCGACGAGACGAGGAAGGGCTTCATGACGTGGAGTTCCCGTTTCGCGAATCGGAGCGCGGGATTGTAACGGCATCCGGCGCGACGTGTCGGCTCGTGCGGGGCGCACGCGGGCGGACAAACAAAAAACCCCGTCATTCTGCGAATGGACGGGGTTCGGCGAATTTCCTGGCGGAAGCGGTGAGATTCGAACTCACGGACAGTTTCCCGTCGCTGGTTTTCAAGACCAGTGCCTTAAACCGCTCGGCCACGCTTCCACACGAGGCGGCATTGTAACCGAAATGCCGCCCCGTTCATTCGTTCAGTCGTCGCGCAGGAACAATTCCTGCAGGTCGTTGAGGAAACGCTGGCCGAGCGGCGTCGGCGCGATTTGCGTGAAATCGCGCGTGATCAGTCCGCGCCGTTCCGCTTCCTTCAATGCCGGCTCGATCGTACTCATCGGCAGGCCCGTGCGTTCCGCGAAGCTGTGCACGGGGAAACCCTCGACGAGCCGCAGCGTGTTCAGCATGAACTCGAACGGCAGGTCGCGCGCGCCGACCTCACGCTCTTCCTGCACGGCCGTGCCGGCCTTCGCCTGTTCGATGAAGGTCGCCGGATGCTTGTAGCGCGCCTGCCGCAGGATCCGGTTCGGGAACGACAGTTTCGTGTGGGCACCCGCGCCGATCCCGAGATAGTCGCCGAAGCGCCAGTAGTTCAGGTTGTGCTTGCACTGATGATTCGGCTTCGCGTACGCGGATACTTCGTAGCGCCCGTAGCCGGCTTCGGCCGTGCGCGCATGGATCCATTCCTGCATGTCGGCCGACGCGTCGTCGTCGGGCACGACGGGTGGGAATTTCGCGAACAGCGTATTCGGCTCGAGCGTCAGGTGATACAGCGACAGGTGCGGCGGCGCGAACGACAGCGCCGTCTCGATGTCGGCGCGGCATTCGTCGAGCGTCTGGTTCGGCAGCGCGAACATCAGGTCGAGGTTGAAGTTGTCGAAGTTCTTCGCGGCGATCTCGACGGCCGCGCGTGCCTGCGCGGTGTCGTGAATCCGGCCGAGCGCCTTCAGGTGCGCCTCGTTGAAGCTCTGGATGCCGACCGACAGGCGGTTCACGCCGCTTGCGCGGAACTGCGCGAACTTCGCGGCTTCGAACGTGCCCGGATTCGCTTCCAGCGTGATCTCGGCATCGGCGTCGAGCGGCAGCAGCGCGCGCACGTCGGACAGCATCCGGTCGAGGCCGGCCGCCGACAGCAGGCTCGGCGTGCCGCCGCCGATGAACACGGTATGCACCTGCCGGCCCCACACGAGCGGCAGCGCCTGCTCGAGGTCGGCGCGCAACGCGTCGAGATACTCGGCTTCCGGAAACCGTTCGCCTTTCCATTCGTGCGAGTTGAAGTCGCAGTACGGGCACTTGCGCACGCACCACGGGAAATGCACGTACAGCGCGAGCGGCGGCAGCGACGTGAGGCGCACCTGGCCGGGCGACGTGAAGGTCGCGACGACGCGTGCGCCGGTTTCCGCGGCCTGGCTCATGCGGCCTCCCGCTGCGGATGCGTGATGAAGACGATCATGCGGGTTCCTCTGCGAGCCGCGCGAGCAGCGCCTTCAGCGCGAGCGCGCGATGGCTGTGCGTGTTCTTGACGGCCGGCTCGAGTTCGGCTGCCGTCGCGCCGAGCGACGGCAGGTAGAAATACGGGTCGTAGCCGAATCCATGCCCGCCGCGCGGCGTATCGACGATCTCGCCGGCCCAGCGGCCTTCGGCGAACAGCGGCTCGGGATCGTCCGCGTGACGCACGAGCGCGAGCACACAGCAATAGTATGCGCGCCGGTCGTCGACGCCGCGCAGTTGCTCGACCAGGTACGCATTGTTCGCCGCATCGCCCTTGTCGCGGCCCGCGCGCTGCGCGTAGCGCGCCGAATAGACGCCTGGTGCGCCGCGCAGCGCGCGCACGCACAGGCCGGAATCGTCGGCGATCGCCGGCAGCCCGGTGAGCCGCGACGCGTGGCGCGCCTTCGTCAGCGCATTCTCGATGAACGTGCCGAACGGCTCTTCCGCCTCGGGCACGGCCAGGTCGCCCTGCGGCATGATCTCGATGCCGACCGTGGAAAACAGCGCGGTGAATTCGCGCAGCTTGCCGGCGTTGTTCGACGCGAGCACGATGCGCGACAGCGGCGCGAGGGTGCGGTCGTCACGCATGGTTCGTGCCCAGGACAGCTTTCTGCAACTGCACGAGCTCGGCGATCCCGCCTTGCGCGAGGTCGAGCAGCGCATTCATCTCGGCGCGCGAGAACGGCACGCCTTCGGCCGTGCCCTGGACTTCGACGAAGCCGCCCGCGCCCGTCATCACGACGTTCATGTCGGTGTCGCAGCGCGAATCTTCCGCGTAGTCGAGGTCGAGCACCGGCGCGCCTTCGTACACGCCGACCGAGATCGCGGCGACGTGGTCGGTGATCGGCGAGCGCGCGAGCTTGCCGGCCGCGATCAGCGTCGACACGGCATCGTGCGCGGCGACGAACGCGCCGGTGATGCTGGCCGTACGCGTGCCGCCGTCGGCCTGGATCACGTCGCAGTCGATGTGGATCGTGCGCGGGCCGAGCGCCTCGAGATCGAACACCGCGCGCAGCGCGCGGCCGATCAGGCGCTGAATTTCCTGCGTGCGGCCCGTCTGCTTGCCGCGCGCGGCTTCACGGTCGCTGCGCGTGTGCGTCGCGCGCGGCAGCATCCCGTATTCGGCGGTCAGCCAGCCTTGCCCGCGCTCGCGCAGGAATTCGGGCACGCGCTCGGCGACGCTGGCGGTGCAGAGCACCTTGGTGTCGCCGAATTCGACCAGCACGGAGCCTTCGGCGTGTTTCGTGTAGTGGCGCGTGAGGGCGACCTTGCGCAGTTCGTCGGCGCGGCGGCCGCTCGGGCGGGAAACGGAAGACGTCATGGGGAAATCGCGGAAGGAGAGGAAAGCCCGATTTTAGCGCCGAACGCCGCGCGCGCCCGGCGGGGTGTCCCGCAAAAATGGGATAATGCGCGCTCGCCGCCCCGCGCTTTCCGATGCGCCGGGCGCCTCGACATATCCCCCGCCCGCGAGGGCACCAGACGGCGAGACGAACCATGATCTACAGCATGACGGGCTACGCGAGCGCGACGCGCGAACTCGCGACGGCCACCGGCAACGGCGGCACCAGCGTGTCGGTCGAACTGCGCACCGTGAACTCGCGCTTCCTCGATCTCAATTTCCGGATGCCGGACGACGTGCGCGCGTGCGAATCCGCGCTGCGCGAAATGCTGATGAACAAGCTGTCGCGCGGCAAGGTCGACGTGCGTATCAACCTGCAGCGCGGCGAGCAGAGCATCGGCGCGGGCGCGCTGAACCAGTCGGCGCTCGGCCAGCTTGCCGAACTCGAACGCGCGGTGCTCGATTCGTTCCCGGGCGTCGGCCGCCTGCGCGCGGGCGAGATCCTGCGCTGGCCCGGCGTGCTCGCCGAGAGCGGCGTGTCGGCCGAGGCGATCCGCGACGCGGTGCTCGCCTGCGGCAAGGAAGCGATCGGCGAGCTCGTCGTCGTGCGTTCGCGCGAAGGCGCGCAACTGGCGGCGATGCTGCTGTCGAACGTCACCGAGATGGAGGCGATCGTCGCGCGCATCACGCCGCTCGTGCCGGAGCTGATCGCGAAGCATCAGCAGAAGATCGTCGAGCGGCTGCAGGAAGCGCTCGGCCTCGCGGCGCCCGAAGGCGGCTCGACGGTCGTCACGCGCGAGGAAGCCGCGGAGCGCATCCGTCAGGAAGTGACGATGTACGGGATCCGGATCGACATCGCGGAAGAGCTGTCGCGGCTCACCGCGCACCTGAACGAAACGCGTCACGTGATCGAGAAGGGCGGCCGCGTCGGCAAGCGTCTCGACTTCATGATGCAGGAACTGAATCGCGAAGCGAACACGCTCGGCTCGAAGGCGGCGGCGAAGGAACTCGCCGACGCGTCGATGGCGCTGAAGCTGCTGATCGAGCAGATGCGCGAGCAAGTGCAAAACCTGGAGTAAAAGAGATGAAACGACCCCCACGCTCACTATGTTTGCTGCCCTCCGAGGGGGCGGCCCGGCGGAGGCTGTCATGACCGATTCCCATCGCGACGGCCACGCGTCGCATTCGCTGCACGGCGGCGTCTATCCCGGTAACCTGTTCATGGTCGTCGCGCCGTCGGGCGCCGGCAAGTCGACGCTCGTGAATGCGCTGCTGTCGAAGGACAGCGACATCTGCCTGTCGATCTCGTACACCACGCGCAAGCCGCGCCCCGGCGAGCAGGACGGCCAGCACTACCACTTCACGACCGTCGAGGATTTTCGCGCGCGTCACGCGGCGCACGAATTCCTCGAGAGCGCGGAAGTGCACGGCAACTACTACGGCACGTCGCGCGTCTGGATCGAGGAGCAGATGCAGAACGGCCACGACGTGCTGCTCGAAATCGACTGGCAAGGCGCGTTGCAGGTGAAGAAGCAGTTCCGCAACGCGGTCGGCATCTTCATCCTGCCGCCGTCGCTCGACGCGCTCGAGGAGCGCCTGAAGAAGCGCGGCCAGGACGAGCCGAACGTGATCACGCGACGCCTGCTGGCGGCCGGCAGCGAAATCGCGCACGCGTCGGAAGCGGAATACGTGGTGATCAACGAGAATTTCGAGCGTGCGCTCGCGGAACTCGAATGCATCGTCGCGGCGACGCGCCTGCGTTTTGCTTCGCAGTACGCGCGACACACGGAGCTGTTCATCGAGCTCGGCATCCATCTGCCCCACGCGGAATGACGCGGGGCACGAGGGACATAAGGTAGAATAAGGACTATATTCAGAAGGAATCACCAACATGGCTCGCATTACCGTCGAAGACTGCCTGAAGCAAATCCCGAATCGCTTCGAACTGGCGCTCGCCGCCACCTATCGCGCGCGGCAGCTCGCGCAAGGCCATACGCCGAAAATCGAAAGCCGCGACAAGCCGACCGTCGTCGCGCTGCGCGAAATCGCTGCCGGCCAGGTCGGCGTCGAGATGCTGAAGAAGGTGCCGGTGTAACGCGCATCCGGCCCGTTCCAGCCATGTAGTCCACGCGCGCAACGACTCGACCTGGAGGCGAATATGAGCACCACCCCATCGTCCGCCTCCGCGGATCCGACCACCGAAGCCACGGCCCAGTCGCCTGCGCGCCAGTACATCGACGCGGTCCTCGAACAATCCTTCCGGCATCTGTTCGGGCCGACCGCCACCCCGGAGCAGCCGCGCAAGCACGGCGTCGTTTCGATCGCGAAACTGACGGCCGCGCTTGCCGAGTATCTCGCTCCGGACGAAATCAAAGAGGTCAAGGCGGCGTTCCACTTCAGCGACGAAGCCCACCTCGGTCAATATCGCCAGAGTGGCGAACCCTACATCACCCATCCCGTCGCCGTCGCGGAAATCTGCGCCGGCTGGAAGCTCGACGCGCAGGCCGTGATGGCCGCGTTGCTGCACGACGTGATGGAAGACCAGGGCGTGACCAAGAACGAGCTGGCCGAGCGGTTCGGCCCGAAGGTCGCCGAACTGGTCGACGGCCTGTCGAAGCTCGACAAGATGGAATTCCGCAGCCGCGAGGAAGCGCAGGCGGAAAACTTCCGCAAGATGCTGCTCGCGATGGCGCGCGACGTGCGCGTCATTCTCGTGAAGCTCGCCGATCGCCTGCACAACATGCGCACGCTCGGCGCGGTGCCGATGGAAAAACGCCGCCGCGTCGCGCGCGAAACGCTCGACATCTACGCGCCGATCGCGCACCGCCTCGGGTTGAACAACACGTATCGCGAGCTGCAGGACATGAGCTTCGCGAACTTCAACCCGCATCGCTACGCGACGCTCGAGAAGGCGGTGAAGGCCGCGCGCGGCAATCGCCGCGAAGTGATCAGCAAGATCCTCGAGGCCGCGCAGCGCGCGATGGCCGACGCGAAGATCGACGCCGAGATCACCGGCCGCGAGAAGACCATTTACAGCGTTTATCGCAAGATGCGCGACAAGCAGCTGTCGTTCTCGCAGGTGCTCGACGTGTACGGCTTTCGCGTCGTCGTCGACAGCCCGCTCGACTGCTACACGTGCATCGGCGCGCTGCACGCGCTGTACAAGCCCGTGCCCGGCAAGTTCAAGGATTACATCGCGATCCCGAAGATCAACGGCTATCAGTCGCTGCACACGACGCTCGTCGGCCCGTTCGGCGCGCCGATCGAGTTCCAGGTGCGCACGCGCAAGATGCACGAGATCGCCGAGGCGGGCGTCGCCGCGCACTGGCTGTACAAGAACGGCAGCGCCGATCTCAGCGACGTGCAGAAGCGCGCGCACCAGTGGCTGAAGTCGCTGCTCGACATCCAGAGCGAAGCGGGCGATTCGAGCGAATTCCTCGAGCACGTGAAGATCGACCTGTTCCCCGACGCGGTCTACGTGTTCACGCCGAAGTCGAAGATCATGGCGCTGCCGCGCGGTGCGACGGCGCTCGATTTCGCGTATTCGATCCACAGCGATCTCGGCAACCAGTGCGTGGCCGTGAAGATCAACAACGAGCTGCTGCCGCTGCGCACCGAGCTGAAGAGCGGCGACATCGTCGAAGTGATCACCGCGCCGTATTCGAAGCCGAATCCCGCGTGGCTCGGCTTCGTGCGTACCGGCAAGGCGCGCTCGGCGATCCGCCACTACCTGAAGACGATGCGCCTGAACGAGTCCGTGCAGCTGGGCGAGCGGCTCGTCGACCAGAGCCTGAAGGGCTATGGCCTCGCGCTGGCCGATGTCGAGCCGGAAGTGTGGGAGAAGCTCGTGCAGTGGACGGGCAACAAGAGCCGGCAGGAAATCTTCGCGGACATCGGCCTCGGCCGCCGCGTCGCCGCGGTGATGGCCAAGCGCATCGAGGTGCTGATGAGCGGCCGCGACGCGGACGACGATCTGCCGAAGTCCGAGCGGCATCCCGCGCATCATGCGCCGCCGGTCGTGATTACCGGCACCGAAGGGATGTCCGTGCAGTTGTCCGCATGCTGCCGGCCGATCCCGGGCGACGCGATCATGGGTTACATCGGCATCGGTCTGGGCATGGCGATTCATACGACGGATTGCCGTGTCGCGCAGCGCATCCATCGCCGCGATCCGGGCCGCTGGATCGACGTCGAATGGGCGCCGCAGCCGGGCCGCCTGTTCGATGTCGCGGTGAAGGCGCTCGTGAAGAACACGAAGGGCATCTTCGCGCGCGTCGCGGCGGACATCACGTCGGCCGACGCGAACATCGTCCATATCGCGATGGACGAGGATCTGACCCACGAATCGACGGTGCTGCGCTTCGTGATCCAGGTCAGCGACCGCGTGCATCTCGCGAACGTGATGCGGCGCGTGAGAACCAATCCGGACGTGATGCGGATCATGCGAGAGCGCTCGACCGACGACGGGGCGCATGCGCGCCACGACGGCGGCATGCGCATCGAGCGCGAGCGGCAGGATTACTGACATTCACGCGCCCCTTCGCGGGGGGGAGTGCGGTGATCCACGGACGGCGGCCAATGGCCGCCGTTTTCGTTGAGGCGGGCGAAACTGCACGTGACGTTTGCCGAAGGCGTGCGAGGCGATGGTGCGGACGAGGGGAGGCGGGTGCAAAAAGAAAAAGGGCTTTCCCGGAGGAAAGCCCTTTTAAGGTGGCGCGGCTGGCAGGATTCGAACCCACGACCCCTTGGTTCGTAGCCAAGTACTCTATCCAACTGAGCTACAGCCGCACGCAAAACGGTACTGCTTCAACTGTCGGAACCTTCTGCGATGGGAAGGCCCCCAAATAAGTGGCGCGGCTGGCAGGATTCGAACCCACGACCCCTTGGTTCGTAGCCAAGTACTCTATCCAACTGAGCTACAGCCGCACGCAACAACACACTTCTACTGCTTCGAACTGAAAGGGCCTTCGGTTCGGAAGGCCCTCGAAAAGGTGGCGCGGCTGGCAGGATTCGAACCCACGACCCCTTGGTTCGTAGCCAAGTACTCTATCCAACTGAGCTACAGCCGCACGCAGAAGCGGAAGTATAGCAGAGTCGTATAAAAAGGGAAGCCTTATTCGCGAATTTGGTGCGATGGCCTTGGGCGAGCGCCCTTCGTGTACCCTTGGAGGATCAGTCATTCACGTTGAATCCGCATCATGAACAAGGCGTTTGTCAAAGAGTCGGACGGTGACGACGACGATCTCGACCCGGCTCAACCCGCGATTCCGGCGGGCGCGAAGAACTACATCACGCCGGCCGGCCACAAGCGGCTGAGGGACGAGCTGCTGAACCTGATCGACGTCGAACGTCCCGAGGTCGTGCGGCTCGTGTCGTGGGCCGCCTCGAACGGCGACCGGTCGGAGAACGGCGATTACATCTACGGCAAGCGGCGGCTTCGCGAGATCGATCGCCGCATCCGCTTCCTGACGAAGCGGCTCGACCTCGCCGAGGTCGTCGACGCGAGCCGGCAGGAGAACGTCGACCAGGTTTTCTTCGGCGCGACGGTCGATTACGAGACGCCGGACGGCGAGGACCACACGGTGACGATCGTCGGCATCGACGAGGTCGATCTCGACCGCGGCTGCGTCAGCTGGATTTCGCCGGTCGCGCGTGCGCTGATCAAGGCGAAGATCGGCGATACCGTCACGCTGATGACGCCGGCCGGCCCTCAGCCGATCGACATACTCGACGTCCGGTATCCGGCGCGCGGCGACGCCTGAGCGTCGGCCGGCGCGACGCGGCAAAGCAAAAGCGCCCCGTCGGGGCGCTTCGTCTTTCCGCGTACGGCGAATGTGCCGGTCGCTCAGAAGCGATGGCGCAAGCCGGCCGTGACCGCGATCTGCTTGTTGGTCGACGATGCGGCGCCCAGCCCGTTGATGTTGGCGCCGAGGTCGAGCCCGTCGCTGTTGACCTTCTGGAACTCGCCCTGCAGGTACACGTCGGTGCGCTTCGACAGCGCGTAGTCGGCCTGCAGATTGAACTGGTGCCAGGTCGGCTTGTCGCCGGACAGGCGGCCCTGCGTATACGTGTAGGAGCCGGCGAGCGACAGGGCCGGCGTCAGCGCGTAGCGGCCGTTGACTTCGTAGTTGCTGAAGCGGCCGCTGTCGCCAAGGCCCGTGATGCCGCCCGTTACGCCCGATTGGCCGGCGCTGATCGCGCGCAGGCCGCTAAGGCGCGTCTGCGTGAACACGAAGCCGACCGTCGCGGGGCCGAACCCGTAATTCAGGCCGGCGCCCCAGGTACGCTGCACGCGCGACGCGAAGGTCCAGTCGCCGGTGACCGCACCCGGATCGGAGGCGGCCTGCGCGAGCGCGTTGACGTCGCTGTTCAACTGCAGGTAGGCCGCGGCGAAATTGAAGCCGAGGTAGCTGTACGACACGCCGCCGCTATACGCGCGGTTGTTCGCGAACGCCGACGAATTCGAGAACCCGTACAACGCACCGAACTTGAGGCCGCCGTAGTTGGCGCTCTGGTACTTGACCGAGTTGTTGATCCGGAACGAGTTGTTCAGGTTGTCGTTGTCGAACGGGTGGGCGAACTGGGTGCCGCCATACTGGGTACCGGTCAGCGACAGCGGCCCGAGATAGTCGACCACGCTGTCGTATTGACGGCCCAGCGTCAGCGAGCCGTAGGTGGTGTGCGCGAGGCCCACGAACGCCTGCCGGCCGAATTCGCGGCCGTTCTGCTTGAGCGTGCCGTTGTTGATGCCGAAACCGTTTTCCAGCGTGAAGATGGCTCTCAGGCCGCCGCCGAGATCCTCGGTGCCGCGCAAGCCCCATCGGCTGCCGTTGATCGAACCGCTCGTTTCCTGCCAGGCGCTGTGGCCATGCTGATTGTTCGTGTAGGTGATGCCTGCGTCGATCAGGCCGTACAGCGTCACGCTGCTTTGCGCATGGGCTGCGGTGACGAATACACCCGACAACGCGGCGACGATCAAGGTCTTTTTCATGGATCTGTCTCCAAACAGGATGTCGATCGAACCTGCGGCGGACTGGTCGTGTTCGCCTGACGCCGTAGTCGCTCCGGCGGCGCGGCCGTGCGATCGTCAGAAAGCCACCTTCAGTGTATGAAGGGCGCCGAGCGAGGGCGGCTGGCGCTTTAAGAAATAATGTATTTTGGAATCCGCAAAAATCGACGGGTGCGCGCGAACGCTTGTCCCGCAAGGATCTGCGGCGGTGCAGCGAAAGGAAGCAGCAATGGGAACGACGTAACGGGCGTTGCGCGGCCGCGACAGACAGTCAGCAGCGAGCGGGGGCTTCTATAGCGCGATTATTGACACATCGGCAATAGAGGTTTGTGTGGAGCATGGATAATGAAAGGTAGTTCTCTCGCTATACTGCGATCTCTGCTTTCCGAAGCAGACTTTTTCGTTGACGGAAAAGATCTCCAAACCTTTGTCGGCGCGACTTCCCAGTCGCGCTTTTTTTTTGCCCCGCTGCGCGGTGCGCTACCGCGTGTACGAGCGGCGCTTGCGCTTGCCTGCAGGCACGGCCTCTTCTGCTTCGACCGGCAGCGGCGTGTAGGTCCAGTCTTCCATCACGTAGTGACGGGCATCCAGAGGCGATGCGAGCAGGTTCTGCCAGTGATCGCCGTGCCACGTCATATCGAATTCGGCGTCGCACGGCGCTTCGCGCGCGGACTCGGCCAGGGCGCGGGACTTGCGACGTACGCGCCCGAGCCGGCTCGCGAAGCGCTTGATTCCGTCCAGCCACATGACCCTCTCCTTCCTTTCGGCGTTGCTTCAGGATCGCAATGTCTCCGCATTTCCGCAACCCGGAAAAAACCCGAGGATTTTACCGGGTCGATTTGTCCCCGGTAGAAATTTCGCGACCGATGATTATCGAGGATCCGATCCCGGTAATGTTGACAGGTTTTTGATGCGAATCAATTAATCAAGGATGATGGTGTACCGATTCCAGCGGTATTAGCATCTTTTCGATAAAGCACACGTCAAAAATTTTCTTGACGCACCCGGATTGTCCAATTTATAAAGTCAGCACTCCGTCCTCGGGCGGCGCGCCGGTGCGGATGCCGGCGCAATGTTTCGGGATTTCGGGTAACGGCTATAAAAATAGCTTTTTTGATCTTATCGAGTGGGGAACGCAGACATGGATACCGGTATCGTGAAATGGTTTAACGATGCTAAAGGTTTTGGGTTTATTACGTCGGACAATGGCGGTGAAGATTTGTTTGCGCACTTTTCCGAAATCCGGATGGACGGCTTCAAGACGCTGAAGGAAAACCAGCGTGTTTCGTTCGACGTCAAAGTCGGGCCGAAAGGCAAGCAGGCAGCGAATATCCAGGCGGTCTGACGCGCCTCGCATTGCCGATCACGTCCGGCCCCCGCATCGCGGGGGCTTTTTGTTTTCCGGGGACGGAGCATGCCGGCTCGGGCTGGCCGCGAGTACGCATGCCGGTGCATACTCACGAAAGCACCGTTTCCCAGTCTTTTCATGTCCGATTCCCGTCCGCCCGATCCCGCCAGCGAACAGCCGCTAGTCTTCGTCGACCTTGAAACCACCGGCGGCTCGTCCGCCGACCATCGCATCACCGAAATCGGCGTGGTCGAAATCGGGCCGCTCGGCGTGTCGACGTGGTCGAGCCTCGTCAATCCGGGGCAGGCGATTCCGCCGTTCATCCAGCAACTGACGGGCATCTCGGACGCGATGGTGCGCGATGCGCCGACGTTCGCGTCGCTCGCGCCGGCGCTGTTCGAGCGGCTCGACGGCAAGCTGTTCGTCGCGCATAACGCGAGCTTCGATCGCGGCTTCCTGCGCGCCGAATTCGAGCGAGCCGGGCTCGCCTTCAATCCCGATGTGCTCTGTACCGTAAGGCTGTCGCGCGCGCTGTTTCCGCGCGAATCGCGGCACGGGCTCGATGCGTTGATCGAGCGGCATGGGCTCGTGCCGGCAGCGCGCCACAGGGCGCTGGCCGATGCCGACCTCCTCTGGCAGTTCTGGCGCCAACTGCACGACATCGTGCCGCTCGAGCGGCTGCGCGACCAGATCGCGCGGACGACGCGCCACTTCCGTCTGGGCGGCGACCTGACCGAGGCGTGGCTGGATACCGCGCCGGCAGGGTGCGGCGCGTATGCGCTGTTCGGCGAGCGCGACGAAGCGCTGTATGTCGGCCGCAGCGTGCGCGTGCGGCAGCGGCTGCGCGCGCTGCTGACCGGCGAGCGCCGGTCGTCGAAGGAAATGCGGCTGGCGCAGCAGGTGCGGCGCGTCGAGTGGCGCGAGACCGGCAACGAGCTCGGGGCGATGCTTGCCGAAGCGCAATGGATCGCGCGGTTGCGTCCGTCGTACAACCGGCGCCCCGCAGCCGACGCCGCTCGCGCGGGCGGTGCGCCCTGGCCGTTCGACGGCGCCGTCGCGTTCGAGGCGAACGGCGAGCGCCGCCTGTTTCACGTGATCGACGGCTGGTGCTATCTCGGTTCGGCGGAATCGCTCGATGCGGCCGCGCGGCTCGTGGCCGACGCGGCGGGCGGGGCGTTCGAACCCTTCACCCATCGCCTGCTGCAGCCGCATCTCGCGCGCGGCTTGCAGATGATTCCGCTCGCGGCGCTCACGCCGGCCGATTGAGCGGGCGGCCCGGGTCCGTGGCCTCGCCTGCGTCAGCCGATCGCGCTGGCCCCACCGGCGGCGCACACGTGTGACAGCGCGGTATCGAGGGCCTGCGTCTGCCTCGAATCGTAACGCGTGAGCGTCTTCCAGTTCGCGATGCTGCGCGCGAGCCGCGCCTGGCAATCGGGCGCCTCGCGCAGCGGGGCGACCTGCGCGAGACCGGCGAGCATTTTCTGCGTCAGCCGGTCGAGTGCCGGCCGCGTGCTGGTCGCGAGGTCGGGTGGCGTGCCTTCCGGCGGCCGCGTCGTGCGCCACGTCGCGAACAGTGCGTTCTGCACGTCCTTGCTCGCCGTGATCTGATCCTCGAAGAAGGTTCGGGCAAACGCGGGATCGACGCCGGCCTGGACGGCGCGTTTTTCGACCGCGGTGAGCAGCGCCGCTTCGCGCGGCTGGTCCTCGATGGCCTTGTGATTCGCCCATTTCCATCGCGCGACCGGTTCGGCGAGCGCGAGCCGCTGCGACGCGAGTGCGACGATGTTGGTGAGGGCGGTGTCGTCGCCGTCTGCACGGGCGGTATGCGGGGAGAAGAGGGCGACGCCGAGCGCGGCGACAGCGAGGCTGGCACGAATGGCTTGCTTCATCGGAACGATCGGGAGAGCCGGGCGGGCCGGACGTGGAAAACCAGAAGGATAGACGAAGACAGTCGCGCGGCGTAGCGTCGCGACAGCAGAATCAGCAGGCGAGCCGATCCGGCACCGTCAGGCTGTTGCGGCCCGGGTGCGAGGCGAATGGCGCGCGAGGCGCACGGATGAACCGCACGATAGCGATGATCGACACGTGGCGGTTACAGAACCGAACTGACGTTCACTTCGGCGAGTACAGCTTGTGCTGCTCGTCGAAGAATGCCCGAACGTGCTCGGGCAACTCGGCGAGGAATTCCACGCCGACGGGTTCCGGATCCGGGCTCATCACTTGCTCGGGCGGTGGCATGCGAGTTGGTCTTTCGTCCATGATCGTTTCTCCAGCAGGTTCAATGATTATCAACCTCGCGCTCGGATTTATGCCAGCGTCGAATCGTTAGATTTTGTCTCTGTTGTATTAACGGCACATGCGCTCCGACGCGCGGTGCGATGCCCGGTATGGCAACCGCGCGATCGGCAACGATCGGGCCGCTTGCTATACTTGCGCGCACTTTTTCCTGGACCGCGATGAGACGAACGACGCGATGGATCGGCCTCGTATGGCTGGCGCTGGTACTGAACGTACTGTCGCCCGTCGTCGGCTACGCGCGTCTTGCGTCGAACGGCTCCGGCACGCTCACGCTCGAGTTGTGCAGTGCAGCGGGCGCCCGTCAGGTCGTGCTCGCGCAAGCGGGCGACGACCGCGACACGTCGTCGTTCGACCACGCCGGCGTCCCGCATTGCGTGTACTGCCCCGGCTTCGCGGCGAACGTCGCGCTGGGCGCGAGCCTGCCCGCGATGCCGGGTTTCGTGCGCACGTTCGCGTATCGGGTGGCTGCGCCGCTCGTTCCCGACGTGCGCTGCAAGGGCATCCGTCTCGCGCAGCCGCGCGCCCCGCCTGAAAACGTTCCGGTCTGATTGATGTCGTCCGCGCGCCCTGGTGGCGTGCGAGCCGCCCGCGGCCCCGGCCCGCGCGTCGCGTCGTTCGTGCGCGGTTCGTGCCCCGGTGTCCGGCGGCGTCCGATCACGTTTTCAGGAACTCACTCATGTCGTCTCCCCTTGCCGCGCGGCCGTCGCGCGGCCAGCTCGCGCTCGCATGCGCGGCCGCTTTCGCATGGCCGGCCGCTTACGCGGCTTCAGCCGACGATGTCCGTGCCGAGGCCGCCCGCGGCGGTCACGCCGATCGTCCTGCCGCCACCGCGCCGGCCTCCGCCGGTGTCGCCGCATCGGCCCCGCCGGCCGGCGAGACGCTGTCCGCCGTCAGCGTGACCGCGCAGCGGCAACCCGTCGATCCGGATACGCCGGCCGTCGTCACGTCGATCACCCGCGAGCAGATCGATGCGCACACCAACGTCACCACCGAGGACGCGCTGAAGTACGCGCCGAACCTGATGGTTCGCAAGCGCTACATCGGCGACCGCAATAGCGTATTCGCGGGCCGCGACTTCAATGAACTGCAGAGCGCGCGCGGGCTCGTCTATGCCGACGGCGTGCTGCTGTCGAACCTGCTCGGTTCGAGCTATGCGTACCCGCCGCGCTGGTCGCTGATTCCGCCCGACGACATCGCGCGCGTCGACGTGCTCTATGGCCCGTTTTCCGCACTGTATCCGGGCAACTCGATCGGCTCGACCGTGCTGCTCACCACGCGCCGCCCGGAACAGCTCGAGGCGTCGCTGTCGACGCAGTTCTTCACGCAGCGTTACCACGACGGCTACGGATTCGCGGACAGCTTCGGCGGCAATCACCAGACCGCTCGGATCGCGAACCGCGTCGGCCGGTTCTGGTTCGCGCTGTCGCTCGACCGGCTGGAAAACGACGGCCAGCCGATGCAGTATGCGAGCCCCAATTCCGCCTACAACCCGAAGCTGGGCGCCGCCGTCCCGGTGGCGGGCGCCGCGACCGACATCGGACCCAACGGCAAGCGGCGGACCCTCGTCGGCGCGCAGACGATCGAGCGGACCGAGCAGCTCAACGAGACGGTGCGGATGGGCTATGCGTTTTCCGATCACGTCGATGCGACGTTGACGCTCGGGCATTGGGAGAACCATTACCGGCAGCACGGCGAGACCTTCCTGCGCGACGCGACGGGCAAGCCGGTGTACGGCGGCAACGTGTCGATCGGCGGCCAGAACATGACTGTCGCGCCGAACGCGTTCGCGCCGCAGCGCGGCGACCAGGAGAACTGGCTGTACGCGCTCGGGTTGAACGGCCGGCTCGATTCCGGCTGGCGGCTGTCGGGCGTCGTGTCCGCGTACGACGTCTCGCGCGACGTGCTGCGCGCGGCCCCGACCGTGCAGGGCGGGGCGGGTACGCTGTTCGAGGGCGACGGCACCGGCTGGCGCACGCTCGACCTGAAGGCCGAGGCGCCGGAAGTGAAAGGCCATACGTTCACGTTTGGCTATCACTACGACAACTACTTCCTGCGCAACGCCACGTACAACACGGCCGACTGGCTGGCCGGGCCGACCACGTCGCTCGCGAGCGCCTATCGCGGCGACACGCGCACTCAGGCGCTGTTCGGGCAGGACGCGTGGCGCTTCGCGCCGGGCTGGCTCGCGACGCTCGGGCTGCGCTACGAGCGCTGGGACGCGTATGGCGGCGCGCTCGGCAATGCGAACGGCACGCTCGGCTATGCAGACCGGAGCGCGAACGCGCTGTCGCCGAAAGTCGCGCTGCAATGGGACGCGACGGAGGTGTGGCGCTTCCGGCTGTCGTTCGCGACCGGCACGCGGTTTCCAACGGTCGGCGAGCTGTTCCAGGGCACGATTTCGAACAACGCGATCGTCAACAACAACCCGAACCTGCGGCCGGAAAAGGCGATCGACTGGGATTTCACGGCCGAACGCGACGTGGGTGTCGGCGTCGTGCGCGCCAGCGTGTTCCAGAGCGACCTGCGCGATTCGATCTACAGCCAGACAACGGTGGCGGGTGCGACCACCGTCACCAACGTGTCGAACGTCGACCGCGTGCGCGTACGCGGCGTCGAACTCGCGTTCAGCGGCGAGAACGTCGGGCCGCGCGGGCTGAACATCGACGCGAACGTATCGGCGAGCAACGCGCAGATTCTCGCCGATGCCGCGAACCCGGCCTACGTCGGTTCGCGCTTTCCGCGGATTCCGCGCATGCGCGCGAACCTGCTCGCGTCGTATCGCTTCGACGAGCACTGGCTGGCGAGCGTCGGCGTGCGCTACTCGGGCCGTCAGTTCAACACGCTCGACAACAGCGACGTGAATCCGGACGTCTATGGCGGCACGAGCTCGTTTACGGTCGTCGATCTGAAGGCGCGCTACCGCTTCGATCGTCACTGGAGCGCGTCGGCGGGCATCGACAACCTGACGGACCGCCGCTACTACGTGTTCCACCCGTATCCGGGCCGCACGTTCTATGGAGAACTGAAGTGGTCGCTGTGAAACCGTTCGCGGCAGGCTGCGCGCCGCGGCTCCCGGCGTGCCGAAAGCCGCCGATCCGCAGGTCGTGCAGTGTGCGAACGCGGAGCCGATACCCCAGCGGCTGCGGGTGGCGCTCGATGCGCAATGGAGAGGGGAGATGCCGCGCCCCCTGTGGATCGGTCGCGATGGTGTGCGTGAAGCTTCCAGCGGATTGCTGACGGCCGACGTGCTCGACGGCGGGTTGCGGCACGCGAAGCGTTGACGGAGCCGGTGGCGCGCGGCGAACGCGCCGCGCGCCGGCCCGATGCGAAAACGCGCCCGAAGGCGCGTGGAGAGAAAACGTCAGGCCGCTCGCCTGAATAGGCGGATCACGAACAGCAGGATCACCGCGCCGATGACCGCGACGATCACCGAGCCGATGAAGCCGCTGCCGATGCTGATGCCGAGCAGTCCGGCAAGCCAGCCGCCGATCACCGCGCCGACGATCCCGACGATGATGTCGACGATCAGCCCGAAGCCGCCGCCCTTCACGAGCAAGCCGGCCAGCCAGCCGGCGATCGCGCCGATGATGAGCCACATAATCAAGCCATGAGTCATGGTGGTGCTCTCCTTGGGTTGAGTCGAAATGACCGGGCACGGGCGGTCGCGCGCCGCAAGCTGGTTGAAAGCGGCTGCGGCCGCCGCACCGCCCACGCAATGTAACGCGATAGGCGGGTCGGAATCGTTAAGTAATGTTATGCACCCTTAAGGAGATTTTCCAGGGAGATTTGTCTGCGTACGGCTCGATTCGTGCGCGTACCGCGCATGGCGCACGGCCAAGCCGGTCTGCAGGAATGAGGCGCTGCCGAAAATTCGTCGATCGGGCGCATCGTGGCGTGCATGGGCGCCTCGGGCAGTCCGTCGGCAGCGTCGGCTGTCAGCCGCGCAACGGTCACGGCATCGCCGATCGCCAGTAGTGCGAAACGGGCAGGCAAGGGCGAGCAAGAGCGACGTATCGGCTTCACCGATCCGGGGCATCGTGTGGCCCGCGCGGCGACGTAGAGGGCGTCGCATTCGGCGTCCGTCGTCATTCGGTGTCCTGATTGATTGACATTGGTCGAAGTAGGTGGATGGAGCGCGATCGAGCGCGGCGGCCATGGCGTCAATGTGCGAGGCGTGCCGGCGGCCGGGCACGTGATGGACGATGCTGTTGCTTGCGCCGTACAGGTCGGACAGCCGGCCGTCGGGGCCATGGCCGCCGCGGGCCGAGCCGCTGCGCACCGCGATGGGTGATCGATACGATCGGCTGGCTGCCGCCGAGTGGGGGGAAGTCGTGCGGGAGTGTCAGCGAGGTTGCGCAGATAACGACCGCGGCGAGGATCGTGGTGCGCGACGCGATCGGCAGGGCGTCGTCGACCGGCTTCACGATTTCGGCGCCGGAAAAGAGAAAAGGTCTGACAAGCGATGCTTGTCAGACCTTTATGTCTTGGTGCCGGAGATAGGAGTCGAACCTACGACCTTCGCATTACGAATGCGCTGCTCTACCAACTGAGCTACACCGGCAGCAGAGAAATGAAATTATATGGTCAAATCCGCGATCTTGGCAATAGGTTTTGCGAAATTTTTTCAGCTTGCTGCGGCTGCTTCGCGAAACCCTCGATCCGGCGGACTTTCCGCTTTCACTTCACCGCGATGCGACCCGTTAGGGCCACATCGCGAAGGCGCGATTGTACTGATGTCTCGCGCCTCCGTCCAGTGCTGCAGTGCAATTATTTTGCTTCGTCGTGATAGCCGGTCACGCGCTCGACTTCGTTCTTCGAGCCGAGGAATACGGGCACGCGCTGGTGCAGGCCGGTCGGCTGTACTTCCATGATCCGCTGCGTGCCGGTCGTCGCCGCGCCGCCCGCCTGCTCGACGATGAACGCCATCGGGTTCGCTTCGTACATCAGGCGCAGCTTGCCCGGACGATCGGGCGTGCGCTTGTCGGCCGGGTACATGAAGATGCCGCCGCGGTTCAGGATCCGGTGCACGTCCGCGACCATCGACGCGATCCAGCGCATGTTGAAGTTGTCGCCGCGCGGGCCGTCCTTGCCGGCGTTCAGTTCGTCGACGTAACGCTTGACCGGGTCGTACCAGTGGCGGGCGTTCGACGCGTTGATCGCGTATTCGCGCGTGTCGGCCGGGATCTGCATGTTGCTCTGCGTGAGCACCCACGAGCCGACTTCGCGGTCGAGCGTGAAGCAGTTCACGCCGTTGCCGGTCGTCAGCACGAACACCGTCTGCGGGCCGTACACGGCATAGCCGGCCGCGACCTGCTGCGTGCCGGGCTGCAGGAACGATTCCTCGGTCGCCTGCTTGCCGTCCGGGCAGCGCAGCACCGAGAAGATCGTGCCGATCGACACGTTCACGTCGATGTTCGACGAACCGTCGAGCGGGTCGAACACGAGCAGGTATTCGCCGCGCGGGTAGTTCGCCGGGATCGGGAAGAACGTTTCCATTTCCTCCGACGCCATCGCGGCGAGGTTGCCGCCCCATTCGTTCGCGTCGAGCAGGATTTCGTTCGACAGGATGTCGAGCTTTTTCTGCACCTCGCCCTGGACGTTCTCGCTGCCCGCGGTGCCGAGTGCTTCGCCGAGCGCGCCCTTCGACACGTTGTAGCTGATCGCCTTGCACGCGCGGGCGACGACTTCGATCAACAGGCGCAGGTCGGCGGGGAGGTTGTTGGTCTCACGTTGCTGTTCGATCAGAAACTTCGACAGCGTGGTGCGGCGGGCAATGGACATGACAGACTCCGAAAGGCGAAAGAATCCTTGAATGGGCGCAATTTTACCCGTCGCGCCTGCGGTGCCGCCGGCTTTTTTCGTCCGGTTACATGGGCGGGCCGCCGAATCGGCCCGGTATCGGGCGACGCCGGCGGGCGGGGGCGTTCATCGCAGCCGCGGCCGGTCGGGCGGTCCGACCCCGCGATCGCGAGCGGTTTCAGCCGCGCCCGCGCAATGAAAAAGCCGGCGCCGCGTGAGGCGGCACCGGCTCGATCGCGCGGACGCGACAGCGGGCGATCGCGTGACTTACGCGAGCGCCTTCTCGACGATCTCGCGCACGTCGCGCGATTTCGCGCCGGCGGCGACCTGCTCGAGCGCTTCGCGCATCCGGTCGCGTAGCGCCGGCGTGAAGCGGCGCCACAGTTCGAGCGAGCGCGCGAGGCGCGCCGCGACCTGCGGGTTGATCGCGTCGAGCGCGAGCACCTGTTCGGCCCAGAACGCGTAGCCCGACCCGTCGGCCGCGTGGAATTGCGCGGGGTTCGCCGCGCAGAAGCTGAAGATCAGCGAGCGCGCGCGGTTCGGGTTCTTCAGGTTGAACGCGGGGTGCGCGAGCAGCTTGCGCACCTTCGCGAGCGTCGGCTGCGCGGGCGTACCGCGTTGGGCCGCCTGCATCGCGAACCACTTGTCGATCACGAGCGCTTCCTTTTCGAAGCGACGGTAGAAGTCGTCGAGCGCATGCTCGGCCGGCCCGTTCGCCCCTGCGGCGGACGCCGACAGCAGCGCGCCGAGCGCGGCCGCGCGATCGGTCATGTTGTTCGCCGCGTCGTACTGGGCCGTGGCGAGGCGTACGGCATCGGCCGGATCGTCGAGCTCGGCGAGATACGCGAGCGCGAGGTTCTTCAGCGCGCGGCGGCCCGACGCTTCCGGCGTCGGCTCATAGGCGCCCGGCGTCTGGTGCTGCTCGTATGCGGCGAGCCAGTCGGCGCGCAGCGCGGTTGCGAGCTGGCGGCGCACGAACTGGCGCGCGCGATGCACGGCGGCCGGGTCGGCCTCGGCCATCTGGTCGGCGAGGTAGGTTTCCGACGGCAGCGTGAGCGCGAGTTCGCGGAACGCCGGCGACAGGCTTTCGTCGGTCAGCACGCGGCGGAACGCGGCGACGAAATTCTCGCCGAGCGCGAGCGGCGCGTCGGCCGCGGCACGCGCGGCGAGCGTGAGCAGCGCGCGTGTCGCGAGGCGCTGGCCGGCTTCCCAGCGGTTGAACGGATCGCTGTCGTGCGCGAGCAGGAACGCGAGATCGTCGTCGCTGTAGTCGTACTCGACGATCACCGGCGCGGAGAAGTTGCGCAGCAGCGACGGCAGCGGCGCTTCCGGCACGTCGACGAACGTGAAGGTCTGCTCGGTGTCGGTGAACTCGAGCACGCGCGCCGTGCCCGATGCGGCGGCCTCGCCGTCCAGACGCAGCGGCAGGTCGCGGCCGTCGCGGCCGATCAGGCCGATCGCGAACGGGATCAGCAGCGGCCCCTGCTGCGTTTCGCGCGCGGCCGGCGACGCGTCGCCGTAGCCTTGCGCGAGGGTGACCGTATAGCGGCGCGCGGCCGCGTCGTACGCGGTGCGCACCGACACGCGCGGCGTGCCGGCCTGGCTGTACCAGCGCTCGAACTGCGCGAGGTCGCGCCCGTTCGCGTCGGCCATCGCGTGGCGGAAGTCGTCGCAGGTCACCGCGTGGCCGTCGTGGCGCTTGAAGTAGAGATCCATCCCCTTGCGGAAGCCGTCGCGGCCGAACAGCGTCTGGTACATCCGCACGACTTCCGAGCCCTTCTCGTAGACCGTCATCGTGTAGAAGTTGTTGATCTCGACGTAGCTCTCCGGGCGTACCGGGTGCGCCATCGGGCCCGCGTCCTCGGCAAACTGCAACTGGCGCAGCACGCGCACGTCCTCGATGCGCTTGACTGCGCGAGCCGCCGATTCGACGTCGTCGCCGGCGGCCATGTCGGCCGAGAATTCCTGGTCGCGGAACACCGTCAGCCCTTCCTTCAGGCTCAACTGGAACCAGTCGCGGCAGGTCACGCGGTTGCCGGTCCAGTTGTGGAAGTACTCGTGGCCGACCACCGACTCGATGTTCGCGAAATCGGTGTCGGTGGCGGTCTCGGGGTTCGCGAGCACGTACTTCGTGTTGAAGATGTTGAGCCCCTTGTTCTCCATCGCACCCATGTTGAAGTCGCCGACCGCGACGATCATGAAGCGGTCGAGATCGAGCTCGAGGCCGAAGCGCTTCTCGTCCCAGCGGATCGAGTGGATCAGCGAATCCATCGCGTGACGCGTCTTGTCGAGGTCGGCCGGCTCGACCCACACCTGCAGCAGCTTGTCCTTGCCGGAGCCGGTCGTGATCTTCTCCTCGATCGCGACGAGCTTGCCGGCGACGAGCGCGAACAGGTAGCTCGGCTTGCGGAACGGGTCTTCCCACTTCGCGAAGTGGCGGCCGTCGGGCAGGTCGCCCGAATCGACGAGGTTGCCGTTCGACAGCAGCACCGGGTATGCGGCCTTGTCGGCGCGCAGCGTGACGGTGTACGACGCCATCACGTCGGGGCGGTCGAGGAAGTAGGTGATGCGGCGAAAGCCCTCGGCTTCGCACTGCGTGAAGAAGTTGCCGCTCGACACGTAGAGGCCGGACAGCGTCGTATTCTGGTCGGGCGCGCACGCGCTTTCGAGCGTCAGCTCGAAGGCGTCGGGCACGTTCTCGACCGTCAGCCCGTGTTCGTGCGCGCGCACCGCGCCGTGCGGCGCGCCATCCAGCCGCGCGCCGAGGAATTCGAGCGCCTCGCCCATCAGCTCCAGGTGCGGCGCGGGCGCGGCGTCCGGATTGCGGCGCACGCGCATCGTATTCCTGACGATCGTGCGGGCCGGGGCGAGATCGAATTCGAGTGCGACGGAATCGATGAGGAAGGCCGGCGGCGTGTAGTCGGCGCGGCGGATCACGGTGGAGGAGGCGTTGTCGGACATGGTCGTCGAGATCGGTGGAGTGGGGGACGGGCCCGTCGCGCGGGCCAGGCGAACCGGGTCATTGTACAAAGGCTTGCGGCGGCGTGTCGGGCGAACTTTTTACCGCTTCCGGCAGTCCGCGTATTATCGACATCCCGTTGTCGTTCGCGCGGTGCGACGAACGGGTGACGGATCGACGAGGATCAACATGAAACGCGAATGGATTTTTCGCGGTGCGGGCTGGGCGGCGGTGCTGTGCGTCGCGCTGCTGACCGGCTGCACCAGCTACGTGACCACCCGGGTCACGGCCTTCTCCGACTGGAGCGGCAGCGACGCGACCCGCACCTATGCGTTCACGCGCACGGACGCGCAGAAGAACAGCATCGAGCAGTCGACCTACGAGCCGATCGTCGCGAACGAATTGTCCGCGTATGCGTTCCGGCAGGTCCCGCAGTCGCAGGCACGCTATCTCGTCGGGCTGACCTATTCGGTCGGCAGCGATCTCGTGACGGTGCCGCAGCCGGTCTACTATGACCCGTGGTTCATGGGGCCGGGGCCGTACTGGCGAGGCGGTCCGTGGAGCCCCTGGGGCCCGTGGGGGCCCTGGGGGCCGATGCCGGCCGGCTACGTCGCGCAAACGTACCAGGTCTTCGACTACGTGCTCGGCATCCGTATCACCGAGCGCGCGACGGGCAAGGAGGTCTACAACGTGACCGCGCGCACGACCGGCGACAACGGCACGCTGCTGTACGCGATGCCGTTCCTCGCGCGCAGCGCGCTCGCCGATTTCCCGTTGTCGAACGGTGCGGTCCGTACGGTCCGGCTGCCGGTCGACAAGCGTGGCGGGCCGGCGGCGCCGGCCGCCAACGAGCGCGCGGTGCCGGCGGCGCCGGCCTCGGGCGCGGCCGTCGCAAAGTAGCGCGGCATCCGCGTCGGCGCGGCTGCCCGGCCGCGCCGGCCCGATTCCTTTCAGATTCCGATGCCGAACAGCGCCAGCGCGCCGAGCACGACGAACAGCACGGCCGCGATCCCGTGCACGAGCTTCGTCGGCAGGCTGTGCGCGAAGCGGTCGCCGAGCAGGATCGCCGGCACATTGGCGAGCATCATCCCGAACGTCGTGCCGGCCACGACGCCGATGTAATCCTGGAAGCGCGCGGCCAGCGCGACGGTCGCGATCTGCGTCTTGTCGCCCATTTCCGCGAGAAAGAACGCCACCAGCGTCGCGCCGAACACGCCGAGCCGCGAGCGGGTCGCATGGGCTTCGTCCTCGTCGAGCTTGTCCGGCACCAGGATCCACAAGCCCATCGCGATGAACGAGAACGCGAGCGCCCAGCGCATGATCGACGGCGTGACGAGCACGCCCAGCCATTCGCCGAACGCACCGGCGAAACCGTGGTTGACGAGCGTCGCGACGAGTACGCCGAGAATGATCGGCACCGGCTTGCGATAGCGCGCGGCCAGAACGAGGGAAAGCAGTTGGGTCTTGTCGCCGATTTCAGCGAGGGCGACGGCGCCGGTGGAGATCAGGAAGGCTTGAGACACGTATGGGGTTCCACGGGCCGATGTTGTGCAAGCGAGCGACGATCCACCGCGCGCCGGGCCCTGATGCGGCGCGCAGTGAACCATCGGTCTCGCCAGGCCAACGTGGCTGCGCCCGCCATGGCCGAACGGCCAAGTCTGTTGACGGACGCCTCCGTCACGATGCGCGCCGGGGGCGCGGGACATCGAGCGGAGCGGCTACTCCCCAATGAGCGGCGAATTCTAGCACGGCGCATCGCGCGTCGGAAAGCGGCCGGGCCGCGGTGCGCCGCGCCGCACCGCATTCGACTGCCGGCATGACGACACGGCGAAGCGGCGAAGCGGCCGTGCCTGCCGGAGCGCGGCGCGGGTCGCTACGCGGCGGCCGGGCCGCGCGCGGCGCCGCGCTCGTGCACGAGTTTGCCGGCCGCATAGGTACGGTACACCGCGCGGTCGTCGCCGAGCAGCGCGAACGCGAACAGCAGTTCCTCGAGCGAATCCGCGCGCTTCGTGCGGCGCGCGAGCAGCGGCGTCGCCTGCGGATCGAGCACGACGAAGTCGGCCTCGGTGCGCGGCGCGAGCGTGCCGACCGTGTCGGCGAGGTCGAGCGCCTGCGCGGCGCCGGCCGTCGCGAGCCAGAACATCCGCGTGGCGCTCAGGTGGTGGCCCGACAGCCGCGCGACCTTGTGCGCCTCGTTCATCGTCTGCAGCATCGAGAACGACGTACCGCCGCCGACGTCAGTCGCGAGCGTGACGGGCACGTCGTATTCGCCGGCCTTGTCGAAATCGAACAGGCCGCTGCCGAGGAAGAAGTTCGACGTCGGGCAGTGCGCGACGACGGTGCGCGTCTCGGCCATCCGGCGGCGATCCTCGTCGTCGAGGTGGATGCAATGGCCGTACACCGCGCGCGGACGCAGCAGCCCGTAGCGGTCGTAGATGTCGAGATAGCTGCGGTGGCCGGGGAACAGCTCGGCCGCCCATTTCACCTCGTCGACGTTTTCCGCGACGTGGCTTTGCACGAACACGTCCGGATGGCGGCGCGCGAGTTCGCCGCACGCCTCGAGCTGCGCCTCGGTCGACGTCGGCGCGAAGCGCGGCGTGAGCGCGTACATCTGGCGGCCCTTGCCGTGCCAGCGGCCGATCAGCTCGGCGCTGTCGTCGTAGCCCGACTGCGCGGTGTCGCGCAGGAATTCGGGGCAGTTGCGATCCATCAGCACCTTCCCCGCGATCATCCGCAGGTCGCGCGCGTCGCTCGCCGCGAACAGTGCATCGGCCGACTGCTTGTGCACCGTGCAGTAGACGAGCGCGCTCGTGGTGCCGCACGCGAGCAGTTCGTCGACGAAGAAGTCGGCGACTTCGCGCGCATGCTCGGGGTCGCCGAACCGGCGCTCGGTCGGAAACGTGTACTTGTCGAGCCACGGCAACAGGCCCGGCGCCGGCGACGCGATCATGTCCGTCTGCGGATAGTGGATGTGCGTGTCGATGAAGCCGGGCACGATCAGCTTGTCGCGCAGGTCGTGGACCGCCGCATCGCGCGCGAGCGTCGCCGCGAGCGGCGCATACGGGCCGGCCGCGACGACCTTGCCGTCGTCGACGATCAGGAGCCCGTCGGTCTCGTAGTTCGCGGCCTGGCTCGATTGCGCCGGGTCGCCGTTGAAGGTCAGCAGTTGGGAACGGAAAGCGGTTTGCGTCATGACGAAGGGTCCTGCATCAAGGTAAGGCGAACAGAAGAAAACGGTCGACACCGCACGGGGGCGGCGCGGTGCTGCGCGAGCGGCAGCATGCTGCGTGCGCCACGACCGGCGGCGATGGCGCGGGCGAACGTGGCGGCCGAAGCCGCCAGCGCGTGGTTGCCCGCGCACCTCGCGGCCGTTGCGCGCGCAACCGGTGCGGCGGCGAACGGTACGGCAAGCCACGACGGAGCGCGCATGCGGGCGACGACGCGCCGCGCCGTCGCTTCGCGAGCACGCAGGCGGCCGGCCCGGCGCGAGGCCGAACGGGGAAACGCGAAGCGGATGCCGTTGCCGTGTTTCATCTGTCTAGCGGGCCTCGATGCGGGCCGTCACGCGGCCTGCCAGTACGCGTCGAGGCGCGCGTACAGTGCGTCGCGCTGCGCCGGTTCGATGAACGACGCCTCGAAGCCGTTGCGGATCACCGCATGGACTTCGGCATCCGTCAGTTGCAGCCCTTCGGCCGTCGCGAAGTAGTTTTCGTTGACGTAGCCGCCGAAATAGGCCGGATCGTCGGAGTTGATCGTCACCGCCACGCCGCGGTCGAGCAGTGCCTTCAGCGTGTGCTTCGTCATGTCGTCGAACACGCACAGCTTCAGGTTCGACAGCGGGCAGACGGTGAGTGCCGTGCGCGTTTTCGCGAGACGCTCGACGAGCGCCGCATCCTCGATGCTGCGCACGCCGTGGTCGATCCGGTCGACCTTCAGCACGTCGAGCGCTTCGTAGATGTACGCGGGCGGACCTTCCTCGCCCGCATGCGCGACGAGCTTCAGCCCGAGCGCGCGCGCCTTGTCGAACACGCGAGCGAACTTTGCCGGCGGATGGCCGAGCTCGGACGAATCGAGGCCGACGCCGATCAGCCGATGGCGATAGCGCTCGAACAGCGGCAACGCGGATTCGAACGTCGCGAGCGCGTCCGCTTCGGAGAGGTGGCGCAGGAAGCACAGGATCAGCTTGCTCGACAGCCCGCGTCGCTCGGCATCGGCGAGTGCGCGCTCGATGCCCGCGACGACCGTCTCGATCGGCACGCCGCGCTCGGTGTGTGTCTGCGGGTCGAAGAACAGCTCGGTGTGGACGACGTTGTCGGCGAGCGCGCGCTCGCAGTACGCGGCCGTCATGTCGTAGAAATCCTGCTCGGTGAGCAGCACGCTCGCGCCGGCGTAGTAGATGTCGAGGAACGACTGCAGGTCGGTGAACGCGTACGCGGCGCGCAGCGCATCGATCGAATCGTACGCGAGCTTCACGCCGTTGCGCTGCGCGAGCGCGAAGATCAGTTCGGGCTCGAGCGAGCCTTCGATATGGATGTGCAGCTCCGCTTTCGGCGCGCGGGCAATCTTGTCCTTGAATGTCGGGGTCATGGCGTCGTTCTTGGTCGGTCAGTAGGTAGGGGAAGCTTGCGCGGCCGCATTCGCCTCGACGGCCTGCAGCAACTGCGCGGCCACCGAGATCGCGATCACTTCGGGCGCCTTGTCGACGATGCCTTCGACACCGATCGGGCAGCGCATCCGCGCGACCTGGGCCGGGTCGATGCCGATCGCCGCGAGCCGGTGATCGAACTGCATGCGTTTCGTGCGCGAGCCGGTCATCCCGAAGTACGCATAGTCGCCGCGTCGCAGGATGCGCTCGGCCAGCACGAAATCGAGTGCGTGGTCGTGCGTCATCACGACGAAGTAGGACCGCGGCGGCGCCGCGTCGACCGCGTCCGCCGGGGAAGCAGTCGCGTCGATCGTGACGTTGCCGATGCCGGCGAGCGCGTCGGCCGGCGGGAACGCGGCGTCGGCCCCGTCGATCCAGCGTACGTGGCACGGCAGCGTCGCCAGCACCTTCACGAGCGCGGTGCCGATGTGCCCCGCGCCGAACAGCACGACGGGGAACGCATACGGCGCGATCGTTTCGGTCATCAGCGACACGCCGCCGGTTTCCCACAGCAGGCAGTCGGCCCGCGCGGCTTCCGATTCGGGCTCGCTCAGCAGCGGCGCGCCCGGCGAGGGGCCGAATGATACGCTACGCACGGTCGCGGCGCCGGCCGCGACGCGCTTGGCGAGCGACATGATCCAGCCGAGGTCGCCGACGTCGAGCCGTTCGAACGCGAGCACCACGGCGCCGCCGCAGCACTGGCCGAGGCTCGGGCCGAGCGCGAGCCGCTCGAGCCGGCGTGCGTGCGGCACGTGCGCGCCGTCCTTCAGCAGGTGCCGCGCGATCTCGATCGCCTTCCATTCCAGATGACCGCCGCCGATCGTATGGCGGGCCGTGTCGCGCGTGACGAGCATCTTGGTGCCGGCTTCGCGCGGCGCGGAGCCGTCGGTATGCGCGACCGTCACGAGCACGGCCGCTTCGCCGTGCGCGAGCAGTTGCTGCAGATCGCCGAGCCAGGCTTCCATCAGCACGCTCCGTTCGGGACGACGCGGCACGACGCGCGGCGCGGGCTGGCGGGCGTGGCGGCAACGAGGACGGACGGGAGCGGGGCAGGCCGGCGGCACGGCTGATGCCATGCGGGGGCCGCGGACCGGCGTGCGCGAACGGCGCCGCCGGACGCGCGGACGCCATGAGGGTGATGGATGCGGATGGTTTGCGTTGTCATGATGAATCCAGTCGACATTGCGGATCGGGCGCGCGTTACGCAGGCAGCGGTGAGACCGCCTGGCCTCGCGCACGTAGATCGCCATCCAGTCCCGAAGATAGCATCGCCACGCGGCGGGAACATGGCCGGGCGGTGATCCGGGGTATCAGGCGGCGATCATGTCGATCATAGGCCCGCCGCGCCGGATCGGGGTGCCGATGCCTGCGCATCGGGCCGAAACGCACGTGTGACGGGGCGAGGCGCGGCGATCGCGCGACGCGCCGCCGGCCCGGACATCCGGGCGGCGAGGGGTAGGTGTTTACGCGCGACGACGGCGCGGGGCCGGCGCACGCATCGGCCGGCGCCCGGTGGCGACTCGCAGGCGGCGCGCGGCCCATTCGGTCGGGCCGCGCATGCTGTCGGCCGGCAACGCGGGCTCGGTCAACCCGCGAGCTTGCGGCGATGGCGCCAGAGGCTCGCGACGACCGCGATCAGGATCAAGGCGAAGCCGATCAGCGCCCAGCCGGGCAGCAGGATGCCGAGGATCGGCGGGTAGACGGTCTCGCACAGCCCGGCGACCTTGAACATGCCGGGGAACCACTGCGCGGGCGGCAGGCTGTCGACGATCGGCTGCAGCGTGTCGAAGCCGCAACTGAAGCCCGGATTCATCTGAATCGACAGGTGCCGCGCGGCCGTGCCGACACCGCCGGCCGCGGCGATCGCGATCAGCAGCTCGAGCACCCAGACACCGCGCCAGTTGCGGATCCCGGCGGCCAGGAACGCGAAGATCCCGATCGCGCAGAAGAAGTAGCGCTGGATGATGCACAGCGGGCACGGGTCTTCGTTCTTCACGTACTGCAGGTACAGCGCGCCGGCCAGCAGGGCGATGCACACCCATCCGAGCAGCATCAGCAGATGGCGTTCGCGGCGGAGTGCAAGCGTGTAGTCGTTCATGTCGGCGGGGTTCCTCGTCGGTCGGTCCGGAAAACAATCGCGCGATTTTAGCGCGAACGGTCTGGCACGAAACTGACAGCGCGCGTGCGGCAACCTGCCGCACCGCGCGCGTTGCCCGCCGGCGGCTGACCGGCGGTCAGCGAATCGTGTTCAGCACGGCCTCGACCGATTGGCCGATCGCCAGCAGCGCGTCGTCGCGATGCGGCGCCGCCGCGAGCATCAGGCCGACCGGCGCCGCGTCGCGCGCGTGGCACGGCAGCGACAGCCCGCACGCATCGAGGAAGTTGAACGCGCTCGGGTTGCGCAGGAGCAGCGCGTTGGTGCGCGTGAACGCGTCGTCGTCCGTTTCGAGGTCGGCGATGCGCGGTGGCACGACGGGCACCGTCGGCGCGACGAGCGCATCGAAGCGCGCCCAGACCGTGTGCGCGGCTTCGTCGAGCATCGCGGCGCGCGCGGCGAGCAGGTCGAGATAGTCGGCCGCGCTCGCGGGCTCGCCCTTCAGGATCCGCGTCAGCACGCGCGGGTCGTACTGGTCGCGATGCTTGGCGAGCAGCGGTCGATGCCATGCGTACGCCTCGATCGGCGAGAAGCCGAAACGGTTGATCTCCGGCAGCCGGTCGAGCGCGGGGAAGCGCACTTCGGTGACGATCGCGCCGGCGGCTTCGAGATGCTTGAGCGCGGTGTCGAGCGCGGCCGCGACGTCGGCATCGACGCCGTCCGTCACGTAGTTCGTCAGCACGCCGAGCCGTACGCCTTCGAGCGGCCGGGCGGCCGGCACGTGCGGCTCGAGCCCCGCGAGCATCCGGTCGACGAGCGCGCAGCACGCGACCGTCAGCCCGATCGGGCCGAACGAGTCGAGCGTCGTCGACAGCGGCACGCCGCCTTGCGTCGGGATCCGGCTCGCGGTCGGCTTGAAGCCCGTCAGCCCGCACAGCGCGGCCGGAATGCGGATCGAGCCGCCGGTGTCGGTGCCGAGCGCGACGGCGGCCATTCCGTCGGCGACCGACGCGGCCGCGCCCGACGACGAGCCGCCCGAAATTCGCGCATCGCCCGGCACGTCGCGGCGGTACGGCGAGCGCGGGTTGCCGAAGTGCGGATTCAGCCCGAGCCCCGAGAACGCGAACTCGCTCATGTTGGTGCGGCCGACCAGCACCGCGCCCGCGCGCCTGAGCCGCGCGACGGCGACCGCATCGGTGCGCGCGGCCGGCGCGCCGTCGAGCACGCGGGACCCCGCGCGCGTGACCTGGCCCGCGACGTCGAACAGGTCCTTGATCGACACGGGGATGCCCGCGAGCGGCGACAGCACGGTGCCCGCGGCGCGCAGCCGGTCGTGCGCGTCGGCGGCCGCGCGTGCGTCGTCGGCATCGACTTCGGTGAAGACGACGGCGCCCTGGCCCGACGGATCGGCGATCCGGTCGAGCGCGGTGTCGACGAGCGCGCGGCTCGTGGTCCGGCCGGCGGCGAGGTCGGCGGCGAGCTGGGCGAGTGGGGGGAACGGCGTGAAAGTGGTCATGGCGGCTCAGGGGCGAAGATGTTGAACAAGCGTGGAGCGGAACGAATCGATATGGCTTTCGACGGCTGCGCGCGCGCCGGCGGCGTCGCGTGCGGACAGCCGGTCGAACAGCGCGCGGTGCTCGTGCTGGACGTCGGCGAGATGGTGCGGTTCGGACAGCGTGACGAACCAGAAGCGCAGCGAGCGCTCGTGCAGCGCGCGCAGGATGTCGGCCAGCACCGCGTTGCGCGCGGCCGCGGCGATCGTCTGATGAAACGCGCGGTCGAGCTCCATCATGCCCTCGACGTCGTGTGCGTCGACGCAGGCCTGCCCGTCGTCGAGCAGCGCGGCCAGGCGCGCGAGATCGTCGGGCGTCGCATGGCGCGCGGCGAGTTCGACGCAGTGCGCTTCGTTGATGCGCCGCACGTCGATGACGGCGACGATGTCGTCGAGCGACAGCGGCTGCACCATCAGGCCCTTGCGCGGCATCACCGACAGCAGCCCCTCGAGCACGAGCCGATGCACGGCTTGGTGTACCGGTGTGCGGCCGATTCCCGTCCGCGCGACGAGTTCGGCTTCGTTGAGCGCGGCGCCCGGTTTCAGGCGCATCGTGACGATGTCGCGCTGGATCAGCGCGTACGCGCGGTCGGCGAGACTCGCCGGGGACGCGGCGGGGCGGTCGCGGGTGACGTCGGTCAGGGTGCTCATATGGGGTTCGGCACTGGGGTCGGAAGGCGCGCGATCATGACGCGGCGGGCTCGGGAAGCGTGGGCGATCTCTGGATATTATTGTGATATATCACAGGTGTCCAGCCCAAGAGCGGCACGGGCAGCGGGGGCCGGGTGCGCGAACGGGGCCGCATGCCGCCGCGGCGGCCCTGCCACCGACTTGCAACAATATCGACAGGATGTTGCAGGTTTGCCGCGTGATCGTGCACTGAAGCATAATGAATCCTCGTCTATTCATACGCGTGAGCGACGTACCAGACCATCGTCATGAGCGAAAACACGCCTTCCCCGGCCGGTCTGCCCGGCACCTTTTCCGCTTCTTCCGATTCCCCGCGTCCCGATCCGGCGAAAACGCACGATGCGCAGGCCGCCGTGCAGAACGCCGCCGACGACGGCGCGTCGCCCGTGACGGCCGCATCCGAGCCCGGTGCACCCGGTGCCGCGGGCGCGATCGGGGACGGCGCCGCCACGGCCGCGCCGCCGAAGCCGGGTGCGCCGCCGCCCGGATTCGGCGCGCAGCCCGATTTCGACACGCCGCGGCCGCCTCCCGCGAACGCGCAGAATGCGCCGCCCGCCTACCTGAAGCAGAGCGACACGCCGTGGTCGGTATTCGGCCGGATCGTCGCGGCGCGCGCGCGGCGGCTGTTCGACCGCGCCGGCCAGCGCATCACGCAGCGCACGCTGCGCATCGGCGTGTCGGCGCGGATCTTCCATCCGGAGCCGGGCGCGAAGGGGCTGCGCGGCAAGACGCTGCAGTATCTCGAGGAATCGATCGCCCACTGGGTGATGTCGCGCGACGTGCTCGTGTTCATGATTCCGACCGTCGGCCATCAAGGCATGATCCATCCGAGCAACATCCGCCTGCGCGACTACGCGAAGCATCTCGACGGCCTGCTGCTGCAAGGCGGCGCCGACGTGTCGCCGCAGACCTACGCGGCGTCGGATGCGCGACCCGAATGGCCGGGCGATCGCGTGCGCGACATGTACGAGCTCGAGCTGCTGCACGAATTCGTCGAGTCCGGCAAACCCGTGCTCGGCGTGTGTCGCGGCTGCCAGTTGATCAACGTCGCGTTCGGCGGTTCGCTGTACCAGGACATCGCCACCGACGTGCCGACCGCCCATGCGCACGTGAGCGAGCATTACGACCAGCACCGTCACGCGATCCGTTTTCCCGACACGTCGACGCTCGCGAGCATGTTCCCGGGGCGCAGCGAAGCGATCGTCAACTCGATTCACCATCAGGCGATCCGCGATCTCGGCCGCGATCTGAACATCGAAGCCGTGTCGGCCGGCGACGGGATCATCGAAGGCATTCGCCATCGGCGTTCGCCGTTCGTCGTCGGTGTGCAGTGGCATCCGGAGTTCCATCGCGCGGGCGGCTCGGAGCTGCTCGACTGCACGCCGCTGCTCGATGCATTTCTGCGCGCGGCGCGCGAAACGCGCCTGTAGCCCGCCGTATTTTTCGTGTTGAACTCAGGCCGGCCGCATCCCGATAAATTCGAGATGCGGCCGTTTCGTTTTGAACGATAATCGCGAGTTCCGATTCGTTCGCCGGAGTCTGACGTTGGCTTTCCGAAACTTTTCCCCTGCACGATGCGCAACGTGGATCGTTGCACTGGCTGCCTGCGCGCAAGCGGGCGCGGCCTGGTCCGCCGACGCGACCGCCCCCGCTGCCGGTACGCGTCCGGCGGTCACGAGCCTGAGCGGCGGCGCGTCGCCCGCGGCCTCGGCCGCGACGGATGTCGCCGCGCAAGGCAACGTTGCCGAGCTGACGCAGATGCTGCACGACGGCCGGATCGTCGAGATGCGTACGACGTACAACGGCAGCTACGGCGCGAGCCTGATGTTCGATCCGCGCGAGATGACGTATTACGTCGCGCTGTTCCAGGACAAGAATCTGTGGCGCGTGATCCGTTCGCAGGACAAGAATCGCGCGGAGATGGTGTATGCGAACTTCGTCCAGCAAACGGCGCAACTCGCCGATATCGAGATCCGCCGGACCGAGCTGCAGGCGCAGAAGGCATTTCTAGAACGCGTGATCGCGCTGCAGGCGAATCGTGCGCAGCAACTGCAGGCCGACCTGAGCGTCGCGCGCAGCCAGCAGGCCGAAGTCGCGCAACGGCAGAAGTCGGCGCAGGAGCAGGCGCAGGCGCTGCAGGTCGAGAAGCGGGCGGCGCAGTTGCAGTTGCGCGATCTGCAGGAGCAGGTGCGGCAACTCGAGAAGCAGACCGAGACGGGGTTGCCCGTGCACAAATAACGATCCGTCGAGCGGACGGAGCGAGACGAGCGAAAACCCGGCGAAGCGATCTTCGCCGGGTTTTTTATTGCGCGGGCATCAATGCGCGAACGCGTCCGGCACGTCGGTCACGCGGCGGTGCGACAGTTGCGACGTCCAGTCGGAACCGGCCGCGCGCGGGTGCGTCGGGCGGGCCGGCTGCGTGGCGCGCAGCGCGTTCGCCATGGCGATCAACGTGGCAGGCTCGTCGAGCGCGTCGAGCGCGTCGCGCGTGACACGCGTGTCTGCCTCGTGCGGCGGTGGGGCGCGCCGAACGCGCGTGCCGGTGTTGGTGGCGTCGTGCTGAATCGGCGGATGCGCAGCCAGCCGTGGCACGGCCGGTGTGCGGGGCGGCGCTTCCGTCGTGCGCTGGCCGGCTGCCGGACGTGGCGAGGCAGGAGCGGCATGCCGCACGTCGGGCGTTGCTTGCGGGTGAAGCGATGCGGGGCCGCGCGCGACGCGGTGCGTGGCTGGCGGCGAGACCATCGTATGCGCGCCAGCCGTCGCTACCTTGGGTTGCGGCATGGCGTTCGTCGACGTGACCGGTGCAGCCGCGGCGACATGTGTGGTGTCGGTCGATGTCGCGATGTGAGCGGGTGCGCCGCCGGCGGCTTGAATCGCGTATGCGGGAACGGAATCCGCAGGTGGCTCGTGCGCGCCGATCAGCCAGGCGATGATGCCGAGCGCGCCGATGCTCCAGCAGACGGCGTATCGCGCGCGCCGATCGCGAGGCGGGCGCGCGGAACGGCGCAAGTACCGACCGGCGCCAGCCGCCGGCGTGACAGGCAATCCGGCCGAAGCGGGCAGTGCCGCCGCCACCGGCAGCGGCTGCCATCGGCACGCGCTGTGCGGCCGGTCGATATCGATGCAGGATGTCGTCAGTGTCGCGAGGCAGTGGCTGCCGGGCCGTGCGCCGGACGCACCGAGGAACCGCCATTCGCGGCCGAACGGCGGGACGTGATCGAGCGGAGTGGCGCGAGGGCGGGCGAGCGCGCCTTCGACCGGGACGAGGGGCGATGGGGTCATGAGAGCGGTACGCCGTGCGACACAGGCCCGTGCCGACGCGGCGCGGAAACGTCGTCGCAAATCTTGCCATTGTGGTCAGCCGGCGCGGGCCGGTCGATCAGATCGATCTGATTCTTGTGCCCGTTTCGGGGCGACTTGTACGAGGCGGACGCCGTGACGGCCGTGATGGGGCACCACAAGGCAAATGTCGGCTTGACGTGGCATGATGCGCGAATCTTGCTGGCGGCGCGCCGTTACGTGCCGCGCCGCCGGCGGGCAGCGATGCCCGTGTGCGCGTGCCAACGCTGCGCGCCGCGCATCGTCGGTTTCATGCGGCGCGGTATTCGCGCCATCCGAGCTTAGCGAGAAAACATGTCCACAGCATCGCCTGCCATCGCGCAGGAATCGAAAGTCCGCACCGTCTTCCGCGTCGTCAGCGGCAACTTCCTCGAAATGTACGACTTCATGGTCTACGGGTATTACGCGTCGGCCATCGCGAAAACGTACTTTCCGAGCGGCAACGCGTTCGCGTCGCTGATGCTGTCGCTGTCGGTATTCGGCGCGGGCTTCCTGATGCGGCCGGTCGGCGCGATCGTGCTCGGCGCATACATCGACCATCACGGCCGCCGCAAGGGGTTGATCCTGACGCTCGGGCTGATGGCGATCGGCACGCTCACGGTGGCCGCGATACCCGGCTATGCGACGATCGGCGTGCTCGCGCCGGTGCTCGTGCTGCTCGGCCGGCTGTTGCAGGGCTTCTCGGCGGGCGTCGAGCTGGGCGGCGTGTCGGTGTACCTGTCGGAGATCGCGACGAAGGGCCACAAGGGGTTCTATACGTCGTGGCAGTCGGGTAGCCAGCAGGTGGCCGTCGTGTTCGCCGCGTTCGTCGGCGTCGTGCTGAACCGCGCGCTGCCGGTCGAGGAAATGACCGCGTGGGGCTGGCGCATTCCGTTCCTGATCGGCTGCCTGATCGTGCCGTTCCTGTTCCTGATCCGCCGCTCGCTGAAGGAAACCGACGAATTCCTGGCGAAGCGTCACCGCCCGACGATGGGCGAGATCATGCGCTCGATGCTCGACAACTGGGGTATCGTGGTGGCCGGCATGGGGATGGTGATCATGACGACGGTGTCGTTCTACATGATCACCGCCTACACGCCGACCTTCGGCAAGGAAGTGCTGCACCTGTCGTCGCTCGATGCGCTCGTCGTGACAGTCTGCATCGGTATCTCGAACCTCGTGTGGCTGCCATTGTCCGGCGCGCTGTCCGACCGCGTCGGCCGCCGTCCGGTATTGATCGCGTTCACCGTGCTGACGCTGCTGACGGCTTACCCGGCGGTGCTGTGGCTCGTCGGCGATCCGTCGTTCCTGCGGCTGCTCGCGGTCGAGCTGTGGCTGTCGTTCCTGTATGCGTCGTACAACGGGGCGATGGTCGTCGCGCTGACCGAAGTGATGCCGGCCGACGTGCGCACGGCCGGCTTCTCGCTCGCGTACAGCCTGGCCACGACGATCGGCGGCTTCACGCCGGCGATCTCGACGCTGCTGATCCACGAGACGGGCAACAAGGCGGCGCCGGGGCTGTGGTTGAGCGTGGCCGCGATCTGCGGCTTGATCGCGACGCTCGTGCTGTACCGCACACCCGACGCGCGCGATCAGTACAAGTCGGCCTGACGGCCACCCGCATGTCGCGCGGCGCCGGGCCGCGCATCTCATCGAAACAGGGAGCGCGATGCGCTCCCTGTTTCGTTTGCGATCATGCCTCGCGCAGCATGTCGGCCACCGTGGCCGCCACGTCGAGCCATGCGCCCGGCGCAGGCTGGCGGGCGATCCTGGCCTGCGGATACCACGGGCAATCGTCGCCGGTGAACCAGCGCCAGTCGGCCGCGAACGGCAGCATGACCCAGAGCGGCTTGCCGAGCGCGCCCGCGAGGTGCGCGACCGCCGTGTCGATCGTGACGACGCCGTCGAGGCGCTCGATCAGCGCGGCCGTATCGCCGAAGTCGTTCAGCCGGCCGTCGAGACGATGCATGCGCGGATGCACGTCGATGCGCGTCCGCTCGTCGTCGTCGAGCGCGGGCTGCAGCACGATCCAGTCGATGTCCGGCAGTGCGAGCAGCGGCGCGAGCGCGTCGAACGGCATCGAGCGGTTTTCCTGTGCCTGTCGGCGCCCCGACCATGCCAGGCCGAACTTGCGCTTCGACTGCCCGCCGAGCGAGCCGCGAAAGCGCCGGCGGGCGCCGTCGGGCGCGTGGAGGTAGCGCGCGCCGACGATGTCCTCCGGCTGAAGCCCGAGCACGAACGGCAGGCTCATCAGCGTGCATGCGACATCCGCGGCAGGCGGCTTCGCGGCGCCCTGGGCGACGAGCGTCACGCGCCAGCGCGACGCGGCCGGCGTCAGCAGCGCGACGAGTTCCGGCTGGACTTCGAGTACGACGCGCGCGCAGCGTGCGCGGGCGAGCGGCACGAAGCGGACGAACTGCAGCGTGTCGCCGAATCCCTGTTCCGCGCGGATCAGCAGCGTGCGCGACGCAATCGGCTCGCCCTGCCAGCGCGGCAGCGCGCCGAGCGGCGTCGCGCCGGGCGTTTCGTGGCGCGCTTCGTAGGCGGGCAGGCCGCGCGTGAAGTCGCGCAGCGTCAGCAGCGTGACCGCGCGATGCAGCCGCGCGAGCGTGAGATCGGGCGCGACACGCAGCGCCTGGTCGAATGCGCGCAGCGCCATCTCGTGCGCGCCGAGCGCGTGATGCGCGTTGCCGAGATTCAGCCACGCGAGCCCGAACGACGGATCGAGCCCGACGGCGCGCTCGTAGTAGGGCAGTGCGTCGCGGTGGCGCGCCTGCGCGCAGAGCGCGTTCGCGAGCCCGAACAGCGCGAGCGGAAACGGTGGGTGCAGTGCGAGCGCGGCTTCGAACGCGGCCGCCGCCTCGGCATGCCGGCCGAGCGCATCGAACGTGTTGCCGAGATTGAAATGCGCGGCGACGAAACGTGGCTGCGCGGCGATCGCGGCCTGGAAGTGCGCGATCGCATCGTCGGCGCGCCCCATCGCGTTCAGCGCCATCCCGAGATTGTTGTGCGCGCCCGCATGCCCGGGCCGGAGCTCGAGCGCGCGACCGAACGCGGCGAGCGCGTCGTCGTGGCGGCCGAGCGCGTTCAGCGCGTTACCGAGATTGTTGTGGATCGACGCGTCGTCCGGCGTGAGCCGCAGCGCGCGGCCGAAGGCGTCGATCGCATCGTCGTGACGCTGCAGCGCCGCATACGCATTGCCGAGGTTGTAGTGAGCGAGCGGAAATTCGGGCGCGAGCGTCAGCGCATTGCGAAAGCGGTCGATCGCTTCGTCGAGCCGGCCGAGCGCTTTCAGCGCGTTGCCGAGATTGAGCTGCAGTGCGGCATCGTTGGGGCGCAGCGCGACGGCCCGGCCGACGAGATCGGCGGCCTCGGCGTGCTGGCCCTGCTGGTGCCGCAGCACGCCGAACAGGTGCAGCGCGTCGGCGTCGGCGGGGTTGGAGGCGAGCGCGTGGCGATAGCCGTGCTCGGCCTCGGCGAGGCGGCCCGCGCGGTGTGCGGCGTACGCCCGGTCGAATGCGGAATCCATGACGCGAAAACTGGCGGAAAGCGCGTATTTTCCCACACCGCGGGGTAGGGCCGCGTATCGGCCGGTCGGCATATGGCCCCGTCACGCGGAGCGGCGTAGACTTGCAGAGTCGCGTGTCATCGAGGTTTCCATGGCTGACACACTGTCCGATATCCCACCCGTGCTGATCGTCGGCGCGGGGCCGACCGGCCTTGCCGCCGCGATGAGCCTGGCGCGTGCCCGCGTGCCGGTGCGCATCATCGATCGCCTGGCCGCGCCCGCGCCGTTTTCGCGTGCGATCGGCATCCAGGCGCGCACGCTCGAGCTGCTGGAGCAGCATCGCGCGGTCGAACCGTTTCTCGCGCTCGGCCATCGCGCGCATGCGGCCGAGCTGCATGCCGACGGCCGCGTGATCGCGCGGCTCGATTTCGATCCGCTGCAAACGCGCTATCCGTATCTGATGTTTCTCGACCAGAGCATCACCGAGCGGCTGCTCGCCGAGCATCTGGCCGGGATGGGCGTGACCGTCGAACGCGGTACCGCGCTGACCGCGTGCGACGCGGGCGGCACGTCGCTCGACGTGACGCTGCGCCGCGCAGATGGCCGCGACGAGTCGTTCGCGCCGTCGTACGTGATCGCGGCCGACGGCGCGCACAGCACGGTCAGGCATCTGCTCGGCCTGGGCTTTGCCGGGCATGCATTCGAACAGACTTTCCTGCTGGCCGATTTCGCGGCGATACCCGACTGGCCGGACGAAGAGATCCGCCTGTTCACGACGCCCGAAGGTATCGCGGGGCTGTTTCCGATGGGGAGCGGCCGTTATCGGCTCGTGGCGGACCGGCCGCCCGGCAGCGACGCGTCGCCCGGCGCGCCGGCGCCGTCGCTCGAGGAATGCGACGCGATCATCCGCGCGCGCGTCGGCGCCTCGATCTCGCCGAGCGATCTCGCGTGGTCGTCCTATTTCCACCTGCACAGCCGGATGGTCGACCGGCTGCGTCATGGCCGCGTGTTCTTCGCGGGCGACGCCGCGCACGTCCACAGCCCGGCCGGCGCGCAGGGCATGAACACCGGCATCCAGGAGGCGTTCAACCTGGGCTGGAAGCTCGCGCGCGTCCTCGGCGCAGGCGCACCCGAGCGGTTGCTCGACACGTATCACGCGGAGCGCCATCCGATCGAGCGCGACGTGCTGCGGCAGACCGGTTTCGTCACGCAGGTCGTCGAAGCCGAGCGCGGCGCGATGAAGCTGCTGCGCGATCACGTCGTGCCGCTGCTGGCGTCGTTCGGGCCGATGCGCGACGCGCTGCGGCGCACGGTGAGCGAGCTCGGCGTGCAGTACCGGAAGAGTCCGCTCACGCTCGAGCGCGTGCTCGACGGCGGCCCGCGCGCGGGCGAGCGCGCGCCCGATGCGCTCGTGCACGTGCTCGACGGGCCGCTCGGTCGTGCGCCCGGCACGGCGCGGCTATACGACCTTCACGATCCGGCGAGCTTCACGCTGTTGCTGCTGGAGGAGCCGGTGGATACCGACGCCGGCGAGGTGCCGCCGATCCCGGCCGATGCGCGGGGGCTCGTGCAGGGGCTCGAACGCATCATGCCGGAAGCGGTCCGCGTGTGGCGTGTCGCCGATGCCGAAGGCGACGGGGCGGCGGGGCTCGCGCAGGAATACGGCCGCTCGCGGCCGTCGTTCTATCTGCTGCGGCCGGACGGCTATGTTGCCGCGCGCGGGCGTACGGCGACCGACGCCAATGCGCTGCTGCGCCACTGCGAGAACTGGTTCGCGGGCATGTCGGTGTCCGCGTAGCCGCGCGGTCAGGCGGGCGCCGCGGCAGGGACGAGCGACGCGCGGTGCGCGGCGATCGCGTCGCGCACGATCGGCGTCGCGCGTTGCCCGGCCGCGTTCGACGGATCGTCGAGCGCGGCGAGCAGCGCTCGGCGCATGCGCGGCTCCCAGAAGCGCCGGATATGCTCGGCGATGCCGGCCAGCGCTTCGTCGCGATCGGGCATCGATTCGAAGAATGCGCCGATCTGGTTGGCCATGTCGATCAGGTGGTCGTTGTCCATTGCTGCCTCACTTGCCTGTCGTCACGGCGGCCGGCGCGGCCGCGCGGCGCTCGAGCAGGTCGAGCTGCTCCGAGTTGAAGCGCGCATAGGCACGCTGCCAGTCGGACGGTTGCGCAACCGGCAACACCTGCACGGCCGTCACCTTGTATTCGGGGCAGTTCGTCGCCCAGTCGGAGCTGTCCGTCGTGATCACGTTCGCGCCCGATTCGGGGAAGTGGAACGTGGTGTACACGACGCCCGGCTGCATGCGCTCCGTCACGAGCGCGCGCAGCACCGTCTGCCCCGCGCGCGACTCGATGCCGACCCAGTCGCCGGTGCGGATCCCCCGATCCTGCGCGTCGTGCGGATGGATCTCGAGGCGATCCTCTTCATGCCACCGGACGTTTTCGGTGCGGCGCGTCTGCGCGCCCACGTTGTATTGCGACAGGATGCGGCCCGTCGTCAGGATCAGCGGATAGCGCTGCGTGACCTTCTCCGGCGTCGGAATGAACTTGGTGATCACGAACCGGCCCTTGCCGCGCACGAACGTGTCGATGTGCATCGTCGGCGTGCCTTCCGGCGCGTGTTCGTTGCACGGCCACTGGATGCTGCCGAGTGCGTCGAGCTTCTCGTACGATACCCCCGAGAAAGTCGGCGTGAGCCGCGCGATCTCGTCCATGATTTCCGACGGATGCGCGTAGTGCATGTCGTAGCCGAGCGCCTGCGACAGCAGCAGCGTGACTTCCCAGTCCGCGTAGCCCGCGAGCGGCGGCATCACCTTGCGCACGCGCGAGATCCGGCGCTCCGCGTTCGTGAACGTGCCGTCCTTCTCGAGGAACGTCGAGCCCGGCAGCAGCACGTGCGCGTATTTCGCGGTTTCGTTCAGGAAGATGTCCTGCACGACGATGCATTCCATCGCCGACAGCGCGGCCGCCACGTGCTGCGTGTTCGGATCCGACTGGACGATGTCCTCGCCCTGGCAGTAGAGCCCCTTGAAGCTGCCGTCGAGCGCCGCGTCGAACATGTTCGGGATGCGCAGCCCCGGCTCCGGCTGCAGCGTGGCCGACCACGCCTGTTCGAACTGCGTGCGCACGACCTCGTCGCCGATGTGCCGGTAGCCGGGCAGCTCGTGCGGGAACGAGCCCATGTCGCATGAACCCTGCACGTTGTTCTGGCCGCGCAGCGGATTGACGCCGACGCCTTCGCGGCCGACGTTGCCGGTCGCCATCGCGAGGTTCGCGATGCCCATCACCGTCGTCGAGCCCTGCGCGTGTTCGGTCACGCCCAGGCCGTAATAGATCGCGGCGTTGCCGCCCGTCGCGTAGAGGCGTGCGGCCTCGCGCACCCGCTCGGCCGGCACGCCCGTCACGTCCGCGGTCGCCTCGGGCGAATTGTCGGGCTGCGCGACGAAGTCGCGCCATTGCTCGAACGCGCGCGTGTCGCAGCGCTCGGCGACGAAGGCCTCGGCCACCAGCCCTTCGGTGACGATCACGTGCGCCAGCGCATTGACGATCGCGACGTTGGTGCCGGGGCGCAACTGCAGGTGGTGCGTGGCCTTCACGTGCGGGCCGTCGACGACGTCGATGCGGCGCGGATCGATCACGATCAGCTTCGCGCCTTCGCGCACGCGCCGCTTCAGCCGCGAGCCGAACACCGGATGGCCGTCGGTCGGGTTCGCGCCCATCACGACGATCACGTCGGCCTGGCCGACCGAGGCGAACGTCTGCGTGCCGGCCGATTCGCCGAGCGTCGTCTTGAGGCCATAGCCGGTCGGCGAGTGGCACACGCGTGCGCAGGTATCGACGTTGTTGTTGCCGAACGCGGCGCGCACGAGTTTCTGCACGAGATAGGTTTCCTCGTTCGTGCAGCGCGACGACGTGATGCCGCCGATCGAATCGCGGCCGTACTTCTGCTGCAGCTTGCGGAATTGCGTCGCCGCGTACGTGAGCGCCTCTTCCCAACTCACTTCGCGCCACGGGTCGGTGATCTTCTCGCGGATCATCGGCTTCGTGATGCGGTCCTTGTGCGTCGCATAGCCCCACGCGAAGCGTCCCTTCACGCACGCGTGGCCTTCGTTCGCGAGACCGTTCTTGTGCGGCGTCATGCGCACGACCTGCGTGCCCTTCATCTCGGCCTTGAACGAGCAGCCGACGCCGCAATACGCACAGGTCGTGACGACCGAGTGTTCGGCCTGCCCCAGCTGCACGACGGATTTTTCCTGCAGCGTGGCCGTCGGGCAGGCGGCGACGCACGCGCCGCACGACACGCATTCCGACGCCATGAACGATTCGCTTTCGCCCGCGGCGACGCGCGACTCGAAGCCGCGCGCGGCGATCGTCAGTGCGAACGTGCCCTGCGTTTCCTCGCACGCGCGCACGCAGCGGTTGCAGACGATGCACTTCGACGGGTCGTACGTGAAGTACGGATTCGACTCGTCCTTCGTGTCCTTCAGGTGATTCGCGCCGTCGAAGCCGTAGCGCACCTCGCGCAGGCCGACCACGCCCGCCATGTCCTGCAGCTCGCAGTCGCCGTTGGCCGGGCACGTGAGGCAGTCGAGCGGGTGGTCGGAGATGTACAGCTCCATCACGTTGCGGCGCAGCGACTGCAGCCGGTCCGACTGCGTGCGCACCTTCATGCCGGCTTCGGCGGGCGTCGTGCACGACGCCGGATAGCCGCGCCGGCCCTCGATCTCGACGAGGCACAGCCGGCACGAGCCGAACGGTTCGAGCGAATCGGTCGCGCAGAGCTTCGGGACGTTGACGCCGGCTTCGATCGCCGCGCGCATCACCGACGTGCCGGCCGGCACCGTGACCGGCTGGCCGTCGATTTCGAGCGTGACGTCGGTGTCGGCATGCCGTTGCGGCGTGCCGTAATCGGTATCGTCGAACGGGTCGCGGGCGCGCGCCTGTGCCGCGCTCTTGCACGCGCATTGGCCCGAGCCGCAGCCGCCTTGGCGGACGTTGTTCGTGTCGAGTGACATGCAGGGCTCCTTCTGGGTCAGGCCGCGGCCTTGACCGGGCCCGACGCGGCATCCTTGCCGGCAGCGAGCCCGAAATCTTCGGGGAAATGGTCGAGTGCGGACAGCACCGGGTACGGCGTCATGCCGCCCATCGCGCATAGCGAACCGGCCAGCATCGTGTCGCACAGGTCGCGCAACAGCGTGACCTGCCGCTCCGACGTATCGCCGTGGCGGATCCGCGCGATCGTCTCGACACCGCGCGTCGAGCCGATCCGGCACGGCGTGCACTTGCCGCACGATTCGATCGCGCAGAACTTCATCGCATACTCGGCCAGCTCGGCGAGATTCGACGTGTCGTCGTGCAGCACGATGCCGCCGTGGCCGACGACCGCGCCGATCGCCGCGTACGCCTCGTAGTCGAGCGGCACGTCCCACTGGTGGTCGGGCAGGTAGGTGCCGAGCGGGCCGCCGACCTGCGCGGCGCGTGCCGGCCGGCCACTGGCCGTGCCGCCGCCGAAGTCGAACAGCAGTTCGCGCAGCGTGACGCCGAACGCGAGCTCGACGAGACCGCCGTGACGGATGTTGCCTGCGAGCTGGAACGGCAGCGTGCCGCGCGAGCGGCCCATCCCGTAGTCGCGATAGAACGCGGCGCCGCGCGCGAAGATCACGGGCGCCGTCGCGAGCGTGATCACGTTGTTGATGACCGTCGGCTGGCCGAACAGGCCGGCGAGCGCGGGCAGCGGCGGCTTCGCGCGCACGACGCCGCGCTTGCCCTCGAGCGATTCGAGCAGCGCCGTTTCCTCGCCGCATACGTACGAGCCCGCGCCTTTCGCGACGTGCAGCTCGAACGCGTGCGCGGAGCCGAGCACGTGCTCGCCGAGCCAGCCGGCTTCACGCGCGCGGACGATTGCCGCTTCGAGCGTGGCGATCGCGTGCGGGTATTCGCTGCGCACGTAGATGTAGCCGACCGTCGCGCCGGTGGCGACGCCCGCGATGATCATCCCTTCGATCAGGCAGTACGGGTCGCATTCCATCAGCAGGCGGTCGGAGAACGTGCCCGAATCGCCTTCGTCCGCGTTGCAGACGATGTATTTCTGCGCGGCGCGCGCCTGCCGCACGGTACGCCACTTGATGCCGGCCGGGAACGCCGCGCCGCCGCGGCCGCGCAGCCCCGACTCGATCAGCGTTTCGCATGCGGTGTCGCCGTCGAGCGCCAGCGCGTTCTTCAGGCCGGCAAGCCCCTCGTGTTGCAGATAGTCGTCGATCGACAGCGGATCGGTCAGGCCGATCCGTGCGAACGTGAGCCGCTGCTGGCGGGCGAGGTAGGGCAGCGCGTCGACGAGGCCGACGCCGTTCGGGTGCGCGCCGCCGTCGAGCCAGCCGGCGTCGAACAGGGCGGGCACGTCGGCGGCCGACATGTTGGCATAGCCGACGCGGCCCGCGGCCGTCCCGACCTCGACGAGCGGTTCGAGCCACAGCAGCCCGCGTGACCCGTTGCGGACCACCTCGATGGCGACCCCGCGCCGTTCGGCCTCGGCCGAGATCGCGGCGGCGAGCGCGTCGGCGCCGAGCGCCAGCGCGGACGAATCGCGCGGAACGTAGATGCGGGTCGTCATGCCGCCTCCTGCGCGTGGGCCACCGCGTCGGCCAGCAGCGCGTCGAACTTCTCCGGCGTGACCTTGGCGTGGAGCACCCCGTTGACCGTCATCGACGGCGATTGCGCGCACAGTCCGAGGCAGTAGACCGACTCGAGCGCGACGTCGTCCGGCGTACGGGCCGCGGCGGCATCGCCGTGCTTGGCGTCGAACCGGCAGCCCGTGCGGGCTTGCGCGTGGGCGGCGAGCGCCTCGCAGCCCATGCTGCGGCACGCTTCGGCGCGGCACATCTGGATCGTCACGCGGGCGGGCGGCGCGGTGCGGAAATGGTGGTAGTAGGTCAGGACGCCATGCACTTCCGCGCGCGACAGGTTCAGCACCTTGGCCAGCGGCGCGACGCAGCCCGCCGGCACGTAGCCCGCGTCGTCCTGGATCGCATGCAGGATCGCGACGAGCGAGCGGCCGGCGCGCGCATGGCGCTCGACGAGCACGTCGGGCGCAGGGGAATTCGGGGACATCGGTTTTGCTCCTCCAAAGCCTCATATGCGCTCGAAATTCATATAGTGCGCATCGCGACTTCGTTCTGATTGATTTTCACCCACGATAAGCGGAAGATTTCGCGGTCGCAATAGGAAATCGGAGTGCATAATTGATTCGGGTCGAATGCGACGCGTATCTGACCGTACGCGACACGGAAGGCCGGTCGGCCAGTCTGTCGGACGTCGCTCCGCTGCTGGAACTCGTGGCCGATACGGGCAGCATCGCGCAGGCCGCGCAAGCCAAGGGACTGTCGTACCGGCACGCGTGGGGCATGCTACGCGCGCTGGAATCGTGCATCGGCGGGGAATTGATCGAAACCGCGCGCGGCAAGGGTTCGACGTTGTCGGCGCTCGGCCGGGCGGTCGTCGATGCGCAGCGTCTGGCGCATAGTCGCCTCGACGGGAACCTGCGCATGCTGGCGGCCGAGGTGGCCAGCGACCTGAACCGGCGGCTCGCGCAGCGCGACGGCGCCGTGCGCATCCATGCGTCGCACGGTTATGCGGTCGCGACGCTCGTTTCCGCGCTCGTCGATGCGCAGGCGGCCGTCGACATCAAGTATCGCGAGAGCGTCGAGGCCGTGCAGGCGCTCGCCCGCGGCGAATGCGACCTCGCCGGTTTCCATTTGCCGCGCGGCGCGTTTCGCGCGCAGTGCGCGCAGATCTACCGGCCGTGGCTCGACGACGCGCGCCACGTGTTGATCCACCTGACACGCCGCCAGCAGGGGCTGTTCGTGCCGCGCGGCAACCCCAAGCAGGTGCGCGGGCTGGCGGATCTCGCGCGTGACGACATTCGCTTCGTCAACCGCCAGCCGGGGTCGGGCACGCGCATGCTGCTGGATCTCGCGCTGCGCGCGATCGGCATCGATCCGGAGCGCATCGACGGCTATGCGTCGGCCGAACTCACGCATTCGGCGATCGCGGCGTTCGTCGCGAGCGGCATGGCCGATCTCGGCTTCGGCGTCGAGCCGGCCGCCCGTCACTTCGGGCTCGACTTCATCCCGATCGTCGACGAAGACTATTACTTCGCATGCGAACGCGCGCGGCTCGATGTGCGGCCGCTCGCCGATGTGCTGGCGCTGCTGCGCGACGCACGCTTCGTCGAACGCGTCGCGCATCTCGACGGCTACGATCCGGCTGCGTGCGGCGCGCTGGAGCGCATCGCGACCGGGCTGGCCGGCGGCGACGGCACGAGCGTGCCGGACGGCAATTCCCGGTAACGAGGACGCGATCGAACCGCGCTGCAGCAGCGGGGGATTTGCGCTACGCTTGCCGCTTGATCAACGTTCCAACAAGCACGCCGTTCAGGCGTCATCCCGCCATGAAATTTCCCGTTCCCCTTGCCGCGGCAGCGTTGACCGCGGGGTTGCTGGTCGTCGCTTCGCCGTTTGCGTTCGCGCAGAATTCCCCGGGCGTGCCCGGCGGCATCCTGAGCGAACAGTTCCGACTGAACGAACATCCGCAGATGCCGTTCGCGGCATCTGCGCCGTCGGACAAATACCAGACCGGCAAGAAGTCGGCGTTGCGCCGCAAGGGCGACCTGGGCGACCCGAACGGCTGCAACCTGAAGTGCCCGATGGATGCCCGGTAGCGCGCAGGCAGTTGGCCTGTGCCCAAGTGGGGTGCTGTCTTCTGCGTCACGGATCGATCAACCGACAGACCTGCTACCCGCGCTCCACCCAATCTTGCTTTGTTCGAGCCCCGCAAAGCCTGCGCTTTTCGGGGCTCGTGCTTTTCCGCGGCCCTTCATGCAACGCGGGAGACGAAACGGCGATTTGCCCGCATCACCTTTCGGACAGGAGCCTAGGGTTAACCCGTAAATCAGGAAGGATGTCTTCCTGAAACCTGCCTTATTCTTAAGCATCCACCTACATAAACTTCGGTTTGTCGGCGCTGATCAAGGGTGTTCACCGCCGAATCAGACAAATCTGGAGGTAGGTCATCATGAAGTCGTTCGTTCAAGCCGTTGTCGTTGCTGCCGCTCTCGTTGCCCCGGTTGCGTCGTTCGCCCAGTCGGGCTCGACGATCACCCGTGCGCAGGTCCGTGCCGAACTGGTTCAACTGCAGCAGGCCGGTTACAACTCCGCCCGCGGCGAAGATCCGCATTATCCGGAAGCGATCCAGGCCGCAACCGCGCGTGTCGCGGAGCAGCAGCGCAGCGCCCTGGCTCAAGCTCAAGGCGCCGACGCCAGCGGCTACGGTGCGCAGGCACAGGGCGCATCGGCGTCGGGTTCGCGCGCAATGGGCGTGCGCCCGGCCAGCGCGGACGAAATGAAGTCGCTGTATCGCGGCAGTTGAGCCCCGCGTCGCCGGTCACGGTCGGGGCCCGAGTCGTGCCCAAACCCTGACCAGCGGGCCGGCCGCTGCGCGGCGCAATCGCTGATGGGGCGACCGCGCCAGAACATCCGTCGCCTCCTGCCGCCGGAGCACCGGTGGCATTCCGCGCGGCCCGTCCGGGGCTGGGCGCTTTTTCGGAAGGAGTCGGCGTGCGTGTCGCCGGCAACAAAAAACCCCGCAGACTGGCGTCATGCGGGGTTCGTGCGACGAGCGCGGAATTTGGTGGAGGCGGCGGGAATCGAACCCGCGTCCAGAAGCGCTCCACGACTAGTTCTACATGTTTAGTTCGGTCTTTTGATTTAACCGCAGCGACGCGGACGAACACGCTGCACTACGGCGATTCGCTAAGTTTTCGACCCTGGCGTCGCGACGCCGACAGGGCTTAACTGACGTAAATGACCTCTGGCGGTATTGCTACCGGTCTTGCGACACTAGCCCGTCAGTGAACTAGGCAGAGGACGGCGGCCCTTAGGCTGCCAGTGCGAACGTATCGTCGTTTGCAGTTACGATTTTCCCATTGATTAACGAGGTGACGGGTCCTCGACATGCCCTAGCCGCTTCACAACCCCTGTCGAAACCAGGTCGCCCCCGCGGATAAGATCGATCATTATAGCCCAACATCGCGCAGCAGGTGCCGCAGTTCCTGCGTCGAACCGACGAGATGCTGCGCTTGCCAGTCAGCCGGCGCCGCGCCGTCGCCGCAGTAGCCGTACGCGGCGGCGACCGTCGCCATGCCGGCGGCGCTTCCGGCCTGAATGTCGCGAAGATCGTCGCCGACATAGACGATGCGCTCGGGCGCGAGCGCCATCTGCGCTGCCGCATGCAGCAGCGGAGCCGGGTGCGGCTTCGAGTGCGGCGTTGTGTCGCCCCCGACGATGCAGGCCGCGCGCGACGACAGGCCGAGCAGGTCGGCGAGCGGCGCCGTGAGGCGCATCGCCTTGTTCGTGACGATGCCCCAGCGCACGCCGCGCGCATCGAGTTCGTCGAGCACGTCGCCGATGCCGGGAAACAGCGTGGTATGTACGCAGATATCCGTTGCGTAATTGATCAGGAACTCGTCGCGCATCGCTTCGTAGCCGGGCGTGTGCGGATCGATGCCGAACGCGCCGCCCAACAGGCCCCGCGCGCCGGCGGACGCCAGCGGCCGCAACACGTCGAGCGGCGTTTCGGGCAGGCCGCGCGCGCGCTGCATCATGTTGACGGCTGCCGCGAGATCGGGCGCCGTGTCGGCGAGCGTGCCGTCCAGGTCGAACAGGACCGCATCGCAGTGCAGCAGGCGCGGTTCGTCTGCGATCCGCGCGGTCGAAAGGGGAGTCGTCATGCCGTTCGGAGGGTCACGCGCCGCGGCGGCACGCGACGAGGTAGTTGATGTCGGTGTCGTTCGACAGCGCGAAGCGCTTGCCGATCGGGTGATAGGTGATGCCCTTGATCTCGACGATGTGCAGATCCGTCGCGCGCACGAAGCCGGCCAGTTCCGACGGGCGGATGAAGCGCGCATAGTCGTGCGTGCCCTTCGGCAGCATTTGCGCGATGTACTCCGCGCCGATCACGGCGAACAGGTAGGACTTCAGGTTGCGGTTGAGCGTCGAGAAGAACACCCAGCCGCCCGGCTTCACGAGCGTCGCGCACGCGGCCACGATGTCGCCGGGCGACGGCACGTGCTCGAGCATCTCCATGCACGTGACGACGTCGTAGGTGCCGGGTTCGCGCGCGGCGATCGCTTCGGCGGCGATCGCCTCGTATTCGACCGAAATGCCGCTTTCGAGGCTGTGCAGGTCGGCCACGCCCAGCGCTTCGGTCGACAGATCGATGCCTTTCACCTGGGCGCCGAGCCCGGCCATCGATTCGGACAGGATGCCGCCGCCGCAGCCGATGTCGAGCGCGCGCTTGCCGGCCAGATGCGCATGGGCATCGATCCAGCCGAGCCGGACCGGGTTCAGGTCGTGCAGCGGTTTGAATTCGGCATTCGGATCCCACCACCGATGGGCGAGGTCGCTGAATTTCTGGAGTTCGTGCGGATCGGCGTTGGTCATGTCGGCAAACGGGCTACGAGAGGAGGGCGGTGCTTCGGTGCGTCAGCCCCGAGTATATAAGCGGGCGAACGACGAGGCCAGCGAGCGCCTGGACGGGCGTCAATGAAAAAGCCCCGCCGGAGCGGGGCTTTGAAGCAGTCGAGAGCCGCGGCTTAGTTTGCCGGAACGGTCGTCTTTTCCACTTGCTGCGTACCAACCACTTCGACTTCCACGCGGCGGTCCGGTGCGAGGCAGGCGATGAGTTGCTTGCGGTTCTTCTGGTTGCAGCCAGTCGTAACCGGGTTGCGCTTGCCCTTGCCTTCCGTGTAGATCTTGTTGGCCGGCACACCCTTGCTGACCAGGTACGACTTCACGGCTTGAGCACGGCGCAGCGACAGGCGGTCGTTGTACTTGTCCGAACCGATGCGGTCCGTGTAGCCCGTTGCAACGACCACTTCCGTGTTCATGCCTTGGATCTTCGAAGCCAGTTCGTCCAGCTTCTGCTTGCCCAGCGGCTTCAGCGTTGCCTTGTCGAAGTCGAACAGTGCGTCGGCTTGATACGTGATCTTCTGGCTCGAGATGACCGGAGCGACCGGAGCGACCGGCGGCTGCGGTGCCTGGGCGACCAGTGCGCCATCGCACTTGGCGTTGGCGGTGGCCGGCGTCCAGAACGCATCGCGCCAGCAGAGCTCGTTCGTGCCGTTCATCCACACCCATTCGCCCGTGCCGTTCACCCAGTTGTCATTGACGGCCTGACGCGACGCCGGCACCGATTGTGCCGAAGCGGATGCAGCCATAACTGCGGTAGCTGCAATGAACGCGAGCTTTGAAAGTTTATTCATATTTCTCCTCTCGAAATTGAGATTACCGCAGGTTTACTGCGAGCCTGTTGACGGTGACAAGTCATACATTGCTCGAAGTATAACATTGGTGCGGCACAAAAATGCGGCGCCGCTCCTTGTAGGTAGACTTCGAGCAGCGTCTAACTTTCAGTGCGTTGGCATTTTGCCATATCGTTCCCTTCCTACGAAAAAAAATCCTCCCCACCCCAAGATCGCTTCAACTTTGTGGTGCATGCGCAACACCGGCCTGCCGCAACTTTTAGAAATTGTCAAGAGCGCGTGAGGTTGCGCGCCGGCGTGCGGTTGTTTACGCGTGCGCATGAAACGCGCGCCGCGCAGTCGTCCGCGATGTCGGGTCCGAGCCGGGCGCGCGGTTGCGTCCGGCTTGCCGCCGCCGCGATTTTCGCTATCTATATATAGAGGGGGAGGCGAATTGGCGGCTGATGGGCGCATGTTAGAATCTCGCGTTGCGTTGCGCATGCAGCGCCCACGCGAAAGGCGTTCGCCGTCTTCGCTCCGAAACGATACGGATACATGGATCAATTCGCCAAAGAGACCCTGCCCACCTCCCTAGAGGAGGAAATGCGCCGTTCGTATCTCGATTACGCGATGAGCGTGATCGTCGGACGTGCCCTCCCGGATGTCCGCGATGGCCTGAAGCCCGTGCATCGGCGCGTGCTGTTCGCGATGCACGAACTGAACAACGACTGGAACCGCGCGTACAAGAAGTCGGCGCGTATCGTCGGTGACGTGATCGGTAAATACCACCCTCACGGCGATACCGCGGTCTACGACACGATCGTGCGGATGGCGCAGGACTTCTCGCTGCGCTACATGCTGATCGACGGGCAGGGCAACTTCGGCTCGATCGACGGCGACAATGCCGCGGCGATGCGCTACACCGAAATTCGCATGGCGAAGATCGGTCACGAACTGCTCGCCGACATCGACAAGGAAACGGTCGATTTCGAGCCGAACTACGACGGCAACGAAATGCAGCCGTCGGTCCTGCCGTCGCGCATCCCGAACCTGCTGATCAACGGCTCGTCGGGCATCGCGGTCGGCATGGCGACCAACATCCCGCCGCACAACCTGAACGAAGTCGTCGACGCGTGCCAGCACCTGCTGGGCAACCCGGACGCGACGATCGACGAGCTGATCGAGATCATCCCGGCGCCGGACTTCCCGACGGCCGGCATCATCTACGGCGTCGCCGGCGTGCGCGACGGCTACCGCACCGGGCGCGGCCGCGTCGTGATGCGCGCGGCCACGCACTTCGAGGAGATCGACCGCGGCCAGCGGATGGCGATCATCGTCGACGAGCTGCCGTACCAGGTGAACAAGCGCTCGCTGCTCGAGCGGATCGCCGAGCTCGTCAACGAGAAGAAGCTCGAGGGCATCTCCGACATCCGCGACGAGTCCGACAAGAGCGGCATGCGCGTCGTGATCGAGCTCAAGCGCGGCGAAGTGCCCGAAGTGGTGCTGAACAACCTGTACAAGGCGACGCAGCTGCAGGACACGTTCGGCATGAACATGGTCGCGCTCGTCGACGGCCAGCCGAAGCTGCTGAACCTGAAGGAAATCCTGCAGTGCTTCCTGTCGCACCGGCGCGAAGTGCTGACGCGCCGCACGATCTACGAACTGCGCAAGGCCCGCGAACGCGGCCACGTGCTCGAAGGTCTCGCGGTCGCGCTTGCGAACATCGACGAATTCATCGCGATCATCAAGGCCGCGCCGACGCCGCCGATCGCGAAGCAGGAGCTGATGGCGAAGCCGTGGGATTCGTCGCTCGTGCGCGAGATGCTGACGCGCGCCGAGAGCGAGAACGCGGCGGCCGGCGGCCGTTCCGCGTACCGTCCGGAAGGCCTGAACCCGGCGTTCGGGATGCAGGGCGACGGGCTGTACCGCCTGTCCGACACGCAGGCGCAGGAAATCCTGCAGATGCGTCTGCAGCGCCTGACCGGCCTCGAGCAGGACAAGATCATCGGCGAGTACCGCGACGTGATGGCGCAGATCGCCGACCTGCTGGACATCCTCGCGCGCCCCGAGCGGATCACGACGATGATCGGCGACGAGCTGACCTCGGTGAAGGCCGAATTCGGCGACGCGCGCCGCTCGAGGATCGAGCTGAACGCGACCGAGCTGAACACCGAGGATCTGATCACGCCGCAGGACATGGTCGTCACGATGTCGCACGCGGGCTACGTGAAGTCGCAGCCGCTGTCCGAGTACCGCGCGCAGAAGCGCGGCGGTCGCGGCAAGCAGGCGACGCAGATGAAGGAAGACGACTGGATCGAGACGCTGTTCATCGCGAACACGCACGATTACATCCTGTGCTTCTCGAACCGCGGCCGCGTGTACTGGGTCAAGGTCTATGAAGTGCCGCAGGGCTCGCGCAACTCGCGCGGCCGTCCGATCGTCAACATGTTCCCGCTGCAGGAAGGCGAGAAGATCAACGTCGTGCTGCCGGTCAAGGAATTCTCGGCCGACAAGTTCATCTTCATGGCGACGTCGCTCGGCACCGTGAAGAAGACGCCGCTCGAGGCATTCAGCCGCCCGATGAAGAAGGGCATCATCGCGGTCGGCCTCGACGACGGCGACTACCTGATCGGTGCGTCGATCACCGACGGCGCGCACGACGTGATGCTGTTCTCCGACGCCGGCAAGGCCGTGCGTTTCGACGAGAACGACGTGCGTCCGATGGGGCGCGAGGCGCGCGGCGTGCGCGGCATGCAGCTCGAGGACGGGCAGCAGGTCATCGCGATGCTGGTTGCCGGCAGCGAGGAGCAGACCGTGCTCACCGCGACCGAAAACGGCTACGGCAAGCGCACGCCGATCACCGAGTACACGCGCCATGGCCGCGGCACGAAGGGTATGATCGCGATCCAGACGTCCGAGCGCAACGGCAAGGTCGTGGCCGCGACGCTCGTCGACGCCGAGGATCAGATCATGCTGATCACGACGGCCGGCGTGTTGATTCGCACCCGTGTTTCCGAGATACGCGAGATGGGGCGCGCCACGCAAGGTGTTACACTCATCAGTCTCGATGAGGGTACCAAGCTCTCTGGCCTGCAGCAGATCGCGGAGGCCGAAGAGGGAGAGGGCGAAGCCGACGAGGCGTCGGACGGCGAAGCCTGAAGAACGGATGAGACTCTGGCCGCCGCGGGCGAAAAGCGCCGCGGCCGGCGAGCAACCATTCATATTTCCAAAAGGGAGTGATGATGCAAAAGCAATTCAAGCAACTGGTTCTGCTGGCTGCACTGGTGCCGACGTTCGCGATGGCGCAGGCGCTGTCGAATTCCGCACCGGCTGCTCCGGCGGCAGCTGCGCCGATCGACGCCGACAAGAAGGCTGCGATCAAGGATCTGCTCGACGCGATCGACGCGCCGAAGCTCGTGTCGGCAATCGGCAACAGCGCCGAAATGCAGGCGAAGCAGCTCGTACCGGCCATCCTGTCGGACGCGCTGTCGGAAAACAAGACGCTGAACGACAAGCAGAAGCAGGCTGCCGTTCCGACGCTGCAGAAGAACGCGGTGCCGAAGCTGGTCGACGGCGCAGGCAAGGTGTTCGGCACGCAGCAGTTCCAGAGCGATGCGATGTCGGCGCAGTACGACGCGTACGCGAAGTACTACAGCACGTCGGAGATCAAGGATCTGACGACGTTCTACAAGAGCCCGACGGGCCGCAAGTTCATCCAGGTTCAGGATCAGGTCGGTCGCGACGTGGTCAACGGCCTGATGCAGAAGTACATGCCGCAAGCGATCCAGGCAACGCGTACGCAGGCTGACAAGGAAGTCGCAGCAGTCAAGCCGGGCAAGTAAGCCGTCCGGGCGCGCCCCCGGCTGTTCGGCCGGGTTTGGCGGGAGCCTGACGACAGTGCGATAATGGCCGTTTGCGCGCGAGCGCAAGCGGCCATTTCTTTTCTGGCGCGTTTTGCCGGCGGCAAGCCGGTCGCGTCCTTCCCGAGGTTTTCACGATGCGCGTCTTTAATTTCTCCGCCGGCCCGGCGGCGATGCCCGAGGAAGTGCTGCGGCAAGCCGCCGACGAAATGCTCGACTGGCACGGCAGCGGCATGAGCGTGATGGAGATGAGCCATCGCGGCAAGGAATTCATGTCGATCCACGAGGCCGCGCTGACCGATCTGCGCGACCTGCTCGGCGTGCCGGCGAGCCACCGGATCCTGTTCCTGCAGGGCGGCGGCATCGCGGAAAACGCGATCGTGCCGATGAACCTTCTCGGCTCGCGCAAGACGGCCGATTTCGTCGTGACGGGTTCGTGGTCGCAGAAATCGTTCGGCGAGGCGAAGAAGTTCTGCACGCCGCATCTGGCCGCGACCGGCAAGACGGAGGACGGCTTCACGCGTGCGCCCGCGCGCGCCGAATGGCAGTTGTCGGACGATCCGGCCTACGTGCATCTGTGCACCAACGAGACGATCGACGGCGTCGAGACGTTCGAGATCCCCGATCTCGGCGACGTGCCGCTGGTCGCGGATGTCTCGTCGCACATCCTGTCGCGCCCGATGGACGTCGCGAAATACGGCGTGCTGTTCGGCGGCGCGCAGAAGAACATCGGGATGGCCGGCGTGACGGTCGTGATCGTGCGCGAGGATCTGCTCGATCGCGCGCTGTCGATCTGTCCGTCCGCGTTCGAATGGAAGACCATCGCCGCGAACAACTCGCTGTACAACACGCCGCCCACTTACGCGATCTACATCGCGGGCCTCGTGTTCCAGTGGCTGAAGCGGCAGGGCGGCCTCGAAGCGATCGAGGCCCGCAACACCGAAAAGGCGAAGCTGCTCTACGACACGATCGACGCGAGCAGTTTCTATCTGAACAAGGTCGAGCCGGCAGCACGTTCGCGCATGAACGTGCCGTTTTTCCTGGCCGACGAATCGCGCAACGAAGACTTCCTTGCCGGCGCAAAGGCGCGCGGGCTGCTGCAGCTGAAGGGCCACAAGTCCGTCGGCGGCATGCGGGCGTCGATCTACAACGCGGTGCCGCTCGAGGGCGTGAAGGCGCTCGTCGAGTACATGAAGGACTTCGAGCGGCGCGGCGCCTGACGGCGGCGCTGTTCAAACAGCACGGCAAAACGCATGGACGACGAACTGAATTCCCGCCTGAAACCGCTGCGCGACCGCATCGACGCGATCGACGCGCAGCTGATCGCGCTCCTGAACCAGCGCGCCGCGGTGGCGCTGGAGGTGGGCGAGGTCAAGAAGCATTTCAACGCGCCGGTGTTCCGGCCGGAGCGTGAGCTGCAGGTGATCGCGCGGCTGCAGGACATGAGCGCCGGGCCGCTCGCGAGCGAGCACATCAGCGCCATCTGGCGCGAGATCATGGCGGCGAGCCGCGCGCTCGAGCAGACGATCCACGTCGCGTTCCTCGGGCCGGTCGGCACGTATAGCGAGCAGGCGATGCTCGAGTATTTCGGCCAGTCGATCGAAGGGCTGCCGTGCCCGTCGATCGACGAGGTGTTCCGCTCGGTCGAGGCCGGTGCGTCCGCGTTCGGCATCGCGCCGGTCGAGAATTCGACCGAAGGCGCCGTCTCGCGCACGCTCGACCTGCTGCTGCAGACCCAGCTGGTGATCAGCGGCGAGCTCGCGCTGCCCATCCATCACAACCTGCTCACGCAGAGCGGCACGCTCGACGGCGTGAAACGTGTCTGCGCACATGCGCAGGCGCTCGCGCAATGCCAGCAGTGGCTCGCGGCGAATGCGCCGCAGCTCGAGCGGCAAGCCGTGGCGAGCAACGCGGAGGCCGCGCGCCTCGCCGCGGCCGATCCGACCGTCGCCGCGATCGCGGGCGACCGCGCGGCCGCGCACTACGGTTTGCAGATCGCGTTCTCGCTGATCCAGGACGACCCGCACAACCGCACGCGCTTCGTAATCGTCGGCAAGCAGCCGGCCGGCCAAAGCGGTCACGACCAGACGTCGCTGATCGTGTCGGTGAAGAACGAGCCGGGCGCCGTGTTCAAGCTGCTCGAACCGCTCGCGCGGCACGGCGTGTCGATGACGCGCTTCGAATCGCGTCCGGCCCGCGTCGGCACGTGGGAGTATTACTTCTACATCGACATCGAAGGGCACCGCGACGATGCGGCGGTGGCGGCCGCGCTCGCGGAACTCGGTCAGAAGGCCGCGTTCCTGAAGATACTCGGCTCGTATCCGCGCGCACGGTGACGCGCTGCGGCCCGGCGCCCGCTTGTGCAGGCGTGGTGGCCGGGCGGGCAGGGCAGGCCGGTCGGCGCTGCCGAAGGCGGGCTCGGGCGGTATCCGGTGCAGGTTGCGCCGGATGCGGGCCCGCTGCCCGGAATCTGGAATTCCGCGTGCGGGGCGTCGTTTCGCGCGCGTAACTTGGCTCTTGTCGTGTCAGGCTTTGCATTCAACAAACTGGTCATCTTCGGCGTCGGCCTGATCGGCGGGTCGCTCGCGCGCGCGTTGCGCGAGCGCGCGCCGGGCAGCGCGGGCGAGATCGTCGGCGTGGGTCGTTCGCAGGCGTCGGTCGAGCGCGCGCTGTCGCTCGGCGTGATCGACCGTGCGGCGGCGCTCGACGACGACGCGCAATTGCGCGACGCGCTGGCCGGCGCCGATCTCGTCCTGCTGGCCGCGCCCGTCGCGCAGACGGGCCCGTTGCTCGCGCGCGTCGCGCCGTGGCTCGACCGCGCGACGATCGTCACCGATGCGGGCAGCACCAAGTCCGATGTCGTCGCGGCGGCGCGCGAAGCGCTCGGCGCGCGCATCGCGCAGTTCGTGCCGGGTCATCCGATCGCGGGGCGCGAATCGAGCGGTGTCGAGGCCGCGTTGCCGGATCTCTACGTCGGCCGCAACGTCGTGCTTTGCCCGTTGCCGGAGAACGCGCCCGAAGCCGTGGCGCGGATCGATGCGATGTGGCGCGCGACCGGCGCCGACGTGCGCACGATGAGCACCGAGCAGCATGATCGCGTATTTGCGTCGATCAGCCATCTGCCGCACGTGCTGTCGTTCGCGCTCGTCGAGCAGATTCTCGGCGAAGCCGACGCGGAACTGAAATTCTCGTACGCGGCCGGCGGTTTCCGCGATTTCACGCGCATCGCGGCGTCGAACCCGGAAATGTGGCGCGACGTGTGCGTCGCGAATCGCGCGGCGCTGCTCGACGAGCTCGACGGCTATACGCGCGTGCTCACGCGGTTGCGCGCGGCGATCGACGCCGGCGACGGCGCGGCGCTCGAAGCCGTATTCACGCGCTCGCGCGCCGCACGCAAGGCATGGCAGGAACGCGGCGGCACGCCGGCTGCCGAACCGGTCAAGAAATAACAGGACGATTCCCATGGACTATCTCGATCTCGGCCCATACTCCAGCGCATCGGGCACCGTGCGCCTGCCCGGCTCGAAGAGCATTTCGAACCGCGTGCTGCTGCTCGCGGCGCTCGCCGAAGGCGAAACGACGATCACCAACCTGCTCGACTCCGACGACACGCGCGTGATGCTCGACGCGCTCGGCAAGCTCGGCGTGAAGCTCGCGCGCGACGGCGACACTTGTGTCGTCACCGGCACGCGCGGCGCGTTCACCGCGAAGACGGCCGACCTGTTCCTCGGCAACGCGGGCACGGCCGTTCGGCCGCTGACCGCCGCGCTCGCGGTGAACGGCGGCGACTACCGCGTGCACGGCGTGCCGCGCATGCACGAGCGGCCGATCGGCGATCTCGTCGACGGCTTGCGCCAGATCGGCGCGCAGATCGACTACGAGCTCAACGACGGCTACCCGCCGCTGCGGATCAAGCCGGCGACGATCTCGGTCGACGCGCCGATCCGCGTGCGCGGCGACGTGTCGAGCCAGTTCCTCACCGCGCTGCTGATGACGCTGCCGCTCGTGAAGGCGAAGGAGGGCAGGACCGTCGTCGAAGTCGACGGCGAGCTGATCTCGAAGCCGTACATCGACATCACGATCCGGCTCATGGCGCGCTTCGGCGTGACCGTCGAGCGCGACGGCTGGCAGCGCTTCGTCGTGCCGGCCGGCGTCCGCTACCGCTCGCCGGGGCGGATCATGGTCGAGGGCGACGCGTCGTCCGCGTCGTACTTTCTCGCGGCCGGCGCGTTGGGCGGCGGCCCGTTGCGGGTCGAGGGCGTGGGGCGCGCGAGCATCCAGGGCGACGTCGGTTTCGCGAACGCGCTGATGCAGATGGGCGCGAACGTGACGATGGGCGACGACTGGATCGACGTGCGCGGCATCGGCCACGATCACGGCAAGCTGGAGCCGATCGACATGGACTTCAACCTGATTCCCGACGCGGCGATGACCATCGCGGTCGCGGCGCTGTTCGCGAACGGCACGAGCACGCTGCGCAACATCGCGAGCTGGCGCGTGAAGGAGACGGACCGCATCGCCGCGATGGCGACCGAGCTCCGCAAGGTCGGCGCGATCGTCGAGGAAGGCCCCGACTATCTCGTCGTCACGCCGCCGGAAAAGCTCACGCCGAATGCGGCGATCGATACGTACGACGATCACCGGATGGCGATGTGCTTCTCGCTCGTCAGCCTGGGCGGCGTGCCCGTGCGGATCAACGATCCGAAGTGCGTCGGCAAGACGTTCCCCGACTATTTCGACCGCTTCGCCGCGCTCGCCAAGGCCTGACCCGACTGTTCCGATGAAATCCACCCGACCCTTTCACCCGACTCCCGTCATCACGATCGACGGCCCGACCGCTTCCGGCAAGGGCACCGTCGCGGCGCTCGTCGCCGCGCACCTGGGTTTTCACCTGCTCGACAGCGGCGCGCTGTACCGGCTCGCGGCGCTCGCGAGCGTGCGCTACGGCATCGCCGCGGAAGACGTCGACGCGCTGGTGAAGCTGATCGACGACCTGCACATCACGTTCCGTGAAGGTTGCGCGCAGCTCGACGGCGTCGACGTGTCGAACGACATCCGCGCCGAAGCGGTCGGCAACCGCGCGTCGGCCATCGCCGTGCACGGGCCCGTGCGCACCGCGCTCGTCGCGCGCCAGCGCGCGTTCCGCAAGACGCCTGGCCTCGTGGCGGACGGGCGCGACATGGGCACCGTGATCTTCCCGGACGCCGTGCTGAAGGTGTTCCTGACGGCCAGCGCCGAGGCACGCGCGACCAGGCGGCATAAGCAATTGATGCAAAAAGGTTTTTCTGCTAATATAGATGACTTGCTCCGGGATCTTCGTGAACGTGACGCGCGCGACAGCAATCGCGCGGCCGCGCCGCTGAAGCCTGCGGCAGATGCCAAGCTGCTCGATACGTCGGCACTTTCGGTCGATGAAGCCGTCGACCAGGTGCTGCAGTGGTACCGGGCACTCGGCCAGCCGGCCTGAGAAGGCAGGCAGCGGTAGGTGCTTCGCGTCGCAAGCGCGGAGCGTGTTTCGAACCCTTAACCCCGTGTGGTCCTCGATCTGGCCCTTTCAGCCTGCCATTCCGGCCGGCGTGGCATAGCGAGCCATGCACAATCAGATTTTTATGTCCGACCTGCAAACCTCCAACCCGAATACCGAATCCTTTGCGGCTCTGTTCGAAGAGTCGCTGACCCGCCAAGACATGCGCGCCGGCGAAGTGATCTCCGCCGAAGTCGTGCGCGTCGACCACAACTTCGTGGTCGTCAATGCAGGCCTGAAGTCCGAGGCTTACATTCCGATCGAGGAATTCCTGAACGATCAGGGCGAGGTTGAGGTGCAGTCGGGCGATTTCGTGTCCGTCGCGATCGACGCACTCGAAAACGGCTACGGCGACACGATCCTGTCGCGCGACAAGGCGAAGCGCCTTGCATCGTGGCTGTCGCTGGAAAAGGCGCTCGACAACAACGAGCTCGTCACCGGTACCATTACCGGCAAGGTGAAGGGCGGCATGACCGTGATGGTCAACGGCATCCGCGCGTTCCTGCCGGGTTCGCTGGTCGACACGCGTCCGGTCAAGGACACGACCCCGTACGAAGGCAAGACGCTCGAGTTCCGCGTGATCAAGCTCGATCGCAAGCGTAACAACGTCGTGCTGTCGCGTCGTGCAGTGATCGAAGCCACGCAAGGCGAAGAGCGCGCGAAGCTGCTCGAGACGCTGAAGGAAGGCGCGATCGTCAACGGCGTGGTCAAGAACATCACCGACTACGGCGCGTTCGTCGACCTCGGCGGCATCGACGGCCTGCTGCACATCACCGACATCGCATGGCGTCGCGTGCGTCACCCGAGCGAAGTCCTGTCGGTTGGCCAGGAAGTCACCGCGAAGATCCTCAAGTTCGACCAGGAGAAGAACCGCGTCTCGCTGGGCATCAAGCAACTGGGCGACGATCCGTGGGAAGGCATCTCGCGCCGCTACCCGTCGGGCACGCGCCTGTTCGGCAAGGTCACGAACATCACCGACTACGGCGCATTCGTCGAAGTGGAATCGGGCATCGAAGGCCTCGTCCACGTGTCGGAAATGGACTGGACCAACAAGAACGTTGCGCCGTCGAAGGTTGTCCAGCTGGGCGACGAAGTCGAAGTCATGGTCCTCGAGATCGACGAAGACCGCCGTCGTATCAGCCTCGGCATGAAGCAGTGCAAGCCGAATCCGTGGGATGACTTCAGCCGCAACTTCAAGAAGGGCGACAAGATCACGGGCGCGATCAAGTCGATCACCGACTTCGGCGTGTTCATCGGTCTGCCGGGCGGCATCGACGGCCTGGTCCACCTGTCGGACCTGTCGTGGAGCGAAGCCGGCGAAGAAGCCGTTCGCAAGTACAAGAAGGGCGACGAAGTCGAAGCAATCGTGCTCGGTATCGACGTCGAGAAGGAGCGCATTTCGCTCGGCATCAAGCAGCTCGAAGGCGACCCGTTCAGCAACTACGTTGCCATGAACGACAAGGGCTCGATCGTCGACGGCGTCGTGAAGACGGTCGATGCGAAGGGTGCGGTCGTCACGCTGACGGGCGACGTCGAAGGCTACCTGCGTGCGTCGGAAATCTCGCAGGATCGCGTCGAAGACGCACGCAACGTGCTGAAGGAAGGCGACAAGGTCAACGCGATGGTGATCAACATCGATCGCAAGTCGCGCGGCATCAACCTGTCGATCAAGGCGAAGGATTCGGCCGAGCAACAGGAAGCGATCCGCGGCCTGCAGTCGGACACGAGCGCTGCCGCGACCGGTACGACCAACCTCGGCGCGCTGCTGAAGGCGAAGCTCGACGGCCAGAACCAGTAAGCCTTACGAGGTCTGCTGAAGTATGACCAAATCCGAGTTGGTCGCGCAGCTGGCATCGCGATTTCCGCAACTTGTCCTCAAGGATGCGGATTTCGCGGTGAAAACGATGCTCGATGCGATGTCCGACGCCCTGGCGAAAGGGCATCGCATTGAAATTCGGGGTTTCGGCAGCTTTGGCCTCAACCGTCGCCCGGCGCGCGTCGGACGCAACCCGAAGTCGGGGGAGAAAGTGCAGGTGCCCGAGAAGTTCGTGCCGCACTTCAAACCTGGCAAGGAGTTGCGTGAACGCGTCGACGGCCGCGCCGGTGAACCGCTGAAGGCTGACGATCCGGACGACGAGCGTTGAGCGTCGTTCGGTGTGCCCGGAACCTGTCCGGCGAAGGCTGAAAAGAAAAGCGCCCCTTGCGGGCGCTTTTTTCATTTCGGGCCACGGGTGTGCAACGCGGGCGCACAGGATGTGCGCAGCCGCGGAAACGCTTCCTTTACAATACGGGTCGATTCGGTGCGACGAAGGGGAGTCGCGCGCCGCGGCAAACCTCAACAAAGAGAGGGCTTCATGAAGTTTATCGTCTGGCTGATCCGGGTATTGGTGTTCGTCCTGCTGCTGGTGCTCGCCCTGGCCAATACACAAACCGCGACGCTGAATTTCGTTGCCGGCTACGCATGGCAAGCGCCGCTGATCCTGATCGGCCTGGCATTCTTCGTCGTGGGGCTGCTGGCCGGCCTGCTGTCCGCGCTGCCTTCAATCTTCCGCCTGCGTCTCGAGAACGGGCGTTTGAAGCGCGATCTGCGTGCGGCGCGCGAAACGCCCGCCGTCATCGACCAGCCGCCGATGCCGCCCGTCATTTAACACGGACGCCGCGCGATTCCTCGCGCGGTTTTCGTCTCTGCTTCGATATTTCGCATGGATCTGGATTTCTGGTGGTTGCTCGCGATTCCGGTCGCATTCGCGCTCGGTTGGGCGGCGTCACGCTATGACCTGAAGAATCTCCTGTCGGAGAGTGCCAACCTGCCGCGCTCGTATTTTCGCGGCCTGAATTTTCTGTTGAACGAACAACCGGACAAGGCGATCGATGCGTTCATCGAGGTGGCCAAGCTCGATCCCGAGACGGTCGAGCTGCACTTCGCGCTCGGCAACCTGTTTCGCCGTCGCGGCGAGACCGACCGCGCGATCCGCGTGCACCAGAACCTGCTGAGCCGCACCGATCTGCCGGTCAACGAGCGCGACCACGCGCTGTACGAACTGGGCCAGGACTTCCTGAAGGCCGGCCTGCTGGATCGCGCCGAAGAGGCGTTCCACAAGCTCGCGGACGGCGACTACGCGCTCGGCGCACAGCGGGCGTTGCTGACGATCTACGAGATCGAGAAGGACTGGAACAAGTCGATCGACACGGCCAAACGCATCGAATCGATGAGCGACAAGCCGCTCGGCATCGAAATTGCGCAGTTTCACTGCGAACTCGCGCAGGACGCGCTGCAGCGCAAGAATGCCGCAGCGGCGGCCGAGCAACTGCGCCTTGCGCTGACCGTGAATCCGCAGAACGTCCGTGCGACGGTTCTGTCCGGCGATGCGGCGGAAGCGGCGGGCGACCACGCGGCCGCGATCGAGTACTGGAAGCGCGTCGAAGCGCAGAATCCGGCGTATCTGCCGCTCGTCGCCGACAAACTGATGAAGGCGTACGTCGCACTCGGCAAGAACGTCGAAGGCGCGGAGCTGCTGATGGGGTACGTCGATCGTTATCCGTCGAACGACCTGCTCGACATCGCCTATCAGCATATCGCCGGGTTGCGCGGCCAGGATGCCGCGCACACGCTCGCGCGCACGCAGATGGAAAAGTCGCCGAACCTGTCGGGGATGCTGCACCTGCTCGATGCGCAGATCGCGGCGGCCGACGAACCGCGTCGTAAGGAACTTGAAATGATGCGTGCGCTGATCAAGCAGCGCACGAAAAATCTGCCACGGTATACGTGCCAGAATTGCGGTTTCCGGGCACGGCTCTTCTACTGGCAGTGCCCCGGCTGCAGCGGCTGGGAAACCTATGCGCCGCGCCGCGTCGAACCTGCGATGCCGGGCTGATCCCGGCGCGCGGAGCCAACGCGCAGCGGTTGCCGCCGGGCTCGTCCCGGCGGCCAAGTTAGTCAATTACCGGGAAGTACCGGAACATCTATGAAAATCACCATCATCGGCACCGGCTATGTCGGTCTCGTCACGGGCGCCTGCCTCGCGGAGATCGGTCACGACGTCTTCTGTCTCGACGTCGATCCGCGCAAGATCGACATCCTGAACAACGGCGGAATGCCGATTCACGAACCGGGGCTGCTGGACATCATCGCGCGCAACCGCACGGCGGGGCGCCTGCGCTTTTCGACCGACATCGAGGCGAGCGTCGCGCATGGCGAGATCCAGTTCATCGCGGTCGGCACGCCGCCCGACGAGGACGGCTCGGCCGACCTGCAATACGTGCTCGAGGCCGCGCGCAACATCGGCCGCCACATGACGGGCTTCAAGGTGATCGTCGACAAGTCGACGGTGCCGGTCGGCACCGCGCAGCGCGTGCGCGGCGTGGTCGACGAGGCGCTTGCCGCACGCGGGCTCGCGGGCAGCGTCGCGCATCGCTTCTCGGTCGTATCGAACCCGGAATTCCTGAAGGAAGGCGCCGCGGTCGAGGACTTCATGCGTCCGGACCGGATCATCATCGGCGTCGACGACGACGAAACCGGCACGACCGCGCGCGAGAAGATGAAGAAGCTCTACGCGCCGTTCAACCGCAATCACGAGCGCACGATCTACATGGACGTGCGTTCGGCCGAGTTCGCGAAGTATGCGGCGAACGCGATGCTCGCGACGCGCATCTCGTTCATGAACGAGATGTCGAATCTCGCCGACAAGGTCGGCGCGGACATCGAGGCCGTGCGACGCGGGATCGGCTCCGATCCGCGCATCGGCTATCACTTCCTGTACGCGGGCGTTGGCTACGGCGGCTCGTGCTTCCCGAAGGACGTGCAGGCACTGATCCGCACCGCGGGCGAGAACGGCCAGCCGCTGCGCATCCTGGAGGCCGTCGAGGCCGCCAACCATGCGCAGAAGGACGTGCTGATCGGCAAGATCGAGCAGCGCTTCGGCGCCGACCTGACGGGCCGCGAGTTCGCGGTCTGGGGCCTGGCGTTCAAGCCGAACACCGACGACATGCGCGAGGCGCCGAGCCGCCGCCTGATCGCCGCGCTGCTCGAGCGCGGAGCAACCGTGCGCGCGTACGATCCGGTCGCGGTCGACGAAGCGCGGCGCGTGTTCGCGCTGGATTTCGGCGACGATGCGCACGCACTGGCGCGGCTGCATCTCGTCGACACGCAGGATCTCGCCGTCACCGGCGCGGATGCGCTCGTGATCGTGACCGAGTGGAAGGAATTCCGCAGCCCCGATTTCACGCGCCTGAAGGCCGAACTGAAGGCGCCGGTGATCTTCGACGGGCGCAACCTGTACGAGCCGGACGCGATGGCCGAGCTGGGCATCGACTATTACGCGATCGGCCGGCCGTACGTCGATCCCCAGTCGTCCTCCCGTGGCTGAACGTACGATGAATACTCTTCGCGAAATCGTTCCGGTGCCGCGCGAGCAACTCGCGCGCTCGCGTGTGCTCGTCGTCGGCGACGTGATGCTCGACCGTTACTGGTTCGGCAACGTCGATCGCATTTCACCTGAAGCGCCGGTGCCGGTCGTGCACGTGCAGCGCCAGGAGGAGCGGCTCGGCGGCGCGGCCAACGTTGCGCGCAATGCCGTGACGCTCGGCGGTCAGGCCGGCCTGCTGTGCGTCGTCGGTTGCGACGAACCCGGCGAGCGGATCGTCGAGCTGCTCGGCAGCAGCGGCGTGACGCCGCATCTCGAGCGCGATCCCGCACTCCCGACCACGATCAAGCTGCGCGTGCTCGCGCGCCAGCAGCAACTGCTGCGCGTCGATTTCGAGGCGATGCCGACGCACGAGGTGCTGCTCGCGGGGCTCGCACGCTTCGACGTGCTGCTGCCGCAGCACGACGTCGTGCTGATGTCGGATTACGCCAAAGGCGGTCTCACGCACGTGACGACGATGATCGAGAAGGCGCGTGCGGCCGGCAAGGCGGTCCTGGTCGACCCGAAGGGCGACGACTGGGCACGCTATCGCGGCGCATCGCTGATCACGCCGAATCGCGCGGAACTGCGCGAGGTGGTCGGGCAGTGGAAATCGGAAGACGACCTGCGCGCGCGCGTCGCGAATCTGCGTGCGGAGCTCGGCATCGACGCGCTGCTGCTCACGCGTTCGGAGGAGGGCATGACGCTCTTTTCCGCGGGCGGCGAACTGCATGCGCCGGCGCTCGCGCGCGAGGTGTTCGACGTGTCGGGCGCGGGCGACACTGTGATCGCGACGGTCGCGACGATGCTCGGCGCCGGTGTGCCGCTCGTCGACGCCGTGGTGCTCGCGAATCGCGCGGCAGGCATCGTGGTCGGCAAGCTCGGCACGGCCACCGTGGATTACGACGAACTGTTTCACTGAGCGCATTCGGCGGCGCGACGAGCGCGCCGCACGCATGGCTCGCACTTTTCAGGCAGGACGATCATGACCCTCATCGTCACCGGCGCAGCCGGTTTTATCGGCGCGAACATCGTCAAGGCGCTCAACGAGCGCGGCGAGACGCGCATCATCGCGGTCGACAACCTGACGCGCGCGGACAAGTTCCGCAATCTCGTCGACTGCGAGATCGACGACTATCTCGACAAGACCGAATTCGTCGAACGCTTCGCGCGCGGCGATTTCGGCAAGGTACGCGCGGTATTTCATGAAGGCGCCTGTTCGGACACGATGGAAACCGACGGCCGCTACATGATGGACAACAACTTCCGCTACAGCCGCGCGGTGCTCGATACCTGCCTCGCGCAGGGCACGCAGTTCCTGTATGCATCGTCGGCCGCGATCTACGGCGGCTCGACGCGTTTCGTCGAGGAGCGCGACGTCGAGGCGCCGCTGAACGTGTACGGCTATTCGAAGTTCCTGTTCGATCAGGTGATCCGTCGCGTGCTGCCGAGCGCGAAGAGCCAGATCGCGGGCTTCCGCTATTTCAACGTGTACGGCCCGCGCGAGACCCACAAGGGCCGCATGGCGTCGGTCGCGTTCCACAACTTCAACCAGTTCCGCGCGGAAGGCAAGGTGAAGCTGTTCGGCGAGTACAACGGCTATGCACCGGGCGAGCAGACGCGCGATTTCGTGTCGGTCGAGGACGTGACCAAGGTGAACCTGTTCTTCTTCGATCATCCGGAGAAGTCGGGCATCTTCAATCTCGGCACGGGCCGCGCCCAGCCGTTCAACGATATCGCATCGACGGTCGTGAACACGCTGCGCGCGCTCGACAACCAGCCGCCGCTGACGCTCGCGCAGCAGGTCGAGCAGGGCTTGATCGAATACGTGCCGTTCCCCGATGCGCTGCGCGGCAAGTATCAGTGCTTCACGCAGGCCGACCAGACGAAACTGCGCGCGGCCGGCTACGACGCACCGTTCCTGACCGTGCAGGAAGGCGTCGATCGCTACGTCCGTTGGCTATCCGGCCAGGTTTAAACCGGCGCGTCACATCGATAGACTGGGTCTCACGGTCGGCAGCCGCCGGCCGTTTTTCTTCGGAGATCCAGCACATGATCAGGAAATGGTTTGCCGCGGCGGTCATGCTCGGTGCGGTGGCGTCGGCCTGGGCGGCCGTCGACGTCAACACCGCGAACGAGGATGCGCTCGTCGGCATCAAGGGCATTGGCCCGGCGCGGGCGAAGGCGATTCTCGACGAGCGCGGCGCACACGGTCCGTTCAGGAATGCGGACGATCTCGCCACGCGCGTGAAGGGCATGGGCGGGCATACCGTCGAGCGGCTTCAGCAGGAAGGGCTGACGATCGGTGCGGCGGCCGGTACGGGTACGACGCCGCCGGCCGCGGGCAAGCCGGCGGCGGCAAAGCCCGCCGCACCGGCCCGCACGGCGCAGAAATAACGGGTCGCACATAACCCGACACAGGGCTCCTTCAGCCGCCGTCGTTGCGACGGCTTCCCGCGGCATGCCGCGGGTTTTTTGCGTGCGGCGGGCTGCGCGACGATCGCGAACCGCGCGGCGCGCGTATTCCATCGTCGTAATGGGGTTGCCGGCGCGCGTGCCGGTGCTGGTTTACAATCGATCGATTGATCGGCCTCGCACTCACGGTATATCCATGGCTTACAAAACTATCGAAGACACGATCGGCAATACGCCGCTCGTGCAACTGGTCCGCCTGCCGGACGACGAGATTCGCGCGCGCAACAACGTGCTGCTCGCGAAGCTCGAGGGTAACAATCCGGCCGGTTCCGTGAAGGATCGCCCGGCGCTGTCGATGATCAGCAAGGCCGAGGCGCGCGGGCGCATCAAGCCGGGCGATACGCTGATCGAGGCGACGAGCGGCAACACGGGCATCGCGCTCGCGATGGCCGCGGCGATCCGCGGCTACAAGATGGTGCTGATCATGCCGGAGGATCTGTCGGTCGAGCGCCGCCAGAGCATGGCCGCTTATGGCGCCGAAATCATCCTGACGCCGGTGAAGGGCGGGATGGAGCTGGCGCGCGATCTCGCAGAGCAGATGCAGCGCGAAGGCAAGGGCGTGATCCTCGACCAGTTCGGCAATCCCGACAATCCCGTCGCGCACTACGAAGGAACGGGGCCGGAGATCTGGCGCGATACCGAAGGGCGCATCACGCACTTCGTGTCCGCGATGGGCACGACGGGCACGATCATGGGCACGTCGCGCTACCTGAAGGAACAGAATCCGGCGATCGAAATTATCGGCGCGCAGCCGGAAGACGGCTCGCGTATTCCCGGCATCCGCAAGTGGCCGGAAGCGTACATGCCGACCATCTTCGATCGCAGCCGTGTCGATCGCGTCGAAAGCGTGAGCCAGGCGGCGTCGGAAACGATGACGCGCCGCCTTGCGGCGGTCGAAGGCATCTTCGCGGGCATTTCGTCGGGCGGCGCATGCGAAGTCGCGATGCGCATCGCACGGCAGGTCGAGAACGCGACGATCGTGTTCATCGTCTGCGATCGCGGCGACCGCTACCTGTCCACGGGCGTGTTTCCCGCCTGAGCGAGAGCGGGGCGCGATTCGCGCGTCGATAAAAAAAGCGCCGCGTTCCGTGAACCGCGGCGCTTTTTCTTTGGGCGACCAGCGCTTACTGCGGCTGCGCGTCGTCGGCGGCCGGTTGCAGCGCGCCATTGGCTTCCATCTGCGCCTTCACGGCCTCGCCGAGCTGGTACACGGCGAGCGCGTAGAAGAAGCTGCGGTTGTAGCGCGTCAGCACGTAGAAGTTCTTCAGGCCGAGCATGTATTCGGTCGCGCGCCCCGGCGTCGGCAGGTCGACCACGGTCACCGGCGTGCCGGCTTCGGCCGTGATGTTGACCGTCGGCTCGTTCAACGTCATGCCCGCGCGCAGCAGTTGCGACAGTGCCCAGTGCGGTTCGGGCTGGCCGTCCGCGGCGGCCTGCGCGATGCCCAGGCTGCCCGTGTCGGGCGTGATCTGCCAGACCACCGGGCGGTCGGTTTCCCAGCCGTGCTGCTTCAGGTAGTTCGCGACGCTGCCGATCGCATCGACAGGACTGCTGCGCAGATCGACGTGGCCCGTACCGTCGAAGTCGACCGCGTATTCGCGGATGCTGCTCGGCAGGAACTGAGGAATCCCGATCGCGCCGGTGTACGAGCCGAGCACGGTGGTCGGGTCGAGCTGGTTGTCGCGGGTCCAGACCAGGAAGTCTTCGAGGTTCTTGCGGAACGTGGCCTGGCGGCTGTCGCGATTCGGCGTGTCCGGGTAGTCGAACGTCAGTGTGGTCAGCGCGTCGAGCACGCGGAAATTGCCCATGTAGCGGCCATAGATGGTCTCGACGCCGATGATGCCGACGATCACCTCGGGCGGCACGCCGAACTGCTCGGACGCGCGCTGCAGCGTCGCCTGGTTCGCCTTCCAGAACTTCACGCCGGCGTTGATGCGGATCGGTTCGATGAAGCGCGAGCGATAGACGCGCCAGTTCTTGACCGAAGGCGTGGGCGCGGGCCGCACGAGCTTGACGGCCGTCGCCGAGTAGCTGATGCGCGAGAACAGCGCATGCAGGCTCGCCGAATCGAAGCCGTTGCGGCTCACCATCTCGTCGATGAACGCGTCGACCTTCGCGTTGTTCGCGTACCGCTGCGGAACGATTTCCTCTTCGAAAGTCTGGCCTTGCGGCGTCGGCTGCTGCGGCTGGGCCTGCGCGACGAGCGTGCCGGCGGGCTTCGCCGGCTGCGTCTGCGCGACGGCAGGCGCGGTGCCGAGGGCCGTGGCGATGGCAGCGGCGACGAGCGGAGCGCGAACGCGGAACAGCGCGGGGAGAAGGGCGGCAGGCTTGCTGGAATTCATGTCGAAGCGGGCGGACAGGGCGATGGTGTTCGGCGCAGTATACCCGACGCATCCGGCGCGCCGGGCCGAAGCGGGCCCCCGTTGTGGTAAGTTAGCGGCGAATTCGCGGCAGACGATGGACATCATTGAGGGAGACCTGCGGCGCACCCTGCGCCACGGATGACAGCTTATGGCAACCGCTTTCTATACGCACCCCGACTGCATGCTGCACGAGATGGGGGAGTGGCATCCGGAATGCCCGGCCCGCCTGTCGGCGATCCAGGATCAACTGATTGCGAGCCGCATCGACGACCTGATCGTGCACGAAACCGCGCCGTTCGCGAGCGAGGTCGCGCTGGGCCGCGTGCATACGCAGGCGCACATCGACTACATCCGCAGCATGACGCCGGTCGACGGTTACGTCGAGATCGATCCCGATACGCTGATGAATCCCGACACATGGCGCGCGGCGCTGCGCGCGGCCGGCGCCGCGATCGCGGCGACCGACGCGGTGATCGAGGGCCGCTATGCGAATGCGTTCTGCGGCGTCCGCCCGCCCGGCCATCATGCGGAGCCTGCCCGAGCGATGGGCTTCTGCTTCTTCAACAACGTCGCGATCGCCGCGCGGCACGCACTGGACGTACACGGCATCGAACGGGTCGCGATCATCGATTTCGACGTGCACCACGGCAACGGCACCGAGGCGGCGTTCGCGAACGACGAGCGCGTGCTGATGTGCAGCTTCTTCCAGCATCCGCTGTATCCGTTCTCGGGCGTCGATCATCAGGCGCCGAACATGGTCAACCTGCCGATGCCCGCGCGCAGCAACGGGATGGCGATCCGCGAAGCCGTCGACATGTTCTGGCTGCCGCGCCTCGACGCGTTCAAGCCGCAAATGCTGTTCGTGTCGGCTGGCTTCGACGCGCATCGCGAGGACGACATCGGCAATCTCGGTCTCGTCGAGGCCGACTTCGAATGGCTGACCGCGCAGATCGTCGAGGTGGCGCGCCGGCATGCGCAGGGCCGCATCGTCAGCTGCCTCGAAGGCGGCTACAACCTGTCCGCGCTGGGGCGCAGCGTCGTCGCGCACCTGCGCGTGCTGGCCGGGATCTGATCCTCGCTCGACCGGTCGGGCCGAGGCGCGCTCAGCGTGCCGGCACGCGCGCGTGAATCCATGCGATCAACGCGTCGATCACGCGATCGCGTTCGAGATCGTTCATCGTTTCGTGGAAGCCGCCTTCGTACAGCGTCAGCGTACGGTCGGGCGAGCCGACGCGTGCGCCGAACGCGCGGCTGCCGTCGGGTTCGGTCAGCTTGTCCTCGGTGCCGTGATAGACGAGCACCGGCACGCGCAGCGTGTCGCGGCCGTTTTCGATGCGCGCCATCGCGTCGAGAATCTCCGCACCAGTGCGTGCGGGCACGGCGCCGTGATGCACGAGCGGGTCGGCGCGATTGGCCGCGACGATGGCCGGATCGCGCGACAGCAGCGCCGCATCGATCCTGATCGCGGGGAAAGTGGGCCACACGCGGCTGATGACGCGGCTGACGGCGAGCATCCAGCGCGGCACGTCGCGCCCGGGCGCAAGCGCCGGACTCGACAGCACGAGGCCCGTCAGCGCGTGGCCGCGTACCGGTGCACGTTCGATCGCGTAGAGCGCCGCGATCGCGCCGCCCATGCTGTGTCCCATCAGGAACAGCGGCGCGTCGCCGCGCGCGGCTTCGGCGACCAGCGCGTCCGCATCGTTCAGGTAGTCGTCGAAACGTTCGACCCAGGCTCGCTTGCCGGGCGAGTGGCCATGCCCGCGCAGATCGATCGCCAGCACGTCGATGCCGGCCGCGTTCAGCCGGCCGGCGAGTGCGGCATGGCGGCCCGCGTGTTCGGCGAGGCCGTGCACCAGCGCGATCGTCGCGCGCGGCGGCGCGGCGCCGTCGCCGGCCGGCCAGCGGTACGACGCCAGTTCGAGCCCGTCGGCGGTACCCAGCCGACCCATCCGCGGCGCGGGCGCCGATCCGGCGGTGGCGGGTGCGGCGGCCGGCGTGGTGGTCGTGCTCATCTGGCGTGTCCCCTGTTCGTTGGTCGGTGTTCCGGATCATAGTCGCGGGATTCTCGCGAGCCCCCAGCGGCGCCCCTCTAATTTCATTTGGTTATGAAAAGATCGAAATCGATTATTAAGGGGAATGAGGGGTTTGCGGTAAAATCGCGGGTTATTCCAGATGCATCGGCGGCCGACTGGCGGGCCAACTCGCCGGCCGGCCGCCGTTTTGTTTACATGATCGAATTGCGCAATCTTTCGCAGCGTTTCCCCGGCCCGGGCGGCTGGGTCGAAGCGTTGCACAACGTCAATCTGACGATCCCGCAGGGCGAGGTGTTCGGCATCATCGGCCGAAGCGGCGCCGGCAAGAGCACGCTCGTGCGCACCATCAACCTGCTCACGCGGCCGACCGAAGGCAATGTCGTCGTCGGCGGGCGCGATCTCACGCTGCTGTCGGCCGGCGCGCTGCGCGAAGCGCGCCGCGAAATCGGCATGATCTTCCAGCACTTCAACCTGCTGTCGTCGCGCACGGTGTTCGACAACGTCGCGCTACCGCTCGAGCTGGCCGGCGCGAGCCGTGCCGACATCGAAGCCGCGGTGCTGCCGCTGCTCGACCTGGTCGGGCTGTCCGCGCAGAAGGATCGCTATCCGGCGCAGATCAGCGGCGGGCAGAAGCAGCGCGTCGGCATCGCCCGCGCGCTGGCGAGCCAGCCGAAGGTGCTGCTGTCGGACGAGGCGACGTCGGCGCTCGACCCCGAAACCACGCGTTCGATCCTCGACCTGCTGAAGCGCATCAACCGCGAGCTCGGCCTGACGATCGTGCTGATCACGCACCAGATGGAAGTGATCAAGCAGGTCTGCGATCGCGTGGCGGTGCTCGATGCGGGGCGCGTGGTCGAGGAAGGCCGCGTGATCGACGTGTTCCTGCAGCCGCATCACGAAGTGACGCGCGCGCTGATCGGCGACGTGATCGCGCAGGAGTTGCCGCCCGCGCTGAAGGCGCGCGTGGCCGAGCGGCTGAAGACGGGCAGCGGGCATCTGCTGCGGCTCGCGTTCACGGGCTCGGGGGTCGACCAGCCGATCCTGTCGGAGACGATCCGCCGGTACGAACTCGATTTCAACATCCTGCATGGCCAGATCGACGAGATCCAGGGGCAGGCATTCGGTTCGCTCGCGGTGCTCGCGGGCGGCGAGCCGGGCAAGGTCGGGCAGGCGCTCGCGTTCCTGCGCGAGCAAGGTGTGGTGGTAGAGGAGCTTTCGTATGTTGAGTGAGATGTTCGATATGTTCGTGCAGTCGTTCTGGGAGACGCTGATCATGGTCGGCATCTCCGGGGCGGTCGGCGCGCTCGTCGGCCTGCCGCTCGGCGTGCTGCTCTACCTGACCGATCGCCAGGGCGTGCTGCAGAATCTCGCGGTCAATCGCGTGCTCGGCGGCATCGTGAACGCGGTCCGCTCGACGCCGTTCATCATCCTGCTGGTCGCGGTGATTCCGTTCACGCGGCTCGTTACCGGTTCATCGATCGGCACGGCCGCGGCGGTCGTGCCGCTGACGCTCGCGGCCGCGCCGTTCATCGCGCGTCTCGTCGAAACCGCGCTGCGTGAAGTCGATCGCGGGCTGATCGAGGCCGCGCAATCGATGGGCGCGACCACGTCGCAGATCGTATTCAAGGTGCTGTTGCCCGAATCGCTGCCGGGCGTCGTCGCGGGCCTGACGATCACGTTCGTGTCGCTGGTCGGCTATTCGGCGATGGCGGGCGCGATCGGCGGCGGCGGGCTCGGCGATCTCGGGATCCGTTACGGTTACCAGCGCTATCTGCCGGAAGTGATGTGGACGGTCGTCGCGATCCTGATCGTGTTCGTGCAGATCGTGCAATCGCTCGGCGATTGGCTGGTGCGCCGGCTGAGCCACAAATAAGATCAGACCGTTTCGATAGGGGAGAGACGATGCAACGACGCTTCATGCTGAAATTCGCGGCGGCGCTGGGCGCGGCCGCACTGTTCGCGGGCGCGCAAGCCCGGGCCGAAACCATCAAGGTCGGCGTGACGGGCGGTCCGCACGCGCAGATCATGGAAGTGGTGAAGAAGGTCGCGGCGAAGGAGGGGCTCGAGATCCGCATCGTCGAATTTTCCGACTACGTGCAGCCGAACGCCGCGCTCGCGTCGGGCGACCTCGACGCGAACAGCTACCAGCACGATCCGTATCTGCAGGCGCAGGTGAAGGATCGCGGCTACAAGCTGATCAAGGTCGCGGATACCGTCACGTTTCCGATGGGCATTTACTCGAAGCGCGTGAAGTCGCTGGCCGAGCTGAAGCCGGGCGCGCGCGTCGCGGTGCCGAACGATCCGACCAACGGCGGCCGCGCGCTGCTGTTGCTGCAGAAGCAGGGGCTGCTGAAGCTGCGCGCGGATGCGGGGTTGAAGGCGACGCCGCTCGATATCGTCGACAATCCGCGCAAGCTGAAGATCGTCGAGCTCGATGCGGCGCAGATTCCGCGCTCGCTCGGCGACGTCGACGCGGCCGCGATCAATACCAACTACGCGATGGAAGCGGGGTTGAAACCGAAGCAGGACGCGATCGCGATCGAGGGCCCGAGCGGCCCGTACGCGAACATCCTCGCGATTCGCGACGCGGACCGGAACAAGCCGTGGGTCGCCAGGCTGATTGCGGCCTATCACTCGGCCGACGTGAAACAGTTCATCGAAGGCAAGTTCGGCGGCGCGGTCATTGCCGCCTGGTAACGGCCGCAGCACGGGACGCCCGGCGCGATTAGAGTCGATGATCGAAAACCCGGGCTTTGCGTCCGGGTTTTTTCTCTTTTAAAATAGAACGACCGTTCGCTATCATTGGCGCGTCGCCAAGAAGCGGTATCCTCGACAACCATCATGGTTGGGTCCGCCTGGCCGCGCAGTCATGAGGCCTCGCTTAAAATGGCCTCTGGTCGTATTCGTAACTTTGGAGCGTGTGCATGAAAATCCTGGTGCCAGTGAAAAGAGTGGTCGATTACAACGTGAAGGTCCGCGTGAAGTCGGACAACACGGGTGTCGACATCGCGAACGTGAAGATGTCGATGAACCCGTTCGACGAGATCGCCGTGGAAGAAGCCGTGCGCCTGAAGGAAGCGGGCGTGGCGACCGAAGTGATCGCGGTGTCGGTGGGTGTGACTCAAGCGCAGGAAACGCTGCGCACGGCGCTGGCGATCGGCGCGGATCGCGCGATCCTCGTCGAGTCGAACGACAGCGTCGAGCCGCTGGCCGTCGCGAAGATCCTGAAGGCACTGGTCGACAAGGAACAGCCGCAACTGGTGATCCTCGGCAAGCAGGCGATCGACGACGATTCGAACCAGACGGGCCAGATGCTGGCCGCGCTCGCAGGTCTGCCGCAGGCGACGTTCGCGTCGAAGGTGACGATCGCCGACGGCAAGGCAACCGTTGCGCGCGAAGTCGACGGCGGCGCGGAAACGCTGTCGCTGACGCTGCCGGCGGTCGTGACGACCGACCTGCGCCTGAACGAGCCGCGCTACGTGACGCTGCCGAACATCATGAAGGCGAAGAAGAAGCCGCTGGAAACCGTGAAGCCGGAAGACCTCGGCGTGGACGTCGCGCCGCGTCTGAAGACGCTGAAGGTGGCCGAGCCGCCGAAGCGCGCGGCCGGCGTGAAGGTGCCGGACGTGAAGACGCTGGTCGAGAAGCTGAAGACCGAAGCCAAGGTGCTGTAAGAGGGAGCGCAAGGAAATGACGATTCTGGTGATTGCAGAACACGACAACGCGTCGATCAAGGCCGCGACGTTGAACACGGTGGCGGCGGCAGCGAAGATCGGTGGCGACATCCACGTGCTGGTCGCGGGCCACAACGCGCAAGCGGCGGCCGACGCGGCAGCGAAGATCGCGGGCGTGTCGAAGGTGCTGCTGGCCGACGCGCCGCAACTGGCCGAAGGCCTGGCGGAAAACGTCGAGGCGACCGCGCTGAACATCGCGAAGGACTACTCGCACATCCTCGCGCCGGCGACGGCCTACGGCAAGAACGTCGCGCCGCGCATCGCCGCGAAGCTGGACGTCGCGCAGATCTCGGACATCACGGCGGTCGATTCGGCCGACACGTTCGAGCGCCCGATCTACGCGGGCAACGCGATCGCGACCGTGCAGTCGAGCGATCCGATCAAGGTCATCACGGTGCGTGCGACGGGTTTCGATCCGGTGGCGGCGGAAGGCGGCAGCGCAGCGGTCGAGAAGATCGACGCAGCGGCCGACGCAGGCAAGTCGCAGTTCGTGAGCCGTGAAGTGACGAAGCTGGACCGTCCGGAGCTGACGTCGGCGAGCATCATCGTGTCGGGCGGCCGCGGTCTGGGCAGCGGCGAGAACTACACGAAGGTGCTGGAGCCGCTGGCCGACAAGCTGTCGGCAGCGCTCGGCGCATCGCGCGCGGCAGTCGACGCCGGCTACGTGCCGAACGACTACCAGGTCGGCCAGACCGGCAAGATCGTCGCGCCGCAGTTGTACATCGCGGTCGGTATCTCGGGTGCGATCCAGCATCTGGCCGGGATGAAGGATTCGAAGGTGATCGTCGCGATCAACAAGGATCCCGAAGCGCCGATCTTCAGCGTGGCCGACTACGGCCTCGTCGGCGATCTGTTCTCGCTCGTGCCGGAGCTCGTGAACGAGCTCGGCTGACGCGGCGTGACGCTTCAGCGGTAAGCACACGAGAAAAGGGGCGCGATAAGCGCCCCTTTTTCGCTGTGTCGTCGGCTGAAGCGGCGCGAGCGTCGTTCGCCTGGAAGATCCGCGATCGTGCTGTGCCGTGCCGAACATATCGTCGCGTACACCCGACGGGCAGCGTCGGTTCGCTCGCCGTGCGACGGGAGCATGTGCACGTTGACTGAAGCGTCGCGCCGAGTCGGTACTCGCACTCGCACTCGCAGTCACGGAAACGGGAAAAGCGCCCAAGGGCGCTTTTCTCGTCGATGCAACGGGCCCGCCTCGCCGCGGGCCGTTCCGATTTACGCGTAGGCCGGGCGCGCTTGGCCGGGCGCGTCCTTCAGGTAACGATGCACCGACAGGTCGTCGGCCTGGATCGCCGGCATCTTGCCCGAGATCAGGTCCGCGAGCAGTTGGCCAGAGCCGCACGACATCGTCCAGCCGAGCGTGCCATGGCCGGTGTTCAGGAACAGGTTCGACACCGGCGTGCGGCCGACGATCGGCGTGCCGTCCGGCGTCATCGGGCGCAGACCCGTCCAGAACGTGGCCTTCGACGTGTCGCCGCCGCCCGGGAACAGGTCGTTCACGCACATCTCGAGCGTTTCGCGGCGTGCGGCGCGCAGCGTCTTGTCGAAGCCCACGATTTCCGCCATCCCGCCGACGCGGATGCGCTGGTCGAAGCGCGTGATCGCGATCTTGTAGGTTTCGTCGAGCACGGTCGACACCGGCGCGGCGGCTTCGTCGACGATCGGCGCGGTGATCGAATAGCCCTTGAGCGGATAGACGGGAATCTTCATCAGGTTCGAGATGAAGCGCGTCGAGTACGAGCCCAGCGCGACGACGTACGCGTCGGCACGCACCGTCTCGCTGCCGCATTGCACGCCGGCGATCTTGCCGCCCGCGATCGCGAGCGCATCGATCGGCGTGTTGTAGCGGAACTTCACGCCGAGCGATTCGGCGAGCGCGGCGAGGCGCGTCGTGAACAACTGGCAATCGCCGGTTTCGTCGCCCGGCAGGCGCAGGCCGCCCGTCAGCTTGTGCGAGACGGCGGCGAGCGCCGGCTCGGCTTTTTTCAGCTCGGCCGGCGACAGCAGTTCGAACGGCACGTTCGCTTCCTGCAGCACGGCGATGTCCTTCGCCGCGCCGTCGAGCTGCTGCTGCGTGCGGAACAGTTGCAGCGTGCCGCCCGTGCGGCCTTCGTACTGGATGCCGGTATCGGCGCGCAGCGCCTGCAGGCAATCGCGGCTGTATTCGGCGAGACGGACCATGCGGCTCTTGTTCACCGCATAGCGCTCGGCCGTGCAGTTGCGCAGCATCTGGACCATCCACTGGAGCTGGAAGCGCGTGCCGTCGAGGCGGATCGCGAGCGGCGCGTGCTTTTCGAACATCCACTTGACGGCCTTCAGCGGCACGCCGGGCGCGGCCCACGGCGCCGCATAGCCGGGCGAGATCTGGCCTGCATTCGCGAAGCTCGTCTCCAGCGCCGGGCCGGCTTCCCGGTCGATCACCGTGACTTCGTGGCCGGCGCGCGCGAGGTAATACGCGCTTGCCACGCCCACCACACCGCTGCCCAGAATGACGACTCGCATAGCTGCTCCAGATGGAAGGAATCAGGTCGAGGCCGGGCGCACCCGCGGCTCCGTGTTACCTCTAGCTGATCTAGTTTTTTGCGCTATGGTATTGTCGAATGTGCAGTTTTTGTTATTGTATTTTTCTGGTTTTCAGCATAAACAAATGAGAACGCAACGTCAGCCCGTACGCTCGCTCGACAAGCTCGACCGGCGCATCCTGAAACTGCTCCAGGACGACGGCCGGATGGCGATGAAAGACCTCGCGGAACAGGTCGGACTGACCGTCACGCCGTGCATCGAGCGCGTGCGGCGCATGGAGCGCGACGGCGTGATCACCGGCTATCACGCGCGGGTCGACCCGGGGCAATTGGGCGCCGCGCTGCTGGTGTTCGTCGAGATCACGCTCGGCCACAAGGGCGGCAACATGTTCGAGCAATTCCGCCGGGAAGTGATGAAGATCGACGAGGTGCTCGAATGTCATCTCGTCTCCGGCGATTTCGACTACCTGATCAAGGCGCGAATCGGCGAGATGGCCGACTACCGCAAGCTGCTCGGCGACATCCTGCTGCAGTTGCCGGGCGCCGTGCAGTCGAAGAGCTATGTCGTAATGGAGGAAATCAAGGAAACGCTGACGATCGCCGTCGGCGAGTGACGCACCGGCGGCCGGCCGTCGGGCCCTTTATCCCGCTCTTGGCATGCTGCGCCCAATACTGTATAAATGTACAGTATTGGGCGCAGGCGAATGGGTGGGCACATGGACGATCGGTCCGACAACGAATTTCCGGTAGCGCCGCCCGTGCCCCGCAAGGGGCGCGGTGCGGTCGACAACCTGCAGGGGCGGTATGAAATCGCGCAGCGCGAAGCGGTCGACGACGGCTGGACGCACGAGTCCGACGATGCCGATTTCCCCGTGCCGCTGCGCACGCAGGTCTTCGAGGAGCGGGCGAAGAGCATCCTCACGCACAACCAGTCGCCCGACATTCCGTTCAGCGTGTCGCTCAATCCGTATCGCGGCTGCGAGCACGGTTGCATCTACTGCTTCGCGCGGCCGACGCACAGCTATCTCGGGCTGTCGCCGGGGCTCGATTTCGAAAGCCGCATCTACGCGAAGGTGAACGCGGCCGAACTGCTCGAGCGCGAGATTTCGCGCAAGCGCTACGTGCCCGAGCCGATCGCGCTCGGCGTCAACACCGATGCGTACCAGCCGGTCGAACGCGACCTGCGCATCACGCGCAGCGTGATCCAGGTGATGCACGATCGCGGGCTGCCGTTCGCGGCGATCACGAAATCGTCGCTGATCGAGCGCGATCTCGACCTGCTCGCGCCGATGGCCGAACGCGGGCAGGTGATGGCGGCGGTCACGATCACGACGCTCGATGCCGAGCTCGCGCGCACGCTCGAGCCGCGCGCGGCCACCCCGGCGCGGCGGTTGCGCACGATCCGGGCGCTACGCGATGCGGGTGTGCCGGTCGGCGTGAGCATTGCACCGGTGATTCCGTTCGTCACCGAGCCAGACATGGAGCGCGTGCTCGAAGCCTGCGCGGAAGCCGGTGCGACGCATGCGAGCTACATCATCCTGAGATTGCCGTGGGAGGTCGCGCCGCTGTTCAAGCAGTGGCTTGCCGCGCATTTTCCCGATCGTGCGGAGCGCGTGATGAACCGCGTGCGCGACATGCGCGGCGGCAAGGATTACGATTCGGACTTCTCGAAACGGATGAAGGGCGAGGGGATCTGGGCCGACCTGTTGCGGCAACGCTTCCGTCAGGCCGTCAAGCGGCTCGGGCTGAACGAGCGCACGAACGGCATTCTGGATCTGTCGCGATTCCGCGGCGCGCCGGTCGCTGGGGTGTCGGCGCCGCCTGTCGCGGTTCGAGCAGCCGGCGCGAAGTCGCGCGACGACATCCAGTTGAGCCTGTTCTGACCGACGAGCAACGTAGTCGCCGGTGTCCCGTATCGATCGTGCTGGCCGGGCCTTACTGCGAAATCTGCTTGGCCGCTTGGACCTGCGATTCGAAGTACGTCTGGAACGACAGCGCGAGTGCGGTCATCAGCAGGAACGCGCCGATCAGCAGCGAGAAAATCACGACGAAGATCACGGTCCAGCCCGACTGGCTGTGCTTGCCGGTGTCCGCATTGAATTGCGCATCCCATTTTTCGTCGGGGCGCAGCCCGTAGACGAGGGCGGCGAGGAACGCCGCCAGCAGCGAGATTGCGCCGGGCACCGCGAGCCACCAGCCGAGGCCGGCGCTGCGCTGGGTTGCCGCGAGCAGCAGGAAGCCCGGGATGCCGACGATCGTCGCGAGCAGGTGGGCCCAGCCGTACACGTCGCGAAAGCCGTACAGATAGAAGCGGTGCGCACCGAGCGATCCGAGCAGGAACGCGAGGGCGGCGGTAAGCGTCTTGGAGCGGAAGCGGCGGGGCGATGCGGTGCTGCTGGACATGGATGGCGGCGTATTGTCGTTGGCTTGGGCGGCCGGCAAGCCGGCGCGGGCGCACGGCCCGGCACGCATTCTACGATGCCCGGTCGGGCCCGGTCACCCCTCGGCTGCGTCAAGGTGCCGCATAAGTCACGCGATAGATCGCGCCCGCGTAATCGTCGCTGACGAGCAACGAACCGTCCGGCAGCGGCAGTACGTCGGCCGGGCGTCCCCATACCGTGCCGTCGGGCCGCAGCCAGCCGGCGATGAACGGCGTCTGACGTGCGTGGCTGCCGTCCGCGGGGGCGACCACGCGCATCACGCGGTAGCCGACCTTCGTGCTGCGGTTCCACGAGCCGTGTTCGGCGATGAAGACACTATTTCGATACGACGCCGGAAACATCGATCCGGTGTAGAAGCGCATGCCGAGCGCCGCCACGTGTGCGCCGAGTTTCAGGACGGGTGGTACATAACGGCGGCAGACGTCGGCGCTGCCGAATTCGGGGTCGGGCGTATCGCCGCCGTGGCAGTATGGAAAGCCGAAGTCGAGGCCGGCGCGCGGCGCACGGTTCAGCTCGTCGTCGGGTACGTCGTCGCCCATCATGTCGCGCCCGTTGTCGGTGAACCACAGCTCCCCCGAATCGGGGTGCCATGCAAAGCCGACCGTATTGCGTATGCCGCGGGCGAACACTTCGCGCCCACTGCCGTCGGCGTTCATTCGCGCAATGATCGCGTAGCGGCTGCGATCGGCGAGGCAGGCATTGCACGGCGCGCCGGTCGGTACGTAGAGCTTGCCATCGGGGCCGAACGCGATGAATTTCCAGCCGTGATGGTGGTCGGTCGGCAGCGCGTCGGTCACGACGACGGGGGCGGGCGGTCTGGCGAGCCGGTCGTCGATACGGTCGACGCGCAGGATACGCGACACGGCGGATATATAGAGAGCGCCATCGCGATAGGCGACGCCAACTGGCATATCGAGTCCGGACGCGATCACGTAGCGCGCGGTGATCCGACCCTCGTGCATCACGAAGGCATGGACTCGGCCTTCCCGCGTGCCGACATACAGAATGCCGCGTGGCGACCACGCCATTTCGCGCGCGGCCGGCACTGCGTCCGTCAGCACTTCCACGTGGAAGCCGGGCGGCACGACGAGTTCGTTCACCGGCAACGGCGCGGCAAACGCCGGTAGGGAGACGAGGCAGGCAAGGCCGGCAAGCAGCGCCGCGAATCGGTGCTGCGCGCGGCGCGCGGGGGCGGCGCGAAAGGGCGGCATGACGGTCGGGAGCGTCGTGGACACGCCGATTGTATGCCTGCTGGACGGGCCGTCCGCGGATTTTTACGCGTAAGTGTTTGTTGTACCTCTGCTTTCCGGCTATAATCGCGTGTTTCAGTAGTTTCGAACCCGGTTTTCCCGAAGGACATCATATGGTTATCATCCGTCTGGCTCGTGGCGGCTCGAAGAAGCGCCCGTTCTACAACATCGTTGCTACCGATTCGCGCAACCGTCGTGACGGCCGCTTCATCGAGCGCGTCGGCTTCTACAACCCGGTCGCCACGAAGGGCGAATCGCTGCGTATCGCTCAGGATCGCCTGACGTACTGGCAAGGCGTTGGCGCGCAACTGTCGCCGACCGTCCAGCGTCTCGTGAAGGAAGCGCAAAAGGCGCAACCGGCTGCCTGACATGGCACGGTGTGCCGGTCGTGCCGGCTGTGAGGTGCATTGATGGCGGGTCACGATTCCGGTAATGCAAGGCGCGGGCGTGCGTCATTTGGCGCATTCGTCCGCAAGCCGGTCGAGCGCGACACGGTCGCGAACGCCGGTCAGGCTGCCGAACAAGGCAGTCCCGAAGCGACGCAAGCCTGGCCTGACGATGCCGTCGAGGTCGGGGCGGTGGTCGACGCCTACGGCCTGAAAGGCTGGATCAAGGTGGCGACGCATGCCGATGCCGGTCGCGGTGGCGACGCGCTGCTCAACGCGCGTCGCTGGTGGCTGGAACGCGGTGCGGAGCGGCTTTCCGTCCGCATCATGCAGTCGAAGACGCACAGCGACACTGTCGTTGCGCAACCCGCGGGCGTCAGCGACCGCGATGCCGCGCTGTCCATGCGCGGCTTTCGCGTGTTCGTGCGCCGGGAAGATTTCCCGGCACTGGCCGCGGACGAATTCTATTGGGTCGACCTGATCGGTCTCGACGTCGTCAACGAGCAATCGGTGGCGCTCGGGAAGGTGAGCGGGATGATCGACAACGGCGTGCATTCGATCATGCGTGTCGAGTATCCGGCGACCGGCAAAGACGGTCAGCCGACCACCGACGAGCGGTTGATTCCGTTCGTCGGCGTCTACGTCAAAACGGTGGATCAGGCGGCGCGTCGCATCGTCGTCGACTGGGAAGCCGATTACTGAAATGAACCAGGTTACCGAGCGCGCGGTGCAGTTCGACGTCGTCACGCTCTTTCCCGAGATGTTCCGCGCGCTGACCGACTGGGGAATCACCAGCCGGGCCGTGAAGCAGGGGCGCTTCGGGTTGCGCACCTGGAACCCGCGTGATTTCACGACGGACAACTACCGCACGGTCGACGATCGTCCGTACGGCGGCGGTCCGGGCATGGTGATGCTGGCCAGGCCGCTCGAAGCCGCGATCGACGCCGCGAAAGCGGCGCAGGCGGAGCAGGGCATCGCGAGCACGCGCGTCGTGATGATGTCGCCGCAAGGCGCGCCGCTCACGCATGATCGTGCGGTGCGGATGGCGCAGGAACCCGGCGTCGTCGTGCTGTGTGGCCGCTACGAAGCGATCGACCAGCGCTTGCTGGATCGTTACGTCGACGAGGAAATCAGCCTCGGCGATTTCGTGCTGTCGGGCGGCGAACTGCCGGCGATGGCGCTGATGGATGCAGTCGTGCGGCTGCTGCCCGGCGTGCTGAACGATTCGCTGTCGGCCGTGCAGGACAGCTTCGCCGACGGCCTGCTCGATTGTCCGCACTACACGCGGCCCGAGGAATACGAGGGCGTGCGCGTGCCGGACGTGCTGCTCGGCGGGCATCATGCCGAGATCGAGAAGTGGCGGCGTCAGGAAGCATTGAGGAATACGTTGCGGAAGCGCCCGGACCTGATCGCCCGGGCGCGCCGCGAGAAGTTGTTGAGCCGGGCCGACGAGGCGTGGCTTGCGAACCTCGCACGCGAAGCGAAGGACGCCTCCTGAGGCGGCTGCGCGGGCGGGAATTGGCGGTGCCGTACATGCGTGTGCGGCGCCTGATGTGAATCCATCCTCTATCGGGGCCGAGCCTGGAAGCAGGCGGGTACGAACGCCGACACGATGGCATAAGGAGTCAGTAATGAATCTGATCGCAAAACTTGAGCAGGAAGAGATCGAGCGCGCGCTCGCCGGCAAGACGATCCCCGATTTCGCCCCGGGCGACACGGTGATCGTGAACGTGAACGTGGTTGAAGGTAACCGCAAGCGCGTTCAGGCTTACGAAGGCGTCGTCATCGCGAAGCGCAACCGTGGCCTGAACTCGAACTTCATCGTTCGCAAGATCTCGTCGGGTGAAGGCGTCGAGCGTACGTTCCAGACGTACTCGCCGCTGCTGGCAAGCATCGTCGTGAAGCGTCGCGGTGACGTGCGTCGTGCGAAGCTGTACTACCTGCGCGAGCGTTCGGGCAAGTCGGCTCGTATCAAGGAAAAGCTGGTGTCGAAGGATCGCGCCGCAGCAGCTTCCCAAGAGTAAGAGCTGTAAGGAAAAAGCACCCAACCGGGTGCTTTTTTCATTCTGGCGCGACAATATGCTCGATACGACACGAACCCGAGAGCTCCATTGAATCGCCGCCCCATCATCGATCCCGAAGTATTGCCGGTCGAAGGCACCGGCGCCGGCCTGCCTGTCATCGATTCCCGGCTGATGACGCCGTCCGGCCTGCGCGAACGTTTCGCACGCACGCTCGAATGGAGCGTCGAGCCCGGCGAGGCGAAGCTGCAGGAAGGCGTCGATCCGCGCAGTGCGGCCGTTCTCATGCCGCTCGTCGCACGCGAGACGGGCCTCACCGTACTGCTGACGCAGCGCGCCGATCACCTGAACGACCATGCCGGACAGATCAGCTTTCCGGGCGGCCGTCGCGAGCCGTTCGATCGAGACGCGACCGCCACCGCGTTGCGCGAGGCGAAAGAGGAGATCGGGCTGGCCGCCGAACGCGTCGAGATTCTCGGCGTGCTGCCCGACTACCTGACCGGCACGGGCTTCTGCGTGACACCGGTCGTCAGCCTCGTGCATCCGCCGTTCACCGTGCAGGCCGACACGTTCGAAGTCGCCGAGATTTTCGAAGTGCCGCTCGCGTTCTTGATGAATCCCGCGAACCATCAGGTCCGCGTGTTTCGGTGGGAAGGCGGCGAGCGTCGTTTTTTTGCCATGCCTTACCCGAACGGCGAAGCGGGCGGGCAATACTTCATCTGGGGCGCAACTGCCGCCATGTTTCGCAATCTGTATCGCTTCTTGGCCGCCGGCTAGGCGGGCGCGCCGGCCGGCGCGCGCGAGCGGCTGCCCGGCGACCGCGCCGGCAGCCATGCGCGGCTGACGCTGTGCTATCGTTATGCAAAAAATGACATAACTCCGAAGACGGCGCCACGCATGACTTTCTTTTCGGTTCTCCTCGCCCTCATCATCGAACAGGTCCGCGCGTTGTCGCCGAGCAATCCGGTGTTCGCGCTGTTCCAGTTTCATGCGGAAACCGTCGCGCATGGCCTCGACGCCGGCAAGCAGAAGCACGGGCTCCTCGCATGGCTCGCGGTCGTGCTGCCGTGGGTGCTGATCGTCGCGCTGGTCTATTTCCTGTTGTACAAGGTGAGCTTCGTGCTCGCGTTCATATGGAACGTCGTCGTCGTGTATTTCACGCTCGGCTTCCGTCAGTTCAGCCACTACTTCACCGATATCCATCTCGCGCTCAACAACGACGACGTGCCGCGCGCGCGCGAAATCCTGCATGAGTGGACGGGTATCGACACGGTCGACATGCCGGTCGGCGAAATCGTCCGCCATACGCTGATCCATGCGGTCGTCGCGTCGCATCGGCACGTCTTCGGCGTGTTCTTCTGGTACGTGCTGCCGATCGGTCCGGCCGGCGCCGTGTTGTACCGGATTTCCGAATACCTCGCGCGCAGCTGGTCGACGCCGGGCGACGATCGCACGGCCGCGTTCTCGACGTTCGCGCAGCGCGCGTTCTTCGTGATCGACTGGATTCCGTCCCGACTGACGGCGCTCGGCTTCGCGATCGTCGGCAATTTCGAGGATGCGATCTATGCATGGCGCAACCATACGCGCCAGTGGCCCGACCCGAACGACGGCGTGCTGCTGGCGGCCGGCAGCGGGGCGCTCGGTGCGCGTCTCGCCGGGCCGCTCGCGGAACCGTCGAGCCTCGATGCGCTGGCGGTCGGCGACAGCGGTCCGTTGACGGTTGGTGACGATTGCACGCCGCGCACGCTGCAGTCGGCAGTCGGCCTCGTGTGGCGCGCGGTGATCCTGTGGATGATCCTGCTGCTGATGCTGACGCTCGCCGTCTGGGTGTCGTGACGGCGCAGCGCAGTACCCGATGAAAGACAAAGGCCGGCTGGATGCCGGCCTTTTTGCTGTGGGTCGGCGCAGTGCGTTCAGTCGTCGAGCGGGTCGCGCACGGCGCCGCATTGCCAGCACGCGGTGAATTGCGCTTCGAGCGCTTCGCCGCACTGCCGGCAGCGCCACGGTGCCGCGCCGGCCGACGGGCCGTGCGACGCGGCATCGAGCAGCCGGCGGGCCAGTGCATCGTCGCGTTCGTCGTCGAGCCACAGCTCGGGCGTGCACGCGTCGGCGGGCAGGCCGCCGAGCGCGCCGGTCGCGTAGCAGTTGTGCAGCTCGCAACCGATGCCGGCCACCTGGAGCACGTTGGCCCAATGCTGCGCGGTCGCGAGGTCGGGTGCCTTGAAACGCATCGCGGCTCCTGTCGATGAAGGCCGGCGTGGCGCCGGCCGGCCGTCGTGCACGTCGCGCGATCAGCGGACGATCTGGCTCGCCTCGTGCACGAGTTGCGCGTACAGCGCGTGCCGCGACGGCGCGATACGGCCGTCGGCGACGGCTTCGAGGATCGCGCAGCCGGGCTCGTGCAGATGATGACAATTATAGAAACGGCAGTCCGCGAGCAACGGCCGGAATTCCGGAAACGCGCGCTCGAGACGGCCTTCGGTCAGGTGGTAGAGGCCGAATTCCTGGAAGCCCGGCGAATCGATCAGCGCACCGCCGCCTTCCAGCGGGTACAGGCGCGTGAACGTCGTCGTGTGACGGCCGCTGTTGAGCGCGGCCGAAATCTCGCGGGTCGCGGCTTCGGCGTCGGGCACGAGCAGGTTCACGAGCGTCGATTTGCCCATCCCGGACTGGCCGAGCAGGATCGTCGAATGCCCGGCGAGGTGCGGCATCAGTTGTGCACGTGCGTCGTCCGGCGCGCCCTTCACCGACAGCTCGAGCACGTCGTAGCCGAGCGCGCGGTACGGCGCGAGGCGCTCGCGCGCGACCGGCAGCGCGGCCTCGACGTCGATCTTGTTCAGCACGACGAGCGGCTTCAGTTCGTTCGCTTCGGCCGCGATCAGCGCGCGGCCGAGCAGATCCTCGCTGAAATAGGGCTCGGTCGCGAGCACGATCAGCAACTGGTCGAGGTTCGCCGCGAACAGCTTCGACTTGAACTGGTCGGAGCGGTACAGCAGGTTGCGCCGTTCGCCGATCTCGACGATCACGCCCTGGTCGGCCGACGCGAGTTCGTACGCGACGCGGTCGCCGACCGCGATGTCGCTCTTCTTGCCGCGCGGGAAGCATTGCAGCATCGGGCCGCCGTCGTCGGGGGCGACGATGTAGTGGCGGCCGTGCGCCGCGATCACGCGGCCTTCGGCCCGTTGCGCGCCCGACGCGCGCGCGGCCGGCTTGCGGGAGGTCGGCCGGCTCATGCGTGCTGCAGCAGGCGGTCGATCCGCTGCGACGCGGGCGGATGCGAGTAATAGAAAGCGGTGTAGACGGGGTCGGGCGTGAGCGTCGACGCGTTGTCTTCGTAGAGTTTCACGAGCGCGCTGACGAGATCCTGCGCGTCGGTCTGGCTGGCCGCGAACGCGTCGGCCTCGAATTCGTGCTTGCGCGACGTGAGGCTGCTGAACGGCGTCGCGAAGAACAGGAACACGGGAATCGCGAGGAAGAACAGGACGAGCGCGGCGCCCGCGTTGCTGGTGTCGAGCGACGGCGTGACGCCGAGCCCCGTATAGAACCACGTGCGTTGCGCGAGCCAGCCGAGCAGCGCGAGCAGCACGAGGCTCAGCACGAACGACACGAGCATCCGCTTCATCACGTGGCGGCGCTTGAAGTGGCCGAGTTCGTGCGCAAGCACGGCTTCGATCTCCTGGCCGGACAGGCGCGCGAGCAGCGTGTCGAAGAACACGATCCGCTTCGATGCGCCGAAACCCGTGAAGTACGCGTTGCCGTGCGCGGAGCGGCGGCTGCCATCCATCACGAACAGGCCCTTGGCCGCGAAGCCGCAGCGCTTCATCAGCGACTCGATACGCGCGCGCAGCGCATCGTCCTTCAGCGGCTCGAACTTGTTGAAGAGCGGCGCGATGAAGGTCGGGTAGATCAGCAGCACGAGCATCTGGAACGCGACCCACACGATCCAGGTCCACAGCCACCACAGGTGGCCGGCCTGGTTCATCAGCCACAGCACGACGAACAGCAGCGGCAGGCCGAGCACGGCGCCGAGCAACGTGTTTTTCAGCATGTCGGTGAAGAACAGCCGCTTCGTCATCCGGTTGAAGCCGAAACGCTGCTCGATGCCGAACTGGCGGTAGTACTCGAACGGGACGTCGATCACGCCCGTGATCACGAGCACCGCGGCGACGAGGGCGACCTGCTGCCCGTAGCCGCGGCCGAGCCAGCCGGTCAGCAGCGTGTCGAGCGCGCCGACGCCGCCGAGCAGCGTGAGGCCGACCAGCACGGCCGCGCTGACGACGATCTCGAACATCGTCAGCCGGGTGCGCTCGACCGTGTAGTCGGCCGCGCGCTGGTGGGCGGTCAGCGGGATGGTGGCGCTGAACTGCGCGGGCACGCCGTTGCGGTGCGCGGCGACGAAGCGGATCTGCCGCGACGCGAGCCACAGCTTGGTGACGACCATCGCGAGTACGGCGATCGCGAACAGCAGGGTGAACGAAAAGGGTGACATCGAAGGCGCCAAAGGGTTCTATGCGAGAATTATATGTTCTTGCGGACCGGCCCCGCTCACGCGATGCCGGCCGCCCGGGCGGCGCCGCATCGGCGCGCCCGGTCCGCCATTTTCCAGGATGAATCATGACCGATACCGCCGCTTCCGCCAGCCAGCCCGCGCTCGTGCGCAACGAGTTGAACCTCGTCTGGCTCGACATGGAAATGACGGGCCTCGACCCGGATAACGACCGCATCATCGAGATCGCGGTCGTCGTGACCAATTCCACGCTCGACATCGCGGTCGAGGGCCCGGTGTTCGCGATCCACCAGAGCGACGAGACGCTCGCGAAGATGGACGACTGGAACAAGTCGACGCACGGCCGTTCGGGGCTGATCGACCGCGTGCGCGCATCGACCGTGACCGAGGCGGAAGCCGCCGCGCAACTGCAGGCGTTCCTCGCGCAGTACGTGTCGCCGGGCAAGTCGCCGATGTGCGGCAACTCGATTTGCCAGGACCGCCGCTTCATGGCGCGCTGGATGCCTGAATTCGAGCGGTTCTTCCACTACCGCAATCTCGACGTCAGTACGCTCAAGGAGCTGTGCCGCCGCTGGCAGCCGGCCATCTACAAGGGTTTTCAGAAGCGGGCGATGCACACGGCGCTCGCCGATATCCACGAGTCGATCGACGAGCTGAAGTACTACCGCGAGCATTTCCTGATTCCGGCCGCCTCGGCGCCGGCAGGCGATTCCGTGCCGGCCGTCTGAGCAGGCCGGCACGCGGCAAACGCTCAGCGCCGCGCGCTTTTCGGCCGGAACGCCGCGACCACCGCGGCGTCGGTCTCGATATACGGGCCGCCGATCAGGTCGATGCAGTAGGGCACCGCGGCGAAGATGCCGGGCACGGTCGAGTTGCCGTCGGCGTCGCGCAGCCCTTCCAGCGTTTCCCGGATCGACTTCGGCTGGCCGGGCAGGTTGATGATCAGCGCCGCATGGTCGGCCGTTTCGCGGATCACGGCGACCTGCCGCGACAGGATCGCGGTCGGCACGAAATTCAGGCTGATCTGCCGCATCTGTTCGCCGAATCCCGGCATTTCCTTCGTCGCCGCGGCCAGCGTGGCTTCCGGCGTCACGTCGCGGCGCGCGGGGCCCGTGCCGCCCGTCGTCAGCACGAGGTCGCAGCCGGCGACGTCGACCAGTTCGGCGAGCGTGGCCGAGATCGTCGGCGCGTCGTCCTGGATCAGGCGCGTCTCGGCGCGCCACGGCGAAACCAGCGCGCCGGCGAGCCATTCCTGCAGCGCCGGGATGCCCTTGTCTTCGTAAACCCCCGTGCTCGCGCGGTCGCTGATCGACACGAGGCCGACCACGAGCTCGTCCGGATGGTTACGCTTCGTCGTCATGGTCGTCTCCGGCGTCGTCGGCCGCTTCGTCGTCGCTGTCGGATGCGCCGCCCGCGGCCTTGATCCATTGGAACAGCTCGCGGAAATAGCGCGGCGGCTTGCCTTGCTGCGCTTCCTTGCGCGCGTTGCGGATCAGCGTGCGGCCTTCCTGGATGTCGGCGTCGGGGTGCTGGCGCAGGAATTCGGTCAGCGCGTCGTCGCTCGCGAGCAGTTGCTCGCGCGTGCGCTCGATCCAGTGCAGGCGGGCGGTGGCGGCCTTGTTCACGCCGCGTTGCGCGTCGAGCGCGGTGCGCAGCGCGGCCGTTTCGTCGTCGGTCAGCGAGCGCATCACGCGGCCGACGTACTGAAGCTGGCGGCGCTTGCCTTCGTGATCGGTGATCCGGCGCGCCTCGCGCACGGCGTCCGCGAGGTCCTCGGGCATCGGCATGCGCTTGAGCGCATCCTTCGGCAGGTCGACGAGCGCCTGGCCGAGTTCCTGCAGCGCGTGCATTTCGCGCTTCAACTGGGATTTGCTGGGGCGATCGTAGCCATGGTCGTCGTCCTCGACGGCAGGTTCGATCGGCTGGATTCGGGTTTTGCGTGTCATGGGCCGCATTGTATCGCGGCGCGGACACCCCAAGCTTGTCTGTGCGCGGCCCCGGACCTTGCTATGATCGCGGGATACGCAACATTTTGACCATGCGGGCGCCCGCCCGCCACCGGATACCAAGACGATGGCAGCCAATCTCGACGTACAAGCGCGCTATTTCCCGCACACGCAGGACCAGCTCAAGGAAATCGCATCGGACATCCTTCGCCATGCGAAGGCGCTCGGCGCGACGGACGCCGCGACCGAAATCTCCGAGGGCGACGGCCTGTCGGTGTCGGTGCGCCGCGGCGAAGTCGAAACGATCGAGCACAACCGCGACAAGATGGTCGGCGTCACCGTGTTCATCGGCAAGAAGCGCGGCAACGCGAGCACGTCGGACTTCTCGCCGGCCGCGATCAAGGATACCGTCGCCGCCGCCTACAACATCGCGCGCTTCACGGCCGAGGACGAAGCGGCCGGCCTTGCCGAAGCCGAGCTGCTCGAAACCGACCCGCGCGACCTCGATCTGTACCATCCGTGGGCGCTGAGCGCCGACGAGGCCGTCGAGCTCGCGCGCCGCGCGGAAGACGCCGCGTTCGCGGTCAGCCCGCAGATTCGCAATTCGGAAGGCGCGAGCGTGTCGGCGCAGCACTCGCAGTTCGTGCTCGCGACGTCGCGCGGCTTCCTCGCCGGCTACCCGTACTCGCGCCACTACATTGCGTGCGCACCGATCGCGGGCAGCGGCCGTCACATGCAGCGCGACGACTGGTATTCGTCGAAGCGCAGCGCGATCGATCTCGCCGCGCCCGAAGCGGTGGGCCGCTACGCGGCCGAACGCGCGCTCGCGCGGATGGGCGCGCGCCGTCTCGACACGCGCAAGGTGCCCGTGCTGTTCGAGGCGCCGCTCGCGGCCGGCCTGCTCGGCGCATTCGTGCAGGCGGTGAGCGGCGGCGCGCTGTACCGCAAGACGTCGTTCCTCGTCGACAGCCTCGGCAAGCCGGTGTTCGCGCCGCACATCCAGGTCGTCGAGGATCCGCACGTGCCGCGCGCGATGGGCAGCGCGCCGTTCGACGAGGAAGGCGTGCGCACGCGTGCGCGCAGCGTCGTGAAGGACGGCGTCGTGGAGGGCTACTTCCTGTCGACCTATTCGGCGCGCAAGCTCGGCACGCAAACGACCGGCAACGCGGGCGGCTCGCACAACCTCGCGCTGCGCAGCTCGAACACGCAGGCGGGCGACGACTTCGACGCGATGCTGAAGAAGCTCGGTACGGGCCTGCTGCTGACCGAGCTGATGGGGCAGGGCGTGAACTACGTGACGGGCGACTATTCGCGCGGCGCGGCGGGTTTCTGGGTGGAGAACGGCGTGATCCAGTATCCGGTCGAGGAAATCACCGTCGCCAGCACGCTGCAGGAGATGTTCCGTCATATCGTCGCGATCGGTGCGGATTCGATCGTGCGCGGTACGAAGGAAACCGGCTCGGTGCTGATCGAGCAGATGACGATCGCGGGGCAGTAAGCCGCGCGCGGCGCAGGCCGACAACAGTCAACGAAAACCCGACCGGCGTGAGCCGGTCGGGTTTTTTCATCGTGCGGAAGAAGGCGTCAGCCGCGCTTGCGTGTGTAGACGACGAACGCATAGCCGAACGAGTTCGGCGCGGCAGCCTGATGCGCGTCGCGCGAGACTTCCTGCCAGTGCGCGGCGTGAGGCGCCGGGAACGACGCGTCGCCGTCGAAGTCGGCATCGATCTCGGTGATGACCAGCTTGTCGGCGAACGCGAGACCTTCCGCATAGAGTTGCGCGCCGCCGATCAGGAATGCCTCGGGCGCGCCGTCGCGCGCGGCGAGCGCCAGCGCGTCGGCGAGCGACGTGACCGTGTCGCAGCCTTCGAAACGGCGCGTGGCGTCGCGCGTGACGACGATGTTGCGGCGGCCGGGCAGCGGCCGGCCGATCGACTCGTGGGTCTTGCGGCCCATCACGATCGGCGCGCCCATCGTCGTGCGCTTGAAGAACGCGAGATCCTCGGGAAGTTTCCAGGGCAACTGGTTGTCGCGGCCGATGATGCCGTTGCGGGCACGCGCGACGATCAGGGTCAACGTCGTCATGAAGGTCGGGGAAGAGGGAACATGCAATGGGCCGATTTTACCGGAACGGCGGCGCGCGCCGGATTCCGCCTGCCCGCGTGGGCATCGGCGTGTGTTGCGCGGTGCGCCGCGACGCGGGATGCCCGCATCACGGCGGCCGTCCGAATAAAAAGAGTGCCCGCCGGGGGACGGAGCACCAAAACATTTTGCGTCGCGAGATTGGCGATACCGGTTCCGGTCGATGGCATCCCGTCCGACCGGATCGTCGATTCGATACGCAATCCTAATTGAATTTAGACGGAAAATGATCAGGGATGCGTATTGCTTCGCGCGTTGCCTCCCATCGCATGCTGCATGTTGCCCGGTTGCGGTGCCGGCATCGGCAACTGGGGCGGCGGTGGAATCTCGTCCCACAGCGTCACGGAGGCCTGGCGCGCCGGCAGCGGTTGCGGCGCCGACACGGTCACGATACCGAACCCGTTGCCGTGCTGCCTGACCGGCACATTTTCGACAAGCAGCATCGCGCGATCCGGTCGCATGCCTTCGTCCGCGCATGCGGGTGCAGGCGGGCCGGCGGCCGAAAGCAGGAGCGTCGTCGGCACGAAAGAAAGTAAAAGGATTTTTCGCATGGTGACTGTCTCCGGTCGTTTCCGTATTCAGCGAAATACATGCCACGATACCGGGACCATTGCCGCCATTGCGATTCGCGCTCGAGCGTTGAGAATTGTGGCCGAAAACGCCTGAAAATGTTTCAGGCCTGAAACGAGGGGGCTCGGGAATATTGCTGATTCAACCAACCCGCTTCAAGGATGAAAATCGGCGCGTGTGTTGATGACGAAACCCTTCCTGCGCATGCGCTATGTGCAGATGATTGATCTGCATCGACCTCCTGAGCGATTGGGCCGGATCGCCATCGGCGCTGAAACGGGCTTGTCGTATTCTGCGCCTGTAACAAGCTGTTTGATCAAAATAACTGGACGCAAGATAAGCGCCATCATGCGAGGCATTGTCGTTGCCGCGCATCGGCATGGCGAATCGAGCCACCTTGGGCTGACCCGATTCGATCCTTTTGCACGCGACCTGACGTGTGCGGCAATCGTTAGACGGTTGATGAACGGGGTGAGGATATGGGAGCCGATCAGCGGCACGTGATCTACTATTCGCGCGAACCGAACGATGCGTTGCGCGGCCATTTCGACGAATGCGGCTGGCGCGTCGATCTTGCCGAGACCGTGCGCGACGTGCGGCGCGTCGTGCAGCAGGGCGTGGCAACCGCCGGCCTGCTCGATTTTTCGCCGGGCTTCAAGCCGTCGGATCTGCGCGAACTCGAATCCTGCCTGAGCATCCAGCACATCGGCTGGATCGCGGCGACGCGGCGCGGCCAGTTGCAGGACGCGACGCTGCGCCATCTCATCCGCGACTATTGCTTCGACTACGTGACGATGCCGTACGAAACGGCGCGCATCGTCGAGACCGTCGGCCATGCGCACGGCATGATCGCACTGACCGATGCCGTCGCGCCGCCCGTCGGCGCCGGGCGTACCGAAGGCGAGATGGTCGGCACCTGCGATGCGATGCTCGGGCTATTCAGGACGATCCGCCGTGTCGCGGCGACGGACGCACCGGTGTTCATCTCCGGCGAGTCGGGCACGGGCAAGGAGCTGACGGCGGTCGCGATTCACGAGCGGTCGTCGCGCGCGCAGGCGCCGTTCATCGCGATCAATTGCGGGGCGATACCGTCGACGCTGCTGCAGGCCGAACTGTTCGGCTATGAGCGCGGCGCATTCACCGGGGCGAACCAGCGCAAGATCGGTCGCGTCGAGGCCGCCAACGGCGGCACGCTGTTTCTCGACGAGATCGGCGATCTGCCGCTCGAAAGCCAGGCGAGCCTGCTGCGTTTCCTGCAGGAGGGCAAGATCGAGCGGCTCGGCGCGCACGTGTCGGTGCCGGTCGACGTACGCGTGATCTGCGCGACGCACGTGGACATGGAAGCGGCGCTGCGCGAAGGGCGCTTCCGCGAGGACCTGTTTCATCGGCTGTGCGTGCTGAAGATCGAGGAGCCGCCGCTGCGCGCGCGCGGCAAGGACATCGAGGTGCTCGCGCGCCACATGCTCGAGCGCTTCAAGGGCGATGCGCATCGCCGCCTGCGCGGTTTTTCCCCTGACGCGGTCGCGTCGCTGTACGGCTATTCGTGGCCCGGCAACGTGCGCGAGCTGATCAATCGCGTGCGCCGCGCGATCGTGATGTCGGAAGGCCGGATGATCACCGCGACCGACCTCGAACTGAGCGACTATGCGACGCTCGCGCCGGTGTCGCTGCTGGAGGCGCGCGAGGCGGCCGAACGGCAGGCGATCGAGCAGGCGCTGCTGCGCCATCGCGGCCGTTTCGCGGATGCCGCGCGGGAGCTCGGCGTGTCGCGCGTCACGCTCTACCGGCTGATGTGCGCGCACGGCATGCGCGAGCGCGGCGACACGCTGGCAGGGTTTTCGGCGCCGTTGCCGGAGCTTCCGCGCCACGCTTGCTAAAATTGGCGGGTGCGGCCGCCCCTCGCGGCCGAAGGAACCCGCATGAAACAGTATCTCGATCTCGTTCGTACCATTCTCGATACAGGCACCTGGCAGGAGAACCGCACGGGAATCCGCACCATCAGCATGCCGGGCGCGATGCTGCGTTTCGACCTGCAGCAAGGCTTCCCGGCCGTGACGACCAAGAAGCTCGCGTTCAAGTCCGCGATCGGAGAGCTCGTCGGCTTCCTGCGCGCATCGCGCAGCGCGGCCGATTTCCGCGCGCTCGGCTGCAAGGTGTGGGATGCGAACGCGAACGAGAACGCGCAGTGGCTCGCGAACCCGTATCGCCAGGGCGTGGACGATCTCGGCGACGTCTACGGCGTGCAATGGCGCCAGTGGCCGGGCTACAAGGTGCTCGACGCGAGCGCCGACGCGCAGATCGCCGATGCGACGCGCCGCGGCTTCCGGATCGTCACGCGTTTCGATGAGGACGGCACGTCGAAGGTGCTGCTGTACAAGGCGATCGACCAGTTGCGCCAGTGCCTGGACACGATCATCGAGAACCCGTCCGATCGCCGTATCCTGTTTCACGCGTGGAATCCGGCCGTGCTCGACCAGATCGCGCTGCCCGCATGCCATCTGCTGTACCAGTTCCTGCCGAACGCGACGAAGCGCGAAATCTCGCTGTGCCTGTACATCCGCAGTAACGACGTCGGCCTCGGCACGCCGTTCAACCTGACCGAAGGCGCCGCGCTGCTGTCGCTCGTCGGCCGGCTGACGGGCTACACGCCGCGCTGGTTCACGTATTTCATCGGCGACGCCCACATCTACGAGAACCAGCTCGACATGCTGCAACGGCAGCTCACGCGCGACCCGTACGAAAGCCCGCGGCTCGAGATTGCCGAGCGCGTGCCCGAGTACGCGAAGACGGGCGTCTATGCGCCGGAATGGCTGGAGCAGATCGAGCCGTCCGATTTCTCGCTCGTCGGCTATCGCCACCATGAGCCGCTGACCGCGCCGATGGCGGTCTGATCGCGCGGCGGGGCCGCGCGGTTTCATCGATCCGCACGCCGCAAAAAGGCTCGACCGGTATCAGCCGGTCGAGCCTTTTGTTTCATGTCCGCGGCACTTACTGGCGATGCCGCTCTTCGTGGCCGCCTTGCGGCGGCGGGCTGCTCGGGCGCGGCGCCTCGACGTGCGGCGCCGGCTGCGGGCGTGCTTCCATCCGGGGGGCGGGCATCGGCGGGCGCGGTTCCATGCGGGGTGCCGGTTGCGGCCGCGGCTCCATGCGCGGCGCCTGCGGCTGCGGACGCGGCATGTCGTGCACCGCGGGCGCCGGCGGGCGGTACTCGTTCACGCGCGGCGGCGCGACTTCGCGACGGGGCGCCGGTTGGGCGAAGTCCGGGCGCGGTTGCGGCGCGGGGGCGGCCCGCTCCGGTTGCGGCTGCGCATGCCGGGCCGGCGTCGGGAAATCGGGGCGCGGATGTGGTTGCGGAATCTGCGCGGTATGGTCGGACTGCGGTTGCGGCAGTGCGCGAGGCGCTTCGTTGCGCCCGCCGGATTGCCCACCCTGCGGAGCCGGCACGCCGTCCGGATGCGGGAGCGCCGCGCTGCGCACGGGCGACAGCGCGTTCTGTCCCGCCGCGTGTAGCGCGGCAGGCGGAGCAGGGCGCTGATGCGCCATCGGCGTGTGCGGCTGCATCCACACGGGCGACGGCGCGTTCGCTACGTGCGCATCGCCCGTCCGCGCCGGAACGTCGTTCGCGCCCGGCGGATGCGGGACGCCATTGCCGGGCGCGAACGCCTGATGCGGCATCGGATTGCCGGGCGCCTGCGGCGTGCCGCCGTTGGCGAAACGCGGTGCGTTGGGCGTTTCGCCGTTCGCCGGCCGCGCGACATTCGGCATGCCCGGCGCCGGTGCGCCCGGCTGTCCGGCCCGCACGTCGGCCGGCTGGCCTTCGCGCGGCGCGCGGGCCGGCTGCACGACCGGGCCGTGCGGATTCACGAGCTGCACGTTGTGCATCGCCCATGCGCCGCCGCCCGGCTTGCCCGGCACGCGGACCGGGCGAGCCGTATAGTCGGCCGGTACGTTCGTCTTCACGACGGGCGCACCGGCCCCCGGTACGCGCCCGCCCTGCTGCGCGAGGTGAGCGGCGGCCTGGTCGCGATACGCGGCCGGCACGGCCGGATTGCGCGTCGCCACGAACGGGTGCTGCGCGATCGCCGCCGGCGGGCGGTAGCCGGCATTGCGCAGCCCGCCGGTGAAACTCTGGCGCACCGGCGCGATGCCGGGCGTGCCCGGCATCACGTGCGCGTTGCGCCATTGCCGCGGATCGACGGGCTGCGCGAAGTGCGCGACCGGCTGGCCGTGCACGAACGCGGCGGCCGGCACGGCCGTGATCGCGTGCGGCGCGCGCAAGTTCACGTACGTCTTGTTGATGTTGGTGATATTGGTGATGTTCGTCACGTTCACGGTCTTGTTCACGTTGACGTTGTTCACCACGATGTTGCGGTTGACGCGGTCGTAGTAGTGCGGGCTCCAGCCGCCCCAGCCCGGATGCCACGCCTCGCCCGGGCCGAGCGCGAACCATGCGCAGCCGGCCGCGGCCACGCCACCGACCGTGAGCGCGACGCTCCAGTCGGAACCGCCGCCGCCACCGCCGCCCACGAACGCGACGAGCGCCGGCGCGTAGACGGGTGGCTGGCTGACGACCATCGGGCCGGGCACCCATGCCCAACTGTCGTCGACGTACGCCCAGCGGCCGTAGTGATAGGGCGCGAAGCCCCACGGCGCGTCGTCGACCCAGGTCCAGCCCCACGGCGCCTGCCAGATCCAGTGACCGTCGTGATACGGCGCCCAGTCGGCCGGCGTGTTGTTCGGCACCCATACCGCGCCGTAATTCGGGGTTTCGCGCCATGTGCCGTTCGCGTCGAGATCCTGGTAGCCCGGAATGTCGCGGGACACGTACCGGGCCGACACCGAGCGCGCTTCGGCCGCGTCGCGGCTGGCGGCCCACTGGTCGAGCGCGTCGGGGGCCGGTGCGGCCGATTGCTGCACGACCTGCAGGTCGGTGCCCGTGAACACGACCTGCTGGCCGGGCGACAGCGGATACTGTCCGTTGCTGCCGTAGACGGTCGCGCTGCCGCTGCGCACCGTCACCGTCGTGCTCGCGCCGTTCGGCGCGACATCGACGCGATAGTCGCCCGGGCCCGTGATGCCGAGCGCGAGATTCGGCGTGTCGATTTCGTACGATCCGCCGGCCGGCAGATCGCGCACGTGTGTCGACACGGTGCCGAGCCCCACTTTCAGCTGCGTCGTCGTATCGTCGAGGTTCAGCACCGACAGGCTCGTCGATTCGCCGAGCCGCACCGCGGTCGAGCCGACGTGCAGTTCCGAGCGCGCGCCGGCATCGTTCCAGAGTTGGTCGCCGGTCGTCAGCGGCCGGTTGACCGCCGCATACGACCACGTATCGGTGCCGGCCGGTTCGGTCGTCACGGCGCCCGACAGGTAATTGAGCCGCGCGACGCGGCCGGGCGGATCGCCGCCCGGTTGCCGTGCCGCGGCCATATTCGGCGGCGCGTCGACCGATTGCGCGAAGGCGGGCGGCAGCGCCGCAAGCGCGACGAACGCGAGCAGCGTGCAGCGGGCGGTGCGCTTGAGCGTGAACAGGGTGGCCATGGTGAGCGTCATTGTCGTGATGGCGGCGCGCCGATTCGTGCCGTCGAGTTCACAATATCCGCTTGGCCTGTTTCAAGGCACGGTGTTTTGTAAGTCGAGTGGCACGCGATGTAACAAAACCTCTCCATCGCGCGCCGTTGTCGTGCAGTTGCAATGCCGGCGTCAAGCGGACGTAAGCCACGCATCGAAAACCTGCTGCCCGCGCACCGTGACGCGCAGCACGCGCGGCCGGGCAGCACGCTCGATCCAGCCATGTGAACAGAAGCTATCGAGCAGCGCCGCGCCGAGTGCGCCGCCGAGGTGCGAGCGCCGCTCGCTCCAGTCGAGACAGCCGCACGCGAAGCGGCGCCGGCGCATGCGCTGCTGCGCGACGTCGATGCCCCATTGCGCGAGCGCCTGCGTGCCGAGCTCGGTGGTCTCGATCGCGTCGCCGTTTGCGAGCAGCCAGCCGCGCGCGGTGAGGCCGTCGAAGATGCGCACCGCGAGCTCGCCGGCCATGTGGTCGTAGCAGGTGCGTGCATAGCGCAGTTCGGCCGGGACCGCGCGCGACGGCGGCGGAACCGGGCGATGCGGCGCGGCCGCGCGGGCGACGTTGGCCATCGCTTCGAGCGAGGCCGCGATGTCGGCCGATGCAATGCGGTAGTAGCGATGCCGGCCGCGCACGTCGAGGGCCAGCAGGCCGCCTTCGGTCAGGCGCGCGAGGTGCGCGCTGGCCGCGGACGGCGACAGCCCCGCGATCATCGTCAGTTCGCCGGCCGGGCGCGCGCTGCCGTCCATCAGCACCCACAGCATCGCGGCGCGGCCGGGATCGGCGAGCAGCGCGCCGATGCGGCTCAGGCCCGGAAAATGGTGGTCGTCTTGATCGGTCATCGTCGTGTCTCGTCGAGCGGGATGAGGGGCAGTGTAGTCGGTGCCCGCATTCGATGTTTCGCTTTCGGATGAAATGTCGAACGCAGCGGCGGCGCCGCTGCGCGGACCGGCCGCGGGCGGTTGCAGGGCACGCGTAGAATGGCCGGACGCGGCGGCAGCGGGCCGCCGCATGTGACGCGATGCGAAGATGAAGACGATTTTCTGTGTGTTGGCGGCCGCGCTCCTCTGCGCGGCCTGTGCGCCCGGTGGCGCGGGCGCGACCGGAGCGCGCGGCGGCAGTATCGAGATGTACGGGACGATCGACCAGGGCATCACCGTGCGCCGCTGACGTTCGCGCGCGGTCGGTATGGCCGCCGCAGCCCCGCCACACGGGGCCCGCCGCGACGCATTGCCGCAGTGCAACGTATAATGGCCCCATCACAGCGCCCCTGCCGCCTGGAGCCAGAACAATGCCCCAACCGTCCCCCGTGCCGGCCGCCCTCGACCGCACCGAAACCGTATTCCGCTTCCTTGCCGAGCCTTCGTCCGTGAACTTCGGCGGCAAGGTGCACGGCGGCGCGCTGATGAAGTGGATCGACGAAGTCGCGTATGCGTGCGCGGCGGTCTGGTCGAGCCGCTATTGCGTGACGGTCAGCGTCGGCAACATCCGCTTCCAGCGTCCGATCCTGGTCGGCAATCTGGTCGAGCTGAAGGCGCGCGTCGTGGCGACGGGCCGTACCAGCATGCACATCCATGTGTCGGTGCACGCGGGCGATCCGAAGGGCGGCGTGTTGCGTCAGACGACCGATTGCCTCGTCGTGTTCGTCGCGGTCGACGAGAACGGCAACCCGGTGCCGGTACCGCCGTTCGTGCCGGAAACCGACGAGCAGCGGGTACTGGCGAAATATGCGGCCGACGTGCGGGCCGCGCTCGACAAGATCGTCGAGATGAAGCCGGAAGAAGTCGCGAAGGGCACCGTCTGAGTGCCGCGGGCGCCGCGCTCGTCGCGCCGCGCCCGTCGTTCCGCCGTCCCGCCGTTACCGCGTCCCGATCATCTGCTCGGGGCGTACCCACGCATCGAATTCCGCTTCCGTCAGGTAGCCGAGCGCGAGCGCGGCCGCCTTCAGCGTCGTGCCTTCCTTGTGCGCCTTCTTCGCGATCTGCGCGGACTTGTCGTAGCCGATGTGCGGATTGAGCGCCGTCACGAGCATCAGCGATTCGTTCAGCAGCAGGTCGATCCGCGAACGGTTCGGCTCGATGCCCACCGCGCAGTGATCGTTGAAGCTCTGCGCGCCGTCGGCGAGCAGCCGCACCGACTGCAGCACGTTGTGCGCGATCATCGGCCGGAACACGTTCAGCTCGAAATTGCCGCTCGCGCCGCCGACGTTGACCGCGACGTCGTTGCCGAACACCTGGCAGCACAGCATCGTCACGGCTTCCGACTGCGTCGGATTCACCTTGCCCGGCATGATCGAGCTGCCCGGCTCGTTTTCCGGAATCGACAGCTCGCCCAGCCCGCAGCGCGGCCCGCTCGCGAGCCAACGCACGTCGTTCGCGATCTTCATCAGGCTCGCCGCGACCGTCTTCAGCGCGCCGTGCGCGAACACCAGCGCGTCGGCGGCCGCCATCACCTCGAACTTGCTCGGCGCGGTCACGAACGGCAGCTTCGTCAGACGGCCGATCTCGTCGGCCACGCGCACCGCGAACGCCGGATGCGCGTTCAGCCCCGTGCCGACCGCGGTGCCGCCGAGCGCGAGCTCGTACAGGTGCGGCAGCGCCGATTCGACGTGACGGATGCCCTGGTCGAGCTGCGCGACATAGCCGGAGAACTCCTGGCCGAGCGTGAGCGGCGTCGCGTCCTGCAGGTGCGTGCGGCCGATCTTCACGATGTCGGCGAATGCCTTCGACTTCGCGTCGAGCGTCGCGCGCAGCGTGCGCAGCGCCGGCAGCAGGTGGTTGACGATCGCATACGCGGCCGCGATGTGCATCGCGGTCGGGAACACGTCGTTTGACGACTGGCCGCGGTTCACGTCGTCGTTCGGATGAACCTTGCGCGCCTCGCCGCGCTCGCCGCCCATCAGCTCGCTCGCGCGGTTCGCGATCACCTCGTTGAGGTTCATGTTGGTCTGCGTGCCGGAGCCCGTCTGCCACACCGCGAGCGGGAATTCGCGCGGATGCTTGCCGGCGATGATCTCGTCGGCGGCCGCGATGATCGCGTGTGCCTTGTCGTCGGCGAGCACGCCGAGCGACTGGTTGACGGCCGCCGCGGCGCGCTTGACGATCGCGAGCGCGTGGATCAGCTCGGGCGACTGCTTCTCCGTCGAGATCCGGAAATTCTGCAGCGAGCGCTCGGTCTGCGCGCCCCAGAGCCGATCGGCCGGCACGGCGATCTCGCCGAACGTGTCGCGTTCCATCCGAACTGCTTCGTTCATGATGCACTCCTCCTGGAAAGGGGAAAGGCCGCGCGTCGTCGCGCGGCGTCAGACGTAATCAGACGTATCGTGAGGCAGTCGCGCCGCTTGCGCGGCGTCTCGAGGTGCTCAGCCGACAAGGATAGCGCCGGCCGCGATTTCGTGTCGTGTCGCGCCCAGGGCGCGTTGCGCGCGCAAACAGGCGCTAGCGCGCCGCCGCGATGAGCGAGGTGGTCTTGCGGTGAAAGCGCCAGGCCATCAGCGCGGCAACGCTCGCGAGGCCGGCCGCGAGCCCCCACCACAGGCCGCGCGCGCCCAGGCCGGCGTGGAACGCGAACCAGTAGCCGGTCGGGAAGCCGATGCCCCAGTAGCCGAAGGTCGCGGCGAGCATCGGGATGCGCGTGTCCTTCAGGCCGCGCAGCGCACCCGACGCGACGGTCTGCATCCCGTCGACGATCTGGAACACCGCGGCGATGCCGAGCAGCGACGCGGCGAGCGATACCGTCGCCGCATTGGCCGGATCGTCGAGGTGCAGGTACAGGCCGACGATCGTATGCGGCGCGACGATCATCACGAGGCCCGACAGCGACATGAAGCCGACGCCGAGCGCGAGCGCGACGAAGCCCGCGTGCCGCGCGGCGACGGGCGAGCCCGCGCCGACCCAGTAGCCGACGCGCACGTTCGCCGCCTGGCCGATCGCGAGCGGCACCATGAACGACACCGACGCGACGTTCAGTGCGATCTGGTGCGCGGCGAGCGACGTCGCGCCCAGCACGCCGACCGTGAGGCCGGTGGCGAGAAAGAGCGTCGATTCGACGCCATACGTGATCGCGACCGGCCAGCCGATGCCGATCAACTCGCCCATCACGGGCAGCTTCGGGCGCGCGGCGGTCACGAAATGGCGAAAGCGCTGCCGGCCGTGCAGCAGCCAGATCAGCGCGAGCGCGGTGAGCCAGATCGTGATCGTCGTCGCGACGGCCGAGCCGAGAAAGCCGAGGCGCGGCAGCCCGAATGCGCCGTGGATCAGCCCGTAGTTCAGCACGCCGTTGACGCCGACGCCGCCGATCGACACCCACAGCAGCCGTCGCGCGGCGCCGATCGCCGGCAGGAACGCGCGCATCAGCCCGACGCCGATCAGGCTGCCGAGCGCCGCGAAGCGCAGGATGCCCGTGTATTCGCCGACGTGATGCGCGAGCAGCGGCGGCTCGTGGAACATCAGCAGGATCGGTTCGGCGAGCGACAGCGCGACGATGGCCGGAATCGCGAGCAGCACGGACAGCGCGAAGCCGGTCCAGTAGATGTGCGGCACGCGGTCCTCGGCCTGCGCGCCGCGCGCATGTGCGACGCTCACGCTGACCGACGACAGCACGCCTTGCAGGATCGTCACGATCACGAAGAAGAAGTTCGCGCCGAGCCCGCCCGCCGCGAGCGAATCGGGGCCGAGCGAACCGAGCAGCACCGTGTCGGTGACGCTCATCGCCATCTGGGAAAGTTGCGCGATCGCGAGCGGCGCGGCGAGGCGCGCGGTATCGGCGGCATGACTGGACAGGGACGGCGGCGCGGCGGCCGTCCGCGTGAGACCGGAATGCGACATGGAATGGGCGCTCGCGCGGGTGCGGGCCCGCGCTCTGTGTATTTATTTTGAGAGACGGCTAGCTTACGGCTTTATGCGTACCGTGTCGAACGCGTGCGCCGATGGCCATGTCACGGGCAGGGGAACCGCCGCGGTCGCTACGCTTCGCGTACCGCGATGCGCGTGTCGCCGAGCAGCACGACCTGGCCCGCGCGGATCTTGCAGGTCTTGCGAAGCTCGACCGCGCCGTCGACCTTCACGGCGCCGGACGCGACGATCAGCTTCGCGGTGCCGCCGCTGTCCGCGAGACCGGTGATCTTGAGCAGGTTGTGCAACTCGACGTATTCGCCGGTCAGCGTGAAATCCAGATTGGGCATGACGAGGAAGGTGCGCAACGCGCGGAAGGAAACGCTCCGCATCATACGGCACCGCGCGTCGGCACGCGAGCGCGGGGTCGTCGCCGGCGGATGTAAAGGACTGTGAGCGATTCGTCAGCAAATGAAACGGTGGGTAACAGTCTGAGAGATTCGCGAACCGGTCGCGCGGGCCGCCGGTCTTCTGTCGTACCTGCCGCGTGTTGCGGCGGGGCATGCAACGGACCGCATCGCCGTGGTCCGGGCGCACAACTTCTTGAGGAGAATTGCCATGTCCAAGATTCGTACGATGCTGATCGGTGCCGCGCTGACGGCGTTCGCCACTTCGGCCGCATTCGCCCAGACGGGCGGGACCACGCAAGGCGCGGCCGGTGCCGGCGTGCAGGCGCAGACGCCGGCGGCAGGTGCCGGTGCAGGCATGCAGGGTGGTGCCGGCGCGAACGCGTCGGGCAATGCGACGACCGGTGCGACCGATGCGGTCGGCGCGGCAGCCGATGGCGCGAAGGACACGACGTCGTCGGCCGTCCATTCGACCAAGAAGCACACGAAGCATGCGGCGAAGTCGGCCAAGAGCCATGCGGGTTCGGCCAAGGCGAAGGCGAAGGCCGACGACGCGACCGAGGGCGGCGCATCGGTCGGCACGCAGGGCGGTGCATCGGCCCAGGGCGCCACGCAGTAAGCGGTGCGCGGCGCCGTCGCGATGCTCGCCTTCGGACGACGCGTCGCGACGGGCGATCGTCCGGCGGCCCGGTTCGCTTCGCGCGAGCCGGGCCGTTTTCGTGGGGTAAGTAAGACGGTCGGCGGGACGCGCTTACGGCCGGCGCTGGCCTTGCCCCTGCCCCTGGGCCGGCCGCACCGCGGCAGGCGTGAACACGCTGCGCAGCCACGCGGCGAGCCGCGCGAAGACGTCGTACGGTTCCTCGACGAAGATCTCCGGTTTCAGCAGCCGCAGGTATTCCATGATCTGCTGCGCTTCCTGCTTCTGGAACGAGCCGTGCGCGAGCCCGAGCCGCAGCAGCCCGCGTAGTTCGCCGAGCTTGTCGCGCGCGGTGCTGCCGACGCTCATCTCGCACGCGAGCTTGGCCTCGTAGATCCGCTGCCGCAGCGATTCCGCGAGCCGCCACGCAGGCGTCTGCATCAGTTCCTCGAGCGTCTGGATGTCCTGCGCCGCGCCCTTGATCTGCGACGCGAGCGGGTCGATCAGCGACGCGTCGCCCTGCGCTTCGGCGACGATCGCCTTCGCCCAGTCGCGGCACGCCTTCGCGAGTTCGTCGGGCGTCCATTCGGAGCGCGACGCGAAGCCGAAGCCGAATTCGCCGGCCTGCCGCATCAGGATCGCGACGACGTCCGGGAATTCCTTGTCGAGCGTGCGCTTGGCCCACGCGTACTGGCCGCCCTGCAGCATTCGCTGCACGGCGTGCTCGGTCAGCGGCACCATGTTGTCGAGCAGCTTCGCGCGCAGGAAATCCTCGAACGACGGCGTCGCGAATTGCGGGTCGAGTTTCAGCGACACGCGCACGAACGCGTCGTAGTCCTTGCGCAGGGACTCGAGCGTGTCGTCCTTGAGGGAAAGGGTGATCTGGCCCATGAATCGTCTCGATGGCGGCCCGCGCAAGCCGGCGCCGGCACGGCGCACCGGAGCGGGCGCAGCGTCGACTGACCGGTGCGCGCCGGGGCCGGTGGCGGGTCTTCCTCTCCTATATCGGCGCGCCGGGCGGAAACTTGAGCGCGCGCGGTGGAGCGTGCGCTCAGGCCGGCGGCCAGTGCGGGAGGACGACCCCTTGCCACAGGAAGAACACGCCGAGCCCGACGGCGATCGTCACGAGCGGGCGGCGGGTCGCGGCCGACACGAGTACGGCCGCGAGCGCGCCGACGAGCTGCGGATTCCGCCACGTCAGTTCGGCCGTGCCGCCATGCGGCGAGACGGTCATCGGCACGATGATCGCGGTCAGCACGGTGACCGGCACGAAGCCGAGCGCGGTGCGCACGAGCGGCGGGAACGTCAGCCGCTCGCCGAACAGGAACAGCGTCGAGCGGATCGCGTACGTGATGACGGCCATGCCGAGGATCAACAGCGCGTAGCTCACGATGCGGCCTCCGGGCGAGAGCGGGCGCGCGTGCGATCGTGCCGCAGCGTGAGCACGACGCCGATCGCGACGCCGGCGGCGACCGCGCCGAGCAGCCCGAGCTTGTACGGCCAACTCTGCCAGAAGTACGCGAGCGTGCCGGCCGTGGCGGCCGCCGCGAAATAGCGCAGCGTGCCGAGCTGCGGGACGACGATCGCGATGAACGTCGCCGCCATCGCGAAATCGAGGCCGAGCGACTGCAGGCCGGGGAACGCCGTGCCGAAGCCGATGCCCGCGAGCGTCCAGACCTGCCAGTTCAGGTACATCGCGAGCCCGGAGCCGAAGAAGTAGTGGGGGCCGATCGTGCCGGGCGGGTGGTGCCGGTAGTGCCCGTAGGCGACCGCGAACACTTCGTCGGTCATCAGCGCGCCGAGCGTCGCGCGCCAGCGCAGCGGCAGGTGCGCGACATAGGGCGCGAGCGTCGCGCTGTACAACAGGTGGCGCAGGTTCACGATCAGCGTCGTGGCAAGCACCACGACGAAGCTCGCGCTGCCGGCGATCAGGCCGAGTGCGATGAACTGCGCGGAGCCCGCGAACACGGCGAGCGACATCAGTGCGCCGTGCCATGCGGCGAGCGGGCCGCCGCCGACGAGCGTGCCGAAAATCACGCCGAACGGTGCGGCGCCGATCATCATCGGAATCGTGTCGCGCGCGCCGTCGAGCCATTCGTTGAGCGGGCGGCGCGGGGGCGATGCGGGTGTGTTGTTCAAGAAGCGCTCCTCCATGAGCGGGAGGATAGCGGGCCGCTGGCGGGCCGGCTTGTATGTTCTTGCGCTCGCCGAAGCGGGGCCGGTGCCCGAGTGAGGGCCGGAGCGAGTTGCAGCGTGGTGGCCGGCTGCGGGAAGCCGCGCGTCAGCTTGCCTGCCAGCGCCCGGGTGGCACGCCGAACATCCGTTTGAAATGCCGCGTGAAGTGGCTCTGGTCGACGAAGCCGCTGGCCGCCGCGACATCGGCGACCGGCACGCCCGCGCGCAGCGGCGCCAGCGCACGCTGCAGCCGCAACTGGTTGCGCCACGCATGCGGCGGCATGCCGGTCGTGCGCGTGAACAGGCGCGCCGCGTGAAACGGTGACAGGCCGGCCGCCTGTGCGACGTCGTGGAGCGTCACCGTGCTCGTCAGATCGGCGGCGAGCCGCTCGCGCATCGCGTCGACGCGCGGTTCGTCGGCCGCGAGCGGCGCCGGTCGCGGCCGCGCGTCGGCGTGGCGCGCGATCAGCGTCGACAGCGCGTCGAGCATTGCCGTTTCGGCGGCGAGCGGATCGTACGGGCGCGGATCGCCGGCCGCCGGATCGTCTACCGGCTGCCCGGGCGCACGCGCATGCGACGACAGCGCGCGCTCGCTGCCGGCTTCCAGCATCCGGTGCGCCCGCGTGAGCCGCGCCGCGAGATCGGCGTCGCGAATCACGCCGGGGGCGAACCACGGTGCATCCTGCGGGCGGCCCGCGATCGCGCTCGCGAGTTCGCGGATGAATTCGACCGGCATGTAGCTGACGCGATAGCACCAGCCTTCGTCGGCGGCACGCGAGCCCGTATGCACTTCGCCGGGATTGATCACGGGCACGGTGCCTGTCTCGGCGACATAACCGGTGCCGCGGTAGGTGAAGCGTTCCGCGCCTTCGAGAATCACCGGGATCGTGTACGCGTCGTGCCAGTGGGGCGCGAACGCGTGATCGCGGTAGGTGGCCGTGAGCAGATCCGCGTCCGGCACGAGCGGCGTGCGCCAGTAGCGTGCGGAATCGGGAAGGCGGGTGGCGGGCATGATCGGGCGCGGGAGCGGTCGAACCGACAGTGTATCGCTCGCGCGCCCGGCGGGTGCGGGCTTACTTGAGCGGAATCGTCGTGCCGGCCGGCATCGGCACCGCGGTGACGGCGTTCTTCGGGCTGCCGCTGACGATACGGTCGCTGTAGGTCAGGTAGACGATCGTGTTGCGTTTCTTGTCGACCACGCGCACGACGTGCAGCGTCTTGAAGATGAACGACATGCGTTCGCTGAACACGTCGGCCTGCTGCTTGAGCGGCTCCTTGAAGCTGATCGGGCCGACCTGCCGGCACGCGATCGACGCTTCGCTCGGATCCTCGGCGACGCCGAGCGTACCCTTGATGCCGCCGGTGCGGGCGCGCGACACGTAGCAGGTCACGCCGTTCACGACCGGATCGTCATAGGCCTCGACGACCACGCGGTCGGAACCCGTGACGCGGAAATGGGTGTTGACGCTGCCGACTTCCTCCGCGTGCGCGAGCGGTGCGGCGGCGAAGGCGGAGAGCAGGAGGGCGACGGGGGCGAAACGGAGGAGGCGATGCTTCATCGACGGAACCGGAGGATGCGAATGCGGGACAGAGACTCTAGCATGCGCATGGCCGGGCCACGAAAAGCAGAAAGACGGAACGGTGGCCGGAAAAACAAAAGGCCCGTCGAATGAACTGCACCCCAAAAGTTGGACACCCGTCCAACCTTTGGGGTGTTTTTCATGACGAAGTACAACGAGCAGTTCAAGCAACGCATCGTTGACGAGTATTTTTCCGGTGGAATTGGCATCCAGTCCCTGGCTGCCCGGCACGGCGTGGGGCGTACGGTGATCCGGCGCTGGGTGGCAAGTTACAGGGAGCATGGCAACGCGGGGTTGCGCAAGAAACACGTTTGCTACGATGCTGAGTTCAAGCTATCGGTACTGCAGCGCATGTGGCGAGACGAGTTGTCATACGGCCAGGTGTCGGCCTTGTTCGACATTCGTGGCGCGGGCTGCGTCGCCGGCTGGGAGCGCCTGTATCATGAGGGCGGTATCGATGCACTGTCCCCTCGCCGACGAGGGCGCCCCCGAAAGATGGCCACTTCACTTCCGCCCAAACCCACTGAAACCGGCTCACCGGATGAACGCACACGCGAGGAATTGCTCAAGGAAAACGAGTATCTGCGTGCGGAGGTGGCCTACCTAAAAAAGCTCGATGCGCTGCTGGCGAAGAAGCAGGCAGCGCAAAAGAAAAAGCGCAAATAGTGCGCGAGCTTAGGCAACACCATCCGGTAGCGGCACTTCTGAAGGCGGCCGGTCTGGCGCGCAGCACGTTCTATTACCAACTCGGGACGCTGAACGTTGGCGATCGCCATGCCGATCTCAAGGCGAGGATCCGGGCGGTGTTCGACCATCACAAGGGCCGCTACGGCTATCGACGCGTCACGGCTGCGATTCGGCAAACCGGGCATCTCGTCAACCACAAGGCTGTGCAGCGGCTGATGCAGCAATTGCAGCTGAAGTCCCTGCTGCGCCCGAAGAAATATCGTTCGTGGCGAGGTGAGGTCGGCAAAGTCGCGCCCAACCTGTTGCAACGTCAGTTCAGCGCCACGCAGGCCAACCAGAAGTGGGTAACGGATGTGACGGAATTCAACGTCGGCGGGCAGAAGCTGTATCTGTCGCCGGTAATGGATCTGTACAACGGCGAGATCGTGGCCTACCAGATGGACCGACGCCCAAGCTTCGAGCTGGTCAGCAGCATGCTGAAGAAGGCATTGGCCAAACTCAAACGCACGGACAGACCGTTATTGCATTCGGACCAAGGCTGGCAATACCGAATGCCGGCGTTTTGTCGGCAATTGAAGCGACGCAAGCTGACTCAAAGCATGTCGCGCAAGGGGAACTGCCTCGACAATGCTGCGATGGAAAGCTTCTTCGGCACGCTCAAGTCCGAGTGCTACAAGGGACATCGCTTCACTTGCGTGGAGCATTTGCGCGACACGCTCGAGTTCAGCGCTACATCCACTACTACAACCACGAACGCATCAAGCTCAAGTTGAAAGGGCTGAGTCCCGTGCAATACAGGACTCAGCCCTTGGGCGCCTAGCCTTTAACTGTCCAACTTTGCGGGGTCAGTTCACGAATGACGGGCCTTTCGCTATTTGGCTCCCCGACCTGGGCTCGAACCAGGGACCTACGGATTAACAGTCCGGCGCTCTACCGACTGAGCTATCGGGGAATAAATCGGTACATCTGCGTGTTGTGCTTTCCAACAAAAAACCTGTCCACTTTCAACGGGCCTTTGCGTTTTTGGCTCCCCGACCTGGGCTCGAACCAGGGACCTACGGATTAACAGTCCGGCGCTCTACCGACTGAGCTATCGGGGAACAAACAACAACAGCAGAGAAACGAGATTGTATGGAGTGTTCGCTAACCTGTCAATACTTTGGAGCCGCGACACATAAAAATTTTTTGCGGCCGCCGCGCGATCAGCGCTCGAGCAGGTGCAGCTTGTCCTGCACGTCCTTCCACTCGTCCGCGTCGGCGGGCGCCGGCTTGGTCTTCGTGATCGACGGCCAGTTCTTCGCCAGCTCGGCGTTCAGCTCGGTGAACTGCTGCTGGTCGCCCGGAACGTCTTCTTCGGCATAGATCGCATTGGTCGGGCATTCGGCGACGCACACGGCGCAGTCGATGCACTCGTCCGGATCGATGGCGAGAAAGTTGGGACCTTCACGGAAGCAATCCACCGGGCACACATCCACGCAATCCGTGTATTTGCACTTGATGCAGCCTTCGGTCACAACGTGAGTCATTAAAACGCTCCTGCTTGGCGGTATATGGGGTGGCGTTTGCGCCAAAAGCGGCATTGTAACTGAAGCGCAAAACCCGCATGTCGTGGTCGGCTATCCGGCTTATATCGTTTCGTGATTAGTTTATGGGGTGCGCAACGCGGATACCCGCACACGCACCGGCGGCGCGAAGCGCGAGCCGGCGGGGCGGTTTCACGATGGTCCGGCACGCATTCGGGTAACATGACCGACAGACCGGGCGGCGCGCGGTGCGCCGGGGCCGGTCACGATATTGGCGCTGCCGTCATCATGATCATCACTTCGCTGCTCGACACGGATCTCTACAAGTTCACGATGATGCAGGTCGTCCTGCATCACTTCCCCGCCGCAAACGTCGAATACCGTTTCCGGTGCCGCACGCCCGGCGTCGATCTCGTCCCGTACATCGACGAGATTCGCGACGAGGTGCGCGGCCTGTGCTCGCTGCGCTTTTCCGACGTCGAACTCGACTACCTGCGGCGCATGCGCTTCATCAAGAGCGACTTCGTCGATTTCCTCGCGCTGTTCCACCTGAACGAGAAGTACATCTCGATCACGTCGTCGCCGAAGGGCAACGGCGAGATCGACATCGTGATCGAGGGCCCGTGGCTGCATACGATCCTGTTCGAGATTCCGGTGCTCGCGATCGTCAACGAAGTCTATTTCCGCAACACGCAGCGCGAGCCCGACTATCGCGAAGGCCGCGAGCGGCTGCGCGAGAAGATCAAGCTGCTCGGCGCGAAGCCCGAATTCGCCGACTGCAAGATCGCCGACTACGGCACGCGCCGGCGCTTCTCGAAGGTCTGGCACGAGGAAGTCGCGCTCACGCTGCGCGACGGGCTCGGCCCGCAGTTCGCGGGCACGAGCAACGTGCTGTACGCGATGAAGCACGACATCACGCCGCTCGGCACGATGGCGCACGAATACCTGCAGGCGTGCCAGGCGCTGGGCCCGCGGCTGCGCGATTCGCAGATCTACGGCTTCGAGATGTGGGCGAAGGAATATCGCGGCGATCTCGGTATCGCGCTGTCGGACGTCTACGGCATGGACGCGTTCCTGAACGACTTCGACATGTACTTCTGCAAGCTGTTCGACGGCGCGCGCCACGATTCGGGCGATCCGTTCGACTGGGGCGAGCGGATGCTGCTCCATTACGAGGCGAACCGATGCGACCCGCGCACCAAGGTGCTCGTGTTCTCCGACGCGCTCGACATTCCGAAGGTCATGCAGCTGTACGAACGGTTCCGCGGCCGCTGCAAGCTCGCGTTCGGCGTCGGCACCAACCTCACCAACGATCTCGGCTACGTGCCGCTGCAGATCGTCATCAAGATGGTCCGCTGCAACGGCCAGCCGGTCGCGAAGCTGTCCGATTCGCCTGGCAAGAGCATGTGCGACGACAAGGCGTATCTCGCGTACCTGCGGCAGGTCTTCGGCATCGCGCAGCCGGTCGAGGAAGACGCGTCGAAGTAGGCTTTGGCCGTTCGGCCGAAGGTGCGTCGCGGCAGGGGCGGCCGGTATAATCCGACGTATTGCACGCCAACGTCACGAGGACCGTTCATGGACACTTCCGCTGCCCGTCGCCAGATCCTCGCGCGCATTCGCGCGGCGCAGGGGCGCGCGGCCGAACCCGATGCAGCGGAGCGCGACGGCGTCGCCGACTATCTCGCCCGTCATCCGCAGGGCCCGCGCCCGCCGGCGCCGGCCGATCTCGTCGCCGCTTTCGTCGACGAGGCTGCACGCCTGTCGACCACGGTCGACGAAGTCGCGACGCTGGCCGACGTGCCTGCCGCCGCCGCCCGTTATCTTGCCGCTCATGGTCTGCCGACGCAGGCCGTCGCATGGCGCACGCTGGCCGATTTCGACTGGGCGGGCGCCGGCCTGTCGGTCGAGTGCCGCAAGCCGCGCGACGGCGATCTCGTCGGCTTGACCGGCTGCTTTTGCGCGACCGCCGAAACGGGGTCGCTGGTATTGCTGTCCGGCCCCGACACTTATGCATCGGCCGGCCTGCTACCGGAAACCCACATCGCGATCGTGCCGGCGTCGCGCATCGTCGCCGGTCATGAAGACGCGTTCGCGCTGATTCGCGCGGAGCGCGGCGAGCTGCCGCGTGCGGTCAATTTCGTGTCGGGCCCGTCGCGCACGGGCGACATCGAGCAAACGATCATTCTGGGCGCGCACGGCCCGTACCGCGTGCACGCGATCGTCGTACGGGGCGCATGACGCACCCGCCGCATCCATCGCTACTCGAACAAGGAAGTTCTGCATGAAACGACATGCCGCCTGGGCGGGCATGGCGTCGGGAATCGCGCTTGGCGCCGCGCCCGCGCTCGCATCGGCCGCCACGCTCGACGGAGCCACGCTGTCCGCGCTCTGGGGCATCCCGTTCGCCGGGATCCTGCTGTCCATCGCGCTGTTCCCGCTCGTCGCCCCTGTGTTCTGGCATCACCACTTCGGCAAGATCGCAGCCGGCTGGGCGATCGTGTTCCTCGCGCCGTTCGCCGTCGCGTTCGGCGCCGGCGCCGCGTTCGGCACGCTCGTGCATGCGTTGCTCGAGGAATACATTCCGTTCATCGTGCTGCTCACCGCGCTCTACACGGTCGCGGGCGGCATCTGCGTGAACGGCAACCTGCATGGCTCGCCGAAGCTGAATACGGCGATCCTCGCGCTCGGCACGCTGCTCGCGAGCGTGATGGGCACGACGGGCGCCGCGATGCTGCTGATCCGGCCGCTGCTGCGCGCCAACGACAACCGCAAGCACGTCGTGCACGTGGTGATCTTCTTCATCTTCCTCGTCGCGAACGCGGGCGGCTCGCTGTCGCCGCTCGGCGATCCGCCGCTGTTCCTCGGCTTCCTGAACGGCGTGAGCTTTTTCTGGACGACCACGCATCTCGCGCTGCCGATGCTGTTCATCTGCGTGGTGCTGCTGACGCTGTTCTTCGCGCTCGATACGTACTTCTACCGGAAGGGCGGCGAGGAGCGGCCGGCCGTGCTCGATCCGACGCCCGACGGCGCGGCGCTGTCGATCGACGGCAAGATCAACTTCGTGCTGCTGGCGGCCGTGATCGCACTCGTGCTGATGAGCGGCGTATGGAAGCCGGGCATCGCGTTCGACGTGTGGGGTACGCACGTCGCGCTGCAGAATCTCGTGCGCGACGTCGCGCTCGTGGCGGTGACGCTCGCGTCGCTCGCGCTGACGCCGCGTTCCGCACGTGAAGGCAACGCGTTCAACTGGGCGCCGATCGAGGAGGTCGCGAAGCTGTTCGCGGGCATCTTCGTGACGATCGCGCCGGTGATCGTGATCCTGCGCGCGGGCGCGGACGGCGCGTTCGCGCAGATCGTCCATCTCGTCACGGGGGCCGACGGCAAGCCGATCGACGCGATGTACTTCTGGGCGACAGGCATCCTGTCGTCGTTCCTCGACAACGCGCCGACCTATCTCGTGTTCTTCAACCTCGCGGGCGGCGACGCGCAGACGCTGATGACGGCCGGCGCGTCGACGCTCGCCGCGATTTCCGCCGGTGCGGTGTTCATGGGCGCGAACAGTTACATCGGCAACGCGCCGAACTTCATGGTGAAGGCGATCGCCGAATCGCGCGGCGTGAAGATGCCGAGCTTCTTCGCGTACCTCGGCTGGGCGCTCGTTATCCTGGTGCCCGTGTTCCTGCTGACGTCGGTGATTTTCTTCCCGGCGTAACCTGACGACTTTCAACCAAGCGCGGGCAGTCCCGGCGGCGCGATGCGCGCCGCGATCGGCCCGCGGCATGCGGAGATGGCGATGCAGAAGATCCTGGTCGCGCGTCCGATCTTTCCGGACGTGATCGAACGGCTCAAGCAGTATTTCGACGTTGACTGGAACGATGGCGACGCGCTCGCGCCCGACGCGCTCGCCGCGCGCCTGGCCGACAAGGACGGCGCGCTGACGGCCGGCGACCCGGTCGGCGCGGCGACGCTCGCGGCGGCGCCGCGCCTGCGCGTCGTGGCGAACATGGCGGTCGGCTACAACAACTTCGACATGGCCGCGTTCAACGCGGCGAACGTGCTCGGCACCAACACGCCTGACGTGCTGAACGAGTCGACCGCCGATTTCGGCTGGGCGCTGATGATGGCCGCCGCGCGCCGGATCGCCGAATCCGAGCACTGGCTGCGCGCCGGTCACTGGCAGAAGTGGGCGTACGACGGTTTCCTCGGCGCCGACATTTACGGCTCGACGCTCGGCGTCATCGGCATGGGCCGCATCGGCCAGGCGCTCGCGCGCCGTGCGCGCGGCTTCGGGATGCAGGTGATCTATCACAACCGGTCGCGGGTCGCGCCCGAGATCGAGGCCGAGCTGAATGCCGAATACGTGTCGAAGGAGGCGCTGCTCGCGCGCGCCGACCATGTCGTGCTCGTGCTGCCGTACACGAAGGAGAACCATCACACGATCGGCGCGGCCGAGCTCGCGAAGATGAAACCGACGGCGACGCTGACCAACATCGCACGCGGCGGGATCGTCGACGATGCGGCGCTGGCCGCCGCGCTGCGCGACGGGACGATCGCCGCGGCGGGCCTCGACGTGTACGAAGGCGAGCCGACCGTGCATCCGGCGCTGCTCGAGGTGCCGAACGTCGTGCTGACGCCGCATATCGCGAGCGCGACCGAAAAGACCCGCCGCGCGATGGCGAATCTCGCCGCCGACAACCTGATCGCCGCGCTGGGCGAGGGGCCGCGTGCGGGGCAGCCGCCGAATCCGATCAACCCTGACGTGATCGGGAAGCCGCGCGCATGACGATGACGTTGTTGCTTGCGGCGGTCGTCGTGCTGGCCGTCGCGCTCGCGGTGGCGATCGTCGCGCTCGTGCGCGGCGGCCGCCACGACGATGCGGCCGTGCTCGGCGATCAGATCGAGGATGCCGCGCATGCGCAGGCGCGTGCCGTCGAGCGGCTCGAACGCGAATTGCGCGGCGAGATCGTCGAAAGCGCGCGCGGCTCGCGTACGGAGCTGGCCGGCAGCTTCGCCCAGTTGCAGCAGACGCTCGCCGCGCAACTGACGAGCGTGGCGACCGTGCAGAACAACCAGATCGTGGGCTTCGCGCAGCAGCTCGGCAAGCTCGTCGCCGGCAATGCGCAGCAGTTCGACGCGATGCGCGAGAGCCTGCAGCGGCAGGCGCAGCAGGCGCGCGAGGAACAGACGGGCGCGCTGCGGCTGTTCGGCGACACGCTGCACCGGCAGCTCACGCAACTGACCGAGGCGAACGATCGCCGGATCGGCGAGGTGCGTGCGACGCTCGAACAGCGGCTGAAGGAAATCGAGACGAACAACGCGGCGAAGCTCGAGGAGATGCGCCGCACCGTCGACGAGAAGCTGCACGCGACGCTCGAGCAGCGGCTGGGCGAATCGTTCAAGCTCGTGTCGGACCGGCTCGAACAGGTCCATCGCGGGCTCGGCGAGATGCAGACGCTCGCGGCCGGCGTCGGCGACCTGAAAAAGGTGCTGACCAACGTGAAGACGCGCGGCACCTGGGGCGAAGTGCAGCTCGAGGCGCTGCTCGAACAGATGCTCACGCCCGACCAGTACGCGAAGAACGTCGCGACGGTGCCGAAGAGCACCGAGCGCGTCGAATTCGCGATCCGGCTGCCGGGGCGCGAAGCCGGCACGCGCGACGCGCCGCCGGTGTGGCTGCCGATCGACGCGAAATTCCCGCGCGAAGACTACGAGCGGCTGATCGACGCGCAGGAGCGTGCCGACGCGGTGGCCGTCGAGGAAGCGGCGCGTGCGCTCGAGGCGCGGGTGCGGATGGAGGCGCGCACGATCGCCGAGAAGTACGTCGCGCCGCCGCACACGACCGATTTCGCGCTGCTGTTCCTGCCGACCGAGGGGCTCTATGCGGAGATCCTGCGCCGCCCGGGGCTGACCGACCTGCTGCAGCGCGACTATCGCGTGACGGTCGCCGGGCCGACCACGCTGACCGCACTGCTGAACAGCCTGCAGATGGGGTTCCGCACGCTCGCGATCGAGCAGCGCTCGAGCGAGGTGTGGCAGGTGCTCGGCGCGGTCAAGACCGAGTTCGGCAAGTTCGGAGACGTGCTCGCGCGCACGAAGGCGCAGCTCGAAACGGTCACGCGCTCGATCGAGTCCGCCGAGCAGCGCACGCGTGTGATGAGCCGCAAGCTGAAGCAGGTCGAGGCGCTGCCGGGAGAGACGGCGGCCGGGCTGCTCGGCGCGGAAGGGGCCGACGGCGCCGATGCGGACGACGCGTGACGCACGTCGTCGATAGCCGTCGGATAGAGAAAACGGGCGCTGCGGCGCCCGTTTTCCTTTGCGGCGATCGCCGGCGCGGCCGGCTCGCGCTCAATGCGCGGCGAGCGTGTCGAGCGCGTCGCCCGTCACGCGAACGATGCGCCACTCCGGCAGCACGGTCGCGCCCATCTTCTCGTAGAAATCGATCGCCGGCTGGTTCCAGTCGAGGACCGACCATTCGAAGCGCCCGCAGCGGCGCTCGACGGCGAGCGCCGCGAGATGACGCAGCATCGCGGTGCCCAGGCCCGTGCCGCGCTGCGACGGCTGCACGTACAGATCCTCGAGATAGAGCCCGCGGCGGCCGAGGAACGTCGAATAGTTGTGAAAGAACAGCGCGTACGCGACGATCGCACCGTCGCGCTCGGCAACCAGCGCTTCGGCGGCCGGGCGCTCGCCGAACAGCGCGTCGGCCAGATCGGCTTCGGTCGCGACGAACAGCGCCGTGAGCTGCTCGAACTCGGCCAGCTCGCGCATCAGCGCGAGGATCGCGCCGACGTCGCGCGGGTCGGCCGCGCGGATCAGCGGCGTGCCGCTCACGCTTCCTCCGGCGGATCGGACAGCACGATCTCGATGCCGCCGAAGCGCGACGCGACCCAGTTGTACGCGTGGCACGCGATCCACAGCAGCACGAAGCCGAGGATCGCGTTCAGCAGCAGCGCGCTCAGGATCGTGCTCAGTTCGACCATCCCGTAGCGGATGTACGCGACGAGAATGCCGAGCAGCACGATCGGTACGCTGAACGTCAGGTAGACGAGAATCAGCGCCTTCGCGGTCTGCCCCGCGGCGATCGACGAGATTTGTTTCTTCATGTGCGAATTGCCCCCGTAGAAATATACCGATAGTGGAATTCAGATCAGGCCGTCGAGCGGCAGGATGTCGACCGGGGCGCCCGCGTCGACTGCCGCGGTATCGTGGCCCAGGACGATGAAACAGTTGGCGGCGGCAAGACCGCTCAGCGACGCGGAGCTTTGCGATCCGGCCGGCGCGACGTGCCATTGGCCGTCGGCGGCGCGCGTCGCGATGCCGCGCAGGTATTCGGTGCGGCCGGGACGCGTCTTCAACGGCTGCGTGCTGCGTGCCGTGTACATGGCCGGCGGTGGCGTCCGTGCGCCGGCCAGCGTCAGCAGCGCGGGGCGCACGATTGCGTAGAACGTCACGGCGGATGCGACAGGATTGCCGGGCAACCCGAAGAACAGCGCGTGTCCGGCGCCGTCGGCCGCGCGTGCAAGCGTGCCGCATGCGAGCGGCCGGCCGGGCCGCAGCGCGAGGCTCGCGAACGTCACGTCGCCGAGCCGCGCCATCACGTCGCGCGTGAAGTCGGCTTCGCCGACCGACACGCCACCCGACGTGATGACCGTATCGGCCTGCGCGGCGACGGCGTCGTGCAACGCGGCTTCGAGCGCGGCCGGGTCGTCCCGGACGATCCCGAGGTCGATCGCGTCCACGTGCAGCCGTTCGAGCATCGCGATCAGCATCCCGCGATTGCTGTCGTACAGCGCGCCGCGGCCGAGCGGTTCGCCGGGCTCGCGCAATTCGTCGCCGGTCGAGAACACGGCGACGCGCACGCGCCGGCGCACCGTGACGTCGGCGATGCCGAACGACGCGAGCAGGCCGAGATCGGACGGCCGCAGGATGCGGCCCGCGGCGAGCGCACAGGCGCCGCGCGCGAGATCCTCGCCGGCTTTGCGGCAGTTCGCGCCGCGCGTGACGTCGTGCGTGGCGAAGCGGATCGTGTCGCCGTCGACGCGCACGCGTTCCTGCGGAATCACCGTGTCGCATCCGGCCGGCATCGGCGCGCCCGTCATGATGCGCACGCATGCGCCGGCCGCCACGGCGCCGTCGAACGGATGGCCGGCGAACGCGGTGCCGGCGACCGCCATCACAATCTCGCCCTGCGCCGAGGCGAGCGCCGTGGCGCTCCCGTCGAACGCATAGCCGTCCATGGCCGAGTTGTCGTACGCGGGAATGTCGAACGGCGCGCTCACGTCGGCCGCGAGCACGCGGTCGAGCGCATCGCGCAGTGCCACCGTGTCGCACGCGTCGACGGGCGCCACGAAGCGGCACGCGAGCGCCTGCGCGTCGGCGAGCGACAGCGGGGCGTCGGGGTCGGGTGCGGTTCGGGAGGCGGGCGAGGATTGCGTGATCATCAGTCGGACTGCGCCGCGAGGCGTATCGGGTTCGTGGCCGGTGGCGCGAGGAGGGTGCCTGGGCGCGGGTGTCGCGTGTGGCGGGCGCCGGGCGGGAACGGCACGGGGCCGTCAGCGGCGGGCCAGCGCGGCGAGTTCCTGCCAGGAGTTGGCATTGTAAAACGCACGCTCGTCGCGAAACTCGACTTCGACCGTCTTGTGGCGTGCGTACCACGCACGCACCTTGCGGTCGCCGGCCGCGAGCCGGGTGGCCAGATCGTCGGCCAGCGACGTGCGCAGCAGCGCGAACGTCGGCTGCGGCGAGCGCATCCGCTGCGCGTCGACGGTGACCGCCATCGCGATGTCGGCCTGCTGAGCGTCGAGCGCCGCATGCAGCCGTGCGACGAGGTCGGCGGGCAGATAGGGCGTGTCGCACGGCGAGCACGCGACCAGCGGCGCGCGCGCCGCGCGCATGCCGGCGAGCAGGCCTGCGAGCGGCCCGGGGAAGTCGGGAGTTTCATCCGCGACGATGCGCGCGTCGAACGGCGCACCGAGTTCGGCATAGCGAGCGGCATGACGATTCGCGCTGATCAGCGTCTCGTCGACCTGCGGCGACAGCCGGCGCAACACGTGCAGCGCGAGCGGCGTACCGTCGAGCAGTTGCAGGCCCTTGTCGACGCCGCCCATGCGCGTGGCGCGTCCGCCCGCAAGCAGCAGGCCGGCGATCGACGTGGAGGCGGGAGCGGGCATCGTGCGAAGGCGGAAAGGGGCGGCGTGCGTCAGCCGCCGATATACGACATTTCGACGCGCTTGCCCGCGCCGTCGGGCGCGGCGGCGGCCGATGCGCTGCCGCGCAGTTGCGAATAGCGGTCGGTGCGCGCCTGCCAGATGCGGGCGATCGCGGTCGCGATCTCGGCATCGCTCGCGCCGCCGCGCACGAGCGCGCGCAGATCGTGGCCGGCCGACGCGAACAGGCAGAGGTACAGCTTGCCTTCGGTCGACAGCCGCGCGCGCGTGCAGTCGCCGCAGAACGCCTGCGTGACGCTCGAGATCACGCCGATCTCGCCGCGGCCGTCCGCATAGCCCCAGCGCTGCGCGGTTTCGGCCGCCGTGTGCGGCTCGAGCGGCACGAGCGGGAAATGTTCGGTGATGCGCGCGACGACGTCCGCCGACGGCAGCACCTCGGTCATGTTCCAGCCGTTCGACGTCCCGACGTCCATGTATTCGATGAAACGCAGGATCACGCCGGTGCCGCGGAAACGCTCGGCCATCGGCAGGATCTCGCTGTCGTTGGTGCCGCGCTTCACGACCATGTTGACCTTGACCGGCGCGAGGCCGGCGGCCTGCGCGGCGAAGATGCCGTCGAGCACGTCGGCGCTCGCGAACTCGGCATCGTTCATGCGCTTGAACAGCGTATCGTCGAGCGCATCGAGGCTGACCGTGACGCGCGTGAGCCCGGCGTCCTTCAGTGCGCGCGCCTTGCGGGCGAGCAGCGAGCCGTTGGTCGTCAGCGTCAGGTCGAGCGGGCGGCCGGCGTGCGTCGTCAGGCGCGCGAGGCGCTCGATCAGGAATTCGAGGTTCTTGCGCAGCAACGGCTCGCCGCCCGTGATGCGGATCTTCTCGACGCCGTGCGCGACGAAGAGCCGCGCCACGCGCTCGATTTCCTCGTGCGTGAGCAGCGCGCTGTGCGGCAGGAACGGGTAATCCTTGTCGAAGACCGCGCGCGGCATGCAGTACACGCAGCGGAAATTGCAACGGTCCGTCACCGAAATGCGCAGATCGCGCAGCGGCCTGGCGAACGTGTCGGCCAGCGTGCCGTCGGGGGCATGCGCGACGCCGGAGACGTCCGGCATCCCGCTGACGTCGGCGAGAGGAATGATGCGTCGGGACATGTTGAAAGAAGTACGAGCCAGACCGCTATTTTAGCTGCAACCGGCTGACGGGGCCGGTGAGCGGAAACCCGCAGCGCGGACGTAAAAAAGCCCGCCGGAAGGCGGGCTTTTCCTGGTCGGGCGATGCGCCGTTCAACGGTGCGTCGTTTCGACCTGCTGCATCGGGGCCGTATCGACCGGCGGCAGCACCTTGCGTTCGCGCGGCACGCGGGCCGGACGCGGGAGCCGCGACGCGGCTTCCTGCGCGGCCGCGAACTTGTCGGCGTCCGTGTTCACCCAGACGAGACCGGCCTGCTCCAGCACGACATCCAGGCTTGCCGACGCGGGCGCGGCTGCCGGTTGTGCGGGGGCGGGAGCCGGTGCCGGTGCCGGCGCGGCGACGGCCTCGGCCGGCGCAGGCGCAGGCGCGGTTTCGACCGGCGCCTCGACCGCCACCGGCGCGGCTTCGATCGCCACGGCGGCCGGTGCGGCTGGCTCGACGGGCGCGGCTTGCGGCGCCTCGACAGCGGCCGCAGCGGCAGCCGGCACTTCGAACGCATCGGTCGGGGACACCGCGACCGGCGTCGGGCCCGCTTCCGCGGCCACCGGTGCTGCGACCGGTGCCGGTTCTGCTGCCTCGACGGCGACGACGGGCTCAACCGGCGCGGCCGGTGCCGCTTCGGTGTGTGCCGGAGCCGGCTGCGCTTCGACGGCGGCCGGTGCGGCCTGCTGCTCGGCGACGGCTTCGACGGCGACCGCGCTGGCCACGGCCGCGACGACTGCCGGTGCGGCCGTGTAGGCCGGTTCGGCTGCGACCGGTGTGGTCGCCGTCACGGTTTGCGCTGCGACTTCGCCATCTGCGCCTTGCTCGGCCTGGTCGACGACCGCGCCGTCTTCCTCGCGCTCGCGACGACCGCCGCGGCGGCCGCGACGGCGACGGCGGCGTTCTTCGCCGTCACGCGCACCGGCTTCCGCATCGGCTGCCAGGTCCGCGCCGGGCAGGGCTTCTGCCGCGGCCTTGTCGGTTTCCGGTTCCGGATGGTTTTCGCCACGGGTGACGGTTTCGAGCGTGGCCGCATGCTGGGTCGGCTTGCGGCGTTCGCCGCGCTCGCGACGCTCGCCGCGTTCCTGGCGCTCGCCACGACCGCCTGCTTCGACGCCTTCCGGCTGTTCGGCACGCTCGCGCGGCTCGCGGTTCTCACGCGGCTCGCGCGGCTCACGGCCTTCACGCGGCTCGCGGCCTTCGCGCGGGCCACGGCCCTCGCGACCTTCGCGGTTTTCACGACCTTCGCGGCCGTCGCGACCCTCTCGACCTTCACGCAGCTCACGGCCCTCGCGCGGCTCGCGGCCTTCACGCGGTTCGCGCACTTCCTTGCCTTCGCGCTCCTGGCGTTGCGGCTGGCCACGGCCGGCAGCCGCCTGGTCGCGGCCGCCTTGCGCCTGCTGGGCGCCGCCGCGACGGTTGCGATTGCGATCGCCGCCGCGCTGCTCGGTCTTTTCGGTGCGTTCGCGAGCCGGACGGGCTGCCTGCTCCTTCGCCGGTGCCGGCGTGGCAACCGGTGCGGGCGCCGGTGCCGGCGACACGCCGAACAAGCCCTTCAGCCAGCCGATGAAGCCGCCGCTCGTCGCCGCGACAGGCGCGGGCGCGGGCGCCGGAACCGGCTCGACCGCACGCTGCGGGGCCGGGCTCGGCGCCGGACGCTCGGGCGTGATGCCCTTGACCGCGGCTTCCTGCTTCGGCTTCACTTCGGCCGCGCGCTTGCTGTAGCCGGTTTCCGACTCGAGCTCGCGCGCCGCTTCCTCGGCCATCTTCCAGGATGCGCGCGGATCGTCGAGGCGCGCGTCGTCGTGACGCAGGCGCTCGAGCTTGTAGTGCGGCGTATCGAGGTGCTTGTTCGGGATCAGCACGATGCCGACCTTGAAGCGCGACTCGATCTTGTTGATTTCCTGACGCTTTTCGTTCAGCAGGAAGGCGGTCACCTCGACCGGCACCTGGCAATGGATCGCCGCGGTGTTTTCCTTCATCGCTTCTTCCTGAATGATCCGCAGGACTTGCAGCGCGGACGATTCGGTATCGCGGATGTGGCCGGTGCCGTTGCAGCGCGGGCACGTCACGTGGCTGCCTTCCGACAGCGCCGGACGCAGGCGCTGGCGCGACAGCTCCATCAGGCCGAAGCGGGAGATCTTGCCCATCTGCACGCGCGCACGGTCGTGCTTGAGCGCGTCCTTCAGGCGTTGCTCGACTTCGCGCTGGCTCTTCGCCGATTCCATGTCGATGAAATCGATCACGATCAGGCCGCCGAGGTCGCGCAGGCGCAACTGGCGGGCGACTTCGTCGGCCGCCTCGAGGTTCGTGCGGGTGGCCGTTTCCTCGATGTCCGCGCCCTTGGTCGCGCGGGCCGAGTTCACGTCGATCGCGACGAGCGCTTCGGTGTGGTCGATCACGATCGCGCCGCCGGACGGCAGCGGCACCGTGCGCGAGTACGCGGTTTCGATCTGGTGCTCGATCTGGAAGCGCGAGAACAGCGGCACGTCGTCGTGATAGCGCTTCACCTTCGCGACGTTGTCCGGCATCACGATGTCCATGAACGCACGGGCCTGATCGTGGATTTCGTTCGTGTCGATCAGGATTTCGCCGATATCGGGCTGGAAATAGTCCCGGATCGCGCGGATCACGAGGCTCGATTCCAGATAGATCAGCATCGGCTGGCCGGCGTTGCCGCTTTGCGAGGCAGCCTCGATCGCGCGCCACAGTTGCAGCAGGTAGTTCAGGTCCCACTGCAGTTCCTCGGCGCTGCGGCCGATGCCCGCGGTACGGGCGATCATGCTCATGCCGTCCGGAATCTGCAGTTGCGCCATCGTTTCGCGCAGTTCCTGGCGCTCGTCGCCTTCGATCCGGCGCGACACGCCGCCGCCGCGCGGATTGTTCGGCATCAGCACGAGGTAACGGCCGGCGAGCGAGATGAAGGTGGTGAGGGCGGCGCCCTTGTTGCCACGCTCTTCCTTCTCGACCTGGACGATCAGTTCCTGGCCTTCGCGCAGCGCGTCCTGAATGCGCGCGGAGCGCATGTCGACGCCGTCCTTGAAGTACTGGCGCGCGACTTCCTTGAACGGCAGGAAGCCGTGACGGTCTTCGCCGTAGTTGACGAAGCACGCTTCGAGCGACGGCTCGATACGGGTAATGACCCCTTTGTAGATATTGCCTTTGCGCTGTTCGCGCCCGGCGGTTTCGATGTCGATGTCGATGAGCTTTTGCCCATCGACGATGGCGACGCGCAGCTCCTCCTGCTGCGTCGCATTGAACAGCATGCGTTTCATGAACGGCTCCAGGCGGCTCCGCTGCCGACGCCTCGCGGTTGTCAGGCGCGAGGGCGGGAACGACGGCAGGCCGCACCTTGTTGTGTTGTCACGAGCACGCTGGAGCGGGAATGCTGGCGGGGAGAATTGCCTGAAGAGGCGCTTGGGCCCGAAAGACGGGGCCGGCGGCCATAGGGCACCTGCGAATACGGCTTCAAAGCACGGCGTTCACACACCGCACGCTGCAAAAGCGCGCTAAGCCTGATCCGGGCATCGCCACGGGCGCGCGCAATGCGTCGCGCGCGCCGACGGGCGGCAGATGCTGCGGCTTGGGCCGCAGCGGGGAGTATCGAATCCAGCCCGACTTTCCCGCTTGGGGTGTACTTCCCTGGTTTGACGTCGCCAAGCCCCGCACGCTTCGCGGGGCCAAATCGGGCGCAACGCCGTAATTTTCGCAACCGGCAGCCTGCGGACGCACTTCGCGCCGTCAGGCTGCCGATCGAATTCTTTTCAACCAACTTTCCGTTACCGCGGCGCCTTGCCGACCGAATCCGCCTGTGGGCGAGATCCTTGCCGACGGGCGGCGCCGTGCGTGCAACTTGCTGCATCTCTTTGATCAGGGGCGAGCAGCGGACCCCCGGCGCAAGTAAAATAGCGGTTTGCGCTTGCGCCTTGCCCGATTCAGCCGGGGCCGGCCGGTCAGGCCACCCACAACGTCAGGCTGGGCAAAATTATATTCAGTATGAATGAGTTAGGCAAAATATCCCAGAATTCGGTCGCAAGCGGCCAGGTATCGATGATCGAGATCGACGAAAACTCGGCCGGTCAGCGCATCGACAACTTCCTGTTGCGCGTCTGTAAAGGCGTGCCGAAAAGCCATATTTACCGGATCCTCCGCAGCGGCGAAGTGCGCGTCAACAAGGGCCGGATCGACGCGCAGTACCGTCTCGAGCTGGGCGACCTCGTCCGCGTGCCGCCGGTGCGCGTGGCGGCGGCCGACCTCGCGCGCGCCGACACGCCCGTCGTGCCGCCCGCGAATTTCGACGTGCTGTACGAGGACGACGCGATGCTCGTGATCGACAAGCCGGCCGGCGTCGCGGTCCACGGCGGCAGCGGCGTCGCGTTCGGCGTGATCGAGCAGATGCGTCAGGCGCGCCCGCGCGCGAAATTCCTCGAACTCGTGCACCGGCTCGACCGCGAGACGTCCGGAATCCTGATGCTCGCGAAGAAGCGTACGGCGCTCGTCGGGCTGCACGAGCAGATTCGCGAGAACCGGATGGACAAGCGCTACTTCGCGTGCGCGCACGGCGAATGGCAGCCCGACTGGGGGCGCCGCCGCGCGGTGAAGGCGCCGTTGTTCAAGTATTCGACCCCGGAAGGGGAGCGCCGCGTGCGCGTGCAGGACGACGGGCTGCCGTCGCATACGGTGTTCAACCTCGTCGACCGCTGGTCCGACTATGTGCTCGTCGAAGCGGAACTCAAAACGGGGCGGACCCATCAGATCCGGGTGCACCTCGCGCATCTCGGCCTGCCGATCGCCGGCGACGCCAAGTACGGCGATTTCGCACTGAACAAGGCGCTGGCGCGCGCGAACGCGCAGCCGTCGCTGAAACGGATGTTCCTGCATGCGCACCGTCTCAAGCTCGCGCATCCGCTGACCGGCGAGGCGCTGCAGTTCGATGCGCCGCTGCCGGCCGAATGCCGGCGCTTCCTCGATCAACTCAGCGCATTGCGCGATACCGCCTGAACCGCATGGCACGACAGCAATTTGACCTGATCGTCTTCGACTGGGACGGCACGCTGATGGATTCGACCGCGCACATCGCGCACAGCATCCAGGCTGCGTGCCGCGATCTCGGCTTGCCCGCGCCGTCCGACGAGGCGTCCCGCTACGTGATCGGCCTCGGCCTGCGCGATGCGCTGCAGATCGCCGCCCCGACCCTCGATCCGTCCGACTACGCGCGGCTGGCCGAGCGCTACCGCTATCACTATCTGCTCGACGACCAGCGCATCGAGCTGTTCGCCGGCGTCCGCGAGCTGCTCGCCGAGCTGCGCGACACGGGTTATCTGCTCGCCGTCGCGACCGGCAAGGGTCGGGTCGGGCTGAATCGCGTGCTCGACCAGTCGAAGCTGACGAGCTGGTTCGACGCGACGCGCTGCGCGGACGAGACGTTCTCGAAGCCGCATCCGGCGATGCTGCACGAGTTGTCGCGGGAATTGGGGCAGGACCTGTCGCGCACCGTGATGATCGGCGACACCACGCACGACCTGCAGATGGCCGCCAGCGCCGGCGCGGCCGGCGTCGGCGTGGCATACGGCGCGCATACGGCCGATGCGCTGGCGGCGCTCACCCCGCGCTTCGTCGCGCCGGACGTCGGCGCGCTGGCCGCATGGCTGCGGGAGCACGCATGAGCGCGGCGCCGGACGCCGTGCGCGTGTGCGCATCGAGCGCGTTGACCGACGGCGGGGCCGGCGTGCGCGTCGACGCGACGCTGCGCGGCGAGCAGGCCGTCGTGTTCTTCGTGCGCTACGACGGCCGCGCGTACGGCTACCTGAACCGCTGCGCGCACGTGCCGATGGAGCTCGACTGGGCCGAAGGGCAGTTCTTCGAGTCGTCGGGCCTCTATCTGATGTGCGCGACGCACGGTGCGATCTACGCGCCGGATACCGGCAAGTGCGTCGGCGGCCCGTGCCGCGGCGGCCGCTTGCGGCCGGTCGAGGTCGACGAGCGCGACACGCCCGACGGCCGTGCGGTATTCTGGGTGCCCGATGCCGATCTGCATCCCGCCACTTCCGCCACGACCGACTGACGACACCACTGCATGACCGATCAACCGAATTCCCCGGATTCCTCCGCCCGTCCCGACAGCCGTGAACCGAGCTGGGAGCGCGCGGCGCTCGAACGGATCGCGCTCGCGGCCGTCAAGGAACAGCGCGCGGCACGGCGCTGGAAGATCTTCTTCCGCTTCGCGTTTCTCGGCGTGTTCGTGCTGTTCGCGTTCGCGCTGATCGATTTCTCGGGCGATTCGAAGCTCTCGTCGAGCGGGCGGCATACGGCGCTCGTGACGATCGACGGCGAGATCGCGGCCGGCGTCAACGCGAACGCCGACGACATCAACACGGCGCTCGACGCCGCGTTCGACGACGACGGCACGGTCGGCGTCGTGCTGCGGATCAACAGCCCGGGCGGCAGCCCGGTGCAGGCGGGCATGGTCTACGACGAGATCCGGCGGTTGCGCGGCAAGTATCCGGACAAGCCGCTGTACGTCGTCGTGACCGACATGTGCGCGTCGGGCGGTTATTACATCGCGTCCGCGGCCGACAAGATCTTCGTCGACAAGGCGAGCATCGTCGGGTCGATCGGCGTGCTGATGGACGGGTTCGGCTTCACCGGGCTGATGGGCAAGCTCGGCGTCGAGCGGCGCCTGCATACGTCGGGCGAAAACAAGGGCTTCTACGATCCGTTCTCGCCGGAAACGCCGAAGATGGACGCACACGCGCAGGCACTGCTCGACCAGGTGCACGCGCAGTTCATCAAGGCCGTGAAGGATGGCCGCGGCAAGCGCCTGCACGAGACGCCCGACATGTTCTCGGGCCTGTTCTGGACCGGCGAGAAGAGCGTCGAGCTCGGGCTCGCCGACGGCTATGGCACGACCGACACGGTCGCGCGCGACGTGCTGAAGGCGCCGGATCTGGTCGACTATACGGTGAAGGAAAGCCTGACGAATCGGGTCGCGCGCAAGTTCGGCGCGGCCGTCGGGGGCGCTGCGATGAAGGCGCTGACGGCCGGCGGCGCGGCGGTCAGCCTGCGCTGACGATCGACGGTACCCGGCGGGCCGCGATGGCCCGCCTTTCATTCAGTCAGCCGATCGCCGGTCGCGGCATCAGTTCGCGAGCAGCAGGAAGATCGCGGGGCGCTTGTGCAGATTCGGCGCGGGCGCCTTTTTCCAGTCCATGACGGTGCGGCTCGCGATCGTCTCGGTCGCGAGGGTCAGATCGGCCGCGACGCAGATCTGCGTCGACGGCGCGCAGGTCGCGACCAGCGTGTCCAGCATCGCGTGATTCCGGTACGGCGTTTCGATGAAGATCTGCGTCTGGCGCGCCTTGCGCGACAGTTGCTCGAGTTCGCGCAGGCGTTTCGCGCGCGCGGCCGCATCGACCGGCAGGTAGCCGTTGAACGCGAAGCTCTGGCCGTTCAGGCCCGACGCCATCAGCGCCAGCAGGATCGAGCTCGGCCCGACGAGCGGCACGACCTTCACGCCGCGCTCGTGCGCGCGGCGCACGAGCAGCGCGCCGGGATCGGCGACGGCCGGGCAGCCGGCCTCCGACACGAGACCGGCGTCCGCGCCGGCCAGCACGGGCGCGAGCAGCCGGTCGATGGCGCCGGCCGGCGTATTGACGTTCAGCTCGCTGATCTCGATTTCCTGGATCGGCCGCGTCGTACCGATCTTCTTCAGAAACGCGCGGGTCGTTTTCGCGTTCTCGCCGATGTAATAGCCGAGCGTGCCGGCGCGCGCCTGCACGGCGGCGGGCAGCACGGCGGCGAGCATCGATTCGTCGCCTTCGCCGAGCGTGTTCGGGACGAGATAAAGCGTGCCGGCGGTCATGCGCGGTCTCCTCGGGTGGTAGCGAACAACGGGTAGTCGGCGGCGCGCAGCATCCGCGTGAGGGCGATCAGCGGCAGGCCGACGAGCGCGGTCGGATCGTCCGAGTCGATCGCGTCGAGCAGCGCGATGCCGAGCCCTTCGGACTTCGCGCTGCCGGCCACGTCGTACGGCGTTTCCGCGCGCAGGTAGGCGTCGAGTTCGGCCTCGGGCAGCGAACGGAAGCGCACGTGCGTCACGATGTCCTCGACCTGCGCGTCGTCGGTGCGGCTGTCGTACAGGCAGAGCGCGCTGTGGAATTCGACTTCGCGGCCCTGCATCGACATGAGCTGCGCGAGTGCGCGCTCGTGCGTGCCGGGCTTGCCGATCTGATGCCCGTCGAAGGTCGCGACCTGATCCGACCCGATCACCAGTACGCCGTCCGGCGCATCGATCGTGGCGGCCACGGCGCGTGCCTTCGCGCCGGCGAGGCGCAGCGCGGTCGCGGCCGGCGTTTCGCCGGCGAGCGGAGTTTCGTCCAGGTCGGGCGACACGACGTCGAACGGCACGCCGAGGCGCTCGAGGAGCGCGCGGCGGTAACGGGAACTGGAAGCAAGAATCAGCCGCGGCGGGCGGCAAACGGTATCCGGCATGGTCGGTTGGATCGGTGAGTCGTCAGGTGTGGCGCGGCGTTGCGCGGACGCAAGCTTAAGTGATTGACCGCAAAAGGTAAAACAGGTATGCTTTCCCGCTTTTCGTCGGCAGGCTTTCGCTGTGGTGGCGCCTGCCGGTCTTCGGAAGCAAGGTACGTCATCCTTCGATGAGCCCGGCGCCAAGCCGGATCCCGCAAGTCAGCCTGTAGACAGGAGCGCGCATGAACACTTCTTCTGGCAAACCTGCGGCGACGCTCGACCCGCAGGCGGTCGACCTGTTCGAGTTCGCCCGCAGCGGGCGGCAGGCGGCTGGCGCGGTGCACCTGTCGCAACTGCCGCGCATGTTAAACGAAGTGCCGGCGGACGCGCCAGATCGCGACACGGTGTTTACGTGGCAGGCGGAAGGGTTCACGCAGAAGGAGTTGCAGGACGACGGCACCGACGGGCAGCAGCCGTATCTGCGCCTCGCGGTGCACGGCCATGCGTGGCTCACGTGCCAGCGCTGCATGACGCCGTACGACCAGACGTTCGACGTCGACATGACGTACCGGATCGTCGCGACCGAAGAAGAAGCCGAGGAATTTCCGCTCGACGACGATGAAGCCGATGTGATCGTGGGCTCACGCCAGTTCGATCTCGTCGACTTGATCGAAGAGGAGTTGCTGCTTTCGTTGCCGCTCGTGCCCAAGCACGAGGTTTGCCCGGCAGTTCACGAAAGCCTCGTGTCGGGTGCGAGCGGTCCCGCGGAAGAGACGGACGAGGCGTCCGACGAAGCCGAGGACGAAGGCAAACGGCCGAATCCGTTCGCAGCGCTGCAAGCGTTGAAGAAGGACGGTGACGGCACCAAGAAACACTAAGCAGTCGTGGCGCGGGAAGGCGTAAGGGCTTTGGGCCAGGGTAGTTAAGCGCCGGATCGGGCTGTGTTAGAATCCGGAAAATTATTTAGGAGTTAGTCATGGCAGTCCAGCAAAACAAGAAGTCGCCGTCGAAGCGCGGCATGCATCGTTCGCACGATTTCCTGACGGCAGCGCCGCTGGCAGTCGAGCCGAGCACGGGTGAAGTGCACCTGCGTCACCACGTCAGCCCGAACGGCTACTATCGCGGCAAGAAAGTCGTCAAGACGAAGAACGACTAAGCGTCAAGTCACGCGTTGCGCGCTACGTTCGCCGTTCGCGTGACAATTGGTTCGCTTGACACTTTCCTGGCTCAACGAAAAGGCGGCATTCAACTGCCGCTTTTTTGTGCCTGAAATTCGTCGCATTCCATGACCGTAAAGCTCACAATCGATTGCATGGGAGGCGACCACGGCCCGTCCGTGACCGTTCCCGCGGCAGTCAAGTTCGTCCGCGCGCATCCCGATGCGCACCTGATGCTCGTCGGCATCGAAAGCGCGATTCGCGCTCAGCTCAAGAAGCTGAAAGCCCTCGACGATCCCGCGTTGACCATCGTGCCCGCCACCGAAGTCGTGGCGATGGACGACCCTGTCGAAGTGGCGCTGCGCAAGAAGAAGGATTCTTCGATGCGCGTCGCGCTCAACCAGGTCAAGGAAGGCGCGGCGCAGGCCTGCATCTCCGCCGGCAATACCGGCGCGCTGATGGCCGTTTCCCGTTACGTACTCAAGACGCTGCCCGGCATCGAGCGGCCCGCGATCGCGTTCGCGCTGCCGAACCCGACCGGCTACACGATGATGCTGGACCTCGGCGCGAACGTCGACTGCGAACCGCAGCATCTGCTGCAGTTCGCGGAGATGGGACATGCGCTCGTGGCCGCGCTCGAAGGCAAGGAGCGCCCGACGATCGGCCTCTTGAACATCGGCGAAGAGGTCATCAAAGGCAACGAGACGATCAAGCGCGCAGGCGAGCTGCTGCGCGCCAGCACGCTCAACTTCCGCGGCAACGTGGAAGGCAACGACATCTACAAGGGCACCGTCGACGTGATCGTGTGCGACGGCTTCGTCGGCAACGTCGCGCTGAAGACGTCCGAAGGGCTCGCGCAGATGCTGTCGGACATCATCCGCGAGGAGTTCGGCCGTTCGCTGATGTCGAAGCTGATGGCGCTGCTCGCGCTGCCCGTGCTGATGCGTTTCAAGAAGCGCGTCGACCACCGCCAGTACAACGGCGCGGCGCTGCTGGGGCTGAAGAGCCTCGTGATCAAGAGCCACGGTTCGGCCGACGCCTACGCGTTTGAGTGGGCGATCAAACGCGGGTATGATGCCGTCAAAAACGGGGTGCTGGAGCGCCTCGCGCGCGCGATGGCGGATAATTCAGTGTCGCTCGGCGATGGCGAACACGACGCGGGCGGCTCGGGCCATGCAAGCCCGGCCCCAGGCCATCACGCCGAACCTTCCGCTGCGCAATCCTCTAAAGCATAAATGGCCCAATCGACTCTCTATTCCCGCGTGCTCGGCACGGGCAGCTATCTGCCGCCCGACCGCGTCACGAACCAGCAGTTGACCGATCGTCTCGCGAAGGAAGGCATCGAGACCAGCGATGAATGGATCGTGGCGCGCACGGGCATCCATGCGCGCCATTTCGCCGCACCGGACGTCACGACGAGCGATCTCGCGCTCGAGGCGTCGCGTCGTGCGATCGAGGCGGCCGGTGTCGATCCGCAGTCGATCGACCTGATCATCGTCGCGACTTCGACCCCCGATTTCGTGTTCCCGAGCACCGCGTGCCTGCTGCAGAACAAGCTCGGCATCAAGAACGGCGGCGCGGCGTTCGACGTGCAGGCCGTGTGTTCGGGCTTCGCGTACGCGATGGCGACGGCCGACAGCTTCATCCGCAGCGGCCAGCACCGTACGGCGCTGATCGTCGGTGCGGAGACGTTCTCGCGCATTCTCGACTTCAAGGACCGCACGACCTGCGTGCTGTTCGGCGACGGCGCGGGCGCGGTGATCCTGTCCGCATCGGAAGAGCCGGGCGTGCTCGGCAGCGCGCTGCACGCGGACGGCAGTTACTCGAACATCCTGTGCACGCCGGGCAACGTCAATCGCGGCGTGATCGACGGCAGCGCGTTCCTGCACATGGACGGGCAGGCCGTGTTCAAGCTCGCGGTCAACGTGCTCGAAAAGGTCGCGATTGAAGCGCTCGCGAAGGCGAATCTCGCGCCCGAGCAAATCGACTGGCTGATTCCGCACCAGGCCAACATCCGCATCATGACCAGCACCTGCCGCAAGCTCGGCCTGCCGCAGGAGCGCATGGTCGTGACGGTCGACCAGCACGGCAACACGTCGGCCGCGTCGATTCCGCTGGCGCTCGACGCCGCGGTGCGCGACGGCCGCATCCAGCGCGGCCAGCACGTGCTGATCGAAGGCGTCGGCGGCGGCTTCACCTGGGGCGCGTCGGTCTTCCGTTTCTGATCCGCGGCGCGCGATTTGCCGCGCGCGGATCCCGTCGGCGCGCCGCTCGTGCGCGCCGTCCGCATCGATTCAATTGGGGACGATATGAAATTTGCATTCGTTTTTCCGGGGCAGGGCTCGCAGGCGATCGGCATGCTCAACGCATTCGCCGATCTGGCCGTCGTGCGCGAGACGCTCCAGGAAGCGTCCGATGTGCTCAACCAGGATCTCGGCAAGCTGATCGCCGAAGGTCCGGCCGAAGAGCTGAACCTGACCACCAACACGCAGCCCGTGATGCTGACCGCCGCATACGCGTGCTATCGCGCGTGGCAGCAGGCAGGCGGCCCGGCGCCGTCGATCGTCGCCGGCCACAGCCTCGGTGAGTACACGGCGCTCGTCGCGGCCGGCGCGATTGCATTCAAGGACGCGGTGCCGCTCGTGCGCTTCCGTGCGCAGGCGATGCAGACGGCCGTGCCGGTCGGCCAGGGCGGCATGGCCGCGATCCTGGGCCTCGACGACGACACGGTGCGTGCGGTGTGCGCCGAGGCCGCGGAAGCGGGCGTCGTCGAAGCGGTGAACTTCAATGCGCCCGCGCAAGTCGTGATCGCAGGCAGCAAGGCCGCGGTCGAAAAGGCGTGCGAGATCGCGAAGGCGAAGGGCGCGAAGCGCGCGCTGCCGCTGCCGGTGTCGGCGCCGTTCCATTCGTCGCTGCTCAAGCCGGCGTCGGACCAGCTGCGCGACTACCTTGCGAACGTCGACGTGAAGGCGCCGCAGATTCCGGTCGTCAACAACATCGACGTCGCCGTGCTCAGCGATCCGGCCGCGATCAAGGATGCGCTGGTGCGCCAGGCCGCGGGGCCGGTGCGCTGGGTCGAGTGCGTGCGTCACATCGCGGGAACGGGCGTCACGCACGTGATCGAATGCGGTCCGGGCAAGGTGCTCGCCGGCCTGACGAAGCGCATCGACGGCAATCTGACGGGCGCGTCGGTGTTCGATCCGGCTTCGCTCGACGAAGCGCTCAAGCTCGCGACCGCCTGACGCGGCGCCTTTTCCCAAGCAACGGATATTCGATTCATGGACAAGACTCTCGATAAACAGGTTGCGATCGTGACCGGCGCGTCGCGCGGCATCGGCCGTGCGATCGCACTCGAACTCGCGCGCCTGGGCGCGACGGTGATCGGCACGGCGACGAGCGAATCGGGCGCCGCCGCGATCACCGCGGCGTTCGCGGAAGCGGGCGTCACGGGCCGCGGCGCGGTGCTGAACGTCAACGACGCGGCCGCCGCCGAGGCGCTGATCGATGCGACCGTGAAGGAATTCGGCGCGCTGAACGTGCTCGTCAACAACGCGGGCATCACGCAGGACCAGCTCGCGATGCGGATGAAGGACGAGGACTGGGACGCGGTGATCGACACCAACCTGAAGTCGGTGTTCCGCCTGTCGCGCGCGGTGCTGCGCCCGATGATGAAGGCGCGCGGCGGCCGTATCATCAACATCACGTCGGTGGTCGGCTCGGCCGGCAATCCGGGTCAGGTCAACTACGCGGCCGCGAAGGCCGGCGTCGCGGGCATGACGCGCGCGCTCGCGCGCGAAATCGGCAGCCGCGGCATCACGGTGAACTGCGTGGCGCCGGGCTTCATCGACACCGACATGACGAAGACGCTGCCGGAAGAACAGCAGGCCGCGCTCAAGACCCAGATTCCGCTCGGCCGACTCGGCAGCCCGGAGGACATCGCCCATGCCGTCGCGTTCCTCGCATCGCCGCAGGCCGGTTACATCACCGGCACGACGCTGCACGTGAATGGCGGCATGTACATGTCGTAACGGTTTTCGTTTACCATCCGCGCCGTATCCCGTTTTTCAGGCGGACCGGCGCTTGATCGACCATCAAGCCAACGCGCGTTTTGGCGTCAGCAAACCTGATAAAATGCGCGCACTTGTAAATCTGAACTTTCCCTCGGAGGGGTAATGGACAACATCGAACAACGTGTCAAGAAGATCGTCGCTGAACAACTGGGCGTCGCGGAAGCCGAGATCAAGAACGAGGCTTCGTTCGTGAACGACCTGGGCGCGGACTCGCTCGACACGGTCGAACTGGTGATGGCGCTCGAAGACGAGTTCGGCATGGAAATCCCGGACGAAGAAGCAGAGAAGATCACGACCGTTCAGCAAGCGATCGACTACGCTCGCGCAAACGTCAAGGCGTAAGCGCCTTTCGCGCTTGTCCGCCACGTCGCCGCGATCTTCGCGATTGACGCGCCATCCTGCCGGCTTCGCGCCGGACGGACTAACAGCCACAGGGCTCGCAGGGCTGGTTCCTGTGGCCACTGTGGCTTTTGTTTTTGTCATCCAATAATGGAAAAGAGGTTACCGTGAGCCGCCGTCGTGTTGTCGTTACAGGCCTGGGGCTGATTTCGCCTGTTGGCAATAATGTTGCCGACGGCTGGGCCAATCTCGTCGCCGGCAAGTCCGGTATCGCCACCGTCACGAAGTTCGATGCGTCGAACCTCGCCTGCCATTTCGCGGGCGAAGTGAAGGGTTTCAGCGCCGAGGAGTACATCCCGGCGAAGGAAGCCCGGAACATGGATACGTTCATCCATTACGGCATCGCCGCCGGCGTCCAGGCCATGCGGGACAGCGGGCTGGAAGTGACCGAAGCCAACGCGGAACGCATCGGCGTGCTGGTGGGTTCCGGCATCGGCGGCCTGCCGATGATCGAAGATACGCACCAGACCTACGTCGATCGCGGCGCACGCCGGATTTCGCCGTTCTTCGTGCCGGGTTCGATCATCAACATGATCTCGGGTCACCTGAGCATCATGTTCGGCCTGAAGGGCCCGAACCTCGCGGCCGTGACGGCCTGCACGACCGGCCTGCACAGCATCGGCCTCGCCGCGCGCCTGATCCAGGCCGGCGACGCCGACGTGATGGTCGCGGGCGGCGCCGAATCGACGGTGTCGCCGCTCGGCATCGGTGGCTTCGCGGCAGCGCGCGCGCTGTCGACGCGCAACGACGATCCGGCCACCGCGTCGCGTCCGTGGGACAAGGACCGCGACGGCTTCGTGCTGGGCGAGGGCTCCGGCGTGATGGTGCTCGAAGAGTACGAGGCGGCGAAGGCGCGCGGCGCGAAGATCTACGCGGAAGTCTCGGGCTTCGGCATGACGGGCGATGCGTACCACATGACCGCGCCGAACATGGACGGCCCGCGCCGCTGCATGGTCGCGGCGCTGCGCGACGCCGGCGTGAACCCGGATGAAGTTCAGTACCTGAACGCGCACGGCACGTCGACGCCGCTGGGCGACAAGAACGAGTCGGACGCGGTGAAGGCGGCCTTCGGCGAGCACGCGTACAAGATGGTGGTCAACTCGACGAAGTCGATGACGGGCCACCTGCTGGGTGGCGCGGGCGGCCTCGAATCGGTGTTCACGGTGCTGGCGCTGCACAACAACGTGTCGCCGCCGACCATCAACATCTTCAACCAGGATCCCGAGTGCGATCTCGATTACTGCGCGAACACCGCGCGTGACATGAAGATCGACGTGGCCGTGAAGAACAACTTCGGCTTCGGCGGTACCAACGGCACGCTGGTGTTCAAGCGCGTCTGACGCTGAATCGCTTGACGAGTCCATTCGATGCTCCGGCCGGGCGTCCGCAGCGCTTTGCGTTGCGGGCCTCGGCCGTGTCGTATTTCGTGCTGGCCGCGTTCGTCGCGTCGGCTGCCGCCTCGGCGTACCTGTTCTGGGCGCCGCGCGCGGGCGCTGCCGCCGGCGCGGGCGTGTCGGCCGTGACGGCTGCACTGCTGGCCGTATGCGCGGTGCGGGCTTGCGCCCGCCGGCTGCCGGCCGAGTTGCGGATCGATGCGTTCGGGGAGATCGCGGCGTTTGGCCGCACCGGGCGCTTGCTGGCCCGCGGCCGCGTGACGGGCCACGCGCACTGGAGCAGCCTGCTGCTGGTGCTGTCGGTCGGGCAGGGCGCCCGGCGCGCCCGGCCGCTGCTGATTCCGGCCGACGCGCTCGATGCCGCGTCGTTCAGCGCGCTGTCGGTGCTGGCGAGAACGGCCGGGGCGGCGGGGCGTGCATGACGACGGCATGGTTACCGACCGTAACCAGCGGCCGGCGCCGGAACGCTACAATAACGCTCCGCGTTGCATCCCTAGTTAACGGATTTGTCAGGTGAGTGAAAAAGAAATCGATCAGGCTCTGGTCGAGCGCGTACAGAAGGGCGACAAGGCGGCGTTCGAACTCCTGGTCTCCAAATACCACCGCAAGATCATTCGGCTGATCTCGCGCCTCGTGCGGGATCCCGCCGAGGTCGAGGATGTGGCCCAGGACGCGTTCATCAAGGCGTATCGTGCGCTGCCGCAATTTCGCGGCGAATCGGCGTTCTATACGTGGTTGTACCGAATTGCCGTCAACACGGCGAAGAACTACCTTGCGACGCAAGGCCGCCGGGCGCCGACCTCCACCGAGGCCGATGCGGAGGAAGCGGAAACTTTCTCCGACGCAGACCAACTAAGGGATATCAACACGCCTGAGTCGATGTTGATGAGCAAGCAGATTGCCGAGACGGTCAACGCTGCGATGGCTCTGCTGCCCGAGGAACTGCGTCAGGCAATCACGCTGCGCGAGATCGAGGGCCTGAGCTACGAAGAGATCGCGGAAATGATGGGCTGTCCGATCGGGACGGTCCGCTCGCGGATCTTCCGCGCGCGCGAAGCAATCGCTGCCAAATTGCGTCCGCTGCTCGATACGCCCGAAGGCAAGCGCTGGTAAGCGCGACGGGCGGAACGACGCGGGTCGGGGTCTAGTTACGGATAGAGTCGTGAAGTCACGACGGGGTGTGCAAGATGGGGAGCATCATGGGGTCGGTCAATACGCAATCGCAGGCGTGCTCGCGCGGCGAGCGCCTTTCCGCGCTGGTCGACGGCGAAATGTTCGATGGCCCGGATCACGGGCAGTTTCTGGCTGAGCTCGACCGCGCGGATCGCGCTGCGTGGGCCCATTACCACCTGATCGGCGATGCGCTGCGCTCGGACGAGCTCGCGCTGCCGCCTGCGCTGAGCGTCGCGTTCACCGCGCGCATGTCGGCCGCGCTCGAAAGCGAGCCGCATCTACTGGCGCCGGCGGCCGCGCCGGTCGCGCGCAAGCTGCTGTCGCTGCGCCGCCGTGTCGTGCCCGCGTTCGCGGTGGCCGCCGCGGCCGCCACGCTGACGTGGATCGTCGTCCCGCAGATGCAGACGGCCGGTGCGCCGGGCGCCGTCCAGGTCGCATCGGCAGGCGCGCCGCAGAACGGCAACCTGCAGCGCGTGACGGTTGCGCAGGCATCGGCCCAGCCGGGCCTGCAGGACGTCAACATCATTCGCGACGCCAGCCTCGACCAATACCTTGAAGCGCACCAGCAATTCGCGCAGCAGCCCGTCGTCACGGGTTCGATGCCGCTGATCCGCGCTGCCGTGACCACCACGCCAGGCCAATAAACCCGATGCGGACATTGCAGTTGAATCACGCCATCTCCGGATGGAAGCGGCTGCCGGCCCTCCTGCTTTGCGCAGCCGCCCTGTTGTCCGTTCAATCCCTTCCCGCCAGCGCCCAGCAACCGGACGATCCCCTCGCCACCCGCAAGGGCGCCGCGGACTGGCTCGACCGCGTCCAGCAGGCGGCGCAGCAGCAGAGCTACGAAGGGACGTTCGTCTACCAGCGCGGCGGGTACGTACAGTCGTCGCGCATCGCGCACGTCGCGTCCCGCGACGGCGAGTTCGAGCGGATCGAGACGCTCGACGGCAAGCCGCGCAAGCTGCTGCGGCATAACGACGAGCTGGTCACGTTCGTACCCGAGCGCAAGCTGTGCGTGGTCGAGCGTCGCCAGACGCGCGATTCGTTTCCGGCGCTGCTCGGTGCAAGCGGCGAGCACGTGATGTCCGTGTACGATGCGAAGCCGCTCGGCAAGGACCGCGTGGCCGGGATCGACGCGCAGGTCGTCGAGCTCGTGCCGAAGGATGCGTACCGTTTCACGTACAAGCTGTGGGCCGACGCCCGCACCGGGCTGCTGCTGCGTTCGCAGACGCTCGACGCGAACGATCACGTGCTCGAGCAGATCGCGTTCTCGCAATTGCAGACGGGCGGTGCAAGCGGCGACAGGGCCGCGATTGCCGCCGGCATGCGCAACCTGAACGGCTGGACGGTCGTGCGCCCGCCGGTCGCGACGGTCGACATGGAAGCGCAGGGCTGGCAGCTCGCGCCGAGCGTGGCCGGCTTCCAGAAGATTCGTGAAGTGCGCCGGCCGATGGCCGCGCGCGATGCGGGCGATCCGCCGATCCCGGTCGATCAGGCCGTTTTCACCGACGGCCTCGCGACGGTCTCGGTCTTCATCGAGCCGGCCGAGAAAAATACGCGCAAGGAAGGCGCGGGCAGCACCGGTGCGACGCACGTTCTCGTGAAGCGTCGCGGCGACTACTGGGTCACCGTGCTCGGCGAAGTGCCGCCGGCAACGTTGCAGCAGTTCGCGTCTGCCATAGAATACAAGGCTTCCAAGTAACGCTACGGCTTCCGACATGACGAAACTCACGCTGCGCAAAGTGCTCGCGGCGGCGGCGCTGTGTGCCTGCCTGCCGCTCGTCCCGCAAACCGCGGTCGCTGTCACGCCTCCCGCTGCCAGCCTGCCCGATTTCGCCGACCTCGTCGAAAAGGTGGGCCCCGCGGTCGTGAACATCCGGACTACCGCGAACGTGCCGGTACCCGGCCCGCGCGGCGTGCTCCCGCCTGGCTTCGACAACGGCGACATGTCGGAATTCTTCCGGCGCTTCTTCGGCATTCCGCTGCCGCAGGCGCCCGGCAACGGCGGCAACCCGAAGAACGCGCCGACGCCGGACAATCCGCCCGACACCGAGCAGAACCGCGGCGTCGGCTCGGGCTTCATCGTGTCGGCCGACGGGTACGTGATGACCAATGCGCACGTCGTCGACGATGCGGACACCATCTACGTGACGCTGACCGACAAGCGCGAATTCAAGGCGAAGCTGATCGGCGTCGACGATCGCACGGACGTCGCGGTCGTCAAGATCCAGGCGTCGAACCTGCCGGTCGTCGCGATCGGCGATTCGAACAAGGTGCGCGTCGGCGAGTGGGTCGTCGCGATCGGTTCGCCGTTCGGCCTCGACAACACGGTCACGGCCGGCATCGTCAGCTCGAAGAGCCGCAACACGGGCGACTACCTGCCGTTCATCCAGACCGACGTCGCGGTGAACCCCGGCAACTCGGGCGGGCCGCTGATCAACATGCAGGGCGAGGTGATCGGCATCAACTCGCAGATCTACAGCCGCACCGGCGGCTTCATGGGCATTTCGTTCGCGATTCCGATCGACGAGGCGATGCGCGTGGCCGACCAGCTGAAGGCGACGGGCAAGGTCACGCGCGGCCGGATCGCGGTGGCGATCGGCGAGGTGACGAAGGACGTGGCCGATTCGATCGGGCTGCCGAAGGCGGAAGGCGCGCTCGTCAGCAGCGTCGAGCCGGGCGGCCCGGCCGACAAGGCGGGCATCCAGCCGGGCGACATCATCCTGAAGTTCAACGGCCGTCCGGTCGATGCGGCGTCCGATCTGCCGCGCATGGTCGGCGACACGAAGCCCGGCACGAAGGCGACGGTCAGCGTGTGGCGCAAGGGTCAGGCACGCGATCTGCCGATCACGATCGCCGAGACGCCGGCCGAGTCGACGGCGAAGGCCGAGCAGCGCAAGAACGCGCCGCAGAAGCCGCGCCAGAGCAATTCGCTCGGCCTGACGGTCAGCGACCTGACGGCGGAGCAGATGAAGACGCTGAAGCTGAAGAACGGCGTGCAGATCGACGGCGTCGACGGCCCGGCCGCCCGGGCGGGCCTGCAGCGCGGCGACATCGTGCTGCGCGTCGGCGACACCGACATCACGAGCGCGAAGCAGTTCGCCGACGTGACCGCGCAGCTCGACCCGCAGAAGGCGGTCGCGGTGCTCGTGCGGCGCGGCGACAACACGCAGTTCGTGCCCGTGCGGCCGCGCCAGAAGTAACCCGCCGATGTTCACGCTCTACGGCCGCGGCTGGTGCCACCTGTGCGACGACATGCGCGACGCACTGGCGCCGGTCGCGGCCGAATTCGGCGTCGCGGTCGACTACGTCGACATCGATACCGATGCGGCGCTCGTCGCGCGTTACGACGAGGACGTGCCCGTGCTGCTGCTGGACGGTGCGGAAGTGTGCCGCCACCGGTTCGACGACGCGCGGGTGCGCGACGCGCTGGCAGCCCGGCGCGATGCTGGCACGCCGCCGGCCGGCGCCGCATTGCATGGGGCTTGATCCGGCGGGCGGCCCCCGCCGGCGCCCCGCGTGGCGGGCCGTCCGAAATCCCGCCCGGCGTAAGCCTTTTCGGCTAAAATAAGCCGTTTTTTCACCGACTTACACAAGGCGTGCTCCGCAGTCGTCGAGCGCGCCTTTTTCGCTTGATCGGCACTGAATGGATCATATTCGCAATTTCTCGATCATCGCGCACATCGACCACGGCAAGTCGACGCTCGCGGATCGCATCATCCAGGTATGCGGCGGCCTCGCCGACCGTGAAATGGAAGCGCAGGTGCTCGACTCGATGGACATCGAGCGCGAGCGCGGCATCACGATCAAGGCGCAGACGGCAGCACTGTCGTATCGCGCCCGCGACGGCAAGGTCTACAACCTGAACCTGATCGACACGCCGGGGCACGTCGACTTCTCGTACGAGGTCAGCCGTTCGCTGTCCGCGTGCGAAGGCGCGCTGCTCGTGGTCGACGCGAGCCAGGGCGTCGAGGCGCAGACGGTCGCGAACTGCTACACGGCGATCGAGCTCGGCGTCGAGGTCGTGCCCGTGCTGAACAAGATCGACCTGCCGGCCGCGAACCCCGAGAACGCGATCGAGGAGATCGAGGACGTGATCGGCATCGACGCGACCGACGCGACGCGCTGCAGCGCGAAGACGGGGCTCGGCGTCGAGGACGTGCTCGAGGCGCTGATCGCGAAGGTGCCGCCGCCGAAGGGCGATCCGGCCGCGCCGCTGCAGGCGCTGATCATCGATTCGTGGTTCGACAACTACGTCGGCGTCGTGATGCTCGTGCGCATCGTCAACGGCACGCTGCGCCCGAAGGACAAGATCAAGATGATGGCGACCGGCGCGCAGTATCCGGTCGAGCACGTCGGCGTGTTCACGCCGAAGTCGCGCAATCTCGAATCGCTGTCGGCCGGGCAGGTGGGCTTCATCATCGCCGGCATCAAGGAACTGACGGCCGCGAAGGTCGGCGATACCGTCACGCACGCGACCAAGGCCGCTGCCGAGCCGCTGCCGGGCTTCAAGGAAGTGAAGCCGCAGGTGTTCGCGGGGCTGTATCCGGTCGAGGCGAACCAGTACGACGCGCTGCGCGAATCGCTCGAGAAGCTGAAGCTGAACGACGCATCGCTGCAGTACGAGCCGGAAGTGTCGCAGGCGCTCGGCTTCGGTTTCCGCTGCGGCTTCCTCGGGCTGCTGCACATGGAAATCGTGCAGGAGCGGCTCGAGCGCGAATTCGACATGGATCTCATCACGACCGCGCCGACGGTCGTCTACGAAGTCGTGCAGAGCGACGGCTCGACGATCATGGTCGAGAACCCGGCGAAGATGCCGGAGCCCGGCCGCATCGCCGAAGTCCGCGAGCCGATCGTCACCGTGAACCTGTACATGCCGCAGGATTACGTCGGCTCGGTGATCACGCTGTGCGAGCAGAAGCGCGGCTCGCAGATCAACATGCAGTATCACGGCCGCCAGGTGCAGCTCACGTACGAGATCCCGATGGCCGAGATCGTGCTCGACTTCTTCGATCGCCTGAAGTCGGTGTCGCGCGGCTATGCGTCGATGGACTACGAGTTCAAGGAATACCGTTCGTCGGACGTCGTGAAGGTCGACATGCTGATCAACGGCGACAAGGTCGATGCGCTGTCGATCATCGTGCACCGGTCGCAGTCGCAATACCGCGGCCGCGAAGTCGCCGCGAAGATGCGCGAGATCATTCCGCGCCAGATGTACGACGTGGCGATCCAGGCCGCGATCGGCGCGCACATCGTCGCGCGCGAGAACATCAAGGCGCTGCGCAAGAACGTGCTCGCGAAGTGCTACGGCGGCGACATCACGCGGAAGAAGAAACTGCTCGAGAAGCAGAAAGAAGGTAAGAAACGCATGAAGCAGGTGGGTTCGGTCGAGATCCCGCAGGAGGCGTTCCTCGCGATCTTGCGCGTCGAAGACAAATAACAGGACTGATCCTTTTATGAATTTTGCGCTGATTCTTTTTGTGCTCGTCGTCGTGACGGGCGTAGCGTGGGTGCTGGACAAACTGGTGTTCCTGCCGCGGCGTCGCAAGGCGGCCGATTCGGCGATCGAGGAGTTCGATCGCCAGCAGTCGCGCATCGACAAGCGTTTCGCGGACGAAAACGCGGCGCAGACGCGCTCGAAGCTGCGTGACGAAAAGCTGCGTCAGCCGTGGTGGCTCGAGTACACGGCGAGTTTCTTTCCGGTGATCCTGGCCGTGTTCGTCGTGCGTTCGTTCGTCGTCGAGCCGTTCAAGATTCCGTCGGGGTCGATGGTGCCGACGCTGCTCGTCGGCGACTTCATCCTCGTCAACAAGTTCGAGTACGGGCTGCGCCTGCCGGTCACCAACACGAAGATCACGCAGGGCAGCCCGCTGTCGCGCGGCGACGTCGTCGTGTTCCGCTATCCGAAGGACGAATCGGTCGACTACATCAAGCGCGTGATCGGCCTGCCGGGCGATACGGTCGCGTATCAGGACAAGCAGTTGACGATCAACGGCCAGCCGGTGCCCGAAGCGCCGCTGCCCGATTACTTCGACGACGAGCGCCAGAATTACGCGAAGCAGTTCGAGGAAACGATCGGCAACAAGAAGAACGCGATCCTCAACAACCCGGCCGTGCCGCCGTTCGTGATGGGCGCATACGACTATCCGTATCGCGACAACTGCACGTACAACAGCCGCGGCGTGATCTGCAAGGTGCCGCCCGGTCACTACTTCATGATGGGCGACAACCGCGACAACAGCGCGGACAGCCGCTACTGGGGTTTCGTGCCGGACCGGAACATCGTCGGCCGCGCGTTCTTCATCTGGATGAACTTCAGCGACCTGAAGCGCATCGGTTCCTTCAACTGATGCATTGATTCACACGCAATACGCGACGCACGGGCCGCGTCGCGTATTGCCGAACTACTTTAAGAACCGGCGGTAACACCGCCTCGTCACGCCTTTTCGTGTCCGGCCGTGCCGTTTCGGCCCGACCGGGCGCCCGCGTTATACTCCTGCACATGCCCCTATCCCAGTTGGAAAGCCGGCTGCGCTACGAATTTCGCAATGCGGAATTGTTGCGCCAGGCTTTGACCCATCGCAGTCACAGTGCCACGCACAACGAACGGCTCGAGTTTCTCGGCGATTCCGTTCTGAATTGCGCGGTGGCCGCCCTTTTGTTCCAGCGCTTCGGCAAGCTGGACGAAGGCGACCTGTCGCGCGTACGCGCCAACCTCGTCAAACAGCAGTCGCTGTATGAAATTGCTCAGGCCCTCAATATCTCGGACGGCCTGCGGCTGGGCGAGGGCGAGCTGCGCAGCGGCGGTTTCCGCCGCCCGTCGATCCTCGCGGACGCATTCGAAGCCATCATCGGGGCCGTGTTCCTCGATGGCGGCTTCGAAGCCGCCCAAGGGGTCATCAAGCGCCTCTATATCCCGATTCTCGACCACATCGATCCCCGCACGCTCGGCAAGGACGCGAAGACGCTGCTGCAGGAATACCTGCAGGGGCACAAGATCGCGCTGCCGACCTATACGGTCGTCGCGACGCATGGTGCGGCGCACAATCAGCAGTTCGAGGTCGAATGCACGGTGCCGAAGCTGGACGTGAAGGTATCGGGCTCCGGCGCGAGCCGGCGCGCGGCCGAGCAGGCCGCCGCGAAGAAGGCGCTCGACGAGGTGATGGCGGCCGCGCCGATGCTGGCCGCGAAGCCGAAGCGCTCGAAAAACGCGCGCGGGTCGAAGCATGTCGAACCCGAGATCGTGCCGGGCGTGAAGGGCGTGCAGGAAGCGCTAGACCTGCGCTCGCCCGAGCGGAAGGAGCGTGCGGCGGCGCGCGAGGCGAGGGCGGGCGGCGCGGTGTCGGCCGTAACGGCTGCGACGGCTGGCGCCGAACCGGCCGTCGCGCCGATGGCCGCGATTCGCGCGGCGCATGTCGAACCGGCGGTGGACAAGGGCGAACGGGCGGCGAAGCCGGCGGCTGACAAAGTTGCCGACAAACCGGCCGAGCGGCTCGACAAGGCCGCGGAAAAGCCCACGGAAAAGCCCGCCGAGGCCGCGCCTCGCGCAGCCGACAAGCCGGCCTGCCACGCAGCCGATCCGGCATCGTCGCCGGCCGACAAGCCTGCGGCGGGGGCCGACTCCGCCGCGCGCACGCCGGCGCGTGCACGCGATGCCGCGGCGCCCGACGCCGAGACGCCGCCCGGCGGCGCGAGCCTTGCTGCCGCGCAGGCGCGCGTGGCCGATGCCGACCACTGAATTGCCCATCGATCGTGCCGCGCGCCGCGCGGCCGTTTCCGAACCTGTCTCCCAAACGATATGAACACTCCCGCTCCTACCGGTTTCCGTTGCGGCATGATCGCGATCGTGGGCCGCCCGAACGTCGGCAAGTCGACGTTGATGAACGCACTCGTCGGCCAGAAGATCAGCATTACGTCGCGCAAGGCGCAGACGACCCGCCACCGCATCACCGGCATCAACACGTTCGACGACGCGCAATTCGTGTTCGTCGACACGCCCGGCTTCCAGACCCGTCACAGCACCGCGCTGAACCGTTCGCTGAACCGCGCGGTCACGTCGACGCTGACGTCGGTCGACGTGATCCTGTTCGTGATCGAGGCCGGCCGCTTCGGGCCCGACGACCAGAAGGTGCTCGACCTGATCCCGCCCGGCATGCCGACGCTGCTGATCGCGAACAAGATCGACCGCGTGAACGACAAGGCCACGCTGTTCCCGTTCATGCAGAAGGTGAGCGAGCTGCGCGAATTCACCGAGCTCGTGCCGTTGTCGGCGCAGAAGCCGGAAGACATCAAGCGCCTGCTGGACACGATCAAGCCGTACCTGCCGGAAGGCGAGCCGATCTACGGCGAGGACGAACTGACCGACCGCAGCTCGCGCTTCCTCGCGGCCGAAATCCTGCGCGAGAAGGTGTTCCGCTGGACCGGCGACGAACTGCCGTACACGAGCACCGTGCTGATCGACAAGTTCGAGGAGGAGGGTCGCCTGAAGCGCATCTTCGCGACGATCCTCGTCGAGCGCGATTCGCACAAGGCGATGGTGATCGGCAAGAAGGGCGAGAAGCTCAAGCAGATCAGCACCGAGGCGCGGATGGACATGGAAAAGCTGTTCGACGGCCCCGTGTACCTCGAGACCTTCGTGAAGGTGAAGAGCGGCTGGGCCGACAACGAGGCGGGGCTGCGTGCCTATGGGTACGAATGACGCGCTGACGTCGACCGAAGACGCGGTGACGGCCGGCGCGAACGACGCGCCGCTGCCGGCACCGCCCGAACCGCCGCGCAAGGCGCGGCGCGCGACGTCTCGCACGTCCGATTTCCGCGTCGCCGAGCAGCCGGCATTCGTGCTGCACAGCTATCCGTATCGGGAAACGAGCCTGATCGTCGACGTGCTGACGCGCGACCACGGCCGGCTCGCGCTCGTCGCGAAGGGCGCGAAGCGCCCGCACTCCGCGTTGCGCGGCGTATTGCAGACCTTCCAGCCGCTGCTGCTGTCGTGGTCGGGCAAATCCGAGGTGCGCACGCTGACGGGCGCCGAATGGGTCGGCGGGATGCTGCCGCTCGGCGGCGACGGGCTGTTGTGCGGTTTCTACGCGAACGAGCTGCTCGTCAAATTCTGCGCGCGCGAGGATCCCCAGCCGCCGCTGTTCAATCATTACGTGCTGACCCTCACGCGGCTCGCGCACGGCGAGCCCGCCGTGCAGGTGCTGCGCTCGTTCGAGCGCGTGCTGCTGCGCGAGACCGGCTATGCGATGGCGCTGAACCGCACGGTCGCCCGCCGTGCGGTCGAACCCGACCGGCGCTACGTGTTCGATCCCGAGCGTGGCGTGCGCAACGCGGACGACGACGTGCCGTCGCACTGGCCGGTCATCACCGGGCAGACGTTGCTCGACATGGAGCAGGACGATTACCATCGAGCCCAGACGGTCGCGCAGAGCAAGACGCTGATGCGCTTCCTGCTGAACACCTATCTCGGCGGTACGCCGCTCGCCACGCGTCAGATCCTGATCGACCTGCAAAACCTATGAGCTTCTTCCTGACAACGCCCACCGCCATCGACCTCGGCGTGAACATCGACCACGTCGCGACGCTGCGCAATGCACGCGGCACGCGCTATCCCGATCCGATCCGCGCGGCGCTCGCCGCCGAAGAGGCGGGCGCGGACGCGATCACGCTGCACTTGCGCGAGGATCGCCGCCACATCGTCGACGCCGACGTGCGCGAGCTGCGCCCGCTGCTGAAGACGCGCATGAACCTCGAATGCGCGGTGACGGCCGAGATGCTCGACATCGCCTGCGAAGTGCGTCCGCACGATGCGTGCCTCGTGCCGGAGAAGCGCGCGGAACTGACGACCGAAGGCGGTCTCGACGTGGCCGGCCACTTCGAGGCCGTGCGGGCGGCGTGCAGGCAGCTTGCCGACGCGGGTGTGCGCGTGTCGCTGTTCATCGACCCGGACGACACGCAGATTCGCGCCGCCCACGAAGCAGGTGCGCCGGTGATCGAGCTGCATACGGGCCGCTACGCCGAAGCGCACGACGAAGCGCAGCAGCAGCGCGAATACGAGCGTATCGTCGCGGGCGTGCAGACCGGCGCGCAGCTGGGCCTGAAGGTCAATGCGGGCCATGGGCTGCACTACACGAACGTGCAGCAGATCGCCGCGATCGACGGCATCGTCGAGCTGAACATCGGCCACGCGATCGTCGCGCACGCGATCTTCGCGGGCTGGGACAACGCGGTGCGCGAGATGAAGGCGATCATGGTCGCCGCACGCGTCGCCGCGCTGCACGGCGGCGCGCGCTGACGATGCGAGGCTGCCGCGCCCCGCACGCCGTTCGCGACGCTCTTGACCCGGCCTCGCCGGGCCACCCCCGCGGAGACTGACATGGCGATCTACGGTATCGGTACCGACATCGCGCAAGTGAGCCGCGTCGCGGCCGTGCTCGAGCGCACGGGCGGCCGGTTTGCCGAGAAGGTGCTCGGCCCCGACGAGCTACGCGTGTTCCACGCCCGGCGCGCGCGCTCCGAGGCGCGCGGCATCGCGTTTCTCGCGACGCGCTTCTCCGCGAAGGAAGCGTTCTCGAAGGCGATCGGGCTCGGCATGCACTGGCCGATGACGTGGCGTGCACTGCAGACGCTCAATCATCCGAGCGGCGAGCCGTACGTGGTCGCATCGGGCGAGCTGGCCGACTGGCTGGCCGCGCGCGGCATCACGGCGCGCGTGACGGTCAGCGACGAACGCGACTACGCGGTGTCGTTCGTGATCGCCGAGACGGACGCTGAAACGGCCGCCGCGCGTGCCCCTGCACCTGTTTCCCGAACCTCCTCCTGACGGAATTCCCGATTCGTTGACGTCATCCACCGCCTAAAGGCGGTGGATTCCCACACCTGGCGATGCATGTCCGCATCGGAGAATGTTCAGCGCAGCGTTGGTATCTCGATCATGCACGACACCACAGCCACTGCAGGCCCACTCTCTTATTCTCAGTCCCGCGATACCTTTCGGCCGCGCCGTGCTGCCTTGCGACCCGCACGCCGAACAGGACTGGGTCGAACCGCTTTCGTCGACTTCCTCGAACGTAGCAGTCCGTTGAGCGACTTCACGCGGTAGCGGTAGACAAGGATCATGCAGGTGATCCTAACCCGTGGAAGAAGCTGCCTGTCAACAGCACCCCTTTCCTTCCCGCCATCAATGGCGGAGTTTCTCGGAGCAAATTCTGATGAAAACGACTCCCGGCCCGGTCATGCTCGACGTCGTCGGCACGGCCTTGTCGCGCGACGATGCGCGGCGCCTCGCGCATCCGAATACCGGCGGCGTGATCCTGTTCGCGCGGCACTTCCAGAATCGTGCGCAGCTGACCGCGCTGACCGACTCGATCCGCGCGGTGCGCGAAGACATCCTGATCGCCGTCGATCACGAAGGCGGGCGCGTGCAGCGGTTCCGCACCGACGGCTTTACCGTGCTGCCCGCCATGCGCCGCCTCGGCGAACTGTGGGATCGCGACGTACTGCTCGCGACGAAGGTCGCGACTGCCGTCGGCTACATCCTGGCCGCCGAACTGCGCGCATGCGGGATCGACATGAGCTTCACGCCGGTGCTCGACCTCGACTACGGGCACTCGAAGGTGATCGGCGATCGGGCGTTCCATCGCGACCCGCGCGTCGTCACGCTGCTCGCGAAGAGCCTGAATCACGGGCTGTCGCTCGCGGGCATGGCGAACTGCGGCAAGCATTTCCCGGGGCACGGCTTCGCGGAAGCCGATTCGCACGTCGCGCTGCCGACCGACGACCGCACGCTCGACGCGATCCTCGAACAGGACGTCGCGCCGTACGACTGGCTCGGGCTGTCGCTGGCCGCGGTGATTCCGGCGCACGTGATCTACACGCAGGTCGACAAGCGGCCGGCCGGGTTCTCGCGCGTGTGGCTGCAGGACATCCTGCGCGGCAGGCTCGGCTTCACGGGCGCGATCTTCAGCGACGACCTGTCGATGGAGGCCGCCCGCGAAGGCGGCACGCTCACGCAAGCAGCCGACGCCGCGCTCGCCGCCGGTTGCGACATGGTGCTCGTCTGCAACCAGCCGGACGCGGCCGAGGTCGTGCTGAACGGACTGAAGGCGCGGGCCTCGGCCGAATCGGTGCGGCGCCTCAAGCGGATGCGCGCGCGCGGCAAGGCGCTCAAGTGGGACAAGCTGATCGCGCAACCCGAGTATCGGCAGGCGCGGGCGCTGTTGAACAGCGCGCTCGCGTAAGCGGGCAGGGATGGCGCGAGTCGCGCCGTTCCGGTCTCCCCGAACGAAAGGCCGCGCAGTCGCGCGGCTTTTTTACGCGTTGCGACAGCCCTGAGTCGGGCAGTCGCCGGAGCGGACTTTGATGCAACTAACGGTCAAACTCGACCAGCGCCCGCATGCAGGGGCGCGTCCGCTCAGTTCACCTTCATCCGTTGCAGCTTGTTGTACAGCGTCTTCGGGCTGATGCCGAGCAGCGTCGCCGCGCGGTGGCGCGTACCGCCGACCGCGTCGAGCGTCGCCCGGATCAGCAGATCCTCGACGTCGGACAGCGGCGTGCCGACCTTGATCTGCACGCTGCTGCCGTTCAGTGCGGCGCCAGCGGAGAAGCTGGCCTCGCCGGCGCGCAGCGTCTCGATGAAGTCGCCCGATGCGTCGTACGCGAAGCGCACGCGTTCCCGCAACTCGCGTACGTTGCCCGGCCATTCGTAGGACAGGCATTCGCGCACGAAGCCCGGCGCCGCGCGCTTGTCGGTCGTGCTGCGGCCGGTCGCGCGCGCTTCGCGGTTCAGTTCGTCGATCTGCGCATCCGCGATCGCGAGTGCGTCGCCGTCGCGTTCGCGCAGCGGCGGCATCGTGATCGACGCCGCGTCGAGGCGCAGCCACAGATCCTCGCGCAGCGTGCCGTTCGCCACCGCTTCGCGCGCCGGGCGGCGCGTGGCTGCGATCAGCCGGAAATCGCTGGTGATCGAGCTCGTGCCGCCGATCCGCATGAAGTTCTGCGAATCGAGCGCGTGCAGCAGCGCTTCCTGCAGCACGAGCGGCAGCGCGGTGATTTCGTCGAGGAACAGCGTGCCGCCGCCGGCCTGTTCGAACAGGCCGGATTCGCGGCGCTCGGCGCCGTCGAACGCGCCGCGTTCGTGGCCGAACAGCACGCTGTCGAGCGAGGCACCGTGCCGGCCGGCCTGCGCGAGCATGCGGCAGTCGAACGACACGAACGGCCCTTTGCGGCGCCGGCTCAGCTCGTGCAGCGTGCGCGCGGCCAGCTTCTTGCCGGTGCCGGCCTCGCCCGAGAACAGCACGGCCGTTTCGGTGTGGGCGTTGTGCTCGATCATGTCGTACACGTGCTGCATCGCGTCGCTGCGGCCGACCAGCGCGCCGAAGCGGCCGAGATGGCGCAGCGACGCACGCAGCGACTGCACTTCGTCGATCAGCTCGTACGGGCGGGGAATCCGCGCGAGCAGGCTGCGCAGGCGCGGAATGTTGATCGGCTTGAGCAGGTAGTCCCAGATGCCGTGGCGCAAGCCCTCGATGGCGCTCTCGACCGTCGCGTTGCCCGTCAGCACGATCACCGGCAGCGAGCCGTTCGGCTGTTGCTGCGGCAGGTGCTGGAGCAGGTCGAACCCGCTGCCGTCCGGCAGGTTCAGGTCGACGAGCACGACGTCGGGAATCGAGCGGCCGAGCGCCGTGCGCGCTTCGGCGAGCGACGTGGCCGTGTCGACCGAGAAGCCGTCCGCGGCGAGCAGCGCGGTGAGGCCTGACAGGCTGTTGGGATCGTCTTCGACAATCAGGGCGTGTGGCATGGTGGACGCGAGTCGAGTCAAGAGAGGCGGGCTGTCGGCCAGCGGACCGCAGCCGCATGTCGGATTAAAGATTGATTTTATGCCCCGCCGAACGCGTCACGCGCATTATTTCTCCGGCGCTATAAAACAGTTACCGATGATACAAATTGAATATCTTTACCGGTGGCTTTTGTGCTGCGCATGGTTGCTGCCTGCGGCAGCTGTTGGCGCCAGACAAACAAAAAGCGCCCCGAAGGGCGCTTTGTTCGACGCGGATATCGCTGGCGCTTATGCGCGGCTGCGGTATTCGTTCGTGCGCGTATCGATTTCGATCTTGTCGCCGGTGTTGCAGAACAGCGGCACTTGCAGTTCGAAGCCGGTCGCGAGCTTCGCGTTCTTCAGCACCTTGCCCGACGACGTGTCGCCCTTGACGGCCGGTTCCGTGTAGGTGATTTCGCGAACGAGGATCGTCGGCAGTTCGACCGAGATCGCCTTCTCGTTGTAGAACACGACTTCGCAAGCCATGCCGTCTTCGAGGTAGTTCAGCGCTTCGCCCATCATTTCGGCTTCGACTTCGTACTGGTTGTAGTCGGCGTCCATGAACACGTACATCGGGTCGGCGAAGTACGAGTACGTCACTTCCTTGCGGTCGAGCACGACGACGTCGAACTTGTCGTCGGCCTTGTAGACCGATTCCTGGCCCGCGTTCGTCAGCAGGTTCTTCATCTTCATCTTGACGACGGCGGCGTTACGGCCCGACTTGTTGTATTCCGTCTTTGCGATGACCCAGGCATCGTTGCCGATCTGCACGACGTTGCCTACGCGGAGTTCCTGTGCGGTTTTCATAAAAAAACTGTCCTGATCAAATCAAATAAATAAGTGCCTGAGCGGTGCACAACGGGTGAGGCGCCAAGCAGATGCGTTCCGGTGGGCGCCCAAAGCTCAAACGCGAGCGCTTTCGTGGCCAGCCGTCGGATAACCGCTTATTTTAACTGAGATTTTGCGTATTCCGCCAGTTTTCCGGCGAGATCGCCAACGGCCGCGAGCGCGTCGGCCCAGCGGGCCGCATTGGCGTCCAGGGCGGCGCGGTGTTGCCAGAAATCGGCCCAGTCCGGCGTGCCGGCGCCGTTCCACGCGTGCCAGAACCGCTCGAGCGCCGCGCGGGGCGCATCGGCGAGGCCGGCCGACAGGTGCGCGAGCGCGGCATCGAGCTTCGGCAGGTGCACGTCGTCGGCCTGCGGGTAGATGTGCCACACGAACGGCTTGCGCGCCCATTGCGCACGGACGAACGAATCCTCGCCGCGCACGAAATTCAGATCGGCGACCCACAGCAGCGGATCGTAGTCGGCCTGCGGAACGAACGCGAGCCCATGGGCGGTCAGGTTGCCGCTGCGTGCGAGCGCGCCGGCGCCGAACGATTCGGCCCCGAAAAAACGCGCGACGGCGGGCGACAGGCGCCCGGCCGGCACGAGCGCGACGACCGGCGACGGGCCGTCGCGCCACTGCGCGAGCAGTGCATCGACGGCGGGATTCTCGTAGGCGAACAGGCTGACGACCGTCGTGCCGGGCGCCGGCGGCGGGCCGCCGGTCGCGCGCCGCCACCACGCGGCGCGGGCTGCCAAATCGGCGTCGAAGGCCGTGCGGCGCGCGTCGAGGTCGCGCTCCTTCGGCACGCCGCCGGTGCCGGCCGACAGGCCCGGGAAGAAGAACGTCTTCAGCAGCGGGTAGCGCGGATGCGGCGACGGCCGCAAATGGAAATCGGCGACCCAGTCCTCGGCGCTCAGGTATTCGAGGTTGATCCACACGGGGCGCCGCGCGCGCCGTGCCATCGCCGCGAGATAGGGAGCGGGCAGCTCGCACGCGAACGCCTCGATCACGACATCGGCGATGTCCAGCGCGTCGCCGACGTCCGCATGCCAGTGCTCGATCACGATCGCGTCGACCGTCTGCCGCGCGGCGTCGGGATCGACCTGCGGCAGCAGGCGCGCGAACGTGTGCAGGTCGTCGACGAACAGGCGAACCTGCCAGCCGTGCTCGTGCGCGAGCTGGCGCGCGACGCGCCAGCACACGCCGATGTCGCCGAAGTTGTCGATCACCGTGCAGAAGAGGTCGCAGGCGATCGGTTCGCCCGGCGCGAGCGGGACGGCGCGGAGGGGGATGGCGGTGGGGCGTGGCATCGAAGCGGGCCGGTGAATGCTCTAAACTGGCGATTCTAATAGACCCGTTCCGCGTTACAAGGCGCCCGGATCACGCATGACATCCCCAGAAGCCTCCGATACTCCGTTCGAACCGAAGAAGATCCTTGCGCAGTTGCCGCACATGCCGGGTGTCTATCGCTATTACGACACGGCGGGCGCCGTCCTCTACGTCGGCAAGGCGCGCGACCTGAAAAAGCGCGTGTCGAGTTATTTCACGAAGACGCAGCTGTCGCCGCGCATCGCGATGATGGTCACGCGCATCGCGCGCATCGAGACGACCGTCACGCGCTCGGAAGCCGAGGCGCTGCTGCTCGAGAACAATCTCATCAAGGCGCTCGCGCCGCGTTACAACATCCTGTTTCGCGACGACAAGTCGTATCCGTACCTGAAGCTCACCGCGCACCGCTTTCCGCGGATGGCCTACTACCGCGGCTCGGTCGACAAGCAGAACCAGTATTTCGGGCCGTTCCCGAGCGCGTGGGCCGTGCGCGAGAGCATCCAGATCCTGCAGCGCGTGTTCCAGTTGCGCACCTGCGAGGATTCGGTCTTCAACAACCGCACGCGGCCGTGCCTGCTGCATCAGATCGGGCGGTGCACGGCGCCGTGCGTCGGCGCGATCTCCGACGAGGATTACGCGGTCGACGTGTCGAACGCCGCGCGGTTTCTGCTCGGCCGGCAGTCCGAAGTGATGAAGGAACTCGAGCAGAAAATGCACGCGTTCGCGGCCGAGCTGAAATTCGAGCAGGCGGCGGCCGTGCGCAACCAGATGAGCTCGCTCGCGACCGTGCTGCACCAGCAGGCGATCGAGGTCGGCAGCGACAGCGACGTCGACATCCTGGCGGTCGTCGCGCAGGGCGGACGCGTGTGCGTGAACCTGGCGATGGTGCGCGGCGGCCGGCATCTCGGCGACAAGGCGTATTTCCCGACGCACGTCGAAAGCGCGCTGACGCTCGCCGAAGGCGGGCTCGGTGAAGAGGCCGAGCCGGCGGAGGCGATCGACGCGCCGGCCGATGCGGTGCCCGACCAGCCCGCGCAAGAGGCCGGCGGCGCGCGTGCCACGGCGGCGGCCTCGGTCGAGGCCGAGGTGCTCGATGCGTTCATCGCGCAGCACTATCTTGGCAACCGCGTGCCGCCGGTGCTCGTCGTCAGCCATGCGCCCGCGAGCCGCGACCTGCTCGAGCTGCTGTCCGAGCAGGCTGGCCACAAGGTGTCGCTGGTGCGGCAGCCGCAGGGGCAGCGGCGCGCGTGGCTGTCGATGGCGGAGCAGAACGCGCGGATCGCGCTCATGCGGCTGCTGTCCGAACAAGGGTCGCAGCAGGCGCGCACACGCGCGCTCGCGGAGACGCTCGGCTACGACAGCGACGATCTTGCGACGCTGCGGATCGAATGCTTCGACATCAGCCACACGATGGGCGAGGCGACGCAGGCGTCGTGCGTCGTCTATCACCATCACAAGATGCAGTCGAGCGAGTACCGCCGCTACAACATCACGGGCATCACGCCGGGCGACGATTACGCGGCGATGCGGCAGGTGCTCACGCGCCGCTACGGGAAGATGGTCGAGCAGGCCGCGCAGGCGGCCGCCGCCGACGAAGCGGCCGGCATCGACGGCGAGTCGACGCGCCAGGCAGAGGCGTCGAGCCTGCTGCCGAACATCGTGCTGATCGACGGCGGCAAGGGCCAGGTCGAGATCGCGCGTCAGGTGTTCACCGAGCTTGGGCTCGATACGTCGATGCTGGTCGGCGTCGCGAAAGGCGAGGGGCGCAAGGTCGGCCTCGAGACGCTGGTGTTCGCGGACGGCCGCGCGCCGCTCGAGCTCGGCAAGGAGAGCGCCGCGCTGATGCTCGTCGCGCAGATCCGCGACGAGGCGCACCGCTTCGCGATCACCGGCATGCGGGCGAAGCGGGCGAAGGCGCGCCAGACGTCGCGGCTGGAGGAGCTCGAGGGCGTCGGCGCGAAGCGCCGGCAGCGGTTGCTCGCGCGCTTCGGCGGGTTGCGCGGCGTGGTGGCCGCGAGTGTCGAGGAACTGGCGAGCGTCGAAGGCATTTCGCACGCGCTCGCCGAGCAGATCTACAAGCAGCTTCACTGACGCGGCCGTGCGGCCGGCGGCGTTGCCAGCGTTCTTGTGGCAGGCCGGTCGACACGGCACAATTGCGAATCCTTTACTGTCCCGCATGCCATGCCGTTCAATTTCCCGATTTTCCTGACGTGGGTACGGATCGTGCTGATTCCGCTCGTCGTCGGCGTGTTCTATCTGCCGGACACGGTGATGGGCGGCGCGCACCGCAATCTCGCGGCGGCGGCGATCTTCATCCTCGCCGCGCTGACCGACTGGTTCGACGGATTCCTCGCCCGCAAGTGGAACCAGACGTCGTCGTTCGGCGCATTTCTCGACCCGGTGGCGGACAAGCTGATGGTGACGGCCGCGCTGCTGATCCTCGTGCAGATATCGCGGGTCGACGCGGCGATCGCGCTCGTGATCGTCGGTCGCGAGATCGCGATTTCGGCGCTGCGCGAATGGATGGCGCAGATCGGCGCGTCGAAGAGCGTCGCGGTGAACCAGCTCGGCAAGTTCAAGACCGCGTGCCAGATGGTCGCGATTCCGATGCTGCTGTTCTACGGGCCGCTGCCGCTCGGCGTCGTGACGATCGATACGCGCGTGTGGGGCGAGTGGCTGATGTATCTCGCGGCGGTGCTGACGATCTGGTCGATGCTGTACTACATGAAGCTCGCGTGGCCGCAGATTCGCGAGCGCGGCGGCGCGTGACCCGCGTCGCCTCTGCGCGTCTGCCTCCGCGCAGTCTCGGTGGCAGCGGTTTTTGTAAAAAGGGCTGGAAAAGCCCTTGACATACGAATGTGCCTTCGACATAATCTCGCTTCTCCGCTGCACGACGAAGTGAATGTGTGACGGAGAAGCAGTAGTGCAGCAATACGCGGGAGTAGCTCAGTTGGTAGAGCGCAACCTTGCCAAGGTTGAGGTCGCGAGTTCGAGACTCGTCTCCCGCTCCAGATTTTTTCTGGCAGCGCGTGGTACGGCGAAGCGCTACAGATGCAGGACACATGCGGGAGTAGCTCAGTTGGTAGAGCGCAACCTTGCCAAGGTTGAGGTCGCGAGTTCGAGACTCGTCTCCCGCTCCAGATTTTTCCGGCAGCGTGTGGTACGGCGAAGCGCTGCAGATGCAGGACAATGCGGGAGTAGCTCAGTTGGTAGAGCGCAACCTTGCCAAGGTTGAGGTCGCGAGTTCGAGACTCGTCTCCCGCTCCAAGTCATGGGAAGCCACGCTTCCCTTTTTATTTGATGGACTTCCGGTCCTCGAATAAAAATCTGTCGCTTGCCTCACGGCATCCGGACAGTCCGCTTTTGGCGCGATAGCAAAGCGGTTATGCAGCGGCCTGCAAAGCCGTTTAGGCCGGTTCGACTCCGGCTCGCGCCTCCAAGTAGAACGAGATAAAGCCCTGATTCGTCAGGGCTTTTCTTTTTTCTGCGGCGCTCTCGTTCTTCAAACACGCGTAACCACGCCTAAGTCGGCTCTTTGGCCGTATAGGCGAGTACACATCTGCGTATAGCGACGACGCGAGCGCGACTCTCCGGAACGTGGGAATACATCATGCGACGTTCGAAACTCCTCCCAAGGCCACTTTCCCTGACGTTTCAATCCGAGGAAGAGGGCGATGCGTATGTCGCTCGTCTTGAGCATCTGCTCGTTGCTGGCATTGTGCCAGCCGACGTAGTGCAGCAACGCGAAGCGATCGCGACGACACTGGATCTGGTGCGGGAATACCTGCGCAAGCGCGGATCGGTTCCGTCTCTTCGCAATACCGCGCCGCGTCTGCTTCGAAACACTCTCTTTGCGGCGCCATCAAATGTGCTGGTGCACTATCTTGACTCTATGCCCAAGAACCTTGCCCAGTTCGACCGCGAGGCGTGGAGCGATCAGCCAATTGGTAAAGCCGAAGCCAAGATTGCCAAATGCCCAGTCGAGCTCAAGGAAAGTCCAGTCGATGATGCGTGCCGAGCGCCGGCATGTAGGGCAGGCCAGTGTGTCGTCAGCTTCGTTCGAGAACCACGCGCCGACGGCGTCACTCCACGGCACGTCACCGAGTGAATGAGACCGACCGCAGTGAGGACAACGCACATCGTGAGGTCCCGGGCCGGAATGAAATACCGTTCGATCCGTCTTTAGCTCGACACCGCACCACACATTCCCCATGCTAATTTGCTCTGACCAAGCAGCAGCTTTCGAGCCGGGACGATAGAGGTCGCCACCACCCAGCGCATTTGCGCTTTCGGGCACGGATTGCATGATGGAATTCTCGACAAGCCATGAAATCCCTCGATCTACGAGAATCGGCACTTCATCAAGACTTGCTTCGACATCAACGACCCAAACAATATTGTCACTCATAGCGAACGTAGTGCATCCTGCTTACAGATCTGCGAATGTCGGCAGAAGATCCTGGTCGACGAGCCGAATTTCGATACGGTTGGCAACCTCGACGTATTCGGAGTTATCCACTGAAAAAGCGGCATCCGGGACGCTCACAATGATCGTCCCAGTCTGCAGCCGACCAGCTTCGGGAACGGGAATCAATTCGCGTGCTTCCGGGACTTGCTGGGCCGTGATGACCTTCGGAAGATATAGCATCCAGCCAACGCCCGGCTTGTGTCCGACGCCGGCAACGGGCTTTCCATCAATGGTCGAGGTCGCGCTGCCCTCCAGCACGCGGCCGCCATGCGTCGTCGTATCGCCGACGCAGATCATGGCTCTGGCCATATGTTCTCTCGTAGGTTTGGTTTTCGTATGAATTTACCATTTCCGGGAGAACGTCTGATCGTTGGCCACCTCGCGCTCAGTCAACTATTGTCAATCGAAGCGAGCGCCGTCGATCATGCGGCGGAGCTGGTCAAGCGCGAACGGATCGGGATAGCCGTTCTTCTTCAGCTCCAGCTCGGCCGCGCAGACCATTTTTTCCATGAGCCGCAGCGCTCGGCGGACATGCACCACTGACCTGCCGTGGATTTTTGGGCCTCGCGTGCGAGCCAGTCTGTCTGCGAAGTGCTTGACGGAGCGGGGCAATCGCATCGGGCGAGAGGATCGTCATGGTGCAGGCGAAAAGTTACTTTGGGGGCTCGCGTCGGCCCAGATCTTCTCTCGCGAAGTTCGCATTTCAGCCAAGAACCGCCATTGAAAGATAGAATTTGAGCAGCCGTACTATTTCGTTTGCGGACATTCGTGCTGAACGTGTAGGTGGCCGCTGCAGGGGCGAGTGGGCGACTTCCCCTACATCGGTACGAGCAACCTTTCCGCTAAACTCTGCGGACTAACATCTCACAAAGACGGACGCACATGGCAGGGGCCCACAAGATTACACCTTCAAACCCACGACTCTCGTCGCCGCTCGCCTTGGTCAACCAGATGATCGCGGATATGTCGCGTCAACGCTCGTTGCTTGTGCGCGCGACAGTCGGGATATTGCTTGTCGCCAGCGTGTTTTCAGGGTGTGCGCCCCTATCGGCGTCTGCGCCGATGGATCCTCAACAACGATCTGCCGCAGAGCAGCGGAATGCAAATGCGTTGTATAGCCAGAAAGTGTTGGCATATAAGCCGATGTTTGAGAATCCTGGCGGCTATGGTCGAGCGCAGATACTGGAAGCGTACGAGGCAGTGCTGCAGCAGTACTCCGCCGCAGCAATCGCTTATGCCCGCACCATTTATCCCGAGGCTCGACAGACGCTTCCACCTTCCCTGCAGCCATTGCCGACGCCGTCGGGGCCGGTCACGCTGGCGGTTGTCAATCGCGACTACGAACATGTGCTCGGAATGGACGCTGCTTTGTGGGAGATGAATATGGCGGCAAAGTTCGGGCGACCATCCAAGTTGCCGATACCGAAATACACCGGCCCTGTGCTCATCATGCCGCCTGCGCCACCGTTACCGCCCCTGCAGGATGTTCGCGATCCAAAGTTCGCGCGGCTCGTGACCATGACGAAGAAACTCGACGATGCGCAGAAGGCCGATCTGGCACGAGAGCAAGCCGCGATCGAGCAACAGTATGCCGATCAAGCCGCGTGGAGGGCTCGACACCCCACGGGGCAGTATGACCACATCGACCCGAGGACCGGACTACCGTATGCGCCTCCGCAACAGGAGACGCAGCGATGGTGCATGATGGGCGGTGGCCGGGTGCCTTGCTGAAACAGATCTGTTGGCGGTGTGCGCTTCCCAAATCGTCCATTGGGTTGATCTGGAGTACTCGCCGGTAGTAGACGTCCCATTCTAGGGGGCTGCGCCGATCATTCGCAAAGTGGCTAATTTGAGTGGCTAATCAACGTAGATCATTGAATTTGCAAGTTTCGCCACGGCCTGCAAAGCCGTTTAGGCCGGTTCGACTCCGGCTCGCGCCTCCAAGTAAGAAAAGAAAAAGCCCTGAGAAATCAGGGCTTTTTCTTTTTGTGCGCCGAGCATGGGCGCCCGCCTGCGGGTGCTAGTCCCGACATAACTGATCACCGCAAATACAGCGAAGCGAAACTGCACGAGGGTGGAAGCGTGGTGCAATGATGCGCTGATCGGCATGTGTCGCCGCACGGGCCGGCTGACCGTGGCGGGCCTCACATATTCTGTCGGGAACATGGTTTCCTCATATTATTTAATAATCTCGGAAGAGCGGGCCACCGGTACTGTTTTGTCGGCGCTTCACGTTCGATAGACTCTAGCCGTTTCCGGTTTTCGGTCAGTTTGGCGCTGCACCCGTCAATGCGTCGAGCCGATCCTGTATGCGCACTCACGCCCGGTGCGGGCGTGCACAATGAGCAGCGAGGAGATTCATGCAACCCCGGACGGCAGCCCCTTATTTCGTTGTGGCAGTCGGTGTCGTGATCGCATGCGCGCTGATGGGCCTGTGCGTGCTGCAACTGTTCCAAAGCCGCCATGACGCACTGGAGCGGGCCAGCGAAACCTCGCGCAATCTCGGCCTGATGGCCGAGCGCGACATCGAGCGCAACTTCGAACTCTACGATCTGTCCTTGCAGGCGCTGATCCATGGTCTGCAACGTCCCGACGTGATGGCAGCGGCGCCCGCGCTGCGGCGGGGCGTGTTGTTCGATCATGCAATGACGGCGCAATTCATCGGATCCCAACTGGTGCTCGATGCCGACGGAAACATCATTCTGGATTCGGCCAACGACGTGCCGCGCAAGGGCAATTTTGCCGATCGCAAGTACTTCACCGTCCATCGCGACAACCCGAACGTGGGGCTCTATGTCAGCGACCCATTCGCGTCGCGCTTGCGCGCCGGCATGCTCAGCATTGCGCTGTCGCGGCGCATATCGAATCCGGATGGCTCGTTTGCCGGTATCGCGCTGATCGCGATCAACCTCGAATATTTCCACAAGCTGTTCGCCGGATTGTCATTGGGACAACATGGCTCGATATCGCTGATCGGCAAGGACGGCATCATGATCATGCGGCAGCCGTACGACGTCCGGACCATCGGCCGCGATCTCGGCAAGGCCGCAACCTTTCAGCGCTTCCGGCGTGCACCCGATGGCTCGTTCTCGGAAACGTCGTCGATCGACGGCGTGCGCCGTCTCTACTACTTCAAGAATTTTCCGAATCTGCCACTGATCATCATGGTCGCAGAGGCGGAGCAGGACATTTATGCCGCGTGGCGCCGCCGCGCCACGACGATCGGTCTACTCGTCGCGACATTCGGCGCAGCCTTCATTGCGCTATCCGTATTTCTCAGCGCGCAGCTGCGGCGTCGGATGCGCGCTGAATCCGAGCTCGAACTGCTGGCTCGCACCGACGGGCTCACCGGCCTCAACAATCGCCGCACCTTTGGCGAGGTTCTGGACCGGGAGTGGCGCCGTGCGCGGCGAGCCCATTCCGTTTTCTCGTTGCTGTTCGTCGATGTCGATCGTTTCAAGGCCTACAACGATACCTATGGTCACCAGGCGGGGGACGATGCGCTGGCTGCAGTCGCGCGCTGCATCGGCGACAACATTCGCCGACCGATCGATACAGCGGCTCGCTACGGCGGAGAGGAATTCGTCGTGCTGCTGCCTGACACACCAGAGACGGGGGCAGCCCAGACTGCTGAACGAATACGCGCGGCGATCAACGAACTGGCGCTCGAGCACGCCGGAAGCGAATACGGGCGCGTGACCGCCAGTATCGGGTTGGCGAGTTGGGTGCCGGATCAGGACGGCGAGCCTGGAGCGATCATCAAGGCGGCCGACGAGGCGTTGTATTGCGCGAAGGCAACCGGTCGGAACAAGGTTTCCACCTTTCAGTCGTCGGTTTGACGGTGGCCTACCCGCGGAGGATTGTCGAAGTTATTTTCGTTTCGGGCCGTCGGTGACTCCGCGAAGACTTGTCATTTACGGACGAGAAAAGTCCCGCGGGGCACTTCCTTTGCCGCGTCGCGGTGGGTGCGACGGCCGCCACGCCAGGCGAGATCACCCGTCCGCCGGCTGTGCCGGCGTCTCGAGCTTCAACTGATAGAACGCCGCATCGAGCCAGCGGCCGAACTTGAATCCCGCTTCCGCGATCGTGCCTGCGTGCACGAACCCCAGCTTCGTATGCAGTGCGATGCTGCCGGCATTGGCCGCGTCGATGCAGCCCACCAGCACGTGCACCTGCGCTTCGCGTGCACGCCGGACCACTTCGCGCAGCAGCAGTTCGCCGAGCCCGCGACCGCGCTGGTCATGGCGCACGTAGACGCTGTGTTCGACCGTGTACTTGAACGCCGGAAATGCGCGGAACGTGCCCCAGCTCGCGAAGCCGAGCAGCGTGCCCGCCGCGTCGACGGCGCCGATGACCGGAAAGCCGCCCGCGCGCTTCGTCGCGAACCACGCGACCATCGCTTCCGGCGGGCGCGGCCGGTAGTCGTACAGCGCGGTCGAGTTCAGGATCGCGTCGTTCAGGATCTCGAGGATGGCCGCTGCGTGTTCGGCCTCGCTGCAATCGATCAGGCGCACGTCGTCGCGCGGTGTCGGGGAATTCATGCGGGTTCCTTCCTGTTGGCTTTAAACCGCTTGCGCACGCGATGCACGCATCACGCGCTCCGCACGGCGGCGGATGCATCGCAGATCGCGACGACATAGCGCGCGGCATGCGACGACGGATTGCTGAAGATCAGCGGCTGGTCGAGCCGCATGGCCAGACAGTCGCCTTCGTGAAGTTCGTGAAGCGTGTCGCCGAACGTGACGTCGACGCGGCCGCTGATGATCCACACCTGCTGATGCAGCGCGCTTTCGCGCCCGCCGCTGTCGTACGCGACGCGCGCGCCGGGCGGGAAATCGACTTCGACGAGCTGGAGCGGCGACGGCCAGCCGGCCGGCGACAGGTTGCGCCGCACATAGCCGGACGCCGGATCGCGCCATTCGACCTGCTGCGCGCGCCGTGCGAGCGGCTGGGCGGGCGCATCGTTCCGGTCGCCGCCGAACAGCCCGGCCAGCGATACGCCGAGGCCGGCCGCGAGCTTGTCGAGCACGACGGCGGTCGGGCTGGCCGACGCGCGTTCGATGAGCGAGATCATCGAACGGCTGACGCCGGAGCGCGCGGCGAGCGCGTCGAGCGTGTAGCCTCGAACGGTGCGCAGATCGCGCACGCGCCGGGCAATGCGTTCGTTGATGCCGGTATCGTCGGCTGCGGTGATCGCAGATTCTTGCATGATGGATTGATTTTCCAGCAAACTGGAATTCGATGTCAACGGCATTCGCCGCGGCTCGTCGAGCGAGGCGGGAGTCGAATGACTTGCCCGGGCGTCGCGTGCGGCGTAATATACGAAACAGCTACGTTTCGTTTAATTGGGGATATATGGGCATCATCAAGATTTCCGAGCACATGCATGAACGGCTGCGCTCGACGAGCACGGCGCTGAGCCGGTCGATCAACGCGCAGGCCGAACACTGGCTGCGCGTCGGGATGCTGGCGGAACTCAACCCGGCGCTGTCCTACGGCGACATCTGCAAGATGTTGATCGAAGCCGAGGCGCGGGGCGGCGACGCGAGGGCGGCGGAACCGGTCGCGCATCACATCGAGCAGGTGGCGTAATGGCGAAGCGAGAAATCCCGATCCGCGGCGCCGCGGAAATCGCGAAATCGCGCGAAGCCGCGAAGCTCGCGTCGCAGGTGCTGACGATGATCACCGAGCATGTGAAGCCGGGCGTCACAACGGACGAGCTGGACGCGCGCTGTCGCGAGTACATCGTCGACGAGCTGGGTGCGATTCCCGCGAACATCGGCTACCACGGCTATCCGAAGACGCTGTGCACGTCGGTCAACCACGTGGTCTGTCATGGCATTCCGACGTCGCGGCCGATGCGCGACGGCGACATCGTGAACCTCGACATTGCGGTGATCAAGGACGGCTGGTTCGGCGACACGAGCCGCATGTATTTCGTCGGCGAACCGAACGAACTCGCGCGGCGGCTCGTCGCGGCGACCTACGAGGCGATGCATGCCGGCATTCGCGCGGTGCGTCCGGGCGCGACGCTCGGCGACGTCGGCTACGCGATCCAGCAGGTCGCGCATCGCGAAGGGTTCAGCGTGGTGCGCGAGTATTGCGGGCACGGCATCGGCGACGTCTATCACGACGAGCCGCAGGTGCTGCACTACGGCCGCCCGGGCACCGGCGTACCGCTGCGGCCGGGGATGATCTTCACGATCGAGCCGATGCTCAACGCGGGCAAGCGCGATACGCGCGTGCTGGCCGACGGCTGGACGGTCGTCACGAAGGACCATTCGCTGTCCGCGCAGTGGGAGCACATGGTCGTGGTGACGGAAACGGGCTTCGAGGTGCTGACCGAGGATGCGACGCCGCAGGCGTTCGCCGCGTCTTCCGGCGCGCACGCAGCCTGACGCGGCCTGATGCGGCCAGCGCGCCGCATGCGGCGGCGCGGCGTTGCAATGAAACGGGCCCCTTCGCGGGGCCCGTGTCGTTCGCGGCGGCGGGCGCTGCCGCGCAGCGACGGTCAACCGCGCGCCTTCCGCCACGCGTGTTCGACGAACACGCGGCACAGCGCTTCCATTCCTTTGCGGTCTTCGTCGTCGAAGCGCGCGGCGACCGGGCTATCGACATCCCATACGCCGATCAGCGTGCCGTCGCCCGCCACCAGCGGCACGACGATTTCCGATTCCGACGCCGCATCGCACGCGATATGGCCGGGGAAGTCGTGCACGTCGCGCACGACCTGCGTCTCGCGGGTTTGCGCGGCCGTGCCGCACACGCCCTTGCCGAGGGCGATCCGCACGCACGCGGGCTTGCCCTGGAACGGCCCGACCACGAGCTCGGTGCCGTCGAAGAAGTAGAAGCCGGCCCAGTTCAGGCGATCGAGCGAGTGATAGACGAGCGCGGAGAAATTCGCCGCATTGGCGGTCAGGTCGCGTTCGGATTCGACGAGCGCGCGGGCCTGCTCGACGAGCGTCGCGTATTGATCGGCCTTGGAGGCGGTGGGGTCGTTGGACAGCGTGAACATGGCGGGAAAGCGATAGGGGTTGTCAAAAGGCGCACTGACGGCGCACTGCGCGTACCGCAGTCTACGGCACGCGCGGGCGGTCTGCAGTGCACGATGTGGTGGGACGCGGTGCGCTCAGTCGGGTTCGAGCGCGGCGAACCGCTCCGCCAGAAAGTCGAGCAGCGCCCGGACCGCGGGCAGCAGCCCGCGACGCGATGCGAACACCGCGTGCACGATCTCGCGGCGCGGCGCCCAGTCGGGCAGGACGGTCGTCAGTTCGCCGCGTGCGACTTCGTCGCGCACCATCATCGTCGGCAGCTGCACGATGCCGACGCCTGCGACGGCCGCCGCGCGCAGCGCGAGCATGCCGCCCGTCACCAGGCGCGGCTGGTGATGGATTTCCGCCTGCGCGCCGTCGGGCCCGCGCAGCCGCCACACGTGGGTGGACTGCGGCACGCCGTGATCGAGGCTCGGCAGGCGCGCGAGATCGGCGGGAACGGCCGGCACGCCGTGCTCGCGCAGCAGCGCAGGGCTCGCGACGAGACACTGGCCGCGCTCGGCGAGCACGCGCAGCGCGAGATCGCTGTCCTCGAGCGGCGGCGGACGCACGCGGATCGCGACGTCGATCCCTTCGCCGACCACGTCGACGCGCCGGTTGGTCGCTTCGAGATGGATCTCGACGCGCGGGCAGGCGGCCATGAACGCGGCGATCATCGTGCCGACCAGCGAATCGAGCAGCACGATCGGGCAACTGACGCGCACGATGCCGCGCGGCTCCTCGTGCAGCAGCGCGATCGCCTCGTCGGCGGCGTCGGCCTCGACGAGCATCGCGCGGCAATGCGCGTAATAGGTCTGGCCGACGTCGGTGACCGTGAAGCGGCGCGTCGAACGCTGGATCAGCCGCATCCCGAGCCGCGCCTCGAGCAGCGCGATGCGGCGGCTCAGCTTCGACTTCGGCATGTCCAGCGCGCGTCCGGCCGGCGCGAAGCCGCCGTGTTCGACGACCTGCACGAAGTAGTAGAGATCGTTGAGATCCCGCGCTTTATCGTTCATGAAATGGAACGCTGAGTGCGATTTCGGCAGTCTACCGGATGGATCGTTCCATCTCTATATTGTTATTCAAGGATGCGAAACACGGGTTTCGCCGCAATATGGAGAAGGGCAATGAAGAAGATCCAGGGTGTCTACAGTGCGCCGCGCGGCCATTGGGTCGGCGACGGTTTCCCGGTGCGTTCGATGTTCAGCTACCAGTCTCACGGCGCGCATCTGAGCCCGTTCCTGCTGCTCGACTACGCCGGCCCCGCGAACTTCGAGCCGGCTTCGGCGCCGCGCGGGGTCGGCCAGCACCCGCACCGCGGCTTCGAAACGGTGACGATCGTCTACGACGGCGAAGTCGCGCACCGCGACTCGACCGGCGCGGGCGGCACGATCGGCCCGGGCGACGTGCAGTGGATGACGGCCGCGAGCGGGATCCTGCACGAGGAATTCCACTCGGAGGCGTTCACGAAGCGGGGCGGCCCGCTCGAGATGGTGCAGCTGTGGGTGAACCTGCCCGCCGCGGACAAGATGGGCGCGCCGGGCTACCAGACGCTGCTGAACGCCGATATCCCGGTGGTCGAGCTGCCGGAAGGCGCCGGGCGGGCGCGGATCATCGCCGGCGAACTCAACGGGCGGCGCGGCCCGGCCCGCACGCACACGCCGATCGACGTGTGGGACGTGCGGCTCGTGGCGGGCGGCCACGCGCGGTTCCCGATCGCCGAAGGGCGGACGCTCGCGGTAGTCGTGCTGAGCGGCACCGTACAGGTGAACGGCGAGACGGTGGCGCGCGAAGCGCAGTTCGTGCAACTCGGCCGCGACGGCCGAGACGTCGAGATCGAGGCGAACGGCGACGCGAAGCTGCTGATCCTGAGCGGCGAGCCGATCGACGAGCCGGTCGTCGGTTACGGCCCGTTCGTGATGAACTCGCAAGCGGAGATTCGCACCGCGATCGAGGACTTCAACAACGGCCGCTTCGGTCGGATGCCGGCATGACGGCATGACGGGCAGGCCCCGCGCGATGCGGGGCCTTTTTTTCGCGTGCGGGCAGGCAGTCGCGCGAGATACGTGCTTCGGGGCATAATCGACGGTTGCCGCGCGCCGGCCGGCGCGCCCGAATCAGGACCCCACATGAACGCATCCGCACCCGCCGCACTTCCGAGCACCGCCGATCTCGACTGGCGCTGGAAACCCTTCGACGCGCTGACGGCGCGCGAAATCTATTCGATCCTCGAAGCGCGCAGCGCCGTCTTCGTCGTCGAACAGAACTGCGTGTATCGCGACATCGACGATGCGGATCAGGCCGCGTGGCATCTGGCGGCCTTCGATCCGGCCGGCCGCCTGGCCGGTTATCTGCGCGTGCTGCTGCCCGACGCGCAGCATACCGACGTGCGCATCGGCCGCGTGCTGACGACCGCCGCGTTTCGCGGCGCGGGCCTCGGCAACGGGCTGCTGTCGCGCGCGCTCGAGCATATCCGTGCGCAGTGGCCGGAAACGCCGGTGAGCCTGCATGCGCAGGCCCACTTGCAGCGTTTCTACGGGGCATTCGGCTTCACGCCGAGTTCGGGCGTGCACGACGAGGACGGCATTCCGCACGTGTGGATGAGCAGCGCGCGCGCGTGACGCGCGCCGCGGCGGTCAGTGCGCGGCGCGTGCGACCGGCGGCTCGTCCGCACGCTGGGCCCGTTCGCCGATCAGGCGCCCGCGCGCGGACAGCCGCAGCCAGTGCCGCAGCGCGATCAGCGCGCCGATCACGCTCATCATCGAGCCGGGAATCCACAGCAGCAGGCCGCCGATCTGCTGGTCGCGCATCGGGCTCAGCCACGTGAACGCGCGGCCGCAGATCGAGTAGATCGGATACAGCTCGTGCGGCGTGAAGAAGATCAGCGCGCCGAGCGCGATCTGCGGCGGGATCGCCGCGACGACGATCAGGATCCGGCGGCCCGGCGACAGCCGCGCGGGCGGCGCGGGACGCGGATCGACGACGAGCCACCAGAACAGCAGCCCGTCGATCACCATGCTCCAGTTCATCACGCGATACAGGCGCCAGTCGAGCATCGCGATGAAATGGATGGGCGACAGCAGCCAGAAATAGATCAGCCCGACGAACAGCACGACCGCGACGACCGGATGGAACACCACGTCGAGCGTCGCCCGTACCGGCGCCCACGCAAGCGCGGGACGCACGAAGCGCTGCCGCCAGCGGAATGGAATGCCCGCCCGGATCGCCGCACCCGGATAGGACAGCGCGATGAAGAACGGCCCGAGGTGATGCAGCACGAGGTGCTGCGCGCGGTGCAGGAAGAATTCGTGCTCGAAGAAATAGTCGAGCCGCGTATGCAGCGCGATGTAGAGCGCCGCCAGCCCGAACCAGAACGAGAACTGCCGCAGCGGCGACACCTTCGCCTTCTTCACGCCGCGCGCGAACAGCACGGCGGCCGTCAGCACCGCGATGACCACGGTCGGCGACGGTTCCCACGGATCGAGCCAGTACAGGAGGTTCATCGCGCGCGCATCACTTCGCCTTGGCCGGCGATTTCACGGCGAACGGCGCATCGACCGTTTCGCCGTCGGAAAATTTCAGGCGCAGGTGCACGGTGTCGCCCGGCTTGATCGCGTGCTTCGGCTCCTCAAGCATGAAGTGATAGCCGCCCGGCGCGATGTCGACTTTGCCGCGCGCGGGGATCGTCAGCTTGTCGACCATTTCCATCTTCTGCGTCGAGCCGTTCGATACCGTCTGGTGCAGCATCGCCATCCCGTAGTCGGGGCTGTCGACGTCGACGAGGTCGATCGGCTTGTCGCCGGTGTTCACGAGCGTCACGTAGCCGCCGGCGGGCAGCTTGTTCGGCAGCCAGCGCACCCACGCGTTCTGCGCGCTGATCGCGCCGGCGGCATATGCGTGGGCGCCGGCGCACAGCGCGGCGAGGAGGGCGAACGTCTTGAGTGTCGTTTTCGTGGTCATGGCGCGGTTCAGGTCGTGGAGGCGGTGTCGATGATCCGGCGCACATCGGCGGCGATGGCGTCGGGCGAATCGCGATCGGTCGCGAGCAGGCGTGCGCGGCCGGTCGCGTCGAAGATGTAGACGGCCGAGCTGTGCGTGACTTCGTAGCCGCCGGACGGATCGCGTTTTTCCATCTGGTACGCGACGCGATAGCGCTTGGCGAGCGACTCGATCTGGCCGTCGGTGCCGGTCAGCCCGCGCGCATGCGCGGGGTCGAACGCGGCGACATAGGACTGCATCGCCTGCGGCGTATCGCGCGCGGGATCGACCGATACGAACAGGATGCGCACGTTGTCCGCCCGGGGGCCGAGCTTCGCGAGCACGTCCATCAGCCGCGCCAAGGTTTCGGGGCAGACATCGGGGCAGTGCGTGTAGCCGAAGTAGACGAGCGCGACCCGGCCGCGGAACGCATCGGCGTCGACGGGACGGCCGTCGCCGCCCGTCAGCCTGAACGACAGGTCGGGCAGGTGGCCGGTGACGTTGGTCAGGTTCCAGCGCGGCTCGTCGCGCGTGCACGCGGCGAGCGCCACGGCGGCGGCGAGGGCCGCGGACCTGCGGATGAGGCGGGAGAGGCGAGACGGCATCCTGGGCTCGATCGGGCGAAATGGGTGACCGGCCGGCGCGATGCCATGCGTCGCGCGGCAGGCGGTTGCGACTGTAGCGCAATTCGCGCGCCTGCGTCCTTTTGAAACCGGTACGGTGCCGGCCAGCGGGGCAATATGTCGCAGTTGACGCGGTGGGGCGGCGCGAGGTTCGCGCTGCCCCGGTTTCGCCCATCTGGGGGCGCAGGCGCGGTAAGATGCGCACAACTCCATTCGCGCAGTGGCGGCCGGCGTGTGCCGGCCGGCCCTCAGACTATCGAATCGATGCAATCCGTTCCGGCTTCCCTGTCCCTGACCGATACCGCGTTCTTCTTCGACTTCGACGGCACGCTCGTCGAGCTGGCGCCGACGCCCGACAGCATTCGCGTTCCGCCGTCGCTGCTGACGCTGCTCGACGAATTGTCGCGCCGCTCGCACGGCGCGGTCGCGATCGTGTCCGGGCGCGGCATCGACAACCTCGACACGTTCCTGAAGATGCCCGACCTGCCGATCGCCGGCCTGCACGGCGCGGAGCGCCGCGATGCGAACGGCGACACGCAGCGCATCGGCTTCAACGACGAACGCCTGCTGCGCATCGAGCGCGAGCTTGCCGACGTGGTCGACCGCCATCCGGGCATGTTGCTCGAAATCAAGGGCGCGGCCGTCGCGCTGCACTTTCGCAATGCGCCCGAGCGCGAGGCGGTGGCGCGCGAGGCGGCCGAGCGCCTCGTCGCCGACTATGCGGATGCGTACGTGCTGCAACCGGGCAAGATGGTGTTCGAGATCAAGCCGAAGGGCGTCGACAAGGGCCGCGCGCTGGCCGCGTTCCTCGACGAGCCGCCGTTTGCGGGCCGCGTGCCGCTGTTCGCGGGCGACGACCTGACCGACGAGAAGGGCTTCGCGGTGGTCAATGCGCGCGGCGGCCTGTCGATCAAGGTCGGCGCGGGCGAGACGTCCGCGCGCATGCGGCTCGATTCGGTCGATGCCCTGCATGAGCAGATCGCACGCTGGCTCGGCGCGGGGCAGCCGCACGCATGAGCCGGCTCATCATCGTTTCAAACCGCGTCGCGCCGATCTCGGAAGGCGAACCGGCGGCGGGCGGCCTCGCGATCGGCGTCTACGACGCGCTGAAGGAAACCGGCGGCATGTGGTTCGGCTGGAGCGGCGACGTGGTCGCGTCCGGCGCGCCGCAGCCGCAGATCCGCATCGAGGAGCGCGGGCCCGTGACGTTCGCGACCGTCGGGCTGTCGCGCCGCGATTACGACCAGTATTACCGCGGTTTCTCGAACGCGACGCTGTGGCCCGCGTTCCATTACCGCGCGGACCTGATCCAGTACGATCGCCACGAATTCGACGGCTACCGCCGCGTCAACGTGTGGCTCGCGCAGCAGCTAGTGCCGCTGCTGCAGGACGACGACGTGATCTGGGTGCACGACTATCACCTGATTCCGTTCGCGCGCGCGCTGCGCGACGCCGGCGTGAAGAACCGCATCGGCTTCTTCCTGCACATCCCGTTTCCGGCCGCGCAGGTGCTCGTCAACGTGCCGCCGCACCGCGAGCTCGTCGAGTCGCTGTGCGCGTTCGATCTGCTCGGCTTCCAGACCGAGCCCGACCTGCGCGCGTTCTGCGACTACGTCGAGTTCGAGGCGGGCGGCGACGTCGAGCGCGACGGGAATACGGTAAGCGTGCATGCGTTCGGCCAGACGCTGCGCGCGGCCGCCTATCCGATCGGCGTGTATCCGGACGAGATCGCGTCGCTCGCGCAGGCGGGCGAAAACGGCAAGGCGGTGCGTACGCTCGCGACGTCGCTACGCGGGCGGCAACTGATCATGAGCGTCGACCGGCTCGATTATTCGAAGGGGCTCGTCGAGCGCTTCCGGGCCTTCGAGAAGCTGCTCGAGCACCAGGCGTCGATTCGCAACCGCGTGTCGTTCCTGCAGATCGCGCCGTCGACGCGCGCGGACCTGCGCGCATACCAGGACATCCGCCTGCAACTCGAGGCGGAATCGGGGCGCATCAACGGGCGCTACGCGGAACTCGACTGGGCGCCGATCCTCTACATTCACCGCCAGTACGACCGCCAGCTGCTGGCCGCGCTGTACCGGCTCGCGCGCGTGGGCTTCGTGACGCCGCTGCGCGACGGGATGAACCTCGTCGCGAAGGAGTACGTGTCCGCGCAGAATCCGGACGATCCGGGCGTGCTGGTGCTGTCGCGCTTCGCGGGCGCCGCACGCGAGCTTACCGGTGCGCTGATCGTCAATCCGATCGATATCGACGGGATGGCAGATGCGCTGTCGCAGGCGTTGACGATGCCGCTCGCCGAGCGGCGCGCGCGCTACGCGGACATGATCGCGCAGCTTCGCGAGAACAACGTGTCGGTGTGGCGGGACAATTTCCTGCGCGATTTGCAGCAGGTCTGACCGGATTGCCCCCGCTGCAATTGAAAAAGCCGCCGTGCGCAAGCAAGGCGGCTTTTTCGTCGGCGGTATGCCGGCGCGTCAGGCCACGCGTTCGCCGGTGGGCGTGTTGCCGTCGGCGGGCGCCGCGTGATGGCGGCCGTGCTGCTTCGCGAGCAGGTCGCGGTACAGGCCGGGACGGTTGCGCAGCACGTCGGGCGGGCCGTCGTCGATCACCTTGCCGTTGCTCATCACGATGATGCGGTCGAAGTTGCGCAGCGTCGACAGGCGGTGCGCGATCGCGATCACCGTGCGGCCGACCATCAGGCGGTCGAGCGCGCTCTGGATCGCTTCCTCGGACGCGCTGTCGAGCGCCGACGTCGCTTCGTCGAGCAGCAGGATCGGCGCATCCTTCAGGATCGCGCGCGCGATCGCGATGCGCTGGCGCTGGCCGCCCGACAGCTTGACGCCGCGGTCGCCGACGATCGTGTCATAGCCTTCCGGCATCGCCTCGATGAATTCCGCGCAGCGCGCGTCGCGCGCCGCGGCGAGCACTTCCTCGCGGGTCGCGTCGGGGCGGCCGTACGCGATGTTGTCGTAGATCGTCCGGTGCAGCAGCGAGATGTCCTGCGGCACCAGCGCGATCGCATGGCGCAGGCTGTCCTGCGTGATGCCCTTCACGTCCTGGCCGTCGATCTTCACGACACCGTCCTGCGTGTCGTAGAAGCGCTGCAGGAGCGCCAGCACGGTCGACTTGCCGGCGCCCGACTTGCCGATCAGGCCGACGCGCTGGCCCGGCTCGATATGGAGGTCGAAATGGTCGAGGATCGCGCGGCGGTGCGGGTACGCGAACGTCACGCGCTCGAAGTCGACGCGGCCGCCCGTGGCCGACAGCGGTTGCGCGTCGGAACGGTCCGGCATCCCGTGCGGTTCGAGCAGCGTCTTCACCGCTTCGGACAGGCGTGCGACGTGCTGCGTGACGTCGACGAGCGCGACCGCGAGGTCGCGCGTGCCGTGCAGGATCGTGAAGTCGAGCGAGCTGACGAGCACGATGTCGCCCGACGTCGCGCGGCCCTGGTCCCACAGCCACAGCGCCCAGCCGAGCAGGCCGGCGGACAGCATCGCGGTGATCACCGCGTGCAGCAGGCGCAGCTTTTCGAGATAGAGCAGGCTTTGCTGGCGCGCATCCATCTCCGCCTTGACCGTCGCGCTGAAGCGCTTCTGTTCGCGCAGCGTCATCCCGAACGCGCGCACGAGGCCCATGTTGCCGATCACGTCGACGAGCTCGCCGTCGACCGCCGCGGCCTTCGCCGCGAACGCGTGATGGCGCGCCGAGCCGCGGCCGGCCAGCTTGAACAGGATGACGGACAGCACGGCCGAACAGCCGAGCAGGCCGGCCGCCATCAGCGGATTGACGACGATGATCATCAGGATCGCGCCCATCACCGCGATGCACGGCGGCAGCACGTTCCACGCCATCGTGTTCTCCGACGTGTAGACCGCGTTCGACGTGGCCGTGATGCGGCTGGCGAGCGTGCCCGGCTGCTTCTCCGAGTAATACGTCGGCGAATGGCCGATCAGGTACTGGAACAGGTCGCGCCGCAGGTCGCCGGTGACCGCGACGAACGTGTGCGCGGCGACCCAGCCGCCGACGCGCCACAGCAGGTTGTCGGCCGCGATCAGGCCGACGAGCAGCGCGAACGCGCTCCACAGCGGGCCGGGATGATGCCGCCCGGTCGCCAGCACGTCGATCAGGTGCTTGATCGCATATTGGGAGCCGAGCGCGCAGCCGACGGCGGCCAGCACGCTGCAGAGCACCACCAGGTGGGCGACCGGATGGAGGCGGATGTAGCGGAACAGGAACGCGATCGGCCGATGCGCGTAGCTCGACAGCTTCGCGTTGTGGGCGTTGCGCTGGGCAGGGGTGAGAGATTCCAAAATATGCGTGCGGTGATTCGGTGATTGAGCGTGGCGGCTGGATCGCAGGCCGGCGCGCTCGGACTGAATAATCCGGCATTGTAAACAAGGCCGCGCGTCGCGCTGCGCGAATCTTGCCTTGGCCAGGGGCTCGCGTTCGATTTTGAGATAAAATCCGGCATCCCGTCCTGCCGCGTGTGCCGAAATCACGCTGCCGGCAACTGCGGGTTAACGAGGATCGCCAAAACGGCCTTCCACTCTAGAACGGACGCCCGAGTCCGCGGGTTGCAAAGTGTTGCGCCTTTGTAACAAAGTAAAGAGTTTGAAATGTCGTGCGCCGTATCGGGATTAACCCTAGATAATCGGCTCCGGGTTCGATTCCAGGTTTTTTACGAACCCCTGTCAACGGGTCTTCGTTTCAAACGTTCTATGCCTGTCGCGTCGACGACGCTCCTTGAGCAGCGCGGGTTCGACGCCCCGGCAGGCTGATTCGTCCGACTTTCGGACGACATGCATCCCGGCCCCCGGCAGGTTGCCGACCCATACCTGGTTTTTTGCCGATTTTTTAGGAGTTACGCATGCGAATCGCCCAAATCGCTCCGTTGCATGAAGCGGTGCCCCCGAAACTGTACGGCGGTACCGAGCGAGTGGTGTCCTACCTCACCGAAGCACTCGTCGAGATGGGGCATGACGTCACGCTCTTCGCGAGCGGCGATTCGCAGACCTCCGCGAAGCTCGAAGCGTGCTGGCCGCAGGCGCTGCGCCTCGACCCGACCATCCGCGACGTGATGGCCCCGCACATGCTGCTCCTCGAGCAGGTGCGCCGCCGCGCGGAAGAGTTCGATGTCCTGCACTGCCACATCGACTACTACCCGTTCTCGCTGTTCTCGCGCCAGCCGGTCCCGCATCTGACGACGATGCACGGCCGTCTCGACCTGCCGGAGCTGCAGCCGATCTTCAACGCATTCAGCGACGTGCCGGTCGTGTCGATCTCCGACAACCAGCGCATCCCGCTGCCGCAGGCGAACTGGCTGTCGACCGTGTATCACGGCCTGCCGGAAAACCTGCTGACGCCGATCCCGAACGTGAAGCCGAGCTACCTCGCGTTCCTCGGCCGCATCTCGCCGGAAAAGCGCGTCGACACCGCGATCCGCATCGCCGAGCAGGCCGGCCTGCCGATCAAGATCGCCGCGAAGCTCGACAAGGCCGACCGCGCGTACTACGAAGAGAAGATCAAGCCGCTGTTCGCGCTGCCGCACGTCGAGTACATCGGTGAAATCAGCGAAGCCGAAAAGACCGAATTCCTCGGCAACGCGCACGCGCTGCTGTTCCCGATCGACTGGCCGGAGCCGTTCGGCCTGGTGATGATCGAGGCGATGGCCTGCGGCACGCCGGTGATCGCGTTCAAGCGCGGCTCGGTGCCGGAAGTGATCGACAACGGCGTGTCGGGCTTCGTCGTCGAAGACGAACTGTCGGCCGTCGCCGCGCTCAAGCGCCTCGATACGCTGCCGCGCGAGAAGGTTCGCGCCGCGTTCGAAGCCCGTTTCTCGTCGAAGGTGATGGCGCAGAACTACGTGAAGGGCTACGAGGAACTGCTGCGCCAGAAGCGCCGCACGGTGCTCCGCGAAGTCAACGCAAGCTGATTGCGGGCCGCCGCCGCACGGCGGCGCGCGACCGTACGACGCCCCGTCCGGGTCTTCCGGCGGGGCGTTGTCACATCCGCGGCGCGGATGTGTTGTATTCTCGCCGCGCCCGGCGCCGCGAACCGCCTTCGAAGCGGCCCGGCACGCCATCCGGCCGTCTGTCCAGACGGTAATGTCCCTATAATGGCCGTGCCGTGAAATCCGGCCCGGTACGAATATCCAGAGGAGAGCAGTCTTGGCGAGAACGAAAACCACGCGCGCAGCGCCGGCCCCCGGCGCCGGTGTGATCTTCGCGTTGCGCGCGATCGGTCTCGTGCTGCTCGCGCGCTGGCTGTTCTCGATGTCCCAGATGGGCTATCGCTCGTCGCTGTCGGCGATGGTGTCGTCGCCGTGGGCATTCATCTACCTCATCCTGATCTTCCTGCTGCTCGCGTTGCCGGGTGCCGCCGCACGGGCCGAGCGGCCGTTCCATCCGCTGCCGCAGTGGCTGCGCCAGGCGCTGCGCGCGTTCGCGCTGATCGGTTTCCTGTTCGCGGTGTGGTCGATCGGCGCCTTCACGTGGGCGGCCGGCTGGCGCCGCGCGCTGCACGCGGTGACGGCCACCAACGGCTGGCTCGTCGCCGCGCCGGCGCTGTACGCGGCGATCGTGTGGATCTGCCGGCCGCGGCCGCTGTGGCGGACCAACGTGGCCGCGCGCCGCTTCGCGGTCGGCCGGTATGCGATCTCGCTCGACATGCTGACGCGCACCGCGATCGTCTGGATGGAAAGCCGCAAGGTCGGCCAGTACGACGCGCGCGAACTGTCGGTGCGCTGGCCCGGCCGCGCGGCGCCCGCCGCGGGCGAACAGGGCGTGCAAGGCGCGCAGCCGGCGGTCGTGCCGCCGCGTCGCGGCAGCCTGTTCAATCGACCGAAGGTGGAGTTGCTGTGGGATTCGCCGGCGGCTGTCGGCCACAACCGGCAGATCGTGATGCGCACGCCGCTCGCGACCGAAGGCGACCGCGTCGCGGTGCTCGCGCTCGACGCGGCGCTCAAGCAAATCGTCTGACACGGCCCGCGCACGGGCGCGGGCGACAAGGAGGCGCGATGATCGTCCGTTGGTTGCTGGCTGCCATTCACCTGAGTGCGTTCGGCGTCGCGTTTGCCGCGATCGCGGCGCGTAACCGCGCGTTGCGCCGGCTCGTCGCGTCGGCGCAGGCGGCCGATTTGCCCGGCGTGTTCAAGGCGGATGCGCTCTGGGGGCTGTCCGCGCTCGTCCTGATCGCGACGGGCCTCGCGCGTGCGTTCGGCGGTTTCGAAAAAGGGACCGCGTACTACCTGCACGAACCGCTCTTTCACCTGAAGATGACCGCGCTCGTGCTGATCCTGCTGCTCGAGGTCGTGCCGATGCTGGGGCTGATCCGCTGGCGTGTCGCCGCGCGGCGGCAGCAGATGCCCGATATCGGCCGTGCGCGCACCTATGTGCGGATCGGCCACTGGCAGGCGGTGCTGGTGATCGTCATCGTGTTCGCCGCGTCGGGGATGGCGCGGGGGATTGGTGCGGCCGGCTAGGCGCGGCCGGCTAGGGACGCCCGCTCAGGGGATCCCCGGCTAGAGGCGGCCGCCCGGGCGTGACCGGGCGACGTTGCCGCCCGGTCGGTCCGTGCTCAGCGCACGAGGCACGGGCGCTTGTTGTTGAACGTCCAGCCCGGAATCAGATACTGCATCGCCACCGCGTCGTCGCGGGCGCCGAGGCCGTGCTGCTTGTACAGCTCGTGCGCGAGCGCGACCGCATCCATGTCGATGTCGATGCCGAGCCCCGGCCGCTTCGGCACGTCCACCAGCCCGTTCTCGATCTTCAGCGGCTCGCGCGTCAGCCGTTCGCCGTCCTGCCAGATCCAGTGCGTATCGATCGCGGTGACCTGGCCCGGCGCCGCGGCCGCGACGTGCGTGAACATCGCGAGCGACACGTCGAAGTGGTTGTTCGAATGCGAACCCCACGTGAGGCCCCAGTCGCGGCACATCTGCGCGACCCGCACCGAGCCCTGCATCGTCCAGAAGTGCGGATCGGCGAGCGGGATGTCGACGGCGTGCAGCTGCACCGCATGGCCCATCTGCCGCCAGTCGGTCGCGATCATGTTGGTCGCCGTCGGCAGCCCCGTCGCACGGCGGAATTCGGCCATCACCTCGCGGCCCGAGTAACCGTTCTCCGCGCCGCAGGGATCTTCCGCGTACGCGAGCACGTGATGCTGGTCGCGGCACAGCCGCACGGCCTCGTCGAGCGACCATGCGCCGTTCGGATCGAGCGTCACGCGCGCGTCGGGGAAGCGCTCGGCGAGCGCCGTCACGGCCTCGATCTCGCTTGCCCCTTCGAATACGCCGCCCTTCAGCTTGAAGTCGTTGAAGCCGTAGCGGGCATGCGCGGCTTCGGCGAGCCGCACGACGGCTTCGGGCGTCAGCGCGGCTTCGTCGCGCACGCGCGTCCAGTCGTCGGTCGCGCCGCGGCCGTCGCGATAGGGCAGCGCCGTCTTCGTGCGATCGCCGATGTAGAACAGGTAGCCGAGCATCTCGACACGCTCGCGCTGCTGGCCTTCGCCGAGCAGCGCGGCGACCGGCACGCCGAGATGCTGACCGAGCAGGTCGAGCAGCGCGGCCTCGAGCGCGGTGACCGCGTGGATCGTCGTGCGCAGGTCGAAGGTCTGCAGCCCGCGGCCGCTCGCGTCGCGGTCGGCGAAGGTGCGCCGCACGTCGTTGAGCACCGCATGATAGTTGCCGACCGGCTGGCCGACGACGAGCGCGCGCGCGTCGTCGAGCGTGCGGCGGATGCTTTCGCCGCCCGGCACTTCGCCGACGCCCGTGCGACCCGCGCTGTCCTTCAGGATCACGAGGTTGCGGGTGAAGAACGGGCCGTGCGCGCCGCTCAGGTTGAGCAGCATGCTGTCGTGGCCGGCGACCGGAATCGCTTGCAGGTCGACGATGCGCGGCGTGTCGGGGGAGGGCGAGGCAGTGACGGCGTTCATGGGCGGCGATGGCGAGAGAGTGGGCGATGCCGTGCGGCAAAAGCTTTGCCGCGCGCGGCGGGAGGTGCGATCATTCGACAACCGACGTGCGCGGCGCGCAAGGCCCGCATGTCGACGCAACCCGAAACGGGGTGAAAGCGGCAACCGGGCCGGCGGCGCGCGAAACGCGAACGCGGCCCGATTGTCACGCACGGGACCGGGGCGGAACGGCCGACCTGAGTCGACAGGAGATCCGTGCGCCGATCATCAGTCGTCGGATGACTTGTGACGCAGTATAATGAATCATCGGCTTTCGCTCAAACCCCGCGTAAACCCTCGGCTCACATTACGATCATTCAAAAAGGAACCGGCCACATGTCCGTGCCTACGCTTCCCGCAGCGCCGCGCCGTCGCGCACGCAGCCTCGCACAAGATGTCGTCGACGCGCTGACCGCGCAGATCGAAAACGGCACGCTGCGTCCCGGCGACAAGCTGCCGACCGAAACCGAAGTCATGGCGGCGCAGGGCGTGAGCCGCACGGTCGTGCGCGAGGCGATCTCGCGGATGCAGGCGAGCGGCCTCGTCGAGACGCGCCACGGCATCGGCAGCTTCGTGCTGGAGCCGTCGCGCCGCCAGACGCTCGGCATCGATCCCGCGACGATCACGACGCTGCGCGACGTGCTCGCGGTGCTGGAGCTGCGCATCAGCCTCGAAAGCGAGTGCGCGAGCCTGGCCGCGCAGCGCGCGAACGATGCCGACCTCGCCGCGCTGCGGCGCGCGCTCGACGCGATCGCGACGGGCGCGGGCGGCGGCCGCGACACCGCGCAGCTCGACTTCCAGTTCCACCTGCAGATCGCGCAATCCACCGGCAACCGCTATTTCGTCGACATCATGACGCAGCTCGGCACGTCGATCATCCCGCGCACGCGTGTGAACTCGGCGCGCTTTGCCGGCGACGACCTCGAGCGTTACGTGGGCCGGCTGAACCACGAGCACGAGGACATCTACGAGGCGATCGCGCGCCACGACCCGGAAGCGGCCCGCGCCGCGATGCGCACGCACCTTACGAACAGTCGCGAGCGGCTACGCCGCGCACACGAGGCGGCGGAGGCCGAGGCCGGCTGACCGCTGGCTGGGCGTGGGGTCCGCGCGGCGGCGGACCTGCTCGATCGCTTCAACATCAGTCGTCATACGAGCTCGATGCGGGCCGCGCCGGTCTCAGCGGCGAGGCGGCGTTTCCGCCGCCGGCCGCCTCCGTCGCCGATCAGCCTCCCTTCGTCACGATTGTCTTCCACGCGCCATTCTTCACCTGATACAGCGTCGACATCCCGCTCTTCAGCGAGCCGTCGTTCGCGAACGAGATGCGGCCGGTCACGCCTTCGAAGTCGATTTTCTTGAGCGCCGGGCGATAGGCCTTCGGGTCGGTCGAGTTGGCCGCCTGCATCGCCTTGATCGCCGCCCACGCCGCGTCATAGCCGAACTGCGCATACGAGAGCACGTCGACGCCGAAGCGCTTCTTGAAGCGTGCCTCGAAATCCTTGCCCTGCGGCAGCTCGTCGAGCGGACGGCCGTATTCCCATGCCATCGCGCCTTCGGCGGCCGGGCCCGCAATCTTGATGAACTCGTTGTCCTTCACGCCGCCGCCTCCGACGAACTGCGCATTCAGCCCGAGCTGGCGCATTTGCTTGATGAAGTTCGCGGCGAGCGAATCGAGGCCGCCGAAGAAGATCAGGTCGGGATTCTTGGCCTTCAGGCTCGTGATCTGCGCGCGGAAATCGACCGCCTGGTTGTTGGTGAACTCGCGGCCGATGAGGTTGCCGCCCGCGGCCTTCACGGCCTTCTCGAATTCGTCGGCCTCGCCCTGGCCGAACGCGGTGCGGTCGTCGATGATCGCAATGCGCTTCGCCTTCGTCACCTCGACCGCGTATTTGCCCGCGTTGCCGGCATTCTGGCCGTCGGTCGCGATCACCATGAACATGTTCGCGAGCCCGCGCGACGTGAGCGTCGGGTTGGTCGCGGCCGGGTCGATCACCGGAATGCCGGCCTTGTCGTAGACTACCGACGCCGGAATCGTCGTCCCCGAATTGAAGTGACCGACCACGACCGACACGTTCTGGTCGACGAGCGCCTGCGCGGCCTGCACGCCGATGCGCGGGTCGGCCTGGTCGTCCTGCACGACGAGATTGAAGCGGGCGGGCTTGCCGGCGATCTGCACCTTCTGCGCGACGGCATCGTCGAGCGCGAGCTGGACGCCGTTTTGCAGATCCTTGCCGTAGCCGGCGTTCACGCCCGTGAGCGGCGCGGCGAAGCCGACCTTCACGTCGGTTGTGTCGGCCGCCTGCGCGGCCTGTTGCGAGAGGAGGGCAAGCGCGGATGCGATGGACACCGACAGCAGGGAATGACGGAATTTCATGTTGTTCCTCTTGTTCGACACCGGCGAGTGGATACCGCGCGCACCAGGACGGGCCGGGCGCGTGCGACGGGCGGGCGGTTCGACCGCTTCTCGGAATCGGGCGGGGAGGTCGGCATCGTGATCCTCGGAAACATCTCCCGGCAGGCTCCGCGAAGAGCCCCGATTGCCTCGATATATAGGTCGCCGATATGCGCGGGTCTTGGAAATTTGCCGCGCATTCGATGCGGATTTGCGCATAGCTTCCGCGCGACCGGCCACGGCCGGTATCGGGAGTTTCCCGTCGCGAACGGAACGGGTGCGGAGAAGGGGGGAGCGGTGCGGGGCAAGGGCGCGGCGCGGCCTGCCGGGGCCGCGCCGCGCGTGGGCCGACGTCAGTCGGACAGGGCGTCCGATGCGGCCTCGGCGTCGTCGTGCGACGCGGTCGTGCGGATCAGCGGGTCGCTGGTGCTCGGGCGGCCCGTTTCGACGTGGCCGGCGAAGCGGCGCAGGAAGCCGAGCTGCCGGCCGTCGCTGACGGTCAGGTCGTACCAGCCGTGGCTGCCGCGCAAGTCCCAGTAATCGTCGACGTGCGCGCCCGGCGCGAGATCGAACGTACGCGCGTGACCGTGGCCGTACGCGTTCGTGACCTTGAGCCGCACGGCCTTGTGGCCGCGGTTCATCAGGCGCAGCGTGATGTTGCCGTTCGCGACGTCGTAGCCGTAGATCACTTCGGGGTTCACGTTCGCGCTGCCGACGCCGGTCGCGAACGGGCCGCGGAAATGGCAGTAGAAGCCGTTCGGGCCGTACACGTCGAGGTCGTACAGGCCGAGCGACGCGGCCGCGCTCCACGTATCGGCGATGCGTTTGCCGGCTTCGACCGTGTACGTCCACGGGCCGTCGACGCGGTTGCGCGACTGGACCTGGAACGCGGCGCCCGCGCGGCCCGTGTTCGCGAAGGTCAGCCGGAACTGGCCGTTCGCGGCTTCGACGCGGCCGTGCACGAACAGCTCGTACGGCAGCGCGCGCGCCGGGCGCAGCCCGGCTTCCTGTTTCGGCAGCTTCTGCAGCACCGGCGGCACCGGGATGTAATCGGGGTGGCGATTGCGATCCGGCGGCGCGTAGCCGCTCGTATCGGGCAGCGTCGGCCAGCCGGCATCGGCCGTCGCGAAATCGAACGCGGCGGTCAGGTCGCCGCACACCGCGCGACGCCACGGCGACACGTTGGCGGCCGTGACCGGATACTGCGCGCCGAACCGCGCCTCGATGAATTGCAGCAGCGACGTGTGATCGAAGGTCTGCGAGCAGACCCAGCCGCCCTTGGTCCACGGCGACACGACCAGCATCGGCACGCGCGGCCCGAGCCCGTACGGGCCGGCCATGTGCGATGCATCGCCGGCGAACACCTCGTTGGTCGTCGCGACGGTCGACAGCCCGTTCTCGCGCGACTGCGGCGCGAACGGCGGCGGCACGTGATCGAAGAAACCGTCGTTTTCGTCGTACGTGATGAAGAGGGCGGTCTTGCTCCACACGTCGGGATTCGACACGAGCGCCTTCAGCACCTGCTCGATGTACCACGCGCCGTAGTTCGCGGGCCAGTTCGGGTGCTCGGAATACGCTTCCGGCGCGCAGATCCACGACACCTGCGGCAGCGTGCCGTTCTTCACGTCCTGTTGCAGCACGTCGAACAGCGTGCCGCCGGCGCTGATGTTGGTGCCGGTGCGCGCCTTGTCGTACAGCGGCGTGCCGGGCAGCGCGGTGCGGTACTGGTTGAAGTAGAGCAGCGCGTTGTCGCCGTAGTTGCCGATGTACGGGTTCTGCGTCCAGCCCCACGAGCCGTTCGCGTCGAGCCCCGTGCCGACGTCCTGGTAGATCTTCCACGACACGCCGGCCTGTTCGAGCACTTCCGGATAGGTCGTCCAGCCGTAGCCCTTTTCCTCGTTGCCGAGCACCGGGCCGCCGCCCGTGCCGTCGTTGCCGACGTAGCCCGTCCACATGTAGTAGCGGTTCGGGTCGGTCGAGCTCGGGATCGCGCAGTGGTACGCGTCGCAGATCGTGAACGCGTCGGCGAGCTGGTAATGGAACGGGATGTCGTCGCGCTTGAGGTACGCCATCGTCGTGGTGCCCTTGTTCGGCACCCACTGGTCGTAGCGGCCCTTGTTCCACGCGGCGTGCATGTCCTGCCAGCCGTGCGGCAGGTCCTGCAGGAACTGCAGGCCGAGCTTGTCCGCGCCGGGGTGGAACGGCAGCAGTTCGGCCGGGCCGACCGGCTGGTGAAACACCGACTTGCCGTTCGCGAGGCGCAACGGGCGCGGGTCGCCGAAGCCGCGGACACCGCGCATCGTGCCGAAGTAGTGGTCGAACGAGCGGTTCTCCTGCATCAGGATCACGATGTGTTCGATGTCGCGGATCGTGCCGGTGCGGCGGTTCGCGGGAATCGCGAGCGCATCCCGGATCACGGGCGGAAACAGGTTCAGCGCGGCGGCGCCGGCAGTGCCGGCGGCGACGCGCAGGAAGTCACGACGGTTCGATCGGGTCATGGTCGTTATCGTGCGGTAAAGGGGGAGCCGATTGGCGGGACCTGCGGGAAAGGCGCGCACCGAATCGCAGGATGCGGCTGCGTCGGTGCGTGCCGCCGCGAGCATAGCGAGGAATCGGTGTCATTCATGTGAAGTCCGGAAACGTTTGCATGGACGGCGAACCGGTATCGGGATGCGCATCGCCGGCGGTCGTGGTGTAACGGGGAAAGCAGGAAAGCAGCGCGGCGGAGCAGCGCAACGCGGTGCCGGCGCGTCAGGCGTCGGTCACCCACGCGCCGAACCATTCGCTCGGGCGGGCGATCTCGTCCTGCGCGGCGACGAGTTCGAGTTCGTAACGGCGTGCGTCGTAGGTGGCCTTCACGACCGCATGCACGGCCGCGAGCGTGTGTTCGAACGCGGCGCGCACGGAGTCGCCGCGCAGCCGGCACGCGACGAAGATCGCACTGGTGAGGTCGCCGACGCCGACCGGGTGGCGCGGAAACGCATACAGCGGCCGCTGGCCGATCCACGCTTCGGTTTCGGTGACGGCGAGCATGTTGAAACGGTCGGCCGGGCTGTTGCGGTCGTGCAGGTGCTTGACGAGGATGATCTGCGGGCCGCGGCGGATCAGCGCGCGGCAGGCGTCGACGGCTTCGGCGACGGTCTCGATGCGCCGCCCGGCGAGCTTCTGCAGTTCGGTATGGTTCGGCGACATGCCGTCGGCGAGCGCGGGCACCTCCTGGACGATGAATTCCTCGACGCCGGGCTCGGGCCGGATGCCGCCCGTCTGGCCCATCGCCGGATCGCAGAAGTACCACGCGTTCGGATTCATCGCCTTCACCGCGCGCACGATCTCGACCGCCGCGCGCGCCTGCGGCGGCGAGCCGAGGAAGCCGGACAGCACCGCGTCGCAACGCTTGAGCGCGCCGATGGCGGCGATGCCGTCGACGAGCTGTTCCATCTTCGCGGCATCGATCGCGCTGCCGGCCCAGTGGCCGTACTGCATGTGATTCGACAACTGGACGGTGTTGAGCGGCCAGACGTTGACGCCGAGGCGCTGCATCGGGAACACGGCCGCACTGTTGCCGGCATGGCCGTAGATGACGTGCGACTGAATGCTGAGGACGTTTTTCATGGGAATTCGCCTGCACGCGTTTCAGGGTCACGTCACACGATACCCGAGTTCGTCATACGCGCGGAAGTCGCGCGCCCCCGGAGTGTTGCGCGCCGTCGTCACGCGAGCGCGTAGAATCGCGGGGCGCGAGCCCGTCCCGCCGCACTCCGGCGGCCCGCGCGCGTCCCCCATCACCGTGATCGCCATGCTTTCGATTTGCAAGATGTTGTCCGTCGCGCGCGCCGCGGTGCTCGGCGCGAGCGCCGCCGCCGCGTGCGCGCTGCCCGTTGCGGGCGTTGCCGCGACGCCCGCCGCCAACGACGGGCCCGCGTACGGCCCGCGGCTGGAAGGGTTTGCGTATCCGGCGCACGTGCACGCGTACGCGTTCGTGTCGCAGCGGGAAACCCTCGAGATGGCGTACCTCGACGTGCAGCCCGCGCACCCGAACGGCCGCACCGTCGTGCTGCTGCACGGCAAGAACTTCTGCGCGGCGACCTGGGAAGACACGATCGACGTGCTGAGCCGCGCCGGCTATCGCGTGATCGCGCCGGACCAGATCGGTTTCTGCAAGTCGTCGAAGCCCGAGCGCTACCAGTACAGCTTCCAGCAACTCGCGCGCAACACGCACGCGCTGCTCGAATCGCTCGGCGTGAAGTCGGCGACGATCATCGGCCATTCGACGGGCGGGATGCTCGCGATCCGGTACGCGCTGATGTATCCGAAGGCGACCGACCAGCTCGTGCTCGTGAACCCGATCGGCCTCGAGGACTGGAAGGCGCTCGGCGTGCCGCCGCTGTCGGTCGACTACTGGTATGCGCGCGAGCAGAAGACCACGGCCGACGGCATCCGCCGCTACGAGCAGGCGACCTACTATGCGGGCAAGTGGTCGCCGTCGTACGAACGCTGGGTGCAGATGCTCGCCGGGATGTATCGCGGCGCCGGCCGCGACGCGGTCGCGTGGAACTCCGCGCTGATCTACGACATGATCCTCACGCAGCCGGTGGTCTACGAATTCGGCGCGATCCGCGTGCCGACGCTGTTGATGATCGGCGACAAGGACACGACCGCGATCGGCAAGGACGCCGCGCCGCCCGACGTGCATGCGAAGCTCGGCCGCTATCCGGAGCTCGCGAAGCGCACGCAGGCCGCGATTCCCGGCGCGCAGCTCGTCGAATTCCCGGCGCTCGGGCACGCGCCGCAGATCCAGGACCCCGACGCGTTCCACAAGGCGCTGCTCGACGGGCTGGAGGCCGTGCGCCCGCAGTGACGCGGAGCAGGCCGCCGCCGGCCGCGCACCGTCGGGCGGTCAGCCTGCCTCGTTCGCGAGCTCGTCGCGGATCTGCGCGGCCAGTTCGAACGAGCGCAGCCGCGCGGCGTGATCGTAGATCTGCGCGGTGATGATCAGCTCGTCGGCGCCCGTCTGCGCGATGCGCTCGCGCAGCTTGTCGCGCACCGTGTCGCGCGAGCCGACCGCCGCGAACGACAGCGAATGCGCGACGGTCGCGAGTTCGAGTTCGTTCGCCTCGAGCACGTCGACGGGCGGCGGCAGCTTGCCCGGCGTGCCGCGCCGCAGGTTGATGAACTGCTGCTGCAGCGACGTGAACAGGCGCCGTGCCTCGTCGTCGGTCTCGGCCGCGAACACGTTGACGCCCACCATCGCATGCGGCTTCGGCCACGCGGCCGACGGCCGGTACTGCGCGCGATAGATCTCGAGCGCGCGCATCAGGTAATCCGGCGCGAAGTGCGACGCGAACGCGAACGGCAGCCCGAGCATCGCCGCGAGCTGCGCGCTGAACAGGCTCGAACCGAGCAGCCACACCGGGACGTCGAGCCCCGCGCCGGGCACCGCCCGCACGCGCTGGCCGGGCACCGGCTCCGCGAAGTAGCGCTGCAGCTCCGCGACGTCGTCCGGAAACGAATCCGCGCTGCCGATCAGGTCGCGGCGCAGCGCGCGCGACGTGGTCTGGTCGGTGCCGGGCGCGCGGCCGAGGCCGAGGTCGATGCGCCCCGGATACAGCGACGCGAGCGTGCCGAACTGTTCGGCGATCACGAGCGGCGCATGGTTCGGCAGCATGATGCCGCCCGAGCCGACCCGGATCGTGCGCGTGGCGCCCGCGACGTGGCCGATCACGACGGCGGTGGCCGCGCTCGCGATGCCCGGCATGTTGTGATGCTCGGCCAGCCAGTAGCGCCGGTAGCCCCAGCGTTCCGCGTGCTGCGCGAGATCGACGGTGTTGCGGAACGCTTGCGAGGCGTCGGCGCCGGCCGGGATGGGGGCGAGATCGAGTACGGAAAACGGTGTCATCGGAAGACCTTCGAAACGGGTGGCGTGGTGATGCGCTGACGCAACAAACGCCAACGATTTTGCCAAAGGGTTCCGGAACGTGCTGGCGGCGCGCGCATACCCATGCGCCTTACAGGGACGCAGGGTTCCTTGCGATGATCGTTGCAAAAATCAATCTAATCGCTGGTTAATTACCAAACTTTACGGCGATTGGAAATGAAACCGCATCGACATACAAATTTGCACGAAATGTCTGATTTTAAAGACTGCAATACGCCTGCAAAGTACTTACGCTAACGTGAACGTGGCCGGGCCGATCGGGTTCGTCGACCGCTCAGCTTTGCTGGAATCGCACTAGTCCGTTTCCCGGAACGCCGAGCGCCGGGCGCGCGCCGACTGTTAAAATCCGGCGCCTGCCCATCTTGTGCCGATGGAGCCATTCGAGTCTTCCCGCATGCCGTCCGGGCGCTGCGCGGGGATACGCCACGCGAAGCCGGGCATGGCCGCACCCGAACGACGGGTCGTGCCGCCCCCATTACAGACGCTGCAGGAACAAGGAGTCGGGTCGTGCCCGCGTTCGTCGTAGTCGGAATACCGCATCACGTTCAATCACGCTCGAGCGTTTGCCGTGGCGCCCAGGTCGCCGGGAGGCGTCGCGCATGACGCCGATCGTCACGCTGCTCGACTGGCTCCTGATCGCGTTCACGCTCGCCGCGGCCGGCTATGCGCTCGTCGCGGCCTTCGCGCCGCGGCCGCGCACGCCGCGCACGGCGGTGCGCGACGGCTTCGAGCCGGTCAGCGTGCTGAAGCCGTTGTGCGGCGCGGAGCCGCACCTGTACGACAACCTCGCGACCTTCTGCGCGCAGCGCCATCCTTGCTACGAGGTGCTGTTCGGCGTCGCATCGCCGGCCGATCCGGCCATCGCCGTCGTCGAGCGGCTGCGCGCCGCTCATCCGGCGTGCGACATCACGCTCGTGGTCGACGCGCGCGTGCACGGCAAGAACCTGAAGGTCAGCAACCTGATCAATCTCGCCGAGCGCGCGAAATACGGACGCATCGTGATCGCGGACAGCGACATCGCGGTGCAGCCCGACTATCTGGAGCGCGTGACGGCGCCGCTCGCCGACGCGTCGGTCGGGGTCGTCACGTGCCTGTATCATGCGCGCAGCGTCGGCGGCTTCTGGACGCGCATCGGCGCGCAGTTCGTCGACGCCTGGTTCGCGCCGTCGGTGCGCATCACGCACCTCGGCCGCTCGAGCCGCTTCGGCTTCGGCGCGACGCTCGCGCTCACGCGCGACACGCTCGAGCGGATCGGCGGCCTCTTCGCACTGAAGGACGAACTGGCGGACGATTTCTGGCTGGCCGAGCTGCCGCGTCGGCTCGGGCGGCGCACCGTGCTGTCCGAGGTCGAGGTCGCGACTGACGTGATCGAACCGTCGTTCGGGCCGCTGTGGCGCCGCGAGACGCGCTGGCTGCGCACGATCCGTTCGCTGAACCCGGCCGGCTTCGCGTTCCTGTTCATCACGTTTACCGCGCCGTGGCTCGCGATCGGCGCGGCGCTCGCGTGGCGCCTCGACGGCACCTTCGCCGGCACGCTGGCGGGCGGGGCGGCCGCGCTCGGCGCATTCGGGCGGCTCGTGCTGCACGCGCGCGGCGAGGACGGCTGGCGCGCGTTCTGGCGCGACCTGCCGCTCGTCCCGGTGCGCGACACGCTGCTCGCGCTGGAGTGGCTCGCGGCCGTGTTCGGCACCCATGTCGTGTGGCGCGGCGCGAGGATGACGGTCGTCGGCGGCGAACGCGCGACGGCGGCCGTGGAAGCAGTGGACGGCCGCTAGGGCTGGCGATCGGACCCGGCCCGCGGGCCGACACGCGTCGCACGGCGCAGCCGCGCGGCGCGACATGACGAAGAGGCGGGCGCCGGCATGGCGGCCCGCGGATTTTTTGACTGAATCGTTGTAACGAAACGAACTATGCAGGCTACCGGAGCATTCATGAAAACGCTGTTCTTGCAGGCCCCTTCGTATGACGGCTTCGACGGCGGAGCCGGCTCGCGCTATCAGGCGAAGCGCGAAATCCGTTCCTTCTGGTATCCGACCTGGCTCGCGCAGCCGGCCGCGCTCGTGCCGGGCAGCCGCGTCGTCGACGCGCCGGCCGACGGCCTGTCGGTCGAGGAAACGCTGAAGATCGCCAACGACTACGACCTCGTGATCATCCACACGAGCACGCCGTCGTTCCCGACCGACGCGATGTTCGCGCAGGATCTGAAGAAGATGAAGCCGTCGATGCTGGTCGGCATGGTGGGCGCGAAGGTGATGGTCGATCCGCACAACTCGCTCACGGCGAGCGACGCCATCGACTTCGTGTGCCGCGAGGAATTCGACTACACCTGCAAGGAGCTCGCCGAAGGCAAGCCGTTCGCCGAGATCAAGGGCTTGAGCTGGCGCGCGAAGGACGGCTCGATCGAGCACAACGAAGCGCGTCCGATCCTCGAGAACATGGACGAACTGCCGTTCGTCGCGCCCGTCTACAAGCGCGACCTGAAGATCGACAACTACTTCATCGGCTACCTGAACTATCCGTACGTGTCGATCTACACGGGCCGCGGCTGCAAGTCGCGCTGCACGTTCTGCCTGTGGCCGCAGACGGTCAGCGGCCATCGCTACCGCACGCGCTCGGTCGAGAACGTGCTGGCGGAAGCGAAGTGGATCCGCGACAACATGCCGGAAGTGAAGGAGCTGATGTTCGATGACGACACCTTCACCGACGATCTGCCGCGCGCCGAAGCCATCGCGATCGGCCTGGGCAAGCTCGGCATGACGTGGTCGTGCAACGCGAAGGCCAACGTGCCGTACAAGACGCTGAAGGTGATGAAGGAAAACGGGCTGCGCCTGCTGCTGGTCGGCTTCGAATCGGGCGACGACCAGATCCTCGTGAACATCAAGAAGGGTGTGCGCACCGATTTCGCGCGCCGCTTCAGCGCGGACTGCAAGAAGCTCGGCATCAAGATCCACGGCACCTTCATCCTCGGGCTGCCGGGCGAGACGAAGGAAACCATCAAGAAGACGATCGAGTACGCGAAGGAAATCAACCCGCACACGATCCAGGTGTCGCTCGCCGCACCGTATCCGGGCACGACGCTGTACAAGCAGGCCGTCGAAAACGGCTGGATGGAAGAGAACAAGACGATCAACCTCGTCAGCAAGGAGGGCGTGCAGCTCGCGGCGATCGGCTATGCGCACCTGTCGCGCGACGAGATCTATCACCACCTCGAACAGTTCTATCGCGAGTTCTACTTCCGTCCGTCGAAGATCTGGGAAATCGTGCGCGAGATGCTGACGAGCTGGGACATGATGAAGCGGCGCCTGCGCGAAGGCGTCGAGTTCTTCCGCTTCCTGCGCGCGCACGAGGCCTGATCCGTGGCGACGCAGCGGGCGACGCGGGCGCTGATCTTCACCGCGGACGACTTCGGGCTGCACCCACGCGTCAACGCGGCGGTCGAGCGCGCGCACCGCGACGGCGTGCTGAACGCCGCGAGCCTGATGGTGGGCGCAACCGCCGCGCAGGATGCGATCGAGCGCGCGCGGCGGCTGCCGTCGCTCGCGGTCGGGCTGCATCTGGTGCTCGCGGATGGCCCGGCCACGCTGCCCGCGCATGAGATTCCCGCGCTCGTCGGGCCCGACGGGCGCTTCGGCGACGCGATGGCGAAGGACGGTTGTCGCTTCTTCTTCCTGCCGCACGTGCGCGCGCAACTGCGCCGGGAAATCCGTGCGCAGTTCGACGCGTTCGCGGCGAGCGGCCTGCCGCTCGACCACGTGAACGCGCACAAGCATTTCCACCTGCATCCGACCGTGCTGTCGATGATCGTCGAGATCGGCCGCGACTACGGGCTGCGCGCGGTACGGCTGCCGTACGAAACGAGCGCGCCCGCGCTGCTGAAGCCGTGGATCGCGCTGGTGCGCGCGCGGCTCGACCGCGCGGGGCTCGCGCACAACGACTACGTGGTCGGCATCGAGCATACGGGCGCGATGGACGAGGCCGTGCTGCTCGACGCGCTCGCGAAGCTGCCGCCGGGCGTCGGCGAGATCTACTGCCATCCGGCCGAAGCGGGCGATGGCCCGATCACGCCGACGATGGCCGGCTATCGCCCGGTCGACGAACTCGATGCGCTGCTGTCGCCGCGCGTCGCGGCCGCGCTGAAGGCGGCGGGCGTCGCGACCGGCGGCTTCGCCGACGTGTTCGGCGGGCCCGCGGCACGACGTGGCGTGCACGCGTCGCGCGCAGCGGGAGCGCAGCCGTCATGAGCAAGTGGATCAAGTGGCTCGGCTGGCCGATCGGCATCGGCATCCTGCTCGCGCTGGGGCTGCACGAAGGCGTCGATGACGTATCGCAGATGCTCGCGCGCGCCGGCTACGCGCTGCTGTGGCTCGTGCCGTTCCACGCGCTGCCGCTGTTGCTCGATGCGTACGCATGGCACCAACTGCTCGACCGGCGCGGCTCGCTACCGTTCCTGTGGTGGATCGCGACCGTGCGCGAGGCGGTGAACCGGCTGCTGCCGGTGGTCGGCATCGGCGGCGAGATCGTCGGCATCCGGCTCGCGCGCTGGCAGGTGCCCGACGCGAGCCGTGTGACCGCGTCGGTGATCGTCGAAGTGCTCGTGACGATCGTCGTCCAGTATGCGTTCGCGGCGCTCGGCCTCGTGCTGCTGCTCTCGACGACCGACAACATGGGCGGCGGCACGATCGGCCTCGCGCTGCTGCTGACGCTGCCGTTGCCGGTGCTCGGCGTGGTGCTGATGCGGCGCGGCGGCATCTTCCATGCGATCGAGCGTTTCGCGGGCCGCTTGCTCGGCGATTCGCACCGGCTGCTGCAGGGCGTCGACGGCCGCCGGCTCGACGCCGACATCGATTCGCTGATGTCGCGTACGGGCCTGCTGTTCAGCGCGTTCTTCTGGCAACTGGCCGGCTACGTGCTCGGCGCGCTCGAGATCTACTGGGCGCTCGCGCTGCTCGGCCACCCGGTGTCGATCGGCGGCGCGATCGCGATCGAGGCGATGACGCAGGCCGTGCGGCATGCGGCGTTCATGGTGCCGGGCGGGCTCGGCGTGCAGGAGGCGACCGTCGTGCTGCTCGCGCAGATGTTCGGCGTCGACCGCGAGACCGCGCTGTCGCTCGCGGTGGTCAAGCGCGGCCGCGAGGTGCTGTTCGGCTGCCTCGCGCTCGGCTCGTGGCAGCTTGCCGAGCTGGTGCGCACGCGCCGCCGCCTGGGCGCGCCGCCGGCCGGGCCGCGCGCGACGGCGCCGGCGAATCGGGCGCCCGAAACCCGGACCGAAACCGAAACGACGCATTGAACAGCGGACGGCCCGCGCGGCCCGTCTCGCGCTTTTGGCGTCGCGCGGGTATCCTTGCCGCGTGTTTTCTCCACGCGCCATTCTTCCGATGATTTTCCGTTTCCGGCTGCTTTCCGTGACGATGCTGGCCGCCGCGCTGGCGCTGACCGGTTGCGACGACCAGGGCCATCTCGACGTGCAACGTATCAGGGATTTCTTCAACGCGATCAAGCCCGCGCCGCTGCTGCTGAAGGGGCTGAAGGTCGGCGAATCGACCGAGGCCGACGTGCGCGGCACGATGGGCAAGCCCGAGACCGAGCGCACGTTCACCGACGGCTCGAAGCGTCTCGAATATCCGCGCGGCCCGATGGGCAACCAGACCTGGTTCGTCGATCTCGATGCGAACGGGCGCTACACGGGCGCGACGCAGGTACTGACCGCCGAGAATTTCGCGAAAGTGCGCCCGGGGATGGACGAGGACGAGGTGCGACGCCTGCTCGGCAAGCCGGGCGACATCGCGCAGTATCCGCTGAAGCCGGAGACGGTCTGGAGTTGGCGCTGGCTCGAGGACGGCGTCAACACCGACGCGTTCTTCAACGTCCATTTCGGCCCGGACGGGCTCGTCTACACGACTTCGCGCTCCGACATCCTGAAAGGGCGGTGACGCTCACGCGCGGCGCTTCTTCAGCCAGTCGCGCAGCGCGTCGTTCATGCGCGTCTGCCAGCCGGGGCCGTCGGCCCGAAACGCGGCGAGGATGTCCGCGTCGTAGCGAATGCTGACCTGTTCCTTCGGGTGCTCGAGCTTCGGGCGCCCGAACTTCTTCGCGACGACCTCGACGAACGGCTCCATCGCATCGATTTCTTCGTCGCTGAGTTCGTGGGCGTCCGGATCGGCGGCGATGCCGCGTGCGATCGCCGCTTCTTCCTCGGGCGTGTTGCGGATGAATTTAACGGCCTTCTTCATATCGAATCATCTCTCGGTTGTTGGCCTTTCGCAGGCTGACGACACGCAGCGTGCGGCCGCGCGGGACGACGATCGCCGTGTAGAGGCGCGGGCCGATCGGCACCAGACAGATCCAGCGCGCCTCGCCGTAGTCCCGGCGGGTATCCGGCCACGCGCGCACGGCTTCCCACTCGGCAAATTCCGCCATTCGCAGCGAGATGCCGTGTTTCAGCCGGTTCGACAGATCCTTGGCGTCGTCGAAAACGAACGGAATTTCGACTAATTGTGGATGCGAAAACATGAAGTGGCAAGCCGTTTTTGTGGATGCGAAAAGTAGAGGCCGCCACGAGTGACATCGGATCGGCGCGCAGCGCGTCGCGGGCATGAGCAAGCGATTGTGTGGCGTGTGTCCCGACCTGCCCATTCGGCCCGATGGCCAGTCCTGCGCTATATCGAAAAAGCGACCGGAAAATTGCAAAAAAACCGCTTCCCGGCATGTCATCCGACTGTCAGGGAACGGTTTTTTTCCTTTTGAAACAGCGGCGTAGGTCGTGTGCAGAAATGGTGGGACGAATTGTTGCGACGCAGCAATCGCGCGCATGGTGATTTGAGGCAAATAATTTCGCTTGCGACTATCCGCGTCACTCCGGCGCGGGACAGGCATGCGCGTCGGCATTCATTCAACTCTGGAGACGCGCGTGTTCCTTTACGGCTTTGGTCCCGTCCTCTGGGCCGGCACCGTGCAGACCATCGAGCTGTCGGTGCTGTCGCTCGCCACCGCGGTGGCGCTGGGGCTGATCGGCGCGGTGGCGAAGCTGTCGCACAACCGGGTGCTGCGAGCGATCGCGACCGGTTATACGACGCTGATCCGCTCGGTGCCCGATCTTGTGCTGATGCTGCTGCTGTTCTACAGCATCCAGATCTGGCTGAACCAGTTCACCGACCTCGTCGGCTGGAACCAGATCGACATCGATCCGTTCGTGGCCGGCGTGCTGACGCTCGGCTTCATCTACGGCGCGTACTTCACCGAGACGTTTCGCGGCGCGTTCCTGTCGGTGCCGCGCGGCCAGCTCGAAGCCGGTGCGGCTTACGGGATGAGCGGCGCGCGCGTGTTCGCGCGGATCATGTTTCCGCAGATGATGCGCTTTGCGCTGCCGGGCATCGGCAACAACTGGCAGGTGCTCGTGAAGGCGACCGCGCTGGTGTCGATCATCGGTCTCGCGGACGTCGTGAAGGCCGCGCAGGACGCCGGCAAGAGCACGTTCAACATGTTCTTCTTCATCCTCGTCGCGGCGCTGATCTACCTTGCGATCACGACCGTTTCCAACCTCGTGCTGATCCAGCTCGAGAAGCGTTATTCCATGGGCGTGCGGCACGCAGAACTATGATCGAGATCCTCCAGGAATTCGGCAAGGCGTTCCTTTTCTGGGACGGCCAGCGCCTGTCCGGCCTCGCGGTCACGCTGTGGCTGCTCGTCGCATCGATTTCGCTCGGCTTCGTGTGCGCGGTGCCGCTCGCGGTCGCGCGCGTGTCGAGAAACAAGTGGGTGTCGACGCCCGTGCGGTTCTACACGTACGTGTTCCGCGGCACGCCGCTCTACGTGCAGTTGCTGCTGATGTACACGGGCATGTACAGCCTCGAGTTCGTGCGCTCGCACTCGCTGCTCGACGCGTTTTTCCGCAGCGGTTTCAACTGCGCGATCCTCGCGTTCGCGCTGAACACCTGCGCGTACACCACCGAGATCTTCGCCGGAGCGATCCGTGCGATTCCGCATGGAGAGGTCGAGGCGGCGCGCGCGTACGGGATGTCGCCGTTCACGATGTACCGCCGCGTGATCCTGCCGTCGGCGCTGCGCCGTGCGCTGCCGCTGTACAGCAACGAGGTGATCCTGATGCTGCACGCGACGACCGTCGCGTTCACGGCGACCGTGCCGGACATCCTGAAGGTCGCGCGCGACGCCAATTCCGCGACCTACATGGCGTTCCAGTCATTCGGGATCGCCGCGCTGATCTATCTTGCGGTATCGTTCGCACTCGTCGCGGCGTTTCGCCGCGCGGAGCGCCACTGGCTCGCGTATCTCGCGGCCGCCCGTCACTGAATTACTTCGAGGAGAGCCAGTTGGCCGAGATCACTCAAACGAGCGCGTCCGCTTCCGTCAAGCTTGCCGCGGTCGATATCCACAAGCGCTATGGCGACAACGAGGTGCTCAAGGGCGTGTCGCTGAACGCGAAGGCCGGCGACGTCATCAGCATCATCGGCGCGAGCGGGTCGGGCAAGAGCACGTTTCTGCGCTGCATCAATTTCCTCGAGCGGCCGAATGCGGGGCAGATCGTCGTCGACGGCGAGGCCGTGCGCACGAAGACCGACCGCGCCGGCGCGCTCGAAGTCGCCGATCACAAGCAGTTGCAGCGCATCCGCACGAAGCTTGCGATGGTGTTCCAGCACTTCAATCTGTGGGCGCACATGAACGTGCTCGAGAACGTGATGGAGGCGCCCGTGCACGTGCTCGGCATTTCGAAGAAGGAAGCCGAGGAGCGTGCGCGCGAGTATCTGGAGAAGGTCGGTTTGCCGCCGCGCGTCGAGAAGCAGTATCCGTCGCATTTGTCGGGCGGCCAGCAGCAGCGCGTGGCGATCGCGCGGGCGCTGGCGATGCATCCTGACGTGATGCTGTTCGACGAGCCGACTTCCGCGCTCGATCCGGAGCTGGTGGGTGAAGTGCTGAAGGTGATGCAGAAGCTGGCCGAGGAAGGCCGCACGATGATCGTCGTCACGCACGAGATGGGATTCGCGCGCAACGTGTCGAACCACGTGATGTTCCTGCATCAGGGGCGGACCGAGGAAGAGGGCGATCCGAAGGAGGTGCTGGTGCGTCCGCAGAGCGAGCGGCTCAAGCAGTTCCTGTCGGGCAGCCTCAAGTAACGCGACAGGGCGGGTTTCAACGTGGTACCGGTGTCTCGTCCCGCAGGCGCCACCCGCACGACGCAGGTGGCGATCGTTGCATTGCCGCCCGTGTCGATGTCGGGCGTGGGGCCGATCGTCGATGCGCTGAATCTCGCGAACGAGATCGACGGGCGGCTTTTGTACCGCTGGCAGGTGTGTTCGTGGGATGGGCGGCCGGTGCCGCTCGCGGGCGGCGCGCAGTGGCATGCCGATGCGGCGTTCAACGATGCGATCGCGTGCGACTGGCTGATCGTCGTGTCGGAGCGGTTTCAGCAGTTTGCCGATTATCGGTTGTTTCTCGCGAGTCTCGCGCGGGTCGGGCAGCGCACGCCCGTTGTGACCGGCATTCATCACGGCGTGTGGTGGCTGGCGATGGCGGGGCAGCTTTCCGGGTATCGCGTGAGCGTGAACTGGGAGACGTATCAGCAGTTCGCCGAGCAGTTCGAGCGGTCGATCGTCACGCAGCAGATCTTCGAGATCGATCGCGATCGGGCGACCTGTGCCGGTGGGCAGGCGACCGTCGATTTCATGCTGGCCATGATTGGCCGCGAACATGGGGCGGACCTCGCGGAGCGGATTGCCGATGCGCTTGGGGCCGGCACGCTGCGCAGCGGTGAGGAGCGGCAGCGGATTCCTTTTGTTACCGCGCCCGGTGAGCGACATCCTCGGTTGAATGATGCTTTGCTTTTGATGGAAGCCAATATCGAAGATCCGTTGACGACCGATGAGATCGCCGGGCTCGTCGGCGTTTCACGCCGGCAACTGGAGCGGCTCTTTCGGCAGTATCTCGGGGCGATGCCCTCGAAGTATTACCTCAATCTTCGGCTGCTCAAGGCTCGGACGCAGTTGCAGCGGACCAGCAAGTCGGTCGTTCAGGTTTCTCTCGCTTGTGGGTTCTCTTCTGCCGCGCACTTCTCTAATGCTTACCGCGAAAGGTTCGGAGTCACGCCTCGGGAAGATCGGCGAGCGTGGCTCGAGAAGCAGACTGGCGGCGGCAGTGAACCTCGTGGAGGGGCGCTCGTCGAGCGCGAGAAGGGGTGATGTTCGGGGTGGTGAGCGGTCGTGCGGTTTGCTCTCTCGTGAAGTACCTGTGATCGTGTCGGTCTATTAGCGTCGCCCCTGCGCGGGGCAGCGGTCACTTTTCTTTGTCTTGCCAAAGAAAAGTAACCAAAAGAAAGGCGCCCGAAAACGCATGACCTCCCGGTGCCATGGCACTCAGAGTGGATCGCACAAAAGTGTCCGCGCCAGCCACGAACCCAGAGTGGTTCGAGCAATGGTTCTGACACCACTGGCCACCCCACGGAGCGGTATACCGTCCGCTAGCTCCGTCCTCGCTTCGCTCGGCCGACAGGTACTTCAAGGGCGCGGTTGCATTCACGCTTCTCTGCACGACTACCCGCCGCCAGGCACTTTTTTCGCGGCATTGGTAGCCCAATCTCTTGAAGATGTTCTCGCGACCGCGATGTGTTTGCGGCCCCAATTTTCTCGCGGCGGAGCGGCAAATTCCTGCATTTCGGAAGTTGTCTTTCGTCCAGGGGCGAGCGATGGCAGCTGGCTGGGGATGGATGGACCTGTCGGCCGAGCGAAGCGAGGACGGAGCTAGCGGACGGTATACCGCTCCGTGGGGTGGCCAGTGGTGTCAGAACCATTGCTCGAACCACTCTGGGGTCCTGACTGGCGCGGACACTTTTGTGCGGACCACTCTGGGGCGCCATGGCACCGGTAAGTCATGCGTTATCTGAGCGCCTTTCTTTTGGTTACTTTTCTTTGGCAAGACAAAGAAAAGTGACCGCTGCCCCGCGCAGGGGCGACGCTAATAGACCGACACGATCACAGGAATTTCACGACCCCGGAAGCGCCCCCGAGACAGCGAGAAAAAGCCGCAAAATACCGACCCACATCAACCAACCGACCTGCCCGGAAGGGCAAAACCCAAACCTTCCGATAGAACCCGTCGCAATTGCGCAAGACGCTTGCGTCGCCCTTACCTAAACTTGATCCTGTTGAACCCTCTTACGAAACCGAAAGGAACGACCATGACGACCTCGACCGTGACCCGCCAGACATTCGACGAAGTGATGGTGCCGGTATTCTCTCCCGCGCCGTTCGTGCCGGACCGTGCAGAGGGCTCGCGCGTATGGGACACGGCCGGCCGTGAATACATCGACTTCGCGTGCGGCATCGCGGTCACGTCACTCGGCCACGGCCACCCGGAACTGCTGAAGGTGCTGGACGAACAAGGCCGCAAGCTCTGGCACATCGGCAACGGCTACACGAACGAACCGGTCCTGCGCCTCGCGAAGCGCCTCGAATCGCTGACCTTCGCCGACCGCGCATTCTTCGCGAACTCGGGCGCGGAAGCGAACGAAGCCGCACTGAAGCTCGCGCGCCGCGTCGCCTTCGACCGCCACGGCGCCGACAAGGTCGAAATCGTGTCGTTCGTGCAGTCGTTCCACGGCCGCACGTTCTTCACCGTCAGCGTCGGCGGCCAGCCGAAATACTCGGAAGGCTTCGGCCCCGTGCCGGAAGGCATCAAGCACCTGCCGTTCAACGACATCGAAGCCGCGAAGGCCGCGATCGGCCCGAAAACCTGCGCGGTGATCGTCGAGCCGGTGCAGGGCGAAGGCGGCGTGATTCCCGCCGATCCGGCGTTCCTCAAGGCACTGCGCGAAGCGTGCGACGCGAACGACGCCCTGCTGATCTTCGACGAAGTGCAAACGGGCGTCGGCCGCACGGGCCAGTTCTACGCCTACATGGACACGGGCGTCACGCCCGACATCCTGACGACCGCGAAAGCGCTCGGCAACGGCTTCCCGATCGGCGCGATGCTGACGACGAACGAACTGGCCGCGCACTTCAAGGTCGGCGTGCACGGCACGACGTACGGCGGCAACCCGCTCGCATCGGCGATCGCCGACAAGGTCGTCGAACTGATCGGCGACCCGGCCCTGCTCGAAGGCGTGCGCGAACGCAGCGTGCGCCTGAAGGGCGCGCTCGAACGCATCAACGCGCGCTTCGGCATCTTCAAGGACATCCGCGGCAAGGGCCTCCTGGTCGGCGCCGAACTCACCGCCGCATTCGACGGCCGCGCGAAGGACTTCGTCACCGCCGCCGCCGAGCAAGGCCTGATCATGCTGATCGCCGGCCCGAACGTGCTGCGCTTCGTGCCGTCGCTCGTGATCCCGTTCGACCTGCTCGACGAAGGCGTGAAGCGCTTCGAGAAGGCAGTCGAGCAGGTGGTCGCGGCCCAGGAAGCCACCGCGCGCTGATCGGCGCCCCCATCGCAGACAGGAACGACGATGCTATTTGTTCGCCCCGGCAAACTCACGGATCTCGATGCGCTCGCGCACATGGCGCGCACCGCGCAGCCGGTCCTGCACTCGCTGCCGCACGACCGCGCGGCGCTCGAAGCGCGTGTGGCGCTCTCGGAAGATTCGTTTCGCGCGGACGTCGACTTCGCCGGCGAGGAGTTCTACCTCTTCGTACTCGAGGATTCGTCGACCGGCAAGCTGCTCGGCACGGCGAGCATCGTGGCCGCGGCCGGCTACTCGGAACCGTTCTACGCGTTCCGTAACGACGCGCTGATCCACGCGTCGCGCGAGCTGCACGTGAACCGCAAGATCCATGCGCTCACGATGTCGCACGAGCTGACCGGCAAGAGCCGGCTCGCGGGCTTCTACGTCGATCCGTCGCTGCGCGGCGACGCGGCCGCGCACCTGATCTCGCGCGCCCGGATGATGTACATCGCCGCGAACCGCCGCCGCTTCACGCCCGAAGTATTCACGCTGCTGCTCGGCGTGAGCGACGGCAACGGCGCATCGCCGTTCTGGGAAGCGGTGGGCCGCAAGTTCTTCGGCCGCGATTTCACCGACGTCGACATCGCATCGGGCGGCCGCAGCCGCACGTTCATCGCCGAAGTGATGCCGGCCTATCCGCTCTACGTGCCGCTGCTGCCGGAAGCCGCACAGCGCGTGCTCGGCGAGCCGAACGAAACGGCGCTGCTCGCATACGACATCCATCTGGAGGAAGGCTTCGAGCCCGACCGCTTCGTCGACATCTTCGACGCGGGCCCGGTATTGACCGCGCAGGTCGATCGCACCGCGTGCGTGAAGCACGGCGCGGAGCGCGTCGTGCGCGAGGCCGCGCATCAGCAGGGCGACGTCGCGTACCTGGTGTCGACGGGCAGCGGCGAATCGTTCCGCTGCGTGCTGGCCGACCTGCCGGGCGAGACGGCCGACGCGCGGGGCGCCGAGGCGCCGCTGGCCGGCGACGTGCGCGCGGCGCTCGACGTGAAGGAAGGCGATGTCGTGCGCTGCGTGCCGCTGCATCGCCGCGACGATGAAGAATCGAAGGGAGACGCAGCATGATCGTCGTTCGTGTCGTACAAACGGGCGACGTCGACGCGCTCGTGTCGCTCGCGCAGGAAACCGGGCCGGGCCTGACCACGTTCAAGCCCGACCGCGACGCGCTCGCCGCGCGCATCGAACGCTCGCGCCGCACGCTGGAGGGCAAGGCGGCGCCGGGCGAAGCCGGCTACTTCTTCGTGATGGAAGATTCGAAGACGGGCGACATCGCGGGCGTGTGCGGGATCGAGACGCAGGTCGGCCTCGAGCAGCCGTTCTACAACTACCGCGTGAGCACGGTCGTGCACGCGAGCCAGGAGCTCGGCGTGTGGACGCGGATGTCCGCGCTGAACATCTCGCACGACCTGACGGGCTACGCGGAAGTGTGCTCGCTGTTCCTGAGCCCGCGCTATCGCACGGGCGGCGTCGGCGGCCTGCTGTCGCGCTCGCGCTTCATGTTCATCGCGCAGTTCCGCGACCGCTTTCCGGAGCGCATCTGCGCGGAACTGCGCGGCCACTTCGACGAGGACGGTACGTCGCCGTTCTGGCGTGCGGTCGGTTCGCACTTCTACCAGATCGATTTCAACGCGGCCGACTACCTCAGCTCGCACGGCCGCAAGTCGTTCCTCGCGGAACTGATGCCGCGCTACCCGGTGTACGTCGACCTGCTGCCGCAGGACGCGCAGGACGCGGTCGGCCTCACGCACCGCGACACGCTGCCGGCCCGCAAGATGCTCGAGGCCGAAGGGCTGCGTTACCAGAATCACGTCGACATCTTCGACGCGGGCCCCGTGCTCGAATGCCACGTCAACGACCTGCGCACGGTGCGCGAGAGCGTCGTCGTGCCGGTCGCGATCGGCGCGCCGGACGCAACCGACAACGTACCGAAGTCGCTCGTGTCGAACACGTCGCTCGACGATTTCCGCGTCGGCGTCGCGCCGGGCGTGGTCGCGAACGGCGCGTTCGTGCTGTCGGCCGACGATGCCGCCGCGCTCGACGTGAAGGCCGGCGATCCGGTTCGCGTGCTGCCGCTCAAAGTCAAACAGGGATAAACGAATCATGACGGAACTCTTCATCGACGGCGCCTGGGTCGCAGGCTCGGGCCCCGTCTTCGCTTCGCGCAACCCGGGCACCGACGCGATCGCATGGCAGGGCGAAAGCGCGTCGGCGGCCGACGTCGACCGTGCGGTCGCGAGCGCGCGCCGCGCGTTCGCCGGCTGGTCGGCGCTCGACTTCGACGCGCGCTGCGACATCGTCAAGCGTTTCGCCGCGCTGCTCACCGAGCGCAAGGAAGCGATCGCGACCGCGATCGGCCGCGAAACCGGCAAGCCGCTGTGGGAAGCGCGCACCGAAGTCGCGTCGATGGCCGCGAAGGTCGCCATCTCGATCCAGGCCTACCAGGAACGCACCGGCGAGAAGCGCCAGGACATGGCCGACGGCGTCGCGGTGCTGCGTCATCGCGCGCACGGCGTCGTGGCCGTGTTCGGCCCGTACAACTTCCCCGGCCACTTGCCGAACGGTCATATCGTGCCGGCGCTGATCGCCGGCAACACGGTCGTGTTCAAGCCGTCCGAACTCGCACCGGGCGTCGCGCGCGCGACGGTCGAGGTGTGGCGCGAAGCCGGGCTGCCGGCCGGCGTGCTGAACCTCGTGCAGGGCGAGAAGGACACCGGCATCGCGCTCGCGAACCATCGGCAGATCGACGGGCTGTTCTTCACCGGCAGCTCGGATACCGGCACGCTGCTGCACAGGCAGTTCGGCGGCCGGCCGGAAATCGTGCTCGCGCTCGAGATGGGCGGCAACAATCCCCTCGTGATCGGCGAGGTCGAGGACATCGACGCGGCCGTGCATCACACGATCCAGTCGGCGTTCCTGTCGGCCGGCCAGCGCTGCACGTGCGCGCGCCGCATCTTCGTGCCGCAGGGCGCGTTCGGCGACCGCTTCCTCGCACGCTTCGCCGACGTCACGTCGAAGATCACCGCCGACGTGTTCGATGCCGATCCGCAGCCGTTCATGGGCGCGGTGATCTCGGCACGCGCGGCCGCGAAGCTGGTCGACGCGCAGGCGCGCCTGGTCGAGCAGGGCGCGAAGCCGATCATCGCGATGGCGCAGCGCGATCCGCGCCTCGGCTTCGTGAATGCGGCGATCGTCGACGTGACGGGCGTCGCGAACCTGCCCGACGAAGAGCACTTCGGCCCGCTCGCGCAGATCGTCCGCTACGCGACGTTCGACGAAGCGATCGAGCGCGCGAACGACACGGCGTTCGGCCTGTCGGCCGGGCTGCTCGCCGACGACGCGAAGGCATGGGAGCACTTCCGCCGCACGATCCGCGCCGGCATCGTCAACTGGAACCGCCCGACCAACGGCGCATCGTCGGCCGCACCGTTCGGCGGCACGGGCCGCTCGGGCAACCATCGCCCGAGCGCGTACTATGCGGCCGACTATTGCGCGTATCCGATGGCGTCGGTGGAAAGCACGCAACTGACCTTGCCCGCGAGCCTGTCGCCGGGCCTGCATTTCTGATCGAGGGAGCGACGATGAACGCACAAGAAGCCAATTTCGACGGACTCGTCGGCCCGACCCACAACTACGCCGGGCTGTCGTTCGGCAACGTGGCGTCGCTGAACAACGAGAAGTCGGCCGCGAACCCGAAGGCGGCCGCGAAGCAGGGGCTGCGCAAGATGAAGCAGCTCGCGGATCTCGGCTTCGCGCAAGGCGTGCTGCCGCCGCAGGAGCGGCCGTCGCTGCGCCTGTTGCGCGAGCTCGGCTTCTCGGGCAAGGACGCGGACGTGATCGCGAAGGCCGCGAAGCAGGCACCCGAACTGCTCGCCGCGGCGAGCTCGGCGTCGGCGATGTGGACCGCGAACGCGGCCACCGTCAGCCCGTCGGCCGACACGAACGACGGCCGCGTGCACTTCACGCCGGCGAACCTGTGCAGCAAGCTGCATCGCGCGATCGAGCATGAGGCGACGCGCCGCACGCTGTCGACGCTGTTCGCGGACCCCGCGCACTTCGCGGTGCATGAAGCGCTGACGGGCACGCCGGCGCTCGGCGACGAAGGCGCGGCGAACCATACGCGCTTCTGCGCCGAGTACGGCAAGCCGGGCGTCGAATTCTTCGTGTACGGCCGCGCGGAATACCGTCGCGGGCCGGAGCCGAAGCGTTTCCCGGCCCGCCAGACGTTCGAGGCGAGCCGCGCGGTCGCGCATCGCCACGGGCTTGCGGAGGAAGCGACGGTCTACGCGCAGCAGGATCCGGACGTGATCGACGCGGGCGTGTTCCACAACGACGTGATCTCGGTCGGCAACCGCGACACGCTGTTCACGCACGAACGCGCGTTCGTCAACAAGCAGGCGATCTACGACACGCTGACCGCCGCGCTCGACGCGCGCGGCGCGCGCCTGAACGTGATCGAGGTGCCGGACGCGGCCGTGAGCGTGAACGATGCCGTCACGTCCTACCTGTTCAACAGCCAGTTGCTGTCGCGCGCGGACGGCTCGCAGGTGCTCGTCGTGCCGCAGGAATGCCGTGAGAACGCGAAGGTCGCCGCCTACCTCGACCATCTCGCGGCCGGCAACGGCCCGATCCGCGACGTGCTCGTGTTCGACCTGCGCGAAAGCATGAAGAACGGCGGCGGCCCCGCTTGCCTGCGCCTGCGCGTCGTGCTGAACGAAGCGGAGCGCGCGGCCGTCACGTCGAACGTGTGGATCAACGACACGCTGTTCGCGTCGCTCGACGCGTGGATCGACAAGCACTATCGCGATCGCCTCGCACCGGAGGACCTCGCCGATCCGGCGCTGCTCGACGAATCGCGCACGGCGCTCGACGAGCTCACGCAGATCCTGCGCGTCGGTTCGCTGTATGACTTCCAGCGCTGAGGCACGGATGCCGGCCGCCGCGCTGCTCGACGATTTTCTCGCGTTCACGCTGGCGGGAGATGCGCCGGCTGAAACGCACGGCGCCTGCGCGGGCGACGCGGTGCGCTGGCAATGGCTCGGCGACGGGCTGATCGCGTTCGAGCCTGCCGCCGCTGACGCCGCGGCGCGCGCGAGCGTGCTCGTGTCGGCCGGCGTGCACGGCGACGAGACCGCGCCGATCGAGCTGCTGTCGATGCTCGTGCGCGATCTCGCGTCGGGCGCGCTGCCGCTCGCGTGCCGGCTGCTCGTCGTGCTCGGCAACGTGCCGGCGATGCGCGCGGGCGAACGCTATCTCGACGACGACCTGAACCGCCTGTTCGGCGGCCGTCACGCGCAGGCGCCCGCGAGCCGCGAAGCGCCGCGCGCCGCGCGGCTCGAAGCGGCGGCATCCGCCTTCTTCGCGGCGGCGCCGGCGGGCGGCGCGCGCTGGCACATCGACATGCATACGGCGATCCGTGCGTCGGTATTCGAGCAGTTCGCGCTGCTGCCGCACACGGGCACGCCGCCCACGCGCGCGATGGTCGAATGGCTCGGCGATGCGCGCATCGCGGCCGTGCTGCTGCACACCGCGAAGGGCAACACGTATTCGCATTTCACGGCCGAGCAGTGCGGTGCGCTCGCGTGCACGCTGGAGCTCGGCAAGGTGCGGCCGTTCGGCCAGAACGACCTCGCGCGTTTCGCGCCGGCCGATCGTGCGGTGCGCAAGCTCGTGTCGGGCGAGCGGCGTGAAGACGCGGCCGAGGGCGGCCGTCCGCCGCTGCCGCGCGTGTTCACCGTGATCGACCAGATCACGAAGCAGAGCGACGCGCTCGAGCTGTTCGTCGCAGCCGACGTCGCGAACTTCACCGCATTCGCACGCGGCACCGTGCTCGCACGGGACGGCGACTACCGCTACACGGTGACGCACGACGAGGAACGGATCGTGTTTCCGAACCCGACCGTGAAGCCCGGGCTGCGCGCGGGCCTGCTCGTGATCGACACGACGCGCGAGACGCTGGCCGCACTCGTCTGATCGAGGCGCGATCGTGCGGGCCGCGGCGACGCGCGGCGCGCATCGTCCCGCGGCCCCTTCATTTTGGCGATGACGCCCGCCCGCCGCGCAGACGGCGAGTGCGTCGCGCTTGCTGGTTTGCGACACCGTCTTGCAAGTTCGGCGGGTCGCGTGGCGGCCGCCGGGCACGCGGCGCAGCATCGCGCGCCGACGCCCGCTCCGCCATGCCGGGCCGCGCGGATTGGTACAATCGCGGCCTTGCGGCTGTTGCGCCGCATCACGGCGCGGCGTCGGCATTGCCGGTGTCATCCGACCCTGCAATGATGGATGCGCCCGTCGTTTCGGAACATTCGAGTATCGAGGAGAACACCTGATGAAGTTGGATTGGCGTAAAGTGGCCGCGCATGCGGTGGTGGCGGCATCGGCGGTGGCGGCAGGCAGCGCGCTTGCCGGGGATCTGAAGGAGATCCGGTTCGGCGTCGAGGCCTCGTACGCCCCGTTCGAATACAAGACGCCCGACGGCAAGCTGACCGGCTTCGACATCGACATCGGCAACGCGGTGTGCGCGAAGCTGAAGACGAAGTGCGTGTGGGTCGAGAACGACTTCGACGGCCTGATCCCGGCGCTGCAGGCGCGCAAGTTCGACGCGATCAACTCGGACATGACGATCACGGACCAGCGCAAGCACGCGATCGCGTTCACCGATCCGATCTACACGATTCCGAACCAGCTGATCGCGAAGCAGGGCAGCGGCCTGCTGCCGACCCCGCAAGCGCTGAAGGGCAAGCGCGTCGGCGTGCTGCAGGGCACGATCCAGGAAGCGTACGCGAAGAAGAAGTGGGCGCCGGCCGGCGTTGAAGTCGTGCCGTACCAGACGCAGGATCTGGCCTATGCCGACCTGAAGTCGGGCCGTCTCGACGCGACCTTCCAGGATTCGGAAGCCGGCTCGAAGGGCTTCCTGACGAAGCCGCAAGGCCAGGGCTTCGGGTTCGCGGGCGGCACGGTCAGCGACGCCGAGATCCTCGGCTCGGGCGTCGGCTTCGGCCTGCGCAAGAACGACGCGGCGCTGAAGACCGCGCTCGATCAGGCGCTGAAGGAACTGAAGGCCGACGGTACGATCGACAACCTCGCGAAGAAGTACTTCAGCGTGCCCGTCACGCTCAAGTAAGCGTTTCGTGCGCGCACGATGTAAAAAAACCGGCCGCCGATGCGGCCGGTTTGCTTTTCGGCAGCGAAAACGGCAGCGGCGGGCCGGCCGTCAGCCCGGCTGCGCGGCGAAGAACCGCCCCAGCTCGCGTGCGAGCTCGTTGAGCACGGCCATCTCCTGCTGCGAGATCTTGCGCGCGGGCTGCGCGCCGGCCCAGTCGCCGTACAGCAGCGCGACGCTCGTCGCGCCGACGCGTACGGGCAGCAGCACGAATGCGCGCGTGTCGTCGAACGCGTCGAGATACCACGCAGGCAGGCGCTTCACCATCTTCGGCTCCCGTGCCTGCTCGATGAAGATGCCGACCGAATTCGTGATCGCGAGATGGAACACGTCCGGCTCGAAGCGCTCGTCGAAGCGCAGCCGGTCGAGCGCCGTATCGACGCCGGGGCCGAAGCCCAGGCGCGCGGCGAACGTGCCGTCGTCGTGACGCACGAACATCACGGTGCGCGTGAACGCGAGGCCGGCCAGCAGGCTTTCCGACGCGAGCGCGAGCACCGGCGTCAGCACGTGCTCGGACGGCAGCGCACGCAGGTCGGCAAGACCGGCTTCGAGGCATGCCTCGGGTTCGGCCTGCGCGCGCGCGATCGCATCGGCGTTCGCGCGCAGCTCGACGATCTCGCGCATCACCGTGTCGCTCGCTTCCTCGCGCGCGAGCCGCTCGGCGATCTCGACGATCGCCTCGGATTCCATGTCGAGCTCAGCGCCGTAGTGCTGCGCGAGCGCCGCGATGCGCGCGTCGCGCTGCGCGCTGGCAGGCATGACGAGCGCGCCGGCGACGTCGGTCGAACAGCGGCTCACCGCGCGCAGCCAGCGGATGCGCTCTGCCGGGCCGTCGTCGGCGGCCGGGCCCGCGTGGCGGGCGTCGCCGTCTTCGTCGTCGAATGCGTCGGCGTGCGCCGCGTGGTCGCCGTCGGCCATCCCCGCGCGGATCACGTCGGGCAGCCGCCAGCGCGCGGCTGCCTCGAGACCGATCTCGTCGAAGCCGACGCCGAGCACGTCGGTGCAGGCGGCCGATTCGTCGCCGTTCAGTTCGGCCGCGCGGCGGCGGATGCGGTCCCACTCGCTGTCGAGATAGCAGACCACCAGCAGCTTGCCGACCTGGCGCATCAGCGTGCAGACGACGGCCTCCTCGCCCGCGCGCAGTTCGGCGCGCTCGGTGAGCTTGCGCGCGACGCAGCCGGACAGCAGCGCGCGGTTCAGCTCCAGCTTCGCGTCGATGCGCCGCGGCGTGCTCTGATGGAAATGGTCGACGAGCTTGAGCCCGACCACGAGATGGCCGACGGCATCCATGCCGAGCACCATCAGCGCGCGGGTCACGGTGGTGATGTTGCCGCCGAACGCCATGTACATCGCGGAGTTCGCGAGCCGCAGCACTTTCTGCGTGAGTGCGAAATCCGACAGCACGACGCGCACGAGCGCGGTGAAGTCGAGATCGTCGTTCTTCATCGCGGCCATCGTCGCGCGCAGCGATTCCGACAGCAGCGGGAAATCGCCCCGTTCGTTCATCCGCGCCCACAGCTTGTCGAGCAGCGCGGTGCGGGGCAGGTGTTCGGTGATTGACATACGGATCCGTCCGGTTCGCCGCGCGCGTCAGGCGGCGGCGTGCAGGTGCAGCTGCTGCGCCGCGAAGCGCCGCGCGAGCTCCTCGGACGGCAGCGCCTGGCAGACGAGCCAGCCCTGGATGTGATTGCAGCCCATCTCCGTCAGCAGCTCGCGCTGCGCCTCGGTCTCGACGCCCTCGGCGACGAGCTCGAGATCGAGTGTCTGCGCGAGGCCGACCACCGCCGACACGATCGCGCGGTCGTTGCGCGACGTCAGCAGGTTCTCGACGAAACTGCGGTCGATCTTCAGCTTCGCGAGCGGGAAGCGCTGCAGATAGGCAAGGCTCGAATAGCCGGTGCCGAAATCGTCGATCGCGAAGCGGATGCCGAGATCGGTCAGCTCCTCGAGCAGCATTTTCGCGTGCGCGGGATCGTGCATCAGCAGGCTTTCGGTGATTTCGAGCACGATACGGCGCGGGTCGATGCCGGTCAGCGCGATCGCCTCGCGCACGCTCTGCGTGAAGCGCGGGTCGCGGAACTGCTGCGGCGACACGTTGACCGCCACGTATTGCAGCGCGAGCCCCTGGCCGTCCCAGGCGACGAGCTGCATGCACGCGGCCTTCAGCACCCAGTTGCCGAGGTAGTTGATCAGGCCGATCGATTCGGCGAGCGGGATGAAGGTGGCCGGCGGCACGAGGCCGTGCACCGGATGGCGCCAGCGGATCAGCGCCTCGACGCCGACCACCGCGCCCGACTGGCTATGGGTGATCGGCTGGAAATGGAGCGAAAACTCGCCGTTGCGCACGCCGTCGTACAGGTCGGCTTCGAGCTTGAGCCGTTCGGCGTCGGCCGGATCGTCGACGGGCGCGTGGAACGCGAGCGCGTTGCCGCCCGAGGCCTTCGCCTGCGCGAGCGCGTGGTCGGCGCGGCGCAGCAGCGGGCTGTGATGCTGCGCCCGATGCGGCGCGGCACGTTCGTCGGGGTAGAGCGCGATGCCGATGCTCGCGGACAGGTGCACGGTCTGCCCCTGGAATACGTACGGCTCGCGCACGGCGGCCTGCAGCCGGCGCGCGAGCGCGTCGGCTGCATGGCTCGCCTGCGTGCGGTCCGGTGCGCCCAGCACGACCGCGAACTTGTCGCTCGCGACGCGCGCGAGCTGCTCGTTCGGCGTGACGAGCGCCTTCAGCCGCTGCGCGGTTTCGCGCAGCAGCGTGTCGCCCGCGTCGTAGCCGAGCGCGCGGTTGATCCGCTGGTAGTCGTCGAGGTCGAGCAGCAGCAGCGCGGCGCAGGTGCCGTCCTCGTCGGCGGTCTGCTGCGCGCGCATCAGCGCCGGCACGAGCGCGGACAGGTTGTCGAGCCCCGTCATCGGGTCATGGTGCATTTCGTACGTCAGGCGTGCCTCGAGCGCGCGCCACGACGACACGTCGAACGCCGCGATCGCGAAGCCGTCGACGCCGTGGTGGCGGCTCTTGAACGCGCGGACCTCGACGTCCAGCGGGTAGGTGAGCGACTTGACGATGCACATCGTCGCCTTCTCGACCTGGCCGGAGCGTGCGGCGCGGGCGAGCAAGCCTTCGAGCGCCGGGGTATCCTGTTCGGCGATCAGGTCGCGCAGCGTCAGCGTATGCAGGTAGTCGCGGTGGTAGCCGATGAAGCGCAGGCTCGCGTCGGACACGTACAGAAAGCGCAGCTCGCGGTCGACATGGGCGAGGAAATCCACCGTGCCGACCGTCTGTTCCAGCCAGTCGCGCACGGAGTCGTCGCGGCGCGGCGCCACGGCGCGCGCGGGCATCAGCGCGCCGCCCGACCGAGCGAAGCGGCGCAGCGTATGCAAGGCGCTGCGCCAGGAGCCCTTGCGTGACGTCTGTTTCCTGTTGGCTTCCATGTTTCTCGCTGACGTGAAGGGCTGGAACCGGTTGTCCGGAAGGAATAACGGCAGACTGGCAGAAATCTTTAACGGGCCGGCCACGCGCGGCGCTGCCGCGGGTCCGGATCATCGATGCGGTGTTCGGCAGGCGAACGCCCACGTGGCCTACATCGAGGCTGACTTTATAAGAAATGAGGACGCAGATGAAGAGAAAACTGTTGCTGGGCGCCATGGCGGCGCTGGTGGCCGGCCATGCGCTGCTGGCGCAGGCGCAACTGAAGCCGGGCGCCGCGGCGCCCGATTTCACGACGCAGGCGTCGCTGGGCGGCAAGACGTATACGTACTCGCTCGCGGACGCGCTGAAGCAGGGGCCGGTCGTGCTGTATTTCTATCCGGCGGCGTTCACGAAGGGCTGCACGATCGAGGCGCATGCGTTCGCGGACGCGGTCGACCGTTACAAGGCTTACGGCGCGACGGTGATCGGCGTGTCGGCCGACAACATCGACACGCTGACGAAGTTCTCGGTGAGCGAATGCCGCAGCAAGTTCCCGGTAGCGGCCGACCCGGACGCGAAGATCATCCGCGAATACGACGCGAAGCTGCCGGCGCTCGACCGGGCGAACCGCGTGTCCTACGTGATTTCGCCGGAAGGGAAGGTTCTCTACGAATACACGAGCCTGTCGCCCGACAAGCACGTCGAGAACACGCTCGCCGCCGTGAAGGCGTGGGCCGACGCGCATCCGAAGCAGTAGGCGGCTGCCCGCGCGCGTGAAAACGGCCCGTCGTGCGGGCCGCGGGCACGGGAACGCCCGGCCTGTGCGTGGCCGCCCGTTGCCGTTACGCGCGCAGCGCCTGCTCGATCGGCACGCCGCCGCCGACGAAGCCGACGATCTTGCGTGAGATGCCGAGCTTGATCGCCTCGATCGCGGCCCATGCAACGTCCTGGCGCGACACGGGCGGCGCGGGATCGAGCCACGTGTCGGTCAGCGCGATCTTGCCGACGCCCGGATCGTCCGTGAGCGGGCCCGGGCGCAGGATCACGTAGTCGACGCCCGACGCGATCACGCGGTCGTCGCCTTCGCGCTTCATCTGCGAATAGTGGCGCAGCGCGTCGGGCCCGTGCTCCGGCCGGTATGCGGACAACGAGCTGACGACCACGAGCTTCTGCACGTTGAACGCGAGCGCGTAGTCGGCCGCGCGGGCGACCGCGTCGCGGTCGATCTGCTCCTCTTCGATCGCGCCCTCCGATTCGGCGGAGCCGGCCGCGTAGATCACGTGCGTGATGCCCTGGAAGGCGTGCGAGAAATCGTTCGTCAGATCGGCCTCGACGACCCGTGCGCCCGCCAGCGCATAGCCGTGCCGGCGCACGAGCGCCGTGACCTCGAACTCCGGCTGCTTGAGCAGCAGATCCGCGCAGGCCTGGCCCGTTCGTCCGGTCGCGCCAATCAGCAGTACCTTCGTCGTCATGAAACCGCTCCTTGCTCGATGCGTCATCCGTGCAGATAGGGACGGACGACCGATAACTCAAGTGTAATGTCGAATCGGCCCGGCGGTGGGGGCGTAATAAGGGGCGTACCGGCGCGGGCGTACCGGCGCGAGCGTACCGGCGTGGGCGTACCGGCGTGGGCGACCGGCTGCGGGCGTACCGGCACGACGCATGCCGGCGTGCATTCGTTCGCCCGGATGCGGGAATGACGCGCCGACCGGCTATCATGTGCGCGATGCATTTTTCGCCGCTACGCGTGAATAACGCGTCGGCCCACCGGTTGGAGTACACATGGCATTACCCTTGGACAACGTCAGCATGGCCGTGTTCTGCGACTTCGAGAACGTCGCGCTCGGCGTGCGCGACGCGAAGTACGAGAAATTCGACATCAAGCCCGTGCTGGAGCGCCTGCTGCTGAAAGGCAGCATCGTCGTGAAGAAGGCCTATTGCGACTGGGATCGCTACAAGGGCTTCAAGGCGTCGATGCACGAGGCGAGCTTCGAGCTGATCGAGATTCCGCACGTGCGCCAGTCGGGCAAGAATTCGGCCGACATCCGGCTCGTCGTGGACGCGCTCGACCTCTGCTACACGAAGTCGCACGTCGATACGTTCGTGATCATCAGCGGCGATTCGGATTTTTCCCCGCTCGTGTCGAAGCTGCGCGAGAACGCGAAGAAGGTGATCGGCGTCGGCGTGAAGAAATCGACGTCGGACCTGCTGGTCGCGAACTGCGACGAATTCATCTTCTACGACGATCTGGTGCGCGAGCAGCAGCGTGCGCTCGCGAAGCGCGAACAGCAGCAGCGCGCGGGCAACGGCGGCGCGAAGCGGCCCGACGAGCCGTCGCGCAAGCACGACATGGAGGCGCGCAAGGCCGAGGCGATCGCGCTGGCGGTCGAGACGTTCGACGCGCTCGCGTCGGAGCGCGACGACGTCGGCAAGATCTGGGCGTCGGTGCTCAAGAGCGCGATCAAGCGCCGCAAGCCGGATTTCAACGAGTCGTACTACGGGTTCCGTGCGTTCGGCAACCTGCTCGACGAGGCGCAGGCGCGCGGCCTGCTCGAAGTGGGGCGCGACGACAAGTCGGGCGCGTTCGTGTCGCGGGCCCGCCAGTCGGCCGTGGAGCACGCCGTGGCGGCCGAACACGCACCGGCCCAGCACGGCCGGCGCCCGGCGGAGCCGGTGCAGGCCGAGCGCGAGCCGCGCCATCACCGCGGACGCGGGCGGCACGGCGAGCCGGTTGGCGAGCCATTCGGCACGCCGTTCGGCACGCCGTTCGTGCAGGAGAACGAGCCGGTCGAGACGGCGGTCGAATTCACCGACGCGGACGAAGCCGATGTGACCGTCGGCGAAGCCGCGGCCGCGCACGGCGAACCGGCGGGCGGGCACGATGATGCGAAGACCGCACGCAAGCGTGCTCGCAAGACCCCCGCGAAGAAGGCCGGTACGAAGAAGGGCGGCGACGGCAAGAGCGCCGGCCGGCAGGCGGCGGTGGAGGAAGGCGAGGCCCCGCAGGGCGACGCGAAGCGCGGCGGCGGCAAGCATGCCGAAGCGATGCATCGCGACGCGCAACATGACGACGGGCGAGCCGCCGGCGCGGCGCCGGCACGCGGTGAAACCGGCGGCGATGCCGTCGCGCAGCCCGCGCACGATGCTCCCGTACACGCCGAACCGATCGCAGCGGTCGCTGACGCGCCGGCCCCGGCCAAGCCGAAGAAGCCGGCCCGCAAGGCGGCGCCGCGCGCGCGGCGGCCGCGCAAGACGGCCGAGGCTGCCGAGTAAGGACCTGCCTGATGAAGCGCCATCCGTCGCGCCGCCGCGAAGTGCGGGCCGGATGGGGCGCAGGCACAGGCCGCGCGTTCGCATGAAGCAGCGCGGTTGCGAGGCCCGCCGCCCCGTCGCCGGCGCGATGCCGGCCTTCTTCCACTAACCGTTCAGCGCATACGGTCGCGTCATCACTTCGAGGAAGTGGCCGTCCGGATCGTCGAAGTACACGCCGCGTCCGCCGTTGTGGCGGTAGATGTCGTCGGCTTGCCGCTTCGCCGGATCGGCCCAGTGCGGCAACCCGCGTTCGCGGATGCGCGCGAGCACGCGATCGAAGCTGGCTTCGTCGATCAGGAACGCGTAATGCTGCGACCGGATCTCCCCCGCCTGTTCGTAAAAATCGAGCGACACGCCGTTGTCGAGCGCGACGACCAGCATCGCGCCGAACGGCGTCGGCGGCGGCAATTCCAGCAACTCGGTGAGGAAGCGGCTCGACGCATGCTTGTCGCGGCACCAGACGATCGTATGGTTGAGCTGGACGTTCATGGCGAGATTCCGGGACGGGAATGGGGTGGGCATGGATACACGATAGCCGATCGCGGCCGGCAAACAAGTCCGTCCACCACGTCCGGCCACCAAGTCCTGCAATCAAACCCGGCAATCAAGCGCAAAAGACGGCCGCCCGAGGGCGGCCGCTTTCGTCACTCGCCGGCGACGGCCGGCCCGCCGCTGTTGCCGCGGCGATTGCGCCGCTTTTCGGCCCACACGCGCAGCCGATCCATGTACAGGTACACGACCGGCGTCGTATAGAGCGTCAGCACTTGCGACATGATCAGGCCGCCGGCGATCGCGATCCCGAGCGGCGCGCGCAGCTCGGCGCCGTCGCCGCTGCCGAACGCGAGCGGCAGCGCGCCGAGCAGCGCCGCCATCGTCGTCATCATGATCGGGCGGAAGCGCAGCAGGCACGCCTCGTGGATCGCGTCGAACGACGACTTCCCGTTGTTGCGCGTCTGGTCGATCGCGAAGTCGACCATCATGATCGCGTTCTTCTTCACGATGCCGATCAGCAGGATCACGCCGATCAGCGCGATGATGCTGAACTCGGTCTTGAACAGCAGCAGCGCGAGCAGCGCGCCGACGCCGGCCGACGGCAGCGTCGACAGGATCGTGATCGGGTGGATGTAGCTCTCGTACAGGATCCCGAGCACGATGTAGACGGCCAGCAGCGCGGCGAGGATCAGGATCGGCTGATCGTTCATCGACTGCTGGAACGCCTGCGCGGTGCCCTGGAAGCTGCCGACGATCGTCGGCGGCACGCCGACCTCCGCCATCGTCTGATAGATGATCTGCGTCGCCTGCGACAGCGACACGCCGGGCGGCAGGTTGAACGAGATCGTCGTCGCGACGAACAGCCCCTGGTGGTTGACCGACAGCGGCGTCGTGCTCGGCCCGAACGTCGCGATCGCCGACAGCGGGATCATCGTCGACTTCGACGTCGACACCGACGCGCCCGACGACGCGCTCGACTTGCCGCTCGCCGCGATCGCGTTGAGCGCCTGGTTGCGCGCGGAGTCGGACGCGATCGCCGCGGCGCTCTGCGCGGCCGTGCCGGCGCTCGACGTGCCGGCCGAGGTCGCGACGAAGGTGCCCGCGGCCGCGTTGGTGGTCTGCGAGCCGTTCGCGCTGCCGCCCGACGTGCTGATCCACACCTGGTTCAGCATCTCCGGGCTCTGCCAGTATTTCGGCGCGACTTCCATCACGACGTGGTACTGGTTCAGCGGGTTGTAGATCGTCGAGACCTGCCGCTGGCCGAACGCGTCGTACAGCGTGTTGTCGATCTGCGCGGGCTTGATGCCGAACCGCGCGGCCGTCGCGCGGTCGATCGTCACCATCGCCTCGAGGCCGCCTTGTTGCTGGTCGGAGTTCACGTCGGTCAGCTCGGGGCGCTTCTGCAGCGCCTCGGTCAGGATCGGCCCCCACTTGTACAGGTCGGCGCTCGAATCGCCGAGCAGCGTGAACTGGTACTGCGCGTTGCTCTGCCGGCCGCCGACGCGGATGTCCTGCGCCGCCTGCAGGAACGTGCGCGCGCCCGCGACGTCCGCCAGCCGCGGGCGCAACTGCTGGATCACCTGGTCGGCCGACAGCTTGCGCTCGGTGCGGTCCTTGAGCGTGACGAACATGAAGCCCGAGTTGGTCTGCGTGCCGCCGGTGAAGCCCGCGACGCTCTTCACGTTCGGGTTGCCCTGCACGATCCGCATCATCTCGGAGAACTTCAGCTTCATCGCCTGGAACGACGTCGACTGGTCGGCCTGGATGCCGCCGATCATCAGCCCGGTATCTTGTTGCGGGAAGAAGCCCTTCGGCACGACGACGTACAGGTAGACGTTCAGCCCGATCGTCGCGAACAGCGTCAGCAGGATCAACAGCGGCCGGCGCAGCGCCCACGACAGCGAGCGCTCGTAGCCGCGCTGCATGCGCGTGAAACCGCGTTCGAGGAAGCGCCCGAAGCGGCCCTCGCGTTGCGGGTTGTGCTGGTCGGGCAGCAGGCGCGCGCACATCATCGGCGTGAGCGTGAGCGACACCGCGAGCGACACGGCGATCGCGAGCGACAGCGTCAGCGCGAACTCGCGGAACAGGCGCCCGACGATCCCGCCCATCAGCAGGATCGGCAGGAATACCGCGACGAGCGAGATGCTCATCGACAGCACCGTGAAGCCGACTTCGCGCGCGCCGTCGAACGCGGCCTGCATCCGCGACTTGCCGTTCTCGATGTGCCGCGAGATGTTCTCGAGCACGACGATCGCATCGTCGACGACGAAGCCGGTCGCGACGATCAGCGCCATCAGCGACAGGTTGTCGATCGAGAAGCCGAGCAGGTACATCGCGCCGAACGTGCCGACGATCGAGATCGGCACGGCGACGCTCGGGATCAGCGTCGCGCGCCAGTTGCGCAGGAACAGGAACACGACCATCACGACGAGGCTGATCGCGATCAGCAGCGTGTGCTCGGTGTCCCTCAGCGACGCGCGGATGGTGGTCGAGCGGTCGAGCACCGGCGTGACCGTGATGTCGGCGGGCAGCGACGCGGTGAGCTGCGGCAGCGCCGCGCGCACGCGGTCGATCGTCTCGATGATGTTCGCGCCGGGCGAGCGGTAGAGGATCACGAGCACCGCGCGCTTGCCGTTCGACAATCCGAGGTTGCGCAGGTCCTCGACCGAATCGACGACGTCGGACAGGTCGGACAGCCGCACGGCCGAGCCGTTGCGGTAGGCGACCACGAGATCGCGATACTGCGACGCCTGGGACGCCTGGTCGTTCGTGTAGAGCTGGAAGCGCTGCGGGCCGAACTCGATCGCGCCCTTCGGCGCGTTGGCGTTCGCGGAGGCCAGCGCCGCGCGCACGTCCTCGAGGCCGATCCCGTAGTGGAACAGCGATTGCGGTTCGAGCTCGACGCGCACGGCCGGGTTCGCGGAGCCGCTCACGGAGACCTGGCCGATCCCGTCGATCTGCGACAGCGACTGCTGCAGTACCGTCGACGCGGCGTCGTACACCTTCGCCGGCGACGCCGTCTCCGACGTCAGCGACACGACCATGATCGGCGAATCGGCCGGGTTGACCTTGCGGTAGGTCGGGTTGCTCTTCAGCGCGGCCGGCAGGTCGGCGCGCGCCGCGTTGATCGCGGCCTGCACGTCGCGCGCGGCGCCGTCGATGTCGCGGTTCAGGCCGAACTGCAGGATGATCCGCGCATTGCCGACCGTGCTCGTCGACGTCATTTCGGAGACGTCCGCTATCGAGCCGAGGTGCCGCTCCAGCGGGCTCGTCACGCTGGTCGCGACCGTTTCCGGGCTCGCGCCCGGCAGCGACGCCTGCACCGAGATCGTCGGGAAGTCGACCTGCGGCAGCGGCGACACCGGCAGCTTGATGAACGCGAACAGGCCCGCGAGCGCGACGCCGAGCGCGAGCAGCGTCGTCGCGACGGGGCGGGTGATGAAGGGACGCGACAGGTTCATCGCTTACACGTCCGTGCGCGTGCCGGCGTCGGGGCCGTGCCGCTCGAACCAGCCGCGCATGCGGCGCGCGAGCGAGTCGAAGCCGAGGTAGATCACGGGCGTCGTGAACAGCGTCAGCACCTGCGACACGATCAGGCCGCCGGCGATCGCGATCCCGAGCGGCTGGCGCAGCTCGGAGCCCGCGCCGGAGCCGACGATCAGCGGCACCGCGCCGAGCAGCGCGGCGAGCGTCGTCATCAGGATCGGCCGGAAGCGCAGCAGGCACGCCTGGTAGATCGCCTCGCGCGGCGGCTTGCCTTCGACGCGTTCGGCCTCGAGCGCGAAGTCGATCATCATGATCGCGTTCTTCTTGACGATGCCGATCAGCAGCACGATGCCGATGATCCCGATGATGTCGAGGTCGTGCCCGGTAATCATCAGCGCGAGCAGCGCGCCGACGCCGGCCGACGGCAGCGTCGACAGGATCGTGATCGGGTGGATGTAGCTCTCGTACAGCACGCCGAGCACGATGTACATCGTGACGACCGCCGCGAGGATCAGGAACAGCTGGTTCGACAGCGACGCCTGGAACGCGAGCGCCGCGCCCTGGAAGCGCGTCTGGAACGAGCCGGGCAGGCCGATGTCCTTCTCGGCGGCCCCGATCGCCTTGACCGCTTCGCCGAGCGACGCGCCCGGCGCGAGGTTGAACGAGATCGTCGTCGACGGGAACTGCGACAGGTGCGCGACCAGCAGCGGCGACGGCCGCTCGTGAAACGACGCGATCGACGACAGCGGCACCTGGCCGCCGCCGGCCGACGGCAGGTAGATGTCGTTCAGCGATTGCGCGTAGTGCTGCTCTTTCGGCTCCGACTCGAGAATCACGCGGTACTGGTTCGATTGCGTGAAGATCGTCGACACGATGCGCTGGCCGAACGCGTCGTACAGCGCGTTGTCGACGGTTGCCGGCGTGATGCCGAAGCGCGCGGCGCTCGCGCGGTCGATCTCGATGTACACCGACTGGCCGTTGCTCTGCAGGTCGGTCGCGACGTCGGCGAGCGACGGCTCCTGCTGCAGCCGCGCGACGAGTTTCGGCACCCAGGTCGCGAATTCTTCCGAATTCGGGCTCGTCAGCATGAACTGGTATTGCGTCGGGCTGACCGTCGAGTCGATCGTCAGGTCCTGCACCGGCTGCATGAACAGCGAAATGCCGGTGACGTTCGCGACGCGCTGCTGCAGGCCGCGGATGATCTGCGCGGCCGTTTCGCCGCGTTCGTCGCGCGCCTTCAGGTTGATCAGCATCCGCCCGCTGTTCAGCGTGATGTTGCTGCCGTCGACGCCGATGAACGACGTGAGGCTGGCGACGTTCGGGTCCTTCAGGATCTCGGCCGCGAGCGCCTGCTGGCGTTCGGCCATCGCGCCGTACGAGATCGACTGCGGCGCCTGCGTGATCGCCTGGATCACGCCGGTGTCCTGCGCGGGGAAGAAGCCCTTCGGCACGAACACATAGAGCAGCGCGGTCAGCCCGAGCGTCAGCAGCGCGACGACGAGCGTCGAGCGCTGGCGGTTCAGCACCCATTCGAGCGCGACCGCGTAGCGCGCGATCACCCAGTCGATCGCGCGGTGCACGCGTGCCTCGAAGCGATGGCTCTCGGGCGGCGGCGAATGGCGCAGCAGCTTCGCGCACATCATCGGCACGAGCGTGAGCGACACGATCGCCGAGATCACGATCGTCACCGCGAGCGTGATCGCGAATTCGTGGAAGAGGCGCCCGACCACGTCGCCCATGAACAGCAGCGGGATCAGCACCGCGATCAGCGAGACCGTCAGCGAGATGATCGTGAAGCCGATCTGCCGCGAGCCCTTCAGCGCGGCCTCGAGCCCCGATTCGCCTTCCTCGACGTAGCGCGCGATGTTCTCGATCATCACGATCGCGTCGTCGACGACGAAGCCGGTCGCGATCGTGAGCGCCATCAGCGACAGGTTGTTCAACGAGAAGCCGGCCATGTACATCACCGCGAGCGTGCCGATCAGCGACAGCGGCACCGACAGGCTCGGGATGATCGTCGCGTAGACGTTCGCGAGGAACAGGTACATCACCAGCACGACGAGCGCGACCGCGAGCAGCAGCTCGAACTGCACGTCGCGCACGGCCGCGCGGATCATCGTCGTGCGATCGGTGACGATCTCGACGTCGAGCGCGGCCGGCAGCGTTTCCTGCAGCTTCGGCAACTGCGCCTTGATCGCGTCGACGGTCGCGATCACGTTCGCGCCCGGCTGGCGCTGCACGTTCAGGATGATCGCCGGGTCCGCATTCACCCATGCGCCGAGCTTGGTGTTCTCCGAGCCGGCGACGACCGTCGCGACGTCGGTCAGCATCACCGGGCGGCCGTTCTTGTACGCGACGACCGCGCTGTTGTACTGGTCGGCGCTCGTCAGCTGGTCGTTCGCGTTGATCGTGTACGCGCGCGTCGGGCCGTCGAAGTTGCCCTTCGGCGTGTTGACGTTCAGGTTCGAGATCGTCGTGCGCAGGTCGTCGAGATTCATCCCGTACTGCGCGAGCGCGGTCGGGTTCGCCTGGATCCGCACGGCCGGCCGGTTGCCGCCCGACAGGCTCACGAGGCCGACGCCGGCGATCTGCGAGATCTTCATCGCGAGGCGCGTGTCGGCGAGGTCCTGCACCTGCGTGAGCGGCAGCGTCTTCGACTTGACGGCGAGCGTGAGCACCGGCGCATCGGCCGGGTTCACCTTCGCGTAGATCGGCGGGGCAGGGAGGTCGGACGGCAGCAGATTGCCGGCCGCGTTGATCGCGGCCTGCACTTCCTGTTCGGCGATGTCGAGCGGCAGGTCGAGCGAGAACTGCAGCGTGATCACCGACGCGCCGGCCGAGCTTTGCGACGACATCTGGTTCAGCGACGGCATCTGCCCGAACTGGCGTTCGAGCGGCGCGGTGACCGACGACGTCATCACTTCGGGGCTCGCGCCCGGGTAGAAGGTCTGGACCTGGATCGTCGGGTAGTCGACCTCGGGCAGCGCGGCGAGCGGCAGGAAGCGCAGCGCCACGAGGCCGGCCAGCATGATCGCCGCCATCAGGAGGGCGGTGCCGACCGGCCGGAGAATGAAGAGGCGGGATGGATTCATCGAGCGGCCCGCGCGTTACTGGGCCGCGGGGGCCGCTGCCTGCGACGCGCCGTGCTTGTGTCCGCCGCGATGGCCGGCTGCACCGGACGCAGCCGATGCGCCCGACGCCGCGCCGGCGCCGCGCGCGCCCGACGCGCCTTTCGGCTTGTCGGCCGGAATCGAGATCTTCGAGCCTTCGCGCAGGCGGTCCGAGCCGTCGGTCACCACGCGTTCGCCGAGCGCCACGCCGCTGACGATGCTCGTGCGTTCGCCGTCGACCGGGCCGACCGTGACCTTGCGCACCGTCACCGTGTTGTCGGGTTTCACGACGTAGACGAACTGGCCGATCGAGCCCGTGAGCACGGCGGAGGTCGGCACGATGATCGCGTTGCGCAGCACGTCGACGAGCAGCCGCGTGTTCACGAACTGATTCGGGAACAGCATGCCTTCCTTGTTGTCGAAATTCGCGCGCAGCTTGACCGTACCGGTGCTCGTGTCGATCTGGTTGTCGAGCGTCGCGAGCGAGCCCGTCTCGAGCGGCACCGTGTTGTTGCGGTTGTAGGCGGTGACCGACAGCTTCCGGCCCGCGTTCATCTGCTTGAGGATCTGCGGCAGGTTGTCTTCCGACGTCGTGAAGATCACGCTCATCGGCTGCAACTGCGTGATCACGACGATGCCGTTGGTGTCCCCCGGCGTCACGTAGTTGCCGGGGTCGACCTGGCGCAGGCCGACGCGGCCCGAGACCGGCGCCGTGATGCGCGCATACGTCAGGTTGAGTTTCGCGGAATCGATCGCGGCCTGGTCGGTCTTCACCGCGCCTTCGTACTGCTTGACGAGCGATGCCTGCGTATCGACGGTTTGCGACGCGATCGAATCCTGCGACAGCAGCGTCTGGTAGCGCTTCAGGTCGAGGCGGGCCGTCGCGAGCAGCGCCGCGTCGCGCGCATGCGTGCCTTCGGCGTTCTCGAGCGCGACCTGATACGGGCGCGGGTCGATCTGCGCGAGCACGTCGCCTTTCTTGACGATCTGGCCTTCCTGGAACGACACCGATTGCAGGTAGCCCGACAGTTGCGTCTTGACCGTCACGTTCGCGAGCGGCGTGACAGTGCCGAGCGCGGACAGCACGATCGGCATCTCGCCCTGCGTCGCGGTGGCGACCTGCACCGGCTGCGGAACGTTCGCCATCGCGGCGGGGCCGCCGCGGCCGCGATGGCCGCCCACGGCGCTGGCGCCAATGCCTTTCGCCGTGCTGCCTGCCGCCGGCGTGCGGTTCCACGGGTGCCACCACAGCAGGCCGCCGATGACGACGGCCGCGACGGTGCCGATCAGCAACGTGCGGCGCGGGCGCCGGGCGGCGGCGGGCGCGGGGTCTTTCGAAGGGGGCGTGGGCTTTTGTTCGTTATCCATCGTGTTCTGTCAGGAAGACGGCGCGGCGGGCCGGAAATCGGACTGCTCGGCTGCGCGTGGGCGTGCGGAAGACGCGACGGGGCGGCCCGGCTCGGTCCGGGGCCCCGCCGATCCGCACGGGAAAGAGCGGTGCGCACCGCGAGTGCGGCGCGACGATGGGCATGATCCTACGTGCCGTCCCCGTTACAGTCCAGCGGTCTATCTTTCAACGGGTTACGGTCGTTACAGAACGCGACACGGCGATGACGAAACGATTACACGCCGACGCGCCGGGCCGGCGCGCCGCCGATCTCGCGCGTGATTTTCGCGATGCATTCCTGCAGCGCGGGCACGACGTGTTCCCGCAGCCATTCGGGCGGACACTGGTGCGACGCGCCGCCGCAATTCACCGAATAGCGCTGACCCGACGGGCCGACGAAACCGGCCGCGACCGCGTTCAGCCCCTCGCGCCATTCGCCGATCGCGATCGCGTGGCCGTCGCGCATCGCTTCGTCGAGCGCGGGCGTCAGGCGGGCGGACACGTGCGGCCAGTCGTCGCCGGCGGTGGTGCGCAGCGACTCGAGCAGCAGGCGGCGCTCGTCGTCCTCGAGCGCGGCCAGATACGCGCGGCCCACGGCCGTGCGCGCGATGTCCATCCGCGAGCCGATCTCGAGGCGCGTGACGAGCACGGCCGAGCGCGGGCGGATCACGTCGATCGCGACCATGTCGAGCCGGTCGCGCACCGCGAGGTGCACGGACAGCGACGTGCGTTCGGCCAGTTCGATCATGAACGGCCGCGAACGCGCGCGGATGTCGAAGTTGCGCAGGAAGCCGTGGCTCAGTTCGAGGACCGACGCGGTGAGCACGAAGCGCTCGCTGTCGGGCAACTGAAACAGGAAGCCGGCGCTGACGAGCGTCGCGGTGATGCGCGAGACGGTCGGCTTCGGGATGCCGGTCAATTCGGTCAGCTCGCGGTTGCTGACGGGCGCGTCGGCAGCCGCGATGCGGCGCAGCACGGCGAGGCCGCGGGCGAGGGCGGTGATCTCGTCGGGCGACGATTCACGGTCCCGCGACGCGGGAGAGGTTACAGGTGTCGACACGAGGGATTCTCTCTAATTCCGAAACTCGATTTCAATTTTGTTGGTATTGTAGGACTATTGTCAAAGGATGCATGTTCCGCGGGAGAACCGGTCATTGGATGAGATTTTACGGGTTCACCCTTGGTTTATTAGGAAAACGCTCAAATGAGCGTTGCCGGAAAGTGCATGAGCCGGTGCAAATACCGCTTGACTTGTCGGGCGGAAACGGAAAGAATGTCTCACGTTTTCGAAACATCGTTTCAAGAGTTTAACCGGCAACGATGTTTCGCGCAGTCTCTCAGGTTCTAGCACGGCCCTCGGAATGGCTAGAACTTTTTTAGCGCCACGGTCTCCGTGGCGCTTTTTTTTGCCTGTCTTTCCGACCGTCCGCCCGGACGCGTCAGGCCCGTATTATCCTCCGATCGCCGCAAACGCCTGTCCACGGTCGCATCGCGCCCGCCTGCACGCGCGATGCGCGCCGCGCTCGCGCTCGCTTCACGCAAAAAAAAAAGCGCGATGCCCGGAGTGGGCATCGCGCATGAAACGGCGTGGAGCGCCGACGAATGAACGGTGATCGAAGAAAGAACGCCCGGTCCGGGAGGCCGGGTCAGGGACGCCCGGTCAGGGACGCCCGGTCAGGGACGCCCGGTCAGGGCGCCCTGCAACGCGCAACGTCCCCGCGCGCGACGGTCAGCCCTTCGCGAGCTTGATGCTGGTCTGCTCGGCCGTCAGGTAACCGACGCTGGCGCCGAAGCGGTCCTTGTAGTTCGCGCGCACGAGCGGGTCGAGCGTCGGCTTGACCTTGTCGTGCAGCGGCGATTCCCAGTCGCCGGCGTGCTGGAAGTTGCTCATGATGTAGGTCCAGCCGTTGATCTCGTCGACCGCGTGCAGGCCCGTCGATTCGGCGCCGGCCGGGCACGACAGCACGCGCGCGAGCGACTTCGTGTCGACGTTGTAGGCCCACAGGAAGTTGTTCACGTGCATGCCCGAGTCTTCGCCGATGAACAGCGTGCGCAGCTTTTCGGAGAACTTCAGGTTGTCCGGGTTCGCGATCTTGTCCGGGTTCGCGAGGTTGCCGAGCGCGTCGGCCGCGGCGAGATCCTCGCCGACGAGCGCGGCCGGCGCGCCCATGTCGACCGGCACCCATTCGCTGTCGATCGCGCCGCCCGTCGTGTCGCGCTGGCCCGCCTTCAGGTTCAGCGCGTAGACGGCGCCCGCGGCGATCTTCTTGTCGAGCGCGACGTCGCGCGACACCGCGTTGCCCTTGACCATCGACGTCTCGATCCGCGACATCGCCGTGTAGACGATCTTGTCCTTCGCGTTCACGGTCGTGCCTTCGAGCTTCGTGAACGCCATGCTGCCGCCGAGCAGCGCCGCGTAGCGGTGCGTCTCGAGGAACGCGGCCGCCTTTTCCATCCCCGGCTTCACGCGCATCCAGTTGAATTTGCCGCCGAAGTGGATCTTCGTGTAGCTCGCATCGTTCGGGTCGACGGTCACCAGGTCCATGATGTCCGACGCCTTCAGCGTGTTCGCGAGCGCTTCGATCTCGCTGCTGGTCGCGTGGCCGATCCTGATCCACGTGAGCGTCGCGGTGCCGGCGCCGGCCGACGACGTCTGCGTCCACTTCGCGACGTACAGCGTGCCGGCCGACAGGTCGGCCGCCTTGTCGGCGACGAACATGAACAGGCCGCCGTTGGTCGCGTCGTCGCCCATCATCACGGTGCGCTGGTCCGGCATTACCTGGATCAGCTCGTGCGAGATGCGGCCGAGGCAGTAGTGCTTCTTCACGGTGCCCGTGCCGTCCGGATTCACGGTGATCTCGGGCAGGTGACCGTAGTGATAGGGGTTCGCCTTCGTCTCGTCGCCGAACGTGTTCTTGCTGAACGCCTTGAACTGCGCGTCGGTCGCGGCCTTCGTCGCGTCCGGCTCGTATTCCTCGCTCGACAGGTGCGTGCCCCACGGCGACAGGCTCGCGCCGCACGTGATCCACAGGCCGTGTGCGCTCGACGTGTCGACGTTGTGATACTTCACGAGCTTCAGCGTGCCGGTGGCCGGGTCCTGGTCGAGCGTGAGCACGGCGATCGGCGACGGCAGCTGGCCGTACTGCGACGCGCTCGCCAGGTCGCGCGTCGTGTATTCGAACTGCACGACCGCGAACACCGTGTTGCCCTTCACGCCGGGCACGTTCGCGTTCTTCAGCGTCAGCAGCGAGCTGCCGTCCGGGCAGTCGGAATAGAACTGGCGCTCCTTGCCGGCCACCGAGCGATCGATGATCGGCTGGTTGTTGATGTCGTAGTAGCCGCCCGCGAGCGTCGTGCCGCCCTTGCCGTCCGGCACCATGTCGCCCGTCACGAAGAACGGCTTGTACGCGAGCTTGAAGTTGCGCGACGAGCCGTCCGAGAACGACACCGACAGCGTCGAGCCGACCGTCGTCGTCGCCATCGCGGCCGCGTTGTCGAGCGTCGGCGCGGCCATCGCCGAGAAGGCCGCCGACGTATAGGCGGCGGCGACCGGCGTCGACGCGGGATCGTCGTCGCCGCCGCAACCCGTCAGCAGGGCCGGCAGCGCGAGGCCGGAAAGGGGAAGCATCGGCGCGCCGGCGAGGATCTTCAGGGCCTGACGACGGGAAGCATTGGGCAACGCGGGCATGTGGAGTCCAGTTTCGGTTGTTGGAAGAATGGCCTTCGCGAAGCGCGGGCGACAAGCTTCGCGAAGGCGTATTGAAAACTGGACGGAAGTGTAAGGACGCTAGATGAAAGTTTTTTGAATCGAAAACGTAATGACGCGTCGAGTGTGCGTCGGCAGGTCAATCGCGCTCGGGCGTGGCCGAGATGCGGTGGATCGACAGGTCGGCGCCGTCGAATTCCGCTTCGCGATCGAGACGCAGGCCGACGGTCGCCTTCAGCGCGCCGTAGACGAGCGTGCCGCCCGCGGTCGCGATCGCGATGCCGCCGAGCGTGCCGACGAGCTGCGACAGGAACGACACGCCGCCGAGACCGCCGAGCGCGGGCAGCCCGAACACGCCGGCCGCGAGGCCGCCGAGCGCGCCGCACATCCCGTGCAGCGGCCAGACGCCGAGCACGTCGTCGATGCGCCAGCGGTTCTGCACGCAGGTGAACATCGCGACGAACAGCGCACCGGCCGCGGCGCCCGTGACCAGCGCGCCGATCGGGTGCATCACGTCGGAGCCCGCGCAGACCGCGACGAGGCCCGCGAGCGGCCCGTTGTACGTGAAGCCCGGGTCGTTGCGGCCGGCCATCCACGCCGCGAGCGTGCCGCCGACCATGGCCATCAGCGAGTTCACCGCGACGAGGCCGCTGATCTTGTCGAGCGTCTGCGCGCTCATCACGTTGAAGCCGAACCAGCCGACCGCGAGCACCCATGCGCCGAGCGCGAGGAACGGGATGTTCGACGGCGGGTGCGCGGCGATCCGCCCGTCCTTCGCATAGCGGCCGTGGCGCGCGCCGAGCAGCAGCACGGCCGGCAGCGCGACCCAGCCGCCGAACGCATGCACGACGACCGAGCCCGCGAAGTCGTGGAACGGCGCACCGAATGCGTGCGCGAGCCAGGCCTGCACGCCGAAGCGCTCGTTCCACGCGATCCCTTCGAAGAACGGATAGATGAAGCCGACGATGATCAGCGTCGCGACGAGCTGCGGATTGAACTTCGCGCGCTCCGCGATGCCGCCGGACACGATCGCCGGGATCGCCGCGGCGAACGTCAGCAGGAAGAAGAACCGCACGAGCGCGTAGCCGTTGTGCTGAGACAGCGAGCCGATGTCGTCGAAGAATTCGACGCCGTACGCGATCGTGTAGCCGACGAGGAAATACGCGAGCGTCGACACCGAGAAGTCGACCAGGATCTTCACGAGCGCGTTGACCTGGTTCTTCTTGCGGACCGTGCCGAGTTCGAGAAAGGCGAAGCCCGCGTGCATCGCGAGCACCATGACGGCGCCGATCAACAGGAACAGTGTGTCGACGCCGGATTTCAGACCATCCATGCCGTGGCTTCCTTGCGCAAAAAACGGGCGAGGAATGCAAGTATCGAGCCAAGCTGGTGAATGACTGCGTGAAATTGGTGCCCGGGTACCGTGCGATGCGGCATGCCGGTGAATCGTGCACGGGATCGGGGCGTGGCCGCCGGCCGCCGATCGGTTCGCCGGATGCGCGTTTGTGGTGCGATTATGACGAAATTGGTGCGTACGCCGAATGAAGCGGTGCGCGGCGTGCGCCGCTCACGCACCGATCTGGCGCGTCAGTGGCGCGCGAACAGCACGGGCGGCCGGCGCAGCCGCAGCGCGCACGCCGACCAGTAGAGGGCGACGGCCGACAGCCCGATCGCGGCGACTGCGAGCGCCGCGAAGCCCGCGAGCGACTGGCCGTCGCCATCGGCGCCGAGAATGCCTCGCGCGACGATCAGCGCGGCCGTCCAGAAACCGATCACGGCCTGGGTGAGCAGGCGCGCGGACGCGATGCGGCGTGGACGTCCCGATTCGGCGAGACGGCGCGCCGACGGCGCGCGCAGGCAGAGGAACAGGGTGGCGGCAAGCAGCGCGGCCAGGACGATGAACCAATCGATGAGGAAAGCCATGACGAAGAAAAAGGGGGCACGTACGAAGTGAATTGAGGCGTGCCCACTTTAGAGGCGTGGCGCGTTCGATTGAATCAGACGAATCCGAAATTGAAAGGCATTTTTAACAACGGGTCGTCATTGGGCCTGTTCCACAGGCGGTATCATCGACACCGGTCCAACCACGAGGTCGCGCCACGTGCGGCCGGAGATTGCTGATGAACATGAAGACATCGCGGGCGCGTCGCGTGCCCGGGTCCGTGCTGGCGGCCGTGGCCGCCGGTGCGCTGCTGTTGCTCGCGGGCTGCGAGAAGTCCGGTACGTCCACCGCGCAACCCGATACGGCCGCGAGCGCGGCCGCCGATGCCGCCAACAACGCGGCCAAGGCGCTCGACCAGGTGGCGAGCACCGTCAATCAACAGATCAACGCGGCGAAGGCCGGCATCGCGTCCGCGGCGTCGGCCGTGCCGCCGTTGTCCGCGAGCGGCCTCGCGTCGGCTGCGCAGGCGCAGATCGACGCGGCGGCGTCCGCGGTCGTCGCGCATGCGGCTTCCGAAGCGGGCGCGAAGATCGCCGAAGCCGGCAAGAAACTCCAGCAGTGGAGCCAGCAGAGCGCCGCCGGGGCGAAACCCGCGAGCGGCGAATGACGCGGGCTTGCACGATCCGCAAAATGTAATTATCATGGTTACACATGTCGCCGGTTGCGGGTCGGGCCGGCGTCGCCGAGTGAGTCAGGAATGAATACCAGCAGCCGGTTCGCGTTTGCCGTTCACGTGCTCGCCTTGCTGTCGATGCAGGAAGGCGTGCCGTTGTCGTCCGACGTCATCGCGGGCAGCGTGAATACGAATCCGGCGCTGATTCGCCGGCTGCTGTCGATGCTGGCGGCAGCAGGGCTGACCACGTCGCAACTCGGCGCGGGCGGCGGCGCGCTGCTGGCGCGCGAGCCCGGCGAGATCACGCTGCTCGACGTGTATCGCGCGGTCGACGATGCGCAACTGTTCGCGCTGCACCGCGAGGCGCCGAATCCGGCGTGTCTCGTCGGGCGGCACATCCAGAGCGCGCTGACCGGCTATATCGGCGACGCACAGCGCGCGATGGAAGCGTCGCTCGCCACGCGCACGCTGGTCGACGTGACGACCGACATGCTGGATCGGGAGCAGCGCACGCAGCGGGCGGCGCACGCCGGCGGGTGACCGCGGGCAGGCAGGGCAGGAAGCCGGACGGCGCGTACGCGCGGCGGTCGGCGCAACGGGGGCTTCGCCCCGTTTTTTTCGATCTTATATGTAATTGACTATGTTACATATTTTCTTTTCTGGAGAATCGACATGACGCAACGTTCTTTGAATATCGCGCTGTTCGGCGCCACCGGCATGATCGGCTCGCGCATCGCGGCGGAAGCCGTGCGGCGCGGCCACCGCGTCACCGCGCTGTCGCGCCATCCGGGCGCATCCGGCGACGGCATCACCGCGAAGGCGGCCGACCTGTTCGACGCGGCCAGCATCGCGGCCGCGCTGCCGGGGCATGACGTCGTCGCAAGCGCGTACGGCCCGAAGCAGGAAGATGCGGCGCAGGTCGTCGCGGTCGCGAAGGCGCTGGTCGCCGGCACGCGTCAGGCCGGTTTGAAGCGGCTCGTCGTGGTGGGCGGCGCCGGTTCGCTCGAAGTCGCGCCGGGCAAGCAGCTCGTCGATACCGAAGGTTTCCCCGAAGCGTACAAGGCGGTCGCGCTCGCGCATCGCGACGCGCTCGACTACCTGAAGACGGTCGCGGATCTCGACTGGACGTTCTTCGCGCCGGCCGCGCTGATCGCGCCGGGCGAGCGCACGGGCACGTTCCGCACGGGCGCCGGCAAGCTGATCGTCGACGCGCAAGGCAACAGCAAGATCTCGGCGGAAGACTACGCGGTCGCGTTCGTCGATGCGCTCGAGCAGGACAGCTTCGTGCGCGAGATCGCGACGGTCGCGTATTGAGCGGCGCGACGGCCGGCGGCGACGTGTGAGCGCGGGCCCGCGCGCGGCAGGCAAGCCGCGACGCGCGGCGATGTCAGGCGACGCCACGCTTCGCGGGTGGCGTCGCCTGTTTCGTTTGGCGCGGTGAGTGCGTGACGGGTCGGTATTTACACCGGTCGACGCGCCCGGACACTTTTCATATTGTTCCCCGTTGGGCAGGATGAATAGAATAAATTTCTATCGACGAGGGAATGGAGAAATGGACGCCATCGATCGCAAGCTGCTGGAGCTGCTGCAGACGGATGCCACGCTGCCGATCGCGGAGCTGGCCCAGCGCGTGAACCTGTCGCAGACGCCGTGCTGGAAGCGCGTGCAGCGGCTGAAGGAAACCGGCGCGATTCGTGCGCAGGTCGCGCTGTGCGATGCGCGCAAGCTCGGCGTGGGCACGACCGTGTTCGTCGCGATCCGCACGAACCAGCACACCGAGGAATGGGCGCAGCGCTTCACGCAGGCGGTGCGCGACATGCCGGAAGTGGTCGAGGTCTACCGGATGAGCGGCGAGACCGATTACCTGCTGCGCGTCGTGGTGGCCGGCATCGACGACTACGACCGCGTCTACAAGCAACTGATTCGCACGGTGCCGCTGTTCGACGTTAGCTCGTCGTTCGCGATGGAGCAGATCAAGTATTCGACCGCGCTGCCCGTGCGCGATCTGGCCGAGCCCGCCTGACGGGCGCGCCGCCGCGCCGGCGGCGCCGCTTCATCGGCCGCGCGCCAGCGCGCGTGCGCGTTCGTCGGCCAGCGCGTCGCGGCGCACGAAATCCGCGACGAACGGGCTGGCCGGATGATGGTGCAGCGCATACGGCGTATCCCATTGCGCAAGGTGGCCGTCCTTCATCACGCCGATCCGGTCGGCGATCGCGAACGCTTCCGCCTGGTTGTGCGTGACGAGGATCGCGGTATGACCCGTGTGCTTCAGGATGTCGCGCAGCTCGAACGCGAGCCGCTCGCGCGTATCGACGTCGAGATTCGAGAACGGCTCGTCGAGCAGCAGCAGTTCCGGCGACGGCGCGAGCGCGCGCGCGAGGGCGACGCGCTGCTGCTGGCCGCCCGACAGTTCGTGCGGATAGGCGTCGCCGGAATCGGCGAGGCCGACGAGGTCGAGCATCTCCGCGACGCGCAGGCGCCGTTCGGCCTTCGGCATGCGCCGCAGGCCGAACGCGACGTTGTCGGCCGCGCTCAGGTGCGGGAACAGCGCGTAATCCTGGAACATCATGCCGATGCGCCGCCGCTCCGGCGGCACGTCGAGCGACGGCGCCGCGACGGGCGTGCCGTCCAGCACGATGCGTCCCATGCGCACGGGCTCGAAGCCGGCGATCGCGCGCAGCACGGTGGTCTTGCCGCAGCCGGACGCGCCGAGCAGGCAGCCGATGTCGCCGCGCGGCAGCGCGAGGCTCAGGCCGTCGACCACGGTGCGGCGGCCGTGCGGCGTGTCGTAGGCGACGCAGAGGTCGTCGAGTTCGAGCAGGTTCACGGTGTCAGGCTCCGATCTTGTGGCGGGTGCGGGCGAGCAGGATCACGGGCACGAGCCCGGCCAGCACGATCGCGAGCGCGGCGACCGCGCCTTCTTCATAGGTGCCGCGCGCGGCTTCCGCATACAGCCAGGTCGCGAGCGTGTCGAAGTTCAGCGGGCGCAGCAGCAGCGTGGCCGGCAATTCCTTCATCGCGTCGACGAACACCAGCAGCGCGCTTGTCGTGAGCGCGGGCCGCAGCAGCGGCAGGTGGACGCGGCGCAGCGTGCCGCCCGCCGTCTCGCCGAGCGAGCGCGCGGCCTGTTCGAGCGACGGCGGAATGCGCGCGAGGCCGGCCTCGATGCCGCCGGCCGGGATCGCGAGGAAACGCACGGTATAGGCGATCACGAGCGCGGTGGCCGAGCCCATCAGCAGCAGCGCGTCGCGGCCGAGCGCCGCGCCGAACAGGCGGTCGGCCGCCGCGAACGGCATCAGCAGGCCGATCGCGAGCACGGTGCCCGGCACCGCGTAGCCGAGGCTCGCGATCCGCGCGCACAGGCGGGCAGGGCCTGCCCGGGCGCTGTCGCGCTGCGCGCGGGCGGCCCACGCGACGACGAGCCCGCACGCGAGCGTCGCGGCGGTGGCGGCGGTCGCGATCGTCAGCGTGTTCGCGAGCCCCGTCATCAATTGCGCGGATACGCCGCCGACGAGGTGCAGCCGCTTGGCCGTTTCGACCGCGAGGTACGCGGCCGGCGCGCCGAAGCCGAGCAGGACCGGCAGCCAGCCGAGCACCGCGGCGGCGAGCGCGGCCGAGCCGGTCAGGCGGCGCGGCGCGATCGGCCGCATGCGCCGGCCGTGCGCGTAGCGCTGGCGGCGGCGTCCGTAGCGTTCCAGCGCGATCATGCCGACGACGATCGCGAGCATCGCCAGCGCGATCTGCGCGGCGCCGGCGAGATCGGAGCGCGTGATCCACGTCGTATAGACGGACACGGTCAGCGTCTGCACGCCGAGAAATTCCGACGCGCCGATATCGTTCAGCGTTTCGAGCAGCGCGAGGCTCACGCCGACCGCGATCGCCGGCCGTGCAAGCGGCACGACGACGCGCCAGAACGTCGCGACGCGGCCGGCGCCGAGCGTGCGCGCGGCTTCGAGCAGGCTCACGGACTGCGTGACGAACATCGCGCGCGTGCTCAGATAGACGTACGGATACAGCACGAAGCCGAGCACGAAGATCGCGCCGGGCAGCGAGCGCAGGTCGGGCAGGCGGAACTGGCGCGGGCTGTCGAAGCCGAGCAGCCAGCGGATCGCGCCTTGCACGGGGCCGATCGGATGCAGCAGGTCGAGATACGCGAACGCGACGATGTAGGTGGGGACCGCGAGCGGCAGCAGCAGCGCCCAGGTCAGGATCCGGCGGCCGGGGAAATCGTACGCGGTGACGAGCCACGCGCAGCCGGTGCCGACGATCGACACGATCGTGCCGACGCCGGCGAGCAGCAGCAGCGTGTTGACGAGCGCCTGCGGCAGTACGAATTCGGCGAGATGCCGCCAGTGCGCGAGATCGGCGTCGAACGCGGCGGCCACGAGCACCGCGAGCGGCGCCGCGACCGCCGCGGCGATCGCCAGCGCCGCGATCAGCCACAGGCTGCCCGCGCGCGGCCACAGGCGCGCACGCGGACCGCGCGGCTCGCGCACCGCGCGGGCAGGCGATGCGTCAGTTGTCAAAGCCGACCTTGTCGACGAGCTGGCTCGCCTGCTTGCGATGCTTCGCGATATCCGCGAGCGGCAGCGGGTCGACCTTCAGCGTGCCGAAGCTCGCGATCACCGGGTCGAGCTTCACGTTCGCGCGCACCGGGTATTCGTAGTTCGCCTGCGCATACAGCGCCTGCGCTTCGGGCGAGACCAGGTATTCCAGCAGCTTCACCGCATTGGCCTTGTGCGGCGCGTGCTTCGCGACCGTCGCGCCGCTGATGTTCACGTGCGTGCCGCCGCTCTTCGTATTCGCGAACGTCGGACGCACGACCTTGATCGCGTCGCCCCACTTGCGCGCATCGCTGCCGGGTTCCGCATTCTTCATGTGGCCGACGTAGTAGGCGTTCGCGAGGCCGACGTCGCAGATGCCGCCGAGGATGTCGCGTGCGACGTCGCGGTCGCCGCCCGTCGCCTTGCGCGCGAGGTTGGCCTTCACGCCGCGCAGCCACTTTTCGGTCGCGGCTTCGCCGTCATGCGCGATCATCGCCGCGACGAGCGCCGTGTTGTAAGGATGCTGGCCCGACCGGATGCAGACCTTGCCCTTCCATTTCGGATCGGCGAGCTCCTCGTAGCGGAACGCATCGACCTTCAGGTCCTTTTCGACGTACAGCACGCGGTCGCGCAGCGACAGTGCGTACCAGTCGCCGTTCGCGCCGCGCAGGTTCGCGGGAATCGCATCGTCGAGCGCCTTCGAGCGCACCGGCTGCGTGACGCCGCCGTCGACGAGGTCGAGCAGGTTGCCGACGTCGACCGTCATCAGCACGTCGGCCGGCGATTGCGCGCCTTCCGCCTTCACGCGCTCGAGCAGGCCATCCTTCACGAACACCGTGTTGACCTTGACGCCGCTCTGCTTCGTGAACGCGTCGATGAGCGGCTGGATCAGCTTCGGCTCGCGGGTGGTGTACAGGCTCACTTCCTCGGCTGCCTGGGCAAGCGGCGCGAAGGCGGCCGCGGCCAGGACGAGGGCGCCGGCGAGCGGCAGCAGGCGGGTGCGCGGATTCGACATGGAGACTCCGGTGGGGCAGGTGGACGAGGGAGCGTTCCGGGGCGCGCCTGCCGCCCGAGCGACCCGGAACATTACAAAGTGAAAGATTCTGGATTCTAAATCGAAATGGGAATGATTACCAAACGAAAGCTTGCGGAAAGCAGGGGAGAAGCCGGGGACGGAGGCCGGCGAACGGGGCGGCCCGGCGCGGGCGCAAGCGCGTAGAATGCCCGCTTCGAGGAATTTGACGGAGCAGCACCGACCATGAACGATCAGCGCAAGAAGAACCCTGTCCGCAATGTGAGCATCCTGATCGTCGTGGCCGTGCTGCTCGTGATCGGGACGATCCTGTACAACGCGATTTCGCAGAAGCACGCGTACGACGAGGCCCATCCGGCCGAGGCCGCGAGCGCGGCGTCGCACTGACGTGCCGGTGCGCGGCCCGCTCGGGTCGCGCGCGCGGCAGGCGAACGGCGTCGATTCGCGGCTTCCGGTGCGACGGGCGCCGTGCGGAACCGGGTCAGCGGAAGGCGCGCCGAAACCGGCGCGCCGTATCGACAGGTCGGCCGTGCGTCAACGTGACGCGGGCGCGAATTTCGGGCGGATCCGCGCGTAGAACACGGACATCCGCGCTCAGGCGGGCAGCCGGATCACGCTCGCGTCCTTGCGGATCAGCAGCGACGACGCGAGCATCTGCTTGCACTGGTGCGCGAGCACCTTCAGGTCGTGCGTGAGCTCGGCGCCGACCGCATCGGATTTTTCCGCGGACACGACCATCGCATCGAGATCGCGCGTGATCTGCTTCGATGCTTCGAGCTGGTCAGCCGGCGGCGGCTCGCCGGCTTCGGCCTTCTCGAGATTGTCGAGCACGGCGGCCAGGCCGCGCTGCAGCGCGTCGTCGTGGACGAGCCCGCCGTCGGCCGCGCACGCGCTGCGGATCAGCGGCGCCGCCGCCGTGATCTGCGCGCCGAGCACGTGCGTCTGCACGAGCAGGTCGTTCAGTTCGGGCACGAAGCGCTGGTGCGCCTTCGGCTCGATCATCATCCGCTGGAACGCCTGCCCGAGGTTCGCGAACGCGATGTGCACGTCCTTGCGGGCGAGCCGGTAGCGGTAGTCGTCGTCGAGGCTGGCCGCCGGAGATTCGATCGCCGCGGCGACGCCCGCGACGACGGCGGCACCGTCGGCGGCTGGCACCGTCGGCGGCGACATGCCGCGCCCGGCGCGCCACACGGCCTCGAAATACTTGCGGGTGGAGCTCAGCATGTCGGTGACGAGCTTGCCCATCAGCCGGTATTCCCAGTACGGGAACAGCCGGCTCGCGGCGATCGCGATCATGCAGCCCACCACCGTGTCGATCGCGCGCTCGCCGATGATCCGCATGCTGCCCGGCGCGAGCAGGTGGAACATCAGCAGCACGTACGACGACGTGAACACGACACTCGCCGCATAGTTGAACAGCAGCAGGCTGTAGCTCATCACCATCGACCCGAACATGATCGCGATCAGCAGGTGCGTGTCCTTCACCGTGTAGATCAGCGTGACGCTCGCCGCGCAGCCGATCAGCGTACCGACGATACGCGCCGCGTTGCGCTGCTTGGTCAGCGAGTAGCCGGGCTTCAGGATGATGATGGTCGTCATCACGATCCAGTATGCGTTGGTGAGCGGCAGCAGGCGCCCGATCCAGAAGCCGACCGCCACGGCGATCGTCACGCGCAGTGCGTGGCGAAAGCTCGGCGAGCGCATGTTCAGGTTCGAGAAGATCAGCAGCGGCGACAGGCGGCGGCGCTGCAGGAAGCGCGTGAGCGCCTTGTCGATCTTCAGTTCGGTTTGCTGCGGATCGGCGCGGCCCGACAGGTTGCGGCGCATCCGGTCGATCAGGCGCGTCGCGCTCCAGATGCGCCGGAACGTCGCGACCACGGCCGCATAGGCTTCCGCGTGGGTGGCCGCGAAGTTCTTCTTGCGCATCAGCTCGATCTCGTACTCGATCGCGCGCAGCTCGGCCTTCACGCTGATGTGCGAATGCGGCGCGCGGTTTTCGAGCACCGCGAGGCCGACCTCCTCGAGATCGGCCGCGGCCTTGCGGATCAGGTCGCGGTAGAAGATGATCAGGTCCGTTCCGCCGAACGTGTTGCGCACGAGCGGGTAGTCGGTGTGCGCGCCGACGAACAGCTCGTGCAGATCGACGCTGTTGATGAACAGGTTGTACATCGTCGTGCGGCCGGGATCGAGCTTGCCGCGCCGCAGCTTCGGCAGGTTGCGCAGCACGATGTCGCGCGCGGTTTCCTGCGTTTCGACCGCGGTGATCTGCCGGGCGACGAGATTGCGGTAGCACTCGTCGAGATCGGCGTCGAGATCGTAGAACTGCGCGCGCGCGAGCAGGTAGTCGGCGCAGGCGAACAGGCTTTCGGCCAGCGCCTGCTGCTCGATCCGGCGCGCCTGCCACTGCGACACGAGCGTGGCCCAGTACGTGTACCAGAGGCCGCCCGCGAGAATCCAGCCGGCGTTGACGAACGCCTGCAGCGGCGTGAACTTCTCCTCGAGCGTCATCACCATCATGAACAGCGTCGCGAAGCTGATCTGCGGCCAGCGGTTGCCGTAGACGACGATCAGCGACAGCACGAACGTGAGCGGCACGATCGTGAGCCACAGCGCGAAGATGTTCGGTGTCGCGAGGCCGGTGGCGAGCGCCGCCAGGAAACCGATCACGCTGCACGCGAGCATTTCGTTGTGCTTGTACTTGAGCGGGCCCGGCATGTCGACGACGCACGCGCCGAGCGCGCCCGTCGAGATCGTGAAGCCGAGCTCGCGGTTGTGAAACACGATCAGGCACAACACGGCCGGCAGCGACACGCCGACCGCGATGCGCAGGCCGCCGAAAAAGTACTGGCTGTAGAAAAACTTTCTGATTTCGACCGAATAGCGCATCGATGGGCTGAATGGCAGACGAAGACGCCCGGGGGCGGCGTATTGACTGGCGACGAGTCTATCGTATTTCGCGGTTCGCAAAAGCTGGCTTTCCGGCCGAGGTTCGCGGCGGCGGCCCATTTGCTATCCTTGGTGATCCTGTTCGCCCGGCCCCGCCGGTCCGAGGTTCCGACGCCCGCTTCATGCTCCATCTTTTCTATTCGAACCGTCACGAAACGCTGGCCGACGCGCTGCTCGAGGATCTGGCCGCGTTCCCGGCCCGTAACGGCCCGTGGGCGCCGCAACAGGTCATCGTGCCGAGCGCGGCGCTGCGCCGCCGCCTCGAGCTCGACATCGCCGCGCGCAACGGCGTGTGCGCGAACGTCGAGTTCACGTATCTCGCGCAGTGGCTGTGGGCGCAGATCGGCCGCGTGCTGGCGGTGCCCGCGCGTTCGCCGTTCGCGCCCGACCGGCTCGTGTGGCGCTGCTACCGGCTGTTCGCGCAGGCGGCAGGCGACGCGCCGTGGCTCGCGTCGCCGCGGCTGGTCGCGTATCTGTCGGCCTCCGACGATGCGATGCGCTACGAGCTGGCCCATCGCGTCGCGGCCGTGCTCGATCACTACCTGACCTACCGCCCCGAATGGCTGGCCGCGTGGCAGGCCGGCGAGTCGGTGCTCGCGGGCGACGCCGCGCCGCGCGGGATCAGCGACGCCGCGCGCGACGACGAGCGCTGGCAGGCCGCGCTGTGGCGCGCGCTGCTCGCCGAGCTGAGCGACAGCGGCACGCCGCCGGCGCACCGTTTCCTCGTCGAGGCGCGCCATCTCGATGCCGATACGGTCGCGCGCGCCGACTGGCCCGAATCGGTCAGCGTGTTCGCGCTGCCGACGATGCCGCCGCTGCACGTCGCGCTGCTGCGCGAACTGTCGCGCTGGATCGACGTGCGCGTCTACGCGCTGAATCCGTGCCGCGAATTCTGGTTCGACATCGTGACCGCCGCGCACGCCGAGGCGCTCGATGCGGCCGGGCGGCGCGATTACCAGGAAGTCGGCCATCCGCTGCTCGCCGAATGGGGCAGGCAGACGCAGGCGCAACTGCACATGCTGCACGAGCTGACTGAAAGCGCGGCGTCGGGCGATGCGTCGCGTTTCGTCGAGAATCCCGCACCGACGTGGCTCGCGCGCGTGCAGAACGCGATCCTCGAACTGCAGCCGGAGGCCGACATCGGCGGCACGCCGCTCGAGCGCGGGATCGAGGTGCATGTGTGCCACAGCCTCGCGCGCCAGCTCGAGGTGCTGCACGACCGGCTGCTCGCGTGGTTCGACGCCGATGCGAGCCTGCAGCCGTCCGACGTGCTCGTTGCGGTCGCCGATCTCGCCGCGGCCGGGCCGTTGATCGACGCGGTGTTCGGCACCGCAGGCGCCGGCGGCGCGCGGGTGCCGTACCGGATCACCGGCCTGCCGCCGTCGCAGGCGAACCCGGTCGCGCGCGTGCTGCTCGACTGGCTCGCGTTGCCCGAGCGGCAGGTCGGCGCGCCGGAGCTGGTCGAATGGCTGCGCGTGGATGCGGTGGCCGCGCGCTACGACATCGACGCGGCCGCGCTCGAAACGGTGCAGACCTGGCTCGCGGCCGCCGGCGCGCGGCGCGGGCTGTCGCCGCGCGCGAGCGACGACGCGGCCGTGCCCGCGCCGCGCCATACGTTCTCCGATGCGCTCGCGCGGCTCTTTCTCGGCTATGCGATGCCCGAAGGCGCGGCGCCGATCGGTGCATGGCTGCCGATCGAGGCGGCCACGGGCAGCGAGGCCGAACTGCTCGGCCGGCTCGCACGCTTCACCGACGATCTCGACGGCTTCGCGCGGCGGCTCGCGCAGTCGCACACGCCGCGCGGCTGGAGCGAGCTGTTCGCCGACACGCTCGCGCGCTTCTTCGATTCGGGCGCCGCGTATGCCGACGCGCTGGCCGGCGTGCGCGACGCGCTCGACGCGATGCTGGCCGCGATGACGGAAGGCGCGCCCGACGAGGCGCTGCCGGCGGCCGTCGTCCGCGCGGGGCTCACCGCGGCGCTCGACGATCCGGCCCGCGGCGGGGTGCCGTGGGGCGGCGTCACGTTCTCGTCGCTCACGAGCTTGCGCGGGCTGCCGTATCGCATCGTCTGCCTGCTCGGGATGGACGACGGCGTGCTGCCGAGCCTCGCGCGCGCGGACGAATTCGACCTGATGGCCGTGCTGCCGAAGCTGGGCGACCGGCAGCGCCGCGACGACGAGCGCAATCTGTTTCTCGACCTGCTGCTGGCTGCCCGCGACCGGTTGCTGATCGCCTATACGGGCCGCAGCATCCGCGACAATGCGCCGTTGCCGCCCGCCGCGCTCGTCGACGAGTTACTCGATCATCTGGCGATCGTCACGGCGGGGCCCGGCGCCGCCCCGGATGCGGTCGATGCCGCGCGGCGCGCGTTCATCGTCGAGCATCCGCTGCAGCCGTTCGCGGCCGCGTATTTCCAGCCCGGCAGCGAACTCGTTTCGTACGACACCGAGCGGGCGACGCTTGCGTCGCTGCTGGCCGCCGAAGCGTCGCGCGGCGGGCCGCGCGAGCAGCCGTTCTTCGCGCAGCCGCTGCCGGCCGAGCCGGTCGAGCCCGTCGCGTTCAGCGAATTCGAACGTTTCTGGCGGCATCCGGCGCGCGCGTTGCTGCGCGGCCGGCTCGGCATCGTGCTGGCGGACGCGCAGGCCGAACTGCTCGATACCGAGCCGTTCGCGCTGGACTTCGCCGGCAGCGACGCGCTTGCCGAGCGCGTGCTGCCGCTCCTGATCGAAGCGGGCGAGGGCGGCGTGCACGATCACGCGCTGCGCATCGCGGACGCGAGCCCCGAACTGCCCGGCGGCGCGACGGGCGCGGTGTGGCGCGACCAGGCGCTCGGCTCGATGACGCAGCTTGCGTCGAACGTGCGCGGTGCGCTGGCCGGCGGCATCGAGCGGCGGCCGTTCTCGCTCGCCGTCGTGCCGAAATGGCCCGACACCGAACAGGCGCTGTTCGGTGCCGACGACGCGATGCTGGCGGCCGACGCGGTGAGCGCGCCGCTCGAGTTGCACGGCACGCTGAACCGGTTGACACCGGCCGGCCAGGTCATCTACCGCTATGCGCGGCCGAGCGCGCGCGACTACCTGTCCGCGTGGCTCGCGCATCTCGTCTACTGTGCGATCGAGCCCGGCGGCCCGCGCCGCACGCTGTGGTTCGGCAGCGGCGGCGCGTTCGAGCTGACGCCCGTCGCGGCGCCGCTCGAACGGCTCGCGCCGCTGGCCGCGCTGTTCCGCGCGGGGCGGCGCATGCCGCTGCGGTTTTTCCCGCGCAGTGCATGGGCGCGGGTGTCCGACGGCGAGGCCAAGGCCGCGAGCGTGTGGATCAACGAGCGGGTCGTGAGCGAAGCCGACGATCCGGCCATCGCGATCGCGTGGCGCGGCGCGCATCCGTCGCTAGACGAGCCGTTCGGCACGCTCGCGCGGCTCGTGTTCGAGCCGCTCGTCGAACATCTGAAGGAGGTCGCATGAGCGCCGGGGCGCAGCAGCAGGCGCTCGAACTGGACGTATTCGCGTGCCCGCTCGACGGCGTCAACCAGATCGAGGCGTCGGCCGGCACCGGAAAGACCTGGAATATCTGCGCGCTGTACGTGCGCCTGCTGCTCGAAAAGGATCTCGGCGCGGACGAGATCCTCGTCGTGACGTTCACGAAAGCGGCGACGGCCGAGTTGCACGAGCGGATTCGCGGCCGGCTCGCGCAGCTCGCGCATGCGCTCGACACGGGCGACGACGGCGGCGATCCGTTCATCGCGCGCCTGCTGGAGACCACGCTCGGCGACGACGGCGCGCTCGATCCCGAGACGGCCGTGAAGCGGATCCGGCGTGCGCTGCGCGCGTTCGACCAGGCGGCGATCCATACGATCCACGCGTTCTGCCAGCGCGCGCTGCAGGAAGCGCCGTTCGCGGCGGCGATGCCGTTCGCGTTCGACATGGAGGCCGACGATGCGTCGCTGCGCTTCGAACTCGCGGCGGATTTCTGGCGCACGCGTGTCGAACCGGCGGCCGCGCGCTGGCCGGGCTTCGCGACGTGGCTCGTCGAATCGGGCGCCGGCCCGGCCGCGCTCGATGCGCAGCTCGCACGCCGGCTGAAGAAGCCGCTTGCCGCGCTGCGCTGGGATGGCGTGACCGAGCCGGACGAATCGGCCGAAGCGGCCGCGGCCGAATGCTTCGCGGAGGCCGCGCGGATGTGGGCGGCCGAGCGCGACGCGATCGATGCGCTGCTGCGCGCCGCGCAGCCCGCGCTCAATCAGCGCTCGCACAAGCCCGACGCGCTCGCCGATGCGCTCGCCGCGTGGGCGGCGCATTTCGCGCAGGGCGACGCGACGGCCGCGCTGCCGAAAGCCGCGCTGAAGCTCACGCAAACCGCCCTGACCAAGGCGACGAAAAAAGGCGGTGCGACGCCCGCCCACGCGTTCTTCGACGTGGCCGACGCGCTCGAGGCCGCCGTGGCCGCGGCCGAGGCCACGCAGCGCGCGCGCTGGCTCGCGCTGATCGCCGAATGGCTCGACATGGCGCCGCGCGAGCTGGCCGAGCGCAAGCGCACGCGGCGCGTCGTGTCGTTCGACGATCTGCTCGCGAACCTGTATCACGCGCTGCACGCGCATCCGTGGCTCGCCGAGGCGCTGCGCGCACGCTATCCGGCCGCGCTGATCGACGAGTTTCAGGATACCGATCCGCTGCAGTTCGCGATCTTCGACCGGATCTTCGCGCCGGGCGGCCCGCTGTTCCTCGTCGGCGATCCGAAGCAGGCGATCTACAGTTTCCGCGCGGCCGATCTGCATACCTATCTCGCCGCGCGCGCACGGGCGAGCGCGTGCTACACGCTCGCGGTCAACCAGCGCTCGACGCCCGCGATCGTCGACGCGTGCAACCGCTTGTTCATGTCGAATCCGCGCGCGTTCGTGCTCGACGGGCTCGACTATTACGCGGTGCGCGCCGGCACGCGCGTGCGTGCGCCGTTCGTCGACGAAACCGATCCGGGCCCCGCCGGCGATTTCCGGGTGTGGGCGCTGCCGGGCGGCGAACGCACGCTGCTCAAGCGCGATGCGCAGGCGCAGGCCGCCCAGGCGTGCGCGGCGGAGATCGCGCGGCTGATGCGCGGCGCGCGTGAAGGGCGCGTGCGCTTGGGAGACACGCCGTTGTCGCCGGGCGACATCGCGGTGCTCGTGCAGACGCACCGGCAAGGCAGCCTCGTGAAGCGCGTACTCGCGACGTGGGGCATCGGCAGCGTCGAGCTGGCGCAGGCGTCGGTGTTCTTGACCGGCGACGCCGAGCAGCTCGAACGCGTGCTGGCGGCGATCGATGCGCCGGGCGACCTGCGGCGCCTGCGCGCGGCGCTCGCGTCCGACTGGTTCGGGCTCGATGCCGGCGCGCTGTGGCGCATGGAGCAGGGCGACGGCGGCGCGCCACCCGGCGCGCCGGCGGCCGACGGTGCCGACGCGATGAGCTGGGTCGAGCGCTTCTCGCGGTATCGGCTGCTGTGGCGCGAACGCGGTTTCGCGGTGATGTGGCGCACGTTCACGCGCGAGCTGCGGATCGCCGAGCGGCTGATGGCCGGTGCGGACGGCGAGCGCCGCGTGACCGACATCAACCATCTGGCCGAGTTGACGCAGGCCCGTGCATCCGCGCAGCCGGGCATCGCGCCGACGCTGCGCTGGCTCGCCGCGCAACGGCTCGACGGCGGCGGCGAGGAAGCGCAACTGCGGCTCGAATCCGATCGCAATCTCGTGCAGATCGTCACGGTGCACAAGTCGAAGGGGCTCGAATACGCGATCGTGTTCTGTCCGTTCCTGAACGACGGCGGGCTGCGCGAGCCGCCGTCGTCCGCGTTGCCCGATGCGCGCGAGTATCACGACGAGGCGGGCGATGCGGTGCTGCATTACGGATGCGACGACGAAGCGGCCGCGCACGCGGCGCGCCAGGCGCTGCGCGAGCAGGCCGCGGAACGCGCGCGGCTCGTCTACGTGGCGCTCACGCGCGCGGTCTATCGCTGCTATGTCGTCGCCGGGCCCTACCTGTCGTCGCGCTCGACGCGCGAAGCGCGGCGCAGCGTGCTCAACTGGCTCGTCGCGGGGGCCGGCGCTGCGTTCGATGCGTGGCTCGACGAGCCGCCCGACGAAGCCGCGCTCGACGCGGCGTGGCACGCGCTCGCGGGCGGCCCCGTGAGCGTCGCGCCGCTGCCGGTGCCTGCGCGCCGCGAGCGTCTCGAAGCCGGGCACGACGCGTCGCAGATGCTCGCGGCGCGCCATGCGACACGCGTGCTGCGCGATGCGTGGCGGATGGCGAGCTTCAGCTCGCTGACCGCGTCGATGGCGCGGGAGGAGGCGGGCGTCGCGGCCGTGCCCGACGACGAACTGCGGCCCGATCACGATGCGCTTGCGGCGGTGACGCCCGACGGCGAACCGATACTGGCCGATACGGCCTCGGCCGGCCCGCCGGACGACGACATCCTCATGTTCCCGCGCGGCGCGGCGGCCGGCGAATGCCTGCACCGCCTGTTCGAGCTCAGCCGGTTCACCGAGCCCGAGTCGTGGCACACCGCCGCGCTCGGCGCGCTGCACGACCGGCCGGTCGAGGCCGAGCCGGAACTTGCGACGCGCCTGCCGGCGATGATGGCGCGGCTCGTCGACGACGTCGTGCACACCGAGCTCGTGCCGGGCATGCGGCTTGCCGATCTCGATCCGGCGAAGCGGCTCGACGAAATGGGCTTCCTGTTTCCGGCGCCGTCGCTCGACCTGACGGCGCTACGCCGGCTGCTGGTCGCGCACGGCTATCCGGACGTTGCACTGGAGGCGGGTACGCTCGCCGGTTTCATCAAGGGTTTCATCGACATGATCGTCGAACACGACGGCCGTTTCTGGATCGTCGACTGGAAGTCGAATTACCTCGGCACGACGCCGGATGCCTACGGCCCGCGCGCGCTCGACGTCGCGATGGCCGATCACGCGTATCACCTGCAGGCGCTGCTCTATACGGTCGCGCTGCACCGTTACCTGCGTGGCCGCCTGCCCGATTACGACTACGACACGCACATCGCCGGTTACCTGTACCTGTTCGTGCGCGGTGTGCGGCCCGGCTGGCGCAGCGGCGGCGAGCCGGCCGGCGTGCATGCGCGGCGGCCCGCGCGCGCGCTCGTCGACGCACTCGACCGGATGATGGAAGGGAGCCGCGCATGACCGCATCCGACGACATGCTCGAATTCACCGGCGGCCTCGTCGCGCGGCTGCCCGAGCCGGCCGATTTCGGCATCGCGCTCGCGGAAGGCTTCGCGCGCCGCATCGGCGACCTCGCGCGGCGTGCCGGTGCGCCGCCCGCAGCGGCACGCTGGGCGGCGCGCGCCGCGTTCGCGACGAGCCGCGCGACCGCCGGCGGCCACGTGTGCGTCGCGCTTGGCGCGCTCGCGCAGCGCTACGAAGCGCCGCTCGACGAGGTCCGCGCGGCGCTGGCCGCAAGCGGCGTGGTCGCGTTCGGCACGCTCGCGCGCGGCGACGAGCGGCCGCTGATCGTCGACCGGCTCGATCACCTGTACCTGTCGCGCTATTTCGATTACGAACGGCGGCTCGCCGATGCGCTCGTCGCGCAGGCCGGCGTCGCCGCGCCGGACGAACGCCTGTCGCCCGACCGGTTGCGCGACAGTCTCGCCCGTTACTTCGGGCCGGCCACTGGCGAAGTCGACTGGCAGCGCGTCGCGGCGATCGTCGCGCTGACGGGCCGCGTGACGATCGTCAGCGGCGGGCCGGGCACGGGCAAGACGACGACCGTCGTCGGCGTGCTCGCCTGTCTGCTCGACGCGCACCCGGGGCTGCGCATCGCGCTGGCCGCACCGACCGGCAAGGCCGCACAGCGGATGCAGGAGGCGCTGCACGCGCGCGCCGGCGATCTGCCGCCGGAACTCGCCGCGCGCCTGCCCGACACGTCGTACACACTGCATCGGCTGCTGGGCGGCGGTGGAGCAGGCGGTTTCCGGCATCATCGCGACAATCCGTTGCCGTACGATCTGATCGTCGTCGACGAGGCGTCGATGATCGACGTCGCGCTCGCCGCGCATCTGCTCGACGCGCTCGCGCCGGGCGCGCGGCTCGTGTTGCTGGGCGACAAGGATCAACTGGCCGCGGTCGAGGCCGGCGCCGTATTCGCGGAGCTGAGCGCGCGGCCGGCGTTCACGGCCGCGGCGCGCACGCGCATCGCGCAGGCGCTGGGCATCGACGAGGCGGCGTTCGTCGCGGCGTTGCCGGTGCCGGACGAAGCCGCACCGGCTGCGGTTCCGGCCGCGCATCCGGTTTCCGCTTCCGTACGGGCTTCGGCGTCGCCATCGGCGTCCGTACCCGTTTCACGCAAGCCGGCGGCTCGGCCGAAAGTCGATGCGCGACAGGCGTCGCTCTTCGACGACGAACCGCAGGACGACGAAGCGTCGTCGCCCGGCATCGCGCCGCCATCGCACGCGGAGTCGGCACCGGCCGATGTCAGCGTATCGGGCGGCACTGCGCCCGCGTGGATCGAGGCCGACGAACTCGCGTGGCTCGACACCGTCGAGCTGCCGCCGTTCGACACAGCCGATGCGGCGCTCGCGTCGGTGACGGCCGCCGCATCGCCATTGACCGGCGAAGTCGCCGCCGCGTCCGCCGGCACGTCCGCTCCGGCACCGCTCGCGGATTGCGTCGTGTGGCTCGAACGCAATTACCGGTTCGGTCTCGATTCGCCGATCGGACGTCTGTCGCTCGCGATCCGCCGCGGCGATGTGCAGGCGGCGCTCGATGCGCTGCCTGCCGACGACTCGGCCGCCGCGTCGTTTCATGACGATGCGGGCGACACGCTGACGTCGTCGACGGTCGAGCGGCTCGCGCGGCGCTTCGGCGCCTATCTCGACGCATTGCGCGACGCGTTGGCCGCGCCGGTGCCCGATCCGCTGCCGCTGTTCGACGCGCTCAACCGGTTCCGGATTCTGTGCGCGACCCGCGGCGGCTCGCGTGGCGCGGAACACGTCAATGCGCTGGTGGCCGCGCACGTGCGGCACGCGGCGCGCGTGCCGCTCGCGGTCGGCGCGCACTGGTTCACCGGGCGGCCGATCATGGTTACGCGCAACGACTATGCGCTGGGGCTGTTCAACGGCGACATCGGCATTGCGCTGCCCGACGCGCACGGCGTGCTGCGCGTGTGGTTCCGGCGCGCGGACGGCACCGTGCGCGCGGTGTCGCCGGCCGCGTTGCCGCCGCACGAGACGGCGTTCGCGCTGACGGTGCACAAATCGCAGGGCTCGGAATTCGACGAGGCGGCGCTCGTGCTGCCCGCGTCGTTCGGCCGCGTGCTTACGCGCGAGCTCGTTTATACGGCCGTCACGCGCGCCCGCACGCGCGTGCAGGTGATCGGGCCGCGGCGCGTGCTGGCGCAGGCAGTCGCGACGCGCACGCAGCGCGATTCGGGGCTCGCGGCCCGCATCGACGAGGCGCTCGCCCGGCGCCGCATGGAGGTTTCGCGATGATGATCCGCTACACGCTCGATCCGGCCGAGGTCGAATGGACCGCCGTGCGCGCGCAGGGCGCGGGCGGGCAGAACGTGAACAAGGTGTCGAGCGCGATTCATCTGCGCTTCGACATCCGCGCGTCGTCGCTGCCGCCGGTGCTCAAGGAGCGGCTTCTCGCGCTGTCCGACCAGCGCATCACGCGCGACGGCATCGTCGTGATCAAGTCGCAGGAATATCGGACGCAGGAGAAGAACCGCGAGGCGGCGCTCGCGCGGCTCGATACGCTGATCGGCAGCGTCGCGTACACGCCGCGTGCGCGGGTCGCGACGCGGCCGACGCGTGCGTCGAAAGAACGGCGGCTCGAACACAAGTCGCGCCGCAGCGTGGTGAAGTCGGGGCGAGGGAAGGTGGTCGACTGACGAACGACGGGCCGGTGCTCGTCGCGAGCGAAGGTCCGCCGCGCGCGGCCCGCTAGCGCATCACGGTTCCGGCGCTGTCGAGCACGAAATCGACGCAGAACACGACGAGCCGGCTCTGCGCGCGGATCGCGACGGCGGCCGTATAGCAGTCGCGGCCTTCCGTCAGCGAAAAGTGCGGGCCCATCAGCGCGACGCGCCCGGGGGCGGCGATCGCGCGCTGGAAATACGGGCGTCGCGACCAGTTGCTGTGGGTCTCCGGGAACAACGGGGCGAGGCGGGTCGCGCTCGCCTGACTATCGTCGAGCGGGGCGCCGATCGACGGCAGGAACTGTTCGCCCGTCTCGTCCGTGACGAACACGCGACGCGCGGCAGGCACCGCGAATACGCGCTGTGCGGCGTCCTGCAGGTTGCCGCTCGCCGAAAACGCGGCCGCGCCGCCGAGCACGAGGCGTTCGATCGCGTCGAAGCCCGGCTGCCCGGCGGCCACCGGCGTGTGCCGGCGGGCGATGAAGCGCCGCCACGCGGCGTCGAGCATCGCGGGCGCCGCCGCGCTCGCGTGCGCGATCGATGCATCGGGCTGACCGAACCGGAAACCCTGCACGAAATCGATGTCGGCTTCCATCAGCGCCTGCAACGCGTCGTCGCTTTCCACGCCTTCGGCCAGCACCATCGCGCCGGCCTGGTGCAGCATCGACACGAGGTGATGCATGATGCGGCGATCCTCGGCCGAGCTGGTCGAACGCTCGACGAGCGAGCGGTCGAGCTTCACGATGTCGGGTCGCGCCCGCCACACGCGGTCGAAGTTGGAGAAGCCGGTGCCGAAATCGTCGATCGCGATCAGGAAATCGCGATGCTGGATCATGTCGATCGTGCGGGCGAGCGCGGCTTCGTCGCGCGCCGGCTGCTCGACCACTTCCAGCACGATGCGGTTCGGCGGCAGCGCGAAATGCCGGCATAGCGCCTCGACGAACTCGCGCTGCACGAGGCCCGTATCGAGCACGCGCGGCGTCACGTTCAGGAACAGCCAGCCGTCGCCGATGCCCTGCGCGACGAAGTTGGCCGTGTGCAGGCAGCGCGCGAGCCGGTCGAGCAGCAGCGCGTCGGCGTCGCCGCGCGTCTTGTCGAGCAGGGCGGTGGGCGACGCCAGCGCGCCGTTCCCGTCGACGACGCGCAGCAGCGCCTCGTAGCCGACGACGCGCTTGTGCGTGATCGACAGCACGGGCTGGAACACGCTGCGCAAGGTCGTGGTGCGATAGGTGGCGAGCCAGCCGTGGGGTGTCGGCGTGAGGCGTTCGAGCAGGGCGTCGAGCGACAGGTCGCGGGTGGGCTTCATGTCAACGGTGCCCAGGCGGGGGCGGCGGGGTGTCGACACTCCGCCACGCCGATGCAGCCGCATGCGCAGGCGGACGCGAAAGAACGTGGGGCATCGAGACTGCCTTCTGCGGATAAGTGTCCCGAGTGTAACGGGATTGCCGCGGCGCGCGTATCAGGGTAACTCCAGACGCAAACGCTACATCGCGATTCCGGCACGCGGGCGGCGGCGCGGCCGCGGGCGCCGCATGCGTGCGTACGGTGCATGATCGTCGCGAAACGAAGCGCGCCGCGGCCGCGGGCGATCATCCCGCGACAGGGCGTGATCGTGCGTCGTTGCCGCCCGATACGGGAAATCCCGGCGGCCGGCCGCCGCTGTCAGACGAATGAGACGAATGCCGCGCGCCGCGGTGCGATCGGCGGCATGTCGGCCAACCCGCGGCGCGCCGTCATCGGCATTGCCGCGCGGCGGCCACTGGGCTGCGGCCTGCGACGGTCCGTGCGCGCCCGGCGTGCCGATCGTCAGGCCGCTTCGCCGCCGCGGGGCCGGACGCCGGGAATCCGCTTGATCACGCCGGTCGCGAGCGCGGTGCCGACGAGCACGATCGCGCAGCCTTCGATCATCACGGCCGACACGTGTTCGCCGAGGAACAGCGCGCCCCACAGCAGGCCGAACACGGGGATCACGAACGTCACGGTAATCGCGCGGGCGGGCCCGATGTGCGCGATCAGGTAGAAGAAGATGAAATAGGCGATGCCCGTGCACGCGACGCCGAGCGCGAGCACCGCGCCCCATGCGTGCACGCCGATCGGCGCGGCCGGCCACGTCGCGATCGCGAACGGCAGCAGCAGCACGGTCGAGCCGATCATGCTGCCCGCTGCGTTGACGAGCGGATCGACGCCGCCGAGGTTGCGTTTCGTATAGTTGGCCGCGACGCCGTACAGCAGCGTCGCGCCCAGTGCGGCCGCCGCGGCGAGCGCGGTCGCGCCGGCGCCCGTGTCGCCGTGCGCGGTCGCGATCTGGTTCCACACGAGCGTGAGTACGCCGGCGAACCCGATGACGAGGCCGAGCGCGCGCGGCAGCGACAGCTTGTCCTTCAGCCACAGATAAGCGAAGAGCGCGCCCCACAGCGGCGTCGTCGCGTTGATCACCGACGTCACGCCGGCCGACAGCGTCAATTCGGCGAACGCGAACAGGCAGAACGGGATGCCGGAATTCAGCGCGCCGACGACGAACAGCGGCCACGCATGACGGCGCAACCGGGCGCCGAGATCGGCCGGTTTGAAGCGCGTCAGCGCGAAGCCCGCGAGAAACAGCGCGCCGATGCCCACGCGCAGCGCCATCAGCGGCGCGACGCCGAAATCGACCACGCCGATCCGGATGAACAGGAAGGATGCGCCCCACAGGGCGGCGAGCACGGTCAGCAGGAAAGCGTTTTTGGGCGACATCGATCGGGGAGGGCGGGACGGGATGCGAGGATCTTACACCGCGTTACCACACCGTCGTTTCATGATCGGATGAAACGACAAGAAACGGGAACGTCGCCGGTCGTGCCCGGCGGCGGGCGGCCACGCGCGGTGCGGCCGATCAGCGATGACGCCAGCCGCCGCGTCCGCCGAAACCGAAATTGAGCGACAGTGCCGGGCCCCAATAGCCGCCCCACGCCGGCCCATACGCAGGCGCCGGATAGTAGTAGGCGGGGGCCGGATCGACATACACGGGCGCGGGCTGTACCGGCGCCGGCGCCGCCGTGTAATAGCCTCCGGGATAGTAGGCGTATGGGTAATAGCAGCCGGCAAGCGTCGCGCAGGCAAGCGCCGAGGCGACGAAGGTCCTGTTCATGATGTGTCTCCGGCGCAGCCGGCTATCGGCAGATACTCGAAGCTTAGGCCGAGGACCGGTGACACGGTATGAGAAACGGTAACCGATCATTTCCGGTCAGCGGCCACGCCCTGCGGCGCTACATGCAAAAACGGCGCGTCCGCGGTGCGGAAGCGCCGTTGAGCCGATCGGCCGTGGCCGGATGACGCCCGGCCGGCCGGAGTCGGGCTGCTTACTTGCCGATCTGGTTACCGATGATGCCGCCGGCCGCCGCGCCGCCCAGCGTCGACAGCGCGTTGCCGCCGATCGCCGCGCCGGCGACGCCGCCGACACCCGCACCGATTGCCGTATCGCGCTGGCGCCGCGACATCGAATCGCAGGCCGACAGGCTGGCCACTGTCGCGACGAGGAGCGCGCATACCCCAAAACGCCGAATCGAATTCATGATCGTTGTCCTTGTGGTAGTGAACGGAAGGCGCGCGACCGACCGGCGGCCACGCATGACCCCAATCTACGCGCCGTCCTGCGGCGCTGCTGTAAGGACTTGTTAAGGCTCGCGCGGTTTCGTAATCAATTGTTTCCCCTGCGCCGGCAGGCACGCGACATGCGCAAAAAAGCCCGCTCGAAAGCGGGCTTCGCGCGGCGCGATGCGAGCGGTGCGGCTCGCGGCGCGCTTACTGGCGGTGGTAGATCTCGGCGCCGGTCTTCACGAACTCGACCGCCTTGACCTCCATCCCCTTCTTCAGCGCTTCGGTCTCCGACACGCCTTGCTGCGCCGCGAACTCGCGCACGTCCTGCGTGATCTTCATCGAGCAGAAGTGCGGGCCGCACATCGAGCAGAAGTGCGCGACCTTCGCCGAATCCTTCGGCAGCGTCTCGTCGTGGAATTCGCGCGCCTTGTCCGGGTCGAGACCGATGTTGAACTGGTCTTCCCAGCGGAACTCGAAGCGCGCCTTCGACAGCGCGTTGTCGCGCACCTGCGCGCCCGGATGACCCTTGGCGAGGTCGGCCGCGTGCGCGGCGAGCTTGTACGTGATGATGCCTTCCTTCACGTCGTCCTTGTTCGGCAGGCCGAGGTGTTCCTTCGGCGTCACGTAGCACAGCATCGCGGTGCCGAACCAGCCGATCATCGCGGCGCCGATGCCCGACGTGATGTGGTCGTAGCCCGGCGCGATGTCGGTGGTCAGCGGCCCGAGCGTGTAGAACGGCGCTTCCTTGCACCAGTCGAGCTGGAGATCCATGTTCTCCTTGATCAACTGCATCGGCACGTGGCCGGGGCCTTCGATCATCACCTGCACGTCGTGCTTCCACGCGATCTGCGTGAGCTCGCCGAGCGTCTTCAGTTCGCCGAGCTGCGCTTCGTCGTTCGCGTCGTAGATCGAGCCGGGGCGCAGGCCGTCGCCGAGCGAGAAGCTCACGTCGTACGCCTTCATGATCTCGCAGATCTCTTCGAAGTGTTCGTACAGGAAGCTTTCCTTGTGATGCGCGAGGCACCACTTCGCCATGATCGAGCCGCCGCGCGACACGATGCCCGTCATCCGGTTCGCGGTGAGCGGCACGTACTGCAGGCGCACGCCCGCGTGGATCGTGAAGTAGTCGACGCCTTGCTCGGCCTGTTCGATCAGCGTGTCGCGGAAGATTTCCCAGGTCAGGTCCTCGGCCTTGCCGTTGACCTTTTCGAGCGCCTGGTAGATCGGCACCGTGCCGATCGGCACCGGGCTGTTGCGGATGATCCACTCGCGCGTTTCATGGATGTGCTTGCCGGTCGACAGATCCATCACCGTGTCGCCGCCCCAGCGGATCGCCCACGTCATCTTGTCGACTTCCTCGCCGATCGACGACGTGACGGCCGAGTTGCCGATGTTCGCGTTGATCTTCACGAGGAAGTTGCGGCCGATGATCATCGGCTCGGATTCCGGATGGTTGATGTTCGCGGGGATGATCGCGCGGCCGCGCGCGACTTCGTCGCGCACGAATTCCGGCGTGATCTCGGCCAGCGCGTTCGCGCCAAAGGCCGCGGCGCCGAACGCCTGGCCCGGATGCTGGCGGCCCATCATCGCGGCGAGCTTCGCGCCGTTCGGGCCGCTCGACTTCAGGCTCTCGATGTATTCGGCGCGGCGCTGGTTCTCGCGGATCGCGATGTATTCCATTTCCGGCGTGATGATGCCCTGACGCGCGTAGTGCATCTGCGTGACGTTCTTGCCGGGCTGCGCGCGGCGCGGGTTGCGGTGCAGGCCCGGGAAACGCAGGTCGGCGGTGGCCGGGTCGGCCGCGCGCTCGAGGCCGTACCGGCTCGACAGGCCGGGGAGCACTTCGGTGTCGCCGCGCGCTTCGATCCAGCGCTGACGCAGTGCGGGCAGGCCCGCGCGGATGTCGATCTTCGCGTCCGGATCGGTGTACGGGCCCGACGTGTCGTACACGTAGATCGGCGGATTCTTCTCGCCGCCGAAGCCGGTCGGCGTGTCGGCCTGAGTGATCTCGCGCATCGGCACGCGGATGTCGGGTTGCGAGCCGGTGACATACACCTTGCGCGAATTGGGCAGCGGGGCGACGGCGGCGGCGTCGACGTGGGCGTCGGCAGACAGAAACTTCGGATTGGCGTTCATGCAATCTCCTGTGCGGGCGCCGGACAGGCGCTTCGGCGCTTGCCCGGAGCCCTTGACGAATGTGGGGCTCGAGCTAAGCAGGAGACAAGGCTTGGTGAGGCGGCGGGTTTCGTCAGAGGGATGGCGGCGAAATCCGTACGCTTCCCTGCGCTGGCATTATCCAGATCAGGTTCAAAGGGTATTTCTCACCCGCAATGCCGGTTGTTTGACCGAACGCATTGCAGGACCCCCGCGTTAGCAGCGCACACGATACACCGGCTTGGCGGCGGTTTCAACCGGATGCGGCGCGGATGGCGCCGGGCGATGGCCGGATCGCGGCCGCTGGTGCGCGCACGCTGCGCCGCAGCAAGCGCTGCGGTCGAACCGCGATGCAGGGCCGGACAGAACGGCCGAGCGGGGCAGTAGTCCGTTCCCTTTTTTCAGGCGCAAAAAATTTTCGTCATCGCTGTCATTTCCGTCCGCGTGCTCCGTCTATTCGGCTCCTTAACCCATGTATCGGAGAGATGTCATGAAAAAAGTATTCGTCGCCACCTGTATCGCCGCACTTGCCACGATCGCAACGGGGGCCTACGCGCAGAACGATGCGATGTCGAAGGACGGCATGTCGATGTCGAAGGACGCGATGGGCCACGACGCGATGTCGAAGGACGGTGCGATGGCGAAGGACGGCATGAAGAAGGACGGCATGAAGAAGCAGGCGATGAAGAAGGACGCGATGAAGAAGGACGCGATGGGTCACGATTCGATGAAGAAGGACGACGCGATGAAGAAGGACGCCATGAGCCCGTCGAACTAACGAATGCGTGCGGGGCGCGACCGGCCGGTCACCGGCGCGCGTCGCGCCCCGTCACATCATCCCGGGAGTCTTCATCATGCAAACGGTCCCTGTCACTGATCGCGCGAATGCGCCGCCGCCCGCGCCGACGATCCATCCGCGGTGGGTGCGCGCGAGCCACTGGCTCAACGCGCTCGCGGCGATCCTGATGGCGTTGTCCGGCTGGCGCATCTATGACGCGTCGCCGATCTATCCGTCGTTCACGTTCGCGCACGGCATCACGCTCGGCGGCTGGCTCGGCGGTGCGCTGCAATGGCATTTCGCGGCGATGTGGCTGCTGGTCGGCAACGGCCTGTTCTACCTCGCGATGTCGATCGCGACGGGGCGCTTCGCACGCAAGCTGCTGCCCGTGACACCTGCGTCGGTGTGGCGCGACGTGCGCGCCGCGCTCGGCGGGCGGCTGTCGCACGACGACCTGAGCGTCTACAACGCGGTGCAACGTGCCGCGTATCTGACCGCGATCGTCGATCTCGTCGTCTTGGTGCTGTCGGGGCTCGCGATCTGGAAATCGGTACAGTTCCCGCTGTTGCGCGAGTTGTTCGGCGGTTACGACAATGCGCGCATCGTGCATTTCTGGGCGATGTCGCTGCTGGTCGCGTTCGTCGTCGTCCATGTCGCGATGGCGTTGCTCGTGCCGCGCTCGCTGCTCGCGATGCTGCGCGGCCGCTGACCCGCTTCGCGGGCGAAGGAAATTATCATGTCGGAATCCGAAAAAAACCGCGGCGAGCCGCGCTGGGCGCTCGACCGGAAATCGCTCGAGCTCGACGTGCGCCGCGAACTCGAGATGCCGTCGCGACGGCTCTTCAACCGGCGCGTGCTGACGCTCGGCGGCCTCACGATGCTGACCGGCTGCACGCTGCAGGACGACGCGTCGGTCAACACGTTCCTCGAGAAAGTGTCGCGCATGAACGACCGCGTGCAGGCGTGGCTGTTCAACCCGAACCAGCTCGCGCCGACCTACACCGAGGCCGACATCACGCGCCCGTTCCCGTTCAACGCGTACTACGGGATCGACGAAGTGCGGCACGTCGACGAGTCGACGTATCGGCTCGTGCTGTCGGGCCGCGTGACGGGCAAGCGCGTATGGACGCTCGACGAGCTTCGCGCACTGCCGCACGCGGAACAGATCACGCGCCATATCTGCGTGGAAGGGTGGAGCGCGATCGGCCGCTGGGGCGGCACGCCGTTCGGCGCATTCCTCGCGCGCGCCGGCGCGGACACACACGCGAAATACGTGGGCTTCAAGTGCGCGGACGACTACTACGAAAGCATCGACATGCCGACCGCGCTGCATCCACAGACGCTGCTCGCGTTCGAATACGACGGCCGCCAGCTGCCGCCGGAGTACGGTTTCCCGATGAAGCTGCGGATGCCGACCAAGCTCGGCTACAAGAACCCGAAGCACATCATGGAAATCTTCGTGACCGATACGTTCCCGGGCGGCTACTGGGTAGATCAGGGCTACAACTGGTTCGGCGGATCGTGACGTGGGCCGCATCGCGCGATGGACTGGCGACTTATCTCGAAAAAGATCGGTAAAGGTCGAATTTCATGGCGTTAATGAGGGCCGCAATTTAGTACTTGTACGATTGTTTGCCGAATACGTCGAATTTTATAATTTTCTCGTCGCGCCGGTCTCCTCGCGGGAGATCGGCGTCAATTGACGTATGTATCTGGCAGCAGCGGAATTTAACCTATTCGCTATTCGAATCGCGAATGACAGGTCGAGTAACGCTGGTCGCGCACGGTGTGATGCGTGTGCGGCTGCGCCTTCCTTTTTCCTATTCGCGGTGAGTCGATTAGCATGAATCTTGTATTTTTTCGGCGTGGTTTGCCGTTGGGAGCATTTTGTCTGCTGGCGGGTTTGACGTTGTCGGCCTGCGGCGGTGACGATTCGTCCGAGGTCGTGCAGATCGAGGACGCGAGCCCGCGTCCGGAGCCGGGCGACGTCGAACTGGCCGATCCGGCGCCCACGCTGCCCGAGGAGGTGCCCGGCGAGCCGCCGCCGGTTGTGCCGCCGCCGGTTGTGCCGCCGCCGGTTGTGCCGCCGCCGGTTGTGCCGCCGCCGATCGTGCCTCCGCCGGTCGAGCCTCCGCCGGTCGAGCCTCCGCCGGTCGAGCCTCCGCCGGTCGAACCACCCCCGGTCGAACCGCCGCCAGCACCCATCGACACGAGCTTCGCCATCCGCAACCTCGCGCAAGGCGGTGAGCGTTGCCTCACGATGTCGACTGTCGATGGCGTGTCCGTCGGGTTCGCGGCCTGTTCGGGATCGGACGCGCAGCGCTGGCGGATGGAGCGGGCCAACAACGAGAACTTCAGGGTGAAGAACGTGCTGGCCGCATCGCAGAGCCGCGACGTCTGCCTGCGTGCGGCGCCTGCCGCGCCGGGCGCGGTGAGCATGTCGTCGTGCGGCGGCGCTGATTACCCGACGACGCGGCTGTGGCGTGCGGCGATGCTCGATCCGAACGGCGCGTTCACGATGCTGAACAAGCACTGGGCCGATACGAACAAAGGCACCGCGCTGCAGGCGACGGAGGACGCGCTCGCGATGCTGCCCGAGGCTGGCCAGCCCGCCGCACGCTGGACCTACGAAGGTGAAGTGCCGACCCTGATGCGCAGGGTCGGCGGCACCGATCGCGTGTTGCTGATAACGGGCCGCTTTACGGGCCAGACGGCGAATCCCGCCGAGCCGATCCGCAAGGCGGTATTCGGTGACGGCGACGATTTTTCGTCGCTCGCGCACTACCTCAAGCTGGCATCGCGCGGCAAGTTTGGGATCGAAGGCACGATGCTGACCGACGTGGATCTCGGCGATTTCCCCAAGGGGTGCGATTCGGTCGCCATTCGCGCGCAGGCGAAGGCCGCGGCGAAGGCGCGCGGCGTCGATGCCGGCAAGTTCAACTTGTTGTTCGTCGATTTCCCGTCGAACCGCGAATGCAGATTTTCAGGTCTGGCCGGGAGCCCGGGCGCGTGGATCCTGTCGAACGGCTCCGGGCATGGGTACTGGATGTGGACGCACGAGTTCGGGCACGGGCTCGGCGTACACCACCCCGATTCGCTGCAACACTGCCCGGTCAAGGATGGCGCCGTCGTGATCGGCAACGGCTGCGTGACGGGCGGCATCGACGATCCGACCGATACCGTGGGCGGTGGCGGCCGGCGGATGTATCCGATCGATTACCAGTTGTTTACCGGCTGGCTTTCCGAGGAGGACGTGCCCGCCATCGTCAAGCCCGGCACGTATCGCCTCGCGCCGTTGTGGAGCACGCTGCCGGGCAAGCAGGGCTACCGGCTGCCGCGTGGGGACGGCTCGGCGCTGGTGCTCGAATTCCGCCGTCCGCAGCTCGACGCAGGCAAGCGCGGCACGTTCGAGGACTGGCCGGACACGTCACCGTTCGTCAACGGCGTGACGGTGCGGATCATGCGCCACCCGAACACCGTGAGCATCAAGAACACCCTCGTCGATGCGACGCCCGGCAGCGCGGACGGCATGAAGGACGCGCCGCTGATGCCGGGCAAGTCGATCGTCGATACGGTGTCCGGACGCCGGATCACCGTGCTGTCGGCCGACGAGAGCGGCGCGGTCGTGCAGGTCGAACTGGCGCGGTAGACGGGAAGGGCTCGCGGCACGCCAGGTGTCGCGCCGAAACGTCACTCCCGATCCTTTCGGATAGGTCTGACGATGCTTTCGAATCCTTGATGCCATAATGCCGAGCGTGCGCAACCGAAAACGGTTGCGCGCGTTTTTTTTGTCCCTCTGCCGCCGCTTGCCGGTTCTTTTTCGTCGCCGTTCGCACTGCCATGTCGTTCCGCACGTTTGCTCTGCCTTCCCGGTTCCGCCTGGACCGTTTGCCGGCATTGCCGGCGTCTTTCCGCGGAGCACGCGACGCGACGTGCGGGCGGGCAGCGCAATGACACCGCTCGACCGCCTTCTCGATTTCCTCGCCCGATTTTCGTTCCGGATCCGCCTGCCCCAAAGCCGCGGCGGTCGCGTGGCGCTGGCGCTCGTCTTCATCTATTTTGTCTGGGGCTCGACTTACAGCGGGCTGCATTTCGCGCTGCAGTCGTTTCCGCCGCTGCTGCTGTCGGGGCTGCGCAACCTGCTCGGCGGGATCGGCCTGTTCATCTTCGCGCTGCGGCGCAAGCCCGAATGGCCGACGCTGCTGGAAATCCGCAACTCGGCGATCGTCGGCACGATGCTCGTCGCGCTGTCGTCCGGCACGATCGCGCTCGGCATGCGCACGGTCAGCAGCGGGTCGGCCGCGGTGATGGTGGCCACGGTGCCGCTGTTCGCGACCGTGATCGCGGCGGTCGCCGGGCGGCCGGTGGCGAAGGGCGAATGGGCGGCCGTCGCGCTCGGGATGGTCGGCATCGTCGTGCTGAATTCGGGCGGCGCGGCCGCCGCGAACTCGGCGCTCGGCACGATCTGCGTGCTGGCCGGCGCACTGTTCTGGGCGGGCGGCGCGCATCTCGCGACGCGGCTCAAGCTGCCGTCCGACCTGTTCCTGTCGACGTCGCTGCAGATCGGCCTCGGCGGGCTGATGTCGACGATCGTCGCGTGGCTGTTGGGCGAACGCGTCGAACAACTGGCCGTCGGGTCGGTGTTCGCGTTCGTGTACCTGATGGTGTTCTGCACGATGGCCGCGTACGTCGCGTACGGCTATCTGATCCGCCATACGAGCCCGATCATCGCGAGCAGCTGCATGTACGTGAATCCCATCGTCGCGGTCGCGCTCGGTGCGCTGCTGCTCGGCGAACCAGTGACGATGGCGACCGTCGTCGCGACCGTCGCGATTCTCGGCAGCGTCGGATTGTCGTTCGTGTTCGATCCGGCGCGTCGGCCCGCGGCTGCGACGGCCACCGCCTCGGCCGCCACTTCACCGGCCGCACCGGCCGCGGCGGTGGAGCAGGCGCTCACAAGCGATGCTTCGCCGCCGTCCGCGCCGATGGCGACACCCGATCCGGCGCCGATTCTCGCGCCTTCGGCCGTCCCGTTGGCGGTACCGACGCCTGCCGCGGTCATGGATCCCGGCGCGGTGATCGACCCGGCCCCGGCGTTCGCGCCGCCGCCCGCCGCCGCCGAGCCGGCCGCTGCGCGCACCGACGCGTGACGCCGCCGCAGCCGCAGCAGCCGCAGCCGCAGCCGATCCCGCTCAGCCGCGCCGGCCGCCGCGGTGGTGGGACCAGCCGGCGAGCGCGGCAAACAGCAGGCCGGCCGCGCACATGCCGGTCCAGCCGAACGCGCGCCATGCGGCGACGCCGGCCGACGAGCCGAGCGCGCCGCCGATGAAGTAGCACACCATGTACACCGTGTTCACGCGGCTGCGCGCGTCGGGCTTCAGCGCATAGATGCGCGACTGGTTCGAGATCTGCGCGGCCTGCACGCCCACGTCGAGCACGATCACGCCGATCACGAGCCCGACGAGGCTCGACCCCGACAGCGCGAAGATCACGAACGACAGCGCGAGCAGCGCGATCGCGAGCGAGATGATCGCGCGCGGGCCGCGCGTGTCCGCGAAGCGGCCCGCATAGGGCGCGGCGAGCGCGCCCGCGGCGCCGACGATCCCGAACAATCCGGCTGCCTGCGGGCCGAGATGGAACGGCGCGCCGGCGAGCAGCAGCGTGAGCACGGGCCAGAATGCGCTGAACGCCGCGAACAGCGCGGCGCCCGTCAGCGATGCCTCGCGCAGCCCGCGCAATTCGACGGCCAGATGCCACATCGAGCCGAGCAGCTTGCCGTACGACAGCGTCGACGTCGGCGAGCTGCGCGGCAGCCGCAGCACGATCACGACGGCGAGCGCGACGAGCGCCGCGACCGAGGCGGCGAACACCGCACGCCAGCCGAAATACTCTGCGACGAAGCCGGCGGCGGTACGCGCGAGCAGGATGCCGAGCAGCAGGCCGCTCATCACGGTGCCGACCGCGTGGCCGCGTTCGGCCGGCGGCGCGATTTCGGCGGCGAACGGCACGGCCTGCTGCGCGATGGTCGCGAGGATGCCGATCGCGAGGCTCGCGACCGCGAGCACGGCCAGCGACGGCGCGGCGGCCGCCACGATCAGCGCGATCGACAGCCCGGCGATCTGCAGCAGGATCAGCCCGCGGCGATCGAAACGGTCGCCGAGCGGCGCGAGCAGGAACATGCCGGCCGCATAGCCGAGCTGCGTCGCGGTCGGCACCGCGCCGATCCATGACGCGCCGTCCGGAAAGGTCGCGCGGAAGCTGTCGAGCAGCGGCTGGTTGTAGTAGATGTTGGCGACCGACACGCCCGCGATCGTCGCGAGCAGCAACAGCAGGCTGCGCGAGTAGTGGGGCGAGGCGGCGTCGGTCGGACGGTCGGTGGAGGCGGTGGACATGGCGGCGGCAACGGAGTGGGGCGGCGCGGCAGGCGGCGCACGCGTCGGATGCGCCGGCAGGCCGGGCGCCGGTCGAGGCTGCCGATCATACCGGAGCGACGCGAATCCTGCCGGCGGCAAGCCGGCGCGACGGGCCGGCCGTCGCCCGTCACCGCGCTTCACATCGGTCAGTCGACCAGCTCGCCCGTCGGCTCGTAGAACGGATACGGCCCCGCGCCTTCGTCGATATACACGTGATGCGACGTCATCCCCGTATCGGGCGCATGACGGTGGACCGCGAACGCCGGCGGTTCGAGCCGGAACGCGGACGGCGCGTCGGCCCGCAGGTCGAACGCGACCTGGTGCGCGGGCGACGGCACCGCGCACGCGAGCGTGCCGCCGAAGCGCGTGAACATCGTGCGGTGCACGTGGCCGCACAGCACGCGCTCGACGTTCGGATGCGCGCGCAGCAGCGCATCGAGTTTCGCGGCGGCGGTGGGCGCTAGACGCAGCTTGTCCATGTGGCCGATGCCCGACACGAACGGCGGGTGATGCAGCGCGACGATCACCGGCTGCGCGCGCGCGGCGTCGAGCTGCGCGGCGAGCCACGCGAGCCGCGCGTCGCACAGGTCGCCGTGGCTCGCGCCCGGCACCTGCGAATCGAGCGCGAGCACGCGCACCGCGCCGACGTCGAGCGCGTACTGCACGAATTCGCCGTCCTGCAACTCGGCGCGATCGGCGAACGCGCGGCGCAGACCGGCACGGTCGTCGTGATTGCCGATCATCAGGTAGTACGGCATCTCGAGTGCCGCGAGCAGCTCGCGCAGGTTGCCGTACTCTTCATCGTGGCCGAAGTCGGTCAGGTCGCCGGTGACGAGCACGGCGTCGGGGCGCGGCACGAGTGCGTTCAGCTTCGCGATGCAGCGCGCGAGCGCGGCCGCGGTGTCGACGCGCCGGTACGCGAGCTGGCCCGGCCGCTTGATGTGGAGATCGCTGATTTGAGCAAGCAGCATCGTCGTTCCTCGGAATCGTCTGGTTGTTGTCGCGGCGGCGTGCGCCGTCGTGGGGGGCTGCATGCATGATGCCCGATCGGCGGCTTACGCGCCGAGCGCGATCAGGCCTTCCGGCGCGATCGTGAGACCGACCGCCGTGCCGCGCGCGAGCGCGATGCGGCCCGGTACGTCGATCACGAGCGCGTCGGGCGCCGCATCCTCGATCGTGAGCCGCGTGCGCTCGCCGAGGAACGCGCATGCGCCGACCGCCCCGCGCAGCGGCGCGTGCGCGGGATCGGCGAGTTGCGCGTCCTCGGGGCGGAAGAACCATTCGTCGGCCGCATGCGGCGTGACGATCGCGCCGCCCGTCGTTGCGAGCGCCCCGTCGCGCCATTGGCCCGCCAGCCGGTTCAGCGTGCCGATGAAGTGCGCGACCGTGCGGTTCGCGGGGTGGTAGTAGATCTCGCGCGGCGTGCCGATCTGCTCGATGCGGCCCGCGCCCATCACGACGATCCGGTCGCCGAGCTCCATCGCCTCGGCCTGATCGTGCGTCACGTAGACGGTCGTCACGCCGAGCGCGCGCAGCAGCGCGTTCATGTCGCGGCGCAGCACGTCGCGCAGCTTCGCGTCGAGCGCGGTCAGCGGTTCGTCGAGCAGCAGCACGCGCGGCCGCACCGCGAGCGCGCGCGCCAGCGCGACGCGCTGACGCTGGCCGCCCGACAGTTGATCGATCGGTTTGTCCGCATGCGCGTCGAGCCGCATCATCGCGAGCAGTTCGTCGACGCGTTCGCGCAACGCGCGCGGCTCGGTCTTGCGGATCTTCAGCCCGTAGCCGACGTTGCCGCGCACCGTCAGGTTCGGAAACAGCGCGTAGTTCTGGAACACCATGCCGACCTGCCGGCGCTCGATCGGCAGCGCGGTCACGTCGTCGTCGCCGAACGCGATCGTGCCGCCGGCGTCCGGCGTGTCGAGGCCCGCGATCAGGCGCAGCGTGGTCGTCTTGCCGCAGCCGGACGGCCCGAGCAGCACGAGCGTTTCCCCGGCGCCGATCGACAGGTCGAGCGGCTCGAGCACGCGTGTGCCGCGGAACGTCTTCGCGCAGCCGGTCAGGGTGATGGGCGTGGAATCGAGTTTCATGGAATCGGTAAAGTCAGCACAGGGTCAGCGCGGGCGCTTCTTCAGCGCACGCGTCCCGGACGGATCGACGCCGAGCCACTGCATCGCGACGAGCAGCGGCAGCGTCATCAGCAGGAACAGGATCGTGTACGCGCTGCCGACTTCGAGCCGCAGCGACGCATAGGTATCGGCGAGCCCGACCGGCAGCGTCTTGGTGTCGGGCGTATGCAGCATCCACGTGAGGTTGAACTCACCGATCGACAGCGTGAGCACCGCGAGCGCGCCGGCGACGATGCCCGGCCGCAGGTTCGGCAGCACGATCGTGACGAAGCGCGTGACGAACGACGCGCCGAGGCTCGCCGCGCCTTCCTCGAGCGTGCGCAGGTCGGCGCCGGCCGCAACCGCCGCGACCGCGCGCACCATGAACGGCAGCGTGAACACGACGTGGCCGACGACGATGAAGCACAGGCTCATCCGGAATGCGGTGAAGCCGCCGTACACGACCAGCAGCGCGAGCGCCGAGGCCAGGCCCGGCAGCGCGACCGGCAGCACGAGCGCTTCCTCGATCGCACGCGCGACGCGGCTCTTGCTGCGCGCGAGCGCATAGCCGGCCGGCACGCCGATCGCGAGCACGATCGCGAGCGTCGCGAACGCGACGTAGAGCGACAGCGCGACCGAGCCGTGATACTGCTGCCACACCTGTTCGAGCCAGCGCAGCGTGAGGCCGCTCGACAGCCCGCGGAAATAGTTGACGGTCAGCCCCGCGAGCACTGACATCACGACGGGCACGATCAGGAACGCGCACAGCAGCAGCGTGACGCTCCATTGCAGCGCGGCGATCGCGCGCGCGCCCGTGACGCGCGGTGCCCGTCGTGCGACGCCGTTCGCATGCGACGGAGCGGGCGCCGACGACAGCGTGGAAGAGCCGGAAAGCGATTGCATGAAGGATTCCTCAGGCCGCGGCGGCGGCGGTGTGGCCGGTGAAGCGGCGCGCGAGCGCGAGCACGGCCCAGGTGACGATGCCGAGCACGATCGAGAGGCCCGCCGCCGTCGCGATGTTCGCGTTCAGCGTGAACTCGGTGTAGATCGTCATCGGCAGCACGTTCAGGTCGGTGGCGAGCGTAAACGCGGTGCCGAACGCGCCCATCGCGGTCGCGAAGCAGATCGCGCCGGCCGCGATCAGGCCCGGCGCGAGCGCGGGCAGCACGATGTCGGCGAAGATGCGCCACGGCGACGCGCCGAGCGAACGCGCGGCTTCCTCGAGCGACGCGTCGAGCTTCGACGCGGCCGCGATCACGGTGACGATCACGCGCGGAATCGAGAAGTACAGGTAGCCGATGAACAGGCCGGCAACCGAATACGCGAACACCCACTTGTCGCCCGTGAGCTTCGCCGACAGCATGCCGATCAGCCCCTGGCGCCCGGCGAGCATGATCACCATGAAGCCGACGACGACGCCCGGGAACGCGAGCGGAAACGTGAGCAGCGCGAGCAGCACGCGCTTGCCGGCGAATTCGCGGCGCGCGAGCAGCAGACCCGAGATCGTCGACAGCGCGAGCGTCGCGAGCGTGACGCCCGCGGACAGCGCGACCGTCTCGCCGAGGCTCTTCATGTAGCGCGCATTGCCGAGCAACGCCGCGTAGTGCGAGAAGAAGGCGCCGTCGGCTGACACCTGCACGAGCGACGCCATCGGCAGCAGCCAGAACGCGGCGAATACCGCGAGCGCCGGCGCGACGAGCGCGATGCGCCAGCGCAGCGGAAAAGTGAGGTCGAGCATCGGTTGCGTCCCGCGGCTTACTGCATCACTTGCAGGTACTGCTGGCCGAACGCCTGCTGGCCGGCCGCCATCTTGCCGAAGTCGACCGGCTTGGCGCGCGCGTATTCGCTCGCCGGCAGGAACTTCGCGGCGACGTCGGCGCCGAGCGCCTGCGCGCGCACCGGGCGCAGGTACGCATTGGCCCACAGCTTCTGGCCTTCGTCGGACAGCACGAAATCGAGCACCTTCCTGCCGTTCGCGTCGTGCGGCGCGCCTTTCACGAGGCTCATCACGTACGGCACCGCGATCGTGCCTTCCTTCGGGATCACGAACTCGACGTTCGCGTTGTCCTTGTATTTCGCGCGATACGCGTCGAAGTCGTAGTCGAGCAGGATCGGAATCTCGCCGGACAGCACGCGCGCATACGCGGTCTGCTTCGGCACGATCGGCGCGTTCGCCTTCAGCTTGCGAAACCAGTCGAGCGCCGGCTTGAAGTTGTCGAGGCTGCCGCCGAGCGCCTGGTTGACGGCGACGGCGCCCGCGTAGCCGACGAACGCGCTCGACGGATCGAGGTAGCCGACCATGCCCTTGTATTCGGGCTTCAGCAGATCGGCCCACGAGCGCGGCACCGGCTTGCCGTCGAGCGCGCCCTTGTTCACGAAGAAGCCGAGCGTGCCCGAGTGGATCGCGAACCAGTAGCCTTGCGGATCCTTCAGGTTCGCGGGAATGTCGTTCCAGTGCGCGGGCTTGTACGGTGCGATCACGCCCTTTTCCTTTGCCTGGAACGCCGACGACACGCCGAGGTAGACGACGTCGGCGACCGGGCTCTTCTGCTCGGCGATCAATTGCGCGATCGACTGGCCCGAGTTCTTGTTGTCGAACGGCACGCGAATGCCGGTTTTCTGCTTGATCGCCGCGATCTGCGCGGCCCAGTCGGCCCATTCGGGCGGGCAGTTGTAGCAGATCGCCGTTTCGTCGGCATGAGCCGCGGGGGCGCCGGCAACGAGCGCGGCGAGGGCGAGCGGCGCGGCAAGCGCGCGCAGCAGCGAGGTCAGGCGAAAGGACACGGTGGGTCTCCGGGCGAGTGGGAGGGTGGTCGGTTTGCGTGGCGCGTGCGTGTTGCGATCAGGCCTTGCGCAGTTGCAGGTCGGTGGCGGGCGGCGCAATCGTCGCACCGTCGCGCACCGCATGCGGCAGGATCGTCGACGTGCGGTCGATCGCCGCGCCGCCGATGCATTCGACGAGACGCTGCCACGCGTGGCAGCCGATGTCGTGGTTCGGCGTCGCGACGCTCGCGAGCGGCGGCGCGAGCAACTCGCCGATCGCGATGCCGTCGAAGCCGAGCACCGACAGATCGTCGGGAATTGAGAAACCCGCGCGGCGCAGGCCGCGCATCACGACCATCGCGAGCAGGTCGTTGCTGCAGAAGAGGGCGGTCGGGCGCGTGGCGTGCGCGGTGAGATGCGCGAGCACCGCATCGGGCAGTTCGGGTGCGTTGAAGTCGACCTCGACGGGCGGCAGCGGGGCCACGCCGCTTTCCTCGAGCGCCTGCGCATAGCCGAGATGACGCTGGCGCGCGCGATCCGACGCGGCGAGCGAACCGGCCAGCATCAGCACGCGGCGGTGGCCGCGCGCGGTCAGCAATTGCACGCCGTCATGGGCGGCGCGGCGGTTGTCGACCGACACCGACGGACGGCGCCGCGTGTCGTTGTGCATCAGCACGTAGTGCGGGCCGTCGCGGTCGAGCATGTCGAGCAGCGGGTGCGTGTCCGCATCGGCGACGGTGAGGATCAGCCCTTCGACGCGCTGCTCGCGCAGCGTCTCGATTGCATGACGCTCGCGCGCCGCATCGTATTCGGTGGTCATCAGGATCAACTTGAAACCGGCCGCGGTCGCGAGCGCGTCGATGCCTTGCAGGCAGTCGGCGAACACCGGGTTCGACAGCGTCGGCACGACGACGCCGACGAGCCGCGTGCGTTCGCCGCGCAGTTGCCGGCCGAGCGGACTCGGGCGGAACTGCAGCGTGTCGATGGCGGTGCGGATCGTCTGCAGCGTGGCGGGGCTGACGGTATGCGGCGCGTTGATCGCACGCGAAACGGTGGCGATCGAGAAGCCCGCGAGGGCAGCGACGTCTTTGATGGTCGAGGTCATGAAGTCATGCGATGTAAACGTTTTCGGCCGGGGAATTATCGAAAACGTTTGTGACTTCGCGATGACGCATGCGACGCTTGTTTCGCGAACGGCACGACACAAACGTCAGACGGTTGACGGCGTCGGACGACGCGCGACCGATTGTATCGACGGAGGCGGCGGCGCGGGATGAAATCGTCGGGCGTGGTGTCGGTATCGAATGCGCAGGCCGAGGCGGTGCGACGATGGCCGGTGTCGCGATGCGGCGCGGCGGAATAAGGGAACGCATGCGCCAAGCAATGGTAGAATCGCGTCCGCCCTCTTGCCGGGGTGATGAAATTGGTAAACATAGCGGACTTAAACGATTGAGTGCCCGGCCGGAAACGGTCGGTGCAGAACCCTTCAAATTCGGCGAAACCCCTGATGCGCGCATCGAGGCAACGCCGAGCCAAGCCTCGCGGCACCCGCGAGGAAGGTGTAGAGACTAGACGGGGGGCGCCTAAGGCGCACGGGCAGCGGTCATGCCCGCGCGCGACGGTGAAGGCATAGTCCAGCGCACGAACGGTTCTCGCACGCGAGGCCGGCTTTGAAAGAAGCAGTGTGACGAAAATCCGCCGCCTTAACTGGCTTGCCGGTTCGAGTCCGGTCCCCGGCACCATCGATTGCGTTGACGCGATTCGATAACGGTGTAAAAAACCCGCGAGAAATCAGCGCTCGCGGGTTTTTTATTGCGCGCACGCATGTGCGGCGGCACGCCGGCGTGGCTCGCGATGAGCTTCGCTGCGCCGAAAACCGCGCCATGTGATACTGGCACGCTCGTCGCGGCGTACGCCAGCGTCACCTTGGCGAACGCGTCCCCCGACCGCTTTTTCCCCATCGTTTGCCTCTCGCCAGACCACCCGTCATGACCGACTCGACCCATCACTATTACGAACCGTCGCAAGGCCACGGCCTGCCGCACGATCCGTTGAACGCGATCGTGGGCCCGCGCCCGATCGGCTGGATTTCATCGCGCGGCAGCGACGGCACGCTGAACCTCGCGCCGTACAGCTTCTTCAACGCGTTCAACTACCGCCCGCCGATCATCGGCTTTTCGAGCACCGCCGCGAAGGACAGCGTGCGCAACGTGCAGGAGACTGGCGAGTTCGTGTGGAATCTCGCGACGCGCGATCTCGCGGAGCGGATGAACCAGACCTGCGCCGCCGTGCCGTACGACGTGAACGAATTCGAACTCGGCGGCCTGACCGCGGTGCCGTCGCGTCTCGTGAATGTGCCGCGCGTCGCGGAAAGCGGCGTGAACTTCGAATGCAAGGTGACCGACGTGATCCGGCTGCGCGATCATCACGGTGTCGAGACGCCAGCCACGCTGGTGCTGGGCGAGGTCATCGCGGTCCATATCCGCCACGACCTGCTGAAGGACGGCATCTTCGACACGTTCGGCGCGGGCATCATCCTTCGTGCGGGCGGCCCGTCGGCCTACGTGCACGTGAAACCCGACAGCCGCTTCGACCTGTTCCGCCCCGACGCGTGATCGATCGCGCGCCGCAGTAAGCCGGCAACCGGGCGCACAAGCGCCCGAACCAGACGCAAGACCCCGCGGAGATCCCAGGATTTCTCCCGGGGTCTTTTGCTTCGTACCCTCGCATGATCGGGACGGCGCCGATTCGTCCGTTCCTCGATGCCCGCTCGTCGTCTCAGCCGCAGCAACGATGCGCTGCAGCAAATCCGTCCTTCGCCGCCTCTGCCCGCCGCACTCACGAGCGCCGGCCGGCGCCATGGCAAATCTGCTCACCACGAACGAGCGGCTTGGGCATCGACGCCCGCCGCTGCCAGGCATAAATTTCCAAGGTTGACGCGCTTATCCGTGCGTCAGCTCACGCGCGGGCCGGCAACCGGCTCGCGCGTTCCCAACCAGCGTGAGACACAATCGAGCGTGGAGACGACACGATGAGCCTGTCAGAGCCATTGCGTCTGCATGTGCCGGAGCCCACCGGGCGCCCGGGCTGCAAGACGGACTTTTCCTATCTGCATCTATCGCCGGCCGGCGCGGTCCGCCGCCCGCCGATCGACGTAGCCGCGGCGGACACCGCCAATCTCGCCCGCAGCCTCGTGCGCGTGCTCGACGACAGCGGCAAGGCCGTCGGCCCGTGGGCGCCCGATCTCGACGATGCGCGGCTGATCGCCGGGCTGCGCGCGATGCTCAAGACCCGCATTTTCGACGCGCGCATGATGATCGCGCAGCGCCAGAAGAAAATCTCCTTCTACATGCTGAGCCTCGGCGAAGAGGCGATCGGCACCGCGCACGCGATGGCGCTGCGCGACGGCGACATGTGCTTTCCGACCTATCGGCAGCAGAGCATCCTGATCGCGCGCGACGTGCCGCTCGAGCGGATGATCTGCCAGCTGATGTCCAACGAAGGCGATCCGCTGAAGGGCCGCCAGCTTCCGGTGATGTACTCGGATCGCGAAGCCGGCTTCTTCTCCATTTCCGGCAACCTCGCGACGCAGTTCATCCAGGCGGTCGGCTGGGCGATGGCGTCGGCGATCAAGGGCGACACGAAGATCGCGTCCGCGTGGATCGGCGACGGCGCGACGGCCGAGGCCGATTTCCACACCGCGCTCACGTTCGCGCACGTGTACCGCGCGCCGGTCGTGCTGAACGTCGTCAACAACCAGTGGGCGATCTCGACGTTCCAGGCGATCGCGGGCGGCGAGGGCACGACCTTCGCCGGGCGCGGCGTCGGCTGCGGGATCGCGTCGCTGCGCGTCGACGGCAACGACTTCCTCGCGATCTACGCGGCGTCGAGCTGGGCGGCCGAGCGCGCGCGCCGCAATCTCGGCCCGACGCTGATCGAGTGGGTGACCTACCGCGCGGGCGCGCATTCGACGTCGGACGATCCGACCAAGTACCGGCCGAGCGACGACTGGTCGCATTTCCCGCTTGGCGACCCGATCGAGCGCTTCAAGCGTCACCTGATCGTGAAGGGCATCTGGTCGGACAGCGCGCATGACGCGTTGACGGCCGAGCTCGAGGCCGAGGTGATCGCCGCGCAGAAGGAAGCGGAGAAATACGGGACGCTGGCCGACGACCGGATTCCGTCGCCGGCCTCGATGTTCGACGACGTGTACAAGGAGCTGCCCGCGCACCTGCGCCGTCAGCGCCAGGAACTGGGAGCGTGATCATGGCGCGACACGAAACGGATACGGCGACGCAGCCGATGACGATGATCCAGGCGCTGCGCTCCGCGATGGACGTGATGCTCGGGCGCGACAGCGATGTGGTCGTGTTCGGGCAGGACGTCGGCTATTTCGGCGGCGTGTTCCGCTGTACCGAAGGACTGCAGAACAAATACGGCAAGTCGCGCGTGTTCGATGCGCCGATCTCGGAAGGCGGGATCGTCGGCGCGGCGGTCGGGATGGGCGCGTACGGATTGCGGCCCGTCTGCGAGATCCAGTTCGCCGACTATTTCTATCCGGCCTCCGACCAGATCGTGTCGGAAGGCGCGCGGCTGCGCTACCGCTCGGCCGGCCAGTTCACCGCGCCGATGACGATCCGGATGCCGTGCGGCGGCGGGATCTACGGCGGACAGACGCACAGCCAGAGCCCGGAGGCGATGTTTACGCAGGTGTGCGGGCTGCGCACGGTGATGCCGTCGAATCCGTACGACGCGAAAGGGCTATTGATCGCATCGATCGAGAACGACGATCCGGTGATCTTCCTCGAACCGAAACGGCTCTACAACGGCCCGTTCGACGGCCATCACGAACGGCCGGTCACGTCGTGGCTCAAGCATCCGGCGAGCGCGGTGCCCGAAGGCTACTACACGGTGCCGCTCGATACGGCCGCCATCGTGCGGCCCGGCAACGGCGTGACGGTGCTGACGTACGGCACGACCGTGCACGTGTCGCTGGCCGCGGCCGAGGAGACGGGCATCGACGCGGAAGTGATCGACCTGCGCACGCTGTGGCCGCTCGATCTCGATACCGTCGTCGCGTCGGTGCGCAAGACCGGGCGCTGCGTCGTGGTGCACGAGGCGACGCGCACCTGCGGCTATGGCGCGGAGCTCGTATCGCTGGTCCAGGAACACTGCTTCTATCACCTCGAAGCGCCGGTCGAGCGCACGACGGGCTGGGACACGCCGTATCCGCATGCGCAGGAATGGGCGTACTTTCCGGGGCCGACGCGGGTCGGTGAAGCGTTGCGACGCGTGATGGAGGCGTGAGATGGGGATTCATGTCATCAAGATGCCGGATATCGGCGAAGGGATCGCCGAGGTCGAGCTGGTGGCCTGGCATGTGGAAGTCGGGCAGACGATCAAGGAGGACCAGCCGCTCGCCGACGTGATGACCGACAAGGCGGCGGTCGAGATTCCGTCACCGGTGGCGGGCAAGGTGATCGGGCTGGGCGGCCGGATCGGCGAGATGATGGCGGTCGGCAGCGAGCTGATTCGGCTGGAAGTCGAAGGCGACGGCAACCTGAAGGCGGCGGCGCCGGTGCGAGAAACGAAGGTAGCAACCGCACCGGTCGCGTCGGCGGCGTCGAAGCCGGTGGCCGACGCGCCGTCCGGATCGCCCGAGCCGCCGGAGTCGCCCGCGCATGCGGCGCCTCGCGCACCGGCGAAACCGCGCCGCGACGAACCGGCCGCGCAGCCGCGCGCGGCGCTCGCACCGGGCGAACGGCCGCTCGCGTCGCCGGCCGTGCGCCAGCGCGCGTGGGACATGGGCATCGAGCTGCGCTACGTGCGCGGCACCGGCGAAGCCGGGCGGATCCTGCATGCGGATCTCGATGCGTATGCGCGTACCGGCGGCGGCGCGGGCGGCGCGCAACCGCGCGGCTACGACGAACGCCATGACCAAACCGACGTGCCGTTGATCGGCCTGCGGCGCGCGATCGCGCGCAAGATGCAGGAAGCGAAACGCCGCATCCCGCATTTCAGCTACGTCGAGGAAATCGACGTCACCGAGCTCGAATCGTTGCGCACGGAACTGAATCGCCGCCACGGCGACACGCGCGGCAAGCTCACGCCATTGCCGCTGCTGATTCGCGCGATGGTGATCGCGCTGCGCGATTTCCCGCAGATCAACGCGCGTTTCGACGACGAGGCGGGCGTCGTCACGCGCTACGGCGCGGTGCACATGGGCGTCGCGACGCAGACCGACGGCGGCCTCACGGTACCCGTGCTGCGCCATGCGGAAGCGCGCGACGTGTGGTCGATCTCGGCGGAAATCGCGCGGCTCGCCGACGCGGTGCGCGCGAACCGTGCGCAGCGCGACGAACTGAGCGGTTCGACGATCACGATCTCGAGCCTCGGCGCGCTCGGCGGCATCGTGTCGACGCCGGTGATCAATCATCCTGAAGTGGGCATCGTCGGCGTGAACCGGATCGTCGAGCGGCCGATGATCCGCGACGGCGCGATCGTCGCGCGCAAGATGATGAACCTGTCGTCGTCGTTCGATCATCGCGTCGTCGACGGCGCGGATGCGGCCGAATTCATCCAGGCCGTGCGCGCGGTGCTCGAACGCCCGGCACTGCTGTTCGTGGAGTGAGCCGATGAAGAACGAACACACCACACTGCTCGTCATCGGCGGCGGCCCGGGCGGCTACGTGGCCGCGATCCGCGCCGGCCAGCTCGGCATCCCGACCGTGCTCGTCGAACGCGACCGGCTCGGCGGCACCTGCCTGAACATCGGCTGCATTCCGTCGAAGGCGCTGATCCACGTGGCCGACGCGTTCGAACAGGCGTGCGGCCACGCGGGCGAAGAGGCGCTCGGCATCCGTGTGCGCACGCCGGAGATCGACATCGCGAAAAGCGTCGCCTGGAAGGACGGCATAGTCGAGCGGCTGACGCGCGGCGTCGGCGCGCTGCTCAAGAAGAACGGCGTGCGCGTGCTGCACGGCGAAGCGCGCGTGATCGACGGCAAGACCGTGGAAGTGGTCGCCGGCAGCCATACGGTGCGGATCGGCTGCGAACATCTGTTGCTCGCGACCGGGTCCGAGCCGGTCGAGCTGCTGTCGATGCCGTTCGGCGGACACGTCGTGTCGTCCACCGAAGCGCTGTCGCCCGCGACGCTGCCGAAGCGGCTGGTCGTCGTCGGGGCCGGCTATATCGGGCTCGAACTCGGGATCGTCTATCGCAAGCTCGGCGTCGACGTCAGCGTCGTCGAAGCGGCCGAGCGCGTGCTGCCCGCGTACGATGCCGAACTCGTGCGGCCGGTTGCCGATTCGCTCGCGCGGCTCGGCGTGCGGCTGTGGCTCGGCCACAAGGTGCTTGGGCTGGCCAAGGACGGCGCGGTGCGCGTGCAGGCGGCCGATGGCGCCGAGCAGACGTTGCCGGCCGACCGCGTGCTGGTTGCCGTGGGCCGCCGGCCGCGCGTCGACGGGTTCGGACTCGAGACGCTGATGCTCGATCGCAACGGCCGCGCGCTGCGGATCGACGACGCATGCCGGACCTCGATGCGCAACGTGTGGGCGATCGGCGATGTCGCGGGCGAGCCAATGCTCGCGCATCGCGCGATGGCGCAAGGCGAGATGGTGGCCGAGCTGATCGCCGGCCGGCGCCGCCGGTTCACGCCCGCGTCGATTCCAGCCGTGTGCTTCACCGATCCCGAGATCGTGACGGCCGGCTGGTCGCCGGACGACGCGCACGCGGCCGGCGTCGATTGTCTGAGCGCGTCGTTCCCGTTCGCCGCGAACGGACGCGCGATGACGTTGCAGGCGACCGACGGATTCGTGCGCGTCGTCGCGCGGCGCGACAATCATCTGATCGTCGGCTGGCAGGCGGTCGGGCGCGGTGTATCGGAGCTGGCCGCGGCGTTTTCGCAGTCGCTGGAGATGGGCGCGCGGCTGGAAGACATCGGCGGCACGATCCACGCGCATCCGACGCTCGGCGAAGCGCTCCAGGAAGCGGCGTTGCGTGCGCTCGGGCATGCGCTGCATGTCTGACGTCATCGCCTGACGGGGCGCCGCCGGTGCGTCACGCACGTATCGGCGGCGCTCGCGGCGTCTGATGGACTTCATGTTGTTCATCGGTATCGGCACGCGCCGGTCCCGAAGCCGATCCGATCCGGTTGCCCGTACTCGCACGCCGGGTCGGGAACGCGCGCAACGGCAGCGCCGGCCGCGCCGCATTCGACCGCACCCGACAGCGCCGTAATTTTTCGAGACGAGGGGAGGGTTGCCGCCGCCGCGTCGGCCGACGATCATGTCGATAGCCGGAAACCGGGCCGCCTGGGTCCGCCAACGCAGGCTCCCTCCACACGGAATAGCGGACATGAAACTGCTGCTCGTCGGTGCGACCGGACTCGTCGGGCGCCACGTCCTCGAAGCCGCGCTGGCCGATGCGCGAGTCGATCAGGTGATCGTCCTCGCGCGCCGGCCGTTGTCGCCGCATCCGAAGATGCGCGCGCTGGAAGTCGATTTCGACCATCTGCCCGACGCGGCCGACTGGTGGCGCGCGGATGCCGTGATCTGCACGCTCGGTACCACGATGCGGGCGGCCGGTTCGCAGGCGGCCTTCCGGCGCGTCGATCACGACTATCCGCTCGCGGTCGCGCGGCTCGCGCACCGGCACGGCACGCCAACCTACGTGCTGAATTCCGCACTCGGCGCGGATGCTGCTTCGCGGATCTTCTACAACCGCGTGAAGGGCGAGGTCGAACAGGCGCTCGCCGGCGTCGGGTTCGATTCGCTCACGTACGTGCGACCGGGCCTGATCGGCGGCAGCCGCGACGAGTTTCGATTCGGCGAACGGCTGCTGGTGTTCGCGCTGAGCGCCGCCGCACCGGTGCTGCCGGTGAAGTGGCGCGTGAATCCCGCGTCGCGGATTGCGCGCGCCTTGCTCGACGCGGCGATCGACGCACGGCCGGGCGTGCGGGTCGTCGCATCCGACCGGCTCGTCTGACGCGGCCGGGGCGGTGCGCTCGGCAGGCCATTCGTCCGCGCTTGCCGTGCAGTGACGGCTGCGCCCGATCGACCGCCCCCGGCCAGCCGAACTTTCATTTTCCCGACATCCGGCTCGCGCCGAAACTGCGCGGGCGCGCCGCAATTGCCGGGACGATTTCGAAAATCCGTCGATACCGGGTAATCACCGATATCTCGTAAGTTGTATATACAAGATCATCCGCTGGCAATGTCGGCACCCATCGTGCCGCTTGCGCGCCAGCGTGCGGACCATGCGTGCGTGGTGCATGCCGGCGATCCACGGCGCCCCGCATTCGCGGAGCCGAAAGAGTGGCGCGCAGCTTCCTGTCCCGTTCAAACCATGTGTGGTCCTGAGTATCGTGGAGATCGACCCGTGTCAACGAATTCCAGTGGAAAAGCCGGCGGACTGATCGAGGTACGCTCGATCGACTTCATTCCCGACGCCGAGCGCCACGGCGGCCTGCTGAGCCAGTTCACGCTGTGGCTGTCGGCGAACATGCAGATCACCGCGATCGTCACGGGCGCGCTCGCGGTCGTGCTCGGCGGCGACGTGTTCTGGTCGCTGGTCGCGCTGCTGCTTGGCCAACTGGTCGGCGGCGCGGTGATGGCGCTGCACGGCGCGCAGGGCCCGCAGCTCGGCTTGCCGCAGATGATCTCGAGCCGCGTGCAGTTCGGCGTGTACGGCGCGATGATTCCGATCGTGCTCGTGTGCCTGATGTACATCGGTTTTTCCGCGAGCGGCTCGGTGCTGGCCGGGCAGGCCGTCGCGCAACTGCTGCACGTCGACGACGCGGCCGGCATCCTGCTGTTCGCGGCCGTGATCGTCGTGCTGACTGTGTTCGGCTATCGCGCGATTCACTTCGTCGGCCGGATCGCGAGCGTGGTCGGCATCGTCGCGTTCATCTACATGTTCGCGCAACTGTTCGCGAACCACGACGTCGGCGCGCTGCTCGCGAACAAGCATTTCTCGCTGGCGAGCTTCCTGCTCGCGATGTCGCTGTCCGCGTCGTGGCAGATCGCGTTCGGCCCGTACGTGGCCGACTATTCGCGCTACCTGCCGCGCGCGACGTCGTCGGTCGCGACGTTTCTCGCGGTCGGCCTCGGCTCGGTGATCGGCGCGCAGGCGGCGATGGTGTTCGGCGTGTTCGCGGCCGCGCTCGCCGGCAGCCAGTTCGCGCACCATGAAGTGTCGTACATCGTCGGCCTGGGCTCGACGGGCGCCGTGGCCGCGCTGCTGTATTTCAGCATCGCGTTCGGCAAGGTGACGGTGACGGCGCTCAACGCGTACGGCAGCTTCATGTCGATGGCGACGATCGTCAGCGGCTTTCGCGGCAAGGGCGCGGTGTCGTCGAAGAGCCGCCTCGTGTACATCCTCGGGATGATCTGCGTGTCGACGCTGATCGCGCTCGCGGGCCGTCATTCGTTCCTGAAGGAATTCACCGCGTTCATCCTGTTCCTGCTCGCGTTCTTCACGCCGTGGAGCGCGATCAACCTCGTCGATTACTACTGCTTCACGCGTTCGCGCTACGACGTGCCGGCGCTGTCCGATCCGGACGGCCGCTACGGCCGCTGGAACGGGATGGCGATCGCGATCTACGTGATCGGCATCCTGGTGCAACTGCCGTTCATGTCGACGCACATCTACACGGGGCCGCTCGTCGACGCGCTCGGCGGCACCGACATCTCGTGGATCCTCGGCCTCGTCGTGCCGGCCGTGCTGTATTACGTCGGCGCCCGCGCGTCGCGACGCAGCATTCCCGAGCGCCTGATCCTGCCGCTCGAACGCGGCGAAGTTCACCACTGACGACACGCGTCGCGCATCGGGCCGGCACGCCGCCGGCTCGAGCGCCGGGCCGGGCGCCGCCCACGCGCCGTCACTTCCCCAGCCGCTGCGCGAGCGAGTAGCGCTGCATGCAGCGCTCCATCGCGTCGAGAAACGCGTGCTCGGCCGCATTCATCTTGCGGTCGCGATGCCACAGCAGGAACACGTCGACGTCGACGAGCCCGTCGTCGGGCGGCAGCCGCCACAGCCGCTGCTGCGCGATGTCGTCGCGCACGATGTGCTCGGGCAGGCAGCCGATCCCGTAGCCCGCGAAGATCAGCCGACGCACTTCGTCGAGGCTCGGCGACGATGCGACGATACGCCCCGTGAAACCCTTCTGGTCACGGAACACGGTGAGCGGCGACAGGCTGTCGCCGATCTGGTCGCTCGTGAACGACACGAAATTCTCCGCGAGCAGATCGTCCATCCGCAACTGCGTCTGCCCGAACAGCCGGTGATGGCGGCCACAGTAGATCGCATAGCGCTGGCGCAGGAAGCAGCGCATCTCCAGCTTGTCGTGCGGCGTGCGGCACAGGCCGAGCCCGGCCGTGGCCGTTTTCTGCAGCAGCGACGACAGGATGTCCGACGAGCGCATTACTTCGATCTGCAGATCGATACGCGGATACGCACGATGGAAATCCGCGAGGAATTCGTCGTAGACGGGCGATTCGATGCGGCTCACCGTCAGCAGCCGGATCGAGCCGGTCAGATCGGCCGTGCTGTCGTCGATTTCGGTTTCGAGGCGCGAGATGCCGCCGTAGATGTCGCTCGCGATCCGGTACACGGCTTCGCCGGCCGGCGTCGGCGCGAAGTGCGCGCCGCGCCGCTCGATCAGCCGGCGCTCGAGCGTCTCCTCGAGCCGCCGCAGCGCCTGGCTCACGGCCGGCTGCGTGACGTGCAGGCGGGCCGCCGCGCGGCTCACGCTGCGCTCCTGCATGATCACCAGATAGGTGCGCAGCAGGTTCCAGTCGAGGCGGTCGTTCAGGAACGGGGCGAGATCGGGGCGCATCGGGTCTCCGGGCAGGGCGGCGGCTAGTCATTAGTTGAATTTATACGGCGAATAATAACTTGAAATTTGACTAATGATTTGCGGCCACCGATAAAGGAGGGGCGCCGCAGCGTGCGGCGCGAGGCCGCGACAGACGGCCGTCGTCACGATATTGCGTGCCGCCCCGCCGCGGCGCGCGTCAGGAGCCCGCATGAGCCAGTCCCTTCCTTCCGCCCGCCAGCCGGCACGCGCCGCGACGGCCGCGTTCATCGGCACGATGATCGAGTGGTACGACTTCTACATCTACGCGACCGCCGCCGCGCTCGTGTTCGGCGAACTCTATTTCCCGTCGCACGACCCGTTCGTCAGCACGATGGCATCGTTCGCGACGTTCGCGGTCGGCTTCTTCGCGCGCCCGCTCGGCGGCGTGATCTTCGGCCATCTCGGCGACCGCATCGGCCGCAAGAAGGCGCTGATGACGACGCTGATGATGATGGGCGTCGCAACCGTGTGCGTCGGGCTGCTGCCCGCCTATTCGAAGGTCGGCATCCTTGCACCGGTGCTGCTCGTCGCGCTGCGCGTCGTGCAGGGGATCGCGGTCGGCGGCGAGTGGGGCGGGGCGGTGCTGATGGCGGGCGAGCATGCGCCGCAGGGGCGCCGCACGTTTTTCGCGTCGTTCGCGCAGCTCGGCAGCCCGGCCGGGCTGATCCTGTCGCTGGTCGCGTTCCGCGCGGTCACGTCGATGGACAAGGCCGACTTCCTCGCGTGGGGCTGGCGCCTGCCGTTTCTCGCGAGCGCGGTGCTGCTCGTGGTCGGCATCCTGATCCGGCTCGGCGTGAACGAGTCGCCGGAATTCGCGCGGGTGAAGGAAGCCAACCGCACGGTGAAGCTGCCGGTCGCGGAAGTGTTCCGCTCCGCGTCGGGGCTCGTGCTGCTCTGCATCGGCGCGAACACGATCGGCATCGCGGGCGTCTATTTCACGAACACGTTCATGATCGCGTACACGACGCAGTATGTCGGCGTCTCGCGCTCGCTGATCCTCGACAGCCTGTTCGCGGTCGCGATCATCCAGTTCTTCGCGCAGCCGCTCGCCGCGTGGATCGCCGAGCGCATCGGCGGCGCGCGCTTCCTGAAGCTCGCGGCGCTGCTCGCGATGCTGTCGCCGTATCCGATGTTCATGCTCGTGCAGGGCGGCACGTCCGCGTCGCTGATCGCCGGCATCGCACTCGCCGTCGTCTGCATGGCCGGTTTCTATTCGGTGATCGCGGGCTTCGTCAGCGACGTATTTCCCGCGCACGTGCGCTATTCGGCGATCTCGCTCGCTTACCAGATTTGCGGCGCGATCGCGGGCGGCCTGACGCCGCTCGTCGGCACGTGGCTCGCGCATCGCTTCACGGGCCAGTGGTGGCCGCTCGCGGTGTTCTACACGTGTCTCGCCGGCGTTTCGCTGCTCTGCATCGTCGCACTCGACGCGCGCCGTGCCGCGCAGCCGGCCGCCGCCGAAGCGCTCGGCTCGCATTGACCCTCAACGCACGAATCGATACGGAATTCTTATGGATGACCTGCTGGAAATCGACGGCGCCCGCCTGTGGCGGAGCCTTGCCGACATGGCGCGCGTCGGCGCGACGCCGCGCGGCGGCGTACGGCGCCTCGCGCTCACCGATGACGACCGCCGCGGGCGCGACCTGTTCACACAATGGTGCCGCGACGCGGGGCTGACGGTGAGCGTCGATGCCGTCGGCAACCTGTTCGCGCGGCGCGAGGGCGCCGATGCGCACGCCGCGCCGGTGCTGATCGGCAGCCATCTCGACACGCAGCCCGAAGGCGGTCGCTTCGACGGCGTGTACGGCGTGCTCGCCGCGCTCGAACTCGTGCGCACGCTGAACGACGCGGGCATCGCGACCGACAAGCCGCTCGAGATCGTGTCCTGGACCAACGAGGAAGGCGCGCGTTTCGCGCCGGCGATGCTCGGCTCGGCCGTGTTCACGGGCGCGTTGCCGCTCGACGATGCGCTCGCGAAGCAGGACGCCGACGGCGTCACGCTCGGCGCGGCGCTCGACGCGTGCGGCTACCGCGGCACGCGCGCCACGGGCGGGGCGGTCGATGCATATTTCGAGGCGCACATCGAACAGGGCCCCGTGCTCGAAGCGAACGGCACGACGATCGGCATCGTCACCGGCGGGCAGGCGATCCGCTGGCTCGACGTGACGGTGACGGGCGTGGCCGCGCACGCGGGCACGACGCCGATGCCGTATCGCAAGGATGCGTATTTCGCGAGCGCGCAAATCGCGCTCGAACTCGAGCGGATCGTCGCCGGTTACGCGCCGCGCGGGCTCGCGACGATCGGGCAGGTTGGCATCCGCCACGCGTCGCGCAACACGATTGCCGGCGACCTGACGTTCACGGTCGACCTGCGTCATCACGACGATGCGGAAGTCGATGCGATGGAGCGCGACCTGCGCGACGCCTGCGCTCGCGTGGCCGCCGCGCGAGGCGTGCAGGTGTCGGTCGAGACCTGCTGGCGCAGCCCGGCGACGCCGTTCGACCGCGAGTGTGTCGGGCTGGTCGCGCAGGCTGCTGCCGCGTTCGGCTACACGCACGAGCGGATCGTGAGCGGCGCCGGCCATGACGCAATCCTGCTCGCGCGCCGCTTCCCGACCGCGATGGTGTTCATCCCGTGCGTCGACGGGCTGTCGCACAACGAAGCCGAGGATGCATTGCCCGACGACGTGACGCGCGGCACGAACGTGCTGCTCCATGCGGTGCTGGCGCGCGCGGGAATCGCGGCGCGCGTCGACGCGGCGGCGGCCACGCACGATGCCTGAAACGGCGAATCGATGAGGATTCCGATGAAAACCTATTTCCATCCCGAACAATTGCTGCACCACCCGCGCAGCTACCTGTCGCGCGGCCGGATGCGCGAACCGCAGGAAGTGCCGGAACGTGCGGCGCGGCTCGTCGCGGCCGTCCGGTCGCTCGACTTCGACGTGCGCGAGCCGGCCGACCGCGGCACCGCACCGATCGCGGCCGTGCACGACATGAACTACCTGCGCTTTCTCGAGGACGCGCACCGCGACTGGAAGCAGATGCCCGACGACTGGGGCGACGAAGTGATGTCGAACGTGTTCGTGCGCGATCCGAATCCGTTGCGCGGCGTGCTCGCGAAAGCCGCGCGCTATCTGGCCGACGGTAGTTGCCCGGTGGGCGCGAACACATGGCGCGCGGCGTACTGGTCCGCGCAGGGCGCACTGGCGGCCGCGGCCGACGTCAACGACGGCGCGCGCGAAGCGTACGCGCTGTGCCGGCCGCCCGGCCATCATGCGCGCCGCGACGCGGCCGGCGGCTTCTGCTACCTGAACAATGCGGCGATCGCCGCGCAGGCGCTGCTGGGCCGCCATCGGCGCGTCGCGATCCTCGATACCGACATGCATCACGGGCAGGGCGTGCAGGAGATCTTCTACGGCCGCGACGATGTGCTGTACGTGTCGATCCACGGCGACCCGACCAACTTCTACCCGGTCGTCGCCGGTTACGAGGACGAGACGGGAACGGGGGCCGGCGACGGCTTCAACCTCAACCTGCCGATGCCGCACGGCGCGCCGGAGTCGGCGTTCTTCGAGCGGCTCGACGACGCGCTGCGCGCGCTCGCGCGGTTCCAGCCCGATGCGCTCGTGCTCGCGCTCGGCTTCGACATCTACAAGGACGATCCGCAATCGCAGGTCGCGGTCACGACCGACGGGTTCGGGCGGCTCGGCGGCGCGATCGGCGCGCTCGGGTTGCCGACGGTGATCGTGCAGGAGGGCGGCTATCACCTCGAGAGTCTCGACGCGAACGCACGCGCGTTTTTCGGCGGGTTTGGCGCTCGGCGCTGACCGGGCCGTCGAACCGAGCGCACGCCGAAAATGAAAACGGCCGCATGGCGCGGCCGTGAGCATGCACGCGGAAGATTCCAGATGGCCCGGGCGTGCCCGCGCTTACGAATTCGCGGCGGCCGGCGAGCGGCGGCGCTGCGTGATCTGCAGCATGACGAGCACGAGGCCGGCGGCCGCGATCAGCGCGCCGACGAGCGGCACCGCCGCGTAGCCGAATCCGGCCGAGATCGCCGCGCCGCCCGCGGCGGCGCCCAGCGCATTGCCGAGATTGAACGCGCCGATGTTCACCGCCGATGCGAGGCCCGGCGCTTCATGGGCCGCGCGCATCACGCGCATCTGCAGCGGCGGCACGACCGCGAACGTCGCGATCCCCCAGACCAGCAGCGTGACGGCGGCGCCCGCATGCGTGGCCGCAAGCAGCGGGAACGCGGCCATCGTCGCGATCAGCAGCAACAGGAAGCCGATCAGCGTGCCGTCGAGCGAGCGGTCGGCGAGGCGTCCGCCCGCGATGTTGCCGATCGAGAAACCGACGCCGATCAGCACGAGCATCGCGGTCACGAAGCCGGGCGTCGCGCCCGTCAGGTGTTCGAGCGTCGGCGCGACGTACGTATAGAGCGTGAACATCGCGCCGGCGCCGAGCACGGTCGTCCCGAGCGCGCCGAGCACGACCGGGCGCGTGAGCACGGAGAGTTCGGCACGCAGGTCGGGCATCTTGCCGGCTTCACCTTTCGGCAGCGCGGCGAACAGGCCGGCGATCGCGATCAGGCCGAGGCCCGCGGTCGCGGCGAACGACATGCGCCAGCCGATGATCTGGCCGAGCCAGGTCGCGGCCGGCACGCCGCCGACGTTCGCGATCGTCAGGCCCATGAACATCGTCGCGACCGCGCTGGCCTGCTTTTCGCGCGGCACGAGGCTTGCCGCGACCACCGAGCCGAGCCCGAAGAACGCACCGTGGTTGAGGCTCGTCACGAGACGTGCGAGCAGCAGCGTCGTGTAGTCCGGCGCGACGGCCGACAGCAGGTTGCCGATCGTGAAGATCGACATCAGCGCGATCAGTGCGGAACGGCGCGACCAGCGCGCGAGCAGCAGCGTCATCAGCGGCGCGCCGACCATCACGCCGATCGCATACGCGCTGATCAGCATGCCGGCTTGCGGAATCGACACGTGCACGCCTTCGGCGATCACGGGCAGCAGGCCCATCGGCGAGAATTCGGTCGTGCCGATGCCGAACGCGCCGGCGGCGAGCGCCAGCAGCGGCAGCGCGGCGCCGCCGCCGGGACGGGAAGGAGAGGAAGTCGTGGGGTTCACGCGGTGGACTCCTGTGATCGTGGGACAACGGCACGAAGCCATTGAGGACAGCCGAAGTGTGCCTGCATTACTTTTGCGGAAAAAGCCGCATTCGGACGAAATTATCTTGATTTGATGTCAACAATGCAGGGTGCGGGGAGGTGTGCGCGCCGTGGCCCTCGGATGGTGCTTCGACGGGACCGGCATCGCACAAGGGGCTGGAAAGCGTCGAACTGCCAGCGTCGGCAGCAAAAAAGCCCCGACCACAGGGGGTCCATGGCCGGGGCGGAAACGCATCCTCTCTTTGGCACGAGGGTTGGATGCGCGCGCAGTATATTTCGGGCCATGACGATTCGAATCGGCGTTAAACGGCCGTTTTTGGTGTCAATTTGAGAATTGCGGTGTCGTCGCGTCGTCCGTCGGCGTTCTGAAAGATTTTTCGATGATGCGGCTGTGTCGTTCGCCGTGCTACAGCATCAAAAACGACGCGATGACGGAAGTCGGATTCCGTCCGTCGGCCCGTCGGCCGGCGCCGCAAGTCGTGTCGCCCGAGCGCGCGCCGATGCATCCGGCATGCGCTCAGCCCGATTCGCCGGCCGCGTCGCGGACCGCCGCGAGAAACCGCGCGACGACGGGCGACGGGGCCGCCGCCGCGCCGTCGAACACGAACTCGATGTCGAAGCGGCTCGCGAGTTCGTCGAGCGCGACGAGCCGGACCGTGCGCGGGCAGGTCGGCGACGCGCTTTCCGGCACGAACGCGCAGCCCATGCCGGCCGCGACGAGGCCGATCAGCGTCGGGATGTCGCTGCCGACCTGCGCGATGCGCGGCGTGAAGCCGGCCTGCTGGCACTGCGTCATCAGGAAGCGGTGGTGCGCGGCGGAACGCTGCGCATCGAACCAGACGAACGGTTCGTTCGCGACGTCGGCCAGCGCGCGCGGTGCGACGAAGCGGCCGCCCGGCGGCGCGGGCATCGCGAGCACGAAGCGGTCGCTCAGTAGCCGCACGCCCGTCAGGTGAGGCGCTTCCTCGCGACGCCACGCCATGATCCCCGCGTCGAGCTGGCCGCGCGTCAGCGCGCTCGCCTGTTCGGCCGACAGCATCGGCGCGATCGACAGTTTCACATCCGGGCACGCATCGCGAAACGCCTTGAGGACGTTCGCGACGATCGGCAGCGGCAGGCAGTTCGGCAGCGCGCCGAGCCGCAGTTCGCCGAGCTGGCCGGCCGCGCTGCGCAACGCGCGCTCGCGGCTGTCCTGCAGCATCGCGAGCAGGCCGGTCGCATCGTGCAGGAAGCTCGTGCCGGCCGCCGTGAGCGTGACGCCGGTCGCGCGACGGACCAGCAGCGGCGTGCCGATCGCATCTTCGAGCTCGCGGATCTGCCGTGACAGCGCGGGCTGCACGATGCCCACCGCGCGGGCGCCGGCCATCACGCTGCCGGCCTGGGCGACGGCGACGAAGTAGCGCAGGTGACGCAGTTCGATCTGGCGCATGCGGTGTCCGGTCGGGTTCGTTGATATGTCTGGTAAGCATAGCAAATGCCATTCGATGGTATTGGAAAGCATGGCGCGCCTGCCGTACGATGACCGTCATTGCCGCATCCGCTTCCTGGCTCGCGAGTCGTGCGAGTTTCCTCCGTTTCCCCTTGCGTTCCGTCCCATGCCGCTTCATATCCCGACGCCTTATATCCGCTCGCAAATCGCGTCCCGCCGGCTCGGCAGGACTATCCGGCTGAAGCTCGACGCGTTGCAGCCGTCGGGCTCGTTCAAGCTGCGCGGCATCGGCGCCGTGTGCGAGGCGCGCCATGCGGCCGGGGCGCGGCGGTTCGTGTCGTCGTCGGGCGGCAACGCGGGCATCGCGGTCGCGTATTGCGGCCGCGAACTCGGCGTGCCGGTGCGCGTCGTCGTGCCGGAAAGCGCATCGGCCCGGGCGCGCGAACTGATCCGCGTCGAAGGCGCGGAACTCGTCGTGCACGGCGCGAGCTGGGCCGAGGCGAACGCGTTCGCGCAGTCGACGCTCGACGGGCACGATGCATTCGTGCATCCGTTCGACGACCGCGTGCTGTGGCAGGGCCACGCGACGATGATCGACGAGATGGCGGCGGTCGGCCCGAAGCCCGACGCGGTCGTGCTCGCGGTCGGCGGCGGCGGCCTGCTGTGCGGCGTGCTCGAAGGGCTGGCGCGCAACGGCTGGCAAGACGTGCCGGTCGTCGCGGCCGAAACGGCAGGCGCCGACTGCTATGCACGCTCGGTCGCGCAGGGGCGCCCGGTTGAATTGCCGGCCATCGCCAGCATCGCGACGACGCTCGGCGCGAAGCGGCCGTGCGACGCGGCGGTCGAATGGGCGACGCGTCACGCGATCCATCCGGTCGTCGTGTCCGATGCCGACGCGGTGGCCGCGTCGCTGCGGTTTCTCGATGAGCACAGGATCGTCGTCGAGCCGGCGTGCGGCGCTGCACTGGCCGTGCTCGAGCAGCCGGTGCCGGTGCTCGCGTCGGCGTCCGACATCGCGGTGATCGTCTGCGGCGGCGTGACCGCCACCGTCGAGGATCTGCAGACGCTGCGCGCGACGTTGCGGTAGGCGGGGCGCCGGCGAGCCGCGCAGTCGCGGGACGACGGATCGTTTTGCGATTTTCGCGGGGTGACTGCGAGCCTGGGGCATACGTGGCTCACCGTGACGCGTCGACGTTGCCTTTCCGTCAACCCCGCACGGCCAAGTGCGGCCGGCGTACGGCCGGATAGGCAGAAACGACTTCAGGAACGGTGCGCAAGGCGGGCGTGCCGTCGCGCTGCGCCGCATGCGGCCGGGCGCGACGATACGGGAGTGCGATCAGTTCGCGGTGGGGGCGCTCGCGCCGGACGGCGCGGACGATGCGACGGGGTTGTCGGTCGCCGTTGCAGGCGATGCGCTCGACGGCGCCGATGCCGATGCGGGCGCGGATGCTGCCGATGAAGACGCGGGAGCGGCCGATGACGGCGTCGCGGTGGCCGGCGCTGCCGCCGGAGCCGAGGCAGATGCGGGCGCGGAGACCGGCGCGGCCGTCGAACCGGAGGTCGGCGAAGGTGCCGGCGCGGTTGCCGGGCCGGAACCCGGCTTCGGCGCCGAAGCCGGCGCGGCAGCCGAAGCGGGAGCAGGCGCCGATGCAGGCGCCGGGCCGGCAGCCGAAGCCGGCACCGGCCCGGACGCCGCCGCCGGCGCGGCAGCGCGCATCGCGGCGGGCGCCGCGACGGCCGATGCCGCGGCCGGCACGGCATTCGCGCCCGACCCCGGCGTGACACCCGGCACCGAAAGCGGCACGGGCGCCGCGGGCGGCGTCGGCACGACCGGCGTCGTCATCTTCATCGGTTCACCCTGCGGCGTCGGCGCGGGTTCGGGCAGCGGCGCGACGGGCTCCTTCTCGGCGGCCTTCACGGTCGCGCGGTCGCGCCGCGCCGGGTCGATCTTCAGGAAATGGTCGACGAGCGTGAAGAAGCGTTCATAGAACACGCCGGCGGGAATCGTCTCGCTCGCGGTCTTCACGAGCGCATCGTCGCTCGACCCGATCGGCAGCGACAGCGAGCCGAACACGCTGAGGCCGACGCTGGCCGACGTATTCGACTTCTTCAGCGTATAGCGGTCCTGCACCGCGTTCACGTATGCGATGCTCGACGAGCCGTCCGCGGTCGCGTCCGCGCACACGACGTGAAACTCGATCACGACGTGCATGTCGTTGCTCGGCTGGAAATTCTTGCTGCCGTCGACCGCGTCGTTGCGCGACGACGACACCACGTAGCCCTGGCTCAGCAGCGCGCGCCGCGCGGCCTCGCAGGCCGCGTCGGATTTCGAGTGGAACGTATGCGCATACGGGCTGGTGGTCGCGTCGAACTGTTCCTGCTGGTAGATCGGCTTGGGCGGCGACGAGCATGCCGCCAGCACGGTCGCGGCCGCGAGCGCGCACGAAACGGAAAACAGGCGAAATCGGTTGTGCATGGCGTCTTTCAGAAGGCTCGGCGAGAGGTGGCGCAAGGGCGATGCCCGGATGGGCGCACGCGCACATCTCGTATGGCCGGGGCGACATTATAGTTTCGTTTGATGTCGCGGCTCGCTTCAGTCGGCCGGCGCGCCGCGCGCCGCGGCCAGCAATCGCGACGTCAGCGGATGATGTTCGCCGCGCCGCGAGCGGATCGCGTGGATCTCCTCGGTCACGTCGCCCGCCTGCCCGAGCCGCCTGAGCCCGCGCAGCAGCGACGCATCGTTCGCGCCGAGTTCGCTCAGCGGGAACACGCCGAGGCCGCGCGCCGCGAACACGGCCATCAGCGCGCTGTCCTCGAACTCCCCGGCCACGCGGGGCACGATCCGCTCGTTTTCCAGCCACAGGTCGAGGCGGGCGCGCAACGCCGAATGCGCGGTCGGCAGCAGCACGGGCAGCTCGGCCAGGCACTGCGGAAAGCGCTGCCGCGCGGCCGGCGTGACGAGCGCCGCGGGCCCGTACCAGTCGACCGGCGAGGCCACGAGCCGCTCGCTCGTCACGCGCAGGTTCGACCCCGACGGCGCGCCCTGGCCGGCCAGCACGAGATCCAGATGATGCAGCGCGAGTTCCGCGAGCAGCGCGTCGTGCTCGCCCTCGTGGCACAGCAGCCGCAGCGTGGGCGTGTCGAGCACCGGGGCCAGGATCGCGTGCGCGGCGAGCTTGGAGATGCCGTCCGCGAGGCCGACCGCGAGCCGCACGGTCGGCCGGCTGGCCGCCGCGCGCACGTCGTCGGGAATCAGCCGGCCCATCTCGAAGATGACTTCCGCGCGCGCGAAGGCGGCCTGCCCGGCGTCGGTCATCGCGACGCCGCGCCCGGCAGGGCGCAGCAACTGGTGCCCGAGCGATTTCTCCAGCTCGCGCACCTGTGCGCTGATCGTCTGCACGGCCATGTCCAGCCGGCCGGCCGCACGCGCGAAACCGCCTTCCTTCACGACGACCCAGAAATAGTACAGATGGCGAAAATTCAGCATCGGAGCACGATATATCGAAAAAAACGAACCTGAAGTCAGATTCTCTCTGATTTTTCCGAAGTACGGAGCGGCATATCATCGGGTTTTCCACTTTCGTATCCGCCCATCCCATGGACTATCTGCTGACGCTTGCCACCGACCCCGCCGTCTGGGCCGCGCTCCTGACGCTCGTCGTGATGGAAGTCGTGCTCGGCATCGACAACCTGATCTTCATCTCGATCCTCAGCAACAAGCTGCCCGAAGCGCAGCGCGCACGCACGCAGCGCCTCGGCATCGCGCTCGCGCTGGTGATGCGCCTCGCGCTGCTCGGCAGCGTCGCGTGGATCGCGAGCCTCACCGAACCCGTGTTCACGCTGTTCGACCATGCGTTCTCGTGGCGCGACATGATCCTGCTGTCGGGCGGCCTGTTCCTCGTGTGGAAGGCGACCACCGAGATCCATCACCACGTGTCGCACGACGGCGACGGCGCGGGCGGGGCCGCCGGCGCGGCCGGCCTGACGATGTGGGCCGCGATCGGCCAGATCGTGATGCTCGACATCGTGTTCTCGATCGACAGCATCGTGACCGCGATCGGCATGACCGAGCACGTCCCGATCATGTTCGTCGCCGTGATCGTCGCCGTGACCGTGATGCTGTTCGCCGCGCAGCCGCTCGCACGCTTCATCGACCGCAACCCGACGATCGTGATGCTTGCGCTGTCGTTCCTGGTCGTGATCGGCATGACGCTGATCGCCGAAGGGTTCGGGTCGCACGTGCCGAAGGGGTACATCTATGCGGCGATGGCCTTCTCGGCGTTCGTCGAGGGCATGAACATGCTCGCGCGGCGCGCGAAGGCGAAGCGGGCCGCGCACGCGGCGCGCGACTGACGCGGCACGCGGGATGCCGGCCGCCGCGGCGGCCGGCTCGCGCGCCTCATACGGAATCCGGATGAAATTCGCACGGAAAGGAGAATCGCGATGAAATGTCCTGTCTGCAAGACGCCCGACCTGCTGATGGCCGAGCGCCAGTCGATCGAGATCGACTATTGTCCGACCTGCCGCGGCGTGTGGCTCGATCGCGGCGAACTCGACAAGCTGATCGCCCGCGAAACCGGTGACGCGCCGGTTCGCCGCGACGCCGCGCCGGCGCAACACGATGCGCACGCGCCGCGCGGCCGCGACGACGGCTGGGGGCGCGACGGCCGCTCGCACGACGAGCGTTATCGGCACGACGGCCGGCGTCACAAGAAGTCGGTGTTCGATCTGTTCGATTTCGATTGAAGCGGCCGTTCGCGTGCCCGAACGCGCGCGGCCCGATGTGAAAAATCCCCGCCCGGCATCGCGCCGGGGCGGGGATTTTTCATGCGCGTCGCGTCAGCACACGCGCCGATGCTTACGCATGGCCGGCCGTCACGTCGATGCGGCGCGGACGCGTTTCCTCGCGGCGCGGAATCGTCAGCGTCAGCACGCCGTCGCGCAGGTTCGCGTCGATCCGCGACGTGTCGAGGTCGGCGCTCAGCACGAACGACCGTGCATAGCGCGTCGCGCGTACTTCCGCGTGCCGCATGCGCAGGTCGGCCGGCGCGTCGAATTGCGTCGCGGCTTCGATCGTCAGCGTATTGTCGTGCACCTTCACGTCGAGGTTGTCGCGCGGCACGCCGGGCAGGTCGGCCCGCAACGTGACGCCGCGCGCGTCCTCGACGATGTCGACGGACGGCGTGATCGCGGGCCGGCGCGCGGCTTCGGCGGCGGCAGCGTGAACGGTGCTCGGGTGGCGTTCGGCCAGGGTCGGGTTCGTGTTCATGTCGGTATCCTGAAGATTACTGAATCGTGATCGCACGCGGCTTCGATGCTTCGCGCCGGCCGACGCGAATCAGCAGGCAGCCGTTTTCGTAGCGGGCGCTGACCTGGTCGGGGTCCGCGTCGCGCGGCAATTCGACCACGCGGCGGAACGCGCCGTGAAAGCGCTCCTGCGCATACGTGCGCACGTCGTCGCCTTCGCGCGGCGCCGGCTTGCGCTCGCCGCTGATCGTCAGCAGATCCTTGTCGATCGACACGTCGAAGTCGCTCGCGGCCATGCCGGGTGCGAACGCGACGATCTCGATCGCATCGTCGGTGGCGCCGACGTTGAGTGCGGGAAACGCGCCGGCGCGCCCCGCACGGATGCCGGACGGGCGCTCGCCGAGCAGGCTCGCCATCTGCCGCTGCACGCGGGCGAATTCGTCGAACAGATCGTAGCCGTGATGGATACCGCTCATGTTGGTCCTCCTGAACAGGGAACGCGGGAGACGTGACCGCGCGACGCCTGCGGCGGGCGCGACGGGGGCTCCACGAGGTCGATAACGGGGGCGGTGCGTTGGATGCGGCACTGCCCGACGACGCTTAATTAGTGGCCGCCGCCGCGCATTTCAAGAGGGCATGGGCAATCCCCGCGTCGACGCATGCGCACGGGATTCGATGCGACAATCGCCGCGGCATATCCGCAGACCAACCACACGGGACAACCATGGACATTCGACGTATCGCGATCGTCGGCGCCGGCGTGATCGGCGCGAGCTGGGCCGCTTTCTACCTGACGCAGGGCTTCGACGTCGTCGCGACCGACCCGGCGCCGCAGGCCGACCAGCGGCTGCGCGACGCGCTCGCCGCCTTCCTCGGCGAGCGGGCCGCCGAACTTGCCGCGCGGCTGTCGTTCGACGCCGATCTCGTGCGCGCGCTCGACGGCGTCGACTTCGTGCAGGAGAACGGCCCCGAGCGACTCGACCTGAAGCGCGCGCTCTATCGCCAGATGGACGACGTGCTGCCCGCGCACGTGCCGATCGCGTCGAGTTCGTCGGGCCTGAAGATGTCCGAGATCCAGACCGCGTGCGCGAAGCATCCGGAGCGCTGCTTGATCGCGCATCCGTTCAATCCGCCGCACCTGATCCCGCTCGTCGAGCTGGTCGGCGGCGATGCGACGGACCCCGACGTGATCGCGCGCGTGAAGCAGTTCTACGATGCGCTCGGCAAGCAGACGATCGTGCTCAACAAGGAGATGACCGGCCACGTCGCGAACCGGCTCGCGGCCGCGCTGTTCCGCGAGGTGTATCACCTCGTCGGCGAAGGCGTCGTGAGCGTCGCCGACGCGGACAAGGCCGTCGCGTGGGGCCCCGGCCTGCGCTGGGGGCTGATGGGGCAGTGCCTGACCTATCATCTCGGCGGCGGCGCGGGCGGGATCGCGCACTTCCTCGAACACCTGTCGGGGCCGATCGCGAGCTGGTGGGACGACCTCGGCACGCCGTCGTTCGATCCGGAGGTCGATCGCAAGCTGACCGACGAACTGCGCGCGATCCAGGGCGAGCGCTCGATGCAGGCGCTGGCGGCGGAGCGCGACCGGCTGCTCGTCGAGCTGATCGACGAGCGGCGCCGCAGCTTCCTGCCTTGATCCTGGTCCGGTCGTGCACGCGCGGCGGCGTCGGTTATTGCTGCGACGTCCCCTGGCTGGCGGGCGGCACGTGGGCCAGCCACGCGGGGCTCGTGGCCTGCACGAGTTCGCGGTTGCGTGCGCGCGTCGCGGCGTTTGGCGGATAGTTGCCGTCGTTGGTCGGCAGTTCGCCGTCGAGATAGGCCTGCTTGAGCTGCTCGATGACTTCCGCGCGCGTCAGGCCCTGTGCGGGGGCCGACGCGTCGGTCTGGGCAAAGGCGGGGGACAGCAAGGCGGCTGCGGCGGTCGCGACGGCGAATCGCAGGGCGTTGTTCATGGCGGGCTCCGATCAAGGGGACGGGGTAGCGGATGCGCGCGGCGATGTGCGGTGCATTCCGTTGGGTCCCATTGTCGCGAGCGCGTGCTGCGCGGACGATGACGCGTTCCGGGCAACGCTGTCAGGTGCGGGCGCGACCGCGCCCCGTGCGGTGCCGTTACAACTCGGCCGCCGCCGCGATCAGCGTGGCTTCCAGCGCGAGCGTCGAGCGCGACGCGGCCGCCGGGCGGTCGATCACGTATTCGAGTTCGCCGAGCTCCGGCAGCCCCGCGTCGAGCCGCGCGAGCCCGGCCGGGATCACGTAGCCGGCGAACGCGCTGACGCCGAGCCCCGCGCTCGCGGCCGCCCGCAACACCGCGATGCTGCTGCTCACGACGGCGATCCGGTACGGCCGCCCGACGGCTTCGAGCGATTCGAGCACGCGCCGGCGCGACACGCTCGGCTCCGGATGCATCGCGAGCGGCAGCACGGCCTCGTGGCCGGTGATCCGCGAATCGGGGCCGGTGCACCAGTACAGCGGTTCGCTGCGGATCACGCGGCCGCGCCGGCTGCCGGCGATGCGCTTCGCGAACACGAGATCGTGCCGGCCTTCGTCGAGCGCGTCGAACAGGTCGCCCGACAGCCCGGTCGAGATCGCGAGCTCGACGTCCGGGTTGCGCTGCACGAAGCTCGCGAGCGCGGCCGTCAGGTGCGCCGACGCGAAATCCTCCGACATCGCGAGCCGCACCTTGCCCGATAGCGGCGGCCCGCATACCGACGTGACGGCCTCGTCCATCAGTTCGAGGATGCGCACCGCGTAGCGGAACAGCGCGTCGCCGTGCTGCGACAGGTGCACGTTGCGCGTGTCGCGCTCGAACAGCGGCCGGTCGAGCAGCTCCTCGAGGCGGCGGATATGCTGGCTGACGGTCGATTGAGACAGGTTCACGCGTTCGGACGCGGCGGTGAAGCTGCCGGACTGGGCGACGGCGACGAAGCTGCGCAGCAATTCGGGCGGTAACGGACGCATTGCTAAATCCACTGAATCGGTTTCGACAACTTCATAAATGGCCGGATTTTGCGGCGCTAGTATCGGATCACGCGCCCGTGCGGCCTCCGCGAAACGGGGGACACCGGACGCGTAGCCCGTGTCGCGCCGCCGGCTGCATCGATCAGTCTAAGCCATCCGGCGTCCGGCCCGAAACCGCATCATCCCATCGACCCCGAGAACGCGCTCGCACGACGAGCCGCCGGGCCGCGGCGCCCCGCCGCAGGAGACACACAGTCCGCCCGGGATCGGCGTGCGGGCCTGGCTCCCGCACGCGTCAGGCGCCCGTCACGAAGAGACTGGAGACGACTCATGATCATCTATGGAACCGCGCTGCTGGCGTTCTGCCACCTGGCCGGACTGTTCCTCGGCGACCTGCTCGGCAGCGCGATCGGCGTGAAGACCAACGTCGGCGGCGTCGGTATCGCGATGCTGCTGCTGATCTGCCTGCGCCTGTGGCTGCACCGGCGCGGCTGGCTGCCGAAGGAGACCGAAGCGGGCGTCGGCTTCTGGGGGGCGATGTACATCCCGGTCGTCGTCGCGATGGCCGCGAACCAGAACGTCGTCGCCGCGCTCAAGGGCGGGCCGGTCGCGCTGCTGGCCGCCGTCGGCGCGGTCGCGATCTGCGCATGCTGCATCGCGGTGCTCGCGCGCACGGGCCGCGACGACACGGCCTTCGCGGGCGTGCCGCAATTCGAAGAACGGTAACGGAGGCCGCCATGCTGCAGATGCTCGAAAAAACCGTCGCCCACAACGGGCTCGTCGCGTCGTTCGCGCTGGTCGGCCTGATCATGTGGCTGTCGTCGATCGCGTCGCGCAAGCTCACGTTCGGCCGCGTGCACGGCTCGGCGATCGCGATCGTGATCGGCCTCGTGCTCGCCTACGTCGGCGGCGCATTCACCGGAGGCGAGAAGGGGCTGGCCGACGTCAAGCTGTTCGCCGGCATCGGCCTGATGGGCGGCGCGATGCTGCGCGATTTCGCGATCGTCGCGACCGCGTTCGAAGTGCAGCCGACCGAGGCGCGCAAGGCCGGGCTCGTCGGCGTCGTGTCGCTGCTGCTCGGCACCGTGCTGCCGTTCATCGTCGGCGCGTGCGTCGCGCGTGCGTTCGGCTATACCGATGCGGTCAGCATGACGACGATCGGCGCGGGCGCCGTCACCTATATCGTCGGGCCCGTCACGGGTGCGGCGATCGGCGCGAGCTCCGACGTGATCGCGCTCAGCATCGCGACGGGGCTCGTGAAGGCGATCATCGTGATGGTCGGCACGCCGGTCGCGGCCAATTTCATGGGGCTGAAGACGCCGCGTTCCGCGATGATCTTCGGCGGGTTGGCCGGCACCGTCAGCGGCGTGAGCGCGGGCCTTGCCGCGACCGATCGCCGGCTCGTCCCGTACGGTGCGCTGGTCGCGACGTTCCATACCGGCGTGGGCTGCCTGCTCGGGCCGTCGGTGCTGTTCTTCACGACGCGCGCGCTGGTCGGCGCGTGAGGCCATGCGAGTGGCCCGTGCGCGGGCCGCATCCATCGCGGCGTCCTCTGAGTCGCATTCGGCAACATCATCAATCGACAGCGGCGCCAGGCTTAGAATGCCGCTGAACCCTCGAAGCGGAGAACTGTTCATGACCGGATGGAATCACGCGCGGCAAGCGCGCGATGCCCGGCTCGCGGCCGGCGCGGCTTACGCGCGGGGCAAGCGGGTCGACGCGCGCGACACCGTCGCGTTGCTCGAAGCGGTGCTGCGGCCGGGCGACCGCGTATGCCTCGAAGGCGACAACCAGAAGCAGGCCGACTTGCTCGCCGTCGCGCTCGCCGACGTCGACAGCGCGAAGATCCACGACCTGCACATGGTGCAGTCGGGCGTCGTGCTGCCCGAGCATCTCGACGTGTTCGAGCGCGGCATCGCGAAGCGGCTCGACTTCGCGTATTCGGGCCCGCAATCGCAGCGCATCGCGAAGCTGCTGTTCGGCGGCAAGATCGCGCTCGGCGCGGTGCATACCTATCTCGAACTGTTCGCCCGCTACTTCATCGATCTCACGCCGCAGGTCGCGCTGATCGCGGCCGTGAGCGCCGACGCCGACGGCAACCTGTACACGGGCCCGAACACCGAGGACACGCCGACCGTCGTCGAGGCGACCGCGTTCAAGGACGGCATCGTGATCGCCCAGGTCGACCGCATCGTCGACAAGGTGCCGCGCGTCGACATCCCGGGCGACCGCGTGCATTTCGTCGTCGAGGCCGGCCGGCCGTTCTACGTCGAGCCGCTGTTCACGCGCGATCCGGCCGCGATCACCGAGACGCAGATCCTGACCGCGATGCTCGCGATCAAGGGCCTCTACGAGCCGTACGGGATCAAGCGCCTGAACCACGGGATCGGCTTCAACACGGCCGCGATCGAGCTGCTGCTGCCCACCTACGGCGCGAAGCTCGGGCTGAAGGGCAAGGTCTGCACGCACTGGGCGCTCAATCCGCATCCGACGCTGATCCCCGCGATCGAATCGGGCTGGGTCGAGCAGATCCACTGCTTCGGCTCCGAGGTCGGGATGGACGACTACATCCGCGCGCGCTCCGACGTGTGGTTCACGGGCCCCGACGGGTCGCTGCGCTCGAACCGCGCGTTCTGCCAGACGGCCGGCCTCTATGCGTGCGACATGTTCATCGGCTCGACGCTGCAGATCGACCTGTCCGGCCATTCGTCGACGGTCACGGCCGAGCGGATCGCCGGCTTCGGCGGCGCGCCGAACATGGGCAGCGACGCGCGCGGCCGGCGCCATCCGAGCGAGCCGTGGCTGAAGGCCGGCGCGGAAGCCGACCCGGACACGCCGGCGGCGCTGCGGCGCGGCCGCAAGCTGGTCGTGCAGATCGGCGAGACGTTCGGCGACAAGAACGTGCCGATGTTCGTCGAGAAGCTCGACGCGCTGAAGCTCGCCGACAAGCTGCAGCTCGACCTCGCGCCGATCATGGTCTACGGCGACGACGTCACGCACATCGTCACCGAGGAAGGGATCGCGAACCTGCTGATGTGCCGCGACAAGGACGAACGCGAGCATGCGATCCGCGGCGTCGCCGGCTATACGGACGTCGGCCGTGGCCGCGACAAGAGGATGGTCGAGCGGCTGCGCGAGCGCGGTGTGATCCGCCGCCCGGAGGATCTCGGCATCGATCCGCTCGACGCCGACCGTCGCTGGCTCGCCGCGCGTTCGATCAAGGATCTCGTGCACTGGTCGGGCGGGCTCTATGCGCCGCCGGCCCGGTTCCGCAACTGGTGAGGAAGAGGGCATGGAACAGTTGAACTACCGCTTCACCGCGCGCGAACGCGCGAAGGGCGAGCAGGCCGCGGCGCTCGTCGGCGTGGTCGCGTCCGGCAACCTCGAGGTGCTCGTCGAGCGTGTGTTGCCGGGCAACGAATGCGAGATCGACATCCGCACCGCGGCCGTCGGCTTCGGCGCGGTCTGGCAGGCCGTCGTGTCGGATTTCGTCGAACGGCGCACGCCGGGCGGCCTGAAGCTGTCGATCAACGACGGCGGCGCGCGGCCCGACATGGTGTCGCTGCGGCTCGCGCAGGCCGTGCGCGCGATCGAGGGGGACGCATGATGAGCGACGCGATCCACGACGCGCCGGCGTTCGTCCCGAACGCGGCGAGCTGGTACGAAGCATCGGCGCGACAGCGCATCGACGGCCTGCTCGACGCGGGCACTTTCAGCGAATTCCTCGGGCCGGCCGAGCGCGTGACGAGTCCGCACCTGCCGCTGTTCGACCTGCCGCGGCAGTTCGACGACGGGATGGTGGTCGGCCATGGCCGGCTCGACGGCCGGCCGGTGTTCGTCGCCGCGCAGGAAGGCCGCTTCATGGGCGGCGCGTTCGGCGAAGTGCACGGCGCGAAGCTCACCGGGCTGCTGCGCGCCGCACGCGACGTCGGCAAGCCGGTGCTGATCCTGTTCGATACGGGCGGCGTGCGGCTGCAGGAAGCGAACGCGGGCGAGCTCGCGATCGCCGAGATCATGCGCGCGCTCGTCGACGCGCGTGCGGCCGGCGTGCCGGTGATCGGGCTGATCGGCGGGCGCGCGGGCTGCTATGGCGGCGGCGGGCTGCTCGCCGCGTGCTGTTCGGCGCTCGCGGTGTCGGAACAGGGGCGCATCAGCGTGTCGGGCCCCGAAGTGATCGAGACCAACCGCGGCGTCGAGGAATTCGATTCGAAGGATCGCGCGCTGATCTGGCGCACGATGGGCGGCAAGCACCGGCGATTGATCGGCGGCGCCGATCGCTACGTGGCCGATACGCCGGACGCGTTTCGCGCGGCCGCGCTCGATTTGATCGGCCGCGCGCCGGCGTTCGATGCGGCAATGCTGCGCGCGGAACAGGCGCGTCTCGAAGCGCGGATCGAACGGTTCGGCGGCTGCGAGGACGCACTCGACGTGTGGCGTGCGCTCGGCGCCGACAAGCCGGAAGCGATTCCCGGCATGCCCGACGATGCATTCGCGAAGCTCGCCGACCAGTTACAGGAGGCCCGGCATGACGCTCGATGAAGTACTGAACGCGCTGTTTCCCGCCGGCCATTCGATTGCGCGTCATGGCGGCCTGCTCACGGGCCACGCGGAACTGGCCGGTACGCGCGTCGACGTGATCGGTGTGGCCGATCGCTTGCCGTTCGGCATCGACGAGGCGCTGACGCTGGCGTCGCGCGTGCTCGACACGGTCGCGCGCGGCGGCGACACGCCGATCCTCGTGCTCGTCGACAGCGACAGCCAGCGGATGAGCAAGCGCGACGAGCTGCTCGGCCTGAACGAAGGGCTGTCGCATCTCGCGAAGTGCCTGATGCACGCGGATCTCGCCGGACACCGGACGGTCGGCGTGCTGTACGGCCACACGGCGGCTGGCGCATTCATCGCGACCGCGCTCGCGACGCGCACGCTGCTCGCGGTGCCGGGCGCCGAGCCGGAGGTGATGGATCTGCCGTCGATGTCGCGCGTGACCAAGCTGCCGATCGACGTGCTGAAGGAGATGGCGCGTTCGACGCCGGTGTTCGCGCCGGGGCTCGACAACCTCGTGAAGATGGGCGCCGTCGACGCCGTGCTCGATCCGTCCCGCGCGCTCGACGCGCAGGTCGGCGAATGGCTCGGCAAGCCGGCCGAGCGCGTCGACCGGCGCGCGGCGCGCGGCCGGCCGGTGGCGACCGACGTCGCCGCCCGCGTCGAGGCACTCGCGCGTGCCGCACGCTGAGCTGCCGCTGCGCCGCCACACGCTCGTCACGCTGACGGCGGCCGGGTGGGGCGCGGCCTTTGCCCGCGACCCCGCGCTCGCGAGCGATCCGCTCGTGCGCGCCTGGGCCGAACACGGCCGACAGCTGATCGTGCGTCGCGCGTCGCCGGATGAAGCCGACGCCGGCCGCGTGCCGCTCGGCCTGCCGCTGCCGCCGTCGGCGGGCAAGCGGCGCATCGCGCTGAACGTGACCGCCGACGCGCTCGCGACGGTCGGCCCGCTTCCCACATTGACCGACGTGCTCGCCGCCGCGCCCGCGGCCTGGCATGCGCCGCTGCGCGAGCTCGATGCGCTCGGCACGCGCTGCGGCGTGCAGGGCCGCGTGTTCGGCAGCCTTGCATGGCAGGCGCTGACGGGTGACTCTTACCTGAGCGCATCGTCCGATCTCGACATCGTGTTTCCGCTGCCGGATGCCGCATCGCTCGCGCCGCTGCTCGACGGTCTCGCGGCGATCGACGCGCGCGCGCCGATGCGCATCGACGGCGAACTGCTGCGCGCCGACGGCGCGGGCGTCAATTGGCGCGAACTGCACGCGCGGATGCCCGACGTCGCGGTGAAGACGGCGATCGCCGTCGAACTGATGCGCGCCGACGCCTTCACCGGAGGCACGCGGTGAACGCACGAGCCGCCTGCCGCGTCGCCGCGCCGTCCGATGCCGAGCGCATCGCCGCGCTGGCCGAGCGCAGCCTCGTGCTCGAGATCGATACCTATCCGAAGCCGGGCCTCGTCAGTCACGTCGACACCGGCAGTCATACGGACATGGATGCCGCGACGTTCGCGCGCAGCGCCGCCGTGCTGCGGCCGTACTTCGCGGAACTCGTCGACGCCGGCGCACGCGACGCCGACATGGCCGTGCTGCGCAAGATCGGCCTGCGCGCCGAGCACGCGATGCTCGCCGCGACCGGCGGCGTCAATACGCATCGCGGCGCGATCTTCGGGCTCGGGCTGCTGTGCGCGGCCGCCGGCCGGCGCGCGATACCGGACGCGGCGCCGGACGGGACGACGCTCGGCGCGTTCGTGTCCCGCCGCTGGGGCGCCGAGATCCTTGGCGGCCCGCGTCTGCCGGACAGCCACGGCGAGCGCGCGAGCCGCCGCTACGGTGTCGGCGGTGCGCGTCGCGAGGCGGCCGACGGCTTCCCGACCGTGTACGCGGTCGGCTTGCCCGCGCTGCGCCGCGCCCGGCGCGACCTGCCGGACGATCCGGAAGCCGCGCGGGTCGCCGCATGCTTCGCGCTGATCGCCGCGCTCGACGACACGAATCTGCTGCACCGCGGCGGGCAGGACGGCCTCGATTTCGCCCGCGCGACAGCCCGTGCGTTCGTCGCGCGTGGCGGCGTGCGGGCGCGCGACTGGCGGCTGCGCGCGGCGGCCGCGCATCGGGCGTTCGTCGCGCGCCGGCTGAGCCCCGGCGGGGCAGCCGACCTGCTCGCGATGAGCGTGTTCGTCGATGTGCTCGAAGCCGAAGGGCACGTGCGATGACGCTGGCCATCCTGTGTTCGGGGCAAGGCGCACAGCGCGCCGACATGTTCGACCTGACCGGGGCGGCGCCGCAGGCCGACGCTTTGTTCGCGCATGCGGGCCGGCTGCTCGGCGACGATCCGCGCACGTGGGTCCGGCAGGCCGGGCCCGACGCGCTGACGGAAAACCGCGCCGCGCAGATTCTCTGCACGCTCCACGCGCTCGCGGCGGCTTCACTGCTCGACGCGGTGTGGCCGCGCCGGCGCTGCGTCGCCGGCTACAGCGTCGGCGAGGTCGGCTCGTGGAGTGTCGCGGGGATGATCGACCCGCACGACGCGCTCGATCTGGCCGATGCGCGTGCACGCGCGATGGATGCCGCGAGCGGCGGCGACGAGCGAATGGTGTTCGTGCGCGGCCTGACGCGCACGCAGCTGGCGCGGCTGTGCGAGGGCCGCGACGCGGCCATCGCGATCGCGAACCCCGGCGATGCGTTCGTGGTCGCGGGGCGGCACGCCGATGTCGATGCCGTGGCCGACGCCGCGCTGCGAGCCGGTGCGCTGCGCGTCGCGCCCGTCTGCGTGCGGATCGCGTCGCACACGCGCCGGCTCGCGGCGGCCGTGCCGGCATTCCGCGCGACGCTGGCCGCGACGCGCGTGCGCCGGCCGCTGCCCGGCACGCGGCTGTTCTCGGGGATCGACGGCGCGTCGGTGCTCGACGTCGACACGGGCCTCGACAAGCTCGCGCGGCAGATCGCGGAGCCGGTCGAGTGGGCGGCCTGTCTGGCGGCGTGCGTCGAGGCCGGCGCAACCGCGTTTCTCGAACTCGGCCCGGGGCGCGCGCTGGCCGAGATGGCCGGCGGCGCATATCCCGCGCTGCCTGCGCGCAGCCTCGCGGATTTCCGTTCCGTCGACGGCGTGACGAGCTGGCTCGCGCGCGTCGCGGGCGGCTGACCGACGGGTCGAAACCCGGTCGAAACCCGGCTTGAAACCCAGCCGTCGGGCACCGCTTTCGCACGGTGTGTTGCGCCGGCGCAGCAGCGTCGCGGCCGCCTCTTGCCACGCGAATTGGCGTCGCTACAATGGCGCCCGCCATGAGACCAGCCGCCATCCTGCTCGCCGCGTTCTGCTGCGCGACGAGTGTCCACGCCAGCCAGATTCCGTCCGACGCCGCATCGGTCGGCACGTACTTTTCGTATGACAACGCGGCGGCCGACGCGACCGTCGATCTGATCGAACAGGCACAGCGCCGCGTGCTGCTGGCCGGCTACACGCAGGTGTCGCCGGCGGTCGCGAGCGCGCTGCGCGCGGCCCGCGCGCGCGGGATCGAGGTACGTGTCGTGCTGGTGCGCCCGCCGCGCGCGGGCAAGACCAGCGGCGCCGGCTATCTGAAATCCGCTGGCATCGACGTCGCGATCGATTCGCGGCACGGCGGCCCCGCGTCGCGCTTCGTGATCGTCGACGACAGCGTCGCGCTGACGACGCTGTCCGACGGCGCGGCCGAGCGGGCCGACACGGTGAACGTGTTCCGGCGCGCGCCCGAGCTCGCGCAGTCCTACGCGCAGTCGTTCTGGCGGCTGTACCGGCAGGCCGCCGGCCTCTGACCTTCCTCCGGCGCGTCGCGCGCCGGTTTGACCCTGCTTGCGTCGGTGCGACCGATGAACCATGCTCGTGGACAGGCGCCGGCGCGGGTTGCGCGCATCCGGCGCAAGGGCAGGGAGCCGCTCGTGACCGAACCCAGTTTTGCCGATCGCGCCGAGGCCGGCCGCCAGTTGGCCGACGCGTTGCGCGAATACGCGGGGCGCGGCGATGTCGTCGTGCTCGCGCTGCCGCGCGGCGGCGTGCCCGTCGCGTATCCGGTCGCGCGCGCGCTGCGCGCGCCGCTCGACGTGCTGGTCGTGCGCAAGCTCGGCGTGCCGTTCGACCCCGAGCTCGCGATGGGCGCGATCGCGACGGGCGGCGCGACACATCTGCAACGCTCGACGATCCGCGCGATGGACGTATCGGACGCGCAACTCGCCGACGTGATCGCGCGCGAGACGGCCGAATTGCATCGCCGCGAAGCGCTGTATCGTGGCGCCGCGCCGCCGCTGGCGGTGGAAGGGCGCCTCGCGATCGTCGTCGACGACGGTGTCGCGACCGGCGCATCGATGCGTGTCGCGCTGCAGGCGCTGCGCGAGCGCCACCCGGCGCGCATCGTCGCGGCGGTGCCGGTGGCGCCGGCGGGGGCCGCGCATGCGTTCGACGGTCTGGCCGACGCGTTCGTCGCGGTGTCGCAGCCGCTACGGTTCTTCGGGATCAGCCAGTTCTACGCGCGCTTCGATCAGACGAGCGACGACGAGGTGCGCGCGCTGCTCGACCTGACGCGCCCCTGACACGGGGTCATGTCCGACGGCTTCGGCGCGGGCGCTGGCGCGGTCGGCGGGCTTCCGCCAGCGCGAACACGCGCTGCAGCGCCGGATGGACGTTGCCGTGCCAGCGAGGCCCCGTAAACAGCCCGTAGTGATCGCAATCGTCGATGTCGACGCGATGGCGCTCGTCGGCGCGGAGGCCGCTGCACAGGTCGAGCGCCGCATGCGTCTGGCCGGCGCCCGTGACCGCGTCGCAGGCGCCTTCGACGGTCAGCAGCGCGGCGTCGCGCAGCGCGGCCGGTTCGACGCGCCGGCCGCGCACGCGCCACGCGCCGGTCGCGAGCAGCATGCGCTGGAACACGACGTCGACCGTGTCGAGGAAATAGTCGGCCGGCATGTCGAGCAGCGCGGTGTATTCGCGCAGCGCCCGCCGTGCGTCGGCGAGTCCGGTCATGTCGAAGCGGGAAGCGGCGAGCGCGTAGGTCTCGATCAGCGTCAGGAAGCGTTGTGGATACAGCAGCGCGATCTCGCCCTGTTGCAGATAGGTCGGAAACACGTGGCGACCGTGCCCGGCGAAGCCGGGCGGCACGACGTCGATCAGGTGGCGCCGGCACCAGTCGAGCGAATGGGCGGCGGCCGCGGCGCCGAGCGCGCTCGGGTTCGGGCGCGCATCGATCGGGCCGCCGATCAGCGTGACGCTCGCGGGCGGCGCGAGCCCGCGCGCGGCACGCAGCGCGAGTGCGCCGAGCGCCGGCACGGTCGCCTGGCACACGGCGACGACGTGCAGCGGCCGGGCGTCGCGCTGGAGCATGCCGACGAAATCGTCGAGCATCGCGACGTACTCGTCGAGCCCGAAACGGCCCGCCGCGAGCGGCACGTCGCGCGCATTGCGCCAGTCGGTCACGCAGACGTCGCCGTCCGCGAGCAGCGTTTCCGCGGTTTCCCGCATCATCACGGCCGCGTGCCCGACGAGCGGCGCGCACAGCAGCACCGTGCGGCGCGCGTCGTCGTGCGCGAAGCGCCGCAGGTCGCAAAACGGCGTGTGCGCGACGACCTGCTCGCTGACGCCGGGCCACGCGAGATCGAAGCCCGGTGGCGCGGCCTGCGGCCCGAGCAGCGGCTCGAACAGGTCGTCGTAGCACGACGACGCGGCATGCGGCAGCGACGCCGCGGGCCATGCGTCGAACGCGTACCGCGTCGCCGCGCGCCATGCGCGCATCCATTCCCGCTGCTGCTCGACGACGGCATACCACATGGCGGACCCTGGGGCGGAAGGAGCGTGAATCTGCATTATGGTCACTGTGGCCGGGCAGCGGGAGCCGGATGTGCGGGCGGCTGATCTGCATCACGCGGACGGGCGCGCTAGGCGCCGCCGCGCGACGCTGCTACAGTCGTCGGTCCCATTCCCTCGAAACGGAGCGTTTGCGATGAAGCTGATCGGCATGCTGGATTCCCCGTTCGTGCGCCGTGTCGCCATTTCGGCGAAGCTGCTCGACCTGCCGTTCGAACACGAGTCGATCTCGGTGTTCCGTCATCTCGAACGGTTCAGGACGCTCAACCCGGCCGTCAAGGCGCCGACGCTCGTGACCGACGGCGGCGCGACGCTGCTCGACTCGTCGCTGATCGTCGACTATCTCGACCACCTGGCCGCGCCGGAGCGGCGCCTGTTGCCCGACGCCGTCGATGCCCGGCTGCGCGCGCTGGTGCCGATCGGGTTCGCGCTCGCCGCGGCCGAGAAAACCGTGCAGCTCGTCTACGAGCAGGCGCTGCGCCCGTCGGACAGGCAGCATGAGCCATGGATCGAACGCGTGCTGAGCCAGCTCGAAGGCGCGTACGGCGCGCTGGAGCCGCTGGCCGCCGCCACGGACGGCTGGTTCGGCGGCGCACGACCGTTGCAGTCGGACGTGACGGTCGCGGTGGCGTGGCGCTTCACGCAGTTCATGGCGGCCGACTACCCGGTGCTCGCGCGGATCGATCCGGCCCGTTATCCGGCGCTCGCCGCGCATTCCGCGCGCGCCGAAGCGCTGCCGGCCTTCGTCGACACGCCGCTCGCATAGGGCCGGCGCAAGCCCGTTACCGGCGTGAACGGGCCCTCGGCTTCGAAGCGGTCCGCCGGGCGCTCGCAGACCGCTGTCGGCCGCCGCGCGGCCTTGTCCGGCAAGCCGCTGCCGATTGTTCTCGACGGCTGACAAGTGACTTCGCATTCGCGCTGTTTATCCGGCGTCGACCGATCCCTAGAATCCACTCCATCAAATCACGCATTGCCAGATGGAGCCGATGATGAAAGCCCTGATCGAATCGAGCCTGTACCACCCGTCCGTCGTGTTGCCGCTTGCCGCGCTGACGCAACTGATGGTCGAGCGCGATTTCAATCTCGGCCAGGTCGGGCTGATCGTCGCGGCGCGCGGTGCGCAGGCGGCCGTGTCGCGGTCGCGCGCGCTGATCTTCTGCCGTGACTGCGAAGCGCGGGCATGAGCGCGTTCGCGTCGATCGAATGAAAAAAAGCCCGGCCGGCGCAAGCCGGTCGGGCGGGATCGGTTTCGATCGGGCCCCGGCTTCGGCCGGGGCTTTTTCATTGAGCGACGCTTACGCGCGGGCCGGCGTCGCGACGCCGTAGACCTCCGATTCGTCGTCCTCCTCGCGCAACTGGCGAGCGAGCTGATGCGCTTCGCGGCGCGTCGCGACGGCCGGCGGCGAGCCCTTCAGCGGCTGGCGCGCGGATTCGGCGAGCGCGACGACCGACACGATGCCGATCAACGCGGCGCCCATCATGTAATACGCGGGCATCATCAGGTTGTGCGTCACGTCGACGAGCCACGCGGTCACCAGCGGCGTCGTGCCGCCGAACAGCGACACCGACACGTTGAAGCCGATCGCGAGCGCGCCGTAACGGATCTCGGTCGGGAACAGCGCGGGCAGCGCCGACGGCATCACGCCGGTGAAGCACGACAGCAGCACGCCGAGGATCAGCAGGCCGCCGAACACCGACGCGGTGGTGCCCGCATGGATCAGCAGCAGCGACGGGATCGACAGCACCAGCAGGCCGACGCAGCCGGCGAGCATCACCGGCTTGCGGCCGACCTTGTCCGACAGGCGGCCGGCGTACAGCGTCATCGGCATCATCAGCACCATCACGAGCAGCACCAGCACGAGGCTGTGCGATTCGTCGAAGTGCAGCGTCGACGACATGAAGCTCGGCAGGTACGACAGCACCATGTAGTCGGTCACGTTGAAGATCAGCACGAGGCCGACGCACAGCAGCAGCGCGCGCCAGTTGGCGAACAGCGTCTCGCGAAAGCGCGCCTTCGGCACGGCCTTGTCCTGCGCTTCGCGCGCTTCGGCCTGGCGCTTGAACGCGGGCGTTTCCTCCAGCTTCATCCGGATGTAGAGACCGATCAGACCGAGCGGGCCGGCGATCAGGAACGGCACGCGCCAACCCCACGACAGCAGCGCTTCCTGCGACAGCGACGCGGTGAGCAGCGCGACGACGCCCGCGCCCAGCACATAGCCGATCAGCGTGCCGAACTCGAGGAAGCTGCCCATGAAGCCGCGGCGCCTGTCGGTCGAGAACTCGGCGATGAAGGTGGCGGCGCCGCCGTATTCGCCGCCGGTCGAGAAGCCCTGCACGAGGCGGGCGACGAGCAGCAGGATCGGGGCCATGATGCCGATCGACGCATAGCTCGGGATCAGGCCGATCGCGAAGGTGCCGACGGCCATCATGATCATCGTGGCGGCGAGCACGCGCTGGCGGCCGATGCGGTCGCCGAGCGGGCCGAACACCATGCCGCCGAGCGGGCGCACGAGGAACGCGGCGGCGAACGTGCCGAAGGTGGCGAGCAACTGCGCGGACGGGCTGCTGGACGGGAAGAACACCTTGCCGAGCGTGACGGCGATATAGCTGTAGACGCCGAAGTCGAACCATTCCATCGCATTGCCGATCGCCATCGCGCTGACGGCGCGCTTGAGCAGGCTCTGGTCGACGACGGTGATGTCGTCCGCGGTGAGGGGGGCGTCGCCGGACGGCGAAGCGGGAGAAGAGACAGCGGTCGGGCTGACGTGTGTTGCGGTCAAGGTCATGCACTCCTTTGACAGCGCCGGAACGGGCGGGCCGTCCGACACGGTTTGCCGGCGAGCGCGGTGTCGCATGCTGCGCGTCGGGGCAGACCATCGAGCAGTTGCTGCGCAGCGGGCAGCAAAGGGCCAAGGGGCTGCTTCGACGCGGGCCCGATGGGCCGTCGCGACAGTGCGCTCATGAAGAATGGGCCGCGTGATGCAAGCGGCGGATGCCGGTGCGGACGAGGAGTCCGGCTTCCGGCAACGCCCCGGAGGGGCAGCGAAACGAGAAAAGCGGGCCTGTCGGGCGGGCTTTCCTGTGGATGCAATTTCGATCGAGGCACCGGCCCGCGTCGTGCGGACGGACTTCTCTCAAAATCGAAAAGACAGAGATTGAATGTTGAAACGGGAGACATGATAGCACGATGACGGACGATCGTGCAAATTGCCGTGGATCGCCCGCCTGGCGGGGCATCCGGCGCGGCCCGCTCGGGTATGATCGGCGGCGCGCGGCGCGGCCGTGCCGCCCGTCGCGACGGGGCTGAATTCGCGAGGAACCGGATGACCGAACTGATGAGGATCGCGGCGCTGTTCGCCGCTACCGCGCTGGCCGAAATCGTCGGCTGCTACCTGCCGTGGCTCGTGCTGAAGGCCGGCCGCCCGGCCTGGCTGCTGGTGCCGGCCGCGCTGTCGCTCGCGCTGTTCGCGTGGCTGCTGACGCTGCACCCGAGCGCGGCGGGGCGCACGTATGCCGCGTACGGCGGCGTGTACATCGCGGTGGCGCTGATCTGGCTGCGGGTGGTCGACGGCGTCGCGCTGACCCGCTGGGACGTGGCCGGCGCGGTGCTCGCGCTCGGCGGGATGGCCGTCATCGCGCTGCAGCCGCGCGCGTGAGCGCGGCCGCGGCGCGGGCCGCGTGCGTCAGGCCGCTTCGGCGGTATCCGCGGCGGCGGACTGGCGCCACACGCAGGTGCCCTTGACCGACTTGTCGAGCTCGTCGAGCTGAGCCTGGTGCGCGGCAAGCTCGTCGTCGCTCGCGGCCACCACGGCCAGGTCGAGCGCGGCGAGCGAGACGCGCTGGCCGTTCGCGGCGCCGCCGTCGGCGCCCGCGTCGTCGAGCATGTCGATCACGAGGCTGTCCTGGCCGCGCGTCATCGCGAGATATACCTCGGCGAGCAGCTCCGAGTCGAGCAATGCGCCGTGCAGCGTGCGGTGCGCGTTGCTGATGCCGAAGCGGTCGCACAGCGCGTCGAGCGAGTTGCGCTTGCCGGGGAACATCTGCTTGGCCTGCACCAGCGTGTCGATCACGCCGCCGCAATGCTCGGTGAACGGCGGCAGGCCGAGCCGCGCGAATTCGGCATCGAGAAAGCCGAGGTCGAACGGCGCGTTGTGGATGATCAGCTCGGCGTCCTTCACGAAGTCGAGGATCTGGTGGGCGACTTCCGCGAATTTCGGCTTGTCGCTCAGGAATTCGGTCGTGAGGCCGTGCACCGCCAGTGCGCCCGGATCGCTGTCGCGCTCGGGATTCACGTAGAAGTGCAGGTTGTTGCCGGTGAGCCGCCGGTTCAGCAGCTCGACGCAGCCGATTTCGATGAGGCGGTCGCCCGTGCGGGCGTTCAGGCCGGTGGTTTCGGTATCGAGAATGATCTGGCGCATGTCGGGAAAAGCAACAAAAACAGGAGAAGGCGGCCGGCCGTCAGGCGGCCAGCGATTCGACGCCGCGGTTCGCGAGCGCGTCCGCGCGCTCGTTTTCGGGATGGCCGGCGTGGCCCTTGACCCAGCGCCACTCGATCTCGTGCTGCGCGACGAGCGCGTCGAGCCGCTTCCACAGGTCGGCATTCTTCACGGGCGTCTTCGCCGCGGTGACCCAGCCTTTTTTCTTCCACCCGTGAATCCACTCGCTGATGCCTTTCTGCACGTACTGCGAGTCGGTATGGACGATCACGTGGCAGGGCCGCTTCAGCGCTTCGAGCGCGGCGATCACGCCCATCAGCTCCATGCGGTTGTTGGTCGTGTTCGGCTCGCCGCCGTACAGTTCCTTTTCCTTGTCGCCGTAGCGCAGCAGCGCGCCCCAGCCGCCAGGGCCGGGGTTGCCCTTGCAGGCGCCGTCGGTATAGATGTCGATGGTGTCGGTTGTCATGAACGTTCTTGATGGGTGGTCGGGGAGGCCGCCGGCGTCAGGCCCGGTGCGAGAACGGGCTTCTTCATCTTGATCGGGCCGACGAGGCGCATGCCGCGCACGCGCTTGACGGCCGTCACCATGTAGACGGCGCCGAAGATCGGCCACCAGCGGTCGCCGGCGGCCTCCATGAAGCCGTAGCGGGCCAGCCACTGGTCGGTGGCGAGCGGCGGCCGGTAGCAGCCGAAGCGGCCGCGTTCGAGGTCGAAACCGAGCAGCTTGATCCAGTCCTTCAGCCGGATGAATGCGATCTGGTCGCGCGTGGCCGGCACGAACGGGCGGTTCGCCATGCGCCCGAACGTCTGCCGCATGCCCCACAGGCTGAGCGAATTGAAGCCGGTGATCACGAGCTGGCCTTCCGGCATCAGCACGCGCTCGGCCTCGCGCAGCAGGCGGTGCGGGTCGGACGTGAATTCGAGCGTGTGCGGCATCACGATCAGGTCGACGCTTTGCGATTCGAACGGCAGGTCGAGCAGGTCGCACCACGTCGTGCTGCGATCGGCGGGCGCATGGCCTGCCGTGTGCGCTTCGCCCGCCCACGGATACTGGTACGGCGCGCTTGCGCCGCTCGCCGGGTCGAGCACCAGGCCGCGATACGGCATGCGGTTCTCGCGCAGTGCGTCGAGCTGCGGCAGGCCGAGCTGCAGCGCGTGGAATCCGAATACGTCGGACACGATCCGGTCGAGCTGCGCCTGTTCCCAGCCCAGCACGTAGCGGCCGGGCGGCGAGTCGGTCCAGGCAGGCCAGTCTATAATTTGACGGTCAGACATAACGATGATTGCGCGCCCATGAACGAGCTGGAATACGTGCCGGTTCCGGCATTCGAAGACAACTATATCTGGCTCGTCTCGGACGGCCGCGATGCGATCGCCGTCGACCCGGGTGAAGCCGCCCCCGTACGCCGGGTTCTTGCCGAACGAGGCTGGCGGTTGACCGCTATTTTACTCACGCACCACCATGCCGACCACGTCGGCGGTGTCGAGGCGCTGCGCAATAGCCAACCGGACGATGCGCCGCTGCCCGTTTACGGCCCCGCGGCCGAAGCGATCGGCGTGGTCACGCGGCCCCTTGCAGGCGGCGATCGCGTGACGCTCGACGCGCCGGCCATCGCGTTCGACGTGCTCGACGTGCCGGGCCATACGCGCGGTCACATCGCGTATTTTCAAGCGGCCGGCGAAGGCGCGGCAAGTCGACGCGCGGCCGGGCAGGGCAACGCGGTGCCGCACGTATTCTGCGGCGACACGCTGTTCTCGTGCGGCTGCGGCCGCCTGTTCGAAGGCACGCCCGCGCAGATGCTCGCGTCGCTCGACGCGCTCGCGGCGCTGCCCGGCGACACCCGCGTGCATTGCGCACACGAATACACGCTGTCGAACATCCGCTTCGCGCTCGCGTGCGAGCCCGGCAATGCGGCACTGGCCGCGTGGCGCGACGACGCGCAGGCGCTGCGCGCGCGCGGCGTGCCGACGCTGCCGACCACGATCGCGCACGAGCGTGCCGTCAACCCGTTCATGCGGGCCGACAGCGCGGCGATCCACGCGACGCTCGAGGCCGAGCTGCACGAAACGGTGACGGATCGTCTGACGGCATTCACGCTGATGCGCGAATGGAAAAACCGGTTCCGATGACGTTTTCCGGAGGACTCCAAAGCTCAAGCGGTATCTGTAAAAATTGCTCCAAATGTAGGATTTCGCTGAGTTTTCGGTGTTTTTATTGACGTGAAGCACGCACTTCCGTAGTATCGCCTGCAATTTCCAGCCGTCGGAAGCCGAGATTTTCATGCGACTTATATTGAGTGCGATGGTGGTACTGCTACTCGCCGCGTGTGCGAGCCAGCCCCCTGTCGCCAACAACGCCGCCGATTCGCAGGCGACGTCCAACTACCTCCGTAAATCAGCCACCGCCAAAGAAACTGTCGACGTCGACAAGCAATCCGTCGGCGACCTGACCACTGCAGACTCCGATCTCTGGGCGCGCATCCGCCGCGGCTTCCAGATGCCCGACCTGCAGAGCGATCTCGTCGACATGCAGACGACCTGGTATACGCAGCGTCCCGATTACGTGCAGCGCATGACCGAGCGCTCGCAGAAGTACCTGTATCACATCGTCGAGGAGCTCGAGGCGCGTCACATGCCGACCGAGCTCGCGCTGCTGCCGTTCATCGAGTCCGCGTACAACCCGCAGGCGCTGTCGGTCGCGAAGGCGGCCGGCATGTGGCAGTTCATGCCCGGCACCGGCCGCACGTACAACCTGAAGCGCAACATGTGGCAGGACGAGCGCCGCGACGTGCTCGCGTCGACGAGCGCCGCGCTCGACTACCTGTCTCGCCTGCACGACATGTTCGGCGACTGGTATCTGGCGCTGGCCGCATACAACTGGGGCGAAGGCAACGTGCAGCGCGCGATCGCGCGCAACCAGGCGGCCGGGCTGCCGACCGACTACCAGAACCTGCGGATGCCGAACGAGACGCGCAACTACGTGCCGAAGCTGCAGGCGGTGAAGAACATCATCGCGAGCCCGCAGCAGTATGGCCTCGCGCTGCCGGATATCCCGAACCACCCGTATTTCGTGACGGTCACGACGTCGCGCGACATCGACGTGGCGGTGGCCGCGAAGCTCGCGAACCTGCCGCTCGACGAGTTCCGCTCGCTGAACCCGTCGTTCTCGAAGCCGGTGATCCTCGGCGCGACCGAGCCGCAGATCCTGCTGCCGTTCGACAACGCGTCCGCGTTCGAGAAGAACCTGAAAGCCTACAGCGGCCAGTTGTCGTCGTGGACCACCTACACGGTCAGCGAACGCGCGCGCCCGGCCGCGATCGCCGAGAAGATCGGCGTCGACGCCGATACGCTGATGTCGGTCAACAAGATTCCGGCCGGCATGCGCCTGAAGCCGGGCTCGACGATCGTCGTGCCGCGCGGCGATGACGATGACGAGGACATCAGCGCCGACGTCGCCGAAAACGGCGCGCTCGCGATGGAGCCGGACGTCCCCGACACGCGCAAGATGCTGATCCGCGTGCGCCGCAAGCAGTCGATGGCGGCGATCGCCGGCCGCTACGGCGTATCGGTCGGCCAGTTGAAGGCGTGGAACCGTACGCACCGCGATCTCGCGATGCCGGGCCAGGCGCTCGTGCTGCACGTGCCGGTCGGCCGCGCGGTGCCGGCGGAACCCGGTCCGGAGCGGATCGCGACGTCGACGGGCGGTGCGCGCATCGAGCGCGCGAGCCTGGCGGTGGGCGGCAAGTCGCACGGCGGCAAGCGCGGCGGCGCCGCCAAGTCGTCGGCGAAGCCGGCGAAGGCCGCGCCCGCGAAAGCCGCGCCGGCCAGGGCCGCCGCGCACAAGGGCAAGAAGAAGTAAGCGAAGCGAGCGCGGCTGCCGCGCGACGTAACGGCCGGTGAGGCCCGCACGATTGCGCTATCATCCGACGAATTCGACGAAACGCCGTCACCGAGGTGACGGCGTTTTCGTTTGTGCGTTCGTTCGTTTGTGCGCGGCGCGGCGGCGCTGCGTCGCGCGTCTTCATATGACAAGGGGAAGCGATGTCGTCGGTGCAGGTGAGGGTGCTCGCGCTGTTTTCGGTCGGGTATTTCGTCTCGTATGTGTTTCGCGGCGTCAATCTGGGCTTCGCGCCGTTCGTCACGCACGAGCTCGGCCTGTCGGCCGCCGATCTCGGCCTGCTCACCAGTCTCTATTTCCTCGGCTTCGCGGGCGCGCAGATCCCGGCCGGCGTGATGCTCGACCACTACGGCCCGCGTCGCGTCACGGCCGGCATGCTGCTGTTCGCGGCGGCCGGCGCGGCCGTGTTCGGCACGGCGCACGGCATCGGCGCGATGATGGTCGGCCGCCTGCTGATCGGCGTCGGCGTATCGGTGTGTCTCGGCGCGGCGTTCAAGGCGCTCGCGCAGCATTTCCCGGTCGGCCGGCTGCCGCTCGTCAACGGCCTCGTGATGGCCGTGGGCGGCCTCGGCGGCGTGATGGTCGGCTCGCCGCTGACCTGGCTGCTCGGCTGGGCGAACTGGCGTGCGATCTGTTTCGGCCTCGCGGTGCTGACGGTGGCCGTCGCGGCGTCGATCGGCATCGGCGCGCCCGACGCGCAGCAGGCGCGCCACCAGGGCGGGCTCGTCGGCCAGTTCAAGGGCACGTGGCATATCCTGGGCAGCCGCGCGTTCTGGAAGATTGCGTCGTTCTCCGTCGTCACGCAGGGCGTGTTCTACGCGATGCAGTCGCTGTGGGTCGGGCCGTATCTGCGCGATGTCGGCGGATTCGACGCGCCGCATGCCGCGCGCCTCGTGTCGGTGCTCGGCTTCGCGATGATGGCCGGCTGCGTCGGCTTCGGTGCGGCGGCGCGCGTGCTCGAGCGGCGCGGCGTGTCGGTCTACGCCACCTGCGGCATCGGCATGGCGCTGTTCGTCGCGACGCAGCTCGCGATCGTCGCGCGCGTGCCGTTGCCGCCGGCCGTGCTGTGGGCCGCCTACGGGATGTTCGGCGGCGTGGGCATCCTGACCTACGCGGTGATGGCCGGCCACTTTCCCGCTCACCTGATCGGCCGTGCGAACACGACGCTCACGCTCGTGATCTTCCTGCTGATCTTTGCGTTCCAGATCGGCGTCGGCGCCGTGCTGTCGCACTGGCCGGCGGTCGACGGCCGTTATCCGGCCGCCGCGCACTTCACCGCGTGGGGCGTGCTGCTCGCGCTGCAGCTCGCGAGCGCAGTCTGGTACGTGTGGCCCGCGCGCGGCGCTGGCCAAGCGCACTGATCCGGCGGTACGCTCACGGGTGGGGCGGCCGCGGAAACGGGGCCGCAGCACGCCGCGCCGCGCCGCCGAGCGCGGCGCGCCCATGATCGGACGGCCATATCAATTGAAGATAGGCCCATTTTCAGGCTATAATTTGAAAGTTTGTGCTGATCAACCTCGCACCCTAGCGCCTACCTCATTCATCCCGTTCATCCGCCGCACGCCGCCAGCCGGGCGATGCCGCGAAGCCTCGTGCGCCACGCGCCGGGTTCGCGTCTCGACAACGCAGGCCGCGTCCAGCAAGCGACCGCGCGCGCCCACGCAGCGCGGCGCTCGCGCGGCAGGGTAAACAGGTCGGCAGCAGGGTGTTCCCCAAGGAGCCTCCCGTGTTGCCGTCTTTTTCTCCCGCCTTGCTTGCACTCGCCGACGGCACGGTCTTTCGTGGTTATTCGATCGGGGCCGAAGGCCATACGATCGGCGAAGTCGTGTTCAATACCGCGATCACCGGCTATCAGGAAATCCTGACTGATCCGAGCTACTCGCGCCAGATCGTCACGCTCACCTATCCGCATATCGGCAACGTCGGCGTCAACGCCGAAGACGTCGAAGCCACGAAAGTCCATGCCGCCGGCCTGATCATCCGCGATCTGCCGACGCTCGCATCGAACTTCCGCATGGACCGCACGCTCGGCGACTACCTGCGCGACGAAGGCGTCGTCGCGATCGCCGGCATCGATACCCGCAAGCTGACCCGCATCCTGCGCGACAAGGGCGCGCAGAACGGCTGCATCCTGACGGGTTCCGACGACGAAGCGAAGGCGATCGAGCTGGCGCGCTCGTTCCCGGGCCTCGCCGGCATGGATCTCGCGAAGGTCGTGTCGACCACCAAGCCGTTCGAGTGGAAGCAGACGGAATGGCGCCTCGAAGGCGGCTACGGCATGCAGGAAGCGCCGAAGTACCGCGTCGTCGCGTACGACTTCGGCGTCAAGTACAACATCCTGCGCATGCTCGCGGAGCGCGGCTGCCACGTGACGGTGCTGCCGGCCCAGGCCAGTGCGGAAGACGCGCTCGCGCTGAATCCGGACGGCATCTTCCTGTCGAACGGCCCCGGCGATCCGGAGCCGTGCGATTACGCGATCGCGGCCACGAAGGCCTTCATCGAGCGCGGCGTGCCGACCTTCGGCATCTGCCTCGGCCACCAGATCATGGGCCTCGCGGTCGGCGCGAAGACGCTGAAGATGAAGACGGGCCACCACGGCGCGAACCATCCGGTGAAGGATCTCGGCGACGGCCGCGTCGTGATCACGTCGCAGAACCACGGTTTCGCGGTCGACGCCGATTCGCTGCCGGCCAACGCGCGCGTGACGCACGTGTCGCTGTTCGACGGCACGCTGCAGGGCTTCGAGCTGACCGACAAGCCGGCATTCTGCTTCCAGGGTCACCCGGAAGCGTCGCCCGGCCCGCACGACATCGGCTACCTGTTCGACCGTTTCACCGCGCTGATGGACGCGGCGAAGCAGCGCACCGCTTAACGTCATCGACGCAACCGAAGGACGGGAGATTCACATCATGTTCGGCCACGCACTCGGCATCACGGATATCTGGACCTACGTGTTCGGCGTGATCTTCATCATCCTGCTGCCGGGGCCGAACTCGATGTACGTGCTGTCGCTCGCCGCGCAGCGCGGCGTGAAGGCCGGCTATCGCGCGGCCTGCGGCGTGTTCGTCGGCGATACCGTGCTGATGGTGCTGTCCGCCGCGGGCGTCGCGTCGCTGCTGAAGGCGAACCCGCTGCTGTTCTCCGTCGTCAAGTACGGCGGCGCCGCGTACCTGCTGTACATCGGCGCCGGGATGCTGCGCAGCGCGTGGAGCAAGCTGCGCGCACGCGGCGATGCGCCGGTCGAGGCCCGGCAGGCTGTCGACGGCGAGCGGTCTTTCGACAAACCGTTCCGGAAAGCGCTGATCGTGAGCCTGCTGAATCCGAAAGCGATCCTGTTCTTCATCTCGTTCTTCATCCAGTTCGTCGACCCGGCATTCCCGCATCCCGCGCTGTCGTTCGTCGTGCTCGGGGCGATCGCGCAATGCGCGAGCTTCCTGTACCTGAGCACGCTGATCTTCGCGGGCGCGCGGCTCGCCGAGCATTTCCGCCGCCGCCGCAAGCTCGCGGCAGGCGCGGCGAGCAGCGTGGGCGGCCTGTTCATCGGTTTCTCGGTGAAGCTGGCGCTCGCGACCATGAGCTGAGCGCCGCCGGCCGACCCACGACAACGATTACTTATTGAATTCACAAGCCATGCCAAAACGCACAGACATCAAGAGCATCCTCATCATCGGCGCCGGCCCGATCATCATCGGCCAGGCGTGCGAGTTCGACTATTCGGGCGCGCAGGCTTGCAAGGCGTTGCGTGAGGAGGGCTACAAGGTCGTTCTCGTCAACAGCAACCCGGCGACGATCATGACCGACCCGAACACGGCCGACGTGACCTACATCGAGCCGATCACGTGGGAAGTCGTCGCGCGCATCATCGAGAAGGAGCGCCCGGACGCGATCCTGCCGACGATGGGCGGCCAGACCGCGCTGAACTGCGCGCTCGACCTGCACCACCACGGCGTGCTCGAGAAGTTCGGCGTCGAGCTGATCGGCGCGTCGCCGGAAGCGATCGACAAGGCGGAGGACCGCCAGAAGTTCAAGGAGGCGATGACCAAGATCGGTCTCGGCTCCGCGAAGTCGGGCATCGCGCATTCGATGGAAGAAGCGATCCAGGTGCACGCGCAGATCATGGCGGAGACGGGCGGCAGCGGCTACCCGGTCGTGATCCGCCCGTCGTTCACGCTCGGCGGCTCGGGCGGCGGCATCGCATACAACCGCGAAGAGTTCGAGGAGATCTGCAAGCGCGGTCTCGACCTGTCGCCCACGCGCGAGCTGCTGATCGAAGAATCGCTGCTCGGCTGGAAGGAATACGAGATGGAAGTCGTGCGCGACCGCGCCGACAACTGCATCATCGTCTGCTCGATCGAGAACCTCGACCCGATGGGCGTGCACACCGGCGACTCGATCACGGTGGCTCCCGCGCAGACGCTCACCGACAAGGAATACCAGATCCTGCGTAACGCATCGCTCGCGGTGCTGCGCGAGATCGGCGTCGATACGGGCGGCTCGAACGTGCAGTTCTCGATCAACCCGAAGGACGGCCGCATGGTCGTCATCGAAATGAACCCGCGCGTGTCGCGTTCGTCGGCGCTCGCGTCGAAGGCCACCGGCTTCCCGATCGCGAAGGTCGCCGCGAAGCTGGCGGTCGGCTACACGCTCGACGAGCTGAAGAACGAAATCACCGGCGGCCAGACGCCGGCGTCGTTCGAGCCGACGATCGACTACGTCGTCACGAAGATCCCGCGTTTCGCGTTCGAGAAGTTCCGCGAAGCCGATTCGCGCCTGACCACGCAGATGAAGTCGGTCGGCGAGGTGATGGCGATCGGCCGCACGTTCCAGGAATCGTTCCAGAAGGCGCTGCGCGGCCTCGAGGTCGGTGTCGACGGTCTCGACGAGAAGTCGACCAACCGCGACGAGATCGCGATCGAGATCCACGAGCCGGGCCCGGACCGCATCTGGTACGTCGGCGATGCGTTCCGCATCGGCATGACGGCCGAGGAAATCTTCGCGGAAACCGCGATCGACCCGTGGTTCCTCGAGCAGATCGAGCAGATCATCCTGAAGGAAAAGGCGCTCGTGGGCCGCACGCTCGCGTCGCTGACGTTCGACGAGCTGCGCTACCTGAAGCAGAGCGGCTTCTCCGACCGCCGCCTCGCGAAGCTGCTCGGCGCGACGCCGGAAGACGTCCGCCGCCGCCGCGTCGAGCTGAACGTGCGCCCGGTCTACAAGCGCGTCGACACGTGCGCGGCCGAGTTCGCGACGAAAACGGCCTACATGTACTCGACCTACGAGGAAGAGTGCGAGGCGCAGCCGACCACCAACAAGAAGATCATGGTGCTGGGCGGCGGCCCGAACCGGATCGGCCAGGGCATCGAGTTCGACTACTGCTGCGTGCACGCGGCGCTCGCGATGCGCGAGGACGGTTACGAAACGATCATGGTCAACTGCAACCCGGAAACGGTGTCGACCGACTACGACACGTCCGACCGCCTGTACTTCGAGCCGCTGACGCTCGAGGACGTGCTCGAGATCGTCGACAAGGAAAAGCCGGTCGGCGTGATCGTCCAGTACGGCGGCCAGACGCCGCTGAAGCTCGCGCTCGACCTCGAGGCGCACGGCGTGCCGATCGTCGGCACGTCGCCGGACATGATCGACGCGGCCGAAGACCGCGAACGCTTCCAGAAGCTGCTGCAGGACCTCGGCCTGCGCCAGCCGCCGAACCGCACCGCGCGCGCCGAGGACGAAGCGCTCGCGCTGGCCGACGAAATCGGCTATCCGCTGGTCGTGCGTCCGTCGTACGTGCTCGGCGGCCGCGCGATGGAAATCGTCCACGAGCCGCGCGACCTCGAGCGCTACATGCGCGAGGCAGTGAAGGTGTCGAACGATTCGCCGGTGCTGCTCGACCGCTTCCTGAACGACGCGATCGAGTGCGACGTCGACTGCATCTGCGACGGCGAAGCCGTGTTCATCGGCGGCGTGATGGAGCACATCGAGCAGGCGGGCGTCCACTCGGGCGACTCGGCATGCTCGCTGCCGCCGTACTCGCTGTCGAAGGAAACCGTGGCCGAGCTGAAGCGGCAGACGGGCGCGATGGCGAAGGCGCTGAACGTGGTCGGCCTGATGAACGTGCAGTTCGCGATCCAGCAGGTGCCGCAGGCGGACGGCTCGAAGCAGGACATCATCTACGTGCTGGAAGTGAACCCGCGCGCGTCGCGCACGGTGCCGTACGTGTCGAAGGCGACCAGCCTGCCGCTCGCGAAGATCGCGGCGCGCGCGATGGTCGGCCAGAAGCTCGCGCAGCAGGGCGTGACGAAGGAAGTCGAGCCGCCGTACTTCAGCGTGAAGGAAGCGGTGTTCCCGTTCGTGAAGTTCCCGACCGTCGACCCGGTCCTCGGGCCTGAAATGCGTTCGACCGGCGAAGTGATGGGCGTCGGCCGCACGTTCGGCGAAGCGCTGTTCAAGTCGCAGCTCGCGGCCGGTTCGCGCCTGCCGGAGTCGGGCACGGTGCTGCTGACCGTGATGGACGCGGATAAACCGAAGGCCGTCGAAGTCGCGCGCATGCTGCACGACCTCGGCTACCCGATCGTCGCGACCAAGGGCACGGCTGCCGCGATCGAAGCGGCCGGCGTGCCGGTGAAGGTCGTGAACAAGGTGAAGGACGGGCGTCCGCACATCGTCGACATGATCAAGAACGGCGAGATCGCGCTCGTGTTCACGACGGTCGACGAGACGCGCCAGGCGATCGCCGATTCGCGTTCGATCCGCATGAGCGCGCAGGCGCACAAGGTCACGTACTACACGACGATGTCGGGCGCGCGCGCGGCCGTCGAGGGCCTGCGCTACCTGAAGGATCTGGAAGTCTATGATTTACAAGGTCTTCACGCTCGCCTAAACTAAGCGTTCAGTTACCTGTCGAAGCAACACGTGCCGCGATTAGGCGGTGTTTCCAGTGCATCGGAAGCGCGCTTAATCGCGGTGATTTTTTTTATAGCCGTTTTTAGCGATTGAGCCGTTTATGAGCACCATTCCGTTGACAAAGCGTGGCGCGGAGCAACTGCGCGATGAATTGCAGCGCCTCAAGTCCGTCGAGCGGCCGGCCGTGATCAACGCGATCGCGGAGGCCCGCGCACAGGGCGATCTGTCCGAAAACGCCGAATACGACGCAGCGAAGGAAAAGCAGGGCTTTATCGAGGGCCGCATCGCGGAACTCGAATCCAAGCTGTCCGCCGCGCAAATCATCGATCCGACGGTGCTCGACGCCGATGGCCGCGTGGTGTTCGCCGCGACGGTCGAACTCGAGGATCTCGAGTCGGGCGACACGGTCAAGTACCAGATCGTCGGCGACGACGAAGCCGATATCGATCACGGCCTGATCTCGGTCAGCTCGCCGATCGCGCGCGCGCTGATCGGCAAGTCCGAAGGCGACGTCGCGGCCGTGCAGGCGCCAAGCGGCGTGCGCGAGTACGAAATCATCTCGGTCAGCTACATCTGAAGCGGGGCGACGTGATGCCGCATCGCGTGTTCCGTCTGCTGTCGGCCGTATGGGTCGGCAGCCTGCTGACGATCGGGTATGCGGTAGCGCCCGTCCTGTTCAAGACGCTGGAGCGGATGACGGCCGGTTCGGTCGCCGCCCAGCTGTTCCGCATCGAGGCGATCGTCGGCATCGTGTGCGGCGTGCTGCTGCTCGCGTTGTCGAACCAGCAGGTGCGGCGGGGCGGCAACGAGTATCGCCGCGTGCGCTGGATCGTCGCCGCGATGGTCGTGTGCGTGCTGGTCGGGTATTTTGCGCTGCAGCCGTTCATGAACGCGCTGCGGGTGGCCGCGATGGACGCGGGCACCGATATCGCGAATTCGCCGTATGCGAGCCGCTTCGGGATGCTGCACGGCGTCTCGAGCGTGTTCTATCTCGTCGAGAGCGTGCTGGGGCTGATGCTGATCTGGCGCCTGCCGGCGCGCGAAGCCTGAGCGCCCGTCGTTGCGCGTTGCGCAACGACGGGGCAGGGCGGCACGGGCATCCGTGCCGCGCAAGCGGTTTACTTGTCCTGGAACGGCCGCTTGGTGCTGGCCTGCCGCTTTTTCGCGCGCTTCACGGTGCCGCCCGCCGTCACACGCTCGTTGCCGCGCACCGTGACCTTCACGGGCCGCGGGCGGCGCACGGGGCTCGCGTTCGGCGACACCTTGACGACCTTGACGGTGCGCGGCGCGCGGCCTTTCTTGTCGTCGGCGGCTTCCGCCGCGCTCGGCAGCGCGCCGGCACGGCGGCCGCGGGCCGGGGCCGCCGCGGCTTCCGGCCTCCAGATCACCAGCAGCTTGCCGATATGCTGAATCGGGGCCGCGTTCAGACGGTCGCAGATCTCGTCGTAAATCGCGATGCGTTCGTCGCGCTCGTCGCCGAACACGCGGATCTTGATCAACTGGTGCGCGTCGAGGTGCACCTTGATTTCCTTCAGTACGGCGTCGGTCAGCCCTTCGGCGCCGATCAGCACGACGGGCTTGAGCGCATGGGCCTGGGAGCGCAGCGCGGAGCGCTCGGCGGGAGAAAGCGAAAGGGCGGGCATGGAAATGTCGAAATCTAAATAAGGGCGCGCTGACTGAAAAGCGATCGCGGGGCGATACCGCGTCAGCCGTGCGCCGAAACCACGTAAAATCGCGGCTTGGGCCTGAAAAGGGGCCGCAGCCGCGCGAAGAAGACGCGTATTATCCGCTAAAAGCGCGGCTTCACGAAGCAATGGGCAGCAATCTCTCTTTCGAATGGCAAAAAACCGCTTCAACCAGCACTGGCTGCACGACCACATCAACGACCCGTACGTCAAAATGGCGCAGCGGGAGGGCTATCGCGCGCGCGCCGCGTACAAGCTGAAGGAAATCGACGAACAGGACAAGCTGATCCGTCCGGGCCAGGTGATCGTCGATCTCGGCGCGACGCCGGGCAGCTGGAGCCAGTATGCGCGCAACAAGCTCGCGCAGGGCAAGAAGCGCGACGCGGAGCGCGAGGGCGGCATCGACGGCACGATCGTTGCGCTCGACATCCTGCCGATGGAGCCGATCGCCGACGTCCATTTCCTGCAGGGCGACTTCCGCGAGGACGACGTCCTCCACCGGCTCGAAGAAGTGCTCGAAGGCCGCGCGGTGGACCTTGTTATTTCCGACATGGCCCCCAACCTCTCAGGCGTGGCGTCGGCGGACGCGGCGCGTATCGAGCATCTCTGCGATCTGGCGCTCGAATTCGCGCAGAACCATCTGAAGCCGGACGGTGCACTGCTCGTGAAGTGTTTTCACGGCAGCGGCTACAGCCAGATCGTCGAGAAGTTCAAACAGCAGTTTAAGGTTGTCGCGCCGCGCAAGCCCAAGGCATCTCGCGACAAATCGTCCGAAACGTTCATTTTGGGTCGGCAGCTGAAGCATCCGCGCTGACGCGCAGGCGCTGCCGCAAACGGGCTCCGGCCCTTGCCGGACAAGCGAAGCGCTATCGCGGCGGTTGTCAATGCTTATGGCAGGGGTGGTCGGACTGGATTAGAATGACCGAGGGGCGCCGCAAGGAAAATGTAGGCGCTCGTCTACGAGTGAAGGAGTGGTGCTTTGAACAACAATATGTTTTCGAAGGCAGCGGTGTGGCTGGTGATCGCACTGGTGCTGTTTACGGTGTTCAAGCAGTTCGACAAGCCCCGCGTCCAGGAAGGCGTGTCCTATTCGCAGTTCATGGATGACGCCAAGAACGGCAAGGTCAAGAACGTCATCGTTCAGGGGCGCAACCTCACCGTCACTCCGGCTGATGGCCAGAAATACCAGATCGTGTCGCCCGGCGACATCTGGATGGTTGGCGATCTGATGAAGTACGGCGTGCAGGTCAGCGGCAAGGCCGACGACGAGCCGAACGCGCTGATGTCCGCGCTGTACTACCTCGGGCCGACGATCCTGATCATCGTGTTCTGGTTCTACATGATGAGGCAGATGCAGGGAGGCGGCAAAGGCGGCGCGTTCTCGTTCGGGAAATCGCGTGCGCGGCTGATCGACGAGAACAACAACGCGGTGAACTTCTCCGACGTCGCGGGCTGCGACGAAGCGAAGGAAGAAGTGTCCGAGCTCGTCGACTTCCTGCGCGATCCGCAGAAATTTCAGAAACTGGGCGGCCGCATTCCGCGCGGCGTGCTGCTGGTCGGCCCTCCGGGTACCGGCAAGACGCTGCTCGCCCGCGCGATCGCGGGTGAAGCGAAGGTGCCGTTCTTCAGCATCTCGGGTTCGGACTTCGTCGAAATGTTCGTCGGTGTCGGCGCGGCTCGTGTGCGCGACATGTTCGAGCAGGCGAAGAAGCATGCGCCGTGCATCGTGTTCATCGACGAAATCGACGCGGTCGGCCGTCATCGCGGCGCCGGCATGGGCGGCGGCAACGACGAGCGCGAACAGACGCTGAACCAGATGCTCGTCGAGATGGACGGCTTCGAGGCGAACTCGGGCGTGATCGTGATCGCCGCCACCAACCGTTCCGACGTGCTCGACAAGGCGCTGCTGCGTCCGGGCCGTTTCGACCGCCAAGTCTATGTCGGGCTGCCCGACATCCGCGGCCGCGAGCAGATCATGCGCGTGCACCTGCGCAAGGTGCCGATCGCGAACGACGTCGACGCGGCGGTCATCGCGCGCGGCACGCCGGGCTTCTCGGGCGCCGATCTCGCAAACCTCGTGAACGAGGCTGCGCTGTTCGCCGCCCGTCGCGGCAAGCGCATCGTCGAGATGCAGGATTTCGAGGACGCGAAGGACAAGATCTTCATGGGTCCGGAGCGCAAGTCGGCCGTGATCCGCGAGGAAGCGAAGCGCGCCACCGCGTATCACGAGTCGGGCCACGCGGTCATCGCGAAGCTGCTGCCGAAGGCCGACCCGGTGCACAAGGTCACGATCATCCCGCGCGGTCGCGCGCTGGGCGTCACGTGGCAGTTGCCGGAGCATGACAACGAGACGTATTCGAAGGATTACCTGCTCGACCGCCTCGCGATCCTGTTCGGTGGCCGGGTGGCCGAAGAGCTGTTCATGAACCTCGTCAGCACCGGTGCATCGGACGACTTCAACAAGGCCACGCAGACGGCGCGCGCGATGGTCGCCCGATTCGGCATGACCGACGCGCTCGGGCCGATGGTGTACGTCGACGACGAGAACGATGCGTCGCCGTTCGGCCGCGGCTTCACGCGCACGATCTCGGAAGCGACGCAGCAGAAGGTCGATTCGGAAATCCGCCGCGTGCTCGACGAACAGTACAACCTCGCGCGCCGCCTGCTCGAAGAGAACCGCGACAAGGTCGAAGCGATGACGGCCGCACTGATGGAGTGGGAGACGATCGACGCCGATCAGATCAACGACATCATGGAAGGTCGTCCGCCGCGCTCGCCGAAGAGCTCGCCGGCTGTCGGCGGCGATTCGTCGGGCGGCGGCAGCGCCGCCGCCGAGGTCAAGCCGGGCACCGCGCCGGCGCCGGCGTCGCCGGCGGCATAATCTCCGCTTTAGCGCCGTATACGGGCTGGTGTGGCTTCACACCGGCCCGTTTTGCATTCATCCACGTCCGTTGCTCGTGTCCGATTCCGCAGTGTCCCCGTTCATTCCCGCGCCGCTCCGGTGCGGCCGCTTCGAACTGACGTTCGAACGCCCGCTCGTGATGGGCATCCTCAACGCCACGCCCGATTCGTTTTCCGACGGCGGCCGCTTCCTCGCGCGCGACGATGCGCTGCGCCAGGCCGAACGGATGATTGCCGAAGGCGCGGATCTGCTCGATATCGGCGGCGAATCGACGCGCCCCGGCGCACCACCCGTGCCGCTCGACGAGGAACTCGCGCGCGTGATTCCGCTCGTCGAGGCGCTGCGGCCGCTGAACGTGCCGCTGTCGATCGATACCTACAAGCCGGCTGTGATGCGTGCGGCGCTGGCCGCCGGCGCGGACCTGATCAACGACATCTGGGGGTTCCGCCAGCCGGGTGCGATCGACGCGGTGCGCGAGGGCAACAGCGGGCTGTGCGCGATGCACATGCTGGGCGAGCCGCAGACGATGCAGGCCGGCGAACCTGACTACGGCGACGTCGTGACCGACGTGCGCGATTTTCTCGCCGCGCGCGCCCAGGCGCTGCGCGACGCGGGGGTGGTGGCGGAGCGCATTTGCGTCGATCCCGGCTTCGGGTTCGGCAAGGCGGTCGTCGACGACAACTATGCGCTGCTGGCCGCGTTGCCGGACACGGCGCCCGCGCGCCCCGACGGGCGCGCCTATCCGATTCTCGCGGGCATGTCGCGCAAGTCGATGCTCGGTGCGGTGATCGGCGGCAAGCCGCCGGTGGAGCGCGTCGCGGCGAGCGTCGCGGCCGCGTTGTGCGCGGTCGAGCGCGGTGCCGCGATCGTGCGCGTGCACGACGTCGCGGCGACGGTCGATGCGCTCAAAGTCTGGAATGCCGTGCGCGCAGCCGCGCGGCAACGATAAGCAAGTCAGAAAAACGAAGGAGGAAGGACCCCATGGGACGTCGATATTTCGGCACGGACGGCATTCGCGGCACGGTGGGCGAAGCGCCCATCACGCCGGATTTCGTATTGCGTCTCGGCTATGCGGCCGGCAAGGTACTGGCCGGCTCGGCCGACGTCGCGGCGGGCTCGCGTCCGACGGTGCTGATCGGCAAGGACACGCGCGTGTCGGGCTACATGCTCGAAGCCGCGCTCGAGGCCGGATTCTCGGCGGCCGGCGTCGACGTGATGCTGGCCGGCCCGATGCCGACGCCCGGCGTCGCGTACCTGACGCGCGCGCTGCGTCTGTCGGCCGGCGTCGTGATCAGCGCGTCGCACAACCCGTATCACGACAACGGCATCAAGTTTTTCTCGGCGGCCGGCAACAAGCTGCCCGACGACACCGAAGCCGCGATCGAAGCGTGGCTCGACAAGCCGCTCGAATGCGCGGCGTCCGACGGTCTCGGCAAGGCGCGCCGCCTTGACGACGCGGCCGGCCGCTACATCGAATTCTGCAAGAGCACGTTCCCGGCCGCGTTCGACCTGCGCGGGCTGAAGCTCGTGATCGATTGCGCGCATGGCGCCGCGTACCAGATCGCGCCGCACGTGTTCCACGAACTCGGCGCGGACGTCATTCCGATCGGCGTGGCGCCGAACGGCTTCAACATCAACGACGGCGTCGGCGCGACCGCGCCGGACGCGCTGGTGCGTGCGGTGCGGGCGAACCACGCCGATCTCGGCATCGCGCTCGACGGCGATGCCGACCGCCTGCAAGTGGTCGACGCGACCGGTCGGCTGTACAACGGCGACGAACTGCTCTACGTGCTCGTGAAGGATCGGATCGCGACCGACGGCAAGGTCGACGGCGCGGTCGGCACGCTGATGACGAATCTCGCCGTCGAAGTCGCGCTGCAGCGCGAGGGCGTGAAGTTCGTCCGCGCGGCGGTCGGCGACCGCTACGTGCTCGAGCAGTTGCGCGAGCACGGCTGGCAGCTCGGCGCGGAAGGGTCGGGCCACATCCTGTCGCTCGACCGGCATTCGACCGGCGACGGCATCGTGTCGGCGCTGCTCGTGCTGGCCGCGCTGAAGCGCAGCGGCCGCACGCTCGCACAGATGCTCGACGGCGTCACGCTATTCCCGCAGAAGCTGATCAACGTGCGGATGAAGCCGGGCGCCGACTGGAAGGGCAGCGCGTCGATTCGCGCCGCGATCGATGCCGCCGAAGCCGCGCTTGCCGGTAGCGGACGCGTGCTGATCCGCGCATCGGGCACGGAGCCCGTGCTGCGCGTGATGGTCGAAGCGCAGCAGGCGGCCGATGCGGCGCGCCATGCGGAGGCGATTGCCGACGCGGTGCGGGCGGCGACGAGCTGATCCATGTCAGCGGCGCGCGGTGGTTCGACCGCCCGCGCGCCGGCTCTGACGAATTTGCGTGCGGCGCCTTCGGGCGCCGTGATTTTGTCGGACGCAAAGGTTTGCCGTACTGATAGAGCTGACCTTCCGCCCACGCAGTCTTCCGCTCAAATCACGCATCCGACCCCGGAAGCCGGCCAGCCTCCGCACCGGGCTTCCCGCCCCGGCTGACGCCACGCCACGACGCGCCCGCCCACCGGTGAAAACGGCGTCCGTCCGCCCTCCGAGGCAGGCAATTCTTGCCGCCATCACCGCCGCTGCGCCGCCGGCGCGCCACCCCATACTCCCTTTCAACCAGTCATGTTACTGTCACGCCAGTTTCATCGATTGTCACATTACCGTCATGAGCAGCCCCTAACCTTCGCGGTGCCGTAGTCATCCGCTCACACACTGGAGGTCTCATGAAATTGATGCAAACCGCGATTGCCGGCCTGGCTGGCGCGCTTTTCGCCGTCGCCGCCCACGCTGCCGACATCACGGGCGCAGGTAGCACGTTCGCGATGCCGATCTATACGAAATGGGCTGCCGACTACCAGCAGTCCGGCGGTTCGAAGGTCAACTACCAGGGCATCGGTTCGTCGGGCGGCCTGAAGCAGATCGTCGCGAAGACGGTCGATTTTGCCGGTTCGGACGCTCCGCTGAAGGATGAAGAGCTCGCGAAGGAAGGCCTGTTCCAGTTCCCGACGGTGGTCGGCGGCGTGGTGCCGGTCGTCAACGTGCCGGGCGTGAAGGCCGGCGAACTGACGCTGTCGGGCCCGGTGCTCGGCGACATCTACCTCGGCAAGATCAAGAAGTGGAACGACCCGGCGATCGCCGCGCTGAACCCGAAGGTCAAGCTGCCGGATACGGACATCGCCGTGGTCCGCCGCGCCGACGGTTCGGGCACGAGCTTCATCTGGACGAACTACCTGTCGAAGGTCAACGACGAGTGGAAGTCGAAGATCGGCGAAGGCACGACGGTCAACTGGCCGACGGGCACGGGCGGCAAGGGCAACGACGGCGTCGCGGCCTTCGTGCAGCGCCTGCCGGGCGCGATCGGCTACGTCGAATGGGCGTACGCGAAGAAGAACAACATGGTCTACACGGCCCTGAAGAATTCGACGGGCACGGTGGTCGAGCCGAAGACGGAAACGTTCAAGGCCGCGGCGGCAGGCGCGAACTGGTCGAAGTCGTTCTACCAGATCCTGACGAACCAGCCGGGCAAGGAAGCCTGGCCGGTCGTCGGCGCGACGTTCGTGCTGCTGCACGCGAAGCAGGACAAGCCGGAGCAGGGCGCGGAAACGCTGAAGTTCTTCAGCTGGGCGTTCAAGAACGGCGAGAAGGCTGCCGACAGCCTCGACTACATCTCGCTGCCGGCGACGGTCGAGACGGAAATCCGCAAGCAATGGAAGACGAAGGTGACCGACGCGTCGGGCAAGCCGGTCGCCGCCGAGTAAGCGATCCAGCGGTTCGCTGCCCGGCCGCGCCGGTCGGGCAGTGTGTGCGGTAAGGCCGGGCGTCACGGCGCCCGGCGATCCAAAGCAGGCACCCATGTCTGATATTTCATACACGTCCTCACGATCGCCCGACGCTGCGCAGCAGCGCGCGCCGAGCCGTCTCGGGGATGTCCTGTTCGGCGGCCTTGCGCGGCTCGCCGCGATCGTGACCCTGCTGCTGCTCGGCGGGATCATCGTTTCCCTGATCATTGCGTCGATGCCGACCATCCAGAAGTTCGGCCTCGGCTTCCTGTGGCAATCCGAGTGGGATCCCAACTCGGACATTTACGGCGCACTCGTGCCGATCTACGGCACGCTCGTGACGTCGCTGATCGCACTCGTCATCGCGGTGCCCGTCAGCTTCGGCATCGCGCTGTTCCTCACCGAGCTGGCGCCCGTGTGGCTGCGCCGTCCGCTCGGCATCGCGATCGAGCTGCTCGCCGCGATTCCGTCGATCGTGTACGGCATGTGGGGCCTGCTCGTGTTCGCGCCGATCTTCGCCGAGTACTTCCAGAAGCCGATCGGCCGGCTGTTCAAGGACGTGTGGGTGCTCGGCCCGCTGACGTCCGGCGCGCCGATCGGCATCGGCATCCTCGCGGCCGGCGTGATCCTCGCGATCATGATCATCCCGTACATCGCGTCGGTGATGCGCGACGTGTTCGAGGTCACGCCGGTGCTGTTGAAGGAATCGGCATACGGAATCGGCTGCACGACCTGGGAAGTGATGTGGAAGGTCGTGCTGCCCTATACGAAGACCGGCGTGATCGGCGGCGTGATGCTCGGCCTCGGCCGCGCGCTCGGCGAAACGATGGCCGTGACCTTCGTGATCGGCAACACGAACCTGCTCGACAGCGTGTCGCTGTTCGCGCCGGGCAACAGCATCACGTCGGCGCTCGCGAACGAATTCGCGGAAGCGCAACCGGGCCTGCATACGTCCGCGCTGATGGAACTCGGGCTGATCCTGTTCGTGATCACGTTCATCGTGCTGTCCATCTCCAAACTGCTGCTGCTTCGTCTCGAGAAGGGAGAGGGCAAGAAATGAGCGAGCCCATCATGAATTTCCCGGGGCCGGACGGCGCCGTGCTCGACGCGATGCGCAACCGCCTGCAGCGCAAGCGCAAGGCCATCAACGCGATCGCGCTCACCGCATCGCTCGCCGCGATGGCATTCGGCCTGCTGTGGCTCGTGTGGATTCTCTACACCACGGTGCACCTCGGCGTCGGCGGCCTGTCGCTGCAACTGTTCACCGAATCGACGCCGGCGCCGAACACGGAAGGCGGCGGTCTCGCGAACGCGATCGTCGGCAGCCTGCTGCTGTGCGGCTTCGGCACGCTGGTCGGCACGCCGATCGGCATCCTCGCGGGCGTCTATCTCGCCGAATACGGGCAGAAGAACCTGCTGGCGAGCACGATCCGCTTCATCAACGACATCCTGCTGTCGGCGCCGTCGATCGTCATCGGCCTGTTCGTGTACGCGATCGTCGTCGCGAAGTCGGGGCGCTTCTCGGGCTGGGCCGGCGTGATCGCGCTCGCGCTGCTGCAGATTCCGATCGTGATCCGCACGACCGAGAACATGCTGAAGCTGGTGCCGAACGCGCTGCGCGAAGCGGCCGTCGCGCTCGGCACGCCGAAGTGGCGCATGGTGCTGAAGATCACGCTGCGCGCGTCGGTCGGCGGGATCGTGACGGGCGTGCTGCTCGCGGTCGCGCGGATTGCCGGCGAAACGGCGCCGCTGCTGTTCACCGCGCTGTCGAACCAGTTCTTCTCGGTCGACATGAGCCAGCCGATGGCGAACCTGCCCGTCACGATCTACAAGTTCGCGATGAGCCCGTTCGCGGAGTGGCAGTCGCTCGCGTGGGCGGGCGTGTTCCTGATTACGCTCGGGGTGCTCGGACTGAACGTCCTGGCGCGCTCGATCTTCTCGAAAAAGTAACGGCGGAGCAATCCGATGAATATGGCAGAAAGCCACCTGAATCCCGTCGAGCGCACTGCTGCGCCCGCCGGCACGCAAGACGCGGCGCACGGCCGTCCGCTCGCGCCGCTGAACGCGAAGATCGAGGTCAACAACCTCAACTTCTTCTACAACAAGTTCCACGCGCTGAAGAACATCAACCTGCGCATTCCCGAAGGGAAGGTGACGGCGTTCATCGGCCCGTCGGGCTGCGGCAAGTCGACGCTCCTGCGCACGTTCAACAAGATGTTCGCGCTCTATCCGGAGCAGCGCGCCGAAGGCGAAATCCTGATGGACGGCGAGAACCTGCTGACGACGAAGCGCGACATCTCGTTGCTGCGCGCGCGGATCGGCATGGTGTTCCAGAAGCCGACCCCGTTCCCGATGTCGATCTACGACAACATCGCGTTCGGCGTGAAGATGTTCGAAAAGCTCACGCGCTCGGAAATGGACGACCGCGTCGAGTGGGCGCTCACGAAGGCCGCGCTGTGGAACGAAGTGAAGGACAAGCTCGGCCAGAGCGGCTACGGGCTGTCGGGCGGCCAGCAGCAGCGCTTGTGCATCGCGCGCGGCATCGCGATCCGGCCGGAAGTGCTGCTGCTCGACGAGCCTTGCTCGGCGCTCGACCCGATCTCGACGGGCCGCATCGAGGAGCTGATCGCGGAGCTGAAGAGCGACTACACGGTCGTGATCGTCACGCACAACATGCAGCAGGCCGCGCGCTGCTCGGATTACACGGCCTACATGTACCTGGGCGAGCTGATCGAGTTCGGCGAAACCGAAAAGATCTTCATCAAGCCGGTGCGCAAGGAAACGGAAGACTACATCACCGGCCGTTTCGGCTGATGACGGAGAACAACAGTCATGTCGGATAAACATCTGTCGAGCCAGTTCGACGCGGACCTGAATGCCGTGTCGTCGAAAGTGCTGGAAATGGGCGGACTCGTGGAGTCGCAGATCGTCGGCGCGATGCACGCGCTGAACGAATTCGATCGCGAGCGGGCCGAGAAGGTGATCGCGGCCGAGGAAACGCTGAACGCGATGGAAGTGGAGATCGACCAGGAATGCGGCAACATCATCGCGCGGAGGCAGCCTGCCGCGCGTGACCTGCGTCTTTTGATGTCGATTTCGAAAACGATTACGAACCTCGAGCGCGCCGGCGACGAAGCGGAGAAGATCGCGAAGCGCGTGCGCCGCCTGATCGACGAGCCGGCCGCGCGCACGGTCAACATCGCCGAGATCAAGGTGTCGGGCGAGATGGCCGTGACGATCCTGCGCCGCGCGCTCGACGCGTTCGCGCGCCTCGATACGGTGGCCGCCGCGCAGATCGTCAAGGACGACAAGGAGATCGACCAGGAATTCCGTGCGTTCGTGCGCAAGCTCGTGTCGTACATGCAGGAAGATCCGCGCACGATCTCGGTCGGCCTCGAATACCTGTTCATCGCGAAGGCGATCGAACGGATCGGCGACCATGCGAAGAACATCGCCGAATTCATCATCTACATCGTGAAGGGCACCGACGTGCGGCACCAGCCGCGCGACACGCTCGATCGCGAAGCCAACAGTTAATCGACTCCGTACAGGAAGAACAGAGGTGCCGATGCCCAGCAACATTCTCGTCGTTGAAGATGAGCCCGCGATTTCCGAACTGATCTCGGTGAATCTCCAGCACGCCGGTCACTGCCCGATCCGCGCGTACAACGCCGAACAGGCGCAGAACCTGATCAGCGACGTGCTGCCCGATCTCGTGCTGCTCGACTGGATGCTGCCGGGCAAGTCCGGTATCGCGTTCGCGCGCGACCTGCGCAACAACGAACGGACCAAGCACATCCCGATCATCATGCTCACCGCCCGCGGCGACGAGCAGGACAAGGTGCTCGGCCTCGAAATCGGCGCGGACGACTACGTGACGAAGCCGTTCTCGCCGAAGGAGCTGATGGCGCGCATCAAGGCCGTGCTGCGCCGCCGCGCGCCGCAGCTGACCGAGGACGTCGTGTCGATCAACGGGCTGCGGCTCGATCCGGCCACGCATCGCGTCGCCGCGCACGGGGACGGCAGCGAGATCAAGCTCGATCTCGGCCCGACCGAGTTCCGCCTGCTGCATTTCTTCATGACGCATCCGGAGCGCGTGCACAGCCGCACGCAATTGCTCGACCAGGTGTGGGGCGACCACGTGTTCGTCGAGGAGCGCACCGTCGACGTCCACATCAAGCGATTGCGCGCGGCCTTGAAACCGGCCGGCTGCGATGCGATGATCGAAACCGTGCGCGGCAGCGGCTACCGCCTCGCCAAGCACGCGTAACGTACTCGGGCGTGCCGTGTGCCGCGGCATGCCGTTCATTCTTTCGGACGCTGAATCATGAACATCATCTGGGCGCGCTTTCTGGTGTCGCTCGTGCTGCTCGTGCTGATCGGCGTATTGGTCGGCGTGTTCGCCGGCCCGACCGCGGGCCTCGTGTTCGTGGTCGTGATGCTGGTCGCGCAGGGCTTTTTCAGCACCTTCCATACGCAGCGTCTGTGGCGGCTGCTCGATGCGCCGGTCTACGGCGAAGTGCCGAGCGCGCCGGGCATCTGGGGCGAGATCTACTACCGGCTGCACAAGCTCGCGAAGCAATGGCATGCGCAGGTGCGGCAGGTCGAACAGCAGCACTCGCGCTTCATCCAGGCGATCCAGGCGTCGCCGAACGGCGTCGCGATGCTCGACGACCACGACCAGATCGAGTGGTGCAACGCGATCGCCGAAGTCCATTTCGGCCTCGATGCGAAGCGTGACCTGCGCCAGCACATCACGAACCTCGTGCGTCATCCCGATTTCGTCCGCTACCTGAATGCGCAGCACTACGAGGACACGCTGCTGATGCGCGGCATGGGCGACTCGCGGCAGAACGTGCTGGCCGTGCAGGTGTTTCCGTACGGCGAGAACCGCAAGCTGCTGCTCACGCAGGACATCACCGAGCTCGAGCGCACCGACGCGATGCGGCGCGACTTCGTCGCGAACGTGTCGCACGAGCTGAAGACGCCGCTTACCGTGCTGTCGGGCTTTCTGGAGACGATGCGCGAGCTGCCGCTGAACGAGGAGGATCGCGCGCGCTATCTCGACATGATGGAGCAGCAGGCGTCGCGGATGCGGCACATCGTGACCGACCTGCTGGTGCTCGCGAAGCTGGAAGGCGAGAGCAAGCCGCCGGTCGATCGTGCGATCGACATGCGGGCGGTGTTCGACCATCTGAAGGAAGACGCGCGGACGCTGTCGAACGGGCATCACGACATCACGTTCTCGATCGACGAGACGCTCGGGGTCACCGGTGCGCAGACGGAGCTGTTCAGCGCGTTCGCGAATCTCGTCACGAACGCGATCCGCTATACGCCGGACGGCGGCAAGATCGCCGTGTCGTGGCGGCGCGACGGCGCGCAGGGCGTGTTTTCCGTCACGGACAGCGGCTTCGGGATCCCGGCCGCCGATCTGCCGCGGCTCACCGAGCGCTTCTACCGGGTCGATCGCAGCCGTTCGCGCGACACGGGCGGCACGGGCCTCGGGCTCGCGATCGTCAAGCACGTGCTGCAGCGGCACGACGCGCATCTGTACGTGCAGAGCGAGGAAGGGCGCGGCAGTACGTTCACCGCGCGGTTCCCGGGCTCGCGCGTCATCGCGATCCGGCCGGCCGCTTACGAAGCATGATCGCGTAGCGGCCCGCCGTTGAAAAAAGCAGCCCGCGGGCTGCTTTTTTTCATTCCGGCGCGACGCGCGACCCGCATCGCGGGCGGCTCACGAACAGAACTTCGCGAGCAATCCGAGCTGCGCGTTGCGGATCGTCTTGCCGGTGCGGCGGCGGCGATAGTGACCGTCGCTGTGCATCTGCCATGCCGACTGGTTGTCGCCGAGGCACACCGACAGCCCTTCGGCGATCACGCGACGCTTGAGCCTGCGATCGCGGATCGGGAACGCGACTTCGACGCGGCGGAACAGGTTGCGGTCCATCCAGTCGGCGCTCGACAGATAGACGTCCTCGGCGCCGCCCGCGTGGAAATAGTAGATGCGGTGGTGCTCGAGGAAGCGGCCGACGATCGAGCGCACCGTGATGTTTTCCGACAGCCCCGGCACACCGGGCTTCAGCGCGCAGACGCCGCGCACGATCAGGTCGACCTTGACGCCGGCCTGCGACGCTTCGTACAGCGCGGCGATCACCGACGGCTCCAGCAGCGCGTTCATTTTCGCGACGATCCGCGCGCGCTTGCCGGCCTGCGCATTGTCGATCTCCGCGCGGATCGAATCGATGATGCGCGGATGCAGCGTAAACGGCGACTGCCACAGTTCGTGCAGCATCAGTTCGCCGCCGATCCCGGTCAGTTGCTGGAATACGTGATGAACGTCCTCGCAGATCTTCTGGTCGGCCGTCATCAGCCCGAAGTCGGTGTACAGGCGTGCGGTGCGCGGATGGTAGTTGCCGGTGCCGAGGTGCACGTAGCGGCGCAGCGATGCCTTGCCGCCCTCGACGACGCGGCGCACGATCAGCATCATCTTCGCGTGGCACTTGTGACCGACCACGCCGTACACCACGTGCGCGCCGACCGCTTCGAGCTGCGATGCCCAGTTGATGTTGGTTTCCTCGTCGAAGCGCGCGAGCAGCTCGACGACGACGGTCACTTCCTTGCCGTTGCGCGCGGCTTCCATCAGCGCGTCCATCAGCGGCGAGTCGGTGCCGGTGCGGTAGATCGTCTGCTTGATCGCGACGACGCTCGGGTCTCTCGCGGCCTGCTGCAGCAGTTCGAGCACCGGCTGGAAGCTCTCGTACGGGTGGTGCAGCAGGATGTCGCCGGCGTCGATCGCGTCGAACATCGTCGGCGCGTTGGTGATTGCCGCGGGGGTCGACGCGGTGAACGGCGTGAACTTCAGGTCGGGACGATCGACGAGGTCGGGAATCTGCATCAGGCGCACGAGATTCACGGATCCCGCCACGCGATAGCAGTCCTTGTCGCCGAGCTCGCTTTCGTCGAGCAGGCGCCGCACGATGTGCGCCGGCGTGTCGGCCGACACTTCGAGGCGCACCGCATTGCCGAGGTGGCGTGCGGGCAATTCGCCCTGCAACGCGACACGCAGGTTCGTGATTTCGTCTTCGTCGACGAACAGCTCGCTGTTGCGCGTGATGCGGAACTGATTGCAGCTCTTCACGACGAGTTGCGGGAAGAGTTCGCCGACGAAGCGCTGCATGAACGAGCTCAGCAGCACGAAGCCGTGCTCGAAACCCGACAGCGCATGCGGCATGCGCACGACGCGCGGCAGCGCGCGCGGCGCCTGGACGATGCCCATCACGGCCTGGCGGCCGAACGCGTCGCGGCCTTCGAGTTCGACGACGAAGTTCAGGCTCTTGTTCAGCACGCGCGGGAACGGATGGGCCGGATCGAGGCCGATCGGCGTCAGCACGGGCAGCAGTTCGTCGAGGAAGTAGCGCCGCGCCCATTCGAGCTGCTCGTCGTTCCACGTGTCGCTCGCGTGGAAGTAGATGCCTTCCTGTTCGAGCGCTGGCAGCACGGTTTCGTGCAGCATCGTGTACTGTCGATGGACGAGCCGCTGGGCGCGCTCGACGACGAGATCGTAAGCGTGCTGCAACGACATGCCGTCGGGCGTCAGCGCGCCGGGGTTGTCGCGAATCTGCTCCTGCAGGCCGGCCATCCGGACTTCGAAGAATTCGTCGAGATTGCTGCTGGTGATGCAGATGAAACGCAGGCGCTCGAGCAACGGGACATGCGGATCGGCCGCCTGGGCCAGCACGCGCTCGTTGAAACCGAGGATGCCGAGTTCACGATTGAGAAGCGGGTAACGGACGGACATCGGCAGGGTAGAGGGTAATTCAGGCGATGATTCGAACAGACGCTCGGAAACTCTCACGGTACGATGACGTGCTGATGACAATAATGCCTTTATATCCGGAAATTCTACGCCGTAACCCTTTCGTCGCATAAATGTTTCGGCTATATGGAATCGAGCGGCGTGCATGCCCGTCAAGCGTGGCAACGGCAAGCGTTCCACGCTTAAAATGTCGCCTTTGATTGATCGCCCTCGGTTGCCGGAACGGCTGCCGCGGAAGAACGCGCACGGAGCCCCTTCTGATGGTTACAACTCCCCACTTGCTGGCTGCCGTGGATCTCGGCTCGAACAGCTTCCGGCTGATCGTCGGGCGCGTCGAGGAAACGCCGGCGGGCAGCCAGATCTACCCCGTCGATGCGCTGCGCGAGCCGGTTCGGCTGGCCGCGGGGCTGTCGAGCGACAAGATGCTCGACCGCGCGTCGCAGGAGCGGGGCTGGGAGGCGCTCAAGCGGTTCGGCGAGCGCCTGCGCGATTTCCATCCCGACCACGTGCGCGCGGTGGCGACCAACACGCTGCGCGTCGCGAAGAACGCCGCCGAATTTCTCGGCGAGGCCGAGGCGGCGCTCGGTTTCCCGATCGAAGTGATCGCGGGCCGCGAAGAAGCGCGCCTCATCTATGCGGGCGCCGCGCACTCGGTGCCGGCGAGCGCCGGCAAGCGGCTCGTCGTCGATATCGGCGGCGGCTCGACCGAATTCATCATCGGCTCGCACTACACGCCGATCGTGATGGAAAGCCTCTATATCGGCTGCGTGAGCCATAGCCGCACTTTCTTCCCGGCCGGCAACGTCGACGAATACACGATGCGGCAGGCCGAACTCGCGGCCAAGCGCGAGATCCAGATCATTTCGAGCGAGTACAAGAAGGCCGGCTGGGACCAGGCGATCGGCTCGTCCGGCACCGCGCGGGCGCTCGCGGAGCTCGTCGAGGCGAACGGCTTCAACGATCCGGGCATCACGCACGGCATTTCGCGCGGCGGCCTCGAGCGGCTCAAGCGTGCGCTGATCAAGGCGGAGAACGTCAACCGGCTGAAGCTGATCGCGCTGAAGCCCGACCGCGTGCCGGTGCTCGCGGGCGGCCTCGCGATCATGCTGGCGGTGTTCGAGGAGCTGGGTGTCGACTACGTCGATACGACCGACGGCGCGCTGCGCCTCGGCGTGCTGTACGACCTGCTGGGCCGGACGCAGCACGAGGACATGCGGGCGGTGACCGTCGAGGGCTTCACGCGCCGCTACGGCGTCGATCGCGCGCAAGCCGAGCGGATCGGTGCGCTCGCCGTGCGCTTCTACGACGAGCTCGAGGAGGGCGACGAGGAAGCGCGCGAGGAAGGGCGGATGTTCCTCGGCTGGGCGGCCGCGTTGCACGAAATCGGTCTGTCGATCTCGCACAGCGCGTATCACAAGCATTCGGCCTATATCGCGAGCAATGCGGACATGCCGGGTTTTTCGCGTACCGACCAGGCGCGGCTCGCGGCGCTCGTGCTCGGCCATGCGGGCAAGCTCGGCAAGCTGTCGCAGGCGCGCGAGGTCGAGTGGCCGCTGCTGTTCTGTCTGCGGCTCGCGGCGCTGCTGTGCCGGCGCCGGACCGATGCGGGGCTGCCCGACATCTCGGTTTCGCAGATGAAGAAGGGCGGGTACGAGGTGCGTTTGCCGAACGCATGGGTCGAGCAGAACCCGTTGACCGACTATAGCCTCAGCCAGGAGGCGGCGGAGTGGGAGAAGGTCGGTATTCCGTATCGGGTGGTGTATACCGGCGCGTGAGGGGGCGATAGCGGGCCCCGCAAGGCGCTCGAGGTCCCGTGGTCGCGGGTGATCCGCGGCGGCGCCCGTCAGGCGCGCCCACGAGTTCGTGCTGCCGATTTGCTCAATCCGACGAGCAGACGATCGCGGTCAGGAACGGGAACGCCTGCTTGACGGTTGCGTCGCTGCCGGCCTTGCGTACGGCTTCCTCCACCGAACCCTTCGTGCTGCGTACGACGACGCCGTAGGCCCAGTCGCCGATCGGCGTGCCGTCGCCCGGACGGAAGATCGGGTCGTTCGCCTGGTAGCCGAGCACGACATAGACGCCGAAGCCGTACGCCGTCAGCGGGTGGTTCGTGCGGAATGCATTGACCGAATTCGACTCGACGTGCATCGGCTCCGACTGTATGTCGCCGGCGGCGAGCAGCGGCGCGACGAACTTGTGCCCGGTCGAATGGCAGTCGAGCGCGTCGTCGAGCGCTTTCGCCGACGCAGTGCCGGCGGTGGTCGCAAGCACGAGTAGCGACGCACACAGGGCGGTTTCGAGAATGTTGTTTTTCATGCGCGGTTGCGGGTTGTTCATACGTATTATCGCGTGTTCCAGCAAGTTCCGTGCGCGGGCCTGGGTGGGGAGGCGCGGGCGCGTCGATGCGGCGGGTGGTTCGTGCCGGGCCGTACTGCCGCGGACACGGAAAACAGGTGTGCGATTCGAGCGCCAGGAAAAAAGCGCCCGTCAACGTAAATGGGGCTACAGTGGTTAATCGGAACCCCCTTGATTCCTTGGTCGGAGCGAAAGGGTTCGAACCTGTGGCTCTCTGATTCCGAGTCGAACGATGAGCGATAGCGAGAAAAAGCAGCGGGCCGGCAAGGACGCTAGTTGTCGCCCCACCAGTGCAGCCACGGGCCGTTTATCGGTAGCGGCGAGCGGCGACCGAGTCGCATTGCGGGTCAAGCGCCACGGCATCGATCGGTGTCCGGTGCGCGTGTCCCAAGATAATCGGACGCGCCCATATTCGCGCCTTCGCGTACAGGGCGTGGCGTGCCGCGACGGATACGATTGGCATATTCCGCGATGAGCAATTACTGAATTCCCCGCCCTACGTTATTGCTGATGCTCAAGCGCGACTCAGAGAATTTCTCACTAACGATTTACTGTCGCCGATTGCGTCTAAACGCGAGCCCCCGCATCTCGAGCATCTGTCCGGTGCGGCCGCCGGAATCATGATTGCACTGACACTCGACTACATCGCGATTTGGAAATGTATATGAAAGGAAATTGTGTCGAATGAGTAATAAATGGCGGCGCTACGCGCATTAAGCCCGGCCTCTCGCAGACGAGTGTATGAATTTTTGTCAGATCATATTGTTGTTTTCACGGTCAAGATACATTCTCAAGGCCTGTCGGTATCGCTAAAATTGCGGCGACATAACGGGAAGCCGTTCCTGTGAGAGCGCAGGCCATTGGGGCTTGCAAAAAACAACAAGATGGATAACGCATGAACATGACCGAAGTGGCTCAGGCAATTCGTGGCGGCCTGATCCAGCAAGATCGCCTGCTCAAGACGAGCATCCCATCGCTGCCGGAGAATGCGCTTGTCCCGCGTCGGGCGGTGACTTACTCCGAGCTTGGCCGTGACTTCGGTGTCACGCTCGACACGGTATCCACAGCAGGTGATATTGAGCTCAAAACGCTGATTGCTCAGCCGATGACCCTTTGGTTGCAGCAAGCGAACAAGTCTTATTTACCGATCAACGGATACATTCATACAGCTCGCAGACTCGGTACTGACGGAAGCCTTTCAAGCTATCAGTTGGCCTTCGCTTCATGGATGCATTTCCTAAAGTTCCGCAGCGATATGCGGTACTGGCAGGACCAGAGCGTTGACGCCATCCTCACCGATGTATTCAATGCGCATCCACAAGCGCGGGGACAATTCGAATTCGCCTTGCTGAAGACGTTACCCTCGCGCTCGTACTGCCGTCAGAGTGAAACCGATTGGAATTTTGTCCATCGATTGATGGAAGAAGAAGGCTTGTTCGGTTTTTGGCGCCAGGACAACGAGGGGAAGTCACACAGGCTCATCGTAACCGATGACATTTACTCGCTTGATGAGGTATCTCCCAATCCAGTCGAGTTCTCCAAATCGGGCGCGACTGGCGAAACGGATGCTTTTACGCGATGGGCAGGCTCGCGGACGTTGCAGAGTACCGTACATACGACGCGTACGTTTGACTACAAGGCACCATCGTCTATTGCCAACCCGAAAGGTACGACGCTGCCGACGATGGCCGGTCAGGGAAATTTGCCGGAACAGACGGAAGTCTACGAATATACCGGCGCCTACACGTATCTGAACCGGGATCGCGGTGAACATCTCTCGAAGATTCATCTAGAGGAATGGGAATCGAGAGCGAAGAGATTTCTTGGTATGGGGGGCGTTCGGGCCATTGATGCCGGCCGCCGTTTCGTACTGACTGGCCATCCTGAGCACGATCGTGATCAAGCCGGGCACCGAGAATTCGCATCGATCAAAGTGCGTCGGTACGTCGAAAACAATCTGCCGCTATCGAATCACGAAGCGAGCTTTCCATATAGCTTGCAGAGCGAACTAGCACAGGCAAAGTTTGAGCAATCGGGTGAGATCGTCACTCATGAAGATGGCTCGGCCGGTTTTTATCTGGTCGAAGTCGAAGCGCAGCGTGTCACAGTTCCGTATCGGAGTCCCTTCGAACACAAGAAGCCGACGATGGAGTTGGAGACGGCAATCGTCGTCGGGCCGCAGGGCGAAGAGGTGTATACGGACGCATTGAACCGCGTCAAAGTCATGTTCGTGTGGGACCGCCAAAGTTCGGGGGGCGCGAATGCCTCGTGCTGGGTGAGAGTCGCACAATCGGATACGGGCGGTGGTTACGGGAGCGTACACGTTCCGAGAGTCGGAGAGGAAGTGCTGGTTGGCTATGTCGGGGGTGACTGTGACAGGCCCATCGTGCTGCATCGCGTTTACAACGGGAGCGTTCAGCCGCAATGGCACAGCAATGGCATCCTGTCGGGCTACCGATCGAAAGAGTATGCAGGTGCTGGCTACAACGAGATGGTCTTGGACGACGCTACTGCGCAGAATCGTGTTCGGCTGTTCAGCAGCAGTTCGAACACGCTTCTCCACCTCGGCTATCTCATCGATCAGGATGGTAACACCCGCGGCCCCTATCTCGGCAGCGGTTTCGATTTGAAATCGGACGCTCACGGCGCAATTCGTGCGGCGCAGGGGCTTTTCGTCTCAAGCTACGACGCATCGGTCAAACAGCCCATGGATGCGCGTCACGCGACCAGCCAGCTCGTCAATGCGGAAAGCGTTGTCCAGTCGCTTTCTGATGCAAGTGCAGGGCATCGCGCTGAGAGTCTCAGCGCAGGCTATGATGCGTTGCGTGCATTTACCGACGCGACGCAGGCAAGTGTTGCCGGTACTTCTACCGGAGGTCGCACCGCCGGTGGCGGTACCGGCAGTGCGAACGGTTTCAAGGCCCCGATCATGTTGTTCGCGAGCCCGGCCGGTATCGCGACATCAACGCAACAGTCGACGCAGATCACGGCTGACCAGCATGTAAATATCGTCAGCGGTGAAAGCACGCATCTGGCTGCAGGGAAATCATTGATCGCAAGCGTGGCCGAAAAAGTCAGCCTATTCGTTAAGAATGCGGGGATGAAGCTATTCGCAGCAAAGGGTAAGGTAGAAATCCAGGCGCAGTCGGATAATGTCGAGATAATCGCCGATCAGGTTCTGAAACTGATCAGCGCAAAGCGTCGGATCGAGATCACCGCCGCCGAGGAAATCCTGCTCAACGCGCGCGGTAGCTATATCCGAATCAGCGGTGCAGGAATCGAGCATGGTACGCCCGCGCAATGGACCGCCTATGCAGGCAACCATGCGCTGCCGGGCCCGAAGTCGCTACCTGTCGTCGTACCCGGTTTTGACATGCCCAAAGCATTCAGCAACCGACTCGATGTCTATGATATCTACTGGCAGAGAGAGTTCGGCGAGGTCGAATATACGGCGCGACGGGAGAATGGTGAGGTGGTCGCTCAGGGTACTCTCGATGAGCATGGTCGCACGCCACGCTTGACGACCGACCAACCCGAGACCCTCCAGGTACTCGTCGGCACTCAAGGGTCCTGGCTAGTCGAATCGGTAGCCCCATCGTCCAGCGATTCCGGCGAAGCTACTCCAGACGATCCGGACCATTACGTCAATCACAGCGCCTGAACGCCATTCGAGCCAATCCGGAAAAATCATGACCGCCCCGAATACCAACACTGATCCTCTGTCCGCCGTAACGGTCTATTTCAAGGATCACTTTGGCCGACCGATCCAGGATTTGAAAATCGAGATCAAGGGTATGGAAGACCGCGCGAATCAGGTCTATCACGCCGCATCGACAAATGCGGAGGGTGCCATCCGGTTCTCGGTTCAAATGGGCACTGCGCTATCTGTGCATGTGAAGCGTTGGACTAGCGATACGATGAAGGAAGTCGCGCGTTTGAACGCGTCTCTGTCCCAGGCCTACTTCAATCTGACCAGTCCGAAGACCAAGCATGAGTTGCCGACCAAAGTCGACGATACGGCGAAAGGCAATTACTGGCGCGGCACTTACGTTGTCAAGTCGCACGACAATCTGACGACAATCGCGAAGAAATATCATACGAGCGTTGATTTGCTCAAGCGGGTGAACGGACTGAAATCAGACCTCATCGTCGTAGGCCAAAAATTGAAGGTCCCCCCGGCCGAGACTCGGAAATCGGATGAGCCGACGCCAAAGAAACCAAATCCACCGGGTAGCCCACCGCAGAACGATCATCCGAACAACGATAGCGGAGCGCCGACTTCGGTACCTCGTCAGGGCGCTGCACCTATAATTTTTCCGATACAAACCCGCCCGCTAAATGACGAGGGTGGCGTATACGGAACGACGTCGTCGGACTATACATGGACCAAACCTTTACATGGCGGTGGTCATGATCAAGCAAGATTTGGTGCGAATCGCGCTGGCGGTCGGAAGCATGCGGCCCGCGACCTTTACGTGCAGGCACACACTCCGATCGTAGCGATTGCACCGGGTGTTGTTATCAAATGCGAATTTTTCTATTGCCAAACTTGGCAAATCAGTATTCATCACAAGACCTCTGATGGCCGAGAGTTTATCGCTTTGTACGGCGAAGTCGATCCATCGTCCACAAAGGTGAAAATCGGAGACACAGTAAGCCAGGGGCAAGTTCTTGCTAACAGCGGAGTGCTGTTGAAGGGCAACGGTACCCCGCTGCATGTCGTCGGAAGCGAAAATGTGTCGATGCTCCATTTCGAGACGTATTCGGGCGCTCTCGGATTCGATCCCCACTCGAAACTGAACGGATCATCGTTGGCCGCTCCGTTCCAGCGTCGCAGCGACTTGATCGATTCGCTTGCGATTCTGCAGGAGGGCTACAAGGCGACATTTCTCGATGCCCCTCCGCTCAAGCCTACTGGTCAACGGATCCCGATAGCGCAATTGAAAATTTCGGATCAAGGCAAGGCATTTATCAAGGGGTGGGAGGGTGTGCACTATGACACTGCGAAGGCAAATACTTACTATTACAACGACAGTAAGGGCTACTGCACGGTTGGCTGGGGTCACCTGATTGCCGAAAGCAGTTGTGCGGCGAACGGGTACATTGCAATGTCGAGCAAGATAACCGTTGCTGAGGCTCAGACACTTTTTGACAACGATGTCGCGGTGATCGAAGGTCGTGTCAAGAATGCGATCAGCGTACCGCTCTACCAGCACGAGTACGATGCACTGGTCTCGCTCGCCTTTAACATGGGCAGTCTGAGCAAAGCGCCAAGTCTGTGTCGTAAACTGAACAACGGTGACTACACTGGAGCACCTGTCGAATTCCTGGATATCGAAAACAAGACGCGCCGCGAACGAGAGCACGACATGTTTTGCCTAGGCACTTACAATTCCAACCATTAAACGAACGATGTCTTTTTTCATGAAGAAAATCACACTGAGCTTAATCCTCCTGATGTCGGTGGTCTTTGGGCCGGCGCATGCATCGGCCGAGGAAATATATCGAATGATAGGTGCAGCGCAGTTCGAACAAGGACATGACACACACCAGTTGCCCTTTCCGGTCAATCCCCAGACCGCAGCTTTTCTCACTTTCGATGACAGTGCGTTTGCACTTCATTACACCGGGCACAGTTGCAACGTAAAGATCGACAAGAAAATGAACTTCTATGTCGACCCGGTCATCTCTCACTCGTTCGGTTCCAGAGACAAATTCAATGCCTTTCTGAGCGCGAAGTTCCATGCGAAAGGCGCGGCGCTGACGGATACCTATATTCTGGGTGATGTCGACGCACCGCTCTGCTCGGGCCTCCGATCTGCGATGATCTATCGATCGCAGGACGAGATGGTGTTGCTCGACGGTTCTTGGGCGTACGCCTTCGCGCGTCAGACCCATGCGCCAGCAAATGCGGAGCAAAGTTTCGACTGCAGTAAAGCCGCAACGAATGTCGAACACCTTATATGCAAGAATCCAGATCTGATTAAACTCGATGCGACCGTCAATCGTGGCTACGTTGCGATGATGCTGACCAATTCGAAAGAAATTTCATACCAAGATCCAGTGAGACTGAATCAAATTAACTGGATCAAGACAGTACGGAATTCCTGTAGTGATAACGCTTGTTTGATGAAAGCATATAACGGCCGCATAGCCTACATCAAAGGTAGGATAGCAAGCACCTACCCGTCTTATCCCGACGAGGAATCCAATCAAGAAGGTGATTGATGCGCGCGCACCTCTGTCCAGACAACACGCAGAAACTCGTTCTCAACTTTGTTGAGGTGAAAAATGGCACTAGCTATCATCGTGGTCGGAGATATGACATCGCATGGGGGGCGCGTGATCAGCGGCTCGGATATCCATACGATTGGAGGTAAGGCGATTGCTCGTCTGCATGATCTCGTTGACTGCCCAGAGAAATATCCCGATGGCAAATCGCACGGCATTAACAAGATCATTGAAGCACATCCAACATTGACAATTGGCGGCGAGCGTGTCGCGCTACATGGCCACCACACCGAATGCGGTTGCATGTTGATTGGCAGCACCGCTACGCAGGTCGGAGACTAGTGTCACCTCGGTGATCGACTTAGCTCGGATTTACATGCCGGATTGTGGACCGTGAGCAGGCGTGCGAGCCCGATCCGGTGTGGCGTCCGGTCTGCAGCTCCGAGAAACTGGATCGCCAGATCGAGCAGCTCGAACTGAAACTGGAAGATCTCGAAGCCGACGAAGGCGCTGCGCCCATCGAGATTCCCAAGGCACCGCGCACGGTACCGGAACAGATACAACGCAAGCCGCTGCCGGAGTATCTGCCGCGCGACATACGAACGTACCTGCCGGAGTCCGACGAAACCTGCAAGGCGTGCGGTGGCGCGATGACGCCGCTCGGCGAAGACGTGTCCGAGCAACTGGAGTACGTGGCGGCCAGCTTCCGCGTGATTCGCCATGTTCGACCGAAACTGGCCTGCACCTGTTGCGATCAGATCGCACAGGCGGCAGCGCCAAGCCGCCCCATCGAACGGGGTCAGGCCGGCCCGGGACTACTTGCGCATGTGCTCGTGGCGAAGTTCAACGATCACCTGCCGTTGTACCGCCAGTCGGCGATCTACGCCCGAGAAGGCGTTGAACTGGATCGCTCGTTGCTGGCGAAATGGGTGGGGCACAGTGCCAAGCTACTGCAACCGCTGGTCGATGCATCTGGCCAAGTTCAAGGGGACGCTGCAGGCCGATGCCTATGGCGGCTATCAGAAGATCTACGAGACCGGCAAGGTACTTGAGGCGGCTTGCTGGGCGCATGCCCGGCGCAAGTTCTACGATCTGTACGCGGCGCGGCCCAACGCGCTGAACAAGGAAGCGCTGGAACGCATCGGCGCGCTCTACGAGGTCGAAGAAGCGATCCGGGGCAAACCGCCAGACGAGCGGCAAGCGCACCGGCAGACGAACGCCAAACCATTACTCGAACAGTTCCATGTGTGGCTAAACGCCGCGCTGGCAACACTCTCGCGCAAATCGGACACGAGTCAGGCCATCCTCTATGTCCTGAACCGGTGGGAAGCATTGACTCGCTACTGTGACGACGGACAATTGGAAATCGACAATCTGCCGGTCGAACGGGCACTGCGCGGCGTTGCCCTGGGCCGACGAAACTACCTGTTCGCCGGCGCGGATTCCGGCGGCGAACGTGCGGCCGCGATTTACAGCCTGATCGGCACGGCCAAGCTCAATGGTATCGATCCCGAGGCGTACCTGCGTCATGTCCTGGCGCGCATCGCCGCTCACCCGATCAACCGAATCGACGAACTGCTGCCCTGGACGGTGACCCCTCCCACGTTGTGAAGGGATAATGCCACTGATGCCCAGACCTCGGAGATCAGATGGCCAAGTCGTTCCAGCGCTATACCTTGCACGTGCAATTACTGTATATCCAACCGCCTATCTGGCGCCGGATCACAGTCGAAGGACCCGACTCGCTGCGCAAGTTACACCACATTCTGCAAGCAGCCTTCGGGTGGGAAAGCACACACATGCACGACTTCCTGATCGACGGGAAAACCTACGCCATGTTCGATGTCGATGCGGCACTAGAGTTCATGGATCGATCGAAGACATTCGACGACCGGAAAACCAAACTGAACAAAGTCCTGCGACCTGACTCGCGCATTCTCTACCGCTATGACTTCGGAGACGGCTGGGATCACCAGATCGTGGTCGAAAGCGTTGAGACGATTGCAGACGAGTCGTGGGGCGAGTCCAGGGTGATCGATGGTGCTCGCGCTTGCCCACCGGAAGACGTCGGCGGTGCGCCAGGGTATGAAACGTTCCTGACCACGTTGCGCGACAGTCCTGACAGCGAAGAAGCGGATAACTATCGTCAATGGGTCGGCCCAGGATTCGACCCGGAGCTATTCGATTTGCGTGCTGCCAACGCCGCGTTGATGCGACTCGCGACCAATCGATGGGGTAATCGATAACTCCGTTGTCAAACGCATTTGAAATCTGAGCCACTTCGCGCCTGATCGCGCAAAGTAAAACTGAGCCAGTCGTTACCTCTTCGATGACGAAACGTGGCCGGCTTGGCGTTGCTGTTTCAGTCTGTAGCTGTCTCCTTTGATCTGGATGATGTGGGCGTGGTGCAGGATGCGGTCGAGCATCGCTGCAGTCAGTGTGGAGTTGCCGCCGAAGGTTTCATCCCACTGCGCAAACGGAAGGTTGCTGGTCAGGATCATCGACCCGCGCTCGTAGCGCTTGGCGACGATCTGGAAGAAGTGGCTAGCCTGATCCCCCGAGAGCGGCAGATAGCCGATCTCATCGACGATGAGCAACCTCGGGCCGAGAATGTTGTGCCGAAGTACGGCGTCGTATCGCTCCTGTCTGCGTGCAGCCTCGAGCTGCAACATCAGATCCGCCGCCGTGATGAACTTCGTCTTGATGCCGGCCTGTGTCGCGGCATACCCGATGGCGATCGCGAGGTGGGTCTTGCCCACGCCTGACGGACCTAGCAACACGGCGTTCTCACCCCGCTCAATGAAGCGCAGGGTGGCAAGCTCGTCGATCGTCTTGCGCGGCGCCCCGACGGCGAAGCTGTAGTCGTAGTCATCGAGCGTCTTGATGGCGGGGAACCCGGCCATGCGCACCAGTGTTTGCCGCGAACGAACTTGCCTCATCTCTCGTTCATGAGCGAGTGCGTTCTCAAGGAAGTCGAGGAAGCTCCATTGCTTGGCCGCGGCATCGCTTGCCAGAGCGACGTATCGTTGCATGAGCCCCTCGAGCTTCAGGCTCTGGCAGTGCCCGTCGATGCGTTCCTGCTGCAGGTTCATGCGCGCACCTCGGTCAGCAATTGCTGGTAGACGGACAACGGGTGCTGGATCGACATCGCAGGGTCAACGCGCGGCCGAGCGACGGCGCGAGCCGGCAATCGGGGCACCGCGTAGCCAGGCATATCGCGCAAGCAAGCCCGTTCTCGTTGTTCCAGGAGAATCGCGGGTGCCAGCCCTGTAACCGGATGCACCCGCTGATTGGCCACATCGCGCAGCCATTTACTCACCTCGACGTTTGCAGTCACGGCGTCGAGCATCAAGCCGGATTGCTTGAGCTGGCTCGCCAGCGGCACATAGAAATTGCCGCGCAGATAGCGGTGGAATCGCTCGACCTTGCCCTTGGTCTGCGCACGGTACGGTTGGCACAGCCTGGGCAGGAAGCCGTACCGCTTAGCCAGGTCGAGCAACCCGGCGTGCCAGCGGTGTTGACCGTCGCCATACGCATCGCGCTCGACAACGATGGTCTTGGCGTTGTCGTAAAGGATCTCGCGAGGAACGCCGCCCAAGGCTTCGAACAGCGCATGATGGCAGGCGACGAGCGTCTCGGCGCGTTCATCGGTGGTGAAGCGTGCCCAGCGCCAACGACTGAAGCCGAGCGTGGCGGTGAAGGCGTAAAGCGGGTCGGCGCCTCGACGGAAGACAACGAAATCGCACTGCATCTGCCGACCGGGCTCGGTCTCGAACCTCACGACCGGATCTGGCTTCGGCACGGACTTATGCGCGTTCATGAAAGCCTGAAGGCTTCGCAATTGGCCATCGTAGCCGCGCGCACGCAACTCGCGCAGCAGCGCCGGCGCGGCGATGATCTCGGGTGCGGCGGCAGCCATGCGATCGAGGATGTACGCCTCGAACGCCCCAAGCTTGGTTGGCCGCGGTTCACGCGGCTTGTAGCGCGGTACTTCCTCGGCCGACAGGTACCGCGCCACCGTGTTGCGAGAAATGCCCAGGCGCCGCGCGATCTCGCGCTCCGATACGCCTTGGGCTTTGAGCACATGGATTTGCATCCACTGTTCCTTCTGGAGCATCGCCAGCCTTTGCGCGCAAAAGGCTGACTGTACTGAAAGGTGGCTCAGATTTACTTCGCGCGAAGTGGCTCATTATTACTTTGCGCCCAACACCGTCACGACGGTGCTGGTGACGCGCTTACCAGAAGATTGGCAAAGGTTAAAGATTTCTCTCCAATTTCTCAAGATAGATATATTGTTGCGATCATGAAATACAAAAGAAATTGTCTTGATGACGTGAAAAATGCTGATTTGGAGCGAGCAATCTTCACGCATCATGCTAATAACGAGTGGGCCAGCCTGCCAGGCGATCAGTATGGTCAAGGCGGCGTCAACATCAAATCAGTGAAGGAGCATTTTGAAAAATATGTGGCGGACGAGCTAGCGGGAAATAGTGATCTTGCAGTTCCTGTTGGTGGTCTTGATGATTTGATTAAATAAAAAACGAACAATGAAGAGCGATATTTTACGGAAATTTGCCATTGTAGTTGCAGCAATGAGCCATGCCTTGTGCTGGGGGCAGGATGTCGATTTCGCAAATCATCCTTCCACTCTTTATCGAGGTGCCCTCCATATACCGAAGTATTACAAAAAAACCGATTCCGGCTGGCGGGATGATGATGGCAAGCTAGTGGGGCCTCCAGTAATAAATTTCGCGGGAAAATATCACATCGGGGTCCATAGTTGCGGCATGGAGTGTCGTTACTACACTTTATCAGACCTTTCGACGGGAAGGGATTTAAACTCCCTGGATATGTTTTCGTCAAACGGCAAAGCGCCTAACAAAACCCAGGATGGCAGATCATATATCACCGAATTGCTAAGCAAGGCAGAGAGCAAGATGCTTGTCGCAAAATACTATATCGACGCATCAAACGGAAAGCCTGCCGAGTGCCGGCAGCGGAAATTCATTGTCGACGACAATATTAAGATAGTCGCCATCCCAAATTCATTCTCCTCTTGCAAAACAGAAAATTAGAGTCATTTCTTCGTCACGACGAAATATCATGATAAATTTAATCCGCCTTCACGATGACACTGATCACGAAGGCAAGGTCATTACAGCCTCTTCGACAATGTCTTTTGACGGCCGTTACGTCGCGCGAAAAGGCGACTATGTGTCGTGCCCTCGGCATCCTGACGTATCACCCAACGTCATCGAAGAGGGTGGCGGATCGATGATGGATGACGGCCTTCCAATCGCGCGTCACGGCCATCGCGCCACGTGTGGCTGCCATCTGATATCGAGTCTCGTATGACCGCTACTGAACAAGGCACGGATCATTGGAGGTATCTCCGGGATGTGCGCGAACTAGGTAGCGCCGGGCGAGGATCCGGGCCAGAGCGATCAAGATCGACAGTTTTCGGGGGCCGTACCACTGCACGCCGTGGAAGCCGCAGATCCGTCAGGACTACGACGTGCCGATCGTCGGCTACGTAGACGACCAGTTCAAGCCGCTGATCGCCAACTTCGGCTTCCTGCCGCGCGCGATCCAGAGGGAGCGGATTGAAGCGGCCAGGGCGGCCGGCAAGACGCCAGGCGTCATGCGCACCGTGATGAACGTGCGGGACGACAATGTGGGGAAGTCGCGGCTATTCGCTCCAGCGTGGCGAGCCGGGGGCCGTTGTTTAATCCCAGCCAAATACGTCGGCGAGCCGTCGTATCCGGAGGCGTGTCAAGACGAGGATGGCGAAGGGGCGCTCGGGCCATGCGTGTGGCGGCACATCGGCATGATCTGCGGTCAGTATCTTTGGCGTCGCAGCCCCCGGACTGCACTCTGGTGGCAATCGGAGTTTCCGGCCCCATAAACGCTGGAATCACATCGAAAACTTGGCTGGATCGTTCCGAGAGGAGGAGAGCAGGGAGGAAATTGGCCGGGCCGAAATGGATCAATGTAGATTGACCTAGGCTGGATCGGGTTACCTAGCGTGGACCGAGTAAAGAAAAAGGGGTTAGCTTACGCTAACCCCTTGATTCCCTTGGTCGGAGCGAAAGGATTCGAACCTTCGACCCTCTGATCCCAAATCAGATGCGCTACCAGGCTGCGCTACGCTCCGACGAGCCAGAGATAATAACGTTGAACGACCGATTCGGTCAATCACGATATGCGGGTAAATGCCGCGGCGGCGAATCTGCCACGATTTGCGACAATTCCCTTGATGATCGGCCGCCCCGCAGGCATTCGCGTGCGGCCGCCTGCCGACGCAAGGAGAACATCATGATGAACCTGATCCTGTGGCGCCACGCCGAAGCCGAAGACTACGCGACGAGCGATCTCGCGCGCCAGTTGACCGTGCGCGGCCGCAAGGACGCGCAGGCGATGGCCAAATGGCTGCGCGGCCGCCTCGAGACGAATACCGTGATTCTCGCGAGCCCGGCGGCGCGCACCGTGCAGACCGTCGAGGCGCTGACCGACCAGTACCGGACCGTCGACGCGCTCGCGCCGGGCGGCAGCGTCGACGACGTGCTCACGGCGGCCGGCTGGCCGGAAGGCATCGCGCCGACGGTCGTGATCGTCGGCCACCAGCCGACGCTCGGCAGCGTCGCCGCGCAGCTCGTCGCCGGCGGCGACGACGGCTGGAGCGTCAGGAAGGGCGGAATCGTGTGGCTGGCGAGCCGCACGCGCGACGGCAGCCCGCAGGCCGTGCTGCGGGCGGTACTGACGCCCGAACTGGTGTAAAGCCCGACTGAGCAGGTTTGAAGGGATTGGTCATACGGTTTTGCAAGCTTTCTGCTAAAGTCAATTCGGCGACACGTCATTGAAAGGACACGGTCGTGCCACATAACGGTCACGGCCGGTTACTACATTGGCGGGCATGTCGTCCTATTCCTTACGATCAGGAAAGCCTAATGCGAGAACTGCCGACGCCTACGCTCCCTTTTGCCTCGCTGCCCCTCGACACGTCGCGGCGCCATCTGCCGCGCGCCAGTGAAACCGTCACATCGGAGTATCGCCTGCGCGCCGCATGGGCGCGTACGGAAGACGAATTGCGCGAAGCCCAGCGCCTTCGCTACAGCGTGTTCGCTGAAGAGATGGGTGCGCAGGTCAGCGGTCCGTCCGGTCTCGACGTCGATCCGTTCGACGCGTATTGCGATCATCTGCTGGTCCGCGATCTCGACACGCTGAAAGTCGTCGGCACGTACCGCGTGCTGCCGCCGCACCAGGCGGCGCGTGTCGGCCGCCTGTACGCGGAAGGCGAATTCGACCTGTCACGCCTTACGCATCTGCGCGGCAAGATGGTCGAGGTCGGCCGCTCGTGCGTGCACACCGACTACCGGAGCGGCGCCGTCATCATGGCGCTGTGGGGCGGCCTGGGCGCATACATGATGCAGAACGGCTACGAAACGATGCTCGGCTGCGCGAGCGTGTCGATGGCCGATGGCGGCCACTATGCGGCGAACCTGTACCAGTCGCTGTCGGCAGGCGCGCTGACGGCACCCGAGTATCGCGCGTTCCCGCACACGGCGTTGCCGGTCGACGAACTGCAGACGGGCACCGTCGTCGCGCCGCCGCCGCTGATCAAGGGTTATCTGCGTCTCGGCGCGAAGATCTGCGGCGCCCCGGCCTGGGATCCCGACTTCAACTGCGCGGATTTCCTGACGCTGTTCCGTCTGTCGGACATCAACGCGCGCTACGCCCGCCACTTCCTGGGCTGAACGGTCCGAATCGCGTCGCGCCGGTCAGGTGCGGCGCACGCAAGCGAACGCCGTCGCACGTTAGCCGCGCGACGGCGTTCGTGTGTCCGGTCCATGCATGCATGTCCGGCCCCGATAATTTCGGCGGCACGCAGCGATCACCGTGCCGCAGAGCGGCACGTTCGCGACGACCCGAGGCGGGACCGGCCGGCAGCGGCGCGCTCAGTGCTTGCGCCGCCAGTCGAGCAGGTGGTGTTCCGTCATCCAGTGGTGGATCATCCCTTCGCCTCCGTGGCTGCGCTTGTATTCGCGCGATTCGAAGTACGACAGGGCGACCAGCACCATCAGACCGATGATCAGGCCGATCAGGCCCGCAATTTCCTCAGACGACATGGCAGCCTCCTTTCGACGGCACAGCGCCATGCGTACATAGTAGGACATGCGCGGCGCAACCCCGAAACCGGATTTCCGCTAGACTCGGCGCGGTTCCGGCGCGCGATGGGCGCGCCGTTTTCCGGAGCCCTCCCTGATGACCCGTTTCCTGCTGGCCGTGCTGGCCGCATCCCTCCTTGCCGCCTGCAGCAGCGATCCTCGCCAGGCGCGCCGCGGCCACCCGCCGGAAGACCCGGCCGACTATCACGGCGTGCCGACCGACATGACGCCGCCGTCGATGCTCGACGCGCCGCCGCCGAAGCCGGTGCAGTAACGGCCGGCGGGCCCGCCGTCACGCACGGGCCGCGGCAGCGACCGGCGGGTCGGCGCCAATGCGCCGCACCAGCGCCGGCAGGTGGCGCGCGAGCGTCGCACCGCGCGCCGCCATGAACAACAGTAGCGCGAACCACAGGCCGTGATTGCCGAACGGTCCGGCGGCGGCGAGCGTGGCCACGATGAAGATCGACAAGGACACGACCATCGCGCGCATCAGCGATTGCGTCTGCGTGGCGCCGATGAACACGCCATCGAGCAGGAAGCCCCAGACCGACACGATCGGCGAGATCGCGGCCCACGGCAGGTAGCGCAGCGCGACGGCGCGGATCTCGGTCTGATCGGTCAGGCGCGCGACGATCCAGCCGCCCGCCGCCCAGTAAACGAGCGCGAACAGCAGCGCGCCGAGTGCCGACCAGAACAGTGTGACGCGTACGGCTTGCCGAAATGCGCGGCGGTCGCGCGCGCCGGCCGCCGCGCCGACGAGCGCCTCGGCCGCATGCGCGAAGCCGTCGAGGCCATACGCCATGAACGTCTGGAAATTCAGCAGCAGCGCATTCGCGGCGAGCGTCGCGTCGCCCTGCTTCGCGCCGAGATGCGCGAACCACCCGAAGGCGCCGAGCAGGCACAGCGTGCGCAGGAAGATGTCGCGGTTGAGCGCGATCAGCCGCTTGAGCGCGACGCGGTCGGCAAGCGCGCGCATCGCGAGCGGCGCAAGGCCGCTCGGCCGCAGCCGCCACAGCATCCACGCGCCGAGCGCGAAGCCGCATGCGTCCGCGGTGGCGGTCGCGGCGCCGATGCCGGCGATACCCCAGCCGAAGCCGTACACGTAGAGCAGCACGGCGCCGATGTTCACCGCGTTGATGAACACCTGCGCGACGAGCGCGAGCCGCACGCGCTGCACGCCGAGCAGGTAGCCGAGCACCACGTAGTTCGCGAGCGCGAACGGCGCGCTCCAGATCCGCGCGTGGCTGTACGCGAGCGCTGTCGCGCGGACGGCATCGCTGCCGCCGAACGCGGACAGCGCGAACGACAGCAGCGGCACCTGCAGCGCAAGCACCGCAGCGCCGAGCGCGAACGCGACGATCAGCGCGCGCAGCAGGTTCAGGCGGATCCCGGCGGCGTCGCCGGCGCCATGCGCCTGCGCGACGAGCCCGGTCGTCCCCATCCGCAGGAAGCCGAAGCCCCAGAACACGAAATTGAAGAAGAGCCCGCCGAGCGCGACGCCGCCGAGATACTGCGCGCCGTCGAGGTGGCCGGCGACGGCCGTGTCGACGGCGCCGAGGATCGGCTGGGTCAGGTTCGCGACGACGATCGGGAACGCGAGCGCGAGGACGCGCCGATGCGTGACGGCGGCCGACGCGCTGCCGGCCCCGTGCGGTACCGCGGATCCGGACATGGCGGACGCGTCAGGCGCGTTCCTGCACGCACACCCACGGCGAGACGACGACGGCCCACAGCTCCGGATTGCGCGCGGCGTAGTCGGCAGCCGTTTCGGCCGGCATGCGCGCGACGAGGCCGGACGACAGCCAGCGCGTGACCTGTTCGGCATCGTCGTTGGCGACTGCTTCGGCGACGCTCACGAGATCGAGGTCGCGCGCGATCGACAGCAGCTTGCCCTGCGCGAAGAAGCGTTCGAGATCGCACCAGTCGATCTTGGCGGTTTCGCCGAGGAGTTTGGCGTAGAGCGGGCTGTGTGACGCGCCCGCGACGGGGTGTTGATCAGAGGACATCGGTTTCTTGGAAAGACTGCGTGGCGCCACTATAAACCATCCGGTCGGGAGGGCCGAGCGCGGGCGGGCGGCTCATGCGTCGCGCAGCGCGCGGCGCACGATCTTGCCGGTCGCGGTCATCGGCAGGCTGTCGACGAACGCGATCGCGCGCGGATACTCGTGCGCGGCGAGCCGCGTGCGCACATGTGCTTGCAGCGCGCTCACGAGAGCGTCGTCGCCGACGTGGCCGGGGTTCAGCACGACGAACGCCTTGACGATCTCGGTACGCGTCGCATCGGGCACGCCGACGACGGCCGCCATCCGCACCGCCGGATGCGTGAGCAGGCAGTCCTCGATCGGCCCCGGGCCGATCCGGTAACCGGCGCTCGTGATCACGTCGTCGTCGCGGCCGACGAAGCGCACGAAGCCGTCGGCGTCGATGGTGCCCGTATCGCCGGTGAGCAGGTAGTCGCCCGCGAACTTGTCGCGCGTCGCGGCGGGGTTGCGCCAGTATTCGAGAAACATCACAGGGTCGGGGCGGCGCACCGCGATGCGGCCCTCGACGCCCGGCGGCAGCGGCGTGCCGTCCGCATCGACGATCGCGACCGTGTGACCGGGCACCGCCTTGCCGATCGCGCCGGGCTGCGCATCGAACAGCGCCGCGCACGACGACAGCACCATGTTGCACTCGGTTTGCCCGTAGAACTCGTTGATCGTCACGCCGAGCGCGTCGCGGCCCCACGCCGTCAGTTCGGTGCCGAGCGATTCGCCGCCGCTTGCGACCGATTTCAGCGACAGCGCGTAGCGTTCGCGCGGCGCCGCGACGGCGCGCATCAGCTTCAGCGCGGTGGGCGGCAGGAACGCATGGGTGACACCGTGCCGCGCCATCAGCGCGAACGCCGCTTCGCCGTCGAATTTCTCGAAGCGACGTGCGAGCACCGGCACGCCGTGATGCCATGACGGCAGCAGCACGTCGAGCAGCCCGCCGATCCATGCCCAGTCGGCGGGTGTCCAGAACAGGCGTGCGTCGCGCGGGAAGCACTGCTGCGACATCTCGACGCCCGGCAAGTGGCCGAGCAGCACGCGATGCGCGTGCAGCGCGCCTTTCGGTTTGCCCGTCGTGCCGGACGTGTAGATGATCACGGCCGGATCGTCGGCGGCCGTATCCGCCGGCACGAAATCCGGCGCTTCGGCGGCGAGCGCCGCGTCGTAGCGGAGCACGCCGGGCGTGTCGGGCGCGTCGTCGCCGATGCAGTAGACGGTGTGCAGCGCCGGCAGCTGCGCGCGCAGCGGCGCGATCTTCGCGTAGCCGGCCGCGTCGGTGACGAGCGCGGCCGCCTCGCTGTTCGCGAGCCGGTACTCCAGTGCGTCGACGCCGAACAGCGTGAAGAGCGGTACCGCGATCGCGCCGAACTTGTACGCGGCGAGATGGGTGACGGCCGTTTCAGGGCCTTGCGCGAGGAAGATGCCGATCCGGTCGCCGCGCCGCAGGCCCGCGCGCGCAAAGCTGTTCGCGAGCCGATTAGAAGCATGCTTCAGTTCGTCGAACGTGAGGCGGGAAACGTCGCCTTGCGCCGTTTCGTGGATCAGCGCGATGCGTCCGCTGCCGTCGGCCCATTTGTCGCACACGTCCACGCCGATGTTGTAGCGCGCCGGAATGTCCCACCGGAAGCGGGAGAGGAGCGGGTCGTAGCGGTCGGCGGCGGGCAGCATCGCATGGTCTCCTGGGTGTCGAACGTGGCGTTGGGTGAACGGCTTACATCAGGATTTCACTCGGACGCATCCACAATGGTGTTTGCTGATAGGGAATGTTCGGACTCGTCCAATAGGCGGGGCTCAGTGCACGATTCCACAATGACGCATAAGATCAAGACAAAACAGTGGTGTGATCATGGATTTGCTTCTGATAGCTGCGGGGTTCAGCCTGATTGGAATCGGCGGGCTGGTGGCGTTTGCCCGCCACGTCGATCCGTTGTCCGGCCGTTTCACCGGACGTCTGCGCAAGCGCTGACTCGATTTTTTCCGTTTTCGCCGTGACGACACGCGATGCGCACCGGCATCGTGTGTCGTCTGTCGTGCGCTCAACGCGGCGGCAGGTAGCGTGACGGATCGATCGAGCGGCCGCCATAGCGCAGTTCGAAATGCAGCGCGACGCGATCGCTGTCGCTGTTGCCCATCTCCGCGATCGATTGCCCTTGCGTGACCGACTGGCCTTCCTTCACCAGCAGCGCGCGGTTGTGCGCGTAGGCCGTCAGGTAGTCGGCGTTGTGCTTCAGGATGATCAGGTTGCCGTAGCCGCGCAGCCCGTTACCGGCGTAGACCACGACGCCCGGCGCGGCCGCCACCACCGGCGTGCCCGGCGAGTTCGCGATGTCGATGCCCTTCGATTTCGAGCCATCGAACGTACGCACCACGTTGCCGGCTGCCGGCCAGATCAGCGCAATGCTCGTGGCCGGCTTCACCGCCGATTCGACCGGCGCGGACGGAGCCGGCCGCGCGCGGCCCGCGCTGCCGGTGCCGGTGGTCGACGGCGTCGATGCGGTGGCCGAGCCGGGCGGCGGCGCGACGCGCAGCACCTGCCCGACTTCGATCGCATCGGGGTTCGTCATCTGGTTCCAGCGCACGATGTTCTGGACCGACGTGCGGTTCGCGCGCGCGATCTTGTACAGCGTGTCGCCACGCTCGACGCGATAGAACCCGGGGCCGACAGGTGCGGAGCCGCACGCGACGAGCAGGGCGGCGCAGGCGGCTGCGAAGAGTCGCTTCGTTGTTGTTCCGAACATTGAACCTCGCAAAACCCTGCCGTGCGTGACGCGGCAGGCAACACAAAACGTCCGATTTTAACGGGTTCGACCCGCACGCCGCAGTTTCGGCTGCGGGCGCGGCCGTAGCGGCCCCGGTCCGATGCGTGTCGAATCAGCCGGCGAACGGGATCACGCGGATCCGCAGCGTCGCCGTTTCCGTCGCGCCCGGCGCGAGCATGCGCAACCCGCGGCCGTTGTGGATCGCGTCGGGCAGTCCGAGCCACGGCTCGACGCAATAGAAGTCGGAATCCGGTTTTTCGGTCCACGTCGTGACCGCGTACCACGGGATCGAGCCCGGCAGGTCCAGCGCGATCTCGATCGTGCGGCGGCGGCCCGGCATCACGATGCGCACCGGCGTGGACGGTTCGCCGTCGAGGCAGTGGAAGCGGTCGAGGATGTCCGCATCGTCGAGACGGTAACGGGCGTCGCCCGGTTCGAGCGGGCTGATCGAGCCGTCGGCACGCTGGTGGCAACGGTGGGTGGGCGGCAATTCGAGGAGGGTCTCGGCCCGCTCGCCGTGCGGCAGCGCAAAGTAGAAATGGTGGCCGGCGTAGTAAGGCAGCGGCGTGTCGCCGCGATTGGTCGTCGTCAGCGCGACGTCGAGCGTATGTGCGTCGGCCAGCCGGTAGGTGGTTTCGAAGCGGAAATCGAACGGGTAGCTCGCGCGCAGCGCGTCATTCGCGTCGAGCGTCATCGACAGCGCGGCGCCGTCGGCCGACGGGTGCGCATCGAACGGCAGGTCGCGCGCGAAACCGTGCATCGGCAGGTCGCGGACCACGCCGGCGGCATCGCGCCAGCGGCCGATTTCACCGTCGACGCGGTGGCGGCCGAGGAACGGGAACAGCAGCGGATTGCCGCCGCGCACGCGGGCGAGGTTGCTCCAGTCGGCGGTTTCCGGCCAGAAGATCACCGGCTCGCCATCGACGTGCCAGGACAGCAGGCGGCCGCCGAATTGTGGGGCGACCCGGACGAGCGACGGGCCGGCATGAAGTTCGTGAATGTCGTGTTGCTGGAAGATCGGCATGGCGAATCGGGTTGGGCGGGTGAGGGGAGCAACGTGCATTCCATTATCGGGCCGCGGGCGGTCCGGGAAAACCCTTCTCGGGAAATTGCGAGTTTTTAACGCTGTCAACCGTCGGGATAATGCCTCTAAACCGGTGATGTTGCCGGGTCATGACACTTCGTGGAGGGGGCCATGGATCTGGCAATGGCAATGGGAATCGCACTGTTCGGCATGTTTACCGGCAGCACGGTATTATTTTTCTATCAGCTCGGCCGCTGACGGCAATTTCTGCCGAAATCGACAGGCCCGCCATGCAAATGGCGGGCTTTTTGCTTTCTGAGTGCTTACAAATTGCAAGCGTTTGTGTGCATTGCCGCAATATCCTGCCAAATGCCTTGGCGCGGTAATCCTGGCTCGGCATAATCGGGGCGCGTTTTTCAGGACGCGCATCGCGTCGTCCGCCTTCCTTCCCGCTTAATCTTCACTGAAAGGACCGACGCGTGAGCCTCTGGTTTCTGGTATTCCTGAGCGTCCTGCAGGGCGTCACCGAACTCTTCCCCGTCAGCAGCCTCGGCCATACGCTGCTCGTGCCGGCGCTGTTCGGCATGCACATCGACAAGCATGCGCCGCAGCTGTTGCCATTCCTCGTCGCGCTCCACCTCGGTACCGCGTTGGCGCTGCTGTGGTACTTCCGCGCGCGGTGGATCGCGCTGATCGGCGGTTTCTTCGCGCAGCTCGGCGGTCGCAAGAACGACGACGGGCACCTGATGTGGGCGCTGATCATCGGCACGATCCCGACCGGCATCGTGGGGCTGCTGCTCGAGAAGCGCATCGAACGCGTGTTTCACGACCTGCGGATCGTTGCGATCGCGCTGATCGTCAACGGCGTGTTGCTGTGGCTCGGCGATCGCATCCAGCGTAGCCGCGCGCACCAGCCGCCCGAGAAGATGACGTTCAAGCAGGCGTTCTTCGTCGGGCTCGCGCAGATCGGCGCGCTGATTCCAGGCTTCTCGCGCAGCGGGCTGACGATGATCGCCGGCAACGCGGCCGGGCTGACGGCGGAGAAGGCGGCGGAATTCTCGTTCCTGCTCGGCACGCCGATCATCTTTGCCGCGGGCGTGCTCGAACTGCCGAAGCTGTTCCATGCGCGCGACCAGCTCGCCGATGCGCTGCTCGGCGGCGTGCTGACGGCGATCGCCGCGTACCTCAGCGTGCGGTTCCTGATGCGCTATTTCGAAGGGCGCGGCCGGCTCGCGTCGTTCGGCGTGTATTGCGTGATCGCCGGGGTGGTCTGCCTCGGCTGGTTCATGCTGCATCCGCAGCCGGTTTGACGCGGCGGGCGCCGGTATCGCGTGATCTGGTGCGATGATCGGGTATAATTTCGGGCTCGGCTTCGTGCCGGGCCCGTTTTGTTTCGGGGGTTTGAGTTGTCGTGGGGCAGTGGGCGGGGTTGCTGCTGCTTCGTTACTCAGAGCCCGATGCCGAATGCCGGTCCGTGTCCGGCCGTGTCTTTTCTCCCCGACCGCCCTTAGCTCAGTTGGATAGAGCAACGGCCTTCTAAGCCGTAGGTCACACGTTCGAATCGTGTAGGGCGGGCCAGAATTCTTCGCTTATTCAAGCACTTACAAATTCGCTTTAACCGCTTGGTTGGAATCGGATACGGGTCTGCTGCACTCCCGCTGTGGCGAGAGCGTGGCGGGATTCTAGCGTACGTGCAATCAGCGGGGGCTTTGACTATGGCCGTGGTGCCGTATTCCTTTAGTCCTTGCAATGTAGCTGACGCTCCCGGCGAACGCAGCGCAGCACGTCCAAGTGAATGTGCTGAGAATGGCTTTGGGTGTGTGCGGTGGGTCCGCGTCTGGAGTAACGGATTTTATGTAATGGACGAACGGAAGCATGTCCTCCGCCACCAATGTGTAGTCGATGCGGTGACTGAATCGGTTACGTAGCGAGTTTAGATGTTTAATAGCAGGCGTTGAATCGAACTTGCCCCCAACATTCTGAGTGCTCAGTAGCGAGATTCGCTGACCAAATGTCAGTTTCGCAACGTTCCAATCCAAGCTGGGGAACTCGGCCTTCAAATACTCGTCCATGTAATGCTCAATAATTAGATGGCACGAGAGCAAATACCCCATTAAGTCGTAGTCAATCGTTTCAAGGCGCTTCCATTCAACCTTCCCATCTGCGACTGGCCCAAACATAGGCGGCAAGTCTAGGCGCACGGACTGCTTGGCATGTTCCCCATCCTGAGTGGTCGCTTGGTTGTTGGTCTTACTCATGAGAATTCCTAGGTACGCGGCGGCTCAGTTACGTTATTTCCCGAAACGGGCTCAGGCTAACGTCTTCAAGTAATTGACGAATGCGGTGCAGGCCAAGAGGAAGTACTTGGCATCTTCCGCGTTGAGGTTTGGTTCATCCATTAGAGCGTGGCGAATACCGTTAGCGTCGCTGGTGTAGCCGTACAGTGCAGAATAGCCCTTCCGAAGCGCCGCGTGGAGTTTGCCGGCTTTCTCCAGCGTTGCCAAAGCATCACCAAGCTCGGCCTTGTCTTTCCCGCTGACGACTTTGGCAACTGCCTCAACGGCAGAAATAGATTCTTTGATCGAGTTTCGATAATCGGGATTTTGCCGGTTGCTTAGATGTCCGAGTGCCGTGGATAAGTGGGCGCTGGCTGCTACGAATGGTCCCTTGTCTGACAAGGCTTGTTCTAGCGCCTGTACTTCTTGCGTTGAAGTGACCGGGACAATTTGACTGTTCACGATGCGATACGCGGCCAATTCGCGGGCGAGCACCTTGTCTACAGCTTGTCCGAGTTGTTCGCCGGGATAGCCTATCCGAATAAGGAACTCTAGGAAATCGTACACGCCGTGCCAGTTCGAGTGGAAGAAATAATCTCGCACGACCTTCCAAGCGTCGTGGAAGCTAGCACCTCCATAACCGCGACGGATTGGAATTGTGTCAGCGGGGCGTTTCCAGAAGTGTCGCGAGATGATGTTCAGGAGCGCCTCGTCATCTTGGCGACTCTGCCAATCCAAGAACGCATTCCATAGTGAGCTTCGTAGCTCATCGGGCATCGTGTCGGGTTTTAATGCCTCGGGCAGCGGCGTTATTCCCAAGCGTTGGCTGAACTTTAGTGTCATTTAGTAGTCTTGGATGCGGAGATGGTTCCGAGGATAAGAGCGGCAAGTGGCAGTTGGATTGTACTCGGGCCCAAATTTGATGTGCTTATCTGCGCGGACTTACGCCGCCCGCTCGCACCCGCGCTCCCCCGTGCGCCAGCGTGCGCGTTTACCCAGCGGCTTTTGATCGCCGGGCAACCAATCCGCTTCAATACGGGCTGCTGCGCACATGGTTAGACGAGCTAGACGCCTTCGTGATGACCGCGCTCGAGGAATTGAGTCTGCTCGACGATGCGCTCGACGGAGCAGTCGCCGAGGCAAAGTTGGCGTCGCTCTGGCACAAAACCTTCACCGTGGCAGCGGCGGCAAAACAGGCTTGGCTCGAACAGGCAGTCGTCCGGCGCGGCCGCGCGGTCGTCGAGACCATTTATCCCGACGCCGAAGAGCGTCGGCGACTCTATCAATATGGCTTCTCGCCCTATGGCTTTCAAATTTCCCATCGTCGTCTGTCGGTATGCTCTTGTAGGCAGCGTGTAGATGTTTGCAGTCAGTCCGGAACACAACAAATCCATGTGAGACCGGGAAGTTTTCACTGAAAAATGCTTATTTTGATGGCGCCGTACGCCGCAATGTCGAGCCGGTCGCACGACACCACCAAGACAGGGCCGCAGATTTCGTATCCACAGGGCGGGATTGTCACGAAAGTGGAGCTGGGCCAGCCACATGCTCTCAACGCGGCGCGGTGTCGTTGTCATGAAACCGTGGTGTTTCGTGCGATTTTTAAGGAAGCAATGCGGTTAATTTTGCGAATCAAATGCTGCTCGATTCTATTTTTGTGGTTTTTACGTTGTGATTTTTGATGTCACAATTGTTTGAATAATTTCTTAAACTATTCCATAAAATTCGACTGTCATAAGTATCAGCTTTCGGTGCTGATGTTCGCGTTCTATGTTTGAGATGCATTGCGGGGTATGCATTCAAAAACGGCTGCGATGCGTAATCACACTTTATTGTGGAGAACGAAATGTCCGCACGAAGCACTGTTGTGAAGCTGCAAAACAACTCGGGCAGCACGTTGTTTCTGGACTCGGCATCGATCAATCTGCTGCATGGCGAATGGGTCACGTACCCGCCGGAGAAGATCCCGAATGGACAAACGGGGGAATGGGAGAGCGATTCCGACGGCTTCATGACCGGAACCGAGGGGAAGCTTCAATATCAATTTGCCGACGGTGGCGGTATCGAAAACTTGCGGATCTACTGGGACAACCCGTATTACGGCGGAAACGGATACTCGATAACCGTGAGCGCTGCCGGTTACAAAGTCGGTTACGACGGAGGCTCAGGAGACAATGCGACGGTCACTTTCTACATCAAGCAGGCCTGACTTGGTGTGATCGGCTCGCGCCCATTCCGATGGGCGCGAATGACGGCCAGGAGTCTGTATCCCAGGAGTAGGCTGACGGAGTGCGGGGGAAGCCGATGATCAGTATTAAGCGGAGCGCGCGGCCTCTGAAACTTGACGCACGAGTTGAAGGATCACGGCTTGAGAGCGGGAGATTGCATCGGAAACCGATGTCATATCCAAGGTAGATGAACTCCATTGCTACCGTCGTGCCGGAAATCATCCCATCGGTCGATAGACACCGCACGGACGAACCGCATCAGCCTCGTCCATTTGTTTTGCATTCCTTTGCTTATTCCAACTGGACCGAATCGCGGCAGTCAACCCGAAACGCTGGCGCGTATTCATCCATCGTCACGGACACGGCACAGCGCACTAGTTGTCGAGGACATCGACATCGAAGTGCGCGCCCCCGAAATCCGCTTGCCGCTCGGGCGGTCCGGACACGACAAGGCCACGACGTTCACGATGCTCGCAACGCGCGAGATGATCGCCGCGCCGTGCCCTGACGCATCGATTTCCGCAACAAATCACCGCACTGACGACTGTATCGAAATGCCGGAAGGCGATCCCGCCCGATCGCGTCCACCTGCATTCCGTCGCCCCAGCGAAACGATTCTCGACAAACGGCGTCGATCCGCTCCTCTGGCTTGCAGTCGCAAGGGATGCCACCTATATATATGACTAATTGACTCGTACCACGGCAGCGGTGCGGCATGCGGCGGGGCGCACCATCGAATCAGAACAACCGGTGCCGAACGGGAGCCCAACATGGACGAGGGTGTGTCAGTCACACGGATGTGTTCCGGCATCTGGTTCTCGAACGTACTGCACGCGCTCGCGTGTCCCGGCGGCCGGCGCGTGCTGGTGCTGTTCGCGTGCTGCACCGCACTGAGCGGCCAGGGCGCGGGCTTTGCATCGGAACCCGGCGTGACCGACGACACGATCCGCCTGGGCATGGTCAACGCGCAGTCGGGCAATTCCGCCGGCCTCGGGCGCGGGCTGTTGATCGGTGCGCAAGCCGTATTCGACGACGCGAACGCTCACGGCGGCGTGCACGGGCGGAAAATCGATCTCGTCGTCGCCGACGACCGCTACGAACCCGACCGGACGGTGGACAACACGCTGGAAATGATCGAGCGGGGCAACGTCCTCGCGCTGTTCGGCTATGTCGGCACGCCGACAACCACCGCGGTGCTGCCGATGATCCGGGATGCCGGCATCCCGCTCGTCGGTACGTTCAGCGGCGCGATGGCGCTGCGCAGGCCGGTGATTCCGGAGGTCTTCAACATCCGGGCGAGCTATGACGACGAAACGCGCGCGCTGGTCGATCATTTGATCGTGCACGACCGCGCAAAGCGTTTCGCGGTGTTCTATCAGGACGACGGCTTCGGGCTCGCGGTGCTGGCCGGCACGCAACTCGCACTGCGCCGCCATGGCCTCGACGTCGTCGCCACCGGCACGTTTCGCCGCGGCACGACGGCGGTCGACACGGGGCTCGCTGCCGTACTCGACGCGCGGCCCGACGTCGTCGTCATGGTCGGCCCGTATACGCCGGTCGCCGCATTCATTCGCGCGGCGCACCGCGAAGGCTTCGCGGCCCGTCTCGCGGCGGTGTCGTTCGTCGGCACCGACGACCTGTTGCGCCTGATCGGCGACGAAGCGAACGGCACGGTGATTTCGCAGGTCGTGCCGCTGCCGCAGAGCGAGCGCCCCGTGATCCGGGACTGTGCACGGCTGATCGCGCGGCGCTTTCCGGACGAGCACATCGGCGTGGTGCACATCGAGGGTTGTCTCGACGCGAAGGTCGCGCTGATCGGGCTGGAACGCGCGGGGCCGGCACCCAGCCGGGCGACGCTGAAGCAGGCGCTCGAGTCGATCCGGCATCTCGACCTCGGCGGGTTGGTGGCCAATCTGAGCACCGACGATCACCAGGCGCTGAACGACGTGTTCCTCACCGAAATCGCGCACGGCCGCGTCACGCCGCTCGTCGTGCCGGCGCAATGAGCGGACGGATGGCCGCCGAGCCATCCCGATCCTGGAGGGCTGCATGGACATCAAGGCGAAGCTCGTCACCAGCACCAGCCTGATGCTGCTGGGGGCGGTGGCGATTTCGGTGACCAGCCTGATCGCGGTGCACGGCATCGCGTCCGGCGTGCGCACGCTGACGACGGAATCGCTGCCGCTGCAGATGCGCAGCAACGAACTCCAGCGCGCCTATGCGGAACTTGCGGTGGAGTTCGGTCGGCTCCAGCACGCGCAGGATGCGTCGGAGCGACAGCAGTCGTCGTCGGAGATCGAAACGCAATTGCAGCGGATTGCCGGCATCACGGCCGCCGTGCGCGCGATCGACGGGCACGGCATCGCCGAGCCGTCCACCGACCTGCGGACGATGTTCCGTTCGATGAACGAAGGGATCGACAAGCGCCTGCGCGGCGATGCGCAACTCGTCGCCGAGCGCCGGCTGATCGAAGGCCTGCAGGCACGGGGCGCCACGCTGCTGACCGAGATCGGCAAGGAAATCGAGCGGCTGGACGACGATGCCGATGCGGCGGTGAGCGGCGCGCTCGCGGCCAACACCGCCTACAACCGGACGATTCATGCACTGGATCAGGTTCGCACGAACGTCAAGGACATCATGACGATCGCCGGCCGCGTCGACGTCGCGCCGAACCGGTACCGGCTCGCGCCGCTGCGCGAGCGCATGCAGGCGTCGCTCGACGGCGCACGCAATGCGCTCACGATCGCGGCGCCGAACCTCGATGCCGCCACCGCACAGGGGGTGACGAGCGCGCTGGGGCGCGTGGCGGCCGACATCCTCGGCGGTCACGACGGCCTCGTCGCGCTGCGCGGCGCCCTGTTCGCCGAATCCTCCGTCGCGCCCCGCTACCGCGCGAAGGAGGACAGGGTGCTGCAGTCGCTCGATGCGCTGGACGCGAAGCTCGCGGAGATCGCGGACCCGTTCGCGTTGCAGATCGTCAAGGCGCGACGGCGCCTCGACGACGCGATCGAATTCCGGCGGCGAGCCGCGCGGGTTGCATCGCTGTCGGCGGTCGTGAGCGGCGGCATCAACGCATTGGCGTTCGACCTGCGCATGATCGCGCAAAGCGACAGCGCCGACCGTCTGAAGCGCGCCGACGACGAACTGCGCAAGAGTATCGGCGCGCTGACCGCATCCGCCGGCGCGCTGCGCGAGGCGCTCGCCGCGGACGGCCCGGGCAACGCGAAGCGCGCGCAGGATGTCGTCGGGCTGACCGCGGCGCTCGGTGGATCCGCGCGCCGCATCCTCGCCGTGAAGTCCGACATGCTGTCCAACGACGTGGCCATGCAGCGCATCGTCGCGGACGTCGACACGACGGCCAATCGCCTCGCGGCCTACACGGAGCAGGAAGCCGTGCGCGTCGATCTTCAGCAGCGCGGCATCGTATCGGACGTCTACCGGGCCGTGGCGACCGCGATCCTGATGATCGTGGGGGTATCGTTCCTGCTCGCGATCGGCGGGCTGGTGATCAGCCATCGGCTCGGCACGTCGATCTCGCGGCCGCTGTCGAACCTGACGCGCACGATGGCCCGCATTCGCAGCGGCAGCGACCTGTCGTTGCGCATGACGCACAAAGGCAGCGACGAAGTCGCCGTGCTGATTGCCGGCTTCAACATGATGCTCGACGAAATCGAGCGCCGCGACGTCGCGTTGCAGGCGGCGATCGCCACGGCCGAAGCCGCGAATTCGGCGAAATCGGAGTTTCTCGCGCGGATGAGTCACGAGATCCGCACGCCGATGAACGGCGTGCTCGGCATGACCGAACTGCTGCAGCGCACGCGGCTGACGTCGAAGCAGCGCAAGTTCGTCGACACCGTGTATCGATCGGGCCAGACGCTGCTCGTCCTCATCGACGACATTCTGGATTTCTCGAAGATCGAGGCGGGCAAGCTGACGCTGGAGCGCATCGATTTCAATCTGCATCAATTGCTCGACGATGTCGTCGCGCTGCTGGAGCCCAACGCGCAGCGCAAGGCGCTTGCGCTCGAGTTCCGGCGCGGCGACACCGTTCCGGAGTGGATGCGCGGCGACCCGGTGCGGTTGCGCCAGGTGCTCACGAACCTGCTGGGCAACGCGATCAAGTTCACCGAGCACGGGCACGTCGCGCTCGGCGCATCGTATTCGGACGACGGCCGCATCGTGTTCACGATCGCCGACAGCGGCATCGGCATCGCGCCCGAGGTGGCCGCGCAGTTGTTCCGGCCGTTCCAGCAGGCCGACAACTCGATCGCGCGCAAATACGGCGGAACCGGGCTCGGTCTGGTGATTTCCCGCCAGCTGGCCGAGATGATGGGCGGCGAGCTCACGCTCGAATCGACGCCCGGCAAGGGTTCGGTATTTACCGTGACGACCCGGTTCGAGCCGGCATCCGGCGAGGTCGGCGTAGCAGCCGATGCACGACCGTCGCTCGCGGGCCTGAAGGTGCTGATCGTGGACGACAGCGAGACCGATCGCAGCGTGCTGCTCGAACACGCGATCGAATGGCAGCTGTGCGTCGCCACGGCGATCGGCGGCGACGACGCACTGTCGCAGTTGCGCGCGGCGGTCGCCGACGGCGCGCCGTTCGATCTGGCGATCGTCGACGTGCGGATGCCGGGCATGGATGGCATCTCGCTCGTGCAGCACATCCGCCGCGATCCGTCGTTGCGTGCGCTCAGGATCATCACGCTGACCGCGTTCGAGATGATGGACAGCGTCCTGGTCGCGCACGAACTCGACATCGCCGCCCGGCTGACGAAGCCGCTTCGTGGCGCCGCTCTCCATACGGCCATCGCGTCGGCGATGCACGTGATGCCGCCGCGGCTGAATTCGCCGGAACCGCTATCTGACGACGCCGGCGCCGGCCCGGGCCGGCCGCTCGATGCGATTTCGGCGCGCGTGCTGCTGGTGGAGGACAACGTCGTGAATCAGCAGATCGCGCTCGCGATGCTGGAGGACACCGCCTATCAGGTGGCGGTGGCCGACGACGGCGAGCAGGCGCTGAATCGCCTGGCCGACGACGTATTCGACGTCGTGCTGATGGACTGCCAGATGCCGCGGCTCGACGGCTTCGAGGCGACGCGGCAGTTGCGCCGTCGCGAAGCCGAAGCCGGCGCGCCGCGCATGCCGGTCATCGCGTTGACGGCCAATGCGCTCAGCGGCGACCGCGAGCGCTGTCTGGCCGCCGGCATGGACGACTATCTCGGCAAGCCGTTTCGCCGCGATGCGTTGCTGCAGATGCTCGCGCGCCATGTCGGCGGCGCGGCGTGCGCGCCGGCTACCGGAACCGATGCGGCAACGACGGGCGGCGGCGTCGAAGCGAAGCCGGAAGCGACGGGGGGCGCCGCCATCGATCCGGATGACGAAGCAAGCGTGATCGACCATAAGGCGCTCGATGCGTTGCGCGCGCTGCAGCGGCCGGGCCGCCCGGATGTCCTGACGCGGATCATCGATCAATTCACGGCGGATGCGCCGCGGCTGATCCGCGACATGCAGGCGGCGGTCGAAGCGGGCGACGCCGATGCGCTGAAGCTGGCCGCTCATACGCTGAAATCGAGCAGCGCGAACGTCGGCGCGCACTTGCTGTCGGCGCGTTGCCGCGAGATCGAGCGGCTCGCGCGCGCCGCCGACGTGGACGCGGCGGTGGAACTGGTCGCCGGCACGGAAGCGGAGTTCGGGCACGCGCATGCGGCGTTGATCGCGGAGCGCGTGGACGGTTGAAGGGACGCCGGCCGATCGCCATGACGATCGCGCGGCAGTACAACAGGAGGACGGTCGTGAACGACGAGCATGCTGATGTACCGACGATTCTGATCATCGACGACGATGCGATGACGCGCCTGCTGGTCGTGGAAACGCTCGAACCGGAAGGCTTTCGCGTCGAGGAAGCGACGGGTCCGCAGGCGGGTATCGATGCGTTCCTGCGCCATCGTCCGGTCGTCGTGCTGCTCGACGTCGAAATGCCCGGCGGCGACGGATTCGACTGTTGCCGGGCGCTGCGCGCGTTGCCCGAGGGCCGCCGCGTGCCGATCGTCATGCTCACGGGCAACGACGACGACGCGTCGATCGCCAGCGCGTTCGACGCCGGCGCGACCGACTTCGTGTCCAAGCCGATGCGGTGGAAACTGCTCGGCTATCGGGTCCGTTATCTGTTGCGCGCGGCCGCGGCGGTCGAAAAGCTGGCGACGACCGAAGTCAGCCTCACGCATGCGCAGGCGCTCGCGCACCTCGGCAACTGGGAATACCAGGCCGGGCGGACGGACGGCTACTGGTCGCCGGAGCTGTACCGGATTCTCGGCGTCGACGCCGCCCATACGCCGCCGACGTTCGAACGGCTCGTGCAGGCCGTTCCGCCCGACGAGCAGCCGCTGCTCGTGCAGTCCTACGCGAGCCTGCGCACCGAAGGCGTCGCGTTCTCGATCGAGCATCGGCTGATCCACGCGGACGGCACCGAGCGCTACGTGCTGCATCAGGCGGAGTCCGGCCGCGATCCGAATCACGCGATCATCCTGCGCGGCATCGTCCAGGACATCACCGAGCGCAAGATGCAGCAGGGCCGCATCGAATACCTCGCCAATCACGACGCGCTGACCGGCCTGCCGAACCGCAACCTGCTCGGCGACCGGATGGAGCAGGCGATGTCGCAGGCGCGGCGCACCGGGCAACTGATCGCGGTGATGGTGCTCGACCTGGACCGCTTCAAGCACATCAACGACAGCTTCGGCCACTCGGCGGGCGACGGGCTGCTGCGGGTCGTCGCCGCGCGGCTCAAGAGTTCGGTGCGCGACGGCGACACGGTCGCGCGGCTTGGCGGCGACGAGTTCGTCGTGATGCTGGTCAACCTGTCGACGGCGTCGGACGCGGACGCGATCGCCCGCAAGATCCTGGACACCTTCGTCGCGCCGTTCGTGCTCGACGGCCACGACCTGCACGTGACGACGAGCGTCGGCGTCAGCCTTTACCCGACCGACGGCACCGACGCGGAGACGCTGCTGAAGACGGCCGATGCCGCGCTGTATTGCGCGAAGGAACACGGGCGCAACTGCTACAGCTTCTATACGCGCGAACTGGGCGCGCGCGTCGAGGAGCACGCCATCCTCGAAAACGCGCTGCACCAGGCCGTGTCGAACGGCGAGCTCGAGCTGTACTACCAGCCGAAGGTCGATCTCAAGACCGGCCAGATCAGCGGCGTCGAAGCGCTGATTCGCTGGCGACGCCCGGGAATCGGCGTGATTCCGCCCGACCGCTTCATCCCGATCGCCGAAGAAACCGGGCTGATTCTGCCGATCGGAGAATGGGTGTTGCGCACCGCGTGCGCCCAGGCCGTCGCGTGGCGCCGGGAAGGGCATCCGCCGATCCGGATTGCCGTCAACCTGTCCGCGCGCCAGTTCCGGCAGCAGGACGTGGCCCACCTGGTGCGAACTGCGCTCACGGAAACCGGTCTCGAGCCGGACTCGCTCGAACTGGAGCTGACCGAAAGCGTGCTGATGGAGGACTCCAATGCGATCGCACACACGCTGCGCGAACTGAAGGCGCTCGGCGTCGTGCTGTCGCTGGACGATTTCGGCACCGGCTATTCGAGCCTGTCGTACCTGAAGGACTTGCCGATCGACGTCGTCAAGATCGATCGTTCGTTCCTCAGCGACGTCACCACCAGCGCGGAAGGCGCGTCGTTGACGCGCTCGATCATCGCGATGGCCGAGTCGCTGCACATGGAGACGGTGGCCGAGGGCGTGGAGACGGAAGCCCAGCTGTCGTTCCTGAACCGGCATCGCTGCCATGCGATGCAGGGCTACTACTTCAGCCATCCGGTCACCGGCGACGAGATCGCCGACATGCTGTCCGCCGGCTCGGAGCTGCCCGAGCACTGCCGGCAGCGCGAACTGCTGCACCGCACGCTGCTGCTGGTGGACGACGACCGCGCGGTGCTGCAGATGCTCCGGCAGGCGCTCGGCCGCGACGGCTACGAGATTCTCGACACCACCGATCCCGACGAAGCGCTCGACCTGCTGGCCCAGCATCGCGTCGGCGTGATCGTGTCGGACTTCCGGATGTCGAGCGTGTCCGGGCTCGACCTGCTGCAGCGGGTCAAGGCGCTGTACCCGGACATCGTGCGCATCCTGCTGTCCAGCTACGGCGACGGCGCGTCGATCGCCGACGCGTCCGGCAACGGGTCCGTTCAGAAGCTGCTGATCAAGCCATGGGACGTCGCGCTGCTGCGCAAGCACATTGCCGAGTCGTTCCAGCGGTTCGAGCACACGTCGCTGAGCGGCGGGGATCTCGGGGTGGCGCGCCTCGGCATTCGCCGGTCTCCGCCGCGGTCTCTCGACGTGGCGGAACCGCGCAATCGCCCTTGACCGGAAGGCGCCGCCGCGCGTTATTGTCCGCAGTCGTGACGGCACGTGAATGGACCTGGAAAGTGCAATCGTGGATCACGCCGTGCGACGCCGATCGAGCAGCACGTGGTGCCCGGATCGATCGCCAAGGATCGATACCCAGGTAATAAGGAGGATTGCGCGGCGGTCAAAAATTGAACAAATGCGTAAATTGTTCCCGGTTCCGGAAATCGCCCATCCGAAGCAGTAAGGATTCTTAATCGGGCTCACGATGACATCATGGAGGGCGCAGTAATTACCCCGCGCGTCGAGTTCCGGATTCACTTGTGCACGGGCATTTTCATAAATACATTTCGACGCCAAATTATTTGAAAACGCCAAAAAAATTGTCTATACCCTAGACGAATCAGCCTGATCCGCATCGTGCCGATGCGGGCACGCAACAAGCGGGCGCTGGCAATGGCCGACGCCAGCAACCGCGCGTTGCAGCGATCGAATGGATTCCGGGGGATGCGAACGGCCCGTTGCCCGGGCTGCCGCATGAGTCGTGAATGGGCGAACGCAGTGCGCGCCACCGAAGCAACACCGCGTCTTTACATTCAACGGTCGATCAACGACCCCGTCACACGGAGGTTGTCATGCTGCACTACGTCAAATCCCTGCTGCGTGATGAACGCGGCGTCAGCTCGCTCGAATACGCGGTACTCGCCGGCATCGTGGTCGTCGCGCTGGCGGCGGTCGGGGTGATCCTGAGCAGCAACACCGGTGGCCTGCCGGCCGTGTTCACGTCGCTGATGAACAAGGTCACCGCGCTGATCTGACCTCCCTGAACCCGCGCGCCGCCGACGAATACACGGATCCGCAGCGGTACGACGTATCCAGCCGGGGCGCGCCGACGGACGGCTCTCCGATGCTCCATCTCGTACAGTCGGCGGCGACGCTCGTGCTGATGTCGCTCGTGCTGCAGGACGTGCGCACGCGGCGCTTGTCGAACCGCACGGTGCTCACGTTCGCGATGCTGTATTTCGTCGCGGCCGCGCTCGCGCGCGACGGGCTCGCGCAGCTCGCCGCTCACGTGGGGACCGCGGCGGCGATGCTGCTGCTGTTCGCCGGACTGCGTCACGCCGGCTGGATCGGCGGCGGCGACGTGAAGCTGGCGGCGGCCGTCTTCCTGTGGGCCGGGCCGGGCCTCGCGCTGCCGGTGCTGACGATCGTCGGCGCGAGCGGCGCGGCGTGCGGTCTCGCCGTGCTCGCGGCCGTCGCATGGCAGCGCTGGCGCATTGCGCCGGCGCGCACGATCGACACGCGCGGCGTGCCGTACGGCGTCGCGCTTTCGCTCGGCGGCGCACTGGCCGTCTGGGCGCCGTTTCCACACGCGGTTTCGCTCACCTAGCGGGGACGCACGCCGCCATGCCCAAACCTCTGAGAATGGCCGTGCTGATCATCGCTGCCGCCGTCGGTGCGTTCGTCCTGCGCCAGCTCTATGTCGCCGCGTCGACGCCGGCGGTGTCCGGCGCGGCGAGCGACGTCAACGTGCGCGTCGCGGCGGCCGACCTGCCCGAAGGGCTGCTGCTGCGCGACAACGATCTCGCGTGGAAGCGCATCCCGAGCGCGCAGGTGCCGGCCGGCGCATTCGTCGAGTCCCAGCCGGGCGCGGAGCTCAAGGGTGCGCTGCTGCGCAACCGCGTCGACGCCGGTACGCCGATCCGCGCGGACAACGTGATTCCGGCCGGCGCGCCGGACTTTCTCGCGGCCGCGCTGCAACCGGGCATGCGCGCGATCTCGGTGCCGGTCGACGACGTGTCGGGCAACGCAGGGCTGATCCAGCCGGGCGACTTCGTCGACGTCGTGCTCACGCAGCAGATCGGGGGTTCCGCGACGACACCCGGCACGTTCGAAGCGGAGACGGTCGTGCGCCGTGCTCGCGTGCTCGCCGTCGGCTCGGAATTCCAGCGCGCGAAGGCGCCCGCGAGCGCGCCCGATGCACCGGTGCGCGCGCGCACGGTCACGCTCGAGGTCGCGCCGCGCACGGCCCAGGTCGTGCTGGTCGCGACGCGCCTCGGTTCGCTGTCGCTCGCGCTGCGCAGCTTCGCGACGAGCGACCGCCGCGATGCGGCGGGCGGCGCCGAACAGGAGCCCGATACGCCGCCGGTGTGGGCCGGCGACGTATCGCGCGCGTTCCGCGACGCGGCGCGCTCGCCGTCCGCGAAAGCCGACACGGGCGCGCGGCCGGCACCGCAGGGCAATACGGTGGTGATCTATCGCGGTTCATCGGTGGATGACGGCTCGCGTGGCGGAGGCGGTGGTGTGGGTACGCCGGGCCTTCCGCCGCTGCCATCCGGCTGGCCGGGCACGCCGGTTGCGCCGGCTGCGCCCGCCGCGGGCAATGCCGCCGCCGACGCGACGGCGCAGGTGCCGCGGGCGGCGGTCGCGCAGTGACGCGATGACGAGGTGTCGATTCGGAACCGGCCGCCCGGCGGCCGGCATTTGACGGGAACACGAATGGTGCGCACGGTTCGTTGGATCGCTTTCTGGTGCCTGGCCTGCGTCGTCGCGCCGGAGGCCGCGCTCGCGCAGCGCGCGCAGGCGGCGGACGCCGGCGCGGCGCTGTCGATCGCGACCGGCAAGGGCGAGATGCTGTCGTTGCCGGAGCCCGCGACCGCGATGTTCGTCGCGGACCCGAGCATCGCGGACATCCAGGTGCCGTCGCCGCGCACCGTGTTCGTGTTCGGCAAGAAGGCCGGTACGACCTCGCTGATCGCGCTCGGCGCGAATCATCGGCCGATCCTTCGCCGGACCGTGATCGTGCAGGTCGATACCGCATCGCTGCAGACGGTGCTCGACAGCCGCTTCCCGCAATTGAAGCTGTCGGTGTCCGGCGCGCCCGGCTCGCTGATGGTGTCGGGCAAGGTGCCGAGCGCGGCCGACGCGGACGCCGTGATGCAGTCGCTCGCGCCTTATGTGAGCGACAAGGAAAAGATCGTCAACCGGCTCACGCTGTCGCGCCCGATCCAGGTGAACCTGCGCGTGCGCGTGACGGAAGTGAGCCGCAACATCACGCAGCAGCTCGGCATCAACTGGAGTTCGCTCGGCGCGGCAGGCAACTTCGTCGGCGGGCTGTTCAACGGACGCACGCTGTTCGATCCGACGAACAAGCTGTTCAACCTGTCGCCGAGCGGCGCATATTCGGTGCTTGGCGGCTTCCATACGGGGCGCTGGTCGATCGACGTCGTGCTCGATGCGCTCGACCAGGAAGGGCTGATCACGATGCTCGCGGAGCCGAACCTTACCGCGATGTCCGGGCAGACCGCGAGCTTCCTCGCGGGCGGCGAGATTCCGATTCCGGTCGCGCAGGCCGGCAACACGACCGGCGCGATCACGGTCGAGTACAAGCCGTTCGGCGTGTCGCTGGACTTCACGCCGACCGTGCTCGCCGACAACCGGATCAGCCTGAAGGTGCGCCCGGAAGTGAGCGAGGTCGATACGAGCAACAGCGTGACGACTGGCAGCATCACGGTGCCGGGGCTCTCCGTGCGGCGCGTGGAGACGACGGTCGAGCTGTCGAGCGGGCAGAGCTTCGCGATCGGCGGCCTGCTGCAGAGCCAGACCGCGGATACCGTGTCGCAGGTCCCGGGGCTCGGCCGGCTGCCGATCATCGGCCGGCTGTTTTCATCGAAGAACTTCCAGGACCACAAGACCGAGGTCGTCGTGATCGTGACGCCGTACATCGTGCAGCCGACCGGGCCCGGCCAGCTCGAGCAGGCGCTCGACACCGTCGCGCGGCCGAGCAGCGACCTCGAGTTCGCGATCCAGCGCAATCTCGGGCTGGACCTGTTGTCGGGCGACACGCCGCGTCTCGTCGGCGCCGCGGGCTTCGTGTACTGAGCCAAGGAGCGCGCATGCGAGTTCGAACCCTGTTCACCGCACCGTTGCCGCTGGCGCTCGCGGCCTGCCTGTCGGCGCCGCCGCCGATCAACCTGCCCGATGCGCGCGCGATCGGCTTCGACGGCGTGCGCGCGGTGCCGCCCGACTGCGCGAAGCTGATGCAGCCGTCGCATCTCGTCGATGCAGGGTTCGGGCGGCCCGGCGTGCCGTTCGGCTGCGCGACCTACACGAATCTCGCGACGATGCTCGCGCGCCCGGAAGACCTCGTCGCGCCCGTGCCGTACGGCGGCGCCGATGCGCAAGTGGCGGCCGACGCGGTGCGCCGCTACGTCGAGGACCGCGTGAAGCAGCCCGCGCCGGGCAAGACGCAGACGACGACCGGCTCGCCCGGTCATTGACCCACTCACGATGCGATCGCGATGCCGCCCATGAACGTCCTCGACCGCCAGAACGCCAAGCGCGCCGCCTCCGCCGGAGCGGCGGATCTCCTCGCGGTCGTGTCCGATGCGGGCAGCGAGGACGTGATCCGCCGCGTCGCGCAGGATCTGTCGATCGCGCGCGCCCAAGTGCACCCGGGCGACTGCGACGACGCGATCCGATTGCTGCAGCAGCAAGAGCGCTCGCCGCGCCAGTTGATCGTCGACGTGTCGGATTCGGTGCTGCCGGTGTCGGACCTGATGCGGCTCGCGGACGTGTGCGATCCGTCGGTGCGGGTCGTCGCGATCGGCACGCAGAACGACGTCGGGCTGTTCCGCAACCTGCTCGGCATCGGCGTGCAGGACTACATCGTCAAGCCGCTGACCGTCGAGCTGATGCGGCGCGCGCTGACCACGACGGAGTCGGTCGTGCAGGTGCGCACCGGCAAGATCGTGAGCTTCGTCGGCGCGCGCGGCGGCGTCGGCGCGACGACGATCGCGGTCAGCCTCGCGCGCTGCCTGACGGGGGAGAAGCGTCGGCGCGTCGCGTACGTCGACCTGAACCTGCATGGCGGCGGCGCGAACTCGATGCTCGGGCTGTCGAGCAACAACGGGCTGATCGAATTGCTGAACATGGAGCTGCGCCCCGACGACGCGCTGTTCGACCGCATGTTCGTCACGAAGGGCGACCGCCTGCACGTGCTGTCGGCCGAACTCGCATACGGCGAAGACGCGCTGCTGCGCGACGATGCGATCGCGCAGCTCGTCGACATGCTGAAGGACCGCTTCCATTACGTGCTGTTCGACGTCGGCTACCGTGCCGGCAAGCTGTTCGAGGATGCGCTGACGGCGTCCGATCTCGTCTATATCGTCGCCGACCGGTCGGTGCACGCCGCGTACGAAGCCGCGCGGCTTGCGCGCTTCGTGAAGGAAATGCCGGGCGAGCGGCTGCTGTCGATGGTGCTGAACAATCCGCTCGAGCCGGTCAAGGGGCGCGTCGCGCAGTCGGATTTCGAGGATGCGTTCGGCGGCGTGCAATTGCGCGAGCTGCCGCACGAGGCACAGTCGCTCGCGATCGCGGAGAACCTGGGCGAGCCGATCGAACGCTCGAAACGCCGCGGCTTCCTGGACGAGATCCGGCTGCTCGCGAACGGCATCACCGGCGAATCGATGGCCGTCGCCGAGCCGTGGTACGCGCGCTTCGTCAAATGGAGGAAGGGATCGTGACGTTCGGTACCCGCAAGCAGCCGACACCGGACCCTGCGCCGGCGGGTTCTCGCCCCGCGCCGCACGACACTGCGCCCGCGCCGGCCGTAAGCCCGGTGCCGGCGTCCATGTCCACGTCGGCGCGTGCGGCCGCGACGGCCGATACCCAGGAGGCGCTCATCCGCTCCGGCAAGTTCGACGCGATACGCAACGCGGTGTTCGCGTCGATGAACATGTCGGCCGCGCTGATGAAGACGCGCGACGAAGTGCGGGCCGGCATCGAACAGGTGGCCGCGCACACGGTCGAGCGCGAGCGCCTGAAGATCACCACGGGCGAGCAGGTGCTGATCGTCGACGCGATCCTGAACGACATGTTCGGCGTCGGGCCGATCGAGCCGCTGCTTGCCGACGACACCGTGTCCGACATCCTCGTGAACGGCCCCGACCAGGTGTACGTCGAACGCGCGGGGCGGCTCGAGCTCACGCCGCTGAAGTTTCGCGACAACGCGCACGTGACGAGCGTCGCGCAGCGGATCGCGGCGGCGGTCGGGCGCCGCGTCGACGAGAGCAGCCCGATGGTCGATGCGCGTCTTGCCGACGGCAGCCGCGTAAACGTGGTCCTGCCGCCGATCGCGATGCGCGGCGCGTCGATCTCGATCCGCAAGTTCGCGAAGCGCGACATCACGCTCGCGCGGATGGCGCATCAGGGCAACATCTCGCACGGGATGCTGCAGGTCCTGAAGATCGCATGCGCGTGCCGGCTGAACATCGTGATCTCGGGCGGCACCGGGTCGGGCAAGACGACGCTGCTCAACGCGCTGTCGCAGCACATCGAGGAGCACGAGCGGATCGTGACGATCGAGGACGCCGCCGAGCTGCAACTGCTGCAGCCGCACGTGGTGAGCCTCGAGACGCGGCCGGAGAACACGGAAGGGCTCGGCGGCATCTCGCAGCGCGATCTCGTGCGCAACGCGCTGCGGATGCGGCCCGACCGCATCATCCTCGGCGAAATCCGCGGCGCGGAGGCATTCGACGTGCTGCAGGCGATGAACACGGGCCACGACGGCTCGATGACGACGATCCATGCGAACTCGCCGCGCGACGCGATCAGCCGGCTCGAAAGCATGGTCATGATGGCGAATGCGAACCTGCAGCTGCTGTCGATCCGGCGCCAGATCGCGAGCGCCGTGCATCTGTTCGTGCAGGTCGAGCGGATGCGCGACGGCGTGCGCCGCGTGACGCGGATCACCGAGATCGTCGGGATGGAAGGCGAAGTCGTGATCACGCAGGATCTGTTCGCGTTCCGCCAGGAAGGCGACACGACGCGCGACGCGGTGAAGGGCGTGTTCGAGGCGTCGTCGCTGCGGCCCGCCTTCGCGCCGCGCGCCGCGTACTACGGCGTCGAGGACGCGCTTACCGAGGCGTTCCGGCAATGAGGACGGCAGACCTGTTCGCGCTCGGCGCCTTCGTCGTGATCCTCGCGGTGGGGCTCGGCCTGTCGGCGTTGCTGGACCGCGCGCGCCAGACGCCGGAGCAGCGCATTCGCGCGCGGATGCAGCGCATTGCGCCATCGCTGACGGGCCGGGCCGCCGGTGCGGCAGCCGGGGCCGGTGTCGCGCTGTTCAACCTGCCGCGCCGGCAGACCCGTGTGCGGGCATGGGTGCAGCGCTACGTGACGCGCGTGCGCGCGGTCGGCGGCGAGCGCGGGCTGCGGATCGTCGTCGCGAGCACGATCGCCGGCGCGATCGCGGGGATCGTCGTGGTGAAGCTCGTGGCGCTGCCGCGCGTGGTGCATCCGGCGATTTACGTCGGACTGCCGCTGATCGCGATGCGCGCGAGCTATCGCGCGCTGGTCGAGCGCTTCCGGCTGCGCTTTCTGGAGGCGTTCCCCGACGCGATCGACCTGATCGTGCGGGCGGTGCGCGCGGGCATTCCGGTCACGCAGGCGATCAGCACGGTCGGCGACAGCGCCGCCGAGCCGGTGCGCTCGACCTTCCGCACGATGGGCGACAGCCTGCGCGTCGGCGCGGATCTGAAGGACGTGCTGACGCACGCGGCGGACCGGCTGATGATCGCGGATTTCTCGTTCTTCACCGTCTACCTGCTGCTGCAGCGCGAGACCGGCGGCAGCCTCGGCGAGACGCTCGACGAGTTGTCGAGCATCATCCGCACGCGCCGCGACATCCGCCTGAAGACGCGCGCGCTGACCGCCGAGGGGCGGATCACGACGAAGATCATCTCGGCGGTGCCGTTCGTGATGATCGGCGCGCTGTTCCTCGTGAACCGCGCATACGTGATGCTGCTGTTCGATACGCATGCCGGACGCGTGATGCTGACGATCGCCGCGACGCTGCTGACGATCGGACTGGTGACGATTCGCAAGATCTCGAAACTGGATACTGCACGATGACGATGTCGATGCTGGCCGCCCGCGGCCTCGAACTGTTGCTGCTGCTCGCGTGCGTCGCGGCGGCGCTCGCGACGCCGGGCGGCGGCACGCGCCGGCGCATCGCCATGCGCGTGCAGCAGGCCGCCGGACAGCGGTCGCCCGCGCTGGGAGCGGGGCGCCTGCAGGCGGGCGACGTGCGTCGGGACCTGACGCGGCGGCTCGCGCAGCTCGGCGAGCGGCTGCCCGTGCTCGATCCGATGCAGCGCGCGAAGCTCGCGCTGCAACTGGCGCGCGCGGGCTTTCGCGAACGGCGCGCGGTGTCGTCGATGATCGGCATCAAGCTCAGTTGCGGCGTGCTGTTCGCCGGCGTCGCGATGGTGTTCAGCCCGTATATTCCGCGCTTCGGCGAATACTTCGTGATCCGCGCGGTGGCGATGGTCGCCGCGTTCGTGGTCGGCGTGATCGTGCCGGAATACGTGCTCGGCGCGATGATCCGGCGGCGCCGGCGGATCATCGCCGCATGCTTTCCGGATGCGCTCGACCTGCTCGTGATCTGCACGATGGCCGGCAACAGCCTCGTATCGGGCGTGCGGCGCGTCGCGCGCGAACTCAGGCGCATCTGCCCGCCGCTCGCCGACGAGCTGACGGTGTGCGCGGACGAGCTGACGCTGAGCGGCAACGTGTCCGAAGCGCTCACGCATTTCGCGATCCGCGTCGACTTCGCGTCGGCGCGCTCGCTGGCCACGACGCTCACGCAATCGCAGCGGTTCGGCACGCCGATCACGCAGGCGCTGCGAACGCTGTCGCGCAGCGAGCGCACCGAGCAGATCGTCGCGCTCGAGGAGCAGGCCGCGAAGCTCGCGCCGAAGATCACGCTGCCGATGATGCTGTTCATCCTGCCGACGGTCGGCCTGATCGCGGCAGGCCCGGCGGCCATCCGTTTGCTCGAGGTGTTCAAATGACAGGCCCCGCGCTCCGTGCGTTCGTCTTCGCGGCCGTGCTGCCGCTGCTCGCCGGCGGCTGCGCGCCGGGTATCCAGACGCGGCCGGCGCTGTCGCACAAGAGCGACGACCCGCAGGCCGAATTGCGCATCGCCGACAGCGCGCTGGCCGGCGGCAACGTCGATCTCGCGTCGACGCTGTACGCGAAGGTGCTGGCGCGGCATCCCGATTCGCTCGCCGCGCAACTGGGGCTTGCCGACGTCAACTATCGCGCCGGCGATCTGGAGCGCGCGCGTATTCTGTACGAGCAGGCGCGGCAGCTTGCGCCGGCCGAACTGGGCCCGCAGGTCGGGCTCGCGCGCGTCGCGTTGCGACAGCGGCGACTCGACGAGGCCGCGCGCCGCTATCGCGACTTGCTTGCCGCGCAGCCAAACCTGCCGCTCGCGGCGCAGGGGCTCGGCACGGTGCTCGATCTTCAGGGCCGCCACGAGGACGCTCAGACCGTGTACCGGGACGCGCTGAGCGCGCATCCGGACGCGCAGGGGCTGCGGGTCGACCTCGGGCTGTCGCTCGTGCTGAGCAATCGTCCGCGCGAAGGCGTGAACGTGCTGCTCGACGTGGCCGGGCTGCCCGATGCGCCGTGGCAGGCGCGCCAGAACCTCGCGTTCGCGTACGGCGTGCTCGGCAACACCGATTCGGCGAAGAAGCTGCTGTCCGCGGACCTGCCCGCGTCGGCGGTGGCCGACAATCTGCGCGTGTACCAGGCGGTGCGTACGCAGCTCGCGGCGCGTCCGCTCGCCGATGCGTCGCGGCCGTCGAAGGGCGCCGCGCTCGAGCCGCGCGCCGTGCCGCCTGCCGCGGGGGCCGCAAAATGACACGCGGGGCGACGGGCGCCCGCCACGCGCGCGGCGTCGTATCCCTCGAATTCGTATTGATGCTGCCGTTCCTGCTGATGGTGCTGATCGGCATCATCGACACGAGCCTGCTGCTGTGCGACAAGGCCGTGATCACGAACGCGAGCCGCGAAGCCGCGCGGGCCGGCGTCGTGCTGCGCGTGCCGATGCTGACCCCGACGCAGATCGCCAACGTCGCGCTGAGCTATACGCAGAACAGCCTGATCACCGGCGGCACGCCGACGACGCCGACCGTGACCGTGACGCAGGCGAACGGCACGACGGCGGGCACCGCGCTGACGGTCACGGTGACCTACACGTATGCGGGGCTGGTGCTCGGTTCGGCGTTCAGCGCGCTGACCGGCCCCGTGACGATCTCGGCTACCTCGGTGATGCTCTATGAATGACGCGGCCGGCACGCGATGCATCGGCGCCGCGCGCGAACGCGGTTCCGTTGCGCTGTTCTTCCTGATGTTCCTGATCCCGCTGCTGTCGTTCGGCGCGCTGGCGATCGACATCGCGTGGATCGCCACGGTGCGCAACCAGTTGCAGAATGCGGCGGACGCGGCCGCGCTCGCGGCGGCCGACGCGATGATGTCGCCAACGGGCGGGCCGCTGAACTGGTCGCAGGCCGCGCCGGCGGCGAACGGCGTGATCGCGCTGAATTCGGCGGCGGGCTCGCGGCTCGCGAGCGGCACCGTGACGACCGGCTACTGGAACGTGACGCGCACGCCCGCGTCGATGCAGCCGACCACGATCACGCCCGGCCCGTACGACGTGCCGGCGGTGCAGGTGACCGTGTCGCGCGCGCCGGGCATCAACGGCGGCTCGATTCCACTGCTGCTCGGCGGGTTGCTCGGCATCCCCGGCGCATCCGGCGGCGCGACCGCGATCGCGGTGCTCGCCGCGCCGGGCGGCGTCGCGGCGGGCGGGCTTTTCCCGATCGCGATCGACCAGTGCGTGTACAACCAGTACTGGAACGCGCAGACCAACCAGCCGCTGATCAATCCGCTCACGGGTCTGCCGTACCAGTTTTCGATCACGAACGGCCAGACGTATGGCGCGCTGTGCATGGGCGGTCAGTGGACGTCGTTCCAGTCGACCGCGACCGACACGACGACGATGGGCGGCCTGATGGTGACCGGCAACCCGACGACGCTCAATATCGGCGACAGCATCTATCTCGCGACCGGCGTGAAGGCGACGCTCTACACGTCGGTGCCGGTCGGCGCGACGGTCGTGCTGCCGGTCGTCACGCAGACGTCGAGCAGCACCTACGTGCCGATCGTCGCATTTGCCGCGTTCCACATCGACGTGTCGCTCGGCGGCGCATACAAGTACATCCAGGGGCACTTCGTCGCCGGGGTGAAGATGACCGGCGTCGCGACGGGCGTCGGGCCGTACTACGGCGTGTACGTGCCGCCGCGGCTTGCGTTGTGACTGTTGCGAGCGTCGTGGCGGGCGCGGCGCAGCAGCACCAGCAGCGCGAAGAGCGTCACGGCCGGGCCGATCTGCGGCAGTTGCAGCCACGGGTTCAGGTATTCGACGATCGGCAGCGCCCACATCAGCGCGATCGCGGCCTGTTCGCCGCGCAGCCAGCCGTCGCGCCAGCCGATCGACAGCATGCACGCGATCGCGATGGCAAGCCACGCGAGTTCGTAGTGCCACACGTACGGGTTCGCCACGAGCGTCGCGACCGTCAGTACGGCCGCACGCACGCGGGTGTCGCGCGACTGCATCCATACGACGCAAGCGGCGTAGATCGCGATCGCGGCGATGCACGCATGCGCGGCGTACGCGGCGCCGAGCGGCACGTCCGCGAGACGAAACGCCGCGAACGGCGTGGGCGACGCGAGCCAGAACCCGACGCCATGCTCGAGGACGATCGAGCGGGCGATGCCGGCGCTGGCGACGAACAGGCGCGGCGACTCGACGCCGCAGACGAGCACGCTCGACGCGGCGAACGCGCCGGTCGCGAGCGCGGCCCACATGATCGTGCGCCATGCGCGCGCGGCGACCAGCACGAACGGGAACAGCAGCGCCAGTTGCGGCTTGACCGACAGCAGCGCGATGCACAGGCCGGCATATATCGGCCGCCGATCGGCCCAGTAAACGGCCAGCGCCGCGCACGAGGCGGTCAGGAACGTGTTCTGTCCGAGCGTCGCGGTGACGAACACGCATGGCGCGGCAACCAGCGCGAATGCGCCGGCGTGCGATGCGCCGGGTATCGTACGGAGGCCGGATACGCGCCACGCGGCTAGGCCGAGCATGAGCACGCCGAACGCGACGAACAGCGGATAAGCAAGCGCGAACGGCAGCAGCGCCAGCGGCGTCACGAGCAGCAGATAGGTGGGCGGGTACAGCCACGGTGCGAAGACGTCGCGGGGAAGGCTCGGAAACAGCCCGGTCGTCAGCCGCGAGAATGCGGAAAAATCGTATGCGTGCGAGGGCATGCCGTGCAGCATCACGTACGACGCGGACCAGAACACCGAGAAGTCGGCGCCCGGGCGCGGCGTGACGCCGCCGCTGCCGGACGCGTGACGAACGACCGCGATCCAGATCGCAATGAACAGCGCGTACGACACCAGCATCAGCGCGCTGTACAGGACGACGCGTCGCGACGTGAGCCACGCGACGACGGGCCGCGCCGTCGGGCGGGTCGATTGCCGGAGGATGTCCAATTGACGTGGCCCGGGCTTACTTGAACGACGCCTTGCGCGCGGCGATGCCCGTGGCCGCCGGAGTCGCGGCCCGGCGGCGCGCCGGGTGCGTGCGCTTGAGCGGGAACTGCAGCAGCTTCGATGCCGGTCGCGCGGCCGCATCGCGCTCGGCGCGGTAGCGCCGCCGCACGAAATAGACGGGGCGCTGCTTCGATTCGTGATAGATGCGGCCGAGGTATTCGCCGATCACGCCGATGCCGATCAACTGGATGCCGCCGACGAACAGCACGACGGAAATCAGCGACGGGTAGCCGTGCACCGGATTGCCATACAGCAGCGTGCGCATCACGATGTACGCGCCGTAGACGAACGACAGCGCGGCGAACGCGAGGCCGACGTAGGTCCACACGCGCAGCGGCACCGTGCTGAAACTCGTGATGCCCTCGAGCGCGAAATTCCAGCGCCGCCAGCCGGAGAATTTCGAGCGGCCGCCGCTGCGCGGCGCACGCGTGTATTCGATGATCTCGGTACGGTAGCCGACCCACGCGAACAGGCCTTTCATGAAGCGCCGCCGTTCGGGCAGCGCACGCAGCGCGTCGACGACCTGGCGGTCCATCAGCCGGAAATCGCCGACGTTCTCCGGCATCTCCACTTCGGAGAGCCGATTGTGCACGCGGTAGTAGAGCGAGGCCGCCACGCGTTGCATCAGCGGATCGCACATCCGGTCGGTGCGCTTCGCGGCGACGACCTCGGCGCCCGCGCGCCAGCGTTCGAGCATCGCGGGAATCAGGGCCGGTGGATCTTGCAGGTCGGCGTCGATCAGGATCACGGCCGCGCCGGCCGCTTCGTCGATGCCGGCGGTGAGCGCCGCCTCCTTGCCGAAGCGGCGGGTGAGATCCACGACGTGCACGCGCGCGTCGCCGGCGGCGACCGAGAGCAGCCGGTCCAGCGTGCCGTCGCGGCTGCCGTCGTTGATGCAGACGATCTCGAAGCGCACCGAGCCGACCGACTCCAGAACGGGCAGCGTTTCGGCAAAGAATGCGTCGATCGTTTCTTCTTCGTCATGAAAAGGCACGACGAGCGATATCAGCGGCTTCCTGGCATGCGTCGACACGTTGCGGCCCCCGGAGAGATTCGGCCTGCGTTGCGCGGTAGGTTTCCGTTGTCGTTCGCCGGGCGGGCGTTACCCGATTCGGGGCGAAGGCGGTCCTGGCCAGCCTCCCCACCGTGGACGGGACGACATAGGGTTTAAGTATTGTACGAAGTATTCGGGATTCGACAAGGCGCGAATCGACGGCGAATCGTGCAGGGCGGGCCGGCTCGATCGGTTGACGATCTTCACCGGCCCGCGCGCGTCGAGCAACCGTACGTCACTCCACCGTCACCGATTTCGCCAGATTCCTCGGCTTGTCGATATCCGCGCCCCGCAAGCACGCCGCGTGATACGCGAGCAACTGCAACGGCACGACGTGCAGAATCGGCGACAACAGCCCGTAGTAATCCGGCATCCGAAGCACCGACACGCCTTCGCCGTTGTCGATCCGCGTATCGGCATCCGCGAACACGTAGAGCTGCCCGCCGCGCGCGCGCACTTCCTGCATGTTCGACTTGAGCTTTTCGAGCAGCGCATCGTTCGGCGCGATCGTCGCAACGGGCATCGTATGCGTGACGAGCGCGAGCGGCCCGTGTTTCAGCTCGCCGGCCGGATACGCTTCCGCGTGGATATACGAGATCTCCTTCAGCTTCAACGCGCCTTCGAGCGCGATCGGGTAGTGCAGCCCGCGCCCGAGAAACAGCGCGTTCTCATGCTGCGAGAATTCCGCTGCCCAGCGCGCGATCTGCGGCTCCAGCCCGAGCACGTCTTCTAGTGCGCCAGGCAGGCGCCGCAACTGCAGCGCATAGCGCGCGAGCTGCGCGTCGTCGACGTAGCCGCGCAGCCGCCCGAGCGTCACGGCGAGGATGAACAGCGCGACGAGCTGCGTCGTGAACGCCTTGGTCGACGCGACGCCGATCTCCGGGCCCGCGCGCGTCAGGAAGCGCAGGCCGGTCTGGCGCATCATCGCGCTGGTCGGCACGTTGCAGATCGCCAGCGTGTCGACGTGGCCGAGCGCCTGCGCGTACTTCAGCGCGGCGAGCGTGTCGGCGGTCTCGCCGGATTGCGACACGCTGACCACCAGCGTGTTCGGCGTCGCGAGCGCGTCGCTGTAGCGGTATTCGCTCGCGATCTCGACCTGCGCGGGGAGGCGCGCGATCGTCTCGAGCCAGCGGCGTGCGGTCAGGCCCGAGTAGTGGCTCGTGCCGCACGCGAGAATCAGCACGTTGTCGATCTGTTCGAACGCGCGCGCGGCGTCCGGGCCGAATACGGCGGGGTCGAACAGCCCGGCATCGGGAATGGTCGCGGCCACGGCCTGCGGCTGCTCGAAGATCTCCTTCTGCATGAAGTGCCGGTACGGCCCGAGCTCGACCACGCCCTGCGTGGACGAAACGGTCTGGATCGCGCGTTCGATCGGCGCGCCGTTGCGATCGAGCACCCGTACGCCGCCCGGCGTCAGCTCGACGATGTCGCCTTCCTCGAGGAAGATGAAGCGGTCGGTGATGCCGGCGAGCGCGAGCGCGTCGGACGCGAGAAAGCATTCGCCGTCCTTCACGCCGACGACGAGCGGCGAGCCGGCCCGCGCGCCGATCAGCCGCTGCGGCTCGTGCTTGCTGAACACCGCGATCGCATACGCGCCGTGCAGTTGCGAGGTCGCGTCGCGCACGGCGGCGAGCAGGTCGCCGCGATACTTGCTGTGGATCAGGTGCGCGACCACCTCGGTGTCGGTCTGTCCGTCGAACTCGTAGTGTTCGTCGGCCAGTTGCCTGCGCAACGTTTCGTGGTTCTCGATGATGCCGTTGTGTACCAGCGCGATTTCGTCGCGCGAGAAGATCGGATGCGCGTTGCAGGTGGCCGGCGCGCCGTGGGTCGCCCAGCGCGTGTGCGCGATGCCGGTGCTGCCGGTCAGGCCGGCGCTGCGCACGTGGGCGTCGAGGTCGGCGACGCGCGACACGCTGCGCTCGCGGCGTGCCTGGCCGTTGACGACGGTCGCCACTCCGCATGAATCGTAGCCGCGATATTCCAGGCGGCGCAAACCTTCGATCAGAATCGGGACGATGTCCCGTTGCGCGACCGCGCCGACGATGCCACACATGACACGTCTCCTTCCCTGTAGATTCCCCCGGACCGTGCGCACGCGTGGATCAGCGTGACGCGGTCTCCGTTGTCGCCGCCGTCGTGAAGCCGCATTGAGCGGGCGCGACCGGGTCGGCCATCCGGCTTTCGAATGCCAGGTAAAGCGCTTCCTCCAGTACGTTCCAGTGTGCGCCGTGCCGGTACGGGCCCGATCGCGCATGCCAGCACGCGACCGTGTTCCTGTCGTTCATCTTGAGTGCGACCAGTGCGATCAAGCCCCATGGATAATCGGAGCCGGCGAGTTGCAGCCAGGTCTTGCCGTACTTCTGCATCCACTGCGCGTAGATCGTGTCGTTCGATTGTTCGGGTACCTGAATGCCGGACAGCAGCGGAAAGATTTGCGCGACTTTCGCGGGGTAGAACGTCGTGTCGCTGATGCGCTGCGTGCTCGCGCGAAAGCCGGACTGCGTGCCGCGCCAGAACACCTTCAGGATCGCGGCCGCGAGCCGGTCGGCGCGCTGGCTCCACGGGCCGGCGTGAGTGGAGTCGGCATGCCGGACGTAGTACGCCGCGAGCGCCTGGAACGCGCTGTGTACCTCGACGTTGTCCATCAGCAGCGCGACGCGCAGCGTCGACGAGATCTGATAGACGCCCGTGGGCTTGGCGAGCAGCGTGTCCAGGTGCGCACTGGCGCGATTCAGGCTGAGCTCCCATGCGGCGGGCAGGCCGTCGGGCGGCGCGAAGCGGGCGAGCAGTTCGATCCAGGTCGCCATCATCGCGTCGTCGGCATCGGCTTCGGCGCATGCGCTGTACTGGCCGCTTTTCATGCAGTAGCGATCGAAGCCGCCGTCCGGACGCTGGCGCGGCAACAGCCACGCGATCCACGCGAGCGCGGCCTGATGGGCGTCGAGCCCGGCGTCGGCGGCGGCGAGCAGCGCCTTCGACGCGAAGTAAGGATCGATGCCGGCGCCGTTCAGGCGCACGGTGATCGCGCCGTCCGGGCGTTGGTAGAGTCCGTTGAGCTGGAGTTCGGCGGCGCTCGCGTGCAGCGCGACGCCGCACGCGGCGACACCGCAAGCGACGCACCACAGGCGGCATAGCCGGGCGATGGCCGTCACGCGTGCGCGTGCGGCCGGGAACAGCGCGGGCCGGTTCATGATGGGGGGCTCCTGCGCGGTGGTCCTGCGCAAATCCCGCCGGGCGCGGCGTTGGCCGCGTCGCGCGCCGGCGGGTATGTCGATGTCGCGGCTCAGTGCACCTTGGCGCTGGTGAACTTGAGACTGGTGCCGCTGTTCGCGGTCACGAGCCAGTACGTCGAGTCGGTGATGACGACGCTGCCGAAGCCTTGCGTGATGACCGGCAGTGCGAAGCCCTTCTTCGGCAGCAGCCACGTCATGTTCGCGAGACTGGTCGGGTGGCTGGCGGCGAACGCCCAGCCGCTGCCCGTGTCGGTGGCCGACCACGTGACGTTCAGGCGTGCACGATCGAAGGTCGTGATGTCACTCATCGTGTACCACTTGAACTGACCGAGCAGCTTCAGCGTATTGGCTTGCGAGAAGATCGCGGACAGCGTCGACGTATAGGACGACGCGCCGAGCGGGTGCGCGTAGATCAGCCGGCTAGTGCGGTTCGCGACGACGAAGTTCATCAGCGATGCATACCAGTTGTTCACGTCGGCCGTCGGCACCGCGAACTGCTGGAACTCCTCGAAGGTCGCGTACTTGCCGAACGGCATCACCGGGTAAGCCCACAGGCCCGGGTTCAGCAGCGCGCCGTTGCGGTATGCGCGGGTCGGCGCCGAGCCGGTGTGCCCGGTGAAGTAGTAGCCGTTGAAGCCGTTGCTTTCGAGCCAGTTGACCGACCAGGTCGGCGTGTTGCCTTCCGGCGCCGCGTACTCGACATCCGGCACGGCCGTCACGGCCTGAACGGCCTGGTGATTCATCACCAGGTACTGCGTGAACGTGCTCGCGTTCGATTCACTCGCATTCGCGCCCCAGTAGTCGTGAATCCAGCCGCCGTGGCTACCGACGCGATGGCCTTTGTTCACGAAATACTTGAGGAGATTCTGCGCGGGCGGGTTGTTGGCGAGATTGAGGCCGCCACCGTCGCCGAACGCCGCTTCATCGGGGCCGGCCGTGACCACGAGCGAGAACGGCCCGTTGTTCCACACGCCGAGGCTCTTCAGGTAGAGCGCCGGCTGGAGCTGATCGCCCGCGCAGAAGTGCCAGTTGAACACGAGGCCGGCCATCGCCTTCGGCAGCGGCGACAGCGACGGCAGGTTCAGCATCTGCGTGCCGAAATAATGCAGGTAGCCGTGGATCAGCATGCCGTCGGTCTGGCCGTCGAGGTACGCGAGCGGCAGGTTGACGAACAGCACGCCGCCGTTGCCGTACGTGTTGTAGCCGGACACCAGCCCGAAGGTCGGCGAGGTCAGGATGGTCGTGCCGGTATACGTGCCTTGCGTGACGAAGCTCGGATAGGTGAGGAAGCCGTACACGTAGCCGGAGATGCCTTCGAGCGTGTCGGTGGTGGTGGCCAGCGTCGACGCGAGCGTGTTGGCCGTGTTGCCGGTCGACGTGCTCAGCAGCGAATTGGCGGTGTACGCCGTGGTCTTCTTCAGCTTGCCGGTCACGGTGCCGGTCAGCTTGGGGGCCGTCTGGTTCAGCACGCCGCTGCCCTTGGTCGACGTCGCGTACTGGAACCATGCGCCGTGGTTGTAGTTGGCGAGTCCGCCCGGGTTCGACGGGCTGGCGGCCAGAAACTGTGCGGTGCCCGACGTCGAATTCGTCGACGTACCCGACGTACCCGACGTGCTCGTCGATGCGAGCGCACTCGCGGTCGTGGTGCTCGACGAAGCCGTGGTCCACGCCATCGACTTGCCGGGAGGCACCTGGAGCGTGCGCAGCCAGCTGCTCATGCCGGTCACGTTGCCGAGGCCGATCATGTTGCCGCCGTATTGGTCATACAGCACGTAGTCCACGCCGACCATGCTGCTGAAGCGCGATTTCGGGCTGACGTAGAAGCCGGCCGCATTCAGCACGCCGAAATCGTAGACGAGCATCACCTTGCCGCCGTTCAGCGCATAGTTCTGGATCGCCGTTACCAGCGAGTCGGCCGCGGTCGTATGTACCTGATCGGGCAGGATCAGGCCCGGATACTGCGACAGCGACGCGCCGGCCGCCATGAACTGGCTGTCGGTCATCACCTTGATCTGCAGCCCTTCCTCCTGCGCACTGTCGAGCCATGCGGATACGCGCGGATCGGGCAGCGTCAGCGTGTCGGGCACCAACAGCAGAAGCTGGTTGGTGGCCGCCTGAGCGCCGCCCGGACTGAATGCGAACGCGAGCGCGAACAGCGCGAACAGGATCCGCAAGAACTTGCCTGACTTTGCCAACATGGTGTGCTCCTCGCTCAAGGAATGGGGGCGTGCGGCAGCGTGATCCGCGTGCCGCCAGGTCGACCAATCCAGCCCCGTAGGTGTGTGCGGCTGTCCGGTTCGTCGGGTATCGAGCGGTGCGTGTCGACGGCAGCCGGTTGCGCACATGCGTCGGTGCGCGGCGCTGCCTTCGCCGACGAGAGGACTCGATGCGACACGTTGAAAGAAGCGAACAACGTGCCATTGGCGCAGGAGGCCCGGTCCTGCTGGCTTCCTGCGATGCACGTCGCGTGGCGCGGTCGCAAACGCGGCGGATTCGTTTCATCGCTGATACGGCGCGTTTGACGGCACTATCAGCAGACGGAATCGCGATCGCGCGTCAGTGCGCCGGGCCAGCTCGCGCAGTAGGTATAGAGCGTGACCAGCAGCCCGATCAGCAGCGGCCCGCCGAGCAGGAAATAGCAGAACGGCAGAAACAGCAGCGAGCCGTGATGGATGATCGTCGCATGCAGCAGCATCACGAACGGCAGCGCGACCACGAAGTAGCCGAGCACCAGCAGCGATGCGGCGGCCTTTTGCAGCAGCGAGAAATCGAGCGGGTAGTACAGCGCGGCCATCACCAGCGGGATCAGCGCGATCGCCGCGCCGTGCAGCACGAACATGTCGCGCAGATGCAGTTGCGGGACATACGGGAACGTGCCCGGCGCGAGCCAGAAGTACGCGCAAATCAGCAACTGGGTGAAGCTCGCGATACGTAACAGATATGCAACAGGCAGCCAGTTCGCGCGCCGGATGAACGATGCGGCGAAACCGATCGCACAGAGCGCGGCGGTGGCGGCCAGCAGCATGCCGCCCGGCAGGCGGGCCGCCACGTCGATCGACAGCAGCGGCACGCGTGGCGCGTCGGGCGGATAACCGATCACGATCACGTGCAGCGCCGGATCGATCTCGCGCGCGCCCCACGCCATGATCGAGCGCCAGTAGCGCCACGCCAGCGGCAATCCGAACCACAGCGACGCGTACAGCGCGGGCGTCAGCAGCGCGATCGACCACAGCCAGCGCTGCGGATGCGCGTGAATGCGCAGCGAACGATCGACGGGAGGACGGACGGGATGCGTGTGCACGGCGTCCGCCCGCCTACCAGCGATAGAACACGCTGAGCTCGCCGCCGATCCGCGAGTAGTACGGGTTGTGGTAGTAGGCGAATTCGAGCTGCGTTCCCCACTTGCGCGTGAACCAGTAGCGCCATTTCGCGGTGATCTCGTGGCTGCGGAAATCCGCGATCTGCGTGCCCGAGCCGGTGACCTGATACGCCTCGCGGCCGACCCCGCCGCGCAGCACGATCACGCTCTTGCCGGCTTCGCCGTAGGTGACGGCGCCGTAGTAGCCGGGCGCCTTCACCGATCCGGGCGAATCGACCGTATAGTTCGCGCCCGCCTCGAAAATCCACTTCGGCAATGCGTACCAGATCACGCCGGCGTGATAGAGCTGATCGCGGTGTCCGCTGCGGTTCCATGCGTAGCCTGCGCCGAGCGATACGACCAGCGAACGATCGGGCAACAGCTTGCGGTTGATCGACGCGTCGATGCGCGCACTCGGCAGGATCGTGCCCGACGTGGTGCCCGAAAAGCCGATCCCGCCGAACCAGTCCGGCCCGAGATCCTGCACGTAGGTGAGCGCGCCGAGCTGCGTGTTCTCGCCGAAGCGGTGCAGTTGCGCCAGTTCGCCGAGGATGGTGCGGCCGCCATCCTGATAGACGCCGCGCAGGTGGACGCCGTACCAGTCGCCGTAGCCGTGTGTCAGGTGCGCGCTCGAATAGCCGAGCGTCAGTTCGGTATGCGTTTCCCGCGGCGCCTGCACATGGGCGACGACGGCATCGGGCAGCGGCGGCCGGTTCGTATCCTCGGGCGTGAATTCGGCGAGCGGCACGCCGTCCGGCAGGCCTTCCGCGTCCACACGCACGAACATCGACTCGTCGCGCATGCGTGGGGTGATGACGGTCGCGGGGGCCGGAGGCTGCACGGCGGGCACGGCGGCGGCATCGTCCGGCTGCTCCGCCAGCGCCGCGGGCGCGCCGAAGGCGACGCCGCACAGCATCGCGAGGGTGGCAACCGGCACGCGCGGGCCGCGATGGCTGGGGCGATCAGACATGAGGCGCTCCTTGACGGGATGTATGGAACCAGCCGCTGCGCCACGCGACGAGGTCACCATGCACGCAGGCATGATTGACGATCGACACGTCGCGCGCGCACGCGCTGACCGGATGACCGGCGACACCGATGCGCGCACCCGTGAGCCGCAGCAGGCCGCCGGCCGACACGACGCCGTCGATGCAGCTCGCGCTGGCGAGCAACACGTCGTCGCGCGCGAATACCGCGCCGTGCAGCAACGCGTGACGTTCGAGCTCGACGCGATGCGCCTTGACGCTGCCGCGCAGCACGCAGCCTTCGCCGAGGACGAGCGTCCCGTCGACGATCAGGTTGCCTTGCACGACCGTATGCGCGGGCAGGCGAACGTCGCACGGCAGCAGGTAACGACCGTGCAGGAAGCGATGCGGCAGCGACGCGAAGTGGCGGGTGAGCGAGATCGCGCGGCGCGGCGCGGCCGCCGTGTCCGCGGGCCGCGCGCCCGGCGCCGCGCCGAAGACGATCGGCTCTCCGTACAGGCACGCGAAGCCGCCGGCGCCGCGCAGGCGCACCGTGCCGCCGACCACGACGCCGCGCAGCACCGCGCCGTCGACGTCCACCAGCGGCGCATGCGCGAGCGTGCCGATCGTCGCGCCGGCGTGGATGTCGATGCGCTCGTCGGCGAATGCGTACGCGGCCCGCGCGCCGTCGTCGAGCGTGATCGTGCGATCGGCGTGGAGCACGTCGTCGCGATGCGCGTCGCGTGCGACGTGAATCGCTTCCGCATGCTGCACGGCCAGCCCGAGCGCTTGCCACGGCGGGGCGCCGGACGCATCCGTCGGCGGCGTGCCGGCCGCGTGCGCGCGCAGCGCGTCGTGCCAGCGCGCGGCGAGCAGCGCCTGATCGACGAACGGCCCGTCGCCGATCGGCAGCGCCGCGACGTCGCTGCGCCGGATCAGTTCATGCAGCAGCGGCAGGAACGGCAGGGTGAGCACGCCGGCCACCGGCACCATCACGTTGAAGGTCGTCATCGCTCATCGCTCCGGTTTCAGTTGCCGGCGAAAACGCTCGGTCTTGTCCCATTTCAGTTCGCGGCGCAACGCGGCGTCGAGCAGGAGCCCCCAGAGCGCGGAGACGACCGCCGCAATCGTCACGCAAAAGCCGACGACGTTGACCGGCACGAGCCGCAGGCGCGTCGCGCGGCCGTCGAGCCGCGCGGCGACGACGATCTCGAAGAACACGCCGAAGTTGCCGAAGGTGCTGAACGAGAACAGCGCGAACAGCGATAGCAGCAAACCGAGCGCGGTCGAGTTGACGCCGTTGAACAGGTAGAGCGCGAGCGCGGCGCTCCAGGCGATCGCGAGCAGCGCGGGCATCGCGAATACGCCGAGCAGCAGCGCGCCGTCGAGCCGGCAGCGCCGCGAAATCAGCGGATTGCGCAGCACCGGCAGCAGATAGCGCAGCATCGTCTGGTTGTGGCCCTTCGCCCAGCGCGTCAGTTGCCGGGCGCGGACGGCCCAGCGCTCCGGCACTTCCTCGTAGCATTCGGCGTGGTTCAGATATACCGTGCGCCAGTCGCTCAGCAGCAGGCGGTAGGTCATGTCGGTGTCTTCGGCGAGCGTGTCGTCGCACCAGCCGCCCACGGCGTCGAGCGCGCTCTTGCGGATGCCGCCGACCGTGCCGCCATACTGCGGCACCAGGTCGAGATTGTTGCGGGCTTGCTGGTTGACCTGGTAGCCGCCCGCGCGCTCGAGATCGAGCAGCCGCGCGAGCAGGTTGCTGTCGGCGTTCTGCGGCACGACGCGGCCCATCACCGCGCCGACTTCCGGGTCGAAGAACGGCGCGACGAGCTCCTTCAGCAGCCCGGGGCGCGGCAGGTAGTCGGCGTCGAATACCACCATGATGTCGCCGCGGATGAAGCGCAGCGCATCCTTCAGCGCGGCCGCCTTGCCCGGCTTGCCGGTCTCGCGGTGAAACGGCTGGATCAGCTCGGGCGCGAGCGCCCGGACTTCCTCGATCAGCGCGTGCGTGTTGTCGGTCGAGCGGTCGTTGACCGGAATGATCGTCAGCCGGTCGCGCGGGTAGGTCGTGGCCAGCAGCGCCATCAGGCAATCGACGATGACGGTTTCCTCGTTGTGGGCGGCGACGAAGACCGTGAGCCGCGGCCAATCGCCGTGGGTCATCGTCCGGTAGGGCGCATGCTGCGGCTTGAACAGGCGGTCGATGCTGAATACGTAGTGCCGTGCGGCATACACGCACGTCAGCAGCGTGAACAGCCACAGGTAGGCAACGCACGGCATCAGCAGCAACTCGGGATCGAACGTGAGGTCCGGCGGGGTGGCGGGCGGCGGCGCGAGCGACGCATCCGGATCGGGCGACGCCTGCGCGGAGACGGACAGCGTCACGCTGTCGAGCGCGGCTCGCTCCACCGCGATCGCGATATGTGCGGCGTTCGCGGCGTTGACAGCGGGGGCGCCGAACCGGGCGGGTTCGGCAATTGCCTGCGAGGCGGTGTCGGTATCGCGCACGATCAGCGAGCAGGCAAGAACGATCAGCAGCAGGATGCCTTGCTCACAGAGTGACGCCGTGCGCGTTTTCTTCATGTCTGGTCCCCGGTCCCGCAACGACGACCGGTGAGCGCCGAAGCGCTGCGTGGATCGCGCGGATGTCAATGGAAAGCGGTGGCGCGTCCGTCGCGCAGGGGCCGTGGTCGGGTGCCCCGGACGGACGCGTTGCGTCGCCTCCCGGCTTCGTTGCCTTGGCGTCCCCGTCCGTCTGCTGCCGTGCGAGTGCTTCGGGACACCTGTCCGACATCAAGCAAGGCGTGAGCCATCTGCCCGGATACCCCGTGCGGCAAGGCGCCGTGCCCGGGAAGCGGATCCGGGACGCGCGTGGGCGGCGCGTTTTGATTCACTGACGAATCAGCGTGCACGGATCGCATTCGGCCCGCGCGGCGCCGGCGGCAAGCGTTTCCCACTTCGCGTGGCGGCCGGTTCGTCCCGTCCGTTGGGGCGCTGGCGGGGAGCGGCTGCGCAGACGGACTGTCGTCTCTGATCCGTCGCGCGGGCGGCGGTATGGCGGTCGAAACGTGCGCCGGTTTCGCATGAGGAAAATGGAACGCACTCCGATGTATTTGCCGGATTCGGCGCCGCGTTACACATTCGCAACATTTCCCGCGCACCGATTCGTGTGACGCAAGCGCCGTCTCGCGCCGGAGAAATTCCGTACGCGCGACGGCGGCCGACGGCCGCGCGCGCGCCACGCGCTGCACCGACGAAAGGGGCGAATCGAGACGACGCAACGCGCGTCGAAAGATGCGCGCGCTTCGATGCGTCACGCGTGACGACAGGCATGCGCGATTCGTCGGACGACGTCGTCGGACGGATCGCGCGCGCGTCCCGGTGTTTGTCGTTGTCGCGGGGGGCGGCGATGCGGGCGCCCGTAGCAGTTGTGAAACATTCCGCAACGCGCCGCGTGCACACGATCGCCGTGAAACGAAGCGGGCCGGGATGCGGGCCGGCTGGTTTGAATATTGCTGTAGCAGGAGGACCTGACGCTCGACACGGCGAGGAGCTGCTCATGACGTGATGGATCCACCGCAACCGGCCGGTAGTACGACGATTCGCGCGGCCCGGACCGCGCGGACGAGGTGGCCGCTCGCCCCGCAGCACCACGGCATGTCGATCGCGCGCGAGTACGGGGTGCGCCGCCCGAATACATGCTTCGCGCCACGTGCAGGATCGCCACGCGCGAAGCGGCTAAACGAGGACAACGATGAAGAAGATCTTGCTTGTGTTCGGGACTCGGCCGGAGGCCATCAAGATGGCGCCGCTGGTGCGCGCGCTGAAGGCGCAGGCGGGTGTCGACGCCCGGGTATGCGTGACCGCGCAGCATCGGCAAATGCTCGACCAGGTGCTGACGCTGTTCGACATCAAGCCCGACTACGATCTCAACCTGATGCGGCAGGGCCAGACGCTGACCGACGTGACGACCGGCATTCTTCAGGCGATCGGCATGGTCTTCGACGAATTGCGTCCGGACGTCGTGCTGGTGCACGGCGATACGACGACCACGCTCGCGGTGAGCCTCGCGGCGTTCTATCGCTATCTGCCGGTCGGGCACGTGGAGGCCGGGCTGCGCAGCGGCGACATCTGGTCGCCGTGGCCGGAGGAACTGAATCGCCGCGTGACCGATGCGGTGTCGTCATGGCATTTCGCGCCGACCGGGCAGGCACGCGACAATCTGCTGAGCGAGGGCGTGCCGGGCGGGGCGGTCTCGCTGACCGGCAATACCGTGATCGACGCGTTGCACGAGGTCAAGCGCATGCTCGATCGCACCGCCGCGCTAACGGACCGGATCGCCGCGTACTTCCCGTTTCTCGAACCGTCGCGGCGCGTCGTGCTGATCACCGGCCATCGCCGCGAAAGTTTCGGCGAACCGTTCCGGAATTTCTGCGACGCGCTCTGCACGCTGGCGAAACGCTATCCGGATGCGCAGTTCGTCTATCCGCTGCACCTGAATCCGAACGTGCGGGAACCGGCGCGCGCGCGGCTCGGCGGCGTGCCCAACATCTACCTGATCGAGCCGCAGGAATATCTTTCGTTCGTATTCCTGATGTCGCGCGCGTATTTCATCATCACGGATTCGGGCGGCATTCAGGAAGAGGGGCCGGCGCTCGGCAAGCCGGTGCTCGTCACGCGCGAGACGACCGAACGGCCCGAGGCGATTCAGGCCGGCACCGCGCGGCTCGTCGGGACCGACCAGGACAGGATCGTGTGGGAGGCGTCGCGGCTGTTCGACAGCGAAAGCGCTTACGAGGAAATGTCCCGCGCGAGCAATCCGTATGGCGACGGCCATGCGAGCGAGCGGATCGTGCACGCGTTGATGCGAACGCCCGGCGTGCCCACGAAGACGACGAGTTTCGCGATGGGTGCCGCCGAAATGCCGTTCAACGCGCTCGCGCTCGGGTTGCAGGCGTTGCGCTCGCCGTGAGGAAAACCATGCGGTAGCGCGTTTCGACGCGTTCGCGCGCATCCATCGAGCATCCGGTCCGGCCGCGAGGTCGGCCGGATGTTTGCACGTGTGCGCCCCGGCACGAATCGTCCCGTTGCATTCGCCAGTCATGCCGCCGACACGCGCCGTTCCCGGCCGTGTGTTCTTCCCGCTTGCCTAAAACTCCCGAATCGCCCCGATCCGACGTCAAATCCGAAATGGTTCGATAATGCCGACGGCGATCCATGCGGACGAGCGGCCGGCCGGCGTTCGGTTGAAAGGTTGCACGGGCAACCGGCCGACAGCATCGTTCGCGGCATCCGCCCGGCCGTGCCTGCACGCGACACGGCCGACGAAACGGCGCCACGCCTGCCTGATCGTTCGGAATGTGCGCCGCGCCGTTCGAATCCCCACCCGATGCCTGCCCGGCGGGCATCGCAACCAGGAGGTGAACGATGATCACGCTGACCGTCAACGGTAGCGAGCAGCACTTCGACGGCAATCCCGACATGCCGTTGCTCTGGTATCTGCGCGATGTCCTCGGCCACACCGGCACCAAGTTCGGCTGCGGCATGGCGCTGTGCGGTGCGTGCACCGTCCATCTCGACGGCGTGGCGATCCGGTCTTGCATCACGCCGGTCGCGGCGGCTTCCGGCAAGCGCGTGACGACGATCGAGGGGCTGTCGACGGACCTCACGCACCCGCTGCAGCAGGCGTGGCAGGAGTTGAACGTCGCGCAGTGCGGCTACTGCCAGTCCGGGCAGATCATGCAGGCCGCGTCGCTGCTGAAGACGAATCCGCATCCGAGCGACGCCGACATCGACGATGCGATGTCCGGCAACATCTGCCGCTGCGGCACCTATACGCGCATTCGCGCGGCGATCCGGCTGGCCGTGCGCCGCGGAGGTGCCGCATGAGCGCATCCGAATTCTCCGTCCACAACGAAAGCCGCCGCGCGCTGCTGCTCGGCTTCGCGTCAGGCGGGCTGCTGCTCGCGTTCGGCGTGCCGTCGCTCGCGCAGGCGGCCGCGCCGGTGCAGCCGCCCGTCAGCGCGAATCCGCGGTATGGCGGCGCAGGCATGCCGCACGGCTTGCGCGACGATCCGAACCTGTTCGTTGCGATCGCAACGGACGGCACCGTCACGGTGACCTGCATCCGCTCCGAGATGGGGCAGGGCGTGCGCACGAGCGTCGCGCTCGTGGTGGCCGACGAGCTGGGCGCGGACTGGGCGCGCGTGAAGGTCGCGCAAGCGGTCGGCGACGAGGCGCGTTACGGCAACCAGAACACCGATGGGTCGCGCAGCTTGCGCCAGAGCTTCGCCGCGCTGCGCCGCGCGGGCGCGGCCGCGCGCACGATGCTCGCGCAGGCGGCCGCTGCGGAGTGGGGCGTCGACGTGCGCCAGGTCAAGGTGACGGTGCACGAGGTCGTCGACCCGAAGACCGGACGCACGCTCGGCTTCGGCGAGTTGGCGGCGAAGGCGGCCGCGCTGCCGGTGCCGGATACGACGACGCTCGCGTTGAAGGCGCCGGCCGAATTCCGCTATATCGGCAAGGGCAGGACGGCGCTGATCGACGGACGCGACATCGTCGGCGGCCGGGCACAGTACGGGATCGATACGCGGCTCGACGGCATGCTGTATGCGGTCGTCGCGCGACCGCCGGCCTACGGCGACACGGTCGCGTCGTTCGATGCGTCGGCCGCCGAGAAGCTGCCGGGCGTCGTCAAGGTCGTGCAACTGGCGTCGACGCCGCTGCCGTCCGGCTTCCAGCCGCTCGGCGGCGTGGCCGTCGTCGCGCGCGATACGTGGACGGCCATCCAGGCACGCGCGCAGTTGAAGATCGACTGGAAGCGCGGGCCGCATGCGGGCTACGACTCGGCCGCCTATCGCAAGACGCTCGAAGCGGCCGCCGCTCAGCCGGGCGACGTGATCCGCAACGACGGCGACCTGGCGGCCGCGCTCGCCGGCGCCGCGAAACGCGTGCGTGCGACGTACTACGTCCCGCATCTCGCGCATGCGACGATGGAGCCGCCCGCGGCCGTCGCGCGCGTGGCCGACGGCCGTTGCGAAGTGTGGACCTGCACGCAGGCGCCGCAGACCACGCGCGACGAGATCGCGAAGGCGCTCGGCTTGCCGACCGAGCGCGTGACGGTCAACGTGACGCTGCTCGGCGGCGGCTTCGGGCGCAAGTCGAAGCCCGATTACGTGGTGGAAGCCGCGCTGCTGTCGAAGGCGGTCGGCGCGCCCGTGAAGCTGACCTTCACGCGCGAGGACGACATCGCGCACGACTACTTCCACGCGGTGTCGCTCGAGGCGTTCGACGGCGGGATCGATGCGTCGGGGAAGGTCGTCGCGTGGCAGCATCGCACGGTCGCGCCGTCGATCCAGTCGACGTTCCGGGCCGGCGTCGTGCACGAGCAGCCGGGCGAGCTCGCGCAGGGCATCGCGGATCTGCCGTTCGCGATTCCGAACGTGCGGATCGAGAATCCGGCCGCCGAAGCGCACACGCGGATCGGCTGGTTCCGTTCGGTGTACAACATCCCGCATGCGTTCGGGATCCAGAGTTTCGTGTCGGAGCTCGCGCATGCGGCCGGCCGCGATCCGAAGGATTTCCTGCTCGAACTGATCGGGCCCGCGCGGCGTTTCGAACCGCACATCACGGTGAGGAACGTGAACTACGGCGAGGATCCCGCGCTGTATCCGGTCGATACGGGGCGGCTGCGGCGCGTGGTCGAGACGGTCGCGCGCGAAGCCGGCTGGGGGCGCAAGCTGCCGAAGGGGCACGGGCTCGGGATCGCCGCGCATCGCAGCTTCGTGTCGTACACGGCCGCCGTGTGCGAGGTTCAGGTCGGCGCGGACGGCGGGATCTCGGTGCCGCGCGTCGACATCGCGATCGACTGCGGGCCGCAGGTCAATCCGGAGCGCGTGCGCTCGCAGCTCGAGGGCGCGGTCGTGATGGGGCTCGGCATCGCGCTGCACGGCGAGATCACGTTCAAGGACGGCCACCCGGAGCAGAGCAACTTCAACGGCTTCCAGGTGCTGAGGATGAACGAGGCGCCGCGCGAGATCCGCGTGCATCTCGTCGCGCCGGACGACTACTCGACGCCGCTCGGCGGCGTCGGCGAACCGGGCCTGCCGCCCGTCGCGCCGGCGCTGACCAACGCGATCTTCGCGGCGACCGGCACGCGTATCCGCAGCCTGCCGGTTGCCGATCAGCTCGCGAAACCGCGGGCGGGTTGACGCAACCACCGTTCGTGGCGGCGGCGCCGGGCCGCATCGCGCGGCCCGGCCCGCCTCCCGGTGCGCGGACTCGCGCGAGCGTCGTTGTCGGTTGCGAACGACCGTGCTAAATTTCCGCCAGCCGGAATGCTGACGATCGTGCCGACGCCGAAGGCCATCGTGCGTTCGTCGCGAACCGGCCGAGCGGGCGGATCCCGCGGACCATACCGATGCCCGGCCACGCCGCGCAAGGAGAGAGAAGCGCATGAAAGCCCTGTTGTGTACCGCATTCGGCCCGATCGACCGCTTGCGCATCGAGGACGTCGCGATTCCCGAACCGGCTGCCGGGCAGGTCCGGATCCAGGTGAAGGCGGCGTCGCTCAATTTTCCCGACGCGCTGATCGTCCAGGGGCTCTATCAGGTGAAACCGGCGCTGCCGTTTTCGCCGGGCGCCGAGTTTGCCGGCGTGATCGATGCGGTCGGCGACGGCGTCACCGCATGGCGGCCCGGCGATTCCGTGATGGCGTTTACCGGGCACGGCGGGTTCGCGCAGCAGTGCGTGGCCGATGCGCACCAGCTCGCCGCGCTGCCGCCGGGCATGACGTTCGAGCAGGGCGCGGCGCTCGTGCTCGCGTACGGCACGTCGCTGCACGCGTTGCAGCAGCGGGCGCGGTTGCAGCCGGGCGAGACGCTGCTCGTGCTGGGTGCGGCCGGCGGCGTCGGGCTCGCCGCGATCGAGATCGCGAAAGCGCTCGGTGCGCGCGTGATCGCGGCGGCGTCGAGCGCGGACAAGCTCGCGCTGTGCCGCGAAGCGGGCGCCGACGAGACGATCGACTATGCGACCGAGGATCTGCGCCGCCGCGTGGACGAACTGACCGGCGGGTGCGGGGCCGACGTCGTCTACGATCCGGTGGGCGGCGCATGCAGCGAAGCGGCGCTGCGTGCGACCGCGTGGCGCGGCCGGTTTCTCGTGGTCGGCTTCGCGGCCGGCGAGATTCCGAAGATTGCGCTGAACCTCGCGCTGCTGAAGGAGCGCGACATTCTCGGCGTGTTCTGGGGCGATGCGGTGCGGCGCGATCCGGCGCAGCATGCCGCGAACATGCGGCTGCTCGCCGAATGGTTCGCGGCCGGCAAGGTGCGGCCCGCGATCACCGAGCGCGTGTCGCTGGACGGTGCGGCCGACGCGATCGCGCGGATGGCGAACCGGCAGGTGAAGGGCAAGGTGGTGATTTTCCCGGACGCGTGATCCGGTTTCGCCGCGCGGCGATTCAACGCGGGCCGCGCGGCGGGTTCTTCATGACGACGGGCGCGGGGCGAGCGTTGTAAAGGCATCCTCGCCATGTAGTCAGACGCACGATGTCGAGCGGCGGTGAAGCGAACCGCCGCGCCGCGGCGTCAATCCTTCGGCAGACGCAGCGTATCGAGCGCGTGCTGCGAAAACTCGACCCAGAACCGCTCGTTCGCGATGCCGGCCTGCAGCACCAGATGCTGCAGGCGCTTCGTGCGTGACTCGCCGGCCGCCGGGTCGCCGGCCGCCAGATCGCCGGCCGCCAAAAAATCACGCGCCTCGATTTGCAGATACAGGTCGAGCTTTGCCTGATGCAGCGCGATGCGCCGCCGGATCTCGTCCTCGAGGCCGGCCGGCCCGAGCACGGCTTCCGCGCGCAGGCGCACCATCAACGCTTCGCGCAACGGCGTCGGATCTTCCGGTTCGGCGATCCAGCGGCGCAATTCCTTCTTGCCGGCCGGCAGGATCCGGTACGCGCGCTTGCGGCCGCGACCGGATTCGGCCGGCAGCGATTCGATCCAGCCCGCTTCCTCGAGACGCCCGAGTTCGCGATAGATCTGCTGATGCGTCGCCTGCCAGAAGTAGCCGATCGAGCGATCGAAACGATCGGCGAGCTCGGACCCCGAACCGGGACGTTCGGCGAGGGCGGTGAGAAGCGCGTGAGGCAGGGACATGTCGGATCGAAGGAGGCTGCGCAATGGCCTGCATCTTGCCATATCGGGGCCACGGCACAAACGACGGGACCCTGTTTATGCAACATGTTGCATAAACGAGGGCGGCGAGCTACCATTCGTGCAACTTGTTGCATAAAAATTGGAGACGCTCCCGATGACCTCCCGTTATCCGCATTTGACGACCCCGCTCGAACTCGGCTTCACGTCGCTCAGGAACCGCGTGCTGATGGGGTCGATGCACGTCGGCCTCGAGGAGGCGCCGAACGGCTTCGAGCGGATGGCGGCGTTCTATGCGGAGCGCGCACGGGGCGAGGCCGGCCTGATCGTCACGGGCGGCTTCGCGCCGAACGAGCGTGGCCGCCCGGCGCCCGGCGGCGCGATGCTGACGACCGAAGCGGACGCCGAACGCCATCGCGTCGTGACGCGTGCGGTGCACGCGGAAGGCGGCAGGATCGCGTTGCAGATCCTGCATTTCGGGCGCTATGCGTATCACCCGGCGCTCGCGGCGCCCAGCGCGCTGAAGGCGCCGATCAACCGGTTCACGCCGCATGCGTTGACGAGCGACGAGGTCGACGAGACGATCGCCGATTTCGTGCGATGCGCGGCGCTCGCGCAGCATGCGGGCTACGACGGCGTCGAGATCATGGGCTCCGAGGGCTACCTGATCAACGAATTCATCGCCGCGCGCACGAACCATCGCGACGATGCGTGGGGCGGTGCGTACGACAACCGTATCCGCTTCGCGGTCGAGATCGTGCGGCGCGTGCGCGAACGCGTCGGCGCGAACTTCATCGTCATCTACCGGCTGTCGATGCTCGATCTCGTCGAAGGCGGCTCGACGCTCGACGAGGTGATCCGGCTCGCGCGGGCGATCGAGGCGGCCGGCGCGACGATCCTCAACACCGGTATCGGCTGGCACGAGGCGCGCATTCCGACCATCGCGACCAAGGTGCCGCGCGCCGCGTATGCGTGGGTGACGCGGCAACTGATGGGCAAGGTCGGCATTCCGCTCGTCGCGACCAACCGGATCAACACGCCGGAAGTCGCCGAGCAACTGCTCGCCGACGGCTATTGCGACATGGTGTCGATGGCGCGGCCGTTCCTCGCCGATGCCGAATTCGTCCGCAAGGCGCGGGAAGGGCGCGCGGACGAAATCAACACGTGCATCGGCTGCAACCAGGCGTGTCTCGACCATACGTTCAGCGGCAGGATCACGTCGTGCCTCGTGAACCCGCGTGCGTGCCATGAAACCGAGCTCGTGATTCGTCCCGCGCCGCGGCGCAAGCGGATCGCGGTGGTCGGCGCGGGGCCGGCGGGCCTCGGCTTCGCGGTCACGGCGGCCGAACGCGGTCACGCGGTCACGCTGTACGAGGCCGGCGCCGAGATCGGCGGCCAGTTCAACCTCGCGAAGAAAGTGCCCGGCAAGGAAGAGTTCAACGAGACGCTGCGCTACTTCCGCCGGCAGATCGAGCTGCGCGGCATCACGCTGCACGTCAATACGCGTGCGAGCGCCGAGATGCTGTTGCAACGCGAATTCGACGAAGTGGTGATCGCGACGGGCATCGTGCCGCGTACACCGCCGATCGAAGGCATCGACCATCCGAAGGCGCTCGGCTATCTCGACGTGCTGCGCGACGGCATGGCCGTCGGCCGCAGCGTCGCGATCGTCGGCGCGGGCGGCATCGGCTTCGACGTCGCCGAATATCTCGTTCATCGCGACGGCGGCGAGCGCGTCGATGCCGACCGTTTCTTCAGCGAATGGGGGGTCGACAGCACGTATGCGACCGCGGGCGGGCTCGGCGCCGCGCGGCCCGAGCCGGCGGCGCGGCACGTGCATCTGCTGCAGCGCAAGGCGTCGAAAGTCGGCGACGGGCTCGGCAAGACCACCGGATGGATTCACCGCGCGGCGCTGAAGGCGCGCGGCGTCGGGATGTCGTCGGCGGTCACGTACCGCCGCATCGACGACGACGGTTTCCACGTGACGATCGACGGCGTCGAGCAGACGCTGCCGGTGGACAACGTCGTGATCTGCGCGGGGCAGGAGCCGTCGCGCGAGCTGGCGGAGCAACTGCAAGCCGCCGGATGCCGCGTGCATCTGATCGGCGGCGCATACGAGGCCGCCGAACTCGATGCGAAGCGCGCGATTCACCAGGGCACGACGCTGGCCGCGACGCTTTGATACCGACTCGTTTCCATTCGATCCAACAACGTTACTGGAGACCGCGATGACGCACTCACTGCTGAATGTTCATCCCGCCGTCGCGAAATCGCTCGACGCGTGGCACGCGATGGTCGAGCGCAAGGATTTCGGCGCGCTGGAATCGATCGTCCATCCGGACGCCGTGTTCCGTTCGCCGATGGCGTTCAAGCCGTACGGGCCGGCGCCCGCGCTGCTGATGGCGCTGCGCACGGTGATCACGATCCTCGAGAATTTCACGTATCACCGCCAGTTCGCGACCGACGACGGCAAGAGCGTCGTGCTCGAGTTTGACGCGACCGTCGGCGACAAGGCGCTGAAGGGGATCGACATGATCCGCTTCGACGACGACGGGCGGATCGTCGAATTCGAGGTAATGATCCGGCCGTTCAATGCGCTGCAGGCGCTCGGCGCGGAAATGGGCGCACGGCTCGGGCAGCAGTTGCCGGCGTTCAAGACCGGCGGGTGAGCGGGAACACGCGCTAGCGTGCAACCGGCTTGCGGCCGCGTTGCCGGCCCCGCGCGAGGTCGGGCGCAGCGTCGACGACGCGCACGGCAAGCGCGTACGTGTGCGGGTGCACGCGTTCACGGCACGCAATCGGCCGCAGGCCGACAAGCCGCGGATGCAGTTCGGTTTCCCGCCGCAGACGCGCGGAGCGGCATCCCAAGCTGTCAAAATCCTGACGAATCAAGTTGATATATTGTATCATCCGAGGTTTTCGTCGCCGGCCGGGCGGGCTGCCCGGGCCGCTCGTGTGCGACGACATCCTGCGAAGATCGATACGACGTGACGAGAATCGGACACACCCCGGCGCGCGGGGCGCGGCGCCATGCCGCGCCGCGCCGGAACGCGAGCGCCTGGCGCACGCGCGCGGCACGCGGTTGCACGACCTTGGTCGGCTGCGCGATCGCGACCACCGGCGCGCTGGCCGCCGAAGCCGCCGCATCGGCGGCGGACGACCGGCACGCGCTGCCGGCGATCAGCGTCACGGCTTCGTCCGCACCGGCCGACCCGCTGACGCAACCGCTCGAAACGGGCTCGCGGCTCGGGCTCGCGAGCCTCGACACGCCTGCGAGCGTCGAAACCGTCACGGCCGATACGATCGAAGCACGCGGCGATCGCACCGTGCTCGACGCGGTCACGCGCACGGCCGGCTTTGCGAGCGCGATCGCACCAGGCACGGGTGGCACCGCATCGAGCGTGCGCGGCTTCAGCGGGCAGGAATCGGTGATGATGCTGCTCGACGGCGTGCGGCTGATGCCGGCGGCCGGCACGATCACGTTTCCGTTCGACACGTGGTCGGTCGCGCGCATCGAGGTGCTGCGCGGGCCGGCATCGGTGCTGTACGGCGAAGGGGCGATCGGCGGGGTCGTGAACGTGGTGCCGAAGCGGCCCCGGCGCGCGCGCGAGACGACGCTGCAGGCCGGCATCGGCCCCGACGGCGCGAAGCGCTTCGCGTTCGATACGACGGGCGCGCTCGGCCCGCGGCTGTCGTACCGCTTCTACGCGAGCGATGCGCGCGCGAACGGTCTCGCCGAGCGGGCCGATACGCATACGACGGCCATCGGCGGCGCGCTGACAGTCGACGTGAGCCCCCGGCTCACGCTGACGCTCGACTACGACTACGGGCGCCAGATGCCCGCGACGTACTATGGCGTGCCCGCGCCGAACGGCGTGCTCGATCCGTCGCTGCGCAAGCTGAACTACACGGTCGGTGACGCGACGATTTCGTACTACGACCAGTGGACGCGCCTGTCGGCCAGCTACCGGCCCGCGGCCGGCGTGACGATCGACAACCAGCTCTACTACCTGACCTCGAACCGCCACTGGCGCAACGCGGAATCGTATGTGCTTGACCGCGCGACGGGACGTGTCACGCGCGGCGACTATCTCGACATCGGCCACCATCAGCGACAGATCGGCGACCGGCTGAGCGCGCGCTTCGACGGCATGCTGTTCGGTCGCGCGAACCGTTTCGTCGTCGGCACGGAATTCAGCCAGACCACGTTCAACGGCATCAACAATTCGCCGTACGGCGGCGAAACGACGGTACCGGCGCACGGCTTCGATCCCGGCGTATTCACGAGCCCGAACCCGACCGTGCCGCAGTTCAGCACGCGCGCGCGGCAGGCGGCGGTATTCGCCGAGAACCGGCTCGAGGTGCTGCCGCGGCTCGCGTGGGTGAGCGGCCTGCGCTACGACCACATCGCGTTCAGCCGCGAGCAGGCGGCGACCGGCGCGCGCTTCGACAAGCGATTCGCGAACGTCGGCTGGCGCACCGGTTTCGTGTTCGACATCGCACCGACGTTCAGCGCGTATGCGCAGTACACGACGGGCGCGGAGGGCGTCGGCTCGCTGTTGACGCTGTCGGCGTCGCAGGCGGGCTACCGGCTCGCGACCGGCGAGCAGTGGGAAGCCGGCCTCAAGCAGACGCTGCTCGACGGTCGCGCGTACTGGACGTTCGCCGTGTACGACATCACGAAGCGCAACCTGCTCAGCACCGATCCGTTCAATCCGGCGCTGCGCCAGCAGGTTGGCCGGCAGTCGTCGCGCGGCGTCGAGCTGACGGGCGGCGCGCGGCTGCCGCACGGCTGGACGGTCGATGCGAACGTCGCGCTGCTGCGTGCGCGCTACGACACATTCAACCAGACGGCCGGCGGCGCGACGGTGTCGCGGGCCGGCAACGTGCCGTCCGGCGTGCCGCAGCGGACCGCGAACCTGTGGCTCGGCTGGGCGTTCGCCGAGCGCTGGCAGGCGAATGCGGGCGTGCGCTACGTCGGGCCGACCTACGGCGACGACGCCAATCGCATACAGGTGCCGTCGTATACGGTGTTCGATGCGTCGCTGCGCTGGCAGCCGACGTCGCGCACCGAGCTCGCGCTGACGCTGCGCAATCTCGCGAACCGCACGTACGCGGCGACGACGTCGAACGGCGGCGAGCAATGGCTGCTCGGCCCGTCGCGCTCGGCGGAGCTCGTCGCGACGATGCGCTTCTAGGCCGGCACGACATGCGTGCCGTCACCCACATGCTCGACATCGAACGCGTGCGCTGGTCTCCCGGCGGCGCGGTCGACGTGCTCGATTCGGTGACGCTGACGGTGGCCGAAGGCGAATTCGTCGGGCTGGTCGGCCCGAACGGCAGCGGCAAGACGAGCCTGCTGCGCTGCGTGTTCCGCTACGCGCGCCCCGACGCGGGTCGCGTCGCGCTCGACGCCGAGGACGTGTGGCGCATGCGGCCGCGCGCGGTCGCGCGGCGCATCGCGGTGCTGCAGCAGGAAACGCCGGACGATTTCGGGCTGACGGTCGACGAACTGGTCGGCATGGGCCGCACGCCGCACAAACGGGCGTTCGATGCGGAATCGGCCGACGATCGGCGGATCGTCGACTCCGCGCTGCACGACGTCGGCCTCGTCGAGCGCCGCGCCCAGCGTTTCGCGTCGCTGTCGGGCGGCGAGAAGCAGCGCGCGCTGCTGGCTCGCGCCCTCGCGCAGCAGCCCGAGCTGCTGTTGCTCGACGAACCGACCAACCATCTCGACCTGCGTCACCAGCTCGAACTGCTCGCGCGCGTGCGCCGCCTCGGCATCGCGACGCTCGCGACGATTCATGACCTCAATCTCGCGGCCGCGTATTGCGACCGGCTCCATGTGCTCGCGCACGGCCGCGTCGTCGCGTCCGGCGCGCCGGACGACGTGCTGACCGAAGCGCTGCTGCGCGACGTGTTCGGCGTCGCCGCGCTCGTCGATCGCCATCCCGTCACGGGCCGCCCGCGCATCACGCCGCTTCATCCGGAATGACCGCCATGCCGTTTACTCTCTTGTCCTTCGTGTCCCGCCGGCTGCTTGCCGCCGCCGTGCTCGGCTGCGCGGCCGTTCACGCGCTCGCCTATCCGGTCACCGTGCGCAGTTGCGACCGCGACGTGACGTTCGAGCATGCGCCACGGCGTGCGGTGAGCAACGACGTGAACCTCACCGAGATGATGCTCGTGCTTGGCCTGAAGGACCGGCTCGTCGGCTATACGGGCATCGGCGGCTGGAAGACGGGCACCGCGCGCGTGCGCGACGCATTGCGCGGCGTGCCCGAACTGGCGAGCCAGTATCCGTCGCTGGAAGTGCTGGCCGCCGCGCGCGCAGACTTCTATCTCGCCGGCTGGAACTACGGGATGCATGTCGGCGGGCCGGTGACGCCGGCGACGCTCGCGCCGTTCGGCATCCGCACGTACGAACTGACCGAATCGTGTTCGCACGTGATGAAGCAGTCGGCCGCATCGTTCGACGACGTGTTCCGCGACCTGACCAATCTCGGCCGGATCTTCGGCGTCGATGCGCGCGCCGCGCAGGTCGTCGCCGCGATGCGCGCGCGGCTCGCGGCGGTGTCGCGTGCGATCGGGCGCCCGGCGCCAGTGCGCGTGTTCGTGTACGACAGCGGCACCGACAAGCCGATGACGGCGGGCGGGCTCGCGATGCCGACCGCGCTGCTCGCGGCGGCGGGCGCACGCAACGTGATGGACGACCTGCCGCGCAGCTGGACGCAGGTGAGCTGGGAAAGCGTGGTCGCGCGCGATCCGCAGGTGATCGTGATCGTCGACTATTCGGCGGTCACGGCCGCGCAGAAGCAGCAGTTCCTGTCGAGCCAGCCGGCGCTCGCGCGCATGGCCGCGATCCGCGACCGGCGCTTCGTCGTGATTCCGTACGATGCCGCGACGCCGGGCCCCGAGAACGTCGCGGCCGTCGAGACGCTCGCACGCGCGCTGTATCCGGCCGCATTTGCCGGAGCGGCGCGATGAGCGTGCGCGGGCAGGCGGCGCGGCCCCGCATGCGCATGGTGCTGCCGGCGCTGGCCGTGCTGCTGATCGCGTCGATCGTCGTGTCGGCCGCGTTCGGCCCGGCGCCGATCGCGATGCCGGCCGCGGTGCGGATCGTCGCCGCGCACGTCGCGTCGGCGTTCGGCGGCGCCGACGCGTTCGCCGCGGCAGCGGGCGACGACAGCATCGTGTGGCTGATCCGGATGCCGCGTGCGCTGCTGGCCGCGATCGTCGGCGCGACGCTGGCGACGGTCGGCGTCGCGTTGCAGGCGGCGACCGCGAACCGCCTGGCCGATCCGCACCTGCTCGGCGTGAGCGCGGGCGCGATGCTCGGCGCGGTCGCGGTCACGGTGGTGGCCGGCGCGGCGTTCGGCCCGTTCACGCTGTCGGCCGCCGCCTTTGCGGGGGCGCTCGCGGCCACGGCGTGCGTGGTCGCGCTCGCTTACCGGAGCGGCCGGCTCGAATCGGACCGGCTGCTGCTCGCGGGCGTGTCGGTGTCGTTCATGATGGCCGCGTTCGGCAACCTGCTGCTGTATCTCGGCGACCAGCGCGCCGCATCGTCGGTGCTGTTCTGGATGCTCGGCGGCGTCGGGCTCGCGCGCTGGGACCTGCTGCCGGTGCCGGCCGTGTGCGCGGTGCTCGCCGTCGGCGCGCTCCATGCGCGCCGGCGCGAACTGAATGCGCTGATGTCGGGCGACGTCGCCGCCGCGTCGCTCGGCGTGCCGAGCGCACGGATGCGGCGCGAGGTGTTCGTCGTCGCGTCGTTCGCGACGGGCGCGATGGTCGCGGTGAGCGGCGCGATCGGCTTCGTCGGGCTCGTGACGCCGCATCTGTGCCGTCGCGTCGTCGGCGCCGAGCACGGCCGGCTGCTGCCGGTTGCCGCGCTCGCGGGCGCGATCCTGCTCGTGTGGGCCGATGTCGCCGCGCGCACGCTCGCGGCGCCGGAGGATCTGCCGATCGGCATCGTAACCGCGCTGTTCGGCAGCCTGTTCTTCGTCGCGCTGCTGCGCCGGCGCTGAGCGGCGGCGCGGTCGGGCGGGGCAGGCCGACGCACGCCGCGTGTTTTATCGAAGCGGGATGACCGCACCCGCGCCGCTGCCGCGCCGCGCGTCGGCATGCGTGCTCGCCGCGTCCTGCGCGACGTCGAAGAGCGTGTCCGGCAGCGCGCGCACGGGCAGCGTGATCACGAAGCGCGCGCCGCCGAGCGGCGAATCCTCGAGCCGCACGTCGCCGCCGTGCACCTGCGCGACGCGCCGCACGATCGCGAGCCCGAGCCCGAAGCCGCCGGTCTGCCGGTCGCGGCTCGAATCCAGCCGCTGGAACGGCTCGAACACGCGGGCACGCTCGGCGGCCGGAATGCCGGGGCCGTCGTCGTCGACGCTCAGCACGAGCGCGCCGGACCGGTCTCGCGTGGCGGCCAGCACGACCTTGCGCGACGCATAGCGCGCGCCGTTGCGGATCAGGTTCAGCAGCGCGCGGGCGACGAGCTTCGGATCGCAGACATGGGTCGCGGGCGCATCGAGCGTCGACACGTCGAGCGCGATGCCGCGATCGGCGATGTCGTCCGCGACGTTGCCGGCGACGCTGTCGATCAGCGCGTCGACGTCGACTTCCATCGGCGCGAGTTCGCTCGCCCCCTGTTCGAGCCGGCCGATCGTCAGCAGCTCGGTGACGAGCTCGTCGAGTTCGCGCACGTCGCGCCGCAGCGCGTCGCGGCGCTCGCGCATCCGGCCCGTTTCGTCGGCGTCGGCGAGCAGCGCGAGCCCGAATTCGAGTCGGGCGAGCGGCGTTTTCAGTTCATGCGAGATGCCGTGCATCATTTCGCGCTGCTGCTTGATCGACGCCTCGATGCGCGCGGCCATGTCGTTGAACTGCTGCGACAGCTCGTAGATGTTCGACTTGCCCGACAGCTTCACGCGCGTCGACAGCATCCCGGCGCCGAACGCGCGCGCGGCATCCTGCAGCCGGCGAATGTCGCGCCAGTGATAGTGAATCCACAGCACCACCGCGAGCAGCGTCGCGAGCGCGAGCAGCATGTACGCATAGATGCGGATGTCGAGGTCCGGCGCCTCGATCGGGCGCGCATGCAGCACCGAGCCGTCCGCGAGCGGCATGTAGTAATCCTTGCCGTTGTAGCTGATCGCGATCCGGCCGGCATCGAGATCGCGCAGCGGCGCGCCGCTCAATTGCGCACGCGCGTCGGCCATCGACATGAAGCCGAACCCTTCGCGGCCGTGCAGCGCGAGTTCGCGCAACGCAAGCTCGCGCTGCGCGCCCGGATGGCGTTCGAGATAGTCGTTCAGCACGAACGAGTAGGTCGTCAGCGAGTCGCGCTGAGCCTGCGCGCCGCGCTCGTAGAAGATCCGGTCGAACGATAGCTGGATGAAGATGATCGACGCGCCGACGAACAGGATCACGACGAGATACAACCGGAGTAGCGGGCGCAGCATTTACTCGTCCCATGCGGAAGGGCTGAACAGGTAGCCGCGGCCCCAGATCGTCTTGATCTTGTGCGGCTCCGACGAAGCGTCCTCGAAGCGGCGGCGCAGCTTCGAGATGCCGGAATCGACCGAGCGGTCGAGTCCGTCGAATTCGATCCCGCGCAACTGCTTCAGGATGTCGTCGCGGCTCAGCACGGTGCCGGCCGCGCGCGCAAGGATCAGCAGCAGGTTGAATTCGGCGGTCTTCAGCTCGACCGGCTCGCCGCGCCACGTGACGGTGCGGTTCGGCGGCGAGATCGTGAGTTCGCCGAATACGAGCGCGTCGGGCGCGACGGCCGGCGCTTCCACCGCGGCCGGCTGCGCGCGGCGCAACAGCGCGCGGGCGCGTGCGACGAGCACGCGCGGCTCGATCGGCTTCGTCACGTAGTCGTCGGCGCCGGTCTCGAGCCCGGCGACCTGGTCGTACACGTCCGCGCGCGCGGTCAGGATCAGCACCGGGACGTTGGTGAACGCGCGGATGCGCCGGCAGACTTCCATGCCGTCGAGATTCGGCAGCATCAGGTCGAGTATCACGAGGGCCGGCTGGTGCTCGCGGACGCCCGCGACAGCGAGGTCGCCGCGCCGCACGACCGTCACCGCGAATTCGTAGCCGTCGAGATATTCGCGGACGAGCTGCGCGAGGCGATCGTCGTCCTCGATCAGCAGCACACGGTATTTGAGCGGAACTTCGTTCATGGTCTCCTCAGGGCGCACGCGCCATTTCGCACCCGGCAGGCTGGTGCGCGACGCGGCACGCGAATTCTAGCCGGCGGATCGACCGGCGGGGCAGCGGGGAGACAATCTCGAACAATCGAACACAATTGCGCACAGATTCGCCGCACATTCGGGACAGTCTCGGCGCAGGGCGGCACCTAGACTGCGGGCTTCGTCACTCTTATCTCAATATTGTGCGCCCATTACTTCGCCGCTACCGCTATTGCATGCCGCTCGCCGGCCTGACCCTCGCCGCCGCCGCCCACGCGGAAAACCAGTATGCGTTGTCGCTCGGCGGCGGGTTCGCACCGCGCTACGCGGGCAGCAACCAGTATCGCGGCGTCGTCGCGCCGTCGTTTTCCGCCACGTTCGGCAACGGCTTCTTCATCGACAGCACGCAGGGCGCCGGCTACCGGCTGAACCTGCCGCACGGTGCGTTCGTGTCGGCGGCGGTGGGCTATGACGCGGGCCGCGCGGACGAGAACCGCTTCGATCTGCCGGGCTCCGACTACCTGAAGGGAATGGGGCGGATTCCGGGCTCGGTGCTCGTCGGCGTGCGCGCCGGCGTGACGTTCTTCGATGCGGCGGAACTGAGCGTCACGATCGATACGCCGGTGACGCACACGTCGCGCGGCGTGTCGGGGCACGTGGATCTCGCGGTGCCGGTGCTCAAGACGTCGCGGCACGAGATCATCGTAACGGGCACCGTGCACGCGGGCTCGGGACGCTACATGCAGACCTTCTACGGCGTGACCGATGCACAGTCGCTGACGAGCCGGTTCCGGCCGTATTCGGCGAGCGGCGGGATCGACAGCGCGTCGATGGCGGTGGCATGGAACTGGACGCTGTCGCGGCACTGGTCGGTGCTCGCGACCGGCGGCGTGACGCGGCTGCTCGGCCGCGCGGGCGACAGCCCGATCGTGCAGTCGCGCAGCAACTACTACGGCATCGCGGGCGTTACCTACAAATTCTGAACGGATGCCGACGCGGGCCGGCGTGTGCCGGGCGCATGCGTTGCGTCGGCGTCGCGCGGTCGCCGCGAACCGCGTGCGGTAACATGCGCTCGGGTCCGGCGTCAGGCCGGCCCGCGACGCAGGTGCGCCGAGACGGCTCGGCCAGGTCGAAAACGGCCGCCGTTCGCTGGCCGGCTCCGTCAGGAAACGGCCGGCAGCGTGCGGAACCGATCACGCATGCGATGCCCGGTCGTGCACGAATGCCGCACATGGACCGCCGGGCCGAGAGAAGGAGAAACCAATGAAGAACACGATCGCGATGCTCGTCGCACTCGTTGCGAGCGCAACTTTTGCAGGATGTGCAGACATGAACACGCAGCACCGCAACGCCACCGCCGGCGGCGCGGCGACGATTCCCGCGCAGCCGGGCGCCGCGCCGGCGTGCAAGGCGGACGCCACGCCGGACGACGCGCTGGTCGGCAAGACCGAAACCGATGCGGCCGCGCTGCTCGACGGTTGCCTGTGGCGCGTGCTCGAGCGCGACGGCAAGTCGTTGCCGGGCACGATGGATTATCGCGAGGAGCGCCGCAATCTCGGCATTCGCGACGGCAAGGTGATCTGGGTGCGGCGCGGGTGAGGGCGTGTGACGATTCCGCAGCCGGAATCGTCGACGTCGCGTTATCTGCGCGTGTATTTCAGGCAGAACGGCACGGCCGAGCTGCAACGGGTGGACGACATGAACGCGCCCGAACCGCGGCCGACAGCGGGCCCATGATCGCCGCGATGCGCGTGCGGTCGGACGCGCGTCACTTCGAGATGTACCACAGCGCGTCCGCGCTGGCGCGCGACGGCTGAGCGGCCGGTGCCTGAGCCGGCGCGGGCGGCGGCGTGTTCGACGTAATGGCCGTCGGCAGCGTGGCGGGAATATTCGCGGTCGAAGGCGAGGCCGCCGCCGTGCCCGACGTCGATGGCGTATTCACGTACCACAGCGCATCGGCCGAGGCCGTGCGTTTCGCGGCCGTATTGGGCGCCGTGTTCGTCGCCGCATGCGCGGCCGTCCCGGCCGATTTCTTCGATGCCCCGGCCGTCGCCGTGCCCGCCGTCCCGGCCTGCGCGGTCATGCCGGCGGCCGCCGCCCCCCGCTGCGCGCGCGCTTCGAACGGCCCGAGCTGGAAGATCAACGTTTGCGCGGGACGCGTCACGACGGCATACGGAAACTGCAGCTCCCACGACATCAGCACGCGCCCGGCCGACGTTTCGGTGAAGATCGCAGGCACGTGTTTCATGTCGCTGAACTGCACGTAGACCCGTGCGCCGTCGTCGAACACCTGGGTCGGCTTGGCCTGGTCGGCGCCGGTGACCGTCCATCCGAAGTTGTACGTACCAGCCGGGCCGGCGGGGCCACCCTGCGGCGGCGGAGGCGGCGAGGCCGGCGATATCGTGCGTGCGCGCGTGACGGGCGGCGCCGACACGCTCAGGCTCGCGAACGGGTTGTACGTCTGCGCCTGTTGCGGCGGCGTGAAGGACGGTGGAAGGATGGGCATGGGAGTATCCGGCGAATCCGGCATGGTCCGGATTGCATCATAGACCTTGCGCGCATACGCGAGGCGCTTGTCGGGCGACGCGGAGTTGTACGCGCCGATCGCGTTCCAGTTGGGGCCGAGCTGGCGGATGTTCTGCGACAGGATCCACGCGCCGACATACGCGTTCGTGCACGCATCGAACAGGCTTTCCCGCGTGATGCCTTCGCGCGCGAGCGTCGGCAGCCACGTGCTGTTGATCTGCATCAGCCCGATGTCGACCGTGCCGTTGGTATTGGTGTTGATCGCGTTCGGATTCATTCCCGATTCGACCTGCGCGATGCCGCGCATCAGGCTGACGCTCACGTGCTGGAATGCGGCCGCGTCGTCCAGGCAGTCGGCCCGCGCGACGCCGCAGAGCGCGCAGGAGAGCGCGATCGTCGAGGCAATGGTCGGTGTGGCGCGACCGAGCGGGCGAGAAGTATGACGCGGCATGGCAGGATGGGGCGGAATCCGGCCGCCCGGTGCAAGGAAATTACGCAGACGCGAAGTGTGCCATAGCAGGCGGGCAAATGGTTCGCGTCAAACTTTCCTTTGCATTTGCCCGCGCGTTCGCCGGGCATTTTTATCGCGCCGGATCAGGGACCGAGCCGATGCCTGATCGGTAAAAATGGCCGGAAATTATGCGCATGCGAATGCAACGGCGGCGATGGAAACCTGACGTGCTGCGTCAGCCACGCGGTAAAGCCGGCGATAAGCGGCGCGACAGGGAAAATCGCCCGGCGGCCGTTGGCGGGGGCGATAGAAAGCGATAAAAAATCGGCGGCCGAAGCCGCCGTTTGCGCAATGCGGATTCGGCCGGTCGCGCCGCGCGCGGCCGGCCGTCCTGCCGTATCGCGATCAGAAACGGTGACGCAGGCCGAGGTTGACCATCGTCTGCGAGCTCGTGCCCGCATAACCGTACGAGCCGATCGATGCCTGCGCGGCCATCGAGCCGCCCTTGCCGTCGCCGGTCTGGCCGCTCGCGTGCTGGTACGCGGCGGTCAGGTAGACGTCGGTGCGCTTCGACAGGTTGTAGTCGGCTCCGGCCGATACCTGGTGATAGGTCGCCGACGTGTCGCCGCCCGAGCGCGTGTAGCTGTAGCCGACGCCGACGAGCAGCGCATTCGTCGCCTGATAGTTCACGAAGCCTTGCCCCGTGTTGTAGTGCTCGTTCGAGCCGAACACCGAGCTGGCGTCGCGGCGGTACTGCGCGTTGCTGTAGCCGAGGCCGAACGTGAACGGGCCGGCGACGTACTGGCCCGCGATGCGCGCGATGCCGATCGAATGGGCGCTCGCGTAGCCGTTATTGATCGGGCCGTCGAACGTGCCGTCCGACGAGCTCGTCCAGCCGTTGCGCACACCGCTCGACGCGGGGCTGTTGGTCGCGTGGAAGTAGCCGCCCGCGACGCTGAACGGCCCGTTGTTGTACGACACGGCGGCCGAGTACGACTGCGCGGCGCCGGTGCTGCCGGCGATGCCGCCGAACGAATACATCGCCGCGAACTGCAGGCCCGAATAGACGGCCGACGTGTACTTCACCGCGTTGTCGACGCGGAAGCTGTTGTCGTAGTTGTCGACGTCGCCCGGCGTCGCGAACGCGCTGCCCAGATAGTTGTCGGCGGTGATGCCCTGCACGAGATCGATGAGCGGGTCGTACTGGCGGCCGAACGTGAGCGTGCCGTAGCGGTCGCTCGCCAGCCCGACGAAGGCCTGCCGGCCGAACAGGCGGTTGCCCTGGCCCAGCCGGCCGTTGCTCGGGTCGAAGCCGTTCTCGAGCTGGAACAGCGCCTTCAGCCCGCCGCCGAGATCCTCGGTGCCTTTCACGCCCCAGCGGCTGCCGGCGAGGTTGCCCGCGCTGCTGTTGCCGAGCATCCACGCGTTGTCCTTGCCTTGTGCATGGTTCACATAGGTGATCGACGTGTCGATCACGCCGTACAGCGTGACGCTCGACTGCGCATGCGCGACGGGCATCGCCGCGAACGACGCGAGCGAAATCAGCGAGAGGGTCGTGCGTTTCATGTCATCTCCTTGCGCATTGGTGTGGGTTCGTGATCCGGAATGGCAGGAGACTACAGAGCCGCGATAAAACCGCAAAAATGAAATTCTCCATTGTGGCCTGGTGCAGACAGGCCTGTTTTATGAAATTCATCATTGAGGGATTTGGATTATTGATCGTTGCGTATCAATAGGGGGCCGAGTTTGGGTGGGGTGTCGTTGAGTTTTGCGTGTCGAGTGATAATTCGAGGTAGTTTTCGGGCGAATTGCCTCATTCCCAACATTGTTAACGTTTCGTCAAATCGTTATTTAATGGATTGAATTGGCTCAGTCGGAATGAGTGTGATAAAGGCGTGCGATTCGCGTCGGGTGGACGGCATCGCTGCTTGCCATTCGGCGCCGAGCCGCCACGTGTCGATCACGCGGCTTGCGGCGGCGAGCGTCGCCGCGACGCCGCCTCGATCAGTTGCGCCAGCGTTTGCGCGGGTTCCGACATCGTGCGCCGCGCGCGATGCACGAGGCCGATGTCGCGATGGAACGTGTGATGCCCGAGGTCGATCGCGCGCACGCCGGCCGGCCAGCGGCGATACACGGCGGTCTGCGGCACGATCGCGACGCCGACGCCGTTCTCGACCAGCTTGACGATCGCGTCGAGCTCATCGAGTTCGCAGGTGTCGCGCACCGCGATGTGCATCTTGCGCAGAAAGCGGTCGACCTGGCGGCCGCCGAACGACGCGCGATCGTAGCGCACGAACGGCTCGCTCGCGAGCAGGGCGGCCCAGTCCTTGCCCTTCACGCCGCGCGGCACGATCAGCCGGAACGGTTCCTGTGCGAGCGTCGTCCAGTACAGGTCGCTCTGCAGCGCAAACGGCGGCCGGATGATCGCGGCCATGTCGATCTCGCCCGCGTCGACCCGGTTGACCAGCTCGATCGACAGCCCCGGTATCACGCGCGTCCGGCATGTGGGGTGCCGGCGATGGAAATCGGCCAGCGCGGCCGGCAGCAGCGCGCTCTGCACCGATGCGATCGCGCCGATCGTCACGCGCACGGCGGCCGGCGAGCCGGGCGCGGTCGAACTCAGGTTCTCGTACAGGCCGATCAGCGTCTGCGCCTGGTCCAGCACGTGATGACCCATTTCGTTGAGCCGCGCCGATCGCCCTTGCCGGTCGAACAGCGCGAAGCCGAGTTCGGCTTCGAGGCGCTGCATCTGCGCGCTCACGGCCGCCTGCGTGAGCCCGATACGGTTGCCGGCGGCGGCAAAGGTGCCTTCCCGGGCGACGGCGACGAGGGTTTTCAGTTCGCGGATCATTCATCAATTCTGTTTGTGAATCAGCCAATTTTATATTGATTTGATTTTTGTCCGGGCTTGTCTACCATGGTGCCGTCCTCGCGCCCCGCGAGCGTTCCTTCACGAGGCCATCATGAGTCTTTCCCCGTTTCACCTCGCGATTCCCGTCCACGACCTGCCGGCCGCGCGCGATTTCTACGGCCGCGTGTTCGGGCTGGAAGAGGGGCGCTCGAGCGCGCAGTGGGTCGACTTCAACTTCTACGGCCATCAGCTCGTGATCCATGAGCATCCGAAAACCGCGGCGCAGGAAAGCGCGCATACGAATGCGGTCGACGGCCACGACGTGCCGGTGCCGCATTTCGGGATCGTGCTCGACTGGGCAAGCTGGGAGGCGCTGGCCGAGCGGCTGCGTTCGTTCGGCGTGACGTTCGTGATCGAGCCGTATGTGCGGTTCCAGGGGCAGGTCGGCGAACAGGCGACGATGTTCCTGTTCGATCCGTGCGGCAATGCGCTCGAATTCAAGGCGTTTCGCGACATCGGCCAACTGTTCGCGAAGTGACCTGCCGCGGCGCCTGCGCCGATCGAAATCGGGTGCGAGAATGCGGCCTCGGATCCGGCCGCGCGCAGGTGCGACGGCCGGCGCCGCGCCGCAGGGCATCCGTCCGTGCGCGCCGTTCTCCAGGGAGCTCGTATGAACAGTCACATCGCGCCGGTGGCGCTGAACAAAGCCTACCGTCTCCTCAATCACGGCCCGACCGTGCTCGTGTCGGCCCGCCACGACGGCGTCGACAACGTGATGGCCGCCGCGTGGGCGTGCGCGCTGGACTTCCTGCCGCCGAAGCTGACGGTCGTGCTCGACAAATCCGCGAAGACGCGCGAGCTCGTCGAGCGCAGCGGCACGTTCGTGATCCAGGTGCCGACGGCCGCGCAACTGCGGCTCACGCATGCGGTCGGCAGCCACAGTCTGACCGAGCGGCCCGACAAGCTGCGCGACGCGGGCGTCACGCTGTTCGACGTCGACGGTCACGGCCTGCCGTTCGTCGCCGGCTGCTCGGGCTGGCTCGCGTGCAGGCTGATTCCGGAGCCGCACAACCAGCAGACCTACGACCTGTTCATCGGCGAGGTGGTCGCCGCGTGGTCCGACACGCGCGTGTTCCGCGACGGCCACTGGTATTTCGAATCGGCCGATCCCGCGCTGCGCAGCCTGCACTACATCGCGGGCGGCAATTTCTATGCGATTGGCGAATCGCTGCACGTCGACCCGGCGGCGCAGTAAGTAAGCGCCGGGCAAACCGTCCCGATGTGGGAACCGCGCGTCACGCGCGCTTTTTCAATTCCGCCAGCATGAGGTCGGCGAACGCCTGCGCGACGCGCGGCAGCGTGCGCCCGCGCTTGACGACGAGCGCGATCGGCCGCACGAACGCGGGATCGTCGATCGGCTTCGCGACCAGATCGGGCTCGGCGCGCACCTCGCGGGCGGTCGCGGGCAGGATCGTCACCCCGAGGCCGCCGCGCACCATCGCGACGGCCGTCATCATGTAGGTCGGCTCGCACGCGATGTCGGCCGTGCAGCCGGCCGCTTCCAGCGCGGCATCGACGACGCTGCGCACGCTCGTGCCCTGCGCGGTGAGCACGAGCGGCACGCCGGCGACGTCGGCGGTGCCGACGCGACGCTTGCGCGCGAGCGGATGATCCTGCGGGCACACGGCGACGAGCCGGTCGGCGCCCACATACAGCACCTCGAGCGACGCATCGAACGTGTCGCCGCCGGTCAGCCCGAGATCGGCATCCTCGTTGCGCACGAGCGCGGTGACGAGGCTCGCGACGCCGTCGCGGATCTCGAAGCCCGCGCGCGGCACGTCGCGCCGGAACGACTGGATCAGCTCCGGCAGCATGCTCGACGCGAAGGTCGGCAGGCACGCGAGCCGCACCGTGCCGCTCGCGCCTTCGCCGAGCGCGCGCGCATCGCGCAGCACGCGCTCCATGTCGTCGAGCGAGCGTTGCAACAGCGGCAGCAACTCGCGCCCGGTCTGCGTGAGCGCGACGCTGCGGCTGTTGCGGTCGAACAGGCGCGCGCCGACGATTTCCTCGAGCCGGCGGATCTGCACGGTCAGCGCCGGCTGCGACAGGTGCAGCCGCGCGGCCGCGCGCGTGAAGTTGCCGGCGTGCGCGACGGTGACGAACGCGCGAATGTCCCGAAGATTCAGATCCATAACGATTCGTGATTGCTACGATCAAATCATTTCAATTGTGCTATCGCTGCGCCGACCTTACGCTCGTCTCCAACAAAAGACAAGGTAGGAGACACGGATGCTGCCGTTACTCGGGCTTGGCACGATCGTCGTGCTGCTGGCCGCGATTCTGTCGAAGCGGATGTCGCCGCTCGTCGCGCTGATCATCGTGCCGATCGCCGCGTCGCTGATCGGCGGCTTCGGGCTGCACACCAGCAAGTTCGTCATCGACGGGCTGAAGGGCCTCGCGCCCGTGGTCGGGATGTTCGTGTTCGCGATCCTCTATTTCGGGACGATCACCGATGCCGGCACGCTCGACCCGATCATCGACCGGATCCTGCGCGCGGTCGGCACGCGGCCGACGCGCATCGTGATGGGCACGACGCTGCTCGCGCTGCTGATCCACCTCGACGGCTCGGGCGCCGTCTGCTTTCTCGTGACGATTCCGGCCGTGCTGCCGCTGTACGACCGGCTGAAGATGGACCGGCGCGTGCTGGCCGCCGCCGTGTCGATGGCCGCGGGCATCAACTTCCTGCCGTGGACGGGGCCGATGATTCGCGCGTCCGCGTCGCTGCACCTGCCGGTGTCGGCGCTGTTCAATCCGCTGATTCCGGTGCAGGCGATCGGGCTCGTGTTCGTGTTCGGCGTCGCGTACTGGCTCGGGCGGCGCGAGGAGAAGCGGCTCGGCCTGTCGCGCGACGATGCGTCGATCCCGCTGCCCAGGCGCGAATTGACGGCCGACGAGCAGGCGCTGCGTCGGCCGCATCTGTTCTGGTTCAACCTCGTGCTGACGCTCGTCGTGCTCGGCACGATGGTCGTGATGGGCGAGAAGATTCCGCCCGCGATCATGTTCATGGTCGGGCTGTGCATCGCGCTGATGGTGAATTACCCCGACGTCGACATGCAGCGGAAGCGCATCGACGCGCATGCGCGGGCCGCGCTGATGATGGCCGGCATCCTGCTCGCGGCCGGCGTGTTCACCGGGATCATGCAGGGCAGCGGGATGCTGAAGGCGATGGCGCAGGCGGCGGTCGGCTTCGTGCCGCCGTCGATGGCCGGCCACATTCCGGTCGCGCTCGGCCTCGCGTCGATGCCGCTCAGCATGCTGTTCGATCCCGATTCGTTCTACTTCGGCGTGCTGCCCGTGATCGCCGAAGTGGCCGGGCAGCTCGGCGTGCCGGCCGTGCAGGTCGGGCAGGCCGCGCTGCTCGGCCAGATGACGACGGGGTTCCCGGTCAGCCCGCTCACGCCGGCGACGTTCCTCGTCGTCGGCCTGTGCGGGATCGAGCTCGCCGAGCACCAGAAATTCACGTTTCCGCTGTTGTTCGGCGCGTCGATCGTGATGACGATCGCCTGCGTCGTGCTCGGCGTCTTTTGATTTTGCCGGCGGCGCGCTCCGCCGGACGACGGTACGGACATGACAGCAAAGCCTTCACATGAACGGCGCGTGCGCATCGGCGCGGGCGCCGGCTACTCGGGCGACCGGATCGAGCCCGCGGTCGAGCTGGCCGAACACGGGCAACTCGACTACCTGGTCTTCGAATGCCTGGCCGAGCGCACGATCGCGATCGCGCAGCAAGCGCGACGCAACGATCCGGCGCTCGGCTACGATCCGCTGCTCGACGCGCGCATGCAGGCGGTGCTGCCGGTCGCGGCGGTCAAGCGCGTGCGCATCGTGTCGAACATGGGTGCGGCGAATCCGCGCGCGGCCGCACGGCGTACCGCGCGGATCGCGCAGTCGCTCGGCATCGCGGGGCTGAAGGTCGCGGCGGTCGAAGGCGACGACGTGCTCGACGTCGTGCTGCGCGGCGCGTTCCGTTTCGAGGAATCGGGCGACGAGGTCGCCGCGTATCGCGACCGTATCGTATCCGCGAACGCGTATCTCGGCGCCGCGCCGATCGTCGACGCGCTCGCGGCCGGCGCGGACGTCGTGCTGACCGGGCGCGTCGCCGATCCGTCGCTGTTCGCCGCGCCGCTGATCCACGCATTCGGCTGGCGGATGGACGACTGGGACCGGCTTGGGCAGGCGACCGTCGTCGGCCATCTGCTCGAATGCGCGGGGCAGGTGACGGGCGGCTATTTCGCCGATCCCGGCTACAAGGACGTGCCGAATCTGGCGCGGCTCGGCTTCCCGATCGGCGAGGTCGCGGCCGACGGCTCGGTCGTGATCACGAAGGTGCCGCACGCGGGCGGCCGCGTGAGCGCGGCGACCTGCAAGGAACAACTGCTCTACGAGATTCACGATCCGGCGCGGTATCTGCAGCCCGACGTCGTGGCCGATTTCACGCGCGTGGCGGTCGCGGAGGAGGCGACCGATCGCGTGCGTGTGACGGGCGGGCGCGGCGCCGCGCGGCCCGATACGCTGAAGGTGTCGGTCGCGTATGTCGACGGCTGGATCGGCGAAGGCCAGATCTCGTACGGCGGGCCGGGCGCGCTCGCGCGGGCGCATCTTGCGCTCGACATCGTTCGCGAGCGGCTCGCGCTGACCGGCGTCGCGGCGACCGAGTTGCGCTTCGACCTGATCGGCGTCGATGCGCTGTACGGCGACGCGACGCCGGCCGTGCGCGGCGAGCCGGCCGAGGTGCGCGTGCGGGTGGCCGGCCGCGCGGCGAACGCCGCCGAGGCCGCGCGAATCGGCAACGAAGTCGAGACACTCTATACGAACGGGCCGGCCGGCGGCGGCGGCGCGTTCAAGTCGACGCGCGAGGTGATCGCCGTGCAGTCGGTGCTGCTGCCGCGCGCGGCCGTGACGCCGTCGTTTTCATTCGTGGAGGCCTGATGCAACTGCGTGAACTCGCGCATGCGCGCACCGGCGACAAGGGCAATACGCTGAACGTGTCGGTCATCTGCCGCGATCCGCGTCATTACGATCATCTGCGCACGCACCTCGATGCGCAGGCGGTGAAGGCATGGCTCGCGGGCATCGTGCACGGCGACGTCGTGCGCTACGAGTTGCCGGCGCTCGGTGCGTTCAACTTCGTGCTGAGCGATGCGCTCGGCGGTGGCGTGACGCGCTCGCTCGCGCTCGATGCGCACGGCAAGTCGGTCAGTTCGGCGCTGCTGGCGATCGAGGTGCCGGATCCGGCGTGACGGCGGGCGTCGCGGTCGGGACGCGGCCGGGCGCGCACGGAATCGGCAGTTCGCGACGCTCGTGCGCGTGCTCGATGCGCGCGCCGGCGATGTGCGCAGGCACGAGGCGATGACGTGATGGGCAACGATGCAGGGCGCGTCGTCGTCGGCAACGAGCGGTTGCCATTCTTTTCCGCCCCGGACGACGTGTGAAGGATCGACGGGGACCCGCCGATTCTGCAACAATCCGCCGCACACCCATCCGACCTGATCTCGTCATGACTGCCCAGAACCCGACCATACGTCTCAAGCCGCTCTTGGCTTCGCTTGCCGCCCTTGGTGCCCTCGCGGGACTCACGGCGCTCGCCGCACCGTCGCCCGTTCATGCCGCCGAGCCGGCCCAGCCCGACCGTCAACTGAAAACCTTCATCCGCGACACGTACGGCAACTGGCGCGCGAGCCGCAAGGGCTGGCAGTCGGACGGCGACGATTTCATCCATTCGCCGTGCGGCGTGCTGCGCGTGGCGACCGCGGACGGCCCGCGCACGCTGCTCGCGATGTGCGGCGAGACCGAGGCGGCGGTGCAGAACGGGATGCCGGGCATGGATTCGGACGCGACGCCGGGCGCGATCGACCTGTACGTGCTGAAGCCTTCGCCGGACGGCAGGACGCTCGAGCCGGTCGCGAAGAAAACGGAGATCGCCTCGGGCGGGCGCGGCGAACCGGGCACGGTGCGCATCGAGCGGCTCGGGCCGCACCTGTTCGGGTTCGTCATCGGCGAAAGCGACACGCGGCAAGGCTATACGCAACGCTTCCGTTCTATCTGGCTGCCGGTCGGTAATGCGCTGGTGCATGCGGCGGCACGCATCGACGAGGCGCTCGACAACGCGGAGTCGACGGAATGCGCGAACGCCCGCGCGCGCTGCGAGGAACGCCGCTTCGAGATCGCGCCGGACACCGCCGGCACGGGCGACGTCTATCCGCTGACGGTCACGGAAACGGGTACGCGCGGCGACAAGGCCATCCATGCACGCTACACGGTGAAGTTCGACGCCGCGCGCGGCCGCTACGTCGTGCCCAAGGCGTTGCGCGACGGGTACTGATCCTTCGCGCGGAAACGGGCGGCATTGCACCGCCCGCGCATTCACACGTACAGGTAGCGCACCAGGTGGAAGAACACCGGCGCGGCGAAGCAGATCGAATCGACGCGGTCGAGCATGCCGCCGTGGCCGGCGATCATCGAGCCCCAGTCCTTCGTGCCGAGCGAGCGCTTGACGGCCGACAGCACGAGCCCGCCGACGAAGCCCGCGATCACGATCGCGAGCGAGATCCCGAACGCCGCGCCGAAGCCGAACGGCGTCACGCGATACAGCGACGCGCCGCACAGCGTGGCGAGCAGCCCGCCGCCGATGAAGCCCTCGACCGTCTTCGACGGCGACAACTGCGGCGCGATCTTGCGGCGTCCGAACAGTTTGCCGACGACGTATTGCAGCACGTCGCTGATCTGCACGACGAACAGGAAGAAGAACAGCAGCAGCGCGTTCTGCCCCGCGTAGCGCGGGATGTCGAGGATCAGCACGGCCGGCGCGTGGCTCAGCCCGTACACGCACACCATCAGCGCCCAGTTGATCTTCGCGTTGCGGCTCAGGAAGTCGCGCGTGTCCTGCGTGAGCGCCGACACGAGCGACATCGCGAAGAACAGGTGCACGGGCACGAAGATCGAGTACATCCCGTACCAGTTGATGCCGAGCAGCAGGTACTGCACGGGAATCGCGATGAAGAACGCGATGAAGAGCGTCGTATGGTCGCTCGCGGTGGTCGGCGTGAGCGTGATGAACTCGCGCAGCGTCAGGTACGACAGCAGCGCGAACACCAGGTACGTGACGTTGTTGCCGAGGCCGATCGCGACGGCCATGATCGCGATCATCGCCCACCATGCGCGGATGCGCTGGTTCAGGTTGACGATGGTCGGGCTCGCGCCGCCGCTGCGCGCGCCGAGGATCGCGCCGATCACGGTCGCGACGACGAGCACGCCCGTGACGCCCGCGACCAGTTCCCAGAAGAGGGTTCGCATGGTTGGTATCCGGAAAAGGGAGAAGGGGGGCGCGCTCAGCCGGCCGGCCGCTGCGGCGGCGCGAGCGCGACGACCGCGTCGCGCATGCGGGCGAGGAACGTCGGCTTGTCTTCCTGCGCGGCGAGCGCTTCGTTCGCGCCGAAATGCACCTTGCAGATCAGCGGGACGGGCCAGATCGCGCCCTTCGGCATGATGCGCTGCAGGTTCTCGAGGTAGACGGGCGCGAGCGCGACGTCGGGGAATTCGGTCGCGAGATGGAACAGCCCGCTCTTGAACGGCTGCGGCAGCACGTCGGCGCCGCGCGTGCCTTCCGGGAAGATGATGATCGAGTGGCCCTGCCGCAGCGCGTCGCGCACCGGCTCCAGCGGGTCGCCGCCCGATTCGCGATGACGGTCGATCAGCACGACGTTCAGCAGCTTCTGCGCGATGTGACGCTTCAGGTCGCTGCTGTCCCAGTAGTCGCGCGCGGCGACCGGCCGCACGACCGCGCGCACGTCGCGCGGCAGCGCGGCGAGGATCGCGAGCGTGTCGATGTGGCTCGTATGGTTCGAGAAATAGATCTTCTGCGTCGGGGACGGTGGCGCCTGATGCCAGACTGGATACGCGCCGGCGACGAGCCGCACGATGGACAGCAGGAAATCGCGCTGCCAGACGTTGAGGATGTTCATCGGCGCGCGGCCTCCTGCGTGCATGCCCGGCCCGCCGCGCACGCGCGGTGGGCGGAACCCCGGAATGCCGGCGCGGCAGGATGCGCGCCGGACGGCTCTTGTTTAAATTTTTTCAAAGTTCGTGGCTGCCTGTCGCAGGTCCGCGATAATCGGACGATTCGCCGTCGCACGCTGGTGCGTCGCGGCGAATGCGCCGGTCGGCGGCGTGATAATCGGCTGTTGCACGAGTGCCCGTCTGCAGTTCGAATGGATCTCGCTGCGATCGGGCCAGCGGATTATCGCGAGTTTCGCCGAAAAACGCCAGATTGGCGCCACGCGGGCGGGCCGGGCCGCATGCTTGACGCATCGGGGCGGCTCGGCGACGATGAGGGCCGTTCAATCCAGGCCGACGAAGGCCGTTTCGCCGCCCGGGGCATGGCGGCGGGAAACGTATCCAACCGTGCCGCGCGAATAATACGAATACGAAACGATGAGCCTCTACGCACTCAAACCCAAATTCCAGAACCGTCTGCGCCCGTTCGCGAATTCGCTCGCCGAACGTGGCGTCACGGCCAACCAGGTCACGCTGTTCGCGGCCGGCGGCTCGATCGTCGTCGGCGCGCTCGCCGGTCTCGGCGTGTTCGCCCGCGCGCTGTTCCTGCTGATTCCGCTGTGGCTGTTCGCGCGGATGGCGCTCAACGCGATCGACGGGATGCTCGCGCGCGAGCACGGGCAGAAGAGCACGCTCGGCGCTTACCTGAACGAGCTGGGCGACATCGTGTCCGACGTCGCGCTCGTGCTGCCGTTCCTCGCCATTCCCGCGTTCGCGCCGGCGGACGTCTGGCTGTTCGCGCTGACGGCGGTGATCGTCGAATGCGCGGGGCTGATCGGCCCGCTCGTCGGCGCGACGCGCCGCTACGACGGCCCGTTCGGCAAGAGCGACCGGGCGCTGGCCCTCGGCGCGTTCGCGCTGTGGATCGGCCTCGGCTTGCCGGTCGGCGGCGCCGCCGCGTGGCTGTGGCGGCTGCTGATCGTGCTGTCGATCGTGACGGCGGTGCGGCGCGTGCAGGCCGGGATCGCCGAAGCGGGCGGCTGATCGGCCGCCGACGCGGGGCGGGACCGGCGCCGGAGGGCGGCGCCGCATGATTCGAATAACGAAACGAGAGAGATCGCATGAACGCACGCACGGCCCGCGAGGCCGACTTCATCACGCACGACGGCGCGACGCTGTTCTACCGCCACTGGCCCGCGACGGGCGCACGCTGCCGCGGCGCGATCGTGCTGCTGCATCGCGGGCACGAACATTCGGCGCGCGTCGCGCACCTCGTCGACGAGCTCGACCTGCCGGATTTCGCCTTTTTTGCGTGGGACGCACGCGGCCACGGCCGCTCGCCGGGCGCGCGCGGCTACAGCCCGAGCGCGGCCGCGTCGGTGCGCGACCTGCAGACCTTCGTCGAGCATATCCGCGACACGCACGGTATCGCGATCGAGGAGATGGCGATCGTCGGCCAGAGCGTCGGCGCGGTGCTCGCGGCGACCTGGGTGCACGACTACGCGCCGCCGATCCGCGCGCTGGTCGTCGCGTCGCCGGCATTCCACATCAAGCTCTACGTGCCGTTCGCGCGGCCGGGGCTGCGGCTGATGCACAAGCTGCGCGGGCTGTTCTACGTGAACAGCTACGTGAAGCCGAAATTCCTCACGCACGATCCCGAACGGATCGCGAGCTACGCGTCCGATCCGCTGATCACGCGGCCGATCGCGGTCAACATGCTGCTCGACCTGCACGATACCGCGCGGCGGATCGTCGCCGACGCGGCCGCGATCACCGTACCGACGCAGTTGCTGATCTCGGGCGCCGACTGGGTCGTGCATCGCGGCCCGCAGGACCGCTTCTTCGAACGGCTCGGCTCGGCGCGCAAGGAGCGCATCGTGCTGCCGGGCTTCTACCACGACACGCTCGGCGAGCGCGATCGGGCCCAGGCGCTCGCGCCGCTGCGCGCGTTCGTGCTGCGCGAGTTCGATGCGCCGAGCCCGCGCGTGTCGCTCGCCGATGCCGACCGGCGCGGCGCGTTCCACGACGAATACGCGGCGCTCGGCCGGCCGCCGGCCAACGTGTTCGCCCGGGCGTACTGGGCGCTCACGCGCGCCGGGCTGAAAGCCGGCGGCGCGCTGTCGGACGGCATCGCGCTCGGCTTGCGACTCGGCTTCGATTCGGGCTCGACGCTCGACTACGTGTACCGCAACCGCGCGCAGGGGCGGTTCGGCATCGGCGCGCTGATCGACCGCACGTATCTCGATTCGCCGGGCTGGGTCGGCATCCGCCAGCGCAAGGTGCATCTGCAGGAGCTGATCGGCACGGCGATCGGCCGGCTGCGCGCGCACGGCACGCCGGTGCGGATCGTCGACATCGCGGCCGGTCACGGGCGCTACGTGCTCGACGCGATCGCGATGGCCGCCGAGCGCGACGGCGCGGCGCCCGACGACATCACGCTGCGCGACTACAGCCCGCCGAACGTCGAGGCTGGGCGCGTGCTGATCGCGCAGCGCGGCCTCGAGCCGATCGCGCGCTTCGAGCGCGGCGACGCGTTCGACGAGGCGTCGCTCGCGACGCTCGAGCCGCGGCCGACGCTGGCGATCGTGTCGGGCCTGTACGAGCTGTTCGGCGAGAACGCGCTGATCGAGCGCTCGCTGCGCGGGCTCGCGCAGGCCGTGCCGCCGGGCGGCTATCTCGTCTACACGGGGCAGCCGTGGCATCCGCAGCTCGAATTTATCGCGCGCGCGCTGAACAATCACCGCGGCGAGTCGACGTGGGTGATGCGCCGCCGTTCGCAGGCCGAAATGGACGAGCTCGTCGCGCGGGCCGGCTTCCGCAAGCTCGACCAGCGGATCGACGAGATGGGCATCTTCACGGTCAGTCTCGCGCAGCGGGTCGACGCGTCATGAGCGCGCTCGGCGGCGGCGCGGGCGCGGGTGCGGGCGGCGGGCTGGCCGAGCCGGCGGCCGGCGCGCGCGGCGCGTCGTTCGCGCTGCGTTTCGGCTGGCTCGCGGCGATGGGCGCCGTGTTCTTCTCGACGTACGGCTTCGCGAACTGGCTCGCCGCGCGACGCGCCGCGGTGCCGACGTTCGCGTTCGGCTGGGAGCATGCGATCCCGTTCGTGCCGTGGACGATCGTGCCGTACTGGTCGATCGACCTGCTGTATGCGCTGTCGTTCTTCTTCTGGACGCGCCGCGACGATCTGCTCGATCACGTGAAACGGCTGCTGACGGTGCAACTGGTGTCGGTCGCATGCTTCATCGCGTGGCCGCTGCGCTTCGGCTTCGAGCGGCCCGACGCGGGCGGCGTGGCCGGCGCGCTGTTCACGCTGCTGATGGGCTTCGACAAGCCGTTCAACCAGGCGCCGTCGCTGCATATCGGGTTGCTCGTCGTGCTGTGGGCCGTCTATGCGAAGCACCTGCGCGGCACGTTCGCGCGCGGCGTGCTGCACCTGTGGTTCGCGGTGATCGGCGTGTCGGTGCTGACGACCTACCAGCATCACGCGATCGACGTGCCGACCGGGGCGGCCGTCGGCTGTCTCGCGCTGTTCCTGTTTCCGCTGCGCGATGCCGCGGGCCGGTGGCCGGGCGCCGATGCATCGCCGAGCCAGGCCGGCCGCGCGCTCGCGCGCCGCTATGCGTTCGGCGCCGCGCTGGTCGCATGCGCGGCGCTGGCCTGCGTGCCGCGTGCGCCGGCCGGGGCGCTGGCGGCGGGGTGGGTCGCGCTGGCGCTCGCCTGCGTTGCGTGGGCTTACCGGCGCGGCGCGCCCGGCGCGTTCCAGAAGGACGCGCACGGGCGGTTTCCGGTCTTCATCGGCGCGCTGCTCGCGCCGACGATCGCCGGCGCGTTCGTCAATTCGCGGCTGTGGACGTTCCGCCAGCCGGCGCCGGTGCGGATCGACGAACGCGTGTCGATCGGCCGGACGCCGACGACGCGCGACATCCGGCGCCACGGCTTCTCCGCGCTGGTCGACCTGACTGCCGAGATGCCGCGCTGGGCGACGGCCGACGCATCGCTCGCGTATGCGTGCGTGCCGCAGCTCGACCTCGTCGCGCCGACGGCGGCGCAGCTCGCGCAGGCCGTAGCGGCGCTCGAGCGCCTGCACGGCGAAGGGCGCGACGTGCTGGTCTGCTGTGCGCTCGGCTACGGGCGCAGCGTGCTGTGCGCGGCCGCGTGGCTCGCCGCGCGGCGCGGGTTCACCGATGCGCGCGAGGCGCTGGCCGCGGTGCGCGCGGTTCGGCCGCGCGCGGTTTGGTCGGATGACGGCGTGGCCGTGCTGCAGCAGTGGATCGATCGCCGGTGCGACGCGGGGCGCGTGTGATGCGCGATCCGTCCGCGCCGTTCAGGATCGCCGCCGCGCGCGGCGCGCTCGATGCGGGTGCATGGGCGCTCGCGGCCGCGCTGGCCGCGGCCGGCGCGGGCGGGTGGATCGCGGCGGGCTGGGCGCCCGCGACGCTCGCCCGGGTACTGCTGGCCGTCGTCAGCACGGGATCGGGGATCGCGGCGCTGTGGTACGCGGTGCGCATCGAGATCGATCGGCGGCTGTTTGCCGCGCTGGCGCGGGCGGCGCAAGGCGACGGGGCGGTCGACGACGGGCTCGCGGCGCTCGACCGTGCGCTCGCCGATCTGGGCTGGATCGACGCGGCGAAGGCCGGACGCACGCTCGACGCACGCGTGCGCGGCGCGGTCGGGCTGTGCCGGGCCGCGGTGCTCGTGGCGATCGTGCAGTGGCTCGTCGTCGGGCTCGCGATCGCGGTGTCGCCGATCGGTTAGGGCCAGCGCAAGCGCGCTATCGGCGGGAACGGCCCGTCCGGCGCATGCGACGCGTCATGCTTGCGCGGAGCGCCGCGATCGCGTGCGCTTGGCCTCGTACATCGCGTGGTCCGCGTGCTCGATCAGCGCATTCATGTCGGTGCCGTCGTCCGGCAGCACCGCGATGCCGACGCTGACGCCGAGCTGCAGCGCATGCCCGTCGAATTCGAACGGCTCGCCCACCCGCCGCGCGAGCCGCGTGCTTTGCGCATGGGCATCGTCGCGGGTGCCGATATTCGGCAGGATCACCGCGAATTCGTCGCCGCCGATGCGCGCGACCGTATCCGAGCGTCGCACCGCGGCCTGCATCCGCGTGGCGACCTCGCGCAGCGCGGCGTCGCCCGCGCGGTGGCCGAACCCGTCGTTGATCGGCTTCAGCCCGTCCATGTCGATGTTGAGAATGCCGAGCCGGCCGCTTGCGCGCAGCGCCGAATGCATCGACTGGCGCAGGCGGTCGTAGAACAGCGCGCGGTTCGGCAGGCCCGTGAGCGCGTCGTGGGTCGCGCGCAGGTAGAGCTCGTTCGCTTCGTTGCGCGCCGCGTGGAACATCGCGGCGGCGATCAGGTCGGCCATCAGCCGCAGGGTGGCCGAGTCGGCCGGCGAGAAGCCGTCGACGTCCGGCGACATCACCTTCAGCACGCCGACCGTCGTGTCGGCATGCGCGAGCGGCATCACGAGCATCGAGCGCAGGCCGACCCGGCGGCACGCATCGCGATCGACGCGCGGGTCGGTTTCGGAATCGATGCAGTGCAGCAACTCGCCTTGCTGCACGCACAGCCCCGACAGGCTGCCCGAGCGCCGCAACCGCAGGCCGAGCATGCCGGCGGCCGTGCCGGACGCGGCGCGGTACACCATGTCGTCGCCTTCGGCGAATTCGACCGCGGCGGCGCTCGCGCCGGTGAGCTGCGGCATCTGTTCGGCCACGTACGCGATCACGCTGCCGAGGTCCATGCCGAGTTTCGCGATTTCGGCTTGTGCCGCGATGATGCGCAGCAACGTGTCGGCGGACGGGGTGGCGGAGTCGGCGGTTTGATTCAAGTCAGTTTTCCATGAAGAAAGTACGTCGCGCGACACGTACTTGCGGTAGCATACGCGCCGCCTGCGGCAGCGCGCGTGGCGAGGGCGGTCCGCCACGGACCGCGGCCGGGGCCCGGCTCCCGGCCAGCCGTATCGCGCCGGCAGTATGCCGTTCCAGCCGTCCCGCTGGCAACGGCGCAATTCTTGCCATTCCCTCTTCCCGCGCGGCATTTCCGACCGAATTGAGGTTTTTTCGCTTCACAGTCGCGAATCACGGTAAGTTTTGTTCTATTTTTGAGATAGTGTGACGAATGAGCGGGCGCCGGTGCCAGGCGCGCCGCAACGCGACGAACCGGCCGCTGAAGCATTCGCCGCGTCGTACCGACAAATGCAATCAGGTCATATAGATGAGAGGAAGCAGAGGGGATGTGCACTCACGGGCATAGCTGCTTTGCGCGCGTCCGTTGCGACGCGCGGATGGACCGGACGATCGTGACGATGGAGAGCGGCGCATGAGGCCGGCCGTGTCGCTGTTCGTCCTCGCGGCCGCGATGACCGGCGCTTTCCACGCGGCCGCGCTGTCGGCCGCGCCGATGCCGGCGGTGCCGGCCGCCGCTTCGACGTCCGCTGCCGATCGCGCGGCGGCCCCCGCTACCGCGGCGCCCGCGGCCGCGCCGACGGCGGCCAGCGCGCCGGCCGCCGGCCTGCCGGCGACGACCGTGCGCATGCCGTTCGCATCGCTCGGCGCGTTCGATCCGCTGCGCCTGCGCGGCGCCGACGACGCGCGCACGATCAACGCCGGCGTGCGGCTCGACCGCGTGATCACGGGCGCGCGGCTGCGCCTGACCTACGCGTATTCGCCGTCGCTGGTCTTTCCGCTGTCGCACCTGAAGGTGTCGGTGAACGGCGAGGTGATCGCGACCGTTCCGTTCGATGCGGCACGCGCCGGGCGTACGGTCACGCAGGAGATCCCGATCGATCCGCGCTACTTTTCCGATTTCAACCAGATCGGCCTGCGCCTGATCGCGCACTACACGCTCGACCATTGCGAGGATCCGGCGAACTCGGCGCTGTGGGCCGACGTGAGCCCGACGAGCGAGCTGATCCTCGACGAATCGCCGGTGCGCCTGCCGAACGATCTCGCGCTGCTGCCCGCGCCGTTCTTCGACCGGCGCGACAACGGCCGCCTGCGGCTGCCGTTCGTGCTGCCGGCCACGCCCGATTCGGCGACGCTGCGCAGCGCGGGCGTGCTCGCGTCGTGGTTCGGCGCGCTGGCCGACTACCGGCATGCGCGCTTCCCGGTATCGGCCGCGCTGCCGGCCGACGACCAGGCCGTCGTGGTCGGCACGGCCGCGACGCTGCCGGCCGGTCTCGCGCTGCCGCCCATCAACGGTCCGCTGCTCGCGGTCGCCGACAATCCGGCCGCGCCGGGGCGCAAGCTGCTGATCGTCACGGGCCGCACGGCGGCCGAGGTCGACGACGCGGTCGCGACGCTCGTGCTCGGCCGCGCGGCGCTGTCCGGGCCGGCCGCGACGGTCGCGCACGTCGATCTCGGCGCGCCGCGCAAGCCGTACGACGCGCCGCGCTGGCTGCCGGTGAACCGGCCGATCGCGTTCCGCGAGCTCGTGAACGACCCGCGCCAGCTCGAAGTGCGCGGCACGACGCCCGACGCGATCCGGCTGAACCTGCGTGTGCCGGCCGATCTGCATTCGTGGAACGGCGCGGGCGTGCCGATCACGCTGCGCTACCGCTACACGGCGCCGACCGTGCAGGACAATTCGACGCTCGCGGTCGAGATCAACGACCAGCTCGTGAAGTCGTACCGGCTCGGGCCGGCCCACGCGGAGGACGCGCACGGGCGCATGCAGTTGCCGCTGCTGTCGGTGCCGGAAGGGCGCGTGACGAGCGACGTCGACATTCCCGCGTTTCGCGTCGGCAGCGGCAACCAGCTGCAATTCCGCTTCACGCTCGATTCGCAGAAGACGGGCCTGTGCTCGAGCACGGCCACCGAGCCTCAGCGCGCGGCGATCGATCCGGATTCGACGATCGACTTCTCGCATTTCGTCCATTACGCGCAATTGCCGAACCTTGCGTTCTTCGCGAACAGCGGCTTTCCGTTCACGCGCTTCGCGGACCTGTCGCAGACGGCCGTCGTGCTGCCCGAGCGGCCCTCGCCGCAGGAGCTCGAGGCGTACCTGACGATGCTCGGCCACATGGGCGAATGGACCGGCTTCCCGGCGCTGCGCGTGCAGGTCGCGCGGCCCGGCGACGTCGCCGCGCTGTCGGGGCACAAGGATGTGCTCGTGATCGATGGCTCCCCGGCGTCGCCGCTGCTCGCGAACTGGCGTGCGTCGCTGCCGCTCGCGATCGGCGAGCCGGGCGGCGCGGGCGGCGGCGGCGCGACGCGCGTCGCGTTCACGGTGAAGGAGCGCTGGCGCAACGGCGTGGGCGTCGCCGACGGCGGCGCGCACATCGAACAGACGGGCCCGCTCGCCGCGCTCGCCGGTTTCGAGCTGCCGGGCAGCCGCGGCCGCAGCGTCGTCGCGCTGACGGCGACCGACCAGCCGCGCCTCGGCGATCTGCTCGACGTGTTCGAGAACGCGGGGCTCGTGGCGCAACTGCAGGGCGACCTCGCGCTGGTGCGGCCGGGGCAGGTCGACAGCCTGCGGGTCGGCGAGCCTTACGTGGTCGGCTTCGTGCCGTGGTATGCGCGCGTGTGGACGGAGGCGGCGCGGCATCCGGTCGTGCTCGGCGCGGTGGGCGTCGTCGCGGGGCTGCTGCTCGCGCTCGGCGTGTTCAGCGTGCTGCAGCGAATCGCCGCGCGTCGACGGGGGATGTAACGGATGGCGCGGGCAATGACGAAGCGACGGGCGACGCAGCCGGCGCGGCGTGTCGGCGCGACGCTCGCGCTGGCGGTGGCGGTGACGTGCGCGGCGGCCGGCATGGCCATGCACGCGCGGGCCGCGCCGGCCAGTGCAGCCGATGCCGCCGCCGCGGGATGCAGCGCCGCGTGGCCGCGCTGGGACGCGTTCAAGCGCGATTTCATCTCGGCCGACGGCCGCGTGATCGACGTCGGCTCGGCCGATTCGCGCACGGTATCGGAGGGGCAGGCGTATGGGCTGTTCTTCGCGCTGGTCGCGAACGACCGGCGCATGTTCGACACGATCCTCGCGTGGACCGAGAACAATCTCGCGCAGGGCGACCTGAGCGCACGCTTGCCGGCGTGGCTGTGGGGCCGCGCGCCCGACGGCGCATGGCGCGTGCTCGACGCGAACGCGGCGTCGGACGCCGACCTGTGGATCGCCTATGCGCTCGTCGAGGCCGGGCGGCTGTGGCACGAGCGCAGCTATACGGCGCGCGGCGCGCTGCTCGCGAAGCGCGTGCTCGACGACGAGACGGCGACCGTGCCGGGCCTCGGCCTCACGCTGCTGCCGGGGCCGACCGGGTTCAAGCTGGCCAACGGCCAATGGCGCGTGAATCCGAGCTATTCGCCGCCGCAGGTGATTCGCGCGCTCGGCGCGCGGCTGCCCGACGACCGTCGCTGGGCCGCGCTCGCATCCAGCACCGCTCGCGTGCTGCTCGACACCGCGCCGAAGGGCTTCTCGCCCGACTGGGCGCTGTATCGCGCGGGCAAGGGGTTCGGGCCCGATCCGGACACGCACGCGGAGAGCGCGTACAACGCGATCCGCGTGTACCTGTGGGCCGGCATGCTCGACCGCGCCGATCCGCTCGCCACGCCGCTGCTCGCGAAGTTCGCGCCGTTTGCCGACCATATCGCCGCGCATGGCGCGCCGCCGGAGAAGGTCGATACGACGACGGGCGTCGCGGGCCCGAACGACGGCAACGGCGGCTTCTCCGCGGCGGCCGTGCCGTTCCTCGACGCGCGCGGCCAGCACGCGCTCGCGGATGCGCAGGCGGCGCGCGTCGAGACGCTCGCGCGCCAGTCGGCGCCCGGCTATTACTCCAGCGTGCTGACGCTGTTCGGGCTCGGCTGGCGGGACGGCCGCTACCGGTTCGAAGCGGACGGCACGCTCGACACCCGTTGGGGAGGCCGTTCGTGCGCCGCCCGTTGAAGCGCGCCGCGCCGCACGTCGCGGGATTCGCGTGGCTCGCGTCGTCGGTGTGCGCGGCGGCGCCGGGCGCCGCGGCGGCGACCCCCGCGGCACCGGCGACCGCGGCTGCCGGCGATGCGCGGCGCGAGCTCGACACCGCGCGGATGTGGGGCATCAAGCATCGCGACGATCTCGCGCGCGATGCGCTGCGCAAGGGCCTGCTGATCGCGCCGGGAGACACCGAGCTGCTGGCCGAACAGGTGCGCGTGCTGCTGCGGCTCGGCGACGCGAAAGGCGCGCAGGCGTCGCTGGCGCGGCTGCAGGCGCAGTCGCCGAATGCGCCGGCCACGCGGCGGGTGGCCGACGAATACCGCGTCGCGACGAGCGCGCGCGGCGAGATGGCGCAGATCCGGCTGCTCGCGCGCAGCGGCCGCGCCGACGAGGCGGCCCGGCGGATCGTCGCGCTGTTTCCGAACGGCGCGCCGTCGGGTGCGCTCGGCGCCGAGTATTACCAGATCGTGTCGAATGCGCCGGGCGGGCGCGAGCCGGCGATCGCCGCGCTGCGCCGCGCGATCGCCGCCGATCCGCGCGACACGAGCGCGTCGATCGCGCTCGCGCGGCTGTTGAACCAGCGCGACGACACGCGCGCGGAAGCGAACCGGATCGCGTCGTCGCTCGCGACGCGCGCCGACGCGGACCATACGGAAGCGATGGCGCTGTGGCGGCGCGTGCTGCAGTCGGCCGGCAGCGATCCCGCGTATCTCGATGCGCTGCACGCGTATCTCGCGCTCGCGCCGGACGATACCGAATTCCGCGATCGCGCAGCCGGCCTCGATCGGCAGCGCGATGCGCAGCGCCGGCTCGAGCGCGATCCCGACTACATCGCGCAGCAGCGCGGGCTGCAGGCGCTGGCGCGCGGCGACCTGGCCGCCGCCGACCCGCTGCTCGCGCGCGCCGCGCGGGCGCGGGCGGACGACGCCGATGCGCTGGGCGGGCTCGGCCTGCTGCGCCTGCGCGAAGGGCGGCATGACGAAGCGCGCGCGCTGTTCGCACGGGCCGCGACGCGTGCGACCGACCAGCGCGGCAAATGGCAAGGCCTCGCGCGTACCGCGCAGTTCTGGGGGCTGCTCGCCCAGGGCCGCGAGGCGGCCAGTGCGGGCCGCCCGCGCGATGCCGAGCGCGCCGCGCGCGCGGCGCTCGCGATGCAGCCGGACAACCCGGACGCGAAGCTTCAGCTTGCCGATGCGCTGCTCGCGCAGCGCGACTGGGCGCAGGCGGAGCCATTGCTGCGCGGTTTGCTCGCCGCGCGCTCGCCGAGCGTGTCGGCCGTGCGCGACACGGCCACGCTGTATGAAAACACCGGCCGCGCGGACCGGATCGGCCCGTTGCTCGACGCGCTGCAAGGGCGCGTGACGGGCGCCGACGATCGGCGCGCGCTCGACGGCCTGCGCGGCGACCTGCTCGCGAAGGAAGCGCGCGCGCTGGCCGACAAGGGGGCACGCGGGCCGGCCGCGCAACGCTACGAGGCGGCCGTGCGCGCGACGCCCGACGCGCCGTGGACGCGCTTCGCGCTCGCGCGCCTTTATCGCGACATGGGGCTGCCGCAGCTCGGCCGCACGGTGATGGACGACGGGCTCGCGCTGAGCGATACGCCCGAGATGCGCTACGCGAACGCGCTGTATCGCAACTCGCTCGACGATGTCGCGGGCGCGCAGGCCGCACTGGCGCCGGTCGACGATGCGCACCGTTCGGACGGGATGCGTGCGCTCGCGCGCAAGCTCGATGCCGAAAATGCGCTCGCCGACGCGCGCGGCGCGCATGCACGCGGCGACCGCGCGGCATTCGCCGCCACGCTCGCGCACGCGCAGGCGAGCGCGCCGGACGATCCCGACATGCTCGCCGCGATCGGCGCGCAGTGGATCGACGCGGGCGAACCCGAGCGCGGCCTCGCGCCGCTCCACGACTGGATCGCCGCGCATCCGCGCGAAGCCGATGCGGACGTGCGCCTGCGCTACGGCGACCTGCTCGGCCGCGCGGGGCGCGACGACGCGCTCGCCGCGTGGCTCGACACGCTGCGCCGCGACCCGGCGCTGACGCCCGCGCAGACGGCGCGACTGGAGGACCAGTCGCTGCGGCTCGTGCTGCGGCAGACCGACGACGCGATCGCGCGACAGGACTATGCACAGGCGCGCACGCTGCTCGATCGCGCGAGCCCGGCCGGCCGCGCGGACAAGCGCCATGCGCTCGAACTCGCCGATCTCGAACGCGCGCAGGGGCATTACGATGCGGCGCGCGAGGCGCTCGCGCCGGTCGTGGCGCGTACGCCCGACGATGCCGATACGCAGCTCGCGCTCGCCCGGATCGACGAGGACAGCGGCAACCGTGCGGCCGCCCGCGAGCGCGTGCAGGCGGTGCTGGCGCGCACGCCGGACGACGACGTCGACACGCAGTTGTCGGCCGTGCGGCGCCTGAACGCGCTGCGCCGGCCGGACGAAGCCGCGCAGGTGACCGGGCGGCTGCAGGCCGCATATCCGGCGCGCGCCGACGTGACGGTCGCGGCCGGCCGCGTGGCCGAGGCGCAGGGCCGCTACGACGACGCGGCGTCGCTGTACCGGCTGTCGCAGTCGCAGGAGCGCGCGACGGGGGTAGGCCCGGGCCGCGACGGGCTGACACCCGCGCAGGCCGCGTTCGCGGAGCTGGCGCAGCGGCGCAATCCCGAGATCGAGACCGGCTGGATACCCGCGTACAAATCGGGCGACGAAGGCATCTCGTCGTATCGCGCGCAGCAGGTGCCGATCTACATGCAGATGCCGGTCCGCTACGACGGGCACGTATTCGCGCAGATCGACACCGTGCATCTCGACCCGGGCACGCTCGATACGAGCGACCCGAACGCGTATTCGCTGAAGACGTTCGGCACGTACGCGGGGCTCAGGGCGCCGAACGGGCTGCCGCCGCCGTTCCAGCCGAATCCGCAGGCTGCCGCGCTGCTCGCGAATCCGTCGGGCTCGTTGCACCAGTCGGTGACGGGCGTCGCGCTCGGTGCCGGTTACCTGTCCGATGCATGGCGCTTCGATCTCGGCACGTCGCCGCTCGGCTTCCCCGTGCATTACCTCGTCGGCGGCGTGCGTTATCGCTTCGACGCGGGCCCGGCGAGTTTCTCCGTGAATGCGTCGCGCCGGCCGGAAACGAGCAGCGTGCTGTCGTACGCGGGGATGCGCGACCCGTGGACGGGCGCGGTGTGGGGCGGCGTGCGCCGCGACGGCGTGAACCTGCGCGCGTCGGTCGACGTCGGCCGCACGAACCTGTTCGCGGAACTCGGCGCGGGCGTGCTGTCCGGCCGCAACGTCGAACGCAATGCGGAAGTCACGCTGCGCACCGGCTTCACGGTGCCCGTGTACGAGCGCGCGACGATGAAGGTCAGCACCGGGCTCGTCGGCAATGCGTGGCACTACGCGCAGAACCTGCGTTACTACACGTACGGGCAGGGCGGTTACTACAGCCCGCAGCGCTACCTGTCGCTCGGCGTGCCGATCGAATGGGCGGGGCGGCACGATGCGCTGTCGTGGGACCTGACCGTCACGGGCGGGATCTCGAACAGCTACGAGAAGGATTCGCTGTATTACCCGACGCTCTCCGGACAGCGGGCCGCGCAGGTGGCGGCCGGGTTCGTGTACGCGGGCAGTTCGACGCGCGGCGTGTCGTTCTCGTACGGCGTGAACGGCATCGTCGAGTATCGCGTGAACCCGCACCTGAGCGTCGGCGCGCAGTTGCACATCGACCGGTCGCACGACTATGCGCCGAGCTCGGCGCTCGTCTACCTGCGCTATGCGTTCGATGCGCGCGCGCCGCGCAGCTGGCTCGTGACACCCACGCCCGTGCGGCTTTATTCGGATTACTAGGGGAACGCGTGACTACGGAATTCGATGCTACCCGCCTCGCGCCCGGCGCCACCGGCCTGGTCGATCGCGTGCGCGCGCTGTTGCGCATGGGGCCGGCGGGCGGCCGTGCCGGCGCATCGAGCCGGCTCGCGATCGACGGCCTGCCCGACGCCTGGACGCAACTGGACGCCGGCGGCCTTTACGCGATCTACGCGGCCGGCGGCACGCCGGGGTGCGACGCGCTCGTGTGGGAAAGCGCGCGGCAGGCGCGCACGCGCGACGTCACGATCGTGCTGGCGCGCGATCCGGCGAGCGTCGCCGCGCAGATGGCATCGCTCGGCTTCGCGGGCGGCGCGCAGCCGGCCGGCTGGCCGCGCAACCTGAACGTGCTGGCGATGCCGCCGGCGGCCGAGCCGGCCGACGCCGGCGCCGGCGCCGATGCCGGCGTGGCCGGCGGCGCGTCGGGCCGCGCGGCGCCCGGCCCGTTCGCGCGGCTGACGGGCGGCTTGCGCGCGATGAAGCGCTACGGGCTGCATGCCCGGTCGCTGTATTTCGTCGAAGGCGCGCAGCGCTGGTTCAGCTGGGACGATCCGGTCGCGCTCGCGGAGGAAGCGCACGCGCTGGCCGGCTGGTGCCGCACCCGCCGGATCGCGCTCGTGCTGCTGCTCGACCCGGAAGCGGCCCGGGCAGGCGGCGACACGCGTGCCGACGATGCGCCGCTCGTGCGCGATGCGCAGCGCGCGCCGCGCAGCGCCTTCCACGGAATCTGCTCGGGTGTCGCGCAGTTGCAGCGCACGCACGGCGAATTGCTGTGGGTCGTCGATTTCTGGCGCGCGGGCGACACGCTCGCGGCCGGCGAGGTGCGGCCGCTGCGCTTCGCGCCCGGCGGCCGGTTGACCGCCAGCGTCGATGGCGGCGCGACCGAACCGGCGCACCGGATGAAGCTCGCGAGCGACGAGGATCGCGTGGTGGTCAGCCGCGCGGTGCTCGACGGCGCGAGCCGCGTGCCGGACGGCTGGGAGATCGTCGACGACAACGCGGCCGTCGTCGCCGCGTGCGCGAACGCACAGGCCGCGACCGCGGTGCTGGTGTTCCGCTCGCATGCGCAGCTCGAAGCGCTGTGCGCGGACGTGCATACGTTGCGCCGGCAGTGCGGCGGCGCGCTGAAGATCGCGGTCGTCGAGCGCGGCGAGGTGCTGCGCCAGCAGTTCGAGATGCTCGTGCTGAGCGTCGGCGCGAACCGCGTCGTCGCGCGCGACCTGCCCGTGTCGCGGATGCAGGCCGCCGTGCACGCGCTGCACGGCCAGCTCTACGCGCGTCCCGTCGCGGCCGACTATCGCGCGGCGCTCGCGGCCGCGCTCGGCGATTCGGTGCTCGGCTACCTGCCGGTCGGCGCGTTCTGCCAGCGGATTCGCGCGGTGCTCGATCGCGGCGCGGTGCTCGCGCTGCCGCATACGCTCGCGAAGCTCACGCTGCTGCCGGGCGTGTCGCACGTCGACGCGTTGCGGCATTGCCGGCCGCGTCGCGCGGGCGACGTCGTGACGGCCGATGCCGGGCACCTGTTCGTGTTCCTGTTCGCGTGCGAGCCGGTTGATGCCGAAGACGCGCTCGCGCGGATCTTCGACGTGCCGGTCGATACGCTGTCCGACCGCGTCGTGTGCCTGGGGCAGGGCAGCATCGACACCGAGCTCGACGCGCTGAAGGCCGAGAACCGGCGCGCGCCGATCGCCGATTACAGCGACCTGTTCGCGGCGGCGCGGCCGCCGGGCGCCGCGCGCGCAGCGGCCACGCCCGTCGCGCCCGGCGCGGCATTGCCCGACGCGAGCGAGGTGAGCGACGCGATCGATGCGATCGATACCGTCGTCGCGCTCGACGCGATCGGCGTGCCGCAGGCGTCCGCGCCCGCTGCCGACGCCGCCGCGGCGCCGGATCCCGTCATTCCCGCCGTGCGTGCGCGCGGCGCCATTCGCAGCGCGATGCCGCTGCGCAAGCAGGAGGACGCATGATCGCCGAACTCGTCATCGGCTTCATCGTCGGTATCGTGATCGCGGTGCCGGTGTGGATCGTCGCGCAGCACCTCGGCATCGGCCGCGGCTTTCATGCACCGCGCGGCATCGACCGGCGCGACGCGGTGCCGTGCGAACTCGTGCCCGTCGCGCTGCGCGGCCGCCTGCTGCCCGGCGCGGGCGGAGACGGAGGCGATGAAGGCGACCAGCGCGGCACGCGCGACAGCAAGGCGGCACGATGAAGACGATCGCCCTCACATCGACGACGGGCGGCGCGGGCCGCACGACGCTCGCCGCCGCGCTCGCGGTGCTGCTCGCGCGCCGCGGCCGGCCGGTCGTCGCCGTCGAATTCGATGCACAGAACCTGATGGGCGCGGCGCTCGGCCTCGATACGCTGGCCGAACACGGTCTCGCGCACGGCCTGCTGGGCGGCGCCGAACCGTGGCATACGCATACGTGGGGCAACGCCGACGGCGTGCTGTTCGTGCCGTACGGGCAGGTCGACGCGGCCGGCGCGGCCGCGTGCGATGCGCGGCTCGTGGCCGATCCGGCGTGGCTCGCGCGCGCGCTCCACGAGATCGCGCTGCCGGCCGACGGCGTCGTGCTGATCGACACCGCCCGCTATCCGTCGCCGCAGGCCGAGCAGGCGATCCGATGCGCGGACCTGATGCTCGTCGTCGTGCCGCCGGAGCCGGTCGCCTGCGCGACGACGGCCGCGCGGCTCGGCGCGCTGCGGGCCGGCGGCGGCGACCTGCGGATCGTCGTGAACCGGCTGAACCCGGCGCGCGACATGCAGCGCGACGCGCTGGCGATGCTGCGCGCGGTCGCGGGGCCGGCGTCGATGCTCGAGCAGCGCATTCACGTCGACGCGGCCGTGCCCGAAGCGCTCGCGCGCGGCAGCTGGATCTTCGACGACGCGCCGTATTCGCAGGCGTCGCACGACCTGAACGGCGTCGCGAACTGGGTCGATACGTGGCTGAAGGCGGTCGTCGCCGGCCGCGCGGGAGCCATGCGATGAAGGCCGCGTTCGCGTCGCGACTGCGCGCGCTCGGCCGTCGAGCGGCCGACTGGTGCGCGCGCGGCATCGGGCTGCCGGCGCAACGCACGCGGCTGGACTGGTTCGTGCGGCTGTTCTTCCACGCGCCGCCGGCCGGGCGGCCCGATCATGTGCGCCGCTGGGTGCGCGTCGCGTTCCTGCAGCTCGCGCACGATTGGGGCGTGCTGCAGCCGCTCAGCGTGCGCGAATGGCTGTGGCGCGCGATCGTGCGCGCGCCGCGCGCGGCCGACGGCCGGCCCGCGCGCGATCCGCTCGCGTGGTTCGACAGGTTCGTGGTGCCCGTCTACGTGGCCGGGCGCGCGGTCGGCCGGCGCATCAACGCGATGCTCGAACGTCTGCCGTGGGCGCGCTGGGGCGGCTGGCTCGATGCGCGCGCGAACGGCGTCGGCCGGCGCCGCGGGCTCGCGCCGCTGCTGCTCGTGGCCGGCGCGGTGCTGTGGGCCGCGGCCGGGATGTCGCCGCTGATGCCCGGCGCGCAGTTCGCGTTCTTCGCGATCGTCGCGGTGCTCGCGCTCGCGCTGCGCCGCCTGCCGGGCCATCTGCCGACCCTCGCGCTCGCGTCGCTCGCGCTGCTCGCGGCCGTGCGCTACGTATGGTGGCGCACGACGCAGACGCTCGATTTCCGCAGCCCGATCGAGGCCGTCGCCGGCTACCTGCTGTATGGCGCCGAAGCCTATACGTGGATGATCCTGCTGCTCGGCTTCGTGCAGACCGCATGGCCGCTCGACCGGCCGATCGTGCCGCTGCCCGACGATCCGGACACCTGGCCGAGCGTCGACGTCTATATCCCGACCTACAACGAACCGCTGTCGGTCGTGAAGCCGACCGTGTTCGCCGCGCAGAGCATCGACTGGCCCGCCGCGAAGCTGCGCGTGTACCTGCTCGACGACGGCCGGCGCCCGGAATTCGCGGCATTCGCGGCCGAGGCCGGCATCGACTACCTGACGCGCGACGACAATCTCCACGCGAAGGCCGGCAACATCAACCGCGCGTTGCCGAAGACGCACGGCGAGTACATCGCGATCTTCGACTGCGATCACGTGCCGACGCGCTCGTTCCTGCAGACGACGATGGGCGTGTTCCTGCGCGACCCGAAGTGCGCGCTCGTGCAGACGCCGCACCATTTCTTCTCGCCCGATCCGTTCGAGCGCAACCTCGGCACGTTCCGCGAGGTGCCGAACGAGGGCAACCTGTTCTACGGCCTCGTGCAGTCGGGCAACGACCTGTGGAACGCGACGTTCTTCTGCGGATCGTGTGCGGTGCTCAAGCGCAGCGCGCTGGAGGAGGTCGGCGGCGTCGCGGTCGAAACCGTGACCGAGGATGCGCACACGGCGCTCAAGCTGCATCGGCGCGGCTATACGTCGGCGTACCTGCCGACCGTGCAGGCGGCCGGCCTCGCGACCGAAAGCCTCGCCGGCCACGTGAAGCAGCGCACGCGCTGGGCGCGCGGGATGGCGCAGATCTTCCGCATCGACAACCCGTTCCTCGGGCGCGGGCTCGGCTTCATCCAGCGGATCTGCTACGGCAACGCGATGCTGCACTTCTTCTACGGGATTCCGCGCCTGGTATTCCTGACGATCCCGCTCGCGTACCTGTTCTTCCACCTGTACTTCATCAACGCGTCGTCGCTCGCGCTCGCGAGCTACGTGATCCCGTACCTCGTGCTCGCGAACATCGCGAACTCGCGGATGCAGGGGCGCTACCGGCATTCGTTCTGGGCCGAGGTCTACGAATCGGTGCTCGCGTGGTACATCGCGCTGCCGACCACCGTCGCGTTCTTCAGCCCGAAGCACGGCAAGTTCAACGTGACCGACAAGGGCGGCAAGATCGACGAAGGCTACGTCGACTGGTCGACGTCGAAGCCGTATCTCGTGCTGTTCGCGCTGAACGTGCTCGCGATCGTCGCCGGCCTGTGGCGGCTCGTGGCCGACCAGGGCGACGAGGCGTCGACGATCCTGATCACGCTCGGCTGGACCGTGTACAACCTCGCGATGCTCGGCGCGGCGCTGGCCGTCGCGCGCGAGACGAAGCAGGTGCGCGTCACGCACCGGATCGCGATGCGCGTGCCGGCGATGCTGCTGCTCGCCGACGGCTCGACCGCCGCGTGCTTCACGAGCGACTACTCGACCGGCGGCCTCGGTCTTGAAGCCGTGCCGGGGCTGCCGCTCGCGGTCGGCGACACGCTGACGGTGTGCGTGACGCGCGGCGACCGCGCGTTTCCGTTCCCGGTGCGCGTGACCCGTGTGACGCCGACCCACGTCGGCGTGAGCTTCGAGGCGCTGACGCTCGAACAGGAGCGTCAGCTCGTGCAATGCACGTTCGGCCGTGCGGATGCGTGGCTCGACTGGCGCGAGGGCGCGCGGCCCGACACGCCGCTCGGCGGGCTCAAGGAAGTGCTGCGGATCGGGCTCGACGGTTACGTACGAATGTGGAAGGGTGCGGCGCGCGGCGTGCAGGCCATGCTCGCGCCGAAACTCGATCGCGCGCGCGACTGACGCGGCGCGCATCATGGAGTGGGTTAGATGACGTTCTGGAATCTGTATTTCATCCTGAAGTTCGCGCTGTTCGCGACCGGGCGCCTGCAGCCGTTCTGGCTCGCGAACCTCGCGTTCGCGGTGGCGCTGGTGGCGAGCGCGCCGATCCGGTCGCGCGCGTGGCGCATCGTCCGGCAGGTCGTGGCGATCGCGATCGCGGTGCCGCTGCTCGCGCGCGAGCTGCATGCGCCGCCGCTCGCCCGTCTCGCGGAGGCCGCGCGCGAAGTCAGCACGTTCCGGCTCGACTACTGGATGGAGCTGCTGCCGCGCCTGTTGCCGCCCGTGCTCGCGCTGACGATCGTCGGCGTGCTGATCGTCTATTTCATCGTCAATCGCTGGCTGCGCGTCGCGACGTTCGTGGTGGCCGTGCTCGTTGTCATGCCGTTGTGGCAGGCCGGCAGCGGGCTGATGGCGCGCGTCGTCGCGCCGGCCCAGCCGCAGGCGAACGCGGCGGGCGCCACGCGCGTCGACGCACCCGAGGATCACAACGCGGCGCTCGCGACGTTCCGCGCGCAGGAATCGCAGCGCCAGGTCGCGTTCGGTCATCTCGGCAGCGATCCGGCCGCGCAGTTCGACGTGATCGTGCTGCACGTCTGTTCGCTGTCGTGGGACGACCTCGATGCGGCGAAGGTGCGCAACCATCCGATGCTGAGCCACTTCGACTACCTGTTCACGAACTTCAGCACGGCCGCGAGCTACAGCGGCCCGGCGGCGATCCGCGTGCTGCGCGCGAGCTGCGGGCAGGAGGCGCATGCGGACCTGTACAAACCCGCGCCGCAGCAGTGCCACCTGTTCTCGCAACTGGCGGGCGCCGGCTACACGGTGCAGTCGCTGCTGAACCACGACGGCCATTTCGACAACTTCCTGCAGGTGATCCACGACAACATCGGCGTGGCCGATGCGCCGATGATCTCGAACGCGGCCGCGCCCGTCGCGATGCACGCGTTCGACGGCTCGGGGATCAAGGACGACTATGCGACGCTCGCGAACTGGTACGCGCAGCGCGCGTCGGTGCCGGGGCCGGTCGCGCTGTACTACAACACGATCAGCCTGCACGACGGCAACCGCGTCGTCGGCAGCGCGCTGACGAGCCTCGACTCGTATCCGCAGCGCGCGACGAAACTGATGACCGACTTCGACCGTCTCGCCGACCTGATCGCGCAATCGGGCCGCCGCGCGGTGATCGTGTTCGTGCCCGAGCACGGCGCCGCGTTGCGCGGCGACAAGAACCAGATCGCGGGGCTGCGCGAGATTCCGACGCCGCGCATCGTGCACGGGCCGGTCGGTGTGCGGCTCGTCGGCTTCGCCGGCAACCACGGCGCGACGACCGTGATCGAGCAGCCGACCAGCTTCCTCGCGCTCGCGCAGTTGCTGTCGAACCTCGTGTCGAACAGCCCGTTCAAGCCGGGCGCGACGCTTGCGCAATACGCGGCCGATTTGCCGCGCACGCGGATGATCGGCGAGAACGAGGGCACGGTGACGATGCAGACGGCCGCGGGTTACGCGGTGAAAACTCCGGATGGCGTATGGATCGACGAACAGTGACGATTACCGGCGAAGGCGACGACGATCGCCTGTCGCAACCGAACGACGTGATCGGCCTCGCGCGGCATCTGCCCGCGCTCGATCCCGAGCGCTACGTCGACGAGCAGGCGCGCCGCGCGTTCGACGCGTCGCTCGATCGCTGGCCGGTGCTCGCGAAGCTGATGGGGCTGAAGCGGTAAACGCGCGACGGCCAGCATGATGGCCGGCCGTCGTCGCCTTGTCGGGGCAGGCTGCCTACTGCGCTTTGCGTTCCGGCTGCCGCGTCCATTCGTTTTCTTCGCCCGGCACCTTGCCGAAGGTCTGATCGGCCCACGCGGCCCGCGCCGCGTCGATCTTCGCGCGTTCGCTCGACACGAAATTCCATTCGATGAATCGCTCGCCCGGCAGGTGCGCACCGCCGAGCAACATCACGCGTGCGCCGTTCGCGCTGGCGAGCGCCACGCTCGCGCCGGGTTCGAGCACGGCCATCGTCGCCGGGGCGAGCGGCGTGCCGTCGACGGTGAGGTCGCCGTCGACGAGATACACGCCGCGTTCTTCATGTTCCGCATCGAGCGTGAGCGTACCGCCCGACGCGAACTCCGCAACCGCATAGAGCGTCGGCGAGAATACGGCGACCGGCGACACGAGCCCGAACGCGGTGCCCGCGATCACGCGCACGGTCACGCCGTCGCGCGTGAACGACGGCAGCGTGTTGGCCGCGTGGTGAACGAACGCGGGTGCGGTGTCTTCATGCTCGACCGGCAGCGCGACCCAGGTCTGGATTCCGTGCACCGGCTGCTCGCGCGGCCGATCCTCGTCGGGCGAGCGTTCCGAATGCACGATGCCGCGGCCGGCGGTCATCCAGTTCACGTCGCCCGGCACGATCTTCTGCCGGAAGCCAAGGCTGTCGTGATGCATCAGCGAGCCGTCGAACAGGTAGGTGACGGTCGCGAGCCCGATGTGCGGATGCGGGAGCACGTCGATGCCGTGGCCGGCCGGCAGCACGGCCGGGCCCATCTCGTCGAAGAAGATGAACGGGCCGACGAGGCGCGCGGCGCGCGCGGGCAGCACGCGGCGCACGACGAGGTTGCCGATGTCGCTTTCGCGCGGCGTGAGCAGGGTCTTGATCGAGGCGGACATGACGGGAATCTCGTGACGGGGGCGGGAATACTCAAGCGATCGCCGTGTCGATCGCGATCGGGTGCGTGAGGATCTTGTGCACCGGGCATGCATTCGCGATCTGCAGCAGGCGTTCGCGCTGTTCGTCGGTCAGCTCGCCGTCGAGCGTGATGCGGCGCACGATCGTGCTGCCCGCGCTGCCCGATTCGTGCGCGAGCTTCACGTGCACTTCGTCGAGCGGCCAGCCTTTTCGTTGCGCATACATCTTCAGCGTGATCGCGGTGCACGCGCCAAGGCTCGACAGCAGCAGCGCGACGGGCGTCGGCGCTGTATCGCCGCCGCCGAGCGACGCGGGTTCGTCGGCGCGCCACTGGTGGACGCCGTCGGTGAAGTGGACGAGGTAATCGACCGGGCCGATGCTCGCTTCGACGGTGAGTTCGCTCATTGCAATTCCAGGTGGGGAAAGGGGCCGGGCCGGCCGGGCATGCCGCGGGCCGGACGTTACGGTTCGAGCAGGCGCTGCAGCCGCAGCTCCTCGAAATCCAGCTCCGATTCTATGCGGTGCAGCACCGCGTCGTCGACCCGGCCGTCGCGATGCAGGTCGAGCAGCGCGTCGCGCGACACGCCGACCAGCTCCAGTTCGACGCGCAGCATCCGCGCGCGCACGTCGGCGGGCGCCGCGCCGTCGCGGTGTGCGCGCTCGTTGAACGCGACGCGGTTGCGGTATTCGGTCAGCAGCCGGTCCAGCGATGCACGTTCGAGGCCGGCGCCGCGTTGTTCGCGCGCATCGAGTTCGGCGAGCGCCGCGCCGAACGTGTGCGCGCGCACCGCGTGCTCGGACATCGTGCGGCGCGCGGCCGGGCGCAGCTTCAGCACGCGGATCAGCGGCGCGAGCGTGCCGCCCTGCACGACGAGCGTCGCGATGATCAGCAGGAACGTGCTGAACAGGATCAGGTCGCGGCCGGGGAAATTGGCCGGCAGCGCGATCGCGGCCGCGAGGCTCACGACGCCGCGCATGCCCGACCAGCCGAGCACGACCGCTTCGCGCCACGACCACGCCGCGTGGCCCGCGCGCCGCGCGCGCAGGCGGCCCGGCAGCCACATCGCGGCGAACACCCACATCATGCGCGCGCCGATCGCGGCGGCCGTCGCCGGCAGCGCGACCCGCAGGCCGGCCATCAGCACCGCGCCTTCGTGGTTCACGCCCGCGAGGATCGCGTGCAGCGCGAGGCCGATCAGGATGAACACGAGCGCGTCGAGCACGAACACGATCGCTTCCCACGTCGCCTTCGCCTTGATCCGCATGTCGGCGTCGAACACGCGATGCTGGCGCACGCCGAGCACGAGGCCGCAGGTGACGACCGACAGCACGCCCGAGCCGGCGACCGCTTCCGCGATTCCGTAGCTGCCCCATGCCATCGCGAAGGTCACGACGATGCCGAGCATCGGGTCGCGCAGGCGCGGCAGCACCCAGCACATCGCGTGGCCGCACGCGAGGCCGACCGCGATGCCGATCAGCGTGAGCGAGAAGAACAGGCCGGTGGCGCTCGCCGCCGTGATCGACACGGCGAGCGCGGCCGATACGGCCATCTGGTACAGCAGCAGGCCCGACGCGTCGTTGACGAGGCTTTCGCCTTCGAGCACCGCGACGAGCCGCGCGGGCAGCGGGTGGCGCTGCAGGATCGCCTTCGCGGCGACCGCGTCGGGCGGCGACACGATCGCGCCGAGCGTGAAGCACGCGGCCCACGGCAGTGCGGGATTCGCCGCATGCACGGCGAGCGCGACCGCGACGGTCGTGAAGGCCACGGCCCCGAGCGCGAGCGACGCGATCGATGCGAGCTCCTGCCGGAATTCCTTCCAGGCGGTGTAGAACCCGCTCGACATCAGGAGCGGCGGCAGCACGGCCGCGAGCAGCAGCGCCGGGTCCATGTCGGGCACGCGCTTGCCGGCGACGGCGACCGCGCAGCCGCCGAGCAGCAGCACGACGGCCGGCGGAATCGACACGCGTTCGGCGAGCCACGTGAGCGCGCCCGCGCCGCAGATCAACAGCAACAGGTAATGGAACAGCTCGACGTTGGTCATGCGCGGCCGGCGGCGATGGGGTGGATCAAGAAGGCTTGCGGTCGTTCGCGGCGCCGCCCGGCAGCGCGCCGAACATGTGCTGGCTGCACTGCGCGTCGCGCCATGCGGTGTTCAGCCGATGGCCGGACAGCATCCGGCGCGCGACGGGCAGGATCTGTTCGCCGGCCAGCATGCCGAGCAGGCCGAGAAGCGCGATGATCGGCGGCGCGGGCGAATTCACGCCGATCGCGCCGTAGATGACGCCGGCGAGGATGCCGGCGAGCAGCGAGAGGACATACGGTTTCATGGGGTGCGCCTCGTGAGGGCCGAGCGGCGCCGGAGCGGCGCCGTCAAAGTCTTGAGAGCGTATCGGGTTTGCGTGAAGAAAAAAAGGGCGGGCGGCCCGGAACGGCCATCCATTCGGGAATCGGATCGATTCCATTCCTTGGGTGTTCGTGCCGCGCGTTTGCGGCTTAAATGTTCGGGTCCGGATGACGACGATCCGGCGCCGATGCATTCCGGGCTCCTCCCGTTGTCACGGTCGAGGCAGGCCCCCCTTTTTCCGTTCACAGGACCCATCCGCCATGAGCAACCCGAAGCTTGAAGTACTGACGCCGCAGAACAGCCAGCTGATCTTCATCGACCAGCAGCCGCAGATGGCCTTCGGCGTGCAGTCGATCGATCGGCAGACGCTGAAGAACAACGTCGTCGGGCTCGCGAAGGCCGCGAAGGTCTTCAACATCCCGACCACGATCACGACGGTCGAAAGCGAGAGCTTCTCGGGCCACACCTATCCCGAGCTGCTCGACGTGTTCCCGAACCAGAAGACGCTCGAACGCACGTCGATGAACTCGTGGGACGACCAGAAGGTGCGCGACGCGCTGGCCGCGAACGGCCGCAAGAAGGTGGTCGTGTCGGGGCTGTGGACCGAAGTCTGCAATACGACGTTCGCGCTGTGCGCGATGCTCGAAGGCGACTACGAGATCTATATGGTCGCCGATGCATCGGGCGGCACGTCGCAGGCCGCGCACGACATCGCGATGCAGCGCATGGTGCAGGCCGGCGTGGTGCCGGTCACGTGGCAGCAGGTGCTGCTCGAATGGCAGCGCGACTGGGCGCGCCGCGACAGCTACGACGCGGTGATGGCGATCGCGAAGGAGCATTCTGGCGCATACGGGATGGGCGTGGACTACGCGTACACGATGCTCCACAAGGCGCCGCAGCGCACCGCGACGCCGCACGAGTCGATTCCGCCGGTGCCGGCGAAGTAACGGGCCGCCGGCCGCGATCGCCGCACGGGATGCGGCGATTGCCGGCCGTCGGCCGTCGCGCGTTCAGGCGGCGGGCAGCGCCCACGGCGCGTGCGAGAAATGGTCGGCGAGGAAATCGAGCAGTACCGTCACGCGTGCGGCGCGCAGCATGCCGGGCGGCGTGACGAGGTTCACGTTGATGTCCGCGATCTTCCAGTCGCTCATCACTTCCTCGAGCTCGCCGCGCTGCAATTCGTCCCATACCAGGAACTCGGGCTGCAGCGCGAGACCATGACCGCCGACGAGCGCGGGGAGGATCACGTCCGCGTTGTTCGTGCGAATGCGGCCGTGCACGTTCACACCGAAATCCTCGCCCGATGCCGGATGACGGAAGCGCCAGTGCTCGGGCGTCGGCAGGTTCGTGTACGTCAGGCATACGTGCTGTTCGATGTCGCGCGGATGCGTGGGACGGCCGCGCCGGTCGAGATACGCGGGCGACGCGACGAGCGGCCGGCGCACCGCGCAGAGGCGGCGTGAGCGCAGCGTCGAATCGCTGAGCTCGGCGATGCGGATCGCGACGTCGAAGCCGCCGGACACGATGTCGACGATGTGGTCGGTCAGCACGAGATCGATGTCGACGCGCGGATAGCGCTCGAGAAACGCGGGCAGCACCGGCGACAGGTGGCGCAGCCCGAACGACATCGGCGCATTCACGCGCACGAGGCCATGCGGCTCGAGCGCCTGCGCGGATGCTTCGTTTTCGATCAGTTCCGCATCGGCGAGCAGCCGGATCGCGCGGTCGCGCAGCAGTTCGCCGGTCGGCGTGAGCGACAGCCTGCGCGACGTGCGGTACAGCAGCATCGCGCCGAGGCGCTTTTCGAGGCGTGCGATCGCTTTCGATACGGTGGGTTGCGATACGCCGAGCGTTTCCGCGGCTTTCGCGAACGAACCGGTCTCCGCGACGCGCGCGAAGATGGCCCAGGCTTCGAGATCAGGAAGGTGTTGCATGGTCGGACGGGATGACGGGAAAGCGAAGGGAATGCGAGGGCGGCGAAGCATGCGGCCGATGCGATGCGGGTCATTCTAATCCGGCCGGGAGAAAAATCGTTATGGAATCTTATCTACTTTCACTGAGCGCCGGCGTGCTGATCGGCGTCGTGTACAGCGTGATCAGGGTGCGCTCGCCGGCACCGCCACTGATCGCGCTGGTGGGCCTCGCCGGCATGCTGGTCGGCGCGCAGGCCATCGCGCCGGTTCGTCACTGGCTAGGCTTCTGACCGCATCGAGGACAAAATCATGAGCGCAACCGATACTCAACCCGATCTCATCCTCCACAACGGGCGCATCACGACGCTCGATCGCGCGAACCCCGTCGCGACGGCCGTCGCGATTGCCGCCGGCCGCTTCGTCGCCGTCGGCAGCGACGCGGACGTGATGCCGCTCGCGGGCCGTGCGACGAAGGTGGTCGATCTCGGCGGCCGCGGCGTGCTGCCGGGCCTGATCGACAACCACTGCCACGTGATTCGTGGCGGCCTGAACTACAACATGGAGCTGCGCTGGGACGGCGTGCCGTCGCTCGCGGTCGCGATGGAGATGCTCAAGCGCCAGGTCGCCGTGACGCCCGCGCCGCAATGGGTGCGTGTGGTCGGCGGCTTCACCGAGCACCAGTTCGTCGAGAAACGGCTGCCGACGATCGATGAGCTCAATGCGGTCGCGCCCGATACGCCCGTGTTCATCCTGCACCTGTACGACCGCGCGCTGCTGAACGCGGCCGCGCTGCGCGTGGTCGGCTATACGAAGGACACGCCGGAGCCGCCGGGCGGCACGATCCTGCGCGATGCCGGGGGCAATCCGACCGGCCTGCTGCTCGCGAACCCGAACGCGACGATCCTCTACGCGACGCTCGCGAAGGGGCCGAAGCTGCCGTTCGAGTATCAGTACAACTCGACGCGCCATTTCATGCGCGAGTTGAACCGGCTCGGCGTGACGGGCGTGATCGACGCGGGCGGCGGCTCGCAGAATTATCCCGACGATTACGAAGTGATCCGCAAGCTGCACGACGCGGGCGAGATGACGATCCGGATCGCGTACAACCTGTTCACGCAGAAGCCGAACGCGGAGAAGGAAGACTTCGTGAACTGGACGAAGAGCGTCAAGTACCACGATGGCACCGACTACTTCCGCAATAACGGCGCGGGCGAGATGCTGGCGTTTTCCGCGGCCGACTTCGAGGACTTCCGCGTCGCGCGGCCGGATTTGCCCGCGCAGATGGAGGACGACCTCGAAGGCGTCGTGCGCGTGCTCGCGGAAAACCGCTGGCCGTGGCGCATGCACGCGACCTATGACGAAACGATCAGCCGCGCGCTGGACGTGTTCGAGAAGGTCAACGAAGACATCCCGCTCGACGGGCTGAACTGGTTCTTCGATCATGCGGAAACCATCTCCGAGAAATCGATGGACCGGATCGCCGCGCTCGGCGGCGGCATCGCGGTGCAGCACCGGATGGCGTATCAGGGCGAATACTTCGTCGAGCGTTACGGCGCGCAGGCCGCCGAGGCGACGCTGCCTGTCGCGAAGATGCTCGGCAAGGGGCTCAGGGTGTCGGCCGGCACGGACGCGACGCGCGTCGCGTCGTACAACCCGTGGGTGTCGCTTGCATGGCTCGTGACGGGCAAGACGGTCGGCGGCATGCGCCTGTATCCGCAGCGCAACCTGCTCGATCGCGAAACCGCGCTGCGGATGTGGACCGAGTACGTGACGTGGTTCTCGAACGAGGAAGGCAAGAAAGGGCGCATCGCGGTGGGACAGCTTGCCGACCTGGTGGTCCCCGATCGCGATTTCTTCGCGTGCGCGGAAGACGATATCGCCGGCACGACCGCGTTGCTGACGGTGGTCGACGGGAAGATCGTGTGGGGCGCGGGGCCGTTCGCGTCGCACGACGCGCCGATCCCGCCGGCGATGCCGGACTGGTCGCCGGTGCGCGAGTTCGGCGGCTATGGCGGCTGGGGCGCGACGCAGCGCGCCGGCGCGCCGTTGCAGCGCGCGGCGGCCGCTGCGATGTGCGGCTGCGCGAACGAATGCAACGTTCACCAGCATGCGCACGCGAGCGCATGGGCGAACGCGTTGCCGACGTCGGACGCGAAGAGTTTCTGGGGCGCGTTCGGCTGTTCGTGCTGGGCGGTCTGATATGGCGGCCCCGATCCATCGCGGCGGCGCCGGCAACCCGGCATGGGTCCGCGCGCTGCTCGCGCAGCCGTGGGTGCCGCCGCTCGTGCGGCTCGCACTGGTGTCCGCTTACCTGCTCGGCGGCGCAGCGAAGGCGCTCGACTTTCACGGCGCGGTCGCGGAGCAGGCGCATTTCGGCCTGCGGCCGGCCGCGCTGTGGGCGGCGCTCGCGATCGCGGTCGAGATCGCCGGCTCGCTGTGCGTGGTATTTCGCCGTTTCACGTGGCTCGGCGCCGGCAGCCTCGGTATGCTGACGCTCGTCGCGATGGTCGTGGCGAACGATTTCTGGAACCGGACAGGCGCCGAGCGTTTCATGGCGCTCAACAGCTTTTTCGAGCATCTCGGGCTGATCGCGGCACTCGTGCTCGCGACGGTGCTCGACGATGCGCGGCAATCGGCCGATGATGGCCGTTCCATTCGATGACGATGCAACAACCAGGAAATCCATTGATGAAGTCCATTCGTTCCCTGCTGCTCGCCGCGATGTTCGCGGGCGGTCTTGCCGGCGCGCCGACGGCGTTCGCGAAACCGCCGGTGCCGCCGGCAGTCACACCCACGGTGGCCGTCGGTCCGCAGTACGACACGACGCACGTGTGCGTCGCCCCCGAAGACTTCGACCGCTTCACCGACAGCTTCGTCGCGACGTTCGGCGGCAAGAAGTCGAAGCAGGGCGTGTTCCAGGTCACGCCGACGCCGAGCCAGACGATGTCGCAGCTCGTGCTGACGCCGGTCGGCACGATCTCGGTGTTCGGCTTCAAGACGCCGATCCCGTATCCGTTCTGCGCGGAGCGCACCGGCTATCTCGTCACCGACATGGACGTCGCGGTGAAGTCGGCGCGCGAGCACGGCGCCGATGTGATCGTCGACACGTTCCCCGACCCGATCGGCCGCGACGCGATCATCACGTGGGCGGGCGGCGTCAACATGCAGTTGTACTGGCACACGCAGGCGCCGCACTACGATGCATTGCAGACCATTCCCGAGAATCGCGTCTACGTGTCGCCGCAAAGCGTGCGCAAGTTCGTGCACGATTTCGTCAAGTTCTCGAAAGGCAAGGTGGTGTCCGACAACCTGAAGGCGCCGGGTATCGAAATCGGCCGGCCGGACGATACGTACCGCCGCATTCGCATCGAGTCGGGCTTCGGCAAGATGACCGTGCTGGTGACGGACGGCCACCTGCCGTACCCGTTCGGGCGCGAGATGACCGGCTACGAAGTTCCCGATCTCGCCGCGACGCTGAAGCAGGCCGAAGCCGCGGGCGTGACGGTGCTCGTGCCGCCGTTCAAGTCGGACGGGCGCGACGCGGCGCTCGTGCAGTTCCCGGGCGGCTACGTCGCCGAGATTCACGCGAGCGCGGCGCGATGAAGCACGAGGACACGATCCTTGCCGCGGTGGCCGGCTTCGTCGACACGCTGAGCTTCGTTGCGCTGTTCGGGCTGTTCACCGCGCACGTGACCGGCAACTTCGTGCTGATCGGCGCGGGCATCGCGGGCTTCGGCCAGGGCGTCGTGCTGAAGCTCAGCGTGTTTCCGGCGTTCGTGTGCGGCGTGATCGCGGCGAGCCTGATCGCGCGGTCGATGGCCGCGCGGCCCGCGTGGCAGGGCATGCGCGTGCTGCACACGGTGCAGGCCGTGCTGCTGCTCGGCTTCTGCGCGGCCGGCGTGTGGGCGACGCCGGTCACGCAGCCCGACAGCCTGCCGGCGCTCTTGGCCGGCATCGTCGGCACGTTCGCGATGGGCGTGCAGAACGCGCATCCGCGCGTGATCGCGCGCGCGGGCGGCGTGCCGAACACGGTGATGACCGGCAACGTCACGCAGGCGATCCTGGATGCCGTCGACATCCTGTCGCCCGGCACGGCGGACAGCGTGCGCGTCACCGCGCGTGCGCGCTTCGCGAAGATGCTGCCGGCGATCGTCGCGTTCGCGCTGGGTGCGGCGGGCGGTGCGCTCGGGTTCCGCTACGTCGGGTTTCTGGCGTTGCTCGCGCCCGTGGGTGCGCTGGCCGTGCTTGCGCTGTGTGCGTCGCGGGCGGCCGGCACGACCACCCCGGAGCGCGCATGATCGAGCGGAGGCGAACGCGGTCCTGCCGCCGCCGCGTCGAGCGGGCCGCGCGGTTGTCGATCGTCGCCGGGCTGCTGTTCGCGGGCGCCGATGCGGTTGCGGAAACGGCAGCCGCGTCGACCTCGACTACGTCGTCGGCGTCGACGCCTGCATCGACGTGCACCGTCAAACGCCCGACCGTCCTGTTCAACCGCTGGCAGGAAGACTGGTCGGTGCTCGCGAATCCGTGCGTGCCGCGCAAGCCGCTCGACGGGTTGAAGTACCTCCCGCTCGGCAACGATCCGCAGTCCTATCTGTCGCTCGGCGTGAACCTGCGCGAGCGGCTCGAGACCAACGACGCGCCGCTGTTCGGCATCGGCTCCGCGCAATCGGATACGTACGTGATCCAGCGCGTCGAAGTGCATGCCGATGCGCATCTCGGCCCGCACTGGCAGTTCTTCGTGCAATTGCAGGACGCGCGCGCGTTCGGCAAGAACACGGCGTCGCCCGTCGACAGGAATCCGCTCGATCTCGAACAGGCATTCGCGACCTACACGGGCGCGCTCGGCGGCGGCACGGTCAAGTTTCGCGTCGGCCGGCAGGAGATGGCGTTCGACCTGCAGCGCTTCATCGCCGCGCGCGACGGCCCGAACGTGCGGCTCGCGTTCGATGCGGTGTGGGCCGACTACGAATACGGGAAGTGGCGCTTCATCGGCTATGCGACGCAGCCGGTGCAGAACCGCAACGCGTCCGATTTCGACGACGTGTCGAATCGCGATCTCACGTTCAGCGGCGTGCGCTTCGAGCGGCAATCGGTCGGGCCGGGCGACCTGTCCGGCTACTGGTCGCGCTACAACCGCCGCAATGCGCGGTTCCTCGATGCGAGCGGCCCCGAGCATCGCGATGTATGGGACGTTCGCTACGCGGGCACGCAGGGGCGCTTCGACTGGGATCTCGAAACGATGCTGCAGACCGGCACGGTCGGCAACGCCACGATCGGCGCGTGGGCCGTCGGATCGATCGCGGGCTACAGGCTCGACGCGCCGTGGTCGCCGCGCATCGCGCTGCAGGTCGATGCGGCATCGGGCGACCGGCATCCGCGCGACGGCCGCGTCGGCACGTTCAATCCGCTGTTTCCGAACGGCTATTACTTCACGCTGGCCGGCTATACGAGTTACGCGAACCTGATCCACGTGAAGCCGTCCGTGACGCTGAAACCGGCGGCGAACCTGTCGCTGCTCGGCGCGCTGGGCTTCCAGTGGCGCGAGACGACCGGCGACTCCGTCTATCAGCAGCCGAACATCCCCGTGCCGGGCACGGCAGGCAAGGGCGGCCTGTGGACGGGCATGTACGTGCAGTTGCGCGCGGACTGGACGATCGCCGCGAACCTGATCGGCGCGGTCGAGGCCGTGCACTTCCAGGTCGGCGACGCGATCCGGCAGGCGGGCGGGCACAACGCGGATTACGTCGGTGTCGAGCTGAAGTACGGGTGGTGACGGCCGCGCGCGGCAACCCGCCCGTGGCATGAAAAAGGGCAGCCCCGCGGGGCTGCCCTTCGTTCGTCCGGGGTCCGGGCCGGCCGTGCGACCGGCCCGTTCGCGGTGGACGCGATGCGATTACAGGTTCGGCGACAGCGCGAGCGCGTTCGTCAGGTCGCCCATCGGCTGCGCACCGTTCGCCTTCAGCGCGTCGTCGCGCTGCTGCAGGCCCGCGAGGCGCGGCAGCGAGAAGCGGCGCGTGATGAAGCGCAGGATCGAGCCCGTGTCGTACTGCGTATGATCGACGAAGCCCTTCTTCGCGAACGGCGACACGATCAGCGCCGGAATGCGCGTGCCCGGGCCCCAGCGGTCGGCGTTCGGCGGCGTCGCATGATCCCAGAAGCCGCCGTTTTCGTCGTACGTGACGATCACGACCATGTTCTTCCATTGCGGGCTGGCCTGCAGGTGCGCGATCACGTCGGCGATGTGCTGGTCGCCGGACGTGACGTCCGTGTAGCCCGGGTGTTCGTTCAGGTTGCCTTGCGGCTTGTAGAACGTGACCTGCGGCAGCGTGCCCGCATCGATCGCCTTGATGAACTCGGCGCCGTTCGCGCCGCCGTCGAGCAGGTGCTGCGCGCGGCTCGCGGTGCCCGGCGCCTGGTTCGCGAAGTAGTTGAACGGCTGGTGGTGCGGCTGGAAGTTCGGCGTCGACAGGTCGGCGCCGTAGATCACGTTCGACGTGCCGTTCTGGCTCGCCTGCAGCGCCTGGCCCCATGCGCCCGCATACCACGCCCACGACACGCCCGCGTTGGTCATCAGGTCGCCGATGTTGGTCGCCGTCTGCGGCGGCATCGTCGACGGATTGGCCGGGTCGGCGAGCAGCGGGTCGCCGCCCGCGGCCGCCTTGTTGCCGCTCGGCTGATACGCCGGCTGCATCGTATTGATGCCGTAGAAGTCGGGCGTGAGCGCGCCGTCGTTGACGAACTTCGGCGGGCCGCTCAGCGCGGAGGCCGGCGAGTTCGTCGCCACCTTCAGCGATTTGCCGTCGGCATTGAGCACGGCGATCTTGCCGGCCGCCGGGCTCTTGTCGGCGTTCGGGTAGTACGGTGCGCACGCGCAGATCAGGTACTGGTGGTTCAGGAACGAGCCGCCGAACGCGCCCATGAAGAAGTTGTCGGCCAGCACGTACTGCTGCGCGATCTTCCACAGCGGCAGCTTCGACGGATCGGCCGTGTAGTGGCCCATCGTCAGGCCGCCCGCGTCGGTCCATGCGGCGTACATGTCGTTCTTGCCGCCGTTGATCTGCATCTGGTCCTGGTAGAAGCGGTGCACGATGTCGCGCGTCGCGATGCTCATCGACTGGTTGAAGCCTTTCGGGTCGTCGATCGCGAACGGCGCGTTCGGCAGGTTCGCCGTCATCGCCTCGGTCACCGCCGGCGTGATGCCGGTCGCGGTCAGGCCGCCCCAGATCTTCGGCAGCGTCGCCATCGTCGAGCCGTCGCGATCCTTCTGCACCGAGTTCGCGGCCGTCGCGTTCTGCAGGCCGTTCGCGCCCGGGAAGTTGCCGTACAGGTTGTCGAAGCTGCGGTTTTCCGCGTAAATCACGACGACGTTCTTGACGGCCGACAGACCCTGCTGCGTGACGTCGTCGCCGCCGCAGGCGGTCAGGCCGAGCGCGGCCGCGAGGGCGATCGGCGTGTAGCGAATCCAGGCGTGCTTCTTCATGCGATGTTCTCTCTCATTCGTCGTTGGTCGCGTGTGGGAACCGGGGGCGGGAGGGCCGGCGCGCGAACCTCGCGGTATCGCCCGGCTGCGCGCATTATCTGGAACCGATTTGACAGCAGGGTGTAGGGGCGCTTTCAATTGACTGTCGGTGGAACGTCATTGAACGGTCACGGAACTGACATAAGCTCCGGCCGGTTGCCCACCGCTACCAGAACAACGACGATGCACACCCTTCTGAAATCCTGCGCGTCCGCGCGATCGCTGATCTCGGCCGCGGCTACGCTCGCGGTGGTCGGCGCGCTCGCGGCGTTCGCCGGTTGCGACGCGCGGCCCGGCACGACCGCATCGGCCGCGTCCGTCGTACCGGCGGCTCAGGCGGCCCCGGCCGCCCCGGCGGTCGCGCCGGCCACCCAGCCGCAGACGCGCGCGCAGGTGTTCGAGGGCGTGAAGCAGATGACGGCGCTCGGCAAGCAGTTGTTCTTCGATCCGTCGCTGTCCGGGTCCGGCAAGCTGGCCTGCGCGTCCTGCCACAGCGCCGAGCATGCGTTCGGGCCGCCGAATGCGCTGTCGGTGCAGCTCGGCGGCGACGACATGCACCGCACCGGCTTTCGCGCGGTGCCGTCGCTGAAGTACCTGCGCGGCATCCCGCCGTTCAGCGAGCACTTCCACGATTCGCCGGACGAAGGCGACGAAAGCGTCGACGCGGGTCCGACCGGCGGGCTGACCTGGGATGGCCGCGTCGATACGCGCGATGCGCAGGCGCGCATTCCGCTCACGTCGCCGTTCGAGATGAGCAGCTCGCCCGCGCGCGTGGCGAAGGCGGTGCGCGCCGCGCCGTATGCCGACGCATTCCGCAAGGCGTTCGGCGATCAGGTGCTCGGCGACGATCGCGCGACGTTCGATGCGGTGCTGCGCGCGCTCGACGCATTCCAGCAGCAGCCGGCGCTGTTCGATCCGTACACGAGCAAATACGACGCGTATCTGGCCGGCCACGCGCGGCTCACGCCCGCGGAGTTGCACGGGCTGCAGCTGTTCAACGACGAAAAGAAGGGCAACTGCGCGAGTTGCCACATCAGCCAGCGCACGCTCGAAGGCGGCCCGCCGCAGTTCAGCGATTTCGGGCTGATCGCGATCGCGGTGCCGCGCAACCGCGCGTTGCCCGTCAATCGCGACCCGCGCTTTTACGATCTCGGCGCGTGCGGGCCTGAGCGCACCGACCTGAAAGGGCGTGACGAATTCTGCGGGCTGTTCCGCACGCCGTCGCTGCGCAACGTCGCGCTGCGCAAGACGTTCTTCCACAACGGCGTGTATCACTCGCTCGAGGACGTGATGCGTTTCTACGTCGAACGCGACATCCATCCGGAGAAGTTCTATCCGGTCGTGCACGGCAAGGTGCAGATTTACGACGATTTGCCGAAGCGCTACTGGACGAACATCAACCGCGAGCCGCCGTTCGACCGCAAGCGCGGCGACCAGCCGGCGCTGAATGCGGCGGAGATCAAGGACGTGATCGCGTTCCTCGGCACGCTGACTGACGGATATCAGCAAACGGGCGCACCGGCGAAGCCCTAGGGTCTGTTTACATACGGAACGCACATGCGAATGCGCGAAATCGCTCGCAGGGCAAGGAGGAAGGAGCGCCGTTTGGCCGAGCCAAACAAGTGACGCGCGACGCCGCCATGCGGGCGATTTCGGGCATTCCCCTGGAATGATTTTGTAATTTGGGGTTGCCACGAGAACGGCCGCTCGCCGCGTTGTGCTCCTTGCGAATACGTCCAGTATTCGCGGCGTCGCACGCCTCGCGAGCGGCCGTTCTCGTGGCAACGCATGTGCGTTCCGTATGTAAACAGACCCTAGAAGGCCTTCATCGCAGCACGCATGCTATGCTCGCTCGCTGACGGGCGAGGCGCGTGCCGGAGGGCCGGCCGCCGGAAGGCCGGCCCCCGGTTCGCCGGCATGCACCGCGCCGTTCGATCGAACATCCAAGGAGAAAAACATGTCGATGCGTGCATCCCTTTCCGTCGTCACGCGCGTGCTGGCCGGCGCCGCGTGCGCAGCCGCGATGCTGCCCGCCCATGCGCAGAACAACCTGAACTTCCTGAACGACACGCCGATCAGCTATTTCAGCAAGGCCGACCGCGCGTCGCTCTCGAAGGCGGTCGTGCAGGCGCGCGACGAAGGCAAGGACGGCGAAACCACGACGTGGCAGAGCAGCGGACGCGGCACGCAGATCGACGCGAAGCTCACGCCGAGCACGACCGAGGCGGACGGCAAGACCTGCCGCGAAATCGCGACCGAAATCACGGCGAAGGGCCAGAGGATGACGCTCAAGCCCGTCTACTGCAAGACGGCCGCGGGCAAGTGGCAGTTGCAGAAGCGCTGAGCACGCGCGTGACGAAGCGGGGCGGCGCGCCGCGCACGGTGTCGTGCGGCGTCGTGATCCTCGATGCGGCCGGCCGCGTGTTCCTCGCGCACGCGACCGACACCACGCACTGGGACATCCCGAAGGGGCAGGGCGAGCCGGGCGAGACGCCGGCCGACGCCGCGCTGCGCGAACTGCTGGAGGAAACCGGCATCGAGCTGGACGCCGCGCGACTGCTCGATCTCGGCCGCTTCGCGTACCGGCACGACAAGGACCTGCACCTGTTCGCGGTGCTGGCGGCCGAAGGCGAGATCGACCCCGCGCACTGCACGTGTACGTCGCTGTTTCCGAGCCGCCGCGACGGCTCGATGATTCCGGAGATGGATGCGTATCGCTGGACCGTGCCGGGCGACATCGATGCGTATGCGAGCCGCAGTCTCGCGCGGCTGTTTCGCACGAAGCTGTCGCTGGTGGAGCTGCATCGGCGGTTGTCGGGTGCGTGAACGGACGCTGCCGCGTTTCGCTTCGACTCACATGAAAAAACCGGCCCTGGAGCCGGTTTTTTCATGATCAGGCAACGGCGGTTTGCGAATCCGCATGCCGCCGCGCGGAACAGGCCGTCAAGCCGGCTTGCCCCAGCTGTCGCGCAACCCGACGATCCGGTTGAACACCGGCTTGCCCGGCTTCGAATCGACACGATCCGCAACGAAGTAGCCGTGGCGCTCGAACTGCACGCGCGTTTCCGGCGCGATGTCGCCGTTGCCCGGCTCGACGTACGCCTGCACGATCTTCTTCGAATCGGGGTTCAGCGCGTCGAGGAAGTTCGCGCCGCCCGCGTCCGGATGCGGCTCCTTGAACAGGCGGTCGTAGATCCGCACTTCGGCCGGCTGCGCGTGCTTCGCGCTGACCCAGTGGATGTTGCCCTTGACCTTGTAGTTGTTCGCGCCTTCCGTGCCCGACTTGCTGTCCGGGAAGTAGTTGCAGTGCACGGCCGTCACGTTGCCGTCGGCGTCCTTGTCGAAGCCCGTGCATTCGATCACGTAGCCGTAGCGCAGGCGTACCTTGTTGCCCGGGAACAGGCGGAAATAGCCCTTCGGCGGGTTCTCGACGAAATCCTCGCGCTCGATCCACAGTTCGCGCGAGATCGGGAACGTGCGCACGCCGCGGTCCGGATGATGCGGATGCACGGGCGCCGTGCAGGCTTCCTCGAGGTCTTCCGGATAGTTGTCGATCACGAGCTTCAGCGGATCGAGCACCGCGACCGTGCGCGCGGCCTTGTCGTCGAGGTCGTCGCGCAGCGCGCCTTCGAAGACGCTCATGTCGATCCACGAATCGATCTTCGTCACGCCAATCCGCTCGCAGAACAGGTGAATGCTCTCGGGCGTGAAGCCGCGGCGGCGCACGCCGACGATCGTCGGCATGCGCGGGTCGTCCCAGCCGTCGACGTGGCCTTCGGTGACGAGCTGCAGCAGCTTGCGCTTGCTGGTGATCGCGTACGTGAGGTTCAGCCGCGAGAACTCGATCTGCTGCGGCAGCGGGCGCGTGAACACGCCGGCTTCCGCGAGTTCGTTCAGCACCCAGTCGTACAGCGGGCGGTGATCCTCGAATTCGAGCGTGCACAGCGAATGCGTGATGCCTTCGAGCGCATCCGAGATGCAGTGCGTGTAGTCGTACATCGGATACACGCACCATGCGTCGCCGGTGCGGTAGTGGTGCGCGTAGCGGATCCGGTAGATCACCGGGTCGCGCATGTTCATGTTCGGCGAAGCCATGTCGATCTTCGCGCGCAGCACGTGCTCGCCTTCCTTGAACTCGCCGGCCTTCATCCGGCGGAACAGGTCGAGGTTTTCGTCCGGCGTGCGCTCGCGGAACGGCGACGGCTTGCCGCCTTCGGTCAGCGAGCCGCGGTTCGCGCGCATTTCGTCGGCGCTCTGGCTGTCGACGTACGCCTTGCCGCGCTTGATCAGCAGCTCGGCGAACTCGTACAGCTTGTCGTAGTAGTCGCTCGCGAAATACTGGTGATCGACCGCGTCCTTGCGCCAGTCGAAGCCGAGCCAGCGCACCGCGTCGACGATCGAGTCGACGTATTCGACGCTTTCCTTTTCCGGGTTCGTGTCGTCGAAGCGCAGGTGGCACACGCCGCCGTAGTCGCGCGCGACGCTGAAGTTCAGGCAGATGCTCTTCGCGTGACCGATATGCAGATAGCCGTTCGGCTCGGGCGGGAAGCGCGTCTCGACGCGGCCGCCCCATTTGCCGGTGCGGTTGTCGTCGTCAATGATGTTGCGGATGAAATTGGAAGCCGCGGGGGCGTCGTTGCGTTCGGTGCTCATGCGGTTGGCGTCAGGGTTGTGTCGGCGCGTCGCGCCGGTTTAATCCTGTAATTCTACCTGACCGGGGTCCGTCCCGCGCGGCCTGCCGGTCGGCCGCGGTCCAGTCGCGATGCGTGTCGCAATATATCGAGTGTGTGTCGGCTGTAACACGACGTAAATCGGATTGCCCGCGCCGTTCGGCTTTTCCTATGATGGCTTTACCGATTCAACGCCGCCGGTCGCAATTTTGCGCGGTGGAAGGAAGCCAACAACCATGATGAAGAAGACCACTTTTCTCGTTCGTACCGCGGTGATCGTCGCGGCCCTGTCGCAACTCGGCGCATGCGCGATGACGCATACGCAGCGTAACGCCGGGATTGGCGCGGCCGCGGGCGGCGCGCTCGGCTACCTGATCACGGGCGGCCCGGTCGGCACGGTGGCCGGCGCGGCGGCAGGCGGCCTGGTCGGCGCCGGCGTACGCTGATTCACGTCGGCGAGCGCCCGCGACGCGGGCGCTTGACCGCCGGCCACGGTCGTGCGCCTGCCTGAACGCGTCACGACCCGCTCGAGGTTCAAGCACATCCCCTGGATTTTGACAGGCACCATCAGGGAGAGGCGGGTGTGCGACACTGCGTCGACGCTACTACATGACTCCATTCGTCGACGAATCCTTCCATGACCGACTCCGTCGTTTTCGTCTTGCCGGGTTACGCCAATTCGGGCCCGCTTCACTGGCAAAGCCGTTGGGAGCGTGCCGATCCGCGTTTCGTGCGGATTGCGATGCCGGACTGGAACCACGCGGTCCGCAACGGCTGGTGTCGCGCGCTCGATCGTGCGGTCGAAGGCGCGCGCGGGCCCGTGCTGATCGCCGCCCATAGTCTCGGCACGCTGACCACCGCATGGTGGGCGACCCGCTACGCGCGGCCGGCCGCGCTCGCGAAAGTGCGCGGCGCATTGCTGGTCGCGCTGCCCGATCCTGCCGGGCCGGCGTTTCCGGCCGACGCGCATGGCTTCGGCCCGGTGCCGCACGAGCGAGTGCCGTTTCCGACCTGCGTCGTCGCGAGCAGCGACGATCCGTACGGTTCGCTCGCGTTCGCACGCGATTGCGCGAAAGCATGGGGCAGCACGTTCCATGACCTCGGCCCGCGCGGCCACATCAACGCGGACAGCGGGCTCGGGGAATGGCCGGAAGCGCGCGGCTGGCTCGAGGCGCTGGGGACGACGGACTGACTGCCGGTCGTGGTTCACCGAATCGGACACATTTTTTAACCAAGCGCGAATTTCATGCGATGCGTCGCGGCGCGACGTGCGCCTTGCTGCGCGTCCGATTGTCTTGGGCGCGACGCGCAACCGACTGCGTGTTGTGACCAACCCCATGACTTTCTGATCGGCCGGGCCGATAAAGTGACGGCCTGTTCAATTCGATTGGAAGGAGGGGCCATGTCGAGCGGCTCGAGGCGAGGCCGACGCGAAGCACTGTTCGACTGGGCTCCGATGGGAACCGCGGTGCAGGTATCGTGAAGATCGCATCGGCAACGCGATTCGCGATCCCGTGTCTGGCGATGCTGGTCGGTCTGCTCGCCGGTTTCGGCTGGCGCAGCCTCGCCGACTGGACCGACAGCCCCATACGGATCGATCCCGGCACCGACCTGCTCAGCGTGCTGCCCGACGAAGTGATGTCGCTGACCTATACGACCGCTGCGCTCACGCTGACCGCGCAGCGCTCACAGCCCGCGGCGCGGTTCGCGGTGCAGGTGACTTATGCGGATGGGCGTGCCCCCCGGCAATGCGTGGCGTCGGCGGATCTGGCCGCGCACCTCGAGTCCTTTTCGACGATCGTCGCGCAACGGCAGCTCGACCCGGCCGACCTCGCGCGCGGATTTCCGCAGCAGATCGGGCGGCTGGATATCCGTGATCGCATTGCGTCCGAGCCGCCGCCGCCGGTCGTCTTCCTGGCCGCGGCGGATTCGGACGCGGTCGCCATCGCCGTCGACGGTCTGTGGGCCGGGCACGGTGGCTACGCGGCAGTTGTGCGTTCGCCATCGCGCGCGGCGCTTGCGGCGCTGGCCGGCGGCTGCGATACGCTGGCCCGGCGCTGACCGGACGGCGGGCGCTCCCGTTCCGGCCCGCCGCCGCGCCGCTCAGATCGCCTGCTTCGCCTTCAACGCGGCGATCCGCTCGTCGTCGTAGCCGAGCATGTCGCGCAGCACGTCTTCCGTCTGCGCGCCGAGCAGCGGCGGGGCCGTGCGCGCGTCGGGCGGCGTCGCGCTCATCCGGATCGGGTTGCGCACGAGCTTCACGTCCGCGCCGCACGGATGCGGCAGCGACACCTGCATCCCGCGCGCGACCACCTGCTCGTTGTCGAACACCTCGCCGAGATCGTTGATCGGCCCGCACGGCACGCCGGCCGCTTCGAGCGCGCCGATCCAGTCGGCCTTGTCGCGCGCCTTCACCATCTCCGCGAGGATCGGCACCAGCGTGTCGCGATGGCGCACGCGCGACGGGTTCGTCGCGAAGCGCGCATCGTCCGCCAGCTCGGGCCGCCCGCCCGCCTCGACGAACTTGCGGAACTGCCCGTCGTTGCCGACCGCGACGATGATCCAGCCGTCGCTCGTCTGGAACGTCTGGTACGGCACGATGTTCGGATGCGCGTTGCCCCAGCGCACCGGCGGCTTGCCGCTCGCGAGGAAGTTGGTGTTCATGTTAGCGAGCAGCGCGACCTGCACGTCGAGCAGCGCCATGTCGATGTACTGGCCTTCGCCCGTGCGGTCGCGGTGCGCGAGGGCGGCGAGCACCGCGATCGTCGAATAGAGGCCGGTCGCGAGATCGGCGATCGCGACGCCGGCCTTCTGCGGGCCGCCGCCCGGCTCGCCGTCGCGTTCGCCGGTGATGCTCATGAAGCCGCCGATCCCCTGCACGATGAAGTCGTAGCCGGCGCGGTGCGCGTACGGGCCGGTCTGGCCGAAGCCGGTGACCGAGCAGTAGACGAGATCGGGCTTCACCGCGCGCAGCGAGTCGTAGTCGAGCCCGTATTTCTTCAACTGGCCGACCTTGTAGTTCTCGAGCACGACGTCGCTCTGCGCGGCAAGCTCGCGCACGATCTGCTGGCCCTCGGGCGTCGCGATGTCGACCGTCACCGAGCGCTTGTTGCGGTTCGCCGCGAGGTAGTACGCGGCCTCGGCGGTATCTGCGCCGTCCGCGTCCTTCAGGTACGGCGGCCCCCAGTGGCGCGTGTCGTCGCCGGCGCCCGGGCGCTCGACCTTGATCACGTCCGCGCCGAAATCGGCAAGGGTCTGCGCGCACCACGGGCCCGCGAGCACGCGGGTCAGGTCCAGCACGCGGATATGGCTCAGGGCACCCATCGTCGAATCGTCTCCTTTCATGGCGGGCCTGCGTTGTCGGGCAAGGCCGATTGGCATGCCGAGCATCTTAAGGCGAATCGGCCGCGCGGGTGGCCTGGAGCCCGTTATCAGCGGGAACAGGCTCCGACCGGTCGTCCGGAGGGTCGAGCCGCCTCGCCGGCGCTTTGCCCGGAAGCCGGCCCCGATCCCGTATAATCGATCGTTTCCGAATCCATGCCGCCGCGCGCCCCGCCTGGGGCGCCGGCGTTTGAAGCCGTCTTTGCCAGACTGTCCCCGCACGCCATGAAAGCTGCCGAAATCCGCGAGAAATTCCTCAAATTCTTCGAATCGAAGGGCCACACGATCGTCCGCTCGTCGAGCCTCGTGCCCGGTAACGACCCCACGCTGATGTTCACGAACTCGGGCATGGTCCAGTTCAAGGACGTCTTCCTCGGCACGGACCCGCGTCCGTACTCGCGCGCCACCACGGCACAGCGTAGCGTGCGCGCGGGCGGCAAGCACAACGACCTCGAGAACGTCGGCTACACGGCGCGCCACCACACGTTCTTCGAGATGCTCGGCAACTTCTCGTTCGGCGACTACTTCAAGCAGGACGCGATCAAGTTCGCGTGGGAGCTGCTGACCACGGTCTACCAGTTGCCGAAGGACAAGCTGTGGGTGACCGTCTACCAGGAAGACGACGAAGCCTACGACATCTGGGCGAAGGAAGTCGGCGTGCCGACCGAGCGGATCATCCGGATCGGCGACAACAAGGGTGCGCGCTACGCGTCGGACAACTTCTGGACGATGGGCGACACCGGCCCGTGCGGCCCGTGCACGGAAATCTTCTACGACCACGGCCCGGACGTGTGGGGCGGGCCGCCGGGGTCGCCTGAGGAAGACGGCGACCGCTACATCGAGATCTGGAACCTCGTGTTCATGCAGTTCAACCGCGACGCGCAGGGCAACATGACGCGCCTGCCGAAGCAGTCGGTCGACACCGGCATGGGCCTCGAGCGTCTCGCCGCGGTGCTGCAGCACGTGCACAGCAACTACGAGATCGACCTGTTCCAGAACCTGATCAAGGCCGCCGCGCGCGTGACCGAGATCAACGACCTGACGAACAACTCGCTGAAGGTGATCGCCGATCACATCCGCGCGTGCTCGTTCCTGATCGTCGACGGCGTGATTCCCGGCAACGAAGGCCGCGGCTACGTGCTGCGCCGGATCGTGCGCCGCGCGATCCGCCACGGCTACAAGCTCGGCCGCAAGGGCGCGTTCTTCCACAAGCTGGTGGCCGATCTCGTCGCCGAGATGGGCACCGCGTATCCGGAGCTGAAGGAAGCCGAGCAGCGCGTGACCGACGTGCTGCGTCAGGAAGAAGAGCGCTTCTTCGAGACGATCGAGCACGGCATGTCGATCCTCGAAGCCGCGCTTGCCGACGTCGACGCGAAGGGCGGCAAGGTGCTCGACGGCGAGCTCGCATTCAAGCTGCACGACACGTACGGCTTCCCGCTGGACCTGACGGCCGACGTGTGCCGCGAGCGCGGGATGACGGTCGACGAGCCGGCATTCGACGACGCGATGGCGCGCCAGCGCGAGCAGGCGCGTGCGGCCGGCAAGTTCAAGGCCACGCAGGGCCTCGAATACTCGGGCGCGAAGACGACCTTCCACGGTTACGAGGAAATCGCGTTCGACGACGCGAAGGTCGTCGCGCTGTACGTCGACGGTTCGGCCGTCAACGAAGTGAAGGCCGGCCAGGATGCGGTCGTCGTGCTCGACCACACGCCGTTCTACGCGGAATCGGGCGGCCAGGTCGGCGACCAGGGCGTGCTCGCGAACGCCGCGACGCGCTTCTCGGTGGCCGACACGCTGAAGGTGCAGGCCGACGTGATCGGCCATCACGGCACGCTGGAGCAGGGCACGCTGAAGGTCGGCGACGTGCTGCGCGCGGAAATCGACGCGCATCGCCGCGCGCGCACGCAGCGCAACCACTCGGCCACCCACCTGATGCACAAGGCGCTGCGCGAAGTGCTCGGCGCGCACGTGCAGCAGAAGGGTTCGCTCGTCGACGCGGAAAAGACCCGTTTCGACTTCGCGCACAACGCACCGATGACTGACGACGAAATCCGTCGCGTCGAGCAGATCGTCAACGACGAGATCCTGGCCAACGCGCCGGGCATCGTGCGCGTGATGCCGTACGACGAAGCGGTGAAGGGCGGCGCGATGGCGCTGTTCGGCGAGAAGTACGGCGATGAAGTGCGCGTGCTCGATCTCGGCTTCTCGCGCGAACTGTGCGGCGGCACGCACGTGCACCGCACCGGCGACATCGGCCTGTTCAAGATCGTGATGGAAGGCGGCGTCGCGGCCGGCATCCGTCGCGTCGAGGCGATCACCGGCGACAACGCGGTGCGCTACGTGCAGGAGCTCGACGCGCGCGTGAACGAAGCGGCAGCGGCGCTGAAGGCGCAGCCGTCGGAACTCACGCAGCGGATCGCGCAGGTGCAGGAGCAGGTGAAGTCGCTCGAGAAGGAGCTGGGCGCGCTGAAGTCGAAGCTCGCATCGAGCCAGGGCGACGAGCTCGCGCAGCAGGCCGTCGAAATCGGCGGCGTGTACGTGCTGGCCGCGACGCTCGACGGCGCCGATGCGAAGACGCTGCGCGAAACGGTCGACAAGCTCAAGGACAAGCTGAAGAGCGCGGCGATCGTGCTGGCGGCCGTCGAAGGCGGCAAGGTCAGCCTGATCGCGGGCGTCACGCCGGACGCGAGCAAGAAGGTCAAGGCCGGCGAGCTCGTGAACTTCGTCGCGCAGCAAGTGGGCGGCAAGGGCGGCGGCCGTCCGGACATGGCGCAGGCGGGCGGCACCGAGCCGGCGAACCTGCCGGGCGCGCTGGCCGGCGTGAAGGGCTGGATCGAGGAACGGCTCTGATCGTTGCACGACCGACGCGATGCGGTCGCAATGACGGCATCGCGTGAATCGAAAAACGACCCGATCGGCGGATGCCGGTCGGGTCGTTTTGTTTGTGCGGCCCATGCGCGTCGCTCGAGGCGGCGCGCGTGCGCACGGGTCACGCCGGCACGGTCGGCCTCGGCTGCGCCACGTCGCCGGACTGCCGCGCGGCGTCGGTGAGCGCATCGCGCAGCGCGGCGAGCGCCGCCGACGCATGACCGCGCCGCCATCCGAGCAGCGTGTCGATGCCTTCGAGTTCGGGAATCGTGTGCGCGGCGACGTTGCCTGTCTCGGGTTGCAGATCGAGCACCGAACGCGGCGCGACCGCGATGCCCGCGCCGGCCGCGACGCACGCGACGATCGCGTGATACGAGCCGAGCTCGAGCACGCGCGCCGGCTTCACGCCGTGCGCCGCATACCACTGCTCGACGTACTTGCGATACGCGCAGCCGCGCTCGAACGCGATCAGCGTCGGCAGGATCACGTCGCGCGGCGTACGCACCGGCGGATGGCCGCGCGGCGTGAGCAGCACGAGATCCTCACGGAAGATCGGCGCTGTCTCGAACGTGTCGGGCAGCGTGTCCGGCTCGGGCGGGCGCGCGAACAGCGCGGCGTCGATCTCGAAGTCGCGCACGCGGTCGATCAGGCACCCCGTCGTGCCCGTCACCAGTTCGAGCGACACGTCGGGCCATGCGTGGTGGTAGCGCGCGAGGATGGTCGGCAGCCGGCTCGCGGCCGTGCTTTCCATCGTGCCGAGCCGCAGCCGCCCGCGCGGCGTGTCCTCGCGCACCGCGTCGCGCGCCTCGTCGGCGAGCGCGAGCAGGCGCTCCGCATACGGCAGCAGCGTATGCCCGGCCGGCGTCAGCACGAGCCGGCGGCCGTCGCGCACGAACAGCGCCGCGCCGAGTTCCTCCTCCAGCTGCTTGATGCGTGTCGTGACGTTCGACTGCACGCGATTGAGCTTGGCCGCCGCGCGCGTCACGCCGTTCTCGCGCACGACCGCCCGGAAGATCGCCAGCGCCGACAGGTCCATGATTCTCTCCAGAGGATGAGTCGATTCTCAATTATTCATTTTTCGAGAACGTTTGGTCAAGCTAGGATGGATGCATTCCGATTCCCGATCGGCCGGCGCGCGACGTGCCGGCCCATGCCGCCATGTCCCGCTTCGATGCTTCGACCGCCGCCGCCCGCGCGTTTTCGTCCGACCAGGCGGACCGCCGCGCCCGCGCGGCCGCGCTCGCCTGCATGGTCGGCCTGGCCGTCGTGCTCGGCGTCGGCCGTTTCGCGTTCACGCCGCTGTTGCCGCTGATGCTCGCGGACGGCTCGATCGGGCTGAAGGCTGGCAGCTGGCTCGCGTCGGCGAACTACGCGGGCTACTTCGCCGGCGCGGTCAGTTGCGCGGCGCTGCGCGTCGCGCCCGCGCGGATGGTGCGCTTCGGGCTCGCGGCGACCGTGCTGCTGACCGCGGCGATGGGCGTCGGCCACGGGTTGCCGGCGTGGCTCGTCGTACGTTTCGTCGCGGGCGTCGTCAGCGCGTGGACGTTCGTGTTCATGTCGCAATGGGGGCTGCGGCGCCTGGCCGAGCTGCATGCGCCGGAATGGAGCGGGGTGATCTACGCGGGGCCGGGCGTCGGCATCGTGGCGACCGGGCTGATCGGCAGCGCGCTGGCCGGCCAGCGCGCGGCGGTGGGCTGGCTGGGCTTCGCGGCGTTGTCGGCCGTGCTGTCGGTCGCGATCTGGCGCACGTTCGGTGCGGCGTCGGCTTCGACCGCGGCCCCGCGCGCGCAGGCCATGCCGCCGGCCGCCGCGTCACATGCGGCGCCTGGCGCACCCGCCGCCCCGGCGGCGCCGGCCGGCACGCGAAGCGGTCGCGCGGACGCCGCGTGGCTCGTCGTGCTGTACGGCGCGCCGGGCTTCGGCTACATCATCACCGCGACGTTCCTGCCGGTGATCGCGCGCGCCGCGCTGCCGGCCGGCTCGCCGTGGCCCGACCTGTTCTGGCCGATGTTCGGCGCGGCGCTGATCGTCGGCGCGATCACCGCCGCGCGGCTGCCCGGGCACTGGGACAACCGGCTGCTGCTGGCGGCCGGCTGCGCGACGCAGGCGCTTGGCATCGCGGCCGGGATCGTGTGGCCGAACGCGGCCGGTTTCTCGATCGGCAGCGCGCTGCTCGGCCTGCCGTTCACCGCGATCACGCTGTTCGCGATGCGCGAGGCGCGGCGCCTGCACGGCGAGCGCGCGGCCGGACTGATGGGCTACGCGACCGCGTCGTATGGCGTCGGGCAGATCCTCGGGCCGCTCGTCGCGGCGCCGCTGGCCGCGCGCTTCGGGTCGTTTACGCCCGCGCTGTGGGTCGCGGCGGCCGCGCTGCTGGCGGGTGCGGCCGGTTTCGCGGCGACCGCCGCACGTGGGCGCCGGTCATCCTGACGCCAGCGGGGCCGGATCGTATCCGGCGCGGGCAAACTCGCTAGAATGAAGCCTTTCCCGCGCCGAGCGGGTGCCCGACGCGGCCTGCAGGCTACCGTCCGGCGCTCGCCATGCCCCATCGATGACCACCGCCGACTACCGTTTTTGCCCGCGCTGCGCGAGCCCGCTGACCGAGCGGGCCGATCCCGACCACGAAGGCGGCCGCATTCGCCAGGCCTGCCCCGACGATACCTGCGGCTACGTGCACTGGAACAACCCGCTGCCGGTCGTCGCCGCGATCGTCGAACTCGACGGCAAGATCCTGCTCGCGCGCAACGCGGCGTGGCCGGAGGGGATGTTCGCGCTGATTACCGGCTTCCTCGAAAACGGCGAGACGCCCGAGGACGGCATCGCGCGCGAGGTGTTCGAGGAAACCGCGCTGAAGGCCGAGCAGGTATCGCTCGTCGGCGTGTACGAATTCATCCGCAAGAACGAGCTGATCATCGCGTACCACGTGCGGGCGTCGGGCACGGTATCGCTGTCGCCTGAACTGCTCGAATACAAGCTCGTCGATCCGCCGCTGCTGCGCCCGTGGCGCGCCGGCACGGGCGTCGCGCTCGCCGACTGGATGCGCGCGCGCGGCCTCGATTTCGAATTCGTCGACCGGCCGGGGCAGTGACGGGCCGGGCTGCCCGCAGCGCGCCGTTCGCCGTGCCGCGCGCGATCGCGACGCGGCGCTGCGTTGCTGGCCGGCGCGCCGCGTGCTCCGGCCGCCGCGCGTCGTTCCAGTCGTCCCCATCGTCCGCATCGTTCCCTTCGCTTCCATCGTCCTGAGCGCCATCGCCATGTCCGACAAGCCGCAGCCCCGTCCGCGCGACGCCTATCGCCACTTCCTGCCGATCACGACCCGCTGGATGGACAACGACGTCTACGGGCACGTGAACAACGTCGTCTATTACAGCTACTTCGACACCGTCGTGAACGAGTACCTGATCCGCGCGGGCGTACTCGACGTCGAGCACGGGCAGACGATCGGGCTGGTCGTCGAGACGCAGTGCAACTATTTCGCGCCGCTCGTGTTCCCGCAATCGGTCGATGCGGGCCTGCGCGTCGTGAAGCTCGGCACGTCGAGCGTGCGCTACGAAGTCGGGCTGTTCGCGCAAGGCGATGCGTCGCCCGCCGCGCAGGGGCATTTCGTGCACGTGTACGTCGATCGCGGCACGCGCCGCCCGGTGCCGCTGCCCGACGCGCTGCGCGCCGCGCTCGAACCGCTCGCCGCCTGACGACGCGCGGTGCACGCGTTCGCGCTCCAGGCCTTCAACGGCCTCAGCTACGGCTTGCTGCTGTTCATGCTGTCGGCCGGCCTCACGTTGATCTTCAGCGTGCAGGGCGTACTCAACTTCGCGCATGCGAGCTTCTACATGCTCGGTGCGTACGTCGGCTACGGCATCGCGGCCCATGCGGGCTTCTGGCCCGCGCTCGTGCTGGCGCCGCTGGCGGTCGGGCTGCTCGGCGCCGGCTGCGAGCGCGTGCTGCTGCGCCGCGTGCAGGCGCGCGGCCATACGAGCGAACTGCTGCTGACCTTCGGGCTCGCGTACCTGATCGGCGAGGGCGCGAAACTCGCGTGGGGCCTCGCGCCGCTGCCGGCGCCCGTGCCGCCGCTGTTCGACGGCGCGCCGGCGAACGTGTTCGGTCTCGCGCTGCCGCGTTACCGGCTGTTCATGATGGCGATGTCCGCGACGATGCTGATCGCGCTCGGCGTGTTGCTGCGCGCGTCGCGCCTCGGGCTCGTCGTGCGCGCGGCGCTCACGCATCGCGCCGCGGTCGAGGCGCTCGGCTACGACGTGCCGCGCGTGATGACGGCGCTGTTCGGCGCGGGCACCGCGCTCGCGGCGCTGGCCGGCGTGATCGGCGCGCCGCTCGCGGTGATCGAACCGGCGCTGGCCGAGACCGTCGGGTCGGTCGTGTTCGCGATCGTCGTGATCGGCGGGCTCGGCTCGCTCGGCGGCGCGTTCGTCGCGTCGCTCGCGGTCGGCTTCGCGCAGACCTTCGCGGCCGCGAGCGACACGTCGCTGCGCGACCTCGCGCAATGGACGGGCCTCGCGTTGCCCGACAGCGTGGCCGCCGTGTCGATCGCGCAACTGGCGCCGCTCGTGCCGTACCTGCTGCTCGTCGCGGTACTGGTCGCGCGGCCGCGCGGGTTGTTCGGCGAGCGTGCCGATGCGTAGCCGCGCAGTGGCCAGATGCGCGCGCTGGGCGCTGTTCGCCGCCTGCTTCGCGCTGCCCGCGTGGCTGTGGCCGCACGGCGCGGTGCTCGGCTATCTCGCGCAGACGGCCGCGCTCGTCGTGCTCGCGCTGTCGTACAACCTGCAGCTCGGCACGACCGGGCTGCTGTCGTTCGGGCATGCGGCGTTCGCGGGCCTCGGCGCGTTCGCGGCCGCGCACTGGTTCAATCGCGTCGGCGGCCCGCTGCCGCTGTTGCCGCTCGTCGGCGGCGCGGCCGGCGCGGGCTTCGGGTGCGTCGCCGGGCTGCTGGCGACGCGCCGTTCCGGCACCGCGTTCGCGATGATCACGCTCGGGCTCGGCGAATGCGTCGCGGCGGCCGCATGGAGCGTGCCCGCGTGGTTCGGCGGGATCGGCGGCGTGCCGATCGACCGTGCGGGCGGCGCGCCGTGGGGCAACGGGTATTTCGGCGCGCCGGCGCACGCGTATGCGGTGATCGCCGCGTGGTGCGTCGTGTCGGCGTGGGCGATGCATGCGCTCACGCGCACGCCGCTCGCACGGCTCGCGAACGCGGTGCGCGACAACCCGGCGCGCGTCGCGGCGCTCGGTACCGATCCGCGTCGCGTGCGGCTCGCGATGGTTGTCTGCGCATCGTTCTTCGCGGGTATCGCCGGCACGCTGACGCTGATCGACGTCGAGATCGCGACGCCCGACAGCGTGTCGATGGCGCGCTCGGCGACCGTGCTGATCGCCGCGGTGATCGGCGGCACCGGCGCATTCTTCGGGCCGGCGGCCGGCGCGGCCGTGCTGACCGCGCTGAGTATCGGCGTCGCGGGCGTGTCGCGCGCGTGGGCGCTGTATCTCGGCGTGCTGTTCGTCGCGATCGTCGTGGCCGCGCCGGGCGGGATCGCGGGCGTTGCACAGGCGCTCGCGCGGGTGCTGCGGCGCGGCGCGCCGGCAGTCGAGCGGTGGCGCGCGCTGTGCGGCGTCGCCGCGTGCGCGTTCTGGAGCGTCGCGATCGTCTGCGCGGCCGAGCTCGGTTATGCATGGCGCTTCGCGCAGGACGACGGCGCGCGCCTCGCGTTCGGCGCATGGGGCATCGACGCCGATACGCCGATCGGCTGGGCCGTCGTGGTTTCGGCTGCCGGCATCGGCACGCTGCTGTGGAGCTGGCGCGCGCGGCTCGTGCACGGCGCGGCGGTCGCCGCGCGGGAGGACGCGCGATGAACGGCAACGCGATCACGCTTCACGGCGTCGTGCAGCGCTTCGGCGCGCAGACCGTGCTCGACGGTGTCGATCTGAGCATCGCGGCCGGCGAGCGCCACGCGCTGATCGGGCCGAACGGCGCGGGCAAGTCGACGCTGTTCGGCGTGATCGCCGGCGCGACGCGGCCGACGCGCGGGCGCGTCGTGCTGCACGGTGTCGAGCTGCGCGGGCGCGGGCCGGTCGTCGCGAGCCGCCTCGGCATCGGCCGCAGTTTCCAGCAGACGAGCGTATTCGCGCGCCTGAGCGTATTCGACAACCTGCGCTGCGCGGCGCTGCATGCGCCGGCCGAGCGGCGGCGCTGGTGGAACCGGCTGCGCGAATCGGCGTCGGTCGATCTCGCGGCCGCACGCGTGCTGCACGACATCGGCCTCGACGCGCGGCGCGACACGCCGGCCGGCGAACTGAGCTATGCGGAGCAGCGCGCGCTCGATCTCGGAATCGCGCTCGCGAGCGGCGCGCGGACGCTGCTGCTCGACGAGCCGACGGCCGGCATGAGCCGCGCGCAGGCGGCGCGGATGATCGCGTTGATCCGCGCGACGACGCAGGGCCGCACGGTGCTGATGATCGAACACGACATGGACGCGGTGTTCGGTTTCGCCGAGCGCATCACGGTGCTCGTGCGCGGCGCGGTGGTCGCGACCGGCGCGCCCGACGCGATCCGCGCCGATGCGCGCGTGCGTGCCGCGTACCTGGGCGAGGGTGCGACATGAGCGCCGTGCTCGACATTCGCGGGCTGCGCGCGTGGTACGGGATGCAGCCCGTGCTCGACGGCGTCGATCTCGCGCTGGCGCCGGGCGAGACGCTCGCGCTGCTCGGCCGCAACGGCTCGGGTCGCTCGACGCTCGCGAAGGCCGTGATGGGGCTTGTGCGCACGGCCGGCTCGGTGCGCGTCGCCGGTGCCGAATGCGCGGGGGCGCGCACCTTCGAGATCGCGCGGCGCGGCGTGGCTTACGTTGCCGAAAGCCGCGACGTGTTTCCATTGCTGAGCGTGCGCGACAACCTGCGGCTCGGTTTGCGCGGCGCGAGCGGCGCAGCCGAACGCACGGCGCTCGACCGCCTGTTCGAGCGTTTTCCGCTGCTGGCCGCGCGCGCGGACGTGAAAGCCGGGCGGCTGTCGGGCGGCGAGCAGCAGGTGCTCGCGCTGGTGCGCGCGCTTGCCGGCGGCCCGCGCGTGCTGATCGTCGACGAACCGGCCGAAGGGCTCGCGCCGCTCGCGGTCGGCGAGGTCGGCGCGTGCCTCGCCGCGCTGCAGGCCGACGGCGTCGCGATCGTGCTGATCGAGCAGCGGCTGCAGCTCGCACCGCGGCTCGCGCGGCGCGTCGCGGTGATGGGGCGGGGACGGATCGTCTACGACGGCGCGCTCGACGGGCTGGACGACGAGGTCATCCACGCATGGCTGAGCGCGGGCTGACGGCGCCCGGTCGATTGTTCGGCAAACTCCGCCAGTCAATTCGCGTCGAGCCGCTTTATCGCTGCGGTGCGGCAACGTAAATTGCCAATCAGGCCGGTCGCCATCGCAACGCATCGATGCATCGATGCATCGACGCATCGTCGCGGCGACCGGCGCCATCCATCGAAGGTCTTCTGACTGAGGAATGAAATCATGAGCAAGCTGGCAGGCAAGGTCGCGATCGTCACGGGCGCATCGAAGGGCATCGGCGCGGCCATCGCGAAGGCACTGGCCGACGCAGGCGCGGCGGTCGTCGTCAACTACGCGAGCAGCAAGGCGGGCGCGGATGCGGTCGTGAGCGCGATCACCGAAGCGGGCGGCCGCGCGGTCGCCGTCGGCGGCGACGTGTCGAAGGCGGCCGACGTGCAACGCATCGTCGATACCGCGATCGACACGTATGGCCGTCTCGACGTGGTCGTCAACAATTCCGGCGTGTACGAATTCGCGCCGATCGAAGCGATCACCGAAGAACACTATCGCCGGCAGTTCGACACGAACGTGTTCGGCGTACTGCTGACGACGCAGGCGGCCGCCAAGCATCTCGGCGAAGGCGCGAGCATCATCAACATCAGCTCGGTCGTGACCAGCATCACGCCGCCGGCCAGCGCCGTATACAGCGGCACGAAGGGCGCGGTCGACGCGATCACCGGCGTGCTCGCGCTCGAGCTCGCGCCGCGCAAGATCCGCGTGAACGCGATCAACCCGGGGATGGTCGTGACCGAGGGCACGCACAGCGCGGGCATCATCGGCTCCGAGCTTGAAACGCAAGTGCTCGGCCAGACGCCGCTCGGCCGCCTCGGCGAGCCGAACGACATCGCGTCGGTCGCCGTGTTCCTCGCGTCGGACGATGCACGCTGGCTGACCGGCGAGCGCCTCGTCGCGAGCGGCGGGCTGCGCTGACCGGACCGTGCCGCCGCCCGGACCGCGGCGGTAGCGAAATCCCCGCACGCTGCGTCGAGTCTGCTTCGGCAGATCGCGCGGCGTGTCGTCCATTGCGACGCAGCCTTCGCATTCGCTGCACGAACGGCACGTATGCGATCCCGGTAGAGTCCCCCCTCTGATCCCGTGTCGCGGCGCGGCATAAAACCGTCATGCGGCGCGCGCGGTGACGCTGCGCGCTGCGCGCCGCGCCGACCGAAACCATCCTCCCAAATGCTGCGCATATGCCTGTCACGCAAGGCTGACGGGCGCATGCCGCCGTGCGCGATCGGCTCGTCGTATGCCGCTCGCATGCGTGCCGCGCACATTCCCCATTCAAGTTGCGAATGTTTGCATCGCAACAATCCATTTCATTCGCGGCGATTGGAGCGGTATGGTGAACGCACGTTCGATATTCACCGACCGATGCCCATTCATCACGCGAAGACGCCATGAAAACGACTCACGATCGATCCGGCCGCGCGCCACGTGCGACCGCCGGCCGCGCGCCCGAAGGCGGCGGCGACCGACGCGACGCAGGCCTGCGCCTGCCGGCGAAGCTGGTGGGCCCGATCGTGCTCGGCACGCTGCTCAACGCGCTGAATTCGTCGATGATCGCGGTCGCGCTCGTGAGCATCCAGCAGGCGTTCGCGCCGGCCGACGCCGCGCACGCGCGCATCGATACGCTGTGGCTCGTGTCGGGGCTGTATCTGGCGACGGCCGCCGGCCAGCCGACGATGGGGCGCCTCGCCGATCGCTTCGGCGCGAAGCGGATCTTCTGCATCGGCCTTGCGATCGTGCTGTTCGCGTCGTCGCTCGCGCCGTTCGCGCCGACGCTCGGCTGGCTGGTCGCCTCGCGCGTCGCGCTCGGCATCGGCACGTCGGCCGCGTATCCGGCCGGCATGGCGATGATCCGCGCGTGGTCGCAGCGGCATGCGAACGGCGCGACGCCGACGGGCGGGCTCGGCGCGATCTCGATCGCGGCGCAGGTGGCCGTCGCGTTCGGCCCGCCGCTCGGCGGTGCGCTGGTGCAGTTCGCCGGCTGGCGCGCGATCTTCTGGATCAACGTGCCGATCGTGCTGGCCGCCTTCGTGTTCGCCTGGCTGTGGATCCCGGCCGACCCGGCCTATCGCGACGCACAGGCGCGCACCACGCTGCGCGCCACGCTGACGGAACTGGATCTGCCGGGCGTGGCGTTGTTCGTGCTGACGCTCGCGAGCCTGCTGCTGTTCCTGCAATCGGTGTCGCGCGAACCCGATTGGCTGCTGCTGGCCGCGACGCTCGTGCTGGCGCCGCTGTTGATCGGCCGCGAACGCCGGGCCGCGGCGCCGCTGATCGACATCCGGATGCTGGCCGACAACCGTCCGCTGCTCGGCACGTATCTGCGCTGCGTCGGCACCTATGCGGTGTTCTACGCGATCTTCTATGCGCTGCCGATGTGGCTGCAGGAGGCGAGGGGACTGTCGGCCGCCGACGCCGGCCTCGTGATGCTGCCGGTCGCCGGCATCGGCACGGTCACGACGATGCTCGCCACCCGCATCGTGCACCGCCACGGCGCGCGCCCCGTGCTCGTCATCGGTTCCGCGCTGCTCTGCATCGGCAGCGTCGTGATGAGCCAGCTGACGAGCAGCCTGCCGATCGCGGCGATCGTTGTGCTGTCGGTTGTGTTCGGTATTCCTAATGGTTTCAACAATCTCGGCAATCAGGCCACGCTCTACCAGAGCACGCCGCACGGCCGGATCGGTACGGCGTCCGGCCTGTACCGCACCGCGCAGTACGTCGGCGGCAGCCTGTCGTTCGCGCTCGTCGGTCTCGCGCTCGGCCATCCGGCGAGCGACCGCGGCCTGCGCGCGCTTGCCGTCGTCCTGGCGGTGATCAGCGTGCTGCTGTTGCTCAATGCCGTATCGAGCCGGCACCTCGACGCCGCCGTTTCTTCCGTTCCACAACAAAAGTGAGGGTGATACATGTCCATTCCGACGCTCAATCGCACCGCCGCGCTCGTCGCCATCGATCTGCAGAACGGCATCGTCGCGCTGCCGGTCACGCCTTATACCGGCGCGCAGGTCGTCGCGAAGACGGTCGGGCTGGCGGCGGCTTTCCGCGCGCGGGGGCTGCCCGTCATCTACGTGCACACGAGCTACCTGCCGGACGGCGGCGTGGCGCTGAAGGTGAAGACGGATGCGCCGTCGCAGCCGCCGAATCTCGATCCCGAATGGAGCGCGTTCGCGCCGGCGCTCGGCGTGTCGCCGTCCGACATCGTCGTGACGAAGCATCAGTGGGGCGCGTTCACCGGCACCGACCTGGACGTGCAGCTGCGTCGCCGCGGCATCACCGACGTCGTGCTGACCGGCATCGCGACCAACATCGGCGTGGAATCGACCGCGCGCCAGGCATACGAAAACAACTACAACGTCGTGATCGTGAGCGATGCGGTCAGCACGTCGTCGGCCGATGCGCAGACGTTCGCGCTGACCCAGATCTTCCCGAAGCTCGGGCAGGTCGCCGCGGCGGCGGACGTGGAGGCGGCACTCGAGCAGGCGCAGTCGCGCTGAAGCCGGCGATTCGTTCGGCGCGCTTTTTCACATACCAGTCGTTTACCGAGGAATGACGATGATCAAGACCGATGCATGGGTTCTCTACGCGGGCCCGGAACCGACCCGCCAGCAGCCGCCCGTCGCGGGCGAGCTGCGCCGCGAAACCTTCGAATTTTCCCCGCTCGAAGCCGACGAGGTGCTCGTCGAGCCGCTGTACGGATCGTGGGAAGCGAACCTCGACCACGCGCTGTCGCGCAACCCGGTCGACATCTGCCGCCAGCGCCGCGAGGACAAGATCGTGCTGGGCAACGGCGCGCTGGTGCGCGTCGTGGAGCGCGGTCGCGCGGTCCACGCGCTGAAGGACGGCGAGATCTGCATGGTGATGCCGTTCGGCAAGCGCGACGAATACGGATTCGCCGAGCTCGTCTACGCGTACGACGCGCCCGGCACGATCGGCGTGATGGCGCAACGCACCAAGATGCGCGCCGACAACCTGGTGCCGGTGCCGACCGACAGCCGCCACTCGCTGCTGCAATGGGCGACCTACGGCCGCTACTTCACCGCGTGGGACAACTGGAAGGTCGCGTCGACGTGCTGGCGCTCGCAACTGCCGGACGTCGATCCGGCCGACTATCTGGTGTTCGGCTGGGGCGGCGGCACGACGCTGGCCGAGCTGCAGCTCGCGAAGCGCGAAGGCTTTCGCGTCGCGATGACCGCGAGCAACGACCGTCGCCTCGAGGATCTCGCGAAGCTCGGCATCACGCCGGTCGACCGCCGCAAGTTTCCGGATCTCGCGTACGACGAGGCGCGCTACCGGGCCGATCCGGACTACCAGGCACGCTACCGCGAGTCGGAGCGCGTCTTCGCCGAGACGATCGCCGAGCTGAGCGGCGGCCGCGGCGTCGCGATCTTCCTCGACAATCTCGGCGGCGCGCTGTATCGCGCGACGATGCGCGTGACGGGCCGCACCGGCATCGTCGCGACGGTCGGCTGGAAAACCGGGATGCGCCTGTGGAACCTGCGCGCGACGGAATGCATCAACCGCCGCCTGCACATCCACACGCACGCGTGGCGCTACGACGACAGCATCACGATCCGCGACTTCCAGGAGTCGACCGGCTGGATCGGCCAGGAACCGACCGAAATATTCGATTTCGACGACGTGCCGAAGCTTGCGTCCGATTACCTGAACGGAAAGATCGAGACGTATTTCCCGATCTATCGGATCAACGCGGTCTGAGCCGCCGGCCGCGCGCCATGCCTGCATCGTTGCATGATGATTAGTAATGCAAACGATGGCGGTGCATGGCGCGCCGTGCAACCTATCTGGCAGGAGAACGCCATGGCCTCTGTGGAAACCGGGGAGGTCGACGCCGGCACGGCGTCGGACACCTCCAGCCGCGCGCCGCTCGGCGGCATTCGCGTGATCGACGCCGCGACGCTGTTTGCCGGCCCGCTCGCGGCGACGATGCTCGCCGACTACGGCGCCGACGTGATCAAGGTGGAACACCCGACGGGCGATCCGGCGCGCAAGTACGGCGCGCGTCGCGACGACGTGCCGTTGTGGTGGAAGGTGGTCGCGCGCAACAAGCGGGCGGTCACGCTGAATCTCGGCACGGCCGACGGCCAGCGGATCTTTCGCGAGCTGGCCGCGCAGGCCGACGTGGTGGTCGAGAATTTCCGGCCCGGCACGCTGGAGCGCTGGGGGCTCGGCTACGACGTGTTGTCCGCGATCAATCCGCGGCTCGTGCTGGTGCGGGTGACGGGGTTCGGCCAGTTCGGCCCGTATGCGCGCCGCCCCGGTTTCGGCACGCTCGCGGAGGCGATGAGCGGGCTGGCGGCCGCCACCGGCGAGGCGGACGGGCCGCCGCTGCTGCCGTCGTTTCCGCTCGCGGACACGGTGGCGGGGCTCACCGCCGCGTTCGCGATCATGACGGCGCTGAAGGCGCGCGAACGCACCGGACGCGGACAGGTGGTCGATCTCGCGATCATCGAGACGATGCTCGCGGCGATGGGCGCGCAGGTCGCGAGCTACGACCAGACGGGGCGCGTGCCCGAGCGCGCCGGCAACCGCTCGCCGAACAACGCGCCGCGCGGCGTGTATCGCACGTCGGACGGCAAGTGGGTCGCGCTGTCGACGTCGGCGCACAGCATCGCCGAGCGCGTGATGCGGCTCGTCGGCCGCGCGGACCTGATCGACCAGCCGTGGTTCGCGAGCGGCGTCGAGCGCGCGAAGCATGCGGACGAGCTCGACGCGGCGGTCGGCGGCTGGATCGGGCAGCGCACGCGCGACGAGGTGATCGACGCGTTCGAGCGCGCGGAGGCGGCCGTCGCGCCGATCTACGACGTCGCCGACGTGCTGCGCGATCCGCAGTACGCGGCGCTCGGCTCGATCGTATCGGTGCCCGACGCCGAACTGGGCGCATTCCGCACGCACAACGTGCCGTTCCGGCTGTCCGACACCCCCGGCGCGATCCGCTGGGGCGGGCCGTCGCGCGGCGCGCACAACGATGAAGTATTCGGCGCATTGGGCCTGGAATCGCGGGACCTCGCCGACCTGACCGAACGAGGTGTGATTTGAAACCGAGTGCAACCTGCCGCAGTTACCTGTACGTGCCCGCGCACAAGACGCAGGTGGTCGAGAAGGCCTACGCGAGCGAGGCCGACGCGATCGTGCTGGATCTCGAGGACGCCGTGCCGGCGAGCCACAAGGTCGACGCCCGCAAGGCCGCCGCCGACATCCTGGCGGGCGGCCCGCCGAAGCCGACCTACGTACGCGTGAACCCGATCGGGACGCCGTGGTGCCGCGACGACGTCGAGGCGATCGCGTTGCCCGCATTGCAGGCGCTGCGTTTGCCGAAATGCGATTTCCCCGCGCATATCCAGGAAGTCGCGGGCTGGCTCGACGCGCTCGGCAGCGACGCCGGGATCCAGATCCTGATCGAATCCGCCTATGGGGTGGAAACCGCTTATCAGCTCGCGACCGCGTCGCCGCGGCTCGAACGGATCGGGCTCGGCGAAAGCGACCTGCGCGCCGACCTGCGGATCGGCGTCGACAACTTCACGCTCGAAGTGTGCCGCGCGCGCTGCGCGGTGGCGTCGCGCGCGGCGGGGCTGAACGGGCCGATCCAGACGGTCTATCACACGCTCGGCGATCTCGACGGCCTGAAGGAATCGACGTTGCGCGCGAAATCGATGGGATTCGTCGGCCGTTTCGCGATTCATCCGTCGCAACTGCCGGTCATCAACGCGGTGTTCACGCCGTCGGACGAGGAAATCCGCGCGGCCGAGCGCGTGCTGGAGGCGGTCGATGCGGCGGACGATCAATCGTCGGTGTTCGTGCTGCCCGATGGCCGCGTGGTGGCGCCGCCGCTGATCGCGAACGCGCGCGTGACGCTGGCGCTGGCGACCCACCTGCGGCGCGATGGAGTCGCGGCATGAGCGCGCCCGATACGCTTTCCGCACCGGCCGTCGCCGCCAGGCCCACGAATCCGGACGGCATCGTCGGCGTGCTCGGCCGCTTCGCGTCGGCGGTGCGCGTCGACGGGCTCGATCGCACGCTGCGCGTGGAGGCCGCCGCCCGCGTGCTCGACCTCGTCGGCAACAGCCTGATCGCGCACGACGAACCCGTCGCGCAGTCCGTGCTGCAGGTCGCGCGGCGCTGGGGCGGGCACGGCCGCGCGAGCGTGATCGGCGCGGCCGACCGGCTGCCGGCCGCGAGCGCCGCGCTCGTCAACGGCACGCTCGCGCATGCGATGGATTTCGACGACTCGCACATGCTGTCGGTGCTGCATCCGAGCGCGTCGGTGATTCCGGCCGCGCTCGCCGCCGCGCAGGCGAGCGGTGCATCGGGCGCAGCGCTGCTCGATGCGATCACGGTCGGCACCGAGATCTGCATCCGGCTCGGCGTGGCGGCCTACAACGAGCGGCTCGGCAATTCGGTGTTCTTCGAGCGCGGCCAGCACGCGACGTCGATCTGCGGGACAGTGGGCGCGGCCGCGGCCGCGGCGATGCTGCTCGGGCTCGACGCCGCGCGGATCGCCGCGGCGCTCGGGATTGCCGCGAGCATGGGCGCGGGCCTGCTCGAGGCGAACCGCACCGGCGGCTCCGTGAAGCGGATTCACTGCGGCTGGGCCGCGCATGCGGGCGTGAGCGCGGCGGAACTGGCGGATGCGGGCGTGACCGCGCCGCCGACCGCGCTCGAAGGCCGCTTCGGCTTCTTTCACGCATGGTGCGGCGAGCTGGCCGACGTCGACGCGGTGCTGCGCGGCCTCGGTGACGACTGGGAGACGAGCCGGATCATCTTCAAGCCGTATCCGTGCAACCACTTCACGCATCCGGGCATCGACGCGGCGCTGCAACTGAAGGCGCAGGGCGTGACGGCCGACGACGTGGTGTCGGCCGAACTGCGGGTCGCGACGTCGACGCTGCGCACGATCGGCGAGCCTGCCGAATTGAAGGCCAGCCCGCCGAACGGTTACGCGGCCGCGTTCTCGGGGCCGTACACGATCGCGGCCGCGCTGCTCGGCGGGGGCGGGCTCGGCGTCTGGTTCGACGATTTCGACGATGCGCTCGTGCGGGACCCCGCGCGCCGCGCGCTGGCCGCGAAGGTGCGCTGCGTCGCCGATCCGTGGTGCGACGCGCGGTTCCCGCACAGCCTGCCTGCCGTGCTGCGCGTGACGCTGCGCGACGGGCAGACGCGCGAGGCGCGCGTCGAGTCGAGCAAGGGCACCCGTTCGCGGCCGCTGACCGAACAGGAACTCGTCGCGAAGTTCGTGCTCGCCGCGAGTTCGACGATCGGCACGCCGCGTGCGCTCGAGCTGCGCGACGCGGTGCAGGCGCTCGTCGACGACACGCCGCTGGATGCGCTGGCGGCGTTGACGTCCGACGTGCATCCGAACCGGAAAGGAGGAGAGCCATCTTGAACGCACCACGCTGGAAGAAGCGGCCGCCGGGCTCGAACTGGGGCGATTTCGGCCCGGACGATCAGCAGGGACGGTTGAACTGGCTGACGCCGGACAAGGTGCGGCAGGGCGTCGCCGAGGTGCGCGAAGGCCTGTCGTTCTCGCTGAGCCTGCCGCTCGACGTGCCGCGCGGCGGCGGGCTGAACGCGCGCCGTCGGCCGCCCGCGATCATGCCGGCGCTGCTCGGCGGCAAGCCGTACTTCGGTTATCGCGCCGACGAACAGGTGGCGAACGCCACGGACGTCGTCTGCGACGATTCGTTCTGCATGCATTCGCAGTTCTCGACGCAATGGGACGGTCTCGCGCACGTCGGCGGCGTATTCGACGCGGACGACGACGGCGTACCCGAAATCGTGTTCTACAACGGCTTCCGGATGGGCGAGCATCTGCGGGTGCCGCAGGAGGGCGACGCCACCGGCGGCGCGCGCGCGCTCGGCATCGAGGTGATGGCGCGCACCGGCGTGCAGGGGCGCGGCGTGCTGATCGACCTGCGGCATCACTTCGGCGACGCCCGCACGAAAGTGGGCTACGCGCAACTGATGCGCGTGATGGAAGCGGACGACGTGCACGTCGAGCAGGGCGACATCGTCTGCATTCACACCGGTTTCGCCGATCTGCTGCTGAACGACGAGCACGGTTCGCCCGCGACCGTCGCGAGCGCGTGCGTGCTGGACAGCAGCGACGCCCGGCTGCTGCAGTGGATCGACGAGTCGCGGCTCGCGGCGCTCGTGGCCGACAACCACGCGATCGAGGAGCGGCCGCAGCATGCGCAGCCGCTCGCGCGGCCGGGGGCGCTGATGCCGCTGCACGAGCTGTGCCTGTTCAAGCTCGGCATCCACCTCGGTGAGCTGTGGCACCTGACGCCGCTCGCGAACTGGCTGCGCGCGCATCGGCGAAACCGGTTCCTGCTGACCGCGCCGCCGTTGCATATCCGGGGGCTGGTCGGTGCGCCGGTGAACCCGGTCGCGACCATTTGACGCGCAGGCCGCGGGCGCCGGCGCGCGCCCGGCCGGGGGGAACCGTTTCCATGCGTCGATCCGGGATCGTCGATTGAGCCGATTATCGAAAAAATGACTGAAAATTGGGTCGTTCAGATCGAAAATAGAATCAATGGCGCGGGGTATATAAAAAATATTGAAACGTCAAGATTGGACTATTCTCATTTATTGCACTAAATATCAGGGGATTTCCCCATTGCGATAATCGCGAACCGGGGATGGCGATTAACCCGTTTAGTGGATGGTCACAATCATGAATCTACGTTCGATCGACTTGAACCTGCTGGTCATACTGGATGCGCTGCTGACGGAGAAACAGGTGACGCGGGCCGGGCTGAAGGTCGGTCTGACCCAACCGGCCGTCAGCAATGCGCTGTCGCGCCTGCGGTATCTGTTCAAGGACGAGATCCTCGCGCGCAGCACGATCGGGATGGAATTGACGCCGCGCGCGCAGGCGTTGATCGCGCCGGTGCGGCAAATCATGCAACAAATCGAAGAATTATTTGAATCGGATTATCAATTCAACCCTTTTACGTCGGAGCGTCATTTTACGATCCGGATGTCGGATCTCACCGAACTGCTTTTGCTGCCCGCCTTGCTGCGGCGCATGCGCACGACGGCGCCGAATATCAGCCTCGATGTCGTGCACCCGAGCGCGGCGAAGACGGCCGAAGCGCTCGAAGCCGGGCGGCTCGACATGGCGATCAGCGCGGGCCTCGAGCATTCCGGCTCGCTGTCGTCGGAAACCGTGTTTCACGACCGGATGGTGTGCGTGCTGAGCCGCAACCATCCCGATGCGGACAAGCCGCTGACGCTCGAACGGTTCCTCGCGCTCGACTTCCTCAACGTGTCGATCAACCCGGTCGACCACAGCCTGATCGACAACCTGCTCGCGAACATGGGCTGTACGCGCCGCATCGTGCTCAACGTGCCGCACTGGCTCGTCGTGCCGAACATGCTCGATGCGCTGCCGTACGCCGTGATCATGTCGGAGCGGCACGCGCTGAGCCTCGGCGATCCGCGTCTCGTGATCCGCGAACTGCCGCTCGCGATGGAACCCGTCACGTGGTCGCTGTACTGGCATCGCCGGTACGACGGCAGCAACGCGCACGGCTGGATGCGCCGCGCGATCCTCGCGGCCGCGGAATCCGTCGTGGACGACGTCACGGTGGACGCGTGCAGCGTGGGCTGAGCGCGATGTCGTGCGCCGCGGGCCGCTCGCGGTCAGCCGACGACGAGCAGCGGCGGCAGCGTCGCGACGTCGGGCTGCTCGTCGAGTCGCCACAGATAATCGAGTGCGGCCCGCATTCGCGCCGCGCTTCCGTGCCGCTGGCAATTCTTCGTGAACTTCGCTTCGTAGTCGGCGCGCTGCATCGGTTGCGTCGGTGAGCCCGGCAGATCGTCCACCTGCTTCGTATAGGTCGCGCCGTCGTCGCACACGGCCGTCACGCGATTCGGCGCATGCGCGGGATAGCGGGCCGTCAGCGCCGGGTCCGCGTCGACCGTGATTTTGCCGATCAGCGCGTGCAAGGCCGGGTCGCGCAACGCCGGGCCCGTATAGCTGCGGGTTGTGATGTCGCCGTCGAGCATCGCCCGCGCGACGATGTAGGGCAGGCTGTGGTCGGCGGTCTCGTGGGTCGACGGGGCCCATTTCTCCGGATCGCGGCCGGCCGTCACGTAGCCGACTTCGGTCGTGCGGACCTCGATGCGCCGAATGCGCCGCAGGTCGCCGACCTGCGCGGCGACCGCGAGCGCGGCCGGAATCGCCGTTTGCGTGAGCCCTTGCGCCGGATAGAACTTCACGAAGCAACGGCCGATCCGGAACGCGCCGCCGCGCCCGCCGAACGTGGCGATGTCGAGCGCGAACGGTCCGGACACCTGCGCGAAGAACCCGGCCGCTCCCTCGAATATCGGCGCGGGGCCGGTGAGGCCGGCGCCGGCGAGTTCGGTCGAAAACACCGCGTTGCGCGCCGCGTCGGCGTCGGCGAGCGCCTTCCAGTTGGACAACTGCTGCACCCGCGTCTGGTTCAGCGCGAGATGGCTGTTGATCGACAGGTTGACCGCCTGCATGAGTTGCGGCGCGTGCAGGCCCATCAGCTTGCCCGCCGCGAGCGCGACGGCCGGCAGACTGTAGCAGGTGTGATCCCAGCCGCGCGGGCTGACCGCGGCGGCGTCCATCAGCCGGCATGCGATCTCGTACGCGATCGCGATCGACAGGATCAGGTCGCGGCCGCTCGCGTGCCGCGCCTCGGCGACCGCGAGACACGCGGCGACGTTGTCGCTCGGATGGCCGGTTTCCTTGCCGGCATACGCATCGTTGAAATCGAAGTAGCGTAGCGCCGTGCCGGTCGCGAACGCGGCGAGATCGGCGCGCGTGCGGCGGTTCGTGCCGATCACGGTCGAGACGCCGCCGGGCGACGCGAGCGCCGCGTCGCGCGCGATCCGTACCGGCGCCTCATCGTGCGCGGCGATCGCGCAGCCCAGCGCGTCGATCAGATGCGCCTTGATCGTTTCGACGGTCGCCTCGTCGAGGTCGCGATACTGCAGCCCGGCTGCGTAGTCGGCGAGTTGCCGGGCGAGTTCCGGCTCGCCGGCGTTCTGCCTGTCGGCGGTCGCGGCGGCGCGGGCGCGAGCGAACGGCAGCGCGACGGCGGCGCCGGTCAGCGCGGAAAGAAAGTGGCGGCGATTCATGGTTCGGTCTCCGAATGTTTAAGGGGCGGGAAGGGGCGACGCTGTCAGAACGCCTTGCGCAGGCCGAGCGCGACGCCCGCGCTGCCGGAGCGGCCGGCCGCGAGCGAGTAGTGCAGAAAGTTGTAGTTGTCGTTGTCGAAATCGAGCGCGGCACGGTGCGCGTAGCCGGCCGCCAGGTACAGCGTCACCGTCTTCGACACGAAGTAGTTCAACTGCAGCGTGACCTGCTGCGGACTGACGGGCTGCGATGCCGGCGTTTGCGCATTCGCCGGATTCCGCGCGCGGATGTGTTCGTAATAGACGGCGCCGATCGCTTGCAGAAAATCGGTGATGCCATAGCGGACGCCGGCCCACCAGAACGTGAAGTTCGTCACGACCGACGGCGCGGCGATGTCGCTGTGCGCGTGCTCGACGCCGGCCAGCAGTTGCGCGCGCCCGAGCGGCACGAGCGCGGAAGCGGCGTAGCGGCGGAAGTGCGCGAAGCCGCCGGGCCGCGGCGTGTGGACGTCGTCGAACGCCGCGGCGAACGAGAACGCGCTGCCCGCGTAGTCGAAGCCCGCGCCGTACGCGGCGTTCGACTGGAACGCGCCCGCCGTGCCGCCGAACGCGTAGTGGGTTTCGAGCGTCAGCGCGCCGAGCTTCGCCAGATACTTGACGACGTTGTTCTCGCGATAGTTGATGCCGACGATCGCGCCGTCCGGCTCGTACAGCGTCGAATAGGCGCCCGTCGGCGAATAGCGCTCCATGATGTCGAACAGCGTCGTGTACTGACGGCCGAGCCGCAGCGCGCCCCAGCGCTCGTGTTGCAGCGCGACCCACGCGGAGCGGTCGAAGCCGCCCGAGCCGGCGCCGTTGGCGAGGTTGATGCTGCTTTCGACGCGAAACGCCGCCTGCCAGCCACCGCCGAGATCCTCGACGCCCTTCAGGCCCCAGCGCGATCCGCTCTTGCCGCCCGACGCCATCCGCGCGAGCGACGCGGACGACTTGCCGTCGGGCCCGGCCTGGTTGGTGAGAAATTCGGTGTAGACGTCGGCGACGCCGTACAGCGTGAGGCTGGTCTGCGCGCAGGCGCCGGCCGATACGAGGCCCAGTCCGCACAATGCGGACATTCGCTTGCCCATGGGGCTGTCTCCTTGTTTTGGGGTTGTTGTTCGTCATGGGCGCCGCGCGGGTCGGCTCGCGCGGCGCGGCGTCGCTATCCGGGGCGGAAGGCGAACGGCGCGTGCCGTGCCGGGCCGCTCGCGTGCGTTGCGCGGCGCACGCGGGCGATGCCTGGCGGCTGGGTCACGCGGTCGGGCGTGCGCATCGTCGGTCAGCGTGCGCGGGCCCGCACGGCCGCGTCGCGCGCGAGTACGCGCGTGGCCTGTGCGACGCCCGCCGCGTCGACCATCCGGCCGTCGATGCGCAGCGCGCCGCGGCCGTTGGCGCGCGCGTCGTCGTACGCGGCGAGCACGGCGCGCGCGTCGCGCACCGCGTCGTCGTCCGGCCGGAACGCGCGGTTCAGCGCATCGACCTGCAGCGGATGAATGCAGGTCGCGCCCGCATAGCCGAATGCCGCGGACGCACGCGCGATGCGCTCGAACGCATCGAGGTCGCGCAGTTCGTCGAGGCCGTCGAGCAGGCCGAGCGGCAAAATGCCGGCCGCGCGCGCGGCGATGATCAGCAACTGCTTCGGCACGCGCAGCACGTCGGCGCCGGTGCCGCTTTCGCAGTTCAGCGCGAAGTCGGCGCCGCCGAGCATCATCGCGACGACGCGCGGCGACGCGCGCGCGATCCGCTCCATCGCCTGGAACGCACGCGGCGTCTCGATGATCGCGACGACGCGCGTGCCGCCGGGCGCGGCGCCGGCTTCATCCTCGAGCGTGGCCAGCAGTTCGTCGATCGCCTCGACGTGCGAGCCGCCGCGAACCTTCGGCAGCACGACGCCGTGCACGCCCGCCTGCACGGCCGCACGCAGGTCGGGCACCAGCAGGTCGAGCGGGCCGTTGGCGCGGACCAGCACGTCGTGGCCGGCGGCCCGCAGCCTCGGCACGGCGTCGGCGAGGCCGTCCCGCGCGTCGCGCTTGCACGCGAACGGGACGCTGTCTTCCAGGTCTAGGATCAGCGCATCGGCCGCGCTGGTCGCGGCCTTCTCGACGAAACGGGGGACGTGGGCAGGCACGTAGAGCAGCGAGCGCCAGACCGGTTGGGAGGTGGGATTCATCGTTGTTCTATAAAAATGAAAGTCACTTTTATTTTTGTGATCGATGGGGCCATTCGTCAAGATTATCGTTAACGCCTATATTTATGAGGAGTTGAAAGAAGTTGAACGAAGGAAGCGCTGCGGATTCATGTTGATGTCACGGCCATCCTGCGTATAATGAAAGTGACTTTCAATTTGTGTGAGCCCGGGCGCGCCGTTCGCGCCGCCCGGCACAGCGCGAGGCGGACATGAGCAAGGTGGAGACGACTAATCAGGCGGAAGGCGGCGTGGCCGCGGTCAATCGTGCGTTGACCGCGCTGCTGGCCTTCTCCGGCGCGCCCGGCGGGCTGATGCTCGCGCAGGTCAGCGACGCGACGGGGCTCAACATGAGCACGCTGCTGCGGATGTTCGAGTCCCTCGAACAATTCCGCTTCATCAAGCGCCTGCCCGACGGGCGCTACGTGTTGGGGCCGGCCGTGTTCCAGCTCGGCGTGATGTATCGCGAGTCGTTCCAGTTGCGCGAATACGTGATGCCGATCCTGTCGACGCTGTCGGCGCAGACCGGCGAGACCGCCGCGTTCTACGTGCGCGAAGGCGACCAGCGTGTCTGCCTGTTCCGCATCCAGGCGCAGCGCGCGGTGAGCACGCATCTGCGCGAAGGCGACCGCTTCGCGCTCGACGTCGGCGCGGCGGGGCGCGTGCTGCTCGCGTTTTCCGGCACGCGCGGCGGCGAGTACGAGAAGACGGCCGAGCAGGGCTATGCGGTGTCGATCGCCGAGCGCGATCCGGAGAGCGCGGCGATCGCGTGCCCGGCGTTCGGTGTCGGCCGCGTGCTGAGCGGCGCGATTTCGCTCGGCGTGCCGCGCTATCGCTTCAACAAGAAAGTGCTGGCCGATTACCTGCCGCATGTGCAGGCCGCCGCCGCGGAATTGACGCGTGCGCTCGGCGGCGATCTGCCCGCGACGGGTGCGGCGTTTCCCGCGACCGACCGGCTCGGCGTATTGCTCGAGTAGCGCCGGCGCGCGACGCGCGCATGCCTGACTGACCGACAACTACCAGGAGACATCATGTCCGTACCCGACCCGCAGGCCGCTCGCGCGGCCGGCGCGCATCGTCGCGCGTCCACCGGCCCGATCCATCCGAAATCGTTCGATGCCAACGCCACCGGGCCGCTGTCCGGCGTGCGCGTGGTCGATCTGTCGCGCCTGATGGCCGGCAACATGCTGAGCGTGCAGTTGGCCGACTTCGGCGCGGACGTCGTGAAGGTCGAAAGCGAGCGCGGCGATACGTTGCGCGCGGTCGGCGCCGGCGGCATCAGCACGAACTGGAAGGTGTACGGGCGCAACAAGCGCAGCGTGTGCGTCGATCTGCGCACGCCGGAGGGCGTCGACATCGTGCGCCGGCTGGTGCGCGACGCGGACGTGTTCGTCGAAAGCTTCAAGCCGGGCGTCGCGGAGCGGATGGGGCTCGGCCCCGACGACCTGCTCGCGATCCGCCCGGAACTCGTGATCGCGCGGATCTCCGGCTGGGGACAGACCGGGCCGTATCGCCACAAGCCGGGCTTCGGCACGCTCGCCGAAGGCTATGCGGGTTTCGCGGCGATCAACGGGTTCGCCGATCGCGAGCCGGTGCTGCCGCCGATGTTTCTCGCCGACATGACGGCCGGGATGTCCGGCGCGCTCGCCGTGCTGGTCGCGCTGCATGCGCGCGGCGCGCAGCGGGCGGCCGGGCAGGTGATCGACGTGTCGCTGTTCGAGCCGCTGCTGTCGATCCTCGGGCCGGCCGCGGCGAACTACGTGATGACCGGCGAGATCAAGCCGCGCACCGGCAGCCGCTCGACGAACACCGCGCCGCGCAACGCGTATCGCACGCGCGACGGCAAGTGGCTGTGCCTGTCGAGTTCGACGCAGGCGATGGCCGAGCGGCTGTTCCGCGCGATCGGGCGCGCCGATCTGATCGACGATCCGCGCTATGCGACCAACGTACTGCGCGTGCGGCACGCGCAAGCGCTCGATGCGATCGTCGGCGAATTCATCGCCGCGCGCGATCTCGACGCCAATCTCGCGTTCTTCGAGGAGGCGGGCGTGACGGTCGGGCCGATCCAGGACATCGCGCAGATCGTCGCCGATCGCTACGTGATCGAGCGCGAGGCGCTGGTCGAGCTGCCCGACGACGACGTCGGCAGCCTGCCGATGCACAACGTCACGCCGCGCCTGTCGGGTACGCCCGGCGCCTTCCGCCGGCCCGCGCCCGCGCTCGGCGAACACAACCGCGAAATCCTGCAGCCGCTGCTCGGCGAGCACGAATACGCACGGCTCGCCGCGCTGGGCGTGATCCGCTCGCAGTAAGCGGGCCGCGCACCGGCAGAGACCGGATGCACCGCATAGTGGAGGAGGCATCATGAATCCGCGTTGGACCCACCGACCGCCCGGTTCGAACTGGGGCGATTTCGGCCCGGACGACCAGAAGGGGCGCCTGAACTGGCTGACGCCGGACGCCGTGCTGCGCGGCGTCGCGGAAGTGCGCGAAGGCCGCGTGTTCTCGCTGAGCCTGCCGCTCGACGTGCCGCGCGGCGGCGGACTGAACGCGAGACGGCGCCCGCCGGCGATCATGCCGGCGCTGCTGGGCGACAAGCCGTACTTTGGCTACCGCGCCGACGAACAGGTTGCGAACGCAACGGATGTCGTCTGCGACGACGCGTTCTGCCTGCATTCGCAGTTCTCGACGCAATGGGATGCGCTGTCGCACGTCGGCTCGCTGTTCGATCCGGCCGGCGACGGCGAAAAGACCCGCGTGTTCTACAACGGCTACCGGATGGACGAGCATATCCGCGTGCCGGAAGCGGGCGCCGCGCAAGGCGGCGCGCACGCGCTCGGCATCGAGGTGATGGCGCGCACCGGCGTGCAGGGGCGCGGCGTGATGGTCGACCTGCGCCGCCACTTCGGCGACGCGCGGCGCAAGATCGGTTTCGACGACTGGATGGCGGTGCTGCGCGCGGACGGCGTGAGCGTCGAGCGCGGCGATATCGTCTGCTTGCACACGGGTTTCGCGGACCTTCTGCTCGCCGCCGACGCGCGCGGCGAGACCGGTGCGCCGCCAGCATGCTGCGTGCTGGACGGCGCCGACGAACGTCTGCTGAACTGGATCGACGCGTCGGGGCTCGCCGCGCTCGCGGCCGACAACCACGCGGTCGAGGAGCGCCCGCGCGACGCGCCGCCGCGCGCGCGGCCCGGCGCGCTGATGCCGCTGCACGAGCTGTGCCTGTTCAAGCTCGGCATCCATCTCGGCGAGCTGTGGCACCTGACGCCGCTGGCGGACTGGCTGCACGAACACCGTCGCAACCGCTTCCTGCTGACCGCGCCGCCGCTGCATCTGCGCGGGCTCGTCGGCTCGCCGGTCAATCCGGTCGCCACCGTGTGATTGCCTGCCGCGCGGCCCGCGCCGCGCGTTGATCGACGTCCCGCGCGGCGCGCGGGCGGACTACCGAGGACACGCCATGTCTGACTCTGTTGCGGCATCGCTCGCCGCGCGCATCGACCGCCTGCCCGCCACGGCGAGCATCTGGAAGCTCGTGCTGTTCCTGAGCGTGGGCGGCTTCTTCGAGGTCTACGACCTGTTCCAGATGACCTATCTGCCGCCCGGGCTGATTCGCGACGGCATCTTTCACACCGGCGCGCGCGGCGTGCTCGGCATGTCCGACCAGGGCGCGCTCGGCGCGGCGACGTTCATCGGGCTGTTCGTCGGCGAGATGTTCGTGTCGCGCCTGGCGGACCGCTACGGGCGTCGCGCGCTGTTTACCGGCGCGCTGCTGCTCTATACCGTTGCGAGCCTGGCGATGTGCGTGCAGTGGAGCGCGATCGGCGTGCTCGCGTGCCGCTTCGTCGCGGGCTGCGGCGTCGGCGCGGAGCTGATCACGATCGGCGCGTTCCTGACCGAGCTGGTGCCGAAGGCGGTGCGTGGCCGTGCATTTGCCGTCTGCTTCGCCGTCGGGTATCTGGCCATGCCGGTGCTCGCGTTCGTATCGTGGCTCTGGGTCCCGCGCGATCCGCTCGGCTGGTCGGGATGGCGCTGGGTCGTGCTGCTCGGCGGAAGTGGCGCGGTGGTCGTCTGGTGGCTGCAGGCGCGCCTGCCGGAGTCGCCGCGCTGGCTCGTCGGCGTGGGCCGGGAAGCCGAGGCCGAACGCATCGTGGCGCGACTCGAACGGATCGTCGCGCGCGAATCGGGGCGGCCGCTGCCGGCGGTCCGGCCGCCGGCCGCCGACGTGCAGCCGGCGCCACGCGCGCCGTCGATGTGGGATGCGCGGCACCGCGGCCGCACCGCGATGCTGATCGCGTTCAACGGCTTCCTGAGCATCGGCTTCTTCGGTTTCAGCCAATGGCTGCCGACGCTGCTCGCCGCGCAGGGCGCGACCGTCGCGAAAAGCCTCGGCTATGCATTCGTGATCGCGTTCGCGTATCCGGTGTCGCCGCTCGTCGCAGGCCTGCTCGCCGACCGGATCGAGCGCAAGTGGTTGATCGTCGCGTCGGCGTTCGGCGTCGCGCTGTTCGGCAGTGCGTTCGCGACGTCGGCGCAGGCGCCGTTCGTGATCGCGTTCGGCCTGCTCGTCACGCTGTCGAGCACGGTGCTCGCGAGCAACGGCACCGCGTACCAGTCGGAACTGTTTCCGACCGCGATCCGCGGGCGCGCGCTCGGCTTCGTGCATTCGATCGGCCGCCTGACCGGCGCGGCCAGCAGTTTCATCGTCGCGTTGCTGCTCGAGCGCGCGGGGGTGTCCGCGGTGTTCGCGCTGATCGGCGGCAGCATGCTGATCGTGATGCTGTCGATCGGCGCGTTCGGGCCGCGCACCAACAACCGGTCGCTCGACGATATCCCGGACGAGCAAGCTGACTCGGCCGTGGCGAACCGGCCGGCCGGCACGCTCGACGCGCTGCCGACGCGCCGTTCGTGACGGCCCGCGTGCGCTGGTGCGACGGCCGCTATGCGCTCATCGCCAGCGCGGTCGCGCCGACGTGCCACCGCAAGCATTCGACGACGAGCGCGTGATTGTCTTCGGAGCCGAGCCCCGCGATCGTCATCGCGCCGACGATGCCGGCGCCGGCGAGCCGCAACGGCACGCCGCCGCCGTCGAGCGCGTAATCGTCGTCGGACAGGCCTTGCGAGCGCAGCGACCAGCCGGCACGCCGAAAGCACGCGCCGACCGCGAGCGAACTCTGGCCGAAACGCAGCACCGTGTTCTGCCGGCGGCGGATCGCATCGCCGTCGCGCGCGTCGCTGCCATCGAGCGCGCAATAGAACAGCGGCGCGTGCCCGCCGACGATGCCGACCGCAATCGGCAGCCCGCGTCGCGTCGCGAGGTTGACCGCGATTTCTCCGATGCGGCGCGCGACGGCTGCATTGAAGTGCGGCAGCGCCGGGTTCGACGCATCGTCGTCGAAGGCGTGGGGTTCGAGGCGAAAGGGGGGCGTCACCATGGCGGCTCCGTCGCATTGCCGGCGCTGCACGCGCGTGCCGGGCGTTGCATCGTCACGGGCCGCGCGCGGGCCCGTCTTCCGTTCGGTGCTTCGGCGTTTCAGTGCTTCAACGATGGGGCGCCGCGTCCAGCATCCACTCGTGCGCGGGATCGTTCTTGAACGCCCACGCACGGCTTGGGCCCGCCATCACGTTCAGGTAGTACAGGTTGTAGCCGTGAGGCGCCACCACCGGGTGATAGCCGCGCGGCACCATCACGACGTCGTGATTCTCGACCGCGCAGGCTTCGTCGAGGCTGCGGTCGTCCGTGTACACGCGCTGGAACGCGAAACCCTGCGGCGGATCGATCCGGTGATAGTAGGTTTCCTCGAGCGAGGTTTCGTCGGGCGCGGCGTCGCGGTCGTGCTTGTGCGGCGGATAGCTGCTCGAATGGCTGGCCGGCGTGACGACTTCGACGACGAGCAGCCGGTCGGCGGCCGGGTTGTCGCCCATCAGGATGTCGCATACGTAGCGCGTGTTGGTGCCTTGCCCGCGCACCGAGCGGCGCATCCGCTCGCCGTCGAGGCGCAGCACGCGCTTGTCGCCGCTCGCGTACGGCGCGGTGCACAGCGCGACTTCCGCATCGCGCGTCGCGACCAGCGTCACCGTCTTGCCGCCCGGCACGTACAGCGCGTCCGGCGACACGTCCTCGAACACGCTGTCGCGCCTGCCGAGCGCGTCGTGGGTTTCGCCGTCGACTTCGGCGCGCACCGTGCCCGTCAGCACGACGACGCACAGTTCGCGCGTGCCGGTGTCGAGCGTCTCGGTGTCGCCGGCCTTCAGGCGCAGCGCGCGAAAGCCGACGTGTTTCCAGCCGGCCGATTCGGGCGTGACGTTGCAGATTTCGCGGTCGGCGGATGCCTTGACCAGCAGGGGAGAAATCGTCATGAGATGGGTCTCCGCAATAGGGTAGGGCGCGACCGCCCAGGCGCTTGCGCGCGTGCTCAAGCGCTCAACCGGTCGACGATCGCGCGCAGCGCGTGGTAGCCCTTCTTCGCATACTGATAGCTCGGCGCGACGGCCGGATCCTGCTCGGCCTCGACGACGAGCCAGCCTTCGTAGCCGGCGTCCTTCAGCGTGCGCAGCGTCGCGTCGTAGTCGAGCGCGCCGTCGCCCGGCACCGTGAAGGTGCCGTTGATCACGCCGTTCAGGAAGCTCCAGCCGTCGTTGCGCGCCTGGTTCACGACTTGCGGCCGCACGTCCTTGCAATGCACGTGCGCCACGCGCGATACGTGCTTCTTCAGCAGCGCCACCGGGTCGGCCGCGCCGCCGAAATACGCATGGCCGGTGTCGAACAGCAGGAACACCTTCGCCGGATCGGTCAGCGCCATCAGCCGGTCGACGTCGGCCGGCGATTCGACGTACGCGCCCATGTGGTGATGGTAGGCGAGCTTGATGCCGTACGTGTCGAGCAGGTGCGCGCCGAACGCGTCGAGGCGCGCCGCATAGCGCCGCCACGCTTCGTCGTCGACGAAACGCGGCCGCTTCGCGACCGGCGTGTCGATGCTGCCCTGGATCGTGCCCGCGCATTCGCCGTACACGACGACCTTCACGTCGTTGAATTGCAGCTTCGTCATGTGCGCGCGGCAGCGCTCGATCTCCGCCGCCACCGCATCGGCGTCCGTCATGCCCGGCGCGACTTCCGCGAGGAAGCCCGAATACCAGCCCGACACGCACACGAGCCCGAATTCGGCGAGCTTCGCCTTCAGTTCGGGGCCCGTCTTCGGAAACTTGTTGCCGAGCTCGAAGCCCGCATAGCCGATCTCGGCGCCTTCCTTCAGCGCCGTTTCGAGCGGCGTCTCGCCGCCGAGCGACGGCAGGTCGTCGTTCATCCACGACAGGGGATTGATACCGATACGAACGTTCCAGCTCATGACGTGCTTCCTTGGTTCGAATGTTGTTTTACCGGTGCGGCAGAGGCGCGGGGCAGGCGCGCTCAACGTCGCTGGCGCGTCTTCGCGTCGAGATACGCGCGGTGCGCCGCTTCGACGCCGGCGCGTCCGGATACCTGCGGCACCGCGACTTCCCACCACGCGCCGCCGTCGTCGGTCGTGCGATGGTGCGTGGTGTCGATCACGAGCACCTGGCTCTTCGTTGCCGCACGCGCGCGCTTCATTTCATCGCGCAATTCGCCGACGTCGCGCACGTGCACGGCTTCGGCGCCCATCGCGCGCGCATGCATCGCGAAGTCGATCGTCGAGCGCTCGCCGCCTTCGGGCACGCAGTCGTCGAGCATGTTGTTGAAGCTCGCGCCGCCGCAATGGCGTTGCAGCCGCTCGATGCAGCCGTAGCCGCGGTTGTCGAGGATCACGACGATCAGCTTGCGGCCGAGCATCACCGACGTCGCGAGTTCCGCGTTGAGCATCATGTACGAGCCGTCGCCGACGATCACGATCACTTCGCGCTCGGGGCGCGCGAGCTTCGCGCCGAGGCCGCCCGCGACTTCGTAGCCCATGCACGAATACGCATAGTCCATGTGGTAGTTGCCCGGCACGCCGCTGCGCCACAGTTTGTGCAGTTCGGCCGGCAGCGTGCCGGCCGCGCAGACGACGAGATCGTCGCGCGCGCTGTCGCGCCCCGCGTCGGCCGCGGAGTCGCGCACCGCGCCGATCACTTCCGCGTCGTACGGCAGCGTGTCCTTCGGAATCCGTGTGGTCAGCTCGGTCACGCGCGCGTTCCATGCGGCGGCCTGGTCGCGGTTCGCGGCGGTCCACGCCGCATCGGCGCGCCAGCCGGCCAGCGCGGCCGATAGCTGCCCAAGGCCCGTGCGCGCATCGGCCACGAGTTGCCGGCCGCGCTTCTTGCCCGCGTCGAACGGCTGCACGTTCAGGCTCAGCAGCGCCGCGTCGCCGTAGAGCGCGTGCGAGCCGGTCGTGAAATCCTGCAGCCGCGTGCCGACCGCGAACACGACGTCGGCCTGCGCGGCCGCGCGGTTCGCGGCGGGCGAGCCCGTCACGCCGATCGAGCCGAGGTTCAGCGGATGATCCCACGCGAGGCTGCCCTTGCCGGCCTGCGATTCGGCGACGGGCACGCCGTGCGTGTCGACGAACGCGCGCAGCGCGTCCCACGCCTGGCTGTACAGCACGCCGCCGCCGGCGACGATCAGCGGCTTCTTCGCGGCTTTCAGCACGTCGAGCGCATCGGCGAGCTCGAGCGCGTCGGCCGGCGGCCGGCGCATCCGGATCACCGGCGGCGCGAAGAAATCCTCGGGCCAGTCGTACGCGAAGGTCTGCACGTCCTGCGGCAGCGCGAGGCATACGGGCCCGCACTGCGCGGGATCGGTCATCACCTGGATCGCGCGCGGCAGCGCGACGAGCAGTTGCTCGGGCGACGTGATGCGATCGAAGTAGCGCGTGACGGGCCGGAAGCAGTCGTTCGCGCTGACGTCGCCCTGTTCGAAATCCTCGATCTGCTGCAGCACCGGGTCGGGCAGCCGCGACACGAACACGTCGCCGGGCAGCAACAGCAGCGGCAAGCGGCCGACGTGCGCGAGCGCGGCGGAGGTCAGCATGTTGGTCGCGCCGGGGCCGATGCTCGACGTCGCGGCCATCATTCGCTGGCGGAAATGCGCTTTCGCGAACGCGACGGCCGCGTTGGCCATCCCTTGCTCGTTGTGCGCGCGAAACGTCGGCAGCCGGTCCTTCTCCGCATGCAGCGCTTCGCCGAGACCGGCCACGTTGCCGTGGCCGAAGATCGCGAACACGCCGCCGCAGTACGGCAGGATCTCGGTGCGCCCGTCGGGCTGGACGACTTCGGCGCGCAGGGCGGCCAGGTAGCGCACGAGCGCCTGGCTGACGGTCAGTCTTACGGTGGTGGTCATCGTCGGTCGATAGAGAGGAGTCGGGTGGTCGTCACGAACACGGGGCATCAGGCCGCGGCGGCCCGCGCGGTGGCCCGGCGGCCGAGCCACGCGTCGACCAGTTGCGCGAAGTTGCCGGCTACTTCGTCGATCAGCGCCTGATCGTCGATCCGGCCCGCGAACCAGTTCAGCGACGCATCGGCCCACAGCGTGCGCCCGACCATGAAGCCCTTGACGATCGGGTTGGTCGCCGAGCGGAAGCTGTCGACCAGGTATTGCAGCGGCTGGTTCAGGCCGAGAATCACCGCGCCGCGGCAGTACGGGTCGCGCTCGGCGATCAGCGCGGCGAGCCGCGCCCAGCCGTCGGCGGTGAGCGGCGTGAGCTTCCACCATTCGGGCTTCACGCCGAGGTTGTAGAAGCGCGCGACCGTGCGCAGCACCGCGTCGTCCTCGGTGCCGGCCGGCGTGACCGCGCGCGGCGGAATCATTTCCAGCAGCAGCTCGTTGCCGCTCGCGCGCGTGGCTTCCCACAGTTCCAGCACGCGCTGCTCCTGCTCGACGCGCAGGTCGACGGAGTCGTCGGGGTGATAGTGAACGAGGCACTTCACGACCTGTTCGGTCGGCCAGTGCGTGAGCGACGAGCCGACCGAGCGCGTGTCGTCGAAACGCAGCGGCCGCGAGCCGGGCAGCTCGACCGGGCGGCCGACCCACCAGCCGCGCCCCGTGGCCGACGCGAGCGCGTCGCTGCCGTATGCGCCGCCGTCGATCAGCACGCCGACGTGGCCGGCGATCCCGCGATCGCGCTCGACCTGTTCGACCGCGCGCACGAGCAGGCGCTTCAACGTCTTGATCCGTGCTTCGTCCGCGCCGGCCTGCACTGCCAGCTCGTAGAACTGGCTGCGATGGTCGAACGCCATCACGCACAGGTCGTCCCAGTCGCGGCGCGGCACCGTCACGCGATGCAGGTGCGCGAGCGTGCGGTCGGCATCGACAGCCGGATTGCGGCCGCCGTCGAACCAGTGCGCGAGTTCGGCCGGCGTCGGCATCGCGGCCGAGCACGCGTGGCGCGACACGACGATCGCGCCGCACGCGTTCGCGATGCGCGTCGATTCGGCCCAGTCGCGCCCGCGCAGCAGCCCCGACAGCAGGCCCGACAGGAACGCGTCGCCCGCGCCGAGCACGTTGAGCACCTCGACCCGCTCGCCGAGAAAGGTCGGCGCCTCGTCGATGCGCGCGGGAACGTCGCCTTCGATCACGCAGCAGCCGAGTGCGCCGCGCTTGACCACCAGCGTCGCGTTCGTGATCGCGCGCACCGCCTGCAACGATGCGATCAGGTCGTGCGGCACGCCGCCCGCGATCAGGAATTCCTCCTCGGTGCCGACCAGCAGGTCAAATTCGCCGAGCACCTGCTGCAACTGCCGCGTCACCTGCGCGTCGGGCACGTAGCGGTTTTCGCCGGCACCGCGCGCGGTCAGCCCCCACAGCACCGGCCGGTAGTCGATATCGAGGATGCGCACGGCGCCGTGGCGGCGCGCATACGTCAACGCGGTCAGCGACGCCTCGCGCGTGCCCGGCGTCGACAGATGCGTGCCGGTGATCGCCAGCGCGCGGCAGCCGGCGATGAAGTCCTCGCTGATCTCGTCAGCGCGCACGGCCATGTCCGCGCAGTTCTCTCGCACGAACAGCAGCGGGAACGTGTCGCGATCCTTCAGCCCGAGCAGCACCAGCGCGGTCAGGCGCTCGCGGTCGGTCTGCAACTGGCTCGTGTCGCAGCCTTCGCGCTCGAGCGTCTCGCGCAGGAAGCGGCCCATCTGCTCGTCGCCGACGCGCGAGATCATCGCGGTCTTCAGGCCCAGCCGCGCGACGCCGAACGCGACGTTGCCCGACGAACCGCCGAGATACATCTGGAAGCTGCGCGCATCCTCGAGGCGGCTGCCGTACTGCTGGGCATAGAGATCCACGGCCACGCGGCCGAGGCAGGCGAGATCGATGGGGCGGTCACTCGGAAAGTTCAGGCTCATATCACGTGTCACGCTCGCGGCCGGCGTTCGGCGCTGCCGGCAGATTAGGGACCGATCCAGCGGCAGCTGTCCACGGCACGTGCCGCACGACGCGAGGCTGCCTGCCGCCGGGAATCGGGCTACGGAACGGAGTCTAGACTTTTTGGAAATACAGTTCCCTAGGTGAAATCACGTAGAAATAAATTTCCAAATTTTCGAGGAAGTGATCTACAGTTTCATCCGGATGCTTCAGTCCCGATCGGACCAGATCGGACTCGGCCCGGCGGCGCGCAACGCGCCGTCTTCCGCCCCCGGAGATGAGGAGACAGATTGATCATGAAGACCAAGCTGATGGCCGTCGCGGCCGCCGCGATTCTGGCCGCGCCGCTCGCGCATGCCGAGAAGATCGGCGTGACGATGGCATCGTTCGACGACACGTTCCTGACCATCCTGCGCAACAGCATTGCCGATTCGGCGAAGAAGGACGGCGTGACCGTGCAGATCGAGGACGGCGGCAATGACGTCGGCAAGCAGTTGAGCCAGGTCCAGAACATGATCGCGCAGAAGGTCGACGCGATCATCGTGAACGCGGTCGATACCGACGCGACGCCGAAGATCACGAAGATGGTGACCGCCGCGAAGATCCCGCTCGTCTACGTGAACCGCAAGCCGGTCGATTTCGACAAGCTGCCGGCCGGCGTCGCGGTCGTCGCCTCCGACGAGAAGCAGTCGGGCACGCTGCAGGCGCGCCAGGTGTGCAAGCTGCTCGGCGGCAAGGGCGACATTCTCGTGCTGATGGGCGAGCTGTCCAACGAGTCGGCGCGCGCCCGCACCAAGGACATCGAGGACGTGATCGCGACGAAGGATTGCGCGGGCATGAAGATCGTCGACAAGCGCGAAGGCAAGTGGAGCCGCACGCAGGGCCAGGACATCACGATGAACTGGCTGAGCTCCGGGACGAAGTTCGACGCGATCGTGTCGAACAACGACGAAATGGCGATCGGCGCGATCAACGCGCTGAAGGCCGCGCGCAAGCTGACGCCGAAGACGGTCGTCGCCGGTATCGACGCGACGCCGGACGGGCTCGCGGCGATGAAGGCCGGCGAGCTGAAGGTGTCGGTCTACCAGAACGCGACCGGGCAGGGCGCGCAAGCGGTGGCCGCGGCGCTCAAGCTCGCGAAGAAGCAGCCGGTCGATCGCTACGTGAACGTGCCGTTCGAGCTCGTCACGCCGGAGAACATGAACCAGTACGCGAAGCACTGACCGGTTTTCCCGCTGAACTGCGCGGGCCCGGCGCGGCCGGGTTCGCGCGCGACTTTCGAGGAACGTCCATGTTTACAGCCAGGATCGCGCGCTCGATGGCCAGCGAAAGCGCGCCGGCCGCTTCGTCCGCCGCGCCCGGCGCGGCCATGGCCGACTGCGTGCTCGAGGTGCGCGGCGTCGGCAAGTCCTTTCCCGGCGTCGTCGCGCTCGATGGCGTGCAGTTCCGCGTGCGCCGCGGCACCGTTCATGCGCTGATGGGCGAGAACGGCGCCGGCAAGTCCACGCTGATGAAGATCATCGCGGGCGTCTACACGCCCGACCAGGGCGAAATCCTGATCAACGGCGAGCCCGTCGTGCTGAACGGGCCGCTCGACGCGCTCGATCGCGGGATCGCGATGATCCATCAGGAGCTCAACCTGATGCCTTACATGACGGTCGCGGAGAACATCTGGATCCGCCGGGAACCGAAGAACCGCTTCGGCCTGATCGATCACGCCGAGCTGCGCCGCCGCACGGCCGAGCTGTTCGAGCGGCTGTCGATCGACATCGATCCGGAAACCGACGTGCGCACGCTGACGGTCGCGAGCCGCCAGATGGTCGAGATCGCGAAGGCCGTGTCGTTCGACTCGGACGTGCTGATCATGGACGAGCCGACCTCCGCACTGACCGACAGGGAAGTCACGCACCTGTTCCGGATCATTCGCCAGCTGCGCGAGCAGGGCAAGGGCATCGTCTACATCACGCACAAGATGAACGAGCTGTTCGAGATCGCCGACGAATTCTCGGTGTTCCGCGACGGCAAGTACATCGGCACGCACGCATCGAGCGACGTCACGCGCGACGACATCATCCGCATGATGGTCGGGCGCGAGATCACGCAGATGTTCCCGAAGGAAGACGTGCCGATCGGCGACGTCGTGCTGTCGGTGAAGGATCTCTGCGTCGACGGCGTGTTCCGCGACGTGAGCTTCGAGCTGCGCGCGGGCGAGATTCTCGGTGTCGCGGGCCTCGTCGGCTCCGGGCGCTCGAACGTCGCGGAGGCGCTGTTCGGCGTCGTGCCGGCCACGTCGGGCGAGATCCGCATCGACGGCAAGCCGGTGCGCATTTCGACGCCCGCGCAGGCGATGCGGCACGGAATGGCGTTCCTCACCGAGGACCGCAAGGACTCCGGCTGCTTCCTGAATCTCGACCTGCTCGCGAACATGGAAGCGGCGGTGCTCAGCCGTCGCTACGTGAAGTTCAACTTCGTGCAGCACGCGCAGTTGAAGCGCGACTGCGAGGAAATGAGCCGGATGCTGCGCGTGAAGTCGCCCGGGCTGCACGAGACCATCCAGAACCTGTCGGGCGGCAACCAGCAGAAGGTGCTGATCGGCCGGTGGCTGCTCACGCAGCCGCGCATCCTGATCCTCGACGAACCGACCCGCGGCATCGACGTCGGCGCGAAGGCCGAGATCCACCGGCTCGTCAGCGCGCTCGCCGGCAAGGGCGTCGCGGTGCTGATGATCTCGTCGGAGATGCCGGAAGTGCTGGGCATGAGCGATCGCGTGATGGTGATGCACGAAGGGCGCATGACCGGCATCGTCGATCGCAAGGACGCCGACCAGGTCCGCATCATGGATCTCGCGTCGCGCTGAGCCGAAACAAGATTGGAGACAACTGAAATGGGCAACCTGAACCCGGTCGCGGATGCGCAGACCATGACACTCAAGTCGCGGCATGCGAAGTGGCCGCCCGAACTGAGCATCTTCCTCGTGCTGGTCGGCATCAGCCTGTTCTTCGAGATCGTCGGCTGGGTCGTCGTCGGCCAGAGCTTCTTGTTCAATGCCGAGCGGCTCGAGATCATCGTGCTGCAGATGGCCGTGATCGGCATCATCGCGGTCGGCGTGAACCTCGTGATCATCACCAGCGGGATCGACCTGTCGTCGGGGTCGGTCGTCGCGGCCGCCGCCGTCGTGTCGGCGAGCCTCGCGCAGGTGTCCGACTTCCCGCGCGCGGTGTTTCCGCACCTCACCGACCTGCCGGTCATCTGGCCGGTGCTGGCCGGCGTGTGCGTCGGGCTGCTGGTCGGCCTGCTGAACGGCACGCTGATCGCGATGACGGGCATCCCGCCGTTCATCGCGACGCTCGGCACGATGGTCGCCGCGCGCGGCTTCGCGAAGTGGTTCACCAACGGGATGCCGGTGTCGATGCTGACCGACCCGTTCGCGGCGATCGGTGCGGGCGCCAATCCGGTGATCATCTTCGTCGTGATCGCCGCGATCTTCCACGTCGTGCTGCGCTATACGCGCTTCGGCAAGTACACCTATGCGATCGGCGCGAACCGCCACGCGGCCGTCGTGTCGGGCATCAACGTCACGCGTCACCTGATCTTCGTCTATGCGATCGCGGGCCTCCTGAGCGGGATTGCCGGCACCGTGACGGCCGCGCGCGCGATCTCCGGGCAGTCGGGCATGGGCGTGATGTACGAGCTCGATGCGATCGCGGCCGTCGTGATCGGCGGCACGTCGCTGTCGGGCGGCCTCGGCCGCGTGACGGGCACCGTGATCGGCGTGCTGATCCTCGGCGTAATGACGTCGGGCTTCACGTTCATCCGCATCGACGCGTATTACCAGGAGATGGTGAAGGGCGCGATCATCGTCGCGGCCGTGATCGCCGACCAGTATCGCAACAAGAAGTCGCGCCGCTGAGCGATTCCACCACCGCCTAAACCACGAAACCACCCGGGTTGAAGATGAAGATCGCGCTGGATCCCTACATGATTCGCCATCTGCCGCTCGACCGGCTGCCGCACGCGGTGGCCGAGCTCGGCTACGACCAGATCGAGCTGTCGCCGCGCAGCGACTTTCTCGACTGGTGGGTGATGCCGCGCGCGACCCGCGAGCGCATGGCCGCATTCCGCCAGGCGATGCGCGCGAGCGGCGTCGGCCTCGCGTCGCTGCAGCCGATGTACCGCTGGGCGAGCCCGTTCGACGACGAGCGGCAGTGGGCCGTGCGCTGCTGGAAGAAGGCGATCGAGGTGGCGGTCGAGATGGAGTGCCCGCTGATGGTGTCGGAGTTCGGGCGCGGCGCGTCGCCCGAGCGCTCGGTCGGCGAGCGGCCGGGCGCGAACCCTCAGCCGCTGTGCGAGGCCGCGTGGTTCCGGTCGATGGACGAGCTGCTGCCGATCCTCGAGCGCGAGCGCATCGTGCTGTCGGTCGAGCCGCATCCGGAGGACTGGATCGAGCAGTTGCAGCCGGCGATCGACATCGTCACGAACATCGGCTCGCCGTCGCTGAAGCTGTCGTATATCGCGCCGCACACGTTCTACTACGGCGACGACATGGCCGCGATGATCGCGGCCGCCGCGCCGATCCTCGCGCACGTGCGCGTGGCCGACACGTTCGACCACCGCAAGAGCAGCCAGCTGCGCTACATCGTGAACCCGCCCGGCTCGAACCAGATCCGCGTGCACCAGCATCTCGACATCGGGCAGGGCGAGATCGACTGGGACGAGTTTTTCCGCGCGCTCGGCGCCGCCGGCTTCGACGGCGTGATGTCGTCCTGCGTGTTCGCGTGGGAGGACCGCGCGGAAGCCTCGTCGCGCTACATGCGCGACACGATCCAGCGCTACGTCGATCGCCATTTCGACCGCACCGCGCGCTGACCGACGGATGACCGATTACCGACCGGCGCGGCATGGGCCGCGCCGCTGATGAACGAACCACCGGAGACAACTGCATGACCTTGCAAATCGGCGTGATCGGCTGCGGCGCGATCGGCCAGGACCATATTCGCAGACTGACCCGCACGCTGTCCGGCGCGCGCGTCGTGGCCGTCAACGACATCGATCCGCGGCAGGCGCGCGATGCGGTGACGAAATACGGGCTCGACGCCGAGATCTACGGCGACGGCCACGAAGTGGTCGCGGCCGCCGACGTGCAGGCCGTGCTCGTCACGTCGTGGGGGCCCACGCACGAAGCGTTCGTGCTCGACGCGATCGCGCACGGCAAGCCGGTGTTCTGCGAGAAGCCGCTCGCGGTCACGGCCGACGGCTGCATGCGGATCGTCGAAGCCGAGCTCGCGCACGGCAAGCGGCTCGTGCAGGTCGGCTTCATGCGGCCGTACGACGAAGGCTATCGCGCGTTGAAGCGCGTGATCGACAGCGGCGAAATCGGCGCGCCGCTGATGCTGCATTGCGCGCACCGCAACCAGTCGGTCGGCGAGCGCTACACGACCGACATGGCGATCACCGACACGCTGATCCACGAACTCGACGTGCTGCGCTGGCTGCTCGGCGAGGATTACACGAGCGCGCAGGTCGTCTATCCGAAGAAGACGCGCCATGCATCCGCGCATCTCGCCGATCCGCAGATCGTGCTGCTCGAAACCGCGAGCGGCGTGCGCATCGACGTCGAGATCTTCGTGAACTGCCAGTACGGCTACGACATCCAGTGCGAGGTGGTCGGCGAGCAGGGCATCGCGAAGCTGCCCGATCCGCCGGCCGTCGGGCTCAAGCATGCGGCGCGGCAGTCGGTCGAGATCATGACCGACTGGAAGGAGCGCTTCATCGCGTCGTACGACGTCGAGCTGCAGGCGTTCATCGACGGCGTGCGGCAGGGCGTGCTGACCGGGCCGTCCGCGTGGGACGGCTACGCGGCGGCGGTCGCGGCCGACGCGTGCGTGCGGGCGCAGAAAACCGGCGCGGTCGAGCCGATCGCGATGGCCGAGCGTCCCGCGTTCTATCGCGGCTGACCAGCGACCGCCCGCCGCTGACGTACCGGACCGACCGACATGACGATGAAGATAGGTTGCGCCCCGTGCTGCTGGGGCGTCGACGACGTGAACAACCCGCATCTGCCGCCGTGGCGGCACGTGCTCGCCGAGGCCGCGCAGGCCGGTTATTCGGGCATCGAGCTCGGGCCCTATGGCTATATCCCGCTCGAACTCGACGTGGTGAGCGCCGAGCTCGAGCGCCAGCGCCTGAGCATCACGGCCGGCACGATTTTCGACGATCTCGTGTCGCCGGAGAACCTGCCGAACCTGCTGCGCCAGACGCGCGACATCTGCGCGCTGATCACGCAGTTGCCGAAGCTGCCGACGCAGGACGGCCAGCGCTACGCGGCGCCGTACCTGGTCGTGATGGACTGGGGCCACGAGGAGCGCGACTACGCGGCCGGCCACGGCGATCGCGCGCCGCGGCTGTCCGACACGCGCTGGGCGCGGATGGTCGACCATATCCGGCAGATCGCGACGATCGCGCGCGACGAGTTCGGCGTGCGCGCGGTGATTCATCCGCATGCGGGCGGCTACATCGAATTCGCGGACGAGATCGACCGGATCGTTGCCGACATTCCGGCCGAGACGGCGGGCCTCTGTCTCGATACCGGCCACCTGTATTACTCGGGCATGGACCCGGAAGCGTGGTTGCGCCGCCATGCGGCACGGCTCGACTACGTGCATTTCAAAGACATCGACGCAGCCGTATACGACGCGGTGATGGGCGAGCACATCGCGTTCTTCGCCGCCTGCGCGCGCGGCGTGATGTGCCCGATCGGCGCCGGCGTGCTCGACTACCGCGCGATCCGCGAGGCGCTCGACGCCATCGGCTACGCGGGCTATATCACGATCGAGCAGGAGCGCGACCCGCGCAACGCCGGCACGAGCCTGCGCGACGTCGCCGCGAGCCGCGCGTTTCTCGCGTCGGCCGGTTTTGCATGACCCATGAACACGCACCAGGAACATCACCATCATGATTGACGGACAGATTCTGCTTGGACATTCGATTCGCTGGGGCATGGTCGGCGGCGGGCTCGGCAGCCAGATCGGCTACAGCCACCGGTCGGCCGCGCTGCGCGACGGCAGCTTCCAGTTGGTTGCCGGCGCATTCGATATCGATCCCGAACGCGGCCGCCAGTTCGGCGTGAAGCTCGGCGTCGCGGCCGAGCGCTGCTATCCCGATTACGCGACGATGTTCGACGCCGAGGCGCGTCGCCCCGACGGCATCCGCGCGGTGTCGATCGCGACGCCGAACAACACGCACTTCGAGATCTGCCGCGCCGCGCTGAACGCGGGGCTGCACGTGGTGTGCGAGAAGCCGCTGTGCTTCACGACCGAGGAGGCCGAGGCGCTGCAACGGCTGTCGGTCGAGAAGAACCGGATCGTCGGCGTCGCGTACGGTTATTCGGGACACCAGATGATCGAGCAGGCGCGCGAGATGATCGCGCGCGGCGACCTCGGCGAGATCCGCATCGTGCAGATGCAGTTCGCGCACGGCTTCCACAGCGAGGGCGTCGAGGCCGCGAGCGCGGCCGCGCGCTGGCGCGTCGATCCGAAATTCGCGGGCCCGAGCTACGTGCTCGGCGACATCGGCACGCACCCGCTGTACATCTCGGAAGTGATGGCGCCCGAGCTGAAGATCCGGCGGCTGATGTGTTCGCGGCAGAGCTTCGTGAAGAGCCGCGCGCCGCTCGAGGACAACGCGTTCACGATCATGGAATACGACACCGGGGCGATCGGCTACGTGTGGTCGAGCGCGGTGAACGCCGGCTCGATGCACGGGCAGAAGGTGCGCGTGATCGGCTCGAAGGCGAGCGTCGAATGGTGGGACGAGCATCCGAACCAGTTGCGCTACGAAATCCAGGGGCAGCCCGCGCAGGTGCTCGATCGCGGGATGCCGTACCTGCATCCGCACGCATTGCGCGAAGACCGCATCGGTGCCGGGCATCCGGAAGGGCTGTTCGACGCATGGTCGAACCTGTACGCGCGCTTCGCGCTCGCGATGGACGCGGCCGATCGCGGCGACGCGGCGGCATTGAAGACCATCCGCTTTCCGGACGTGCACGCGGGCGTCGAGGGCGTGCGCTGGGTCGAGAACTGCGTGCGTTCGGCCGATGCGGGCGGCGTGTGGATCGACTATCGTTGAAGCGGGCAAGGCCGGCTGCGCCGCGCTTCGCCGCGGCAGCCGGCCTCGGTACACACCCCGATCTTTACGCCGCCGCGCGCGCGTTGGACAATCGGTTCCAGTCTTGCCGTGGAGCGTACGTCAACAGACCCTGGTGATGATCGAGCGCGTGGGAGCGAGCTGGCGGCACGGGCCGTGCCGCAAACGTGATTAAATTCGCCCTTCATGCATGTATCCAGTCGAGCCCCGGGCCGCGTCCGTCAGCCACGCGCGCGCATCGGGGCCGTCAACTTCGCGCTATCCGATGAGTTCATCCGAGAAACCTCCCGCCACCGTCGAGGCGTTCCTGCAGCACCTGACGCAGGAGTACGACGGCCTCAGCAATCGCCTGAAGGTGATCGCGCGCCACGTGGAAACGCATCGGGACCAGCTTGGGCTGGAAGGCATCCAGTCGCTCGCGGAGGCCTGCGGCGTCCAGCCGTCGGCCGTCGTGCGCTTCGCGAAGCACTTCGGCTTTTCCGGCTTCTCCGAAATGCAGCGGCTGTTCCGCGAAGGGCTCGCGCAGCAGATCGCGCCGGGGCGCGCATACAACCTGCGGCTGCGCGACGTGATCGAAGCCGGTTCGTCGAGCCTGCAGCCCGAACAGATCGCCGACGAATTCATCAAGGGCAGCATCGCCGGGATGCAGCAGTTGCGGCAGACGCTCGATTCGCAGGCGCTCGCGCGGGCCGTCGACCTGCTCGCCGATACGCAGGCGATCTGGATCGCCGGGTCGCGGCGCGCGTTTCCGATCGCCGTGTATCTGGACTATGCGCTGCAGCACACCGACAAGCGCATTGGGCTGTTCAGCGCGCTCGGCAGCATGCATCTCGGGCAGATCCGGTCGGTGCGCGAGGGCGACGTGATGATCGCGATCTCGTTCATGCCTTACGCGGACGAGACCGTGCAGGTCGCGCAGCAGGCCGCGCGGCGCGGCGCGCGGCTGATCGCGATCACCGACAGCCGGATGAGCCCGCTCGCGCGGGAGGCCGAGGTGACGCTGATGGTGCAGGACAGCGCGACGTTCGGGTTCCGCGCGCTGACCGCGACGATGGGCCTCGCGCAGAGCCTGTTCGTCGCGCTCGCGTACCGGCTCGAGCTGTCCTATATGCCGACCGCCGACGGCGCGCACGGCACGAAAGCCGGTTGATCCCGACGGGCTGCGCACCGCCCGCCGAACGGCTCGACGGGCTGCGCACCGGCCGGCTTACTTCGCGGTCGGCATTGCGAATTCGGCGCCTTTGCCGATGCTCGACGACCAGCGCTGCATCACCGACTTCTGGCGCGTGTAGAAGCGCACGCCTTCCTCGCCGTACGCGTGCATGTCGCCGAACAGGCTCTTCTTCCAGCCGCCGAAGCCGTGCCACGCCATCGGCACCGGGATCGGCACGTTGATGCCGACCATGCCGACCTGGATGCGCCGCGCGAATTCGCGCGCGATGCCGCCGTCGCTCGTGAAGCATGAAACGCCGTTGCCGAACTCGTGCGCGTTGATCAGGTCGACCGCTTCGCCGAAATCCTTCACGCGTACGCAGCCGAGCACCGGCCCGAAGATCTCTTCCTGGTAGATCCGCATGTCGGGGCGCACGTGATCGAACAGCGTGCCGCCGGTGAAGAAGCCGGCCTCGCGGCCCGGCACGCGCAGCCCGCGCCCGTCCACCACCAGTTGCGCGCCTTCGTTCACGCCCTGCTCGATATAGCCTTCGATGCGCTTGAGCGCTTCGCCGGTGACGATCGGGCCCATCTCGACTTCCGGCGACATCCCGTCCCCGATCACCAGCTTGCGTGCGCGTTCGGCGACCGCCGGCACGATCCTGTCGGCCACGTCGCCGACCAGCACCGCGATGCTGATCGCCATGCAGCGCTCGCCGGCCGAGCCGTACGCAGCGCCGATCAGCGCGTCGACGGCCTGCTCGATGTTCGCATCGGGCATCACGACGAGGTGGTTCTTCGCGCCGCCGAGCGCCTGCACGCGCTTGCCCGACTGCACCGCGCGCTGCTGCACGTACGCCGCGATCGGCGTCGAGCCGACGAAGCTGACGGCCTGCACGTCCGGGTGGTCGAGCAGCGCATCGACCGCGTCCTTGCCGCCCTGCACGACGTTGAACACGCCGGCCGGGAGGCCTGCCTGCGTGAGCAGGTCGGCGATGAACAGCGCGGCCGACGGGTCGCGCTCGCTCGGCTTCAGCACGAACGTGTTGCCCGTCGCGATCGCGACCGGGAACATCCAGCACGGCACCATGCACGGGAAGTTGAACGGCGTGATGCCCGCGACGACGCCCAGCGGCTGGCGCATCGTCCAGTTGTCGATGCCGGTGCTGACCTGGTCGGTGAAGTCGCCCTTCAGCAGTTGCGGCACGCCGCATGCGAATTCGACGATGTCGATGCCGCGCGCGACTTCGCCTTGCGCGTCCGAGAACACCTTGCCGTGCTCGGCGGTGATGATCGCCGCGAGCGTGTCGCGGTGCTCGTTCATCAGTTGCAGGAAACGGTGCAGCACGCGTGCGCGGCGGATCGGCGGCGTGTCGGCCCAGGCCGGGAACGCGGCGTGGGCGGCGGCGACGGCCTGCCGCACTTCGCTGTCGTCGGCCAGCGCCACGCGACGCACCGCGCGACCGAGCGCCGGATTGAGGACGTCCTGGAAGCGGCCGCTGCGGCCGGCGACGGGCGCGCCGTCGATGTAGTGGCCGACGTCGGCGTCGGACGTATACGCGGGAACCGTGGTCATGCGTGTCTCCTGGGGACGAGGGGGAACAGCGCCCAGTCTAGGGAAACCGGCAGGGCGGGAGAAGGCCGCCAAACTTGATTCACTGTTCAGAATTCTGAATAATCGGCGGATGAATCAGCAAAATGTCCAGGCGCTCTGGCCGCATATCCATTCGCTGACGGTGCTGGCCGCGGCGGGCAGTTTCACGGCTGCCGCGCAGCGGCTCGGCATCAGCAAGGCCGCGATGAGCCAGCGCATCGCCGATCTCGAAAAGGCGGCCGGCGTGCCGCTCGTGCGCCGCACCACGCGCAGCGTGCGGCTCACCGATGCGGGGCAGACGCTCGTCGACAGCACGCGCGACGCGTTCGAGTCGATCGGCCAGCATTTCGCGCGCGTGAAGGATCTCGCCGGCGAGCCGCGCGGGCTGCTGCGCGTGACGGTGCCGGTCGCGCTCGGGCGCCAGCAGGTCGTGCCGCACCTGCCGGATTTCCTGCGCCGGCACCCGGGCGTGCAGATCGAGCTCGACCTGTCGGATCGCCTGCATTCGCTGACGCAGGAGGGCTTCGACCTCGCGATCCGCCATACGACCACCGCGCCGCAGACCCACGTCGCGTGGAAGCTGTGCGACACGCGTTCGCTGCTGGTCGCGAGCCGCGACTATCTCGACGCGCGCGGCGCGCCGCGCCACCCGGGCGAACTCGTCGATCACAGCTGCCTGTGCTACCTGCGCGAGAACGAGCCGGCCGCGTGGAGCTTCGAGCCGCACGGCCGCCGGCGCGAGCGCGTGAGCGTGCCGGTGCGCGGCAGTTTCGCGGCGAACAACAGCGAGGCGATGCGCGAGGCCGCGCTCGGCGGGCTCGGCATCGCGCTGCTGCCCGATTTCAGCGCGCGGCGCGATCTGGATGCCGGCCGCCTCGTCGCGCTGCTCGACGGTTGGCGGCCGTCGGGCGCGTTCGGCGACCATATTTTCGCGATCCGCCCGTACAGCCCCGTCGTGCCGAGCGCGGTGCGCGCGCTCGTGCGGCACCTGCGCGAACGGCTCGCGGGCGGTTTCTCCGGCGCATGAGCCGGATGCCGGCGGGCGCCGGGCCGTGGGCGCCCCGGGCAGGCGCGGCGGCGCTGCGGTAAAATCGCGGCTTCCTCCCGCGCCAGGTGTGGCGCGTCATTCGAAGGTCGACAGCCGATGCAGATTCACAAGGAAGTGGACGCGCGCGGGCTCAATTGCCCGTTGCCGATCCTGCGTGCCAAGAAAGCGCTTGCCGATATGGAAAGCGGGCAGATCCTCAAGGTGCTCGCGACCGATCCGGGCTCGCAGCGCGATTTCGCCGCGTTCGCGAAGCAGACGGGCAACGAGATCGTCGAATCGACGACGCAGGACAAGACCTTCGTGTTCCTGATGCGCCGCCGCTGAAGGCGCGCATTACCCATCCCGCCGCGGCAGGCTTCCGGCCGGCCGTGTCTTGCCGCTCCTTTCTGACAATTCTTAAACCTCGTCGCGCGACCGGCTGCGTATACTGAGCCGGCCGGTCGTCCGCTCCCAGCGGAGGCGCCGGCCACGGTACGTCGCACGGCGGGCTCGGGGGCCATGCCTGACGCTACCGTCGTACAACGGGGAGAGGACATGTCCTTCAGACCAGGGACCTTTGGAAGCCCGTCCGGAGCGGAAAGCATTGCGCCCGTGCGCACGTCGGAATTGAGCCGGATCGAGCTCGATCCGCAACAGGACCGCCACGCGCGTGCCGCGCTGGAGGCGTATGCGGATTCGGCCGCCGCCGAGATGCCGTGGCTGGCCGAGTGGCTCGACGAACGGCTGCGCGATGCCGCGCGGGACGACGGCTCGGGCCCGACCTACTGCGGCGCGACGATCGAGCGCGTGTTCGATCTGGCGCAGGCATGGGCGGCGGGCCAGCCCGACTACGCGGCCGGCGCGTGGGAGCGTGTGCGCGACCAGCTGCAGCGGATGCTTGCGCAACCGCCGCTGGCGGAGCCGCCGTCGCCGCGCGTGCCGACAGACGACTGTGCCGAGCCGGTGGCCGGCATCGCGGGCGCCGAATAGGCGTCCGGTTGCGCAACAGAAGGGATTATTCGAAGAAAGGGCGATAGTCCGCGCAATTTCTTGGCGAATTTCATACTACTATGATGAAATCGCCGGTTCGTCCGTGCCCCGTTTTTGAGATATTTAGCCGGGGGCGCCGGTTTGCGCAGGAGGCGCGAGCGGCGAACGACGGCTCGCCGGCCGGTATCCGGAACGCCGCGCGCATGCTGCGCGGCCGGGGCAGGCGCGGGAGCCGAATGGACGAACCGACTTCGATTTGCGGGGTGCTATGAGAATTGCTGTACTGGATGACGATCCGGCCCAGACGGATTTCGTCAGTCAAACGCTGACGGCCATCGGCCACACGTGCTACGCGTTCAAGGAAGGCAAGGCCCTGAAAAAGCGCCTGCAGCGCGAGACGTTCGATCTGCTGGTGCTCGACTGGAACGTGCCCGACATGTCCGGCGAGGAAGTGCTCAAGTGGGTGCGCGCCAACCAGACCGAGCACAGCCTGCCGATCATCTTCATGACGAGCCGCGACGACGAGGCGGGTATCACGCAGATCCTCAACGCCGGCGCCGACGATTACGTGGTCAAGCCCGTGTCGGGCCCGATCCTGCGCGCGCGCATCGGTTCGCTGCTGCGCCGCGCGTATCCGGTCAACGCCGAGGCGACCGTTCGCGAGTTCGACCAGTTCCGTTTCGATGTGAACCTGAAGCAGGCGTACGTCGGCGACAAGGCCGTGAGCCTCACGCAAAAGGAATTCGAGCTCGCGCTGCTGCTGTTCCAGCATCTCGACCGGCCGCTGTCGCGCGCGCACATTCTCGACCTCGTGTGGAAGCAGGCGACCGACATCCCGTCGCGCACGATGGATACGCACATTTCGATGCTGCGCACCAAGCTCGGCCTGCGGCCCGAAAACGGCTACCGTCTCGCGCCGATCTACGGGTACGGCTACCGGCTCGAACGGGTCGGCCAGGGGGAACCGGAGTGATCACGCGAATCGCGCCGCGCACGGCGAGCCTGCGTACGGCGGCGCTGCAAGCGGCCTGCGCGGCGGCGTTGGCGTTCGCCGTGCAGCCCGCCGTCGCGCAGCCGCCCGCCGCCGCGGGAAAGATGGTCGTCTATCGCACGCAGGCGGGCGACACGCTGTACGACGTCGCCGCGCGCTACCTGCAAGGCGCGGACGACTGGCAACTGCTCCAGCAGATCAACGGCGTGCCGGCGCCGAAGCACCTGCAGCCCGGCATCGCGCTGAAGCTGCCGGTCGCGCGGCTGCGCAAGGAAAAGCTCACCGCACGCGTGGTCGCGGTGCAGGGCACGGCCGAGCGCGCGTCCGGCGGCGCCTTCGCGCCGCTCGCGAACGATGCGACGCTCGCCGAAGGCGACCGCGTGCGCACGGGCGCGAACGGCTTCGTGACGATCGAGCTGAGCGACGGCACGCACATGAGCCTGCCGCCCGACAGCCAGCTCGACCTGAAGTCGTTGCGCCGCACGGTGCTGACCGGCACGCTCGATCGCGAGTTCGAACTCACGCGCGGCTCCGTCGACAGCGAAGTCACCCACCTGAAGAAACGCGACGACCGCTTCCAGATCCGCTCGCCGTCGGTCGTGGCCGGCGTGCGCGGCACGCGCTTTCGCGTGAACTACGACGCGGCCGGCAATGCGACGACGCGCGTCGAAGTGCTCGACGGCACCGTCGGCGTCGCGGGCGGCCGGCGGCCGGCCGACGCGACCCTCGTGCATGCGAATTTCGGCAGCGTCGCGACGTCGTCCGGCGCGGTCGGCGCGCCCGTCGAACTGCTGGGCGCGCCAACGCTCGCGCATCCCGACAAGGTGCAGGACGAGCCCGACGTCGCCTTCGACGTCACGCCGCTCGCGCAGGCGCATGCGTATCGCGTGCAGCTCGCGCACGATGCGGGGCTGCTCGACCTGTTCCGCGAAACGCGTACCGATTCGCCGCGCGCGGTGTTCCGCGACGTGCCGAACGGGAATTACTTCGTGCGGATCGCCGCGATCGATGCGAACGGCCTCGAGGGGCGGCCGCGCACCTATGCGTTCGAACGCCGCGTGATGGGGCTCGACGCGAGCGCGTCGCAGGGCGCGGGCGGTTACGAGTTCCGCTGGTCGCCGAATGGCTCGGGCAAGAACGCGCGTTACCGCTTCGTGCTGTCGCGCTCGAAGGACCTGAGCGCGCCGGTCGTCGATCAGGTCGGCCTGCACGCGCGCCAGATCACCGTCGCGCACCTGCCGCCGGGCGACTATTTCTGGGCCGTGACCGTCGAGGATTTCGAAGGCGGCAAGTTCTACGAGAAGACCAGTCCGGTCAGCGCGTTCACGTTGTCGCGCTGACCCGCGGCGCATGAGACACGACTCCGTTTCTCCGCGGCGGCGCCTCGGCCGCCGCTTCCTGATCGAATGGATCGCGATCGGCTGCCTCGGGATCGCGGTGATCCTCGCGTGCGCGCTCGGCCGCCTGTCGTCGAGCGTCGACGGGCTGATCTACGACCGGCTGCTGATGCTGCGCAGCCTGCCGCTGTCGCCCGACGTGGTCGTCGTCGACATCGACAACCAGAGCGTATCCGCGCTCGGTCGCTGGCCGTGGCCGCGCGACGTGCACGCGCGGCTGCTCGACACGCTCGCGCGCGCGCAGCCGGCCGCCGTCGTCTACGATGTGCTGTTTACCGAACCGTCGCCCGAGGATCGCGCGTTCGCGGACGCGATGAGCCGCGTGCCGACCTTTCTGCCGGTGCTGCTCAGCCCCGAGCAGGCGGACGGCGCGCGTTCCGTCGATCCGCCGGTCGCCGCGCTCGCCGCGCGCGCGACGGGGCTCGGCCATATCAATCTCGAAGTCGATCGCGACGGGATCGTTCGCAGCGTCGCGCTGTTCGAAAGCGACGGCCGCGTGCGCTGGCCGCAACTGATGGTGCCCGTGTACCGCGCGATCCAGGCCGGCCGGCTGCACCCCGTCGGCGGCGTGCCCGGCGCGAACGCGCACGACCTGTCGCGCGATGCGGCGGGCGAGGGCCGCTACCTGATCCCGTTCAGCCGCAACACGCCCGCGTATCCGACGCTGTCGTTCGACGACGTGCTCGAAGGGCGCGTGAAACCCGACGCCCTGCGCGGCAAGATCGTCGTCGTCGGCGTGACCGCGTCCGGGCTGTACGATCGCTTCGCGACGCCGGTGTCCGGCGAGTTCGGTCCGCTCGCCGGCGTGTACATCCATGCGAACGTGCTCGACATGCTGGCGACCGGCAGCGCGATCTCGCCCGCGTCGCGCGCGGGATTGTTCATCGCGTCGCTGCTGCCGCTCGCCGTGTTGCTGGGCGGCTTCCTGATGCTGTCGCCGTGGCGCGCGCTGCTGCTGACGCTGAGCCTGGCCGCGCTCGCCGTGGTCGCGAGCGTGGCGCTGCTGTTCGAGGCGCGCATCTGGCTGACGCCGGCGCCGGCGATCTTCGGGCTGATCGCCGTCTACCCGATCTGGAACTGGCGGCGGCTGGAAATGACGATGTCGTATCTGCGTCGCGAGCTGCAGAAGCTCGCCGACGAGCCGCACCTGCTGCCCGAGGCGCCGCGCACGCGCAACGTCGGCGGCGACGTGCTCGAGCGGCAGATGGCGCTGATGGCGCAGGCCGCGCAGCGCGTGCAGGACATGAAGCGCTTCGTGTGGGACAGCCTCGACAGCATGCCCGAACCGATCTTCGTGACCGACCTCGCCGGTACCGTGCTGATCGCGAATCATGCGGCCAAACGCTACGGGTCGCGGCTCGCGCTGCCGCTGCCGGAAGGGCGGCCGCTGCGCATCGCGCTCGGCGAGCTGACGTTCATGAAGACGGTCGACGGCAACGCCGAGCACGACGCGGCGATCCGCGAGCACTGGCCGGCCGCGCTCGACCCGACGCTCGAGGCCGAGCACGACGCGATGGCGCGCGGCATCGAGGTGCGCGACCGGGACGGGCTCGACCATCTGCTACGCTACGCCGCGTGCACGAACGCGCAAGGTCGCGTGACCGGCTGGATCGCCGGCCTCGTCGACGTGACCGAACTGCACGCGGCCGAGCGGCAGCGCGAGGAAGCGCTGCACCTGCTGTCGCATGACATGCGTTCGCCGCAGTCGTCGATCCTCGCGCTGGTCGAGATCGAGCGCGACCGCGTCGAGAGCGATGCGATGCGCGGGCTGCTCGCGCGGATCGAGCGTTATGCGCACCGCGCGCTGTCGCTCGCCGACGAGTTCGTGCAACTGGCGCGCGCCGAGTCGCAGGCGTACCAGCTCGAGGCGACGAGCCTCGTCGACGTGCTGATCGATGCGAGCGACGAGGTGTGGCCGCAGGCGCAGGCGAAACACATCCGCATCGAGACCGACGTGGGCGCCGACATGTGCTGGGTGCGCGCGGACCGCTCGCTGATCACGCGCGCGTTCGTGAACCTGCTGAACAACGCGGTCAAATACAGTCCGTCCGACACGGTGATCACGTGTACGCTGACGGTCGAGCACGCAACGAAGCGGATGTTCTGTACGATTCGCGATCAGGGGTACGGCATCGCGCCGGAAGATCAGCGGCATCTGTTCGAGCGTTTCAAGCGGTTCCATGCCGGCGAGCGGCCCGAAATCTCGGGTTCCGGGCTCGGCATGGCGTTCGTGAAGACGGTCGTCACGCGCCATGGGGGCAGCGTGTCGGTCGACAGCGAAGTGGGTGTCGGCACCGCGGTGACGGTGTCGCTGCCCGCGATCGACGAGCCGTCCGCCTGACAGGGCCGGGCGCGACGGCAGGCATTTGGGGAAAGCCATGAGAAAGCAATGGGCGGCGGCCGCGCTGGCGGCGTCGCTGTTGGCGGGTTGCGCCGGCGTCACGAGCGGCGTGAGTGCGGTCGGGCAGCCGGATGCGTTCGCCTCCGGTGCGCACGGCTACGATTTCGTGCGGACGGCCGCGCAGGCGGGCGATGCCGAGTACCGGCAGATCGAGACGCTCGTGCGCGACGAACTCGCGCGCCGCGGCTTCGATGCGCAGCCGCTCAAGGATGCGCGTTACCGGTTGTCGATCGCGTACGCGACGCAGCCGGCGGCGGTCGCGGCAAGCGCCGAGCGCTGCGGCGCGGCGAGCAGCGCATGCGTGACGGTCGACGGGCCCGCGCCGCTCGCGCTGCCGTTCATGGGCCGCGTGTACCGCCACGTGCTGACGCTGCGTTTCGTCGATGCGAAATCGGGCGCCGACGTCTATCGCGTGTCGGCGTCGCTGCGCGATCGCGATCCGGGTACGCAGCAGGCCGCGCCAGCGCTCGTGAAGAGCGCGCTGGCGAAGGTCCCGTTCGGCGACGGCACCGGCTGGCTGGTCAAGACGAAAAAAGACGACGCGGGCGGCATGCCGGGCGTCGTCTCGGTGAAGCCGGCCGACGCGCGCTGAAGGCGCCGGCCGCAAGGTGAGGGCGGGCCCGCCGCGGCAGGCCCTTGCCGCGTTCAGACGGCCGGTTGGCCGCCGTCGCGGGTGCGCAGATACGTCTCGAACTCCGCGCCGACTTCCGGGTGGCGCAGCGCGAATTCGACCGTCGCCTTCAGGTAGCCGAGCTTGCTGCCGCAGTCGTAGCGCGTGCCCTGATACTTGTAGGCCAGCACCTGTTCGTCGGCGAGCAGCGCCTGGATCGCGTCGGTGAGTTGCAGTTCGCCGCCCGCGCCCGGTTTCAGCGCGCGCAGGTGCTCGAAGATCCGCGGCTTCAGGATGTAGCGTCCGACCACGCCGAGGTTCGACGGCGCGACTTCCGGCGCCGGCTTCTCGACGATCGCCGACATCTTGACGATCGACTCTTCCCATTCCTTGCCGTCGACGATCCCGTACGATTTCGTCTCCGACGGCGGGATCTCTTCGACGCCGATCACCGAGCTGTGATAGTGGTCGAACACGTCGACCATCTGCTTCATCACCGGCGGGTTGCCGTCGAGCAGGTCGTCCGCGAGGATCACCGCGAACGGATTGTCGGCGACCAGCTTTTCCGCGCACAGCACCGCATGGCCGAGGCCGAGCGCTTCCGGCTGGCGCACGTAGAAGCAGTCGACATGGCTCGGCTTGATGCTGCGCACCAGCTCGAGCAGCTTTTCCTTGCCGCGCGCCTCGAGTTCGGCCTCGACTTCGTACGATTTGTCGAAGTGATCCTCGATCGCGCGCTTGCTGCGCCCGGTCACGAAGATCATCTCGGTGATGCCGGCAGCGATCGCTTCCTCGACCGCGTACTGGATCAGCGGCTTGTCGACGACCGGCAGCATTTCCTTCGGGCTCGCCTTCGTTGCCGGCAGGAACCGCGTGCCGAGACCGGCCACGGGGAATACCGCCTTGGTGACTTTCAACATGATCGAACCTTTATTCCTGTAATCGACTTGTCAGACGGTCTATGTTCACGTCCGCATTATAGTGAACGCAAATGACCTTACCCTTTGTTACGCAGGCAACCGATCGAGCTGAGCACGCAGTTTTTCGAGCGTGCTCTGGAATTCCGCGACGCGTTTTTGCTCCTGTTCGACCACGGCCGGCGGCGCTTTCGCGACGAAAGCCTCGTTGCCGAGCTTCGCGTTGCACTTCGCGATCTCGCCCGTCAGGCGCGTGATTTCCTTCGCCAGGCGCTCGCGTTCGGCCGCGACGTCGATTTCCACCTTCAGCACCAGCTTGTTCGGGCCGACGATCGCGATCGGCGCGCCGTGCGCCTGCTGGTCGAGCGACGCTTCGTCGGCCAGGATCTGCACTTCCGACAGGCGCGCGAGCGCCTGGACGTACGGCGCGAACGAGCGCAGGCGCTCGGCGTCGCCGGCGGCCAGCAGCGGCACCTTGGTGGCCGGCGACAGGTTCATCTCGCCGCGCAGGTTGCGGCACGCGTCGACGATCGCCTTCAGGTCGGCCGCCCACTGCTCGGACGCCTCGTCGATCTTCTGCAGGTTCGCGATGGGGTAGGCCTGCGTCATCAGCGACGCCTCGCCGTCGGCCTTGCCCTGCGGATAACGGCCGGCGAGCGGCGCGACCTTCTGCCAGAGCGCTTCCGTGATGAACGGGATGACCGGATGCGCGAGGCGCAGCACCGTTTCCAGCACGCGCAGCAGCGTGCGGCGCGTCGCGCGCTGCTGTTCCGGCGTGCCGTTCTGGATCTGCACCTTCGCGAGTTCGAGATACCAGTCGCAGTACTCGTCCCACACGAACTTGTAGATGCTGCTCGCGATGTTGTCGAAGCGGTAATCGGCGAAACCCTTCGCGATGTCGGCTTCGGTGCGCTGCAGCAGCGACACGATCCAGCGGTCCGCCGCGGAGAAATCGAGGTAGCCGCCGGGGCCGCAGTCGCCCGCGCCGCACACTTCGGGCTTGTCGGCGCCGCAGTCGTGGCCTTCGCAGTTCATCAGCACGAAGCGCGTCGCGTTCCACAGCTTGTTGCAGAAGTTGCGATAGCCTTCGCAGCGCGCGAGGTCGAAGTTCACGTTGCGGCCGAGCGTCGCCATCGACGCCATCGTGAAGCGCAGCGCGTCGGTGCCGAACGCCGGAATGCCGTCCGGGAATTCCTTGCGCGTCTTCTTCTCGATCGTGGCGGCCTGCTTCGGGTTCATCAGGCCCGTCGTGCGTTTCGCGACCAGCGTGTCGAGATCGATGCCGTCGACGATGTCGATCGGGTCGAGCGTGTTGCCCTTGCTCTTCGACATCTTCTGGCCTTCCGCGTCGCGCACGAGGCCGTGCACGTACACGGTGTGGAACGGCACCTTGCCGGTGAAGTGCGTCGTCATCATCACCATCCGGGCGACCCAGAAGAAGATGATGTCGAAGCCGGTGACGAGCACCGACGACGGCAGGAAGTGCTGCAGTTCGGGCGTTTCGTTCGGCCAGCCGAGCGACGAGAACGGCACGAGCGCGGACGAGAACCACGTGTCGAGCACGTCCTCGTCGCGCTTGAGCGCGCCCGCATAGCCCTTCGCCGCGGCCTGCGCACGCGCTTGCTCCTCGTCGCGCGCGACGAACACCTCGCCGTTCTCGCCGTACCACGCGGGAATCTGGTGACCCCACCACAGCTGGCGCGAGATGCACCAGTCCTGGATGTTTTCGAGCCACTGGTAGTAGGTGGTCGTCCAGTTTTCCGGTACGAACTTGATCTGGCCGCTGCGCACGACGTCGAGCGACGTTTCGGTGATCGACTTGCCCGGATTGAACGTGCCTTCCGGCGCCGGCTTCGTCATCGCGACGAACCACTGGTCGGTCAGCATCGGCTCGATCACGACGCCCGTGCGGTCGCCGCGCGGCACCATCAGCTTGTGCGGCTTCACCGAGTCGAGGAAGCCCTGCGCGTCGAGGTCGGCGACGATCGCCTTGCGCGCGTCGAAGCGATCGAGGCCGCGATACTGCTCGGGGCCGTTGTCGTTGATCTTCGCGTCCAGCGTCAGGATCTCGATCGGCGCGAGGTTGTGGCGCAGGCCGACCTGATAGTCGTTGAAGTCGTGCGCGGGCGTGACCTTCACGACGCCCGTGCCGAATTCGCGGTCGACGTAGTCGTCGGCGATCACCGGAATCTCGCGGCCCGTCAGCGGCAGCGTGACGAGCTTGCCGATCAGGTGCGCGTAGCGTTCGTCTTCCGGGTGGACCATCACCGCGACGTCGCCGAGCATCGTCTCGGGGCGTGTGGTCGCGACGGTCAGCGAGCCCGAACCGTCGGCGAGCGGGTAGCGGATGTGCCACAGGTGGCCGTTTTCTTCCTCGCTCACGACTTCGAGGTCCGACACGGCGGTGAGCAGCACCGGATCCCAGTTGACGAGGCGCTTGCCGCGATAGATCAGGCCCTGTTCATAGAGCGTGACGAACACGTCGCGCACGGCGGCCGACATCTTGTCGTCCATCGTGAAGTATTCGCGCGACCAGTCGGTCGACGCGCCGAGGCGGCGCACCTGGCCGGTGATCGTCGAGCCGGACTTCTGCTTCCATTCCCACACGCGCTCGACGAACTTCTCGCGGCCGAGGTCGTGGCGCGACACGCCCTGCGCGTCGAGCTGGCGCTCGACGACGATCTGGGTGGCGATCCCCGCGTGGTCGGTGCCGGGCACCCACAGCGTGTTCTCGCCGAGCATCCGGTGGTAGCGGGCGAGGCCGTCCATGATCGTCTGGTTGAACGCGTGGCCCATGTGCAGCGTGCCGGTGACGTTCGGCGGCGGCAACTGGATCGCGAAATCGGGGCGCGCCGGATCGAATGCCGGGGCGGCATAGCCGCGTTTTTCCCACTCGGGCCCCCATTGGGACTCGATGGTGTGGGGTTCGAAGCTCTTCGCCAGCGTGTTGTCGCTCATGGTGGAAATTTGCCGAAAAATGCGTGTTGGAGACTTGAACCTGACATTATAAATCGCCAGGCGTCGAGTGAGCCGTTCGCGGCCTATGCAGTCAGTTCGTACGTGTCCAATTGCTGACGCGTGTTGCGAGCGCTAACTTGCGGGTCTGGCTACGGATGTAAGTCGGGCATGGGCTCCCTGCCGCACCGGTCCGCCGTCGCCACCAAGGAGAATGGAGTGAAGCGACCGACATTTGCCGCCGCGTGGGCGGCGTCAACGAAGATTTACGATCCGGCCCGTTCGGGCGAAAGAGTGGCGCAGGTGATCGGAGGCAACGTCGCCGCGCATATCCGGGATAAAACTAATCCTTGGCGGAACACATGTGCGGTTCGTATGAGCTACATCCTGAATGAAGCAGGCGTAATCGTCCCGTTCATGTCGGGCAAGACCAGGGAGGGGGCTGATCGCCGGCACTATTTCTATCGTGTCAGAGATGTGATCTCGTTTCTGAAAGTTATTTGGGGCGCCCCCCCAAATCGTTGCCTATCCGCCGAGTGGTGGCGGCTCACTGGCGGGCAAACGTGGTCTTGTCCTTTTCGAGGTGCATGGGTGGAGTGACGCCAGCGGGCATGCGACGCTGTTCAATGGGCGCCAGTGCTACGACGCTTGTTATTTCAACGAGCCGGGGGCGAACTATCGCACTAGCCGCGCTTATTTCTGGACGCTCAAATGAACGTTTTTCGGGCAGTCTGCGCCGTCGCGCTATGTTCGGCACTGTCTGCCGAAGCGGCCGATTCCGTCATGGCCGTGCGGCGTACCAATGCGGAGAATTACAAGGACAGGGCGTTGGCGGCCTGCCTGTCGATCGCTTACCGAGGATCGCCGGCAGGCAAGGATGCCGAAATGACCAAGAGTGCGTTCCTGGAATGGACTTATTACGATGACGAGAAGGGCGATCCGGCGGTCGAGCGCCTTGCTGAACACTATTTGCACCGCGATTACGGCAATCCCGTGGAAGGTTACGCCGGGGCCGAATTTGCTCTGCTGAAATGCCTGGACCTGTATCACGGCCCCGAGCTCGACGAACAAGTTCGCCGGTATGTCCGACATCCCGACTGGATCGGCGACAAACCCGCCAGGCGGCCCAGGAAATAACGCGGGTGACGGGCGCCGAAGCCGTCGCCGGCAGGAAAGTGGCATCGTCGGGACGCGATGCCACATCGGTCGGCCACGGCATTGCACGCGACGGACTTATAATGTCGGGTCCGCATTTTTCTCGCCCGTCAGCTGCCGCTCCATGCCCGATCTGCTCGCCAATCTGAACCCCGAACAACTCGCCGCCGTCACGTTGCCGAACGAACCGGCGCTGATCCTCGCAGGGGCGGGCAGCGGCAAGACCCGCGTGCTGATCACGCGCATCGCGTGGCTGATCCAGCAGGGCTACGCATCGCCGCCCACCGTGCTCGCCGTCACCTTCACGAACAAGGCCGCGCGCGAGATGATGGCGCGCCTGTCGGCGATGATGCCGATCGACACGCGCGGGATGTGGATCGGCACGTTCCACGGCCTGTGCAACCGGATGCTGCGCACGCACTGGCGCGACGCCGGCCTGCCGCAGACTTTCCAGATCCTCGACACGGCCGATCAGTTGTCCGCGATCAAGCGGTTGATGAAGGCGGCGAACGTCGACGACGAAAAGTACCCGCCGAAGAACGTCCAGTACTTCATCAACAACGCGAAGGAGCAGGGGCTGCGCCCGGACAAGGTCGACGCGACCGACAACTTCAACCGCAAGTTCGTCGAGCTGTACCAGGCGTACGACCAGCAGTGCCAGCGCGAAGGCGTCGTCGACTTCCCCGAGCTGCTGCTGCGCTGCTACGAACTGCTCGCGTACAACGCGCCGCTGCGCGCGCACTACCAGGCGCGCTTCCGGCACATCCTCGTCGACGAATTCCAGGACACCAACAAGCTGCAGTACGCGTGGCTCAAGATGCTGGCAGGCGGCGAGAACGCGATCTTCGCGGTCGGCGACGATGACCAGTCGATCTACGCGTTCCGCGGCGCGAACGTCGGCAACATGCGCGACTTCGAAGACGAATTCCGCGTGCGCAACCTGATCAAGCTCGAGCAGAACTACCGTTCGCACGGCAACATCCTCGACGCGGCGAACCAGCTGATCTCGAACAACGCGCACCGCCTCGGCAAGAACCTGCGCACCGACGCTGGCCACGGCGAGCCGGTGCGCGTGTACGAAGCCAGCACCGATTCGCAGGAAGCCGGCTGGATCGTCGAGGAGATCCGTTCGCTGATCAATACCGGGATGGCGCGCAGCGAAGTGGCCGTCCTGTACCGCAGCAACGCGCAGTCGCGCTCGATCGAGCACACGCTGATGTCGTCGGGCATTCCGTATCGCGTGTACGGCGGCCTGCGCTTTTTCGAGCGGCAGGAAGTGAAGCACGCGCTCGCGTACCTGCGCCTGATCGACAACCCGAACGACGACACCGCATTCGCACGCGTCGTGAACTTCCCGACCCGCGGAATCGGCGCGCGCTCGGTCGAGCAACTGGCCGACGCGGCGCGCCTGTACGGCTGCTCGATGGCCGCCGCGATTCCGTACGTGACGGGCAAGGCCGGCACGAGCCTCGGCGGGTTCGCGAACCTGATCGCGAAGATGCGCGCCGACACGCAGCATATGAATCTGCCCGACACCGTCGAGCACATCGTGCGCGCGAGCGGCCTCGCCGATTTCTACCAGGGCGAGCGCGAAGGCCAGGATCGCCTCGAAAACTTGCAGGAACTCGTGAACGCGGCCACCGCGTTCATCGCCGAGGAAGGCTACGGGCTCGACACGCCGGCTCGCTCGATCCCGCTGCGCGCGGGCGCGATCGCGGCGCCCGAGCTGGGCACGGCGACCGACGATCCGGCGCTCGACGTGCTCGATGCGGCGTCGCCCGCCGACCCCGCCCAGAACCCCGACACGATGACGCCGCTCGCCGGCTTCCTGTCGCACGCGTCGCTGGAGGCCGGCGACAACCAGGCGCAGGCCGGACAGGACGCGGTGCAGCTGATGACCGTGCACGCGGCGAAGGGGCTCGAGTTCTCGGCCGTGTTCATCACGGGGCTCGAGGAAGGGCTGTTCCCGCACGAGAACAGCGTGCTCGAATCGGACGGCCTCGAGGAAGAGCGCCGGCTGATGTACGTCGCGATCACGCGCGCGAAGGAGCGGCTCTACCTGTCGTTCGCGCAAAGCCGGATGCTGCACGGCCAGACCCGCTACAACGTGCGCTCGCGCTTCTTCGACGAACTGCCGGAGCACGTGCTGAAGTGGCTCACGCCGAAGGTCGAGGCCGGCTCGCGCTGGGGCGGGCGCTCGGACAACGCCGGTTACGGGCGCGACTGGTTCGCGCGCCCCGGCGGCGGCAGTCGCGAGCAGATCGTCGATGCGGCCGTGTCCGCGCCGCTGCCCGCGTTCGCGGACAAGCAGCGCGCAGCCGACGCCGGCTTCCGGGTCGGCCAGCAGGTATTCCATACGAAGTTCGGCGAAGGCACGGTCACCGCGCTCGAAGGCAACGGCACCGATGCGAAGGCGCAGGTGAAGTTCAAGCGCCACGGCGAGAAGTGGCTCGCGCTCGCGGTCGCGAAACTGCAGGCGGTGGAATGATGGACGTCGACCTGGGTGTTGCGCCTGCCGCGCGTCCGCTCGGCATTCTGGCCGCGCTGCCGGAGGAACTCGGCGACCTGATCGCCGCGATGCGCGCCGACAGCGCGATGAAGACGGTCACGCTCGGCCGCCGCGATTATCACGTCGGCACCGTGCACGGCGCGGCCTGCGTCGTCACGCTCGCGCGGGTCGGCAAGGTCGCGGCCGCCGCGACGGTCAGCGCGCTGATCCACGTATTCGGCGTGTCGGGCGTGGTGTTTACCGGCGTCGCGGGCGGCGTGTCGCGCACGGTGCGCGTCGGCGACGTCGTCGTGGCCGATACGCTGCTGCAGCACGATCTCGACGCATCGCCGCTCTTTCCGCGCTACGAGGTGCCGCTGCTCGGCATCACGCGTTTCGCGACCGACGCGGCGCTGACGGCCCGCTTGCGGGCCGCGTGCGCGCTGTTCGTCGACGAAGAGGGCGCGCGGTTCGCCGAACGCTTCGGGCTCGCCGGCGCGGCGCTGCACGCGGGGCTCGTCATCAGCGGCGACCGCTTCGTGTCGAGCGAGCGGGAAGTGCTCGCGCTGCGCGACGCGCTGCCGGACGCGCTCGCGGTTGAAATGGAAGGCGCGGCGATCGCGCAGGTGTGCGCCGAACACGACGTGCCGTTCGCGCTCGTGCGCACGATCTCCGATACGGCCGACGACCACGCGACGCAATCGTTCTCGCACTTCCTGTCGGCGATCGCGGGCAGCTACTCGTCCGGCATCCTCAAGCGTTTCCTGACGCTGCATGCGACGACGGCGGCCTGAAGCCGCCGTCGAACCCTTCTCCATTCGAATCGGCCGGCCGCGGCGCGTGTGCCGCGGCCGGCCGGTCGTCATGCCTGCTTGCGCCCGCTGCCTTCGAGGTTCGGCAGGAACACCGTCAGCACGCCGATCAGCGGCAGGAACGAGCACACCTTGTAGACGAACGGGATGCTCGTCGCGTCCGCGAGCTGGCCGAGCACGGCGGCACCCACGCCGCCCAGGCCGAACGCGAAGCCGAAGAACAGGCCCGCGACCATCCCGACCTTGCCGGGCATCAGCTCGGTCGCATAGACGAGGATCGCGGCGAACGCCGACGCCAGCACGACGCCGATGATCACGGTCAGCACGCTCGTCCAGAACAGGTTCGCGTACGGCAGCAGCATCGTGAATGGCGCGACGCCGAGGATCGACACCCAGATCACGTACTTGCGGCCGATCCGGTCACCGACCGGGCCGCCGATCAGCGTGCCGGCCGCCACCGCCGCGAGGAACACGAACAGGTGGATCTGCGCGGCCTGCACCGACAGATGGAACTTGTCGATCAGGTAGAACGTGAAATAGCTGTTGATGCTCGCGAGGTAGAAGTACTTCGAGAACACGAGCAGCACCAGCACGCCGATCGCCCCCATCACGCGGCCGCGCGACAGCGTCGGGTGGCCGGCCGACGCGGTCTTCTTCTTCATCGACGGATGCTTCTTGTACCAGTGGCCGATCTGCGTGAGCACGATCATCGCGACGAGCGCGGCCGCCGAGAACCACGCGATGCTGTGCTGGCCGTGCGGAATGATCACGAGCGCGGCGAGCAGCGGCCCGAGCGCGGAGCCTGCATTGCCGCCCACCTGGAACACCGACTGCGCGAGCCCGTGCCGGCCGCCCGACGCCATCCGCGCGACCCGCGACGATTCGGGATGGAACACCGACGAGCCGCAGCCGACGAGCGCGGCGGCCACGAGCAGCATCGGGAAATTCGACGCCGCCGACATCAGCAGCAGCCCCGCGAGCGTGAAGCCCATGCCGACCGGCAGCGAATACGGCTTCGGACGCTTGTCGGTATAGAGGCCGACGAGCGGTTGCAGCAAGGACGCGGTGATCTGGTAAGTGAGCGTGATCAGGCCGATCTGCGCGAACGACAGCGCGAACTGGCTCTTGAGCATCGGGTAGATCGCGAGGATCAACGACTGGATCATGTCGTTGAGCATGTGCGAGAAGCTGATCGCGCCGAGCACCGGGTAGACGGTGCGGGCAACGGGCGGTGCGGACGGCTGGGCGGCGGCTGCGCCGGCCCGGGAGTCGAGGCTGGTTTCCATGTGAACTGAACGAGTTGAGGTGGCAGGCGCGCTCTGTTGGCGATCGGCGCGTGGGTTGATTCGTTGATGCGTCAATGAAGTGTAATGTGGCGTATCAAGAATGTCAGGCCAAGTTTTATCGCGAATCGGACATTCGTCGGACGGATCGGCTGCTGCGTGCTTTTTTGGACGGGTATAACGCTGGCGGCGCGTCCGCCCTTCGGCGGGGCCGCGCCGGGGCCCGGTGCGTGTTTTTCCGGACTCAAGAAACGGCGGTGGCGGCCGTAGAACGACCCAATGACAACACGCGCGCCGCGCCTGGCGCCGGCTACCCGCCGGGCGGGCGCAGGACGCGCGGCATGGCCTGCCATCGCGGGACAGCCGGACCGACCTTTCCGGCAGCGTGATCCATACGGGGATAGTTCGATGAAAGCAGCATCTTTGCATCCACAGCCCGGTGCGGCAGCCGCCGCATCCGACGTCGCCGCCGGTCGCGTCACGCGACGCGCGCGAGCGGCGCGCCGAGAGCGCCGGCCGTGGACCGTCAAGGCGACGTTGCGCGCCGCATTCGCGATCCTGCTGGCCGGTACGCTCGCGATCGGCGTGTTCTCGCTATGGCAGATCAGCCGGCTGAACGCGTCGATCGCGTCGGTCTACGAGCAGGGCCACGTCGCGAGCCGGGCGGCGGCGGAGGTGCGGGCCGAGGTGCTGCGCGCGAGCCGCGCGCAGAAGATGCTGCTGACCGCGACCACCGCGAAGGAGCGTGACGAACTCGGCGCCGAAGTGAGCGCGGGGCTCGCGTCGATCGGCCAGGCGCTCGGCACGCTGCAGCGCTATGCGGATCCGGCCGACGCTGGCGATTCGGCGCGGCTGCGCGCGTTCTCGACGGCGGTTGGCACGTGGAGCGCGCATCTGCGCGATTTCGTCGCGCTGGTGCGCGCGCAGCCGCTCGACCTGTCGCAGATGAACTGGCAGGTCGGCACGCAGGACGTGTCGCTGCTGGTCGAAACCAGCAAGCTCGAAAAACTCGTCGCCGAACTCGTGAAGACGCGCGGCGAAAAGTCGAAGGCGACGCTCGATGCGTCCGCGACCATTTTTTCGTCGTCGTTCGCGATGATCGCGGCAATGACGGCCGCGCTGATCGTGCTGGCCGTCGCGATCGCCGAACGCGTCGTACGACGCCTCGCGTCGCAGCTCGGCGGCGAGCCCGCGCTTGCGAAGGAGATTGCCGCGGACATCGCACGCGGCGACCTGACGCGGCCGATCACGCTCGGCCGGCACGATCGCGACAGCATGGTGCGCGCGCTGGCCGAGATGCAGACGGGGCTCGCGGCAACCGTGGGCGAGATCGCGGTGAGCGCCGAAGCCATCGCGGCCGCGTCCGGCGAGATCTCGACCGGCAACCTCGACCTGTCGCGGCGCACCGAGCAGCAGGCCGTCGCGCTCGAGCGCACCGCGGCCAGCATGGAGCAGCTCACGTCGACCGTGCGGCAGAACGCCGAGAACGCGCGGCAGGCGAGCACGCTCGCGGCCAATGCGTCGGCGGTGGCGGAGACGGGCGGGGAAGTCGTCGGGCGCGTGGTCGCGACGATGAGCGAGATCGACGACAGCGCGAAGAACATCCGCGACATCATCGGCACGATCGAGGGGATCGCGTTCCAGACCAACATTCTCGCGTTGAACGCGGCGGTCGAGGCCGCGCGCGCCGGCGAGCAGGGGCGCGGTTTCTCGGTGGTCGCCGGAGAGGTGCGGCTGCTCGCGCAGCGCTCGGCGACCGCGGCCAAGGAGATCCGAGAACTGATCGGCGCGTCGGTCGAGCGCGTGGCGAACGGTGCGGCGCTCGCGCACGACGCCGGCCGCACGATGGACGACGTGGTGCGTGCGGTCAAGCGCGTGACCGACATCATCGGCGAGATTTCGGCGGCGTCGGACGAGCAGAGCGCGGGGATCGACGAGATCGGCCGCGCGGTCACGCAGATGGACGCCGGCACCCAGCAGAACGCGGCGCTCGTCGAACAGGCGGCCGCGGCCGCGAACGCGCTCGACGAGCAAGCGCAGGCCTTGAAGGCGCTGGTCGGGCGCTTCCGCATCGCACACTGACCGTGCGGCGCGCCCCGCCGATTACCGCTTCTTCTGCTTGTCCGGATCGATGATGACCGTGCAGGTCGTGCCCGCCGACAGCACCACGTCGGCCGGCACTTCGTCGATCTTGATGCGCACCGGCACGCGCTGCGCGAGACGCACCCAGTTGAAGGTCGGGTTCACGTCCGCGACGAGGTCGCGGCTTTGCGGGTTGTCGCGATCGTAGATGCCGCGCGAGATGCTCTCGACGTGGCCCTTCATCACGCCGCCGCTCATCAGCCGCATTTCGGCCGGCGCGCCGATCTTCACGCGCGGCAGCTTGGTTTCCTCGAAGTAGCCGTAGACCCAGAACGAGTGGCTGTCGACGATCGCGAGCTTCGCCTGGCCGGCCACCGCGTAGTTGCCCTTGAAGGTCTGCAGGTTCGTGATGTAGCCGTCGACCGGCGAGACGACGCGCGTGCGTTCGAGGTTGAGCTTCGCGGCGTCGAGCGCGGCGAGCGCCTGCTGGTACTGTGCTTCGGCGCTCGATGCGCTGTGCGCCGCGTTCTCGCGGTTTTCCTTCGATACCACGAGCGCATCGAGGTCCGCGCGGCGGGCCGCATCGTCGCGGCGCATCTGCAGTTCCGCGCGGCGGGCGGCCACCGCCGCCTGCGCCTGCTCGACCGCGATCTGATAGTGCGACGGATCGATCTGCATGATCAGGTCGCCTTTCTTCACGAGCTGGTTGTCATGCACGGGCAGCTCGACGATCGCGCCCGACACGTCCGGCGCGACGTTGACGATCTCCGCGCGCACGCGCCCGTCGCGCGTCCACGGATCGTCCATGTAGTGCACCCACAGCGAGCGCCCGATCAGGATCGCGACGAGAAGGATGACGGCGGTCGCGACGAAGCCGAAGAGTTTTCTGAGCATCATGATGGTTCGGAATCAACGGTAAACGGCAAGACTCAGTCCGCCGCAAATGCAGACGAGAAGGCAGGCCCTGAACAGCGACGGGTGCCAGACGAGACGGTAGAGGCCCGTGTAGGCGAGCAGGCGGTCGACGGCCCAGGTCGCGATCGCGCCGAGGACGAACATCAGCACCACCGTGGGCATGTAGGCATCGAGAATGGCGATTTCACGCGGCATCATGACGAGGCTCCTGGTTGGGGACGCACGGGGCGGTTGCGGTTGAGCGGCTCGAGCGGCGATTCCGGGTCGAGCAGCGCGGTCCGCACGAAATGCAGATGGCTCAGGATGCGCTGCAGCCGGTGGCGCTCTTCACGCGACGGCTCGACCGCGTCGAGCGTTTGCCGGGTCGCGTCGATCGCCGCATTGGTCGCGGCGAGCGTCGCGTCGAAGCGCGCGGCGCTCGGCTTCGAGAACAGCGCCGACAGCGCCGTGCGCATCGTCTCGATCGCGCGACGCCACGGCATCGTGCTCGCATAGCGCGGGTCGGGCGGCAGCGCCGCAAGCTCGTGACGCAGGTCGATCGTCGCGTTGCCGGCTTCGAGCACCGCGAACATCCAGCGCAGCGCGTCGCGCTGCACGTCGGGCTGGTCGGCCGACAGCGTGTGCGCCTGGTACATCAGGTCGCGCGCGCCGCTTTCGAAGCGCGTGCGCAGGCCCGCGAGCCGTGCGTGCCCGGCCGCGACGGCCTGATGGCGCAGATCGGCGAACAGCCGTTTCTTGAGCCACGGCGCGGTCGGCGGGAACAGTACCGCGAACGCGATCGCCGATACCAGCATCGACAGCACCAGTGCGAGCGCATCGTTCATGAAGCTCGTCGGGTCGTAGTGCGTGACGTTGTCCGGGCCGGCGAGGAAACAGAAGAAGATCAGGTAGCCCATCCCGTAGCCCGCGAGCTTCGGCTTCAACGACATGTAGATGCCGATGGCGAGCAGCGGCGCGAGCGCGACGCACAGCAGCGGGAAGCCGTCGATGTGCGGGTAGATGCCGAACATCAGCAGGAAACCCGTGCAGACGGCGAGTGCCGTGCCCATGCCCATCTGCGCGGCCATCGCGGTCGGGCGCGGCGCCGACGACGCGAGCGCGCAGGCCGACGCCGCCGTCAGCGTCATCGTCACGCCGCTTGGCCAGGCGGTCTCGATCCAGAACCAGCCGAGCACGAGGATCACGATCGCGGTGCGAATCGCCGCGATCGCCGTCGCCGTCGCGTTGGTGCGCGGCTCGTAGCGTTCGATCCAGCGTTCGCGCTCGTGCGTCGCGCTCGACAGCGACGCGTAGGTCGCCGCGTACTCGCGCAGGTCGGTGATGAAGCGGTACAGCAGCTCGGCGGCCGTATCGAAGTCGAGCAGCGGAAACGCCGGCTGCGTTTCGAGCGTCGCGCGCGTCGCGCGGATGCGGCGCGGCAGCGCGTCGCGCCACGCGAGCAATTGTTCGGCCGCATGCGCCGCGTCGGTTGCCGTGCGCACGGGTTCGCCGGCGGGCGTCAGCAGCAGCGGCGCGATTTCGCGGAAGTACGGCTCGATCGCGTCGATCGCGGCCTGCGCGCCGGTCGCATGCAGCCGGTTCATCAACTGATGCAGCGCATGGAAACGGCTCGACGCGCTCATGAACTCGCTGTTCAGCCGCGCGAGGCGGCCGCTGCGCATCCGCGTGTCCGGATTCTCGAACACGGCCATGCTGCGCGCGGCCTCGAACCCGACCACGTCGGCGACGAAGCGCGTATGGATGGTTTCGATATGCGCACGGTCGAGCTGGCCCGAAAGCGTCGACGCGACGTAATCGACGAAGGTGCCGAAGCGCTTGCGTACCGTCGTGCGCATCTGCTCGCCCGTGTACTGCGGGAACACGAGTGCGCTGACGACGCCGGCCGATACGATCCCGACCATGATTTCGGCCACGCGCGTCAGCGCGCTCATGAACGCGCCGTCCGGGTGCTGCGACGCGGGCAGGCCGATCAGCGCGGTCGTGTAGCCGGCCAGCAGGAAGCCGTAGCTGCGGAAGTTGCGGTTGCGCGCGGCGCCCGCCGTGCACAGGGCGATCCACAGCGCGATCGCCAGCAGGAACAGTTGCGGCTGCTGCGGGAACAGCCCGACGAAGGTGAGCGTCGCGATCAGCCCGAAGATCGTGCCGGCGACCCGGTAGAAGCTCTTCGCGAGCACCGCGCCGCTTTGCGGCTGCATCACGATGAAGACGGTCGTCATCGCCGTTTTCGGCGCGGGCAGGTCGAGCCGCATCGACACGCCGGTCGCGATGAACGCGGCGAGCAGCGCCTTGAACAGGTAGAGCCACGCGGCGCCGTCGGTGCGGGCCCAGTCGCCGAACGCGGCGTACCAGGCCGCGAACGGGCCGCCGGCGGGCGTGGAAGCGGGGGAGGAGGCTGACATGGCGGCGCTCCGCGTTACCGTGCGTCCGGCGCGGCGGACGCGTCGGCGGTTGCGACCTGCGCGGGCCGGCCGACGGCGGCCGCGGGCTTCGTGCCCGATGCGGCGGCTGGCGCGGCGGCGCCGACGGCGGCTTCGTCCTTCGGCGGTGGGTCGCCCCGGCCATCCGTGCCCGTCTCGACCCCGCCGCCGAGCGCGGCCATCAGCTGCGCGTGCGCGGCGAGGCGTTCCGCGTCGATGCGGGCGGCCGTCTCCTGCGCGCGCAGCAGTTGCTGTTGCGCGACCAGCACGTTCACGTAATCGGTCAACCCGCGGCGGAAGCCTTCGCGCGACAACTGATAGCTGCGATTGTTGGCCGCCACCGAGCGCGCGGCGTCCTTCTTCTGCGTATCGAGCGAGCGGATCCGCACGACCTGGTCGGCGATGTCCTTGAGCGCGCCGACGATCGTCTGGTTGTAGCGCTCGACCGCCTGGTCGTAGCCGGCATTCGCGGCGCCGAGCTGCGCACGCAGCCGGCCGCCTTCGAAGATCGGCAGCGACAGCGCGGGGCCGGCCGTCCAGCCGCCGTTCATCGCGCGCAGGAAGTCGGTGAACGGCGCGGTCACGCCGAAGCCGCCGACCGTCGCGAGCAGGTCGATGTTCGGGTAGAACGACGCCTTCGCGACGTCGATGCCGCGCGCCTGCGCGTCGACCGTCCAGCGCGCCGCGACGACGTCGGGGCGGCGGCCGAGCAGGTCGGCCGGCAGCGCCGACGGCAGGCCGGCCGGCGCATCGAGCGCGAGCTGCGGCCGCTTGATCGCGTCGCCGGCGCCCGGGCCCTTGCCGGCCAGCGCGGCGAGCTGGTGGCGCGCGAGCTGGATCGCTTCTTCATAGGTGTCGATCTGGCGCTCGTAGTCGGGCAGCGTCGATTCCGCCTGGCTCACGTCGAGCTGAGTGCCGAGGCCGGCCTGCAGCCGCTTGCGCGCGAGATCGGCGAGCGAGCGCTGGCGTTCGAACGTTTCATGCGCGAGATCCAGCAGCGCGTAGTTCATCGACATGCCCACATACGCGCGCACCACGTTGACTTCAAGTTCGAGCTTCGCCGCCCGTGCGTCGGCGGCGGTCGCGTGCGCGGTGTCGAGCGCGCGTTCGGTTGCGTTCTTGTCCTTGCCCCACAGGTCGAGGTGGTACGACAGGCCGAGCGTGCCGGTATTGTTCCAGGTGTCGGCGTTCGCGAGCGGGCCCGGGCCGTAGTACACGTTGTCCGGCCAGTGCTCGCGCATCAGCGACAGATTGCCGTTGATCTGCGGTAGTTCGGCCGAACGGGCGACGCGCGCCATGGCCTGCGCTTCGCGCACGCGTGCCCTCGCCGCCGCCAGGGTGGGGTTGCTGGCCTGCGCGGCGGCGATCCATGCATCGAGCTGCGGGTCGCGGTACGCGCGCCACCAGTCGGCGGCGGGCCAGCCCGCGTCGCGGTCCGCCGCGCGGATGGCCGCGCCGGCGTCGAGCGCGTTCGCTTCGATGCGCGTGGACTGGGTCCGGTTGTCGCCCATGCTCGCACAGCCGGCCATTATTAATGAGATTGCAAGAACCGCCAGTGCGAGCGTCCCTGTTTTTCCCCGAGACTGCACGATTTTCTCCCTTTCGGACATAGATGGGTCGGGGGGGATTATATTTTTCAGCGATTCCTGAATAAACCGGCAACGGCGAAACTCATTTTTACGAATCCTGGGATAATATTGGCTAGCGGATGTGCAACAATCCCTCCGCATTCAAACGGGTAGTGGGATGGATACGTTACAAAACATGCGGGTATTCGTCCGCGTGGTCGACGCGGGCAGCTTTACCGCGGCCGCCCAGCAGATGAATTCGACCACCGCCTACGCGTCGCGCGCGGTCTCGGATCTCGAGGCCCACCTGCGCACGCGTCTCCTGAACCGCACGACGCGCCGGATCGCGCTGACCGAAGCCGGCGAGCGCTATCTGCAGCGCTGCGAACAGATCCTCGCTTACGTCGACCAGGCCGAAGCCGAGGCCGGCGACGCGCATGCGCGCCCGTCCGGCAAGCTGAAGGTCCATTGCTTCACGAGCCTCGGCCAGCACTACCTGGTGCCGGCCATCTCGCGCTACCGCACGCGCTATCCGGACGTGCACGTCGAGCTCACGCTCGCGCAGCGCATGCCTGACCTGCTGGACGAGGGGTACGACGTCGCGATCGTCGTCGGCCGCGATCTGCCCGATTCGGGGCTCGTGTCGCAGCGGCTCGGCGAAAGCTACAGCGTCGTCTGCGCATCGCCCGGCTACATCGAGTCGCACGGCGTGCCGCAGCGGCCGGCCGACCTCGCGCAGCACGTGTGCCTCGGAATGGTCGCGCCGGGCTTTCACTTCGATGAATGGGCGCTGGCGGGGCCGAACGGCGACGAAGTCGTGCCGATCAAGGCTCCCCCGTTTCGCGTGAACGTCGCCGAGGCGCTCGCGGTGGCCGTGCGGGAAGGGATGGGCGTCGGCGGGCTGCCGCTCTATTCGGCGATCGGCTGGCTGCGCAGCGGCCACATCGTGCGCGTGATGCCCGAGTACCGGTCGCACGTGATGAACATCTACGCGCTGTATCCGTCGCGGCAGTACCTCGACGCGAAAATCCGGACCTGGGTCGATTTCCTGCGCGACGAGCTGCCGGTCACGCTCGAAGCGGACGAAGCGGCGCTCGAACAGTACACGCATGCGACATGACAGCGCGGTGGGCCGCAATCTGACGAGATTTGTCCTTCACGCAACATTTTTTTACGAACGTGTGTCGGACAGTTTGATACTGTTGGAATTAACGAGATACATCACACCGGAGTAGCGATGGATACGCACCTGATGATCGGCCTTGGCGTCCTGCTGGGCGCGGTTGCCGCCGCGGCGGCGAGCCGCGACCTGCTGCGTGCGATGAAGGCGAAGGCGCAAATGAAGCCCGTGCCGGTCCGTGTGCGCGAGCCGCGCCGCCCCGGCCGCTGATCCCGCCGTCACGCTTCTGGTCGGGAAGGCCGCGCCACGCGGCGGGCCGGGCTCGGCGCTCAGCCGAGCTCGACGACCTTGTCCCACGCGAACGCGGGGTTTTCCCATTCGCCGGTGCGCCGATGAAAGTAGCCGCGTGGATTGCATACCACGCGCGTGCCGCTGTCCGTCACGTAGTCGAATGACGTATGCGTGTGGCCGTGCAACCACAGATCCACGGGCGGTCGCACCAGGTCCGCCATATCCGTCACGAACCCCGCCGAAGCCAGATCGTCCGCATAGCGTTGCGCCAGCGAGCGCCGGTGCGGCGCATGATGGGTGACGACGATCGTCTTGCCCGCGAACGGCGCCGCCAGCTGCGCTTCCAGCCATGCGCGGCCTTGCCGGTGCAGCGCGATCGCGTCGGCCGGCGAGAAATCCCGGTCCGGTGCGTCCGGCGCACTCGCTGCCGCATGCAACGCTGCGTCGTGCGGCCAGGTTACCTGGATCAATCCCTTGAAATCGAGCATCACGCTCAGCGCGGCATCGATCGCGCGCGCGACGCTGGCTTCGTCGCGGCCGAACAGCGAGAAATCGGCCCAGAGCGTCGTGCCCAGCACGCGAAAGCGTTGCGCGGGATCGACGTAGACGCCGTTGTTCAAGTAGTGCACGTTGTCGAGCGCGTGCGCCGCGTCGCGCATCGCCGTTTCCAGCGCGCCGAATTCCCCGTCGTAGTACTCGTGATTGCCGGGCACGTAGATCACCGGCACCGCGGGGTCGAACGTCTCGGCGGCCCAGCGCAGGCCTTCCGCGTGATTGTGGATGTCGCCGGCCAGCACGACGAGATCCGCGTCGGCATGCGCGATCGCGTCGGGCAGGTTGCTTTCGAGATGCAGGTCGGACAGGACGCGGACTTTCACGGGATTGGCTCCGGAGTAGGCGGCTTCAGCGCAGGACCTTGCCGGGATTCATCAGGCCGCGCGGGTCGAGCGCGGTCTTCAGCGTGCGCATCAGCGCCGTTTCGACCGGCGACTTGTAGCGTTGCGCGTCGTCGATCTTCAACTGGCCGATGCCGTGCTCCGCGCTGATCGTGCCGTGGTGGCGGTGCACGTTGTCGTAGACGATCCGGTTGATCGGCACCTGGAACGCGGCCAGGAACGCCTTCGCATTGCCGCCTTCGGGCATCTGCACGTTGTAGTGCAGGTTGCCGTCGCCGAGGTGGCCGAACGTGACCATTCGCGCGCCCGGCGCGGCCTGCTGGATCGCCGCGTCGGTCTCGTCGATGAAGCGTGCGATCGACGAGATCGGCACCGCGATGTCGTGCTTGATGTTGAGCCCTTCGTCGGCCTGCGCGAGCGGGATGTGCTCGCGCAGGTCCCAGAACGCACGCGATTGCGCGAGGTTCTCCGCGACCACCGCGTCGACCACGAGCCCGGCCTCGAACGCTTCTTCCATCAGCTTCTCGAACAGCGCGCGCGCATGTGCTTCGCTTTCGTTGTCGGACAGCTCCAGCAGCACCGTCTGCGCATGCGTTTGCGCGAACGGGTAGCGCAGTTGCGGATAGTGCTTGCCGACCAGCTGCATGCAGAAATCCGACATGAGCTCGAAGCCGGTCAGCAGCGGTCCGGCCGCGCGCTGCGCGAGCGCGAGGAAATCGAGCGCCGCGTGCGGCGATTCGAGCGCGGCCAGTGCCGTGACCTGCGCGGCCGGCAGCGGATGCAGCTTCATCACGGCCGCCGTGATGATCCCGAGCGTGCCTTCGGCGCCGATGAACAGGTCGCGCAGGTCGTAGCCCGTGTTGTCCTTGCGCAACCCGCGCAGCCCGTCCCAGATTTCGCCCTGGGGCGTCACGACCTCGAGCCCGAGGCACAGCTCGCGCGCGTTGCCGTAGCGCAGCACCGCGGTGCCGCCCGCATTGGTCGACAGGTTGCCGCCGATCGTGCAGCTGCCTTCCGCCGCGAGGCTCAGCGCGAACAGCCGGCCGCCTTCGCGGGCGCGCGCCTGCACGTCGGCGAGGATCACGCCGGCTTCGACGGTGATCGTGTTGTTGTGCGGATCGAGCGCGCGCACGCGGTTCAGGCGCGCGACGCTCAGCACGGCCTGGCTGCCGCTCGCATCGGGCGTCGCGCCGCCCGCGAGCCCCGTGTTGCCGCCCTGCGGCACGAGCGCGATGCCGTGCGCGTTGGCCAGCTTCACGAGTGCGGCGACTTCGGCCGTGTTCGCGGGCTTCAGCACCGCGCACGCCGCGCCCTTGTAGCGGCGGCGCCAGTCGATGAGAAACGGTTCGGTATCGTGCGGATCGGTCAGCACGTGGTCGGCGCCGATCGCGTCGCGGCACGCGGAAACGAAAGCTTCGGAGGACATCATCACCTTGTCGCGTAAGGGTCAGGACGTGGCGCGCGGCTTTTTCGCCGCGCGCTTGAACGGCGCGACGTAAGCCAGCGCCGCGACGAAGAAGCCGACGGCAAGCGCGGTCTCGCACCAGCCCAGCGTCGCGGACAGCCCGCGATCGGACATGCCGCGCACGATGCCTTCGGCAAGATAGACGAGGATCAGCATGCTCGCCCACTGCATCGTATAGATGTTACGCCGCCAGACGCCGGGCAGCGCGAGCGCGAGCGGCACGGCCTTGAGCATCAGCGCGGAGCCGCCGGGGCGCAGCGGCGCGAGCCACAGCTCCCAGGCGAGCGACAGCGCGATCAGCGCGACGAGACACGCGGCGGCGGCCAGCGCGTAGTGCGGCCGGGCCGCGACGGCGGAGCGGGCGGGGGCGTTCATGCCGCCTCGGCGGCCTGGGCGCTGGAAAGGGCCGCGGCGGCGCGCGCGAGCCGTACGCCGAGCGCGGCCGCGAGCGCCTTCTCGTCCGCGGACAGTCCGCCGGGTGACGACCGATCGTGCTGCGCGACGTGCGACGCGCCGTACGGTGTGCCGCCGGTACGTGTCGTGCTGAGGGCGGATTCGGTGTACGGGATCCCGACGATCATCATCCCGTGATGCAGCAGCGGCAGCATCATCGACAGCAGCGTCGATTCCTGGCCGCCGTGCAGGCTGCCCGTCGACGTGAACACGCTCGCGGGCTTGCCGGTCAGCGCGCCCGACAGCCATTGCGGCGTCGTGCCGTCGAGGAAATACTTGAGCGGCGCGGCCATGTTGCCGAAGCGGGTCGGCGAGCCGAGCGCGAGGCCCGCGCATTCCTCGAGGTCGCGCAGTTCCGCGTACGGCGGGCCGTCGGCCGGGATGTCGGGGGCGGTGGCTTCGCAGACGGCCGACACGGGCGGCACGGTGCGGACGCGCGCCTGCATGCCCGGCACGCTGTCGATGCCGTTCGCGATCGCGAGCGCGAGGTCGCGCGTGGCGCCGTGGCGGCTGTAATAGAGGACGAGAATGTCTTTCATGGGCGACGGAGCCGCGTGCGGCCGCGCGCATGCCCGGTGCAGTCGGCCCCTGCTGGAATCGAGCGGCTATTATAGGGGCTGAAGCCGTCGCGCAGCGCGGCGGCGGCGCGCCGTGACGCGCGCGGCATCAAGAAGGAGAAGCCGTTTGCCGAAGTTGAGCGTTGATCTCGATACCATCAAGCGCCTCGCGCAGTTCGCGGCCCGGCGTAGCGCCGAGGATCGCATCCCGCAGGTGGCGGGCAGCCTGACCTTCACGACGCTGCTGGCGCTCGTGCCGCTGCTGACGGTCGCGTTCGCGTTGTTCACCGCGTTCCCGATGTTCGCGTCGTTCCAGATCTCGCTGCAGGGGTTCCTCGCCGATCACCTGATGCCCGCGCAGTTCAACATCCAGATCTTCAAGTACCTGAACCAGTTCGCATCGAAGGCCAAGGGGCTGACGACGGCCGGCCTGATCGTGCTCGTCGTCACGTCGGTGATGACGATGATGACGATCGAATCGGCGTTCAACCTGATCTGGCGCGTGCGCAAGCCGCGGCCGTTCGCGCAGCGCGTGCTCGCGTACTGGGCGCTGATCACGCTCGGGCCGTTGCTGTTCGGCGTGAGCCTGTCGATCTCGTCGTACCTGTTCACGCAATCGCTCGCGTTCACCGGCGCGGGGCCGTCCACGTCGATCGTCGAGTGGCTGCTCGCGCTCGCGTCGTTGCCGTTGACGGTGCTCGCGTTCACGCTGCTGTACGTGTACCTGCCGAACTGCGCGGTCGCATGGCGCGATGCGGTGATCGGCGGGCTGTTCGCGGCCATCGCGTTCGAGCTCGCGAAGCGCGGCTTCGGCTACTACGTCCGGCGCATTCCGACATATACGGCTGTCTACGGCGCGTTCGCGGCGCTGCCGGTGTTCCTGCTGTGGGTGTATTTGAGCTGGTTCATCGCGCTGCTCGGCGCGATGGTCGCGTCGGCGCTGCCGGCGATTCGGGTGGGCCAGTTCCACCGCATCCATTATCCGGGGAGCGACCTGCTCGACGCGCTCGAACTGCTCGCGCGGCTCGCCGAAGCGCGCGCGGCCGGCAAGCGCGGCTACACGGCGATGCGGCTCGCGACGATGCTGCGCTGCGACATGGAAACCGCGCAGCGCTTGCTGACGACGATGGAGGAGCGGGAATGGGTCGCGCGGCTCGAGGGCGGCGACGAGGCCACGCCGCGCTACATCCTGCTCGCGAACCCGGAGCAACTGACGCTCGCGCAACTGTTCGACGTGCTGGTGATCGACCGCGCGGAGTTGACCTACCAACTGGAGCGGCGCCGCAGCCACGTCGAAGGCGCGGCGCTGCTCGCGGTGCTGTCGAGCGACCGGTTCGACGTGACGCTCGCATCGCTGATCGCCGCGCACCGGCTCGCGGGCGGGCAGCCGGCCGGGAGCGCCGGCCCGGCGCCGCGCGTGGAGGATCCGCACGCGCGGCCGCCGCGGCCTGCGTGAAGGCGGGGCGGGCGGCTACAGCGGGATCTTGCCGGTGCAGATGTCCCTGAACATCACCCAGTCGCCCATCAGGCTGTAGATCGGGTGCCGGAACGTGGCCGGGCGGTTCTTCTCGAAGAAGAAGTGCCCGACCCACGCGAACCCGTAGCCGCACACGACCGCCGCCGGCAGCCACGGCCAGTGGCCGGTCGCGACCGCCATCGCGACGCAGCCGATCACGCCGAGCGAGCCGATGAAGTGCAGCCGCCGCGACGTCAGGTTCCGGTGCTCGTTCAGGTAATACGGGTAGAAGTCAGCGAAGCTGGCGAATTGCTCCGTATGCGTATGCGCCATGGCCGTCTCCTCGGGCCGCCGTTCACAAGGCCATTGTGCGGCGGGCGGCCGGCGTCCGCAAGCGGCGGCGGGCCGCCGCGCGGGCCCGTGCTTTCCTTTTGACAGGCTTTCCGATAGGATCGAAAGAGATTTTGCATTCAAGCATGAGGGGACTACGATGCGCGTCAGCGATATTCTGAAAGTGAAGGGCAACACGCTGTTTACCGTGACGCCCGATAAGCCGCTGCGCGAAGCGGTCGATACGATGGCCGAACACGACATCGGTTCGCTCGTCGTGATGGAGTACGGCGATCTCGTCGGGATGCTGACGTTCCGCGAGATCATCCTGCGCCTGCGCGAAAATGGCGGCGCGATCGGCGACGTGCAGGTGCGCAAGGTGATGGACGAGCCGCTCACGTGCACGCCGGAAACGGACGTCAACGAAGTGCGCCGGATGATGCTCGAGCGTCACGCACGCTACATGCCGGTGCTCGACAAGAAGGTGCTGATGGGCGTCATTTCGTTCTACGACGTCGCGAAGACGGTCGTCGAGGCGCAGAGCTTCGAGAACCGGATGCTGAAGGCATACATCCGCGACTGGCCGGAATCGGAAGCCGAAGCGCACAAGCCGTGAATCGCGCCGCGCCCGGCACGTCGATGCATGGGCGCCGCCATCCGGCACGCGGCGGCGCAGGCATGGCCTGCGCCGTTTTTTTTTTCAACAACGACACGAGGCCCGCGCAGCTTCGCCCAGACGATGCGCGCGTATTCCGCATGAGCGATCACACGCAAGCCACTTCGGGGCGGCGCGACGAACGGCGCGCCCACGCATCGCAGTTCGACCTGCTGCGCGAGCGCCGCTTCGCGCCGTTCTTCACGACCCAGTTCCTCGGCGCGCTGAACGACAACGTCTTCAAGATCGGCTTCACGTCGCTCGTCACGTATCACACCGCACGGTTTTCCGGCGTCGATGCGAAGACGGCCGCATTCCTGATTTCCGCGATCTTCATTCTGCCGTTCGTGCTGTTCTCGGCCACCTCCGGCCAGATCGCCGACAAATACGACAAGGCGACTCTCACGCGTTTCGTGAAATCGTTCGAGATCGTGCTGATGTTGGTCGGCGCGGCCGGCTTCGTCACGCACAGCGCGACGCTGCTGTATCTGTGCACGTTCATGATGGGCATGCACTCGACGCTGTTCGGGCCCGTCAAGTATTCGTACCTGCCGCAGCATCTCGGCGAACATGAGCTGGTCGGCGGCAACGGGCTCGTCGAGATGGGCACGTTCATCGCGATCCTGATCGGCACGATCATCGGCGGCGCGGCGGCCGGCATCGAAGGCAGCGGCGAACGCGTGCTCGCGGTGAGCGTCGTCGTCATCGCGCTGGCGGGGCGGCTCGTCGCGCAGCGCGTGCCGCCCACGCCCGCGCCGCAGCCCGACCTCGTGATCAACTGGAACCCGGTCAGCGAGACCTGGCGCAACCTGAAGCTCGCGCGCCAGAACCGCACGGTGTTCCTGAGCCTGCTCGGCATCTCGTGGCTGTGGTTCGTCGGCGCGACGTTCCTCACGTCGTTCTTCAATTTCGCGAAGGACGTGCTGTCCGCCAGCCCCGACGTCGTCACGATCCTGCTCGCGACCTTCTCCGTCGGCATCGGCCTCGGCTCGCTGCTGTGCGAGCGGCTGTCGCAGCGGCGCGTCGAGATCGGCCTCGTGCCGCTCGGCTCGATCGGCATCAGCGTGTTCGCCATCGAGTTGTATTTCGCGAGCCACGCGCTGCCGTCGCCCGGCCATCTGCTGTCGGTCGGCGAATTCCTGGCCGGTGCGCGCCACTGGCGGATTCTCGCCGACCTGTTCCTGCTCGCGATGTTCGGCGGCTTCTACAGCGTGCCGCTGTACGCGCTGATCCAGAGCCGCAGCGCGCCGACCCACCGCGCGCGGATCATCGCCGCGAACAACATCCTCAACGCGCTGTTCATGATCCTGTCGGCCGTGATGGCGATGGGGTTGACCAAGGCCGGCGTCGACATCCCGGGGCTGTTCCTCGTCACCGCGCTGCTGAACGTGGTCGTCGCGACGTATATCTACCTGCTCGTGCCCGAGTTCCTGCTGCGCTTCGTCGCGTGGGTGCTCGTGCATACGTTCTACCGGATCCGCCTCGTGCACGCGGAGCGGATTCCGGCGGAAGGCGCGGCGGTGCTCGTGTGCAATCACGTGAGCTACGTCGATGCGCTCGTGCTCGCCGCCGCGAGCCCCCGGCCGATTCGTTTCGTGATGGATCACCGGATCTTCAAGACGCGTTTCGCGAGCTGGGTATTCCGGCACGCGAAGGCGATCCCGATCGCGCCGCGCCACGAGGATGCCGCGATGCTCGCGCGTGCGTACGACCTGTGCGAGGCAGCACTGAAGGACGGCGAACTCGTGTGCATCTTCCCCGAGGGCAAGCTGACGAAGACGGGCGACATCAACACGTTTCACCACGGCATCACCGAGATCCTGAGCCGCACGCCGGCGCCGGTGATCCCGATGGCGCTGCGCGGGCTGTGGGGCAGCTATTTTTCGCGGCATGCCGATGCGCGGATGCCGCGGCCGATCAAGCGCGGCGTGATGAGCCGGCTGACGCTGGCGGTCGGCGAGCCGATCCCGGCGTCGATGGCGACGCCCGAAGCGCTGCAGGCGGCAGTGACCGAGCTGCGCGGCGCGCGGAAGTAGGCGGGGCGGCCGGGTGCGGGTTGCCGGTTGCCGCGCAGCGACGAGCGCGGCGAGCCGCACGGCCTGCCCGGCCCCGGTGCGGCCGAGCGACCGCAGGCCACGCCGCGGCCACGGCCTGCCCGGGTGATCTGAACGGTTCACACGGCCCGCGGGCCCGGGACGGCTGGCATAATAGCGGTTTACCTCTTTTTCGACCGGCAAACGATCGACCTGCCCGCGGCCCCGGCAGCGCATCGGTTTGCCCATTTCTCTTTGGGCGGTTCCATCATGTCCGGCAATACCCTCGGCACGCTTTTCACTGTCACGACCTTCGGCGAATCGCACGGTCCCGCGATCGGCTGCGTGATCGACGGCTGCCCGCCGGGGATGGGGTTGACCGAAGCCGACATCCAGGTCGAACTCGATCGCCGCAAGCCGGGCACGTCGCGGCACGTGACGCAACGGCAGGAGGCCGACGAGGTCGAGATCCTGTCGGGCGTGTTCGAAGGCGTGACGACCGGCACGCCGATCGCGCTGCTGATCCGCAACACCGACCAGCGCAGCAAGGATTACGGCAACATCGTCGAGACGTTCCGTCCCGGCCACGCCGACTACACCTACTGGCAGAAATACGGCATCCGCGACTACCGCGGCGGCGGCCGCTCGTCCGCGCGCCTGACCGCGCCGATCGTCGGCGCCGGCGCGGTCGCGAAGAAGTGGCTGCGCGAGCGCTTCGGGGTCGAGGTGCGCGGCTACATGAGCGCCCTCGGCGAGATCGACGTGCCGTTCGTCGACTGGTCGCATGTGCACGAGAACCCGTTCTTCTCGCCGAACGCGGCGGTCGTGCCGGAGCTCGAGGCGTACATGGATGCGCTGCGCAAGGACGGCGATTCGATCGGCGCGCGCATCGATGTCGTCGCGTCGGGCGTGCCGGTCGGCTGGGGCGAACCGGTATTCGACCGGCTCGATGCCGATATCGCGAAGGCGATGATGAGCATCAACGCGGTGAAGGGCGTCGAGATCGGCGCGGGCTTCGACAGCGTCGCGCAGCGCGGCTCGGTGCACGGCGACGAACTGACGCCGGCCGGCTTCGTCGGCAACCACGCGGGCGGCGTGCTCGGCGGGATTTCGACGGGGCAGGACATCACCGTGTCGATCGCGATCAAGCCGACGTCGAGCATTCGCACGCCGCGCCGCTCGATCACGAAGTCCGGCGAAGAGGCGACGGTCGAAACCTTTGGCCGCCACGATCCGTGCGTCGGCATTCGTGCGACGCCGATTGCCGAATCGATGCTCGCGCTGGTGCTGATCGACCATGCGCTGCGCCATCGTGCGCAGTGCGGCGACGTCGAGACGTCGACGCCGAAGATCGCCGGCAGCGCGACCTGATACGAAGCAGGTTGGGGCGCGGCGCGTGTCGCCTCGTCCGGCAAACGATGAATGCAAGCGGGGCGCTGCGTGATGCAGCGCCCCGTTTCGTTTGCGGCGGTATGCCGTGACCCACGCAAAACGCGCCGCTCGTGGCGGCGCGTTCCGGTCGTTACATGTTCGGGTAATTCGGCCCGCCGCCGCCTTCGGGCGTGACCCACACGATGTTCTGCGTCGGGTCCTTGATGTCGCAGGTCTTGCAGTGCACGCAGTTCTGCGCGTTGATCACGAGCCGATCGCCGCCGTCGTCGTTCTTCACGAACTCGTACACCGCCGCCGGGCAGAAACGCGCCTCCGGCCCCGCGTACGTGCGCAGGTTCACGTTCACCGGCACGCTCGCGTCCTTCAGCGTCAGGTGCGCCGGCTGGTTCTCCTCGTGGTTCGTGTTCGAGATGAACACCGACGAGAGGCGATCGAACGTCAGCTTGCCGTCCGGCTTCGGATAGTCGATCGGCTCGCATTGCGACGCCGGCTTCAGCATCTCGTGGTCCGCGTGCTGGTGATGCAGCGTCCACGGCACGTTGCCGCCCATTACCTTCTGCTCGATCCCGACCATCAGCGTGCCCAGATACAGGCCCTTGGCCATCCACTGCTTGAAGTTGCGCGCGCGGTACAGCTCCGTGTACAGCCACGATTGCTTGAACGCGTCCGGGTACGCGTTCAGCTCATCCGACTGACGCCCGGCCTGCACCGCGTCGAATGCCGCATCGGCCGCCAGCATCCCGGTCTTGATCGCCGCATGGCTGCCCTTGATCCGCGATGCGTTCAAAAAGCCCGCGTCGTCGCCGATCAGCGCGCCGCCCGGGAACACCGTCTTCGGCAGCGACAGCAGGCCACCGGCCGTGATCGCGCGCGCGCCGTACGACACGCGCTTGCCGCCTTCGAGGAACGCGCGGATCGACGGATGCGTCTTGTAGCGCTGGAATTCCTCGAACGGCGACAGGTACGGGTTCGTGTAGCCGAGGCCCACGACGAAGCCGACCACCACCTGGTTGTTGTCCATGTGATACAGGAACGAGCCGCCGTACGTATCGGACTTCAGCGGCCAGCCGGCCGTGTGGATCACGAGCCCCGGCTTGTGCTTGGCCGGATCGATTTCCCACAGTTCCTTGATGCCGATCCCGTACGCCTGCGGATCCGCGTTCGCGTCGAGCTTGAACTTCGCGATCAACTGGCGGCCGAGGTGGCCGCGGCAACCTTCGGCGAACAGCGTGTACTTCGCGTGCAGCTCCATGCCGAGCTGGAAGTTCTCGGTCGGCTCCCCGTCCTTGCCCACGCCCATGTTGCCGGTCGCGACGCCTTTGACCGAACCGTCGTCGTTGTAGAGGATCTCCGCGGCGGGGAAGCCAGGGAAGATTTCCACGCCCAGCGCCTCGGCCTGCTGGCCGAGCCAGCGCGTGACGTTGCCCAGCGAGATCACGTAGTTGCCGTGATTCTTGAAGTTGTCGGGCAGCGCCCAGTTCGGCGTCGTGACCGCGCTCTTCTCGGACAGGAACAGGAAACGGTCTTCCGTCACCTCGACGTCGAGCGGCGCGCCGCGTTCCTTCCAGTCGGGAAACAGCTCGGTGATCGCGCGCGGGTCCATCACCGCACCCGACAGGATGTGCGCGCCGATCTCGGAACCTTTCTCGAGCACGCACACGCCGATCTCGGCGCCTTTCTCGGCGGCCAGCTGCTTGAGCCGGATCGCCGCCGACAGCCCGGCGGGGCCGCCGCCGACGATCACGACGTCGTATTCCATCGATTCGCGCGGGCCGTATTGCTCGATGAGGCTTGCGGGGGTCATTGGCGTTCCTCTAACCGTTAGAATGCTTTTATTCGGGAGCGTATTGTCTGCGAAACGAAACGCTTGCCGCAACAACATGCAGGTAGATTAGCACGATCGTTCTATTTTTTGTGCTAGGGTAATGCCGCTCGGGCTGTGCCAGCCCGGGCTGGCGCAACGACATCGAAAGGGGATGTGCAAATGGGTCGATCGATCAATCTGGAAGGCAAGGTTGCGCTGGTCACGGGCGCGTCGAGCGGCCTCGGGCAGCGTTTTGCGCAGGTGCTGTCGCAGGCCGGCGCGAAGGTCGTGCTCGCGAGCCGCCGCGTCGAGCGCCTGAAGGAGCTGCGTGCGGAGATCGAGGCGGCGGGCGGTGCCGCGCACGTCGTGTCGCTCGACGTGACCGACGTCCAGAGCATCAAGGCGGCCGTCGCGCATGCGGAGACGGAAGCCGGCACGATCGACATCCTCGTGAACAATTCGGGCGTGTCGACGATGCAGAAGCTCGTCGACGTCACCCCGGCGGATTTCGAATTCGTGTTCGATACGAACACGCGCGGCGCGTTTTTCGTCGCGCAGGAAGTCGCGAAGCGGATGATCATGCGCGCGAACGGCGGCGGCAACGGCAAGCCGCCGTGCCGGATCATCAACATCGCGTCGGTGGCCGGGCTGCGCGTGTTTCCGCAGATCGGGCTGTACGCGATGAGCAAGGCGGCGGTCGTGCAGATGACGCGCGCGATGGCGCTGGAGTGGGGCCGCCACGGCATCAACGTGAACGCGATCTGTCCCGGCTATATCGATACCGAAATCAATCATTACCTGTGGGAAACCGAGCAGGGCCAGAAGCTGCAGTCGATGCTGCCGCGCCGGCGCGTCGGCAAGCCGCAGGATCTCGACGGGCTGTTGTTGCTGCTCGCGGCCGACGAGTCGCAGTTCATCAATGGCTCGATCATCTCCGCGGACGACGGCTTCGGCCTCGCGTGAGCGGATGACATTTCGCAACAAAGAAGACTGCAATGAGCGCAACAAGCGATTACTCTCCCGTTTTTGAGATGTCGATGCCGATCCGCTGGGGCGACATGGACGCGTTCGGCCATGTGAACAACACGGTCTATTTCCGCTACATGGAGCAGGCGCGGATCTCGTGGTTCGAGCAGCTCGGCATTGCGGGCGGCAACGGCGAGGGGCAGGGGCCCGTCATCGTCACCGCGTCGATGGAGTTCCTGAAGCAACTGCACTATCCGGGTGACGTGATCGCGAAGATGTCGGCTGCAAAGCCCGGCCGAAGCAGTTTCGACACCGGCTTCGAGCTCACGCGCGCGGACGATCCGCAGCATGTCTATGCACGCGGCAACGCGCGCTGCGTGTGGGTCGACTACGCGCTCGGCAAGTCGGTGCCGCTGCCGCCACTGCTGCGCGACACGATCGAGCGCGCGCTCGCGACGAAAGTCGGCTGAGCGCGGATACCGGCAGGCCTGCGCAAGGCCGCCGGTGGCGCGCCGTGCCCGATGTTTCCCCGGATCGGCCGCCGCGCGCGGCCGATCGTCATTCGCGCGTCGCGATGCTATGCAATGCGCGTTTACTGCCCGAGCAGGCGCTGCAGCAGTTCCGGCGTGTTGTTCGTCCCGTATTTGCGCATCAGCCGCGCGCGATAGATGTCGACCGTGCGTGAGCTGATGTCGAGCACGCGCCCGATCTGCTTGCTGGTCTTGCCGGTCGCGAGCTGGGCGGCGATCTCGCGCTCGCGCGGGGTCAGCTCCACCGCGACGCGGCGCGTCGCGCTCAAATCCTCGAAGGTCCAGACGCCCGCCGAGAGTGGCGCGGTGCGGTCGAGCGCGCGGCCCGTCACGTGGCACCAGAACAGCTCGCCGTCCGCGCGTTTCATGATTCTGTCATCCGAGTAGACGCCGTTCGCGACCATCACGCGGGCGATGCGCTCGCCGATGCGCTGGAATTCGTCCGTCGACGGGTAGAGCACCGCGTACGATTTCCCGATCAGGTCGGCCCGTGCGCAGCGGAAGATCGACGCGAGCGCGTCGTTGCAATCCTCGATCACCCGGTCGCGCGACAGCACGAGGCCGAGCGGCGCGAGGTGGAAGGCGGTCTGGTAATCGAGCTCGGGCATGGCGCAGGCAAGCGGAGGCAAATGCTTATGTATTTTTGCGTATTGTGCCGCATCGGCGTCACATCGTACCCTTTCAGGCATCTCGCGGCGGTGTGTCGCGACATAAAAACAGCGCGCTTCGACGCAGGCATCGCCGCGCATGCATAGAATGGTGCGGCGGGCTTGCGCCACGTGGCGCGTGAACCGGTTTTGCTGGTTTCCATAGAGGAAGGGACAACAGATGAACAAAGTCTATCCAAGCGCGGCTGCCGCGCTGGAGGGAATCGTCCGCGACGGACAGACCTTCGCGGTGGGCGGCTTCGGCCTGTGCGGCATTCCCGAGGCGCTGATCGCGGCGTTGCGCGATTCGGCCGTCAAGGGCATCACCTGCATCAGCAACAACGCGGGCGTCGACGGTTTCGGCCTTGGCCTGCTGCTGGAAACGCGCCAGATCAAGAAGATGATCTCGTCGTACGTCGGCGAGAACAAGGAGTTCGAGCGCCAGTATCTGGCCGGCGAGCTCGAGCTCGAATTCACGCCGCAGGGCACGCTCGCCGAAAAGCTGCGCGCGGGCGGCGCGGGCATTCCCGCGTTCTTCACGAATACCGGCTACGGCACCGTGATCGCGGAAGGCAAGGAAACGCGCCAGTTCGGCGATTGCCACTACGTGCTCGAGCCGTCGCTGACGGCCGACGTCGCGCTCGTCAAGGCGTGGAAGGCCGACAAGTCCGGCAACCTGATCTACCGCCGCACCGCGCGCAACTTCAACCCGATGTGCGCGATGGCCGGCAAGATCACCGTGGCCGAGGTCGAGGAGATCGTCGAGAACGGCGCGCTCGATCCGGACCACATCCATACGCCTGGCATCTTCGTGCAGCGCATCGTGCTGAACGCGACGCCTGAAAAACGCATCGAACAACGCGTCGTACGCGCGAAAGGAGACTGACATGGCCTGGAATCGTGACCAGATGGCCGCGCGCGCGGCGAAGGAACTGCAGGACGGCTTCTACGTGAACCTCGGCATCGGCCTGCCGACGCTCGTCGCGAACCACGTGCCGGAAGGCGTCGAGGTGTGGCTGCAGTCGGAGAACGGCCTGCTCGGCATCGGCCCGTCGCCGACCGAGGACGAAGTCGACGCCGATCTCATCAACGCCGGCAAGCAGACCGTCACGACGCTGCCGGGTTCGTCGATCTTCTCGTCGGCCGATTCGTTCGCGATGATCCGCGGCGGTCACATCAACCTCGCGATCCTCGGCGCGATGCAGGTCAGCAAGCAGGGCGATCTCGCGAACTGGATGATCCCGGGCAAGATGATCAAGGGGATGGGCGGCGCGATGGACCTCGTCGCGGGCGTGAAGCGCGTCGTCGTGCTGATGGAGCATGTCGCGAAGGGCGATCAGCACAAGATCCTCGACGAATGCAACCTGCCGCTCACGGGCGTCGGCGTGGTCGACCTGATCATCACCGATCTCGGCGTGATCGAGGTGACGCCGGCCGGGCTGAAGGTGCTCGAGCTCGCCGACGGCGTGAGCGTCGACGAGATCCAGGCGAAGACGGGCGCACCGCTCGACGTCAGTGCCGTGGCCTGACATTACCTCGTTGCGTCATCCTCGACGCCCCGCGTTCCCGACGGAACGCGGGGCGTTTTGTCATGACCGCATGTGTCACGCAATCGCGCCGCCGCCGTCGATCAGCACCGTCGAGCCGGTTGCATAAGGCGTTGCCGCCAGGTACACGATCGCATTCGCGACATCCTCCGGCTGACCGACCCTGCGTGCCGGCAGCCGCTGCGCGGCGCCCGCATACATCGCGTCGCGTGCGTCGGGAGCGAGGTTGTCCCATAGCGGCGTCGCGATCAGGCCCGGCGACACGGTATTCACACGCACCGGCGCGAGCTCCAGCGCCAGCCCGCGGGCGAGCGCCTCGAGCGCCGCGTTGATCGCGCCTTGCAGGACCGACGACGCGCTCGGCCGCACGCTGAGGTAGCCCGACACGAACGTCAGCGAACCGCCGGGCGCGATATCGATCGCGCGGGCGATGCGGTAGGCGCCCCAGAACTTGCTGTCCATCGCCGCCTGCGCGTCGTCAAGCGGCAGCGCGCGGACCGGTCCTGTGGCCGTCTTCGCGGCAGAAATCACGACGTGGTCGAACTGGCCGGCGCGGGCGCAGAATGCATCGACGTTCGCCGTATCTGTGATGTCGAGCGTTTCGGTTCGCACGTGCTCGCCCGGTATGGCGTCGATATCGAACCTGCCCGGATCGCGCGACGCGATCGTCACGCGCGCGCCGCGTTGCGCGAATGCCGTCGCGGTGGCGGCGCCGATGCCGGAGCTTCCTCCGACGACGAGTACTTTCTTTCCGTGGAGCGGATCATTCATGAAGGTCTTTCCTGGGTGATGAGTTGAACGGCATCCGGTCAGATCGTTTCGGTTTCGCGCAGCGTCGACGGGCTATGCAGCGCGAAGCGCGCAATGTCGTCCTTGCGCATGAAAGCGACACCCGGGTGTGATCGCGCGTAGTGCAGGAAGTCGTCCCACGCACGGACCATCTGCGGCGTGCCGCTGATCCGGTCGTGCGCACTGATCGACATCAGCCGCCGCCTGTGGCCGGCTTCCGCGTACAACTGGTCGAAATCGAGCTTGATTTGCTCGACGAACATCGTCGGCGAGTAGTTGCGGCCTTCGATCAGCAGGATGTCGTTGTTGCGCAGCGTGTACGGAACCACCGCGAAATCGCGACCATCGACGGTCTCGATGAACGGTTCGTCGCGACTGACGTCGTCGATGTGATACACGTAGCCGAGTTCCTGCAGCAGCGACAACGTATGCGGCCCGCGCCGCAGCCAGTTGCAGTTGTAGCCGGTCGGGCGCTGGCCGGTCACCGCTTCGACCATGTCGCGCGCTTCGGTCAGGAAGCGGCGCTCGTCGTCGCGGTTCATCGCGAATTGCGCGCGCCACGTCGGGCCGTGCGCGGCGGCTTCGTGGCCGCGCGACACGATCTCGCGCGCCAGTTCGGGGTGCCGGCGCGCGGCTTCCCCGATCATGTGCGACGTCACTTTCACGCCGTGTCGATCCCACAGGTCGAGCAGGCGCGGAATGCCTTCCCGGTAGCCATACGCGAACCAGGTGGCCGACGCGAGATCGATCGGCACCGACGGCGGAAACGCGACGGCCGGAAACGGGCTGTCCGCGCCGGTCGACGGTTGTCCGCCCGCCTCGAACTGCATCGAGATCGAGATCACGAGCCGCGCGCCGTCGGGCCAGAACGGCGTAGCGCCCGGCGCCGCGGGCGCCGGCGTCGGCGCGGCGGTGGCAGGCAGGGGCGTGCCTGCGGCCAGCGCGACGCCGGCAGCGAGCCCGGCGCCGGCCTGGGCCAGGAACGTGCGGCGCGGCAGGGGTGTCGCGGGCGTGTCGTTATCGTGAGTCATCGTCCTCTCCGTCAGCCGACGAGCCCGAGCTGACGCATCAGCGTCAGGTTGTCCTCGATGTGCCAGTTTTCCGCGATCCGGCCGTGATCGATCCGGTAGATATCGGTCGCGATGAAGTCGATTGCCTGTCCGCGCCCGGCCGTTCCGTTGAATGCGCCGGTGAAATGCCCGCGGAAATGCAGGTGCACGACGACCCGGTCGCCAGCCACGATCATCTGTTCGATGTCGCAGCGCAGGTCCGGGATCGCGCCGCGCATCGTGCCGGAGGCCGCGATCGGCCCCGCTATGCCTTGTTCGCGGCCGGGCGGCAGGGTTTGGTCGGTGAAGTCGTCGGCGAGCGCCGCGCGGGCGAGGGCGGGGTCGCCGGTATCCCAGAAGCTGCCGTAGCGGCGCGCGGCCAGGATTTGCGCGCGAGCCTGCGCGGCCGGCAAGCCTGCCGCGACGGTCAGGCTGTGCGGCGAGACGAGATCGGCGGCCTGGGACGCGGCGGGCCAGAGTGCCACGACGCAAGCGGCTGCCGCGAATGCGTGCGCGACGGGGCGGGCGGCCGAACGAAGGCGGATCGACATGATTTCGAGGGTCCTGTGAAGAGCGTCATGCGACGACGCGGAACAGGTATGGTAGGTTTCCGTTCTACATGCAAATACGGGCAAAAGGCGAATGGATTCTTCGAAAAAAGGAAAGATTGAAGCGAGGCTGGCACCATGACGCTCATCGACGATTTCCCGGCGCTCGATACCTTCGCGCGGATCGTGTCGGCCGGCAGCCTGTCGGCGGCGGCGCGCGAGCTCGACCTGTCGTTGTCCGTCGTCAGCAAGCGGCTCGCGCATCTCGAGTCGCGGCTCGGCGTGCGCCTGCTGCACCGGACGACGCGGCAGCAAACGCTCACCGACGACGGCGCGCAGTTTCACGCGCAGGTGCTGCGCATCCTGGCCGAGGTCGAGCATGCCGAAACGCTGATGCGCGATCGTCGCGGCACGGTCAGCGGCGTGCTGCGCGTGACGGCGCCCGGCGAGCTCGGCCGCCTGCGCATCGCGCCGCTCGTGGCGGCCTTTCAGCAGCGACATCCGCAATTGACCGTGCAGCTGGTGCTGACCGATGCGGTCGTCGATCTGCTCGCAGCCGACATCGACGTCGCCGTGCGAATCGGCAATCTTGCCGATTCGACGATGATCGCGCGCGAGCTGGCGCCGAATCATCGCGTGCTGTGCGCGTCACCGGGCTATCTCGCGGCGCACGGGCGGCCGGCTCATCCGGCCGAGCTCCGCGCGCACCGATGCATCGTGATGGGCGACCAGCCGCGTGCCGAATGGCGGTTCGACGGCGCGCAAGGCGGCGTGGCGGTCGAGGTCACGGCCGCGCTGCTGACGAACGACGGCGGCGCGGCGCGCACGCTGGCGCTCGAAGGCGCGGGCATTGCGTTGAAGTCGATCTGGGACGTCGGCGCCGATCTCGATGCCGGCCGGCTCGTGCGCGTGCTGCCGGCCTTCGAGGCGCCCGCGGCGCCGCTGCATGCCGTCTATCCCGGCGGCCGCCATGTTCCGTTGCGCGTGCGGACGTTCGTCGATTTCCTGCGCGAGCAGTTGCGCCACGCGTGGCGCCGCGACGCTTGAACCCGTCCCGGGCGGTGAGCCGGGCGCGTGGCGCCTCGTGATTCCGAAGCGGTTTACAATCGTTTGCATCGGGCGCCGCAAGCGTTGCCCTGCGCGTCGCCCCCGTTCGACAGGATGCCAACGATGCCAACGACCCCAGCGAATCCCGCGGTTCCCCGCCAGCGGCGCGTGCAGTGCGCGAGCGCGGCCGGCCTTCACCATGTCGCCTATACCGAGTGGGGCGATCCCGCGAATCCGCGCGTGCTCGTCTGCGTGCACGGCCTGACGCGGTCCGGGCGCGATTTCGACCGGCTTGCCGCTGCGCTGTCGGATACGTATCGCGTCGTCTGCCCCGACGTCGCCGGGCGTGGCCGGTCCGATCGGCTGGCCGATCCGCGGCTCTATGCGATTCCGCAGTACGTGGCCGACATGGTGACGCTGATTGCACGGCTCGACGTCGAATCGGTCGACTGGTTCGGCACGTCGATGGGCGGGCTGATCGGCATGGCGCTCGCCGGGCTGCCGGGTTCGCCGCTGCGCCGGATGATCGTCAACGACGTCGGCCCGCGCATCGAGCCCGATTCGCTGACGCGCATCGGCGAGTACCTCGGCGTGCAGCCGCGCTTTGCGACCGAGCAGGAGGGAATCGACTATCTGACGTCGCTGTCGCTGCCGTTCGGTGCGCTGAGCGCCGACGAGTGGCGCGAGATCAACGGGCCGCTGCTGCACGAATTGCCCGAAGGCGGCTGGACGATGCGCTACGACCCGCGCATCGCCGAGCCGTTCAAGGCGACGACACCCGAGCTGGCCGCGCTCGGCGAGGCCGCGCTGTGGCGCGCGATCGAGACGACGGACGCGACGCTGCTCGTCGTGCGCGGTGAGACGTCCGACCTGCTGTCGCGCGAGACGGCGGATGAAATGGTGCGTCGCGGCCGGCATGTGACGCAGGTCGAGATTCCGGGCGCGGGCCACGCGCCGGCGTTCGTCAGCGCCGACCAGATTGCGCTCGCGCGGCGGTTTTTCGTCGAAGGCGACGCATAAACGCGTCATAATATGCGGTTCGGCGGCACGTGGGCCGTGCCGCCGCCCGATTCCTTACCCATCACGACCGGAACATTTCATGGCAGTCATTCGTCACCACGTCGGGGCCCGTCTCTCCGAAACCGCGATCCACAACGGTACCGTGTATCTGGCCGGCCAGATCGCCGAAGACACCACGCAGGACATCCGCGGCCAGACGCGCGAAGTGCTCGGCCACATCGATCGCCTGCTCGCCGAAGCGAACAGCGACAAGGCGCATCTGCTGTCGGTGCAGATCTACATCTCGGATCTCGCGAACTTCGAAGGCATGAATGCGGAGTGGGACGCATGGGTCGCACCGGGCAACACGCCGCCGCGCGCGACCGTCGAGGCGAAGCTCGCCGATCCGGCGCTGCTCGTCGAGATCGTGGTCGTCGCCGCGCAGCGGAGCTGAGCGTTATCCGACGATGACCGTATTCCGGCAGGCCGTGCCATGACCGAATCCGTTTCCGCTTCTCCCGTCGCGGCGCCGTCGTTCGACGACGTGCTCGCGTTCGTGCGCGAGCGGGCCGGCGACGCGCGCCTGTCGTCGGGCGAGCTGCTCGCCGATCACTCGGCGGGCACGGCGGCGATCATGCGCACGCTGAACGTCGATCCGCACGCGATGCAGGCCGCCGCGCTGTTCGTGCTGACGCCGCACCTGAGCGACCCCGAGCGCGAGCTGACCGAGCGTTTCGGCGACGAGGTCGCGCGGCTCGTGGCCGACGTGCGCAAGCTGTTGCGGCTCGGTACCGTCAGCCTGCGCGCCGCGCAGAACGCGAAGCCCGACGCCGGGCGCGACGCGGCGGAGGAGCGGCGCACGCAGATCGAGGCGCTGCGCAAGATGCTGCTCGCCTTCGCGCAGGACATCCGCGTGGTGCTGATCCGGCTCGCGTCGCGGTTGCAGTCGCTGCGCTACTACGCGGCCGCGAAGCTCGATCCGCCGCCCGACGTCGCGCGCGAGACGCTCGAGATCTATGCGCCGCTCGCGAACCGTCTCGGTATCTGGCAACTGAAGTGGGAACTCGAGGATCTCGCGTTCCGCTTCGAGGATCCCGTCACCTACAAGCGGATCGCGAAGCTGCTCGACGAAAAGCGCATCGAGCGCGAGGCGTACGTCACGCAGGCGATCGCGCGGCTGCAGCACGAGCTCGCGCAGGCGCACATCCAGGCCGACGTGAGCGGCCGGCCGAAGCATATCTACAGCATCTGGCGCAAGATGCGCGGCAAGGAGCTCGATTTCTCCGAGCTGTACGACGTGCGCGCGTTTCGCGTGATCGTGCCCGACATCAAGGATTGCTACGCGGTGCTCGGCATCGTGCATCACCTGTGGCAGCCGGTGCCGAAGGAGTTCGACGACTACATCTCGCGGCCGAAGCCGAACGGCTACAAGTCGCTGCATACGGTCGTGATCGGCGACGACGGCCGCGCGTTCGAAGTGCAGATCCGCACGCAGGAGATGCATCGTTTCGCGGAGTACGGCGTCGCCGCGCACTGGCGCTACAAGGAGGCCGGCGCGCGCGGCTATGGCGGCCAGTTCTCGGCGAGCGACAAGTACGACGAGAAGATCGCGTGGCTGCGCCAGTTGCTCGCATGGAAGGACGACGTCGAGGACGGCGCCGAAGTGTCGGGCGACCAGGCGTGGGCGCAATTGCGCGAGACGTCGCTCGACGACGACCACATCTACGTGCTGACGCCGCAGGCGCGCGTGATCGCGCTGCCGCAGGGCGCGACGCCGGTCGATTTCGCGTACCACCTGCACAGCGAGCTCGGCCATCGCTGCCGTGGCGCGCGCGTCGACGGGGCGATGGTGCCGCTGAACACGCCGCTCGCCAACGGCCAGACGGTCGAGATCGTTGCGGTGAAGGAAGGCGGGCCGTCGCGCGACTGGCTGAACCTGCAGCTCGGTTACCTGAAGAGTTCGCGCGCGCGGCAGAAGGTGCGTGCGTGGTTCAACTCGATCGAGCAGGAAGAAAACGTCGCGCACGGCCGCGCGCTCGTCGAAAAGACGCTGCAGCGCGAGGGCAAGACGTCGGTCAACCTGGACAACCTCGCCGCGAAGCTCGGCTTCAAGTCGCCCGAGGAACTGTTCTCGGTCGTCGGCAAGGAAGAGTTCAGCCTGCGCAACGTCGAGCACGCGCTGTCCGATGCGCCGCCGCCGGAACCGGCGCCCGAGGCGCCGGCCGATTTCGAGAAGCGCAGCAGCGGTGCGAGCGTCGCGCACGGCGCGTCGACCGGCGTGCTGGTGGTGGGCGTCGACGCGCTGCTGACGCAACTGGCGCGCTGCTGCCGTCCGGCGCCGCCCGATCCGATCAGCGGTTTCGTCACGCGCGGCAAGGGAATGTCGATCCACCGCAGCGACTGCCCGACGTTTCGCCGGATGGTCGAGCGCGCGCCGGAGCGCGTGCTGCAGACGACGTGGTCGGCCGACGTGCTGGGCGGGCGCGGCGCGTCCGTCTATCCGGTCGACCTGATGATCGAGGCGAGCGACCGGCAAGGGTTGCTGCGCGATATCTCCGAAGTGTTCGCGCGCGAAAAGATCAACGTCGTGGGCGTGAAGACCCAGAGCCGCCGCAATGCGGCGTTCATGCAGTTCACGGTCGAGGTATCGAATTCGGCGCAGGTGCAGCGCGCGTGCACGCTGCTCGGCGAGGTGCAGGGCGTCGTGCGGGCGGGGCGGAAGTCGTAATGGGGTTGGAACGGCGTCATTTTGCTGCGGCCGCATAAAACACTTGCCAAGCCGGCCGCCGCCCCATATAATCTCAGCTTCTCTAGGCTCGTAGCTCAGCTGGTTAGAGCACCACCTTGACATGGTGGGGGTCGTTGGTTCGAGTCCAATCGAGCCTACCAACGAATTGAGAATGCCCGGCCTCCGGGTGTTCGAAGCAGTACACAACTCAACGCGAACAAGGCGAATACGGTTATGACACCGCGAACGTTGACCGAAACCACTTCGGAGCGACGCTAGTCGAGGAACGTTTTCGCCCTTTCAGTTTGAGTGAAGTATCGAATGCGGCCCCTCGAAAGCGGGGCCGCATTTTTTTTGTCGCGAAATTTTCATGCGTGAGTTCGATCTCGCGTACCTGGTCTGCCGCCCACTGTCGGCATCACGGAGAGTGCTATGGTTTCGATACGCTTGCCTGACGGCTCAGTTCGACAATACGAGCATCCGGTGACAGTCGCCGAGGTTGCGGCCTCGATCGGTCCCGGTCTTGCGAAGGCTGCGCTTGGTGGCAAGCTCGATGGCGAGCTCGTGGATACGTCGACGGTGATCGACCGCGACGCGTCGCTCGCGATCGTCACCGACAAGGATGCCGACGGCCTCGACATCATCCGCCATTCGACCGCCCACTTGCTCGCGTATGCGGTGAAGGAACTGTATCCGGACGCGCAGGTGACGATCGGCCCGGTGATCGACAACGGTTTCTATTACGACTTCTCGTACAACCGCCCGTTTACGCCGGAAGATCTGGAAAAGATCGAAAAGCGCATGCAGGAACTCGCGAAGAAGGACGAGCCGGTCACGCGCCGTGTCGTGTCGCGCGACGAGGCGGCCGGTTACTTCCGCAGCATCGGCGAGAAGTACAAGGCCGAGATCATCGAATCGATTCCGCAAAGCGACGAAATCAAGCTGTACTCGCACGGCGGCTTCACCGATCTGTGTCGCGGCCCGCACGTGCCGTCCACCGGCAAGCTGAAGGTCTTCAAGCTGATGAAGGTCGCCGGCGCGTACTGGCGCGGCGATTCGAAGAACGAGCAGCTGCAGCGGATCTACGGCACGGCCTGGACGAAGAAGGAAGACCAGGACCAGTACCTGCACATGCTCGAGGAAGCGGAAAAGCGCGACCACCGCAAGCTGGGCAAGCAGCTCGACCTGTTCCACATGCAGGAAGAGTCGCCGGGCATGGTGTTCTGGCATCCGAAGGGCTGGGCGCTGTGGCAGCAGGTCGAGCAGTACATGCGCCGCCGCGTCAACGAAGCCGGCTATCTCGAGATCAAGACGCCGATGATCATGGACCGCTCGCTGTGGGAAGCGTCGGGCCACTGGCAGAACTATCGCGAGAACATGTTCACGACGGAGTCGGAGAAGCGCGACTACGCGATCAAGCCGATGAACTGCCCGGGCCACGTCCAGGTGTTCAAGCACGGCCTGCGTTCGTACCGCGATCTCCCGCTGCGCTACGCGGAATTCGGCTCGTGCCACCGCAACGAGGCGTCGGGTGCGCTGCACGGCCTGATGCGCGTGCGCGGCTTCGTGCAGGACGATGCGCACATCTTCTGCACGGAAGACCAGTTCATCTCGGAATCGATCGCGTTCAACACGCTGGCCATGAGCGTGTACAAGGATTTCGGTTTCGATCACATCGACATCAAGCTGTCGCTGCGCCCCGATCAGCGTGCGGGTACGGACGAGACGTGGGATCGCGCCGAGCAGGGTCTGCGCGATGCACTGACCGCCTGTGGCCTCACGTGGGAAGAGTTGCCGGGCGAGGGTGCGTTCTACGGCCCGAAGATCGAGTACCACATCAAGGATGCGCTCGGCCGTTCGTGGCAGTGCGGCACGCTGCAGCTCGACATGGTGCTGCCGGAGCGCCTGGGCGCCGAGTACGTGGCGGAAGACAACAGCCGCCGCCGGCCGGTGATGCTGCACCGTGCGATCGTCGGTTCGATGGAGCGTTTCCTTGGCATTTTGATCGAGCACCATGCTGGTGCAATGCCGGTTTGGCTCGCGCCGTACCAGGCAATTGTGCTCAATATCGCCGAAAGTCAGGCCGAATATGCGCAGTCTCTGGCCCAATCGTTGCAAAAACAAGGGGTTAGAGTGGCGGCCGATTTGCGCAACGAGAAGATTAGCTATAAAATACGCGAGCACACGCTGGAAAAGGTGCCTTATCTCCTCGTCGTGGGCGATAAGGAGCGTGATGCGCAAACGGTAGCCGTGCGTGCCCGTGGCGGCGTCGACCTTGGCGTTATGCCGGTCGAAGCCTTCGTTGAGCGTCTGCAGGAAGACCTGCGCTCGTTCAAGTAACCGCCCTGGCAGCGCGGCTCGTTTTTTTAATTTTTAGAGGAAACGTAACATCGCTACTGATAAGTCGTCGCACCGCATCAACGGTGAAATCACTGCGCCGGAAGTGCGCCTGGTCGGGATCGAGAATGAACCGCTCGGTATCGTAAAACTCGCTGACGCTTTCCGTAAATCGGAAGAACTGGATGTTGACCTGGTGGAAATCGCGCCGCAAGCGGTGCCGCCGGTTTGCCGTCTGATGGATTACGGCAAGTTCAAGTACCAGGAATCGAAGAAGCAGCACGAAGCGAAGCTGAAGCAGAAGGTCATCCAGGTCAAGGAAGTCAAGTTCCGTCCGGGTACCGATGACGGGGATTACAACGTCAAGCTCCGCAATCTCGTGCGCTTCCTCGAAGAGGGCGACAAGACGAAGATCACGTTGCGTTTCCGCGGCCGCGAAATGGCTCACCAGGAAATCGGTATGCGGATGCTCGAGCGTCTGCGCACGGATCTCGACGAAGTCGGCCAGGTCGAGCAGATGCCGAAGATGGAAGGGCGCCAGATGATCATGGTGCTCTCGCCGAAGAAAAAGAAGTAACGGGCCCGCGCGCATCGCGCGCAGGTTCGACAGTGGTTCGGCGCGTTGCCCGGTCAGGGCGGCGCGCCAGCAACGACGGCGGCTGCGCAAGCGGTTCGCCGTACACAAGTGGACTGGGTTTCGAAGGGCGGGTCAAGGGCGCAAGCCAACCGCACACCCATCGCCATCTAATAAACTGGAGTTGTTCGTCATGCCTAAGATGAAGACCAAGAAGAGCGCTGCAAAGCGCTTCGTGGTGCGTCCGGGCGGTACCGTCAAGCGCGGTCAAGCCTTCAAGCGCCACATCCTGACCAAGAAAACCACGAAGAACAAGCGCCATCTGCGCGGCGCAACGGCAGTTCACGATTCCGATCTGAACTCCGTCCGCGCGATGCTCCCGTTCGCGTAACCCCTCAACTGATACTCCAAGGAGAGAAACATGCCTCGAGTCAAACGTGGGGTAACCGCACGGGCCCGCCACAAGAAGATCATCAACCTGGCCAAGGGTTATCGCGGCCGTCGCAATAACGTCTACCGCATCGCCAAGCAGGCGGTGATGCGCGCTGGTCAGTACGCGTACCGCGATCGCCGCAACAAGAAGCGTGTGTTCCGCGCACTGTGGATCACGCGTATCAACGCGGCAGTTCGCCAGCACGACATGACCTACAGCGTGTTCATCAACGGCCTGAAGAAGGCGTCGATCGAACTCGACCGTAAGGTGCTGGCCGACATGGCGGTGTTCGACAAGGCTGCTTTTGCTGCGATCGTCAAGCAGGTGAAAGCCGCCGTTGCAGCCTAATTGCGAAATTAGCACTGCGTGGTTAGTTGCAGCGAGGTTCCGGTAGTCTCGGCCGCTGCAGCGAAAACGGGGCTCTTCCGAGCCCCTTTTTTGTTTGGTGGGTAGATTTTCTCGCCAAGACCGAATGACGTTGGAAATGATGGGATCTATGGATCTGGACCAGATTGTCGCCGACGCGCAGCAGTCCTTCGAACAGGCTGCCGACATCACCACGCTCGAAAACGAGAAAGCTCGATTTCTCGGTAAATCGGGTGCGCTGACCGAGTTGCTCAAGGGCCTCGGCAAGCTCGATCCCGAAGCACGCAAGACCGAAGGCGCACGCATCAACGTCGCGAAGCAGCAGGTTGAAGCCGCGCTCACCGCCCGTCGCCAGGCACTGGCCGACGCGCTGATGAATCAGCGCCTCACCGCCGAAGCGATCGACGTGACGCTGCCGGGCCGCGGCGCCGGCACAGGCAGCCTGCACCCGGTGATGCGCACGTGGGAGCGGGTCGAACGGATTTTCGGCTCGATCGGTTTCGACGTGGCCGACGGCCCCGAAATCGAGACCGACTGGTACAACTTCACGGCGCTGAACAGCCCGGAGAACCATCCGGCGCGTTCGATGCAGGACACCTTCTACGTCGAAGGCAAGGATGCCGACGGCCGCCAGCTGCTGCTGCGCACGCACACGAGCCCGATGCAGGTGCGTTATGCGCGCATGAACCGTCCGCCGATCAAGGTGATCGCGCCGGGCCGCACGTATCGCGTCGACAGCGATGCGACCCACTCGCCGATGTTCAATCAGGTCGAGGGGCTGTGGATCGACGAAAACATCAGCTTCGCCGATCTCAAGGGCGTCTATACCGACTTCCTGAAAAAATTCTTCGAGCGCGACGACATCCTCGTGCGCTTCCGTCCGTCGTATTTCCCGTTCACGGAACCGTCGGCCGAGATCGACATGATGTTCGAGCAAGGCAAGAACGCCGGCAAGTGGCTCGAAATTTCCGGCTCGGGCCAGGTGCATCCGACCGTGATCCGCAACATGGGCCTCGACCCCGAGCGCTACATCGGTTTCGCGTTCGGCAGCGGTCTCGAGCGCCTGACGATGCTGCGCTACGGCGTGCAGGATCTGCGGCTGTTCTTCGAGAACGATCTGCGTTTCCTGCGCCAGTTCGCGTAACGCTGCTCGCCGCGCCGACATGTGCCCGTGCATGCCCCCGCCGGACGTTTCCGAAGGGGCCCGGGCGCCGATCTAACCTGTTTCGAACGTAGACATCCATGCAATTCCCTGAATCCTGGTTGAGAACCTTTGTCGACCCGCAGCTGACGACCGACGAGCTGTCGCACGCGCTGACGATGGCGGGGCTCGAAGTCGAATCGCTGAGCAAGGCGGCGCCGCCGACGTCGAAGATCGTCGTCGGCTGCGTGCTCGAAGTCGTCAAGCATCCGGATGCGGACAAGCTCAATGTCTGCCAGGTCGACGCCGGCACCGGCGCGACGCTGAACATCGTCTGCGGCGCGCCGAACGTGGCGCCCGGCATCAAGGTGCCGGTCGCGCTGGTGGGCGCGGAACTGCCGCCGGCGGAAGAGGGCGGCAAGCCGTTCGCGATCAAGCTGTCGAAGCTGCGCGGCGTGGAGAGCCAGGGGATGCTGTGCTCGGCGCGCGAGCTGAAGCTGTCGGAAGACCACAGCGGGCTGCTGATCCTGCCGGAAGACACGCCGATCGGCCAGGACATCCGCGAGACCCTCAATCTCGACGACACGATCTTCGAAATCAAGCTGACGCCGAACAAGGCCGACTGCCTGTCGGTATTCGGCATCGCGCGCGAGACGGCCGCGATCACCGGCGCGCCGCTGACGCCGGTCGACATCCGCCAGGTGAACGTCGAGCTCGACGAAACGCTGCCGGTGCGCATCGCCGCGCCGGATCTGTGCGGCCGTTTTTCGGGCCGCGTGATCCGCGGCGTGAACGCGCGCGCGAAGACGCCGCAGTGGATGGTGGAGCGCCTCGAGCGTTCGGGCCAGCGCAGCGTGTCCGCGCTCGTCGACATTTCGAACTACGTGATGTTCGAGCTCGGCCGCCCGTCGCACGTGTTCGATCTCGACAAGATCCACGGCGGCATCGAGGTTCGCTGGGGCAAGCGCGGCGAATCGCTGAAGCTGCTCAACGGCAACACGGTCGAACTCGACGAAACGGTCGGCGTGATTGCGGACGACCGTCAGGTCGAAAGCCTGGCCGGCATCATGGGCGGCGACAGCACGGCCGTCACGCTCGATACGACCAACATCTACCTGGAAGCCGCGTTCTGGTGGCCGGACAGCATCCGCGGCCGCGCGCGCAAGTACAACTTCTCGACCGATGCGGCCCATCGCTTCGAGCGCGGCGTCGATTACGCGACGACCGTCGAACACGTCGAGCGCATCACGCAACTGATCCTCGAGATCTGCGGCGGCAAGGCCGGCCCGGTCGACGATCAGGCGGTGAACCTGCCGCAGCGCGCGCCGGTGAAGATGCGCGTGTCGCGCGCGAATCGCATCATCGGCGTGAAGATCGGCGCCGACGAGATCGCGAACATCTTCACGCGCCTCGGCCTGCCGTTCGAGCGTGAAGACGACGCGTTCCTCGTCACGCCGCCGTCGCACCGCTTCGACATCGAGATCGAGGAAGACCTGATCGAGGAAGTGGCGCGCATCTACGGCTTCGAGAAGATCCCCGCGCGGCCGCCGGTCGCGACGAGCGAAATGCGCGCGACCCACGAGACGCGGCGTTCGATCCACGACATCCGTCACGCGCTGGCCGCGCGCGACTACGCGGAAACCGTCAACTTCAGCTTCGTCGATGCGGAGTGGGAGCGCGATTTCGCGGGCAACGACAACCCGATTCGTCTGCTGAATCCGATCGCGAGCCAGCTTTCGGTGATGCGCACGACGCTGTTCGGCAGCCTGATCGCCGTGCTGCGCCACAACCTGAACCGGCGCGCCGATCGCGTGCGCGTGTTCGAGTCGGGCCGCGTGTTCGTCGCCGATCCGTCGGTGAAGGCCGGCGAGCTGGCGGTCGAGGGTCATGCGCAGCCGAAGCGCGTCGGTGCGCTTGCGTACGGTCCGGCACTCGACGAGCAGTGGGGCGTGGCGACCCGCGCGGTCGATTTCTTCGACGTGAAGGGCGATCTCGAAGCGCTGCTCGCGCCGGCGGTGGCACGCTTCGTGAAGGCCGAGCATCCGGCCCTTCATCCGGGCCGCAGCGCACGCATCGAGGTCGACGGCCGCGCGGTCGGCTGGATCGGCGAACTGCATCCGCGTCTGATGCAGAAGTACGAGCTGCCGCACGCGCCGGTGATGTTCGAGATCGACGCGGACGCGCTGATCGCACGTGCGCTGCCCGCGCCGACCGACGTGTCGAAATTCCCGCCGGTCCGTCGCGATATCGCCGTTGTCGTCGATCAGGCGGTCGAGGTACAGGCCCTTTTCGACGAAATGAAGAAGGCGCTTGCGGAAGACGCCTGCCGATTCGTTCAGAAGGTTGTACTCTTCGACGAATTTCGTGCAAAATCAAATACTTCCGGTGGCCTTGCCGCGAACGAGAAGAGCCTTGCCTTCCGCGTGACGCTGCAGGACGCGGCTGGCACGCTGCAGGACGAGGTCGTCGATCAGGCGATCCAGACGCTGGTCGAGCGGATGGCGCGTGCCGGTGCGCGTCTGCGCGGCTAGGGAGAGGGCCCGCCCGTTCGCGGGCGGCTTTTTTCCATCGTAAGTTTTGATTCAACGCGCTGTATGGCAGATATGAACGACATGACCTCGAGTGAATTCGAAGCCCTCCTGACGGCGCAACGCAGCGCGATGAACCGCGACGCTTCGGCGCCGGCGTCCACCGAGACGCCGACGCTGACGAAGGCGGAACTGGCGGAGCTGTTGTTCGACAGCGTCGGGCTGAACAAGCGTGAAGCGAAGGACATGGTCGAGGCGTTTTTCGAAGTGATCCGCGACGCGCTCGAAAACGGTGAAAGCGTCAAGCTGTCGGGGTTCGGCAATTTCCAGTTGCGCGACAAGCCGCAGCGTCCGGGCCGCAATCCGAAGACGGGCGAGGCGATTCCGATCGCGGCCCGCCGGGTGGTAACCTTCCACGCGAGCCAGAAACTGAAGGCGCTGGTCGAAAACGGCGCGGAGTAACACGCGCCGGCGCCCCTGCGCGGCCCCGCGCATCCCTTACCGACGGTTAACCGACGATGACCACCACGGTTGAGAAAGTCGTTTTGCCTCCGATTCCCGCGAAGCGCTACTTCACGATCGGCGAAGTCAGCGAGCTGTGCGGGGTCAAGCCACATGTGCTGCGTTACTGGGAACAGGAATTCACTCAGTTGCGGCCGGTGAAGCGGCGCGGCAACCGGCGGTATTACCAGCATCACGAGGTGCTGCTGATCCGGCGGATTCGCGAGTTGCTGTACGAGCAGGGCTTTACGATCAACGGCGCGCGCAACCGGCTCGATTCGCCGGGCAGCGAGCGGGCCGCGGCGGAGCCGGTCGAATCCGACGCGCAGGCAAACGATGCGCGTCGGACGGGCAAGCCCGGCGAAAACGTCGACGTCATTGCGTTGCGGCTTGCGTTGCTGGACGTGATCGACGGACTGAAACACGACTGAGTGCGCGCCGCGCAGGATGCGTTGGAAAGCCCGGTTGGCGATCTGCCACCGGGCTTTTTTCATGCGGGCCGTGCTTGCTTGCGGATCAGCGCGACGCAAGCGGATTCTTCTGTCCGGTGTCGACGACCAGCGTGCCGTCCGGCAGCATCCGCACCGAGCCCTGCGCGACCTGGCTGCGATAGTCGTACAGGTCGAACCGCATCGGACCGGCCTCGGCCGAATTCCGGATCAGCGCGCGCACGTTCAGTTCGAGCACGTTGAACATTTTCATGTCGCCGCCTTCCATCCACATGTAGCTTGGCGCGTCGATCTGCGGCCGCTTCGGCGCGGGCGCGCCCGCCGCGCGCCGGAACGTGAGACGCAGTCCATCGCGCTCGACGGTGGCCTGGGCGAGCTTGCCGTTCAGCACGGGCGGCGGGAACACGGTGTACTGGTCGAGCACGAGCGTGTCGCCGCGCAGTTCCGCGCCGCGTCGCCGCAACGGCGTCAGCGATGCGAGCTCGATGCCGAGCGAGCGCAGCAGCGTGGCCTGCGGGATGCCGAGCACCGACACCTGTGACGGCGTGAAGGCGAGATGCCGGTCGTCGAGCACCGTCAGCGAGCCCTTCATGTCCGTCGGCAGCCAGACACCCGGTACGTGATTCCACAGCTTGATGCCGCCCTGGACGCGCAGGTTCTGGCCGTCCGCGCTCAGTTGCAGGTCGTTCAGCGAGCGCGGCGAATAGTCGAGCAGGTAGTTGTTGAACAGCGCCGACATCGCCTTCCACGACTCGACGACCGTGCCGCCGAGAATGCGGATGTCGTACTGGTTCGGGTCGTCGAGATCGACGGGTTCGCCCGGGCGCTTCGACACGAGTTCCACGTCGAGATCGTCGACATGAAAGCCGATGTCACCGGACAGGTTGAAATCGACGTTGCGCAGATGGATCGTCGGGTTGCGGTTCGATACGTACCGTTCGTTGAACGGCGTCGTCGACGTGCGTCGCATCGCGACCTTCTGCATGCCGGGCCGCACCGCGTCTGCCGCGAGCGCGGACGCTTCCCAGTGCTGGCGCACGTCGCGCAGCGCATTCTGCTGCGCGGCGAGGAAGCTGTCGTTCAGGCGCGCGGCCGCGTTGCCGAGCGCCGCGCCGCTGGCCGGGCCCGTATACGAAGGCATCCGGATCGTCATCGCGCCGCTTTCGTCGAAGTTGAAATAGCCGGCCGATACCTGGTCGCGATAGTGATACAGGTCGAACACGAACGTCTGGTCGCGCTTCGATGGGTCGACCGGCCCGATCAGGATGTCCGCGTTCATCGGCATCGAGCGCATGAATTTCACGTCGCCGCCGCGGATGACCATCGCCTGCTGCGGCGCGTTCGCGGGCATCGCGAAGCCGGCATGCGTGCCGTCGTCGAGCTTCAGGTCGAGGCCGGCCGGCGTCACGCGCACGGCGGTGATCGTGAGTTTCAGGCGCGGCGGCGGCATCAGCTTGTCGACGGCCATCACGAGATCGTCGCCGGCGAGTTGCGCGATCGGTGTCTGAACCTTCAACAGGTCGGCCATTTTCACGTTGGCCGCGCGCATCACCGGCTGCGCGTCGAGGCCCGACACGCGTACGCCGGTCGGGTGGAACACGAGCTGGCTGCCGTCGCGGACCGCGAGCGTGCCGGTCAGCGAGAACGGTACCCAGCCGTCGCGCCGCATCTCGCCTTGCAGATGGATCACGCCGTCGCCGGCCGACACCGCGAGCTTGCGCAGCGGCGCGTTGCGATAGCCGAAGATGTAAGTGTTGAAGAGGGCGGTCAGCTTCGCGTTGTCGAGCGTGACCGTGCCTTCGTGCACGTCGATCTCGAAGCTCGTCGGATCGTCGAATACGATCGGCGCGCCGGCTTGCGTCGGCACGAGCGTGGCCGACAACTGGTGGATGAAGAAGCCGAGATTGTTGACGACGCGGAAATCGACGTCGCGCAGGAACGTCATCGCGCCGTTCTGGCCCGAGTCGCGCAGCGTGAACGGGCGCGGCTGCGTGAGGCTGATCGACGCGAGCGACGGCACGGTGCGCGCGAGCTGCCGTTCGCGCGCGAGGCGCTCGGCCTTGGCGCGTTCGATCTTCGTGGATGCGATGGATGTGTTGCTGTCGCGCTGCGCGGCGGATTCCGCGCAGCCGGCGCAGAGTAGTGCGAGCACCAGCGCGCCGCAGCCGAACAGGCGGGATGTCGTGTGCGACCGCGGGGCGGCCGTGCGTCGCCGGCCGGAAAACCAGTCGAAAATTGCCAAAGGCGAGCGATGGCCGCGCCGGACCGCATTCCGCATCGTCTGTCTCCATGTCTTGTCTTGATCGACGGCGGCGCGCCAGTGCCCGGCGCGAGCGTCGATGCCGTGCAGTGTGTCATAGCGCGCTAGAGCGGCGTCACCAAACAACCGCCGCCCCGGCGCGCCGCGCCGGCGGGCGGCCAGACAACGGATTCGCGCCGGGGGTACGGCCGGATCAAACGGTCGTTTGGTTTGTGCGGGCCGCCGGTGGCTATCGTTCGAAGCGATCCTGAAAACTCGCGGCCCGCGTTGGGCGGCACGGGTTTCGCCCGATGCAGAGGCGGCGCGGCCCCGGGCATCGACGGATACGATCGGCGACGGCGGCGGGGTAAGATCGGCATCAGTGGCGGGTTCGACATCACAACACGGCAGCCATCACGGGGAAGCGCCATGGACCTGAAGGAAGTCGACGTACTGGGTGCGGGGGTGGGCGATCACTGGTACTACGCGTCGAAGGCGAGCGCGATTCGCCGGTTCCTCGGCGCGTCAGGCACGAACCGGATACTCGACGTCGGGGCGGGCTCCGGGTTTTTCTCGAAGCATCTGCTCGAACGCACGCAGGCGACGGAAGCATGGTGTGTCGATACGAGCTATGCCGACGACAGCGACGGCGAGGCGGCCGGCAAGCCCATTCACTTTCGGCGCTCCGTCGATCGATTCGATGCCGATCTCGTGTTGCTGATGGACGTGCTCGAACATGTGGACGACGACGTCGGACTGCTGACGCAGTATGTGCAGGGCGCGCCTTCGGGCAGCCGGTTCCTGATCACGGTGCCCGCGTTCCAGTTCCTGTGGAGCGGCCACGACGATTTCCTCGAGCACAAGCGCAGGTATACGCTCGGTGGGCTGGAGAACGTGGTCCGGCGTGCAGGGCTCGACGTCGAGCACGGCGCCTATTATTTCGGCCTCACGTTTCCGCTCGCGGCCGCACTGCGGCTCGGCGAGCGGGCACGTTCGCATCCGCGCGAGCCCGCGTCGCAATTGCGTCGTCATCATCCGTTCGTCAACGGCTTGCTCAAGACGATCTGCCGCATCGAGTTGCCGATGTTCCGCTTCAATCGCGTTGCCGGCCTGACGGTCATCTGTGTCGCGCGCAAGCGGTGACGGCGACGGGGGCACCGCCGCAGGTCGCTTGCATGCGCGCCATCGAACCAAAAAATTTCACGGGAACACGCACAAAATGCATGCGACCCGTTCTAAATCGGGAAACTGTCTGTTATAATTTTTTTCTTTCGGGGCGTAGCGCAGCCTGGTAGCGTACCTGCATGGGGTGCAGGTGGTCGGAGGTTCAAATCCTCTCGCCCCGACCAGACAAGAACCCGCGTCAGCTCAGGCTGACGCGGGTTTTTTCTTGGCCGTCGCTTTTTTGCACATCGCAGCGCGGCCCCGGTAAAATGCAAGGTTGATCCACGGAAAGCGCCGTGATTTAGCGGAAGAGGATTCCCCGAACATGACTGATCTTCGTCTTACCATGCGGTTCGCTGCAGTGCTCGCCACCGGCGCGCTCGTCGCCGGTTGCGGTACGTCGTCGCCCACGAAAGTGGACTACAAGAGCGATTCGAAATCGAAGGAAGCGTCGCTCGCAGTGCCGCCCAACATGCTCGACGAGACGGCCGATCAGCGTTCGCTGCCGCCCCAGGGCGGCGCGACTTCCCTGTCCGCGCTCCAGCAGGTCCAGCAGGCCGCGCCTGCGCTGGACACCGTCGCGCCGGCCGTGGCCGGCATGCATATCCAGCGCGACGGCACGGAAAGCTGGCTCGTGATCGACGGCAAGCAGCCGGCCGCGATCTGGCCGCAGGTTCGCCGTTTCTGGCAGGAGCAGGGCTTCCTGCTCGTGGTCGACCAGCGCGACAAGGGCGTGATGGAAACCGACTGGAACGAAACCCATCCGCAGATCAACGACGGCCTGATCCGCAGCGTGATCTCGAAGGCGATGGGCAATTCGTACGTGACGGCCGAGCGCAACAAGTACCGCACGCGTCTCGATTCGGCGCCGAACGGCGGCACCTATGTGTTCATCAGCCAGAAGGGCATGCGCGAGGCGATCACCGGCGCGAACAATGATTCGAGCAAGTGGGAACCGAAGCCGAACGATCCGGCGCTCGAGACGGAATACCTGAAGCGGTTGATGGCTGTCCTCGCGCAGAACGAGCAGCGCGCGAAGAACGGCGAGGCTCCGATCGCGAACATCAAGGACAACGTGGTACCGAAGGACAAGAAGGCGGATACCGACGCGTCGTCGAAGGCTGCCGCGGCGATTGCGGCGCAGAACGTCTCGCGCACGTCGGCGCAAGGCAACGACGCGGCGGAAGCAGCCGTGCCGTCCGAAGTCACGCTCGGCGAGCCGTACGACCGGTCGTGGCTGCACGTCGGTCTCGCGCTCGATCGCGCGAACTTCACGGTCGACGATCGCGATCGCTCGAAGGGCCTGTATTTCGTGCGCTATGTCGATCCGAAGGATCTGAGCTCGGCCGAGCAGGGCTTCTGGAGCCAGCTGTTCCACGGCAAGAAGGAAAAGCAGGCGAAGCAGTATCGCGTCAACGTGAAGGCGCTCACGGCCGATCAGACGCGCGTCGCGGTCGTCGACGATTCGGGGGCGATCGACACGTCGTCGGCGGCTCGCCAGATCATGGGGTTGCTCGTGAATCAGCTCCGCTGATTCCGGCGTTTCCCGCACCCTTGGAAAGCCCGCCATTCGGCGGGCTTTTTTCATCGCCGCTCGCCAGCGCGGGCGCGCGTTCGGGTGGTTCGGCCCCGCCTCGTGACGTTACGTAACATCCGTCGCGTTACGACGACGGAACACGTGTCACATTGTCGCCGATATAAAAATTATCCTTATGAATCAAGGGGGTGAAGGTGGATTGGATGCTTGGCACGCAACCTGCTTTATATGTTCGAATCGTTAGAGCAGGGAGGATGGCGTCAGAGTCCGGAATGCGCCGCGAGCGCCTGAACAACGGTATCGACGCCTTTCAAATGCCGTCGCGACAAGCGTCGGTTAACAGATGACGATCCGCGCCAGCGTGCGGATCTCGATGGCCCCGTCGCCTATCCTCGTAGGGCGACGGTTTCGCCCGCGCTTCTCTGAAGCGCGGGCTATTTTTTTTGTGCCGTCGTCATGCCTTATCGGCGTCGCTGGTGCGCGATGCGCGTATTCTCGGACTTTTTGAATGAAGGAGGCGGGAATGGCGGAAATCGCAGTCGTGGCGCTGATCGTGGCGAAGCCGGGCGCCGAGGAAAAACTGCGCGTCGTGCTCGAGGGAATCGTCGAACCAACCCGCAACGAAGCGGGGGCGTTGCAGTATGACCTGCACCGGGATCTGAGGGAGCCCGCGCGATTCGTATTCGTCGAGCGTTGGGAGAGCGAGGAGGCGCTGGCCGCTCATGCGCGTTCCGCGCACATTCTCGCCTATCGCGAAGCGGCCGCGGACTGGATCGAGCGTTCCGAAATCCGCGTGCTGTCGAAACTCATCTGAGCCGGAGTGCGGCGGAGTGGGGCGACCGGACGTGTCCGGTCGCGGCGGCGCGTCAGTGTGACGCGCCGGGTACGTCGAGGATCAGGATGATCGTCCAGTCGGCGTCGCCGTCGTGGTGATACTGGCGCTCGGCAACGATGAACGGCTGCTGCTTGCCTTGCGGGCCGAGGAACAGCACGTCGCCCTCCATCGGCAGACACTCGATCGGCGGCAGCGCGAGGAACGCGTCGTCCGAGCCGCGGGGCATCAGTTGCTTGATCTTGCGAGTGGCGGCTTCGGTCCACTCGATGTCGAGTTGAATGTTGCTCATGCTGTCCTCCGCACCGGGGTGCGCACGGGTGGAAAATTTCGGTGCGCGACTTTAGCACAGCGCGCGGGCGCCGCAACCAAAAAAGCCGAACCCGGTTGCCCGGATTCGGCTTTTCGCTGGAGCGGTGCCGCCGAACTTACTGGCTGGCAGCGTCTGCAGCCTTCGCCTTCTTGGCGGCCTTCTTCGCTGCTGCCTTGTGATGCGCAGCCTTCTTGCCGTGGTGATGCTCTTCCTGCGCCGCCGGCTGAGCCGCTTCGGCCGCTTGTTGCTGTTGCAGTGCTTGGGCGCGCTGCTCGATCTCGGCGATCTTGGCCGGATCGGTGATGGTCTGGATCTGCGTGCTCTCTTGCGCATACGCTGCGCCAGTCAGCGCCGACATCGCTACCAGGATAGCCAGGGACGTCTTCTTCATTGCTTTACCTCCGCTAAGTGGTGATGAACCCGAGTGTTGCCGTTTTGTCTGGCGACTGCAATCGAGTGCGTGTCGAGTGTAACAAAAGTGACGGATCAATGTGCACCGGATCGTCGCACGATGCAAGGCCCCGTTGAAGTCGCGCAACACTCCGCGCAGTTCGTCACGCGTCGGCCATCGAGGGTGGAGCCGCGATTTTCGCGCCGATTTTCACGATGTCGTCAAAACCAGCCGAGCCAACGATATACGTGGAATTGCGCGATCCCGACCAGTTCGTGCAACGCCTGCTCGGCGTTGGCCACGTTGCGCCAGCGCGGCAGCCAGCCCGTTTGCGCGCGTCGGCGATTCGCATAAACAGGTTGCGGATCGATGCCGAAATGGCGGAAGTCGAGCAGGGCCCGGCGCATCTGGTACGACGACGTGACGAGAATGCGCGCGTCGTCACACTGTGGGCGTAGTATAGATGCAGTGAATTTCGCGTTTTCGTAGGTTGTGCGGCTGTTCGGTTCGAGCACGAGATCGGCCGGCGCCACGCCTTGCGCGACGAGCTGGCGCCCGTAGACGGCCGCCTCGGTGTCGCCGTGATGCTGCGGGTCGCCGCCCGACATCACCACGGTGCAGCGTTCGGCCTGTTGCCGGCACGTGCGGTAGAGCGCCGCAACCTTGCGGATGCGCGCGACGCCATCGGGCGGCGGCTGCAATCCGGTGTCGGTGCGGCGCGTGCCGGCGCCGATCAGGATCAGCGTGGTTCGCCCGTGCATGTCGGGATGTTCGACCGGCGTGACGCCGGCCTCGGTCCAGGCGATCAGCGGCGCCGCAAGCCAGCCCGTCGCCAGCAGCCAGAACAGCGCGACGGCGGCGATCGAAATGGTTCTACGCTGCTTGCGGCAGAGCATGAAACCGATGAAGAGAAGTACAAATGAATCGAACAGAATCAATTTGATTGGGGTATGGTGTCTTTTTATGGAGGACTGACGATCTGGCCCTGACGCGACGCCGGAGAACGTCGGCCTCCAGAATCGGTGGCGGTTGGGGCGGGCGGAGACCCCGCCCGGCGCGCCGCTTCGCATTGTCGCTGCACTTTAAGAAAGAATCGAGATGGCCACGTATTCCAACGAAGCGGTGCTCGACGCATTGAGACGAGTGCAGTACCGCCAGGTACCGTGGGCACGCCGCCCGGGCGTGTTCGAGTATCTCCGTTCGCTCGGGCTGATGGACACGGTCCGGCAGAAGACCGTTGCCCCCGCACCGGGCTTCCATGCACCGGTCGACATTGCCGTACTGACCGACAGCGGTCGAGCCGAATTCTCGCGCCTCGAGCGCGAAGAGAAATTACTTTCCTGGACGGATCGCCGCATGGACGACTACGCGTTGAGCGAAGCGAGCGCCGTGGCGATTCTCGAAAGCCGTCTGTAGCGGTATTCCATCCCGCCCCGTGCATCGCCACGCGGGCCCGCGACGCAAAAAAAGCCCGTATCGCGAAGATACGGGCGTACCGGATACTTTTGCTGCTGCCACGCTGTGCTCATGGCAACGATGTTGACCCGCCGCATGCGGCGCAGTTCCCGGATGCGGACATTTTCTTTCGCGAAATCTCGAAATCGGCAGGACGTCTACGGATGGCGTGGCACGCCGGGCGACTGAGAGCCGATCCGCGCCCGCGCGTTGCTGGCGATGTCGCCGCGCAAGTCGCCGCGCGGCACGGTTTGCCGGCTGGACGGGTTGCCTGACGGCGGCTGGCGGAGGGTATTGCGGTGATCCTGCTGGCGATGGGGCGGCTTCACGCGATCGTCGGCATGGGCCGGAGCGGCGAGCGCCACGGAAACGACAATGCCGCATGCAACGAGCAGTGACATTGTTTTCATGGCGGGGCTCCCTTCAAGCCGTCCGTGCGGCCTGTTGATATGTCGCTAAGGTAAGCGTGGGAGTGCAGGCTTGCTGTAAATATTGGTAAATAGATGTTTCGCGGCACGACAACGGTAATCGACTGCAATGCATGCGGCGCAACAAGATCGCGTCGCAGAAAGAAACCGGGCGGCCGAAGCCGCCCGATCGAGCATTCGTTACGCCATCTTGACGGGCGCGCGCCAGGATTCCGGATTGGTCCAGAAGGCGCCGCGCAACCGATCGCGGCTCGGCGGCGCGGGTGGCTTCGCCGCGCTTGCGCCGATGCGTCCACGCAGCGAAATCTGCCGGCCGCTCGTGCCGAGTCGCTTCACGATTTCGGCGAGCGTACCGTCCGCCTGCCATTCGTCGAAGCGGCGGCGGCAGGTCGGCGGGGACGGATAGCGGCCCGGCAGTTTGGACCAGCCTTCGCCCGTCGACAGCACCCACAGCACGGCGTTGACCACCGAACGAGCCTCCACGCGAGGACGGCCGCGCCGCTCACTCCGTGCGGGTTCCGAGCAAAACAGACCCTCGACCAGCGCCCATTCGTTATCTCTCAAATCGTCGAACAGCATCATGTCCTCACCTCAGCGAAGCTAACTCCGGTGCGCTGCCCTGCGCCGCGCACTCTTCAAGCACTCGATCGTCGAGTGCCGGGTGGGGGCGTCCGGTTGGCCGGCAGCGGTGTTTCTGCTCTTCCGTCCGACGAAACCTGCACCCTGTGCGCAAGGTAATGCACGAAGCGTGCCATGTCGGAGGTGAATCCCTCGAGAGCCGCTTGGCAGCGAGCTAACGGCTAAGTCAGCTAGGGGCGTATAAGACGCCAAAATAACCCGTGAGCAAATCGGGACAATCACCAATCTTGTGCAATTCGCCCATGTCACGTGCGTTTGCGAACGTATTGCACCGCAGCGAAACATGGGCGAGGGACGCCGGATTCGTCACCGAAGCCGGTTTCGCGCATTAAAATCGCGCATCGATATCGACGATTGATGAGGTCAGGGGATGAACGTTACGCTGCGCCAGCTTCGCGTGTTCATCGAAGTCGCGCGGCTCAAGAGCTTCAGCCGGGCGGGTGACGAGATCGGGCTCACGCAGTCCGCGGTCAGCCGCTGCGTGCGCGAGCTCGAGGCCGAACTCGGGCTGAAGCTGATCGACCGCACGACGCGGGACGTGCAACTGACCGATGTCGGGGCGAATCTGATCGCGAGCGTGTCGCGCCTGCTCGACGATCTCGACGATACGCTGCGCGAGATCCGCGAGATCGGCGAGCAGCGCCGCGGGCGCGTGATCGTCGCGGCAAGCCCGACGATCGCATGCAGGCTGATGCCGCGCGTGGTGGCGTCGTGCGAGCGGCAGTTCCCGTTCGTGACGCTCGGCCTGCGCGACGACGTACAGAGCGACGTGTTGCGCAAGGTGAAGTCGAGCGAAGTCGATTTCGGCGTCGTGATCGGGCCGCTGACGGTCGCCGATCTCGTCTGCGAACCGTTGATGACCGATTCGTTCTGCCTTGTCGCGCGCGCCGACCATCCGCTCGCGGCGCGGTCCGAGGTGCCGTGGGCGGCGCTGGACGGCGAGCGCCTCGTGCTGCTCGACCATGCGTCGGGCAGCCGGCCGCTGATCGATGCGGCGCTGGCCACGCATCGCGTCAACGCGACGGTCATGCAGGAACTCGGGCATTCGGCGACCGTGTTCGGGCTGGTCGAGGCCGGTGTCGGCGTGAGCGTGCAGCCATGGCTGTCGCTGCCGCTGCCCGCCGGCTCGACGCTCGTCGCGCGGCCGCTCACGCCGCGCACCGAACGCACCGTCGAGCTGGTGCGCCGCCGCGACCGGTCGTTGTCGCCCGCCGCGCAGGCGATCTGGGAGCTCGTGCGGCAGATGCCGGCGCGGGCCGAGGACCTCGAGTGATGCGCATCGGCGTGAGCCGGCCCGGCTTGCCGGCCGGTACACTACGTGGATCGTGTTCGTTGGCGGTGGTTCTCGATGACGCATTCCGCAGGTTTTTTCCCGGTGAACGATGAGCCTGCGGCGCGCGCCGCGGTGCACGCGCTGCGCCCGTCGCTGATCCGCGAAGTCGCGAACGCCGGCTTCGGCGTGCCGGACGTGCTGCCGTTCTGGTTCGGCGAATCCGATCGCGTGACGCCGGATTTCATCCGTGACGCCGCAGCGGCGGCGCTGCGCGAGGGCGCGACCTTCTACACGCACAATCTCGGCACGGCGCCGCTGCGCGACGCGATCGCGGCCTATGTCAGCGCGCGTCACGGCGCGACGGCGGCCGGCACGGTCGCCGTGACGAGCTCGGGCGTGAATGCGCTGATGCTGGCTGCGCAGATGCTCGTCGGGCCGGGCGAGCGTGTCGTCGCGGTCACGCCGTTGTGGCCGAATCTCGTCGAGATTCCGAAGATTCTCGGCGCGCGGGTCGACTGCGTGCCGCTCGATTACGGCGACGCGGGCTGGCAGCTCGACGTCGGCCGGTTGCTCGCGGCGCTGACGCCCGATACGCGGATGCTGTTGATCAATTCGCCGAACAACCCGACCGGCTGGACGATGTCGCGCGACGATCAGCAGGCCGTGCTCGCCCATTGCCGTCGTCACGGCATCTGGCTGGTCGCCGACGAGGTGTACGAGCGGCTTGCATTCGGCGAGGGCGGTGCGCCGTCGTTCCTCGATATCGCGTCGCGCGACGAGCGCGTCGTGGTCGTGAATTCCTTCTCGAAGGCATGGGCGATGACGGGCTGGCGGCTCGGATGGCTGGTTGCGCCGACGTCGGTGATGGGCGAGCTGTCGAAGCTCGTCGAATACAACACGTCGTGTGCGCCGGGTTTCGTGCAGGCCGCGGCCGTGGTCGCGTTGCGCGACGGCGAGCCGTTCGTGCGGTCGTTCGTCTCGGCGCTGCGCGACGCGCGCGACCATCTGGTCGCCGCGCTGCGGACGTTGCCGGGCGTCGAGGTGCCGCCGCCGCCGGGCGCGATGTACCTGTTCCTGCGGCTGCCGGGCGCGGCCGACAGCCTGGCGTTCTGCACGACGCTGGTGCGCGAGGCAGGGCTCGGCCTTGCGCCCGGGCGCGCGTTCGGCCCCGAGGGGGAAGGGTTCGTGCGCTGGTGCTATGCGTGCGATCCGGCGCGACTCGACGCGGGCGTGGAGCGGCTGCGCCGGTTCCTGGCACGCGGCGCCGGCGCTCGCTGAAGCGGGGCCGGAGCGGGCATGCGGCCTGGGCGGCGGCCTGTTCCGCTCATCTTTACGCACCGGGCAATTTTGCGTAATATGGCGTTCAGTCACGCGGTTCCGTCGTTGAGCCGTGCTGTTCCGTCCGGTTTGGGCCTGGCCTGAAGTTGGTTCGCCGCCCCCGGTTCGTGCTCCCATCAATATGACCGATCAGAATCGGGCGAGCGCGTCTTCCGTTCCTTTCGTCTGTTTGTTGATCCGGTTCGTTTGACCACAGGGTCTGGCCTAGCTGCATGAATACCCAAGAGGCGAAGATCGTCCTCGAGACTGCTTTGATCTGTGCGCAGGAGCCGCTGAAGCTCGGCGATTTGCGCAAGCTCTTTGCCGACGGCGTGTCGGCTGACACGGTCCGCACGTTGCTCGAAGATCTGAAACAGGATTGGTCCGGTCGCGGTGTCGAACTGGTGGCGCTGGCGACCGGGTGGCGCTTTCAGAGCAAGCCGGCGATGCGTCATTATCTCGATCGGCTGCATCCCGAGAAGCCGCCGAAATATTCGCGCGCGGTACTCGAAACGCTCGCGATCATCGCGTACCGGCAGCCCGTCACGCGCGGCGACATCGAAGAGATTCGCGGCGTCACGGTCAATACGCAGGTGGTCAAGCAACTCGAGGATCGCGGCTGGATCGAGGTGATCGGTCATCGCGACGTGCCGGGGCGTCCGGCGCTGTATGCGACGACCAAGCAATTCCTCGACGATCTCGGCCTGAAGGCGCTCGACGACCTGCCGGCGCTCGAAGAGCCGGCCGCGAACATCGAGGCCGCGCTGCTCGCGCAGCAGGCCATGGATTTCGACGGCGACGTGCCGGTGACCGACGAGGCTGCGGCCGACGTGCCGCAGGCGCAGGCGGATGACGTGCCCGCCGGCGAGTCGGCCGAGGTGCCGGGCGATGCCGTGGCCGACGTCGCGTCGACGCAGGAATTCCCGAGTCGCGATACGCTCGATGCTGATCGTGGGCACGCGGAACGGACGGAACAGGTCGGCGCCGAAGCCGTGTCGACCGATGTGCAGCCCGAGCCGCAGCGTGCGGATTCGAGCGAGGAAGATCGCAAGCCGGCCGCCGAAGCGGCTGCCGGAGACGGAGCGGAAGCGGCCGGCGACACGCCCGGCGAGGCCGATCAGGCCGACGCCCCCCGCTCCCGTCCTGCGGACGACGAGACGCTGGACGACACGTCCGACAGTCTCGCGGATGCCGTACGAAGCGCCAGTGCGCCCATCGGCGCCGACGCGCTGCCGGACGACGAAGCAGAACCCGAACAGCGTCGCGCCTGATCGCGGCCAACTTCTTGCCGCGCCCGCGCCGGGCGCGAGACCTGACATTTTGAGGTTGTTTTGACAGATATCCACGATATTGAATCGTCCGCGCCTGCCGTGCAGGCAGCGCGTGCCGACGATGCGCCGGAGCAGGATGCTTCGGCCGCGGGTGGCGACGAGCGTCCCCGCCGCGGTCTGCGGCGCGGTCCGCGCAGCCTGATCGCGCGGCGTCGCGCGGCGGCCAAGTCGAAGGGCGCCGAAGGCGAGCAGCAGGGCGCCGAGGGCGCGGATGCGCAGCCGGCCGAGGCTGCCGATGCGCAGCCGGCGCGTGCGCCTCGCAAGGAAGGCGCGGCCAAGGGCACTCGCAAGCCGGCCGGCAAGCGCGAAGGCGCGGCCAAGGGCGGCCAGGGCCGTCGCGGGGCATCGAAGGCAGAAGGTGGCTTGGCGAAACCCGTTGAAGGCGATGCGTCCCAGGACGAACTGTTTGCGTACGTGACGTCGCCCGCCTTCGATGCGGACAACTCCGCGGGCGGTAGCGGCGTCCGTGCGCCGATGCTGCGGCGCGGGCGCAACCAGCCGGCGAACAAGCGCGTGCTGTCGCCGGACGACGACGCGCCGAAGCTCCACAAGGTGCTGGCGGAAGCAGGCATGGGTTCGCGTCGCGAAATGGAAGAGCTGATCGTCGCCGGCCGCGTGTCGGTGAACGGCGAGCCCGCGCACATCGGCCAGCGGATCATGCCGACCGACCAGGTGCGGATCAACGGCAAGCCGGTCAAGCGCAAGCTGCCGAACAAGCCGCCGCGCGTGCTGCTGTATCACAAGCCGACCGGCGAAATCGTCAGCCACGCGGATCCGGAAGGCCGTCCGTCGGTGTTCGACCGCCTGCCGCCGATGAAGACGGCGAAATGGCTTGCGGTGGGGCGCCTCGACTTCAATACCGAAGGTCTGCTGATGCTGACGACTTCCGGCGACCTCGCGAACCGCTTCATGCATCCGCGTTACAGCGTCGAGCGCGAGTACGCGGTGCGCGTCGTCGGCGAGCTGTCCGAAGGCATGCGGCAGAAGTTGCTGCACGGCGTCGAGCTCGACGACGGTCCGGCGAATTTCCTGCGTATCCGCGATGGCGGCGGCGAAGGCACGAATCATTGGTATCACGTCGCGCTGGCCGAAGGCCGCAATCGCGAAGTGCGCCGGATGTTCGAGGCGGTCGGCCTGATGGTGAGCCGGCTGATCCGTACGCGTCACGGCCCGATTCCGCTGCCGCGCGGCTTGAAGCGTGGTCGTTGGGAGGAGCTCGACGACGCGCAGGTGCGCAAGCTGATGGCGACCGTCGGCCTGAAGGCGCCGTCCGAGGAGAAGGGCAAGCGCGGCGCTGCCGGTCCGGCCGAGCGTCGCCAGCCCGATCCGATGCAGACGTCGATGGGCTTCATCAGCCGCGAGCCGGTGCTGACGACGCACGGGCAACTCGACCAGCCGCGTCGCGGCGGTGGCCGGCGCGGCGGCCCGGGGTTGCCGGGTCTGAGCGGCTACGGCAGCCTGCCGGTTGCGCCGTCGGGCTACGGCAATCGCACGGGCGGCGGCCGCGACGGCAACCGCATGGGGCGCGACGGCAACCGCGCCGGCGGCGGTCGCGATGTCGACGGCAATCGCGCGTCGTATGGCGCAGGTCCCAAGCGCGATGGCGCGGGCGGCAAGCGCGGCGGTGGCAAGGGCGGCGGCAATCGCAATCCGGGCGGCAATCGTGCCGACGGCGCAGGCAACGGCGGCCCGCGCGGCGGCCAGCGTCCGCAGCGCAGCCGCACGCGCAGCCGTTAAGTCGCTGTTGATTGGCGTCGTACGGCGGCGTAAAGCCGCCGGCTCGTCGGTCTGGCCGGCATCCGGCCGGTTGTGTCGACGCGACGCATTGTATTGACGGGGTTCGGCTGCATCGATGTCGCGTGCCGCGACAACGGCGATCACCGGTACGGCAGGGTGATATCGGTCGATCGGGCAGCCCGATTTCGCATTTTCGGTCCGTAAAGGCAGCCGACGCGCTGCTTTTACCGGCTGGCTTGGCGTTTGCGCCAAAAATCGCTATAATCGCGGAGTCGCTGGGCGTACGGATTCAATGTGCGGCTCAGGTGCGACCACCAGTAAGAAGATGGGCGTTCCGCCCATTTTTTTTTGCTGAAACGGTTAGGCATCTCGGGTAGCGCTTCCTGCGCCGGCTAAGGCGCGCGCCCGCGGGTGAATCGCGAGCGGCGGGCGCGAACACCTGAGAGGACACTGTGCAACTGACGGAACTGATAGAAACCACGGTCACCGGGCTCGGCTACGAGCTGGTGGATCTCGAGCGCACCGGGCGCGGCATGCTTTGCATCTATATCGATCAGCCTGCCGGCATCTCGCTCGAAGATTGCGAAAAGGTCACACGTCAGCTCCAGCACGTCTTGACGGTCGAAAACATCGATTACGAACGGCTCGAAGTCTCGTCCCCGGGGCTCGACCGCCCGTTGAAGAAGCTGGCCGACTTCGAGCGCTTCGCCGGCAGCGAAGCTTCCGTGACCTTGAAAAAGCCGCTGGACGGGCGCAAGACGTACCGGGGCATTCTGCACGCGCCGAATGGCGAAACGATCGGTTTGGAATTTGAGGGGAAGAAGGGCGAGGCAGCCATGCTGGATTTCACGCTGGCCGATATCGACAAAGCCCGCCTGATTCCGCAAGTTGACTTTAGGAGCCGCAAATAATGAGTCGCGAAGTGTTGATGCTGGTGGATGCGCTGGCGCGCGAGAAAAACGTCGACAAGGATGTGGTGCTGGGCGCCCTCGAGGCCGCGCTCGCTTCCGCTTCCAAGAAGCTGTTCGACGAAGGCGCCGAAATCCGCGTCCATATCGATCGCGAAAGCGGCGAGCACGAAACCTTCCGTCGCTGGCTCGTCGTGCCCGACGAGGCAGGCTTGCAGGAGCCGGATCGAGAGATCCTGCTGTTCGAGGCACGTGAGCAGAATCCCGACGTCGAAGTCGGCGAGTATGTCGAGGAACCCGTTCCGTCCATCGAATTCGGTCGCATCGGTGCGCAGGCCGCGAAGCAGGTGATCCTGCAGAAGGTGCGCGACGCCGAGCGCGAGCAGATCCTGAACGACTACCTCGAGCGCGGCGAAAAGATCATGACCGGCACGGTGAAGCGCCTCGACAAGGGCAACTTCATCGTCGAATCGGGCCGTGTCGAGGCGCTGCTGCGCCGCGATCAGCTGATCCCGAAGGAAAACCTGCGCGTGGGCGACCGCGTGCGTGCGTATATCGCGAAGGTCGACCGCACCGCGCGCGGCCCGCAGATCGAACTGTCGCGCACGGCGCCCGAATTCCTGATGAAGCTGTTCGAGATGGAAGTGCCGGAAATCGAGCAGGGCCTGCTCGAGATCAAGGCGGCTGCCCGCGACCCGGGCGTGCGCGCGAAGATCGGCGTCATCGCCTACGACAAGCGGATCGATCCGATCGGCACCTGCGTCGGCATCCGCGGCTCTCGCGTGCAGGCCGTACGCAACGAGCTCGGTGGCGAAAACATCGACATCGTGCTATGGTCGGAGGATCCCGCCCAGTTCGTGATCGGCGCGCTCGCGCCGGCAGCCGTCCAGTCGATCGTCGTCGATGAAGAAAAGCATTCGATGGACGTCGTCGTCGACGAGAACGAACTGGCTGTCGCGATCGGCCGCAGCGGTCAGAACGTTCGCCTTGCCGGCGAGCTCACCGGCTGGCAGATCAACATCATGACGCCGGACGAATCCGCGCTGAAGCAGGGCGAAGAACGCGACCGGCTGCGTGCACTGTTCATGGCGCGTCTCGACGTCGACGAAGAAGTTGCCGACATCCTGATCGACGAAGGCTTCACGAGCCTCGAAGAGATCGCGTACGTGCCGCTCAACGAAATGCTCGAAATCGAAGCGTTCGACGAGGACACCGTGCACGAACTGCGCAACCGCGCACGCGACGCGCTGTTGACGATGGCCATCGCGAACGAAGAAAAGGTCGAGAACGCGGCGCTGGATCTCAAGAGCCTCGACGGCATCACGCCGGAGTTGCTCGCGAAGCTGGCCGAACATGGCGTGCAGACGCGCGACGATCTCGCCGAGCTGGCTGTGGATGAACTGGTCGACATGACCGGGATGGAAGAGGATGCCGCTAAGGCGTTGATCATGAAAGCACGTGAACACTGGTTCCAGTGAGAAATGACCATGGCGCACTGATTTGATGGCGGCCGTATGGCCTGACCCGATGCTAACCGCAAGGAATCGGTCCTTGCACTAAGAGGAATGAATGGCGAGTAACAACGTAGCCCAATTTGCCGCGGAACTGAAAATGCCTGCTGGTGTGCTGCTCGAACAGCTGCAGGCAGCGGGCGTCCAGAAAGCGAGTGAAGACGATGCGCTGTCCGAAGCGGACAAGGCGCGTCTGCTCGATCATTTGCGCAAGTCGCACGGCGCAACCGACGGCGACAAGCGCAAGATCACGCTGACCCGCAAGCATACGTCGGAGATCAAGCAATCTGACGCGACGGGCAAGGCTCGCACCATTCAGGTCGAGGTTCGCAAGAAGCGTACGTTCGTCAAGCGCGACGACGTGGCCGACGGTGCGGAACAGGGTCAGGCGCAGGTTGCCGAAGCGGACGACGATGCGGAACTGAAGCGTCGCGAGGAAGAGGCGCGCCGCGAGGCCGAACTGCTCGAGAAGCAGGCGCAGGAGCTGCGCGAGCGTCAGGAACGCCTCGAACGCGAGGAAGCCGAGCGTCGCGCCCGCGAGGAAGCGGCCGAGGCCGAGCGCCGTCGCGCCGAGGAAGAAGCGGCGGCGAAGCGTGCAGCGGCGGAAGCCGCCGCGGCGCAGCAGGCGGCAGCCCGGCAGGCCGCCGCGGCCGAGCAGGAAACGGCGCCGACGCAGTCCGCGCAGGACGAAGCGCGTGCAGCCGCGGAACGTGCGGCGCAGCGCGAAGCGGCGAAGAAGGCCGAGGACGCTGCTCGCGAGGCGGCCGACAAGGCGCGCGCCGAGCAGGAAGAGATCAGCAAGCGCCGCGCGGCGGCCGAAGCCGAAGCACGCGCGATCCGCGAAATGATGAACACGCCGCGCAAGGCCGTGGTCAAGGCAGTCGAGCCGCCGAAGCCGGCGGAACCGGCGAAGCCGGCCGAAGCGAAGGGCACGCTGCACAAGCCGGCGAAGCCGGAAGGTGCGCAGGCGCGTCCGGCCGTGAAGAAGCCGGCCGGCGCCGCGGCACCGGCCGCGACGCAGGCGCCGGCAGGCGCGGGCGACCGCAACAAGAAGCCGGGCGCAGGCAAGGGCGGCTGGCAGGACGACGCAGCGAAGCGTCGCGGCATCAAGACGCGCGGCGATTCGAGCGGCGGCGTCGACCGCGGCTGGCGCGGCGGCCCGAAGGGTCGCGGCCGTCACCAGGACAGCGCATCGTCGTTCCAGGCGCCGACCGAACCGATCGTCCGTGAAGTGCACGTGCCGGAAACCGTGTCGGTTGCCGATCTCGCGCACAAGATGTCGATCAAGGCCTCCGAAGTCATCAAGGTGATGATGAAGATGGGCCAGATGGTCACGATCAACCAGGTGCTGGACCAGGAAACGGCGATGATCATCGTCGAGGAGCTGGGCCACCGCGCGGTCGCCGCGAAGCTGGACGATCCGGAAGCGCTGCTCGTCGAGGGCGAAACCGGTACCGATGCGGAGCAACTGCCGCGTCCGCCGGTCGTCACGGTGATGGGTCACGTCGACCACGGCAAGACCTCGCTGCTCGACCACATCCGCCGCGCGAAGGTTGCCGCGGGCGAAGCGGGCGGCATTACGCAGCACATCGGCGCTTACCACGTCGATACGCCGCGTGGCGTCATCACGTTCCTCGATACGCCGGGTCACGAAGCGTTCACGGCAATGCGTGCACGCGGCGCGAAGGCGACCGACATCGTGGTGCTGGTGGTGGCGGCCGACGACGGCGTGATGCCGCAGACGAAGGAAGCCATCGCCCACGCGAAGGCGGGTGGCGTGCCGATCGTCGTCGCGATCAACAAGATCGACAAGCCGGAAGCGAACCCCGATCGCGTCAAGCAGGAGCTGGTCGCGGAAGGCGTCGTGCCGGAAGAATACGGCGGCGATTCGCCGTTCGTGCCGGTGTCGGCCAAGACGGGCGCAGGTATCGACGATCTGCTCGAAAACGTGCTGCTGCAGGCCGAAGTGCTGGAACTGAAGGCACCGGTCGAAGCGCCGGCCAAGGGCATCGTGATCGAAGCGAAGCTCGACAAGGGTAAAGGCCCGGTCGCGACGATCCTCGTGCAGTCCGGTACGCTGAACCGCGGCGATATCGTGCTGGCGGGTACGGCCTACGGCCGCGTCCGTGCGATGCTCGACGAGAACGGCAAGCCGACGAAGGAAGCCGGCCCGTCGATCCCGGTCGAGATCCAGGGTCTGTCGGAAGTGCCAGGCGCGGGCGAGGAAGTGATCGTGCTGCCGGACGAGCGCAAGGCGCGTGAAATCGCGCTGTTCCGTCAGGGCAAGTTCCGCGACGTGAAGCTCGCGAAGCAGCAGGCCGCGAAGCTGGAAAGCATGCTCGAGCAGATGGGCGAAGGCGAAGTGCAGAACCTGCCGCTCATCATCAAGGCAGACGTGCAGGGTTCGCAGGAAGCGCTCGTGCAGTCGTTGCTCAAGCTGTCGACCGACGAAGTGCGCGTGCAGATCGTGCACAGCGCGGTCGGCGGCATCAGCGAAAACGACGTCAACCTCGCGACGGCATCGAAGGCGGTCATCATCGGCTTCAACACGCGTGCGGATGCACAGGCGCGCAAGCTGGCCGAGGCGAACGGCATCGATATCCGCTACTACAACATCATCTACGACGCAGTGGATGAGGTGAAGGCGGCGATGTCGGGCATGCTGGCGCCGGAGAAGCGCGAAGTGGTCACCGGCATGGTCGAGGTGCGCCAGGTCTTCAAGGTACCGAAGGTCGGCACGGTCGCAGGCTGTATGGTCACGGACGGTATCGTCAAGCGCTCGTCGTCGGTGCGCGTGCTGCGCAACAACGTCGTGATCTTCACGGGCGAACTCGAATCGCTGAAGCGCTTCAAGGACGATGTGAAGGAAGTGAAGCAAGGCTTCGAGTGCGGTATGTCGGTGAAGAACTTCAACGACATCATCGAAGGCGACCAGTTCGAAGTCTTCGAAGTGACCGAAGTCGCGCGTACGCTGTAATCGTCGCGTATCGGCTCATGGGCGGGGCAGGCTTGGGCCTGTCCCGCCCATTTTCATGGTGGCGTGCCGAAAATGGCCGCCGCTTCATCCTGATAAACGGATCACGGATCGATCATGTCCAGGAAACGTACTTCCCCCAATCGCAACGTTCAGATCGCCGATCAGATTCAGCGCGATCTGTCCGAACTCATCATGCGCGAGGTCAAAGATCCGCGCATCGGTATCGTGACCATCCAGAGCGTGGAACTCACGCCCGACTATGCGCACGCGAAGGTCTACTTCACGGCGCTCACCGGCGATCCGGACAAGACGCAGGAGGCGCTGAACCACGCGTCGGGCCACCTGCACAACCTGCTGTTCAAGCGCCTGCACATTCATACGGTGCCGACGCTGCATTTCCATTACGACCAGACGATCGAGAAGGCCGTCGAAATGTCGCGCCTGATCAAGGAAGCGAACTCGACGCGCGCGAAGGACGACGGCGAGGCCGATGCGCCTGCCAAGGACGATTGAGCTCGACCGGCCTATGACGAATGCAGCACCCCAACGTCCGCGCGTGCCCCGGCGCGTGCTGGACGGCGTTCTCCTGCTCGACAAGCCGGTCGGCCTGTCGAGCAACGATGCGCTGATTCGCGCAAAGCGCCTGCTTCTCGCGAAGAAAGCCGGTCACACCGGCACGCTCGATCCGCTGGCGTCGGGCCTGCTGCCGCTGTGCTTCGGCGAGGCGACCAAGTTCTCGCAGGATTTGCTCGACGCCGACAAGACCTATGAAGCGACGATGCGTCTCGGCCAGCGCACGGCCACCGGCGACGCGGAAGGCGACGTGATCGACACGCGGCCCGTCGAATGCGATCGTGCGGCGGTGGAAGCGGCGCTCGTGCGCTTCACCGGCGACATCGTGCAGGTGCCGCCGATGTATTCGGCGCTCAAGCGCGACGGCAAGCCGCTGTACGAATATGCGCGGGCCGGCCAGACGGTCGAGCGGGAAGGCCGCAACGTGACGATCCACGCGCTCGAACTGCTTGCGTGCGAGCTGCCCGACGTGACGTTTCGCGTGACCTGCAGCAAGGGCACGTATGTGCGCACGCTCGCGGAGGATATTGGCGAGGCGCTGGGTTGCGGCGCGCATCTGACGATGCTGCGTCGCACGGGCGTCGGCGCGCTGACGCTCGAGCATGCGGTGACGCTGGATGCGCTGTCGGACGCTGCCGAGGCGGCGCGCGATGCATGGCTGCAGCCGGTCGATGCGTTGCTGTCGACGTTCCCCGCCGTTCGGCTCGACGACGCGTGCGCGAAGCGGTTTCTGCACGGCCAGCGCCTGCCGCTGTCGGCATTGGAGCCGATCGACGCGGCCGAGGGCGAGCGCGTGCGCGTGTACGACGCAACGCGGTTGCTCGGCGTGGCACGCAAGGCGAATGGCGTGCTCGCACCGGAACGGCTCGTCGTGACGGCTCAATGACGCAGCAGCGCGCATGACTGCACGCGGCGGAATAAGAAAAGCCCGGTCGATTTCGACCGGGCTTTTTGTTTCGCGTGACCGCGCAGTGATGCGCTGCCGGGTAGTGCTCAGTGTGCCGCCGACGCCGCCGCACCGGCATCGCCGCCGCCCGCGCGTTCGGGCTTGGTGATCCAGATCAGCGCGATCAGCAGCACGAAGATCACCGCCGAGATGTAGAACAGGTCGTTCACGCCGAGCTGCGCGGCCTGTTGCGTGGCCATGTTGTTGATGAGCCCGTGCGCCTGGTTCTGCGACAGCCCGAGATTGCCCATCTGCGTGACGGCCTGGTTGAACGTCGGGTTGTACGGGTTCGCCTGCTCGACCAGTTGCGCGTGATGGAAGTTGTTGCGGTGGTCCCACGCGGTCTGGAAGATCGACGTGCCGATGCCGCCGCACATGATCCGCACGAAGTTCGACAGGCCGGACGCCGCGGGAATGCGGTGGCCGGGCAGGCCGGACAACGTGATCGACACGAGCGGGATGAAGAAGCCCGCCATCGCGATACCCTGCACGAGCGTCGGCAGCGTCAGCGACCATTCGTCGACGCCCGTCGTGTAGCGCGAACGCATCCAGAAGCACAGCGCGAACGTCAGGAACGACGCCGTCGAGATGAAGCGTGGATCGGTGCGCGGCAGATACTTCCCGGTAAGTGGCGACAACAGGATGGCGAACAGCCCGACCGGCGCCATCACGAGGCCGGCGTCGGTCGCGGTATAGCCGATTTGGGTCTGCAGCCACAGCGGTAGCAGCACGAGATTGCCGAAGTACAGGCCGTATCCGATCGACAGCGCGACTGTCCCGCCGGTGAAGTTCCGGATGCGGAACAGCGACAGGTCGACGACCGGGTGCTCGGCGGTCAGCTCCCAGATCACGAAGAACGCGAACGCGATGACGGCGGTCAGCGCGAGCACGATGATGGTCGTCGACGCGAACCAGTCGAGATCCTTGCCCTTGTCGAGCATGATCTGCAGCGAGCCGACCCAGACGACCAGCAGCGCGAGGCCCACGCCGTCGATCGGCGCGCGACGCACGGCCGACTCCCGATTGCGATAGATCATCCACGTCGCGGCGGCGGCGGCGACGCCGACCGGGATGTTGACGTAGAAGATCCACGGCCACGAATAGTTGTCCGAGATCCAGCCGCCGAGAATGGGGCCTGCGACGGGTGCGATCAGCGTCGTCATCGCCCATAGCGCGAGCGCCATCGGTGCCTTTGCGCGCGGATAGCTCGACAGCAGGAGCGCCTGCGACAGCGGAATCATCGGGCCCGCGACCGCGCCCTGGAGCACGCGCGACCCGAGCAGGAACGGCAGGTTCGGCGACAGCCCGCACATCCACGACGAGATGACGAACAGGATGATCGACGCGAGGAACAGGCGCACTTGCCCGAAACGGTCGGTCAGCCAGCCGGTCAGCGGCACCGAGATTGCGTTCGCGACCGCGAACGACGTGATGACCCACGTACCCTGGTCGGACGACACGCCGAGGTCGCCCGAGATGGTCGGGATCGCGACGTTCGCGATGGACGTGTCGAGCACGTTCATGAACACCGCGAGCGACACCGCGATCGTGCCGAGTATGAGTTGCCCGCCCTGCAGGGGCGGGTAGGAGGCGGGAGCCTGTGCCATGTCGGTTGCCTTTCCGAAGTCGGAACGGTTACATCATTTTCGCGGCGGTGCTCTGCTTCGCCGCGACCGGCGCCGATGCATTGCCGCCTGCGTTCTCGGCGATGATGCGCGCGATTTCGGCGTCGGCTTCGTCGCCGTATTTCGCGAACACGTTGGTCTCGTAGACGGTGTTCGGCGCGTTGACGAGCTGGTCGCCGCGTTCGTCCTTGATGTTGACGTCGACCTGCATCGACAGGCCGATGCGCAGCGGATGCTTGTCGAGATCCTTCGGGTCGAGCTCGATCCGCACCGGCAGGCGCTGCACGACCTTGATCCAGTTGCCGGTCGCATTCTGCGCCGGCAGCAGCGAGAACGCCGAGCCCGTGCCGGCCGAGAAGCCGACGACCTTGCCGTGGTACGTGACCGACGAGCCGTAGATGTCGGCCGTCATTTCGACCGGCTGGCCGATGCGCATGTGCTTCAACTGGACTTCCTTGAAGTTCGCGTCGACCCACACGGCATTGAGCGGCACCACCGACATCAGCGGGTTGCCGGGCGACACGCGCTGGCCGACCTGCACCGAGCGCTTCGCGACATAGCCGGTGACCGGCGCCGGCAGCACGTTGCGCGCGTTCGCGAGGTAGGCGTCGCGCACCTTCGCGGCGGCGGCCATCACGTTCGGATGCGATGCGATCGTCGTGTTCGCGGTCAATGCGCGATTCGAGGCGAGCTGCTGCTGCGCGGCGTCGACCGATGCCTGCGCGGCCTTCACGGCGTCGCGGGCATGCGAGATTTCTTCCTGCGACACGGCGCCCGTCTGCGCGACGGCCAGGCGGCGGCGCAGGTCGTCCTGGGCCTTCGACAGGTCGGACTGGCGCAGCGCGACTTGCGCGCGGTACTGATCGTCGTTGACGAACAGGCCGCGCACCTGGCGCACGGTCTGCGCGAGGTTGGCTTCCGCCTGCTGCAGCGCGACCTGCGAATCGGCCGGGTCGAGCACGACGAGCGGATCGCCGGCCTTGACCGTTTGCGTGTCGTCCGCCTTCACGGCGATCACGGTGCCGGTGACCTGCGGCGTGATCTGCACGACGTTGCCGTTCACGTATGCGTCGTCGGTGTCTTCATGGAAGCGAGCGACGAGGAAGTAATAGAGGCCGTATGCGATGGCCGCGATCACGATGACCGCGACGAGCAGCGTCATCATTCGCTTGCGCTTGCCGTTATTCTGCGGCTGCGCGCTGGCGGCGTTTTGTTGGTCGCTCATGGCGATTTTCTCCGTCCGTTATTTCGAGTGTCTGCGTAGTGGTGGCGCCGGATCAGTTGGCGGCCTGTTTGGTCGGCGCGGCGGCATCGGGTGCGGCGAGCGGCGTGCCGGTCGCGTCGAACCCGCCGCCGAGCGCCTTGATCAGGGCGAGCTGCATGTCGCGCCGGCGCATCTTCAGGTTGGTCACCGTCTGCTCCGAGGCGAGGCGGTTGCTGTCCGCCGTCAGCACCTGCAGTTGCGGCGACAGGCCGGCCTTGTAGCGGATGACCGCGAGATCGTACGCGCGCGTCGACGCGTCGAGCGCACGTTGGGCGTCGCCCATCTGGCGATCGACCGCGCGGATCGACGCGACCTGCGTCGCGACGTCGTTCAGCGCGCTGATCAGCGTCTGGTTGTAGTTCGCGACCGACAGGTCGAAGTCGGCATAGCGGCCCTTGAGCTGGGCGCGCAGCGCGCCGGCATCGAAGATCGGCAGGTGGATCGCCGGCCCGAACTGCGCCTGGCGGCTCGCGAAATTCAGGAATTTGCCCCAGCCGAACGCATCGAAGCCGAAACCGGCCGCGAGGTTCACGTCGGGGAAGAACTCGGCCTTCGCCTCCTTCACGTCGTGCATCGCGGCTTCGACCTGCCAGCGCGCGGCGACGATGTCGGGGCGGCGCGACACGAGGTCGGCCGGCAGGTTGCCGGGCAGCGTGACGTCGCCGCTCGGGTTCATCACGGGCGCCGCGATCTGCAGCCCGCGATCCGGGCCCTTGCCGAGCAGCGCGGCGAGCTGGTAGCGCACCGTCGTGATCTGGCCGTCGAGGTCCGACAGCGAAGCCTGCGTCGTCGCGATGTTGCCGCGGGCCGTCTGGCGCTCGACGTTGGTGTCGAGGCCGGCCGATACGCGGCCGTCGGTGATCTTGCCGACCGTCTCGCGGTTGGTGATCTCGCGCTGCGCGATGTCGCGCAGCGCATAGAGCTGCGCGAGCGAGTTGTAGGTGCGCGCGACCGACGACGCGAGCGTGATGCGCGCCTGTTGCAGGTCGGCTTCGGCGGCCTTTTCCTGCGATACGGCCGTGTGCAGGCGTTCGCGGTTCTTGCCCCACAGGTCGAGTTCCCACGAGGCGCTCGCGAGCGCGTTGTTCTCGCTGTACCACTGGCCGCCGTACGGGGGCGGGAACAGCGCGTTCGACGAGTACAGCTCGCGCGTCCACGAATAGCTGGCTTCGGCCTTCGGCATCAGGTTCGAGCGCGACGACTCGATGTACGACGAAGCCTTCGCGATGCGCGCCTGCGCCTGCGCGATCGACGGGTTGCCCTGCAACGCTTCGTCGATCAGCTTCGGCAACTGCGGGTCGCCGAACTGGCTGGCCCAGTCGAGCGCGGGCCACTGGCCGCCCTGGGCCGGCAGGCTCTGGGCGGATTCGAATTGCGACGCGGGGGCAATCTGCTTGTCGCTCTTGATGCCGATGTAATTCGCGCAGCCCGCGAGCGCCAGCGCGGCGACCGCGGCGGCGACGGCGGCGCGGCACGACCCGGCGCGCACGGACAACGGGGAGGATTTCATCGCGCTAACCCCTGACTCGGAATGAATGATGGACACTGCAAGGATTTCCTTACATTAATCTGTCAAAAGTAATTGTTATGGCAACTATTACGTGACGCTACCGCCGGCCGTCTCGCAATAGTTGCTGAGAATGCGGCGCAGCATGCTCTTCAGGAACCCGACTTCTTCCGGCGTAAACCCGTCCAGCACCTGGTCGAGCACGCTGCGGAAAATGGGCGGCAGCCGTTCGGCCAGCGCACGGCCTTCGTCGGTGAGCTCGAGGCGCACGACGCGACGATCCTCGATGCTGCGCACACGCGACAGCAGGCCGCGTTTCTCGACCCGGTCGAGCAGGCGCGTGACCGCGCTGGCGTCGATCCCGTATTCGCGCGCGAGTTCGGCGGCCGTCGAGCACTTGCCGACCGCGATCATGAACAGCATGCTCGCCTGCGTGCCCGTGATGCCGAGTTCTTCCTGCGTGCGCTGCGTGACGAGGTTGGTCATCACCGACTTCACGCGGGACATCAGATAACCGACGCTATCGTTCATCTGATACGTAGACAGCGGCGAAACGGGCGGTGGGGTAGAAGAATCCGACATAAAACCCTGAAGCTGCAATAGTTGACTAGGCAGCAGTATAGGCACAATTGCTTGCCGCGGCAAATGTTAATCGAACGGCAAAACGCGTGCTGTGTCCCGCGAGAGTCCCTTGTCCGGGTAAGGTTTCTTCGCCGCACGGTGCCGGTGCGCCGGACCTTTGAGCAGTTCGGCAGCGCCGCGCGGCGCTCCCGTTTTGCTGCGTTGCAACGGGCGGGTCGGCTCTCGACACGCGCACGTGCTATAATTTGAGGCTTTCCAAGCTGCAACGCGCGCGCCCGTGAAAAACACGAGCGCGCGCGTTTGCGCGTTCAAACGATTTCCAGGTTTCTATGACCCGCGCCCTTCGCAATATCGCCATCATCGCCCACGTCGACCACGGCAAGACCACGCTCGTCGACCAACTGCTCCGCCAGTCCGGCACCTTCCGCGAGAACCAGCAGATTGCGGAGCGGGTGATGGACTCGAACGACATCGAAAAAGAGCGCGGGATCACGATTCTCGCGAAGAACTGCGCGGTCGAGTACGAAGGCACGCACATCAACATCGTCGACACGCCGGGGCACGCGGACTTCGGCGGCGAAGTCGAGCGCGTGCTGTCGATGGTCGACTCGGTGCTGCTGCTCGTCGACGCGGTCGAAGGCCCGATGCCGCAGACGCGCTTCGTCACGAAGAAGGCGCTCGCGCTCGGCCTGAAGCCGATCGTCGTCGTCAACAAGATCGATCGTCCGGGCGCGCGGATCGACTGGGTGATCAACCAGACCTTCGACCTGTTCGACAAGCTCGGCGCGACCGAAGAGCAGCTCGACTTCCCGATCGTCTACGCGTCGGGCCTGAACGGCTATGCGTCGCTCGATCCGGCCACGCGCGAAGGCGACATGCGCCCGCTGTTCGAAGCGATCCTCGCGCACGTGCCGGTTCGCCCGGCCGATCCGGAAGCCCCGCTGCAGCTCCAGATCACGTCGCTCGACTATTCGACGTACGTCGGCCGGATCGGTGTCGGCCGCATCACGCGCGGCCGCATCAAGCCGGGCCAGCCGGTCGTGATGCGCTTCGGCCCGGAAGGCGAGGTGCTGAACCGCAAGATCAACCAGGTGCTGTCGTTCAAGGGCCTGGAGCGCGTGCAGGTCGAGTCGGCCGAAGCGGGCGACATCGTGCTGATCAACGGCATTGAAGACGTCGGCATCGGCGCGACGATCTGCGCGGTCGACACGCCGGAAGCGCTGCCGATGATCACCGTCGACGAGCCGACGCTGACGATGAACTTCCTCGTCAACTCGTCGCCGCTCGCCGGCCGCGAAGGCAAGTTCGTGACGAGCCGCCAGATCCGCGACCGCCTGATGAAGGAACTGAACCACAACGTCGCGCTGCGCGTGAAGGATACCGGCGACGAAACGGTGTTCGAAGTGTCGGGCCGTGGCGAGCTGCATCTGACGATTCTCGTCGAAAACATGCGTCGCGAAGGCTACGAGCTGGCCGTGTCGCGTCCGCGCGTGGTGATGCAGGAGATCGACGGCGTGCGGCACGAGCCGTACGAGCTGCTGACGGTCGACGTCGAAGACGAACACCAGGGCGGCGTGATGGAAGAGCTTGGCCGCCGCAAGGGCGAAATGCTGGACATGGCGTCGGACGGCCGCGGCCGTACGCGTCTGGAATACAAGATCTCGGCACGCGGCCTGATCGGCTTCCAGAGCGAATTCCTGACGCTCACGCGCGGCACGGGCCTGATGAGCCACATCTTCGACTCGTACGCGCCGGTCAAGGAAGGCTCGGTGTTCGAGCGCCGCAACGGCGTGCTGATCTCGCAGGACGACGGCGCAGCGGTCGCCTACGCACTGTGGAAGCTGCAGGATCGCGGCCGCATGTTCGTGAAGCCGGGCGACGCGCTGTATGAGGGCATGATCATCGGCATCCACAGCCGCGACAACGACCTCGTCGTGAACCCGATCAAGGGCAAGCAGCTGACCAACGTGCGTGCGTCGGGTACCGACGAAGCCGTGCGTCTCGTGCCGCCGGTCCAGATGTCGCTGGAATACGCGGTCGAATTCATCGACGACGACGAACTGGTCGAAGTGACGCCGCAGTCGATCCGCCTGCGCAAGCGCTTCCTGAAGGAGCACGAGCGTCGCCGCGCGAGCCGCGAAGGCGCGGTCGACTGAGCATCGACCGTTCCCGAGCACGACGAAAAGGCTGCCTTCGGGCAGCCTTTTTCGCATCCGCGCATCGTGCAGCCGGATTGCCTGCAAAACACTGTTCCCGCGGGCCGCCGCAATCCGGCAAAACCCCGTCGCGCGGTGCTTTCACGCACATTTCGCCGCGAACTCCGGTATCGGTTCTGTGATATGCTGCGCGCACGCAAGTTTTAGGTCCTTCCAAGCAAGACTTGATTCGCAATCCGCTAAACGGTCAGGCCGTGTCGCGGAAGGTTGAGTAACCCGCTATTTCTCGAGAAGCTCGAAGAAAGGTGAGCGTAAAATGTCAGATGTAATGAAGCAGTTTCAGCTGAACTCCTATCTGTTCGGCGGCAATGCTTCGTACGTTGAAGAACTGTACGATGCATACCTCAACAATCCGGCGTCGGTGCCGGAGAACTGGCGAGAGTATTTCGACGCGCTGCAGAACGTGCCTGCAACGGACGGCTCGAACGCCAATGACGTCGCTCACTTCCCGATCGTCGAATCGTTCGCCGAGCGTGCGAAGGCCAATGCCTTCATCCCGCGCGAAAGCACCAGCAACCTCGCGACCGCACGCAAGCAGGTGCACGTCCAGTCGCTGATCAGCGCCTACCGCTTCCTCGGCTCGCAATGGGCCAATCTCGATCCGCTGAAGCGCCGCGAACGTCCCGCCATCCCCGAGCTCGAACCGGCTTTCTACGACTTCTCCGAGGGCGATCTCGACCAGACGTACAGCGCAAGCAACCTGTACTTCGGTTTCGACCAGGCGTCGCTGCGCGACATCGTCAAGGGTCTGCGCGACACGTACTGCGGCACGATCGGCGCCGAGTACATGTACATCAGCGATCCGGAACAGAAGCGCTGGTGGCAGGAGCGCCTGGAGTCGACCCGCGCGACGCCGTCGTTCTCGGCCGACAAGAAGAAGCACATCCTGAATCGCCTGACGGCCGCCGAAGGCCTCGAGCGCTACCTGCACACCAAGTACGTCGGCCAGAAGCGCTTCTCGCTCGAAGGCGGCGAAAGCTTCATCGCGGCGATGGACGAAGTCGTCCAGCACGCGGGCAAGAGCGGCGTGCAGGAAATCATCATCGGCATGGCGCACCGCGGCCGTCTGAACGTGCTGGTCAACACGCTGGGCAAGATGCCGGCCGACCTGTTCGCCGAATTCGAAGGCAAGCACGTCGACGACCTGCCGGCCGGCGACGTGAAGTACCACAAGGGCTTCTCGTCGGACGTGTCGACGGAAGGCGGCCCGGTCCACCTGTCGCTCGCGTTCAACCCGTCGCACCTCGAAATCGTGAACCCGGTGGTCGAAGGTTCCGCGAAGGCGCGGATGGACCGCCGCGGCGACGAGGACGGCCTGCAAGTGCTGCCGGTGCAGATCCACGGTGACGCGGCCTTCGCCGGCCAGGGCGTCGTGATGGAAACGCTGAACCTCGCGCAGACGCGCGGTTACGGCACGCACGGCACGCTGCACATCGTCATCAACAACCAGATCGGCTTCACGACGTCCGACCCGCGCGACGCGCGCTCGACGCTGTACTGTACCGACGTCGTCAAGATGATCGAAGCGCCGGTGCTGCACGTGAACGGCGACGATCCGGAAGCCGTCGTGCTCGCGATCCAGATCGCGATCGACTACCGGATGCAGTTCCACAAGGATGTCGTGATCGACATCGTCTGCTTCCGCAAGCTGGGTCACAACGAGCAGGACACGCCGGCCGTCACGCAGCCGCTGATGTACAAGAAGATCGCGCAGCACCCGGGCACCCGTGCGCTGTACGCCGAGAAGCTCGTGCAGCAGGGCGTGATCACCGCCGAAGACGCCGACAACTACGTGAAGGCGTACCGCAAGGCGATGGACGACGGCCACCATACCGTCGACCCGGTCCTGTCGAACTACAAGAGCAAGTACGCGGTCGACTGGGTGCCGTTCCTGAACCGCAAGTGGACGGACGCAGCCGACACGGCCGTGCCGCTCGCCGAACTGAAGCGCCTGGGCGAACGCATCACGACGGTCCCGGAAAACTTCAAGGTTCACCCGCTCGTCGAGCGCGTGATCAACGACCGCCGCAACATGGCGCGCGGCGACCAGCCGCTCGACTGGGGCATGGCCGAGCATCTCGCATTCGCGTCGCTCGTCGCATCGGGCTACTCGGTGCGCCTGACGGGCCAGGACTCGGGCCGCGGCACGTTCACGCACCGTCACGCGGTGCTGCACGACCAGAACCGCGAGCGCTGGAACGACGGCACGTACGTGCCGCTGCAGAACATCGCCGAAGGCCAGGCGAAGTTCACGGTGATCGACTCGGTGCTGTCGGAAGAAGCGGTGCTGGGCTTCGAATACGGTTACTCGACCGCCGAGCCGAACACGCTCGTGCTGTGGGAAGCGCAGTTCGGCGACTTCGTCAACGGCGCGCAGGTCGTGATCGACCAGTTCATCTCGTCGGGCGAAGTGAAGTGGGGCCGCGTGTCGGGTCTCACGATGCTGCTGCCGCACGGCTACGAAGGCCAGGGTCCGGAACACTCGTCCACGCGTATCGAGCGTTTCCTGCAGCTGTGTGCCGATCACAACATGCAGGTCGTCCAGCCGACGACGCCGGCGCAGATTTTCCATCTGCTGCGCCGCCAGATGATCCGCCTGTTCCGCAAGCCGCTGATCGTCGCGACGCCGAAGTCGCTGCTGCGCCACAAGGAAGCGGTGTCGGACCTGTCGGAACTCGCGAAGGGCTCGTTCCAGCCGGTGCTGGGCGAAATCGACGGCGGCATCGACGCGAAGAAGGTCAAGCGCGTGCTGGTGTGCTCGGGCCGCGTGTACTACGACCTCGTCGCGCACCGCCGCGAAGCGAAGGCGAACGACGTCGCGATCATCCGTATCGAGCAGCTGTATCCGTTCGCGCACAAGCAGTTCGAAGCCGAAATGAAGAAGTACGAGAACGCGACTGAAGTGGTCTGGGTGCAGGACGAGCCGCAGAACCAGGGCCCCTGGTTCTACGTCGAGCACCACCTGAAGGAAGGCATGAAGGAAGGGCAGAAGCTGGCGTACAGCGGCCGTCCGGCTTCGGCCTCGCCGGCGGTTGGCTACTACGCGAAGCACTACGAGCAGCAGAAGGCCCTGATCGAAGGTGCATTCGGCCGCCTGAAGAGCGCATCGATCGCGAAATAACCGACGTCAAGCGAAACGGGAAGGCGCACGGCGCTTTCCCGTTCCTTTTGGCCCGCCGGCGCGTGGCGCGCCGCACCGGCTGAAGGAATCGCACGAACCTCGTCATACCCCAGATTAAGCATCCAGGAAAATCACATGGCTATCGTAGAAGTCAAAGTCCCCCAGCTGTCGGAGTCGGTGTCGGAAGCCACCATGCTGCAGTGGAAGAAAAAGCCGGGCGAAGCAGTCGCGCAGGACGAAATCCTGATCGAACTCGAGACCGACAAGGTCGTCCTCGAAGTGCCGGCGCCGGCGGCGGGCGTGCTCGCGCAAGTGCTGCAGAACGACGGTGACACGGTGGTCGCCGATCAGGTGATCGCGACGATCGACACCGAAGCGAAGGCAGGTGCCGCCGAAGCCGCGGCAGGCGCCGCCGAAGTCAAGCCGGCGGCCGCGCCCGCCGCGGCCGCACCGGCTGCGCAACCGGCCGCCGCCACCGCATCGAGCTCGGCGGCTGCGTCGCCGGCCGCGGCCAAGCTGCTGGCCGAGAAGGGCCTGTCGACGGGCGACGTCGCGGGTTCGGGCCGCGACGGCCGCGTCACGAAGGGCGACGCGCTGGCGGCAGGCAGCGCACCGAAGGCTGCTCCGGCCGCCGCACCGGCGAAGACCGCCGCCGCGAAGCCGTCGCTGCCGGAAGTGAAGGTGCCGGCGTCGGCAGCGACCTGGCTGAACGACCGTCCGGAACAGCGCGTGCCGATGTCGCGCCTGCGTGCGCGTATCGCCGAGCGTCTGCTCGAGTCGCAGCAGACCAACGCGATCCTGACGACGTTCAACGAAGTGAACATGGCTCCGGTCATGGAGCTGCGTAACAAGTACAAGGACAAGTTCGAGAAGGAACATGGCGTGAAGCTCGGCTTCATGTCGTTCTTCGTGAAGGCGGCCGTCCATGCACTGAAGAAGTTCCCGCTGGTGAACGCGTCGATCGACGGCAACGACATCGTCTACCACGGCTACTTCGACATCGGTATCGCGGTCGGGTCGCCGCGCGGCCTGGTCGTGCCGATCCTGCGCAACGCGGATCAGCTGAGTCTCGCCGAGATCGAGAAGAAGATCGCCGAATTCGGCCAGAAGGCGAAGGACGGCAAGCTGTCGATCGAGGAAATGACGGGCGGTACGTTCTCGATCTCGAACGGCGGTGTGTTCGGCTCGATGCTGTCGACCCCGATCATCAACCCGCCGCAGTCGGCCATCCTCGGCGTGCACGCGACGAAGGAGCGCCCGGTCGTCGAAAACGGCCAGATCGTGATCCGCCCGATCAACTACCTCGCGCTGTCGTACGACCACCGCATCATCGACGGCCGCGAAGCCGTGCTGTCGCTCGTCGCGATGAAGGACGCGCTGGAAGATCCGGCACGCCTGCTGCTCGACCTGTAAGCCGAGTCTCACTGCATCGACCCGTTCTGCACGTTCGCGCCCACGCGCGAACGTGCAGGCGTACAAGTAGAAAGGATTGTCATGTCCAAGGAATTTGACGTCGTCGTGATCGGCGCCGGCCCTGGCGGCTACATCGCCGCGATTCGCGCCGCGCAGCTCGGCAAGACCGTTGCCTGTATCGAGAAGTGGAAGAACCCGGCCGGCGCGCTGAAGCTCGGCGGCACCTGCCTGAACGTCGGCTGCATCCCGTCGAAGGCGCTGCTGGCTTCGTCGGAAGAGTTCGAGAACACGTCGCATCACCTGGCCGACCACGGCATCACCGTCGACGGCGTGAAGATCGACGTCGCGAAGATGCTCGGCCGCAAGGATGCGATCGTCGAGAAGATGACGAGCGGGATCGAGTTCCTGTTCAAGAAGAACAAGATCACCTGGCTGAAGGGCCATGGCAAGTTCACCGGCAAGACCGATGCCGGCGTGCAGATCGAAGTGAGCGGCGAGGGCGAAGCCGAAGTCGTCACCGCGAAGAACGTGATCATCGCGACGGGCTCGAAGGCGCGTCATCTGCCGGGCATTCCGGTCGACAACAAGATCGTGTCGGACAACGAAGGCGCGCTGACGTTCGACTCGGTGCCGAAGAAGCTCGCCGTGATCGGCGCAGGCGTGATCGGCCTCGAGCTCGGCTCGGTGTGGCGCCGTCTGGGCGCCGAAGTGACGGTGCTCGAAGCGCTGCCGGCATTCCTCGGCGCAGCCGACGAAGCGCTCGCGAAGGAAGCGGCCAAGCTGTTCAAGAAGCAGGGCCTCGACATCCATCTCGGCGTGAAGATCGGTGACGTGAAGACGACCGCGAACGGCGTGTCGATCGCCTACACGGACAAGGACGGCAATGCGCAGACGCTCGACGCCGACCGCCTGATCGTGTCGGTCGGCCGCGTGCCGAACACCGACAACCTCGGCCTCGAGGCCATCGGCCTGAAGGCGAACGAGCGCGGCTTCATCGATGTGGACGACCACTGCCGTACGGCCGTGCCGAACGTCTACGCGATCGGCGACGTGGTGCGCGGCCCGATGCTCGCGCACAAGGCGGAAGACGAAGGCGTGCTGGTCGCGGAAGTGATCGACGGCCAGAAGCCGCACATCGACTACAACTGCATTCCGTGGGTGATCTACACGTACCCGGAAATCGCATGGGTCGGCAAGACGGAGCAGCAACTGAAGGCGGAAGGCCGCGAGATCAAGACGGGCAAGTTCCCGTTCTCGATCAACGGCCGCGCGCTCGGCATGAACGCGCCGGACGGCTTCGTGAAGATGATCGCGGATGCGAAGACCGACGAACTGCTCGGCGTGCACGTGATCGCCGCGAACGCGTCGGACCTGATCGCGGAAGCCGTGGTGGCGATGGAATTCAAGGCGGCGTCGGAAGACATCGCCCGCATCTGCCATCCGCACCCGTCGATGTCGGAAGTGATGCGCGAAGCGGCGCTCGCCGTCGACAAGCGCTCGCTGAACAGCTGAGCACGGTGTAGCGCCTGCCGGCCGTCGGCCGGCGCAGCCGTCTCATGACGAAGGCGGGCGGGGTTTCCCGCTCGCCTTCGTCCTTTCCGGTTTGCCCGATGAACGTCACCGAATACTACACGCGCGAGCTGACCACGCGCGGCTATCAGTCCGATCCCGCTCAGCGCGCGGCCGTCGATCGCCTGCAGCGCTGTTTCGACGAATGGGTCGAGTACAAGGCGCGCCGCTCGAACGCGTTCAAGAAGCTGATCAATCATCCGGATCTCCCGCGCGGCGTCTACATGTGGGGCGGTGTCGGCCGCGGCAAGAGCTTCCTGATGGACAGCTTCTACGCGGTGGTGCCCGTGCAGCGCAAGACGCGCCTGCATTTCCACGAATTCATGCGCGAAGTGCACCGCGAGCTCGAGGAGCTGAAAGGGCAGGCCGATCCGCTCGACGAACTCGCACGACGCATCGCGAAGCGCTACCGGCTGATCTGCTTCGACGAGTTCCACGTGTCGGACATCGCCGACGCGATGATCCTGTACCGGCTGCTCGATCGCCTGTTCAACAACGGCGTGCAGTTCGTGATGACGTCCAATTACGATCCCGACGACCTGTATCCGGACGGCCTGCATCGCGACCGCATGCTGCCGGCGATCGCGCTGATCAAGGAGAAGCTCGACGTGCTCAACGTCGATGCGGGCGTCGACTATCGCCAGCGCACGCTCGCGCAGGTGAAGATGTATCACACGCCGCTCGGCGCGGACGCCGATCGCGAATTGCGCCATGCATTCGGCAAGCTCGCGGCCGTGCCCGACGAGAGCCCGATCCTGCATATCGAGAAGCGTGAGCTCAAGGCGCTGCGCAAGGCGGACGGTGTCGTGTGGTTCGATTTCGCGACGTTGTGCGGCGGCCCGCGTTCGCAGAACGATTACCTCGAACTGGCGAGCCGCTTCCATGCGATCGTGCTGTCCGAGGTGCCGCAGATGTCGCCGCGGATGGCGTCCGAAGCGCGCCGCTTCACATGGCTCATCGACGTGCTGTACGATCACAAGGTCAAGCTGCTGATGTCCGCGGCGGTGCCGGCCGAGGCGTTGTACGTCGAAGGCCCGATGGCCAACGAATTCGCGCGTACGGTCTCGCGCATCGTCGAGATGCAGTCGAAGGAGTATCTCGAAACGCCGCGCCGTATCGTCGATACGTCGTTGACCTGAACCGGTTGCCGGTCGGGGAAGTGGCGGGGTTTAAACATCAATTTCGGTTAAATTTCGTCAATCTTCGGGTATTTTCGGATTTGTCTTATATTCATCGTTGAGGTGAGCGGATATTGTGGTGTCATGGTTATTAAGGCTGGAGATGTCCATGACACCGTATCGCGATTTGACCGACCACGAATGGCGCTGCGTCGCGCCGCTTCTGCCCGAAATGCAGCCGCGCACCGAGTTGCGCGGCCGGCCGTTAGCCAATACACGCGCCGTGCTGAACGGTGTGCTGTGGGTGATCTACAGCGGCGCAACGTGGTCGGCCATGCCGCGCCGTTACCCGTCGTATCAAACATGTCATCGCCGCTTCAAGGTATGGCACGAAACGGGCACGTTGATGAACGTGATGCGCGAGCTCTATGGCGACGCCGGCATGAATCTTTGCAATGAACTGTCCGCGCGGATGCGCAAGCACACGCAATCGAAGGCGGCGCAGGCGCGCAGCAACGCGGCGCCCGCATATCGCGCACCGGGCAGCTATGCACCGGATGCGATGAAGCACGCAGCGTGATGACCATCGGTTTCCGTTGTGCGCGCACCAAAAGCAATCGGCCTGGCGACGTCGTCGCAGGCCGATTTTTTATTGAGTCGTGCTAATCGCGCGTTCGGGCGCGTACCGCGTTATTGCTGGCGAACCCAGGTTTGTGACCGGCCCAGCAGCGACACGCCGATGTAGCCGCGCACCACGAGCTTCTGGCCGCCGTCTTCAAGCGTCATCTTGCACTTGTAGACCTTGCCGTTCTCCGGGTCGAGGATGTTGCCGCCGTCCCAGTGGTCGCCGTCCTTCTTCATCGCCTTGATGATCGTCATGCCCTTGATGAGCTGATCCTTGCGCTCGTCCGTGCACGCGGTGCAGCGACGATCGGGTGTATCGTTCGCGCCGAGTCCCTTGACGACCTTGCCCGTCAGCGAGCCGTCGCCGTCCTCGGCGATCTGTACCAGTGCCTTCGGTTGATGGGTGTTGTCGTCGATCGTCTGCCACATGCCGATCGGGCTGTCGGCCTGTGCGAACGTGGGCGCTGCGCTCGCGAGCAGGGCGCCGGCGATGGCGATTGCACGCAACGGGCGGGTCAGTTGAATCATTGTCTTCCTCCTTGTTTTGCATGTCTGTTCGATTCGCTCGCACGACCGTCTGCATGGGGCGGGCATGTTGCGAGCTTCGCCAGAATACGTGAAACAGCACGCTACGTTTGATAGAGGGGACTCTAATCGAAACAGCCGGCATCGCGCCGGCCGTTTCGTGGTTTGGGTGACCGATCAGTTGAGCTGATACGAGAACGCGGCGTTGATGCGCGGGCTGCGTGACGCGCTTTCGACCGGCGCATCGCCCACCGGTTTCGCGACGTTCAGATCGAGGCTGTAGTAGCGGCTGTCCGTGAGCCGCACGCCGACGGCGACCGACGACATGCGGTTCGGCGATGGCGTGCCCGCGTGCAGATACACGCGGGCCATGTCGTACGCGATGTACGGCGTGATCGATTTCAGATACGTCCAGCCCGGCGTGAAGCCGCGGTTGACTTCCAGCGACATCCCCCAGCCCGAGTCGCCCGACGTTTCGCCCGGCTGGTAACCGAGCGCGTAACGGGTCGAGCCGAACGATATCTGTTCGGACGTCGGCAGCGAGTCGGGACTGTATTGCCCGGTCAGCGAAACCGACGTGCCGATCCGGAACGGCCATTCGTTCGTCTGCGTGAACGTCGCGCCGGTGCGAACGAAAGTCAGCGAGATCGGGCTGTCCACCGAGGTCGTCGTCGTACCGACGGTAATGTCCTGCGCTTTCGATGCGCCGAGGATGTTGAAGCCCTTCGCGACGTTGACGCTCAGCTTCTGCACCTGTTTCGGCTGGACACTCGTGTAGTCGAGCTGCATCTGCAGCACGCGGACTTGCGAGCGCGTGTCGATGCTGTTGCCGTTGATCTTGCTCTGGTAACGATCTTCGTTGTGCGACGCATAGCCAGACACGGTGCCGAGCAGGCTGCGCTGGTTGTTCAGCAAGATCGGATAGGACGCCGAAAGACCGAGCTTCTCGTTCTTGACCGTGCGCTCGACTGACGACGGCAGGCCTGGGTTGTCGGTCGGCTTGCCGCGATACGTGCTCGCATCGAGACGCGTGATCAGGCCGCTGCTGCCGACCGGCAGCGCGCCGCTGAACGCGAAGTAGGTCTGCTTGTCGCGTCCCGGCGGTGCGAGCGCCGAGATGCTCAACTGCTCGCCGAACCGCGTAAGGCCGTTTTCGGTCGCGGTGATGAGACCCTGGACGCCCGGGTGGTTGAAGTCGACCCCCGTGCTGACGTTGAATGGCTTGCGATCGACTGCGAGCTCGAGCGTCGTCGCGCCGTCGGTGGTTTGCGGCGGCGGGACGTTCGCTTTCACCGTGAGGCCGGGCAGCAGGCCGAACGTGTTCACGTAGCGCTCGAACGTCGCCCGGCGCAGCGGACGATCGGCCGTGATGTGCGCGGCAATCGCGCGAATCTTCGGTTCCATCGCGCCGGGTTTGCCGGTGACCTTGACGTCCGACACATACCCTTCGACCACCGTGATGCGCACGACGCCGTTCTCGAACGTCTGCGCGGGAACGAACGCGAACGACAGCGCGTAGCCGCGTTCCTGATACAGCTTCGTCACGCCGTTGGCGGTTTCGATCAGCTCGCCGATCGTGATGTCCTTGCCGACGAGCGGCGTGAAGCGGCGCGTGATTTCCTCGAACGGTATCGACTTCACGCCTTCGACCTGGAACGTCTTCGGCGTCAGGTGCCGCGACAGCAGCTCCTGCAATTGCGGGGCCTGCGGCGCGACCTGAACGGTGACGTTCGGGCCCGTCTTCGGTGCGTTGATCTGGGGGAGGGAGTCGAGCGGGTTACCGCCGACGCGCGTTTGTGCCTGTGCCGTGCCTGCTGCCGCGATGGCGAGCAGCATCATCCATCTGTCGAGTCTGGATTTCATTGTTCTTCCTCGTAGGCCTTGCTTTTCGTCTTCTTTGTAATGCCGGCACGCGACACCAGGGTGTCGCGCGCCGCGTGCCGCCATGCCGGGCGTGTTGGTACGGCCGCGTCATTCGCTCCGGCTGCGATGACGCGACCGTCCTCCTTACTTGCCGACGCTACCCAGCGTACCCAGCAACCCCGTGACCGGCGCCAGCAGGCCCGTCGAACCGCTGCCGGACGATGCCGTACCCGACACGCTGCCGACCAGCGACGTGACGGGCGCGAGCGGGCTCGAGCCCCCGGACCCTGCCGCACTGCCCACTGCTCCGGTGACAGTATTCAGCAAACCGGTGACGGGCGCGAGAGGGTTTGCACTGCCTGCGCCACCCGTTGCGCCGCCGAGCGTGCCGGTGACCGTCGAGACGAGGCCCGTGACCGGTGCGAGCGGGCTGCTGCCCGAGCCGCCCGTTGCACCACCGAGCGCGCCCGTGAGCGAGCCGAGCGGCGTCGAGCCGAGACCCGACAACAGGCCGCCGAGCGGGTTCGTCGAACCGGAACCCGATGACGAGCCGTTCTGGACGGTTGCCGTCGAGCCGCCGACGAGGCTCGTGATCAGGCCGGGAATCGGTGCCGCGCCGTTCGGGCCGTTCGGATTGACGAGGCCGCCGGCGTTGGTCACGGTATTGCCGACCGCGGTCACGAGCTGGCCGACGTCGCCGACGAGCGGCTGGCTCGACGTTGCGCCGACCTGCTTGCCGGCCGAGCTGATGGCGCCGCCGATCTGGCCGAGCAGGCCCGAGACGGGTTGGCCGAGGCCGGTCGTTGTGCCGACCTGCTGCGTGACCTGGCCGGCGGTGATCACGAGCGGCGTGATCGCCGAGCTGATCGGCTGCGTGACCTGCTGCACGGCGCCCGACGACAGCGTCGAGCCGATCGTCGTGCCGGCGGCCGTCAGGCCGTTGGCGACCGTGTCCAGCACGGTGCCGACCGGCGTCGTGACCGGCGCGAGCGGTGCCAGCGGGCCCGTGCCCAGCGCCTTCACCGTGGAGCTCAGGCCGGACACCGTGTTGCTGGTGGCACCGACGACGTTGCCGAGACCGGCCACCGTGGTGCCGACCGGGTCCTTCGTCGAGCCGATCTGCCCGAGTCCGTTGCTCACCGCGTCGGCTGCCGCGCCGACGATCGTGCCGGTGCTCGCCAGTGTGCTGCCGACGCCCTTCGTCACGCCGTCGCCGAGGCCCGGCAGGCTGATGTTGCCGACCGTGCTGCCGAGGTCGCTGGCCGTCTGGCCGACCGTGCTGATGACGCCCTTGGTGCCGGTCGACGAGCCGCTGGTGCCGCTCGTGCCCGGCGTGCCGCTCGTGCTCGGGTTGTTGTTGTCGTTGCTGCTGGTCGGCGGCGAGCTGACGCCGCCGCCGCCGCAGGCGGCCAGCAGGCACGCCGCGGCGAAGGCGGTGAGGGGCACGCGCCACTGGCGCAGGGCGGCGGCCGTGATGGAACGTTGCTGGGACATGATGGACTCCTCGCTGTCTTTTCGATGAATGGATGTCGGATTACTTGCCGTGCGTGCCGCCGAGCAGGCCGCCGATCAGCGACGTGACGGGCGCAAGCAGATTCGACGACGAACCCGAGTTCGTGACGGCACCCGTGCCGCCGCTCAGTGCCGGTGCGCCAACCGTGCTGGTGACAGCGGGGACCGGAGCGGCAATCGGATTACCGCCGCCCGCTACGCTGCCGAGTGCGCCGGTGACCGCGGAGACGAGGCCCGTAACCGGGGCGAGCGGGCCGCCGTTGCCGCCTGCTGCGCCGCCGAGCGCGCCCGTCACGGTGGAGACCAGACCGGTAACCGGCGCGAGCGGACCACCGCTGCCGCCTGCTGCGCCACCCAGTGCACCCGTGACCGTCGAGACAAGGCCCGTGACCGGCGCGAGCGGACCACCGCTGCCGCCTGCTGCGCCACCCAGTGCACCGGTGACCGTGGACACGAGACCCGTGACCGGCGCAAGCGGGCCGCCGCTGCCGCCTGCTGCGCCACCCAGTGCACCGGTGACCGTGGAGACGAGACCCGTGACCGGCGCGAGCGGGCCGCTGCCGCCACCCGTTGCGCCGCCGAGGGCGCCGGTGACCGTCGAGACGATGCCGGTGAGCGGAGCGAGCGGGTTGGTCACGCCGCCGGTGCCGCCCGTGAGCAGGCCGCCGACCGCCTTCACGGTGTTGCCGGTCGACGAGACGGTGTTGCCGAGGCCCGTGGTGACCGGGTTGCCGCCCGTCGATGCGAGCAGGGCGCCGGCCTGGTTCAGGCCGTTGCCGACCGTGCCGAGCAGCGTGTTGACCGGTGCGCCGAGGCCGGTTGCCGAACCGATCGTCTGGGTCGTCTGGCCGACCATCGTCGTGATCGGCGTGATGGCCGAGCTGACCGTTTGCGTGACTTGCTGGATCGGGCCGGTCGACAGCGCGTTGGTGAGCGTGGTGCCGCCGTTCGAGACGGCGCCGCCGAGCGTCGAGACGAGGCCGCCGACGGCCCCCGTGACGGGCGCGAGCGGCGACAGCGGGCCGCTGCCGAGGCTCGTGACCAGGTTGCCCGTTTGCGTGACTGCGCCGCCGAGCTGATTGACCACGCCGCCGGTGCTGGCAACCGTGGTGCCGACCGGATCCTTCGTCGCGCCGAGCTGGCCGAGACCGCTGCCGAGGCCGTTGCCCAGGGCGGTAACCGCGCCGCCCACGCTTTGTACGATGCCGCCCGCGGCTTGCGTGGTGGCCGGATTGACGCCCGGCAGCGTCTGGCTGCCGATGACGGAGCCGAGGCCGGAGACGGTGCCGCCGGCATTCGTGATGATGTTGCCGGTGCTTGCGAGGACATTTCCCACTGGATTCGCCGATACACCCGACGTGCCGGACGTACCGCTCGTGCCCGAAGTTCCGCTGGTGCCCGACGTACCGCTCGTACCCGAGGTCCCGCTAGTGCCGGACGTGCCGCTCGTGCCCGAGGTGCCGCTGGTGCCGGACGTACCGCTCGTGCCCGACGTACCGCTCGAGCCATTGCCGCCCGACGTGGAGATCGTATCGCCGCCGCCCGAGCTCGAGCCGCCGCCGAGGCCCTGGCTGATGGAGCCGGAGCCGCCGCACGCGGAGAGGGAAAGCATGGCTGCAACGGTGGCCGCGATCAGAGTCGTCCGGAACACGCCATGAGGGATAACCTTAATGTCCATTTCGTCCTCGCATTAGAAGTGTGTTGTGAACTGCGTTGTGTTGAGTGGTGCGAGGACTACTCTGCAACTGTCGTGCCACTTCGATGCCCAACGGCTCGGCAACAGGTTTTAAACGAGGCAATTCCTTGTCGGAAAAGGAAGTTCCGGAAATTGAAAGATTGTTGAATCTGTTTAAGTGCAAGGGAATGAGAACGGTTTCGCCCGTTTCGTAACGTAACGTCACAACAATGGCGTTACGCGCGGGGCGTAACGCGGGGCCCACACGGGCTTGGTGGACGCAGCAATTGTTTTACTGGTGGATTAGGTGTGCACATCTAACCTATCGTAAATCCTATGTGTAAGTCGTACCGAAACGCCGTACAAATACGTTGTGCTCCTGGTCATTTTTTTCCGGCAGAGTGGTTAAAAGAGGTTGGAATTCAAATAGGATCGGATATAGAATCCGGAGCAGATGTAAGGGTATGTACGGTTCGGTACACTACGTTCGAGGAGGAGCGCTATCGCGAATGTTAACTTGCATCAAATCGTGAGCAATGCCCTTCGGGGCGACCTATAAAGAAAGCGCACCCGGTTGTCGTTACAGCAGATGTGGCGAACGGTCCGGGGCAAACGGCCAGATATGCGGGGACGTATACGTATAAAAGGCCAGAAAACGTAAATACAGGCACGAGGAATAAAATGAAAGCAATCATCAAGCGTTTCCTTAAGGAAGAAGACGGGGTTACCGCGATCGAGTATGGGCTGATCGCGGGTCTTATCGCTGTCGCGATCGTCGCCGGGGTGACGAACATCGGCAGCAGTCTCGGCAACATGTTCACCAATCTCGGCACGTGCGTGTCGTCTCCTTCGTCTACGAACTGTTCTGCCTCCGCGATTCGGGCAACCCCGACGACCTAAGCCGACTTCTTCTTTTCCGGAAGTCGTCGTGGCGCAGTAGCGGGCGGACTACCTCGGTAATCCGCCCGCCCTTGCATCTGCTGCGGATCGTGGTGCGATGGAACATCTCATTTTTAGCGGGATATTTCTGACCTGGGCTGGCTCGGTCGTGGTCAGCGATATTCGTTTCCGCCGTATTTCGAACACCCTTGTCGTGGCCGGATTAATCGGCGGGGTCGGCGCTGCATGCGTGGCCGCGAGTCCATTTGGCATTTCCGTGCATCAGGCAGTGGTCGGCATGCTGATCGGCCTGATCGGTTTGATGCCGTTTTTCCTTCTGCGCGTCATGGGCGCAGCAGACGTCAAAATTTTCGCCGTGCTCGGCATCTGGTGCGGTGCGCATGCGCTGCTTTGGCTCTGGGTGGCTGCCAGTCTGGCTGCAGGGCTGCACGCGCTCGTGCTGATGCTGTTGTCGCGCACGTCGCTCGGAGGCTTGTGGCGGCAGCGCGCGCCAGTGCTGGCAGTTGGCGGGTATCGCGCGACGCCTTATGCCGCATGCCTCGCGGTGCCGGCTGCCGCCTGGTTGGTCTATCTGGTCGCAATCGGGGGCGTGCGATGAAACGACAGAACGCATGCCGGAGATGGCGACGGCAACGTGGAGCGACAGCGGTGGAGTTTGCAATCGTGTTTCCGCTGTTCTTCGTGATTTTTTACGCGATTCTGAGTTTCGGGATGATTTTCCTTATTCAGCAGAGCTTGACGCTGGCTGCAAGCGAGGGCGCGCGTGCTGGGTTGGCTTATGCACCGGACCTCTCGACGCGCGTCGCGAACGCCAAGACGACCACGCAGAACGTTCTAGGTTGGCTGAACAGCAGTCCGCCCAACGTGGTGGCGCAGCAGTGCAACTACAACGGAACGCCTACGCCGTTGCTGTACTGCCTGACGGTCACGGTGAGCTATACGCCTGATAGCTGGATGACGATCATGCCGTTCCTCGGGACGATCATGACCAAACCACTGACGGGTACGGCAGTGGTGCAAATTCCGCAGTCGATGCTGTGAGTTGGGCATCATGATGCGATAGATCTGTCACGTGCAAATCGCGCGACAAGAAGAAACTGATTGGATTCAATCCGGCATCCATACGACAACATGGCCAACAACATAACGAAGATCATCGCGGGGCTGCTGATTGCGATCGCGGTTCTGCTCGGAATCTATGCATGGGTGCTTGGACGCAGCGTGTCAAGTCCCACGCCGGCACAGCCGATGGTGGCGGCAACGGCGGTGCCGATCGTCATTGCAACGCGTGCTTTGTCCGGTGGACAGCCGATCCCGGCCGATGCGCTGAAGATCCAGGCGACGGTGCCGGCACCGGCAGGCGCTTTCAGCGACCCCGCTGCGCTGGCTGGCCGCGTGCCGATTCGCGACATTCCGGCCTCGACCCCGGTCGTTGCGGATGCACTCGTGTCGGGGCTTGCCGAGGACGTGCAGCCCGGCGAGCGCGCGGTTGCGGTTCGGGTCGACGAAACGAACGCGGTCGGCAACCGCCTGCGGCCCGGAAATTTCGTCGACGTGTTCCTGAACCTGAAACGCGAAGTCGGCAGCACGATGCTTGACGGCGAGGTTTCGCAGACACAGGCGCGGCTTCTGTTGTCGAAGGTCAGGGTGCTGTCGTTCGGCGATGCGACCGCCGAGCGCGACAGCGGCAACAACAACGGTGGTAATGGGCAACCGACCGGCGCCCGCATCGCGGTGCTCGCGGTGCCGACCGCGCAGGTCGATGCGCTGACGCTCGGCGAGGCGACCGGCCGCCTGACCTTGGCATTGCGCAACCCGCGTGACGACGATCTTGCGCTGCAGACGGTCGCAGTACGTACGGATAACAAGCTGTCGCCGTCGGCGCTGGCCGCAGCAGGCGTCTCGCTGCAGCAACTGTCGGGCACACCGAGAACGCCCGTAGCCAGTACGAACCTGCCTCCGTTGCCGTCGCACCTGCCGCCGCCTGTACGGCCGAGCGGGGGGGGCGGCATCGAAGTGATTCGCGGCGGCCGGTCGGAAACGGTTGCTTATTGAACCAGGTCGACGGCCATCGATACCAGCGACGACAAGCAAAAGGCCGCGCGCCGGTCTACCAAACGATGAAAAACACTCTGATTGCATTCGCGATTGCCATCTGCATCATGACCTTCGCTTCGCTCGCAAGCGCGAGCGCTACGATCGAACTCGCCGTCGGCGCACAACGGCAGATTTCGGCGGGCCGCACGCTGCAGCGCGTCGCAGTCGGTGATCCGGCAATTGCCGACGTGCTGATCATGAAGGGTAGCCGCTCCGGTTCCGTGCTGCTCACTGCGAAGGCTCCCGGCGCAACCAACGTGATGCTGTGGGAGCGCGGGCACGATGAACCAAGGATCTGGAACGTCGCGGTGGTCGACGCGGCCGCGCAAGCCGTGCTCGACGGCGCTACGCCGCGCGTGAATGCATACGGCGGCACGGCCGTGCTGCAAGGCTCGGCCGCGTCGCTCGAGGCACATGCGCGTGCGGCCGCGGTCGGCAAGAACATGAGCGGCAAGGGCGCCGTGATCGACCGCTCGACGGTGCCCGGCAAGAGCGTCGTGCAAGTCGATGTGCGGGTCGTCGAATTCAGCCGTTCGGTGCTCAAGCAGGTCGGGTTCAATTTCTTCAAGCAAAGCAACGGCTTTTCGTTCGGATCGTTTTCGCCGGGCGGCGTGCAATCCTATAGCGGCGGGTCGGGCCCGGGGACCAGGGGATACGTTCCGACGCTCGGATCGCCAGTCGCGTCCGCATTCAACCTGGTCGTGAACGCGGCCGGACGCGGCATCTTTGCCGACCTGTCTCTGCTGGAGGCGAACAATCTCGCGCGCGTGTTGGCCGAGCCGACACTGGTCGCGCTGTCCGGGCAGAGCGCGAGCTTCCTCGCGGGAGGCGAGATTCCGGTGCCATCGCCGCAGGGGCTCGGTTCGACGGCGATCCAGTGGAAGCAATACGGCGTCGGGCTCTCGTTGACGCCGACGGTCTTGAGTCCGAGCCGGATCGCGCTGAAGGTCGCGCCCGAATCGAGTCAGCTCGACTTCGTGAACAGCGTGACGATCAGCGGCGTCGCAGTGCCCGGCATTACGACGCGCCGCGCGGATACGACCGTCGAACTGGGCGACGGCGAGAGCTTCGTGATTGGCGGGCTGATCGATCGCCAGACGATGTCGAACGTGAGCAAGGTGCCGTTGCTCGGCGATCTGCCGATCATCGGGTCCTTCTTCAAGAATCTGAGCTATCAGCAGAACGACAAGGAACTGCTGATCATCGTGACGCCGCATCTCGTTGCGCCGATTGCCAAGGGTGCAGTGTTGCCCGCGACGCCCGGCGAGTTGTCCGAGCAGCGCGACGGGCCGGTCTGGAAATCGTATCTGGGCGGAGTTGCGTCGCCCGACGCTGCTCCCGGATTTTCGAAATGAGTGGAATGTCTCGCGGCTTGCGATGCAACGCCACGCCTTGTGTAATCGGGGGTGTTCGACATGAATGCGCGAATTCAATCCTTGTGTGAACCCGCCGTGACCGACTATTTCGTTTGTGCGTCGCAGCATGAGGCACATGTCCGCTGGCTGGCCGATACGCTCGTATCGGCCGGCGCGGTCGAGGCCGCATCGCTCGATCCGGGTGTGCTGGCGCAACGCATTACGGGCCTCAATCCGACGCTCGTTTTTATCGATTTCTCCGACGGCAGCGCGGCGGCGAGCATTGCCGCGGCTGCGATTCGCGCCACGCATCCGGGGCTGCCCATTGTCGCGCTGGGTTCGCTCGCACAGCCGGAGAGCACGCTCGCTGCATTGCGCGCCGGCGTCCGCGATTTCATCGACGTGTCGGCTCCGGCGGAAGATGCTTTGCGCACCACGCGCGGGTTGCTGGAGAACGTCGGCGAGCCGGCGAGCCGCCACGGCAAGCTCGTTGCATTGCTCGGCGCGCGTGCGGGCATGGGGGTGAGCACGCTCGCGGCGAATCTGGCCGTATGGTTGCAGAAGCGCTCGGTGAGCCCGGACGGGAGCGGCGTGCCGAACGGCGGGACGCCGGCCGGTCGCCAGACCGCGCTCGTCGACCTCGGGTTACCAGCGGGTGATGGCGCGTTGTTCCTGAATACGCGCTGTGAATTCCATTTCATCGATGCGGTTCACAACCTGCGCCGCATCGACAGGACCTTCGTGAATACTGCGCTGACCCGGCATGAGAGCGGCGTTGCGTTGACGACGCTGCCGGCGGATCTTGGCGCGCTGCGCGACGTGTCGTACGCGTCGTGCGCCGGTTTGCTGAACCGGTTTCGCGCATTCTTCGATCAGCAGATCGTCGACCTCGGCGGTTTTTCGAATCGCGAATTCGTGGCACAAATCACGAGCTCCGCCGACGAAGCATGGCTCGTCTGCGATCAGGGCGTCGCGTCGATCGTATCGGCGGCCGATTTGCTCACCGGGCTGCGCGATGCGGGTGTCGAGACCGATCGCATGCGGCTCGTCGTCAACCAGTACGACCCCGCGCTCGATCTGACGCCCGGGCAGATCGCGGAGCGGCTAGGGCTGTCGCTGGCCGGCACGTTGCCGTCGCGCCGCGTCGCGATCGGTCATGCGGCCAACCAGGGGCGACTCATCGTCGATATGGCGGAGCGCGATCCGTACGTGCGCGCGCTCGAGTCGCTCGCCGCGCGGCTGCCGGGCGTGTCGATTCGTCCGGCTGCACCCGGTCCGGCGTCTGGATTGTCCGCGCTGAAGCGTTTCATTCAACCCTTGTCCAAGCGGTCGTAAGCGATGGCACACGACATTCAATTTGCCGACGGCGCAGCGCCGTTCTCCCAGACTCAGCAGTTCCACGACATCAAGAATGCCGCGCACGAACACTTGCTGACGCGCATCGAAGAATTGGGCGCCGAGTTCGGCAGATGGTCCCGCCAGGCGATCAACCAGTTCGTCGATCTCGAGATCGACAGCTTCGTGCGCCTGCGCCGCATTCCGCTCAATGAAAACGAGGTACGGACGATCGCGGAGGCGCTGACGAAGGAACTCGCGGGTTTCGGCCCGATCGAGGATTTGCTGGCGGACCCGGCGGTCGAGGACATCCTGATCAACGGCTACAACGACGTGTATGTGTCGCGTCACGGGATTCTTGCCAAGCTGCCGGTGCGTTTCACCGATAACGCGCACCTGTTGCGCATCGTGCGGCGGATACTCGCGCCGATCGGTCGCCGGCTCGACGAGTCGAATCCGATGGTCGATGCACGGCTGCCCGACGGCGGCCGCGTGAACGTCGTGATCGAGCCGCTGTCGATCGATGGTCCGGTCGTGTCGATCCGAAAATTCCGCAAGGATCCGCTGAAGCCGTCCGACCTGCTTGGTAACGGGACATTCAACGAAGAGATCAACACGTTGCTTCAGGCGGCGGTCGAGGCGCGCTGCAACATTCTCGTGTCGGGCGGTACGAGTTCCGGTAAAACCTCGCTGCTCAACGCGCTCGCGTTCCATATTCCGGAAATCGAGCGTGTCGTGACGATCGAGGATACGGCCGAGTTGTCGCTGAACCACCCGCACGTCGTGCGGCTCGAGAGCCGTCCGGGCGGGTTCGACGGCACCGGTATCGTGTCGATTCGCGACTTGCTGCGCAATACGTTGCGGATGCGTCCGGACCGGATCATCGTCGGCGAAGTACGCGGCGGCGAGGTGCTTGAAATGCTGCAGGCCATGAACACAGGCCACGACGGCTCGATGGGCACGGTGCACGCGAGTTCTCCACGCGAGTGTCTGTACCGTCTCGAGATGCTTGCCGGTTTTGCAGGTTTCCAGGGCACCGAGTCGAGCCTGCGTCGGCAGATCGCGAACGCCATCGACTTCATCGTGCAGATAGGACGCCTGTCGAACGGGCGGAGACGGATTCTGTCGATCACCGAAGTGACCGGGCTGTCCGACAACATCATCGCGACCCAGGAGCTTTACCGCTATGAAGCGCGTGTGACGCCGGAGGGCGAGGAAGTCGATCACTGGGAAACCCTGGGCATTCATCCGCATTCACCGAAGCTTGCGCGCTTCCGTCAGACGCTGACGAGCGGTGGGTTCGGCGATGCCGGATTCGGTGGCGGCGGCTTTGGCGGTGGCGGGTTCGGCCGCGGCGGCGGGGGCTTCAATGTATAGCGGGATGGTGTGGGCGCTGGCGCTCGCGATGCTGTGTGTCGCGGCTGCGATGATGCTGTGGCATCACGCGCAGACCCGGCGCGTACGGACCGACGCGAAGCGTTTCATCGACAGCCGGCTCGAGCCTGGCGCACGTGTCGACGCACCGGCGAAGCGTGCGCCGGCGGCTGGTGCAGTGCGTGCCGTACAGCAGCCGGGAGCGGCACGGCAGGTATCGTCGGATGCCTTTTGGGTGCACTGGTATGCGACCGCATCCGAATATCTGTCCAACCTCGCAAGCCGTGCGGGGATAGACGATGCGCGCGGCAAGGCGGTCGTCGCGCTTGCCGCGCTCGTTGCGGCTGCGGTCATCGCCGGCAGTCACGGCGGCATGCTGGCGTGTTGCGCGGCGATCATTTGCGGTAGCGCGATACTCGGTGTCTGGCTCGCGTCGCGGATCCAGCGGCGACGGCTGAAGATCGTCCGGCAGATCCCGTCGTTCCTCGACGGGATCGTGCGTCTCGTGACACTGGGCAACAGCGTACCGGCTGCTTTCCAGTCGTCACTGTTGACGACCGAGGAGCCGCTGCGCGGCTGTCTCGACGTCGTGTCGCGGATGCTGCGCGGCGGTATCGAGATCGACCGCGCCATGATGCACATCGCGAAGATCTACCGGACCGAAGAGTTTGAGCTCGTCGGGTCGGTGTTGCGTTTGTCGGTCAAATATGGCGGTCGTGCGGATGTGATGCTCGAGCGGATGGCCGTATTCATGCGCGATCTCGAGCAGGCCGAGCGTGAATTGACCGCGATGTCGTCGGAGACGCGGCTGTCCGCGTTCGTCCTCGTCATGCTGCCGATCGCAATCGGGAGCTTTGTCGTGATGACCAATCCGAAGTATCTGTACGGGATGTGGGGCGATCCGAGCGGGCGGTCGCTGCTCATGATCGCGTTCCTGGCTCAAGTGGTCGGCAGCATATGGTTGTATCGAATGGCTCGGCTCAGGTGACGCTATGACAGCAACTCAGATCGGGGCGATTGCGTTGGCCGTGGGCGCGCTCGGGGTGCTGCTCCTCGGGATGGCCGTGACGTTACGTGCGAATGCCGCGGCGCGGGCGGAACGAGCATTGGTCGATGCGCTGGATCGGCGAATGGCTGCACTGGAGGCGGCGAAAGCGCGGCCCGCGCAGGATGGCGATGCGCAGGCGAAAGCCAACGCGCGTCGCGGGCGGCGCGTCGAACGTTGGCTGGATCGCCTGTCGGCGGCAGGCATGCGCTGGCTGGACACCGGATTCGGCAAATATGCCGTCGCGGAAGAGGATCGTCGCCTGCTGGAGCAGTGCGGGTATGTCGATGCACGCACGCGTGGGCTATTTCTGAGCGCGCGGGTGGCATGCGGGATCGGGTTGCCGCTGCTGTTCGCGATTTTCGCGAGCGGGCGCATGAAAGGCAGTATCTGGATGGTCGGCATGTGCGCTGCCTTCGGGCTCGGCTTCATGCTGCCGAAACTCTACGTGCAGCGCCGCGCCGCGTCGCGGCGACAGCGCGTCGTCGACGAATTGCCGCTACTCGTCGACATGTTGCGCTTGCTGCAAGGCGTCGGCCTGTCGCTCGATCAAAGCCTGCAGGTCGTGACGAACGAATTTCGGGGGATGCTGCCGGTCTTGTCGTCGGAGGTGGGAATCGCGCAGCGTCAGTTCGCCGCGGGCCGTACGCGCGAGCAGTCGCTGCAGCGGCTGTCCAGTGGATTCGACAACGAGGATTTGCGCGCGATCGTGCGATTGATGATTCAGGTCGACAAGCATGGCGGTGCGGTGCAGGAACCGCTCAAGCAGTTCGGCGATCGTTTGCGCGAGACGCGTCGTGCGATGCTGCGCGAACGGATCGGCAGATTGACGGTAAAGATGACGGGCGTGATGGTGCTGACGCTGTTGCCGGCCTTGCTGATCGTGACGGCGGGACCGGGCATGCTGGCGGTGATGCGCGCGTTGTCGTCGCAGCATTGAAGGATGGAAGGACAGACGATGAAGCGAATCGGCGAAGCGGTAACCCGGGCGGGCATGCTGGCGGCGGCGCTGCTGCTCGGTGCATGCGCGACCAAGGAAAGCGGGTATGGCGTCGGCGCGCAGACCGAGCGTGCGGCACTGATGCAAGCAGCAGATCAGAAGCAGTCCGTGCCCGATACGCCGGGGATGTATCTCGGTCTGATTCAGCGCATGCAAGCGCAGGGACTCTATTACGCGTCGCTCGCGCACATCGATGCATATGACAAGACATACGGTGTCATGCCGGAATCGATCCTGTTGCGTGCGGACGCGCTGCGGATGACCGACCAGCCGGCCGCAAGTGCCGCTGTGTATGGACAATTGCTGAAGACGCCGCTCGCGGCACGCGGCTATCGCGGGCTGGGGTTGCTTGCGGGCGCCGCAGGCGATTTCAACCGTGCGGTGCAAGCGCTGACGCAAGCGTCGGAGCTCGCGCCGACGGATCCGTCGCTACTGTCCGACCTTGCTTATGCGAAGTTGCGCAGCGGCGACGTCGTCGGCGCGCGAGTGCCGCTGATGAAAGCTGCCGAACTCGATCAGCGCAATCCAAAAATCGTCAGCAACCTTGTGCTGTATCTGTTTGCGGCAGGACGTGCGCAGGATGCGCAACGGCTGATGAACCAGCAGCATCTGCCGCCGGAAATTCGCAAGGACATCAATGGTGATGCCGCGAAGATTGCCGCGGCAGTGCGTGCGCAGCAGCGCGCGATCGCGACGCCGCCGGTGGTGTCGCGGCCCGGCGCGACGACGGCGATCACGCCGATGGCGAACAACTTCGGTTACGACCAGACTGTGCCGCTGCTGCAACGGTTTGCGCAATGAACAGCTATCGGGGAACGATATGAACGACAACACACACAATCGAAGCGCACGCGCGGGGCGGATGGCGGCGCTGGCCGCTATCGTCTGCATCGTAACGGGTTCTGCTGCCGCATACGGTCAAGACGCCGTGACACTGGGTGCGTCCGAGGTCGGCCGCTCGACCAAAGACTGGCTCGCGATGCAACGCGACAACCGCGCGGCGGCTCCGACGCAACCTGTGTTCGGCGACGTCGCGTCGCTCGCGTACCAGCGCTATCTGGATTCGTTCAAGAACAAGATTCCGGATTCGATGAGTTCGCAGCTCGGCGCAGTGGGTGGCATGTCGGGCGGCGGGCAGGGCGCGCAATAAGCGGGATGACCATGCGCGCAGATCAATCGCACGCGGGGCGGCGGAGGAGCGCCGGCAGTCCCGGCGGAAGTCGCCAGCGCGGTGGCGTCGCGATCGTGGCGACGATCTGGGCGCTGGCCGCGATCATTATCCTGGGGGCGATCGACGTCGGTCATTTCTATGCCGAAAGACGCCGGATGCAAGCGGCGGCCGATCTGGCCGCGTTGTCGGCGGTCTCTCAGGTCACGACCGACTCGACTTGTCAGGCGGCGAGGACCGCAGCCAGTCAAATCGCGAACCCGGCGACGAATGCATTGCCGGCGGGTTCGAAAGTTTCCGTGTCGTGCGGCATCTGGACCGCGCCCCAGGGCAGTGGCAGCGCGCAGTTCACACCGGTGTCGGGTGACTCGATCAGCGGAAACCAGTGCGCGGGTCTATCGGCCGGAGCGGTCAATGGCCAGTCGATCAACGCCGTTTGCGTCACGGTGACCGAGCCGGTCGACGGGGTTTTTCGCGGTGGCGTCACGATTGGCGGATCTGCCATTGCCAAGAGCGTACCCACCGACACTTTTACGCTGACCACGTCGCTTGCAGCGTTGAACGGTGGATTGGCCAACCAATTGCTCAAGGCGCTGACCCGATCGAACGACAATGCGCTGAATCTTCAACTGGTCGACTATCAGGGGCTCGCACAAGTCAACTTGAAGCTGGCCGGCATTCTGGCCAATCTCCCGGTCGGCACCAGTACGGGCGTGCTGAACGGCACCGTGACGCTCGGTCAACTGGCCAATGCCGCGGTGCAGGCAGCGACGCAGCAAGGCGTGGCCGCGGCGAACCTGAAGGTGCTGAACGCACTGGTCATCGCCCTTTGTCCGGGCGGAGCCTGCGGCGGCCCGCAGATCGCGCTCGGTCAACTCGTTTCCGCCGCGACCGCGACGGGAAGCTCCGCCGTCAACGCCAGCGTCAATGCGCTCGGCTTGCTGTCGACGGCGTTGCAGATCGCGAACGGCACGAATTCCGTCGACATTCCGAGCGTCACGGTTCAGACGCCTACGGTGCTGTCACCGCTGCTGAACGTGACCGTCTCGGGTTCAGTCAAGTTGGGGGCCAATCCGCCGTCCACTGCGAGCGGTCAGCCCGGGCCATCGAATTGCGGAACATCCGATTGCACAACGAACACGTCGACCGCACAGGGCAACGTGTTCCTCAATACGTCGATCTCGCTGCTGTCGAGCTGCCCTACTGGCGGGTTGGTCTTTCCAGGTGGCAGTTGCCCGTCGGGTAGCGCGACGCCGCTTGCCGCCGTTCAATTGCCGATTACGGCATACGTGGCGCCCGCCACGGCCGGCTTGGCGTCTGTCAGTTGTTCTGCGAACGGTACGAAAAGCGCGACAGTGAACGTACAGACCGGCGTCGTCGCCGTCTATGTCGGTGGTTCTTCAAGTACGAAGATCAATCTCTCTGCGCCGTCGGGTTATTCGCCCGACAGCAGCGCGGCTCCGATTCAACTGGTGTCCGTCAATCTAAGCAGCCTGCTCAATCTGCTGAACCTTGGCGGGTTATCGTCCACGCTGGCGGTCTTGGTCAAGACCCTGACGCTCGGCATCGTCGACCTGAACGCAATTTCGGTCAACATCGGCCTGCGGCCCGGGCAAATGACGACAGTGCCCGTCGCTAACCAAAGTCCGACGCAGTTGCTGTTCTCGTATCCCGGGCCGCAGTCGTCCGCTGCGCCGAATCCGCCGGCGCCGTACACATTGGGCGTCGGAACGGACCAGTTTCTGTCGCCCGCAGTGACAGGCATCACGAATAATGGTCTGACCGTGTCGTTGACGCTGGGTGACAGTGGACTGCTTGCGGCGTTGAAGGCAGTTGGCATCGATCTGAGCGGAGTACTGAGTCAGGTGTTGAGTAAGCTGCTAGGTCCGCTTCTGAGCGCGCTCGGGAACACACTCGTTCCGCTGCTCCTGCAACCGATCGATTCGCTCCTGACTTCCGTCACGGGGCTCCTTGGCCTGAGCCTGGGGAATGCCTATGTCACCAACACACCGGATTCGATCAAATGCGGCGATCCCATGCTGGTTCAATGAACACCTGAACGTGCCGTTACCGAAGCAGGCGGTATGGCCGCCTGCATCCGGCTACTGGTCCGCCACGCCACGCAACCCGTCAATTACTGAAGCCGCACCCGAAACATGAGAACCACGCCCGCAATCGAAGAGCTCGACCTGTACGTCTGGGAAGGCAAGGCGGACATCGTCGACCGTGTCGCCCGATGCATGGCGAGCTTCGACGTCGAAGTGATCCGTGCCGACAACGCGACGGTCTCGCCCGAGCGCGCCGCGTTGCGGCGGTCGCTGGCGATCATCAGCGTGACGATGATCGAAGGCGGCGCGGCATTCCTGCGCGACTGGCAGGCCAACATCGGCATGCCGGTGGTCTGGGTCGGCGCCGCGCGCGACCACGACGCGTCGCAGTATCCGCCCGAGTATTCGCACATCCTGCCGCTCGACTTCACGTGCGCCGAACTGCGCGGCATGATCGGCAAGCTCGTCACGCAACTGCGCGCGCACGCGGCCGAAACGTTGCAGCCGTCGGAACTCGTCGCGCACTCCGAATCGATGCAGGCGCTGCTGCACGAAGTCGATACGTTCGCCGACTGCGACACCAACGTGCTGCTGCACGGCGAAACCGGCGTCGGCAAGGAGCGCATCGCGCAACTGCTGCACGAAAAGCATTCACGCTACCGGCACGGCGAATTCGTGCCGGTGAACTGCGGCGCGATTCCCGACGGCCTGTTCGAATCGCTGTTCTTCGGCCATGCGAAAGGGTCGTTCACGGGCGCGGTTGTTGCGCATAAAGGCTATTTCGAGCAGGCGGCCGGCGGCACGCTGTTCCTCGACGAAGTCGGCGATCTGCCGCTGTACCAGCAGGTCAAGCTGCTGCGCGTGCTCGAGGACGGCGCCGTGCTGCGGGTCGGCGCGACGGCGCCGGTCAAGGTCGATTTCCGTCTGGTCGCGGCGAGCAACAAGAAACTGCCGCAGCTCGTGAAGGACGGTCTGTTCCGCGCCGATCTGTACTACCGGCTCGCGGTGATCGAGCTGAGCATTCCGTCGCTGGAGGAGCGTGGTGCAGTGGACAAGATCGCGCTGTTCAAGTCGTTCGTCGCGCAGGTCGTGGGCGCGGAGCGGCTCGCCGAATTGTCCGATCTGCCGTACTGGCTCACGGATTCGGTCGCGGACAGCTACTTCCCCGGCAACGTGCGCGAACTGCGCAACCTCGCCGAGCGCGTCGGCGTGACGGTGCGGCAGACGGGCGGCTGGGATGCCGCGCGGCTGCAGCGGCTGATCGCGCACGCACGCAGTTCGGCCCAGCCGGTGCCGGCGGAGAGCGCGGCCGAGGTGTTCGTCGATCGCAGCAAGTGGGACATGAACGAGCGCAATCGCGTGATCGCGGCGCTCGACGCAAACGGTTGGCGGCGTCAGGACACGGCCCAGCAGCTCGGCATCAGCCGCAAGGTGTTGTGGGAAAAAATGCGCAAATACCAGATCTTCGACGAAGAGCCCGAGACCCGCGAAAGCGAGTAATTAATGAGATAAAATCGCGGTGAATTACAACGACTCGGGCGGGAATAAAACTTCATGAGCCATATGACGGGGTTGGGGCGGGTGAGCATGGTGCTCGCGATGGTGGGAGGCATGCACGGCGCGTTCGCGCAAGGGCTGGCAGGCAGCGATTCGTCGGCGGTGCAGCCGGCGTCGGCGCCGGTGGCCGCGATTCCGGTGATCGACTCGCAGGCTCAGACGTCGGTGCAGCCGCAGGCCGGCGAGACGACTGGGCCGAGCACGGTCGACGACTTGCAGCGGCAGATCCAGGCGCATTCGCTGACGGAAATGCGCACGAGCTACAACGGCAGCTATGGCGCGAGCCTGCTGTTCAACGTCAAGGACGGTGCGTACTTCGTCGCGCTGTTCCAGCAGAAGGCGTTCTGGCGCGTGATCAAGACTTACGACGAAACGCGGGCGGAAGCGATCTATCGCGATTTCTCGCGCCAGGCCGAGCGGCTGGCCGTCGACGAACTGCGGGCGGCGAAGCTGGAATCGCAGAAGGCGCAGATGGACAAGCAGATCGAAGTCGCGCAGAACCGCGCGCGGCGCCTGCAGGCGGACATCTCGATTGCCCGGCAGCAGCAGGCGGCGGTGGCGGATCGCCAGAAGAGCGTGCGGAGCGAAACGGCGGCGCTGCAGGCGCAACAGGCCCAGCTCCAGTCGCAACTGCGGGCGTTGCAGCAGCAGGTGCGTTCGCTGCAGCGCGAGGCCAACGCGGGCCTGCCGACGACGGCACGCTGAACGCGGTAGCGGCGGTGCGGCGACGTGCCGCGCCGGTCGTACAAGTGAAAAGGGCAAGCCGGTTGGCTTGCCCTTTTTGTTTTACTGGCCGTCCGGCACGATTCGCCGGCGGCGCGTCACGATGACCGGCCCGTTGCCGCCGCGGGAATCCGACGGTGCGGCGTTGCCGGATGCGTCGCCGGTATCGCGCGGCGCGCCGTAGCTTTCGCGCGGCTCACGCGGCGCGCCATAGCCTTCGCGCGGCTCACGCGAGCCGTAACCCTCGCGCGGTTCGCGCGAACCGTAGCCTTCACGCGGCTCGCGGGAGCCGTAGCCGCCGTCGCCGCGCGATTCGCGCGGGCCGCCGTGCGAGCCGTACGGGCTGTGACCGCCGCCTTCACGGCCGCCGGGGCGACCACCGGTGCGCGGGCCGCGGGGGCCGCCGCCCGGGCGCGAGCCGCCCGTGTCGAGCTGGATCGTGGAAATCGCACGCTTGTAGATGCCTTGCAGACCCACGGGGGTGCGCAGCATCACCAGATACTGGTCGAACGACTCGATACACCCCGTCAGACGAATGCCGTTGACGAGATAGATTTCAACACGCTTACGTTCCTTGCGCGCCGAATTGATGAAGTCGTTTTGCGGATGGGATTCTGCGGGATTGGCCATTGAGGTGCGGCAGGAGCCTGCGTCAGAGAATATGTTGTGCGTGTGTGTGGCGTGTTCGTCCACATGGTGTTTGGCGGAATTCTACCTTGTTCGATAGCGAAGCGCGCAGTCGTGATTGTGTCGAACCGTAACCCACTATAGACGTTCCCGCGCATTTTCGCGATTCGGCCGAACGGCGAAAGCCGTTCGGTTACGTCGCGTTACGACTCTCGCCGCCCCGTATCACCTTGGCGCGCACACCGCGCTTACATTGGTCGCGCGAGCCGGGCGGGCCGGCTTATCAGGGATGCGGAGCATGAACAAGAGGCAAGTGGCAGGGATGATCGGGAGCATGGCGTTGCTCGTTTCGGGCAGTGCAATGGCGGGCCATGTGGACCTGTCGGTCGGCATCGGCGTACCGGTCGCGCCGGTCTATGTCGAGCCGGCGCCGGTCTATGTGGCGCCGCAACCCGCCGTCGTCGCCTATCCGGGCTATGGGTACGGCTATTACGGCGATGACGACGACGATCGCTACCGCAAGTGGCGCAAGCACTACTACAAGCACCGGCATCGGCACCACGACGACGATGACGACTGAGCCCGAAACCGGCCGGCCAGCGCGCGTCAGAACGCGTAGTCGGGGTTTTTCGGGTCGAATGCGGTGTCGTCGAGCGGCGTCGGCGCGATTTTCTCGATGACGATCCGCTCGAAGATCCTGCCGTCGTTGTCATAGGACTCGACGGTCCGGAAATAGGGTGCGTGCAGATCGAGCCCGAGCACTTCCTTTTTCGCATAGAACTGCGGCCGCCCGGTCGGCGTTTCGTAGGTGAGCGCGACGACGCGCACGCCGCCGATCGTCTTGGCTTCGACATCCGTCGGGCGCTGCACGCCGGCTTCCAGGTATTTCTTCCCTTCGGCCAGGTACAGGTTCGCGATGAATTCGGTGCCGAGGTCCTTCACCTGATGATTCGACTGGGCGCGCGCCAGCGCGCCGTCGATCGCCGTCCATAGCGGAATCTTGCCGAGCAGGCCGCCGAGGTGGCCATACATCTCGTCCTTGCGCTGGGTCGTGTCGTAGATCGTCTCCTGTCCGGCATGCGCGCCGCCCGGCAGCCATTTCGCATACACGCGCAGCGGTTCGCGGGTCGTCTTCACGAGCATGCGGTCGGGCGTGTCGGACCATTTTCCGCCGATGCGCTCCTGGCGCACCATCGTGAACTGGTAGGACGGATAGCCGTTCGGGCCGTTGCGGATGTAAAGCGGCACGGCGAGCGGGTCCAGCGCCTTGAAGAGCGCCGTGAGCGTCGCGTCGTCGAGTTGCGCGAGCGTGCCGCGCTGCGCTGCCGTGCGCAGCCAGCGCGCCTGTTGCGCGAGCGGCTCGTGCGTGACCTTCGCGAGGTCTGCCGGCAGCGCGACTTCCTGTGCCGCGCTCGCGGCGCCTGCCGTCTCCTGTGCGTGCAGTCCTGCCTGTGCGAGCGACAGCACGCCCGCGATGGCTGCCGCCGCGGCATGCCGCGCGCGGCGTTTCATTCCTTCGTTCATCGACAGCGTCTCCCGGAGCGATGGATCGTTCAGCTCTGCTTCGCGGCATTGAGTTTGGCGAGTTCCTCGTCGCGCAGCGCGCGGCGCAGGATCTTGCCGACGTTCGTCTGCGGCAGTGCGTCGCGGAACTCGACGAATTTCGGCATCTTGTAGCCGGTCAGGTTCTTGCGGCAGTGGGCGAGCACGTCCTCGGTCGTGAGCGACGGGTCGCGGCGCACGACGAACACCTTGATCCGCTCGCCCTGTACCGCGTCCGGAATGCCGATCGCCGCGGCCTCGCTGATGCCGGGATGCATCACGAGCACTTCCTCGATCTCGTTCGGATACACGTTGAAGCCCGACACGAGGATCATGTCCTTCTTGCGGTCGATGAGGCGGATGAAGCCGCGCTCGTCCATCACGCCGATGTCGCCGGTGGCGAGCCAGCCGTCGGCATCCAGCACCTTGGCCGTCTCGTCGGGGCGCTGCCAGTAGCCGCGCATCACCTGCGGGCCGTGCACGCACAGCTCGCCGGGCTCGCCGATGGCGGCCCAGGTGCCGTCCTCGCGGCGAAAGCGCACGAGGGTCGACGGCGCGGGCAGGCCGATGGAACCGCTGAACGCGGCCATGTCGTTCAGGTCCACGGGGTTCATCGTGACGATCGGCGAGCATTCGGTGAGGCCGTAGCCTTCGACCACCGGCCGGCCCGTCACTTGCTGGAAGCGCTCCGCGACCGCGCGCTGCATCGCCATCCCGCCCGCCATCGCGAGCTTGAGCTTCGAGAAGTCGCGCTTGCGGAATTCCTCGTTGTCGAGGAAAGCGTTGTACAGCGTGTTGATGCCGGTGATTCCCGTGAACGTCTCGTGGCGGATGATCTTCATCACCATCTTCATGTCGCGCGGGTTCGCGATCAGGATGTTGCGTCCGCCGAGCCCCATGAAGATGAACGCGTTCACCGTCAGCGAATAGATGTGATAGAGCGGCAGCGGCGTGAGCACGGTTTCGATCTCGCCCGACACCTGGTCGGCGATCCAGGCCTTCGCCTGCAGCAGGTTCGCGATCAGGTTGCCGTGCGTGAGCATCGCGCCTTTCGCGACGCCGGTCGTGCCGCCCGTGTACTGCAGGAACGCGAGATCGTCGCGCGTGGTCGGCACCGGCTGCGGCTTGCCGCGCGCGCCGAGCGCGAGGGCGGAGCGCAGCCGGATCGCCTGCGGCAGGTGGTAGGCCGGCACGAGCTTCTTCACGTGCTTCAGCACGAAATTGATCAGGCGTCCTTTCGCGTTGAAGCCGTCGGCGAGCAGGTCGCCGAGCGCGGTGACGACGATGTGCTTCACCTGCGTTTCGGGCAGCGCGTCCTGCAGCGTGCGCGCGAAGTTCTCGAACACGACGATCGTCTGCGCGCCGCTGTCCTTCAACTGGTGCGCGAGCTCGCGCACGGTATAGAGCGGATTCACGTTGACGACGATCGCGCCGGCCTTCAGCGCGCCGAACAGCGCGACCGGATACTGGAACGTGTTCGGCAGCATGATCGCGACGCGGTCGCCGGGCTTCACGCCGAGGCTTTGCAGATACGACGCGAACGCGTCGACCTTCCGCGCGAGCGTGCGGTAGGTCATCGACGCGCCGGCGCTCACGTAGGCGACGCGCTCGGCGAAGCGGGTCGTGCATTCGTCGAAGAACTGCACGAGCGACGCGTATTGCGTGACGTCGATCTCGTGCGGGACGCCGGGCGGGTACGACGCGTACCAGATGCCGTCGGTGTTCGGCGGAAGCTGGGCCGAGGTGGGTGCTGCGGAAGATGACATGACGTGTCTCCGGTCTTGGCTCTCGGCGAGGGCCGCGCTTCGGCGCGTGCCCATGCCCCGTGCTTCGCGGCTGGCCGGCGCGGGCGTCTCGACGCCGCGCCTGACCGCGCGTATCAATCAAATCGTGAACAGGCAGCCGCGCGTTGGCCTCGCGCGCTCAGTTCGTGGAATGCAGCGTGGCCGTCTCGGCGGTCGTCGCCGCGCACGACTGCGGCAGCCCGAACGCTTCGCTTGCGCCCGCGTCGTCGAGCACGGCCGCGAAGATCGACAGTTGCGCGCTGTCGGGCATCGGCGCCTTCAGCGCGGCGACGATCAGCGACGACAGCCGCGCGATCATCTGCACGTCGTTCATCGTGCGGCCTTGCGAGAATTCGTCGATCAGGCTTTCCGTTTCGGCGCCCGCGAGCGCGCCGGACAGCGCGCCGATCGCGAAGTGCAGCCGCCAGCCGAGCTCGGTGCGCGGCAGGTGCGGCAGCGCGCGCTGGAAGGCGTCGAAGAAGCGGCCCGCGACGCTCGCGTAGTGCGCGGTCAGGAAGTTGCGCACGAACGGCGAAGGGTCGGTGTATGCACGGCCGATCAGCCGCAGGAACCCGGGCCCGCCGCGTTCGGGGTTGCGCGACGCCTTCAGCGCCGGAATGAACATCGCGCCGAGCACGTGCTCGCAGGTGATGTGCGCACCGAGCTGCGCGTCGAAGCGGTCGAGGATGCCGAGGCGTTCCTGGTTCAACTGATCGAGCCGGCGCGACAGCATCGCGTGGATCAGCGCTTCCTTGCTGCCGAAGTGGTAGTTGACCGCGGCGAGATTGACCGCCGCGCGCGACGTGATCTGCCGCATCGACATCGCCTCGAAGCCATGTTCGATGAACAGATCCTCGGCCGCATCGAGAATGCGGGCCTTCGTCCCGCCGGTCTGCCGCGTGCCGGATGACCGGGCCCCGGACGGCCGTCCCGAAGATGGCCGCCCCTCCTGACTTACTGCCATGTTCCGCCTCCCATGCCGGTTTCCCGGCCGCGAACAGGTGATTTTGATTGTTCGATTCAAACAGTCGTTTTTATTAAGATAAAAAAACGCGGGTGGAGGGGGCAAGCGCGGAATCTGGACCAATTCCTCTAGTTCGATGTGCAGGTGCGGAAAGCGCGGCATCCGCTCGCGGCCGGGCGGGGCGCGAGCGATGATGCGGTGCCGCAACATGCGGGTTCACGCGACCGTGCTACGCGTATTGACCGATTGCGTCATGTCGATGCCGCGCCGTTCGCGGCTGAACAGGATCAGCACCGCGATCGCGACGGCGACGATGCCGGCCACGAGCGCCAGCGCGAAGCCGTAATTGTTGTCGTTCGATACGGCGAGCGACGCCTGCATCGTCGCGTTGCCCGACGCGAGCAGGTTGCCGAGCTGGTAGACGACGCCGGGGAAGGTCGCGCGGATTTCGTCGGGCGAGATCTCGTTCAGGTGAACCGGTATCACGCCCCACGCGCCCTGTACCGAGATCTGCATCAGGAACGCGCCGGCGGCGAGCGCGATCGCGCCGCTCGAGAACGCCCACAGCGGCAGCACGGGCAGCGCGATCAGCGCGGCGATGAAGATCGCGCGACGCCGGCCGATCCGCTCCGAGATCGCGCCGAACGCCAGGCCGCCGACGATCGCGCCGACGTTCAGCACGATCGTGATCCATGACACGGTATGCGGATCGAAGTGATGCTGTTCGCGCAGGAAGGTCGGATAGAGATCCTGCGTGCCATGCGAGAAGAAGTTGAATGCGGTCATCAGCACGATCGCGTAGAGCGTGACTTTCCAGTTCTGCTTCAGCGTGGCGCCGAGGCTCGGGCGCGCTCGCTTCTCCATCTGTTTCCACGCCGGCGATTCGGGCACGTGCGCGCGCACGTACAGCACGAGCAGCGCGGGCAGCACGCCGACCATGAACATCCCGCGCCAGCCGATGTATTGGTAGAACAGGCCGAACACGACCGACGCGAGCAGATAGCCGCTCGGATAGCCGGCCTGCAGCAGCCCGGACACGACGCCGCGCGCGTGGGTCGGCACGGTTTCCATGGTCAGTGCGGACCCGACGCCCCATTCGCCGCCCATCGCGATGCCGAACAGCGCGCGCAGCACGAGCAGCGCGGTCAGGCTCGGCGCGAAACCCGACGCAAGCTCGAGCAGCGAATAGCACGCGATGTTGACCATCAGCGTCGGGCGGCGACCGAAGCGATCGGCGAGCCGGCCGAAGATCAGCGCGCCGAGCGGGCGCATCGCGAGCGTGAGCGTGAGCGCGAACGCGACGGCGGGGATCGTCGACGCGAATTCAGCGGCAATGTCCTTCAGCACGAAAACCATCAGGAAAAAATCGAACGCATCGAGCGTCCAGCCCAGGTAGGCGGCGATCGTGACGTTGCGTTGCTCGCGGGTCCAGCTCATGTCCGGGTCTCCTCGTTGGCTTGCGCGCTCGCGACAGGCATGCGGATGCCGGCCCGCTCGCGCGCGATGCGGGGCGCACTGATCGAGTGTAGGCTTGCGCACCGCGCGACGTGGGGCGCGATACGCCCGAATCGGGAATAATCCCTACGAAATGCACTGTTTCGGAAACGGAAACGGCACCGCGCGAGGCACGCGACAGGTGCCTGTATCATTCTGGAAGGCTTTTTGTATCAGTTCTGTAATGCATTCGATGCGCATCGTCACCGAATCAGGAGTCCGGATGAACGACCATTCCGCCGCCCCGTTGCCCGCGCTCGAAACCGCGAGGCTGTGGCTGCGTCCACGTGTGCTGGCCGATCTCGATGCATGCCTCGAGATGGATCGCGATCCCGAGGTCACGCGGCATATCGCGGGCCCGTGGCACGACCCCGTCGAGCATCGCCGCTTCGTCACGCATCGGATCACGCGCGATTATCCGCCGGGCCTCGGTTACTGGTCGATCTTCGAGAAGGCCGCGCCCGAGGTGTTCGTCGGCTGGATCCTGCTGATTCCCGACTACAAGGACGGCTCGCGCGACGTCGAGATCGGCTGGCGGCTCGTGCGGGCGACGTGGGGGCGCGGCATCGCGAGCGAAGCCGCGGCGGCCGTCGTGCGGCACGCGTTCGATACCTTGCGCCTGCCGCGCGTGATCGCCGATATCGCGGAGGCCAACGGCGGCTCGCTGAACGTGGCGCGCAAGCTCGGCATGCGGCGTGTGAGCGTCGTGCACGATGGCATTCCTTACATTCGTCATCGCCTCGAACGCGACGATTTGCGCGCGTAGCGCGGCGTCGCGCACGTGGCGGATGTCGGAGATCGTCAACCGGATGCGTATCGCGGTCGTGATGGATCAACGGTTCGCGCGATCACGCGTAAGGCGCTGACGGGGCTCGAGGACGATCCGCCCCGACGCCGACTCGCCGCAGCCCGATCATTTCGCGGCGCTTGACGCACCGCCCGCGCCGCGCGTCGGCGCCGTCTATTGCGAAAGCGCGGCGCCGGCGCCGGCGCCGGTGCGCTCGATCATGCCGGCCACTTCCGCGGCCGTCGGCGCATAGGCGCCCGCATGCTCGCAGACGACGGCCGCGCAAGCGGCCGCGTAGCGCAGATGCTCGGCGGCCGACGCGTCGGGCCGGGCGAGCTGGCTCGCGAGCCAGCCGCCGATGCTCGCGTCGCCACAGCCGACCGTGTCGGCGACCTCGGTCGGGAACGCGGGCTGGAACAGCACGGTATCGCGATGCAGCAGTTGCATGCCGGCTGCGCCGCGCGTGACGAGCATCGTCGCGTCGGGTGCCCATGCACGCAGTTGCGCGAGCGCGGCCGCTTCGTCGAGTTCGGGAAAGAGCCCGCGCAGGTCTTCGTCGGATACCTTGATCCAGTCGGCGAGCGCGCTCAGCTGGTGCAGCGTGTCGCGGTACGACGGCGTGGCCATCGGCGCGCGGAAGTTCGGATCGAACGAGATCCGCTTGCCGGCCGCCCGCGCGGCCTGCGCGAGTTCGATCAGGCGCGACGCGAGCGGCTCGCGCACGACGCCGAGCGAGCCGACGTGCACGATGTCGGCCGCGTCGAAGGCGCCGGCCGGCAAGTCGGCCGGATCGAACGCGAGATCGGCGCTGTTTTCGCCGATGAAGAAATAGTGGGGCGGCTGCTTCGACACGACCATCGCAAGTAGCGGTGCGCGGTCGACCTGCCGGATGAAGCGCATGTCGAGCCCCGCGTCGGCGCTCTTGCGCATCAGCTCGTCGCCGAAGGTATCGCGGCTGACCGTGCCGGCAAAGGCGGTCGGCACGCCGAGCCGCGCGCCGACGCGCGCGACGTTCCAGCACGAGCCGCCGGCGATGCTGCGCCAGTGCTGCGCGTCGTCGCGGATGAAGTCGGTCAGCGCTTCGCCGAACACGATCAGGCGGGGAAACGTCGTCGTCATGGGGAAACCTTGTGCCGCGGCATCGCACGCGGCCGTACAGCGGTTGATCTGAACAGGCGGGCAGTGCCGGCCGTCGCGCGCGCAGACGCGGCCCGGCACCGCCCGGCCTCGCGGGCGGGCGGCGCGGTCGCCGCGATCAGCGCGGGGAGCTCCAGCCCTTGTAGGTCTTCACGTTGTCGCGCGTGACGAGCGTCGGCTCGATCAGGATCATCGGATTGGCCGGCTTCTGGCCGTTCATGATCCCGTAGCCGACGTTGACCGCCTGCTGCGCCATCGCCCACGGATCCTGGCTCGACGACGCCTGCACGAGCGTGTTCGACTTCAGCGCCACCTCGATGTCGGGCGCGCCGTCGACCGACGTGATCACGATGTTCGGGCGGTTCAGCTGCTTCGCCGCGAGATCGGTGCCGATCGCCTGCGGGTCGTTGATCGTGAACACGCCGTCGAGCTTCGGAAAGCGCGTCAGGTAGCCCTGCATCGCATTCATCCCGCCTTCGCGCGAGCCCTTGCCGTCCTGGTCGCTCGACAGCAGCTTGATGCCCGGGTTCTTCGCGAGCACGGTCTTGCAGCCGTTCACGCGGTCGATCACGGCCGACACCTGCGGGCCGTTCTCGATGATCACGTTGCCCTTGCCGTTCAGCTTCTTCGCGAGGTAGTCGCACGCGAGTTCGCCGGCCTTCACGTTGTTGGTCTGCACGGTCGCGTTCGCGCCGGCCGCCGCGACGTCCACCGCGACGACCGTGATGCCGGCCGCCTGCGCCTTCTTCACCGCCGGCTCGATCGCCTTCGGGTCGGTCGCGTTGAGCAGGATCATGTCGACGTGCGCGGAGATGAAGTTGTCGATCTGCGTGAACTGCTTGTTCAGGTCGTAGTCGGCCGATACGGCCGTGACTTTCGCATTCGGGTTGAGCTGCTTCGCGCGCGCTTCGGCGCCCTTCACGATCGTGACGAAGTACGGATTGCCGAGCGACCCGACCGTGACGCCGATCGATTTCAGCGGCTTGTCGGCTGCCTGGGCGGCGGTGGCGCCGAAGGCGAGTGCGCAGGCGACGGCGGTCAGGGCGGCGGTGTGCTTGAACATGTCGTTGTGTCTCCGAGAGGTCTGTTGGCGAACGGGCGCAGGAGGACCTGCCTGCGCCGCGATGGTGGAACGGTAAGGAATGCGCGGTGAGGCAAGCGTGTCAGGTACGGGCCGAGTCGCGCTGGCGATAGCGGTCGAGCGCGACCGCGCCGATGATCACCAGCCCCTTGATGATGTACTGCCAGATGTCGGACACGCCGAGCAGCACAAGGCCGTTGGTCAGCACCGCGATGATCAGCGCGCCGATCAGCGTGCCGACGATCGAACCGACGCCGCCGACGAAGCTCGTGCCGCCGAGGATCACCGCGGCGATCGCATCGAGCTCGTACGACTGGCCGAGCTGCAGGCCGTTGGCCGCATACAGGCGCGCGGCCGACATCACCGCGCCGAGGCCCGCGAGCAGGCCCGACGCCGCATACACGAACATCTGGATCGCCCGCACGTTGATGCCCGACAGGCGCGCGGCTTCGGGGTTGCCGCCGACCGAATAGATGCGCATCCCGAGCACCGTGCGGCGCAGGATGAACCACGAGATCGCGATCACCGCGCACGCGATCACGACGAGCCACGGCACGCCTAGGATCGAGCCGTTGCCGATGAACGCGAACGGCAGTTGCGGATTGAACACGGTCGTGTCGTTGCCGATCAGGCGCGCGACGCCGCGTACGGCCGTCATCGCGCCGAGCGTGACGATGAACGGCGGCAGGCGCAGGAACGAGATCAGCCCGCCGTTGATCGCGCCGAACACGAGGCCGACGGCGAGCGCGAACGGCACGCCGAGCCAGCCCCAGCCGGGAATGGTCGACGCGATGAGCGCCGCGACGGCCGCGGCGGCGAGCACCGAGCCGACCGACAGGTCGATGCCGCCCGTCAGGATCACGAACGTCATGCCGGCGGCGAGCACGATGTTGATCGACGCCTGCTGCGTGACGATCGACAGGTTCTGCCACGTGAAGAAGCCGTCGGTCAGGAAGCCGAAGCCGACGCACAGGACCAGCAGCACCGGCAGCATGCCGGCCGTGCGGATCAGCGATTGCATGCGGGCGCGATGATCGGCGCCGCGCATCAGGGGCGTGCGGTTGGCGACCGGTTGGGCGGTCGCGGAAGCGAGGTTCCGCTGCTTGGTCGGGTTGATCATTTCGGTAGCCTGAAGGTAAGAGTGAAATGAAAAGGGCGGCTCAGTGCGCGTCGGCCAGTTCGGCCTGCGAGCCGGTGGCGAGCGCGATGATGGCTTCCTGCGTAATCGGCGTATGCGTGTGTCCGCCGAGTTCGCCCGCGATCTCGCCTTCGCGCATCACGAGCACGCGATCGGCGACGCCGATGATTTCCGGCAGCTCGCTGGAGATCACGATCACGCCCACGCCAGCGCGGGCCAGTTCGTTGATGATCCGGTAGATCTCGGATTTCGCGCCGATGTCCACGCCGCGTGTCGGTTCGTCGAGGATCAGCACGCGCGGCTTCGTCTCGAGCAGGCGCGACAGCAGCACTTTCTGCTGGTTGCCGCCCGACAGCGCGCCGACGTTGACGTTCGCGTGCGGGACGCGGATCGACAGCGATGCGATGGCGTCGCGCGCACGTTCGGCGCCGCGCGCGAGGTCGAGCGCGCCGAGCCGGGCATCGCGGTTGCACACCGAGATGTTGATGTTGTCGCGCACGCTCATGTCGAGGAACAGGCCCTGGCGCTTGCGGTCTTCCGTCAGGTAGACGAGGCCCGCGTCGATCGCGTCGCGCGGCGAGTGCGCGCCGAACGTGCGCTCGCCGAGCTTCACGTCGCCGCGCACGCGCGGCTCGGCCCCGAAGATCAGCCGCGCGAGCTCGGTGCGGCCCGCGCCGACGAGCCCCGCGATGCCGAGCACCTCGCCTGCGTGCAGATCGAGGCTGCAGCCGCGCACGCGCGCGCCGTCGGCGATGTCGCGGACCGACAGCAGCAGGTGGCCGGGGTCGTACGGCGCGTGTTCCTTCTTGTAGAAACCGGAGATGTCGCGGCCGACCATCATCCCGACGAGCCGGTCGGCCGACAGCGCCTCGCGCTCCAGCGTGCCGACGTACGTGCCGTCGCGCAGCACCGACACGCGATCGGACAGCTCGTAGATCTCCGCCATCCGGTGGCTGATGTAGATGATCGCGAGACCTTCCTCGCGCAACTGGCGGATCAGTCGGAACAGGTGTTCGGTTTCGCGCGACGACAGCGGCGTGGTCGGCTCGTCCATCACGAGGATCCGGGCGCGGGTGTGCACGGCGCGCGCGATTTCGACGAGCTGCTGTTCGGCGATCGACAGCGTGTCGACGAGCGTGTCGGGCCCGAACGGGGCGCCCAGGCGCGCGAGCACGTCCTGGCAGCCGCGCGCCATCGCCGCGCGGTCGATCGTGCCCCAGCGCCGGTTGCCGCGGCGCAGTTCGCGGCCGACGTAGATGTTTTCCGCGACGGTCAGGTTCGGCGACAGGCACAGCTCCTGGTAGATCACCGCGACGCCGGCATCGCGCGCGGCGAGCGGGCCGTCGATGTCGATGCGTTCGCCGTCGATCAGGATCTCGCCGCCGGCATCGGCGCGGTATGCGCCCGACAGGATCTTCATCAGCGTCGACTTGCCTGCGCCGTTCTCGCCCATCAGCGAATGGATCTCGCCCGGATAGACGGTCAGGCTGACGTTGTCGAGCGCGCGTACGGCCGGGAACGTCTTGCTGATCCCGCGCATTTCGAGCAGCGGACGGGGCGACTCAGAACGCGACATGGTGGACCTCCTGCGAATCGGTGCGGGCGCCCTTGAGGATGCCGGCCCGCGGGGAGAAGTTGAAAAACATCGGCAGCGTGGCGGCGCCGATCGCGCCGGCGTCGGCGCCGAACGTGCCGCGTACGAGCACCGGCGTGCCGCGCGCCTCGGGCGCGGTGGCCACGAGCGCAGCGCGCAGGCGGGTCGTGACCGCGTCGAGCAGGCCCGCGTCGGTGTCGGCATCGATCACGACCACCGGTGCGTCGATCACGCACAGGACCGCGCGCAACGCCGGCGCGAGCGCGTCGACGCAGTCGTCGATCCATTCGTCGACGGCCGGCAGGCCGCGGGCGATGCATGTTTCGAGATCGGCGCGGTTCTCGACCGTCTCGCCGTGATGGCGCAGGTGGCGCACGAGCGCATGCAGCGATGCGCGTGCGAGCAGGATGTCCCACGGGCCGCGCGGCGGCGGCGCGGAGGCCAGCCGGCTCGGCGGCACCGGAATCACCGCGATGTCGCCCGCATTGCCGGTCACGCCGCGCAGGCAGTCGCCGTCGATCGCGATGCCGCCGCCGATCGCCGGCCCGATGAACAGGTAGACGAAGTCGTCGCACTGCCGGCCGTACCCGTAGAACAGTTCGGCGATCGCGGCCGCGTTGCCGTCGTTTTCGCCGAACACGGGCAGAGACAGCGTGCGGCCGAGGTCGGCCGCGAAATCGACGTCTTCCCAGGCGTGAAACGTGTCGGGCGCGAGACCGAGCTCGCGCATCCACGCGCCGAGGTTGTACGGCTGCGCGACGCCGACGCCGGTCAGGCGCGCGCGTTCATGGTCGGGGAGCAGGGCCTGCATCGCGTCGATGTCGCGACGCACGATTTCGAGCACGTCGGCGGGCGGGGGCAGCAGCGTGTCGTGCGAGCGGCGGCCGAGCACGTCGCCGGCGAAGTTGACGAGCGCCGTCTCGATGCGCATGCGGTCGAGATGGACGCCAATGCCGAACGCGCCGCGCGGATCGAGACGGATCAGCGAAGCGGGTTGGCCGCGCTGGCCTTCGGTGCGGCCGGCGAACTGGATCAGCTTCGCGTCGGCGAGCGATGCGATGATGCTGCCGACCGCCGTACCCGTCATGCTCGCGAGACGGGCGAGATCGGCCTTCGATGCGCTGCCCGCGCGGCGCAGCGTCTTCAGCAGCAGGCGCTCGTTGTAACGGCGCACGTTGGCCGAATTGCTTCCCTGGCCGAAGTGCGGGCTTCTCATGGCGTCTCCTTCCATGGCGCGCCGTTCGGCGGCGCATTAAATAAATCACGTTGATTTATTTAACCGCGTGAGCGGCGACCTGTCAGCCTAGGGAAATCCCGGTTGCGGCCGGGAAGGCGCGCCGGGCAGGGCACACGCGGCTCGCCGCGCGGCCGGGAATTTCGGATTTGTCTGGTGAAAGTGGGGCCGGCCGCGCGTCGCGATTGTCGCTCGGGCCTGCATGCGCCGGGCTTGCAAGCGCAGCCTTTTGAGTCCTCGCGCAAAGCGCGCAGGCGCTTTGCTTCCTGGGCTTGAAATGAAAAAGGCCGGCTAGAAGCCGACCTTTTTAAAAACATATGGTGCCCAGGAGAGGACTCGAACCTCCACGATGTTGCCACCGCTAGGACCTGAACCTAGTGCGTCTACCAATTCCGCCACCTGGGCACGTTTCGCTTGCTGCGATGCGAAAGACCGAAATTATAGCGTGCTGATTGAGCCTGTCAACATAATTTCATTCGCGACGATAAAAATATTGCGCCGCGAGGCCGTCACGCGCCGACCGGTTCCGCACGCTTCGCGGTGAAATTCCAGCGCTGCGCCTGGCTTGTATCGACGCGGGCGGGTAGCAGTCCAGCCGCCAGGAACGTATCGGCGATCTTCTGCTGTTCGCCGAAGTTTTGCGTGGTCACCGCGCGGACGAGGTAACTGCGTCGCGCATTCGCCCGCGCGATCGTCGCGGCATCGAGCCCCCAGATCGGTGCGAGCGTGTTCGCGGCCTCCTGCGGATGGTCGCGCAGCCACGCGCCGGCCAGCGACAGTTGGTCGAACAGAATCTGGACGACGTCGGGGCGCGCGGCGGCAAAGCTGCTCGATGCAAGGTAATAGCGCTGGTACGACGCGAGTCCGTTGCCGTCGGCCAGGATCCGTACGTCGGGATTCCGGTCGACCGACGCGACATAGGGGTCCCACGTGATCCATGCGTCCACGCTGCCGCGCTCGAACGCGGCGCGGCCGTCCGCGGGCGTCAGGTAATGGATCGCCACCTCGGCGGGCGCGAGCTTCGCGCGTGCGAGCGCGGCAAGCAGCAGGTAGTGGCTGCCGGCCGCCTTGGTGACCGCGATACGCCGGCCCTTGAGATCGGCGAGCGTGCGCAGCGCGCTGTCCTGCTTGACGACGATCGCCTGCGCTTTCGGCGAAGGCGCCTCCTGCGCGACGTACACGAAATGCGCATGCGCGGCCTGTGCGAAGACCGGGACCGTATCGGCCACATCGGCACTGAAGTCGACGGCGCCGACATTGAGCGCTTCGGTCAGCGGCAATCCGCTCGCGAATTCATGCCATGACACGCGCAGGCCGATCGGCGTCAGCGCCTGCTCGAGCGTGCCGCGCGTCTTGAGCAGCGTGATCAGCGTCGACGACTTCTGGTAGCCGATGCGCAATGTGCCCGGCGCATTCTCGGCGTGCGCGCGGACGCCGGCGGCAGCGAGGCCTGCGGCCAGCATTGCGCGTGCGAACGCGCGGCGGTTCATCGACGTCATGAAGGGGGCTCCTCGTTGGATGCGTTGAAAGCGAGGCGGCTAACGTAACAACGGGAGAGGGTGATTGATAACCGATAAATTCTGCTATCGATCGGAGCGGCCGACATAAGGGCCGAAGACAGGCGCTTTGCTTCCTGGGCTTGAAATGAAAAAGGCCGGCTTAGAAGCCGACCTTTTTAAAAAACATATGGTGCCCAGGAGAGGACTCGGTCACCCAAGCGCGACCCCGGCTGCGCTTGCAAGCGCAGCCTTTCGAGCCCTCGCGCAAAGCGCGCAGGCGCTTTGCTTCCTGGGCTTGAAATGAAAAAAAGGCCGGCTAGAAGCCGACCTTTTTAAAAAACAGATGGTGCCCAGGAGAGGACTCGAACCTCCACGATGTTGCCACCGCTAGGACCTGAACCTAGTGCGTCTACCAATTCCGCCACCTGGGCACGTTTCGCTTGCTGCGATGCGAAAGACCGCAATTATAGCTGGTCCCGAGTGGCTGTCAACACAATTTCATCGGAGCTCCCAAAATATTCAGTCGCGCTCGATCGCCCGCTCGCACCTCCTAAAACGTTGCGCGGCGAGGTTCCGGTGCCCGTGGCCCCGTATCGACGCGATCCATGGCTCGGACCGGCAATTCGGACCGCGAACTGTCGCATGTCGCGCTGCAGGGGATTCGCGTCGCGGGGAGGTCGCTGCCGGCCGCGGCCCTCTCGAACAAAGGCGAGTTCAAGATCCAGAACGACGATCGCTTTTCCCGTGCATTCCACTGGATCTTCGCGGTCGTGATCCCGTGCACGATGGTGGCCGGATGCTCGCTGCTCTTCATTACCAGCCGGATGTCTGGCGTTTCGTGTCGACACGCAACGGGTTGCTCGCGTGCCGCCTGAGCCGATGAAAGGGAGGGCTGGCGCGCGACTGCGTACGGTACGGCCGGCGGCGTCCGCCGGGCAAACGAAAAAGGTCGGCTTTCTCTGACCTTTTTGAATGCCGGAAGCACTTTGCTTCTTGGGCTGGAAATGAAAAAAGGCCGGCTAGAAGCCGACCTTTTAAAAAACCGATGGTGCCCAGGAGAGGACTCGAACCTCCACGATGTTGCCACCGCTAGGACCTGAACCTAGTGCGTCTACCAATTCCGCCACCTGGGCACGTTTTGCAGGAGCTGCTTGCTGCAAAGAAGCGAAATTATAGCGCCCCAATTATCCCTGTCAACACTTTTTTGCGATGCATCGCAAACCGGCCGTCGCCGCGCCTGCGGGCGGCATTCCCGACATTTGGCGACACGGGCGGGTGATAGAATGACCCGCCGCCGTCAATATAGAACTGTCAGACGGACACCTCTATGTTGATGCCGTGCACCATCAGTCAACGCAACGAGAACAATCATCGACAAACCCTTGAGCAAATATCCGTACCCCATTCCGAGCCGTGAAGAAATTCTCGGCGTGCTGCGTACGAGCGACGCGCCGCTAGCCGCCAACGACATCGCCGAAGCCCTGTCGATCAAGCGTCAGGAGCGCGAGGGGTTCTTCCGACGGGTCGCCGCGATGGAGCGCGATGGCCAGATCCGCCTCGACAAGCGCGGCCACTATCAGTTGACCCATCCGTCGAATTTCGTCGCGGGGCGTGTGCAGGGGCATCGCGACGGCTACGGGTTCGTGATCCGCGACGACGGCCAGGACGACCTGTTCCTCCCGAACGGCGAAATGCAGAAGGTGATGCACAACGATCGCGTCCTCGCGCGGATCGTCGGCTACGATCGCCGCGGCCGCCCGGAAGGGCATGTCGTCGAAGTCACCGAGCGCGCGAACAAGCGCGTGATCGGCCGCCTGCTGAACGAGAACGGTGCGCTGATCGTCGCGCCGGAAGACAAGCGTATCGGCCACGATATCCTGATCACGCAGAACGTGAAGAAGGCGAAGGTCGGGCAGGTCGTCGTCGTCGAGCTGACCGATTTCCCGAGCCGCCATTCGCAGCCGCTCGGCCGTGTCGTCGAGGTGCTCGGCGATATCGACGATCCGGGCATGGAAATCGAGATCGCGGTGCGCAAGTACGGCGTGCCGCACGAATTCAGTCAGCCGGCGCTCGACGAAGCCGCCGCGCTGCCCGACAAGGTGCGGCCGGCCGACCTGCGTTTCCGCGTCGACCTGCGCGACGTGCCGCTCGTGACGATCGACGGCGAGGACGCGCGCGACTTCGACGATGCCGTCTACTGCGAGCCGGTCAAGGTCGGCCGCGGCGACGGCTACCGGCTGATCGTCGCGATCGCCGACGTGTCGCACTACGTCCAGCCGGGCAGCGGCCTCGATGCCGACGCGCTGGAGCGCAGCACGTCGGTCTACTTCCCGCGCCGCGTGATCCCGATGCTGCCGGAGAAGCTGTCGAACGGGCTCTGTTCGCTGAACCCGCAGGTCGACCGCTGCGTGCTCGCATGCGACATGGTGATCACCGCGCGCGGCGAGATCAAGGCATACCAGTTCTATCCGGCCGTGATCCATTCGGCGGCGCGCCTCACGTACACCGAAGTCGCCGCCGTGCTGTCGAACACGAAGGGGCCGGAGGCCGCGCGCCGCGCGGATCTGCTGCCGCACCTGCAGGATCTGTACGGCGTCTACAAGTCGCTGTTCGCCGCACGTCAAAAGCGCGGCGCGATCGATTTCGACACGACCGAGACCTACATCGTCTGCAACTCGCAAGGCAAGATCGAGCAGATCGTGCCGCGCCAGCGCAACGACGCGCACAAGCTGATCGAGGAATGCATGCTGGCCGCGAACGTCTGCGCGGCCGATTTCCTGAAGCGCAACAAGCATCCGGGCCTGTACCGCGTGCACGCGGGGCCGACGCCGGAGAAGCTCGAGAACCTGCGTGCGTTCCTGCGCGGCATGGGCCTGTCGCTCGGCGGCGGCGACAAGCCGCACGCGAGCGACTACGCGGCGCTGATGGCGCAGATCCGCGACCGGCCGGACGCGCAGATGCTGCAGCCGATGCTGCTGCGCTCGATGCAGCAGGCCGTCTACAGCCCGGACAACATCGGCCACTTCGGTCTCGCATACGAGGCGTACGCGCACTTCACGAGCCCGATCCGCCGCTACCCGGACCTGCTCACGCATCGCGCGATCTACGCGATCCTGTCCGGCAAGAAGTACGTGCCGAAGGCGCCGGAAGGCTTCGAGCTGAACACCGCGCTGTCGCCGCGCGCCCGCGCGATGCAGCAGGCCGACGACGAGGCGCGCGGCCGCTCGCGTTCGAACACGGCAATCTGGGAGGAGCTCGGCCTGCACTGCTCGGCGAACGAGCGCCGTGCGGACGAGGCGTCGCGCGACGTCGAGGCGTGGCTCAAGTGCTACTTCATGCGCGACAAGCTCGGCGAGGAGTACGGCGGGATGGTGAACGGCGTGACGTCGTTCGGCATCTTCGTGCAGCTCGACACGCTGTTCATCGAAGGGCTCGTGCACGTGACGGAGCTCGGCTCCGACTACTTCCAGTACGACGAGATCAAGAACGAGCTGCGCGGCGAACGCACGGGTATCCGTTATCGCCTGTCGGACCGCGTGCGCGTGCAGGTGAGCCGCGTCGATCTCGACGCGCGCAAGATCGATTTCCGCCTCGTGCGCGATACGCCGGTGAAGGCGCCGCGTCCGTCGCCCGCACCGGCTGCCGGCGTCGATCGCAACGGCAGCGGCCCGCGCGTGCGTGCGCTGCCGCCGGTGGAGGACACCGTGCCGCGTGGCAAGAAGGCCGCGAGCGCGCCGAGTGTCGCGGTGAAGGAAGCGCGCGCCGCACGTGGCGCCGCGAAGAAGAAGGGCGGCGGTGGCGGCGGCGCGCCGGCGAAGCCGACCGCGAAGAAGGCCCGCGCCCGCAAGAAGTACTGAGCGTTCAGGGCGGCGTGTGCGCACGCCCTGCAGTATCGAAAGACGCCGCGTTATCGGCCATCGGCCGGCCACGCGGCGCTTTCCTTTTCCATGGATCGCGGCTGCGCGAATCGCGCGGCCGCCTGTTTGATCGAAGGTTGTTCCAGTCATGTCACGTCTGAAGGTTCTTTACGGTTTTCATGCGGTGACCGCACGTTTGCGGCACGATGCATCGACGGTGGCGGAGGTGCTGTACGACCAGACGCGCCGCGACCGCCGCATGCAGGAGTTCCTGCACGCCGCGAAGGAAGCGGGCGTGCGGCTGATCGCAGCCGACGAAACGCGCCTGTGGGGTCTCGCGCATACCGAGCGCCACCAGGGCGTCGTCGCACGCGTCGAGGACATGCCGCTCGCGCAGAACCTGTCCGAGCTGCTCGACGGCATCAACGGGCCTGCGCTGCTGCTCGTGCTCGACGGCGTCACCGATCCGCACAATCTCGGCGCCTGCCTGCGGGTCGCCGATTCGGCCGGCGCGCACGCGGTCATCGCGCCGCGCGATCGCGCGGTCGGCCTGAACGCGACTGCCGCCAAGGTGGCGAGCGGTGCAGCCGATACCGTGCCCTACATCACCGTGACGAACCTCGCCCGTGCGCTGCGCGAGCTGAAGGAAGCCGGCGTGTGGATCATCGGGACGTCGGACGAGGCGCCGGCGACGCTCTACGAAACGAAGCTCGACGGCCCGGTCGCGCTCGTGATGGGCGCGGAAGGCGAAGGCATGCGCCGGCTCACGCGCGACACCTGCGACGAAGTGATGAGCATCCCGATGGCCGGCAGCGTGGAAAGCCTGAACGTGTCGGTCGCGAGCGGCGTGTGCCTGTACGAAGCCGTGCGCCAGCGGCGCGTGAAGGGCTGAGCCCCGGGTCCGCCCGTCCCGCGCGCGATGCGCGGGCGTCGAATCACCCAAGCGACGCGTGCCCCGATGCAAGGCGGCACGCGGCTACCCGGAACCCGCGACCGATGACCCTGTTTCGTGCCGGCATCTCCTGCGCCGTGCTCGGCCTGCTGGCGGCCTGCACGTCGCCGTCGCTCGTCGAGCGCGGCACCTACTACGCCGACACGAGCCTGCACGCGCGCGGCGCCGATTCGCGGATTCGCTTTCTCGTGATGCACTACACCGAAAGCGACGAGACGAAATCCTTGCGCACGTTGACCGGCGATTCGGTCAGCGTGCACTACGTCGTTCCGCCGCGGCCGCCCACCGAGCGCGGGATGCCCGTCGTCCACCAACTCGTTCCGGAAGCGCGGCGTGCATGGCACGCGGGCGTCAGCGAGTGGCAGGGCACGACCGAGCTGAACGCGGTGTCGATCGGCATCGAGAACGTGAACCGCGGCCCGCTCGACCCGCAGCAGCGCACCTGGCAGCCGTATCCACCCGAACAGGTCGACGCGCTGATCCGCCTGTCGAAGGACATCGTCGCGCGCTACGGGATTGCGCCGACGCGCGTGGTCGGGCACAGCGACATCGCGCCGCAACGCAAGATCGATCCCGGGCCGCTGTTCCCGTGGCATGCGCTCGCGCAAGCAGGCATCGGCGCGTGGCCGGACGACGCCACCGTTGCCGCGCGGCTCGGCGGCCGCGACCCGCACGCGCCGGTCGACGTGCGCGAACTGCAGCTCAAGCTCGCGCGCTACGGCTACGACGTGCCGACCGACGGCGTGCTCGACACGCGCACGCGGCGCGTGTTCGCGGCGTTCCAGATGCATTTCCGGCCGTCCGACTACGCGGGCGACCCGGACGCGGAAAGCGACGCGATCGCGCAGGCGCTGCTCGACAAGTACTTCCCCGGCGCGCAAACGGCGGTTCCCGCTCCGGTGGCCGACACGCGCTGAATGCGCGGCGCATTGCACGCCGAAAAACGCGGGGGCGTCCGCCGACTCCGGTAAACTGGCGGTTTTCAGCAATCCCGCAGCATTACCACGCCATGACTCAAGACGAACTCAAACGCCTCGTCGGCCAGGCCGCCGCCGATTACGTGATCCAGAACGTGCCGGAAGGCGCCGTGATCGGTGTCGGCACCGGCTCGACCGCCAACTGCTTCATCGACGCGCTCGCGGCCGTCAAGTCGCGCTATCGCGGCGCCGTGTCGAGCTCGGTCGCCACGACCGAACGCCTGAAATCGCACGGCATCAAGGTGTTCGACCTGAACGAGATCGACTCGCTGCAGGTGTACGTCGACGGCGCCGACGAGATCGACGCCGGCGGCGCGATGATCAAGGGCGGCGGCGGCGCGCTGACGCGTGAGAAGATCGTCGCGTCGGTGGCCGACACGTTCGTCTGCATTGCGGACGCGAGCAAGCGCGTGCCGGTGCTCGGCGCGTTCCCGCTGCCGATCGAGGTCGTACCGATGGCGCGCACGGCGATCGGCCGGCGCGTGACCGCGCTCGGCGGCGTGCCCGTGCTGCGCGTGACGAAGGACGGCGCACCCTACATCACCGACAACGGCAACGAGATCATCGACGTGAAGGGCCTGCAGATCGCCGATCCGCGCGGTTTCGAGGCACAGGTGAACGCATGGCCGGGCGTCGTGACGGTCGGCCTGTTCGCGGAGCGCGGCGCGAATCTGTGCTTGCTCGGCACGGAAAACGGCGTTGAAACGATCGCTTATCCGGCTGGCTGAAACTGAATGAGAAGCAGTCCGTAACGGCGCGGTATCGGTCGTCACGGATTGCATAGTTAAATCTTGTGGAAACCGGGGTCCGGCAGGCGCGGCGCGCTTCCCGGGCTTTTTTTTTAGCCGTATAAATCACCTCGTTCAAAAGAGGGATAACCCTGTCAGGTGTTTACCAGATAGCGAAATATCGTCGAACTCATCAACTTATAGATCATAAGAACAGAGTAGTAACCAGGGCCGGCGGAACTGCGGAGCAGGTGTTCGCAAATCGACGCACGGGGAGGTGTCATGGAGCAGGGCAAAGACCGGTCACTGGTCGCCAAAGTGATGGATGGGCTTGTCGCGGGTATCGTCGAGGACAAGTACGGCGGCATCTTGCCGCCGCAGGACGTGCTGTCGAAAGAGTTCGACGTGAGCCGCACGGTGATGCGGGAGGCGTTGTCGATGTTGCTTGCGCGCGACATGCTCGACGTGCGTCCGAAAGTCGGGACGCGCGTGCGGCCGATGCGCGACTGGCGGATGATCGACGAAGACGTCGTGAGCTGGCGATTTCGGGCAAAGCCCGATCCGCAGTTCATGCGCGACGTCATCGAATTCCGGATGCTGATCGAACCACGCGCGACCGCGCAGGCGGCCGTGCGTGCGACGGCCGCCGACATCGCGGGCATTCGCGAAGCGTTCGATGCGTTCAAGGTGCTGCAGCCGGGCGATTCCGGCTACGACACGGCGGACGAGTTGCTGCATACGCGGATCGTCCAGGCAAGCGGCAACCAGTTCTTCCAGCAGATGGCGGCGATCGTGCGCGGGGCGGTGCGTCTCGTGAATCCGCGCGTCGTGCAGAAGGAAGGCGCGCACGACATCGCGGTGAAGGCGCATGCGCGCGTCGTCGACGCGATCGAGCGGCGCGACCCGCGAGAAGCCGAAGCAGCGTCCCTCGCGCTGATCGATTTCAGCGCGGACGAGATTTCGCGCGATTTCTCGGTCGACGTGCCGGTGCGGGCCTGACGGCGCGCGTGTCGTCCATCCGTGTGCCGCGGGGCCGTTTATCATGACGGCCGGCCGGCAGCGTGCCGGCAACCGCCATACGACCGACACGGAAGATCAGGATGAACGACAACGACCATCGCCCGGTGCGCTTCGGCATCGTCGGCGCAGGCAGCATCGCGCGCCGCTTCGCGCAAAGCCTCGCGCACGTGCCGGGCGCCACGCTCGCCGGCGCCTGGGCCCGCCGCGCCGACGCAACGGCCGCCTTCTGCGAGACATGCGGCGGCACGCCTGCCGCGAGCCTCGACGCGCTCCTCGCGAGCGATATCGACGCGGTCTACATCGCGACGCTCCATGACAGTCATGCGCAGTACACGCTGGCCGCACTGGCTGCCGGCAAGGCGGTGCTGTGCGAGAAACCCGCCGCGCTGAACGCCGCGCAACTCGACACGGTGCTGCACGCGGCGCGCGCTGCCGGGCGGCTCTTCATGGAGGCGATGAAGCCGCCATTCTTTCCGCTGTACCGTCAGTTGCGTGCGCACCTGCGTGACGATCCGATCGGCGAGATCCGGCTCGTGCGGGCGGGCTGCGCATCGTCGTCGGTGCCGGAGGCGCATTCCGTCTATCGGCTCGATCGCGCGGGCGGCGCGCTGCTCGACATCGGCATCTACGAGGCGTTCCTTGCCGTCGACTGGCTCGGCGCGGCGCGCGACGTGCAGACGCTCGGACGCGTCGGCGCGACGGGCGTCGACCTGTTCGCGAGCCTGAACAGCGTGCATGAGAACGGCGGGATCGCACAGCTCTTTTGCGGTCTCGACGTGATGGGGCGCGGCGACGCGCTGATCGCCGCGGCGGGCGGCCACGTGACGATACACGAGAAGTGGTGGAACCCCGCGCGTGCGACGATCCGCTACGCGGACGGGCGCACCGTCGAGCTCGATGCGCCGGTCGACGGCGGCGGGCTGAACTACGAAACCGAGCACTTCTGCGATCTGCTGCGTGCGGGCGAGACCGAAAGCCCGATCATGACGCACGACCATTCGCGGCGGATGATCGCGATGACGGATGCGGCGCGCGCCGTGCTCGGCGTGCGCTATTCGGGCGAATAGACGGGAAGACGGGAAAGCGGGCGTCGGGCCGGCGAGCGCCGGCCCGGTGCAACCGCGTGGCTCAGTGCCGCGACGGCAGCGACAGGCGCTTTTCGTACCAGCGCTGCACCCATTCGAGGATCTGGCACAGGATCCAGTACACGGCCGCGGCGGCGAGATAGAGCGGCAGCGGCTGATAGGTCGCGGCGATCACTTCCTGCGCGCTGCGCAGCAGTTCGGTCACGGTGATCACGGACACGAGCGACGTGTCCTTGATCAGGCTGATCAGGCTGTTCGACAGGCTCGGCACCGCGATGCGCAGCGCCTGCGGGCCGATCACGTAGCGCAGCGTCTGCCCCCACGACAGCCCCAGGCTGTACGCGGCGAGCCACTGGCCGCGCGCGATCCCGTTGATCGCGCCGCGCATGCTTTCCGACATGTAGGCCGCGACGTTCGCGGAGAGCGCGATGACGCCGGCCGGCGTCGGATCGAGCGAGATGCCGAGGCTCGGCAACCCGTAATAGATGACGAAGATCTGCACGAGCAGCGGCGTGCCGCGCATCAGGCTCACGTACGCGCGCGCCAGCCACGCGAGCGCGTTGACCCAGATGCGCTCGAAGCCGTCGAGCGCTTCGCTCTGCCGGATGCCCATCATCGCGAGCACGACGGCGCCAAGCAGGCCGAACACCATCGACAGCACGGCGAACTTGACGGTCAGCACGGCACCCTGGGCGAGCACCGGCAGCGATTGGACGAGCAGGGACGTTGTCGACATGGAATACGAAGCGAATGCGTGCGCGAAAGCGCAATCATAAACCGGACCGATAAAACAAAGGGCGGCATCGTTGCGGATGCCGCCCTTTCCGGCCCGCCGTCAGGCGGGAAATGCAGGCGTGCTTACTTGAGCGGTTTCGTCACGTCGATGCCGAACCACTTGTCGGAGATCTTCGTGAACGTGCCGTCGGCTTCGAGTTGCGCCATCGCGTCGTCGATCGCCTTCTGGAACTTCGGGTTGCCCTTCTTGAACGGGATGCCCGACGGGTTCGCCGAACCGACGTTCGCGCCCGGGCGCAGCGGCAGCTGCGAATTCTTCGTCAGGTACGCGAGCATCAGGCGGTCGTTGAGCGCCGCGTCGAGGCGCCCGGCCGCGAGATCGCGCAGGTACTCGGGCGCGCCCGGGTACGTCTTCACGTCGATGCCCGGCACCGATTTCGCCATGTCCATGTAGTTCGTGCCGAGCGCGACGCCGAGCTTCTTGCCCTTCAGGTCTTCCAGCGACTTGAACGCGCGCGTGTCGTCCTTGCGCTGGATCAGCTGCGCGGACGAGTACGTGTATGCGGGCGAGAAGTCGAGCGTTTCCTTGCGCTTGTCGGTGATGCCGACCTGGTTGACGATCACGTCGAACTTGCCGGCCTGCAGGCCCGCGATGATGCCGCTCCATTCGGTCGTCACGAATTCGGCCTTCAGCCGAGCTTCGCCGCGACGGCCTTCGCGATGTCGACGTCGAAGCCGACGAGGTCGCCTTGCGGGCTCTTCGAGTTGAACGGCGGGAACGTGCCTTCGAGGCCGACGCGCAGCGTGCCGCGTTGTTTGACCTGGTCGAGGAGGTCGGCCGCATGCGCGGTTGCCGCGGCGAACGACATGCCGATCGCGCCGGCAACCAGCAGCTTCTTCAACAGCGGAAATTTCATCGTGTGTGTCCTTGCCCTGGTGGGGTCAATGGTTTTCGTCATACGGCGATGATAGCAAAAATGCTATCGATAGCTAAATATACTTTGCTTATGGCTATATTACGCGCCGCGTTCGCTGGCGATCGCCTTCACGCATTCCGACACGAGCGCCGGGCCGCGATAAATGAAGCCGGTATAGAGCTGGACGAGCGCCGCGCCGGCCGCCAGCTTCGCACGGGCATCCTCGCCCGAGAAAATGCCGCCGACGCCGATGATCGGCACGTCGTTGCCGACTTCCGCATGCAGCTTGCGGATCACTTCGTTCGATGCGTCGAACACCGGGCGGCCCGACAGGCCGCCGGCTTCGTCCGCATGCGGCAGGCCCTGGACGGCCGCGCGCGACAGCGTCGTATTGGTGGCGATGACCGCTTCGATCTTGTGGCGCAGCAGCGTGTCGCCGATTTCCTTGACCTGTTCGTCGTCGAGATCGGGCGCGATCTTCAGTGCGAGCGGAACGAGCTTGCCGTGCAGGTCGGCGAGGCGCTGCTGCTTGTCCTTCAGCGCGGCGAGCAGCGCGTCGAGCTCGCCCGCGCCCTGCAACTGGCGCAGGTTCTTCGTGTTCGGCGACGAGATGTTGATCGTCACGTAGCTCGCGAACGGATACACGCGCTCGAGGCAGTACAGGTAATCCTCGGCCGCGCGCTCGATCGGCGTGTCGGCGTTCTTGCCGATGTTCAGGCCGAGGACGCCGCGATAGCGGGCGGCCTGGACGTTCTTCACGAACTGGTCGACGCCGTGGTTGTTGAAGCCCATCCGGTTGATCAGCGCTTCCGCCTGCGGCAGCCGGAACATCCGCGGGCGCGGATTGCCGGGCTGCGGGCGCGGCGTGACCGTGCCGACCTCGATGAAGCCGAAGCCGAGCGCCGCGAGGCCGTCGATGGCCGCGCCGTCCTTGTCGAGGCCGGCCGCGAGGCCGACCGGGTTGCGGAACGTGAGCCCCATCACGGTACGCGGCGCGTCGGGCACGCGCGCCGACAGCGCGCAGGCGAGGCCCGTACGGCCGGCCGCGCCGAGCGCGCGCAGCGTAAGGTGGTGAGCGTCTTCCGCATCCATCTTGAACAGGGATGCGCGGGCCAGCGGGTAGAGGGAACTGAACACGGGAATGGGGCGGACGGCCGGAATGAATGACAACCCGCTATTTTACCGGGAGTTGCGCGGCACGGGCGCGCTTCGCTTCGTAGCCGCCGCGACGCGCGTCAGCTCGACCCGGAATGCCCGCCCGGCAACGGCGCGCGCGCGAGCGCCGCGTCGACGGGCGGCAGGTCGACCCGTTCCGGATCGAGCGTCTTCCAGCGGCCGTCGATCAGCCCTTCGAGCGGATGGAAGTTCGCCTTGTAGGCCATCTTCGGGCTCTCGCGGATCCAGTAGCCGAGGTACACGTAGGGCAGCCCGAGGCTCTTCGCCTGCTCGATCTGCCACAGGATGTTGTAGGTGCCGTAGCTCGTGTGCCGGTCGTCGGGCTCGAAGAACGTATAGACCGACGACAGGCCGTCGCCGAGGATGTCGATCATGCTGACCATCCGCAGCTTGCCGGGTTCGCCGCCCGGCGCGTCGAGGTCGCGGAATTCGACGAGGCGCGAGTTGATCCGGCTTTGCAGCAGGAACTGTTCGTACTGGTCGCGGCTGTCGCGGTCCATGCCGCCGCCCGCATGGCGCGCGGACTGGTAGCGCATGTAGAGCGCGTAGTGTTCTTCGTCGTAGTGCAGCGGCGACACCGTCGCGACCAGCGCGCGATGCCGTTTCCACATCCGGCGCTGCGTGCGCGTCGGCGCGAACGCGGCGACCGGCACGCGCACCGGCACGCATGCGCGGCAGCCGTCGCAGTACGGGCGGTACGTGAACACGCCCGAGCGGCGGAAGCCGGCCTTCACGAGCTCGGTGTAGATGTCGGAATTGATCAGGTGGCTCGGCGTCGCGACTTGCGAGCGCGCGATGCGGCCGTCCAGATAACTGCACGGATAGGGCGCCGTTGCATAGAATTGCAGCGCCGAAAGCGGTGAAAGCGGCAGCTCAGTCGGATGAGTCATGGGCAGCTCTCGATGCAGGGAAGGAGTGCCGCGCTAGCGCTCGGTCCCGGTGGGCGCCGCCGTTTCGGCGGGGCTCGTCAGCGCGGCGAGCACGCGCTTGTCGAAGTGCCACGGAATCGGCGGTTCGGCTACCGCGCGGCGCACGTGAGCGACAAAGGCCTTGCGTGCGATCTCGCGGCCGCCGAGCGACGCTAGATGCGACGTATTCTGCTGGCAGTCTATCATTTCCAGCCCGTGCTCGCGAAGGTGCGCGACGAGCGCGGCCAGCGCGATTTTCGACGCGTCGGTCACGTCCGCATACATCGACTCGCCGAAAAACATCCGGCCGAACGACACGCCGTACAGGCCGCCGACGCGGCGCCCGTCGTGCCACGTCTCGATGCTGTGCGCGTTGCCGGAGCGGTAGAGCGACGTATAGGCGTCGATGATCTCGGCGGTGATCCAGGTGCCGCGCTGCCCGCGGCGCGGCGCCTGCGCGCAGGCGCGCATCACGCCGGGAAAGTCGTGATCGACGCGCACTTCCCATTGAGGCTCGCGCAGCACGCGCTTGAGCGTCTTGCGCAGCGAAGGCGACACCTTGAATTCGGCCGGCACGAGGATCATGCGCGGGTCGGGGCTCCACCACAGCACCGGCTGGCCGTCCGAGTACCACGGGAAGATGCCGCGCAGGTAGGCGTCGATGAGGCGCGACGGCAGCAGGTCGGCGCTCGCGGCGAGCAGCCCGGGCGCACCCGTCGCGGGGCCGAGCGCGCGCTCGATGGGCGGGAACGGATCGTCCGGGCCGAGCCAGGGAACCATGGGGCGCGGCTCAGCCGTTGCGCAGCGAGCGGAAGATATCGCCGGTGTGCACGCCGTAGTCGCCGGCGGCGCGATCGGCGAAGAAGAACCGCAGGGTCTGGCTGACGGTCGGGAACGCGATCTCGTCCCACGGGATGTCCGCTTCGTCGAACAGTTTCACCTCGAGGCTTTCCTCGCCGGCTTCGAAGCCCGGGTCGGTGAGTCGTGCGAGGTAGAACAGGTGGACCTGGTGCACGTGCGGCACGTTGAGCAGCGTGAACAGGTTCTGCACCTCGACGCGCGCGCCGGCCTCCTCGAGGGTTTCGCGCGCGGCGGCTTCCGCGGTCGTTTCGCCCATTTCCATGAAACCGGCCGGCAGCGTCCAGAATCCGTAGCGCGGTTCGATCGCGCGGCGGCACAGCAGGATCTGGTCGCCCCAGACCGGCACCGTGCCGACGACGTTGCGCGGATTCTGATAGTGGATCGTGCCGCAGTGATCGCAGACGAAGCGCTCACGATTGTCGCCCGGAGGAATGCGCGCGAGGACTTCGTGACCGCAGACGGAGCAGAATTTCATGTCGAGTGGAAGGGACGAGGTGATGCGAGTGTATCACCGGGCCGCGGCATTCTTGAACGCCTGCGCATGCGGCGGCGTGTCGTGCGAAACGGCGGGTGCGCAAGCGAAGGGCGCGCGGCGCCCGGACGCGCAAAAACAAAAAGCCCGACGCGAGGCCGGGCTTTCTGCGAAATTCTGGACGGTTGGTTGCGGGGGTAGGATTTGAACCTACGACCTTCGGGTTATGAGCCCGACGAGCTGCCAGACTGCTCCACCCCGCGTCCGTCGAAGAATTGAATTATAGGGGCTATCCCGAATGCGTGCAAGTGTTTTGTGACAATCGCATGGCGAGCGCTGGTGGGGCCGGTACGGGCAGGCACGTGCGCTAGAATCGAGCGGTTTGTGTCGTCATCCCGGCAGCGGCCCGGCGCGATCGCATCGGCGCCGTTGCGGCTCTCCTTACTGCATCGACGGATTCATGGACATCGCTCACGATCTGCAATCGATCGGCGCGCAGGAACAGGCGCTCGTGTTTCCCCATTTCGACCCGGCTCGCGCATGGGCGCTCGGCAACCGGATGCATGCGCTCGCGACGTCGCGCGGTCATGCGATCGCGATCGACATCGTCACGTTCGGCCAGCCGCTGTTTTACGCGGCGCTCGCCGGAGCCACGCCTGACAACGCCGACTGGGTGCGCCGCAAGCGCAACGTCGTCGCGCATTTTCGCCGCAGCTCGTACGCGATCGGCCTGCGCATGCAGCAGGCCGGCGCGACGCTCGCGGACAAGCACGGATTGCCGGTCGCCGAGTATGCGTCGCACGGCGGCTCGTTTCCGCTGACCGTCGCCGGCGCCGGCGTGATCGGCTCGATCACCGCGTCCGGGCTGCCGCAGCGCGCGGATCACGAGTTCGTCGTCGAGGCGCTGTGCGCCGAGCTCGGCCACGACTACGCGGTACTGGCCCTCGCAAGGAGCTGAGCGATGCAATTGCCCGGCTACGCATGGCTCGCGATCGCGATCGTCGCGGAAGTGATCGGCACGTCCGCGCTGCGCGCGGCGGACGGTTTCACGCGCTTGTGGCCGTCGGTGCTCGTCGTCGCCGGTTACGGCGTTGCGTTCTACTGCCTGTCGCTCACGTTGCGCACGATGCCGGTCGGCATCATCTATGCAGTCTGGTCGGGCGCCGGCATCGTGCTGATCACGCTCGTCGCGATGCTGCTCTATCGTCAGGTGCCGGACGTGCCGGCGGTGATCGGCCTCGGGCTGATCATCGCGGGTGTCGTGGTGCTGAACCTGTTCTCGAAGATGCAGGCGCACTGAGCGTGCGACTGCCGTTTGCCGGACGACCTTCATGACCGACTCCACTTCCGCCGCCGTTTCCGCCGAATCCGCCCAGCCCGACGTGCGCGCGTATGTCGCGAACCGCATCGGCTTTCTCGAACTGAACCGGCCGAAGGCGCTGAACGCGCTGTCGGTCGGCATGATCCGGCTGATGCAGCAGGCGCTCGACGCGTGGCGCGACGATCCCGACGTCGTCGCGGTCGTCGTGCACAGCCCGCATCCGCGCGCGTTCTGCGCGGGCGGCGACGTGCGCTTCTTCCACGACGCGTGGCAGCGCGGCGACCGCGACGCGGTCGACACGTTCTTCATCGAGGAATACACGCTGAACCATGCGATCTTCACGTATCCGAAGCCGTACATCGCGCTGATGCACGGTGTCGTGATGGGCGGCGGCATGGGGATCTCGCAGGCGGCGCGGCACACGGGCGGCCTGCGCGTCGTGACCGATTCGACGAAGATGGCGATGCCCGAAACGCGCATCGGCCTGTTCCCGGACGTCGGGATGAGCTGGTTTCTCGCGCGTACGCCCGGCGCGATCGGCCGCTATCTCGCGGTGACGGGCGCGACGCTCGACGCGGCCGGCGCGCTGTACGCGCAACTCGCCGACGTCTATCTGCCCGATGCCGCGCTGCCGGCGCTGCTCGACACGCTGCGCGGCGCGCGCATCGACAGCGGCGCGCAGGCCGTCGCGTGCGTGACCGACGCGGCTGCCGCGCACAAGGTCGTGCCGACGCCCGACACGTCGGCGCTTGCCGATGCGCGCGCCGGGATCGACCGGCATTTCGCGCAACCCGACCTCGACGCGATCCTCGCGTCGCTCGACGCCGAGCCCGATTGCGCGGCGGTGGACGGGTGGGTCGAGAAGGCGACCCATGCGATGCGCGAGCAGTTGTCGCCGCTGTCGATGGCCGTGTCGCTCCAAGTCGTCGAACGCGCGCGCGGCGCGACGATGGCCGATTGCCTGCGGCGCGATCTCGACCTCACGCGCTCGACCTTCGCGCACGGCGACGTGATCGAAGGCGTGCGCGCGCTGATCGTCGACAAGGATCATCAGCCGGTGTGGCGCTTCAAGTCGGCCGCCGACGTCGCGCGCGCCGACGTGCTCGCGATGTTCGACAGTCCGTGGACGCCCGACACGCATCCGCTGCGCAAGCTGAAGGACTGACGCCGATCGGGCTGGCCCGCGCGGCCGACCGGCGCGCGACACGGAAACGCAAAGGCCGCGTGCAGATGCACGCGGCCTTTTTCATGGAAGTCGGCTGGTCGCGAAGGACGCGTCGCGCGCGCCGGCGTTATTCGTCGCCCGCGTCGTCCGACATGAACGCGCGCATGAACACGAGCGCGCCGAAGCCCCACACCGCATTCGCCGCGAAGCCGGCCGCGAGCACGGGCAGCATGTTGCCCGACGGCCAGATGCCGCGCAGCGGATCGATCGCGAACACGCGGGCGGCCGTCAGCACGATACCGCCGAACACCAGCGCGCCGATCCACGATGCTTCGCGCTCGGGCGAGACGCGCAACAGCCACGCCATCGGAATCGCGCAGCACGCGCTGATCAGTGCGTTCGCGACAAATTCAGGAATGCCGAGCGGCGCGAACGGTTGTGTCGAGAAACCGGTTGCGGCGATCAGGTCGGCCGTGTGGAGAAGGGCGAGCGTGGCCTCGCGGAAGAACAGGGCGGCCAGGAAGCCGGACAGGAAGGGCAGGATGACTTTCTGCATCGATGAGTGCACCGCAGGCGCGCACGGCCGGGGCCGGGCGCGCGGAGTTATTCGGATAGGTGCGCCATTATAGGGCCCGGCCGCGGCGATATTCGCTCCAGCGTCGTGCTAATCACGAAAGCGGAAAACCTAAGCTCAAAAAAATCGTTCCAAAGCCTGGTACCGATCCCTAGACTGATTTCCCAGAAACAGCCGTGCGATCGCGTCCTCGTCCGCTGCACGGCGTGACCGGCGAGCCATCCCGATTCGAATGCACACCATGCATGCGTCGCTCATCCGCGACGCGAGCAGGGCGATGTTTTTTTCAAATTTCGGCAGTGACAGTCAAGCAGGAGCAGCAGATGAATGTGTTCTGGTTTATCCCCACGCATGGCGACAGCCGCTATCTCGGCACGGCCGAAGGCGCGCGCGCCGCGGACTACGATTACTTCAAGCAGGTCGCCGTGGCGGCGGACACGCTCGGCTACGACGGCGTGCTGCTGCCGACCGGCCGCTCCTGCGAGGATGCGTGGGTCGTCGCGTCGAGCCTGATTCCCGCGACGCAGCGCCTGAAGTTCCTGGTCGCCGTGCGCCCCGGCATCGCTTCGCCGGGGCTCGCCGCGCGGATGGCCGCGACGTTCGACCGCCTGTCGGGCGGCCGCCTGCTGATCAACGTCGTCACGGGCGGCGATGCGGCCGAGCTGGAAGGCGATGGCCTCTTCGCCGATCACGACACGCGCTACGAGATTACCGACGATTTCCTGAACATCTGGCGCGGGCTGCTTGCCGCGTCGCACGACAACGGCGGGTTCGACTACATCGGCAAGCACCTGCAGTCGAAAGGCGGCAAGGCGCTTTACCCGCCCGTGCAGCGCCCGCATCCGCCGCTGTGGTTCGGCGGCTCGTCGCCGGCCGCTCACGCGATCGCCGCCGATCACATCGATACCTACCTGACCTGGGGCGAGCCGCCCGAGGCCGTCGCGAAGAAGATCGCCGACATCCGTGCACGTGCCGACGCGCGCGGCCGCAAGATCAAGTTCGGCATCCGCCTGCACGTGATCGTGCGCGAGACCGAGGACGAAGCATGGCGTGACGCCGAGCGGCTGATCAGCCGGCTCGACGACGACACGATCGCACGTGCGCAGAAGGCGTTCGCGAACATGGATTCGGAAGGCCAGCGCCGGATGGCCGCGCTGCACGGCGGCAAGCGAGGCGGCCGCGAGGCGCTCGAGGTCTATCCGAACCTGTGGGCCGGCGTGGGGCTCGTGCGCGGCGGCGCCGGCACGGCGCTCGTCGGCAATCCCGAGCAGGTCGCGGAACGCATGCGCGAATACGCGGAGCTCGGCATCGAGACGTTCATCCTGTCCGGCTATCCGCACCTCGAGGAGTCGTATCGCTTCGCCGAGCTCGTGTTCCCGCTGATCAAGGGCAAGGGCGTGGAGAGAGCGGCCGGCCCGCTGTCGGGGCCGTTCGGCGAGATCGTCGGCAACAACTATCTGCCGAAGACGAGCCAGAGCTGAGCGACGGAGGCCTGCGATGACAACGAAAACCTCGACGACGGGCGTCGCCGTGGCCGCCCGCGCGTGGCGCGGCGTCGCGCCGTGGCTCGTGCCGCTCGCGTTGCTGGTGGTATGGGAAGTCGGTGCGCGCACCGGCTGGCTGTCGACCCGCGTGCTGCCCGAGCCGGTGGCGGTCGTGCGCGCGGCGTGGTCGCTCGTGACGTCGGGCGAAATGTGGGCGAACGTGAAAGTGAGTACGTGGCGCGCGCTGTTCGGCTTCGCGATCGGCGGCGGCGTCGGCCTCGCGCTGGGGCTCGCGACCGGGCTGTCGAAAGCGGCCGAGGTCGCGCTCGACTCGACGATCCAGATGATCCGCAACATTCCGGCGCTCGCGATGATTCCGCTCGTGATCCTGTGGTTCGGCATCGACGAGAAGGCGAAACTGTTCCTCGTCGCGCTCGGCGTGTTCTTCCCCGTCTACATCAATACGTATCACGGGATCCGCTCGGTCGACGCGAACCTGATCGAGATGGCGAAGAGCTACGGCGTGCGCGGCTTCGCGCTGTACCGCGACGTGATCCTGCCCGGCGCGTTGCCGTCGATCCTCGTCGGCGTGCGTTTCGCGCTCGGGCTGATGTGGGTGATGCTGATCGTCGCGGAAACGATCTCCGCGCAGTCGGGCATCGGCTACATGACGATGAACGCGCGTGAATTCCTGCAAACCGACGTGGTGGTGGTCGGCATCCTGCTGTACGCGGTGCTCGGCAAGCTGGCCGATGTGCTGGCGAAATCGATCGAGCGCGTGACGCTGCGCTGGCACCCCGCCTATCAATCAGGAGCAAAGGCATGAATGCGACGACTTCGGCGGCCGCCTACGGCCCGCTCGCCGGCGCAGACCTCGAGGCCGAGCTCGCGCAGGCCCGCGTCGCGGATGGCGACGCGCGCGATGCGGCGATCCTCGAACGCGACGGCAGCGCATCGGTCGTGCCGCTGGCACGGCGGCGCCCGGGCAGCCCGGCTCCCGACGACGCGGTCACGCTGTCGGGCGTCAGCAAGCGCTTCGGCGCCCGCACGGTGCTCGACAACGTCGAGCTCGGCATTGCGCGCGGCAGCTTCGTCGCGATCGTCGGCCGCAGCGGCTGCGGGAAATCGACGCTGCTGCGTCTCGTCGCGGGGCTCGAGCAACCGAGCAGCGGCGCGCTCGTGACGCGCGGCGAGGGCGGCGGCGCGCTCGATACGCGGATCATGTACCAGGATGCGCGCCTGCTGCCGTGGAAGACCGTGCTGCAGAACGTGATGCTGGGGCTCGGCCGCGGCGCGCGCGACCAGGCCCGCGCGGTGCTCGACGAAGTCGGGCTGCTGGAACGCGCGAACGACTGGCCCGCGCAACTGTCGGGCGGCCAGCGGCAGCGCGTCGCACTGGCACGCGCTCTCGTGCACCGGCCACAACTGCTGCTGCTCGACGAGCCGCTCGGCGCGCTGGACGCGCTTACCCGCATCGAGATGCATGCGCTGATCGAGCGCCTGTGGCGCGAACACCGGTTCACCGCGCTGCTCGTCACGCACGACGTGCAGGAGGCCGTCGCGCTCGGCGACCGCATCCTGTTGATCGAGCAGGGGCGGGTGGCGCTCGACCAGTCGGTGCCGCTCGACCGGCCGCGCGCCCGCGCGTCGGCCGCCTTCGCGGCGCTGGAGGACCGCGTGCTGAAACGCGTGCTCGCCGGCGGCCCCGGCGCGGGCGAGCACGACGCGGCGCATGAAGCAGACAAGGTTCGACCGGTCGGGCAGATCCGCTGGGCCGTTTAATTCCGGGCGGCTTCGGCCGCCCGTTCTGAGACTTTTTTCTTCGGAGCGATCATCCCGATGAGCATCACTGCAATCAACGTACGTAACCAGTTCAAGGGCAAGGTCAAGGAGATCATCCGCGGTTCCGTGGTCTCCGAAGTCGACGTCGAGACGCCGTTCGGCATCGTCACGTCGGTGATCACCACCCGTTCGGTGGACGAACTCGAACTGAAGGTCGGCGCCGAAGTCGTCGCGCTCGTGAAGTCGACGGAAGTCTCGATCGCGCGTCTCTGAGCGCGCGGGTCGCGCCTCGGTGCGGCGCCGCCGGGCAGCGTGCCCGCCGGCGCCGCATTGCATTTCGCGCGGCGCGTTTGCCACGGTATTCGGCTTCCGGGCGAAGTGCTAGGATGGAACGACACCGATGCCGGAGGCCAACGCATGACCCCCATCCTTTCCCCCGAAGCCATCGAGGCGCTGAAATGGATCGACCAGTTCGGCGACAGCCGGCCGGTTCCCGCCGCGTTCGACGACGTCGTCTACGCGTTGCTGAATGACGGGCTGATCTATCAGGCGACGGCCGACCGGGTCGATCTGACGGCCGATGGCCGGTCGTTTTTGTCCGACGAATACGATTGAGCGCGCGGCGCCGGCCGCGCGGGCGGCTTGGCGCGGCATCACCACGGAGCGTGCGATGGAACCGAGAGGGAGCGACCTCGGCGATTTCAGCGAGCCGTACCGCGGCTTCGAGATCGAGGTGAAGACCGAGCAGGTCTGGGACGGCGAGCGGGCGCACTATCGCGTGCTGCAGGGCGATGCCGTGCGGATCGACTGGCGGCTGGTCAAGATCGACGGGATGCTGCTCACCGAACGGCGCGTGATCGAGCGCGTGTTCGACGAGGCGCGCCGCGCGGTCGATGCTGAATTGGGCGGCCGGTAGTGCGCGTGTCGGGCGGGCAGGGCCGGTCTTGCGGTAAAATGTCGGGTTGTTCCGTGCCGTCTGGCCTGTACCCGAATTCCATGTCCGTTCCACCCTCGCTTCCTCCCCGCCGCGTATCCGTCGCGCCGATGCTCGACTGGACCGACCGCCATTGCAGGTCGTTCCACCGCACGCTGACGCGCAATACGTGGCTGTATACGGAGATGATCACGACGGGCGCGCTGCTGTTCGGCGACGCCCAGCGGCATCTTGCGTTCACGCCGAGCGAATCGCCGGTCGCGCTGCAATTGGGCGGCAGCGAGCGGGACGATCTCGCGCGCGCGGCGAAGCTCGGCGAGCAGTGGGGCTACGACGAGATCAACCTGAACTGCGGGTGCCCGTCCGAGCGCGTGCAGCGCGGTGCGTTCGGTGCGTGCCTGATGAACGAGCCGCCGCTCGTCGCCGACTGCGTGAAGGCGATGCGCGATGCAGTGTCGGTGCCGGTGACGGTCAAGCACCGGATCGGCGTCGACGCGGTCGAGGACTACGCGTTCGTGCGCGACTTCGTCGGCACGGTGGCCGAGGCCGGGTGCGAAACGTTCGTCGTGCATGCGCGCAACGCGATCCTGAAAGGGCTGTCGCCGAAGGAGAATCGCGAGATCCCGCCGCTCAAGTACGACTATGCGTATCGGTTGAAGCGCGATTTTCCGTCGCTGGAGATCGTGATCAACGGCGGCATCACGACGCTCGATGAGGTTGCGCGGCATCTCGAGCACGTCGATGGCGTGATGCTCGGCCGCGAGGCCTATCACAACCCGTACGTGCTGGCGGAGGTCGATGCGCGCTTCTACGGAGCGACCTCGGCGGTGCCGACGCGCGAAGAGGCCGAGGCGCAATTGATCGCGTATTGCGCGGCCGAGCTGAAGCGCGGCACCTACCTCGGCGCGATCGTGCGGCACGCGCTCGGGCTGTATCGCGGCATGCCGGGCGCGCGCGGCTGGCGTCGCGTGCTGTCCGACAACAAGAAGCTCGCACGCGGCGATCTGGCCGTGTTCGACGAGGCGCGTGCGCATCTGAACGCGGCCGAAGAAATTTTTGAAAAAAATGCTTTGCAAGATTCAAAAGACTTCGTATAATCTTGTTCTTCGCTGCTGAAACAAAACAGCGAAACGAAGCAAGCAGTATCAGTGGTGGCTGTAGCTCAGTTGGTAGAGTCCAGGATTGTGATTCCTGTCGTCGTGGGTTCGAGTCCCATCAGCCACCCCAACAAATTCAAGCAAAAAGCCCGGTTCGTTGAACCGGGCTTTTTGCTTTTCGGCGTTCGGATAGAGCCTCGGCGTGTCTTGCCCGCGGCGTCTTTAACGAAACGGCATCCCGTATTCAACGAAGCGACCGCGATACCATGTCGGCGCTCGTGCGCTTCGAAAGTGCGGTTGCGTAAATCGAGTCGCCCCGACGATATGGCTTCGATGCCGAATATGAGATCGTGGGCGAGACGGGCAGGTATTGAAATCGGGCGCGTGATCGTGCGTGGTATCGACCGATAGCACAGCTTGACTCGCATCGCCGACGGGGATGACGGAGATGGCGACGAGGCCCCGGGCCCGTTTCGTATCGCGCTTCCGTGTCGTTGCGCTGACAACGTTCGTACCCGTTTGCCCACGACGTTTTTCTTTCCCGCCTAAGGTTCCCGCGCGCCGTGCCGTTATCTTCTCTGGACAGCCCTCGTGCCTCGAATGCTGATCCGTTTTCTTGCCTGCTCGCGCCAAACGCGAGCAGGCTTTTTTCGTTTACGGCTGCGCATAACCGGCTGATTGGCGGAATCGAACAGGGGCTTGGCGCAAACCGACAAAGTGCAACAGTCTTGCATGCGTGTAATGTAGGACCTTCCTCGTGCCCTCATGCTTTGCAGGGCCGTTCGATCCCGATGACCGATGAAGGTGTCGGGATTTTTTTTGCCCGCACGCCGAGGTCCCGACAACGCGCCGCATGAAATGCATCCCGCAAAGCACGGTATATTTTGCGATGACGCATGCCGATCACGAAAACCAGCACAAGGAGTTGCCGCCGATGCCGGGCACCCGGACCACACTGCGCGTCGCGACGGCGCACGACGCGAACCACATTGCTCGCCTGCACACGCTGAGCTGGCAAACCGCCTATAGCCATATCCTTCCGGCCGCCTATCTGACCGACGAGGTGCCGACTGAGCACGCGGTTCGCTGGCGCAAGTATTTCGATCGCGACGAGAGCGAGTGGGGCTTCGTGCTGATCGCCGAGTCGCACGGCGAGCCGGTCGGCTTCGTCAGCGCCGAGCGCCCCGTCGATCCGGCGCTTGGCGTGCTGCTCGACTGCCTGCACGTTCATCCCTCGCATCACGGCGGCGGCACGGGCAAGCGCATCATCGAAGCCGTTCGCGCGTGGGCCAGGTCGATCGGCGTGGGCAAGGTCCATCTGCAGGTGCTGGAGGGCAACGTGCGCGCGATCGGGTTCTACGAACACAACGGCTGGCGATTGGCCGGCGTCGAAACGTGTCGCCTCGGCCAAACGGAAGTCATTGACCGGATTTACGCGATCGAGGCTTGAACGCTTGCGGCTTCGGCGCGGGCGGCGGCACCCGGCCGCCATGGCATCGCGCGAGGGGAAAGCCGAACGGACATTGCTATCATTCGCCGCAATACCGCACAAGCAAATCGGCTTCGGTCTCGTGGATTTCGACGGGCAAGGTCGTCGCACCGGCATAGGCCAGATAGCGCGCGCGATGCTGGCCGTTACGGAACGACGCGACGCCGATTTTCGACAGGCCGGGAATACCGAGTAGCGTTCGCGTTCTCGTCTCGCGAAACGTGATGAACGGCATGTCCGGGATCCTGCTGCGGTTCGGATCGAGGAATTCGCGGATGCCGGCGGCTTTGCCAGGGGCCCAGTACTGAACCGACGGCAGTACGTAGTCGGTGGTGTCGCGGTCGGCGCAGGCCAGCAATTTCTTCAGGTCGACCGTCACGACCCGATGCCGCGAGTCGTCGGACGAGAATACTCGCTTGAGCTGCGTGTAGGTATAGGGGGCGTGTCCGGGAAGCTGGACGATCCAGACATCTACGCCGCTTTGTTTTGCGTGAGCGAGCGTCATTATTTCCTCTGGTGGCGCGCGGTCGTTGTGATCCGAGTTTAGCAGCGCGACGACGGCCGCGGAGCAGGTCGACAACGGAAATAGCAAGGCGGGGCAACTTCCGGTGCCATCGGAAGGGCAAAAGGAATGAGAGCGGTCATATGGCTGCGGTCGATATCGACAGGTTGCGAGAATATCGTGATGCTGCCGGTGAAAATGAAGCGCTGCGCTAAATTCACGCAAGATTCACATTGTGCCGCGAAGCCCGTCGGGTGCCGGGCGTCATAAAAATAGAGAGGGCGGATTGAGCGGAGAAGCCATGTCGTCGAAACTCGAGATCGAATATCTCGATTACTGTTTCACAGCAACGCTCGACATCACGGCGTCGGGCCGTACCGCCGTTGTCGACAGGCAACTCGAATCCGCGGTGCGAAGCAGGACGCTCGCGTGGATCGTGTTCGATCGCTTTCTGGAGCGCAATGATTTCGCCGATGCGGAAGACGCGCGCGCCAATATCATCGACTGGCTGGAGCGACTTGCCGATCCGAAGCCCGTCGCATCGACCGCGATTGCGAAGGCGAGCGCGGTGGCGACCGGCGCGGTGGCGGCAGATTCGTCGACGGCCGAAATCGTTGGCGACGCCGCTATCGAGATCGTCGGCGATGCCGCTGTCGAGATCGTCAGCAATCTCGACTGGATCGATATGGTTACCGACTGGTTTTTCAGCGGCTCGTTGTAGTGACGAACTCGGGTTTTCGTGACGCAGATCATTGCGTGCGTGAAATTCCTCGCGAAAAAATGAAGCGAAAATCACTTCGCGTCAAAAAATAGAATAATCCTGCTTTGACAATACCGGCGACTTACCGGAAACTGCGCTCGGTGCTGAAAAATTGAATTGAATTAAGACGGGATAAACCGCTGGATGGGAAGGCGAACGCTGTCGGCCGGCTCTTCGTCAGCGAAGTCCACAAGCAATGCGTCGCGCTTGAACCATGAAGGTATTCGTCGGCACGCGAGCATGCCGGTTATCGTCACATTGTCACCAAAGGGTGAGTTGCCGCACAGACCGTCGCGTGACCCGCGATCACAATTTGACCGGTTGACCGTTCTTCCCCGGCCCGGTCAACCGTTTCCCCGCTCGCTCGCGCAGGAGCGGGGGCTTTTTGCCCCCCGACGCCGGAAGGCTGCGTCGGCGGAACCGGACAGGCGTCCGGCGGGCTGCGCGACGGCATTCGTTCGCGTCCCCACATCCGTTCGCCTGATCCGTACGAATCGCTTTCCTCGTGCCTGAGCGAACCCTCAGGCCCATCGCCGGTTTTTGCCGGCGATGCCTTGATCCCGGCGGCGGGCAACATCGCTGCCGGGATGTTTTTTGCGTCGGATGGCGTGACGTCACATCGCGCGCCACGGGCATGGCGCTTCGCTCACCCCGCCTGTTCGACGCTGGTTTCCCATCCGTCGTAGTTTCCGCCGAGCGCGCGTACCTCGCGATTGAGCGCGATCGTATGGCGCGTGATGTCGGCGAGCGCCATCGTGCCTTCGTGCGAAAACCGCACGGCCGACTTGCCGTCTTCGGTCGGCGCGACCGATTCGACCGGATAGCCTTTCGCTTCGGCCCAGTCCGCGAACTGGTGCGCGTCGCTCGGGTCGGGGAAGTACGCCCAGTGCATCACGCGCCGGCTCACGTCGGGGACATCGCCTTGCTGCCGCAGCGCATCCAGCGTGCGCATGTCGCGCATGATCTGCCAGTCGTCGTCGGTCGGGTAGAGCGTCTGCCAGTAAGTGGCCTTGTCCGGGTCGTCCTGATGCGCGTACTGAAGTGCATAGGTCGTCTGGTCGGCCAGCGAATCGACGATCTCCGCGGCTGCCTCCTCGTCGAACGGCACGTAGAAAAGAAAATCCCGGTTGCCGTCGACGGTGATGCGGCCGACCTGCACGCCGCCTTTTGCGATGATCGCCGCGTCGAGCAGATCCTCGATCTTCGCGAGATCGGCGAATTCGTCGCCGGTCGGCAGGCCTTCGGGCGACGGGCGCGCGAACGGGACGCGCACGCTCAGCAGCGACGTGCGCGGATCGCCTTCGGCGATTTCCGCAAAGCCATGGTTGAAGCTGATGAAAGCCTGATGGTCGCCCATTCTGGCAGGGAAGGTTCCCCAGGCGTCGCTCATGTGTTTCTCCCGTACACGATTGTCTGTTGACGGTTGCAAAGCGTCCCAATGTATCATCGAAAATCGCGTTGGCCGGGCAAGCGCGCATGATCGCCGGCACGTGCGGGCCATGGTCGCGAGATCCGGTTGTCAGCAGCTTGCCGCTTGCCGCGTGCAGGCGGCAGGCCGCAAAAATTCAAAGGAGATGCCGATGTCTACGTTTGCGGTGAATGGTGTGCGGATCGATCCGCTCAGCGCGCGCGTGACGCACGTGCGCTGGGCGGCCGTGAACCCGGCCGATCGCTCGTGGGCGGAGACGCCGCGCGAAGCCCCGGTGGCGGACGTGGCGCGTGCGCTTGCGTCCGGTAACGATGTCCGCGCGATCTTCTCGGCATCGGATACCACCGCGATCGGGCCCAGGCTGAAACGCGTGCTGTATCGCGATGCGTCGGAAGGCATCGAGCTCGACATCGATGCAACGAGCGAGTCGCGCACGTTGCGCGATCTGCCGCAGATCTGACTGCGGGCCGTTACCCCAAACGAATCGAGCGAGCGCGTCCATGACCCTGTCCAGATTTTCCATCGTCCCGTCGGCATTCGCGCTGTGTCTGGCGCTTGCCGCCTGCCAGACCGCGTCCGGGCCGGCGCCCGTGCAACCGTCGCCGGAGACCGCGTCGACGACCGATCCTGCCTCGTCGTCGGCGGCCGCGCCGGATCGCGGCATGGGCCTCGCGCCTCGGTTGGCGGAGCAGACTCACCGGGCCACCGGTCAATGCACGACCAGCGGTACCGTCAACGTATGCAATTGACCGATGTCGGCGCCGCGGCGCGTGATCCGCGCCATCGGTATCGGAATCCTCACATGCCGGCCGCGTCGATGGGCCGGCGGCCGTCGGCACGAGCGGGCGTGCAATGATCGACGAGCAGAAACCAACGGATTCCGGCCGGCGCGTCGATCCCGACGCGGAAACGTTCATCGGCGCGTTGCCGGTCACGCTGGCAGTCGACAGCCGAAGCCTGAAAAGCAGGGCGATCGTGTGTGCGGGGCTGGCCGCGGCGAGCCTGTGCGGTTACGTGGCCGCGCCGGCGCTCTGGCCGGTGGCGGCGCTGGCCGCGTTGCTTGGGCTGGCTAGTGCGGCGTTGTTCGTGTCGTCGCGGCGCAAGCTCGCGCTGCAGATCGACGAGACGGGCTTCCGGCTGATCGGCGCCGCGCGCGAAAAACCCGTCACGCCGTGGCGGGACGTCACCGAATTCCGGATCGTCAGCGTCGCCGGGAATCATTACATCGGCTACCAGTTCTCCGCGCATTCGTCGCGCACGAAGGTGCCGGGTGGCGTGATGCTGCCGATCGCCCGGTTTGCCGATTTTCCGCTCGGCGCGGTGGCCGGGTTGCTTGAAGCCTGCCGTCGTCAGTTCGGCCTGCCGGACGAGCAGGCCGAGCGAACGGGCCGATGACGCCCGAAGCCGCGTTGTCCCGCGCCCCTGTCACACGAGCAAACAAAAAAATCCCGGGCGCCATGTCGATTTTCGCCGGAGTCGTCCGTCGTAGCATCGGAGGCGTGCGCAACGCGCGTCCGTCCCGATTTTCGATACGACAACCGACTGAAGGAGCGACACCATGCCCACGTCCGTCAAGCCGATCCCGGAAGGGATGCGCACGCTGACCCCGCATCTGATCTGTGCGGGCGCGACCGCAGCCATCGATTTCTACAAGCGCGCATTCGACGCGACCGAACGATTCCGCCTCGCGATGCCCGACGGCCGGCTCGCGCATGCGTGCCTCGCGATCGGGGATTCGACGCTGATGCTGGTGGATGAAATGCCCGAGCACGGTGCGCTGGGGCCGAAGGCGCTGAAAGGCACGCCCGTCTGCCTGCATCTGTACGTGCCGGACACCGATGCGGCGATCGCGAAGGCGGTGGCAGCCGGCGCGACGGTCACGATTCCGGCCGCGGACATGTTCTGGGGCGATCGTTACGGGCAGGTCGAGGATCCGTTCGGGCATCGCTGGTCGCTGGCGACGCATCAGCGCGATCTGACACCCGAGCAGATCGCGGATGCCATGGCCAGCGCGCCGCCTTGCGGCAGTTGAACCGGCCCGCGTCGAACGACCGTGGGCGAGCGCGCTGCGCGGCGGCGCGATCTCGCCGCGGCCCGCGTGGCGCGTTCGCGGTCATGCGCCGGCCGTCTTGCCGTGCTGCTTGTGTTCGTACATCCGGCGATCGGCCGATGCCAGCAGGTCGGCGACGGTGCGATGGTGTGCGGGATCGTAGGCAACGTGCCCGACGCTGAACCGGATCGCGTAGCCGCGTGCGTCGGCGGCGTTGCGCTGCGCGAGCGCCTGCGTGACGCGCTCGACGGGCTCGGCGACGTCGGCCGGATCGGTGGCGCTCAACAGCACGACGAACTCGTCGCCGCCGAGCCGTGCGATGACGTCGCTGTCGCGCAGCGCGCCCGTCAACGTTTCGGCGAACGCCTTGAGCGCGCGGTCGCCTTCGGCATGGCCGAAGCGATCGTTGATCGCCTTGAAATCGTTCAGGTCGAAGAACAGCAGCACGGCATGACGGCCGACGCGATCGCACAGCCTCAGCACGTGGCGGGCGAGAAGCTCGAAGCCGCGCCGGTTCGTCAGTTGCGTGAGTTCGTCGGTGGTCGCGAAATGCAGCGCGGCGATCTCGCGCTCGGTCATGTGGGCGAGATCGCCCAGCAGCGCGAGTTCGTCGGGTTCGAGCGAGCGGGGCCGCGTGTCGATCAGGCACAACGTGCCGATGGGCGCGCCGTCCGGTGCGGCGAGCGGCCGGCCGGCGTAGAAGCGGATGCCGGGCGCGCCGGTGACGAGCGGATTGTCGTGGAATCGGTCGTCGTTCAGTGCGTCCTGGATCACCATCGTATCGGGCGCGAGCAGTGCGTGTGCGCAGAACGACACGTCGCGCGGCGTCTGCGCGGCGTCGAGGCCCGGATGACTTTTGAACCACTGGCGATTCTCGTCGACGAGGCTGACGAGGGCGATCGGGACGTCGAACAGCCGCCGCGCGAGGCGCGTCAGGCGGTCGAAACGCTCTTCGGGCGGCGTATCGAGGATCGAAAGCGAATGAAGCGTATCGAGCCGGGCCGCCTCGTCGGCCGATTTCGGTGCGATTTGCATGAGCGTTGCCTCTTGTCCCGGCCGTCGGGCCGGTGATGGGTCGTACGCGGAACAGTATCGCGCATTCGTCGATGCATCGCCACGCTGCATGTTCCGCCACGGCGCTGACCGGGTTCATGAGATTCGGTGTCGATGCCGTGAAAGGCGCGTGTCACCGGCCCGGGTTTCGCCCCGATGCGGAATCGGACAGGCGATAACCTCAAGGCGCGCGTCGCCGCGCCGTAAACAGGACAAGTCCAATCGTTCATCCCATCGCACCATGGTTCGAATCCTGTACGCGGGCTATCTCGCGTTCGCGCTGTATTTCCTTTACCCGCTGGTTCAGAACACACTGACGTTCAGTACCGGTTGCGTGCGCAGCGCGCTGCCGATGGGCGCCCACGGCTTGTCGGCGGATTCGGCAAGCGGTGCGGACGGGCACGCGAATCGCTGTGCGTCGAGCGCGCATGCCGGCGTCGCGACCGGCCGGGCGCCGGAGATCCATTGAGCATGGCGGCATCGCGCGTGACGGGCACTTCGCGCGGCGGTGCACTGGCCATTCGGCCGAATTGAACATCGCGCCGCGCTCGCCGATCATCTGCACCACGGTGGCGGGAACGCGAGCGGACGAGCGCCGCCGGGCGAAAGGGCGTGCGGCGCGTCAGTAGCTGGAGCGGTACGGCGTGCCCTGATCGAAGCGGCTTTGCCAGTGCGTGAGGTAGCGCGACGCGAGTTGCGGATTGTTCCAAACCACGACGACGTTCTCGGAATTGCGGCTGGCCGCCGACGCACTGTAGTTGAACGAGCCTGTTTCGACGTGCTCGGCGTCGATCACGAGGTACTTGTCGTGATGGATCGCATAGGTGTCGATCGTGCGTGTCGGGATGCCCGCGTTGATGAGCAGGTTCAGTGCCTGCTTGCTGCTCTTTGCGCGGTTGCCCTTGTCGTCGACGACCACCGCGACATTGACGCCGCGGCGCTTGGCGGCAAGCAGTGCACGCGTGACGGGCGGCGACGTGAACGAGTAGGCGGCGACCCGGATCGAACTGCGCGCCGCGCCGATCGCTTTCAGCACGAGCGCCTCGGCGCCGCCGTCGGGCGAGAAGGCCGATTCGACGACCTGCGTCGCGGGGGCTTCATGAGTCGGAGCCGGCAACCATCGCGACACGAGATCGATCGCCTGCTGAAGCAGCGATTCGCTTTGCGTCTTGCCGAAGGCGGCGAAGGGTGTGGCGAGCAGGGAAGCGGCGAGACAGGCGGCAGCGAGGCGATTGCGCGACAACATGTTGGACAGCGAATGATTTCGAGACAGCGGGCCGTGAGTGTAACGCACGCGTGGCGGCCCGGTCACGTACGGATGCGAAGCGACGGGCCACACGATGATCGGTAGGGGTGGAGAAGGGTGACGCAAAGTTGCGTTGTGCGGTCCGTGTGCGATCGGCAATCAACGGACAGGAGTAGGCCCGACGATTGTGTGCGTTTTGCGTGTACCGTTGCAGAGCACGCGCGTGCGAGCAATGCGCGCGCCCGGTCGGACGGGCGCCCAATCAATGCGGCCCGCGGCTCAGGCGTACGTCTGGCGGGCATGCCGCTCGGGCATCCGCACGCAACGCATCGTCAATCCGCCGCTGCACGCGCCCCGGCTTCGTCGGGCGCGATCCAGCCGGGCCCGGGCTCGGGCTGCACGTCGCGAGCGTCGAGCGGTTCGCCGCAGGCCGAGCACACGGTGACCGCGTGCATCAGCTGCCCGCAGGCCCGGTGGCGCAATTGCACCGGCGGACCGTGGCCATCGTCCTTCCAGCGATCGCCCCACGCCATCAGCGCGAGCAGGGCCGGGTAGAGGTCGAGGCCCTTTTCCGTCAGCCGGTATTCGAAGCGCGGCGGGCGTTCCTGATACGCGCGCTTGACGAGCACGCCTTCGTCGACGAGCCGCGCGAGCCGTTCGGCCAGCACGTGGCGCGTCAGGCCGAGCTGGGCCTGGAACGCATCGAAGCGGCGGCAGCCGAGGAAGGCGTTGCGCAGGATCAGCATGGTCCAGCGGTCGCCCAGCACGGCGAGCGTGCGGGCGACCGAACAGTTCAGCGTGCCGATGTCATCCCATTTCATCGTCGAGTCTCTTGCCTCTTGCGGCGGTCTTGCGGCGGTTCAGCGAAATAGCGGGTTCGATTATAGAACCCGCCTTCGGTCGCAACGGGCGCAGCCGCGTTGACAACGGCCGGCGTCGTTGACAATAATGAGTTCCAATTTAGAACTTACTCGCGCGGCGACGCGCTTTCAACCCGGAGACAACCCGATGAATCCGCTTTCCCTGTCTGGCCTCGATCTGCTGCGTGCCGCCGTGTCGGGCGACGCGCCCCTCGCGTCGATTTCCGAGACGATCCCGATGCGTCCGCTCGACGTCGAGCTCGGTTACGTGAAGTTCTCGGCGCGGGCGGACGGCCGGCACCTGAATCCGCTGGGCGGCGTGCACGGCGGGTTCGCCGCGACGGTGCTCGATTCGGTCACCGGGTGCGCGGTGCATTCGATGCTCGACGCGGGTGTCGGTTACGGCACCGTCGATCTGCACGTGAAGATGCTGCGGCCCGTGCCGCGCGACGTCGATCTGATCGCGGAAGGGCGGGTGATTCACCTGTCGCGTTCGCTGGGCGTCGCGGAGGGCACGCTGAAGACGCCGGACGACAAGATCGTCGCGCATGCGTCGGCGACCTGCTTCATCCAGCGGCCGCAGTAACGTGGGGCGGCCTCACGCTTGACGGAGCGGGCGAAGGAGCGCAGGAGCGTGCCGGGCGGCACCGCAGGCCGCTTGTAAGCATGTGCCGCGCCGGTCTGAAGCAGTCGCTCCAATGTGATAGCGTTCCTGCTTTCCACCGACGCGACAGGAACAGCATGGAATACCGCACACTCGGCGATTCGGGTATCGAGGTCAGCCTGATCGGTCTCGGCACGATGACGTGGGGCGAGCAGAATTCGGAGCGCGACGCGCACGAGCAGATCGACTACGCGCTCGGGCAGGGCGTGACGCTGATCGACGCCGCGGAGATGTATCCGGTGCCGCCGAAGCCCGACACGCAAGGCCGCACCGAACAATACATCGGCACCTGGATCGCGCGGCATCGCGCGCAGCGCGATCGCATCGTGCTCGCGACGAAGATCGCGGGGCCGGCGCGGCAGCCGCACAATCCACGCCATATTCGCGGCGAGGGCAACCAGTTCGACCGCAAGAACCTGACCGAAGCGCTCGACGGCAGCCTCAAGCGCTTGCAGACCGACTACGTCGATCTCTACCAGTTGCATTGGCCCGATCGCAGCACGACCACGTTCGGCCGGCCCGCGTATCCGTGGGTCGACGACGCGCACACCGTGCCGATCGAGGAAACGCTCGGCGTGCTCGCGGAATTCGTGAAGGCCGGCAAGGTGCGCGCGATCGGCGTGTCGAACGAAACGCCGTGGGGTGTCGCGCAGTTCCTGCGCGCGGCCGAAAGGCTCGGGCTGCCGCGCATCGCCAGCATCCAGAATCCGTACAGCCTGCTGAACCGCACGTTCGAGAACGGGCTGTCGGAGTTTACGCATCGCGACGGCGTCGGTCTGCTCGCGTATTCGCCGCTCGCGTTCGGCTGGCTGTCCGGCAAGTACGAGAACGGCGCGCGTCCGGCCGGCGCACGCATCACGCTGTTCGAGCGTTTCCAGCGCTACAGCAAGCCGCAGGCCGTCGAGGCGACGTCGCGCTACGTCGCGCTCGCGCGACGTCACGGGCTGTCGCCCGCGCAACTGGCGCTCGCGTTCGTCAACAGCCGCCCGTTCGTGCGCAGCAACCTGGTCGGCGCGACGTCGCTCGAGCAGTTGAAGGAGAACATCGGCAGCATCGACGTGACGCTGTCCGACGAGATCCTCGCCGAGATCGACGCGTTGCACGAACGGCAGCCGAATCCGGCGCCGTAAGCGGCGCGCGGCCCGCGCGGCAGCGATGCCGCGACGGGCCGCATCGGGCGGTTTCGACGGCGCCGCGCCGCGCCGTCGTTGCTCGCGTCAGCGCATCTTCAGCCGCGTGCGTGCGACGAACAGCGCGGCGAGGCTCAGCAGCGCACATCCGATCAGATAGAGCGCCGGCGACAGCCGGTTGCCGGTCGCGCTGATCAGCCAGGTGATGACGAACGGCGCGAAGCCGCCGAACAGCGTGACGCCGGTGTTGTAGCTGACGGCGAGCCCGGTGGCGCGCGTCTGCGACGGGAACAGTTCGGCCATCAGTGCCGGCAGCGCGCCGCAGTACATCGCCTTCAGCGCGCCGATCCAGACCAGTGCGGCGAGCATCGTCGCGAACGACGCGTGGCGCGTGAGCCATGCGAACGTCGGCCACACGGTCACGAGCATCAGCACGGCCGCGACCGCCATCATGCGGATCCGCCCGGTGCGGTCGGACAGATGGCCGACGACCGGCGTGACGAGCGTGAGCACGAAGCCGGTCGCGAGCGTCGCCGCGAAGCCGGTCGATGCCGGCAGCCCGAGCTGCTTGATCGCATAGGTCGGCATGTACAGGATCATGTAGTTGATCGCGGTCGAGATCACGAGCACGCCGATCGACAGCAGCAGCCGCACCTTCTGGCCCGCGAACAGCTCGCGCACCGGCGCCTCGGAGCGTGCCTGCGTCTTGAATTCGACGCCTTCGTCGACGTAGCGGCGGATGTACAGCCCGACCGGGCCGATCGCCAGCCCGAACAGGAACGGCACGCGCCAGCCCCAGCTTTCGAGTTGCGCGGAGGTCAGCGTGGCCGTCAGCAGCGCGCCGAAGCCCGACGCGAGCAACGTCGCGAGGCCCTGGCTCGCGAACTGCCAGCTCGACATGAAGCCGCGCCGCTGCGGCGCGTGCTCGACGAGAAATGCGGTCGAACTCGCGAATTCGCCGCCGGCGGAAAAGCCCTGCATCAGCCGCGACAGCATGATCCCGAGCGGCGCGAGAATGCCGATCGATGCGTAGGTCGGCATCAGCGCGATCAGCAGCGTGCCGGCCATCATCATCGCGATCGACAGCAGCAGCGACGCCTTGCGGCCCGCGCGATCCGCGTACGCGCCGAGCACGAAGCCGCCGATCGGCCGGATCAGGTAGGACAGCCCGAACGTGCCGAGCGTCAGCATCAGCGACGTCGCTTCGCTCGTGGCCGGGAAGAACAGCTTGGCGATCGTCACCGCGAAGAAGCCGTAGACGATCAGGTCGAACCATTCGAGCGCGTTGCCGATCGACGCCGCGAAGATGATGCGCCGGATTTGCGCGGCGCTGGGGCGCGCGGCGTCCTGTGAGGTCAGGGTGGTCGTATTCATCGTGTGTGCAGGTCCCGTGAAAGGGGCGAAGCGCGTTACAGGGCGGCGCCGGCCGCGGCGGATGCCGCGCGGCGAACGGGCGGCGCGTTCTCGCCGAGATCCCAGAAGAGGCCGGCCATCATCTGCAGCCCCTCGCTGACGACGCTCGCGAGCAGGTGCTCGTCGGGCGCGTGCTGCGAGCACGCCGGGTACGAGTGCGGCACCCACAGCGTCGGCAGCCCGAGCGTGTCGGCAAACACCTCGTTCGGCAGCGTGCCGCCGAGATTCGGCAGGATCGCGGGCTTCTTGCCGGTGGTGCGCGCGAGCGACGCGACGGCCCAGCGGACCCACGGATCGTCCGGCGGCACGCGCGTCGCCGGTGCGCCGCGTTCGACGTCGATCTCGATGTCGGCGAAGCCGTGCGCATCGAGATGCGCGCGCAGGTGTGCTTGCACCGCTTCCCAGTCGGTGCCGACGACGAAGCGCAACTGGCAGTGCGCGTACGCGGCGGGCGGGATCGCGTTGACGGGATGCTCCGGATTGCCGGCCTTGAACGCGAGGATCTCGAACGTGTTCCAGCCGAACACGCGCTCGGCCGCGGACAGGCCGGGCTCGCCCCAGTCGGCGTCGAGCGCCGGGTCGCCGGGGCCGCCGCCGACGGAAAGATCGGCAAGCGCGTCGCGCACCGCGGCCGGGATCGGCGGCGGGCGCAACCCGTCGACGCGAATCGCGCCGCGCGCGTCGACGAGGCTCGCGAGCGCATGCGCGAGCACGATCGCCGGGTTGCGCAGCAGTCCGCCCCAGTTGCCCGAGTGATGCGCGCCGTCGCGGGCGCGCAGGCTCAGCTTGAAGTTGACCGAGCCGCGCGAGCCGAGAAATACCGTCGGGCGCGCGGCGGCAATGCGCGGGCCGTCGGACGCGATCAGCACGTCGGCCGCGAGCGCGTCGCGCTCCTGGCGGCACAGCGCGTCGAGGCCCGGCGACCCGGTTTCCTCGCCCATCTCGATCAGCAGCTTCGCGTTGAAGCCGAGCCGGCCGCCGCGTGCTTCGAGCACGCTCGCCAGCGCGGCCAGGTTGATCGTGTGCTGGCCCTTGTTGTCGGCGCTGCCGCGGCCGTACCAGCGGTCGCCGTCGGCCGTCAGCGTCCACGGCGACAGCGGCGTGCGCCACTGCGCGTCGTAGCCGCGCACGACGTCGCCGTGGCCGTAGATCAGCACGGTCGGCAGCGCGTCGTCTTCGTGGCGCGACGCGAGCAGGAACGGCCCGCCGCCAGCGACGGGGTTGTCGACGATCCGCGACGTGAAGCCGAGGCGTGCAGCCTCGGGCGCGATTTCGTCGGTCAGATAGGCGCGCAGCGCGGCTTCGCTGCCGCTTTCCTGGCTTTCGGTGCGCAGGCCGACGCGGCGGCTCAGGGTCGTGAAGAACGCACCGGATTCGAACTGGTTCAGCGCGTGCTGGATGGCGGCGGTACGGCTCAAGTCGGGTCTCCTCGGTCGGGTTCGCCGTGCGCGGGCGCGCAGGCAGCGTGAAGTGCGATCGATTCTAGAAAGCCGGTTTTTTTGTCACAATGATCGAATTTCGAACCTTTCTTTGCCGAAAAGGCAAAGCAGCGCGGCCGGATGCGGCGCGGAGACAGAACGATGGCGGCTTTCCTGCATGGCCTGGCATTGCGATATTTCGTCGAGGTGGCGCGTACCGGGTCGATCAGCGACGCGTCCGCGCGGCTGCACGTGGCCGTATCGGCAATCAGCCGCCAGATCGCGAAGCTGGAGAGCGGGCTCGGCGCGCCGCTGTTCGAGCGGCGGCCGCGCGGGATGGCGTTGTCGGAGGCGGGAGAGCGGTTGCTGGCGTTCGCGCAGCGCAGCCTGCTGGAGGCCGAGCACGTGATGAAGGACATCGGCGGGCTCGACGCGCTGCACGGCAGCCTGCTGAAGATCGCGTGCTCGGAAGGGTTCGCGATCGATTTCCTGCCCGGCGTGCTCGCGAGCTTCAAGGCGCGCCACCCGGGCGTCGATTTCATCGTGTGGGTCGTGTCGCCGGCGGACGCGACCCGGCGCGTGCGCGACGGCGATGCGGACATCGCATTGACCTTCAGCCTCGCGCCGGAGAAGGGCGTGCGCGTCGACCACACCGAGCGCGCGCCGGTCTTTGCGCTGGTCCGGCACGATCATCCGCTCGCGGCGCGCGACGCGGTGTCGCTTGCCGATGTCGCCCGGTACGCGCACGTGCTGCCCGAGGCCGGCACGACGGTGCGGCAGCTGATCGACATCGCGTGCGCGCTCGACGGGCTGCTGCTCGAGCCCGAGCTGACGAGCAACAATACCGCGGCGATGTACGGCTACGCGCGGCGCACGGGCGCGGTGATGTTCACGGGGCTGTTGTCGGTGCGCGGCCGCTCCGAGGCGGACGGCTTCGTCGTCGTGCCCGTGACCAATCCGCAACTGCGCGAACGCAGCATCCAGGTGCAGACGATGGCGGGGCGCGATCTGCCCGCGTCGGTGCGCGCGTTCCGCGACCATCTGATCGACGCGATGCAGGCCGCTTCGTCGCCGCCGACCGCCGCGCGAGGCCCGGGACGCCGGCCCGTGAGATAATCGTCAATCCGCCTTCCGCGCCCATGCGGCTTCTCGAGCCGCATCGCCCCTGTTCGACGCCAAATTGAAGAACCTGATTGTCACCCTCGATCGCGCCGGCGAGTTCGACGAGATCATCGACGTGCGCACGCCGCTCGAGTTCGCCGAGGACCATATCCCCGGCGCGCTGAACGCGCCCGTGCTCGGCAACGAGGAGCGCGTGCTCGTCGGCACGATGTACCGGCAGGTGTCGCCGTACGAGGCGACGCGCGTCGGCGCGGCAATGGTGGCGCGCAACATCGCGCGCCATCTCGACACGACGTTCGCGGACCGTCCGCGCAACTGGCGGCCGCTGATCTACTGCTGGCGCGGCGGCAAGCGTTCGGGCTCGATGACGACCTGGTTCAACCTGATCGGCTGGAAGGCGCGCCAGCTCGACGGCGGCTACAAGGCGTACCGCCGGTCGGTGTGCGCGACGCTCGATTCGCTGCCTACACGCTTTCGCTACATCGCGCTCGTCGGCCATACGGGCTGCGGCAAGACGCGCCTGCTGAACGCGCTGGGCGACGTGGGCGCGCAGACGCTCGATCTGGAAGCGCTCGCGTGTCATCGCGGCTCGCTGCTCGGCGCGCTGCCGGGCAAGCCGCAGCCGGCGCAGAAGGGCTTCGATTCGGGGCTCGTCGAGGCGCTCGGACGCTTCGACCCCCAATGGCCGGTGTTCGTCGAGTCGGAAAGCCGCAGGATCGGGCTCGTGCAGTTGCCGATCGCGCTGATCGAGGCATTTCACGCGGGGCCGTGGGTTCAGGTCGAAGCCGCCCACGACGAGCGGATCGCGTTCCTTCTCGACGATTACGCCCATCTGTTCGACGCGCCGGACGCGTTCAAGGCGCAGCTTCATCGGCTGATCGGCCTGCACAGCCGCGAAGCGGTGACGCGCTGGAAGGGGCTGATCGATGCCGGCGCGCGAGCCGAATTGTTCACGGAACTGATCGACAGGCATTACGATCCCGCCTATGCGCGCACTTACCGCGCGACGTACAACAAGCCGAACCGGGTGCTGACGTTCACGTTCCGGCCCAACGCGGCCGACGTGCACGATCAGGCGCGCACGCTGCTGGCCGAACTCGCGCAAGCCGGGCTGCCCGCATCGGCCGCATTTGCGGCCGGCACGACATCCGAAATCGATAAAAACCACTCGACGACCATCACACGATGACGACCACACGCACCCAACCCAACCCGGCCCTCGGCTGGATGACCTTCCTGCTGATCGCGGTCGCGGGACTGTTCTACGTAAAATGGTTTCCGTACTACAACAAGGCGTTCGTTGCCGCCGAGCACCATTCGATCGGCCAGTCGATCCTGATGGGCACGTCGGCGGCCGCGCCCGAGCCGTCGCTGAAGGCGGCGCTCGACTACGCGTGGGCATACGGCAAGGCGATCTGGCAGGCGATGGTGCTGGGCCTGCTGCTCGGCTCGGCCGTGCAGGCGCTGCTGCCCGCGCACTGGGTGGCGCGCGTGCTCGGTCGCACGGGTTTCGGCAGCGTCGCCGCGGGCGGGCTGCTGTCGCTGCCCGGGATGATGTGCACGTGCTGCGCGGCGCCGGTCGTCGCGGGCCTGCGTGCGCGTCATGCGTCGCCGGGCGGCGCGGTCGCGTTCTGGCTCGGCAACACGGTGCTGAACCCGGCGGCGCTGGTGTTCATGGGCTTCGTGCTCGGCTGGCACTGGAGCGCGCTGCGCCTCGTGCTCGGCATCGCGATGGTGTTCGGGATCGGCTATCTGCTGAATCGCGTCGCACGTCCCGAAGACCGCAGCATCGACGATGCGCAGCTTGCCGCGCTGGCGGCCGAACAGGCCGCGGCCGGCAATCCGTTCGTCCGCTGGATGAAGCTGCTCGCACGCATGGCCGTGCGGCTCGTGCCCGAATACATCGTGCTCGTGCTGCTGCTCGGCGCCGCGCGCGCGTGGCTGTTTCCGCATATCGGCCCGGACATCGGCAATCAGCTCGGCTGGATCGTCGCATTCGCGGTCGCGGGCATGTTGTTCGTGATTCCGACGGCCGGCGAGGTGCCGATCATCCAGGCCATGCTGTCGCTCGGCATGGGCGTCGGTCCGGCCGCCGCGCTGCTGATGACGCTGCCGCCGATCAGCGTGCCGTCGCTCGCGATGCTCGCGCGTTCGTTCAAGCCGTACATGCTGGCGATCGTCGCGACGCTCGTCGTCGTATTCGGGATCGTGAGCGGCTTGCTCGCGATCGCGTTCGGGTTCTGACGCGCGCAACGGCGCGCCCGTCGCGCGCCATCGTCGTATTCACCCGGCGCCGCCGCTTCATGCGTGCGGCGCCCTTTACAAGAAGCAAACAGGAAAACGCATGACCCAACCGAAGATTCATCCTCGACTCGAAAAGGCGCTGACGCGCGGCGATCTCGCGATTCGTCAGGCCAATTCCGCGCGGGCGACGGCCGTGCTGCACGCACTCGGCACGATGATCATCGAGGCCTCCGCCACGATCGGTGTCGAGGCCAGTATCGACATTCCGCAGGGCGATCGCATTTACGATCCCGTCAACGGCCTGTGGCCGCAGAAGATGCTGGTGTCGTTCGACGGCCCGGTGGACGAAGCCGACAAGGAAGAGCTGCGCACGGTGTATCTGGTGGCCGACGATCCGGGCACGCAGTTCCGCGTGGAATGGCATCGCGCGGACGGCAAGCTCGGCCGCCACGAAGGCGGCCCGCTCGCGACCGTCGCGTTCCTGACCGACGTCGAAATTCCGTGGAGCGACGACGACGAGTAACGTCGTCGCATTTGGCCGGCGGCCGGTGCGTGGTGCCCGACGCGCCGGCCGTCAGCGCATCATCCGCCGCCGGAACAGCCACGCGGACAGCAGGAATCCGCCGACCGCGTAGCCGGCGAGCACCGCGACGTGCAGCGCGATGTCGGTCGCCGGCCGGCCGAGCATCGCAGGCCGGATCAGCTCGACCGCATTCGCAAGCGGCAGCGCCTGCGCCGCATGCCGCGCGATCGGCGGCAACTGCGTGATCGGGAAGAACACGCCCGACAGCAGCAGCATCGGCGTCAGCACGAGCGTCTGATAGAACATGAAGAAATCGTAGGATGGCGCGAGCGCCGTGACGATCATCGCGATGCTGGCGAACGCGAGACCGGCCAGCGCGATCACCGGCAGCACCGCGAGCATCGACGGAAAGCGTGCATAGCCGAGCACGCCCGCGACGAGCATGATCGCGCCCCCCGACAGCATCGCCTTGCTGGCCGCCCACACGATTTCGCCGAGCACGATGTCGCCGAGCGCGAGCGGCGTATGCATGATCGCTTCCCACGTGCGCTGCACGTGCATCCGCGAGAAACCCGAATACATCGACTCGAAGCTCGCGGACATCATCACGCTCGAGCCGACCGTGCCGGCCGCGAGGAATGCGATATACGACACGCCGTCGACATGGCCGAGCATCAGGCCGAGCCCGAAACCCAGCCCGAACAGATAGATCATCGGATCGGCAAGATTGCCGAACATCGACGCGAGCGCGAGCTTGCGCCACACGAGGTAGTTGCGTCGCCAGACGGCGACCCAGTTGCCTGCATTGGCCGGCATCGCGATCGCGAAGCGTGATTCGCGCGGCGGGGCCGACGGCGTGGTGGCGGAATAGTTGCGGACGTCCATGGTCGTTCAGTCCTGCATCTCGCGGCCGGTGAGCCGCAGGAACACATCTTCCAGATTGGCGGGGCGATGCAGATAGCGCAATCCTGTGCGGCCCTTGAGGCGCGCGCCGAGCGGTTCGGGATCGGTCACATAGCAGAACAGCGTCTCGCCGCTGATCTCGGTGCGCTTCGCGAAGGCCGACAACTCGTCGCGCAGCGCGGCCGGATCGGGCCCGTAGATCTCGATCACGTCGCAACCGATCTCCGATGCGATCAGGGCATGCGGCGCGCCTTCGGCGATCTTGCGGCCTTGCTCGATCACGCACAGCCGATCGCACAGACGCTCGGCTTCTTCCATGAAATGCGTGGTGATCAGGATCGTCTTGTCGCGCGCGAGCAGCGAACGCAGCCGCTCCCACATCAGATGCCGCGCCTGCGGATCGAGGCCCGTCGTCGGCTCGTCGAGCACGAGCACGTCGGGATCGTTGACGAGCGCGCGGGCGAGCGTGAGGCGACGCTTCATGCCGCCCGACAACTCGCCCACCTTCGCATCGGCCTTGTTCTCGAGCTTCGCGAATTCGAGCAGCGGCGGCACGAGCGCGCGTGCCGCCTGCGCCGACATCCCGAAATAGCGGCTGAACACGAGCAGGTTTTCCCGGACCGTGAAGTCCGGATCGAGATTGTCGAACTGCGGGACGACGCCGACGCGCTGGCGTGCATGTCGGGCACGCGATGGAACCGGTTCGCCGCACAGCGAAATGGTGCCGGCATCGGGATGCGCGAGGCCGAGCAGCATCTTCAGCGTCGTGGTCTTGCCGGCGCCGTTCGGGCCGAGCAGGCCATAGCATTCGCCGGCCTTCACGTGGAAGGACAGGCCGTTGACGACGAGCTTGTCGCCATAGCGTTTTTCGACGTTGCGGAAATCGATCGGTGCGACGGACATGGGCGCTTGTCGTTGTAAGCGGGCGTGTGCTGCTGCCCCGTGCGTGGCCGGTTTCCGAACGGATCGCACGAATCCGTGTCACACGGGCGTGACCGAAGCGCACGATGCCGGCGCGACGCGGCTCGCTGGTGTACGAATGGGCCATTCTAGTGCATCGGCTGCGTCGCTTCAGGGCACGCCCGCCCGGTGCGATGCATGTGCGCACCGATCATGCACCGCATCATCGCGCACGCGCGACGCGGGGCGAATCAGCGTTTTCCATCCCTTGCGTCCTGAATTGCGGCGCACCATGATGAATGCGTCGGCTCGTTGTCGCGATAGGGAGGCTTCATGGCTAGCTACAACAAGATTTTGCTGTGTTACGACGGCACGCTCGAAGGGCGCAAGGCACTACGCTGCGGAGCCAATCTCGCAATGGACCTGAAGGCGGAAACGCATTTGCTGTCGGTCGTCGACATGCGTTCGAGCATTGCGCAAAGCGCCGGCTTGCTGACCGATGTCGCATGCGGCCGCTTCGAGGAAACCGCGCGCGAAATCCTGCAGGAAGGCGTGAACTGGCTGCGCGAGCGCGGTGTGCAAGCCGAGGGCCATTTCGCCTTCGGTTATCCGATCGACGAAATCGCGAATCTCGCGTCGGAGCTGAAGGTCGACCTCGTCGTCGTCGGCCACCGGTGCCGCAGCGGATTGTCGAGATGGTGGATGGGCTCGGGCAATACGCAACTGCTCGATCGCGTGAACTGCAGCATTCTGGTGGCGTGTTCGTCGGCGGAAGAGCAGAAGGCCGAAATCGCGCGCGAGCGCGAGGCGGCCATGGCGACCGGCCAATGATCTAAAGACTGGATGACGACCTGACTGGCGATGCATGCCGGTCAGGCATCGCGCTGGATCGGCGGAGCGGGCGTCCAGCGCGGCCTGCTATGCATGCAGGTCGATCCCGGACAATTTCCACGAGAACAGCCCGAAGCGGTGAAAGATCGCCGCATAGCGCGTGCCGTCGGCGCCGCGCTGATACGTGACGACGAATTCATCGATATTTCGGTAGCCCGCGCTGGTTTGTTGCTGGCGCGGCGCTTGCGTTGCTTCGCTCGGGCTGGCCGGTGCGGCCGGCGCGGGGGCCGGCGACGATGCCGCCGAAGCGGCCGCGGTGCCGCCCGGTACGCCGTTACTTGCCGGCGCCGGATGGGCGGGTGGCGCGGCAGGCGTGTTGCCGGGCGCATTGCCCGCCGGCGGCTGATTCGACCAGTCAGGCGGACGCTCGCCCGGATTGCCGCGCGGCGGCAATCCACTCATCAGCGCGGCGACGCCTTCCGGGGTCGCGTACGCATCGACGAGCGGGCCGATCAGCGCGGACCCGATCAACGCGCCGATCACCGCGAACGGATTGTCCTTTTTTACGGCGTCGACGCGGCGCATCAATTCTTCCGTGACCTGCTGCTTCAGGCTGATGCGCAGCGACGGAAAGTCCACATATTCGCTGATCGCCTGCGCGTCGCGCGCATCGATCGCCGATTTCAGGCGGCCGAGCGCGACATACGGCGACGCGTACCCATAGCCGAGCGCCGCAATAACAGCGACGACGAGCGCGACGATCAACAGGGGCTTGAGTCGCCATGCACGGCGCGACGAACCAGTCACGTTGCCTCCGGTGCGGGAAGGTTCCGCAATCAGAGACCGCCCGGCGTGGCCGATCGTTCCTCCGCGATGCAGCGATCGATCATCCGGCAAACGGCGTCGATCGTGCCCACCATGATCAGGCGCGAACGACCGTGATAGACGCGCACCGGCGCGCGACGCGCGGGTTCCGCGTGATTCAGGCCAGCGTTCAGCGATACGCGCGCGAACGCGGGGAGCGCTGACGGCAGCAGGGACGCCTGCCGTTCGACTGCGACTTCTTCTTGCACGGGCGCCGCCGCGGACAGCGGAGCGCAGGGCGTGCGGCCGCGCAGATGACGCAGGCGACCGAATTGACGGAAAGGCAGCAGGCGGGCAAGGCGTTCCATGATGTTCTCCTAGCGAGACGGAATGTCAGAGTTCGCCCGAGCGGATCAGCCCGACGGCGATGCCTTCCAGCGCGAAATCCGCGCTGCCGGCCTTGACGAAGATGTTTTCGTAATCCGGGTTCTCCGCGATCAGCTCGAGGCCGCCGGGCCGGCGCATCAGGCGCTTGACCGTGACGTCGTCGCCCAGGCGCGCGACGATGATCTGGCCGTCCTTCGCTTCCGTGCGCTTCTGCACGGCGAGGAGGTCGCCGTCGAGAATGCCGGCGTCGCGCATCGACAGCCCGCGTACCTTCAGCAGGTAGTCGGGCTTGCTGGTGAACAGCGCGGGATCGCACGCGTAGTGCTGCGAGATGTGCTCCTGCGCAAGGATCGGGCTACCGGCCGCGACGCGGCCGACGAGCGGCAGCGACAGTTGCATCAGGCCGGCGTGCGGCAGCGTGAACTGATGCGGGGCGTCGTCGATGCCGAGCAGCCGGATGCCGCGCGATGCGCCCGCGGCCAGCTCGATCACGCCCTTGCGCGCCAGCGCACGCAGGTGCTCCTCGGCCGCATTCGGCGAGCTGAAGCCCAGTTCGGCCGCGATCTCGGCACGGGTGGGCGGGAATCCGGAGCGCTCGATCGCGCGGCGGATCAAGTCGAACACTTGCTGCTGACGGGCGGTGAGTTTGGTCATGGCTCAACTGTATGGATAGACAGTGAGCTGTATTTTTATACAGTACTTCGTGAATTTCAAGTGTTACTTGAGGTTCGACGCGATTGCGTCGATTCCGGCGTGATTTCGCGACGCCCGGACGCCGGTTTGTCCGCCGCAACCGTCCGTCCCGTATGCGTTAGCACTTTTGAGTATTAAAAAATGAGGAAGGATTATTTTTAATCATGTAACCCGTTCGATAGACTGGCCCGACATCGCAATACCGACAACACTGGAGAACCAAGGATGGGCAAGCGCAACACGGGGCTGGTGGGCGGAGTGGGCCGCCTGATCGCAACATTCGCGCTGGGCGCGGCGGCGGCGCTGGGCGTCGCGACGCATGCGCAGGCCGATACGACTTTCCTGAATGTGTCGTACGACCCGACGCGCGAGCTGTATCAGGATTTCAACCAGGCGTTCGGCAAGGAGTGGAAGGCGAAGACGGGCGAAACCGTCAACTTCAAGCAGTCGCACGGCGGTTCGGGTGCGCAGGCGCGCTCGGTGCTCGACGGCCTGCAGGCCGACGTCGTCACGCTGGCGCTGGCGTACGACATCGACGCGCTCGCGAACAAGGGGCTCGTGAACAAGGATTGGCAGAAGCGCCTGCCCGACAACGCGTCGCCGTACACGTCGACGATCGTGTTCCTCGTGCGCAAGGGCAATCCGAAGGGGATCAAGGACTGGGACGACCTGACCAAGCCGGGCATCTCGATCGTCACGCCGAACCCGAAGACGTCGGGCGGCGCGCGCTGGAACTACCTGGCCGCATGGGCGTACGCGCTGCACAAGCCGGGCGGCAACGAGCAGACGGCGAAGGAATTCGTCACGAAGCTCTACAAGAACGCGGGCGTGCTCGATTCCGGCGCGCGGGGCGCGACGACGAGCTTCGTGCAGCGCGGGATCGGCGACGTGCTGATCGCATGGGAGAACGAGGCGTTCCTGTCGGTCAAGGAATTCGGCACCGACAAGTTCGAGATCGTCGTGCCGTCGGTGAGCATCCTGGCCGAGCCGCCTGTCGCGGTGGTCGACAAGGTGGTCGACAAGAAGGGCACGCGCAAGCTGGCGGAGGCGTACCTGAATTACCTGTACAGCCCGCAGGGCCAGGAAATCGCGGCGCGCAACTACTACCGGCCGCGCTCGAAGAACGTGCCGGCTGAACTGACCAGGCAGTTCCCGAAGCTGAAGCTGTACACGGTCGACGACACGTTCGGCGGCTGGACGAATGCACAGAAGACGCATTTCGCGGACGGCGGCGTGTTCGATTCGATCTACAAGCCGCAGTAACGCACGCAGTCACACCATAACGACCAAGCGGCGCGCCACGACAGCGCGCCGCATCCCCGACGGGCCGCCGGCGCGATGCACTGCGCCGGCGTTTGCGTCGGACCCGTGAGCAGCATCGACCCAGCAAGCGCATCCGATGACGACGTATACCTTTCGCAAGCCGAGCGCGCTGCCCGGCTTCGGCGTGACACTCGGCATCACGGTGGCCTATTTGAGCCTCGTGGTGCTGATTCCGCTCGCCGCCACGTTCCTGAAGACCGCGACGCTGTCGTGGGACCAGTTCGTCACCGCCGTCACGTCGCCGCGCGTGCTCGCGTCGTACCGGCTGACGTTCTCGGCCGCGCTCGGCGGCGCGCTGATCAACGCCGTGTTCGGCTTTCTCGTCGCGTGGGTGCTGGTGCGCTACACGTTCCCGTTCAAGCGCCTCGTCGATGCGGTCGTCGACCTGCCGTTCGCGCTGCCGACCTCGGTGGCCGGCATCTCGCTCGCGGCCGTCTACGCGACCAACGGCTGGGTCGGCCAGTATCTCGCGCCGCTCGGCATCAAGATCGCGTTCACGCCGGCCGGCGTGCTGGTCGCGCTGACCTTCATCGGGCTGCCGTTCGTCGTGCGCACCGTGCAGCCGGTGCTCGAGGATTTCGAGCGGGAGCAGGAAGAAGCCGCCGCGTGCCTCGGCGCGTCGCGCTGGCTGACCTTCCGCCGCGTCGTGCTGCCGGCCGTGCTGCCGGCGCTGCTCACCGGTTTCGCGCTCGCGTTCGCGCGCGCGCTCGGCGAATACGGATCGGTGATCTTCATCGCCGGCAACGTGCCGATGAAATCCGAGATCACGTCGCTCCTGATCATCACGAAGCTCGAACAGTACGACTACGCGGGCGCGACCGCGCTGGCGGTCGTGATGCTGGTGGTGTCGTTCCTGATGCTGCTGCTGATCAACACGCTGCAGTGGTATCTGCAGCGCAGGACGAGCAAGGGCGCGAGCGGTCCGGCGCCCGCCACCGTCAACGCCGTCGCGGCAGGAGGCCAGCAATGAGCCAGGAGGCCACCGTCGTGCTGAAAACCCCGTCGTCCGCCGTGCGCGCCACGAAGCGGCTCGACCCCGTCAGCGAGTCGCGCGTCGTGCGCTGGCTGCTCACGGGCATCGCGCTCGCGTTCCTCGCGTTCTTCCTCGTCGTGCCGCTCGCCGCGGTGTTCGTCGAGGCGCTGCGCAAGGGCGTCGGCTTCTATCTCGAATCGCTGGCCGATCCCGATGCGTGGTCGGCGATCAAGCTGACACTGACCGTCGCCGTGATCGCGGTACCGCTGAACCTCGTGTTCGGCGTGTGCGCATCGTGGGCGATCGCGAAGTTCGAATTCCGCGGCAAGGCGCTGCTGACGACGCTGATCGACCTGCCGTTCTCGGTGTCGCCGGTGATCTCCGGCCTCGTGTACGTGCTGCTGTTCGGCGCGCAGGGCTGGTTCGGGCCGTGGCTGCAGGATCACGACGTGCAGATCATCTTCGCGGTGCCGGGCATCGTGCTCGCGACGATCTTCGTCACGTTCCCGTTCGTCGCGCGCGAGCTGATTCCGCTGATGCAGGCGCAAGGCACCGACGAGGAAGAAGCGGCGCGCGTGCTCGGTGCATCGGGCTGGCAGATCTTCCGCCGCGTGACGCTGCCGAACGTGAAATGGGGCCTGCTGTACGGCGTGATCCTGTGCAATGCGCGCGCGATGGGCGAGTTCGGCGCGGTGTCGGTCGTGTCCGGCCACATCCGCGGCGTGACCGACACGATGCCGCTGCACGTGGAGATCCTGTACAACGAATACAACTTCGCGGCGGCGTTCGCGGTGGCGTCGGTGCTGGCGCTGCTCGCGCTCGTCACGCTCGCGCTGAAGCTGATCGCCGAGCGTCATCTCGCCGCCGAACTGGCCGACGCCGTTCCCGCACATGCCGGCCCTGTCGGCGCCGTTTCGTCGAAATCGTAAAGAGGCAACCAGAATGGGTATCACCGTCCGTAACCTTCAGAAGCGCTTCGGCGATTTCACGGCGCTCGACAACGTATCGCTCGACTTCCCGCCCGGCGAACTGGTCGCGCTGCTCGGGCCGTCCGGCTGCGGCAAGACCACGCTGCTGCGCGTGATCGCGGGCCTCGAGCACGCGGACGCCGGCCAGGTCGTGCTGCAGGGGCTCGACGTCGCGTCGGTCGGCGCGCGCGACCGCCAGGTCGGCTTCGTGTTCCAGCACTACGCGCTGTTCCGCCACATGACCGTGTTCGAGAACGTCGCGTTCGGGCTGCGCGTGAAGCCGCGCCGCGAGCGGCCGTCGGAAGCCGCGATTCGCGAGAAGGTGCACGAGTTGCTCAAGCTCGTGCAGCTCGACTGGCTCGCGCAGCGTTACCCGTCCGAGCTGTCGGGCGGCCAGCGCCAGCGCATCGCGCTCGCCCGCGCGCTCGCGGTCGAGCCGAAGGTGCTGCTGCTCGACGAACCGTTCGGCGCGCTCGACGCGAAGGTCCGCAAGGAACTGCGCGGCTGGCTGCGTCGCCTGCACGACGACTTGCACATCTCGACGATCTTCGTCACACACGATCAGGAGGAGGCGCTCGAGGTGGCCGATCGCATCGTCGTGCTGAACCGCGGCCACGTCGAGCAGGTCGGCAGCCCGCAGGACGTCTACGATCATCCGCAAAGCGCGTTCGTGTACGAGTTTCTCGGCGCGGCGAACCGGCTGCCGGGCACGGTCGCCGGGCGCGGCTTCGTCGCCGACGGCGCGGCTGCGCCGATCGAGGTCGACGCCGATTTCGCGGGCCCCGCGAATGCGTACGTGCGGCCGCACGATCTGCAGCTGTGGCCGGCGGGCGAAGGGCACCGCGACGGCATCGCGGTGGACGTGCGGCGCGTGATTCCGCTCGGCGGTTCGGTGCGCGTGGAGCTGGAGGCACGCGCGGGCGGCGCGCTCGAGGCGGAACTCGACCGCGACGCCTGGCGGGCGCTCTCGCTGCAGGTCGGCGACGGCGCGACGGCCGTGCCGCGTGCCGTGCGGGTATTTCCCGCGCGTTGACGAGGCAATGTGGGGCAAAGGGCGGGATTCGCTCCGATTCGACAATCAAACAACGACAGCCTAAGAGGCATACCCATGAATTTTCAGCAATTGCGGTTCGTGCGCGAAGCGGTGCGCCAGAACATGAACCTGACCGAAGTCGCGAACGTGCTGTACACGTCGCAGTCGGGCGTGTCGAAACAGATCAAGGATCTGGAGGATGAACTGGGCGTCGACATCTTCATTCGGCGCGGCAAGCGGCTGACGGGGCTCACGGAGCCCGGCAAGGCCGTGCACCAGCTGATCGAGCGAATGCTGCTCGACGCCGAGAACCTGCGGCGCGTCGCGCGCCAGTTCGCCGATCAGGACAGCGGCCACCTCGTCGTCGCGACGACGCACACGCAGGCGCGCTACGCGCTGCCGAAGGTGATCCGGCAGTTCACCGAGGTGTTTCCGAAGGTGCATCTCGCGCTGCGCCAGGGCAGCCCGCAGCAGATCGCGCAGATGATCCTGAACGGCGAGGCCGATCTCGGCATCTCGACCGAGGCGCTCGACCGCTATCCGGACATCGTCACGTTCCCGTGCTATTCGTGGCACCACACGGTCGTCGTGCCGAAAGGCCACCCGCTCGTCGGCCGCGAGAACCTGACGCTCGAGGAAATCGCCGAGTACCCGATCATCACGTACGACCAGGATTTCACGGGCCGCTCGCACATCGACCAGGCATTCACGCAGGCGGGCGCCGTACCCGACGTCGTGCTGACCGCGATCGACGCGGACGTGATCAAGACCTACGTCGAGCTCGGGATGGGGATCGGCGTGGTCGCGGCGATGGCCTACGATCCGCAGCGCGACACGGGGCTCGTCGCGCTCGATACGCAGCACCTGTTCGAGGCGAGCACGACACGGGTCGGGCTGCGCAAGGGCGCATTCCTGCGCGCGTATGCGTACCGGCTGATCGAAATGTTCGCGCCGCACCTGAACGAAGCGGAAATCGCCGGGCTGTTGCGCGAAGCCGTTTGACCATTGCGCGTCGCGCGCCGTCCGGGCGGATGCCGCGGATGCCGCGCGACACGCTTACCTTGCCGTCCGACGCACCGGGCGGCGGCAGGGGGAGGCGCCGTCACGATCGAAGCCTCGGCCGAGGTTTTCGATCCGATGCTTCACGCCAGACGGCGATCGATACACGTTCCCACGCCAACGGAAAAACAGGAACGACCTGCCGAACCTCGGCGCGGCACACGAAACCGGCAGTTTCCCCATTCACGCAACAGCGCCGTCCGACTCGCCGCTTCCGTCATGGTCGGCGACAGGTCGCGACGACGAATGCCCGCGCGCCGCGCGTCGATATCGTCGGCGCAAAGCGCGTTGTCCACGACGAACCGCGCCATCGTCGGCCGCCGCCCGCGAAGCGAGCGCTTCGGCGAGCAGCCGTCGCGAGTGTCGCATTTGCGCGTCGCGAAGCCCGCTCGCGCGCTCCGAATAAACCCTTAAATATTGATCAGACAGGTTGCGCGCCGAAGCGAATCGGTACAGCATAGCCTTCACTCCGCCGGCGTTCCGCCGGCGGTGGCGCGTCGACGACAGCACGCGCCAGGCAGTCGGCCGTCTGCCTCGCTTCCATTCCGTGGTACCGACAGCAGCATCGATGGCCATTGCCCGGGTAGTGTGGCGCAAACGTTTGCTCACATTAAAACAACAATCCGGCCTTCGGGCCGTCGCCAGGAGATGTGTATGAATGTCCGCTTTCGCCGTCGCTTCCTGACCGCCGCGCTCGCCGCCGTCGCGGTGGCCGCGGCACCGGTTGTCCACGCGCAGTCCGCGGCCAAGCCGAAGGTCGCGCTCGTGATGAAGTCGCTCGCCAACGAGTTCTTCCTGACCATGGAAACGGGCGCGAAGGAATACCAGAAACACAACGCGAACCAGTTCGACCTGATCACGAACGGCATCAAGGACGAGACCGACACCGCGAACCAGATCCGCATCGTCGAGCAGATGATCGTGTCGAAGGTCGACGCGATCGTGCTCGCGCCGGCCGATTCGAAGGCGCTCGTACCGGTCGTGAAGAAGGCCGTCGACGCCGGCATCGTCGTCGTGAACATCGACAACCGGCTCGATCCCGACGTGCTGAAGTCGAAGAACCTGAACGTGCCGTTCGTCGGCCCGGACAACCGCAAGGGCGCGCGCAAGATCGGCGATTACCTCGCGAAGCGGCTGAAGGCGGGCGACCAGGTCGGCATCGTCGAAGGCGTGTCGACGACCACCAACGCGCAGCAGCGCACGGCCGGCTTCCAGGACGCGATGAAGGCGGGCGGGATGAAGGTCGTGTCGGTGCAGTCGGGCGAATGGGAGATCGACAAGGGCAATGCGGTGGCCGCCGCGATGCTCAACGAATACCCGAACCTGAAGGCGCTGCTGTGCGGCAACGACAACATGGCGATCGGCGCCGTGTCGGCCGTGCGCGCGGCCGGCAAGCAGGGCAAGGTGCTCGTGGTCGGCTACGACAACATCAACGCGATCAAGCCGATGCTGAAGGACGGCCGCGTGCTCGCGACCGCCGACCAGTACGCGGCGAAGCAGGCCGTGTTCGGCATCGACACGGCGCTCAAGGCCATTGCCGAGCATCGCAAGCAGGCCGAGATGTCCGGCGTGGTCGAGACGCCGGTGGATCTCGTGACGAAGTAACGCCGCACCGGTCCGGCCGCCGGCCTCAAGAATCCGGCGCGGCGGCCGTTATCCGGTGTGAGCGCGATCACGGCCACTGCATGCACATGCACTTGTGAGCGTCATACCCGCGCGCCGCGTGCGCGCGGCCGCAATCAGGATCGCGATGGAACCGACCTTCCAACCCTCCCGTTCAGCCCACCCCGTGCTGTCCGTCTCCGGCATCGGCAAGACCTATGCCGAACCCGTGCTCGCCGACGTCACGCTGACGCTCGATGCAGGCCAGGCGCTCGCGCTGACCGGCGAGAACGGCGCGGGCAAGAGCACGCTGTCGAAGATCATCGGCGGGCTCGTCGACCCGACCACCGGTACGATGCAGCTCGGCGGCGAGGCCTATGCGCCGGCGAGCCGCACGCAGGCCGAGGCGCTCGGCGTGCGCATGGTGATGCAGGAGCTGAATCTGCTGCCGACGCTGACCGTCGCCGAAAACCTGTTTCTGAACCGACTGCCGCGCCGCTTCGGCATCATCGATCGCGCGCGGCTGCGCGACGACGCGCGCGCGGCGATGGCGCAGGTCGGGCTCGACGCGGTCGACCCCGATACGCCGGTCGGCGCGCTCGGCATCGGCCACCAGCAGATGGTGGAGATCGCCCGCAACCTGATCGGCGACTGCCGCGTGCTGATTCTCGACGAGCCGACCGCGATGCTGACCGCGCGCGAAGTCGAGCTGCTGTTCGAGCAGATCGACCGGCTGAAGGCGCGCGGCGTCGCGATCGTCTACATCTCGCACCGGCTCGAAGAGCTCGCGCGCGTCGCCGAGCGCGTCGCGGTGCTGCGCGACGGCCGGCTCGTGCATGCGGGCGACATGGCGGCGACGACGTCCGACGGGCTCGTCACGCTGATGGTCGGGCGCGAGATCGGCGAACACATCGATCTCGGCGAGCGCCGGTTCGGCGCGCCGCGGCTCGCGGTATCGGGCCTCACGCGCGGGACGGCCGTGCGCGACGTGTCGCTGGAGGTGCGCGCGGGCGAGATCTTCGGCATCTCCGGGCTGATCGGCGCAGGGCGCACCGAGCTGCTGCGGCTGATCTACGGCGCCGATACGCCGGACGCCGGGACGATCGCGGTCGGCCAGCCGCTGAAGCCGGCGCGGATCGCGTCGCCCGTCGAGGCGGTGAAGCTGGGCATCGCGCTGATCACCGAGGATCGCAAGGGGGAAGGGCTGCTGCTGTCGCAGTCGATCACCGCGAACGTTTCGCTCGGCCAGCTCGACCGGCTCGCGCGCGGCGGCATCGTCGATTCCGCACGCGAAACGGCGCTCGCCGAGCAGCAGATCGAGGCGCTGCGGATCCGCACGCACGGCGCGGCGCAGGCGGTCGGCGAGCTGTCGGGCGGCAACCAGCAGAAGGTCGTGATCGGCCGCTGGCTCGCGCGCGACATGGGTGTGCTGCTGTTCGACGAGCCGACGCGCGGGATCGACGTCGGCGCCAAATTCGAGATCTACACTTTGATGGGCGCGCTCGCGCGCGAAGGCCGCGCGCTCGTGGTCGTATCGAGCGACCTGCGCGAGCTGATGCTGATCTGCGACCGGATCGGCGTGATGTCGGCCGGGCGCATGACCGCCGTGTTCGAGCGCGGCAACTGGACCCAGGATGCGCTGCTGGCCGCGGCATTCGCCGGCTTCGGCCGCGAGACGCCGGCCGCCGCCATGCAGCATCCGGACGCGGGGCAGGCGCGCGGCGCCGCTCCGGGCACTTCGACGACAGGACGACAGCAATGACCCAGCCTCCCGTATCCCCGACCGACGCAGGCGCGCAGCAGGACGTGACCGGGCGCCGCGCGCGCACGCTGTCCGGCACGCGGCTCGGCCTGTCGAACTATCTCGGGCTCGCCGGCGCGCTGGCCGCGATGATCGCGCTGTTCTCGGCGCTGAGCTCGCATTTCCTGACCTACGACACGTTCAGCACGATCGCGAACCAGATTCCCGATCTCGTCGTGATGTCGGTCGGGATGACCTTCGTGCTGATCATCGCCGGGATCGACCTGTCGGTCGGCTCGGTGCTGGCGCTCGCCGCGTCGATGGTCAGCGTCGCCGCGCTGAAGTGGCAGTGGGGGCCGCTGCCGGCCGCGCTGATCGGGATCGCGGTCGCGACCGCGACGGGCGCGCTGACCGGCGCGGTCACGGTGGGCTGGCGAATTCCGTCGTTCATCGTGTCGCTCGGCGTGCTGGAGGCCGCGCGCGGCCTCGCGTACCAACTGACGAATTCGCGCACCGCGTATATCGGCGACGCGTTCGATTTCCTGTCGAACCCGATCGCGCTGGGCATCTCGCCGGCGTTCCTGATCGCGGTCGCGGTGATGATCGCCGCCCAGTTCGTGCTCACGCGCACCGTGTTCGGGCGCTATCTGGTCGGGATCGGCACGAACGAGGAAGCGGTCCGACTTGCAGGGGTTAACCCGCGGCCGTATAAAATCCTCGTATTCGCACTGATGGGCGCGCTCGCGGGGCTCGCGTCGCTGTTCCAGATTTCGCGGCTCGAGGCGGCCGATCCGAACGCGGGCGCGGGCCTCGAACTGCAGGTCATCGCCGCCGTCGTGATCGGCGGCACGAGCCTGATGGGCGGGCGCGGCTCGGTGATCAGCACGTTCTTCGGCGTGTTGATCATTTCCGTGCTGGCCGCGGGGCTGGCGCAGATCGGTGCGAACGAGCCGACCAAACGGATCATCACGGGCGCGGTGATCGTCGTGGCGGTCGTGCTCGATACGTATCGCAGCCGGCGTACGCGCGTGCGGTAAAAAGACAGACAGAACAGACCAGAGAGAAACGGGAAATGGCGACGATCAAGGATGTGGCGGCCATGGCGGGCGTGTCATTTACGACCGTCTCGCACGTGGTGAACAATTCGCGGCCGGTGTCCGCGGATGTGCGTGCGAAGGTCGAGGGCGCGATCCGCGAGCTGAATTACGTGCCGTCGGCCGTGGCGCGCTCGCTGAAGGCGCGGGCGACGGCGACGATCGGCCTCGTCGTGCCGAACAGCACGAATCCGTACTTCGCCGAGCTGGCGCGCGGCATCGAGGATCAGTGCGCGGCCAACGGCTATTGCGTGTTCTTCTGCAATTCGGACGACGATCCCGTGAAGCAGCGCAACTACCTGCGCGTGCTGCAGGAAAAGCGCATCGACGGGCTGATCGTCGCGTCGGCGGGCGAGGACGCGGTGCTCGCGCAGACGCTCGCCGATATCCATGCGCCGCTCGTCGTCGTCGATCGCAACATCGAGGGGCTCGCGGCCGATCTCGTGCAGATCGACCACGAGCGCGGCGCGTACCTGGCGACGCGCCACCTGCTCGAACTCGGGCACGCGAAGATCGGCTGCATCACCGGGCCGACCGACACCGCCGTCAGCGCGATGCGCGTGCACGGCTTCATCCGCGCGATGGCCGAGCGCGGGGTCGACATCGTGCCGGGCGCGATCGCGGAAAGCGATTTTTCGTGCCTGGGCGGCTATCACGCGGCGTCGCGGCTATTCGAATCGGTGCGGCCGAGCGCGATCTTCGCGGGCAACGACCTGATGGGCGTCGGCGCGCTGCGCGCGGCGGCCGAGCGCGGGCTGCGCGTGCCCGACGACTGCTCGATCATCGGCTTCGACGACATCGAATTTTCCCGCTACACGTATCCGGCGCTGTCGACGGTCGGCCAGTCGGTGCGCGCGCTGGGCGAAATGGCCGCGCAGACGCTGATCGAACGGATCGGCGGCGGTTCCACGGCCGTGCCAAGCCGTCGCCGCGTCGTGTCGCCGCGCCTCGTGCTGCGCGAATCGACGGCGGTCTATCGCGAGCCGGCCGCGCCGGGCGCTCGCGCATGACGGCGAGCGTAACGGGCGCCGGCCGCGTGACGGTGGTCGGCAGCCTCAACATGGATCTCGTCGTGCGGGCGCCTCGGCTGCCGCTGCCGGGGGAAACGCTCGCCGGACATGCGTTCGCGCAGGCGGCGGGCGGCAAGGGCGGCAACCAGGCCGTCGCCGCCGCCCGGCTCGGCGCGCAGGTCGCGATGATCGGCTGCGTCGGCGCGGATGCGCACGGCGCAGCGCTGCGCGCGGGCCTCGAGGCCGAGGGAATCGACTGCGCGGGGCTCGCGACGAGCGCGTCGGCGTCGACCGGCGTCGCGCTGATCGTCGTCGACGACGGAAGCCAGAACGCGATCGTGATCGTCGCGGGCGGCAACGGCGAGGTCACGACCGATACGATCGCGCGGCACGAGGCCGCGCTGGCGGCGGCCGACGTGCTGATCTGCCAGCTGGAGACGCCGCCGGACGCGGTGTTCGCGGCGCTGTCGGCCGGGCGCCGCCTCGGCCGCACGGTGGTGCTCAATCCGGCGCCGGCCGTCGCGCCGCTGCCGGACGGCTGGCTGCCGCTCGTCGATTACCTGATCCCGAACGAGGTCGAGGCGGCCGCGCTGACCGGGCTGCCGGTGCGCGATCCGGCACAGGCCGAAACCGCCGCGCGGGCGCTCCAGGCCGGTGGCGCGCGCAACGTGCTGATCACGCTCGGCGCGCGCGGCGTGCTTGCGCTGACGGCCGACGGCGCCGCGCGCCACTATCCGGCGCCCGTCGTGCAGGCCATCGACACGACGGCGGCCGGCGACACCTTCATCGGCGGCTTTTCCGCACGGCTCGCGGCCGGCGCGGACGTCGACACGGCCATCCGCTTCGCGCAACGCGCGGCGGCGCTGTCGGTCACGCGCGCGGGCGCGCAGCCGTCGATTCCGACGCGCGCCGAATTGGCCGACTAGGGCCGGATCCCCGGTTTTCCGGTTCCATCGCGCTGCCGGTCCGTCGCATGAGACGGCTGGCGGCGGCCCCGCAATGCTTGGCGTTTCCACTGGCCTTTGGCGATTCCCCATCCCGACCCGAATTCCGTCATTTATTCAGACTTATGAAATAAACAGACGAATAATTCGAAATAAACACGCTAAAACCATCAAGTTATGCGTCGTGCGGTCGTAAATGCACCAAGTGAAGCAATGCTTCGAGCCAACGGGCCAGGCCCGTTCAAGACGACGCAACACAGGATGGATGATGGTGTTCAGGAACCTGACGATTCGAGCGCGCATCGGTTTCACGATGGCGTTTCTGGCGGTACTGCTGGCGGTGACCGGCGTGCTCGGTCTGCACGGGATGACGCGTTCGAACGATTCGACGCGCGAGATTTTCACGAACCAGATGCCGAGCGCGGTCGACGTGGCGATGGCGGAAATGTTCGCCGCGCGCGAGCGCCTCGCGCTCGACCGTGCCGCGCTGCTGGTCGGCACGCCCGACTCGGCGGCGGCCATCGAGCGCAGCCGCGCGATGCGGGCGCAATCGGACGCCTGGTGGCAGAAGTACCTTGCGCTGCCGCGCGACGCCGACGAGGACCGGCTCGCACAGGACGTCGTCGCCCGGCGCAAGGTGCTGCAGAGCAGTTGCGACGCGTTCGCGAGCGCGGTCGCGGCCGGCGACCACGAGCGGATCGGCGACGGCGCCAAGCAGCTTCAGGCGCGCTATACCGAGCTGGCCGCGGCCGGTGAAGCGCTGCGCGGCTTCCAGTTCACCAATGCGCAAGCGCGCTTCGATCAGGCCGAATCGGTGTTCGAGACGATGCGCGTGCTGTCGATCGTCGTGCTGCTGGTCGGTATCGGCGCCGCGGTGCTGTCGTGGCTGACGCTGAGCCGCGCGATCGGCCGCCCGATCGCCGATGCGCTGTCGCATTTCGACGCGATCGCCGCGGGCGACCTGCGCCGGCCGATCGTCGTGGACCGGCGCGACGAGATGGGCCAGTTGCTGGCAGGCCTCGCGAGGATGCAGCGCGGGCTCGTCGACACGGTGCGCACCATGCGCGGCGGCAGCGAGTCGATCGCGACCGCGGCCCGCCAGATCGCGGCCGGCAACATCGACCTGTCGTCGCGTACCGAGGAACAGGCTGCTGCGCTGCAGGAAACCGCGTCCAGCATGGAGCAACTGACGGGCACCGTGAAGCAGAATGCGGACAATGCGCGTCAGGCAAGCTCGCTGGCCGCGAATGCGTCCGAAATTGCGAACAAGGGCAACACGGTGGTCGGCCAGGTGGTCGGCACGATGGGTGAGATCAACGACAGCTCGGCGAAAATCGCGGACATCATCGCGATCATCGAGGGAATCGCGTTCCAGACCAACATTCTGGCGCTGAATGCGGCCGTCGAAGCCGCGCGGGCGGGCGAGGAAGGCCGCGGCTTCGCGGTCGTCGCGGGCGAAGTGCGCAGCCTCGCGCAGCGCTCGTCGAGCGCGGCGAAGGAAATCAAGGCGCTGATCGACGCGTCGGTGGAGCGTATCCGGACGGGCTCGACGCTGGTCGACGAGGCGGGGCGCACGATGAGCGACGTGATCGGCGCGGTCCAGCGCGTGACGGACATCATGGGCGAGATCGCGGCGGCGTCCGAGGAACAGAGTGGCGGGATCGACCAGGTGGCGCGCGCGGTCGCGCAGATGGACGAGGTCACGCAGCAGAATGCCGCGCTCGTCGAGGAAGCCGCGGCCGCCGCGCAGTCGCTCGAGGAGCAGGCGGCCCGCCTGCGCGAAACGGCGGCGGTATTCCAGCTCGACGACGAGGCGGCACGTGCGGGCACCGTCGTTGCCGTTGCCGCACGTCATGCAACGCGTGCGCCTTCCGCGCCGACCGCTGCGCCCGCACCGGCTGCCGCGCGCGTCGAGCGCGAGGCCGCGCCGAAACGCGCGAGCGCCGCGATGCCGGCGCGCAAGCCCGCCGCCGTGTCGGCCGCCCCCGCACCCGCGCCGGCCGCCGCGACCGCCGGCGGCGACGACTGGGAGACGTTCTGATTCGCGTGCGCCGCGTATCTATCCCCATTTGGTGACGACGCCCGCGATCCGCGGGCGTTGCCGTTTCTGCGGCGGACGAAATGTGACGGTGCGGACGAGTCGATCGCGCATCGGCAGGTGTGCCGAGCGTCGCGCACCGAGAGATTCGCCGGAATGCGCTGCGTGCGCGTCATGTTCCCGCGTTCGTCGTACGGGTATGTCCGTAAGGGACTGCGAAAAAAATTTGTAACGGTTCGCGCGGCGTGTCATCGCACGCGGCCGCTCGAACGTAAAGGGATGAAGGGAGGAGGTGGCGACGTCGGCGGTGTCCAACGCACGAGACGTTTCGGTGTTCGACGAGACGCGGCGGATGCAGTTTCTGCGGCTCGGGAGATCGATTGTAAAACGACGAAATGCGTTGTCCAAGCGGTGTTGTCGAGAATGACGAACTTCATACGAAGAGTTCGTGAAAAAAAATAAGAAAGGGTTTAGGATGAATTCGAACGCGCTTGCTTCTGCGCAGTCATACGAAGGCAGGCACGTCTTCAGACTCAGGCGAGGGAGGTAGCATGGATATTTACAGCAGCTTCGCGAACCGCTTCGAAAAAACGCGAGAGGAAGAGCTCTCGCTGGAGGAGTATCTCGCGCTCTGCAAGAACGATCCATCCGCGTACGCGACGGCTGGTGAACGCATGCTGGAAGCAATCGGGGAACCTGAACAGATCGATACCCGCAACGACCCGCGCCTGTCGCGGATCTTCGCGAACAAGGTCATCAAGGTGTATCCGGCATTCCGTGAGTTCTACGGAATGGAGGAGGTGATCGAGCAGGTGGTCGCGTACTTCCGCCACGCTGCGCAAGGTCTTGAAGAGAAGAAGCAGATCCTCTATCTGCTGGGCCCGGTGGGCGGCGGCAAGTCGTCGATCGCCGAGCGCCTGAAGCAACTGATGGAGCGCGTGCCGTTCTATGCGCTGAAGGGCTCGCCCGTCAACGAGTCGCCGCTCGGGCTGTTCGACTACGACGAGGATGGTCCGATCCTCGAGGAACAGTACGGCATTCCGCGCCGCTACCTGAAAAGCATCCTGAGTCCGTGGGCCGTCAAGCGCCTGCACGAATACAACGGCGACATCCGCCAGTTCCGCGTGGTGCGCCGCTATCCGTCGATCCTGCGGCAGGTCGGCATCGCGAAGACCGAGCCGGGCGACGAGAACAACCAGGACATCTCGTCGCTGGTCGGCAAGGTCGACATCCGCAAGCTTGAGCAATACGCGCAGGACGATGCCGACGCGTACAGCTACTCGGGCGGCCTGTGCCTCGCGAACCAGGGTCTGCTCGAATTCGTCGAAATGTTCAAGGCGCCGATCAAGGTGCTGCACCCGCTGCTGACCGCGACGCAGGAAGGCAACTTCAAGGGTACCGAAGGTTTCGGCGCGATTCCGTTCGACGGTGTGATTCTTGCGCACTCGAACGAGTCGGAGTGGAAGGCTTTCCGCAACAACCGCAACAACGAGGCACTGCTCGACCGGATCTTCGTCGTGAAGGTGCCGTACTGTCTGCGCGTGTCGGAAGAGATCAAGATCTACGAGAAGCTGATCCGCAATTCGTCGCTGGCCGAGGCCGTATGCGCGCCGGGCACGCTGAAGATGATGTCGCAGTTCTCGGTGCTGTCGCGCCTGCACGAGCCGGAGAATTCGAGCCTGTTCTCGAAGATGCAGGTGTACGACGGCGAGAATCTGAAGGACACCGATCCGAAGGCGAAGTCGTACCAGGAGTATCGCGATTACGCGGGCGTGGACGAAGGGATGACCGGCGTATCGACACGCTTCGCGTTCAAGATCCTGTCGCGCGTGTTCAACTTCGACACGAGCGAGGTCGCGGCGAACCCGGTGCATTTGATGTACGTGCTCGAACAGCAGATCGAACGCGAGCAGTTCCCGCCGGAAACCGAGCAGAAGTACCTGTCGTTCGTGAAGGACGTGCTCGCGTCGCGCTATGCGGAGTTCATCGGCAAGGAGATCCAGACGGCGTATCTCGAGTCGTATTCGGAGTACGGCCAGAACATCTTCGACCGCTACGTCACGTATGCGGACTTCTGGATCCAGGACCAGGAATTCCGCGATCACGACACGGGCGAGAGCTTCGATCGCGCCGCGCTGAATGCGGAGCTGGAGAAGATCGAGAAGCCGGCCGGGATCAGCAATCCGAAGGATTTCCGCAACGAGATCGTGAACTTCGTGCTGCGCGCACGGGCGGCGAACGCCGGCAAGAACCCCGTGTGGACGAGCTACGAGAAGTTGCGGGTCGTGATCGAGAAGAAGATGTTCTCGAATACCGAGGAACTGTTGCCGGTCATTTCGTTCAACGCGAAGGGCTCGGCGGAGGAGCAGCGCAAGCATGAGGACTTTGTGAACCGGATGGTCGCGAAGGGCTATACGCCGAAGCAGGTGAGGCTGCTTTGCGACTGGTACCTGCGCGTGCGCAAGTCGTCATGACACGCGCGGTATCGCGCCCGTACGGCGAGTCCGTACGGGCACTTTCAGAGGCGCCACCCGCATGACGGCAGACGGCATGCGCGGCGAGTGCCCCGGCAGATCGACTTTCGAGCGGGAGACCGGGAGTGCTTCATCAAATCATCGACCGCAGGCTGGCCGGCAAGAACAAGAGCATCGCCAATCGCGAACGCTTCCTGCGTCGCGTCAAGAACTACATTCGTCGCGCCGTGTCCGACGCGGTGCGCGACCGTAGCATCAAGGATATCCAGAGCACGCAGAGCATCACGATCCCGCGCAAGGACATCGCGGAGCCGAATTTCCGGCACGCGCCGGGCGGGCGTCGTGAATACGTGCACCCCGGCAACGAGGACTACGTGCGCGGCGACAAGATCCCGCGTCCGCAAGGCGGCTCGGGGGGCGGCGGCAGTCAGGCGAGCAACGAGGGCGAAGGGCAGGACGACTTCGTGTTCGAGCTGTCGCGCGACGAGTTCATGCAGTACTTCTTCGACGATCTCGAACTGCCGCGCCTCGTGAAGACGCACCTGCTGACGGTGCCGAGCTGGAAGAACGTGCGCGCGGGTTGGTCGGCGGAAGGCACGCCGAACAACATCGACGTCGTGCGTTCGCTGCGCAGCGCGCTCGGCCGGCGCATCGCGCTCGGCTCGCCGCTCGTCAACGAGTTGCGCGAGCTCGAGGCGCAGCTCGAAGCGCTGAAGAGCGACCCCGAAGACCGCCGCGCGGAAATCGCGACGCTCGAAGCCGAGATCCATCACCTGAAAGGGCGCATCTGGCGGATTCCGTTCATCGACCCTTTCGACCTGCGCTACATCAACCGCGTGAAGCAGCCGCAGCCGTCGAGCCAGGCCGTGATGTTCTGCCTGATGGACGTGTCGGGCTCGATGGACGAGCAGCGCAAGGATCTTGCAAAGCGCTTCTTCATCCTGCTTTACCTGTTCCTCAAGCGCAACTACGAGCGCATCGAAGTGGTGTTCATCCGCCACCATACGCGCGCCGAGGAGGTCGACGAGGACACCTTCTTCCATTCGACCGAAAGCGGCGGCACGGTGGTGTCGAGCGCGCTCGAACTGATGCGTAAGGTAATGGACGAGCGCTACTCGCCGACCGAGTGGAACATCTACGGCGCGCAGGCGTCCGACGGCGACAACTGGACTGACGATTCGCCCAAGTGTCGCAAAATCCTGGAAGAGGATATCCTCACCAAGACGCGTTACTTCGCGTATATCCAGGTCGCGCCGGAAGAGCAGAACCTGTGGCTGGAATACGCGCAACTGGCCCTGTCGCAACCGCATCTCGCGATGAAAAAAGTGGAATCGGCTGCGGACATTTACCCGGTGTTTCGCGAATTGTTCGAAAAGCAGGTGGAAATGTCATGACGAGCCGCCATCTGCACAACGAGTCGCGCGGCTACGAGCCGCGCCCTTCCGGCGACGACACGGCCGGCCCTGCCGCATCGCAGCAACCCGGGCAGGCCGAGCCGCCGCCGGCCGCCGACTTGCCCGGTTCCGGGCAAAAGGAAGCGCGTATGAACGTTGCCGAACGCAAGCCGCTGCCGTGCCCGTCCGACTGGACGTTCGAATTGCTCGAGGAATACGACACGCACATCTCGCAGGTTGCCGAACAATACGAGCTCGACATCTACCCGATCCAGCTCGAACTGATCAGCGCCGAGCAGATGATGGACGCGTATGCGTCGGTCGGGATGCCCGTCAACTACCGTCACTGGTCGTTCGGCAAGCACTTCCTCGCGACCGAGAAGAGCTACCGCCGCGGGCAGATGGGCCTGGCGTACGAAATCGTCATCAATTCGAACCCGTGCATCGCGTATCTGATGGAAGAGAACACGATGACGATGCAGGCGCTCGTCATCGCGCACGCGGCGTACGGGCACAATTCGTTCTTCAAGGGCAACTACCTGTTCAGGCTGTGGACGGACGCGCACGCGATCATCGACTATCTCGTGTACGCGAAGAACTACGTCGCGGAATGCGAGGAGCGCTACGGTCTCGATCGCGTCGAGGAACTGCTCGACTCGTGCCATGCGCTGATGAACTACGGCGTCGACCGCTACAAGCGGCCGCAGAAGCCGTCGCTGTCGAAGGAAGCGGCGCTGCGGCGCGAGCGCGAGGCGTACCTGCAATCGCAGGTCAACGAACTGTGGCGCACGCTGCCGGGCAAGAAGCCCGAACTGACGGAGGAGCAGGAAGACCGCTATCCGCCCGAGCCGCAGGAGAACCTGCTGTATTTCGCCGAGAAGAATGCGCCGCTGCTCGAACCGTGGGAGCGGGAGGTGATCCGCATCGTGCGCAAGATCGGCCAGTATTTCTATCCGCAGCGGCAGACGCAGGTGATGAACGAAGGCTGGGCGACGTTCTGGCACTACACGCTGCTCAATACGCTGTACAACCAGGGGAAGCTGGAAGACGGCTTCATGATGGAGTTCCTGCACTCGCACAGCAACGTGGTCTATCAGCCGCCCGTCACGAAGCCGTACTACAGCGGGATCAACCCGTATGCGCTCGGCTTCTCGATGATGAGCGACATTCGCAGGATCTGCGAAGCGCCGACGGAAGAGGACTACAAGTGGTTTCCGGAGATCGCGGGCACGCCGTGGCTGCCGGCGATGCACTACGCGATGCGCAACTTCAAGGACGAGAGCTTCATCGCGCAGTACCTGTCGCCGAACCTGATCCGCGAGATGCGGCTCTTCTCGGTGCTCGACGACGACATGCGCGATTCGCTCGAGGTATCGGCGATCCACGACGATTCCGGCTATCAGTACGTGCGGCAGGCGTTGTCGCGGCAGTACGACATCCATCACCGCGAGCCGAACATCCAGGTATGGGCCGTCAACACGCGCGGCGACCGCAGCCTCACGCTGCGCCACTTCATGACCGACAACCGCCACCTGTCGAACGACAGCGACGAAGTGCTCAAGCACATGGCGCGGCTCTGGCAGTTCGACGTGTACCTGGAAAGCGTCGACGAGGCCGGCACCGTGCGCAAGCGCTACGAGTGCCGCTACGTGCCGCCGGAGGTTCGCGTGTGATCGTCGCGGTCGAGCATGTTTGCATCCGACGCCAGCCTGCCGGCTGGCGTTTTCATATGACGAACGGGTGGCGGGAGAAAAATTTTCTACATCCGGACGAACCCGCAAAGCCTGTTACTTTACATTTCGCTAAAATCCCGTAGCGCCGTGCGCCGGAACCGGTGCCACGCGCGACCGCACGCGGCGGCCCCGGCCGTCTCGCCCAGAAAGTACTAAAAGGAACAGACCAACCCATGGACGTCCAGACCGACCAAGCTGCGCTGTCCGCGCATGACACCCGGCGGCGCGTGTTCGCCATCGTCGGCGCCTCATCGGGCAACCTCGTCGAGTGGTTCGACTTCTACATCTACTCATTCTGTGCGCTGTACTTCGCGCCGGCATTCTTCCCGAGCGGCAACACGACGACGCAGCTGCTGAACACGGCCGGCGTGTTCGCGGCCGGCTTCCTGATGCGTCCGATCGGCGGCTGGCTGTTCGGCCGCATCGCCGACCGTCATGGCCGGCGCGCGGCGATGATGATCTCGGTGCTGATGATGTGCGGCGGCTCGCTCGTGATCGCGGTGCTGCCGACCTATGCGCAGATCGGCGCGCTCGCGCCGGCGCTGCTGCTGGTCGCACGGCTGTTCCAGGGCCTGTCGGTGGGCGGCGAGTACGGGACGAGTGCGACCTACATGAGTGAAGTGGCGCTCAAGGGCCGTCGCGGCTTCTTCGCGTCGTTCCAGTACGTGACGCTGATCGGCGGCCAGCTGTGCGCGCTGCTGGTGCTCGTGATCCTGCAGCAGACGCTGTCGGCCGGCGAGCTGAAGGCATGGGGCTGGCGCATTCCGTTCGTGGTCGGCGCGGCGGCCGCGCTGATTTCGCTGTACCTGCGCAAGTCGCTCGACGAGACGTCGACGAGCGCGTCGCGCGACAAGAAGGACGCGGGCACGATCCGCGGCGTGTGGCAGCACAAGGGAGCGTTCTTCACGGTGGTCGGCTTCACGGCCGGCGGCTCGCTGATCTTCTACACGTTCACGACGTACATGCAGAAGTACCTCGTGAACACGGCCGGCATGCACGCGAAGACGGCCAGCAACGTGATGACCGTCGCGCTGCTCGTCTACATGCTGATGCAGCCGGTGTTCGGCGCGCTGTCGGACAAGATCGGCCGCCGCACGTCGATGATCCTGTTCGGCTCGTTCGCGGTGATCGGCACGGTGCCGCTGATGCATGCGCTGAAGGACGTGACGAGCCCGGTGGCCGCCTTCGTGCTGGTGACGGTCGCGCTGGCGATCGTCAGTTTCTACACGTCGATCAGCGGCCTCATCAAGGCCGAGATGTTCCCGCCGGAAGTGCGCGCGATGGGCGTCGGCCTGTCGTATGCGGTGGCGAACGCGATCTTCGGCGGCTCGGCCGAGTACGTCGCGCTGTGGTTCAAGTCGATCGGCAGCGAGGAAACCTTCTACTGGTACGTGACCGTGCTGTGCGCGATCTCGCTGATCGTGTCGTGGCGGATGCGCGATCCGAGCAAGGAAGGGTACCTGCGTCACGAGCCGTGATCGATTGCGCCGTGCGCGCATGTGCATCGTGACGAACGTCCCGCCAGCCGGCGGGACGTTTTCGTTGGTGCGCGCGATTCTGCCGGGGCGACGCACGGTCGGGATCCGGTGCCGGGGCCTGGACAGGCGCGGGCATGAGCGTACGCCGTCATATCGATATGGAAATCGATTCGTTGCCTGTTGCGGGCGATTTCCTTACTCTGAACCCGTAGTTCGTGTGACACCTCCTTGACTGGGATTCGCGCCCGCTGCTTGCAGCGGGCGTTTTTTTGTGCGGCGGCAATGTGTTCTCGTAGCTCGCGCGTCTCATCACGAAACCCGCAGAGCAAAGCACCATTTGTTGGTTCGGATTCGCCGCACGCGCTGATACGTTAGCGGCTTCGCGACGACACACTTCGCCGCGATGTTTTTCGAACCGTGCCGCCGCGCGATCCGCGGCGGCCTCATAACAAATCAGGTCGTGCTCATGAAAATCAACACGCTCGCTACGTGGCTCGTCGGGGTCGCGCTCATTACCGCAGGCACCGTCGCGCATGCGGACCGTCTCGACGACATCAGGAAGGCCGGTGTGCTGCGCGTCGCGACGTTCGACAGCAACCCGCCGTTCGGTTATGTCGACGCGAAAAGCAACCACATCGTCGGTCTCGACGTCGATTACGCGAAGGCGCTTGCCGACAAGCTCGGCGTGAAGCTGCAACTGCAGCCGACCAACCCCGCGAACCGCATTCCGTTCCTGACCTCCGGCAAGGTCGACCTCGTGCTCGCGAATTTCACGATCACCGACGAGCGCGCGAAGCAAGTCGACTTCAGCATCCCGTATTTCTCGTCGGGCCAGCAGTTTCTCGCGAAGAAGGGCGTGCTGAAATCGGCCGACCAGCTGAACGGCCTGCGCGTCGGCGCGGACAAGGGCACGACCAACGAAATCACGCTGCGCGAGAAATTCCCGAAGGCGACGATCGTCGCATACGACGACACGCCGTTCGCATTCGCCGCGCTGCGCGCCGGCAACGTGCAGGCGATCACGCAGGACGGCCCGAAGCTGATCGGCCTGCTCGCGAACGTGCCTGACAAGCAGAACTACGAGATCCCGGCGTTCACGATCTCGAACGACTACATGGGCGTCGGCGTGCCGAAGGGCGAGACGCGCCTGCTCGGCTTCGTCAACGACACGCTGAAGGGGCTCGAGGCGAGCGGCCGCGCCACGCAGATCTACGACGCATGGTTCGGGCCGACGACGAAGACGCCGCTCACGCGCATTTTCCGGATCGGCGACAAGACCTGACCGCTTCCGCACGCACGCCGCGACCGGCCGGAAGATCGGCCGCGCGGCGTTGTTCGCATACCTCCGATCGCGCGCTTCGTGCGCGCTTCCCAGCATGCTCGGGTTGGCTCCCAAATATCTGTCCTGGCTCTGGCAGGGCTTCCTGCTGACACTCGGCCTCGCGGCCGCGTCGGCCGTCGCCGCGACCGTCGGCGGGCTGCTGCTCGCCGTGATGCGGCATGCACGCGGCAGGGCGCCGCGTGCGGCCGCCGCCGCGTACGTGATTGCATTTCGCAACACGCCGTTGCTCGTGCAGTTGCTGTTCTGGTATTTCGGTGTCGCGTCGTTGCTGCCCGATACGTGGACGGCGTGGCTCAATGCGCGCCATGCCGCGAGCGTGGGCCCGTTCACGCTCGCGTGGCCGTCGTTCGAATTCGTGGCCGGGTGGGTCGGGTTGAGCGCCTATACGGCTGCCTTCGTCGCCGAGGAATGCGAAGCCGGCCTGCGCGGCGTGCGGCGTGCGCAACACGATGCGGCGGCCGCGCTCGGCCTCACGCCGATGCAGTCGCTGCGCTACGTGGTGCTGCCGCAGGCCGTGCGCATCGCGTTGCCGCCGTTGTTCGGCCAATACATGAATCTCGTGAAGAACTCGTCGCTCGCGATGGCGATCGGCGTCGCCGAGTTGTCGTATGCGTCGCGGCAGGTCGAGACCGAGACGTTCAAGACGTTCGCCGCATTCGGCGTCGCGACGCTGCTGTACGTCGCGGCGGTGGCCGCGATCGAGGCCGGCGCGTATGCGGCCACGCAATGGCGCGACCGGCTCGGAGCGGGGCGCTGACGATGGATCTTTCGCTGCTTTTCTCGAATCTGCCGTACCTGCTCGTCGGCGCGTTTCCGGACGGCCCGCTCGGCGGCGCCGCGCTGTCGCTGGTGCTGGCGCTCGCGTCCGCGATCGCGTCGGCCGCGCTCGGCGTGGTGCTCGGCGTCGCGATGGCGCTTGCACGCGGCCCGGCGCGCGTGCTGCTGCTCGCGTTCATCGGCTTCTTTCGCGCGATTCCGGTGCTGATGCTGATCTTCTGGACGTATTTCCTGATGCCGGTGCTGCTGCACATGGATGTGCCGGGGCTCGCGACGGTCGTGTGCGCGCTGGCGCTGATCGGTGGCGCGTATCTCGCGCATGCGGTGCATGCGGGGATCGTCGCGGCCGGCGACGGGCAATGGCAGGCCGGGCTGTCGCTCGGGCTCACGCGTTGGCAGACGGTGCGCTACGTGCTGTTGCCACAGGCGATCCGGATCATGACGCCGTCGTTCGTCAACCAGTGGGTCGCGCTCGTGAAGGACACGTCGCTCGCGTATATCGTCGGCGTGCCGGAACTGTCGTTCGTTGCAACGCAGGTGAACAACCGGCTGATGGTGTATCCGGCGCCGATCTTCCTGTTCGTCGCGGCGATCTATCTGGTGCTGTGCACGTCGCTCGACGGCGCGGCGCGGTGGTTGCTGTCGTGGCGGCCGCGGGGGCGGCGTGTCGAGAGCACGGCGGTTGAACGGATCAAATCCTTGCGATGATGTAATCCCGATACGCGGTTGCAAGGGAGCCGATTACTGGTCGCATGCCGATTCGAGTGATCCTGCTCCCGTTCCACGAATGCGATAGTCGAGGAAACACCGGACGGCAGTGCCAGAAACCGGTGAGCGAACGACAGGCGCGCGTCGGTGTGTCGGCCGGTCCTCGGTGGCGAGCAAATAGAAGCTCACCGTGAACATTGCGATGAACGCGAGGCCCAGCCCGATCGACACAATGGTGGGGGGCAGCGATCGCGGAAACTCCTGTGGTAAGTGCGCCGATGCGGAAATGCATCGCCGGAGGTGCCGTATCTGGCCGCGCCGAGGAAGCTGATATGTGGCTGAAAGAAGGCTAATTTCAGGTCATGCGCCGGTTCGCCCTCGCAATTCTGTCAGGGATTTTTGAGATGACGGGTGAGGTAATATTCGCGCGAATAGAGATCACCGGCTCGTCGCTTCTCGGCAACGCTTGACACTTGTTGACGCTGTTCGATCAGATTCCGTGCGATGTTCGAAGGCCGTGAGAGCGGATCGGACGAATCGCGAGTAGTTGCAAATCAGACAATTCAGCGAGCAGCCAATTTGCCAGAGGGAATGCAACAACAAATTGTGATTGATATACGCGGGCAAACAGTATCCCCCGCACAACGGACGGAGATTGTTCAAGGTATTGCTCAAAAGTCGAATGGCATAATTAGCCTGATTAATATTCAATTTAAGATAAAATGAGAACGATAGGCTTTCACGGTGGGCATACAATTTGTGAGCTTGGGCCGGCCCCTGATGTTAGATTGTTCTTCAAGTGTCTCGAACTGTATGCGGCACAAGATCATTCGGAACAAGATTGGAGCTTGTTAACGGATCGCCTATATCGCCGGTACCTTCGGAGGGAGGAGTTGGATAGCGCTCGCGCGTTGATGGCGAAAGCCCGCGAAATTTTTGCAGAAAAGCCAGCTGCAACATCTGTTGAGTGGGATGCTGCAATGCTCGCGAATCCGGAGAAGAGCTGGCTGAATCCAGACCAATCGACACTGGCTGACGTATTTGGAAGGTTTTTTGAAAAATTCGTCGATGCCTGCGAGTCCGCAGAGTCATTCTTCGAGGCATTTAACATCTACCAGCCTGTTCGTGTTGTAATTTCAGATTTGTCTGGATTTACTCGATATCAGAATAGACCTCTTTCTGAATACGACGCACTGGAAGGGGAGCCATTTTGGTTGAAATAATGACTCTCTTGGTTGAATTATGAAATAAAGGAATCGTCCGCAACGCGATTAAAAGAAGGGTTGGCGATCGCGTCCATTGCTAAATCGTCCAAGGTGATTGCCATGATTTTTAGATCGAATTTTGACAAAAGGTATGGTCATCCCAATTTTGTGGTATCGCTGGATGGCGATCTTGAGTTCATGATAAGTGACCTGTTTGAGTATTTTGAGGGCGAGATTCGACGAGGGGTGAGGTTCAATGCTGGTCAGAGTATCCAGTTTGGCTGGATGATCTTGATGTTGAAAGAAGACGGACATGGCGATTTGGAGATGTGGGAGCCAGATTTTCGTCGTATGCCAATAAATTGGATGTTTTCGATAGACAAAACTTTCAAGGATTTGCATTTGCAAAGAGAGGTGTGCGCTCAGGTGAATGTTGATCCGAATTTTCCATCCTTACTGGAGAGGGGGATTGTTTCTCCAGGATTTGGATCATGTCGAGAATTTTTTATAAACCGGGATTTACCGCAGAAAGGCGATTCAGGTTGGTTTTTTGTTGAGCGAGACAATAATGGCGGCGATGGAAAATTCTCCTCCTTGTTTGAGGTGGCGGTGAATTCTCCGAGGGTTGTCCCATTCTTGGCCTTGCCATCTGGCACAATTGTTAAATATGTTGCGGGCAAGATCGAGGTAAGATTTCACGATCGGGTAATTTCTTCCTCGGAGAATAAATTCTTGCAAAGAATTTTGGATGGCTGGACGTCTGGTGGAACGTATCATTGAAATTTTTTGGTGGGATGATTGTAAGTCCAAAAGTGACATCGGGAACGGAAAGGTAGCTGGGTAAACGAGAACGATACGATGAGATTAACGGCGCGCGATTACAATGATTCAGCCGCTGATGCGAGATCCGATCCAGGAATCTAGGCCGGGTTTGCACCTGCGTTGGAAGGAGCCCGACTTGATGGATTGGCTGCCTCGTAAAATCCGATTGCGTCGATGGCAAGGTGATAATTGAGCGAAAAATCCTGCCGTTATGGCGGATAGGGCTTACGATTAAGCCAGTCGTTAGTCACAGGTGCTCGCTCAAAATGGATTTACATGAGCGATGCGGCATGCGAAATAAACAATAATCTGCGCGGGATAAAAGAAATGTTTCATATCCTTGGAATGGCCGGCATCACAGGGAAGGTTGTCTCGTCAAATGGAAAATAAGTACTTTGCAAGAGTAATTATTGATGTTTCGATATTTTTGGAATATTCTGGTGAGAGCGTCATTGATCCGGATGCATCCATGGAGTTACTGGAAAAAATAAGTGGCGGATTGCAAGAGATGTCGGATTGTGAAAGAGCATCTTTGTCGAAAAATATTCGCGAACTGGCGCCGCAATACGGTTCGCGGTCGAGCTTCGTAACTGATCTCCCATCAAATTTGGGAATTTCGGAATAACGAGATCGGTATACCCACCACCATCACTGAATGGTCCGTATGTCACAGTCGGCATGTAGGTAAATTTTAAATTGAGGCGGACTAAGATCATCCTGATCAAATGAGGTGAAAATGGCAGGATCAATAGTTATTTCTAAAGACGTTCGCGTTCCGGTGAGTACGAGTCAGTTCGATTATTTGGTTGGCAGAATCGGTGATCAGTTTGGCTCGTCTGACATTTGGGTTAAGGATGAGGTTTATCTTCCTATGGAAGAAGGGGGAATGAGCTTTATCTCAACGGAATCGTTGAATTCTAACGGGCTGTCAATTTTTCTGACGGCTGTGACGCGGGCTAGAACCGCTTCTCAGGCTGAGAATTCATTTTCGCTATACGAGAATGTGTGGGATCAACTGATTGAGAAGTTGCGGCAAGACACCCGGCTCGGAAATGCGGGGAATTGATTTAAACCGCGACTATAGTTGGGGCCCTGATGTGAATTGATGGCCAGTGCCATATCGATAACGGGGGATGGTTGCTGTCTATTCCTGTCAATCAAAAAATAATTAAATGAAAACGACCAGACGGCTGGCTGTTTTGCCAATCACTACTCTGATCACGCTTGCTGCGCAAGCACAACAGGTGCCCACTCCGAACGACCAAGCCGCCGCCGCCCGCGCGAACGCCGAGCAGAATCAGCAAGTGCAGCAACGTCGTGACACCCAGCAGCGTGAGGCCACCGTGCAAGCGCCGGGCGTGCGCTCGGACGTGCCGCGTCCGGAAGACTATCCGGTATTGCTCGCCGAGACGCCGTGCTTCCGAATCGACCGCTTCACGCTCGACGTGCCCGACTCGTTACCGGCCACGTCAAAGGCGCAAGGCGCATCCGCATTGCCGATGGATCGCTTCGCCTTTGCGCGCGACTGGCTTGCGCACTACGCCGGCCAATGCGTCGGCAAGCAAGGCGTCGACCTGATCGTCAAGGCGTTGTCGCAGGCCATCCTCGCACGCGGTTACATCACGACCCGAGTACTCGTGCCCGAGCAGGATTTGTCCACCGGCACATTGAAGCTTGCGCTGATTCCGGGCGTGATCCGCCACGTGCGTTTCGAGGACGAGAAGCTACGCGGAACGTGGAAGACCGCATTCCCGACGCGCGACGGCGACGTGTTGAACCTGCGCGACATCGAACAAGGGCTTGAGCAGATGAAGCGCGTCTCAAGCCAGGATGTGTCGATGCGTATCGCACCGGGCGATACGCCCGGCGAAAGCGATGTCGTACTCGACGTGAAGCGCGGTAAGCCGTGGACCGTCGTCGCCTCCATCGACAATTCCGGCACGCGCGCGACCGGTAGGCTGCAAGGCAACGTCTCGCTTGGCATCGACAACCCGCTGGGCCTGAACGACATCTTCAACGTCGGCTTCAACCAGGATCTGGAATTCGGCGACAAGCGCTTCGGCTCGCACGGATGGAACGCGTTCTATTCGATCCCCTGGGGCTACTGGACCGGCACGCTCTCCGCCTACACCAACACGTACTTTCAACCACTTGCGGCCGTGAATCAGACGTTCGTTGCGAGCGGCAACATGAAGACGATCGATTTCAGGCTCAATCGTGTGCTGACGCGCAGCCGGAACGATGTGTTCGGCGCACAGGTTCGCCTGACGCGCCGTTTCGGCGACAGCTATATCGAAGGCACGACGATACCGTCGTCGCACCAGAACGCGACCTTTCTCGAACTCGGGTTGACTGACCGGCACTATTTCGGCTCGTCGCAGTTCGACGGCTCGCTTGCCTATCGTCAGGGCTTGGGCTGGCTCGGCTCGACCGATAGCATGTTCGCGGCAGAGGGAGGGCAGACGTACCGATTCAAGATGATCGTGCTCGATGCGAATCTGTCGACACCGTTTGCGATTGGGGCGCAGCCGTTCAAATACGTGACGACCTTTCATGGTCAGTACACCGGCAACACGGTTTCATACCTCGATAGCGTCACGATCGGCAGTCGTTATACCGTGCGGGGATTCGACGGTGAAACGCTGCTGGCGGCATCACGCGGGTTCTACTGGCGCAACGAATTGCAGGTACCCATCGCGCAGACCGGGGCATCGGCCTATGCAGGTCTCGACTACGGTCGGGTCTGGGGACCGGAGCCGGTTGCCTTGGTCGGCACGCAGCTCGCCGGTGCAGTGATTGGCTTCAAGGGCAGTGTCGCGACTCGGTTCGGCGGATACGGCTACGATCTCTTCGCGGGTACGCCTGTCTACAAGCCGTCGGGTTTTCCGACCGCGCGAGTGACGCTCGGTTTTCAGGTGACTGCTCAGTTCTGAAGACAATGAGCCAAGGTACTTCTCCGACACGTACACGTCGCAAGCCCGACGTTGCATATGCCCGTCTGGTCGAGATTGCCGCCGAACGGGGGCATACGCTTCTAACGCTCGAATGGCGAGGGCTGAAGTCCTACTATGAATTCCGCTGCGAATCGGGCCATGACTTCACGCGCATAGGCACTGTCGCGATGCGCGGCACGATAACCTGCCTCCAGTGCGAACAAGTGCGCGTGCAGCACCGCTTTCAGGAACTATTGAGTGAACGCGGTCTTGTTTGCCATGAAGGAACCTATCTCGGTCAAACGGCGCGGCAACATTTCACCTGTCGTTCTGGACACGAATGGACGACCGAGGCTCGCAAGATTCTAGACGGCCACGGGTGTCCGCGATGCGCAAAAATCGAGTTGGCCGCGTGTCTCCTACATTCCGATGGCTTGGAACGTCTTCATGAGGCGGCGGCGGAGCGCGGCGGTCGTTGTCTGACTGACACGTATATCGGTATCGCCCCGCATTACGAATGGGAGTGTGCCGAGGGCCATCGATGGACAGCCGTAGCTCACAGAATCGTCGACGGCGGATGGTGCCCGCACTGTGCTCGAATCAGGCATGGAGAACAGCAACGCGATCCGAACGGGCTCCAGCGATTGCAGGCCGCAGCGGCACTACGCGGTGGACAGCTTCTCTCGACGGAGTATCACGTGACAAATTCGAAGTACCGATTCCGATGCGCACGTGGACATGAATGGACGACGTGGGGGCATTTGGTGCTCGGCGGGGCATGGTGTCGGCATTGCGCCAATCTCGCGAAACGCCGAACGATAGAGGACATGCAGGCAATTGCCGCGGAGCGCGGTGGTCGATGCTTGAGTACCGAATATCACGGCAATCGAGTCAAATTGACGTGGCAATGCGCACACGGACATGTTTGGGACTCGATGCCGAACACGGTGGTCAATCGCGGTGCGTGGTGCCCGAACTGTTTTCGGTTGCGAATCACTCGGGATCCGGTATTGCGCCGGCGCTATGACCACGAGGGGATGTAGTGCAAGCCGCCTTCGGTATCAGGCGCAAGTCTGCTTTTACCCCGCGCCAAAACATCGGCTCAAGCCCGTGACCAGCCGACGGTGTAGAGAAGAGTGGCGGAGCACTTGACCGTACGCTCTTTCGCAACCACCAGGATCGTGTGCCCCCGAATCAGCTTCGCTCCGCCGAGTAGTGCGTATCGAAAACCGCACGCAGCGTCGACGGACCGGTCGCGAAATCGCCCCACAGCGGCCCGTCGTTCTGCGCGAACGCGAACGGCGTCGTCTTGATCGACGCAAGCCGGAAGCGCCATTGCGCGGCTTCCTGGCGGAACGCGGTGAGCTGCATGTCGGACAGCCCCGTCTGCGCGTTCGCGAGCGTGACGAGCGGATCGACCGGATCGTTCGCGACGCGCACCTCGAAATGCAGGTGCGGGCCGGTGGCCGCGCCCGTCATCCCGACCGAGCCGATTCGCTGGCCCTGCTTCACCGTTTCGCCGACCTTCAGCCCGCGCGCGTACGCGGACAGATGTGCGTAGTAGGTCGAATAGCCATCCGCATGATCGACGATCACGTAGCGGCCGTAGCCGCCCGGATCGGTGCCGACGAACGACACGACGCCGTCGGCCGCCGCATCGACCGGCGTGCCGCTCGGCGCGGCGAGATCGACGCCCGTATGGAACGCCATCGCCTGCGACAGCGGATGGATGCGCTCGCCGAAGAACGAACTGATGCGCGTCCACTTGACCGGCATCGTGAACGCCGCGGCTTCGAGCGGCGAACCGTCGAGCGTGTAGTACGCACCGTGTTCGGCGCCCGGCGCGTGGAACCAGATCGCGCCGAACGTGCGGCCGGCGACGCGCAGCTCGAGTGCGGTCAGGCGCGGCGTGCCGTCGTGCGTGTCGAACGCGAGGCGGTAATAGTCGCCGCGCTGCGCACTCGCGCGCATCGCGACCTTGCCGGTGACGAGATCGCCGAGCTGGATGCGCACTTCGGGCGGCACGTCGAGACGATTCAGCGTATCGGACAGCGTGAGCTCGATGTCGCCCGCGCGCATCCCTTGCCGATGATCGGGCGACGCGAACTGGAACAGGCTCGCGTAGCCGAGCATGTCGTTGCGATGCGCGCTGAGCGGCGCGAACAGGCCCGGCTGCGGGCTGCGATCGTTGCGCTCGAGGTATTCGTTGCGCTCGCCGAGCGTGCGTGCAAGCTCGCTCGTCACGAAATGCTGCGCGGTGGGAAACGGCGTATCGGACAGCACGCGCTGCGGCAGCGCGGCCGTGCCCGAGTCGACGGCGCCGGGCAGTTGCGACACGGCAGGCAGCGCGGCGGCGAGACCGAAGGCGGCGAGGGCGCCGAGCACGGCGGCCGGCACGAGCGCGCGCACGAGGCGCTGCGCGCGGCCGGGCGCGAAAGCATCAGGGGTTGCGGCAGGCTTGACCAAAGGTGTCCACATCCAGGAAAGCGGTTCAAAGAGGTGTGGGCAGGAGCCGTCGGCGGTCCATGCGTCAGGGGGGCGACATGGCGGGCGACGGGCGTGCAACAAAACAGGCCCCGCCAGGGGCCTGTATCGTTCCCGTTCGACCCAACTCGCGGGGCGGGCCCCGCTTCGAACGGCGGCGTGCATGCCGGGTCGAACCCGGTTATCACGAAGACGCTAAAGAAAGATGACAGCGTCAGTCTACCGATGTTCCGCGAAACGTTAAAAATTTTAAAGAGGGTCAGCTCATTCGTTTCGCAGTGCGGTAAATCGGGTTAAATCAGCATTTGTTACGACGATTTTCGTTAGTCCGGCAATTTTTGCGCGCGCCTGCGCAGCGCGGCCGACGTGCGGACGGCGTCGAAACCGGCGTCGAGCATCGCCTCGGCGTCGTTCCACAGGTTGCCGCGCAGCCGGTTGGTCCAGATCATCGACGCGAACACGCCTTCGAGCAGCGACACCAGATAGACGGCAGCCAGATGCACGTCGAGATCCGCGGCGATTTCGCCGGCCGCGATCGCGCGACGCAGTAGCGCCTTCGTGATCCGCAGCATCTGCAGCTCCAGCAGCATGCGGCGCCGCTGCAGCGCGCCGTTTTCCTCGCTCTGCTCGCACTTCGTATAGAGGATCACCAGCACGCGCTGCATCGGGCCCGGCTCGCCGCACTCCTGCAGGTAGTGCGACGCGGCGCGCCGCAGCGTCGCGAACGGCGGCAGGCCGTCGCCGGCGTCGAAACCTTCCGACGTGCGCGCGAACGCGCGGTCGCACATCGCCAGACAGAGACTTCCATCTTGTTGCGGTAATGGCCGTAGACGGCGCCCCGCGACATCCCGGCGGCCTCGGCCAGGTCCGCCATCGCGGTTTGCGCGACGCCTCGCTCGAGCAGCACGAGCTCGGCGGCGTCGAGGATCCGGTGCTTGATGGCGAGCGATTCTTCCCGGGTCTTGCGGGCCATGTCGTGAAATTCCTTACAGTTCGCTGTCGTTTTATTGAGACAGTGTGTCAGTCAGATTGAAGCAGCCTGTATTTAATCAGACATGACTGATTATAATCGGCCACCCTGAGCCGCCGCATTGTATCGGCGGCGAACGTTCCGAGGTCAGAACATGAATAACAAACGCACCCTGTTGTGGCGCCGCACGCGGCTGGCGCCGTTCGCGCTCGCGGCCCTGCTGGCGGTGGGCGGATGCGGAAAGGGCGACGAGGACGCCGCGCCGGAGGCCGCGAAGCAGGCCACCGTCGTGACGGTGCGCCCGACGGCGGTGCCGATGACCGTCGAACTGCCGGGCCGGCTGGACGCATACCGGCAGGCGGAAGTCCGCGCGCGGGTCGCGGGCATCGTCACCGCGCGCACCTACGAGGAAGGCCAGGAGGTGAAGCAGGGCGCGGTGCTGTTCCGCATCGATCCCGCACCGCTGAAGGCCGCCCGCGACGCCGCGCAGGGCGCGCTCGCGAAGGCGCAGGCCGCCGCGCTCGCGGCGACCGACAAGCGCCGCCGTTACGACGATCTCGTGCGCGATCGCGCGGTGAGCGAGCGCGACCACACCGAAGCCGTCGCGGCCGACACGCAGGCGAAGGCCGAGGTCGCCTCGGCGAAGGCGGAACTCGCACGCGCGCAACTGCAGCTCGACTACGCGACCGTCACCGCGCCGATCGCGGGCCGCGCACGGCGCGCGCTCGTGACCGAGGGCGCGCTCGTCGGCCAGGACCAGGCGACGCCGCTGACGACCGTCGAGCAGCTCGATCCGATCTACGTGAACTTCTCGCAGCCGGCCGCCGACGTGGACGCATTGCGTCGCGCGGTGAAGAGCGGGCGCGCGACGGGCATCGCGCAGCACGACATCGCGGTGACGCTGCTGCGCGCGGACGGCACCGCGTATCCGCTGAAGGGCAAGCTGCTGTTCAGCGATCTCGCGGTCGATCCGACCACCGACACCGTCGCGATGCGCGCGCTGTTCCCGAATCCGGAGCGCGAGCTGCTGCCCGGCGCATATGTGCGGATCGCGCTCGACACGGCGGTCGACCAGCGGGCGATCCTCGTGCCGCGCGACGCGCTGCTGCGTACCGCCGACCGTACGTCGGTGCGTGTGGTGGGCGCGAACGGCAAGGTCAAGGACGTCGAGGTCACGGCCGACCAGATGAGCGGCCACGACTGGCGCATCACGCGCGGCCTCGCGGGCGGCGAGCGCGTGATCGTCGACGACGCCGCGCAGTTCGCGCCGGATACCACCGTCAAGCCCGTCGAAAAGGCGCCGCGGTCGAAGGCGGCGCCGGCAGCGGCCGCTTCGCGGGCGGCCGCCCGTCAAACCTGACCGGTTCAAACCAACATGGCACGTTTCTTCATCGATCGCCCCGTCTTCGCGTGGGTGATCGCCATCTTCATCATGCTGGGCGGCCTGTTCGCGATCCGCGCGCTGCCCGTGGCGCAGTACCCGGACATCGCGCCGCCCGTCGTCAGCATCTATGCGGCGTACCCGGGCGCGTCCGCGCAGGTCGTCGAGGAATCGGTGACCGCGCTGATCGAGCGCGAAATGAACGGCGCGCCGGGATTGCTGTATACGTCCGCGACGAGCAGCGCCGGGGCGGCGTCGCTGTACCTGACGTTCAAGCAGGGCGTGAACGCCGATCTCGCGGCCGTCGAAGTGCAGAACCGGCTGAAGACGGTCGATGCGCGCCTGCCCGAGCCCGTGCGCCGCGACGGCATCCAGGTCGAGAAGGCCGCCGACAACATCCAGCTCGTCGTGTCGCTGACGTCCGACGACGGCCGGATGACCGACGTGCAGCTCGGCGAGTATGCGTCGGCGAACGTCGTGCAGGCGCTGCGCCGCGTCGAGGGTGTCGGCAAGGTGCAGTTCTGGGGCGCCGAATATGCGATGCGGATCTGGCCCGACCCGGTGAAGCTGGCCGGGCACGGCCTCACCGCGTCGGACATCGCGTCGGCCGTGCGCGCGCACAACGCGCGCGTGACGATCGGCGACATCGGCCGCAGCGCGGTGCCGGACAGCGCGCCGATCGCGGCGACCGTGTTCGCGGACGCGCCGCTGAAGACGCCGGCCGATTTCGGCGCGATCGCGCTGCGCGCGCGGCCGGACGGCTCCGCGCTGTTCCTGCGCGACGTCGCGCGCATCGAATTCGGCGGCAACGACTACAACTATCCGTCGTACGTGAACGGCAAGGTCGCGACCGGGATGGGCATCAAGCTCGCGCCGGGCTCGAACGCGGTGTCCACCGAGAAGCGCGTGCGCGCGACGATGGACGAGCTGTCGAAGTACTTTCCGCCGGGCGTGAAATACCAGATCCCGTACGAGACGTCGTCGTTCGTGCGCGTGTCGATGAACAAGGTCGTCACGACGCTCATCGAGGCCGGCGTGCTGGTGTTCCTGGTGATGTTCCTGTTCATGCAGAACCTGCGCGCGACGCTGATTCCGACGCTCGTCGTGCCGGTCGCGCTCGCGGGCACGTTCGGCGTGATGTACGCGGCCGGCTTCTCGATCAACGTGCTGACGATGTTCGGGATGGTGCTCGCGATCGGCATTCTCGTCGACGACGCGATCGTCGTCGTCGAGAACGTCGAGCGGCTGATGGTCGAGGAAGGGCTCGGGCCGTACGACGCGACCGTCAAGGCGATGCGGCAGATCAGCGGCGCGATTGTCGGGATCACCGTGGTGCTCACGTCGGTGTTCGTGCCGATGGCGTTCTTCGGCGGCGCGGTGGGCAACATCTATCGGCAGTTCGCGCTGTCGCTCGCGGTGTCGATCGGCTTCTCGGCCTTCCTCGCGCTGTCGCTGACGCCCGCGCTGTGCGCGACGCTGCTCAAGCCGGTGTCCGGCGACCATCACGAGAAGCGCGGCTTCTTCGGCGGGTTCAACCGCTTCGTCGCGCGGGCGACGCAGCGCTACGCGGCGCGGGTCGGCGCGATGCTGAAGAAGCCGGTACGCTGGCTCGTCGTGTACGGCGCGCTGACCGCGGCCGCCGCGCTGATGCTCACGCAACTGCCGACCGCGTTCCTGCCGGACGAGGATCAGGGCAACTTCATGGTGATGGTGATCCGCCCGCAAGGCACGCCGCTCGCGGAAACGATGCAGAGCGTGCGCGAAGTCGAGTCGGCCATCCGCCGCGACGAGCCGGCCGCCTATACCTATGCGCTCGGCGGCTTCAACCTCTACGGCGAAGGGCCGAACGGCGGGATGATCTTCGTCACGCTGAAGAACTGGAAGGCGCGCAAGGCCGCGCGCGATCACGTGCAAGCGATCGTCGCGCGCATCAACGAACGCTTCGCGGGCACGCCGAACACGACGGTGTTCGCGATGAACTCGCCGGCGCTGCCCGATCTCGGCTCGTCGAGCGGCTTCGACTTCCGGCTGCAGAACCGCGGCGGGCTCGACTACGCGACGTTCAGCGCCGCGCGCGAGCAACTGCTCGCGGCGGGCGGCAAGGATCGTGCGCTCACCGATCTGATGTTCGCGGGCACGCAGGACGCGCCGCAACTGAAGCTCGACATCGATCGCGCGAAGGCGTCCGCGCTCGGCGTGTCGATGGACGAGATCAACACGACGCTCGCGGTGATGTTCGGCTCCGACTATATCGGCGACTTCATGCACGGCACGCAGGTGCGGCGCGTGATGGTGCAGGCCGACGGGCGGCACCGGCTCGATCCGGACGACGTGAAGAAGCTGCGCGTGCGCAACGCGCGCGGCGAGATGGTGCCGCTCGCGGCGTTCACGACGCTGCACTGGACGCTCGGGCCGCCGCAGCTCACGCGCTACAACGGCTATCCGTCGTTCACGATCAACGGCTCGGCCGCGGCCGGCCACAGCAGCGGCGAGGCGATGAGCGCGATCGAGCGGATCGCCGCGAAACTGCCGGCCGGCATCGGCTATGCGTGGTCGGGGCAGTCGTTCGAGGAGCGGCTGTCGGGCGCGCAGGCGCCGATGCTGTTCGCGCTGTCGGTGCTGGTCGTGTTCCTCGCGCTCGCGGCGCTCTACGAGAGCTGGTCGATTCCGTTCGCGGTGATGCTGGTCGTGCCGCTCGGCGTGATCGGCGCGGTGCTCGGCGTCACGCTGCGCGCGATGCCGAACGACATCTATTTCAAGGTGGGGCTGATCGCGACGATCGGGCTGTCCGCGAAGAACGCGATCCTGATCGTCGAAGTCGCGAAGGATCTCGTCGCGCAGCGCATGTCGCTCGTCGACGCGGCGCTCGAGGCCGCGCGCCTGCGGCTGCGGCCGATCGTGATGACGTCGCTCGCGTTCGGCGTCGGCGTGCTGCCGCTCGCGTTCGCATCGGGCGCCGCGTCCGGCGCGCAGACGGCGATCGGCACCGGCGTGCTCGGCGGCGTGATCACGGCGACCGTGCTCGCGGTGTTTCTCGTCCCGCTGTTTTTCGTGATCGTCGGCAGCCTGTTCGACGTCGGCCCGCGCCGGCGCGGCGGCGCGCAGCCGACGACGATGGAGGGTTCGCAACCATGATGTTCGCGCTGAATGTACGCGCCGCGCGGCGGTTTCCGGCGGCGCTCGCCGCCGCGCTCGCGCTCGCCGGGTGCTCGCTCGCGCCGCGTTACGAGCGCCCGGCGGCGCCGGTGCCGGCGACCTATGCGCCGGTCGACGGCAATACGACACCGGCCGGCGCGTCGGCCGCGGCGCAGGATACGGCGCTGCTCGACGACTGGCATGCGTATTTCACCGATCCGGCGCTGCAGGCGTGGATCGACGCGGCGCTCGCGAACAATCGCGACCTGCGGATCGCGGCCGGCCGGCTCGAGGAAGCGCGCGCGCTGTACGGCGTGCAGCGTGCTGACCTGATGCCGTCGGTTGATGCGAATCTCGGCTATGAACGCGCGCGCCAGTACGATCCGGTCGTGCGCGAAAGCGCGATCAGCGGGCTGTACCGCGCGGGCGTCGGCGTCAGCGCATACGAGCTCGACCTGTTCGGCCGCGTGCGCAACCTGTCCGACGCGGCGCTCGCCGAATATTTCGCGACGGCCGACGCGCAGCGTACGGTCCGCATCGGCGTGATCGCCGAAGTGGCGGGCGCGTACGTTTCCGAACGATCGTTGCACGAGCAACTGGCGCTCGCTCAGCGCACGCTCGATGCGCGCGAGCGGATGGCCGCGCTCACGCAACGCCGCTATGCGGCCGGCACGAGCGACGCGATCGAGCTGCGCTCGGCCGAGATGCTGGTGGCGTCCGCGCGCGCGTCGCAGGCCGCGCTGCGGCGCGAGCATGCGCAGGCCGTACGGGCGCTGCAATTGCTGGCGGGCGACTTCGCGCGCAGCGTGCCCGGCGACGCGACCGCACTCGACGCGCTGTCGATCGCGCCCGTGGCGCCCGGTGCGCCGAGCGCATTGCTCGAACGGCGGCCGGACATCCGGCAGGCCGAGGCACGGCTGAAGGCCGCGAACGCGAACATCGGCGCGGCGCGCGCGGCGTTCTTCCCGCGCATCGCGCTGACGACGGACTACGGCTCGGTGAGCGACGCGTTCTCGAGCCTGTTCGCGGCTGGCACGAGCGTGTGGACGTTCGCGCCGCGCATCACGCTGCCGATTTTCGCGGGCGGCCGCAATCGCGCGAACCTCGACGTCGCCAACGCACGCAAGGACATCGCCGTTGCCGAATACGAGAAGGCGGTGCAGACCGCGTTTCGCGAAGTGGCCGATGCGTTCGCCGCGCGCGACTGGATCGACCGGCAGCTCGCCGCGCAGCAGGATGTATATGAGGCGGACGGCGCGCGGCTGAAGCTGGCGGAGCGTCGCTACGCGGGCGGCGTCGCGACTTATCTCGAACTGCTCGACGCCCAGCGCAGCACGTACGAGTCGGGGCAGGAACTGATCCGGCTCAGGCAGCTCAGGCTCGCGAACGCGATCGCGCTGTACCGTGCGCTCGGCGGCGGCTGGGCGCCGGCAACGGCGGAGGCCGCGGCTTCCGCGTGACGTGCGATTCGTCGCCCGACGCCGCGGCGTGTCGGGCGACTTCACGGCGGCCACGCGCTTCGACGTTCGGCCGCCGCTTCGACAGGGCGTACCGCCCGCCGTGCCGCCGATCGTCGTCGGCGCTTCCTTTCACCGTTCGGCGGACCGTCTCCGCGCTTTTCATTTCGCCCAATCCGGCATGCCAGCCGCGTTCCAGCGGCCGCGCGTGCATGCGGTTTCACGATCGGCAATTGACGATCGAATTAATCAATGCATTGGAATTAATGGCGGCGACAAAGTGTCGCGGTAAAACGTTTGTATGCTTTTCGCAATCGTTTGCGCGATAAATCCATGTCGATGGAATGCCGTCGTTAATTTCCTGTCAGTTGAAAATGGCGCGATATTCGCGTTGCGATATGACAACGGTGGCGGCTTTGGACAATGTTTTGTCTTTTGAATGGCGCTCCCATGCAAGCCAATGCAGGCAAGGGCTGGCGGCGCACCAGAGATTGTCGGCAAGAAATTTCCTTAATCTTCAATAATTTCCGAAAAATAAAAAAGGACTGCGGATGAAAAGGCGGGAATTGAAAATGGAAAGGAAGGAATGAAGTTTTAGAGGGGTAAATCGAACATTGTCAGATGTATTTGACAATGATTTACAGAAATCTTTCGCGGTTATCTCGATAATGCCGCCTCGTGACGGACGGGAGCCACCACACGCTGCCGTTTGCGTCCGCCACGTCATTCATTCCATTTGCACTCCTTACGGGAAACTTCATGAAAAAAACCATCCTGACCGCTGTCGCACTCGCGGCCCTGTCCACCTCGGCCTTCGCGGCGGGCACCGGCACGATCAACTTCACCGGCGAGATCGTCGCGGGCGCATGCGGCATCGACTCGGGCTCGGTCAACCAGACCGTGAACCTCGGCAAGGTGCCGACCAACGTGTTCAAGCAGGCCGGCGACAAGTCCACGCCGACCAACTTCGACATCAAGCTGACCGATTGCGACACCAGCGTCGCGAAGAACGCGTACTTCACGTTCACGGGTACGTCGAGCGCCGGCCAGCCGAAGCTGCTCGCCACGATCGGTTCGGCGACCAACGTCGGCATCCGCCTGCAGGCCGCGTCGGGCGAGTACCTCGACAACGGCGCCGAGCAGAAGGCGCCGACGGTGCTGCAGAACGGCACGAACATCGCGCGCTTCGCGGCGATGTACGAAGCGACGGCAGCCGGCGTGACGCCGGGTACCGCGGACGGCGTCGCGAACTTCACGGTCCGCTACCAGTAAGCGTCGGTATCGGAGGAGGGAGGCATGCGCCCCTTCCTCCGTCATCTTTCCCCCGTTTTCCTTCCCCCTGGACTCCCGGTAGCGCCGCGTGCGAATCAGACATTCCTTCCTTTGCGTCTCCGTGCTGGTCGTCGGCAGCCAGAGCCAGGCGACGGAATTCAATTCGTCGTTCCTCGACATCGGCGGTACGAACAACGTCGACCTGTCGCAGTTCTCGCAGCCCGACTTCACGTTGCCGGGCGAATACATGCTCGACGTGCAGGTCAACGACCTGTTCTACGGGCTGCAATCGATCGAGTTCATCGCGCTCGACGCATCAGGCGCGGGCAAGCCGTGCCTGCGGCCGGAGCTCGTCGCGCAGTTCGGGCTGAAGCCGTCGCTCGTGAAGGATCTGCCGCGCTTCCAGGGTGGGCGTTGCGTCGACCTCGGCGCGATCGAGGGCGCGACCGTGCGTTACCTGAAAAGCGACGGGCGGCTCAAGATCACGATTCCGCAGGCGGCGCTCGAGTTCAACGATTCGACCTACCTGCCGCCGGCGCGTTGGTCCGAAGGCATTCCGGGTGCGATGCTCGACTATCGCGTGATCGCGAACACGAACCGCAACTTCGGCTCGGGCGGCGGGCAGACGAATTCGATCCAGGCCTACGGGACGGTCGGCGCGAACTGGGATGCGTGGCGCTTTCGCGGCGACTACCAGGCGCAATCGAACGTGGGGAACACCGCGTACGCGGACCGCACGTTCCGCTTCAGCCGGCTGTATGCCTTTCGCGCGCTGCCGTCGATCGAATCGACGGTGACGTTCGGCGACGACTACCTGAGCTCCGACATTTTCGACACGTTCGCGCTGACGGGTGCGTCGATCCGCAGCGACGACCGCATGCTGCCGCCGTCGCTGCGCGGCTATGCGCCGCTGATCTCGGGTGTCGCGCGCACCAACGCGACCGTGACGGTGTCGCAGGCCGGCCGCGTGCTGTACGTGACGCGCGTGTCGCCGGGCGCGTTCGCGCTGCAGAACATCAATACGAGCGTGCAGGGCACGCTCGACGTGGCGGTCGAGGAAGAGGACGGCAGCGTGCAGCGCTTCCAGGTGACGACGGCCGCCGTGCCGTTCCTCGCGCGCACCGGGCAGTTGCGCTACAAGGCGGCGGTCGGCAAGCCGCGCCTGTTCGGCGGCGCTGGCATCGCGCCGTTCTTCGGCTTCGGCGAGATCGCGTACGGGCTGCCGTTCGACATCACGGCCTATGGCGGCTTCATCGCTGCGTCGGGCTACACGTCGGTCGCGCTCGGCGTCGGCCGCGATTTCGGCGCGTTCGGCGCGGTGTCGGCCGACGTCACGCACGCGCGGGCGCGCCTGTGGTGGAACGGCGCGACACGCAACGGCAACTCGTATCGCATCAACTATTCGAAGCACTTCGACGGGCTCGATGCCGACGTGCGCTTTTTCGGCTACCGCTTCTCCGAGCGCGAGTACACGAACTTCGCGCAATTCTCGGGCGATCCGACCGCGTACGGCCTCGCCAACAGCAAGCAGCGCTATTCGGCGACGCTGTCGAAGCGCTTCGGCGACACGTCGACCTATTTCTCGTACGACCAGACGACCTACTGGGCGCGTGCGTCCGAGCAGCGGGTCGGCCTGACGCTCACGCGTGCGTTCTCGATCGGCACGCTGCGCAACCTGAACGTCAGCGTGTCGGCATTTCGCACGCAGAGCGCGGGCGCGAGCGGCAATCAGTTCTCGGTCACCGCGACGCTGCCGATCGGCGGCCGCCACACCGTCACGTCGAACCTGACGACGGGCAGCGGCAGCACCAGCGTGAACGCCGGCTACATCTACGACGATCCGGCAGGCCGCACGTATCAGGTCAATGCGGGCGAGACCGACGGGGGTGCATCGGCGAACGCGAGCTTCCGCCAGCGCACGTCGGCGTACCAGCTCACCGCGCAGGCATCGACGCTCGCCAATGCGTATGCGGCCGCGTCGCTCGAGGTCGACGGCTCGTTCGTCGCGACGCAGTACGGCGTGTCCGCGCACGCGAACGGCAATGCGGGCGACACGCGGCTGCTGGTGTCGACCGACGGCGTGCCCGACGTGCCGCTGTCGGGCACGCTTGCGCATACCGATTCGCGCGGCTACGCGGTGCTCGACGGCATCTCGCCGTACAACGTGTACGACGCGACCGTCAACGTCGAGAAGCTGCCGCTCGAAGTGCAGGTGACGAACCCGATCCAGCGCATGGTGCTGACCGACGGCGCGATCGGCTTCGTCAAATTCTCCGCCGCGCGCGGCAGCAATCTGTACCTGACGCTGACCGACGCGGCCGGCAAGCCGCTGCCGTTCGGCGCGTCGGTGCAGGACGCGGCGAACGGCAAGGAACTCGGCATCGTCGGCGAGGGCGGTGCGGCGTTCCTGACCCAGGTTCAGCCGAAATCCACGCTGGCGGTGCGGGCGGGCGAACGGACGCTCTGCACGATCGACGCACTGCCGAGCCAGCTCCAACTCGAAGGCACGCCGATTCCGGTGACGTGCCGGACGTCCGGCGAGTCGCATGCGGCGGCCGCGCGCGTCGAACGATGATTTCACGGATCCAGCGATGAACAATTCCTTTGCCCTTTCTTTCCCGCGGCGCGCGCTGTGCGTGCTCGCGGCCGCCGGCGCGCTGCTCGCGGGCGCCGCCCATGCGGCGATCGTGCCCGATCGCACGCGCGTGATCTTCAACGAAGGCGAACAGGCCGCGATCGTGACGATCACCAACAAGAGCACGACGTATCCGTATCTCGTGCAGTCGTGGCTGGAGGACGCGAAGGGCAACAGGGTCACGTCGCCGCTGATGGTCGTGCCGCCGCTGCAGCGCATCGAGGCGAACGAGCGCAACGTGCTGCGAATCGCGAAGCTGCCGGGCGCCGAGCTGCCGGCCGATCGCGAAACGGTGTTCTATCTGAACATCCGCGAAGTGCCGCCGAAGACCGACACGCCGAACACGCTGCAGATCGCGCTGCATACGCAGATGAAGCTGTTCTACCGGCCGAAGGCCGTGCAACCCGCCCGCGACGAGGACTGGACGCTGCCGATGACGCTGCGCGTCGACGCGGCCGCGCACAGGCTGGTGTTCGACAACCCGACGCCGTACCACGTGACGGTCGTCGACGTGAGCGCGGGCGCGCAGAAGACGCCGGTGCCGATCGAGCCGGTGATGGTGAGCCCGATGAGCACGGCCGACGTGCCTTTCAAGGCGGCGACGCCGTCGACGCTGTTCGTCACGCATATCGACGATTACGGCGGCCAGGTGGCGGTCGAATATGCGTGCGACGCGGGTGTGTGCAAGAGCGTGAAGCGATGAGCGGGCGCATGCGTCACCGGGTGTCGTCGGCGGCATGGTTGCGCTGGGTCGTACTCGTGCTGCTGGTCGCGGCGGTGCAGCCGGCGTGGGCGCTGCGCTGCCTGACCAACAGCGGCGCGACTTCGTTGACCGAGCCGATCGGCGGCGTGGCGTCGTACCCGACCGATGCGCCGGACGGCTATGTGATCTGGGTGTCGCCGGTGCGCACGACGTCGGGGTATTGCTACAAGGATCTGGGTGACGCCGGCAGCCTGAAGGTCGTCGACAACATTTACTTCTACGCGAATCCGAATCGCACGGACCCTGCCGCATGGGGGCTCGAGATCGGCATCCGCTACAAGGGCGTCGATTATTTCGACAAGACCAGCAATCGCGGCGGCGGGGTGTTTACCGGGTATGCGGTGCCGCCGTGCAGCCGGTACGACTTCGACCGCGGCCGTTGCCAGCGCACGAACATCAGCATCGACTATCAGGTCGTCGTGCGCAAGAAGGGCAACTGGATCCAGCCGCCGAGCGATATCTATACGGTGTTCCAGTTCGACGGCGAGTTCGGCCTGAATGCATTCGGCACGAGCTTCCAGTACCGCCTGAGCGGCCTGCGCAACCTCAAGCCGACGCCGTGCTTCGTCGACGTGTTGGTGACGCCAGAACCGGGCATCGTCAATTTCGGACAGGTGCAGGCGGCCGGTAGCGGCTTCCTGCCGGCGGTGCCGCGCAAGCGGTTCTCGTTGTCGTTGACCAAGAAGTGCAACGTCGCGGTGCGGGTGGACGGATATTTCGAAACGAGTTTTCCGGTCCAGAACGGTTTGCTGGTGCCGGCGAAGGACAGCAATTTCGGGATCGGCATCGAGGACAGCCAGGGCAAGGCCATTCCGTTCAACCAGCAGTTCACGCTGGCTCAGTTCGCGTCCAACGTGATGAATCAGAGCGTGTTGATGGACGCGGTGCTGAAGTCGTTCGGTCCGCCGAAGATCGGACGATTCGACGCGACGGCGACGATTCGGTTGTTTATCTACTGACGGCGGCGGGCGCGGCCGAAGCGGCGGCACGCGGATCGAGGGAAACGCCGGCGTGTCGGCGTTTATTCAAGCTCGCCGCCAGATGGTGCGGCCGGATGCGTCCCATCCGTCAAAACATGAATTCCGTCGATTGTTCAGACAAATCCCGACAACCGGAAGGGTCATCCTGTAATCGGATTGAGAATGATTTGCGTTTACGTTAAATTGCGCTATCTCGGAATTTGACGGAGCAGATCGATGGCGATGGCGGAAGTGCTCGACCGACCGGCGGCGGCAGCGGCGAACCCGTTCCTCGGCAGTTATCCGGACCTGCCGCCGCGCGCCGCGCCGCGTGCGCGCCGGGCGGCCGAGCCCCGTGCGCAGGGCGCGCTGCTCGATGTGCTGATCTCGCATCGCGCGATGCTCGTCAACGTCGCCCGCGGCTTCGTCGGCTGCGCGAGCCGCGCGGAGGACGTCGTGCACGACGTGTTCGTGAAGCTCGTCGAATTCCCGAACCAGGACGCGGTGCGTCAGCCGGTCGCGTACGTGACGCGGATGGTGCGCAATGCGTCGATCGACGCGTGCCGTCGGCAAAGCCTCGAAAACATCTATCACACGGAAGAGGACGACGGCTTCGACGTGCCGTCGCCCGAGCCGACGCCCGAAGCCGCGCTGATGACGCGCGACACGCTGCGGCGCGTGTGGGCCGCGCTGGACGACCTGCCGGCGCGCAGCCGGGCCGCATTCGAGATGGTGCGGCTGCGCGAGGAGACGCTGCAGACCGCGGCGCGCGCGCTGAACGTGTCGCAGACGCTCGTGCATTTCATGGTGCGCGACGCGGAGCGCCACTGCGCGGAATGCCTTGACGCGTGCCATCGCGGCGTCGCCTGCCCGGTGTTCCTGGGCGGCCGCGCGCGGCGGCGGTAAAAAAACGCGCCGGCCAACCGTCTATCAGACAGGAGCGGCCCAATTCGCCGCTCCGCCTCCTTCAACCGCCCAGCGATTTCCGATCATGACGCAAGCCCCGACGCCTTCCGCCGACACCGACGATCTCGTCTATACGGTCGTCATCAACGACGAAGAACAGTATTCGATCTGGCCGACGTTCCGGCCCGTGCCGGCCGGCTGGCGCGAAGTGGGCGTGAGCGGCCCGAAGGCTGACTGTCTCGCGCACATCGAGACCGTCTGGACCGACATGCGCCCCGCGAGCCTGCGCCGCGCGATGGACGGCGAGCGCGCGACGCGCGCGTCGTGACCCGTTGCGCCGCATGCGCGGCGCGCCACCTGAAGAGGACGTTGCATGACCCTGCTTTCGTTGCCGACGCTCGACGACCTGCGTATCGAGCCGGGACTGCCCACCGTCGTGTCGCCGCGCGGCAACGACGGGATGTCGATCGACGAGGTCGCGCCGCTCGCGCGCGAGATCGCGGCCGACACGCTCGAGAGGGCGGGCGGCGTGCTGTTCACGGGCTTTCGCGTGCCGTCGATCGACGCATTCCAGCAATTCGCGGCCTCGTTCGGCGATCCGCTGATCGGCTATGAATACGCGTCGACGCCGCGCAGCCAGGTCGAGGGCGCGGTCTACACGTCGACCGAATACCCGCCGCACCGCGCGATTCCGCTGCACAACGAGCAGTCGTACACGCGCGAATGGCCGCTGCGCATCTGGTTCCACTGCGCGCTCGCCGCGCCGAAGGGCGGGGCGACGCCGATCGCGGACAGCCGCGCCGTGTATCGCGCGCTCGATCCCGCGCTCGTCGCGCGCTTCGAGAAGCGCGAGCTGCTGTACGTGCGCAATTTCGGGCAGGGGCTCGATCTGCCGTGGCAGCAGTCGTTCGGCACCGACGAGCCGGCCGAGGTCGAGCGGATGTGCGCGGCGCGCGGGATCGAATGCGCATGGCGCACCGACGACGACGGCGAATTGCTGCTGCGCACACGCGAACGCTGCCAGGCCGTCGCGCGTCATCCGCGCACGGGCGATCGCGTATGGTTCAACCAGGCGAACCTGTTTCACCTGTCGGCGCTCGACGACGACATGCAGGAAGCGCTCGTCGACGCGGTTGGGCTCGAGAACGTGCCGCGCAACGTGTATTACGGCGACGGCGAACCGCTCGAGGCCGACGCGCTCGCGCAGATCCGCGGCGTGCTCGACCAGCAGCGCATCGTGTTCCCGTGGCGCACCGGCGACGTGCTGATGCTCGACAACATGCTGACCGCGCATGCGCGCGACCCGTTCGAGGGGCCGCGCAAGGTCGTCGTCGCGATGGCGCAGAGTTATACGGTCCCGCGCGACCGAACGGAGGATTGATGACGCGTAGTACCGCCGCGCTTGCCGCGCGCGGGCTGTCGGTGGGATATCGCGACCATGTCGTGATCGACGGGCTGGACCTGTCGATCGCGGCCGGCCGCGTAACCGCGCTGTGCGGACCGAACGGCTGCGGCAAGAGCACGCTGCTGCGCACGCTGGCGGGCCTGCAGCCCGCGCGTGCCGGCCATGTCGAGGTGAACGGCCGGCCGCTCGTGTCGTTTCGCCGCCGCGCGCTCGCGCGCGAGCTGACGATGCTCGCGCAGTTCAACCAGATTCCGTCGGGCCTCACGGTGCGCGAGCTCGTCGCGTACGGGCGCTATGCGTACGGCGGCTTCCTGCGCGGCCTGTCGCGGGCCGATCATGCGGCGATCGACGAGGCGCTCGACACGAGCGGCCTCGCGGGCGACGCGGAGCGCGACGTCGGCGCGCTGTCGGGCGGCGAACGCCAGCGCGCGTGGATCGCGATGGCGCTCGCGCAGCAGGCGCCGATCGTGCTGCTCGACGAACCGACGACCTACCTCGACATCCACCACCAGCTCGACATCCTCGATGCGCTGCGTGCGCTGAACCGCGCGCGCGGGCTGACGATCGTGTGGGTGCTGCACGACCTGAACCAGGCGGCCGCGTACAGCGACGAGATCGTGCTGATGCGCGCGGGTCGCCTCGTCGCGCAGGGCACGCCCGACGCGATGCTCGATCCCGCGCGGCTGCGCGCGGCGTTCGGCGTCGAGATGCTGAAGCTCGCGCATCCGCAGACGGGCGCGCCGATGTGCGTGCCGGCCTACGGGCCGTCGACCGACGGCGCGCCGCAGGCGGCCGGCGTTTTCGACCGGGATCTCGCGGTATGACGACATTCGCGATGCGCAAGCGCCTCGCGGCGACGGGCAAGCGGGCGACCGCAGGGCGGGCCGGCGCGATTGCGCTCGGTCTCGTCGTGCTGATCGCGCTGCTCGCCGCGCTACGGATCGCCCCCGATCTGCGCGTGTGGTGGGACGCGGCGCCCGGCAGCGATGCCGCCGCGCTCGCGCACGTGTTCCTGTTCGACCTGAATCTGCCGCGCGTCGCGGCCGCGCTCGTCGCGGGCGGCTGCCTCGGCATCGCCGGCGCGTTGTTTCAATCGCTCACGCGCAATCCGCTCGCGTCGCCCGACTTGCTCGGCGTGACGGGCGGCGCCCAGCTCGGCCTGCTCGCGGCGATGCTGGTGCCGGCGTTGGCCGGTGTCGCGTCGGTGCCGCTGCTGTTCGTCTGCGGGCTCGCTGCCGCCGCGTGCGCGATCGTCGCGGCGGGCGGCTGGCGCGCGACGCCGTTGCGGCTCGTGCTCGCGGGCAGCGTGTGCATGCTGCTGTTCGCGGCGCTGTCGACGCTCGTGCTTGCGTTCTTCGAGCAGAACATCGCGGGCGCCGCGCTGTGGACCAACGGCAGCCTGTACCAGCCGGGCGCGACGGGCCTCGCGCTCGCCGCGCGCTGGCTCGTCGTGCCGCTCGCCGCGCTGCCGTTCGTGATCCGGCCGCTGAATCCGCTCACGCTCGGCGACGACGCGGCGGCCGCGGCCGGCGTGCGCGTCGATGCGACGCGGCTCGCCGCGACGATCGTCGCGGTCGCGTTCACGAGCGTGGCCGTCAGCATCGCGGGCCCGCTGTCGTACGTCGGCCTCGTCGCGCCGAATCTGCTGCGCCAGATACGCGGCGCGCGCGCGGCGCGGCTCGGCGTGCTGGTGCCGCTGTCGGCGCTCGCCGGCGGCGCGCTCGTGCTCGTCACCGACAGCGCGGTGCTCGCGTCGGGCCTCGACGCGACGCTGTCGACCGGCGTCGCGATCGCGCTGGTCGGCACGCCGCTGATGCTCGCGATGATCCGGCGCGGCGCCGCTTGGTCGGGCGTGCTGCATGCGGATGCCGAACGCGCGACGGGCGGCGGCTCGACGCGGCTCGTCGGCTGGCTCGAACGGCTCGGCTGGCCGCTGCGCACCGCGCTGTTCGTCGGGGCGGGCGTGCTGGTTGTTTTCGTCGGCGTGTCGGCCGGCCCCGAGTGGCTGTCGCCCGCGCGCTGGTCGGCCGCGCTGTCCGGTCACGATGCGCTCGCGCGCATGCTGATCGACCTGCGCATGCCGCGCCTGCTGTGCGCGCTGCTCGCCGGCGCGTTGCTGGCCGTCAGCGGCGTCGCGATGCAGAGCGTCGTACGCAATCCGCTCGCGGGCCCCGAAGTGCTCGGCGTCACGCAGGGCGCGGGGCTCGTCACGCTGTTCGCGCTGTCGACGTGGCCGCTGATGGGCCATGTGACGCTTGCCGCCGCCGCGCTGGTCGGTGGCGGGCTGTCGCTCGCGATTACGCTCGCGCTGAATCACCGGCATCGCTACGCGCCGCTCGCGGTTGCGCTGACCGGCATCGTGATCGGCGCATTGTGGACCACGCTCGCGCAATGGCTGATCACGCAGGAAAGCGTGCAGCCCGCGCGCTTCGTCGTGTGGCTCGTCGGCGGCACGTATGGCCGCAGTTGGGGCGAGGTGTCGATGCTGCTGCCGTGGTGCGTGCTCGCGGTGCCGGTGTTCGCGTGGCTCGCGAAGCCGCTCGACATGCTCGCGCTCGGCGACGATCAGGCGGCCGCGCTCGGCCTGCCGGTGGCCGCGCTGCGGCCGCTCGCGCTGACGATCGCGACGCTCGCCGCGTGCGCGGCCGTCGCGGCGGTCGGGCCGGTCGGCTTCATCGGGCTGATGGCGCCGCACGTCGCGACGATGCTCGGCGCGCGCCGGCATCGCACACGGCTGTGGCTCGCGGCGGCGTGCGGTGCGCTGATCCTCGGCGTCGCGGATCTCGCGGCGCGCACGGTCGTCGCGCCGCGCGAAGTGCCGGCCGGCGTGCTGACCGCGCTGATCGGCGCGCCGTACCTGCTCGGGCTGCTGATTCTCGAGGGGCGCCGCGCCCGGCGCGCGGGGCGATGACGCCCGCGCTTGACGGCGCGCGCGCCACGCGCTTTTCGGCGTTCGCGCCGCAACCGTTCGCCGAACATCTCGACGTCGTCTGGCTCGGCATGCCCGACGATGCACACGTGCATGCGCCGGGCCGTATCGTCGTGCCCGTCGCCGAATTGCCCGCGCATCGCGACGCCGTGCTCGCCGCGATGGTCGACCATTACGGCGGTGATCCCGCGCAGCATGTGCGCGCGCTGATGTCGCAATGGAGCAAATACTATTTCGGCCGCGCGGCGCCGGCCGGCGTCGTCGCCGCGCTGACGCTCGGCCGGCCGCTCGACATGACGCCCGAGCGCACGTTCGTCGCGCTCGACGACGGGATGCCGGCCGCGCTGTATTTCGCGAACGATGCGCTCGGCGCGCCGTGCGACGAACCGGAGCCGCGCTATGCGGGGCTCATCGCGCATCTCGGCGCGGTGATCGAGCGGCTCGCGGCGATGGGCCGCGTCACGCCGCGCGTGCTGTGGAGCAACGCGGGCAATCTGCTCGATTATCTGCTCGATACGTATCGTTCGCTGCCGTGCGCGGTGGATCCCGTCCGCGATGCGGACTGGCTGTTCGGTTCGACCTGCGTGCGCGGCGAATCGAATCCGTTGCGCCAGCCCGTGCGCGATGCGGTGCCGCGCTCGCCGCTGCTGCCGACGCCGTTTCGCGCGCGCCGCGTGTGCTGCCTGCGCTACGAAATTCCTGGAGAAACGCAACTGTGTGGAAGCTGCCCCCTGCTACTGACGATGGACGACGCGGCGCTGGCCGAGCAGGACGCGTGCCGGTGACGCACGCCGGCCGCCGTCACGCGCTCGGCACGCTCGCGGCGGCACTCGGCGCCGCATGCTGCGGCGCGTTTTCCGCATCGGCCGCCGCGGCTTCCGTCGCCGGCGATGCACGTGGTACACAGGGCGCCGTGTCGCTGGCCGGCAATCCCGTCGTGTCGCAGGCCAGCGCGAAGATGCCCGTGCGGCCGCAGCGCGTGGTCGCGCTCGACTTCATGTTCGCGGAAAGCGTGATCGCGCTCGACCTCGTGCCGGTCGGGATGGCCGATACCGCGTTCTACCCGGGCTGGCTCGGCTATCGCAGCGAGCAGCTCGCGCACGTGACCGACATCGGCTCGCGGCAGGAGCCGGGGCTCGAGGCGATCGCGGCGGTCAAGCCGGACCTGATCATCGGCGTCGGTTTCCGGCATGCACCGATCTTTGATGCGCTCGATCGGATCGCGCCGACGATCCTGTTCCAGTTCAGCCCGAACGTGTCCGAAGGCGGCGTGCCCGTCACGCAGCTCGACTGGATGCGCCAGATCTTCCGGACGATCGGTGCGGTGACGGGCCGCGATGCGCGCGCGCAGGCAGTCGAAGCGCAACTCGACACCGGTATCGCGCGCAATGCGGCGCGGCTCGCGGCCGCGGGCCGCCACGGCGAGCGCGTCGCGCTACTGCAGGATCTCGGCCTGCCCGACCGTTACTGGGCCTATACGGGCAACAGCACGTCGGCGGGCCTCGCGCGCGCGCTCGGGCTCGATCCGTGGCCGAAGAAGCCGACGCGGGAAGGCACGCTGTACGTGACGTCGGCCGATCTGCTGCGGCAGCGCGACCTGGCCGTGCTGTTCGTGACCGCGTCGGGGATGGACGTGCCGCTGTCGGCGAAACTCGATTCGCCGGTGTGGCGTTTCGTGCCCGCGCTGAAGGCGCACCGGATCGCGCTGATCGAGCGCAACATCTGGGGGTTCGGCGGCCCGATGTCGGCGCTGAAGCTGGCCGACGTGATGACCGATACGATGCTGAAGCTGCCGGCCGTGCGTTGAGCGCGCGGCGCGCGTCGAGCCGCGGACGATGCTGCGTTTGACGGGCAGGGCGTTGCGACCGACCTCACGACGCGCGGTTTCCACCTTTCCTTTTCACCACGCGTCAGCAACATTCCCCGCTGAAACGACAATCGCCGACACACTGCCAATGAATGCAGCGTGCCGGCGATTTTTCTCGTCGACCGTCGTGTTGGGTTACGCGCTCAGCGCATCGACGCCATCCTGCGCACGCAGGCGCGCCGGTTGCGTATCGCTGACGATGCGCCCGTTGTCGAGCTTCAGCAGACGGTCGGCGAGATCGAAGTAGCGGTCGTCGTGCGTGATCACGATCACGGCCTTGCCGCGTGCGCGCAGCTCCGGCAGCAGTTGCTCGTAGAACACGGCCTTGAACGACGGGTCCTGATCGGCCGCCCATTCGTCGAACAGGTAGAACGGACGATCCTCCAGATACGCGACGACGAGCGCGAGCCGCTTGCGCTGCCCGGTCGACAGCGCGCGCGTGGAGAACGCGCCGTCGACGACCTTCACCTTGTGGTCGAGCGCGAGTTTCGCGACGAGCGCGTTGGCCCGCGCATCGGCCTGCGCGCGCGACGGATCGTCGGGGTCGACGATGCCGAGCAGCGCATCGAACAGGTGGAAATCGTTGAACACCGCGCTGAAGCGCTGCCGGTAGGCCGCGCGCTCGCGCCAGCCGATCGTGCGGCCGTCGACCTCGATCGTGCCTTGCTCGGGCTCGTAGAGCCCCGTCAGCACCTTCGCGAGCGTCGTCTTGCCGCTGCCGTTGCCGCCGACGATGAACACGAGCTCGCCCGGCTTGATCGTCAGGTCGATCGGCCCGATGCTGAACATCCGTTCGTCGCGTTCGTGGAAATACGCATGCGTGACGCCGCGCAGCGTGACGGCGCCGGCCGGCGGCACGTCGGGCGCATCGGCCGCGGGCGGCACCGTGCGCAGCGCGCCGAATTCGGCCATCACGCCTTCGATGCGCGTGAGCGACACGCGCGCCGCGTTGACGGTCGGCAAGTTGTTCAGCAGGCCGTCGAGCGGCACGAGCATGAACAGGAACACGACGACGTAGCCGGCGGCCGCGGCCGGGTCGGCATGCACGCCGAGCTGCGGCCAGAACGACGCGACGCCGAGAAACACGTAGAACAGGAAGATGATCCAGCCGACCCCGACCGCATACGCGCTGAACGCGCGGCGGCGGTGGTCGCGCACCTCGCCGATCGCGGCGCCGAGCTGGCCGTCGACGAACTGGCGGGCGCGTGCATCGTGCAGCTTCAGTTCCTTCGCGCCAGAGAACAGCGAGCCGAGATAGCCGAACAGACGGTCCTGCGCCTGGCCGGCGGCTTCGAGCGCCGCGATCGCGCGGCGGTCGCCGGTGTGATAGCCGAGCGAGCCGGCGATGATCGCGGCCAGCGCCAGCAGGCACACGGGCCAGGACAGCCACGCCAGATAGCCGAGGCAGCCGAACACGATCGAGCCGTGCATGACCAGGTTCGGCAGCGCGAAGAACAGCATCGACACGTTGGTCGCGTCGTCGGTCAGCACCGACTGCACGGGCGCCGCGCCGATGCGCTCGATGTCGCGCAGTTCGGCCGCGCCGACGCGCCGCGCCAGATGCACGCGCAGCCGCGCCATCGTGTCCTGCGACAGCCGGGCGAACAGCGTGCCCGACACGATCCGCGTGACGAGCGCGATCACCGCGCACAGCGCGAAACGCCACGCGAGCGCCGCGTCGGCGGCGCCCGGTTGCGACAGCGCGCGGTTCAGCGTCGCGACGAGCAGCACGCTCGCGACGCCGTTCAGCACGCACGCGGTGAGCGCCAGCGTGAGCGACACGCGGCTTTCGCGCAGCAGCGCGAGGATCAGGCGCGCCGCGGGGCGGCCGGGGGAAGCGTCGAGGGACGGCGGGGAAGAAGGCTCGTGGGCGGCTGTCATCGGCAACGTCGGTAAAGGGAGGGCAGGCAATAACGCGAAAACGGCAAATCTGACGCGAAAGCGGCGGGCGGGGCGAGCCCCGTTGCGGCTTTCCTCCCTGATAGACGAACGGGCCGCGCAAATATTTAGTCCCATCGTCAAAAAAAGCGGTCGCACGCACTTTGCGCGCAAAACGGTAAAAAATCGGCTGCGTCGTTCGTCACACCAGTGAAGCCGCCCCTCGCGGCCCCGAGACTTGGCCGAAGCGGCCGGACCGAAGGACTTCACGCACATGACGAGTTTCCCGACTGCGCTGCATCACCGAATCCGCGAACTGGCGCGCCTCGCGCCCGACGCACCCGCCATCGCGGTGCCTTTCCAGAACGACCTGCGCCTGTCGCGCGGCGCGCTCGACGCACGTGCATCGCAACTCGCCCGGCAACTGCGCGCGGCCGGCGTCGGCGCCGAAGTGCGGGTCGGCGTGTGCGTCGAGCGTTCCGGTGAACTGTTCGTCGCGCTGCTGGCCGTGCTGAAGGCCGGCGGCGTGTTCGTGCCGCTCGATCCGCGCCATCCGGCCGCGCGCCTCGACTGGATCGTGCAGGATGCGCAACTGCGGCACGGCATCGTCGACGCCGCCGGCCGCGCGGCGCTCGGCACGCCGTTCGAACACGCGTTCGACGTGGCGGCCGAAGCGTCGGGCGTCGCGCAGGATCACGCGTTCGACGACGATGCCGTGGCCGTGCACCCGCGTTCGGCCGCGTACATGATCTATACGTCGGGCTCGACCGGCACGCCGAAGGCGGTGGTCGTCGAGCACGGGCCGCTTGCCGCGCACTGCGACGCGCTCGCGGCCGCGCTGCCGATCGAGGCGGGCGACCGTCTGCTGCATTTCGCGTCGGTCAACTTCGACGCCGCGCACGAATGCTGGCTCGCGCCGCTCGCGGTCGGCGCCGGCATCGTCGTGGCGCCGCCGCAGCCGTTCGCGCCGGACGCCGCGCATGCGCTGATGGTGCGCGAAGCGGTCAACGTCGCCGCATTTCCGCCTGCGTACCTGCGCGAGTTCGCGGCCGTCGCCGCGCGCGACGGCGTGCCGCCGGCCTTGCGCGTGCTCGCGTTCGGCGGGGAAGCGCTGCCGCAGCAGGCATTCGAATTCGTGCGCCGCACGTTCCCGGCCGTGCGCCTGATCAACGGTTACGGGCCGACCGAAGCCGTGATTTCGCCGATGCTGTGGCCGGTGGAGCCGGGCGAGACGCCGGTGCTGGCTGCCGACGACGCGTATGCGTCGCTGCCGATCGGTCGCGTGATCGGCCCGCGGGTCGCGCGCATCGACGGCGCCGACGGCGACGGGGTGGGCGAACTGCTGCTCGGCGGCGTGTGCATCGCTCGCGGTTATCACGGTCGCCCGGCGCTCACGGCCGAACGTTTCATTCCCGATGCGGACGGTGAGCCCGGCGCGCGCGTCTATCGCACCGGGGACCTCGCACGGCTGCGCGACGACGGCGCGTTCGACTATCTCGGCCGCCTCGACGATCAGGTCCAGGTGCGCGGCGTGCGCGTGGAGCCGGCGGAAATCGCCGCATGCCTGCGCTCGCACCCGGCCGTGGCCGACGCGGCCGTGCTGGCCGAAACCGCCAACGGGCCGACGCGGCTGATCGCGTGCGTCGCGCTGCGCGCGGCGGCCGACGATGCCGCATTGAAGGCGCATGTGGCCGCGCAATTGCCGGCCGCGTGGCAGCCGCACCGGTTCGTGCGTTGCGATGCGCTGCCGTACACGCTGAACGGCAAGCTCGACCGTGGCGCGCTGCGCGAGCGGATTGCCGCCCAGCGGATTGCCGCCCAGCAGGCTGCCGCCGCGCGCGACACGACGCAAGCCGCGGGCGATGCGCCGCGCACGCCGACCGAACAGCAGATCGCGGGCCTCTGGCAGACGCTGCTGGGCCTCGACGTCACGCCATCGCGCGACGATCGCTTCTTCGCGCTCGGCGCCGATTCGCTCGCCGCGATGCAGTTGCAGGCCGCGATCCGTGCCGCCGTGCGCGTGAACCTTCGGCTCGACACGCTGTTCGCCGACCCGGCGCTCGCCGAACTGGCCGAAACCGTCGATCGCGCGGAGCGCGAGACCGGCGAACCGCTGGCCACGATTGCCGCGCGCCGCACGCCGGCCGATTCGGCCGTATCGGGCGCCCCATACGTCGATCGCGCGGCATCGCTCGCGCAGCAACGCTTCTGGGTGCTCGCGCAGACGCGTGACGCGAGCGCCGCGTATCACATCGCCGCGCACTGGACGATCGACGGGGCGCTCGACCGCGACGCGCTGCAGCGCGCGCTCGATCACGTGATCGGCCGTCACGAAGCATGGCGCACGACGCTGGTCGACAACGACGACGGCGTCGTGATGCAGCGGATTCATGCGCATCTGCCGGTGTCGATCGCCGCCGTCGATCTGCGCGACCAGCCGCCGGCCGCCCGCGACGCGCAAGCCGCGCGTCTCGCCGAGCGCGACGCGGCCGCGCCGTTCGACCTCGCGCGCGGCCCGCTGCTGCGCGCGACGCTCGTCGTGCTCGCCGACGACCGTCACCGGCTGCTGCTGACCGCGCATCACGCGATCACCGACGGCTGGAGCTCGCGCTGCGCGTTCGACGAACTGTCGGCTGCGTATCGCGCCTATGCCGAAGGCCGCGAACCGTCGCTGCCCGACTTGCCGATCCAGTACGCCGACTACGCGGACTGGCAGCGCGACATGCTGGCCGGCGGCGAGGGCGAGCGCCAGCTCGACTACTGGCGCGGCGCGTTGCGCGACGTGCCGGGCCCGCTCGCGCTGCCGGTCGATCGCCAGCCGGGCGCCGTGCGTACGCTGCACGGCGCGCGCGTGTCGGTGCGCCTGCCCGATGCGGTCGCGGCCGACGTGCGGCAACTCGCACGCGACGCGCAGGCGACCGTCTTCACGGTGCTGCTGGCCGCGCTCGACGCATGGCTGTCGCGCGTGACCGGCGAAACGGACGTCGTCGTCGCGGTGCCGGTCGCGCATCGCCAGCGCCCCGAAACGCGCGCGTTGCTGGGTCTTTTCCTGAATACGGTCGCGCTGCGCGTGCGCGTGGCGCCGACGCTGCCGTTCCGCGCGCTCGTCGACGCGGCGCGCATCGCGGCGCTCGATGCGGTCGCGCATCAGGACGTGCCGTTCGAGCGCGTCGTCGATGCGGTGAAGCCGCCCGTCAAGCGCGGCGACGAATGGCTGCGCGTGAAGTTCGCGCAGCAGTTCGACGCCCGGTACGACAGCGTGCTGCCGGGCGCGACCGCGGTCGCGACGCCGGGGCCCGATCTCGCCGCGCGCTTCGACTTCGCGCTGGATTTCACCGACGACGCGAACGGGATCGAGCTGGTCGCGGCGTATGCGACCGACTGCATCGATGCCGATACCGCGCGCGCATGGCTCGACAGCTATGCGGCGCTCGTCGCATCCGCCGCGCGTGAACCGCACGCCACGACGGCCGCGCTGCCGTGCGATGCGTCGGCTGCATCGCGTCAGCCGCGCGACGGCCGTGCGCTGCGCGTCGAACACGCCGACATCGTCGCCGCGTTCGCACGGCAGGCGGCCGCGTATCCGCATCGCGTCGCGCTTTCCGACGCATCGGCATCGCTGACGTTCGCCGAACTCGACGACGCGTCGAACCGCATCGCACGCGCGCTGGCGCAACGCGGCGTGGCCGCCGAAGCGGCGGTCGTCGTCTGCATCGAGCGTTCGGCGCGTTTCGTCGTCGGCCTGCTCGGTGCGCTGAAAGCCGGCGCGCTGGCCGTGCTGCTCGACCCCGCGCAGCCGGCCGCACGCCTCGCCGCGGCCGCGGCCGACTGCGGCGCGCGCTGGGCGCTCGTCGCGCAGCCGGCCGAGTGGCCGGCCGGCATCGACGCGCAGCCGCTCGACGTCGACGCGCTCGCGCAGGACGCGACGCTCGCCCATGCGGCCGGAGTGCGCGTCGCGCCGCACCCGGAGCAGGGTGCGTACCTGATCTATACGTCGGGCTCGACCGGCACGCCGAAGGGCGTCGTCGTCTCGCACGGCGCGCTGGCCGATTATGTGCAGGGGATGCTCGACGAACTCGCGTTCGCGCCCGACGCATCGTTCGCGATGGTCTCGACGGTCGCGGCCGATCTCGGCCACACGACGCTGTTCGGCGCGTTGTGCGCGGGCCGCACGCTGCACCTGCTGCCGGCCGCGTGCGCATTCGATCCGGACCTGTTCGCCGACGAAATGCGCCGCCGTGAAGTCGGCGTGCTGAAGATCGTGCCGAGCCATCTGCAAGCGCTGCTCGACGCGCGCGTGCCGGCCGACGTGCTGCCGCGCCACGCGCTCGTGACGGGCGGCGAAACGCTCACGTGGGCGCTCGTCGCGCGGCTGGCCGCGCTCGCGCCGGCCTGCCGCGTGATCAACCATTACGGGCCGACCGAAGCGACGGTCGGCGCGATCGCGTGCGATACGGCGTCGATCGCCGCCGACGCGCGCGATCCCGCGAGCGGCGTGCCGCTCGGGCTGCCGCTGCCGAATGCGCGCGCGCTGGTGCTCGACGCGTTCGGCGCATGCGTGCCGGCCGGCGCGACGGGCGAGCTGTACCTCGGTGGGCCGGGCGTCGCGCGCGGCTACCTCGGGCGCCCCGCGCAAACCGCCGAGCGCTTCGTGCCCGATCCGTTCACGCCCGGCGCGCGGCTGTATCGCACGGGCGACCGCGTGCGGTTGCGCGCGGACGGCCGCCTTGCGTTCCTGGGCCGCATCGACGATCAGGTGAAGATTCGCGGCTACCGCGTCGAGCCGGGCGAGGTGAGCGCGGCCGTGCGCGCGGCCGGCCCGATCGCGCAGGCCGAAACGCTCGCGATCGAGCACGATGGCCGCCTGCGGCTCGCGACGTTCGTCGTGATGCGCGACGGCGCGGCGTTCGACGAAGCCGCGGTGCGCGCCGCGCTCGCCGCGACGCTGCCCGACTACATGGTGCCCGCGCAGTTCGTCGCGCTCGCACGCCTGCCGGTGACGGCGAACGGCAAGATCGATCGCGCGGCACTGCGCGAACGGGCGGCGTTGCCGGTCGCGGCCGCGCCGGGCGATGCGCCGCAGGGCGCCGTCGAGACGGTACTTGCCGACGTCTGGCAGGCCGTGCTGAAAGCGCCGAAGGTCGGCCGCGACGACAATTTCTTCGAGCTCGGCGGCGATTCGATCCTCGTGTTGCAGGTGATCGCCCGGGCGCGCAAGCGCGGCGTGCGCTTCACGCCGAAGCAACTGTTCGACGGGCCGACCGTCGCCGAACTCGCACGCGTCGCGAAAACGGACGACACGGCCGGCGCCGCTCAACCCGTGGGCGCGGCGGTAGCGACCGCAACTGTCACGCCGGCCGCCACGCCGATCCTGACGCCCGCGCAACAACGCTTCTTCGCGCTCGATATTCCGCACCGCGGCCACTGGAACCAGTCGGTGTCGTTCGACGTGCGCGGTGCGTTCGACGCAGACGCATTCGCACGCGCCTTCGACGCGTTGCTCACCCATCACGACGCATTCCGCCAGCGCTTCGCACGCGGCGCCGACGGCACGTGGCACGCGAGCGACGCGGCGAAGCCGTACGACGCGCTGCCGTTCGTCGAAGTCGCCGCACGCGACGAAGCCGACGCGCTGGCCCGCTTCGACGCGCTGCAACGCCGTCTCGACCTCGGCAACGGGCCGCTCGCCTGCGCGTGCGCGGCGCGGCTGCCGGACGATTCGACGCGACTGTATCTCGCGATTCACCATGCGATCGTCGACGGCGTGTCGTGGCGCATCCTGCTCGACGACCTGGACACGGCCTACCGCGCCGCATGCGAACGCACGCCGGTGCGCCTGTCGCAGCCCGGCCTGCGCGCGGACGCCTGGGCCGCACGGCTCGCGCGTGCCGCGACGGAACCGGCGTCGCCGTTCGCGGCCGAAGCCGCTTACTGGGCCGGCATGGCGCAGGGTGACGACATCGCGCCCGATCACCCCGACGCCGTGGCCACGAACGCCGATGCGGCCGTCGTCGTGCAGACGATCGACCCGGCATTGACCCGCGCCGCGCTGACCGACGCGCACGCGGCCTATCGCACGCAGACGATCGAACTGCTCGGCGCGGCGCTCGCATTGGCGCTGGCCGGCGCGCGCGGCGCCGCGTCGTGCCGGGTCGAACTCGAAGGGCACGGCCGCGAAGCGCTGTTCGACGACGCGGACGCCACCCGCACGATCGGCTGGCTGACGAGTCATTACCCGGTGACGCTGCCGGTCGAAGCAACGGCCCGCGACACGCTGTGCGCGGTGAAGGACACGCTGCGCGCGGTGCCGCACAAGGGGCTCGGCTTCGGCGTGCTCGCGCACTACGGCGATGCTGCCACGCGCACGGCGCTGGCCGCCGTGCCGCGCCCGCGCGTCACGTTCAACTATCTCGGCCAGTTCGACGCGCCGCGCGATGCGACGCTCGTCCCGCGATTCGGCGGCACCGGCGTCGAGCGCGATCCGAACGGGCCGCTCGGCAATACGCTCGCGATCCATGCGTACCTCGACACGGATGGCGACGGCGCGCGCACGCTGAAGGTGCACTGGGTCTACGGTGCGCCGCAATTCGAACGCGCGACGATCGACGCGTTCGCCGAACGCTTCGCAACCGCGCTGCGCGAACTCGTCGAGGCATGCGCGTCACGCATCGCGCATCGCGGCGCCGGCGCGACGCCGGGCGATTTCCCGCTCGCGCAGGCCGCCGGCCTCACGCAGGCCGCGATCGAACGCGCACCGCTCGACTGGCGCGCGATCGACGACGTGTATCCGCTGTCGCCGATGCAGCAGGGCATCCTGTTCCATGCGCTGTTCGCGCCCGGCCACGCGAGCTACGTGAACCAGCTCGTCGCGACCGCGACCGCGCTGGACGCCGACCGGCTCGCGGCCGCGTTCGACGCGTCCGTCGCGCGTCACGACATCCTGCGCACGAGCGTGATGCCGGACGAAGCCGCGCCGCTGCAATGCGTGCATCGTCACGCGCGCATGCCGGTCGAGCAGCTCGACTGGCGTACGCGCGGCGACACCCTCGACGCCGATTTCGACGCGTGGCTCGCGGCCGACCGCACGCGCGGCTTCGACTGGCGCGAGCCGCCGCTGATGCGGCTCACGCTGATCCGCGTGACGGACGACGCATGGCGCGTCGTCTGGACGCGCCACCACGTGCTGCTCGACGGCTGGAGCACCGCGCGCCTGCTCGCCGACGTGCTGCGCGACTATCGCGACCCGGATGCCGTGTCGCCGTTCGCGAGCCGCCCGGCGCTGCGCTATCGCGACTTCATCGCATGGCTCGGCACGCGCGAGCGCGACGCCGACGAACGCTTCTGGACCGAACGCCTCGCGCGCCTCGACGCACCGACGCTGATCGCGGAACGCACGGCCGATCGCGCGGAGGCCGAGATGGCCACGTGGCGCGCGACGCTCGACGCCGACACGACGGCGCGCGTCGCGCAGACGGCCCGCGCGCTGAAGCTGACCGTCAACACGCTGGTGCAGGGTGCGTGGGCGCTCGCGCTGCAGCGGATGACGCACCAGCCGGCCGTCGCGTTCGGCGCGACCGTCGCCGGCCGTCCCGATGCGCTCGCGGACGTCGATTCGGTGCTCGGTCTCTTCATCAACACGCTGCCGGTCATCACCGCGCCGGCGCCGCAGCAACGCGCGGCCGACTGGCTGCAAACGCTGCAACGCGAGAACGCGGCGGCCGCCGAACACGCGCACACGCCGCTTGCCGACATCCAGCGCTGGGCGCGCGGATCGGGCGGCGCGTTGTTCGACACGCTGGTCGTGTTCGAGAACTATCCGGTGGACGACACGGCGCGTGATGCCGATCCGCGCGCGCTGGCGTTGAGCGACGTACGCAGCATCGAAGCGACCGATTTCGCGCTGACGCTCGTGATCGAAAGCGGCGCCGAACTGACGATCGACTACGGCTACGACACCGCGCGCATCGACGCACGTCAGGTCGAGACCTGGCATCGCGCGTTCGCCTGCGCGCTCGACGCGCTGGCCCGTACGCCCGACGCGCTGCTCGGCACGCTGTCGATCGCCGACGATGCGACCCGCGACGCGCTGGCCCGCGCGCACGACACCGCACATGTCTGGCCGATCGAACGACGCCAGCCGCTACACCTGCAATTCGCCGACGCGGCACGGGCGACGCCCGACGCGATCGCGCTCGAATACGCGGACGCTCAAGGCCGCGTGCAGCGCGCGACCTATCGCGAACTCGACGCCGCCACGTCGCGCATCGCCGCCGCGCTGCGCCGGCGCGGCGTGCGGCCGGACACGCCGGTCGCGCTGTGCGTCGAGCGCTCGTTCGACATGGTGATGGCGCTCGTCGGCGTGCTGAAGGCCGGCGCCGCGTACCTGCCGGTCGATCCCGACTATCCGGCCGAGCGTATTGCGTACCTGCTGCGCGACGCGCAGCCGGCCGTCGCGATCACGCAGGCGCATCTGCGCGAGCAGGTCGAGGCCGCGCTGGGCGAGGGCGCCGATACGCGACTGCTGACGGTCGCCGACCTGCTGGCCGACGAAGCCGGCGATATCGATGGCGAAACCGCCGCGGTCGACGATGCGCAGCTCGCGTACCTGATCTACACGTCCGGCTCGACCGGCAAGCCGAAGGGCGCCGGCAACACGCATGGCGCGCTCGCGAACCGGATCGCGTGGATGCAGCACGCGTACCGGCTGACGCGCGACGACGTCGTGCTGCACAAGACGCCGTTCGGCTTCGACGTGTCGGTGTGGGAATTCGTGTGGCCGCTCGCGATCGGCGCGACGCTCGCGATCGCCGCGCCGGGCGACCACCGCGATCCGGCGCGTCTGGCCGCGGCGATCCACGCGCACGGCGTGACGGTGCTGCATTTCGTGCCGTCGATGCTCGCCGCGTTCGCCGCGCATCTCGACGATTTCTCGGCCGCCGCGCAATGCGACAGCGTGCGTCTGATCGTCGCGAGCGGGGAGGCGCTGGCGCCCGAACTCGTCGCGAAGATGGCGCGCCTGTTGCCGAACGCGACGCTCGTGAACCTGTACGGGCCGACCGAGGCCGCGATCGACGTGTCGCACTGGACCTGCGGCCCCGACGACGCGCAAGCGGTCGCGGTGCCGATCGGCCATCCGATCGCGAACCTGCAACTGCACGTGCTCGATGCCGCGTGGCAGCCGGTGCCGGCCGGCGCGACCGGCGAGCTGTATCTCGCGGGCGCGGGCCTCGCGCGCGGCTATCTCGGCCGGCCGGCGCTGACCGCCGAGCGCTTCGTGCCCGATCCGTTCGTGCCGGGCGCCCGCATGTACCGCACCGGCGACCTCGCGCGCCGGCGCGCGGACGGCGCGCTCGACTACCTCGGGCGTGTCGACACGCAGGTGAAGCTGCGCGGCCAGCGGATCGAGCCGGGCGAGATCGAGGCGCTGCTGCGCGCGGCGCCCGGCGTGAACGATGCGGTCGTCATCGTGCGCGACGAGCAACTGATCGGCTATGTCGCGCGCGGCGACGCGGGCGCGCTCGACCGTGCGGCGCTGCTCGACGCGCTGCGCGCGCAACTGCCGGCGTACATGGTGCCGTCGCAGTTGATCGAGCTCGACGCATTGCCCGTCACGCCGAACGGCAAGTGCGACCGCCATGCGCTGCCGGCGCCGGTGCGTGAAGCGGCCGAAGCCGCCGAACTCGCGACCGATACCGAGCGTGCGCTCGCGGCAATTTGGCAGCGCGTGCTGCGCGTGGACGCGATCGGCCGCGACGGCGATTTCTTCCTGCTCGGCGGCCACTCGCTGCTCGCGACGCAGGCTCACGCGCAGGCGAACCTGCACTGGGGGCTCGCGCTGCCGCTGCGCACGCTGTTCGACACGCGCACGCTCGCGCGCTGCGCGCAAGCGATCGACGCGGCCTGCGCGGCGCGCGGCGAGACCGATGCGGCGAGCGCGATCGACGCGCTGCTCGGCGAACTGGAAACCCAATAAGGACGACGGATGACGAAGGTTCAACCCGACTGGCTCGCGCTCGCGACGCGTTTCGCGCAACTGCCCGACGCGCAGCGCGCGGTCTTCATCGACAAGCTCGGCGCGGCCGGCATCGACTTCCGCGTGCTGCCGATCCCGCCGCGCACGCCGCGCAGCGACCGCGTGCCGGCGTCGTTCGCGCAGACGCGTTTGTGGCTGCACGCGCGGCTGATCGATGCGCCGGACGCGTACCACATCACCGAGCGCCTGGCGCTCACGGGCCCGCTCGACGGGCATGCGCTGCGTCTCGCGTGCGATGCGCTGATCGCGCGCCATGAGGCGCTGCGCACGACTTTCGACGAAGCGCAGGACGGCGTCGCGCAAACGATCCACGCGCCGCTGCGCTGCCCGTGGCGCGAAACCGATCTCGAAGCGCTGCCGGACGCGCAGCGCGTGCCGCGCGCCGAAGCCGTCGCGGCGGCCGACGAAGCCGAACCGTTCGACCTCGGTACCGCGCCGCTCGTGCGTGCGCACCTGGTGCGCTTCGACGCGACGCATCACTGGCTCGCGGTCACCGTGCATCACATCGTGTCGGACGGCTGGTCGTCGGGCGTGATGCTGGAAGAGCTCGCGGCGTTCTATCGCGCGTATGCGTCGGGCGAGCCGGTGCCGCTCGCGCCGCTGCCGATCCAGTACGCCGACTACGCGTTGTGGCAGCGCCGCTGGCTCGATGCCGGCGAGCGCGACCGCCAGCTCGCGTTCTGGCGCGAGCGGCTCGATCCGCAGCGCGGCGTGCTGACGCTGCCGGGCGCGGCCGCACGGCCGGCCCGCCGCAGTGCGCGCGGCGCGCGTCACGTGTTTTCGCTCGACGCGCGCATCGGTGCGCAGTTGCGCGCGTTCGCGGCCGCGTCGGGCGCGACGCCGTTCGCGGTGCTGCTCGCCGCGCTCGACGCGCTGCTGGCGCGTGCGACCGGCGACGCGCGGATCTGCGTCGGCGTGCCGGCCGCGAACCGCGAGCGCGCGGAAGTCGCCGGCCTGATCGGCTTCTTCGTCAATACGCTGGCAATCGACGTCGACGTGCCCGCGCACGGCGATTTCTCGTCGCTGGTCGCGCGTACGCAGCGCGCGCTCGTCGACGCGCAGATGCACCAGGACGTCCCGTTCGAGCAGGTGATCGACGCGCTTGGCGTGCCGCGCAGCGCGAGCCACCATCCGCTGTTCCAGGTGATGGCCGCGTATGGCGAACGCCGCGCGCTGCCGCCGCTCGGCGCGGCGTCGGCCGCGTTGCTGCCGTCGGGCACGCCGTCCGCGAAATTCGACCTGACGCTATCCGTCGAAGCGACGCCGGACGGCACGTTCGACGCGGCCTTCATCTACGCGCTCGACCTGTTCGACGCGGACGCGATCGCACGGCTGGCCGCGCGCTTCGTCACGCTGCTGACCGACGCGCTCGCGCGTCCTGACACGCCGATCGGCGATCTCGACTGGCTGCCTGCCGACGAACGCGCGCAGCTCTTCGCGTGGAACGCGCCGGCCGGCGCGACCGATGCCGAGCCGTTCGTGCCGGTGCACGTGCGCATCGCCGCGCATGCGCACGCGCGGCCCGACGCACGCGGCGTCGCCGATATCGATCGCGCATTGACGCGCGGCGAAGTCGATGCGCGTGCGGCGCGCCTGGCGCGCCATCTGGTGGCGGCCGGCGTGCGGCCCGAGATGCGCGTGGGCGTCGCGCTGCAGCGCTCGGTCGATCTGCTCGTCGCGCTGATCGCGGTGCTGAAGTCCGGCGCCGCGTTCGTGCCGCTCGACCCGGCGCACCCGCGCGAGCGGCTCGCGCAGATCGTCGGCGATGCGAACATCGCGCACGTGCTGACCGACGCCGCGAGCGCCGCGTCGCTGCCCGAATTGCCGGAATTGCGCATCTGGCGTGCGGACGAAATCGACGCGCTCGACGAAGCCGCGCACGTCGCGCTGCCGGACGTGCTGCCCGGCCACGCGGCGTACGCGATCTACACGTCGGGCTCGACCGGCAAGCCGAAGGGCGTGATCGTCGACCACGCGTCGTTCGCGCTGCACTGCGCGGCGATCGCCGAACGCTACGGCGCAGGCGAGAACGACGTGTTCCTGCTGTTCCAGTCGGTCAATTTCGACGGCGCGCACGAAGGCTGGTTTTCGCAATACATGTCTGGCGCCGCCGTGTCGGTGACGGCCGACGTGCTGTGGCCGCCCGCGCAGACCTGCGCGATGATGATCCGCGACGGCGTGACGATGACCTACGTGCCGCCGGGCTGCGCCGCCCAGCTTGCCGAATGGGCGCTCGCGCACGGCGCGCCGCCGACGCTGCGCTCGCTGACCGTCGGCGGCGAGGCGACGTCGCGCGAGGCGTTCGCGATGCTGCGCCGCGCGCTGCCGAACGTGCGCGTGGTCAACGGCTACGGCCCGACCGAAACGGTCATCACGCCGACGCTGTGGATGTTCCGTCCCGGCGACGATCTCGCGAAGCTCGGCGACGCCGCGTATCTGCCGATCGGCACGCTGGTCGGCGCGCGCACCGCGCACGTGCTCGACGCGCGGCTGCATCCGCTGCCGGTCGGCGTGATCGGCGAACTGTATCTGGGCGGCGAGGGGATCGGCGTCGCACGCGGCTACCTCGACCGTCCGGCGCTGACGGCCGAGCGTTTCGTGCCCGATCCGTACGGCGCGCCGGGCGCGCGGCTGTACCGTACCGGCGACCTCGTGCGGCGCCGCGCGGACGGCGTGTTCGACTTCATCGGCCGCGTCGATCATCAGGTGAAGCTGCGCGGCCTGCGCATCGAACTCGGCGAAATAGAGGCGCAGCTCGCCGCGCACGACGCGGTGCGCGAAGCCTGTGCGGTCGTGCACGGGCAGGGCGCGCTCGCGCAGCTCGTCGCGTACGTCGAGCTGACCGCCGAGGCGCGGGCGGCCGCGCAGCCGGTCGAAGCCGCGGCGCTCGACGCGCATCTGCGCCGCACGCTGCCCGACTATATGGTGCCCGCGCAACTGATCGTGCTCGATGCGCTGCCGCGCAACGCGAACAGCAAGGTCGACCGTGCACGGCTGCCGGCGCCCGTGCGTGTCGAACGCGCGTACGAGGCGCCGCGCGACGGCGACGAAGCCGCGCTCGCGGCGATCTGGTGCGACGTGTTGAACCTGGAACGCGTCGGTCGCGGCGATCATTTCTTCGATCTCGGCGGCCATTCGCTCGCGGCCGTGCGCGTGGCGACGCGCGTGGCCGAACGGCTCGGCCGCGACGTGCCGGTGCGCGCGCTGTTCGAGGCGCCCGTGCTTGCCCAGTACGCGCTGCAGGTGGCCGACGCGCCGCGCGCCGCGCAGGCGGGCGCCGCGGCGCCGGGCATCGCCGTGGCCAAACCGGACGCGCACGGCGTGTGGCCGCTGTCGCCCGCGCAGCTCGGCCTGTGGTTCCTGTGGCGCGCGCAGCCGGACAGCGCCGCATACAACATTCCGGTCGCGCTGCGCGTGCGCGGCCCGCTCGACGTCGATACGCTGCGCGCGGCGTTCTCGGATGCGGCGGCCGTGCATCCGGCGCTGCGCGCGCGGCTCGTCGCCCGCGACGGCGCGCTGCCGGGTCAGCGGATCGACGCGGACGTGGCCGTCGCGCTGCCGGTGATCGACCTGTCGGCCCGAGCCGATGCGCTGGCCCGCGCGGCCGCGCTGACCGACGAGGATGCGCTCGCGCCGTTCGATCTCTTGGCCGACGCGCCGCTGTGGCGCGCTCGTGTGCTGCGGCTCGGTGCGAACGACCACGTGCTGTCGGTGACGATCCATCACATCGTGTCGGATGGCGAATCGATCGAGCTGTGGCTCGACGCGGTGCGCGCCCGCTATGTCGCCCGCGTGCAGCGCAGCGGCGCGCCGGCCGACGAAGCCGACCAAGCCGCCCAACCGGCCCTCCCGCTCGTGCTGCCCGCGCCGTGCCATCCGGCGCGCGTCGCGTACTGGCGCGACGCGCTCGCGGATCTGCCGTCGCGCGTGTTGCCGCAGCGCGCCGATGCGCCGGCCGTGCCGCAATGGCGCGCGGCCCGTATCGCGTTCGAATTCGACGCACAACTGATTCGCGCAGCGCGCGACGCCGCATCGGCCTCGCACGCGACGCTGCCGATGCTGCTGCACGCGGCGCTCAACACCGCGCTGTTCCACGCGACGGGCGCGGCCGACCAGCCGGTCGGCGTGCTCGCGTCGACGCGCGAGCTCACGGGCGACGCGGCCCGCGCCGCGCTCGGCCTGTTCATCAACTCGGTCGTCGTTCGTACGCGGATCGACCCGTCGGCGCGCCGCGCGGACGTGCTCGCGCAAGTGCGCGACACGGCGCTCGCCGCGTATGCGCATGCCGACGTGCCGTTCGCCGACGTCGTGGCCGCGCTGCGTGCGCCGCGCGCCGCGCAGGCCAATCCGCTGTTCCAGGTGATGTTCAACTATCTGCGCCCGACCGGCGCCGCCGCACGCGACTGGGCCGGCCTGTCGCTGGCCGGATTCAACGAGACGCGCCATCGCGTCGTGTTCACGCTGGAGCTGGACGTCGTCGAGCATCCGGACGGCCGCGTGAGCGCCGCGTTCTCATATGCGGACGAACTGCTCGCGCGCGATTTCGTCGACGCGCTCGTCGAGCTGTATCACGACGAGGTCGCGCGTTTCGCCGGTGCGTCGGAAGCGGCGCTCGGCGCACCCGATGCGCGCGCAGCCGTGCACGGTGCGTTCGGCACCCACGCTCACGCGGCAGCGCCGGTCGATGCAACGCCGTCGCATGCCGCCGCCGCGCTCGCCGCGCTGTGGTCCGACACGTTCGCGACGGCCGCGCCCGAGCCCGATGCCGACCTGTTCGAAGCCGGCGCGACGTCGTTCGACGTCGTGCGCTTCGTCGACGCGGCCGGCCGCGCCGGTCACGCGCTGACGGTCGCCGACGTGTTCGCGGCGCCGACGCTCGCGGCGCTCGCCGCGCGGCTCGACGCGCGAGCGGAAACGGGACAGGAGGCGCGCCATGCTGGCTGAAGTGCGTCCGGACGGATTCACGATGCTCGATACCTACCGGCTCGCGTTCGCGGACGGCCTGTTCGCCGTGCGCGACGGCGCGGAGATCCGTGTCGCGCACGGCGACGGCATCGGCGCGCAGTTGCTGCGCGCGCAGCTCGGTGACGACGGCGCGCTGCGCCTCGTCGCGTACAACCATCGCGCGGCGCCGGCCGACCAGCGGCGGGCGCTGCTGGCCGCCCTGGCCGCGGCGTTTTCGGACAGCGCGCGCCACGCGGCGGTCCGGCTCGACCCGGCTGCCTGGCCGGCCGTCGCGCTCGATGCGTTGCGCGCGAGCGGCGTCCTCGCCGACGGCGGCCGCTGCCTGCGCGACGGCTGGGCGCAACAGGCCGACCTGTGGCGCGTCGGCCCGGCTCTGCCGTGCGCGACGCTGCCGACGATCACCGACGGCCGGCGTCATCCGCGCCGGCCGCCCGCACCGCGCGGCGACGTCTATGCGCGCGACCTGCCGGCGCTCGGCGTGCGCTTCACGCTGCGCGGCTGGCAGCCGGCCGAGGACGCCGAACGGCTCGCGCGCTGGTTCGCGGAGCCGCGCGTGCGCGACGGCTGGCCGGGGGCCCAGCCTGACCAATGCGGTGCGCAAGGCCCGCAGGAAGCCGATCCGCACGTGACGCCGCTCGTCGGCTGTTTCGACGGCGAGCCGTTCGCGTATTTCGAGGCGTTCTGGCTGAAGGAGGACGCGCTCGCGCCGCACGTCGCGGCGCGCGACTACGACCGCGGGCTGCGGATGCTGGTCGGGGAGTCGCGCTGGCGCGGCGCGCACCGCGTGGCCGGCTGGCTGCCGTCCGTCGTGCATTACCTGTTTCTCGACGACCTGCGTACCGAAGCGGTCGGCTGTGCCGTTCCGGCCGGCCACACGCGGGTTGCCGACCATCTCGCGCGGCATGGCTTCGCGCGGCAGCGCCGTCTCGCGCTGGCCGACGCGCAGCCGCTGTGGATGCGCACGCTGCGCGAGACGTTCTTCTCCGGCCGTCACGTCTGACGGGCCGGATTCACCGACAAGGGAGCTGAGACATGCAGAGAGAAACCGTATTCGACCTGATCGGCGTCGGCTTCGGGCCGTCGAATCTGGCGCTGGCCGTGCGCCTCGCGGAGCGCGGCGGCGCGCACACGCTCGCCCATTGCTTCATCGAGCGCCAGCCGGAATTCGGCTGGCATCGCGGGATGCTGCTCGACGACTGCCGGATGCAGATTTCGTTTCTGAAGGATCTCGTGACGATGCGCGATCCGAAGAGCCGCTACACGTTCATCAACTATCTGTTCGAACGCGGCCGCCTGAACGAATTCATCAACCTGAAGAATTTCTACCCGACCCGCGTCGAATTCCACGATTACCTGAGCTGGGTCGCCGATGCGTTCGACGACCGCGTCCATTACAGCGAGACGGTGCTGGGGATCGAACCGGTGCGCGGCGACGGCGCGAAGATCGACGCGCTGCGCGTGCTGTCGCGCGACGCGGCCGGCCACGAGCGCCAGCGCGTCACGCGCGCGCTGTCAGTCGGCGTCGGCGGCACGCCGGCGATTCCGGATGCATTCGCCGCGCTCGGCCGCGACCGCGTGATCCACTCGTCGTCGTACCTGGCCGACATCGACCGGCTCGTCGCGTCGACCGACGGCGAACGCCGCCGCGTCGCGGTGATCGGCGCGGGGCAGAGCGCGGCCGAGGTGTTCATCGACCTCGCGCGCCGCTTCCCGCACGTCGACGCGAGTCTCGTGATGCGCGCCGGCGCGTTGAAGCCGGCCGACGACAGCCCGTTCGTCAACGAAATTTTCAGCCCCGAATTCACCGACGTCGTCTATGCGCAGCCGCACGACGCGCGTCGTGCGCTGCTCGAGCGCTATCGCGATACGAACTACGCGGTGGTCGACCGGCCGCTGATCGAGCAGATCTACGAAATGCTGTACCTGCAGCGCATCGACGGCACGCCGCGCCATGCGCTGCTCGCGAACAGCGCGATCGAGGCCGCGGTGCGCGCCGCCGACGGCCGCATCGAGCTGACGGTGCGCGACCGGATGAGCGGCGCCACGCGCGTCGAGCGTTTCGATGCGCTCGTGCTCGCGACCGGCTATCGCCGCGACACGCATTCGGCGCTGCTCGAAGGGCTCGCGCCGCATCTGGGCGATGCGCTCACGCGCGGCGACGTGACGCGCGACTACCTGCTCGCGACGCCCGAGCACTTCGCGCCGCGCATCTACCTGCAAGGCTGCTGCGAAGACAGCCACGGCCTGTCCGACACGCTGCTGTCGGTATTGGCGCGCCGCGCGGACGAAATCTGCGCGTCGCTCGAAGACGGGATCGCGTTCGCGCAGGACGACGGCGCGGCCCGGGCAACGCACGAAAAACGACCGAACAACGGGGTGAGCGCGGGCCGGATGGCTTTCGCTCTTTGACAAAGGCGCGGTCGGAGACCGCACGAAAAAGTGGAGCAGAAGAAGATGGAGTGGGCAACAGGCACGCGTTTGCGTGCGATCGCAGCCGCGGCAAGCGTGGCGTTCGGTACGGCGGCAGGGCACGCATACGCCCAGACGGCGCCGGCCGTGAACGCGGGCGCCGCGGCGTCGGCCAGCAGTGCGCAAAACGGCGCGACGGCGAATGCGTCGACCAGCGCGCAAAACGGCACGCTGCCGGCGATCACCGTCAACGCGGCCTCGGCAGGTGACGGCACGGTCGGGCTCGTCGCGAAGCGCAGCACGACCGGCACCAAGACCGACACGCCGCTCAACGAGATCCCGCAGACGATCAACGTCGTCACCGCGCAGCAGATCGAGATGACCGGCGCCACCGACGTGAACGCGGCGCTGCGCTACGTGCCGGGCTTCTCGTCGTACGGCTCGGACAACCGCTCCGACTGGTACGCGGCGCTGCGCGGCTTCACGCCGACCGCCTACGTGAACGGGCTGCAGGTGCCGAACACGATCAACCTCGCGAGCTGGCGCGTCGATCCGTACATGATCGACAGCATCAGCGTGCTGCGCGGGCCGACCTCGGTGCTGTACGGCGCGGGCGATCCGGGCGCGATCATCGACGTGCACACCAAGCTCGCCGACGGCGAGCGCGTGCGCGAAGCGGGCGTGCAGATCGGCAACTACGCGCGCAAGCAGTTCATGATCGACGTCGGCGACAAGCTCGATCCGGACGGCAAGTATGCGTACCGGTTCGTCGGCGTCGCGCGCGACGGCAACGCGCTGACGGGCCCGAACAACGACCAGCGCGTCGCGCTCGCGCCGTCGTTCCGCTGGCGCCCGGACGCGGATACGTCGCTGACGCTGTCCGCGACCTACCTGCAGGACTGGGGCGACATCTCGTCGAACTTCCTGCCCGCGCAGGGTACGGTGCTGCCGAATCCGAACGGGCAGCTCGACAAGGACGTCTACGGCGGCGACCCGAATTTCAACTACTACCGCAAGAAGCAGTGGTCGGTCGGCTACCAGTTCGAGCGCAACCTGACGCCGGCCTGGACGTTCCGCCAGAACACGCGGCTGATGCACCTGTCGCTCGACAACGGTTCGGTGTTCGGCAACGGCTTCGTCGACGGCAGCACGACCGACGTGTCGCGCTGGGCCGGCGTGTTCCAGATGAACTACAGCCGCTTCGACATCGACAACAACCTCGAGGGCCGCTTCGCCACGGGCCCGCTCCAGCACACGCTGCTGCTCGGCTTCCAGTACAACCGCCAGACCGCGACCGACAGCGAATGGCTGGCCGCCGCGCCGCCGCTGAACATCTACAACCCGGTGTACCAGCCGGTCACGACGGCGGTGTTCACGCCCGACGCGACGTTCCGCACCAACACGTACACGACGCTGAACACGTTCGGCCTGTACGCGCAGGATCAGATCAAGTGGAACCGCTGGACGCTGACGCTCGGCGGCCGCGAGGACTGGGTCAACCTGCGGCAGGACGACCGCGCGGCCGGCACGTCGACGAAGGCCGATGTGACGGCATTCACGGGCCGCGTCGGCCTCACGTACCAGGGCGATTACGGGCTGTCGCCGTACGTCAGCTACGCGACGTCGTTCAATCCGCTGATCGGCGTGAACCTGGTCGGCGGCGGGCTGCCGCAGCCGACGCGCGGCAAGCAGATCGAAGCTGGCCTGCGCTGGCAGCCGCCCGGCAAGAACCTGATGCTGAACGCGGCGATCTACCAGATCAACCAGACCAACGTGCTCACGTCGGCGCTGCCGAGCCAGGACCCGACCGGCACGAAGTCGGTGCAGACGGGCGAGGTGCGCTCGCGCGGGATCGAGCTGAGCGCGACCGGCAAGGTCACGCGCAACCTGTCGGTGATCGCGTCGTACGTCTATCAGGACGTGAAGAACGTGCAGGCCAACGACGTCTCGCTGAACAACTGGCCGGTCGATATCCCGCGGCCGCGCCAGATGGCGTCGCTGTGGACCGATTGGACGTGGCACACGGGGCCGCTCGCGGGCTTCGGCCTCGGCGGCGGCATTCGCTACCAGAGCGCGTCGGCCGGTGCGGCCGACAACTCGCTGACGGTATCGAGCGTCACGCTGTTCGACGCGGGCCTGCATTACGACATGCGTAACTGGCGCTTCGCCGTGAACGGGACGAACCTGTTCAACCGCCATTACATCAGCGGTTGCCAGTCGAACAACGTCTGCATTTTCGGGACCGACCGCACGGTTATCGCGACCGCGAAATACAACTGGTGACGTCGCGCGCCGCGGCTCGCCGGCCGGCCTTCGTGGCCGGCGCGGGCGGCCGCGGCGCCTTCGTCCGCTTTTCCACGACGCATCCATGCCGAAGAAAAATCTCGTCTACATCCAGTCGCTGCGCAACGGCGCGGCCGATCGTGCCGGCCAGCCGGTCGCTTATCGGGGCGGCACGCGCTACATGAAGGCGCCGCTCGAATTCCTCGTCGAGCGCCTGAACGATTCGCCGCTCGGCGAACGCTACACGCTCCAGGGCGTGATCGTCGACGACGACGAAGGCTCGCCCGCCGACCGCGCGAAAGTCGCCGACTACGGTTTCGCGCGCACCCCGGGCCGCCCGTGGATCCTGCCGGAAGGCCTGACGGTGCAGGGCAGGCCGGTCGACGAACTGTTCTGCACGATTGCGTCGACGTACCGGCGGCTGCCGCGCGACGCGCGCGAGCGCGTGGCCGGCAAACAGGCGTTCGAGCGCCGCCTGCTCGAACGCCTGCTCGAACTCGAAGCGGACATCGTCGTGCTCGACGGGCTGCTCGTGATCCTCGACGAACTCGTGCGGCCGGGCGCGCGCTTTCACCGGCGCATCGCGAACATCCACCCGGGCATCACGGCCGACGATTCGCCGTACCAGCGGCGCGGCGCATGGGCGACGCTCGACGCGCTGCACGGCGCGCGCGGCGAACGCGTCGACTGGGCCACGGGCGCCACGTCGGCGGTCGAACCCGTGACGATGACGGGTGCGTCGTTCCACTACGTCGACAACGGTATCGATTCCGGCGAGGTGATCTGCGACGTGCTCGACACGCCGATCGCGCCGGACGACACGATTCTCGAACTGCGCTGGAACAACTTCCAGCGCAGCCTGTTTCCGGCGCTCGAGCGCGGGCTGCACGTCCTCGCCGACCGCCACGACGCGGGAGCATTGTGATGCAAGACACGCTGACGAAACCGGCCGGCGCCGCCGACGCGGTCGAAGGTGAAGCGGCCGCCGCGCTCGACGGCGCCGCGCACGGGCAGGCGGGGGCCGTCGTCGAGCATGCGCTCGACGCATGGCGGCCCGACGACGCGCCCGACGCGCTGCTCGCGACGTTCGTCGCGCTGTTCAACACCGACACGCGGTACGACGCGGCGACGATCTCGGTGCCGCGCGGCGGCGCCGATGCGGCGGCCGTGGCGGCGTACGTCGCGCGTGCGGTGCGCGAGGGCGTGATCGACGGCGCGCAAGTCGCGGGCGACACGCTGCGGCTCACCGTGTCGCGCACGACGTTCTGGCAGAATCCGCGGCCGTGGCTGAAGGCGAGCGCGTCCGGCGGGATGCCGCTGCGCTACGCGATCACGAACGGCCATCGGCATCCGGTGCGGCCGCCGTCGCCGGCCGGCGAGATCTATGCGCGCCACATGCCGCAGGTCGGGATGACGTTCAGCCTGCGCACCGTCGACATCGATGCACACGCGGACCTGTTCAGCGGCTGGATGAACCTCGACCGTGTCGCGCACTTCTGGGACCAGCGCGGTACGCGCGACGAGCATGCGGCGTATCTCGCCGAACGGCTGGCCGACCCGCACATGCACCCGATGATCGGCTATTTCGACGACACGCCGTTCGGCTATTTCGAGTTCTACTGGGCGAAGGAGGACCGCCTCGCGCCGTTCTACGACGCGCACGACTACGATCGCGGGCTGCACCTGCTGATCGGCGATTCGCGTTTCCAGAGCGCGGGCAAGCTGCATGCGTGGTGGAGCGGGGTGCTGCACTACATGTTCGTCGACGAGCCGCGTACGCAGCGGCTCGTCGGCGAGCCGCGCGTGGATCACGTGCGGCATATCGCGTACATGCACCGGCTGGGGTTCTACACGCTGAAGGAATTCGATTTCCCGCACAAGCGCGCGGCGCTCACCGTGATCGAGCGCGATACGTTTTTTGACACTTTCCGGTTGCCTTGACGGGGCCGGGCACGCGGCGTCGCTGCGACGGTGCGCGCGGCCTTGCGATGCGCATGCATCGGCCGTCCGGTATATGGACCGCGCGGCCTGCGTCATGAAGAATGGGGCACTTCTCTCATCGACGACAGGCCGCCAGCATGAATCAGTCATCCTCGACAACGTGGGACGCAACCGCGAGTTCGCCACCCGCCAAATTGACATATGCCGACATATGTCTAAAATGGGCGCATCGTACTTCCACGGAGTGGCTCATGCGCACCGTTTCCATTTTCAAGAACGCCCGTAACCAGGCAATCCGCATCCCGAAGGACATGGAGTTCGAGGGTGTCACGGAACTCGAGATCCGCCGCGAGGGCGATACGCTGCTGTTGCGGCCGGTACGTCCCACGTGGCTGTCGTTCGCGAACGAACCGCTGGCCGATGTCGATTTCCTTGCCGAACGTCCGGCCGTCATCGAGTCCGGTCGCTTCGATCTGTCCGGCGACGCCGACGCCCCGACGGAGTCCAACCGGTGACCACGCTCTACATGCTCGATACGAACATCTGTTCGTTCATCATGCGCGAGCGGCCACCCGTCGTGCTGTCGCGGTTGCAGTCGTGCGTCAACGCGCAGCACCGGATCGTCGTGTCGGCCGTTACCTACGCCGAGATGCGCTTCGGCGCGGTTGGCAAACGAGCGTCCCCGAAGCATGCGGAACTCGTGACGGCCTTCGTTTCCCGGCTGGATGGCGTGCTGTCGTGGGATTCCGCGGCGGTGGACGCCACGGCCGCGATTCGCGCGGCGCTCGCCGTACGCGGCACGCCGATCGGCGCAAACGATGCGTCGATCGCCGGGCATGCGATCGCGGCCGGTGCAGTGCTCGTCACGCACAACGGCCGCGAATTCGGCCGTGTCGCGGGGTTGTCGCTGGAGGATTGGGCGGCATGAACACGTCGGGCTGAAAGTGCGATGCCGTCGCCGCTGCTTGGCGCATTATGCGTGCGGCGGGGGCGAATCGACGAGAAACGCGCGCCGGAACGCGTCGAGATACCGTTCGGCGTCGTCGCTGAATTCGCCTGGCAGTAGCGCGAACGCGCGAGCGAGCAGATCCTGGCGGAGTGCCGCATAGGTTGCTTCGTCGGACAGCAATGCGCGGATGGCGTCGCGCGTTTGCGGCAGGGCAATGCGTTTCGCATCCCGCGCGAGCAACCCGGCTGCGGCAAGACCGGGCTGGAACGCATGTGTCTCGAGCAGATCGGCCGCCGCATCCCAGATGCGCTCGCGATTCCCGGCGTCATGATAGTGGCGCAGCAGAAACAGCAGGTCGTACGCGTCGCTGTTCTGGCGCGCGCGCCGATCTTTCCACGCGAGCAGCTTGAGCAGCGCGAGGGCGGGCAAACGGGCGACCGGCACCACGGTCCGCGCGTCGATCGATACCGGCTGCGCCGTGTCGACCGCTTCCTGGAAGCCGAGCACGTTCAGGACGAATTCACCGGCCGGCGGCCACGCGATTTCGCCCGGCGGCGCTTCGAGCGGCCCGAACGGCACGAGATCGAGCTCGGTGCGAAAGCCCGGCATGCCGCTTTCGAACAGCAGTTTCTGCTGTTGTTTCGGTGCTCGCGTGAATCGCCCGGTCGCGACGAGCGTATCGACGAGCTGCGCGTGGAACGGCCAGCTCACCGCGCATACGGCAACGTCGACGTCCCGCGTCGCGCGCGCCGGCCGGATGCCGTGGACATGCCACATCAGAATGTCGCGCGCGGTTGCGCCGGCCACGACGAAGGCCGCGTCGAGTTGCGCGCAGGTCGTGCCGACCGCTCGCAGCAGCGCGACCGCCGCCGGTTCGAGCGGCCGGCTCGCCTCGACTTCAAGCGGGCGGGTGGGTGAGGTATCGGTCATGGATCCGTTCGGCGGCAGCAAGGTTGCGGCTGTCCCCGGACGAGACGAGATCCGCATAGATCAGGAGCGGCGGCACGAGCGGCACATCCTGCTCGCCCCAGTCGAGCGCCGGCGAGCGCGGCCAGAACGCTTCGAGCAGCTCGACGTCGCCGTGCTCGTCCGGGCGCAGGCGCGCCTGCAGCAGCAGGCGGTTCGGCACGGCGCCGTGCGTATAGACGGTGATCGCCGCCGGCTTCAGGTCGTGCGTCAGCAGATCCGCCGCCGCTTCGCCGCCGAGCCGCGCATCGAAGGCGGCGAAATCGAAGCCGCGCCACCAGTCGGGTGCGATCGCGGCAAACCGCCGGGCCGGCAGTTTCGCGCGCAGGCGGCTCGGGTACAGCGCGACCCATTCCTGCAGGAAGCGCGGCCAGTCCGGCATCAGCCTTTCGCCGTTGCGCCGCTGCGCGACGAGGCCGCGCGCGATCAAGTCGTCCATCGCGAGATTGACCGTGCCGAGCGCGACGCCCGACGCGGCGGCGATCGCCCGGTACGGCTGTGCGACGAGGCCCGGCTGCGTCGCGAGCGCGAACATCACGGCGAGCCCCTTCGGCGTGGTCGCGCGCGACGCCTGACGGCGCGGCGTACGCGGAGGTTTCGGTCGGCCGGCGATCATCAGGGTGACCTCCGGCTGGATCAGGCTCGCATTGCCGGCGGTATCGAGAAACGGGATGTCGTGCTCGGTCAGGCGGGCGGCCAGTTCGGCAGAAAAATAAGGTGCGACCAGCATCAGCGGCCGCTCGCCCGGCACCGGTGGGCCGCCGCGGCGACGCAGCGCCGCGAGCGCTGCTTGCAGCGATTCGACGCCGACGCTCACGGCTGCCGGCATCTCGAAGGTCTGCCCGGCGATGTCGAAGCGAATCATGGCGTCGGCGCGCGCCTGGTACGCCTGCGGCACGCGCACGGGCCGCGCGGCGAAGCGCCGGGTCGCGCGTCCGAACGCGGCACAAGCCTCGTCGAGCACGTGCTGTTCCGAGATGGGGAAGGGGACGTTCGCGGGCATCACGGAGAATCGCTTGTTCACTGTTTTGTCAGCGTACACAAAAAATGTACAACCGTCAAAAAATGAACAAATCATTTCAACCCGTTGATGTAAAGAGATTATTCCGGGATGTTGGGCGACTGCCAACGATAACCTCCGTGTGAAAATCGAGCCGGAACACCCCGTGTCGGGCATGCCTGTCGCTAGCGGCAGTCGTTCGTATGGGATAGCCCATACGGGCGGCCGCGCTTTGCCCCGCGTCCTGCGATCGACCGACAATCAACGGTTGCCACCGCGACGACTTTCTGTCTGTTCGGTTGCTGCTCAACGAACTATCCTTGCCTGCACGTTCCCCACTGGACAACAGGAGACGACACCGTGACGCACAGCGTGATCCCCGCAGGCCTTGCCGATGAAATGATCGAGATCCGGCATCGTATCCACGCCCACCCCGAACTCGGTTTCGAGGAATTCGCGACGAGCGATCTCGTCGCGGAGCAACTTCAATCATGGGGCTACACCGTGCATCGCGGGCTCGGCGGCACTGGCGTCGTCGCGCAGTTGAAAGTGGGCGACGGCCAGCAGCGCCTCGGGCTGCGCGCCGACATGGACGCGCTGCCGATCCACGAAACGACGGGCCTGCCGTACCAGAGCACGATCGCGGGCAAGATGCACGCGTGCGGCCACGACGGCCACACGGCGATGTTGCTCGCGGCCGCGAAGCACCTCGCGCGCGAACGCCGCTTCTCGGGCACGCTGAACCTGATTTTCCAGCCGGCCGAGGAAGGGCTCGGCGGCGCGAAGAAGATGCTCGACGACGGGCTGTTCGAGCAATTTCCCTGTGACGCGATCTTCGCGATGCACAACATGCCGGGCTTCCCGACCGGCACGTTCGGTTTCCTGCCGGGGCCGTTCATGGCGTCGTCGGATACGGTCGTCATCGACGTGCAGGGCCGTGGCGGACACGGCGCGGTGCCGCACCGGGCGATCGATCCCGTCGTCGTGTGCGCGCAGATCGTGCTGGCGCTGCAGACGATCGTGTCGCGCAACGTGTCGCCGCTCGACATGGCGATCGTCACGGTCGGCGCGATCCATGCGGGCGACGCGCCGAACGTGATTCCCGATCGCGCGCAGATGCGCCTGTCGGTGCGTGCGCTGAAGCCCGACGTGCGCGACCTGCTGGAGACGCGCATCAAGAAGGTCGTGCATGCGCAGGCAGCCGTGTTCGGCGCGACCGCGACGATCGACTACCAGCGCCGCTACCCCGTGCTCGTCAACGATATGGAGATGACGGCGTTCGCGCGCGGCGTCGCGCGTGAATGGGTCGGCGAAGCCAATCTGATCGACGGAATGGTGCCGCTCACTGGCAGCGAGGACTTCGCGTTCCTGCTCGAAAAGCGGCCGGGCTGCTACCTGATCATCGGCAACGGCGACGGGGAGGGCGGCTGCATGGTGCACAACCCCGGCTACGACTTCAACGACGCGGCGTTGCCGACCGGTGCGTCGTATTGGGTGAAGTTGGCCGAGGCGTTTCTGGTGTGACGGACGAGGCTAGACAGCGTGGGTCTCCTGAGCAGGCAGAGCACCATCACCGTGATCTGAGCGGCACCATCGAAGCGCTGCGCGCGGCAAAAAAACGGGGCGAACTTGCGTCGTTCGCGACGGGTATTTTCGCTACCCCGCTGGCTCTCACGTTGTGTTTTACCGTGAAACGGATGACGCGATCGATGTGATTCGGCTCCTGCATCAGCGAATGGACATCGAACGGCATCCGTAGCCGCGCACGTCGAATGCCGTAGTCGCTACAAAGCGACGCTCAAACCCGACAGGATGCCGCCTCGATGCAGGCTCGACATCGATCAGCCTAGAACGCTTCCCCGCTGAACAACGCAACGACCGCATCCGGATTCGACGGCCAGTACATGTGCATGTACGTCGCGACGATCGCGCCCGCGCGATAAACGGCTTCACCGCTGCCCGCCGCGCCATCGGGCCGCGCGGCGGTCACGACCGGCACCAGCGGCGTATCCAGCCGCGAATAATGAAACGTATGCCCGCGCATCGGCCCCGTGCGCGTATCGAGCTGCTGCATGCCGAGCGCCGCGAACCGGCGTTGCATCGTCGCCTGCCCCGGCAGCAGCCCGAGCATCGGCGTCGTCGACCCATCCACATCGGTCAGCGATTCGCACAGATACACCATCCCCCCACATTCCGCGACGATCGGCCGGCCGGCGGCCGCATGCGCGCGAATCGTCCGTGCGGTCGCGGCATTCCCGGCAAGCGTCGCCGCATGCAGTTCCGGATAGCCGCCCGGCAAAAACAGCGCGTCGCAATCGTCGGGCACGGGTTCGTCGGCGAGCGGCGAGAAGAATCGCAGCTCGGCACCGAGTGCGTCGAGCAACGCGAGATTCGCCGGATAGATGAACGAAAACGCCGCATCGCGCGCCACCGCGATCCGCTTGCCGGCCAGCGCACGCGGCAGCGGTGCGGCCACGTCCGGTTCCGCGAATGTGACGGCAGGCGGCAACTCGGCGAGCGCGGTTTGCGCGAGCACATCGGCCGCGCGGTCGAGCCGCGCATCGAGATCGTCGATATCGGCCGGCTGATGCAGGCCGAGATGCCGCTCCGGCAGCGCAATACCCGCATCGACCGGCACGTGCCCGAGCCAGCGCAGGTCGCCGGGCAACGCTTGTTGCAGCAACTCCGCATGCCGCGCCGAGCCGACGCGGTTGGCCAGCACGCCGTGAAACGGCAACCCCGGCCGGAACCGCGCGAGCCCGAAGGCGATCGCCGCGAACGTCTGCGCCATCGCCTTCGCCGAAATCACCGCGACGACCGGCACGCCGAACGCGGCCGCGAGATCGGCGCTGCTCGGCGTGCCGTCGAACAAGCCCATCACGCCTTCGATCAGGATCAGGTCCGCGTCGCGCGCGGCTTCGGCGAGCAGCGCGCGACAACCGGCCTCGCCGACCATCCCGAGATCGAGCGCATGCACGCTGGTGCCGTTCGCGCGTTCGAGCAGCATCGGATCGAGAAAATCGGGCCCGGTCTTGAACACGCGCACGCGGCGGCCGAGCCGGCGGTGCAGCCGCGCGAGGCCGGCCGTCACCGACGTCTTGCCCTGGCCCGACGCGGGCGCGCTGACGAACAGCGCGGGGCAGGCCGGCATGCTCAGAACTCCACGCCGCGCTGCGCCTTCACGCCTTGCTCCTTGTATGGATGCTTGACGAGTCGCATTTCGGTGACGAGATCGGCCGCATCGATCAGCGCATCGGGCGCGTGCCGCCCGGTGACGACGACGTGCACCGACTCCGGTCGAGCCGTGAGCGTCGCGAGCACTTCGTCGAGCGGCAGGTATTCGTACTTCAGCACGGTGTTCAGCTCGTCGAGGATCACCATCCGGTAGTCGCCGCTTTCGATCATCCGGCGCGCCTCGTCCCAGCCTTTGCGCGCGGTCGCGATGTCGGCGTCGCGGTTTTGCGTGTTCCACGTATAGCCGTCGCCCATCGTCACGAAATCGCATTGTGCGACCGCACCGAGGAAGTCGCGCTCGGACGTGTGCAGCGCCCCTTTGATGAACTGCACGACGCCGAGCCGCATGCCGTGGCCGAGCACGCGCACGGCCATCCCGAACGCGGCCGTGCTCTTGCCCTTGCCGTTGCCGGTGTGGACGATCAGCAGGCCTTTCTCCTGCGTGGCGGCGGCCTGCTTCTTCTCGTGGCCGGCGCGGCGGCGTTCGGCCATCCGCTGATGGGATTCGGAATCGGTCTTCATCGGGAATCGTCCTGTCGAAAGCGAAACAATGGGTTCAAAGCGGGCCGGCGAGCGCGACCGTCACGCCGTCCCGGATGGATTTGGGGCCGAGCAGCCGGCCATGCGGCGCCGCGAGCCGCGCGCACGGCTCAGCCACGCCCGCGACGCCGAAGCGGGCCAGCGCGGCGTCGGAAGGACCGCTCGCGGCCAGTTCCGGACGGCTCGCGAGTTGCGCAGCATCGAACGAGACGAGCGGCCAGCCACGGCGCGCGCACAGCGTGCGCAGCGCACGGGCGCGCGCCTTGTCGGCGAGCGTCGCGACGAGCGCCGGTTCGGCGCCCGGATGGCGCGCGAGCGCGGCGCGGATCGCGGCATCGAGTTGCACGGGCGTGACGCCCGCGCGGAAGCCGACGCCGAGCGCGACGCGCATCATGCGCGGCCGCCGAGCGCCGCACGCACCGCCGGATCGTCGGCGAGCGCGGCTACACGGCCGATCACGACGATCGCCGGCGAACCGATGCCGGTTTCGCCGACGCGCGCGACGAGCGTATCGAGCGTCGCGAGTACGTGGCGCTGTTCGGCGCGCGTGGCGTTCTCGATCGCCGCGCACGGCGTGTCGCCGGGCAGGCCGCCGTCGCGCAGCGCCGCGGCGATCGCGTCGAGCCGGCGGATGCCCATGTAGATCACGATCGTCATGCGGGTGGCCGCGAGCGCGCGCCAGTCGGGCTCGTCGGCGCCCGCGCCGTGGCCGGTGACGAAGATCACGCCTTGCGCGTCGCCGCGGTGCGTGACCGGGATGCCGAGCGCGGCCGGTGCGGCGATGCCGGCCGTGATGCCGTTGACGACTTCCACCGGAAAACCCGCCGCGCCGAGCGCGATCAGTTCCTCGCCGCCGCGGCCGAACACGAACGGATCGCCGCCCTTGAGCCGTGCGACGCTGCGGCCCGCGCGCAGGTGCGCGAGCATCGCGGCGACGATCGTCTCCTGCGGCGTCGACGCATGGCCGCCACGCTTGCCGACGTGCTCGATCGACGCATCGGCGCGCGCATGGCGCAACACGTCGGGGTTCACGAGATCGTCGACGAGCAGCACGTCGGCCGCGCCGATCGCGCGTACGGCCTTGAGCGTGAGCAGGTCGGCGTCACCGGGGCCGGCGCCGACGAGCCAGGCGCGGCTCATCGCGCGCGGCACGGCGCGCACCGTGTCGAAACAGTGGAACAGGGCAGGCGGGCGGCGCATCGGCGGCCGGCGGGCAGGCAGTGCATGGCGGATCGGGCGAAACCCGCGCGAACGCGGGTGGAATGCGCACCCCATCCGTCCCCCGCGGATCGGGCGTTCGGCGAGCAGTGCGCTCGCCCCTTGCGTCGGCCGGTATCCGGGCTGGCCGCTTGCCAGGCCGCAGCCTTCCCGCCCGGCAGAAGGGCAGTGGCATCGCGGGCGGCCTGGGCGCACGCGCGGCAGAGCGCGTTGCGCGGGCGGCGTACCGTTGCGGGGACAGCACAGGCCGGGCAGATCTCCGCCTCCTGTTTCCCGTTTAACTGCATGCACGAATGCGCATGCGAGCACCGAACGCGGCGCATACGATAGCACACGCGTGCGCCGCGCGAGCGGCCCCGGCGCGCCCGCTGCGCGGGGCGGCGGCACCATGCACGCGGTCAGAACTTGTACGTCGCCGTCAGCGTGAACGTGCGTGGCGTGCCGGGCATGATCTGCGCGACGCTCGTCGCATTCGCGTAGTAGTCGCGATCGGTCAGGTTGACGGCCGCCAGCGTCACCTCCAGGTCGCGCGTGCGATATCCGGCCTTGCCGTCCCAGCGCACGTAGGCGGGCAGTTCGAGCAGGTTGTCGCGATCGGCGTAGCGCGCACCTTCGTACACGAGCCCGAGTTCGGCGAAAAACCCGCGCAGCGGCGCATGGCCGACGAACAGGCTGCCGTTCGACGCCGACACGCCCGCCGACCGCTTGCCCGCGTACTTCGGTTCGGCGTCGACCACCCGCGCGTGTTGCCAGCCGATGCCGCCGCGGACGAACCAGTCGCCCGTGAGCCGGCCGGCGACGCCCAGTTCCATACCGCGATTGCGCTCGAGGCCGGTGAGATCGAAGAATCCCGGCCGAACCGGGTCGGCGACGCGGCGGTTGTACAGATCGAGCTGAAACAGCGCGAGCGTCGTGCTCAGCGCGCCGTCGCGCCAGTCGCTTTTCACGCCGATCTCGTATTGACGCGTGTATTGCGGGCCGAGATCGTTGGCGTTGCCGCGCGCGCCGGGCGTGATGCCGATCAGGTCGCCGCCAACCGGCGCGAAGTTCTTGCTGTACGACGCATACAGGCTGTGCGCGCTCACCGGCGACCACACGACGCCGAGCCGCGGGCTCCACGCCGTCGTCGTGCGCCGTGCATGCAGATCGTTCAGCGCGTTGGTCGAATCGACGTCGAAGCGTTCTCCCCGCACGCCACCGAGGAGCTTCCACGCTCGCCCGAAGTCGATGCGATCCTGCGCGAAGATCGCGTAATCGCTGACACGGTGGCGATTCATCGCATACGGACGCGGCGTCGAGCCGGCCAGGGCGAGACGATCCGGTCCGGTGATCGGGACCGGCGCCGCGTCGGCCTGCCAGAGCGTCGGGGCGCGTTTCTGCCAGCCGTATTCGATGCCGAACAGCAGGTGATGCACGCCCGGGCCGGTCGCGACCTTGCCGCCCAGTTCGACGCCGGTCTGCACGTTCAGATGCGTCATGTCCTGAAGGTAGCGCGCCCGTTGCACGCGCCGGTAGTCGCGCGGCTTCGTGACGTAGCTTTGCGTGACGTAGGTGTTGTCGAAAGTGCTGCGCAAATCCAGCACGCCGAGCGTATGGCGCAGTTCCCAGCCGCCATCGAACGCGTGCGTGAAGACCGAGCGCCAGTTCATGTTTTCGTCGCGGATCGTGTCGCGGCCCGCCGCGCCGAAGAAGGTCGCGCGCGGCGCGGACGGCAGCGCGTACGCGAGCGGCTTGCCGGCTGCATCGACCGCGGCGACCGACGCCGGCATGCCGCGATCGGGCACGCGCCGGTACGTGTCGTATTCGAACTGCAGCAGCCAGCTTCGCCGCGCGTCCTGCCATTTGATCGACGGCGCGATGTACTGGCGCGTGCCGTCGACGTGGTCGCGGAAGCTGCCCGCGTGTTCGCGTCCGGCATTGAGCCGCACGCTCCATGCGCCCGACAGCATCCGGTTGAGATCGACCGACGCGCCGAGTCGTCCATAACTGCCGGTCGCCGCCGACACATGTCCGAAGTTTTCCGGCAGCGGCTGCTTGGTGATCCGGTTGATGACGCCGCCGCCGCTGCCGCGCCCGTACAGCGCCGCCGCCGGCCCCTTCAGCACTTCGACGCGCTCGATGTTGCCAAGACTGCGCACGTATTGCGCGTCGTCGCGCATGCCGTCGAGCAGCAGGTCGCCCGCGGCGGAAAAGCCGCGAATGCGGAACGAATCGAAGCGCGTGTCCGACGTATTCGACACACCCGGCACGCCGGCCAGCGCGTCGGCCAGCGTGCGGCCGCCATAGGACAGCGTTTCCTCGACCGGCACGCTGTCGATCGTTTGCGGGACGTCGCGCGGATCGGTCGCGGTGCGCGTCGCCGTACTCACGCTTTCGGCGCGCGGATCGTTCGGATGACGGCGGCTGCGCACCTCGAGCGCGGGCAGTTCGTCGTCGAACTCGGCCGCCGGGGCAGGAAAGGAGGCAACGCCGGCGATCGAGCACAGCGACAGGGCGAGCACAGGAAAGCGCCGCCCGGATATCTGTCGTTTCGACATGAAAATTTAAGGATAACTGAGTGATTGCCTCACATTGCCGTTGCGCGGTGGTTGCGTTGTTATCGGGTGAAGTTTATCTCGCCCAGTTGAAAACGACAATCATTCGCGTTCGCTGCGCACCGCTCGCCTTGACGCTCCCGGCCCCGCCGCCTACACTCGCACGCGTTTTGGTGCTCGCGCGCGCCGCTCCGGCGCACGCAGTTAAACGGGAAACAGGGAGCCTGCCTGCGCCGCAGTCGAGCCAACCTGTGCTGCCCCCGCAACGGTAAGCGAACGCGTCGCGCGCAAGCGCCACGCAGCGCCGCTTCGCCGCATGCCATGCGCATGCGGACGACCGCCACTGGATGCCGCGCATCCGGGAAGGCGAAGCGGCGTGTTCGTCAGCCCGGATACCGGCCTAAACGTTGGGGTTCAGCGCCGCGGGGAGGCGGCGCATCGTCCACGGCCGCGGCAGGCCCGACGCCCGGTGTTTCCCGCTGTCTCCTCCGATCCGCCGGCGCACGAACGCGCCCGGCCGGCACGGCGAACGGCGCGACGCGGGCGGGGCAGGCAGCAGCCGTGTTGGCATTCACGATGTCGACCGTTCGCAAGGAAGCACCATGCCCGATTCGTTGTTCCGCCCGTCCCGCGGCTGTCCGGCTGGATTGCGCGGCGACCTTCCCGCGTACCGTCCCGTGAATGGCCGTGCCGCCACCGACGCGACGATCCCGTCCTGATTCCTTCTTCGACACCGGACCTACCATGACCCTACGCAAGCTGCCCGTCACGATCGTCACGGGCTTTCTCGGCAGCGGCAAGACGACGCTGATGCGCCACATCCTGCAGCACGCCGAAGGCCGCCGCATCGCGGTGATCGTCAACGAATTCGGCGAACTCGGCATCGACGGCGAAATCCTCAAGGGCTGCGGCATCGGCTGCGACGAGGCAGACGGCGCGCAGGGCGAAGCGTCGGGCCAACTGTACGAACTCGCGAACGGCTGCCTGTGCTGCACCGTGCAGGAAGAGTTCTATCCGGTGATGGAAGCGCTCGTCGAGCGCCGCGCGGACATCGATCACGTGCTGATCGAGACGTCGGGCCTCGCGCTGCCGAAGCCGCTCGTGCAGGCGTTCAACTGGCCGACGATCCGCAACAGCTTCACGGTCGACGCGGTCGTGACCGTCGTCGACGGGCCGGCCGCCGCGAGCGGCCAGTTCGCGGAAAACCCGCAGGCCGTCGACGCGCAGCGCCGCGCCGATCCGAACCTCGACCACGAATCGCTGCTGCACGAACTCTTTGCCGATCAACTGTCGTCCGCCGATCTCGTGATCGTGAACAAGGCCGACCTCGTCGACGACGCCGAATTCGCGCGGATCGAAACCGCGATCCGCGAAGAAATTCCGCCGCAGGTGAAGATCGTTCGCGCGACGCGCGGCGAGCTCGACCTCGCGATGCTGCTCGGCCTCGAATCGGCGTCGGAGGAAACGATCCACCTGCGTCACGACCATCACGGCTCGGCAGACGACGGCGATCACGATCATCATCACGACGATTTCGATTCGGTCGTGGTGTCGGGCGACGCCGGCACGCGCGAAGCGACGATCGCCGCGCTGCAGCGTGTGGTCGAAGCGCACACGATCTATCGCGCGAAAGGCTTCGCCGCGCTGCCGGGCGCGCCGATGCGGCTCGTGATCCAGGGCGTCGGGCGCCGTTTCGACAGCTATTTCGACCGCCGCTGGCAGGACGGCGAAACGCGCGCGAGCCGCTTCGTGCTGATCGGCGAGGATCTCGACGCGGCCGCGCTGCAACGCGCGTTCGACGCCGCGTGCGCGGCCGAGCCGCAACAGGCGTAACGCACGATGCATCTGCTGCGCACCACGCCGGGCGGCTTCGTCGACGATACGCAGGGCGTCGTCCGGATCGACCAGCAGCCGGCCGACATCGTGATCCTGAGTTCGGCCGACACGACGCTGTCGCTGCTCGCGAGCGTCGTGCCGCACTTGCCCGAAGGATTTCCGAGCGTGCGGCTCGCGAACGTCACGTTCCTGCGGCAGCCGGCGTCGGTCGATTTCTACGTCGACGACGTGCTGCGTCACGCGAAGACGGTCGTGATCGATCATCTCGGCGGCGAAGCATACTGGCCGTACGGGATCGAGCAGGCCGTGTCGCTCGCGTCGAAGCGCGGGCAGCAGCTCGCGATGTTCTCGGGCGACCTGCAGGAGGACCCGAACCTCGTCGCGAAGAGCACGGTCCGGCCCGACCTGTGCCGGCTGTGGTGGCGCTATCTGCGCGAGGGTGGCGTGCACAACGCCGACGCGCTGCTGCGCAGCATCGCGTTTCACACGCTCGGGTTCGGCGACGAGCCCGAACCGCCGCGCCCGCTGCCGGCCGCCGCGCTGTATCACCCGGCGCGCGACCGCGCGAGCGTCGACGACTGGCGGCCGCGCTGGACGCCCGGCGCACCGGTCGTCGCGATCCTGTTCTATCGCGCGCACTGGCAGGCCGCGAACACGGCCGTGTTCGACGCGCTGGCCGACGCGCTGATCGACGAAGGACTGAATCCGCTGCCGATCGCGCTCACGTCGTTGAAGGACGCGGTGAGCCGCGAGGTCATCACGCAGCTGTGCGACACGCATGGCGTCGCGCTCGTGCTGAATACCACCGCGTTCGCGGCCGGCGCGATCGACAGCCCCGAACACGACGTGCTCGCGGGCGACGCGCCGGTGCTGCAGGTGATCCTGTCCGGCGGCAATCGCGACGCGTGGCTCGCCGACAGCCAGGGCCTGCACGCCCGCGACATCGCGATGCACATCGCGCTGCCCGAGGTCGACGGGCGCATCGTCACGCGCGCGGTGAGCTTCAAGGGGCTCGCGTATCGTTGCCCGCATACCGAGGTCGACGTCGTGCGCTACCAGCCGGATGCCGAGCGGATCGCGTTCGTCGCGGCGCTCGCGCGCGGCTGGTGCCGGCTGCGCACGCTGGATAACGCCGACAAGCGCATCGCGCTGATTCTCGCGAACTATCCGCAAAGCGAAGGGCGGATCGGCAACGGCGTCGGGCTCGATACGCCGGCCTCCGCGCTGCGCGTGCTCGCGGCGCTGCGCGACGCGGGCTATACCGTGGCCGACCTGCCGCCCGACGGCGACGCGCTGATTACGCGGCTCACCGAGGGCGTCACCAACGATCCCGCCGTGCGTACGCTGCGTCCCGCATTTCAGAGTTACGCGCTGGCCGACTACGTCGCGCGGTTCGCGCGGTTGCCGGCCGCCGTGCGCGATGCGCTGAACGAACGGTGGGGGCTGCCCGAAGCCGATCCGACGCTGCGGCAACAGCGTTTCACGATCGCCGGCTGGCGCGCGGGCAACGTGTTCGTCGGCATCCAGCCGTCGCGCTCGCGCGACGAGAACGACTACGCGAGCTACCACGATGCCGACCTCGTGCCGCCGCACGCGTATCTCGCGTTCTATTTCTGGCTGCGCGATGCGTATCGCGTCGACGCGGTCATCCACCTCGGCAAGCACGGCAATCTCGAATGGCTGCCGGGCAAGAGCGTCGCGCTGTCCGACGCGTGCTGGCCCGACCTGACGCTCGGGCCGCTGCCGCACCTGTATCCGTTCATCGTCAACGATCCGGGCGAGGGCAGCCAGGCGAAGCGCCGCGCGCAGGCTGTGATCGTCGATCACCTGATGCCGCCGCTCACGCGCGCGGAAAACTACGGGCCGCTGCAGGATCTCGAACGGCAGGTCGACGAATACTACGAAGCGCTGATGGTCGATGCACGGCGCGCGAAGCTGCTGCGCAAGACGATCCTCGCGACGATCGCCGAGCATCGTCTGCACGACGAGCTGAGCGTGTCGCCGCCGCGCGATGCGGGCGACGAGGATGCGCTGCTCACGCGGGTCGACGCGTGGCTGTGCGAATTGAAGGAAGCGCAGATTCGCGACGGGCTGCACGTGTTCGGCGCGTCGCCGGTCGAGCGCCAGCGGCGCGACACGCTGCTCGCGCTCGCACGTTTTCCGGTCGGCGACGGCAAGGGCGAACGGGCCGGGCTGATCGGCGCGCTCGCGCGCGATCTTGCGCTCGGCGACGCGTTCGATCCGCTCGCGGCCGACTGGGCCGCGCCGTGGACGGGGCCGCGGCCGGCCATCCTGCAAACGCTCGACGCGTCGCCGTGGCGGCATGCGGGCGATACGCGCGAGCGGCTCGAACGGCTCGCGCAGCACTGGCTGGCCACTGTGTGCGGAACCGCTTCGGAGAATTCCGGTATCGACGTGCCGCCGCCCGGCGAATGGCCGCATACGCTCGCGGTGATCGAGCGCGTGCGGTCGACGCTGTTGCCCGCACTCGACGCGTGCGGCCGCGAGGAAATGCGTCAACTGCTGCGCGGGCTCGACGGTCGTTTCGTGCCGCCGGGGCCGAGCGGCTCGCCGTCGCGCGGCCGCCCCGACGTGCTGCCCACGGGCCGCAACTTCTACTCGGTCGATACGCGCGCGGTGCCGACGCAAGCCGCGTGGTCGCTCGGGCTGAAATCCGCGCAGCAACTGATCGAACGCCATCTGCAGGATCACGGCGACTATCCGCGCGCGATCGGGCTGTCGGTGTGGGGGACGGCCACGATGCGCACCGGCGGCGACGACATCGCGCAGGCGTTCGCGCTGATCGGCGTGCGGCCGAAATGGGCGCACGGCAGCCACCGCGTGACCGACTTCGAAATCCTGCCGATCGAGATCTTCGACCGGCCGCGCATCGACGTGACGCTGCGCGTGTCGGGCTTCTTCCGCGACGCGTTTCCGAACCTGATGCATCTGTTCGACGCGGCCGTGCAGGCGGTTGCCGCGCTCGACGAGCCGGAGGAGTTGAACCCGATCCGCGCGCGCATCGAGCGCGAACGCGAGAAGTGGGTCGCGCAGGGCGTGGCGCCCGACGACGCGCGGCGCCGCGCCGGCTGGCGCGTGTTCGGCGCGCGGCCGGGCAGTTACGGCGCGGGCCTGCAGGATCTGATCGACCAGCGCCGCTGGCAGACCGACGCCGATCTCGCCGATGCCTACCGTCAATGGGGCGGCCACGCGTACGCGCAGAACAGCGCGGGCGACGCGGCGGCCGACGTGTTCGGCGAGCGGCTCGCGACGATCGACGTCGTCGTGCAGAACCAGGACAGCCGCGAGCACGACATCCTCGATTCGAACGACTACTACCAGTTCCAGGGCGGGATGACGGCGGCCGTGCGCCATCTGTCGGGGCAGCAGCCGAGCATCTATCACGGCGACCATGCGAACCCGGTCGCGCCGAAAATGCGCACGCTGCGCGAGGAAATCGCGCGCGTGATCCGCTCTCGCGTCGTCAACCCGAAATGGCTCGACGGCGTGAAGCGTCACGGCTACAAGGGCGCGGCCGAGCTGGCCGCGACCGTCGATTACCTGTACGGCTATGACGCGACCGCGCGCGTGCTGTCCGATCACCAGTACGCGCTCGTCGCCGACGCGTACCTGTTCGACGACGCCACCCGCGCGTTCCTCGAACGGCACAACCCGAAGGCGCTGCACGGCATCTGCGAACGCTTCGTCGAAGCGATGCAGCGCGGGCTGTGGCAGCAGCCGGGCTCTTATCGCGAGCGGATCGAAGCGGTCTGGCTCGCCAGCGAACAACGCCAGGAAGGAGGACCGCGATGACCGATCCGACGATGCACCGCGCCCGCGCGGTTTTTCCGTTTACGGCGCTCGTCGCGCAGGACGCACTGCAGCAGGCGCTGCTGCTCGCCGCGATCGACCCGTCGCTCGGCGGCGTGCTCGTCAGCGGCCCGCGCGGCACCGCGAAATCGACGGCCGCGCGCGGCCTCGCGGAGTTGTTGCCGGAAGGGCAGTTCGTCACGCTGCCGCTGTCGGCGAGCGACGAGCAGGTGACGGGCACGCTCGATCTCGCGCATGCGCTCGCCGAAAACGGCGTGCGCTTCCGGCCCGGCCTGCTGGCTCGCGCGCATCTCGGCGTGCTGTACGTCGACGAAGTGAACCTGCTTGCCGACGGGCTCGTCGATACGCTGCTCGACGTCGCCGCGAGCGGCGTGAACATCGTCGAGCGCGATGGCGTGTCGCACGCGCACGACGCGCGGTTCGTGCTGGTCGGCACGATGAATCCCGAGGAGGGCGAGCTACGCCCGCAGTTGCTCGACCGCTTCGGGCTGATGGTCGAACTCGAGAACTGCTTCGACGCTGGGCAGCGCGAGCGGATCGTGAAGGCGCGTCTTGCGTTCGATTTCGATCCGGACGCGTTTCGCGCGCGTCACGCGGTTGCCCAGCGCGAACTCGCGGACCGGATTCACGCGGCGCGCGCGCGGCTGCCGGCGCTGGATTTCGACGATGCGGTTCATGCACGTGTCAGCGCGCTGTGCATCGATGCGGCCGTCGACGGGTTGCGCGCCGATCTCGTGATGCTGCGCGCCGCGCGCGCGCTGGCCGCGCTGGAGCAGGCCGACGCGGTGACGGTGTCGCACGTGGAGCGCGTGGCCGAAGCCGTCCTGCGGCACCGGCGCCATGCGGAGCCGCCGCATCAGTCGTCGCGCCAGTCGTCGCAACACGACGGCGAACGCGACGATCGTTCGCCGCCGGATACGCGCCAGCAGCCCGGCGACCGATCGGGCGAAACACAGGCCGGCGCGTCGGCATCGCAGGGCGACTGGGGTTACCTGCCACCCGAACCGGCCGGGCTGCGCGACGTGAAAGGCGTGGTGCCGCTGCCGCTAAAAAAACGCTGAGCCATCGAGCCGGCGCCGCCGCGAACGCGATTCGCGGTCCTCGATGGCAATCAGGCGCAGCGGCGCGCGTGCCGGGTACGTTGCGTGCCGGCACGGCCGTCGCGTGGCCGGCGACGCTCGCCGCGAAACGCGGGAGCCCGCTGCATCGCGACCATCTGCGCTTCGCGAAACGCGCGGGCACGCCGCACGCGCTGCATTGCTTCGTGCTGGATTGTTCGGCGTCGATGCTGTCGCACGAGCGGCTCGCGCTCGCGAAGGGGCTGATCGTCGCGTATTTCGATCAGGCCGCGCGTGAGCGTGCCGAAACCGCGCTGGTCTGCTTCGGCGGCAACGGCGCCGCGCGGCGCTTCGGCCCGGCCGTGCCGCGCTGGTGGAATGCGCGCTGGCTCGAGCCGGTCGACGGCGGCGGCGGCACGCCGCTGGCGGACGGCATCGCGGCCGCCGCGCAGTTGCTCGCCCGCGCGGCGCGCCGCGAGCCGGCCAGGCAGCGCTGGCTGTGGGTGCTGTCCGACGGGCGCGCGCGAGAGATGCCGGCGAGACCCGCGGCAGCCGATCACGTCGTGTTCGTCGACTTCGACGATGCGGCCGTGCGGATCGGGCAGGGCCCACGGCTTGCCGCGGCGTGGGGCGCGCAGTGGGTGACGGCCGACGCGCTTCGCACGGATCTCGCGGGCTGATGGCCGCCCGGCGGTGCGCTATGATCACCGTTTCCGCTTCTGCTCCCTGGAAACTCCCGCCATGCAAGTATTGGTCGATGCCGACGCGTGTCCCGCCGTCATCAAGGACATGCTGTTTCGCGCCGCGCGTCGTGCCGAAATCTGCGTGACGCTGGTCGCGAACCAGTTTCTGCGCACGCCGCCGTCGCCGTTCATCAAGGCCGTGCAGGTGCCGGCCGGCTTCGACGTGGCCGATGCGCGCATCGTCGAGCTGGCGGAAGCCGGCGACCTCGTGATCACGGCCGACATCCCGCTGGCCGCCGCGGTGCTCGACAAGGGCGCGCATGCGCTCGACCCGCGCGGCAACTGGTTCAGCCGCGAAAACATCGAGGAGCGCCTGTCGACGCGCGCGATGATGGACCAGTTGCGCAGCGCGGGCATCGACACGGGCGGGCCGGCGCCATTCAGCGCACGCGACGGCAAGGCATTCGCATCGCAGCTCGACCGTTTTCTGGCGCGGCACGGCAAGCCGTAACGACACGTCGGCGCCCCCGCCGGGATGCAGGTTTGCGCCGACGCTGCTATCGTGTGGCGCGAACCCCCAGCACAGGAGCGCACGCGTGTCACCGACCCAACTTCTCGTTCCGACCTACACCCAGATGCTGCGCGCGCAGTCCGCGTGGCTCGACAAGGCCGTCGCGCACCGGCAAGCCGCGGGCGAGGAACCCGACGCGGCGATGACGCTGAGGCTGGCGTCCGACATGTATCCGCTCGCCGCCCAGGTGCGTTTCTCGTGTTTCCAGGCGATGGAGCCGGTCCACCGGCTGCGTGGCGAGCCGCTGCCGGCTGCCTTGCTGGCGCTGCGCGAGGCCGGCTGGAACGCCGATGCGCAACCGGGCTCGCCGGCCGACGCGCAGGCGATCATCGCCGGCACGCTTGCCTTTCTCGGCGAACTCGCGCCCGATGCACTTGACGGCGGTGCGGCCCTGCCGATCTCGCTCGAGCTGCCGAACGGGACCGCGTTCGACATGACGGGCGAACAGTACGCGCGCGACTGGGCGCTGCCGCAGTTCTACTTTCACGCGATCGCCGCGTACGCGATCCTGCGCCATCACGGCGTCGAGCTCGGCAAGGCCGATTACGTGCCGCACATGCTCGCGTACGTGCGGCCGGGCACGATTCCGCAAGGCTGAGCGGGCCATCCCGGGGCGGCCGCGAAGCGACATGACGCGCGCACTGTTCATCTGTAGCCGCAACCGGCTGCGCAGCCCGACGGCCGAAGCGGTATTCGCCGCGTGGCCGGGCATCGAAACCGATTCCGCGGGCCTCGCGCCCGATGCGGACGCGAGGCTCACCGCCGAGCAGCTCGACTGGGCGGACATCGTGTTCGTGATGGAGCGCGCACACAAGGCGCGACTGTCCGCGCAATTCGGCGCGCATCTGAAGCACCGGAAGATCGTCTGCCTCGACATCCCCGACCGCTACGCGTTCATGCAGCCCGAACTCGTCGCGCTACTCGAACGCAAGGCCGGCCCGTTCCTGCGCGCGTAATCGCCGCGGTCGGTACCCGAGCCCGAGCCCGAGCCGGCGTCGACCTCGGCGAAGCAGCTCGCTCGTGCACTCTGAAAAACAGTCGAGCCGCGGCAGTTCGATGATCTTGCGCGTCGGTACGCTCGCCCGAGCGTGTCGAGCCGGTCGACGGTGAATCACATGCAGCGCGCGATCTCGTTGCTCGCGCACGGCGTCAGGTTCGCCGGCACGTCGGCCAGGCCACCAACACGTGACGCAGCTTCGTCAGGCCGCCGAACCGCACCACGTAGTCGAGTGCGAGCCCCTCCAGCCGCGTTTCCTCCGCAAGCTCCCGCTGCGCGGCTTCGAGCGGCGTGTCGTGCGCCGCCCGGCGGCGACGGCATGCAGCCCGCAGCGCCGACGTGACCGGCCGTTCGTGACCGTTCCATGCGCCGCGGTCGCGCCCACGGACGACAGTTCACGCGTGCGTGTAGATTCCGCTGCGCGCGGGTTTCGCCCGGCGCGAATGGCGGCGCTTGTCAACGGCACGCCGGTGATGACGCGACGGCGCGGTGACGTGCCGGCGCGCGGGCGCGGGCCGCGCGGCCGGCCCCGCAGCATGCGGCGCGGCGCCCGGCATCCCGGTTTGTCCTTCGCCGAAGTGGAAAGTCTGGTTCTGCGCGTGCGCGACGCCCAGCGACGACACCAGCACGAAGGCCGCCAGCCACAACCGTTTCATGAATGTTCTGCCTTGTATGGATAGGGATGAAGGTTGGCCGCCAGCTTAGCGAAGCGCAGGGCGCCACCGCAACCGGCGCGCGTTCGGTGTCATCCCCACTTGGACGCGACGGAGTGATCCGGACGGCAAGCGGGTCCATCCGGGCTTGACAACATAATTCGTGAGTGTGAATATAAATTCACGTACAAGAATTATTCATCGAATCCGGACTGGCCGCGCGCAAGCGCCGGCCCACCGGAACCGGCAGTCCGATCGACCGGAACCAGGAACCAGGAGCGAGACGCATGGCGGAACACGAGCAGCAGGGCGCGCTGGCGGGATTGCGCATCATCGATCTGTCGCGGGTGTTGGGCGGCCCGTACGCGACCCAGATCCTCGCCGACCACGGCGCGGAGGTGATCAAGGTCGAACCGCCTTCCGGCGACGAGACGCGTACGTGGGGCCCGCCGTTCGACGGCGACACAGCGTCGTACTTCCTCGGCGTGAACCGCAACAAGCTCGGCATCGCGCTCGACCTGACGCAGCCGGCCGATCGCGAGCGGCTGCTCGGGCTGCTCGAACACGCGGACGCGCTGGTCGAGAACTTCAAGATCGGCACGATGGAGCGCTGGGGGCTCGGTTTCGATGCGCTGCACGCGCGGTTTCCGCGCCTCGTTTATTGCCGCGTGTCGGGTTTCGGCGCGGATGGTCCGCTCGGCGGGCTGCCGGGCTATGACGCGGCGGTACAGGCGCTCGCGGGGCTGATGAGCGTCAACGGCGAAGCCGGCGGCGCACCGTTGCGCGTCGGTGTGCCGATCGTCGATCTCGTCACGGGGCTGAACGCGGCGCTCGGCGTGCTGATGGCGCTGCGCGAGCGCGATGCGAGCGGGCGCGGCCAGTTCGTCGAATCGACGCTGTTCGACTGCGCGCTGTCGATCCTCCATCCGCATACGCCGAACTTCTTCCATTCGGGCCAGGCGCCCGTGCGCACCGGCAACGCGCATCCGAACATCACGCCGTATGACAGCTTTCCGACGGCGGGCGTCGACATTTTCCTGGCGGTCGGCAACAACGGGCAGTTCGCCGCGCTGTGCGACGTGCTCGGCACGCGCGACTGGCTCGACGATCCGCGCTTCGCGGACAACCGCGCGCGCAGCCAGAACCGCGCCGCACTGCGCACGCTGCTCGAAACGGCGCTGGCCGCGCACGACGGCGCGACGCTCGCCGAGCGACTGATGCACCGCGGCGTGCCGTGCGCGCCCGTGCTCGGGCTCGACGCGGCGCTCGCCCATCCGCACGTCGCGCATCGGCGGATGAAGGTCGAGCTGGGCCGGCATCGCGGCATCGCGTCGCCGATCAAGCTCGGCCGCACGCCGGCCACGTACCGGCGGCCGCCGCCCGCGCTGAACGAACATGCGGCACAGGTGTTTGCGGATGACAACGGCAACGACGACAACCGCCGGACCTGACCGGCCTGGCCGCGCGCGCCGGCACACCAACAATTCGGACACCACGCCGGCCCGCGCATCGACACGCACCGACACGCGCACCGGCTGAAGAGGAGACGCATCATGCTCGCATGGATCGGCGCGATCGCCATCGTCGCGCTGTTCGGCCTGATTATCACGAAGCGGCTGTCGCCGCTCGTCGCGCTGATCGTCGTGCCGGTGGCCGCGTCGCTCGCGGCCGGCTTCGGATTGCAGACCGGCAAGTTCGTCGTGCACGGCGTACAGAACATCGGCCCGATCGCCGGGATGTTCGTTTTTGCGATTCTATTTTTCGGTATCCTCACCGACGCGGGGATGCTCGATCCGATCATCGCCGGCGTGCTGCGCGTGATCGGCTGCCATCCGCCGCGCATCGTGATGGGCTCGGCGCTGCTCGCGCTGCTGATCCATCTCGACGGCTCGGGCGCCGTCACGTTTCTCGTCACGCTGCCCGCGATGATGCCGCTCTATACGCGGCTAGGGATGGATCGTCGCATCCTCGCGTGCGTCGCGTCGATGGCGGCCGGCGTCAATTTCCTGCCGTGGGTCGGGCCGATGCTGCGCGCGTCGGCCGCGCTGCACATTCCCGGCTCGGCGATCTTCACGCCGATGATCCCGGTGCAGATCGTCGGGCTCGTGTTCGTATTCGGCACCGCGTACGTGCTCGGCGTGCGCGAGGCGAAGCGGCTCGGGCTCGACCGCGCCGGCGCGGCCGCGCTCGCGATCGCACCGCGCGAGCTGACCGACGCCGAGCGCGCGTTGCGCCGGCCGGGCCGCTTCGGAATCAACGTCGCGCTGACGCTGGTCGTGCTCGTCACGCTGGTGTCGGGCATCGTCGACCCGATGGTGATGTTCATGCTCGGCACGGTCGCCGCGCTCGTGATCAATTATCCGGACGTGCACGCGCAGCGCGAGCGGATCGACGCGCATGCGAAGGCCGCGCTGATGATGGCGAGCGTGCTGCTCGCGGCCGGCGCGTTCACCGGCATCATGTCCGGCACCGGGATGCTGAAGGCGATGGCCGAGGTCGTCGTCGCGCACGTGCCGGTCGAGCATGCGCGCCACATGCCGTTCGTGCTCGGGCTGCTGTCGATGCCGCTCAGCCTGCTGTTCGATCCCGATTCGTTCTACTTCGGCGTGCTGCCGGTGCTCGCGGAGAGCGGCAAGCTGCTCGGCGTGCCACCGATCCAGATGGCGCAGGCCGCGCTGCTCGGCCAGATGACGACGGGTTTCGCGGTGAGCCCGCTCACGCCCGCGACGTTCCTGATCGTCGGTCTGACCGGCGTCGAGCTCGCCGAGCACCAGAAATTCACGATTCCGTTCCTGTTCGCCGCCACCGTGCTGATGGTCTTCGCCGCGGTCGCGACGGGCGTGTTTCCATTGTGAGCGGCGCGGCCGTTCACGCTTGCCGGGAGAGCAGTCCATGCAGTTCGACCTGACCGACGACCAGCGCGCGATCGAAAGCGCGATCGAGAAAATCTGCGCGCGCTTCGGCGACGACTACTGGCTCGAACGCGATCGCGCGGGCGGGTTTCCGGCCGATTTCCACGCGGCGCTCGCCGAGGCCGGCTGGCTCGGCATCGCGATGGATCCGGCCTACGGCGGCGCCGGCCTCGGGATGACCGAGGCGGCGCTGATGATGCGCACGATCAGCGCGTCGGGCGCCGGGCTGTCCGGCGCGTCGGCCGTCCACATGAACATCTTCGGGCTGAATCCGGTGCAGGTGTTCGGCAACGATGCGCAGAAGGCGCGCTTCCTGCCGCCGCTGATCGCCGGGCGCGACAAGGCATGCTTCGCGGTGACCGAACCCGACGCCGGGCTCGACACCACGCACCTGAGCACGCAGGCGCGCCGCGACGGCGATCACTACGTGCTGAGCGGGCGCAAGATCTGGATCTCGACCGCGCAGGTCGCGAACAAGATGCTGATCATCGCGCGCACGACACCGCTCGATCAGGTCGCGAAACCGACCGACGGGCTGAGCCTGTTCTATACCGACCTCGACCGCTCGCGCGTCGAGGTGCGCGAAATCGAGAAGATGGGCCGCAAGGCGGTCGATTCGAACATGCTGTTCATCGACAATCTGCGCGTGCCGCGCGATGACCTGGTCGGCAACGAAGGTGACGGCTTCCGCTATCTGCTGCACGGGCTGAACCCCGAACGGATCCTGATCGCCGCCGAGGCGATCGGGCTCGGGCAGGCCGCGCTGCGCCGCGCGACGCAGTATGCGTGCGAGCGCGTGGTGTTCGGCCGGCCGATCGGGCAGAACCAATCGATCCAGCATCCGCTCGCGCAAGCATGGATGCAGCTCGAGGCCGCGTGGCTGATGGTGATGAAGGCCGCGACGCGCTACGACGCGGGCCAGTCGTGCGGCGCGGAGGCGAACGCGGCGAAATACCTCGGCGCGGAAGCGGCGTTCCAGGCGTGCCAGACGGCGATCGCGACGCACGGCGGGATGGGGTACGCGAAGGAATACCATGTCGAGCGCTACCTGCGCGAGTGTATGATTCCGAGGCTCGCGCCCGTGAGCCCGCAACTGATCCTGTGCTACATCGCGGAGAAGGTGCTCGGGCTGCCGAAGTCGTACTGACCGTACCGACCCGGCGGCCCGCCCGGCGCGCGGGTTCCCGTTCCGAATCAAGCGCTCGTCATGGACGTCAAACTCGTTGCCCGCACGCTCGACCTGTTCGAGCTGTTCGCCGCCGAACGGCGGCCGCTGCCGCTCACCGAACTCGCGCGCCTGCTCAACGTGCCGGCGTCGAGCTGCCTCGCGATGGCGCGCACGCTCGTGAGCCGCGGCTATCTGTACGAAGTGCGCAAGCGCGGCGGCTACTATCCGACGCGGCGCCTGCAGACGGTCGCCGCCGCGATCGACGCGACCGATCCGGTCGTCGACATCGTGCATCCGCACCTCGTCGCACTGCGCGACGCGAGCCGCGAAACAGCCGTGCTCGGCAAGATCCAGGGCGCGTCGGTCACGTACCTCGACGTCGTCGAATCGGAGCAGGCGATCCGCTATACGCGCCAGCCGGGCGAACTGCGGCCGCTGCATGCGAATTCGATCGGCAAGGCGATCTTCGCGGAACTCGCCGCCGATGCGCAGCAGGCGCTCGGCGCGCAACTGCCGTTCGAACGCTTCACCGACGCGACGGTGGCCGACCTGCCGGCGCTCGTCGGGCAGACCGCGCGGTTTCGCGAACTCGGGTGGGCGGAGAACTTCGGCGAAAGCGCGCCCGAACTGTCGGCGATCGCGGTCGCGCTGACGCTCGACGGCGACTGGTACGGGCTGTCGATCGTCGGGCCGACCGAGCGGATCCGCCAGCATCGCGACACGCATGCGGCGCTGCTCGTCGACGCGAAGGCGCGGCTGCTGGCCGAGCACGCGCGCGGGTAGGGCGCCGGCTGCGGGCCGTCGCCGGCGTGCGGTCCTGCCACGCCGGGAACGGCCCGCCGCGCGTCACGCGCGAGCGCGCCGCACCGTCACGACTTCACCCACACGCCGCCCGCGCTCGGGTTGTCGCCCTGCGTCCACCATTTCGCGCAATACTTCGCGCCCTGGTACGTCACGCACGTGCCGCCCTGGTACGCGGTCGTCGCCGACCACGCAGGCGTGCCGCCGCCGATCGGTTTCCACACGGCGGCCTGGCCGGGCACGTCGCCCTGCGTCCACCACTGCGCCTGATACGTCGTGCCCTGGTAGGTGACCGTCGCGCCGGCCGTATAGACCTGGCCGGCCGCCCACGGTGCGCCCGGCTGAGGCGTGCCGCCGTCCGAGCCGCCGCCGTAGTTCGGGTCCTGCGTGACGCCCGCGCCCCACTTGCCGTCGAGCTTCCTGAAGATCGCCGCGAACGCGTACGGCTGCTGCGCGACGCCCGAGCAGGTCGGCGACGCATACGTGCCGCCGGACGGGCACGCCTGATCGCGGCCGACCGACCAGTTGCCGAAGAAGCCATAGCCGTTCGCGACCGCCGCGTTCAGCACGGTCTGCGCATTCGCGAGCGTGAAGGTTTCGCCCTGCACGTCGTTCACGCCGATCATCGGCGTGACGCCGACCATCTGCCACAGCTGCGCGTTGGTCTTCGGCTGGCCGGCGGACTTGAACGCCGTATCGAGCTGCGAATACAGCGCCTGCGCGGCGCTGATCGCCGCGGCGCCCATGTCGATGTTCGCGGGGCCGTAATCCATTGCCATCACGTTGACCGCATCGAACGTGGTCTTGTTCGCGATGGCCGCGTTGACGACGTTCACGCCGTCCTGCGTGAGCCCGGTCGGCATCGTCGGCAGCGTCAGCGTCACGTGCAGCGGCTTGCCCTTCGCCGCGTAGTCGGCCTGCAGTTGCGCGACCGCCTGGAAGTTGCGCGCCACCGCCGCCGTATCCTGCTGCGACGCACCCTCGATGTCGAAATCGACATGCGTGAGGCCGTACGTATCGATCACCGTCTGGTATGCAGTCTTCAGCGCGGGAACCGTCGAGCACGCCTGCATCAGCGGCGTGCCGTTCGCGCCGCCGAACGACACGGCGACTTCGCCGCCTTTCGCGCGGTAGCTCGCGATCGACGTGGACAGCGCGGTCAGCAGGCCGCCGCTCGCGCCGTTGCCGATCGGCTGCACGCCGCCCCACGACGGCACGCAGCCGTTGCCCGCGACCACGAACGCGAGCGTGAACTGCTGGATGCCCTGGCGTACGCCGATCTGGTCGACCAGCGGTGTCGGATAAAGCGTCACGTCGACATACGGTGCATAGACGCCGGCACCGTGCGACACGCTCGCCATCGCGAGCAGACAACCCGCGGCGAACGCACGCGGAACGAAACGCGGCAACACATTGTTGTTCATTCTGTGTTCTCCAAGTGGAAGAGGGATACGCTGGCCTGCGTATCGCCGCCGGCGGGCAACGCAGGTGTCCCACCGGCGGCGTGCCTATCTTGGAGGATTCGCGTCGAATAGGGAATTTAGGTGTTCTTCTTTTTGCTATTCGATTTCCGATACGTAACGAACTTGCCGATTCGTTCGCGTTTCGAAACGCGGGGCGGGCACTTTTTCCGACCGGTCGCGCGACGCAGTGCGCATGGACCGGTTCCAGCGAACCGGCGACGCGCCGGCATGCCGATCGCCGGCGCGCGTGCATGCGCATTCACGCGAGCGTCGCCCCGGATGCGGTACGCGCCACGCCGCGCGCAGCCGCGTTCACCGATACCAGCGCGGCGTATAGACCCATTCGCGCGTGTTGCCGATCGCGAAACGCCGTGTCGTCGACGAGCCGACGATCACCATCGTGCGCATGTCGACCTGCTCGCCGCGCAGCGCGCCGAGCGTCGTCGTCGAGAGCGTCGCGCCCGGCCGGCCGATGTCGCGGCCGAGCACGACCACCGTATCGGCCGCGCGATGCGCGCGCACGATATCGAGCGCACGGTCGAGCTGCCACGGCCGCGCGCGCGAGATCGGGTTGTAGAACGCCATCACGAGATCGGCTTGCGCCGCGTGCCGCAGGCGCGTCTCGATCACGTCCCACGGCTTCAGGTTGTCCGACAGCGAGATCGCGCAGAAATCGTGGCCGAGCGGCGCGCCGGCCTGCGCGGCCGTCGCGAGCGACGCGGAGATGCCGGGCTCCACGCGCAGGTCGACCGTGGCCCATTGCGGGTCGCGTGCTTCGTCGAGCGCTTCGAGCACGGCCGCGGCCATCGCGAACACGCCGGGGTCGCCCGACGACACGACCGCGACGCGCCGGCCCTCGGCCGCGAGTTCGAACGCATGGCGCGCGCGCTGCATTTCCTCGCGATTGTCGGTGCCGTGCACGCGCTGGTCCGCCCGAAACGGGCCGGCCATGTTCACGTAGGTCGTGTAGCCGAGGATGTCGGTCGCGTCCGCGAGCGCCGCGCGCGCGGCCGGCGTGAGCCATGCTGCGCCGCCCGGGCCGAGGCCGAGCACCGTCAGGCGGCCGCGTGCGCGGCCGAGCGTGGCCGGATCGACCGGCTGCGATGCGACCGCGCACGCGAGACCGTTCGATGCGTCATGCAACGTATGCGTGACGCGCAATGCGCGGCCGAGCAGCGTGGCGGCGTCCGCGGGCGCGTCGCGGTCACGATCGCCACCGCTATCGACGAAACGCAGCGGCACGTCGAGCGTGCTCGCCGCTTCTTCCAGTGCGGCGTCGCCGATCGCCGACGCCGGCGCGACGATGGCCGCGAGCGCCAGCCGCGCGAGGCCTTGCGCGTCGAGCGCGGCTTCGATACGCACGGCGAGCGCTTGCGCTGCATGCACGGCATCCGCCGCCACGCCGACCACCACGCTGCGCGGATGAATCACGAGTTCGTCGCGCGCGCCGCGCCACGCATCGGGCGTCACGCGAATCGCATGCGCGGCCGCGGCATCGCGCGGCAACGCGACCCCGTCGAGCCACGGCGCGGCGCCGTCGATGCGCGTCGACGCGCCCGCGAGCAGGTCGGACACGAAGCGCTTGCCTTGCGCGAGGTCGGCGAGCGCGTAGCCTTCCGGCGGATTGAGTACGCATGCGCCGAAGCGCAGTTCGCCGCTCGTCGTGATCGCCGGTGCAACGCCGACGCATGCGGCGATTTCACGCGCGATCGCGTTGACGCCCGTCAGCCCGCCGAGCAGCGGCACGACGGCCGAGCCGTCCTCCGCGACCGCGAGCACCGGCGGCTCGACGCCCTTGTCGGCGAGCGCGGGCGCGAGGCAGCGGATCACGATGCCGGCCGCGCACAGCGCGACGATCGGCAAGCCGCGTGCATAGAGTTCGCGCAGGTGCGCGCCGAGTTCGTCGAACGACACGTCGGCGTCGACGCGCGAGGCAAGCCCGTGCACGCGGGCGCCCGGGTAACGCGCCTGGATACGCCGTGCGGTATCGAGCGCGCCCGCGCCGAGAATCACGATCGCGGGCGGCGTCGTCATCCTTGCCATTTTTCCCCCGGCACGACGAGCAGCGAGAAATACGGCGACGCCATCGGATCGACCTCGTCGAGCGGCACGATGCGCTGGTTCGCCATCGTCGCGCGCTCGACGTACAGCGCGCGCTTCGCGAGCCCGAGTTCGTCGAGCACGCGCCGCACCTTGTCGAAATTGCGGCCGAGCTTCATCACGACGGCCGCGTCGGCCCGCGCGAGCCGCTCGCGCAGTTCGTGCTCGGGCAGCACGCCCGACAGCACCGACAGGCTCTGGTTGCGATAGACGAGCGGCTGGCCGAGCACGGCCGTGCCGCCGAGCATCGCGCACACGCCGGGAATCACCTCGGTGTCGTAGCGCGGCGCGAGGCGGTCGTGCAGATACATGTACGAGCCGTAGAAGAACGGGTCGCCTTCGCAGATCACCGCGACGTCGCGGCCCGCATCGAGGTGCGCGGCGACGATCTCGGCCGCGGTGTCGTAGAAATCGGCGATCACCGTCTCGTAGCACAGCGGCGGCGGCAGCGCCTCGGTCGTCACCGGGTAGACGAGCGGCAGTTGCGTCTGCCCGTCGAGCAGGTGCGCCTCGACGATGCCGTACGCGTTGCCTTTCTTGCCTTTCGCGACGAAATACGCGACCACCGGCGCCGCCTGCAGCACGCGCAGCGCCTTGATCGTCATCAGTTCGGGGTCGCCCGGGCCGACGCCGACCCCGAACAGCCGTCCGCGCGCCGTCGTCATTCGACCTCCGTTGCAAGCGCATTGACCGCGGCGGCGGCCATCGCGCTGCCGCCGCGCCGGCCGAGCAGCGAGACGTACGGCACGCCGCGGCTGTCGGCGTCGAGCATCGCCTTCGATTCGGCCGCGCCGATGAAACCGACCGGGAAGCCGAGGATCAGCGCGGGGCGTGGCGCGCCGGCGTCGATCATGTCGAGCAGATGAAACAGCGCGGTCGGCGCATTGCCGATCACGACGACGCTGCCCGCGAGATGCGGGCGCCACAGTTCGAGCGCCGCGGCCGAACGCGTGTTGCCCAGTTGCCGCGCGAGATCGGGCACCTCCGGCTCGCCGAGCGTGCAGATCACGCGATTGGCCGCGGGCAGCCGTGCACGCGTGATGCCTTCGGCGACCATCCTCGCGTCGCACAGGATCGGCGCGCCGGCCGCGAGCGCGGTACGGCCGGCCGTGCCGGCGCCGGCGGAAAAACGCAGGTCGTACACGATGTCGACCATCCCGCACGCATGGATCACGCGCACCGCGAGTTTCTCGAGATCGGGCGGGATCTGCGACAGGTCGGCCTCGGCGCGGATCGTCGCGAACGACTGGCGGTAGATTTCCTGCCCGTCGCGAATGTAGTCAAGCATCGGTGGTGTCCTGGGTGTGCCGCGCGTCCATGAGTCGGACCGAGGCCTGGTCAATCGTCAGATGGCGCGCGAGCGGGGCGCCGAGGCCCGCGGTCGCGTCGCGCCGGTAAAGGTCGTAGTGCGCGGGCGCCACCGCGACGAGCGTATGCGCGGCGGGGTGCGGCAGCGCGCAGTGGCGTTCGCAACCGGTCAGATGCACGTCGAGCGGATGGCCGAGACGCGCGGCGAGCGCGCGCGCGTCGTGTTTCGTGTCGGCGTGCGCTTTCGCGCAGCCTGCGCTGCCGGTGCAGGCGACGAGCGCCGCCAGCGGTTCGGACGACGCGCACACGAGGCCGAGCGACGCGAGTGCTTCGCGCATCGCGGCCGCACGCGCGTTTGGCACGCCGTGCATGAACACGCCTTGCCACGGCGTCATCGACAGCGTGCCGTCGCCGTCGGCTTCGGCCAGCGCCGCGAGCCGTTCCAGTTGCGCCGCGTCGAGCCGGCCGAGCGCGAATTGCGCGCCGATGCTGCAGCGCGCCGCGTCGCGCGACGGGCGGGCGCCGAAGCGCAACGCGGGGTCGGTGCGCGTGCGCCGCCAGTCGGCAAGCGCCGGATCGGCCGCGAGCGGGAAGGGCAGGTCGTGCTGCGCGCGTTCGAGCAGCGTGCGTTCGTCGCACGTCTCCAGCAACGCGCGCATCCGCGTGACCTCGGCCGGCGCGAGATCGAGGAACGCGCGCAGCAGCGCGCGAACCAGCGCGACGGCCTGATCGGGCGATACGTCGACCGAAGCCGGCCGGTCGCCGCGCGCAACCGGCGGACAGCCGGCCAGCCCCGCCGCGACACGCATCGCACCGTCGCCGCGACGCCACGCCGCCAGCCAGATGTCGTGCGGATGATCGAGCGCCGCGACCGTTTCGCCGCCGTCGAGCTGGATCGAGAATTTCGGCGACAGTTCGCCGCGGCGCGGCTCGCTCGCCAGCATGTCGAGCAGCGACTCGGCGAGCGCGCGGCTATCGACGAGCGCGGCCGGGTCGTGCCCGGCGAGCGGGCTCACCATCACGTTGCGGACGTCGTCGCTCGCCGCGAGCGCGGCTGCATCGACGGTGGCGTTGTCGGCGCTTGCGCGGGGGCCGAGCCCCGCGTCGAGCAGCGCGTGCGCCAGCGCATCGGCCGCGCCGTCGCGAATGCCGCGCAGCTGGAGATTCGCGCGATTGGTCGCGTCGATCGCACCGGAGCCGTACAGGCGCGCGGCGGCGGCGATCGCGCGCGCCTGGCGCGCGTCGAGCCGCCCGCCCGGCAGCTTGATCCGGCACAGCCCGCCGTCGACGGCCGCGACCACGCGCACGAGCCCCGGGCAAGCCGACGGGCGCACGGCGGGCGACGCAGGAATCGAATCGGGAGCGGAATTCAACGGGATACCGGGACAGTGTGGCGCCGCGGCCAACGCATCGGTACACCCCGCCCGACGCCGACTGGCACGCACGCACTTTCTGGCCGGCAGGTCTCCTGGCTGACAGGTCGGCGCCGGCTCCCGGCCTTCCCGGTGAAACCAGTGGCATGAGGGGGAGATCGGCTCGCTGTCTACAGTTGCGGGGGCAGCCACAGCGGCGCTCGAGGCGCCCTGTGTTCCCTCTTCGGCCCCGAGGGGCACCGGCGAACGAACGGCCGTAGGATACCCGATTTCGGCCGCGATTCGCGACCGGCCGGCCGCTCGCGGCGGGCGAAGCGGGCAACGATCGGGCGCTGGCGGGCCGGCGGATGAAACGCCGGGTGGAACACGGTACCATGCCGTTTTTCGCAATGCGGACGGCTGCACCGGCGCTTTCACGGCCGCGCGGCGACACGATGGAATCGAACGATGGGGAAGGGTGCATGACGGCGTGGCTGACGGTAGTGGGCATCGGCGACGACGGTTACGCGGGGCTCGGACGCCACGCGCGGCGCGCGCTGCTCGACGCGACGCATGTGGTCGGCGCGAAACGGCATCTCGACATGCTGCCCGCCCGGCTGCGGGCCGCGCGCGAAGCTTGGCCGTCGCCGTTCGACCTGTCGGGGCTGCTCGCGCGCCGCGGCGCGCCCGTATGCGTGCTCGCGAGCGGCGACCCGATGCTGTTCGGCGTCGGCGCGACGCTCGCCCGCCAGCTTTCTCCCGACGAATGGCGCGTGCTGCCCGCGCCGTCGTCGCTGTCGCTCGCCGCCGCGCGCCTCGGCTGGGCGCTGCAGGACGTCGGCGCGGTGTCGCTCGTCGGGCGTCCGCTCGCGACGCTGGCGCGCCACCTGCTGCCGGGCCGGCGCCTGTTCGTGCTGAGCGCCGACGGCCGCACGCCGGCCGCCGTCGCGGCCGAACTCGCCGCACGCGGCTTCGGGCCGACGCGCGTCAGCGTGTTCGAGCATCTGGGCGGGCCGCTCGAGCGCCGTATCGACGGCCTCGCGCAGGACTGGAACGTCGACGAAACCGCCGCGCTCAATCTCGTCGCGCTGGACTGCCAGGCGGGGCCCGATGCGCCGCGCCGCGCGCTCACGCCCGGCCTGCCCGACGACGCATACCGCCACGACGGCCAGCTCACCAAGCGCGACCTGCGCGCGATGACGCTAGGTCGTCTTGCGCCGGCCCCCGGCGAACTGTTGTGGGACGTCGGCGCCGGCAGCGGGTCGATCGGCATCGAATGGATGCGCGCGCATCCATCCTGCCAGGCGATCGCGATCGAAGCGCATGCGGAGCGGCAGCGCTTCATCGAACACAACCGCGATACGCTCGGCGTGCCGGGCCTGCAACTCGTCGCGGGCCGCGCGCCCGCTGCGCTCGCGGGGCTCGCCGCGCCCGACGCGATCTTCATCGGCGGCGGCGCAACGGCGCCGGGTGTGCTCGACGCGTGCTGGGCGTCGCTGAAACCCGGCGGGCGGCTGGTCGCGAACGCGGTCACGCTGCAGGGCGAGATCGCGCTCGCCGCGTGGCGCGATGCGCATGGCGGCACGCTCACGCGCGTGTCGCTCGCGCATGCCGAGCCGCTCGGCCGCTTCGACACGTGGCGGCAGCCGCTGCCCGTCACGCTGTACGACGTGCGCAAGCCCGACGCGACAGACGCGGCCGGCTCGTCGCATATGTCGAACACGTCGAACCCAATGGACGCGTGATGCGCGACGAAACCCCCGAACAGCCCGCGCCGCTACGCTTCGGCTACACGACCGGCAGCTGCGCGACCGCGACGTCGCTCGCGGCCGCGCGGCTGTTGCTCGCGGGTCACGCGGACGACGCGGTCGAGATCGTGCTGCCGAAGGGGCAGCGCGTGATGATGCGGCTCGAATTCTGCCGCGCCACGGCCGAGGGCGCCGAAGCCGGCACGATCAAGGATGCCGGCGACGATCCGGACGTCACGCACGGCGCGCTGATCTTCGCGCGTGTCGCGCTCGCGGCCGCGCCTGGCGTGCGCTTTCATGCCGGGCCGGGCGTCGGCACGGTCACGCGTGCGGGGCTGACGCTGCCGGTCGGCGAACCGGCGATCAACCCGGTGCCGCGCCAGATGATGACCACGCACCTCGAAGCGCTCGCCGCCGAACACGGCTACGCGGGCGGCTTCGACGTGACGATCGGCGTGGAAGGCGGCGAGGCGCTCGCGCTGAAGACGATGAACCCGCGCCTGGGCATCGTCGGCGGGCTGTCGATCCTCGGCACGACCGGCATCGTGCGGCCGTTCTCGTGTTCGGCCTATATCGCGTCGATTCATCAGGGCATCGACGTCGCACGGGCGAACGGCATCGCGCACATCGCCGCCTGCACGGGCAACGCGAGCGAGGACGCGATGCGCGCGCACTACCGTCTGCCCGACATGGCGCTCATCGAAATGGGCGATTTCGCGGGCGCGGTGCTCAAGCACCTGCGGCGCGCGCCGGTCGCGCGCCTGTCGATGTGCGGCGGCTTCGGCAAGCTCAGCAAGCTCGCGGCCGGCCATCTCGACCTGCACAGCCGCCATTCGAGCATCGATCTGCCGCTGCTCGCGCAGTGGGCGGCCGAGGCCGGCGCGAGCGATGCGCTGCAGGCCGCGATGCGCGCCGCGAACACGAGCCAGGAAGCGTTGAAACTCGCGCAGGCCGACGGCGTGCCGCTCGGCGATCTCGTCTGCGCGCATGCGTTGCGGGTGGCGCGCGACATCGTGCCGCCGTCGGTCGCGGTCGAGATGTTCGCGATCGACCGGCAGGGCCGTTTCGTCGGGGAGGCGCGATGAGCCCGCGCATCCTGCTGCTCGGCGGCACCGGCGATGCGCTGAAGATCGCGCGCGTGCTGGGCCCGCATCATGTCTACAGTCTCGCCGGTCTCGGCAAGACGCCAGACGATCTGCGCTGCGACGTGCGCGTCGGCGGTTTCGGCGGCGCGGCCGGGCTGACCGCGTATCTTCGCGACGCCGGCATCGGTCTCGTGATCGACGCAACGCATCCGTATGCCGCGCAAATCAGCGCGAACGCCGCGGCGGCGACGCGCGCCGCGGGCGTGCCGCTCTGGGCGCTGCGACGCGCGCCGTGGACGCCGCAACCGGGCGACGACTGGCGGATGGTCGACGACTGGCCCGGCATCGAGGCCGCGCTCGCGCCGTTCAGGCGCCCGCTGTTCACGCTCGGCCGCGAGCCGCTCGCACATCTCGACGCGATCCCGCCGCACCAGTTCTGGCTCGTGCGCTGCCTCGATGCGCACCCCGGCAACGCCCGCGCGCAGGTCGTCGCGGCGCGTGGGCCGTTCACGCCCGAAGGCGAGCGCGCGCTGTTCGCGCTGGCCGGCATCGACGCCGTCGTCAGCAAGAACAGCGGCGGCGCGGCCACCGAGGCCAAGCTCGACGTCGCGCGCGAACGCAGGCTGCCGGTCGTGATGCTGCGCCGGCCGCCGCTGCCCGATGCCGACCGCGCGTTCGACTCGGTCACGGCGCTCATCGACGCACTCGATCCGGCCGCGCGCGCGTGACGCGACGCAGCGGTCATCCCACGAATTGACGGAGAAATTTCGATGACGGTGTACTTCATCGGCGCGGGCCCCGGCGACCCGGAGCTGATCACGGTAAAGGGCCAGCGCCTCGTGCGCACGTGCCCGGTGATCCTGTATGCGGGCTCGCTCGTGCCGGCCGCCGTGCTCGACGGTCATCGCGCGGAGCAGGTCGTCAACACGGCCGAGCTCGATCTCGACGCGATCGTCGCGCTGCTTGCCGCCGCGCACGCGAAAGGGCAGGACGTCGCGCGCGTGCATTCGGGCGACCCCTCGTTGTACGGCGCGATCGGCGAGCAGATCCGCCGCCTGAAAGCGCTCGGGATTCCATACGAAATCGTGCCGGGCGTGACGGCCACGGCCGCATGCGCGGCCACGCTCGGCGTCGAACTGACGCTACCCGGCGTCGCGCAGACGGTGATCCTCACGCGCTTCGCGGGCAAGACGACGATGCCGGAGGGCGAAGCGCTCGGCGCGCTCGCCGCGCATCGCGCGACGCTCGCGATCCATCTCGGCGTGCGCCATCTCGCGCGCATCGTCGACGAAGTGCTGCCGCATTACGGCGCAGATTGCCCGGTGGCGGTGATCTATCGCGCGAGCTGGCCCGACGAGGAGCGCGTGACGGGCACGCTGGCCGACATCGTCGGCAAGGTGCGGGGCACGCAGATCGAGCGCACCGCGCTGATCCTGATCGGGCGCGTGCTCGACGCCGAAGGGTTCGCGGATTCGACGCTGTACGCGAGCGCGGGCTGAGCGCGCCGGCCTTGGCATCGGCGCGCCCGGCCGGCAGGCCCGTCAGGCCCGTCAGGCCCGCGCGATCTGCCGCATCTGCTTCGGCGCAAAGCCGGCCGCCAGCGCGAACAGCGCGATACACAGGCACGCCATCGCGATCCACGCGGGCGTGAGATCCGCCAGATGCTGGCGCACGATGCCGGCCGCGAACGGAAACAGGCCGGCGATCAGATAGCCGATGCCCTGCACGAACCCCGTCAGCGACGCGGCATCGGCCGGCGTGGTCGCGTGGTCGACCGTGACGATCAGCGACAGCGGAAACAGCGCGCCGATGCCCGCGCCGAGCAGCAGCGCGGCCGGCAATGCGAGCGCGTCGGGCGCGGCCAGCATCACCAGTAACCCGACGAGCAGCGACGCGATCGCCGCATGCAGCGCAGGCCGGCGATCGGGCAGGCGGTCAATCGTCGCGGAAACGGTCAGCCCCGCGACGACTTCCGCGAACGTCACGCCGCCGAGCAGGCTGCCCGCCGCGGTCGGCGACCAGCCGAGCCGTGTGTAGTACGGCGGCAGCCACGCGAGCACGAGCGTGTAAGCACCCGTCGCGATACCGAAGAACAGTGCGAGCCGCCACGCCCGCGGAGAGCGCGATGGCCGCGCACCCGATACCGACACCGGGCCGGAGGCAAGCGCGTCGTCGCCCCGGCTGGCCAGCGGCCAGGCCAGCGCGGCCAGCGCCGCCGGCAACGCCCAGCCCGCGAGCGCGGCGAGCCAGCCCCAGCGCACCGCGGCGAACGGCGCGACGACGCTCGCGAGCACCGCGCCGCCCATGATCGACGTCGAATAGACGCCCATCGCGCCGCCGATGCGTGTCGCGAAATGCGCCTTCACGAAGCCGGGTAGCAACGCCTGCACCATCGCGATCCCGACGCCCGCACAGCACGCGCTCGCGAGCAGCAGCCATGCGTGCTGCGCCCCCACGCGCGACGCGCAGGCCAGCGCGATCAACGCGACGCCGAGCCACACGCCGCCCGCGATCCCGGTGAGGCGCTGCAGGCGCCGCGCGCTCAGCGCGCCGAGCCCCATCAGCAGGATCGGGATCGTCGTCAGCAGGCTGGCCGCGCCGTCGCCGATGCCCGTCGCGCGCTGGATCATGTCGAGCAGCGGGCCGACCGCCGCGAGCGCCGGCCGCAAGTTCAGCCCGACGAGCACGATCGCGGCGAGCCGCCAGCCGGGGGAGGTGAAGCGATTCATTGCAAGGCCCTCGATATCGATGCGCGGCTGCCAGCCAGGCGCCGCACGTTTTTCAGGTAAAGTATCTCGACATCAAGATATATGTCGATTTATCTCGACGTCAAGATAACTGGTGAGCCGAGGAGGGTTAATGGATCGAGCCGAGCATGCGCTCGCGCAATGGCGGGTCGAGCGCCCGGATCTCGACGCGACGTCGATGGTGGTGATGGGGCGGCTGCAGGAAGCCGCGCTCGTGATCGCGCGCGATCGTCTCAATCCGCTGTTCGCGCGCTACGGCATGCAGCCGGGGGAATTCGACGTGCTCGCGACGCTGCGGCGCAGCGGCGCGCCGTTCGCGCTGACGCCGACCGCGCTGTACGACGCGCTGATGATGTCGTCGGGCGGGATGACCGCGCGCATCGACCGGCTGCAGAAGGCCGGTTGGGTCGAGCGCCGGCCGAATCCGGCCGACGGGCGGGGGACGCTCGTCGCGTTGACGCATGCCGGGCGGGCGCTGATCGACGAGGCGGTCGTCGCGCATATCGATAACCAGCGGGCGGTGCTGGCCGTGCTGTCGGAGGCCGAACAGGCGCAGTTGTCGCGGCTGTTGGGGAAGCTGCTGGCGGGGTTGGAAGCCGGAACGCCGGAAGGGGAGGAAGGGAACTCGCGTTGAACAATGCGTGATGGAAACGTACGCGGCGGGCAAAAAGTTCTTCGTGAATTCTCGTGGACGTCGCGTGTCGGCCCATTGCGGTCGGTCGTAAGATCACGCTCCCTTCGTCGCTTCTTGAAGTACTTCGGTCTTCCGACGGCCGGTCTTTTTGGTCGGGCATCGCCCAACACAGTGAACAGCGCCGCAGAACCTTGTCGACGCGGCGTACGCCGACTTCCGAGTCATTGGATTTGAGGAAGCCGCGTCAGAGAGGGATTGCGCCGGAAGCCGCTTGTATTGCCGCAGCAATCTCGTCTTCACTGCGCCCCCCATTGATGGCAATGCTTTCCCCAAAGACAAAATGAGGAACCGAACGAACGCCGGCATTCGCTGACTTGAACGCCTCCGCTTCGACGCGATGGTGCTGTTCAGGATCAAGAGCGATGGCACGCGCCTGATCGCGGTTAAAACCGTAGTCGGCGGCAATGTCAGCCAGCACATCCGCATCGGCGATGTTCTTCGCTGCGATGAAGTAAGCATCGGTGATTGCAACGGCGAGCCTGTGCTGCGTGTCACGCCCAGCGGCTGCCAGAATCACGGCATGAGCAGCCTGGGTCGGATAGGCCCAGAGCTGGCGACCAAGATCCAGGTCGAAGCCCGATGCGCGAGCTTCTCCCTCGGGGCGAGCAAAGGCGACCTTCGGATCGGTTATGCCGTAGCGCGAACGCAGCAAATCGGGAATATAGAGACCGCCTGACGGTGCATCTGGCAGCAGCAGAACTGGATGCTGCCGAATGTCAACGATCAGGTTGGGAAAACGCTCCGTCAGCACTTTGTCGAGACGGTGATGCCCGACGATGCACCACGGGCATGTGATTTCAGTATAGAGGTCTATTTGCATAACCCTGTTCTCGTGACCGGATCGCCGACAACGATTCGACCCTTCCCGCGAACGACGCGCGTTTCTTCACGTCGTCGCCGGGACACGTTGTAGCCCAGCTTCAAGGCTTCCTCGATGATGTGCCTTCAGGCCAGCCCGGTTGCACCGAAGCACCGAACGGCGCGAGGTTTTTTCCGGGCCATGAGGTCACGCAGCCTTCGCCAACAAGGCTTTGATGACCGTTTCGGTGTTGGCGATTACGGCCTTCGCCGCATCGGGGCCGAAAACCGTGCCTTCGACACGCACCACTTCAACGTCGGTCAGGCCGATGAAACCGAGCAGGTGCAGCAAATAGCTGGTCTGAAAGTCGAACGGTGCCCATGCACCTTCCGAAAACACGCCACCGGCAGCGGTAACGAGATAGACCTTCTTGCCGGTCAGCAGCCCCTTCGGCCCAATATCGCCGTAACCGAAGGTGACGCCCGGCCAGGTGACGTTATCGAACCAAGCCTTTAGCTGCGACGACAGACTGAAGTTGATCATGCCCGAACCGAGCACGATCACATCGGCGGCCTTCAACTCATCGACCAGCTCTTGCGCGATCTTCACCGCCTCGACCTGTTCCGGCGTGCGATCCGCGGGCGAGGTGACCCGACCCTGGATGTAGGCCGGTGCGATATGGGGCGGAGGATTCGCGGCAAGGTCGCGCACGGTCAGCGGGCCGCCCGCGCGGGCTTGGATGCCCTCTGCGATTTCGGTGGCAAAGCGGGTGGAAAGGCTGTCGGCCCCGCGCGGGCTGGACGTGACAAGCAGAGTGTGGCTCATAGCGGCTCCCAAGTATAAAATAAGAACCAAGTCGATTAAGTGACCTGACTTATGAATTCATACAAAGGATGGTATGGTTCCTGCCGTTTCCCCACAAGAAGGCACACGCATGTCACTTAGTCCCCCCGAACTGCCTGCCGATATGCCTGCCCCTGACGCAGGCGGCTGCCTGGCAACTCGTGAAATCCTGGATCGCATCGGCGACAAGTGGAGCCTCTACATTGTCGCTATGCTGGCCGACGGCCCGCGGCGCTTCAACGAATTGAAGCGCCGCATCGAGGGCATTTCCCAGCGGATGCTGACGCTGACCTTGCGCGGACTGGAACGCGACGGACTGATAACGCGAACGATGTATGCAACGATTCCGCCTCGCGTCGATTACGAACTCACCGACATGGGAAGAACGCTGTTGAAGCCTGTCATGGCGTTGGTCAATTGGGCGAGCGAGAATCAAGTCGCCATTGCCGAGGCGCATAAACGTTTTGACGAGAAGCCGGAGCCAGATCAGGTCTCGATTCAAGGCGTTGTCTACCAGCGTCGATAGACGAGTTTAGGCCGCAAGCTTGCGCAGACACAGCGGCGAAATTCGGCTGCCAGCTCGCGTTGGGATCTGTCCCGACGCGGATCTTCGTTGGGGTGCGCAGGCGCTGCATTTTGCGATCTATTCGACCAAGAGTCGGCCAGGGTCGATCGAAAAAGTCTCATGGCATGACTTGGGTGTCCGTTCCCTGAACCAAACGGGACGTCTCGACGTCTCGCCGTCGACGCAAGCCGATGATGCTTCATGGCCGAATACCGACGGTCTCCCGGCGTTCCCCGGAGATTGGCAATGGTCAAAAAAAACCGCCGCGCAATGCGGTGGGCGGTGGGCGGCGGGCGGCGGGCGGCGGGCGGCACAAATCATGGGCCGTAGCTCGCACGGCGCGTACCCGCGCAGTGGATCAACCCCGCGCCGGAATATTGAGCCCGCGCTCGACAGCCGGCCGCGCAACGAACGCGTCGAGCACCCGCTTGACGTTGCGGAATTCGCTGAAGCCCACCAGATCGCCCGCTTCATAGAAGCCAACCAGATTGCGCACCCACGGGAAGATCGCGATGTCGGCGATCGTGTACGCATCGCCCATCACCCACTGGCGGTTCGCGAGATGCGCGTCGAGCACGCCGAGCAGGCGCTTCGATTCGGCGACGTAGCGGTCGCGCGGGCGCTTGTCCTCATAATCGCGGCCGGCGAACTTGTGGAAGAAGCCGACCTGGCCGAACATCGGCCCGATGCCGCCCATCTGGAACATCACCCACTGGATCGTCTCGTAGCGGCCCGCGAGATCCTTCGGGATCAACTGGCCCGTCTTGTCCGCCAGATAGATCAGGATCGCGCCCGATTCGAACAGTGGCAGCGGCTGGCCGTCGGGGCCGTTCGGATCGATGATAGCCGGGATCTTGTTGTTCGGGTTCAGCGACAGGAATTCGGGCGACAACTGGTCGTTCGTGTCGAAGCGCACGAGGTGCGGCTCGTACGGCAGGCCGGTTTCCTCGAGCATGATCGACACCTTGACGCCGTTCGGCGTCGGCAGCGAGTACAACTGGAGGCGGTCGGGATGCTGGGCCGGCCACTTTTGCGTGATCGGGAAGGCGGACAGATCGGGCATGAAGGTTCGCTCGTCGAAGTGAATGATCCGCGCTGCGTTCGCGCCGCCGCGCTCGCGCACGGTTCGCGGCGCGGCGGCGGGGCGCAGCGCGCCGAAAGCGCCCACTGTAGCCGATCCGGGAAAACGATGCAGGCGTAGGCAGCCGCCCGTGGTTCGGCGCGACGGCCATGCCCGGCGTCGCGCGCGGTGCCGCAAGACATGACGGCAACGCTTCTCGCGCGGCAGGGGGAAACGTATACGGCCCAACGCGGTTCGTCTCACCTCGATATATGACGTCCTAACACTATGCGCGAGCGGCGGGCCCACGCCGGACGCCGTCGCGCGGTGCACAATTCGTCGGCGCACGGAAGCTTTTTGTCAGGGAAAGTCCCGCCCCGCATCCCGCGGTTTTTTGTTGACCGACATCGTATAACGCCGTCATGATTTCCTGACAAGAAAGGTCCCATCCACCGACCGAAGTGAGGAGACATGAACACCACCCCGATCGCTCGCCGTGTCCGCCGGATCGCACTCGCACTGGGCTTCGCGCTGTCGGCCGCCGCGGCCGTTGCCGCCCCCGTATCGCTGAACATCGTCGACGTCGCAGGCAACCTGCAGCTCACGCAGAAGGCCATCGAGGCGTTCAAGGAGAAGAACCCGAATCTCGTCGCGAACGTCACGTTCACGAACGCGCCCGCGCCGCAGTTGCCGGGCAAGATCAAGGCGATGCAGGCGGCGGGGCGCGCCGACATCGACCTCGTGCTGACGGGCACCGACGCGCTCGCCGCCGGCATCGAGCAGAACCTGTGGCAAAAGCTGCTGCCCGACAACGCGGCCGCGCTCCCCGGCGTGCTCGACAAATACGCGCCCGGCCCGCGCAAGATGCAGGATCTCGCGCAAGGCTACGGCCTCGAGGTCACCTACATGCCGGCCGGCCCGCTGCTCGAATACAACCCGGCGAAGGTCAGCGACCCGCCGAAGACGCCCGACCAGCTGCTCGCGTGGTGCAAGGCGCACCCGAACAAGCTGATCTATGCGCGCCCGGCGAACTCCGGCCCCGGCCGCACGTTCCTGATGGGGCTGCCGTACGTGCTCGGCGACAAGAATCCGCAGGACCCGATCAACGGCTGGGACAAGACCTGGGCGTTCCTGAAACAGTTGAACGAATGCGTGCCGTACTACCCGGGCGGCACGTCGGCGGTGATGAAGGAGCTCGGCGAAGGCACGCGCGACATGACCGTGACCGTCACCGGCTGGGATCTCAACCCGCGCGCGCTCGGCATCGTGCCGGCCGAATTCAAGATCCAGGCGTTCGACAACATGACGTGGGTCAACGACGCGCACTACATGGTGATCCCGAAGGGCGTGCCGAAGGAAAAGCTCGACGTGCTGTTCAAGCTGATGAACTTCCTGCTGGAACCGGCGCAGCAGGCGATGACCTACGACGACGGCTATTTCTATCCGGGCCCGGCGGTGAAGGGCGTGACGCTCGAGATGGCGCCCGCGCACAGCCAGGAAGTCGTGCGCAAGTTCGGCCGCCCCGAATACGCGAAGCTGCTCGCCGATCGTCCGCACGTGCAGCCGCTCAATGCGCAGGCGATGGTCGCCGCGTTCCAGAAATGGGATCGCGAGATCGGTTCGCAGAAATCGAAGTGACGCCTGAACCGGCGGGCGCCGCGGCGCCCGCGTCGATGGAGTTCGTGGAATGAAGCACAGTTTCGAACGGTTGCGGCTCGACGGCGTGTGCCGCAGTTTCACCAATGCGCAAGGCGCGCAGGTCGCCGCGCTGGACGGGCTCAACCTCGAGATCCGGCGCGGCGAATTCATCGCGCTGCTCGGCCCGTCGGGCTGCGGCAAATCGACCGCGCTGAACTGCATCGCGGGGCTGCAGCCGCTCACGCGCGGCGGCATCTGGCTCGACGACACGCGCATCGACGTGCTGCCGCCCGAGCGTCGCGGCTTCGGCATGGTGTTCCAGAACTACGCGCTGTTCCCGCACATGTCGGTGCTCGACAACGTCGGCTTCGGCCTCAAGATGCGCGGCGTGCCGAAGCAGGAAACGCGGCGGCGCGCGCAGCAGGCGCTCGAGCTCGTGCAGCTCGTCGGTCACGAAGGCAAGCTGCCCGGGCAGTTGTCGGGCGGGCAGCAGCAGCGCGTCGCGATCGCGCGTGCGATCGTGATCGAGCCGCCGCTCGTGCTGATGGACGAGCCGCTGTCGAACCTGGACACGAAGCTGCGCATCGAGATGCGCGCGGAGATCCGCCGCATCCACACGCAGCTCGAACGCGCGACGATCTACGTGACGCACGACCAGGACGAGGCGCTGTCGATGGCCGACCGTATCGTCGTGATGAAGGAGGGCGTCGTGCAGCAGGTCGCGTCGCCGAAGGACGTCTACACGCGCCCGCACAATCTGCATGTCGCGCGTTTCATGGGCTATCGCAACGTGCTGCCGTTCACGCTCGAAGGCATGGCCGGCGATTACGTGAACGTCGCGTCGGGCGGCGTGCGCCTCGCGGGCGTGCCGATGGCCGGCTTCGACGCGAAGGAGGTCGTCGTCGCGCTGCGCCCCGACGACATCGAGCGCGCGGAACAAGGCGCCGACAATGCATTCGACGCGACCGTCGAGACGGTCGAGTACGGCGGGCGCGACTCGCTGATCCGCGCGATCACGCCGTTCGGCGCGATCTGGGCGCGCGTGGCCTGCGAGTTCACGGAAGGCGAGCGCTTGAGGCTGCGCGTGGCGCCGGCGCGCACGCTCGTCTATGCGGGAGACGGGCAATGAACGGGCTGCGCCACGCGGCGCGCTCGGCGGCGTCCCGCCCGGAGGCCGCATGAGCACGCTCGCGACCGGCGGCGCGGCGCGCGACGCGAAAGCCTGGCTCGTCACGCCGGCGCTCGCGTTCATCGCCGCGCTGTTCATCTATCCGTTCGCGTACGGCCTCGTGCTGTCGTTCCAGCCGATGAACGGCGGCGGCGCGCTCGCGAACTACGTGCAGTTCTTCACCGACACGGCGATGTGGCCGACCGTGCTCGTCACGCTCAAGCTCGCGGTGCCGGCCACACTGCTCAACGTCGGCATCGCGGTGCCGGTCGCGTTCGCGCTGCGCCGCCATTCGCCGTACCAGAAGTTCGTCACGACGCTGCTCGTGATTCCCGTCACGCTCGGCACGGTGCTCGTCGCCGACGGGATGCTCACGTACTTCGGGCCGAACGGCTGGTTTCCGCAGGCGCTGCAGGGGCTGCACCTGTACACCGACGAAGTGCGCCTCACGCACAACTACTGGGGCGTGCTGCTGTCGCTGATCGTGTCGGGCTTTCCGTTCGCGTTCCTGCTGATGCTGTCGTACATCAGCGGCATCGACCCGACGCTCGCGCGCGCGGCCGCGACGCTCGGCGCGAACCCGTGGCAGCAGTTCCGGCAGATCTACCTGCCGCTGCTCGTGCCGGGGCTCACGATGGCCGCGTGCCTGTCGTTCGTGCAGGCGTTCTCGGTGTTCCCGTCGGCCGTGTTGCTCGGCGCGCCGGCCGGGCCGACGCGCGTGATCTCGATCGCGGCGGCCGAAGCCGCGTTCGAAAGCTACGACTATTCGCTCGCATCGGCGATCGCGATCGTGATGGGCTTCGCGCAGTTGCTGGTGGTCGCGTCGATGCTCGGCGCGCGCCGCTTCTTCTACACGGGTGCGGTAACGGGAGGCAAGGGCTGATGGCGACCGACAATCATGCCGCTCGCACGTGGCCGCCGAAGCACGACGCCCCCGATGCGCGGCCCGTCGATGCAAGGAAACCGCATCGGATGAAAAGCAATCTCGCCGGCCGCGCATGGAAGGCGCTCGTCTGGGGGCTGATGGCGTTCTTCCTGCTGAACGTGATGCTGCTGATCGCGACCGTCGCGGTGAACTCGGTCGCGACGCGCTGGTTCGGCACGCCGCTGCCGCAGGGCTTCACGCTGCATTGGTATGCGAAGGCATGGGAGGATTTCCAGCTCGCGAGCGTGCTGTGGGTGACCGTCGAGGTCGTCGGCGCGGTCGTGCTGCTGTCGATCGCGCTCGGCGTGCCGGCCGCGTATGCGCTCGCGCGCGTGCAGTTTCGCGGCAAGCGCTTCGCGCTGCTGGTGTTCCTGCTGCCGCTGATGGTGCCGCCCGTCACCTACGGGATCCCGATGGCGACCGTGATGTACAAGATCGGGCTCGCGGGCACGCTGCCGGGCGTGATCCTCGCGAATCTCGTGCCGGCGCTGCCGTTCGTGATCCTCGTGATGACACCGTTCATCGAGCAGATCGATCCGAACCTCGAAGCCGCCGCGCGCATCTTCGGCGCGAACACGTGGCGCTATTTCCGCTACGTGCTGCTGCCGCTGCTGGTGCCCGGCATGCTCGCGGCCGGGTTGCTCGTGCTCGTGCGCACGATCGGGATGTTCGAGCTGACGTTCTTCACCGCGGGCCCGAGCACGCAGACGCTTGTCGTCGCGCTGTATTACGCGGTGTTCTCGACCGGCGTGCGCGCGCCGCAGTCGATCGACGCGATGGCGATGATCTACATGGCGATCACGCTCGTGTGGGTCGTGATCGCGCTGCAGTTCGTCAGCCCGACGCAACTCGTGAGCCGCGTGAAGCAGCAACGGCAGTAGGCGGGGGCGTCGCACGATCGCGCGCGGCCGCCGTGCCGCCCAGCCGTCGTGCAATTGGTTACAAATGGATACCGCGCACGACACGCGGACGTTGCAGACTACGCGGCGTTCCCCCGATCGACGGATATCCATGAAGTTTCAACTGCTGCTGACCCTCGCCGGCGCGTCGACGCTGCTGGCGGCCTGCAACCTGCTTCACGACGGTCCCGGATCGAGCGACGTCGACGCCGCCGTGCGCCGCGCGCTCGAAGCGGAAAACCACGGCGGGCTGAACGCGCTGTTCGGCCAGCCGCTGCCCGTATCGGCCGACGTCGTATCGGCGAAACCCGACGGCGACTGCAAGAAGCTCGGCGATCGCACGTACTCGTGCGACGTCGTGGTCACGTGGCGCAACGCCGATTACTCGCCGTCGCGCGCGAACCTGACCTTCGTGAAGGCGGCCGACGGCTCATGGCAGACGTCGGGCGTCGACGCGGCGCTCGTGACGGGCACCGCGAAGTCGCTGATCGACCATATCGGCAAGGCGTGGCCGGGCAATGCGGCGAGCGGCGCTTCGACGCCGCAGTGACGCGCCGGCGGCGAACCTTCTTCTCCTTCCTCGTGTATGCGGCCCCATCCGCGCGGGCCGCGGCGACATGTTTTTGATGAAAGGGCGCGACCATCGCGCCTATCTTGATTTGAACGCATCCTCGGTATGCGGGCAGGGTTATAGGGAAAACCCTTATCTCAAGGTATAATTCCGGGCTGAGAGAAAGGTCAAGATCATGCCTGAACGTTTCCAAGCCCTTGAAAAATTTGTGTTTTCCCTCGTCGTGATGTCCGCGGTCGTGTGCTCGGCCTTCCTCGCGTACGAGCGTCACCCCGAGATCAAGATCGCGCTGCACGAAGGCGAGGCGCTGATGCGCGAGAGCGCCAAGTACTCGGTCATCTGTTCGCCGTCGAAGGTCGACCCTTGCGTCGAGATGTCCGCCTACTGAGCCGGCTTTCCGCTTTTCGGACTGGCCTGATATCGGCATCCTTGCCGGTCTGAACGCGTTGAAGTAGCGCCCATCAGATAGTCGGAAACCCGCCGCCAGACAGGGCCGAGGCACGAACCCTTCATGTGCCGGGTCGCTGGCGCAAGCAGCCCCGCATTCAGTCGGCCCCGCTTCGAGCAATCGAGCGGGGCCGTTCCGTTCGTGCGTGTCACACGACATGCCGCGGCTCGCCGCCGACGAACGCGGCGACGTTGTCCACGAGCTGATCGGCCAGCGTCTGCATCGCCTCGTCGCTCGCCCACGCGACATGCGGCGTCAGGATGAACGCCGGATGCGACAGGATCGCGTGAAACGGATGCGCGGCCGGCAGCGGCTCCTGCGTGACGACGTCGAACCCCGCACCCGCGATCTGCCCCGACTGCAACGCCTCGACGAGCGCGCTTTCGTCCACGAGCCCGCCACGTGCGGTATTGATCAGCAGCGGCCGGCGCGCCATCCGCGCGAATGCGCGGGCGTCGATCAGGTGCCGCGTCGCGGGCGTGAGCGGGCAGTGCAGCGTGATCACGTCGCTGTCGCGCAGCAGCGTGTCGAACGGTGCATGGCCGTCGCGCGCGGTGTCGCCGTGTGCCGCGAACAGCACGCGCATGTCGAGCGCCCGCGCGATGGCGGCCACCGCACGCCCGAGCACGCCGTCGCCGACGATCCCGAGCGTCGCACCGGCCAGGTCGCGAATCGGGTGATCGAAAAAGCAGAACTGTCCGCTGTCGAGCCAGCGCCCCGCGCGCACCGCGTCGCGATAAGCGACGAGGCTGCGGCGCAGCGCGAAGATCAGCGCGAACGTGTGCTCGGGTACCGTGCGCACCGCATAACCGCGAATATTGCTCACGACGATCCCGCGTGCCGCGCACGCATCGAGATCGACGATGTCGGTGCCGGTCGCGGCGATCGCGATCATCCGTATCTGCCGCGCATCGGCGAGGGCCGTCGCGTCGAGCCGCACCTTGTTCGTCACGACGATGTGCGCGTCGCGGATGCGCGCCGCGACCTCGTGCGCGGCCGTCCGGTCGAATGTCTGCAAGGCGTGCGGAAACGGAAATCGTTTCAGCACGGTCTGCGGCGACAGCGTCGCGCGGTCGAGAAACACGATCTTCGCGGGAGAAGAAACGGAAAACATGGCGGTCTCGCTGGCAAGCGCCCGATGGCGCGGAACGGCCCCGATTCTGCCGGCGGCGCGCGCGCCGTCGTTTGACCGTTGCGCGAGCGCGCTTTCCCGGACGGAAAGGCTGGCGCGTCCCGCTTGGCCGATACCGCGATCGCGCCGTCGCCCGCCTTTCCGTTTCGGAAAGGCAGGTTGACCATCGAGCGATTTTCGCCGGGCGCGAACGCCGTCATGATCGCCGTCATCGACAACGCGATTTCATCGGAGACAGTCATGACACGCCCCCTGGACGGCATCCGCGTGCTGGAACTCGGCCAACTGATCGCCGGGCCGTTCGCGGGCCGGATGCTCGCCGAATTCGGCGCGGACGTCATCAAGGTCGAGCCGCCCGGCGTCGGCGACCCGCTGCGCAAGTGGCGGCTGCTGCACGACGGCACGTCGGTCTGGTGGGCCGTGCAGTCGCGCAACAAGACCTCGCTCACGCTCGATCTGCGCACGCCCGAAGGGCAGGACGTCGTGCGCCGCCTCGTCGCGGAGACCGACGTGCTGATCGAAAACTTCCGGCCCGGCACGCTCGAAGGCTGGGGGCTCGGCTGGGACACGCTGTCCGCGCTCAACCCGGGGCTCGTGATGCTGCGCGTGTCGGGCTTCGGGCAGACCGGCCCGTATCGCGACCGCCCCGGCTTCGGCGTGATCGCCGAGGCGATGGGCGGGCTGCGCCACCTCACGGGCGAACCGGGCCGCACGCCGGTGCGCGTGGGCATCTCGCTCGGCGATTCGCTGTCGGCGCTGCACGGCGTGATCGGCGTGCTGCTCGCGTTGCGGCATCGCGAGCAGCAGGGCGGCAAGGGGCAGGTCGTCGACGTCGCGCTGTACGAATCGGTATTCAACATGATGGAAAGCCTGCTGCCCGAATATGCGGCATTCGGCGCGGTGCGCGGGCCGGCCGGCAGCAGCCTGCCGGGGATCGCGCCGACCAACGCGTACCGCTGCCGCGACGGCCGGTACGCGCTGATCGCCGGCAACGGCGACAGCATCTTCCGGCGCCTGATGGAACTGATCGGCCGGCCCGATCTCGGCAACGATCCCGCGCTCGCGCACAACGACGGGCGCGTCGCGCAGGTCGCGCGCATCGATGCGGCGATCGGCGAATGGAGCGCGCGCCACGACCTCGACGACGTGCTCGCCGCGCTGAACGACGCGCGCATTCCGTCCGGACGCATCTACGACGTGGCCGACATCGCGGCCGATCCGCACTACCGTGCGCGCGACATGATCGTCGACGCCGCGCTGCCCGACGGCACGCCCGTGCTCGTGCCGGGCATCGTGCCGAAACTCGATGCCACGCCCGGGCGCATCGAGCGGCCGGCCCCCGGGCTCGGCGCGGATACCGACGCGGTGCTCGAATCGCTCGGCATCGATGCGGCGACGCGCGACGACTGGCGCACGCGCGGCGTGATCTGAAACAGCCATCGGAACGAAGACATGAATCCGCATCCGCAACGACTCCACATCCACGAAGTCGCGACCCGCGACGGTTTCCAGAACGAAGCGGCGTTCGTCGACACCGACGACAAGATCGCGCTCGTCGACGCGCTGAGCGCCTGCGGCTACGCGAAGATCGAGGTCACGTCGTTCACGTCGCCGAAGGCGATTCCCGCGCTGCGCGACGCGGAAGCCGTGATGCACGGCATCGCGCGCGCGCCGGGCGTCGTCTATACGGCGCTCGTGCCGAACGTGCGCGGCGCCGAGCGCGCGCTGTCGTGCGGCGTCGACGAGGTGAACCTCGTGATGTCGATGAGCGAGAGTCACAACCGCGCGAACCTGCGGATGACGCGAGAGCAATCGTTCGCGCAGTTGCGCGACGTGATCGACGCGGTGCGCGGCACGGGTGTCGCGATCAACGTGTCGCTGTCGACCGCGATGGGCTGCCCGATGGAAGGCGACGTGCCGGCCGAAACGGTGCTCGCGTGGATGCAGCGCTTCGCGGATCTCGGCGTGCACGGCTTCACGCTGTGCGATACGACCGGCATGGCGTTTCCGTCGCAGGTGCGCGACTTGTCCGGACGTGCGCGCGAGCGCTTCCCTGCGTTGCAGCTCACGCTGCACTTCCACAACACGCGCGGGATGGCGCTCGCGAATACGCTCGCCGCGCTCGACGCCGGCATCGACCGTTTCGACGCGTCGCTCGGCGGGCTCGGCGGCTGCCCGTATGCGCCGGGCGCGACCGGCAACGTCTGCACCGAGGAACTCGTGCACATGCTCGAACTCGACGGCTACGATACGGGCATCGACCTCGCGGCCCTGCTCGCCGCGGCCGCACGGCTGCCCGCGCTGATCGGGCATGACGTGCCGAGCCAGATCCTGAAGGCCGGGCGCCGCTCGGACCTTCATCCGCCGCCGCGCGCCGATGCCGACGGCAAGCCCGCGCAACGCGCGTTCTCGTGAACAGCAACAGAAACATAAACAGGAGCGAATGCCATGGCGCTGATCGACCACCTCGATCATCTCGTGCTGACCTGCGTCGATCCGGAACGGACGAAGCATTTCTACACCGAGGTGCTGCAGATGCAGCTCGAAACCTTCGGCGCGGGCCGACTCGCGTTCCGTTTCGGCAACCAGAAGATCAACCTGCACGTGCGCGGCGCGGAATTCGAGCCGAAAGCGCACGTGCCGGTGCCGGGCGCGCTCGACCTGTGCTTCATCGCGTCGGTCCCGCTCGACGACGTGATCGCGCACCTGCGGCGCGTCGACTGGCCGATCGTCGAAGGGCCCGTCGAACGCACCGGCGCGACGCAGAAAATCCGCTCGATCTACGTGCGCGATCCCGACCTGAACCTGATCGAGATTTCCGAGCCGATCTGACTTGCCGGGCTCGGTCGCCCGCGCGAGTGCCGGCCCGCCGCGCGCACGGCGTCGCAGTCCTTCGCCGAAAGCGGACAGGCACGCGCCGCGCCCGCCGATTCCGGATAGCCGTGCGCGGCCGCGCCGCGGATAATGGCGCAACGGCGTCGGCCCGACCGCCGCCTTCGCCGCGCGCACGGACAGACCTGCCGCGCGCATCCGCAACCCGATCCAGACGCTTCCCGAATGACGATCCTCTATCGCGGCATGGACCGTGCGGCGCTCGACGCCGCGTACCTGAACACGAGGGCTGTTCCCGATTTCCCCGCGCTGCTCGCGTCATGCCAGGCGCGCAGCGCGGCGCTGTACGCGGCGACGCCCGGCCGCCGCGACCTGCGTTACGGCGCGCAACCCGCGCAGCGCTTCGACTGGCTGCCGTGCGGGCAGCCCGACGCGCCGCTGTTCGTGTTCATCCACGGCGGCTACTGGCAACACTGCACGAAAGAGGATTTCGCGTATGCGGCGAGCGGGCCGCTCGCGTGCGGCTACGACGTCGTGCTCGCCGAATACACGCTCGCGCCGGTCGCGACGATGACCGATATCGTCGGCGAGATCGGCGCGCTGCTCGACCATCTCGCGGCCGACCGCGACGGCCTCGGCATCGCGGGGCGGCCGATCCATCTGAGCGGCCATTCGGCGGGCGGCCATCTGACGGCCATGCATCGCGCGCATCCGGCCGTCGTGTCGGCACTCGCGATCAGTCCGCTCGTCGATCTCGAACCGATCGCGCTGTGCTGCCTGAACGACAAGCTGCAGCTCACCGCGCGGGAGGTCGACGCGTACAGCCCGTTGCGCCATGTCGGACCGGGCGCGGCGACCGTCGTGGCGGTCGGCGACGCCGAACTGCCCGAACTCGTTCGGCAGGCGGACGAATACGCGACGGCGTGCGAAGCCGCCGGCGAGCGGATCGCCCGCGCGTGGCTGCCCGGCATGCAGCACTTCGCGGTGCTCGACGATCTCGCGACGCCCGACGGCGCGATGCTCGCCGCATTGCACGCCATCGCGCCGCGCTAGCCGCGCCGTATCGTGCGTATCGCATGCGCACGGCCCGGCGTATGATCGGCGTCAGGCCGGCGCGATGACGACGTCCCCCGCACGGCCTTCCCAGGACCCCCGACATGGTGAACCCGCTTCATTTCGATCTGCAGTCGCTGCGCGTGTTCGCGCTCGTCGCCGAGCACGGCAGCCTGACGAAGGCGGCCGAACACGGCCAGCTCACGCTGTCCGCGGTCAGCAAGCGCATCGCCGAACTCGAAAGCGTGACCGGCAGCGCGTTGTTCGTCCGGCACGCGCGCGGCGTAGAGCTGACGCCCGCGGGCCGCGCGCTGCTCGATCATGCGGCGAAGGTGATCGAGCAGGTGAACCGGATGGCGCACGAGATGAGCGACTACGTCGCAGGCGTGCGCGGCCATATCCACGTATGGACCAACACGTCGGCGATCGTCCAGTTCCTGCCCGCCGATCTCGCCGCGTTCCTCACCGGCAACCCCGGCATCAAGGTGAGTCTCGAGGAGCGGCTGAGCCACGAGATCGTCGACGCGATCGCGTCGGGCAAGGCCGATCTCGGTGTATTCGCCGACAACGTGCCGGCGCCCGGCATCGACCGGCGGCTGTACCGGCGCGACGAGCTCGTGCTGCTCGTGCCGCGCGCGCACCGGTTCGCCGTGCGCGACAGCATCCGCTTCGCGGATACGCTCGACGAGGACTACGTGGGCCTGAGCGACGGCAGCTCGCTGCTCGCGCGCATGACCGACGCCGCGTTCGCGGCCGAGCGCTCGCTGAAGCTGCGGATCCAGGTATCGAATTTCGACGGCGTGAGCCGGATGATCGAGGCGGGGCTCGGCATCGGCGTGCTGCCGCGCGATGCGGTGACCGGCGAGCGCGCGGCGCGGCTCGGTGTCGTGAAGCTCGACGACGCGTGGGCGACGCGCACGCTATGGGTCGGCGTGAAGGCCGGCGCGGTGCTGACGACCGACGTCGCGAAGCTGTTCGATTTCATGTCGGCGCGCTGAATGCGATGAGGCGATGAAACGGCGACGCACGGGGCACGCGTGCGTGCGCCCCGTGCCGATCGCCGCGTCAAACCGGATTGATCTCGTCCTGGCTGCGCCGCGTGGTGAGCGGGCCGAGCACGCGCAGCGTGACGGCGACGATGCCGAGTGCGACCGAAATCACGCCGAACATCGCGCCCGCGCCGTAGTCGACGAGCACCGGCAGCAACACGAACGGCAGCGCGCCGCTGACGATGCGCGACAGCGCATAGGTGCTGCCGATCGCCGTCGAACGCACGCCGGCCGGAAAAATCTCGGCCTGGTACACGTGATACGCGTTGCTGAACACGTTGGACGCACACGTCGTCAGGAACCCGAAGCCGACGATCAGCACGGTATTGCCGGAATACGCGAAGCACAGCCCGAACACCGCGATCGACAAGATCGACACGATCACGAGCGTGCGGCGCTCGATCCAGTTGAGCAGCGGAATCGACAGCAGCGAGCCGATCGGATAGCCGATGAACGACAGCGCGATGAACAACGTGCTGTCCGTCACGTCGAAGCCGCGGCTTTTCACGACGGTGCCGGCCAGCGTGCCGAACCCGTAATAGCCGAAGCCCTGGAACAGGTGAAAGATCGCCAGCATCACGTAGCGCGCGCCGTACGGACGGCGACGCAGCAGCGCGATGCGCTCGCCGAGCCCGAGCGGCCGCTGCGGTTGGACCGGTTCCGCGAAATGCTCGGGCACGGGCACGCCGGCGCTTTGCGCGAAACGCCGCAGCGCCGCGTGCGCATCGGCCGTGCGGCCTTGCGCGAGCAGCCAGCGCGGGCTTTCCGGCAGCCGGTGCTGGACGAGCAGCACGTACACGGCGCCGAGGCTGCCGACCGCGAGGATGATGCGCCAGCCCGCGACGCCCGCCACATGCAGTGGGTTCAGCCACAGCGCGAGAAAGCCGACGAGCGGCACCGCGACATACGAAGTCGTGTAGGCCCACGCGGCGAGCCGCCCGCGCTTGTCCTTCGGCAGGATTTCGGACAGGAAGCTGTCGGCGACCGGATAGATCGCGCCGACGCCGATGCCGGTCAGGAACCGGCAGGCCACGAGCATGTCGGCGCTCACCGAAAACGCACCGACCAGCGAGAACGCGCTGTACCACCCGAGCGTGAGCAGGAACGCCTTGCGCCGGCCGATGCGGTCGGCGAGGCTGCCGAGGCACATCGCGCCGACGAACATGCCGATGAACGCGGACGCCAGCAGCAGCTTGAAATCGGCGCTTTGCCGGCTCAGCCCGTATTCGTGCTGCAACGCGGAGCCGATCGTACTGACGAGAAAGATCTCATACATGTCGAAGAACAGCCCGATGCCGATCACCCAGACGACGAAGCGGTGCAACGCACCGACCGGCAGATCGTCCATGAAGTCGCCGAGCGTGACGCGGCGGGCGGGGAGGGTCGTTGCGTCGACGCCGGTGCCTGCGGAGGCAGCCGACGTGCGGGCGGATGCGCGTGCGCCCGCGTGGCCGTCGAGGTCGAGGGATTGGCTGTTCATCGTGTCTCCTGATTATCGATATGCGGTGGCGCGGGGCTGGCCGTTCTTAGCCGGCGTCACGCGTCGGCCGCACGATGCGACGCCAGGCATCGCCGGGCAGGTGCAAGAGGCGGCCATGCGGGCTGCGCCGATCGTCCGACACATGGTGGGCAAATCGGCGGCACGTGATAATTGAGGATGTTTCAAGCATCCTTTCCCGAGCAGAAAGGGTAGGGAGCGCGCGGTGGACACGATTCGCGCGGCAGGCCGTTGCAGCCTGCGTGGCGGGCGGGTGCGTATCGAAAACGATGCGCACCCGCGCCATCCGGCGAGGCCGGGAAAACCATGACGCCGGTGGCGTGGCCGCCGGCGCAACCGCCGCCGACGACCACACGGTCGTGCTCAATCGACCGGCACGAACGCCGTCCCATGAAACACGCGCACGGGGTTCCCGCGCGCCAGCGCAAAGTGTTGCATCCGCCGCTGCCGGCGCGTGGCGGTCGGCCTCCCGCCGCACGCGCACCCGCAGCAATTCGTCGCGCGGGCCGCGGATTTGCAATGTCCTGTATCCGCCCCGACGGCCGATACAGTGCGATACACCGCCCGCGCGCGGCTTCGCTATAAAGCAGGCGTGACCTTTTTCGGAGCCCGTCATGTCTGCCACCCGGTTCAAAGGATCCTGCCATTGCGGGGCCGTCAAATTCGAAGTCAGCACGGCCATTGCGCCGGCCGTTCGCTGCAACTGCAGCCTGTGCCGCCGGCGCGGCGCGCTGATGAGCCCGATGTTCGCCGCCGCCAACCTGACGATCGTCGAAGGCGAGGGCGCACTGACGTGCTATCGCTTCAACACGCACACCGCACGTCACTATTTCTGCAGCCGGTGCGGCGTCTATCCGTTCCACCAGACCCGCAAGGACCCGGCATGCTGGCGCGTCAACCTCGGTTGCCTCGACGGCGTCGATCCGTACACGCTCGACGCGACGGTTGCCGATGGTGCGAGCCTCTCGGTCGTGGAGGACGCATGAAACGCTGGCTGATGATCCTGCTGTTTGCCGCGGGCGGGCTCGCGACCGAAATCGCGCATCCGGTACAGTGCACGTTGTTGTCGGTCAGCCGTCAGCACACCGGCAAGCGCCGCAAGCCGGGCTGAGCGCGGCGCGCGTCAGCCCATCGACCCCGATTATCATGCTTCCGATAAGATCGCATGCGATATATAATGCGATTGTCTGCGACCGTTCGCGTCGCTGGAGGAAGTCCATGAAACCGACCGAAACCCCGTCGCCCGCCGCGCCGAAGCTGTCCGAGTTCCTGTGCTTTGCGATCTACTCGGCGAATCTCGCGTTCGGCAAGGCGTACAAGCCGATCCTCGACGAGCTCGGCCTCACGTACACGCAATACATCACGATCATCGCGCTGTGGGAGCAGGACAACCAGACCGTCGGCCAGCTCGGCGAGAAGCTGTTCCTCGAATCCAATACGCTGACGCCGATCCTGAAGAAGCTCGAGGCAATGGGTTACCTGGAGCGGCACCGCGATCCGTCCGACGAACGCCAGGTGCTCGTCAGCCTGACGAAAAGCGGCCGCCGCGTGCGCGAGAAGGGGCTCGACATGAATCTGGTCGAAGCCACCGGGCTGAAGCCGGACGAGTTCGCGAAGGTGCAGAAGGCGATCGTCACGCTGCGCGGCAACCTGATCCGGTCGACCGAAGCATAAAGGCACTCAGGCATGACGAGCGGCCGGCGCGTGAATCGCGCCGGCCGCATTGTCACGCGTGCGCATCGCCCAGCACCAGCAGGTGCATGTCGCGCCGTACGACGAAACCGAGCGCGAGATAGCGCTCGATCGCCACCTGGTTCGTCGTGAGCACGTGCAGGAACGGCGTGTCCGATCGTGCGTCGATCGACGCAATCAGCGACCGGATCAACCTCGCCGCCAGCCCTTGCCGCCGAAACGCGGCATCCACGCACACGGCGCTGATTTCCGTATAGCCGTCCAACTGCATCCGCTCGCCGGCCATCGCGGCCAGCCGCCCTTCGCTGCGCACGCCGATGTAGCGGCCGAGTTCGAACGTACGAGGGCCGAACGGGCCCGGCTGCGCGGCGGCGGTCAGCGCAAGCATGTCCGGCACGTCGGCTTCGCCGAGCCGGACATGTTCCGATTCATGTGCCGGGTCGAACGTCCGTTGCCAGATCATTTGGAGCAGCGTCGCGCGCCGGATCACCGACCATCCCGCCGGTGGTGCGATCTCGTCCGGCGTGACGAGCGCGGCCGGCCCGTGTGCGGCGACCAGCGCGCGCAGCGCGTCGAACGACGCCGGGCTCGTGTCGGCGAGCGCGGCAAACGGTGCCACGGGCACCGGAAACCGCCATGCGCGGTCATTGCCGAGCGCAAAGCGGTGCTGTTTGCCCGTCAGCGCGTTCCAGACAACGCGATCGAGCACGTGCGCATCGCTTGTCGCGTTTCCGGTCATGGCATCCGGCATCGGCGGCTCCTTCGTGAAAGATGGGGTGCCGCACAGAATAATCCGGGATGGGCGGGAATGCAGGCTGCGGCAATGCAAATAAAAGCGCATGCGATTACATCGCATGCGCTTTATATGATGGACTTCAGCGACAGAATTCGCCGTACCACGCTCAATGCCCGAAATAGATCGAGCGCTCGGCCATGCGAATCGCGCCGCGGCTGCCGGACTGCGTGGCGCCGCCGGCATCACCGCCGTAACCGGCTGTCTGCGTATCGGCCGCGACGGCGCCATCGTCGCGAATCCTTTTCAGCGCCGCCTGGATATTGTCCGGATAGTGCGGATCGTTGGGGCGATTCGGCTGGTAGCCGGCTTGCTGCAACGCGGCCAGTTCGGCACGCACTTGCGCACGCGTGACGGTGCTTTCTCCGGCAAAAGCCGGCGCGGCGACGGCGGCCGACACGGCAACGAGCAGGGCGGCAATCAGTTGGGTCTTCATCATTCACCTCGACAGGGATTCAGGAATTCAGGGGGGCGCACCGCACGCCGGCCATCGGCGCCGTTCGCGCATTCGTTCAATGACCGAAGTAGATCGAGCGTTCGGCAACACGCATCGCCGGCCGGCTGCCCGACTGCGTCGCGGCGGCGGCATCGTTGCCGTAACCGGATGCCGATGCGTCGGCCGCCACCGCGTCGTTCGCATGAATGCGCGTCAACGCGGCCTGCAGGTCGTCCGGGTAATGCGGATCGTTCGCGCGGCCCGGCCGATAACCGGCTTGTTCCAGCTGGACGAGCTCGGCGCGTACTTGCGCGCGGGACACGACGGCTGCGTCGGCAAACGCCGGCGCGGCGGCAGAAGCGGAAACAGCGACGAGAAGGGCAGCGATCAGGCGGGTTTTCATCATTCACCTCGACAAAATGGAATCAGGAATAAAGGGACTCAGGGTTCACGTACCGGCGCGGTGCTCAGTGACCGAAGTACACCGAACGCTCGGCCACGCTTGCGACATCGCGGCGGCCGGATTGCGTCGCGGCGCCGCCGTCGCTGCCGTAGCCGGCAGCCGCTGCGTTGGCGGCGACGGCGTCGTCGGCGTGGATCCGCGTCAGCGCGGCCTGCAGATCGTTCGGGTAGGTGGCGTCGGTCGCGCGGTTCAGCGGATAGCCGGCTTGTTGAAGCTGTGCGAGTTCGGCGCGCACCTGCGCACGCGTCACGGTGGTTTCGTTGGCGAACGCCGGTGCGGCAACAGCGGCCGAAACAGCGACGAGCAGGGTAGCGATCAGTTGGGTTTTCATCATTCACCTCGATGGAAAAGGAATCGGGAATTCGGGAGGGCGGCGCTCGGCCGCCCGATGCAACGTTCAGACGATCCGGATGTCGACGTCGATGTTGCCGCGCGTCGCCTTCGAATACGGGCAGGTCTGGTGAGCGGCGTCGACGATGCGTTGCGCGACGTCGCGCTCGAGCCCCGGCACGCTCACGTTCAGCCGGGCCTGCAGGAAGTACGCGTTGCCCGCGGTGCCGAGATCCACTTCGGCATCGACCGCGAGGTCGGCCGGCAGCGTCACCTTCGCGGCACGCGCCGCAAGCTGCATCGCGCCGATGAAGCAGGCCGACCAGCCGGCTGCGAACAGTTGTTCCGGGTTGGTGCCGGTGCCGGCGCTGCCCGGCGACGACAACTGGATGTCGAGGCGGCCGTCGGAACTGCGCGCCGCGCCGTCGCGGCCGCCGGAAGTCGTATGCGTCTTGCCCGTGTACAGCACCTTGTCGATCTTGCTCATCATTTGCTCCGTCGGTTGGTTTGTCTCAGATGCGATTCGATCGCATGCGACGCAGTTTCCGCCTGACGACCATTCTCGTCAAGCGGATTCGATTAAATCGTATGCGATATTTTGTATTTCAATGTATCCGGATCGTGTAGCGCCTTTCCTGACAAGCTTTTCAGACGATCCAGCCCCCGATTGCACGGTGCACCGACGTGCGTGCCGGATGCCGGGTAGGGCGCGCGAGAACACTTGCGGGACGGGATGCCGCCCCACACGTCCGGCCTGTCATCACGCTACCTCGATCTCGGCGATCACGACCAGGATCACGGCGGCGTTGGCCGGCAACTGGTGCTGGGAGAACGCCGAACGCGCATGTCCGGCCTTGGCGCCGAGCACGGCGGCGAACAGGTCGGACGCACCATCGATCACGGCCGGCTGTCCGAAAAAGCCGTCGGCAGAGCTCACGTGCCCCTCGACGCGCACGATCTTGCGCAGGCGATCGAACCCGCCCAGATGCTTGCGGATTTGCGCAAGCACGTTCAGTGCCGCCAGCCGCGCGGCATGCTTGCCGTCGTCGACGCTCAACTGCTCGCCGACACGGCCGGTATAAGCAAGCTTGCCGTCGGCGAGCGGCAACTGTCCCGACACGAACAGCAGGTTGCCGGCTTCGCCGACGGCCGTATAGCTGCCGAGCGGACTCGGCGGTTCCGGTAATGCGAGGCCGAGTTCGGCCAGATTCTGTTCGACGCTCATGTCGTGCTCCTTGCGGTAAAAGGGATCGGGCGGCCGGCGTGGCCCGTGAATCACTGTAGTCATGCGGCCGAAGCCGGTAAATGCCGGCCGCGCAATTGAGTCGGGACGTCATGTAACGAATCGCGCCCGCCGCACCGGCTGGTTTCCCGCACGAGATTCATGCACACTCGTTGCTTCACCGCGTCCCTCCCATGGCCGAGACGGCAGGAATCGCCCCATGCAACGACAATTCGACGATCTCCTGCTGGGCAGCATCGAGCTGTTCTGTCTGGCTGCCGAGCTCGGCAGCTTCACGCTTGCGGCAAATGCGGCCGGCGTCACGCCGGCCGCGGTCAGCCGGTCGGTTGCACGGCTCGAGGAGCGTCTCGGCGTGCGCCTGTTCGTCCGCACGACGCGACAGATCCGGCTGACCGATTCCGGCCGGCGTTATTTCGAGCAATGTCGCGATGCGTTGTCGCAGCTCGTCGACGCGGAGCGCGAAGCCACGGGCCAGCAGGCCACGCCCGCCGGCCTGCTACGGATAAGCATGCCGACGCCGTACGGGCACTATCGCGTGCTGCCGCTGCTGCCGGCGTTTCGCGAGCGCTACCCGGCGGTACGCATCGAAACTCACCTGAGCAACCGCAACGTCGACTTCGCCGAGGAAGGCTACGATCTCGCGATCCGCGGCCGCGCGCCGGCCGATTCGAGCCTGGTCGCGCGCAAGCTGGAGGACGCCGAACTCGTCGTCGTCGCGACGCCCGACTATCTGAAGCGCGCGGGCACGCCGACCGCGATCGCCGACTTGCACGCGCACGAATGCATCCAGTTCGAGCTGCCGAGCAGCGGACGGACGATTCCCTGGCTGTTCGACGACGGCGCGGATGAAATCGACGTCACGACGGCCGGCAGCTACGGCACGTCGGGCGACGTCCTGGCCGGCGTGACGCTCGCGCGCAGCGGCGCAGGGCTGTTCCAGACCTACCGCTTCATCGTCGAGCACGATCTGCGCGCCGGCACGCTCGTGGAAGTGCTGTCCGGCCTCGGCGGCCGGTCGCGGCCCTTCGTGCTGCTGTACCCGCATGCACGCTTTCTGTCGTCGCGCGTGCGGGTGTTCGTCGACTTTCTCGTCGAACAGTTGGCGCAGGCGCCTGCCAACCGGACAGCCGGCACACGCGGCACACGCGGCGGCGTATCGCGATAGACGCGCCGGCTCGCGGCTTCGACGCCGGTGCTCAATGCCCGGCGCTCTGACCGCCGTCCACGTGCAGGATTTCGCCGGTGACGAACGGCGCCGAATCGAGATAAAGGATCGCACCGACGATATCGCTCATCTCGCCCATCCGGCCGACCGGATGCAGCGACGCGAGCGTCGCGTGCGTGTCGGCCGCATGCATCGGCGATTTGATGATGCCGGGCGACACCGCATTGACGCGAATGCCGGCCTTTGCATATTCGATCGCGAGCGACTTCGTCGCGGCATTCAATCCGCCTTTCGTCAGCGACGCCAGCACCGACGGTACGTTGCTGTTCGCGTGATCGACCAGGCTCGTCGTGATGCTGACCACATGGCCCGTGCCGTGCTTCTGCATCGCGGCGATCGCACGCTGCGTGACGTGGAAGAAGCCGTTCAGGTTGACGCTCGTGATCCGCGCATAGTCGTCCGCGGTGTATTGCGTGAACGGCTTCGCGACGAAGATGCCCGCGTTGTTGACGAGCGTGTCGACACGGCCGAAATGTTCGATTGCCGCATCGACCACGCGGTACGCGACGGCCGGATCGCCGATGTCGCCCGCGACGGTGACGAGATCGGGACCGTGCGACGGGCCGATCGAACGGGACGTCGCGACGACGCGATGGCCGCGTGCGCGGAATGCGTTGACCGTTTCCGCCCCGATGCCTTGCGATGCGCCGGTGACGATGATGACTTTGGATGCGCTCATGATGTACCTCGACAGGTGAATGATGTTCGGCCTCGATGCCGACCGGATCGATGAATCCGATGGGCAGACTGTAGGCGTGCCGGTCACGATTTCGAACACCCGCCATGGAGCAACAGTCTTGCGTCGCGGGAACAAATGACGGGAAAGGCGAGGGTCTGCGGCGATCGCTGCGCTGGAGTCGGGTACACCGCCGCGCCGGGTGCTCGCCAAGTCGGTGCGCTACGGGAGAATGTCGGCGGGGGCGGGATCGTGCCTGATGGACCGATTTTCCGGGAGCTTGAAGCGTCGATTCGTTTGCCACGAAAACACGGGGTTGGATAAGAAAATGCCTCTATCCGGATAACTTTTCTTATCACGATAGCACTATCGCAAATCCAAACTCGCCACTTCAAAAACGCGTATGACGTCGAGCGCGTCGTCGAATCGAAGGGCAGGGAAGCGACCGCGCCGTCACGCCGGCGCGTTCCTCCGCGCCAACAGCAGCGTCAACACCTCCGCCGTCGCGTGCGCGACATCGTGTGCGCTCGTATCGACCAGCGCATGCGCGCATTCGCGATACAGCGGGTCGCGCGTCCGGTACAGCGCGGCGAGCGTCTGCCGCGGTTCGCCCGCCTGCAGCAGCGGCCGCCGCCGCGTGTCGTCGCACGTACGCCGCCACAGCACATCGGGATCCGCATGCAGATAGATCACGCTGCCGCGCTCGCTCAGGCGTGCGCGGGTGTGCGGATTCAGGACCGAGCCGCCGCCGGTCGCCACGACCACGTTCGCGCGCTGCGTCAGCTCGTCGACGATATGCGCTTCGAGCAGCCGAAAGCCGCCTTCGCCGACCACGTCGAACAGCGCGGCGACCGAGCGGCCGGTGCGCCGCTCGATCTCGTCGTCGCTGTCGGCGAACGCGCAGCCGAGCGAAGCCGCGAGCGCGCGGCCAAGCGTCGATTTGCCCGCGCCCATCATGCCGACCAGAAACGCGCGCCCGCCGGCCGTCGCGACGGCGGGGCTCATAACCGTCGCGCGAGCGGCCAGCCGGCCCGCGTCGCCAGGCAGATCCGTCGCGCGCGCACCGCGTCCGACAGCGTGTCGAGCGCCGCGCCGGTCGACGCGTCATCGGCGTCGAGCAGCGCGCCGAGCACCTGCTCGTCCGGATCGCAGGCCGCGATGTGCTCGGCCGCATCCGCCGCGATGGTCCGCGGCGCGCGTTCAGGCGCCGCGTCGCGCTCGGGCCGCCGCCACCTGCCGTGCAGATCGCGCCATCGCACGACCAGCCCGTAGAGCAGCGCACCACCCGGCACGGCCGTGTCGTCGGGTGCCGCGGCCAGACCGTCGGCCGTCGTACACCGTGTGACCCAGCTCGCGAATTCGAGCAGCGACGCGTCGTGGGCAACCGTGGCCGCGTCGAGCGCCACGGCCACGCCGGCATCCCGCAGCCGGCCGAGCAGCGTCCGCACGCCGTCGTGCGCGCCGCCGCACGGCTGCAGCAGCACTTCCAGCTCGTCCTCGTGGCGGCATGCGAGCGCACGGTGCCGCTCGAGCGCGGCGGGCTCGAGCAGCGCCTGCGCCGCATGCCGGACGATCACGATCGCGCGATCGTCCCGCCGCTCGACGATCGCACCGATCCGGCGCCGGGCGCGCGCCACCGCGCAGCTCACGTGTCGCTCCCGAGCGCGCGCGCACGCATCACAGCGACCCCTGGAATTCGAGCACGCGCGTCTTGAATTCGTCGGGCACGGCCAGCGTCGTGTTGTTCGCGTAATCGAACATCACGTGCGTCGACACGCCGCGCGCGACGATGGTCTGGTCGTCGCGCTCCATCAGGTGTTCGAGATCGAAGCTCTTGCTGCCGAAGCGCACGATGCTCGAGCGGACGGTCAGGTTGTCGCCGAACTGGGCCGGTGCGAGGTACTCGCACTGCGTCTTCACCATGATGTGCGGCAGTTTCTCGGTGCGCGGCAGGCCGAGCAGATCGAACATGTAGCAGAGGTACGAATGCTGCAGATAGTCGTAATAGACGGGGCTGCTCACATGCCCCATCGAATCCGTATCGCGATACTTGACGTGAATGGGGGTTTCGTAATGCCGTTTCGACATGGTGACTCTCCGCAATGACTGGGTTGATTTATATTTTCGAGCCCGAATGGCCTGTCGGGCATCCGAAAATTAATCGAACGACTATCGGGCCGCCACTATCAGAACGAATAGCGAAGCGTGGCGGAAAGCCGCATGCGGAAGCATTCGCCGCTGCAAGATCACAGCCTGATTTCCGAGCGAAAACCCAATGAACGTTCCATTCGACACCCGCGAACAGGCATGACGACAGGATCCTCAATTATCGAATCCGACGCTTATTTACCTCATTCATAAGGTTATGAATTAGAAACTGATAACTATGTTAGTTGCGCGCCGAAAGCACCATTCAATACAGTCGCGCTGTAGTAAAAAGTCACGTTCATTATCGACAGGAGGGCAGTCCCCATGCATGCAAACGCCTGGACGACAAACCGCGACGCCGTGCTGCGCTTGCCGTCCCCTGCGGATCTGGCCGGCGCGCTGCCGCCGGCGTGGCGCGCGTCGCGCACCGTTCATACGACCCGCCGCGCGATCGTCGACGTGCTCGACGGCGCGGACGACCGGCTCGTGGTCATCGCCGGCCCGTGTTCGATACACGATCCCGACGCCGCGCGCGACTACGCGGCACGGCTCGCGCTGCAACGCGCGCGCTTCGCGGACGAGCTGGAAATCGTGATGCGCGTGTATTTCGAGAAGCCGCGTACGACGGTCGGCTGGAAGGGGCTGATCAACGATCCGCTGCTGGACGGCAGCGACCGGATCGACGTCGGACTGCATACGGCCCGCGCGCTGCTGTGCGACATCAACGGCGCGGAGATGCCGGCCGCGACCGAGTTGCTCGATCCGCTGTCGCCGCGCTACCTGGCCGATCTGATCGCCTGGGGCGCGATCGGCGCGCGCACCGTCGAGTCGCAGGTGCATCGCGAGCTCGCGTCGTCGCTGCCCATTCCGATCGGCTTCAAGAACGGCACCGACGGCAATGTCCAGGTCGCCGTCGACGCGATGCGCGCGGCGGCGCACGCGCACCGGTTCCTGTCGATCGATGCAGGCGGCCGGCTATGCGCGAGCGCGTCGCCCGGCAATCCGCATACGCACGTCGTGCTGCGCGGCGGACGCGAACCGAATTTCGACGCGGCCGCGGTGAACGCCGCCTGCGAACGCATGACGGCCGCGCACTTCGCGCCGCGCGTGATGATCGACGTCAGCCACGGCAACAGCCGCCGCCAGTACCGGAACCAGCTCGCCGTCGGCGCGGAAGTCGCCGCGCAGGTGGCGGCCGGCGATACGCGCATCGTCGGCGTGCTGATCGAATCGAACCTGATCGAAGGGCGGCAGGATCTCGTGCCCGGCGTGCCGCCGCGCTACGGGCAGAGCATCACGGATGCGTGCCTGTCGTTCGCCGATACCGCGCAGTTGTTCGAGACGCTCGCGCACGCGGTGCGTACGCGGCGACGCGGCCACCCGCTGCCCCTCGGCGCCGAGTTCGCGCACGAGCCGCTGCTCGCCTGCTGCGCGTGAGCGGCCCGGCGCGACACGCTCAGATGGCGGCTTCGTCAAGGATGCGCGTCGCGTCGCCGGCCCACGCGTCGCGATAGCGGGCCAGCCAGTGCTCGGCCTGCGTGGGCGCACCGGCGACGATCTCGTCGAGCGGCGCGAGATACATCGATTCATCGCGGCCGGCCGCATCCGTGCGCGCCCGCGCGCGCAGGCCGCGATGCGCGATCGCGAGCGCATCGGCCGCGATCGCGCGTAACGACCGGCCGCCGGCCGGCGTATCGAGCCCGGTACGCGGCACGTCGCGACGCAGCGCGAGCAGCGTACCGCGGTCGATCTCGGCAGCCAGCGTCCCGGCATCCGACAGCGCCGCCGGATCGTACAGCAGGCCGGTCCAGAACGCGGACAGCGCGACCATCATGTCGGGCGAGCCGGCATCGGCGCCGCGCATCTCGAGATAGCGCTTGAGCCGGACCTCGGTGAACACCGTCGTCAGATGGTCCGCGAAATCGCCCAGCGTCGGCGTCTCGCCTTCGAGGTGCGGAATGCGCCGCCGCATGAAATCGCGGAACGTGTGCCCGGTCGCGTCCGCATAACGATCGCCGCGCCGCACGAAATACATCGGCACGTTGTCGAGCAGCCAGCTCACGTAGCGCTCGAAGCCGAAGCTGCGCGACAGGAACAGCGCCGGCGCGCCGCAGCGATCCTCGTCGGTATCGAGCCACGTGTGCGCGCGCGTCGACAGCAGGCCCGACGGGCGGCCGTCGCGGAACGGCGAATTCGCGAACAGCGCGGTGGCGACCGGCTGCAACGCGAGCGACACGCGCATCTTGCGCGCCATGTCGCTTTCCGATGCGAAATCGAGGTTGACCTGCACGGTGCAGGTGCGCTGCATCATGTCGAGCCCGCGCGTGCCGACCCGCGGCATGTAGCGCCGCATGATCGCGTAGCGCTGCTTCGGCATCCACGGCAGCGCGTCGCGCGACAGGTGAGGGTGAAAACCGAGCGGCACGCAGCGCAGGCCGAGCGGATCGCATGCCGCGCGGGCCGCGGCGAGGTGCGCGTGCAGCTCGGCGTGCGTGTCGTGCAGCGTATCGAGCGGGGCGCCCGATAGTTCAAGCTGGCCGGCCGGCTCGAGCGAGATCGCGGCGCCGTCGCGCTGGATCACGCCGACGGTCTGCCCGGCATCGACGATCGGCGTCCCGTCGCCGCGCAGCCGCGCCAGCACCTCGGCGATGCCGGACGGCCCTTCATAACGCGCAGCCGCATGCGTCGCGCGGGAAACGACGAACTTCTCGTGCTCGGTACCGATCCGGAACTGCGCGGCCGGCTTGCAGCCGGCGGCCAGATGATCGGCGAGCTGCTGCTCGGAGACGATCGGCGTGTTGTCCGATCCGACGGCGTTCGACATCGACATCCTCCACAGGTCACATTGGGCGACCGACCGGCCGGTCGCACGGCGACTATAGCGACGTCGATGCGCGCGCAGTACTGGCAGGGGTGATAGGGGCGGTGCGAGGCCGCGCGACATTACGGCTGCTTGCGCTTCGCGAAGTAATGCGCGGGCGAATCGCCGAACGCGCGGCGGAACATCGCGATGAAATTGCTCGGCGTCGCATAGCCGAGCGCGTCGGCGATGTTGGCGACGCTGTCGCCGTTCGCCAGACGTTCGAGCGCATGCGTGAGCCGCGCCTGTTGCCGCCACTGCGCGAAGCTCGTGCCGGTTTCCGCGACGAACAGCCGGCTCAGCGTGCGGGCGGACAGCCCGGCCCACTCGGCCCACGCGTCGAGCGTGCGGCTGTCGTGCGGCTGCCCGAGGATCGCATTGGCGATCCGCAGCAACCGCCGGTCGTGCGGCATCGGCAAGTGCAGCGGTTCGTGCGGCGCGCGGCGCATCTCGTCGAGCAGCACGACGCTCATGCGCGCCTGTTCGATGTCGAGCCGGTCCTGGTCGGCCCACGACACCGCGCGCCGCACGAGCGCGCGCATCAGATCGGTGATCGCGATCACGCACGGCTGGTCGGGCATGCGGCGGCTCGCGGCCGGCGCGATCACGACGCTCCAGCCGCTCAACGCGCCGCTGATGCTGACCTTGTGCTGCTCGCCCGGCGGAATCCAGCCCGCGCGATGCGGCGGCAGCAGCCACGAACCGTGCGGCGTGCGCACGTGCGCGAACCCGCTTTCGACGCAGAACACCTGGCCGCGCAGATGGCTGTGCCAGTCGACCTCGCGCGTGCCGAGCTGGTAGGTATTGCTGCCGTCGTCCTCGCCCCAGACGGCGATCAGCGATGGGCCGTCCGCGCGTTCGCTCGGATCGGCGTCGGCGCGTTGCGCCGCGCGGGCGGGAGAGGCTTCTCGGATGGGCATGGCCGGAATTCATTATTTTTTGTCTAAACAACATTATCAGCTTTACCCGGGAGCGTCCAACAATGCGTGTCGTGTTCAAACCCAAACGAAGCAGAGGAACGCGATGCACGCAGCACTTGCTCCCTCGCCACGCGATGCCGTCGCGCGGCGCGTCCTGTCGCGCATGGCCGCAGTCGTGGCGCTCGTCATGCTCGGCGCATGCGCGAGCCGCGACGGGCTCACGCCGGCCGGCACGCTGCGCGGCGCCGATACGCTCGCCGCAGCGCGCAGCCTCGCGCATGCGCCGGCCGCCGACTGGCCGGCCGCCGACTGGTGGGTTGCGCTGAACGATGCGCAGTTGAATGCGCTGATCGACGAAGCGCTTGCCGGCAATCCCGATCTCGCGACCGCCGATGCGCGTGCGCGCGAGGCGCAGGCGCTCGTGATCGAAGCACAGGCTGCCCGCTTGCCGCATCTGGTCGGCCGCGCGGGCGCGAAAGGGGAACGCACGTCCGGCACGCAGTTCTCGAAAGGCGAGGGCGGCGGCGTCTTCAGCCACACGCGCGAAATCAATCTCGGCCTGAGCTGGGATCTCGATTTGTGGGGCGGCCGCCGCGCGGCGTGGGAAGCCGCGCTCGGCGAAGCGCGGGCCGCGCAGATCGATGCACGGGCCGCGCGCGTGCTGCTGTCCGTCAACGTCGCGCGTGCCTACGTGAATCTCGCCTATGCGTTCGATCAGCAGGACGTCGCGCGGGCCGAATACGAACGGGCCGACGAAGCACTGTCGCTGACGCGTCAGCGTGTCACGAAAGGCATCGACAACGTCGCGCAGCAGCGCCAGGCGGAAAGCGAAGTCGCGGCCGCGATGCGCGAGCAGGCACGCGCGGCGCAGGCGATCGACAGCGCGCGCATCGCGCTCGCGATCCTGCTCGGCGCGGGCCCCGATCGCGGCCTCGCGCTCGCGCGGCCCGCGCCGCTGCCCACCGCCGCGCTCGCGGTGCCGGCCGACCTGCCGGCCGCGCTGCTCGGCCGGCGCGCCGATCTCGTCGCCGCACGCTGGCGGGTGGAAGCCGCGAGTCGCAACGTCGCGGCCGCCCGCGCGGACTTCCTGCCCGACGTGAGCCTCACCGCGCTGATCGGTCTCGCGACGCGCGGCGGCGCATCGCTGTTCCAGGCAGCGTCGCGCACCTACAACGTCAGCCCGGCCGTGAGCCTGCCGATCTTCGACGGCGGCGAACGGCGCGGTGTGCTGCGCAAGCGCGACGCGCAATACGACGTCGCGGTCGCCAGCTACAACAAGACGCTGATCGGCGCGATCGGCGAGGTGGCCGACGATCTGCACCGGCTGCATTCGCTCGCCGTGCAGGCCGATGCGCAGCAGCGCGCATTCGATTCCGCCACCGATGCATGGCGGCTCGCGGACGCGCGCTACCGCGCGGGCGTCGGCAGCTACCTCGACGCGCTCGTCGTGCGCCAGCAGCTCCTGATCGCGAGCCGCGAAGTCGCCGCGTTGCGCGCCCAGCGCGCGGACCAGTCGCTGCAGCTCGTTGCCGCGCTCGGCGGCGGCTTCCGCGCCGAGCCGGACGACGTCGCGCTCGCCGCCACTCCTTCCCACCGTCCTTGACATCGAACCATGAGCAGCGACAACACCCTGCAGACTCCCGCGCGGCCCGCAGCCGCCGATCCGGCCAGCGCCCGCCAGCAACCGTCGGCCGACCACACCGGCGCGCCGCGCGCGCCAGGCGGGTCGGACGCCCGCACGCAACCGGCACCGGGCGGCGCCGCACCGGCCACGCCGCCGCCCGCAAGACGCAAGCACCTCGTGCGTGCGCTCGTCGCCGCGTTCGCGCTCGGCATCGTCGGCTGGGGCATCTGGTACGGGCTCGTCGGCCGCTGGTACGAGTCCACCGACAACGCATACGCACAAGGCAACGTCGTCGAGCTGACGCCGCAGGTGACGGGCACCGTCGTGTCGATCGACGCGGACGACGGCGACCTCGTCCGCGCCGGCACGCCGCTCGTCCGTCTCGACGCGAGCGACGCGCAGATCGCGCTCGCGGCCGCGCAGGCCGACCTCGCGGCCACGGTGCGCAAGGTGCGCGGCCTGTACAGCAACGAGCGCGGGCTCGCGAACAGCATCGACGGCGCGCGTGCCGATCTCGACGCGCGGCGCACCGCGCTCGACAAGGCGAAGGCAGACTACCGGCGCCGCGAGGATCTCGGCCGCTCCGGCGCGATCTCGCGCGAGGAGCTCGCGCATGCGCTCGATACGCTGACGTCCGCGCAAAGCGCGTACGCCGCCGCGCAAAGCGCGCTCGCGACGTTGAGCGAACAGCACCAGACAAGCAAGGCGCTCGTCGACGACACCGCGGTCGCGTCGCATCCCGACGTCGAGGCCGCGGCCTCGCGGCTGCGCGCGGCCTATCTTGCCCGTGCGCGCACCGACATCGTCGCGCCGGTCACCGGCTATGTCGCCAAGCGCACGGTGCAGGTCGGGCAACGCGTGTCGCCCGGCGTGCCGCTGCTCGCCGTCGTGCCGCTGCGCGAGCTGTGGGTCGACGCGAACTTCACCGAAAAGCAGCTCGAGCACATGCGGATCGGGCAACCGGTCGAGCTGACGGCCGACCTGTACGGCGACGCCGTGCGTTATAAGGGCCGCGTGCAGAGCCTCGGCGTCGGCACCGGCAGCGCGTTCTCGCTGCTGCCCGCGCAGAACGCGACCGGCAACTGGATCAAGATCGTGCAGCGCCTGCCGGTGCGAATCGAACTGACGGATCCATCGCAACTCGACGCGCATCCGCTGCGCATCGGCCTGTCGATGCACGCGCGCGTTGACCAGCACGACCGCAGCGGTGCGATGCTGTCGCGCCGCGCGCAGGACGCGCCGGTGTTCAGGACCGACGTGTACCGCGACGAGCTGGCGCGCGCCGACAGCCTGATCGCCGACGTCGTGCATGCGAACCTGCCGGCGGCGGTGCGTGCGGAGCGTGTGCGATGAGCGGCCCGATGCCGGCCGCGGACGCCGGTTTTCGCCCGTCGAGCGTCGCGCTGACGACGTTCGGCCTCGCGCTCGCGGTGTTCATGCAGGTGCTCGACGGCACCGTCGCGAACGTCTCGCTGCCGACGATCGCCGGCAACTTCGGCGTCAGCACGACGCAGAGCGCATGGGTCGTCACGACGTTCTCGGTCAGCAATGCGATCGCGTTGCCGCTGACCGGGTTTCTCGTCAAGCGTGTCGGGCAGGTCCGGCTGTTCGTGTGGGCGACGCTGGCGTTCACGTTCGCGTCGCTCCTGTGCGGCCTCGCGCAAAACCTGCCGCAGCTCGTCGCGTTCCGCGCGCTGCAGGGCCTCGTGGCCGGGCCGATGATCCCGACCACCCAGGCGCTGATGCTGTCGATCTACCCGCCGCAGCGCCGCGGCTTCGCGCTGTCGATGATCGCGATGGTGACCGTCGTCGCGCCGATCGCGGGCCCCGTGTTCGGCGGCTGGGTGACGGAACATTACTCGTGGCGCTGGGCGTTCCTGATCAATCTGCCGATCGGCGTGTTCGCCGCGATGTGCGTGTTCGCGCAGATGCGCGCGCGCGTCGAGACGACGGTCGCCGCGCGCGTCGACTATGTCGGGCTCGCCGCGCTCGTCGTCGGCGTCGGCGCGCTGCAGATCGTGCTCGACAAGGGCAACGAAGCCGACTGGTTCAATTCGACGTTCATCGTCGTGATGTCGGTGGTCGCCGCGTTCGGGATCGCGCTGTTCCTGATCTGGGAACTCAACGAGCCGAACCCGATCGTGAACCTGCGGCTGTTCGCGCATCGCAACTTCGCGGCCGGCACGCTGACGCTCGTGCTCGCGTACTCGGCGTTCTTCGCGGTCAACGTGATCGTGCCGCAGTGGCTGCAGCGCACGCTCGGCTATACGGCGTTCTGGGCCGGGTTGGCCGTCGCGCCGATGGGCGTGATCCCCGTGCTGATGACGCCGTTCATGGGCAAGTACGCGCCGCGCTTCAACATGCGCGTGCTCGTGTGCTGCGCGTTCGCGATCCTCGGCACGTCGTCGTTCCTGCGCGCGGGCTTCGTACCCGACGTCGACTTCACGCACATCGCGCTGATCCAGCTGCTGCAAGGCCTCGGCCTCGCGCTGTTCATCATGCCGATCAACAGCATCCTGCTGTCCGACCTGAAGCCGGACGAGATCGCCGCGGGCTCCGGCCTGTCGACGTTCCTGCGCACGCTCGGCGCGAGCTTCGCCGTGTCGATCACGTCGTTCCTGTGGGACCGGCGCGCGATCCTGCATCACGCGCAGCTCAGCGAACACCTGAGCAGGTTCGATCCGGCCGTTCGCGCCGAACTCGCGCAGCTGGGCGGCGGCGATCCGCAACGCGCGGCAGCGCTGCTCGGCAACCTGGTCGACGCGCAGGCGTACCAGATCTCGTTCAACGACGTGTCGTTCGCGCTCGGCTGCGTGTATCTCGCCGTGATCGCGGTGGTGTGGTTCGCCCGCCCGCCGTTCGGCCCCGGCGCTGCCGCGAAACGATGAAGCGGGCGCCGCGCGGCCCGTTCCGACCCATGCTGTTCAACTCGATGGAGACTGACCCGATGCCTACCCACCACGCTGGAAACGCGCCGTCCGCACTGGCGGCGCTCGCCGTGTTCGACGTCACGGAATTCCCGCTCGTCGTCGTGCGCAACGACGCCATTGCCTCCCGCGGCTACGCGCAGCGCTGGCTCGACGACATGCACGCGCTGATGCGGCACGGCGAGCCGTTTGTCATGATCTTTCCGCCGGCCCGCCCCGACGAGCCGCACGACGACCGCAAGGAGCGCGGCATGTGGCTCAAGCAGAACCGCGCCGCGCTCGCCGCGGTCTGCCGCGCGCTCGTGTCGGTCGAACCGGACCCGAACGAGCGCGAAGCGGCCATCGCGAACGCATCCGGCATCGAAAAGGCGTTCGGGATCCCGTTCGACGTGACGGCTTCGCTCGACGACGCGAAGCAGGCGGGTCGGCGACGTCTGACCGAGGCGGTCTAGCGCGGCCCGTTCGCGCGCAACGCCTCGAACCGGTTGCGCAAGTCCGCCTGATTGCAGATTCCAACTAATAAACGGGGTGGCTTGTATGAAAGGACTGGATTGTCTGAAATGGTTGGTACCCGGCGACACGGACGCGTCATGGCAGCGGATGACCGACGCGGCCGCCGGCATGGGGTTCGACAAGGTCGTGCTGATCGTGCTGCCGTTTGCCGGCGCATCGTTCGATCTCGCGCGCAAGTGGAGCAGCGGCGTGCCGGGCTGGACGGCGCTGTACCGGCAGCGGCAGTTCGACCGCATCGACCCGATGCTGCAGCATTGCTTCCGTTCGGCGCTGCCGCTCGTCTGGGACGGCGCGCTGTTCGGGCTGCCCGGGCAACGGCCATGCTACGAGGCGGCGGCCGCGTACGGCATGCGCAGCGGCGTCGTGTTGCCCGTGCGCGGCCCGAAGGGGGAGGTCGGCATGCTGTCGTGCGCGAGCGCGGACGATCTCGCCACCACGTGCGAGCGCTGCGACCGGCATCTGGCGGCGCTCACGCTGCTGCGCGACATCGCCTGCGAAGCGATCGCCGGCACGCGCTGCCACGCACCGCCCGACAGCGTGCCGCGTCTGAGCCGACGGGAGGTCGAGTGCCTGCGCTGGCATGCGGCCGGCAAGACCTCGTGGGAAATCGGCCACATCCTGAACGTGACCGAGTCGTGCATCAACTTCCACTTCATGAACATCCGCCGCAAGTTCAACGTGTCACGTCGGCACGAAGCCGTGCTGCGCGCGGTCGAGTGGGGGCTGATCAGCATCTCCGACGTGACCGTGCAGACCTGATGCCGGCGTCCCGTCGAGCCAGCGGTCGAGAAACGCGCTGAGCCACGCGGCCGTCGCGCGGTCGTGCCGGCAGCCTTCGTTCGCCTGCGTCGCGAGATCCTGCGCGCCGGGCACCCCCAGCTTGTGCGCGGCCGCCGTGCTCCAGCGCCGCATCATCGGATAGCTCACTTCCGGATGGAACTGGACACCGTACGCGCGCGGCCCGTAACGGACGGCCTGGTTCTCGAAATGCTCGCCGGTCGCGAGAATCTCGAGCCCCGCGACGCGCTCGAAGCCCTCGCGATGCCACTGATACACGTGCGACGGCCATGAACCGAGCCGCCGGCCGGCCGGCGTCGCGGCGATCGGCCAGTAGCCGATTTCCGCGCGCCCGTCGCGATGCGCGTTCACGCGACCGCCCAGATGGCGGATCATCATCTGCGCGCCGAGGCAGACGCCGAGAAACGGCGCCGCCTCGCGCAGCGGCACGCCGATCCAGTCGATCTCGTCGCGGATCCAGCGATCGCCGTCGTTGGCGCTCATCGGGCCGCCGAACACCACGGCGCCCGCATGGTCGGCGAGCGTCGCCGGCAACGGATCGCCGAGCGGCGGGCGCCGGATGTCGAGCGGATGGCCGCGGGCGGCGAGCAGCCGGCCGATCCGGCCGGGGCTCGACTGTTCGCGATGCAGCACGATCAGGATCGGGCGAAGGGCGGAATGCGTCATGTCGTGAGGTCGGTAGAAGGTCAGCCCGGCTGGCCGCGCAACGCGTCGAACGACACCATCACCTGTTCGCGGTAGGCGGGCCGTCGGCACAGGCGGGCGTACCAGGCCTCGACGTGCGGCAACGGCGGCCGCTCGACGTCGAGCGAGAAATAGCGGAACAGCGTCGCGCCGGCCGGGATGTCGGCCAGGCCCGGCGTCGCGCCGCCGAGAAACGGCTGGGTCGACAGCAGCCGGTCGAGCAGCCGGTAATGCGTCGCGCTGCGCGCGGCCTTGTCGCGCACGATCGCATCGTCGCGCCGCTCCGGCGGCGTTCGCACGAGTGCCCAGAACAACCCGGTCATCACGTCGGGTTCGAGCGCGGTCTGCGACCAGTCCATCCAGCGCTCCGCGCGCGAACGGGCGAACGTGTCGCGGCACCAGAACGGATTGTTCGGCACGCGCGCGGCCAGATAGCGCAGGATCGTGTGCGACTCCCACACGACGTCGCCGTCCCAGTCGATCACCGGGATCCGGCAGGTCGGATTCAGCGCCGCGAACGCGGGCGTCTGCAGCGAGCCGTGCTCGCCGCCGGCCGGAATATGCCGGTAAGGCAGGCCGAGCTCGCCGATGAGCCACAACACCTTCTGCACGTTGAACGACGTGCGGCGGCCCCAGACGGTCAGCATCGCGCGGCATCCTCGCAGGCGGCGGTCGACGCGCATGCCGCGTAGCGGTCGAGGCCCGCCGCCAGATCGGCGATCAGGTCGTCCGCATCCTCGAGTCCGATGTGCAGGCGCACGCCGCAACTGCCGGCCGGCCAGCGCGCCGCGAGGCCGTGCGCGTCCAGTTCGAACGGCAACGCGAGGCTCTCGTAGCCGCCCCACGAATAACCGAGCCCGAACAGCGCCAGATGATCGAGAAACGCGTCGATCGCGTGCGCGGGAGCCGGTTGCAGCACGATCGAGAACAGCCCCGACGCGCCACGGAAATCGCGGCGCCACAGCGCGTGGCCCGCGTCGCCCGGCAACGCCGGATACAGCACGCGCTGCACTTCGGCGCGCGTCGCGAGCCAGCTCGCGACCGCAAGCGCATTGCGCTGATGCTGCCGCAGCCGCACGCCGAGCGTGCGCAACCCGCGCAGCGCGAGATACACGTCGTCGGGGCCGGCGCACAGTCCGAGATCGCCATGCAGTTGCTTCAGCGCGGGCCATGCGCGCGCGTTGGCCGACACCATGCCGAGCATCGCATCCGAGTGCCCGACCAGATACTTGGTGCCGGCCTGGATCGACAGGTCGATCCCGAACGCATGCGGCTGAAAGAACAGCGGCGTGGCCCAGCTGTTGTCCGCGAGGACCAGCGCACCGTGCGTATGCGCGAGCCGCACGAGCGCGGGAATGTCGTGCATGTCGAACGTGTAGGAGCCGGGCACCTCGACGTACAGTGCACGCGTGTTCGGACGAAACGCGGCTGCGACGGGCGTGCTGCCGTCGTACCACGTCGTCTCGACGCCGAGCCGCGCAAGCACGCCTTCGCATGCGTGACGCACCGGGCCGTAGACCGATGCGGTCATCAGCAGATGGTCGCCGGGCTTCAGGCACGACAGCAGCGCGAGCGTGCACGCGGACAGGCCCGACGGGCACAGCACCGCGCCGGCGCCGCCTTCGAGGCTCGTCACCGCGCGCTCGAGCGCGTCCGTCGTCGGCGTGCCGCGACGGCCGTAGATATACGGCTGCGTGCGGTTCAGCAGATCCGACACCGTCGGGCTGAGCACGGTCGACGCATGGTAGACGGGCGGATTGACGAAGCCGTGCCACGCGGCGCTGTCGCGGCCCGCGTGCGCGAGCCGCGTGTCGTCGTGCAGGCCGTCATGCGCGCCGTCGCGCGGCGGCGGCGGTTCGTCACGCTTCACGGCCATAGCGCACACCGTTCCCAGCGCGCGCCCGCGCGACGATAAGCCTGCCGCGCGAAACGGCGCGAACTGTCGGCTCGCCAGAACTCGACTTCGTCGGGGGCCAGCGCATACAGGTGCCAGTCGGGCGACACGAGCGCCGGATCGGCGGCCAGCCGTTCGAGCTGCGCGTCGATCGCACGCGTCAGGTCGGCCGGATCGTCGAGCCGTTCGCTTTGCCGTCCGGCCAGGATACTCGCGCGCGACCGCTCGGGGCGGCTTGCGAAATCGGCATGGCCTTCGGCGTCCGGCAACCGCTCGACCGGGCCGCTCAGCCGGATCTGGCTCGCGATCGCGGGCCAGTAGAACGTCAGCGCCGCGAACGGCCGGTTCGCGAGCTGGCGGCCCTTCGGACTGCGTGCGTTCGCCGCGAAATGCCAGCCGCGCGCGTCGACGTTCAGCAGCACGACGGAACGGGCATCGGGCCGTCCGTCCGGGCGGACCGTCGACAGCGTCGTCACCTGCGGTTCGAGCGCGCCGGCGGTCACGGCCTCGTCGAGCCAGCGTTCGAACTGCGCGTGCGGCGTGTCGGCCCAGTGGTCGGCCGGCACGTGCGGCGCGGCATGCGCGAGGGTTTTCAGCGCCTTCAGGCGCGTGGCGATCGTATCCATGGCGATACTCATGCGATGCCGAATTGCGTCGCGCGGGCGATCAGCCGATGCGCGGCGAGATAGTCGGGGACTTCCGCGAGGAAGCCGTCGACGACGGCGGCGGCCACGCGGCGGCCGCCGGAGGTACGCCGCGCGTGATCGAACGCGTCGATCACGCGGCGGGCGAGGGCGACCTCGTCGGCCGTCGGCGTCAGCACGCGATTGACGACCGGCACGAATTGCGCGTTGACGATCGCTTTCGCCTGGTAGCCAAGGCCGCGCGACACGCGCATGTCGAGTTCCGCGCCTTCGTTGTCGGCATAGCTGTACGGGCAGTCGATCGCGGTCACGCCGACCGCCGCGCATTCGACGCGAAAGCGCGAGCGCACGTAGTCGAGCTCGCGGCCCGCACGGGTGCGCTCGGCGCCCATGTCGGCCACCATGTCCTCGGTCGCGACGAGCACGGCCGACACGCGCGGGCTCGAGCGCGCGATCGCCATCGTGTTCACGAGGCCGAGCGTCGTCTCGACGTTCGGCACCAGTTCGGTCGAGCCCGGCACGATGTCGTATTCGCGCTCGAAGCGCGTGACGGCTTCGTCGAGCGCGACGACCTGCTCGGGCGTCGCGACGTACGACATCATCACGATGTCCGGGCGGCCGCGCATCGCGGCGCGCAGGTCGTCGATGCCGCCCGCGTCGAGGGGATTCACGCGCACGGACGCCAGCACGCCGGCATCGCGCCAGCCCGCGAGCACCCGCTCGCTCAGTTCGCGCGCGGCCGGGCGCCGGTCGGGCGGCGTAAAGGTTTCGAGTTCCTGGATCAGCACATCCGCACCGCTCGCGGTGCCGGCAACGAGCGCATCGTGATCGGCGCCGGCGAGAAACAGCCAGGAGCGGCGCAGGCGGGAAGGGCGTCGGTTCGTCGGTGTCATGCGTGGTTTCCTGTAAGGCGCGCGGTGCGCGTGGCGATGGCGCGGGCGATCAGCCGGCGCGCATCATCTGGTTGAAGATGTTCTTGCGATGCATTTCCTCGGTGCCGCCGACGCTCATGAAGCCCAGTGCGTCCGCCGCGAACGCGGCCACCGGCCCGGCCTGGTAGCCGAGGCTGCCGTACAGCCGCACGAGGCCGAGCGCGCTGTCGACGAGATCCTGAGCGCCGACGAGCTTCGCGATCGAGCATGTCATCAGCGCGTGCGGGTGATCCGTCAGCAACTGCGCGAGCGCGCCGCGCGCGAGCCACGTGCCGCGCTCGATGCCGATCTGCAAATCGACGAGGCGACGTTGCACGTACTGGTGGACATCGATCGTGCTGTCGAAACTGCGTCGCTCGCGGCAATAGCCGATCGCGTCGCGCAGATAGGGCGCCGTCACCTGGGCGGCGACGAGGCCGTAATAGAGCCGGCCGAGCGAGATGATGTCGATCAGGTTGCCGAGCCCGGCGCCCGGTTCGCCGAGCAGCTGCCCGCGCGTGATCGGACAGTCGTCGAAATGCAGCGCGCCGGTGGGCAGGTCGTCGAGGCCGAGCTTGCGGTCGGGCGGGCTCACCGTGATGCCCGGCTGGTCGCGATCGACGATCACGAGCGCGGTGTTGCGCCGGCCCGGCGTTTCGATGCGCGTGACGACGAGGATGAAGCGCGCGAGCGGCGCATGCGCGATATTGAATTTGCTGCCGGTCAGCCTGTAGCCGTCGCCGTGCTCGGCGAGCGTCGTCGCGATGCTGCGCACGTCGGTGCCGGTGCCCGGCTCGGCAATCGCGGTCGCGCTCAGTTCGCCACGCAGGATCGCGCCGAAGTAGCGGTCCTGCTGCGCGGCCGTGCCATACCGTTCGAGCGCGCGCACCATGCCGGCCTGCGCGATCACCGACAACAGCAGCGCCGGGCGGCGGATCGATGACGCAAGCCCTTCGAGCGCTGCGGAAAAGTGCCACCAGCCGTGACCGTCGCCGCCATACGTCTGCGGCACGATCATGTCCCACAGTCCCTCCTGCCCGAGCTTCATCCAGCCGGCTTCGTCGAATCCGGCGGGCGCGCGGCCGTCGCGTTCCACGGCGGCGGCGATTCCGGCGCCAATGTCGCGAAACCGCGCCCGCGTCGCGTGCTGCTCCTGCGTCCAGTCAAATGGCATCTGTCGTGTCTCCGGTCGAAGCGGCGCGGCCTTCGACGGCGCGCCAGCGATGACGACAAGGTTAAGGGGGCAGGGACAGCGCAGGTACTGGCAGTAGTGGTAGTTGCCGCGCCAATGACGGCGATGACACCGGCACATGGCGTGCCGGCTTCGCGTTGCCGGTCCATTGTTTCCGCACGACCAACTGTGAAGTCTTCTGCCAGGCATTTATCGGGTGGGCGGCCGTCCCGATAATCGATGCATAAGGTCAGGGCAGGGTACGCGGCGACCCGGTGGCGACGCGCCCGACCCGCAGGAAAAGGCGGAGGGCACGATGGATACGATGGCGTCCGACTGGGCGGCCTGCGTCACGGCCAGGCAGGATGCACCGGCGCTCGGCGTCCGGCGCGTCCGGGACGCGCGGGACGGAACGCCGATCCTCCTGCGTGCGATCGAGCCCGGCGATCTCGACATCGAACGCGAACTGGTCGACCGGCTGTCGAGCCGCAGCCGCTACATGAGGTTGATGTCCGCACGTAAGCCGACGGAAGACGAATTGATCCGATGGACCCGCATCGATCGCCGGCGGGAAGGCGCGGTGATCGCGACGATCCGCGCCGGCGGTCGCGAGCGTTTGATCGGCGTTGCGCGTTATGCGATTGACGATGGAGCAACCGAGATCGTCGAATGCGCGATCGTGATCGACGACGCATGGCAGCGGCAAGGGCTCGGCCGTATGCTGCTGTCGAGCCTGATCGATCTCGCGCGGCGCTCGGGCATGCGGCAGATGGTCGGCACGATGCTGACCGAGAACGATGCGATGAAAGGCCTTGCGCGTTCCGTCGGATTCACGCTGTCGCGTCAGCCGGGGAGTGCATTCGTGACGGATCTGCGGCTCGACCTGGATACCGTTGGGGAGCCTGACGAAGGGCGCTTGCAGGCATCCGGGCCGTCAGGACACGCGGCAAATCACGGGGATTCACCCGCTCTTGCCGGATCGTAGAACAACGCAAAGAGCTCGGATTGCGACCCGACACCGAGCTTTGCGTAGATATGCTTTTTATGCGCACGCACGGTCTCGAACGAGATCGACAGTTTCTCGCCGATCGCGCGCGACGAGAACCCGCTCAACGACAACATCGCCACTTCGATTTCGCGCGTCGTCAACGCACCGCGTCCGCTCTTGCCGGTCAGCGTGCCGAAGCGCGCGTGCGGATCGGGCAGCTCGCTTTCCGTTGCACGCGGCGCCTCCTTCGCGGCGAACGTCTCGAAGCGCAGGCGCTGCTGCATCAACGACAGCACCCACGGCGTGTACAGCGTGAGCAAGGCTATCTCGCGCTCGTCGTACTTGCTCGTCTTGCCGAGCGAAAAACCCAGCGTGTGATCGCGATCGATCACGACGTTGAAATGCACTTCGTCGCCGACGATGTTCTTCTTGAAATAGCGCTGGTAGTACTCGGTCATCCGGAAGTTGTCCGGCGCGACGTCGGCCAGCGTGTAGAAGCCCGACGCCTGCGTTTCGAATGCGGCGAGATAGAACGGATCGAGCTGGTAGAGCGCGGCAAGGTAGTCCTGGAACATCAGGTCGATCTTGCCGTCCGGCATCGCCTGTTCGGCGAGCACGAGCGGCGCGCCATCGCGTGCGAAACGCAGCGCGACCCAGTTGTCGAAAGCCAGGTGCCGTTCGAGCACGCGCGTGAGGCGCGCCCAGAAATGCGGGCCATCGAGCGCGTCGATGGCCGAACCAATCTCTCGATGAAAAGCGAGATCTCGCCATTCGAGGTCCATCGTGTGCTCCGGTGAGGGTAACCCTGGTGGGGAATTTCTGGTCAAAAATAATAACCCGATAATCGACCTCACTTCGACAGGCGGCGGTGGAGGCTGCTTTGCTCGACGAAGCGTCGTATGCGCGATGCAATGGATACGACACGCGAATGAAAGGGTATTGGAAGGAGTGGGCTTCATGCAGGTAGAACTCGCACAACTCGCGCTGGTCGACGGCGACGTCGCACACAACACGCGCAAGGTGATCGACACGATCCGGCGCGTCGATGTGGCAGGCGGCACGAAGCTGGTCGTGTTCCCCGAAACGACACTGTCGGGCTTCCCCACGCGTGACAACGTCGCCGATGTCGCGCAGACGCTCGACGGTCCCGCGTTGTCCGCGGTACGCGATGCGGCACGACAGAAGGGCGTCGCCGTCGCGGTCGGCCTCGCGGAACGCGACGGCGGACGGTTCTACAACAGCACGGTGCTCGTCGACGATCAGGGCGAGCTCGTGCTGCGCTATCGCAAGACCCATCTGTGGGCGTCGGATGTCGGCGTGTTCACGCCGGGCGACCGTTTCGTAACCTGTCCGTGGAATGGCCTGACGGTGGGCCTGCTGATCTGCTACGACATCGAATTCCCCGAGACGGCGCGCGCGATCGGTGCGCTCGATGCCGATCTGTTGATCGTCACCAACGGCAACATGGATCCGTTCGGCCCCGTGCATCGCCGTGCCATCGCGGCGCGTGCGATGGAGAACCAGATGTTCGCGCTGATGGTGAATCGCTGCGGCTCCGGTGATGACGACCTGACATTCGCCGGCCAGTCCGCACTGGTCGATCCGTTCGGCGAGAGCAGGCTCGAGCTCGGCCGGGACGAAGCCGTCGTGCAGACGAGCCTCGATCTGACGCGTCTCGAAGCAAGCCGCGAACACTACAGCTATCTGCACGACGCACGCGTGACACTCGGTCTCGCGCCCATCGAGCAGCCGAACGGACGCCGCGCGCTGATGATCGGCGCGCGCCGTCACCGCACCGGGTAATCCGGCTCACTCGCTGTTCCTCTGCGACATCGCACGGGCGTCACGCCCGGCGGTGCCGGCTCATTCCATTGAAAGGCCTGCCACAGGCACTCGATCGGCCTCGAAGGCCCAGGAGATAACATGCAAGCGTCGTCATCCCACGAACCCGCGCGCCTGAAGCGCACGCTCGGCTTGCCCTCCGTGCTGCTGTTCGGCCTCGCCTATATGGCGCCGCTGATTGTCTACGGTACGTACGGCGTGCTCGCCAAGGCCAGCGACGACACGGCCGCGCTCGCGTACCTGCTCGCTCTGGTGGCCATTGCGTTCACCGCGCTCAGCTACGGCAAGCTTGCACGGCTCTTTCCGGCGGCAGGTTCCGCTTACACATACACGCGCAAGACGTTCAACCCGCATCTGGGCTTCATGATCGGCTGGGCGACGCTGCTCGACTATTTTTTCCTGCCGATGGTGATCTGGCTGATCGGCGCGGCCTATCTGAACGCGGCATTTCCGCATGTGCCGACGTGGATCTGGATCGTCGCGTTCATCGTGCTGACGAGCGGCCTGAACATCGTCGGCATCGAACTGGCGGCACGCTTCAACATCGTGCTGATGATCGTGCAACTGGCGATCGTCGCGATGTTCGTCGTGCTGTGCTGGCACTACGCGTCGGCGGCGGCAGGCGCGGGCGGTATCGCGATGGCGGAGCCGTTCTTCAAGCCGCATGTGCCGTTCGGCGCGACGATGGCCGGTGCCGCGATCGCCGCGTACTCGTACCTCGGCTTCGACGCCGTATCGACGCTGACCGAGGAAACGATCGATCCGAAAAAGAACATGCCGCGCGCGATCCTGCTGATTGCGCTGATCGGTGGCGCGATCTTCGTGATCGCTGCGTACACGATGCAGCTCGCACACCCCGGCGTCGAGTTCAAGGACACGGATTCGGCTGCATTCGAAGTCGCGAGGATGATCGGCGGCGACCTGTTCGTGACGGTGTTCCTGGCAGGCCTGATCCTCGCGCAGTTCGCATCGGGCATCTCCGCGCAGGCGAGCGTCGGCCGGCTGCTGTATGCGATGGGCCGCGATGAAATCCTGCCGAAGCGGATCTTCGGGTTCATTCACCCGCGCTTCAAGACGCCCGCGATCAACATCACGCTGGCCGGCGTCGTCGGATTGATCGCGTTGAAGCTGGATGTCGCCACGTCGACGTCGTTCATCAACTTCGGTGCGTTCCTTGCCTTTACGGCCGTCAATCTGTGCGTGATTCGGCTGTACCTGTCGGGCAATCACGGCGGCGAGCGCAGGATCGGCGTGCTCGGCGGCATCGTCTTTCCGGTGATCGGCGCGGTGGCCGATATATGGCTGCTCGTCAGCCTCGAGAAGACGGCGCTCGTGCTCGGCGTCGTGTGGTTCGCGCTCGGGCTCGTGTATCTGTGCTGGATTACGCGGCTGTTTCGGCAGGCACCGCCGGAAGTGGCGATTTGACGGGACGCGACGAAACCGATGACCAGCCGGCCGCCGGTCAGCTTACGCGGCCCGAATGCGGACATCTCTATGTAGCCAAAAGCGGACATTTCTATCTAGCCGCTACAACGTGATGTCATACCCGGATTCAGATGTCGTAGCGCCAGCTAAATACAGATGTCGCATGTTTCATCGGCTTTCCATCCTTCAGCGTTGAAGTGCCAGGCCTGAAGCAGCAGGGCGCTTACGTTCACCCGCGGGCCTTCGCAGACCGCCGATTCGATTCAGATTGATGTGTTTGTGAAGCGACCTGCAAGATGGCTGCTTCGATATCAGCTTCCGTGAACGCACGCTGTTTCTTGGCACCGGGTAACGATGCCTTGGCTCGTACCGGTAGCCCTCGATTGGCTCGCGACGGGGAACCCGAGATCCGCCGGTTATCACGCTGCGCCTGAACCGCTTCAGCCACCTGCAGTGCGTGACTCAGACGCTTGTGCTCGATGATCGCGCCTTGATCGACCTCTGCCAGCTTGTCGTAAAGGCGACATCGCAATACCTCGCCATCGGTCCGTATTTCGACCCGGCCATCCGGGTACTCCCAGACGTCGATGTAGCGATGAATCAGCTTCCGATTCTCGAGCGTATCGTCCAACAGATACAGCACCCGGTCGTACAGCACCGTCAGCGACTTCGAAACTCGGCGCGTTTCGCGCCAGGTCAGCAATTGGTCCAGATTCTCGTCACCTCGCAGCGGCCGGTGCGCATTGAAGTCGCTGCGCGGTGGCTTGGCGAAGCGCGCGTTATACATGACGATGAAGGAGGGCACATAAGCATTGGCGTCGGCCACCGTGCTGATGCCGCGCAATCGCATCTCCTTGACCAGCCGGTCCTGCAGCGTCAGGTGTGCTCGCTCGACACGTCCCTTGGCCGAGCTGCTGTTCGCGCAGAACGTGTCGATGTTCAATTCATACATGGCCCGGCCAAACTGCGTCACGCTGCTGCCGGTCTTGCCCGCGGTTGCGCTGCGGAACACGCTGTACTTGTCGCTATAGAACGCCACCGGCTTGCCGTAACGCTCCAGATACGCCCGCGTGGCCTCGAAGTAGCTGAAGGTCGATTCGGTCGCCGTAAAGTGCAGATGCATCAACCGGCTCGTCGCGTCGTCGACGTACACCAGCAGCGTGCAGGCCGGCGCCCGTTCCTCGAACCATCGATGATCGCTACCGTCGATCTGGATCAGTTCGCCCAGGCAGGCCCGGCGCGCTCGCGGCTGGTAGACCTTGGGCGGCCGTTGCCGGCGCGGAATCCAGAGCCCAGCGTCTGTCATCAGCCTTCTGACCGTTTCCTTCGACAACTGCAGCCCATGGCACTCCCAGAGCTTCTCGCAGGCCAGCGTCGGCCCAAAATCGGCGTAGCGCTCACGAATCAGGCTCAAGGCGCGATGAGCGAGATCCTCAGGCAACTGATGGTTGCTGGCGTGGCCACGACGCTGCGAAACCAGCCCGACCGGGCCAGCGGCGCGATACCGGGCGACCAGCCGTTCAATCTGCCGTCGACTGATCCCAAGTCGCTCCGCGGCTCGCCAAGGCATCAGACGCTGCTCGATCACGGCTTCCACGACCTTCAGACGATCCAGCTCCCGCATGCTCATGGTGATCAGTCCAGGTTGGCCCACGATGCGCTCCGGCAGTTCGAACCGCCGCCAGCATGCGCCGAAACCCTCGAACTACGACATTTCAACTTTGCCCAGATGCGACATTACTACTTTGCTCTTACACGTGAACTATCGATAATTATGATTATGTCAAATACGATAAAGTCGACTGCACGGCGTGCTGCTAGCCAAGCATCCTCGCATTCGAACCTTGCACCTCCGCCCTTGCCTTGAGTAAAGCCGCCTGCCAGTCCAGCTCATTCCTCGTCGTCCCGGCGCGGGCCGCGCGCCGGGACCGGTTGCCGCCTGGCGGTTTCCTCCCTGTCAGAACCGGTACGTCGCCCCGATCTGGAAGAAGCGGCCAAGGTCCGTGTAGAGCGACTGGTCATAGCCAGTGATGTCGGGCACGGCTTGCCACTCGACGTCGAACGGCGGCTTCTTGTCGAAGAGGTTCGTGATGCCGCCGTAAATCGTCCAATGCTTGAAGCCGCGATAGTTGAACATGAGGTTGAACTGGCTGTACGACGCCACCGATCCCGTACCGCCGTCGCCGAATTCCGCGGCCACGGCGTTCGTATAGGGTCCCGTGTATTGCCAGGTCAGCGTGGTGGTCAGCTGCCGGTAGTCCCAGCTCAGGCTCGTGTTGCCCTTCCAGCGCGGGTTGCTCGCGCCGAACGGCTGCAGCAGCGCAAGGTTGTTGCCGGCGAAGTCCTGCGGTGCAGTTCCGGGGCTGTGCAGCTTGAAGTGCCACACATAGGCCCAGTCGCCTGCGAGCGTGAACGTGCCGTACTTGGTGCGCACCGCCTTGCGGAAGTTGAGATCGAAACCATCGGTGTCGAGCGCACCGAGGTTCACGAAATGCTGAACGAGGTAACGCACCGATCCGTCGGCGTTGCGCACGACGCGGGAGGGATCGTTGGCGACGAGCACCGCGTTCGGATCGTCGGTGCCGATGACGCCGTCGATGCGGACCTTGTAGAACGCCGCGCCGATATCGGTCATCGCATCGGGCGAAAGCTGGAAGCCGATGTTGTAGTTCTTCGTGTGCTCGGGCTGAAGATTCGGATTGCCCGCGACTTGCTCCGTCGTGAAGTGCTTCGTCGGCACACCGCTCGGATCGTTCGGATCGACGAGGTTCTGGTGAGAGAGATAGACGGCCTGCGAGTTTTCGACGAGGGTCGGCGCGCGGAAGCCGCGACTGTACGATGCATACGTCGTCAGCATCTGCACCGGCTGGAAACGCAGCGCAAAACTCGGCGAAAACGCCCCGCCGAAGTCGCTGTAGTGATCGTAGCGGCCCGCCTGCGTGAACGTCAGGTTGCGCAGGATCGGAATGTCGACCTGGTAGAACGCGGCGGCGACGTTGCGCGACCCCTCCACCGTCTGCACGTTCGCGGGCGCGGATACGCCCTGCGACGCGAGCGTCTGCGGGTTGATCGTCGACGATTCGTGGCGGAACTCGGTGCCCAGGCCCAGGCCGACCGGGCCGCCGGGCAGCGTGAAGAGATTCGACGTCGAGGCCTTGGCTGTCACGCTGTCGATCTTCGAGATGGCCTGCTGATCGTCGTCCGTGAAAACGCCGTTCAGGCCGTTTGGCGTGGCGGCCGGGTTCGAGAAGTTGTAGGTGCCGTTCGCGAGCATGTTCTCGAGGCCCGCGACGTTGATCCGGTTGCGATACGTCGTATCGACCGTGCTCTGCGAATGACCGTAATCGGCCGACCAGTCCCATGCGCCGAATCTGCCCGCATCGAACGAACCTTTGACGCCCGTGTTCGCCATCCAGAACGTCGATACCGTGTCCGCCCCCACGACGTTGCCCGGGAAGGTCAGGTTGATCGCCGTCGGCACACCGAACGGGTTATAGGGGTTGCTCACCGGTACGGTGCGCGGCAGCGGCGAAACGGACCCGGTCGCCGGGTTGTAGACGTTCGTCGTGCTCGAGATCGAGGCCGGTCCCTGCAGCTGGACGGTTTCATCGCGGCTCACCCAGAAGCCCGCATAGGCTTGCGTGTTGTCGTCGATCTTGAAGGTGGCGCGCACCTTCGCGTTCAGGCGCGTCGTGGACGGAACGAGCGATGTCGACGCGGCCGGGTTGTACGTGCAATTGGTCGCGCTCGTCTTGCTGCCCGGCGGGCACGGCGAAAGCGGCACCTTGGAGCCGTCCGCCAGCGACCAGTACGATTGCTGGTTCGGCCCGAGCGGCGCTGCCAGCCCGCCGGGATATTGCGTGAAGTCTTGCGCCGACGTCATGTCGCGATCGCCGAGCGTCGAGCCCGAATCGCGGTAATAGCTGGCGGCCGCGGTGACGTTGAAGCGGTCCGAATTCAGATCGCCGAAGCCGGCCAGTACGCTGAAGTTACCCTGCCCGTCGCCCGGATGCTGCGCCTTGCCGAGTTGGCCGTCGATCTGCAGGCCCTGAAAGTTCTTCTTCGTAATGATGTTGACGACGCCCGCGATCGCGTCGGAGCCATAGACGGATACCGCACCGGTCTTGACGATCTCGACGCGCTCCACCATGTTCAGCGGGATCGCGTTGACATCGAAGAACGTGTCGGTGAAGTTCACCGACTGCGCATAGTTCGCGACGCGCTGGCCGTCGACGAGCACGAGCGTGTATTTCTCGCTGAGCCCGCGCAACGCCATGCCGGCGCCGCCGGGGGCCGAGCTGTTCATCGTCGTCTGGCCCCAGCTGCTTGCGGAGTTGGCCGAGGTCGAACGCAGGAAATCGGCGACCGTCGTGTATCCGCTTTGCTGGATTTCCTTCGCGGTGATGACCTGCACTTCGGTGTGACCGACCTTGTCGGATGTGCGGATCAGCGAGCCCGTCACCTCGAACTTGTCGAGCTTCTTCACGGTCTGCCCGCCCGCGGTGGCGCCAGATGCCGGCGCGGGCGCGGCGGCGGCAGCGCTGCCGGTTTGCTCGGCGGCGACGCTCCCGTCGACAGGCGTTGTCTGCGCGTAAGCGGAGGTACCCAAAGCCGCCGTCAACGCGACTTCAGCCCATACGATGCTGCGTATTGCCGACCCCAAAGCCGTTGGTTTCATAACACCCCTCTGTCGTCGCAAGGCCTGACCTTTTTGTATGCACGGAGATTCGCCGGCCTTTAAATAGCGCTGCCCCGCTTTCCTGATTCATCATCTGGCGATCGCAACCATTCCGTTCGCCCGCTCATTTCTTTCAACGTTATTTCTTCTACTGCCACGCCGAATGAACTTGAATTACAAGAAACGGCATCCCTATTGAGTTAGGAAACCTAATTACATGATTCGATCTTTCCGCGCATCGAACGGCTGCAAAAAAGCTGCACCCTGGAACATTCGCACCATGGCGCCTCGTCAATTAGCCCGTACGCGTTGCCAGGAAAGGCAGCCGCTCGTTGAATGACTGCTTTACGCCTTCACTTTGAAAGCCTTAATACACGGAATCTTCATTACCGTTCACTACCAAAGTTTTACGTTGGACGCGAACATAGCAGGACAGAATCTATGCGTCAAAAAATATTTGATGCCACATAACTTTGTTTAGGTGCATTGAGCGCACTCGGTTGGTGCCGAATGAAAGCGATATGGTTCACCAGCCGATACCGTTGTCTTGTCTTCCTTGTTTGGCTGCTTTTCACCCCCTCGCGAATGCGCCGCAATGGAGCACACGGCCGGTACTCGTCAGCCAAAACTTTTTTGTTTAGCAAAGAGCGGGCACTCATCCTGAGAACAGATCGGACTCTTGATGGAGCAGCTCTTCGCGCACGTGCGCGGCGTCGCGCACCGGCGAGTTGACAGCCTTCGTGTGGAACACCCGTCGCGACCATCAATCGGTCTCCAGATTCCCGGGCGTTTCCACGCGCTGCGCGTCGCGCTTCGTCACCGCCGCATGCCGCCCGCGCCGGCCTATGGACACGACTACCCGAAACGCCACCGGCGCGAACACCAGCCCGAACACTGTCGCCGCCAGCACGCCCCCGAACGCGCCGATTCCGATCGAACGCCGGCTTTCCGCACCCGCGCCGGTCGCCAGCACCAACGGCACGACGCCGAGCAGAAACGCCATCGACGTCATCACGATCGGCCGAAACCGCGCAGCCGCCGCCTCCACCACCGCCTGCCGCAGCGGCACGCCGCGCCCGACGAGCTCACGCGCGAACTGCACGATCAGAATTGCATTCTTCGCTGACAACCCGATCACGGTAATCATCCCGACCTTGAAGTACACGTCGTTCGGCATCCCGCGCGCGAGCGCCGCCGCCAATGCCCCCACGATGCCGAGCGGCACGATCGTCAGCACCGACAACGGAATCGTCCAGCTTTCGTACAGCGCGGCAAGCGCCATGAACACCGCGAGCACCGACAACCCGACCAGCAGCGGCGTCTGCCGCGCGGCGATCCGCTCCTCGCGCGCCGCGTCCACCCAGTCGTAGCCGATCCCGGCCGGCAGCATCGCGGCAAGCCGCTCCATCTCCGTCATCGCCGCGCCCGAACTGGTGTGGGTCGCCGCCCGGCCGCTGACGTCGAGCGACGGATAGCCGTCGTAGCGATTCAGCATCACGGGGCCGACCGTCCAGTGCGGCGCGGCGATGGCCGACAGCGGCACCATGTCCCCCGTGCGGTTGGGCACCGTCAGCGCCATCAGTTGCGCGTCGGTCGCGCGTGCGGCCGGATCTGCCTCGATGATCACGCGGCGCATCCGGCCCGACGCCGGAAAATCGTTGATGTAGTTCGAGCCGAACGTACCGCCGAGCAGCCCCGCGATACGCTCGAACGGCACGCCAAGCGCATACGCCTTCGCGCGATCGACGTCGAGCTCGATGCGCGGCGCATCGGGCAAGTCCTCGAAATGCACGGACGCGAGCGCCGGGTCCGCCTTCGCGCGCGCGGCCATCTGCTCGCGAGCGGCCTTCAGCGTGTCGAGCCCGACCCCGCCACGATCCTCGAGACGGAACGTGAAGCCGTCCGCGTGACCGAGGCCGGGCACCGATGGCGGCAGCGTCGCTTGTACGTCGCCGTCGAGAATCCCGTCGAAGCGCCGGTTGAGGCGATCACGCAACGTCATCGCATCGACGTCGCGCTGCGTCCAGTCCTTCAACTCGACGAATGCCATCGCGACGTTCTGTCCGCTGCCCGCGAAACTCCAGCCGATCACGCTCGTCACGTTCGCGACGGCCCGCTCCGCGCGCAGAATCGCCTCGACGCGCTGGACGACCGCCACCGTGCGCGCTTGCGTCGCGCCAGCCGGCAACTGGATCATCACCTGCAGTTGCCCCTGGTCTTCGGTCGGCAGGAAGCCGCCCGGCATCATCCAGGACAGCAGCCCGCACACGGCCACGAGCGCGGCATAGAGGCCCGCGACCGTGCCCGTGCGGCGTACCGCCGACACGGTCACGCGCCGATAGCCGGCCTCGGCCCGCGCGAACGCGACGCCGAAGCGGTCGGCCAGGCGCGCGCCGAGGCTGCGTCGCGGCACGTGGGCGCCTTCGCGACGGCCGACCGGTTTCAGCAGATTCGCGCACAGCGCCGGCGTGAGCGACAGCGCCATGAACGACGACACGAGCATCGACGCGATCATCGACACCGCGAACTGCCGGTAAATGCCGCCGACGCTGCCCGGGAAGAACGCCATCGGCACGAACACGGCCGTCAGCACCGCCGTCACGCCGACGATCGCCCCGCCGATCCGCTTCATCGCGAGGCGCGTCGCCTCGCGCGGCGACACGCCCTCCTCCATCACGCGGTGCACGCTCTCGACCACGACGATCGCATCGTCGACGAGAATGCCGATCGCCAGCACGAGGCCGAACATCGTGAACACGTTGATCGACAGCCCGAACGCCCACATCGCGACGAACGCGCCCATCAGCGTGACCGGAATCACGACGGTCGGCACGAGCGTGTAGCGCAGCTCGCGCAGGAACAGCCACATCACGCAGAACACCAGCACGACGGCCTCGACGAGCGTCAGCACGACTTCCCGAAGGGCGATCGTCACGAAATGCGCGCCGTCGAATGGAATCTCGACCGCGACGCCCGGCGGCAGCGTCTTCGACAGCTCGGCAAGCCGCGCCCGAATCGCGTTCGACGTCTGGAGCGCGTTGCCGCGCGGGCCGAGCTGGATCCCGACGGTAGCCGCCGGGCGGCCGTTCAGCCGGGAATAGAACGAATAGTCGTCGCGGCCGATTTCGACGCGGGCGACGTCGGCGACACGCACCACCGAACCGTCCTGCTTCGACTTCAGCACGATCCGGCCGAACTCCTCCGGCGACGTCAGTTGCCCCTTGACGACGATCGTCGCGGTGAGCTGCTGGCCGCGCTCGAACGGCGCATCGCCGATCGCGCCGGCCGTGACCGTCGCGTTCTGCACGCCGATCGCGGCGATCACGTCGTCGGCGCCGAGGTCGTATTCGCGCAACTTGTTCGGATCGAGCCAGACCCGCAGCGCCTCGTCGGCGTCCCACAGCTGGGCCGCGCCGACGCCCGGCGCACGCTTCAGTTCGCGCAGCACGTAACGGTTCAGATAGTCGCCGAGCTGGGCGGAGTCGCGCGTGCCGTCGGTCGACGTCAGCGTGACGAGCATCAGGAACGTGTTGGCGGCCTTGAACACGCCGATGCCCTGCTGCACGACCTGCTGCGGCAGCCGCGGCTCGACCTGCTTCAGCCGGTTGTTGACGTCGACGAGCGCGATGTCCGGATCCGTGCCGGGCGCGAACGTCACGTCGATCTCGAGATTGCCGTGACCGTCGCTGCTCGTTTCGTAGTACTGCAGCCCGTCGGCGCCGTCGAGGCTTTCCTCGATGATGCTGCCGACGGCGCCGTCGACCGTCTCGGTCGACGCGCCCGGATAGGCCGCCGTGATCACGACGCGTGGCGGCGCAAGGCGCGGATACTGCGCGACCGGCAATTGCGGAATGGCGAGCACGCCCGCGACGACGATCGCGAGCGCGACGATCCACGCAAACACCGGGCGGTCGATGAAGAACGACGGCATCGGCGTGCGTCAGCGAACGGTGCGGGCGCGCCGCGCCCGCTTCACGTCAATCATCCGCGTCCCCTTCCCGCTGCCGCGGCCCCGGTTCCGGCGCGAGCATCGACGACGCGAGCAGCGCCTGCGTATACGGGTGGGACGGCGCGTGCAACACGTCGAGCGTATCGCCCTCCTCGACCACGCGCCCCGCCTTCATCACGATGACCCGATGGGCCATCGCACGCATCACCGCGAGATCGTGCGTGATGAACAGATAGCTCAGTTCATACTTCTTTTGCAGATTCGTCAGCAGATTCAGCACCTGCTTCTGGATCGACACGTCGAGTGCGCTCGTCGGCTCGTCCAGCACCAGCAACTCAGGCTCCACCGCCAGCGCGCGCGCGATCGCGATGCGCTGGCGCTGGCCGCCGGAAAATTCGTGTGGATAGCGAAGCATTGCCTCGGCCGGCAGGCCGACCTCCTGCAGCAAGGCCGCGACGCGCGCGCGCCGCGCGGCGCCGGCCACCGTCGGCCGGTGCACGGCGAGCCCCTCGCCGACGATCTGCTCGACCGTCATGCGCGGCGACAGCGAGCCGAACGGATCCTGGAACACGACCTGCATGCGGCCGTACAGCGCGCGCCGGCCGCGTGTCGTGCGCAGCGACGCCAGCGGCATGCCGTCGATCTCGATGCCGCCCGACGCCGGCCGCTGCAGGCCGAGCACGGCCGCCGCCAGCGTCGATTTCCCCGACCCCGATTCGCCGACGATCCCGAGCGTCTCGCCGCGCCGCAGGCTCAGCTTCACGTCGTGCACGGCCCGGAACGCCGTCTTGCCGAACGCCGCGCGCCAACCCTTCGCCGCGATGCGGTAATCGACGGCAAGCTGCTGGACATCGAGGATCGTCCGCGCGTCGGCCGCGACCGGCTCGACCGCGCGTTGCGGCGCGCTGTCGAGCAGCCGGCGCGTGTACGCGTGCCGCGGCGCGGCGAACAGCGCGCCGGTCGTGTTCGTCTCGACGAGCACGCCCCGCTCCATCACGGCCACGCGCTGCGCGAAGCGCCGCACGAGATTCAGGTCGTGCGTGATCAGCAGCACGGCCATCCCGCGCGCGGCGGCCTCCTGCTCCTGCAGCTCGATCAGCAGGTCGACGATCTGCTGGCGCACCGTCACGTCGAGCGCCGTCGTCGGCTCGTCCGCGAGCAACAGCCGCGGCCGGCACGCGAGCGCCATCGCGATCATCGCGCGCTGCCGCTGGCCGCCCGACAACTGGTGCGGAAAACTGTCGATGCGCCGTTCCGGCTCCGGAATTCCGGTGCGCCGCAGCAGCGCGATGCCGCGCTCGCGCGCGTCGCCCGCTCGCAGCCCCTCGTGCAGCCGCAGGCTCTCGGCGATCTGCTTGCCGATCGTATACAACGGGTTGAGTGCCGTCATCGGCTCCTGGAACACCATCGCGATATCGGCGCCGCGGATGCCGCGCATCTGCTGCTCGGTCTTCGCGAGCAGATCCTCGCCGTCGAACAGCATCTGGCCCGACAGCGTCGCCTGCTGCGCGAGCCGCAGAATCGACAGCGCCGTCACGCTCTTGCCCGAGCCGGACTCGCCGACGAGCGCCACGCGCTCGCCGCGCGCGACCGCGAGGTCAAGGTCCTGCACGGCGGCTTTCGCGCCGAAGTGCGCGGAGAACTGGCGGATCTCCAACAATGGCGTCGTCATCGTTGCTCCCCGCCGAAGGCCGAGCCGCGCGCGCGCATGTCGAGCGCGTTGCGCAGCGCGTCGCCCATGAACGTGAGCAGCAGCAGCGTGACGACCAGCGCCGAGAACGCGGAGATCGAGATCCACCACGCGTCGAGGTAGTTCTTGCCTTCCTGCAGCAGCTCGCCGAGGCTCGGCGTCGGCGGCTGCACGCCGAGGCCGAGGAAGTCGAGGCTCGTCAGCGACAGGATCGCCGCGCTCATCCGGAACGGCAGGAACGTGATCACCGGCGTCAGGCTGTTCGGCAGCACGTGCCGCCACATGATCTGCCAGTTCGACAGCCCCATCGTGCGCGCGGCCTTCACGTAGTCGAGCGCGCGGTTGCGCAGGAACTCCGCGCGCACGTAGTCGGACAGCACGAGCCAGCCGAACATCGACAGCAGGATGAACAGCAGCCACAGCGACGGTTCGAAGATCGACGCGAAGATGATCAGCAGGTACAGGTCGGGCAGCGCGCTCCAGATCTCGATCAGGCGTTGCCCGACGAGATCGGTACGTCCGCCGTGGAAGCCCTGCAGCGCGCCCGTCAGCACGCCGATCGCGACGCCCGAGACCGTCAGCGCGAACGCCATCAGCACCGACAGCCGAAATCCGTACAGCAGCCGCGCGAGCACGTCGCGGCCGAACTGGTCGGTGCCGAGCCAGTTGCTCGCGGACGGCGGCGCCGGGTACGGCCGCGACGCGAAATAATCGATCGTGTCGTAGCGGTAGCGGTTCGGCGGGTAGATCGCGAAGTTGCCGTGCGACTCGATCTTCGCGCGGATGTACGGATCGAGATAGTTGGTCTTCGCCGGGAAATCGCCGCCGAACTGCGTCTCCGGATAGTCTTTCACGATCGGGAAATAGAGGTGCCCGTCATAGCGCACCACGAGCGGCCGGTCGTTCGACAATCCGTCGGCCAGCAGGCTGAGTGCGAACAGCGTGGCAAAGATCACGAGGCTCCAGTAGCCGAGCCGCTGCGCGCGAAACCGCAGCCACGTGCGTCGCCACGGCGACGGCGACGCCGCGCACGCGACGGCGGCCGGATCAGTGGTCCAGCCGGCTGAACTGGATACGGGGGTCGACGAGGACATAGCAGATATCCGCGATAAGCTTGGTCAGCAGACCGATCAGGGTGAACAGGAACAGCGAGCCGAGCACGACCGGATAGTCGCGGCGGATCACCGAGTCGTACGACAGTTGCCCCATCCCGTCGAGCGAGAACAGCGTCTCGATCAGCAGGTTGCCGTTCAGGAACGCGCCGACGAATGCCGCCGGCAGCCCGGTGAGCAGCGGAATCGCCGCATTGCGCAGCACGTGCTTCCACAATACGTCGCGCTCCGGCGCGCCCTTCGCGCGCGCGGTCAGCACGTATTGCCGGCCGATTTCCTCGAGGAACGTGTTCTTCGTGAGAATCGTGACGATCGCGAAATTGCCGACGACCGACGCGGTGACCGGCATCGCGATGTGCCACAGATAGTCGAGGATCTGGCCGATCAGCGTCAGGTCGTCGAAGTTGTCCGACGTGAGCCCGCGCATCGGGAACACCTGCCAGAACGTGCCGCCGCCGAACAGCATCAGCAGCAGCACGCCGAGCACGAAGCCCGGCACGGCGTAGCCGGTCAGCACCAGCACGCTCGTCACGGTGTCGAACCGCGAGCCGTTGCGCACCGCCTTCGCGATGCCGAGCGGCACCGACACGAGATACGTGAGAATTACCGTCCACAGCCCGAGCGTGATCGACACCGGCAACTTCGAGCGGATCACCGCCCATACGCTGCGGTGCGCGAAATAGGATTGCCCGAGGTCGAACGTCGCGTAGCTTTTCAGCATCAGCGCGTAGCGTTCGAGCGGCGGCTTGTCGAAACCGAACTGCTTGCGGATCTGCTCGATCTGCTGCGGATCGACACCCTGGCTGCCGTGGTAGCCGCCCCCGCCTCCGCCCGCGTCGCCTCCACGCGCGCTGCCGTGGCGCAACTGCGCGAGCATTTGCTCCACCGGGCCACCCGGCACGAACTGCGTGACCGCGAATGTGATCGTCACGACGCCGATCAGCGTCGGAATCATCAGCAGCAGCCGCCTCACTATGTATGCCAGCATCGTTGCTCCCCCGTCAGGCCGCCGGAGCGGGTTGTGGTCGTGCGGCCGGCTTCTTCACGTACCAGTAGTCGACGATCCAGTCCTCGTACTGATAGGAAGCCGGCACGACCGCCGGATGGCCGAGCGTCGTCTTGTATGCGATCCGCGCGTTCGGCAGGTAGTACTGCGGGACCAGCACGTACAGGTTGATCAGCACGCGGTCGAGGGCGTGCGTGGCCGTCTCGAGATCGTCGAGCGTATCTGCCGCGAGCGCCGCGCGGATCAGCGCGTCGACGGCCTTCGACTTCACGCCCGGATAGTTCTCCGAGCCGGGCTGCGAGGCGGCTGCGCTGCCGAAGCGGCGCGTCAGCTCCGCGCCGGGGATCGTCACGGGCGAGTAGATATACGTCGTCATGTCGTACTCGAAATTGTCGAGCCGCTTCTGGTGGAGCGCGCTGTCGATCTCGTGCAGGTACGCGTGGATGCCGAGCGTCGCGAGCGCCTGCGTGTACGGCAGGATCAGACGATCCATGCCGGGCTCGTCGTCGATGATCTCGATCGTCATCGGCGTGCCGTTCGCGTCGCGCAGCGCGCCGTCGCGATAGTGCCAACCGGCCTGCGCGAGCAGGTCGCGCGCTTGCCTGAGGTTCGCGCGCAGCGAGCCGGGCGGCAGCGTCGACGGCTGTTTGACCATCGGGCCGAACACCTCCGGCGGCAACGTCGACCGGAACGGCTCCAGCAATGCGAGTTCCTTCGCGCTCGGCATGCCGGATGCCGCGAACGGGCTCGCGTCCCAGAAGCTGTTGGTGCGGCGATACTGCCCGTAGAACATCATCCGGCTCATCCAGTCGAAGTCGAATGCCAGCGCGAGCGCATGCCGCACGCGTACGTCCTGGAACATCGGCTTGCGCAGGTTCATCAGGAAACCCTGCATCTGCGCGGGGCCATCCGGGAATTCACCCTTCTTCAGCAGCCCGTTGCGGAAATTCTTGCCGACGTACTTGCGCGCCCACTGCGTCGAGCTGTACTCCACCCGCGCGTCCACGTCGCCGGCCTTGAACGCCTCGAGCGCCGTGTACTGGTCGAGGTACAACTTGAACGACACGCGTGCGAAGCGGAACATCCCGCGCCGCGACGGCAGGTTCGCGGCCCAGTAGTGCGGGTTGCGCACGTACGTGATCTGCTTGTCGTTCCTGCGCTGCTCGATCAGGTACGCGCCGCTCGCGATCGGCGGCACGTTCGCGATCTGGTCGAACGGCGGCCGCGTACCGTCCGCGCGCTGCCCCCACTTCGGCGAGAACACCGGCAGGTCGCCCGCGATCAGCGCCGCGTCGCGCTCCGCGTGCTGGAATTCGAAGCGGATCGCGTGCCGGTCGATCACCACCGCGCGCTTGATGATGGAGAACTGCGCGTTGTAGATCGGCGACGCCTGCGGGCTCGTCAGCGTGTCGAACGAATACTTGACGTCCGCCGCGGTGATCGCGTCGCCGTTCGAGAAGCGCGCGGCCGGATTGATGTGGAACGTGGCCGACAGCCCGTCGGGCGCCACCTCGACGTCGTCGGCGATCAGCGCGTATTCGGACGCGAGCTCGTCCCAGCTGCGCTGCATCAGCGTGTCGAACATCAGGTTCTTGATGTCCGGCGCGGGCGAGCCGCGCACGAGGAACGGGTTCAGCGAGTCGTAGCTCTGCGCTGTGTCGTAGTTTTCGAAATTGAGCGTGCCGGTGTCCGGCGCGTCGGGATCGGCATAATCGAAATGCGCGAAATTGGTCGGGTACTTCGGCTGATCGTATTGCGCGATCGCCGACACCGCGAGCGCCGCACGTGGCATGGCGCTACCCGACACGAGCAGCACGACGCATGCGAACAGCGCCGCGCGCGGCACGCCTGTCCATCGCCATTTCAACAGTTTCATGGTCGGTCTGTCCGAAAGCGTGCGGGCGTGATGCCTGCGCGCGGTAGATGCCGGTGCAGGATGCCGCGTGCCACCTGCATCCCACTGGTTGTTCGTGCTGAAAACGCGCCTGCGAACTGCATCGCCGCACGTCCCGGTTGCAGGCCGTCGTGGCGCCAGGCGAAAAAGGGCCGCTCCAAAAAATGGGGAGGTGGACGTGGAGCGGCCGGTCTAAAGCCCATCCGTGCATCGCAATCGGCATCAGAACTTGTAGGTCGCGCCAACCTGCGCGAATCGACCGACATACGTGTACAGCGACGTGTCGTAGCCCGTCTGGTAGCTCGCGTTCATGAAAACCGGGTCGAACGGCGGCGCACGATTGAAGATGTTGTCGATGCCCGCGTAGATCGTCCAATGCTTGAAGCCGGTGTAGCTGACCATCAGGTTGAACTGGCTGTACGACGCCACGCTGTCCTGCATGTTCGGATATTGGCCCGGCGACAGGATGGCCTGGCTGTACGGTCCCGTGAACATCCACGTCAACGTCGCGTTCCATTGGTTGTGGTAGTTCCAGTTCAGACTCGTGTTGCCCTTCCAGCGCGGGAAGCTGCCGCCGAACGGCTCGTTCAGCGAACCGTTGTTGCCCGCGAAGTCGGTCGTCTCGCCGCCCACCGGCATCTTGAAGTGCCACACGTAGGCCCAGTCGCCCGACAGCGTGAAAGTACCGATCTTGGTCGACACCGATTGGCGGAAGGTGGTCTCGAAGCCGTCCGTATCGAGCGACGACAGGTTCATGTACGGCAGCACGACATACGCGATCGAACCATTCGGATTACGGATCACCTTCGACGGATCGTTCTGGTCGACCACCGTCTGGATGTCTTCCGTGCCGATCACGTTGTCGATGTGGATCTTGTACCAGTCGAAGCCGAAATCGGTATTGCGGGTGGGCGACAGCTGGAAGCCGATGTTGTAGTTCTTGGTCCGCTCCGGCTGCAGCTTGCTGTTACCGGCCTGCACTTCCTCGACGAGGTTGTATGCGTTCGGATTGTTAGGATCGTTCGAATCGACCGCGCCCTGCGCGGCGTAGGTCCTCGACGAGGTGTTTTCGATCAGCGTCGGCGCGCGGAAGCCACGGTTGTACGAACCGTACATCGTCAGCTCGCGGATCGGCTGGAAGCGCAACGCGAAGCGCGGCGAGAACGCGCCACCGAAGTCGCTGTAGTGATCGTAGCGCCCCGACTGGCTGAACGTCAGGTTCTTCAGGATGGGAATGTCGATCTGGTAGTAGACCGCCGCGACGTTGCGCTCGCCGTTGACCGATTGCAGCGACGGCTGGATGAGCGTGCCGTTCGCGTAGTCCGCGCCCGTCCCGATGTATTGGCTCTGGTGCGTGAATTGCGTACCGAGACCCAGACCGACGTTACCCGTGGGCAACGTGAACAGGTTCGGCGTCGACAGCGTCGCATCGACGGCGTCGAGCTTCGTGATGGCCTGCGTCGACGTGCTTCCGTACAGCCCGTTCAACCCGTTCGGTGTCGACGATGGATTCGCGAAGTTGAATACGCCGTTCTGGACGATATTTTCGAGCGCGGCCGCGTTGATCAGGTTCGAATAGTTGTTCGACACCGTGTTCTGCGAATGCGTGTAGGACGCCGTCCAGTCCCAGTCACCCACGCGCGGCGTGCTGAACGATCCTTTCACACCCGTCGCGGCACGCCAGAAGTTGGAGCTCGTATGCACGGCCTGCGTGGCCGGGAATGCATAAACCAGCTTGGCCGGCACGCCAAACGGGTTATACGGGTTGCTGCCCGGCACGAGGTTCGAAATCGGGTTGAGACCGCCCGTCGCCGGATCATAGGTCTGCGTGCTGTTGCCGAGGCGGCCGACGAAGTTGTTCGTGACCGTCGTATTGTTGCTTTCCCAGAGATCGGCGAACGCCTGCATCGCGTCGCTGATCTTGAAGTCAGCGTGCACCTTCGCGCTCAGGCGTTCAGTCCACGGTGACAGCGACGATGCGTACGCGGTGTTGTTTGCGCAGACCGTGCCGGGACCGTTGACCTGCGCGACGGAGGTGCCCGGCACGGCCTGACCGCCGTTCGGACACGGGCTCAGCGGCACCTTCGCGCCGGTGGCCGGATTGCGCCAGTACGACACGCTCTGGTTCGACAGGCCGCCCGGGAAATTGGAGAAATCCTGGTTCTGCGTCATGTCGCGATCGGCGATCGAGATGCCGTTCGACTTGTAGTAGCTGAGCGCCGCCGTCACGTTGAAGCGGTCGGCGTTCAGGTCGCCGAAGCCGCCGAGGATGCTGAACTTCGTCGTGCCCTGGCCGCCTTCACCGTTCGTCGCACCGCCGTAGCTGCCTCCCAGCTCGAGACCCTGGAAGTTTTTCTTCGTGATGATGTTCACCACGCCCGCGATTGCGTCGGAACCATACTGAGACACCGCGCCTGTCTTGACGATTTCGATTCGGTCGATGATGTTCAGCGGCAGCGTGTTCAGGTCGAAGAACTGATCGCTGCCGTTCACCGCGAACGCATACGGTGACACCCGCATGCCGTCGATCAGCACCAGCGTGTACTTCTCGCTGAGGCCGCGCAATGCGATGCCTGCGCCGCCCGGCGCGAAGCTGTTCGTCGTCCCTTCGCTCCAGCTGCTTGCCGAATTCGCCGAGGTGCTGCGCAGGTAGTCGGCGACGCTGGTGTGGCCGCTGTTCTCGATGTCCTTGCTCGTGATGGTCTGAACCTGGTTGAAGCCGACCTTGTCGGCCTGCCGGATCAGCGAACCCGTCACTTCGAACCGCTTGATCTGCGCGACCTTGCCCTGTCCGTTCGCGCCGGGAGCGGCCGGCGTCGCCTCGGCTGCCGCACCGGATGCCGCGGCGCCCGTGGCGGCGACAGCGCCCGCCGTACCGTTCGCCTGCGCAACGGTCACGGGTGCGCCATTCGCGACCGCATCCGCGATCGATGCGGCGCCTGGCGCCGGCTGGCTCTGGGCAAACGCCGGCGGCACCAGCGCGGCCGTCAGCGCCAGTTCCGCCCAGACTATCCTCTTGATGGCCAACGCCAATACTCTCTGCTTCATCTCGTTCCCTCTCGCTCGTAGTAAGACCCCACCTGCTGTACGCCGGAACCTTGTGAATTCCTTGCGCGTCCTGGGCGCCCGTGTAACGGAACCCGCAATAGCCACCCTTCCGACCGCCACGACTCGAACGGATCGGCCTTGGGCACCCGTTCCGCCCGGCATCACCGTTTCTTTATATTTACTTCGTCATACTTACTACATGTCATGAGCGCACTTCCTGCTGCTTCCCGTTCGACATGCGGCGCCTGCCGCCTCCGCTAGAACAGTCTCGGCGTGCCGACCCAGACGATCACCGCTTCTTCGTCGGCCGTGTTGCGCCATGCATGCGGCATCGTCGATTCGTAGTGCGCGGTATCGCCCGCGTTGAGCGTGAACGTGCAATCCTCGAGCGTCAGCGCGACCTGCCCGCGCATCACGTAGACGAATTCCTCGCCCGCATGCGTCGTTATCTCGGACGGTGACTGCCCCGCCGGCATCCTGACGAGAATCGCGTCAAGCTTGCGGCCATCCACCAGGTTCGTCAGTCTGGCGAACAGGCTGGCCGAGTTCGCGAACTGGAAGTACTGCAGCGCGTTCCCGCGGCACACCGAACGCGCTTCCGTCGGCGTGTCGATGAAGTACTGCATCGTGACTCCCAGCGCGTGCGCGATCCGGACCAGCGACGTGATCGACGGCGTCGCGCGGCCACGCTCGACCTGCGACAGGAACGGCTTCGAAATACCCGCGATCCCGGCCGTCTCGTCAAGCGTGAGCTTCAGGCGCTGGCGCAGCGCCCGGATCTTGCTGCCCAGCGATACGGCGACCAGAACCGACTCATCAGGGGGCACAGTCATGGAATTGCGGAGCCTCGCAGTCGAAACCGGTTTGATGTCGGCCGTCCTTGCCCGATGCGATGACGCGGCCGTCGCGGCGCGGCACCGTCGCCGCGCACCCGCGAGTGTTTCGCCTATTTCATTCGTGTTACTAATTAACAAGATTTCCCCTGTCTCTCTTCATGTCCGACCGTCAAGGACTTGTACTTCCATCGCGCCACGCTGCTCGTCAATTGCGTGCGCGTCGCATGCCGTCTCGACCTTGCGCTGCGCTACCGGGACGCCACCGCCGTCCACAGCTTCGCCAGATCCGCCGACCCGTCGTTACCCTTCACCGTGCGCAGCACCTGGACCGCATGCGCCTTCTGGCCGGCCACGTAGTACGCCTCGCCGAGCCGCAGCCGCGCGGCATCGGGATGCTCGAGTCCGCCTTTCGCGATCACCTGCTCCATCATCGACAGCCCCTGCGCCGCATGGCCCGCGAACACCAGATTCATGCCGGCATCGATCGGCGCCACCGGGTTGGCGGCGTCCGCACCCGACTGCGCACGCTTGGCAGCCAGCGCCTGCAGCCGTTTCTCGCGCTCCGCCTGTGCATCCTTGCCCAGCACGCCGGACGCGAATCCCTGGTCGATCACCTGCCTGCCCTCGGCCGGCGTTCCCGCCACCAGCGCGAGCTGCGTCATCTCCATGTAGGCGTCGGCCGTCGACAGCGAGCCCGTCGCCCTGCGCAACCGGTAGATGTCGAGGTCGAGCGACGACAGGTAACCGGGGCTGCCGCGAATGGCCGAGATCATGTCCTCCCAGTACGCGGGGCTCGGATGAAAAGCCACCAGCATGCCGAGCGCGTTGCGATAGGCAACGGCGTCCTTGCTCTTTTGCGCACAGGTCGCCAGCATCTGCAGCTGGCCCTCGTCCGGCGCGTGGCCGGCCTTGGCCTGTGCCTCCGTGCTCGCCTTCAACTGGCTCACGACCTGGCCGCAATCGTTCGACAGGTAATACGACTGCGTGAGCAGCGTGCGCATGTCCGGATCCGTGCCGCCCGCCTTCAGGTAGCGCTGGGCGACGCGGATCGCCTGCGGATAGTTCTTCTGCTGGAAGTAGATTCCCGCGAGCGCCGCCGTCGTCCGCTGCTCGTCCGCGCCCGACAGGCGCCCCGAGTTCAGCACGGTTTCGTAGGCCTGCGCGGCCACGCCGGTATCGCCGGCCGCCATCGCCGCCGCGCCGCGCGTCGCTTCCACCATGTAGGTTTCGTACGGCGTGCGGTTGGGCACGGCGGCCGCCTGCGCGATCTTGCCGAGCGCATCGCGATACCTGTGCGCGCGATACAGGTCCTGCGCCGCGGCCAGCGGCTTCGCCACGTCGGGCCGCAACGCATCGGCCGCCCACGCCGGCCGGCCGAGCACGCAGGCCGCACCGAGCGCCGTCAGCGCCATCATCCGTTTCCATCGTCGCTGGTTCATCGGTCCGCCTGTCCCGTCATTGCATGAACTGCTCGTTTCCGATCAGGCCGATCTTCGTCGCGCCCACGCGCTGCGCGGACGCCAGTACGGCCGCCACGTCCTTGTACGGCGCCAGCTTGTTCGCCCGCAGATGGATCTCCGCCTGCACGGGCTCGTGCGCGACCGCCGTCAGCTTCGTCTCGAGTGCCGCGCGGTCCGGCACCGGCGCGCCGTTCCACGTCGTCGTACCGTCGAAGTCGATGTCGATCTGCACCACTTCCGGCGGCGTGGCGGGCGGCGGCGGGTTGCCCACCGGCAGGTCCATCTTCACCGAATGCATCTGGATCGGGATCGTGATGATCAGCATGATCAGCAGCACCAGCATCACGTCGATCAGCGGCGTGGTGTTGATGTCGACCATCACGTCCGGCTCGCCGCCGCTCCCGCCCGAAGGCACGTTCATTCCCATCGTCTGCTCCTGTCGATGCCTGATCTGATCCCATGCGTCGTCGTCAATCGGAATCGGCGCGTATGCCGTTCCCATGCAAGGCTAACCACCCCGCGCCGGCGGTTCTGTAATGAACGACACCTTCGCGATACCCGCTCGCTCGCACATCGTGACGACCCGGCCGATGAACTCGTAGCGCGTGTTCTGGTCGCCCCGTACGTGCACGCTCGGCTGCGGCTGCTGCTGCGACACACCCTTCAGCTTCGCGAGCAACGCCGACGCATCCACCCGTTGTTCGCCCCAGAAGAAATCGCCGTCGCGATTCACCGCGATCTCGACGCTCTTCGGCGTGGTCTGCAGCGGCTGTACGACCTCCTTCGGCAACTGCAGCTGGATCGTGTGCGTGACGACCGGAATCGTGATCAGGAAAATGATCAGCAACACCAGCATCACGTCGACGAGCGGCGTCGTGTTGATGTTCGCGATCACCTCGTCGCTTTCGTCCTGCCCGACGTTCATGCCCATCGCGCGCCTCCGTCAGCCGGTCAGTTCACGAGCGACGCGGCGGGCGACGGCGCGCGCACGGCACGCTTGCTGCCGGCCAGCAGCACGGTATGCAGCTGGGCGCCGAAGTTGCGGACCCGTTCCATCACCGACTTGTTGCGCCGGACGAGGAAGTTGTAGCCAAGTACGGCAGGCACCGCGACCGCCAGGCCGATCGCCGTCATGATCAGCGCCTCGCCCACCGGGCCCGCGACCTTGTCGATCGATGCCTGGCCCGCGATCCCGATCGCCGTCAGCGCGTGATAGATCCCCCAGACCGTGCCGAACAGCCCGACGAACGGCGCGGTCGAACCGACCGTCGCCAGGAACGCGAGCCCGTCCTGCAGGCGGTTCGACACGTTCGTGATCGAGCGCTCGACGGACACGTCGATCCATGTGTTGCGGTCCACGGCTTCGAGCAGCGCCTCGTCGTGATGCTCGCCCGCCTCGATCGCCGTTTCGGCGATGAAGCGGAACGGCGACGCCTCGTCGAGCAGCTTCGCGCCCTCGGCCAGCGACGGCGCGCTCCAGAGCTGTGCGTCCGCGATTTTCGCGCGGCGGTTTGCGCGCAATTGCTCGACGAACTTCGTGATCATGATGTACCAGCTGCCCATCGACATGATCACGAGCAGGATCAGCACGAAGCGCGCGACGAAGTCGCCGTTCTTCCACAGCGCGCCGAGCCCGTACGGATTCTCGACTGCTTCGGTCGTAGCAGGCGCCGGCGGCGGGGCCGGCTCGGCCGCGGAAGGCGCCTGCGTGGGCGCCGCGGCCTGTGTCGACGCGTCGGATGCCGCCGCGGATCCGCTCGCCTGCGCGTAGGCGGGCTGCGGTGCAACGAGCCCGTCGATTGCAGCGACGGACATCAACAGGCTTGCCGCCAGCGCGGCCAGAGAACGCTTCGTCATACCCCACTCCAATTCTTTCGTTGAACTTACGATTAAGGTTCGAGCCGGTTTTCACCGGTCCGGCTCCCGCCGGACCGCCCACTGCATCAATTCAGGTTGAACGAGAACGGCACCTGCACCCGTACCGCCTGGCCTTGCGCCACGCATTTGAACCGCTTCACGGTGTTGTAGGCCGCACGATCGAGCACGGGGTCGGCCGACTGGGCCACGCGTTCGTTCGTGATGTTCCCTTCCGCATCCACGACGAACTCGATCGTCACGTCACCCGTGATGTTGTTTTCCTGCGCTTCCTTCGGGTACTGCATCGACGCGCGAATCGTGTCCGAATTCGGGCAGACGACACCTACTTCGTGACTGACCGGTTTGGCCGCCGGCGCGGGCGGTGCGATGACCGGCGCCTGCACGGCCGGTGCGGATGGCACCGGTGCCGACTGGTGCGTGATCGTCGCCTGCGGCGGCGCCTGCACCGGTACTTCCGGCGGCGGCACGAACGGCGGCGGCGGGGGCGCGAACTTCGGCGGCGGAAGCTTGACGACCGGCATCGGCGGGGGCGGCGGCGGCTTCACCGGCTCGATGATGCGGGTTTCGATCGGATGCTGGATCACCTGCACGACTTTCGTCGCGAGGCCGTTGAGCAATGCGTAGATCAGCACTGCATGCAACAGGAGGACGACTGCGATACCGCCGAAACGGCGCACCGGATTCTGCTGCTTCTTGCCGAATTCCCGCGGACGGCCGAGCGTGGCCAGTCCGCTGTTCGAAGCAACCAGATGCTCTTCGACTTTCATGCCCACTATCCATCCCCCCAAGCGAATCGCCCAGTTTCGCGATGATGGCCGGCGCCGGAACCGGGTCGGTTCCGCCTCCGCCTCAACGTGAAATTTCATTTTCAATGCAATTATCAATCCGAATCGAAAGCATCGATTTCGAATCCGAATTCATTCAATTTCAAGGAATCGTTTCAACCACCACGGGATAGCCGCCCTATCCGGCGTCCGCCCCGCACCAGCGCGTTCAGGCAATTGTCAGCTTCGTCGGCGCAGGCACGTTCTCGTATGACGATTGAATCTTCGTTACACGCCGACGTCAGCCAGGCCGTTCGTCTTGGGTGCAGAAGATAGCAAGGAAAAAATTTGGGCGTCAAACTTTATTTGATACCCAAATACAAAGTTTGGAGGCCTTACTCGAATAACAAGTTAGTAAGCTTCAACAAACATTTTCCATTAATTCGGTAATTATTTTGTAGGCTATCGCACTAATTCAGTGCCTCTCATAAATAATCACCGATTTAGTGCGGCGCACTGAATTGGCGCGTCTGGAATGAGCGCCGCCGGATGCGTCTGGTTGTCTCATGCAAGGATGGAAGCCGATTGACCGTTGTCACGCGGAGCCAGGGCCCGTTGGCGCGATATTCCGAGGATTTGCCCGCCGCATTTTTGCAAAGGATTCCAAATTAAAATAAGCAAACCTTCCTACCGGCCTGGTTGAAATAATCATCTGCACAACGAACCTATTTTCCGAAGCCGGGTACCACTGCGCCAGCGTGAATTCGTTGCCCGCCCCTCTGCGCGCACGGGCATCTCCACTTCACCGGGCCCGGTGGGAAAATGCCCGCGCATGCGTCATCGATGCACGGCCGGCATCGCTCAGGACAGCATCATCCCCTGCATACGATGCGAGAAATGCGCGCGCTCGGCCGTCTCCATCAGCGCCAGGAATTCGTCCTGCATCATGTGGATCAGCGCTTCGTGGTCGCCGGCCTCGAAATAGACTTCCGGCTGCTGCGCGAGGTGTTCCTCGAGGAACGTCTTCATCCCGTACGCCATGCACACGGGCGGCAGCGCGCCCATGTCGCAATCCTTGAACAGGTCGCGCAATTCGACCTCCCGGGCGAGCACGAGATGGCGTCCCGTCTTCACCCAGAGATCCGACAGACGCACGGCGTGCGTCGTCGGCAACACGGCGGCGACGTAGCCCTCGGCGTCCTCGAGGAGCACCGTTTTCGCGAGACGATCGCCGGGAATGTGCGCGGCGGCGGCCGTCTCCATGCTTGTATGGCTATAGGGGTGGTACACGACTTCGTACCGCGATGACTTCTGGCGCAGGCAATCCTGCAGGGTGGCTGAGACCGGCATGGCACACCTCGTCTGGGCGAATCGGGCGAACGGCGTTCGCTCCGGATTCGTTCAGCATAGGTCGCATTTCGGCCCAATGGAAACACCCCTCGCACGCCCCCGCCCCGGGCCGGCGCCTATCGTTTTCACCCGCTCCCCTGCCTCGCCGGCATGCGAAATCCGGACCCGGCATAGGCCGGCGGCCCCTCGTTTCCTGTAGACGAATTCCACGCGGATCGGCCGTGGACGCGAAGCGCCCGGCAATTTGCCGATGTTTGGAAGCTCGACCGTTAGTTGCGTTTTTAAGGAAACCAGCGGGATATCGGCCGGGATGCGCGGGTCATGAAGCGCGCCCGGCCAATGCCCGCCAGCCCGCCGGCAAACCACGCCGCCAAGGGCTTTCCCGCTGCCCTATACTGACCTGGCCGCCCACTATCCGAGGCGGAAACCGATTCCTGGAGCGATCATGCATTACCAGTTGATCTACGAACTCGTCGACGATTACCTGTCGCGCCGCGAACCGCTTCGTGCGGAGCATCTCGCGCTCGCGCAGGCGGCGACCGAGCGCGGCGAACTCGTGCTCGCCGGTGCGCTGGCCGACCCGGCCGACCAAGCCGTGCTCGTGTTCGAAGGCGATTCGCCGGAAGCGGCCGAATCGTTCGCGCGCGCCGATCCGTACGTGCAGAACGGCCTCGTGAAATCGTGGCGCGTGCGGCCGTGGCGCGTCGTGGTCGGCAAGCACGCGCCGCGGCCGGCGTGACGCCGCCCTACAGCCACCCTGCCCGCTTGAAACGCCACCACAGCGCGAGGTCGGCGGCGGCCATCACCGCGATGCAGCCGTAGAACCCGTATTTCAGGTGCAGTTCGGGCATGTTCGCGAAGTTCATCCCGTAGATGCCGGCGATCATCGTCGGTATCGCGAACAGCGCGGCGAACGAGCCGAGCCGCTTGGTCACCTCGTTCTCCGCGAGCGAAATCATTCCGAGGTTGACCTGGATCGCCGTGACGACCATCTCGCGCCGCCCTTCGATCGTTTTCACGATCCGCTGCAAATGGTCGTACACATCGCGGAAGTAGGCCGCCATCCCGCTGCAGACTTGCGGAACACGCCCGCCGGTGAGCTTCGCGAGCGGCTCCATCAGCGGCGCCGTGTGCTGGTACAGCAGCACGAGCCGGCGTTTCAGCGAATAGAGATCCTCGATGATCGCGCGCGACGACGCCGGCGTGGCCTTCGCGAAAATGCGGTCCTCGAGTTCCTCGAGTTCGGTGCCGAGCGTTTCGAGGATCGGGAAATACCGGTCGACGACCTGGTCCATCAACGCGTAGAACACGAACGCCGACCCCTCCCGCAGCAGATGCGGCTCCCGCTCGCAACGCTTGCGCACGTCGCGGAAATCGTGCTCGGTATGGTTGCGGATCGACAGCACGTAATTCGGGCCGACGAACACGTTCAATTCGCCGACCTTGAATTCGCCGTCCTCGTCGAGTTCGACCGTATGCAGCACCGCGAACAGCGAATCGCCGTATTCCTCGATCTTCGGCCGCTGATGGCCCTTGCGCGCATCCTCGAGCGCCAGCTCGTGCAACCCGAATTCCTCGCCCATCAGGTCGATTTCCTCGGGCGTCGGATCCTTCAGCGCGACCCAGACGAAGCATTCGGGCTTCGACACGTAATCGCTGATGGCATCGATGTCGATATCGGCCAGCTTGCGGCCGTCCTGGTAAGCAGCACAGTTGATCAGCATGTTGTTCACGATATTGCGGTTTGCGCATCAGTTTACCGGTTTGCTGCACGGACGGGCCGGCTTGCACGGCACGCCGATATTGGTCATGATCGGGCTGCGTGCATCGCAGCACGCGCTCCGTGCGCTTCGACAGGCTCGTCGGGCCTGCATTGCGCACTGCACAACGGCCGCGCGGCCCAATCGTCAAGGAGACAGACCTATGTGGTATTTCTCGTGGATACTCGGCATCGGCGTGGCGCTCGGCTTCGGCATCATCAACGCGATGTGGCTGGAAGCGGAAGTATTCTCGCGCGGCGACAAGCGCGGCGACACGTCGGGCCAGCGGTCGGGGAGCCGGCATTCGTGACGCACCTGGTGTTCTTCTGCGGTCACGCCGGCACCGGCAAGACCACGCTTGCGAAGCGGCTCATCGGGCCGCTGATGCGCGCGACCGGCCAGGCGTTCTGCCTGCTCGACAAGGACACGCTGTACGGCCGCTACAGCGCGGCCGCGATGGGGGCGCTCACGGACGATCCGAACGACCGCGACAGCCCGCTCTACCTGAAGCACCTTCGCGATGCCGAATACCAGGGCCTGCTCGACACGGCCCGTGAAAATCTCGCGCTCGGCATCGGCGCGCTCGTCGTCGGCCCGCTGTCGCGCGAAGTGCGCGACCGGCGCATCCTCGATCGCGCGTGGCTCGGCATCGCGCCGGACGTCACGCTGACGGTCGTCTGGGTCCATACGTCGGAAGACGTCGCGCACCAGCGGATCGTCGCGCGTGCGAACCCGAACGATGCGTACAAGCTCGCGCACTGGGACGAATACCGGCAGCGCCGCTTCGCGCCCACCGGCCGCGAATGCGACGGCATCGTGATGTTCGACAACACCGCGCCGTCCGACGCGGACATCGACGCGCTGCTGTACCGCATCGTGCCGCCGCCGCAGCCGGCGACGATGGTCCCGCCGCTGCCGGCCTGATCCCGCGCCCCCGGCCCTTCCGCTTCTCCCCCAAAAAACAACGCCGGAAGCGCTGCTGCGCTCCCGGCGTCGTACGGCCCTCGTGCCAGTGGCTGGCGAATCGTCTGGTAACTACCGTCTGGCAACCGCGGTCAGGCAACCGCGTGCATGCGCTCCATCGTGCCGCCGTCGTACAGCTTGCCGAAACGATTCGACAGGAACGCCTTCAGCGACACCTTCTCCTGCGGGATGAAACCGCTCTGCGGCAGCTTCTTTTCGCGGAACAGATCCAGCACCGCGCACATCGCGCCGGCCGTCGTGATCTGGATCGCGCTCATGTGCATCCCGCACACGTCCTTCGCGAAGATCTTGCGCGTGAACACGTCCTGAACCAGTTGGCCGTCCTTCACGCCCGTCACCGTGACGAACACGAGCACGACGTCCTGCTTCGTCGACGGCACCGCGCGGCGCATGATCGACTTCAGCGTGTCGCGGTCGGTCGACAGGCGCAGGTCCTCGAGCAGGAACTGCACGAGTTCGCGGTGGCCCGGGTAGCGCACCGACTTGTAGTCGAGCGTCTCGACCTTGCCCGACAGCGTCTCGCACAGCGTGCCGAGGCCGCCCGACGTGTTGAACGCTTCGTATTCGGTGCCGTCGAGCGAGAAGTGTTCGAGGCCCTCGAGCGGCTGCACCCACTGCTTGCGGCCGTCGCGGATCGCTTCGCACGGCTGGCAGTATTCGTTGATCAGGCCGTCGACGCTCCACGTCAGGTTGTACTTCAGCGCGTTGGTCGGATATTCGGGCAGCGCGCCGACGCGCATCTTCACGTCGCGCACTTCGCTGAAGCCGTTCACGAGTTCGTGCGCGGCGATGCCGATGAAGCCCGGCGCGAGGCCGCATTGCGGCATGAACGCGCGGTCGGAGCCGTCGGCCAGTTCGCGGATCGCATGGGTGGCGCGCACGTCTTCGGTCAGGTCGAAGTAGTGAACGCCGGCCGCCTTCGCGGCCGCGGCCACGTTGACCGCGAGGTAGTAAGGCAGCGCGTTGACGAGCGCATCGAAGCCCTTCACCGCTTCGCGAATCGCGTTCGCGTCAGCCGAATCGACCCGTTGCGTCGCGATGCCTTCGCGCGACAGCTTCGCGAGCGCATCCGCGTCGCGGTCGAACGCGACGACTTCGTAGTCGCCGGTTTCGCGCAGCATGTGAGCAATGGTGTGGCCGATCAGACCTGCGCCGACGATGGCGATTTTCATGCGCTTATCTCCTGATGATGGGTTTGGTGTTGTGAACGGCGTTGAGCCAATGAACACAGTGTAGGGACGCGCAAAATCAGTTCCAAGACGAAGAATGATGCGAAACGACCGATAATTTCGACGTTATGACGATAGATTTCGTCGAAACGACCGATTCATATAAAAATCGCGTATAGCAGATGTCGCACGCCGGCCGTTGGCGGCGGCGCATCGCGAGGATGAAGACGACGCAGGGCGTCGCACCGGACGCACGAACCGCACATGCATCAGGTACGACACGCCGGTCGAAGCTGAATACGAAAGGAGATTCTGGAAAGAAGCGCGCGAGGCGCGAAAGGACAACGGCGGGCGCCCGTGCCGATCACGAAGGACAGCGAAGGCCGATACGAATGCGTGCGGGCAGGTACCTCGGCTTCAATCCGGGCAGCCGTGACGCAGCGACGCCCGCGCGGCGCCGCGTCCAACAGGTCAGCCGCCGATCGTTCCGCGATCGATCTTGCGCGACAGGATGATCGACGTCGTCGTGCGCTCGACGCCTTCGAGCGTGCCGATCTGGTCGAGCAGGTCGTTGAGCCGCTCCGGCGAATCGGCGCGCAGCCACGCGACGTAGTCGTACTCGCCGCTCACCGCGCACAGCAGCTGGACTTCCGGCATCCGGTCGAGCTTGCGCAATACGTCCTTGCCGAACTTCGGCGTGAGGATGATGCCGACGTACGCATAGATACTCGCGTCGAGCACGTCCTGCCCGAGTCGCACGCTGTACCCGGCGATCACGTTGGTGCGTTCGAGCCGCGCGATGCGCGCGACGACCGTCGTGCGCGCCACGTCGAGCTGGCGCGCGAGATCGGCGACGCTGGCGCGCGCATCGGCTTGCAGCAGCGCGACGAGTTGCCGGTCGAGATCGTCGAGTTGGTCGAGACGGGGTGGACGCATGACGCTGAGCCGGCGCGCGATGTGCCGGCGGAGTGGAAAGTGACGCGATGATAGCGCCGAACGCCGGCGCGCCCAACCGGCACGGCCCGGATTCGCATCTTCGATTTCGATTCGTATCGGATGTAAGCAAGTGTCGCATTCACTGCCGCGCGGCAGGCAACGTGCTACTAATAACGGGCGACGCGAGAGGCGCGCTGGCGGCGATGGCCGCCGCGCCCGCTCGCCAGACACCACCCCGGAGAGCCAACCATGAAGAAAATCTCGCTCACCCTCGCTACGCTCGCCGTTGCAGCCAGCGCGTTCGCGCAAACCCCGGCACAGCCGCAAGCGCCGGCAACGACGGCCGCGGCGTCGGCGCCGAGCGCCGAGCAGCGCGCGGCGCGCCACGAAGCGCGCATCGAGCAGCGCATCAAGTACCTGCACGACCAGTTGAAGATCACGTCGGCGCAGGAGCCGCAATGGAAGACGTTCGCCGACACGATGCGCGACAACAGCGCAACGATGGGCCGCCTCTACAGCGAACGGATGGCCAAACACGACGTGTCCGCGATCGACGACATGAAGCAGTACGCGGAACTGTCGCAGGCGAACGCCGACGGCGCGAAGAAGCTCGCCGACGCATTCGCGCCGCTCTACGACAGCTTCCCGGCCGAGCAGAAGGCGCTGGCCGACACGACGTTCCGCAGTTGGCTGCACCACGGCGGCGAGCACCGCGGCAAGGGCAAGACGAAGGGCAAGGAAGGCAACGCGGCCGCCGCGCCGGCCGCGAGCGCGCCCGCGCAGCCCTGACGCCTTCCCCGCCGGCGCCGTGCCGGCCCACCCGGGCCGAACGGCGCCGCGCGTCGATCGGCGACCGGCGCGTCACACGGCGCGCCGAATTCGGGATAAGCTCCCGGCTTTTCCCGCTTTCCCGCCCTTCCCCGCCATGCTCGAACTCAAGCAACTCGATCTGCGTACCGATCCGCAGGCCCGTCGCGTCGTCAAGGACGAAACCGTCGCCGTGTCCTTCGCGGACGCCGACGGCGAACTGATGAGCCTCGAAGGCCCGAACCGTTATGTAACGGGCGACGCATTGATCACCGGCTCGACCGGCGACCGCTGGGTCGTGTCGCGCGCGCGTTTCGACGCCAAATACCTGCCCGCCGATCCGGCGCTCGCGCACGGCACGCCGGGCGCCTACCGCAACCGGCCGGCCGTCGTGCTCGCGCGCCGGATGGACGAGCCGTTCACGATCGCCCGCTCGGAAAACGGCGACACGCTGCGCGGCGTCGCCGGCGACTGGGTGATGCAATACGCGCCGGGCGACTACGGCGTCGTGCAGGCGCAGCGCTTCGCGCAGGTCTACCGCGACGCGTGACGCACCGCGCCGGCCCGCGGCCGGCGCCGCCGCTCACGCAAAGTCTTCGTCGAGTTCGAGTTCCGCGTCGCGCTCGACGGCCTCGCCGGCCGCGTGCCGCTCTTCGAGCGAGCCGAGCATCGCTTCCGTATACGCATGCAGCACCGCGTGGCTGCGCGCGCGCTGCATCGGCTTGAGCGCCAGGTAGCGCGCGAGCGCGGCCGGCACGATCCGGATGTCCAGCGTCATCCGCTTCGGCGTCGCGCCGAAACGCATCGCGAGCCACTGCACGGACAGGAATCGCCCGCGTTCGTCGCTGTTTTCGACAAAGCGCGTCTGCTCCGGAAAGAGATCGCAGATCACGCGCGCAAGCGCGTCGAATTCCGCGCTCGGGCATTCGATCAGATAGTCGTCCATTGCGTCTCTCCGGTCAGGCCGTCGCACGCGACGGCCGGCACGTCTTCACCAGCACGGCCACCAGAATCGCGGCCAGCACGAAATACGCGGCCTCGACCCACGCGGCCGGCAGCACGCGCACCTGGTACAGCAGCGTGGGCGTCGCCGCGAGCGCATGCAGCACGATCGCGAGCGGCAACACGGCGATGCGGCCGGCACGCACGCCGCGCCACATCAGCACCGACAGCGCCAGTTGCACCGCGAACGCCGCGCAGCGTTCGAGCAGCAACAGCAGGATCGACTGGGCCGACAGTGTCGCGAGCATCATGTGCAGCCGCACCACGGTGTCGACCGGCAGGTCCGACAACTGCGTCTCGAGCTGGCCGCGGCTCGCGAGCCACGCGAGATACGACCACTGACCCCACACGAGCACGCCGACGAACCACGCCTCGGCGCCGCCGTGACCGATCCCGTAGCCGATTCCGCGGCCGTCGCCGGCCGATGCGCCATAGCGGCGGTTCAGCACGCGCATGCCGAGATAGCGGCCGATTTCCTCGAATACGGCGGTCGCGAGCGCGCTGTACGCGACGAACGCGAGCGGCTGCGTCAGCCAGCCGTCCTCGGGCGTGCGGCTCAGCACGAGCCCGTGGAACGCGCGCTCGACGATCATGGCAAACAGCGTGAAGACGGCGACGCCGACGATCGTGTCGCGGCGGTTGAGCGCAAGCGGCTTGCGCAGGAAGCGGTAGAGGACGAGCGGCAGCAGCGCGATGATCAGCGTGGCGGCGATCAGCGCCGCCAGCGTGACGGGAGCGACAGTCATGGAGTTCCTTGTTCGGGGCAGCGCACCTGGCGCGCTGCGTGCCCCGAATGATACTCAGCTTGCGGTCGACGCGCGCGCGATCAGCTCGCCGGGCAGCATCGCGACGCGCACGTCGCCCGCCGCGCCGTCGATCCGCTCGTGCACGAATTCGACGGCCTTGTAGCCGATTTCGTAGGTCGGCTGACGGATCGTCGTGATGCCGATCAGCTCGGCCCATTCCGGATCGTCGATCGACAGCAGCGCCGCCTGCTGCTGCCACGCGGCGCCGAAACGCGCGCGCAGATGGCGCGCGATCGCCAGCGCGACCGGTGCATTCGCGGCGAACAGCGCCGCGCGCACGCCGCGCCGCGCCGCATCGTCGATGCGCGCATCGACGTCGGCAAGCGCCGCCGCGGCCGCGCCAGGTTCGTTCAGATCGAGCACGACCGTCGACGGCACCGCCAGCCCGCGCGCCGCCAGCGCCGCGCGGAACGCGGCCTCGCGCACGCGCCGCGAGCTCACGTGCTCGAACGGCTGCACGACGAAATGGATCGCGTCGAAGCCCTGTGCGACCAGATGCGCGAGCGCCGTCTCGATCGCATCGGTATTGTCGAGGCCGATCAGGTCGGCCTCGAAGCCCTCGACCGTCCGATCGACGAGTACGGCCGGAATGCCCGCGCCGCGCAGCGGGCGCAGCACGTCTTCCTCGGCGCCGAGCGCGTTGACGATCAGCCCTTCGACGCGGTAGGTCGTGAGCAGTTGCAGGAAGCGGCGCTCCATCTCGACTTCGTTCGCCGCGTGACAGATGAGCGGCATGTAGCCGAGCGCATGGCACGCGGCCTCGACGCCCTGCAGCACTTCGACGGTGTAGGGATTGGTCAGGTCGGCCGCGAGCATGCCGAGCAGCCGGTTGCGGCCGCGCTTGAGCCCGCGCGCCATCTGGTTCGGCCGGTAGTTGAGCCGCGCGATCGCCGCCTCGATCCGCTGGCGCAGATCGACCGACAGCACATGCGTCTCGCCGTTCAGGTAGCGCGAAACGCTGGTCTTGCCCGTGCCGGCCTCGCGCGCGACGTCGCTGATCGTCGCCGGACGCGTCGTGGAAGATTGCGAATCGGTCACTGTCGTGCCTCGCGACGTACGATCCGCGCCGCTTTGTGAGCAGACGGACCATTGTTGTTGGAAACGTAAGCCAACCGGCGGCCTCCCCTGTCCTGGCGCGTCGGCGCCTGCGCCGGCCCGGTGCTTCACGCTCGAGCAGCGCCCGCCAATGGCGTTACAGCAGTCGGCCGCACCGGACCTGGCGCGGAAGCCCGTCGCGCGACGCCGCCGGCCGCGTGGCCGGCCGTCGATGCGACGAGCGCGGGCGATCATAACGCAGCCAGCCCTCGGGCACCAAGACCATCGACTCTAACCGCGCAGGGCGGTTATCGCAGGCGGCTCAGGCGTGCGCCAGCGCATCCGGGTTGACGAGATTCGCGCGCAGCGTGCCGGCCAGCGCGCCGACCAGGTTTTCCGCCGCGCAGCGCGCCATCGCATGGCGCGTCTCGTGCGTCGCCGAGCCGATATGCGGCAGCGCGACCACGTTCTTCATCCGCAGCAGCGGCGAATCGGCCGGCAGCGGCTCCTTCTCGAACACGTCGAGCCCCGCGCCGCGGATCGTCCCGGCACGCAGCGCGTCGATCAGCGCGGCCTCGTCGACCACCGGCCCGCGCGACGCGTTGATCAGGATCGCGCCGCGCTTCATCTTCGCGAACTCGGGTGCGCCGATCAGATGGCGCGTGTCGGGCGACAGCGGCACTTGCAGACACACGAAATCCGACTGCGCGAGCAACTCGTCGAGCGTCACGCGCCGGGCGCCGTACTGCGTCTCGGCCTCGGCATGCGCGGACCGGTTCGCGTACAGCACCTGCATCCGGAAGCCGAGCGCCGCGCGGCGCGCGACCGCGCCGCCGATGCGCCCAAGCCCGACGATGCCGAGCGTCTTGCCCTGCACGTCGGTGCCGTACAGGTCGGGGCCGATGCTGCGATGCCAATGGCCGGCTTTCACCCACTCGGCGAGCTCGACCACGCGCCGTGCGGAGGCCAGGATCAGTGAAAATACCGTATCGGCCGTCGACTCGGTCAGCACGTCGGGCGTATGCGCGAGCACGATGCCGCGCCGCGTGAAATCGGCGACGTCGAAGTTGTCGTAGCCGACCGAGATCGTCGACCACGCCTTCAGCCGCGGCGCACGGTCGAGCATCTGCGGCGTGATCTTCAGGCTCGCGCCGATCGCGCCGTCGGCGTCGCCGAGCGCGGCGGCGAGCGCGTCGGCGCCGTCGGCCTGCACGACGTCCGCATGCTCGCGCAGGTACGCGAGAACGTCATCGGGCAGCGGCTTGTACGCGACGATACGGGGCTTCATCGTTTCATTTTCCTTGCAGCGGCGCGGCGAGCGGATGCGCATCGCGCGCCTGGGGTTTGACGGACAGCGTGAGGATCACCGCGGCGACGAGCGCGGCGCTCATGAACGCGTACGACGCGACGGGCGACCCGGTCGCGCCGTTCAGGTAGCCGACGAAGTACGAGCCGACGAACGAGCCGAGCGCGCCCATGCTGTTGATCAGCGCCATCGCGCCGCCCGCGACGTTCTTCGGCAGCAGTTCCGGCACGATCGCGAAGAACGGGCCGTACGGCGCATACATCGCGGCGCCCGCGACGACCAGCAGCGCATACGAGATCCAGAAATGCGACGAGCCGAGCGCGTACGACGCGGCGAACGCGGCCGCGCCGACCAGCAGGAACGGCCACACGAAGCCGCGACGCGAGCCGACCTTGTCGGACGCCCACGACGCGGCGAGCATCGCGATCGTCGCCGCGAGGTACGGCAGCGCGGACAGCCAGCCGGTCGCGACCATCCCGAGATCGGAACCGTTCTTCACGATCGACGGCAGCCACAGCACGAAGCCGTACACGCCGATGCTCCAGCAGAAATACTGCGCGCACAGCTTGATCACGGCCGGCGAGCGGAACGCCTCGCCATAGTTGCGCACCGGCTTGATCGCCGCCTGCTCGGCCGCGAGCGCGGCGTCGAGGTCGCGCTTTTCCTGTGCGTTGAGCCACGGCGAATCGGCCGGCTTGTCCTGCACGAGGCACCACCAGCACACGGCCCAGATGACGGCCGGGATGCCTTCGGCGATGAACATGTGGCGCCAGCCGAATTCATGCACGAGATAACCCGACACGATCGACATCCACAGCACCGTGACCGGGTTGCCGAGGATCAGGAACGTGTTCGCGCGCGAGCGCTCGTTCTTCGTGAACCAGTTGCTGATGTAGATCAGCATCGCCGGCATCACGGCCGCCTCGACGACGCCGAGCACGAAGCGGATCGCCATCAGCGACGGGATGTTGCTGACCACGCCGGTCAGGGCCGCGCAGCCGCCCCACAGCACGAGGCTCGCGAACACGAGCTTCTTCACGCTGCGGCGTTCCGCATAGATTGCGCCGGGGATCTGGAAAAAGAAGTAGCCGAGGAAGAACAGCGCACCGATCAGCGACGACAGGCCCTTGCTGATCCCGAGATCCTGGTTGATGCCGGCCGCCGCCGCGAACCCGTAGTTCGCGCGATCGAGGTAGGCGAGGCTGTACGTGATGAAGACGATCGGCATGATCGTCCACCACCGACGGGCTGCGAGATTGGCTGCCATGTGAGTGTCTCCGTATATGGACCGGAGTGGACGCGCTGGCGCCTGCCCGGCCTCGAACAAAACTGCTGTGCGTCGCGCACGAAATGGATCCGCGGATTGTGCCGTGTCCGGCCTCTCATTGCGCGGTGATGGTTTCCTCTAAGCGATCGGCGTCATTGCTGACATTTTCGAGCCGGTCGAGCGCGTCGCGGGTCGGCAACCCTTCCGAGTCGCCGATCACCTGGATCGCGAGCGCACCGATCCGGTTGCCGCGCGCGACCGCCTGCTCGACGCTGCGGCCTTCGAGCAGCGCGCTGACCACGCCGACCGCGAAGCCGTCGCCGGCGCCCACCGTATCGACGACCTTTTCAACGCGCTCGCCGGCAACGATGCCTTCGCGGCCGTCGGCCGTGCGGAAATACGCGCCCTGCTCGCCGAGCTTGATCACGACGCCGCGCGCGCCCTGCGCGAGATAGAAGCCCGCGATGTCGGCCGGCGTGTCGTGCCCGGTGAGCTGCCGCCCTTCGGCGAGGCCCGGCAGCACCCAGTCGGCGAGCGTCGCGAGCGCATTCAGCGTCTTTGCCATCACGTCGGCGGACGGCCACAGCGTCGGGCGCAGGTTCGGATCGAACGAGATCGTCTTGCCGGCCGCCCGCATCTCGCGTGCGAGCCGGAACGCCAGTTCGCACGACGTCGCCGAGATCGCCGGCGCGACGCCCGTCAGGTGCAGATGGCGCGCGCCGAGCACGTAGTCGGCCACGTAGTCGTCGCACGACAGGTGGCTCGCGGCCGAACCCTTGCGGAAATATTCGACGGTCGGGTCGCTGCCGTCGTCGTTGCGCGACTTCAGCTGGAAACCGGTCGGGTAACGCGGGTCGACGGTCACGCACGACGCGTCGATGCCCTCGCGTGCCAGCGTGTCGAGCACGTAGCGGCCGAACGAATCGCTACCGACCCGGCTCATCCAGCCGACCCGGAAGCCGAGCCGCGACAGGCCGACCGCGACATTCAGATCGGCGCCGGCGATCCGCTTCGCGAATTGCCCGGCGTGCGCGAGGTGGCCGGGCTCCGTCGCGACGAACATCGCCATCGCTTCACCGTAGGTCACGACATCGAGTGCTGCTTTCATGACTGAACTCCTCAGGATCCTGCTGCCGTCACGCGGTCGCGAGCCACGCGACGCGCCGGCACGCATCGCCGGCCAGGTCGGCCGCGTCGAACGGAAACTCGATGCCGCGCGGCGCATGCCGCGGCAGTGTCGCGAGCACGCCGGTCACGAGCGCATCGTCCGGCGCCGGCGCGACGGCGAAACGACGCGCGCCTTCGCCTTCGATGGTCTTGCAATGAATGTATTCCACGTGCGGCGCGAGCACCTGTGCGCAGTCGAGCGGCGCTTCGCCGCGCCACAGCCAGTTGCCGATGTCGAACGTCATGCCGAGCGCCTCGCGCATGCCGGCATCGGCCAGCGCATCGAACAGCGCGCGGAACTGCGCGAACGCGCCGCCGACCTCGAGCTGGCCGTTTTCCACCACCACGCGAGCCCGCGCGCCGCCCGACAGCGCGACGATCTCGGCCGCGTGCGCGTCGCCCGCGAAGCCGCCGAGCTGCAATTTCACGAAGCGCGCGCCGAGCGCATCGGCTTGCGCGAGCGCGTCGCGCAAAGCGTCGGCATCGAGCGCGCCCGTTTCCGTATACAGCGAGTCCGGGGTCGAATAGACCGACCACAGTCCGTGGCCGGCGATCTGCGCGCCGAGCGCGGCCAGCGCGCCGGGCGCCGTGTCGCCGTCCGACGCGAACAGTTCGCGCCGCACCTCGAACCCGGTCGCACCGGATGCCGCCACGGTCGCGATGAATGCACTGTGGCCCTCCTGGCGCACCCAGTCCATCCCGAATGCGCTCGCCACGATCACGATGTCTGCCATGTTGCCCTTTTTCAACCGGAATGGAACCGGTTCCATTTGCTTGAGACGGATGGTGCGCTTCGCTTCAGACCCACGCCATAGAGGAAATCCCTAAGGCCCGCTGGTCACACGAATACGCGCCCGAACGCATGCAACACCTGTTCCCGGCGCAGCGTCGAGCGTCTATGCGAGGCCCTGCGCGAGGCTCATTTCGAGGAATTGCGCGGCGATTCGCGACGGCGCGCCGCCGTGCGGCACGAGAATGGAGAAATGCCGCGTGAGCGGCGCGGGCGCCAGCGAGCGCGGCACGAGCGCCGCATCCTCGTGACGCAGCGACATCGCGGACACGAACCCGACGCCCATTCCCGCGCGCACGGCTTCCTTCACGGCCTCGACCCCGGCGATCTCGAACGCGACGCGCATCGGCGCGCCGCCGTGCGCGAACGCGCGCTCGACGAGCTGCCGCACCGCGGAGCCCGCCTCGCGCAGCACGAGCGGATGCGCGGCGAGCGCATCGAGCGTCACGCCCGCGTCGTGGCCAGGCGCCGCGAGCGGATGGCCGGCCGGCACGATCGCGACGATCTCGTCCTCGTGCCACGCGTGCACGGCCGTACCCGGCGGCAGCGCCTCGCCGGGCGGCCCTTCGATCAGCGCGATGTCGAGCGACGGCAGCGCCGCGACCACGTCGGCCGTATTGCCGCTCATCGTCTGGATCGACACGCGCGGCGCGCGCGGCTGGAACGCCGCGATCAGGTACGGCAGCAGGTAGCTCGCGGGCGTCGTGCTCGCGCCGATGCGCAGCGTGCCGGCTTCCAGCCCGCGCACCGCGTCGCGAAACGCACGCGCCTGCGCGAACGTGTCGCGCTGCGCCTTCGCGTACTGCGCGAGCTGTTCGCCGACCGGCGTCAGGCGGATGCCGCGGCCGTCGCGCTGGTACAGCGGCTCGCCGAACTCGTCCTGCAGCAGCCGCAACTGGCCCGACACGGCAGGCTGCGACAGATGCAGCGCCACGGCGGCGCGGCTGATGTTCAAATGCTCGGCGACGGCGGCGAACGTTATCAGTTGATCCGGGGTCATGGCGATGAATTATCGGCTTTCCGGATAGTTTACGTCACAAATCACAATTTTTCATATCGATATAACGAAATTAGGATTACACCATCGCCACACGCTCCATCACGGTGCCCCCATGTCCACTGCTCCGACTCCCCATCTCAGCCATGCCGCGCCATCGATGCGCGGCCAGTTGAACGGCGTGCTGTTCGTCGCGCTGTTCGCCGCCGCCGTCACGAGCCTGTCCGAGCTCCCCGCGATCGCGGGGCTCGGCCTGTCGCCGCTGATCGTCGGCATCGTCGCTGGCGCGCTGTACGGCAACGCGTTGCGCGACGGCATGCCGGCCAGTTGGGCGGCCGGCGTCAATTTCTCCGCGCGCAAGCTGCTGCGCATCGCGGTCGCGTTCTTCGGCCTGCGCGTGAGCCTGCAGGAAATCGCGCAGGTCGGGCTGCCGGGCCTCACGGTATCGGTGCTGGTCGTCGTCAGCACGCTCGCGATCGGCACCTGGGTCGGCATGAAGCTGATGAAGCTCGACCGCGACGCCGCGCTGCTGACCGCCGCCGGCAGCGCGATCTGCGGCGCCGCCGCCGTGCTCGCGTTCGAGTCGACGCTGCAGTCGAAGCCGCACCAGAGCGCGATGGCCGTGGGCAGCGTCGTGCTGTTCGGGACGCTGTCGATGTTCCTGTATCCGCTCGCCTATCACGCCGGTCTGCTGAACCTCGATCCGGCGGGCCTCGGCCTGTTCTTCGGCGGCACGATCCACGAAGTCGCGCAGGTGGTCGGCGCGGCGAGCGACATCAGCCCGGAGGTCGTGCGCGTCGCGACGATCGTCAAGATGACGCGCGTGATGCTGCTCGTGCCAGTGCTGCTCGCGCTCGGCTGGTGGCTCGCCCGGTCGGCGCATGACGCGGCCGGCGGCACGCAAGGCAGGCGCAAGGTGGCGGTGCCGTGGTTCGCGCTCGGCTTCCTCGGCTTCGTGATCGTCAATTCGCTGAACGTGCTGCCGGCGGACGTCACGCACACGCTGAACGTGCTCGATACCTTCGCGCTGACGATGGCCATGACCGCACTCGGCATCGAGACGCGCGTCGCGCAGATCCGCGCGGCCGGCCCGCGAGCGCTGATGACCGGCCTGATCCTGTACGTGTGGCTGATCGTCGGCGGCTACGGCGTCACCTGGGCCGTGCAGCACTGGCTTGGCTGAGCCGCACGTCCGCGACGGTTCGCGCGCCGCGCCCGACGGGAGAGTCCCGCGGGCGCGGCGCGGTGCTATGCTTCGCGTCGTTTTCCATCGCCCCCTTTCAGCCGTGCTCTCGTTCCTGCTGAAGCTGCGCACTCGCGCCCGAACGCTGCTCCGCCTGTCGGACGCCCATACGATGCTGATCTGGTCGGCCATCGTCGGCGTCGGCGGCGCCTTCGCGACGATCGCGTTCCGCGAAGGCATCGATCTGATGCAGCGCCTGATCTCGGGGCACAGCGGCAGCTTCGTGCAGATGGCCAGGAGCCTGCCGTGGTACGTGCGGTTCTGGATGCCGGCCGCGGGCGGCTTCCTCGCCGGCTGCGTGCTGCTCTTCGCGACGCGCGGCGACAAGGAGGCAGCCAAGACCGACTACATGGAATCGGTCGCGCTCGGCAACGGCGTCGTGCCCGTGCGCCAGAGCCTGTGGCGCAGCGTGTCGTCGCTGCTGACGATCGGCAGCGGCGGCTCGATCGGCCGCGAAGGCCCGATGGTGCAGCTTGCGGCGCTCGCCGCGTCGCTCGTCGGCCGCTTCGCGCACTTCGACCCGCCGCGCCTGCGCCTGCTGGTCGCGTGCGGGGCGGCGGCCGGCATCACGTCCGCGTACAACGCGCCGATCGCCGGCGCCTTTTTCGTGTCGGAGATCGTGCTCGGCACGATCGCGATGGAGAGCTTCGGGCCGATGGTCGTCGCATCGGTCGTCGCGAACATCGTGATGCGCGAATTCGCCGGCTACCGGCCGCCGTACGAGATGCCGGTGTTTCCGGCCGTGACCGGCGCCGAGGTGCTGCCGTTCGTCGTGCTCGGCGCGCTGTGCGGCGTGCTCGCGCCGCAGTTCCTGCACCTGCTCGACGCGTCGAAGACGCAGTTCAAGCGGCTGCCGGTGCCGCTGCCCGTGCGGCTCGCGCTCGGCGGCCTCGTCGTCGGCGTGATCTCGGTATGGATTCCGGACGTGTGGGGCAACGGCTACAGCGTCGTGAACCACATCCTCCATTCGCCGTGGACCTGGCAGGCGCTCGTCGCGGTACTCGTGTTCAAGGTGATCGCGACCGCCGCGACCGCCGGCTCGGGCGCGATCGGCGGCGTGTTCACGCCGACGCTGTTCGTCGGCGCCGTGTTCGGCTCGCTGTTCGGGCTCGCGATGGACGCGCTGTGGCCCGGCCATACGTCGGCCTATTTCGCGTACGCGATCGTCGGGATGGGCGCATTCATGGCGGGCGCCACGCAGGCGCCGCTGATGGCGATCCTGATGATCTTCGAGATGACGCTGAGCTATCAGGTCGTGCTGCCGCTGCTGGTGTCGTGCGTGTTCGCGTATTTCGTCGCGCGCGCGACGGGCACGACGTCGATGTACGACATCACGCAGCATCACTACCAGGACGCGCAGGAGCGGCAGCGGCTGCGCACCACGCAGATGCGCACGCTGATCCAGCCCGCGCAGACGGTCGTGCCGCTCACCGCGAGCGTCGCCGACATGACGCGCGTGTTTCTCGAATATCCGGTGAAGTACCTGTACGTGACCGACGACGCCGGGCGCTTTCGCGGCGCGGTCGCGCTGAAGGACATCACGTCGGACCTGCTCGACAAGCGCGACACGGCCGACAAGACGGCCGCGCACTACGCGCATACGCCGTTTCCGCTGCTCACGCCCGACATGCCGCTCGCGACCGCGCTCGAACGCTTCATGGCGTTCCAGGGCGAACGGCTGCCGGTGATCGAGAGCGAAGCCGAGCCGACGCTCGCGGGCGTCGTCTACAAGACGTCGCTGCTCGATGCGTACCGGCGGATGACCGGCGAGCGCTGACGCGCGCCGCCGCACCGCGCGCGCCGGTCAGTCGGGCGCGCGCCCCAGCACGACCCGCGCGAAGAACCCCGCGAGCGCCGCTTCGGCCACGTCGGCCGACACGTGCTGCGGATCGGCCGTGTAGTACGACTGCACGCCGTCGCACAGGCACATCAGCCCGAACGCGAGCGTGTCGGCCGGCAGCAGCAGCGGCGTGCCCGAACGCTCGGCGAAGCGCTCGATGAATTCGGCCATCTGCACGCGCTTGCCGTGCAGGAACTGGTTGAAGCGCACGCGGAACTTCGCGTCGCGCGCGGCCTGCAGCTTCGCCTCGCCCCACAGCAGCGAATATTCGTCGTCGCGAAACAGCGTCCGGTAATACGCGAGCGCCATCGACTCCATCTGCTCGCGCGTGCCGCCGCCTTCGAAAATCGCCTCGAAGTCGGCCCGCACCTCCTCGTGATCGCGCTCCAGCAACTCCAGCAGCAAGTCGGACTTGCTGCGGAAATTCGAATAGAACGCACCGCGCGTATAGCCGGCCGCCGCCGCGATGTCCTCGACGCTCGCGGCCACATAGCCCTTCTTCAGAAAAATGCGATGCGCGGCTTTCAGCAGACGTTCGCGCGTCTGGTCCCGGCTCTGCTCTCGAGTTAAGCGCTGTGGTTTCATGGCGCGCAGTCTAGCATCCTTTCCCTTTCAGATTCATCTTTGCATTCAGATACAGGTGTGTATTAGAATCCGCCACAGTTTCTGACAATGTTGTCCGTCTGTCCGCGTGCGCCGATGCCGGCGCCGTTTTGGGGCAAGCGCCCGCCGCGCTTGCCGGCTTCGTTCCGCTCCACCTCACCTGGGGGTTTCGTGAATCGCTCCGGTTCCCGCGCCGCGCTGCTGATCGGCGCCGCGCTCGTCCTTGCCGCCTGTCATCCGAAAGAATCCGCGCCGCCCGCCCCGCGCCCCGTCGTCGCGCTGCCCGCACGGGCCGACACCGCCGCGGCCGCGCGCACGCTGCCCGGCGACATCCAGCCGCGCTATGCCACCCCGCTGTCGTTCCGCATCGCCGGCAAGATCATCGAGCGCCGGGTGCGGCTCGGCGATACGGTGAAGGTCGGCCAGGTCGTCGCGCTGCTCGATCCGTCCGACGTCGAGAAGAACGCCGCGAGTGCGCAGGCGCAACTCGATGCCGCGACGCACAGCCTCGCGTTCGCGAAGCAGCAGCTCGACCGCGATCGCGCGCAGGCCCGCGAAAACCTGATCGCGACCGCGCAGCTCGAACAGACCCAGAACAGCTACACGTCGGCGCTCGCGCAGCGCGACCAGGCGCAGCAGCAGCTCGCGCTCGCGAAGAACCAGCTCCGCTACGCGACGCTCGTCGCCGATCACGCGGGCACCATCACCGCCGAACAGGCCGACACCGGCCAGAACGTGTCGGCCGGCCAGCCGGTCTACCAGCTCGCGTGGTCGGGCGACGTCGACGTGGTGAGCGACGTGCCCGAGGCCGCGCTCGCGTCGCTCGCGCCCGGTCATGCGGCCACCGTCACGCTGCCGTCGCTGCCGGGGCGTCAGTTCGCCGCGAAGGTGCGCGAGATCGCGCCGGCCGCCGATCCGCAAAGCCGCACCTGGCGCGTGAAGCTCACGCTCGGCACGCCCGACCCCGCGATCCGGCTCGGGATGACCGCGGACGTCGCGTTCGCCGGCGCGCCGGTTGCCGGCGACGCGCAGCCGATCACGCTGCCCGCCACCGCGCTGTTCCACGACGGCGCGCAGCCGGCCGTGTGGGTCGTGCGCACCAAGGACGACACGCTCGAGTTGCGCCGCGTCGACGTCGCGCGCTTCAACGAGCGCACCGTCACCGTGTCGCGCGGGCTGCAGCCGGGCGAGCGCGTCGTGCTGCAGGGCGTGCATACGGTCAGCGCGGGCGAGAAGGTGCGCGCGATCGCGCCGCTGCATCCGGAGGACTTCGCATCGTGAGCGTCTCCCACGAAGAAGGCCGCTTCAACCTGTCCGCCTGGGCGCTGCGCCACCAGGCGCTGGTCGTCTACCTGATCGCGCTCGCGACGCTCGCGGGCATCCTCGCTTACACGCGGCTCGCGCAATCCGAAGACCCGCCGTTCACGTTCCGCGTGATGGTGATCCGTACCTTCTGGCCCGGCGCGAGCGCGCGGCAGGTGCAGGAACAGGTGACCGACCGGATCGGCCGCAAGCTGCAGGAAACGCCGGCCATCGACTTCCTGCGCAGCTATTCGCGCCCGGGCGAATCGCTGATCTTCTTCACGATGAAGGATTCGGCGCCCGTGAAGGACGTGCCCGAGACCTGGTACCAGATCCGCAAGAAGGTGGGCGACATCGGCTATACGCTGCCGCCCGGCGTGCAGGGTCCGTTCTTCAACGACGAATTCGGCGACGTCTACACCAACATCTGGACGCTCGAGGGCGACGGCTTCACGCCCGCGCAACTGCACGACTACGCGGACCAGTTGCGCACCGTGCTGCTGCGCGTGCCGGGCGTCGGCAAGGTCGACTATTTCGGCGACCCCGACCAGCGGATCTTCATCGAGGTCAACAACGCGCAGCTCACGCGCCTCGGCATCTCGCCGCAGCAGCTCGGGCAGGCGATCAACGCGCAGAACGACATCTCGTCGGCCGGCGTGCTGACGACCGCCGACGATCGCGTGTTCGTGCGGCCGAGCGGCCAGTTCGACAACGTCGCCGCGATCGCCGACACGCTGATCCGCATCAACGGCCGCACGTTCCGGCTCGGCGATCTCGCGACGGTCAGGCGCGGCTACGACGATCCCCAGGTTACGCAGATGCGCGCGAACGGCCATGCGGTGCTCGGCATCGGCGTGACGATGCAGCCGGGCGGCGACGTGATCCGGCTCGGCAAGGCGCTCGACGCCGAATCGAAGGATCTGCAGGCGCAACTGCCGGCCGGCCTGAAGCTGACCGAAGTATCGAGCATGCCGCACGCGGTCTCGCATTCGGTCGACGACTTCCTCGAAGCCGTCGCCGAAGCGGTCGCGATCGTGCTGGTCGTGAGCCTCGTGTCGCTCGGGCTGCGCACCGGGATGGTCGTCGTGATCTCGATTCCCGTCGTGCTCGCGGTCACCGCCCTCTTCATGTACCTGTTCGACATCGGGCTGCACAAGGTGTCGCTCGGCACGCTCGTGCTTGCGCTCGGGCTGCTCGTCGACGACGCGATCATCGCGGTCGAGATGATGGCCGTGAAGCTCGAACAGGGCTACAGCCGCGCGCGTGCCGCCGCGTTCGCGTACACCAGCACCGCGTTCCCGATGCTGACGGGCACGCTCGTCACGGTATCGGGCTTCCTGCCGATCGCGCTCGCGAAATCGAGCACCGGCGAATACACGCGCTCGATCTTCGAGGTGTCGGCGATCGCGCTGATCGCGTCGTGGTTCGCGGCCGTCGTGCTGATCCCGCTGCTGGGCTATCACATGCTGCCCGAGCGCAAGCGGCACGCGCACGAGGCGCATCTGCCCGACGATCACGAGCACGACATCTACGACACCCGCTTCTACCGGCGGCTGCGCGGCTGGATCGACTGGTGCATCGAGCGGCGCTTCGTCGTGCTGCTGATCACGGGCGCGCTGTTCGTCGTCGCGCTGATGGGCTTCACGCTCGTGCCGCAGCAGTTCTTCCCGAGCTCCGACCGGCCCGAGCTGCTGGTCGACCTGCGGCTGCCCGAAGGTGCGTCGTTCGCGGCGACGCTGCGCGAGACCGAGCGCCTCGAGAAGGTGATCGACAAGCGTCCCGAGATCGACCATGCGGTGAACTTCGTCGGCAGCGGCGCGCCGCGCTTCTACCTGCCGCTCGATCAGCAGTTGCAACTGCCGAACTTCGCGCAGTTCGTGATCACCGCGAAATCGGTCGAGGATCGCGAGAAGCTCGCGGCCTGGCTCGAAACCACGCTGCGCGACAAGTTCCCGGCCGTGCGCTGGCGGCTGTCGCGGCTCGAGAACGGCCCGCCGGTCGGCTATCCGGTGCAGTTCCGCGTGAGCGGCGACAGCATCGCGACGGTCCGCTCGATCGCCGAGAAGGTCGCGGCGACGATGCGCGGCGACGCGCGCACGGTCAACGTGCAGTTCGACTGGGACGAGCCGGCCGAGCGCTCGGTGCGCTTCGAGCTCGACCAGAAGAAGGCGCGCGAGCTGAACGTCACGTCGCAGGACGTGTCCAGCTTCCTCGCGATGACGCTGTCCGGCACGACCGTCACGCAGTATCGCGAGCGCGACAAGCTGATCGCCGTCGACCTGCGCGCGCCGCGCGCCGACCGCGTCGATCCGGCGAAGCTCGCGGGCCTCGCGCTGCCGACGCCGAACGGCCCCGTGCCGCTCGGCTCGCTCGGCCGCTTCACGCCGACGCTCGAATACGGCGTCGTGTGGGAGCGCGACCGCCAGCCGACCATCACCGTGCAATCCGACGTGCGCGCCGGCGCACAGGGCATCGACGTCACGCACGCGGTCGACGCGAAGCTGAACGCGCTGCGCGCGCAGTTGCCGGTCGGCTACCAGATCAACATCGGCGGCTCGGTCGAGGAAAGCGCGAAGGCGCAGGCATCGATCAACGCGCAGATGCCGCTGATGGCGATCGCCGTGTTCACGCTGTTGATGATCCAGCTGCAAAGCTTCTCGCGCGTGCTGATGGTCGTGCTGACCGCGCCGCTCGGGCTGATCGGCGTGGTCGCGACGCTGCTGCTGTTCGGCCAGCCGTTCGGCTTCGTCGCGATGCTCGGCGTGATCGCGATGTTCGGGATCATCATGCGCAACTCGGTGATCCTGGTCGACCAGATCGAGCAGGACATCGCGGTCGGCCACGGCCGCGTCGACGCGATCATCGGCGCGACCGTGCGGCGCTTCCGCCCGATCACGCTGACGGCCGCGGCCGCCGTGCTCGCGCTGATCCCGCTGTTGCGCTCGAATTTCTTCGGGCCGATGGCGACCGCGCTGATGGGCGGCATCACGAGCGCGACCGTGCTGACGCTGTTCTATCTGCCTGCGCTGTACGCGACGTGGTTCCGCGTGAAGCGCGACGAACGCGACCCGCAGGACGGGCCGCCGCCAGGCGGCACGCCTGCCGCGCCGTCGGGAGCCTGACCATGAATCGATCGATGACCCTGAAAACGAAAACCGTGCGGGCGCTCGCGGCGGCGAGCCTCGCCGGCCCGCTCGCGGGCTGCGCATGGTTCGCGCCGAGCGGCGAGCCGCCCGCGATGCCGTCGCCCGCGCACTACGGCGCCGCGCCGCAGGTCGAGCAGACCGTGTCCGCGCATGGCGTCGCGCAGCAGTTCGAGGTCGGCGCACAGCCGGTGCCGGACTGGTGGAAACAGTACCGTTCCGATGCGCTGAACGCGCTCGTCGACGAAGGGCTGCGCAACAGCCCGACGCTGAGCGCGGCGTCGCATTCGCTGGATGCCGCGCGCGAACAGTTGCGCGGCCAGATCGGCAGCTCGATGCTGCCGTCGATCGACGCGGTCGGCCAGGCCGCGCGCCAGCGCGCGCTCGGCGTGCCGATTCCCGCGCTCGGCGCGCCGACGCTGCTGTACGACACGTTCGTCGGGCAACTGCAGGCGAGCTACACGGTCGACCTGTTCGGCGTGTCGCGCTTCGCGAACCGCGCGCTCGCGAAACGCGTCGACGTCAGCGCGTTCCAGCTCGAATCCGCGCGGCGTGCGCTGGCCGCGAACATCGTCACGGCGTCGATCACCGTGTCGGTGCTCAATGCGCAGATCGAGACCACCGAGCGGCTCGTCGCGCTCGCGAACGACCAGGCGCACGACGCCGAGCGCCGTTACGCGCTCGGTTCGGCATCGCGCAGCGATGCGCTCAATGCCCGGCAAAGCGCCGACACGTTCGCGGCGAGCCTGCCCGCGCTGCGCCAGCAGCGCGACTCGGCGCGCCATGCGCTCGCGGTGCTGGTCGGCCGTACGCCCGACCGGCCGCCGGCCGATCTCGCGCTCGCCGACCTGCACCTGCCCGAACAGGTGCCCGTCGTCGTGCCGTCGGACCTGCTGCAAAGCCGCCCGGACATCCAGGCCGCCGACGCGGGGCTGAAGGCCGCCGCCGCCGAAGTGGGCCTCGCGACCGCGCAGATGTTCCCGCAACTGTCGCTGTCGGCGGCGATGGGCAAAGGCGGCTTCAGCTGGCCGGCGATGCTGTCGGGCGCCGGCGCGATCTGGAACGTCGGCGCGTCGCTGAGCCAGCCGATCTTTCACGGCGGCGCGCTGCTCGCGCAGCGCCGCGCGGCGAAGGCGACTTACGAGGCCGCGGTCGACCAGTACAAGCAGGCGGTGCTCGGCGCGTTCCAGAACGTCGCCGATTCGCTCGCGGCGCTCGAGCACGACGCGCAAGCGCTCGACGCGTCGTCGCGCGCCGCGCTGTCCGCACGGGGCGCATACGACGACGCGGCCGCCCGCGTGCGGCTCGGCGCGCTGCCGCCGTCGGCCGCGCGCGCGAGCGAGTTGCAGTACCGCAATGCGCGGCTCGACGAGATTCGCGCGACCGGTGCGCGGCTCGCGGATACCGCGCGGCTTTACCAGGCGATGGGCACGCCGCCGGCCGGCAAGGACGCGCCGTCCGACAAGGCCGGCAACGCCGCCGGCGACACTGCGACCGGCAAGGAAGCACGCGCCGCCGCGCCTTCGGCGCAATAACCGGCCCCCTCGGATCGGACGCGCGTGCGGCTACCCGCCACGCGCGTCCGATCGCCGATCTTCCGCTTGACCCTCACGTAGCGTAACGTTCGAGACTCCAGTGTGCGCACCGAACGGAGGAACGAATGCGGCTGAAAGTGGGAGAACTGGCGAAACGCAGCGGGCTGACCGTCCGCACGCTTCATCACTATCACGCCATCGGCCTGCTGACGCCTTCGGCGCGCGCCGACAACGGCTACCGGCTGTACGACCGCGACGACATCGCCCGGCTCCACCAGATCCAGGCCCTGCGTCGCTTCGGACTGTCGCTCGCCGAAATCGGCGACTACCTGAACCAGCCCGGCACCCCGCTCGTCGATCTCGTCGCGAAGCAGATCGCGTCGCTCGACCGCCAGCTCGCGCAAACCGCGCAGCTGCGCGAGCGGCTCGCGAGCCTGCACGCGCAGCTCGCGGCGGGCACCGAGCCGGAACTGGCCGATTGGCTCACCACACTGGAGTTGATGACCGTGTACGACAAATATTTCTCCGAGGAAGAACTCGCACGCCTGCCGATGTACCAGAAGAGCCAGGCCGGCGACGCGGAATGGATCGCGCTCGTCGCGCAAGTTCGTGCGCTGCACGAGGCGGGCGTGCCCGCCGAGGACGAGCGCGTGCGTGCGCTCGCCGCGCGCTGGATGGCGCTGCTGGTGCGCGACACGAACAACGATCCGCGGCTGCTCGCGAAACTGAACCTGATGCACGAGCAGGAGCCGTCGATGCAGTCGAAGTTCGGCATCTCGACCGCGTTGCGCGACTACGTGCTGCGCGCTTCGTCGGAAACGAAGATGCGGCTCTTCGAGAAGTACCTCACGCCGGACGAGATCCGCTTCATGCGGGCGCACTACGCCGAACGCGCGATGGAATGGCCGCAACTGATGGCCGACGTGCGCGACGCGATCGATGCGGGCACGCCGCCCGATTCGCCGCAAGGCCGCGCGCTCGCGCAGCGCTGGCTCGAGCTGTTCCGCAGCTACGCGGGCGACGATCCGGCCACGCACGCGAAATTCCGTCAGGCGTTGATGAACGAGCCGGCGCTGTCGAAGGACTCGTGGACCGACGACACGCTGCTCGGTTTCATGCGCGCAGCGATGGCGCAGTTGGCGCCGGTGCGTTGATCGCATGACGGGCGGGCGGCGAGCGGTTTCCCGTTTGCCGCCCGTTTCGCCATTGGCGGCCGGTATCGCGCGCTCACCGGCCGGGCGTCCGGCCAGCGCCCGTTCACGCCAATAACCCACCCTAGTCGCTGCGCATGCTGATCCCGCGCCAGCGCTTCGTCATGTAGCGCAGAAGCGCGGGCTGCGCCTTCAGGTCCGCGTTCGGCACGGGCGCCGCGCCGCCGTCGACCAACTTGCCGTTGACCGTCACGGTTTCCTCGCCGCGCAGCACGTACTTCGTCCCCGCGTCGATCAGGAAATACTTGACCTGATCGGCACTCACGTCGCCGCGGCAACCGATCTTGTACGCGAACAGGAACTGCTTGCGGCCGGTGCCGAGCACGTCGCGCATCTCGATCGATTTCGGCACGACGTCGAGAATCACGTCGACCGGGCAATCCTTCACGTAGTCGCGCACCGTCCAGTCGGGGCGGCCGTCGAGCGTCGCGGACACCTTGAGCTCGACGTCGTCGCCGGATACGGTTCTGGCGAGCGTCACGGCATGCGCGCCGGCCGCGTCGGTCCACGTGTAATCGGCCGCCTGTACTGGGTTGGACAGCGCTGCCGCCGTGAGAAACAGGCCAGGCAAAAGGAAGCGTATTTTCATCGGCGACGGGGTGAGAATCGAACGCGCCATTATCGACGAAGCCGCGCGCCGCCGACAGCCTCGCGCGACACCCGCCGTTCAGCGCTCCCGCGTACCGAGACCGAGCGCCTTCATCCGCCGGTACAGCGTCCGTTCGCTCAATCCGAGCCGCTCGGCGAGCGCCTTGCGCGTGCCGTCGAACGCGCGCGCGATGCGCACGAGCTCCGCGTCCGACACGCCGCGCGTGTCCGCCGCCTGCACGTGCGGCGCGGCCGCGGCCGCGACCAGCTCGGCCGGCAGGTGTTCGACGCGAATCGTCCCGTCGTCCGCGAACAGGCACGCGCGTTCGAGCACGTTGCGCAGCTCGCGGATGTTGCCGGGCCACGCATACGCGTCGAGGCATGCGCGCGCGCGTTCGGTCAACGTGAACGGCCGGGCATTCGCGTCGCCCGCCTTGCCGCGCGCGTTCGCGATGCGCCGCAGGATCGATTCGGCCAGCAGCGCGACGTCGCCCCGCCGTTCGCGCAGCGCCGGCAGCGGAATCGGAAACGCGTTGATCCGGTAGTAGAGATCCTGCCGGAACCGGCCGTCGTCGATCATCTCGCGCAGCGGCTTGTGGGTGGCCGCGACGAGCCGGAAATCGGCGCGCAGCGCCTCGACGCCGCCGACACGCCGGAACGTCCCCGATTCGATCAGCCGCAGCAGCTTCACCTGCATCGGCAGCGGCACGTCGCCGATCTCGTCGAGAAACAGCGTGCCGCCCTGCGCGGTTTCGACGAGGCCCGGCTTGCGCTGGTTCGCGCCCGTGAACGCCCCCTTCTCGTAGCCGAACAGCTCGCTCTCGAACAGCGTCTCGGCGATCCCCGAGCAATCGACGACGACGAACGGCCCCATCGCGCGGTCGCTCGCCTCGTGCAGCGCGCGGGCGAACAGTTCCTTGCCCGTGCCCGATTCGCCGAGCAGCAGCACCGGCAGCGTCGAGGGTGCCACGCGCTGCAGCGCGCCGAGCGCCGCGTTGAACGCGTCGGAGCCGCCGACGAGCCCTTCCGCGCTCGGCTGCGCGGACGCGCTGCGCACCGTCGTCAGCCGCTCGACATACGCGATCACGTTGCCGTGCGCATCGAAGATCGGCCGCAGCTCGACGTCGACATGCTCGGGGCCGCGCGGCGTGTGATGGATGTGCAGCACGCGGTTCAGCCCGCGCGATTCGAGCGCCTGCTTCATCGGGCAATGCTCGCCGGCCTGGTCGCACGGCACGTCGTAGTGATGCGACACCTGGAAACAGTGCCGGCCCACGTGCTCGACGCCGGCCACACCGAACTGGCGCCGGTACGCGTCGTTCGCCGCGAGGATCCGGTAGTCGGGATCGACGACGATCATCGGCTGCGGGTCCTGCTCGAGATACGCGACGAGTGCGCGTACGTCGGGCATCGCGTCGTGGCACGGGGCGGGGACGATCGGAATGGTGTCGTGCGGATTCATGCGGCGGCTCGCTCGGCGAAGGGGCGCCCGGACGGACTGCCAGGCAGGCTGCCAATTCTGCCACGACACTGCCAGTTGTGGCAGTCATCGTCGTCAACCGGATGTCGCCGCCGCCTTCAGCGGGCCGCCGGTGCACCGAAAAACCGAGCCGAATCAAGCCCTTGCCACATCGGTGGACGCTGCACCGCAGGTTGGCACGCTTCTTGAAGTAAAGACCGCGATTGCAGATGCAGAACCCGATCGAGGACACCCCGTGAGCCACGCCCCCGCCCTGTCGGTCGAAGGTTTTTTCGACCCGGCGACCCACACCGTCAGCTATCTCCTGCTCGATACGGCGAGCCGCGCGTGCGCGCTGATCGACAGCGTGCTCGACTACGACCCGAAATCCGGCCGCACGCGCACCGCCAGCGCCGACCGGCTGATCGCGCGCGTCGCCGAACTCGGCGCGACCGTGCACTGGCTGCTGGAAACGCACGTGCACGCCGACCACCTGTCGGCCGCGCCGTATCTGAAAGCGCGGCTCGGCGGCCGGATCGCGATCGGCTCGCACGTGCGTCGCGTGCAGCACGTGTTCGGCACGCTGTTCAACGCGGGCCCCGGCTTCGCGGAAGACGGCCGCCAGTTCGACCGGCTCGTCGACGACGGCGACACGCTCGCGCTCGGCGCGCTGACGATCCGCGCACTGCACACGCCGGGCCACACGCCCGCGTGCATGACCTACTGCGTGGACGATGCGACACAGCGCGCGGCGTTCGTCGGCGACACGCTGTTCATGCCCGACTACGGCACGGCCCGCTGCGACTTCCCCGGCGGCGACGCGCGCACGCTGTACCGCTCGATCGCGCGCGTGCTCGCGCTGCCGCCCGACACGCGCCTGTATCTGTGCCACGACTACCAGCCGGGCGGCCGCGACGTGCAGTTCGTGACGACCGTCGCCGAGCAGCGCCGCGCGAACGTGCACGTGAAGGACGGCGTGACCGAGGACGATTTCGTCGCGATGCGCACCGCACGCGACGCGACGCTCGACATGCCCGTGCTGATGCTGCCGTCCGTGCAGGTCAACATGCGCGCCGGCCACCTGCCCGAACCCGAGAACAACGGCGTGCGCTACCTGAAGATTCCGCTCGACGCGATCTGAGCCGCGCGCCCCGCCCATCCGGAGAACCCCGACATGACCATCCGCAAGCTGACCGACACGCTGTCGGTCTCGCCGCAGATCGCGGCGGCCGACCTGCCCGCGCTTCACGCGGCCGGCATCCGCGCGATCATCTGCAACCGGCCCGACGGCGAAGGCGCCGACCAGCCGACCGTCACCGAGATCCGCTCGGCCGCCGCGCCGCTCGGCATCGACGTGCATTACCTGCCGGTCGATACCGGCAAGGTAACCGACGACCAGGCCGCGCAGTTCGGTGCGCTGCTTGCGTCGCTCGACGGGCCCGTGCTCGCGTACTGCCGCAGCGGCACGCGTTCGGCCACGCTGTGGGCGCTGTCGCAAGCCGGGCTGCGGCCGCTGGACGACCTCGTGGCCGCCGCCGGCGCGGCTGGCTACGATCTGAGCGCACTCGCCTCGCGTGTCTCGCCAGGCGGCCGCCGGACGGCGCCGACCGTGGACGCACGGCACGACGTCGTGATCGTCGGCGCCGGTGCGGCGGGCATCGCGGTCGCGTCGAGCCTGCTCGCGCGCGACGCGTCGCTCGACATCGCGGTGATCGATCCGGCCGACGTCCACTATTACCAGCCCGGCTGGACGATGGTCGGCGCGGGCGTGTTCCAGCCCGGCACCACCGCGCGGCCGATGACCGACGTGCTGCCGCGCGGCGTGCAGCGGATCCAGGCCGCCGTCGCGGGCTTCGAGCCCGACGCGCATGCGGTCGTGCTCGACGGCTGCCGGCGCATCGGCTATCGCAAGCTCGTCGTGTGCCCGGGGCTCAAGCTCGACTGGCACGCGATCGACGGCCTCGCCGACACGCTCGGCCGCAACGGCGTCACGTCGAACTACCGCTACGATCTCGCGCCGTACACGTGGGAGCTCGTGCGCGCGTTCCGCGGCGGCAATGCGCTGTTCACGCAACCGCCGATGCCGATCAAGTGCGCGGGCGCGCCGCAAAAGGCGATGTACCTGTCATGCGACCACTGGCGGCGCACGGGCCGACTCGCGGCCGCGAACGTCGAATTCGTGAATGCGGGCGGCGCGCTGTTCGGCGTCGCCGATTACGTGCCCGCGCTGATGGAGTACGTGAAAAGCTACGACATCGCGCTGTCGTTCGGCCACAACCTCGTCGCAATCGACGGGCCCGCGCGCCGTGCGACGTTCTCGCGCGCGCTGCCGGAAGGCGGCAAGGAAACCGTCGAGCGCGCGTTCGACATGATCCACGTCGTGCCGCCGCAGAAGGCGCCGGACTTCGTGCGCGCGAGCCCGCTCGCCGACGCGGCCGGCTGGATCGACGTCGATCCGGCGACGCTGCGGCACAAGCAGTTTGCCGACATCTACGCGCTCGGCGACGTCACCAACACGACCAATGCGAAAACGGCCGCGGCCGCCCGCAAGCAGGCGCCCGTCGTCGCGCACAACCTGCTCGCGTCGCTCGGCCGCGCGCACGGCGACGCGGTGTACGACGGCTACGGCTCGTGCCCGCTCACCGTCGAGCGCGGCAAGATCGTGCTCGCCGAGTTCCTGTACGGCGGCAAGGTCGCGCCGACCTTCCCCGCATGGCTGATCGACGGCAAGCGCCCGTCGCGGCTCGCATGGCTGCTCAAGGAGCGCGTGCTGCCGCCGCTCTACTGGAAGGCGATGCTCAAGGGCCGCGAATGGCTCGCGAAGCCCGCGATCGCACGCTGACCGGAGCGCGATGACGTCATGCTGATTTCCCTCGTGCTCGGCGGTTTCGTCGGCGCCGTGCTCGGCCTGACCGGCGCCGGCGGCGGCATTCTCGCGGTGCCCGCGCTCGTCGTCGGAATGAGCTGGCCGATGCAGCAGGCCACGCCCGTCGCGCTCGTCGCGGTGGCCGGCAGCGCCGCGCTCGGCGCGCTCGAAGGCTTTCGCCGCGGGCTCGTGCGCTATCGCGCCGCGCTGCTGATGGCCGTGGCCGGCGTGCCGCTGACCACGCTCGGCGTGCGGCTCGCGCACGTGCTGCCGCAGCGCCTGCTGCTCACGCTGTTCGCGCTGACGATGCTGGTCGTCGCCGGCCGCCTGTTGCGACAGGCGCTGCGGCGGCAGGCGGCCGATGCGGACGCGTCGCCGCTGTGCGTCGGCCGCGTGAATCCCGATACGGGCCGGCTCGTGTGGTCGTGGCCCGTGGGCATCGCGCTGGCGTCCACCGGCGCGGTCACGGGCTTGATGACGGGATTGCTCGGTGTCGGCGGCGGCTTCGTGATCGTGCCGATGCTGCGCAAGTTCACGAACGTGTCGATGCATGGGGTGGTCGCGACGTCGCTGATGGTGATCGCGCTGGTCGGCACCGGCGGCGTGTTGGCCACGCTCGTGTCGGGCACGCGCGCGCCGCTCGACGTGACGCTGTGGTTCACCGTCGCGACCGCGATCGGGATGGCGATCGGCCGCGGCGCATCGCGCCACCTCGCCGCGCGGCACGTGCAGGCCGGGTTCGCGGCCGTGCTCGTGTGCGTCGCGCTGGGGTTGCTGGCGAAGGCGGCGTTCGGCGCATAGACGCCGGCGACGGGCCAGCGATCGTGACGCGCCGCCAAACAAAACGCCCGGCCCGACTCGTCGTCGGCACCGGGCGTTTTTCATGACGGCCGCAATCGGCCCGTCAGGCGGCGAACCCCGCCATCCGCTTGCGTTCCTGACGCAGCATCACGAAGTTCGCGATCACGACGCCGGCCGTCACCGCGATGATGAACAGCGTCGCGAGCGCGTTCATCTCCGGGTTCAGGCCGAGGCGCACGCGCGAGAACACGACGAGCGGCAGCGTCGTCGAGCCGGGGCCCGACAGGAACGCCGACAGCACGAGATCGTCGATCGACAGCGTGAACGACAGCAGCCAGCCGGCGATCAACGCCTGCGAGATCAGCGGCAGCGTGATCGTGAAGAACACCTTCAACGGCGTCGCGCCGAGATCGAGCGCGGCTTCTTCCAGCGACGGATTCAGCTCGCGCACGCGCGACTGCACGATGATCGCGACGTAGGAAATGCACAGCATCACGTGGCCGAGCCAGATCGTGAACACGCCGCGCTCGGCCGGCCAGCCGATCCACTTCGCGAGCTCGATGAACAGCAGCAGCAGCGAGATCCCCTGGATCACCTCGGGGATCACGAGCGGCGCGTTGATCATCCCGCTGAACAGCGCGAAGCCGCGAAAGCGCCCCATCCGCGCGAGCACGAAGCCGGCCCACGTGCCGATGAACACCGACGCGAACGCGGTCAGCACGCCGATCTTCAGCGACAGCCACGCAGCCGTCAGCAACTCGTCGTCCTCGACGAGCGCCGCGTACCAGCGGAACGAAAAACCCGACCACACGGTGACGAGCTTCGACTCGTTGAACGAATAGACGATCAGGCTGAGGATCGGGATGTACAGGAACGCGAAGCCGACGAACAGCGCCGCGAACTGCAGGTAGCGATTCGGCTTCATCGGCGGCCTCCCTGTTCCTTCGCCTGGAAGTGCTGGAACATCGCCATCGGCACGAGCAGCAGCAGCACCATCGCGCAGGTCACGGCCGACGCCATCGGCCAGTCCGCGTTGTTGAAGAACTCGTTCCACATCACGCGGCCGATCATCAGCGTATTCGCGCCGCCGAGCAGCTCCGGAATCACGTATTCGCCGACCGCCGGAATGAACACCAGCAGGCAGCCCGCGATGATCCCGTTCTTCGACAGCGGCAGCGTGATCTGCACGAACGCCTTCCACGGCTTCGCGCCGAGGTCGTACGCGGCCTCGAGCAGGCGCAGGTCCATCTTCACGAGGTGCGCGTAGAGCGGCATCACGAGAAACGGCAGATACGAATACACCATCCCGATGTACACCGCGTAGTTCGTGCGGTACAGCTCGATCGGCGCATGGGTGAGCCCGATCCACATCAGGAAGTTGTTCAGCAGCCCGTTGTTCTTCAGGATGCCGATCCACGCGTACACGCGGATCAGGAACGACGTCCAGAACGGCAGCATCACGCCCATCATCAGCAGGTTGCGGGTGGCCGGGTTCGAGCGCGCGATGTAATACGCCATCGGATAGCCGAGCAGCAGGCACAGCAGCGTCGTGATCGCGGCCACCACCACCGAATTCACGTAGGTCGCGAAATACAGGCTGTCGGTCAACAGGAACGCGTAGTGCGACAGGTTCAGCGCGATGTGCACGACGCCGTCCGCGTACGACGTGAGTTCCGTATACGGCGGGATGCCGAGCTGCAGCTCCGCGAAGCTGATCTTCACGACCAGCACGAACGGCACGAGGAAGAACAGCACGAGCCACGTGAACGGGCCGGCCACGACCGCCGTGGCGCCCGTCAGGTTGAAGCGCCGCACCGGCCACTCGAGCAGGGACTTGAACGCGTTCATGACGTCAGCACCACGCCGGCGGTCGCGCTCCAGCGCACGTAGATCTCGTCGGCGAGCGCCGGCGTGTCGAGTTCGGAAATCGCGAGGCTCGACACGTTCGCGATCACCGTCTTGCCCCCGTCGAGCTTCACGTGATACAGCGAATAGCCGCCCATGTACGCGACGTTGCTGATCCGGCCGCGCGCCCAGTTGAACGCGCCTTCGGGCGGCTTGCGCGTGAGCGCGATCCGCTCGGGGCGCACCGACACCGTGACCGGCATCCCGAGCGGGCCCGAGATCCCGTGACTCACGTACAGCCGGCTCGGCAGCTCCGGCGATTCGATGTACACGTGATCGGGCTCGTCCTCGACCGTCACGCCGTCGAACAGGTTCGTCGAGCCGATGAATTCGGCCGAGAAGCGGCTGTTCGGGTATTCGTACACTTCGTTCGGCGAGCCGATCTGCACGATCTGGCCTTCGCTCATCACCGCGAGCCGGTTCGCCATCGTCATCGCCTCTTCCTGGTCGTGCGTGACCATGATGCACGTGACGCCGACCTTGTTCAGGATGTTGACGAGCTCGATCTGCGTGCGCTGACGGATCTGCTTGTCGAGCGCCGACATCGGCTCGTCGAGCAGCAGCAGCTTCGGGCGCTTGACCAGCGAGCGGGCCAACGCGACACGCTGCTGCTGGCCGCCGGACAACTGGTGCGGCTTGCGCTTCGCGTACTTGCCCATCTGCACGAGTTCGAGCGCGGACGCGACACGCGCCTTCAGCTCGGCCTTCGGCGTGCCTTCCTGCTTGAGCCCGAACGCGACGTTCGACTCGACCGACATGTGCGGGAACAGCGCATACGACTGGAACATCATGTTCACGGGCCGCTTGTACGGCGGCATCTGCGCGAGGTCCTCGCCGTCGATCAGGATCTTGCCCGACGTGACCGTCTCGAGGCCCGCGAGCATCCGCAGCAACGTCGACTTGCCGCAGCCCGAGCTGCCGAGCAGCGCGAACAGCTCGCCCTGGCGCACGGTCAGGTTGACGCTGCGCACGGCTTCGGTGTCGCCGAATTTCTTGACGACGTCGACGATCTGGATGAAGTTCTCGGCGCGCGCATCGGCGCCGGAGGAGGAAACGGAGAACGGCGCGCCCGCAACCGGCGCGCCCGACTGGCTATTCATGATGTGCTGCTTCTCTCCTGCGTTAGACGAACAAAGCCCCCGGGGGCACCAGGGGCTTCATGACCGCGGGTTCACTTCGGCTCGCGTCAGCGGCCCGACTTCAACTCGGTCCACAGACGCGTCTGCAGACGCTGGATTTCAGGCGGCAGCGGCTTGAGCAGGAACAGCGTCTTCACGACGTCGGCCGGCGGGTAGACGGCCGGGTCGTTCGCGACGTCGGGCCGCACGTACTTGCGTGCCTCGGTGTTGGCGCTCGGGTAGTACACCGCGTTGGTGATCGCCGCGTGCACCTTCGGATCCTCGATGTAGTTGATCCACTGCAGCGCGGCTTCCTTGTTCTTCGCGTCCTTCGGGATCGCCATCACGTCGAACCACACCGGCGCGCCGCCCTTCGGAATGTAGTACTCGACCTTGTACGGCTTCTTCGCCTCGATCGCGCGATGCTTCGCGATCACGACGTCGCCCGACCAGCCGAACGCGAAGCAGATGTCGCCGCCGACCAGGTCGTTGATGTAGCCCGACGAGTTGAATTGCGTGATGTACGGGCGGATCTTCTTCAGCACGTCCATCGCGGCCTTGTAGTCGGCCGGGTTCGTGCTCATCGGATCCTTGCCGATGTAGTGCAGCGTCGCCGCGAACATCTGGTCGGGGGCGTCGAGCACCGACACGCCGCAGGTCTTCAGCTTCGCGATGTTTTCCGGCTTGAACAGGATGTCCCAGTTGTCGAGCGGCACCTTGCCGAGCGCCTGCTGCGCCTTCGTCAGGTTGTACGCGAGACCGGTCGTGCCGTACGCCCAGGGCACCGAGTACTTGTTGCCCGGATCCGCGCCGGCGACGAGCGCCATCAGTTGCGGATCGAGGTACTTGAGGTTCGGCAGCTTCGACTTGTCGAGCGGCGCGAAGATGCCGGCGGCGATCTGCTTGCCCGCGTAGTTGCTGGTCGGCACGACGATGTCGTAGCCCGAGCTGCCCGTCAGCAGCTTCGCCTGCAGCGTGTCGTCGCTGTCGTAGTTGTCGTAGCGGACCTTGACGCCCGTCTGCTTCTCGAAGTTCGGGATCGTGTCCTTCGCAATGTAGTCCGACCAGTTATAGACATTGAGCTGCGTATCCTTCGCCGCTGCCGCCGATGCGCCCACGCACAGCGCGAGCGCCGCGAACCGGCCCACTACCTTTGCTTTCATCCCGTTCTCCCTTCGGCCGGACGCATTGCCCGGCTGCCGTCTGCCTCGTCATGGCGGCGCATTCCGGCGCGCCGCCCCTCGAAAACCCCGAAAACTACCATCATTCGCGCCCCGTCACAAAAAAATCATGCCGGTGTCGCGCAAACGGAACAGATTCCCGCCGCCGGTCGGTCGAGCCGCCCGTGCGGCGGGGCGTTCCGGGGGAATTCTATCGGGTAATCGGCGGTTGTCCACCGGCAAAAACGGACGACGGAGAATCCGCGTTTGCATGACGCACGGCCCGTTCGACGGCCGCGCGCAACGCCGGGCAGTACTGTCGCGCTCCCGCGCCGGGACGGCATGCGGGCGGCAACGTCCGGCCGGGCCGCCGCGATGCATTAAAATGGCGGCTGACGATTCAACTGCGCGAACCCTGCCGATGGCCTCCAATCTTCACGACCTCCCCGACAGCCCCTGCATCGGCGTGTGCTCGACGCTTTTCGACGAAGTCTGCAAGGGGTGCGGCCGCACGGCCGCCGAAGTCTCGAACTGGGTGTTCCTGAGCGACGACGAAAAGCGGGCGGTGTGGGAACGCATCACGCGCGAAGGCACCGCGATGCGCTTCCAGTACGACAAGCTGTAAATCCGCGCGCACAAAAAAAGAGCGGCATGCCGACCGCCATGCCGCCAACCCCAACTCTGTTCTTTTACAGTCGCGTCTAGAACTTCATCCCGACGCCCACGCCGACGATCAGCGGATCGATGTGCAGCGTGCCGATGCCCTTGTCGCCCAACGTCGCATCGGTGCTCATCCAGATCTTCTTCACGTCGACGTTCATGAACACCTTCTTCGTCAACTGCACGTCCACGCCGAACTGCAGCGCGGGGCCGAAGCTGCTCTTGTTGATCGACACGCCCTCCCCGCCGACGTTGAGCCCGTTGTTGTAGAAGTACGTGTAGTTCAACCCGGCGCCGACGTACGGACGCACCTTGCCCGCATGGTTGAAGTGATACTGCAGCAAGAGCGTCGGCGGCAGCACGCCCACGCCGCCGAGATTGCCGAGGCTCGACGTCATCTGGTGCCGCGACGTGCCAAGAATCAGTTCCACGCCGAGGTAGTCGCGGATCATGTACGTGAAGTCGAGCTCGGGCACGATCGCGTTGTTCACGCCCGTGTTGATCGCGCCGAGCGTGTCGCTCGCGCGCTCGTTCGGCTGGATGCTGATCGCGCGAAGCCGAACCAGTACGTCACCCTGGTTGATGCCGTCCCCCGGCGATGCCGCGTACGACAGCGACGGCATCGCGAGGACGCTCGCCGCGACGGCGGCGGCGGTGACACAAGTTCGAATCGTTTTATGCATGGTACGGACCCCCAAAGAATGGTTTCCATTCTCGCTGTAGGGTCTTTTCGTCATCTTGATATTGGTCAAGCCAGCGTAAACGTGGGACGGTTTGCCGCAGGCTCGGTCGCACTGCCCGTCAGCAGCAGGTCGAGCAGATCGCGCACGCTGCGGATCGCGCGGCCGAACGGCAACGCTTCGCGGCCGCGGAAGAACAGCCCGTTCGCGACGTCGCCGCGCAGCGCGGCCGCGAGCCGCGTGTCGATGCAGAAGTGGCCGAATTTCTCGATGCCGTCGCGCAGCCCGCATACGCTCAGGCATTCGAGCGCGGTCGGGCAACGCTGCCTGAACGCGCCGAGCTTGTTGCGAATGCGCGTCTCGTTGCGCAGGTAACGATCGAGCCACGGCGTCTTCACCGCGCGTGCCGGCAGCCCCGTCACGCTGACGAATTCGACGATGTCGTCGGGCGTCGCATCGGCAAGCACGCGCTTGAAACGCGGATGCGCATCGCCCTCTTCGGTCACCGCGAACGGCGTCCCGACCTGCACGCCGTTCGCGCCGGCCGCGAACGCCGCGCGCACCGTGTCGTGGCTGTTGATCCCGCCGGCCACGATCAGCGGGATCGTGTCGCGGGCGACACCGAGCGACGCCATCACCTGCGCGGTCTCGTCGAGCACGCGCGCGAAATCGAAGCGGCCGTCGTGCATGTCGTCGAGCTGCGTGACGCCGAGGTGGCCGCCCGCGTGCGCCGGATGCTCGATCACGATCGCATCGGGCAAGCGGCCCTTCTTCATCCACTTCTTCAGCACCAGCGCGATCCCGCGACTGTCCGACAGGATCGGGATCAGCGCGATGTCGCGCCCTTGCGTGAGGTCGGGCAGATCGAGCGGCAGGCCCGCGCCCATCACGATTGCGTCCGCGCCCTCGTCGCACGCGACCCGCACGTAGTCCGCATGCGCGCTCACCGCCTTCATCACGTTGACCGCGATCATCCCGCGGCCTTCGCTGTACGTTTTCGCGAGACGGATCTCGCGCGCGAGCGCGTCGAGGTTCGCCGCCTCGAGCGTCGAGCGATCGGGTTGCGCGCGGCAACGCGCGAGCAGATCCGCATGATGGTGGCGCAGGTCGATGCTCGCGATCGTGCCGACCGCGCCTTCGCGCGCGACGCTGCCCGCCAGCCGGTGCGCGGAGATGCCGACGCCCATGCCGCCCTGCACGACGGGCAGCAAGGTGCGGCCGCGGATCGTCAGCGGCGGAAAGGAAGTGCGTACGGTCATCTGAAACCTCGTCGGAACATCGGAACCGCGATGATCGACGATCCACCGCCGCGCACCTTGACGGCCGTCAAGAAAAAAACGGCACGCGAGCGTGCCGTTTCCGATTCGAGCCGCGAGCGGCGTTCAGGCCGGCTTCGCCGGCTTCAACTGTATCGACTTGTACTCGAGATACTCTTCGAGCCCGTACACGCCGTTCTCGCGGCCGTACCCCGACTGCTTGAAGCCGCCGAACGGCGCGGCGGCGTTCCACGTGCCGCCGTTGATGTCGACCTGCCCCGTGCGGATGCGGCGCGCGACGCGCATCGCGCGCTCGTCGCTGCCTGCCCACACCGCACCGCCGAGCCCGTACGGCGAATCGTTCGCGATCCGCACGGCCTCGTCTTCATCGCGATACGTGATGATCGACAGCACCGGCCCGAAGATCTCTTCCTGCGCGATCGTCGATTTCGGATCGACGCGGCCGAACACGGTCGGCTTCACGAAGAAACCCTTTTCGAGCCCTGCCGGCAACCCGGTGCCGCCCGTCACGAGTTCCGCGCCTTCGTCGATGCCGCGCTGGATGTACGCCTGCACGCGCTGCTGCTGCGCGGCCGACGCCAGCGCGCCGAGGCGCGTCGCCTCGTGCCGCGGGTCGCCCGCGACGTACGACTCGGCCGCCGCCTTCGCGAGCTCGCGCGCCTCTTCGTAGCGCGCTTGCGGCACCAGCATCCGCGTATGCGCGGAGCAGGTCTGGCCCGCGTTCAGGTAGCACGCGTTGACCGTGCCCTTCACGGCCGTCGCGAAATCGGCATCGTCGAGGATCACCGACGCCGACTTGCCGCCCAGCTCCAGCGCGACGCGCTTGACGCTCGCGGCCGCCAGCTCGGCCACGCGCTTGCCCGCGCGCGTCGAGCCGGTAAACGACACCATGTCGACGTCCGGATCGCTGGCCAGCACCTCGCCGACGACCGGGCCATACCCACACACCAGGTTGAACACGCCGGCCGGCAGCCCGGCCTCGTGGATCGCTTCGGCGAGCATGAACGCGTTCAGCGGCGCGACTTCCGACGGCTTCAGCACCACCGTGCAGCCGGCCGCGAGCGCCGGCGCGACCTTCAGCGTGACCTGGTTGAGCGGGTAGTTCCACGGCGTGATCGCCGCGACGACGCCGACCGGCTCGCGCACCACCAGCGAATTGCCGACCCGCGCGTCGAATTCGAACGATTCGGCGAGCTTCGCGTACGCCTTCCAGTTGTAGATCGGGCCGCCGACCTGGATCGCGCGCGACAGCTTGATCGGCATGCCGACTTCGCCGGTGATCGACTGCGCGAGTTCTTCGCTGCGCGCCTGCAGATGCTCGACGATCTTGCGCAGGTAACCCGCGCGCGTCGCGGCCGGCGTGGCCGCCCACGCGTCGAAGGCCGCGCGCGCCGCGCGGATCGCGGCCTGCGCGTCGGACGCGACGCCCTCGGGAATCCGGCCGATCACGGCTTCGGTGCCCGAATCGATCACGTCGATCGTGCCCGTGCCGGCCGGTTTGCGCCATGCGCCGTCGATGTAGAACTGGTCGTAGATTTTCATCGTGTTCCGCCTCCAGGGAAGCCGCCATTCTAGCGAGCGTTTCGGTGGCTGGTGTGACGAATGACAGCCATCCGAAAGGACCGGCCAGGCCCCGCGCCGGTGCTCCGCCGCCCGCGCGCATGGCCGGCGGCGCCTTCGTCCGGCCAACGCCGCGTCAGCGTCCACCCGGGTGCGCGGCCGGGCCCGCATCGTGCTATGTTTTTACTATCGGCATCGGCCCGTTGCGGCCGGCGCCGCCCGGAATCGACGCACTTCGTGAGCGCTGCCATGTCCGACGCATCCCATACCCTCGGCTCGCAAGACCGCCTGGAGCTGCTTTGCTGGCTCACCTGCGGCAACCTCGGCGCGTTTTACCTCAACGAATCCTGGCCGGACGCCGCGTTCCAGGTCCAGGCCGCGCACCGCTGGCTCGACCGCCATCACCGCCAGGCCGACTGGCTCGCGGTCGCCAGGCTCGCGGCGCTCGCGCAGGACATCGCGAAGCGGCATGCAGGCTTCGTCGACGCGTCGTGGGCGCGCGACGCGGTCGAGGAAATCGTCGATACCGACGATCTCGACTATCGGGCCAAACTCGTGCAGTGGGTGTACGAGGACTGCTGCAAGGCGCTCGCCGACAAGCGGCTGGCCGATTGAGCCGCGCAAAGGCGGCATGAAACGTCAGGCAGCGTGATATCGCGGCGGTTTGACGACGCTCGACGGAGCGATTCCGCGCGGCGTCGCGGGGGCGGCAGGCGCACGACCGCCATTCCGTGTCGCCGCCCCGCGCGAAGCGTCATAGAATCGTCGTCGCCGGCCGAAAGGCCGCTGCGGCCCGACATCTCTCTCGAACATGAAGAACCCTCGCGTGGCGCTCGCCCAACGACTTCTGCTGATCGCCGGCGCCTCGATCACGCCGATGGCCGGCGCGGGTACCGCCGGTACCGCCGGTGCGGCACCCGCGGCCGCGGCGGCCGCGACCTGCGCCTCGCCTGCGTTCGACCGTTATCCGGCGCCGGCCGCCACCCGCGCGCCGCGCAAACCGGCCGGCGCGCCTCGGCTCGCCGGCAGCGAAGCGCGCCTGTACCGCACCGTCATTCGTGACGCATTCGCGCAACCGGCCAATTTTGCCGGCCACTACCGCGTCGCGATCTGGGGTTGCGGAACGGATTGCCGAAACTTCGCGATCCTCGACAAGAACACGGACGCGACGTACACGATGCCCGGCGTGACGGCCATCTCGGGCGTGATGGGCAACGACGACGAGCGCGTCGACTTCCGTGCCGGCAGCAGGCTGCTGATCGTCGCCGGCTGCTTCAACGACGATTGCGGCGACGGCCACGCGAAAGCGGCCCGCTTCTTCTACGAATGGACCGGCTCCCGGCTGCGTCCGGTCGGCACCTGCCCGCTGGCCATCGAGCCGGTTCAGTGAGCGAGCCTGGCAATCCATGACGTCCATTCACCTCAGTTTCGACGACGGCCCCGGCCCGTCGACGCCCGCGCTGCTCGACGTGCTGCGCGACGCCGCGTGCGCGGCGACGTTCTTCGTGCTCGGCCAGCACTTGCCACGCGCGCTCGACGTCGCGACGAGAATCGCGCGCGAAGGCCACCGGCTCGGCAATCACACCTATTCGCATGCGAGGCCGGGCGCGCTCGCGGACGCCGCACTGATCGACGAGATCGATGCAACCGATGCGCTGATCCGCGACGTCTACCGCCGCGCCGGCCTTGCCGCGCCCGACACGATCCCGCTGCGCCTTCCGTACGGGTTGATGCCGCACGACGATCGCGCGGCCGTGCTCGCGCGCCTGCGGCGCGAACACACCGGCTGGACCGCGATACTGGACGACTGGCAGCGGCCGCCCCCGTCACCCCAGGCGCTGTTCGACGCGATGTGCGCGCATGTCGACGCCCGCACGGCGCGGCAGCGCGACGTGCTGTTCTGCCTGCACGACGGGTCGCGGCATGGCGAAGCGCGGCCCGACACGGTCGAAGCCGTGCGCCTGTTCCTGAACCGGCGGCGCGCCGACGCGACGCCCCGCTAACCCGCGGGCACCGTCCCGTCCAGCAACTGGCGCCAGCCGCCAAGGAAACCGATCCCGGGCCCCGGCATCCACAGCCCGCGCTGCGCGGCCTCGAGATGGATCAGCGTCTGATCCGCGCAGAACAGCGTCATCAGCGCGTCGTGGTTGTCGCGCAGCCACGCCGGCGCCGCATCCGGCCGCGTCGCCGCATAAGCCTCCAGGCCGGCCGCCCATCGCCCGCGGTCGAACACGAAGCCATCGTCCCGCCCCGCATCGCGCGACAGCGCGAACGACGCAAAGGCCGCCTCGAGCCATTGCGCGCCCTGCCCCACGTCGTCGAAATCCAGCACGCCGTTCACCGCGTTGCCGACATACAGCAGGTTGCCCGCGTGATAGTCGCCGTGCAGCCAATGCACCGGCCCCGTCAACCACGATGCCGCCGCGTCGAGATGCATGCCGATCCGCCGGATCACCGTGCCGTAGTCGTCGCTCAAGCCGGCCGGCAGCGTCGGCATCGCGCGCGCCGCGACGCGCGCATGACGGGCCGACAGCCACGCCAGCGGCGCCGCTTCGCCGGCGGGTATCGCGGCCAGCGCCGCATGCAGATGCGCGAGCGTGCGCATCGCGTCGATCGCGCCCGCATGCGGGTCGTCCGGCAGGCCGGGACGGCCGTCGATATGCTCGAACAGATGCAACCAGCTTCCATCGGGCGTCTGCACGCCGGGTTGCGCGTCGACGGTCGGCCGCAGCCGCGGCAGCGCGGGCAGCGTCGACGCCGTGCGCGCCTCGCCGAGACGCGCGAGTATCGACGCCTCGCGCCGCATCTGCGCGACCGGCTTGCCGGACCACGACACGCGCAGCACCGTGCGCCCCGCATCGCCCTCGACGAGATACGTTTTGTTAGTATGGCCCGACGCCAGCGCCTGCAGGCGCGCCGGCCCGGTGTTCCAGTACCGGTGAAGCCACGATTCCAGCGTTATCACGTCACTCCTACTCGTTGCATCGACCATGTCAGAGCGTCCTTCGGCCCGCATGCGGGACATCAACATCGAATGGCTGACGCGCGCCGCCGAATTCGGCCATCTGTTCCAGACCCGCTGGCTCGGCGAGCGCTTCTTCCATCTGCCCGGCGACATGCTCGCGCTGCAGGAACTCATCTGGCGCGAGCGTCCCGACTGCATCGTGCAGACCGGCATCGCGGCGGGCGGCGGCGTGGTGTTCACCGCGTCGATGCTGGAGCTGGCGGGCACCGATGGCCGCGTCGTCGCGATCGAGCCGCGCCTGCGCGACGAGGTCCGCCAGCGCCTGCACGCGCACCGGCTCGCCCACCGCATGGTGCTGATCGAGGGCGAATCGTGCGCGGCCGACACGCTCGCGTCGGTGCGCGCGCAGATCGGCGACGGCGCGCGCGTGATGGCGATTCTCGATCTCACGCATACGCACACGCACGTGCTGCGCGAACTCGAATGCTATGCGCCGTTCGTGACGCCCGGCAGCTACGCGATCGTGATGGACACGATCATGGAGTACCTGCCCGAGTCGATGTTCGACGGCAAGCCGTACGGCCGAGGCAACAACCCGGCCACGGCCGCGCGCGAATTTCTTGGCCGCGACGACCGGTTCGAAATCGACCACGACATCGAGGACCGCGTGCTCATGACGCTGTCGCCAGGCGGCTTCCTGAAGCGAGTGCGCTGATCAGGCGGGCGGCTCGCGCCGAGCCGTCGCACGCGGCATAGCTGTTGCGGATCCGCGCCGCCTGCTCGCGCAACGATCCGGCACGCAACAGGCGTTCGAGCGCGTCGGTAATGGCCGCGACGCCGGCCTGCCGCAGATCGAGCACGCATCCCGCGCCGGCCCGCTCGACGAAATGCGCCGAATGGAACTGGTCGTTGCAGAACGGCGACAGCAGCATCGGCACGCCGCACGCGAGCGACTCCATCACCGAATTCGCGCCGCCGTGGCTGACGAACGCATGCGTGCGCCGCAGCAGCGCCAGTTGCGGCGCGTAACGTACCGCGATCACGCGTTCGTCGCCGGCAGGCAGCAGATCCGAATCGACCAGTTCGCCCACCGACAGCACCAGTTGCGCGGCCGTCGCACGCGTCGCGTCGATTACCTTCGCGAACACGTCCGGATGGTAGTAAAGCTGGCTGCCGAGCGACATGTAGGCGAGCGGGCGATCCGCGTCGAGGCGTTCCCATGGAAACACCGTCTCGTCGCCGCGCGGGCCCGACGGCATCGCGGGGCCGACCAGCTCGACGCCGGGCGGCGGCGCGCCGACGAGCGCGTCGGTCGTAAACGCGAGCGTCAGGTGCGGCGACAGCACGTCGCACCCGCGAAAGCGCGCGTCGAGGCCGTAGCGCGCGAACAGGCGCGTGCGTTCCGGTTCGAGCCATCGCACCGTGCGCAGCAATTCCGAATCGAGATCGTCCGGCAGCACCGGATTCAGCGAATTGGACATCGACACCCACGGCAGCCCTTCCAGCTCGGCGGCAATCGCCGCCGCATAGAGCAGCGGATCGATCACGACCACGTCGGGCTGCCATTCGCGCAGCACCGCGCGAATGCCGTCCACCTGCGCGGGCGCGAGGTCGATCAGCAGCGTGCGGATCCAGTGCCGCAGCCAGTCGGCGTCGCGAATGTTCGCGGCGAAGCTCGCGCCGCGCGACAGGTCGTGGCGCTCGGGCGTCTCGCGCGGCCCGACGAACGCGAAGTCGCCCGCGCCGTCGAGCTGCGCGCTGATGTCGGCCGGCGCATAGAACGCGACGTCGCAGCCGGCGGCGCGCAGATGCTGGGCCGGGCCGATGCACGGATTGACGTGGCCCTTCTCGGGCACCACGCAGAACAGGATGCGTTTCATGAGCGGCTCAGGTTGGGCGATGCGCGGCATCGCGGTGAAGGCGATCGAGATGATCGAGAAGCAGTGTCAGCGTCGTCCACAGCACGCGTTCGGTATCCGCCTGCAGCGTGGGCACGGCCAGGCCGAGCGTATCGGCCAGTGCCTGCGTGCGGTCGCGATCGAGCAGCGTCGCGAGATTCATCGCCGGCGCGAGCCGCCCGCGCTTGGGGCCGTGCACGAGACGGTCCGGCAGATTCAGGCGCGCACCGAGATCGCGCAGGCACTGCTTGTTCGGGTCGGGCGCGATGCTCGTCAGATGCGCGACGACGGCGGCATCGACGAACGGCGGATGCAGGTCGACCGAGGCCTCGTCGAACAGCGCATGGCACAGCGGCAGATAGTTGGCCGAGCGGTCGCGGCGCAAGACCTGATCCGCGCCGTCGCCGGTAATCGCCACCTCGACGCCGTCCGCCGCCATCGCGTCGGCCAACAGCAGCTTCGCGACCGGATGCAGGTTGAACATCGGTTCCTCGACCGCATGGGTCGTTCGCGGCAGCGCCGCGACGAAATCGGCCTCGTTCGCGCGCACGATCTTCACGTTCGCCTGCATCTGCGCGGCCAGTTCGAGCGCCGCGTCGCGTTCGCAGTAATCGGGCATGTCGGTCGCAAGGATGTAGGCCGTCACGTGCCGCAACGCGCCGAGTTCGCGCAGCAACGCGAGCAGCAGCGCCGAATCGAGCCCGCCGCTCAGCGCCAGCGCGACCCGCTTGCCGCTGTCGAGCGCGCGCTGCAGCGACGCGCGCAGCACGGTGTCGAGATCGGCTGGCCGTGGCCGCTCGGGCGCCGGCCGCACCGTCAGCCCTTGCGGCGACCGGGTCAATGCATGACCGGGCGGCACCGCGCGCACGTCGCGCAGCACGGTACGGCCGACGAGACGCTCGCCGCTCAGGTAGCCCGCGATGGCGGCCGCGTCCGGCGCGCCGGCCGGTTGCCCCGACGCCCGCAATACGGCGCGGATGCCGGATGCCGACACGCCGCTGCGCGGATGGTAGTACAGCCGATCGAAACCGAACGGGTCGCGCGTGCCGACGATCATGGATAACGAGCCTTCAAGGTGTCCACTTCAATGCGTTTCAGGATGCGATGCGGCGCCACCGGCGCACTGCCGCCCCGACAATGCAGGCATGCTTCGAGCGGCGTCTTGCGTTGCAGATACGCGAGCATCGCGTCGAGCATGCCGGCGTCGTCGCGCAGCGGCAGGCCGTCGGCCTGAAAGTCCTTCTCGCCCTTGTACAACGTATGGAAATGCGCGGGGCGCGTGCACGTGTAGAACATGCCGTCGCGAATCATATGGCAGCGCTCCCGGATCCAGCAATCGTGATAAAGGCGTCGGGCTTCGTCGCGATCCGTGCCCGGCTGTGCGCGGTTCATCGTCGTGAACACGTCCTGCACTTTCCAGTTCAGACGCACGTCGAAGCGTGCGGCCTGGCGCTCGACATGCGCGACCAGATCGGTGGAAAGCGCCGGCTTCGGATAGCGCGAGATCGTCAGCGCATCCACCGCTTGCCAGAACGCGTCGGGCATCTCGCCGAGTTTCAGGCCGTTCGTCGTGACCGAGATCACGGGCGCGATGCCGGTGCCGCGCGCGCGCTCGACGATTTCGACGAGCGCCGGATGCAGCAGCGGCTCACCGCCAACCAGCTTGAACATGCGCGGGCGCAACACCTTCGCGGCCTTGCGCAAATCGGCTTCGATCGATGCGGGGCTCGCATGCCACTCGGGCAGGAGCGGCGACAGCGAGCAGCATTCCGCGCAAGTGAGGTTGCAGTGATCGACGATATGCGCTTCCAGCGAGCGCGTCTGGACGCGTCCGTCCTCGACGCGGTAATCGCGATCGAGCGGCGGCGGAAACACGTGCTGCCGCTCGCCGGCGCGTGGCCGATTCGGGATCTCGTTCGGGCTCGTACTCACATCAGCTTCCTGCTTCCACGCAACGGGAAAAGAAATCGATCAGATGGTCACGCGCGTCCACCATCGCGGACGCCATCGTCACCGCGCCGTTCAGGTGCGACGCGAAGCGCGACGGATCGTCGAGCCAGCCTTGCACGACCCACAGCTTCAGCGCGTGCTGCAAGCAGGCGGCATCGACCGCCCATGCGATGTTTGCCGGGTTCACCGGCTGCACTCGCTGGTACGCACGCACGAACGCTTCCGCGCGGTCCGGCGCCTCCAGCGGCAAATGATTCAGGCCTCGCACCAGTTCGTATTCGCGCGGCGCACCGATCGATGCTTCCCAGTCGAGGATCAGCGGCGGCAGCGTGCCCGTGAACAGATAGTTGAACTGGTTGTAGTCGTTGTGAATGGGATGCTGCGGGTCGTCGGCCGGAAACGCTTCGATGCTGCCGGGATAGTAGCGGTCGAGCATGCGCAGCGCGAGATCGACGTAGCGGCGCAGGTTCGCGGAGGCGGCAGCGTTCGCATCGGCTCGATCGAGTGCCTCCAGCAGGCTGCCGCGTACCGCATCCGCGTCGATGGAGATCAGCCGCGCATGGATCGTGTCGAGCGACGGCAGATGCAGTTGTTCGAGACTCACGTGCAACGCGGCCAGACTGGCGCCGAGCGCATCCCATTCGGTTGTCGAGAACGTATCGTAGGTTTTGAATTGCCCGACTTCCCAGCGGGTCAGCATCGCATGGGAATTTTGTCCCGACCAAAGCGATGCGCCGGACGTCGTGCGCTTGAGCGTCTGCACATGGAAGCGCGTATCGACATGCGTTTCCAGATGTGCGAGGACGGTGGCTTCCTTGACCGCGCGCGCATGGTGGTCAAGCGCATAGCGCTTGACCGCCACGCCTGCGCTGCTGTCGGTCGGCAGATGCCACACCCGCTCGCTGACCTGCGTCGGCAGCCCGCCGCGGCCGAGCCCGTAGGCGTCGCGAATCTCGTCGAAGGTGGCTGCGAGCGAATCCATTCAGATGTGCTCGGCCGGCCCGTGCCGATACGGATGGCCGGTCAGGAACGTGTTGTGTCCGACGTAGCGCAGCTTGTACATCGCCGGTCGGAACAGCACCGACGGGTCGTTGTTCGCGATGCCGAGCAGCGGGTACAGGTCGCGCCGCACGAAGAACGCGTTGTTGCCCATGTCGTCGCAGCACACGAGTTCATAGCCCTTCTGCCTGCCGAGATGCACGAGCGATTCGAGGCTCGCGCCGTAATAGGTCGAGCCGTCCCATTCGTGGTCCGGATTGAAGCACATGACCCAGCGCTCGGGCGGCGTGTAGTACGGGTTGTATTCGATCACGACGATGCGCGGCTGGAACGCTTGCAGGCCGCGCCACACCCAGTAGTCGTTGCCGTCGATGTCGATCGACAGCAGGTCGAAGTCGGTCGGCACGTTCGCCTCGGTGAGCAACTGATCGACCGTGTCGGGCTGGACGCGATCGTGATGCAGGCGGACGCGCTCCGCACCGGCGTAGTGCGCGGCAAGCTTGCCGAACCGGTATGCGCTGCCTTCCACCAGTACGCCGGCCCAATCCTGTTCGCGCAGCAGCCGCGCGGTATTGCTGTTGCGCAGGCCGTCGCTCGCGCCGATATCGACGCAGAAGCGGTGGGTCGGCGCGATCCGCTCCATCAGGCGCGACAGGATGCCCTCCTCGGTGCCCTGCGCGTACAGGCTGGGCGCAAGGCCGGACAGGTCGAGCGGGAGAAGATGGTCCTGCATCGAGGGCGGCTCCGGGTGAAATGGGGAATGATGGGGGTGTTGGGTGGGTAATTTACCCGAAGTCGATCAAGCAGAGGAAACCGGCATGCGCGGCACGGCGGGGTTCGGGCGCGGCGGATATGAAAAAGCCCGCATCGACATGGCTGTCGATGCGGGCCCGTAGCACTTCCGGCGGTTCACTCCGTACGGTGATGCCCGACCTGGCCTCACGCCCGGAGGAAACCTCGGGGCACTTACTCCTGCCCTTGACTCGTCAGGAACTCCTCATAATTCCCGCCGAAGTCGAACAGCGTCCCGTCCGTACGCACTTCGATGATCCGGTTCGCCAGCCCGCTCACGAATTCGCGGTCGTGGGACACGAAAATCAGCGTGCCTTCGAACTGCTCGAGCGCGATCTGCAGCGACTCGATCGACTCCATGTCCATGTGGTTGGTCGGCTCGTCCATCAGCAGCACGTTGTGGCGGCCGAGCATCAGCTTGCCCCAGATCATGCGACCCTTCTCGCCGCCCGACAGCACCTTCACCGACTTCTTGATGTCGTCCGACGAGAACAGCAGGCGGCCCAGCGTGCCGCGCACCATCGTTTCGTCGTCGCCGTCCTTGCGGTACTGGTCGATCCAGTCCATCAGCGTGATGTCGTCCGGGAATTCCTCGTACGTGTCCTGCGGCATGTAGCCGACATTCGCGTTCTCGGCCCACTTCACCGTGCCGTGATCGAGCGGCAGGTTGCCGAGCAGCGAGCGCAGCAGCGTCGTCTTGCCCGCGCCGTTCTCGCCGATGATCGCGATGCGCTCGCCCGGCTGCACCGACAGGTTGAAGTTCTGGAAGATCGTGCGCTCGTACTTCTTCGTGATCTCTTCGGCGACCACCGCGACGTTGTGCAGCTTCTTCTCGAACTCGAAGCGGATGAACGGGTTCTGGCGCGACGACGGCTTGAATTCCTCGATCTTGATCTTGTCGATCTGCTTCGCGCGGCTGGTGGCCTGGCGCGCCTTCGACTTGTTCGCCGAGAAGCGGCGCACGAAGTCCTGCAGTTCGGCCACGCGCTCCTTCGCGCGGGCGTTCGCCGCGGCCTGGCGCTCGCGCGCCTGCGCCGATGCGAGCATGTAGTCGTCGTAGTTGCCCGGCCAGACCTTCAGCGTGCCGAAGTCCATGTCGGCCATGTGCGTGCACACCGAGTTCAGGAAGTGACGATCGTGGGAGATGATGATCATCGTCGAGTTGTACTCGTTGAGCGTGTGCTCGAGCCAACGGATCGAGTTGATGTCGAGGTTGTTGGTCGGTTCGTCGAGCAGCAGCACGTCCGGCTTCGAGAACAGCGCCTGCGCGAGCAGCACGCGCAGCTTCCAGCCCGGCGCGACGTCGGCCATCGTGCCGTTGTGGAACTTTTCCTCGATGCCGATGCCCAGCAGCAGCGCGCCCGCGCGCGCTTCGGCGTCGTAGCCGCCGTATTCGGCGAACTTGCCTTCGAGCTCGGCCGCGTGCATGTAGTCGTCGTCGGTCGCTTCCGGGTTCGCGTAGATCGCATCACGCTCGGTCATCGCGGCCCACATCTCGGTGTGGCCCATCATCACGACGTCGAGCACGCGCACGTCTTCGTACGCGAACTGGTCCTGGCGCAGCTTGCCCAGGCGCACGTTCGGCTCCAGCGCGACGTTGCCGGCGCTCGGCTCGAGGTCGCCGCCGAGGATCTTCATGAAGGTCGACTTGCCACAGCCGTTCGCGCCGATCAGACCGTAGCGGTTGCCCTCGCCGAATTTGACCGAGATATTCTCGAACAAGGGCTTCGGCCCGAATTGCATCGTGATGTTGGCAGTAGAAAGCACGGCAGGTCCCGTAAGAGAGAAATCGACGGAAAACCGTGTATTTTAGCAGGTGTCGGAGAAACTGCCGACCGCCCCGCCCCGGCAGCGCATTCCGGCCACGCCAGCCGGCCGCCCGGCGGCCCGTCAACACGACGGCACGCGCGTCACCGCCGTCCTACCGGAATCCCGCATGCTCGCCAGCCAGCTTCGCGAACGACTCGTCGGCGCGTGGCGCCTCGTGTCCTACGAAATCCGCCCGCGTGACGGCGGGACCATCACCTATCCGCTCGGCCGCGACGCGCGGGGCTGGATCCTCTATACGCCCGACGGCTACATGTCCGCGCAGCTGATGGCGGCCGGCCGCCCGCCTTACGCGGACGGCGACCTGCAGGGCGGCAGCGTCGAGGAGCGCGCGGCCGCGGCGCACGGCTACATTGCGTATTCAGGCCCCTTCAACGTCGACGACGACGGCACGTTGACTCATGAAATGGACGTCAGCCTGTATCCGAACTGGATCGGCAACGTCCAGCAGCGTGTCGTCAGCCTGGACGGCGACCGGTTGCAACTCGGCACCACCGCCCCGATCCGGATCGGCGGCCGGGAGGTCGAACCGGTGCTCGTCTGGGTCCGCGCGCGCCGCTGAACGCCCCCCGGCGGCGTCGCACAGCGGGCGCTCGAGCGCCGCAACCGCCCCGGCGCACCAGAGCAAGCCGCTCCGGCGGCTGAGCATCACTTGCCGGCCTTCTTGGCCGCCTTCTGCGCGGCCTGCGCCTTCATCTGCCCGAACAACTCGGAGCACGGCACGTCGCGGTTGTTGCTCGGCGCGATCAGCGGGATCAGCGCCGCGAACGGGTTGATCAGCCCGAGCCCGACCATCGCGCCGGCGCGCAGCGCGAGCGCGCCCGCATCGACGCCGACCTTCGGGTTCTTGAACGTGCCCTTCGCATACAACGGCGAGCGCAGCGAGAAGATCCGGAAGCCCTTCGTGTGCGGATGGATCTTCAGGTCGAGCGATTCGTCGCGCAGGTTGATCGGGCCGTCGACGTTGATCAGCGCATCGTCGGTATCGAGCGCGAAGACCTTCGGCTCGAGCATGCCGTCGTTCGCGACGAAATCGATCGCCGCGCAATTGATGTTGACGTCGCGCGTGCCGAACAGCTTCTCGTAGACGACGTTCGCGACGTTCAGGCCCGCGGCCTCCATCAGCAGGAGGCTGATGCGGCCGTTCGTGATGAGCGCCTTCACTTCGCCGGTCGACGTCCCGGCGAGCGCGGCCGGCGAATTGCCGGTCGCCGACAGCGACGCGTCGCCGTTGATCTCGCCGAGCGCGGTCTGCATCACCTTCTGAGTCGGGAACAGCTGCTTGAGCTTCAGGTGGCGTGCGCTCAGCGTGAAGTGCCCCTTGAGCGGCGTGCGGCTACCGTCGAGATGCGCGTTCGTCGCGAGCGTGCCGCCCGCGACGCCGAACTGCAGCGGCTCGAGCGTCAGCACGGCGTCCTGCAGCAGGATGTGCGTGTACAGGTTCGTAATCGGCAACTGCGGGCTCTTGATCAGCTTGCGGCCGGTGAACTTCACGTCTGCATCGATCGCGCTCCAGCGTTCGGTACGGAACGTCGCCACCGGCAGCACGCGGTCCGGCGGCTGGCGCGTCGTGTCGCCGCGCTTCTTCTTGCTCGCGGCCGAGTCGGCGCCGATCACCGGCGCGAGGTCAGAGAACTGCAGCAGGTTCGACACGAGTTCGCCCGACAGCTTCGGCCGCGGCTCGCGCTGCGCCCAGGTGAGCGTGCCGCCGAGATCGCTGCCGCCGACGCGGCCGTTGAAGTTCTCGTAGCGGAACGTGCTCGCGTTCGGCTTGAAGTTGCCGATCAAGCGCCCTTCGGTCGCGTAAGGCGGCGTATCGGGCAGCGTGATGCCGGTGAGCTGGTAAAGGTGCGACATCGACGTGCCCTGCAGCCACAGCCGCAGGTCGAGCGCCGCGAGATGCCTCGGGTCGGTCAGCGTGCCGACGATCGCGAGCCGCGTATCGCCGGCCTTCACGTCGGCCTGCAGCGGGAACGGCCGCGTCGCGTTCTCGATCGCCAGCACGCCACCCACCTTGCCGGTGCCGCTGACCGGCACGTTCTTGTAGCGGCCGTCGAACTTCAGGCCGAATGCATAGGTCGGGCCGGCGGGCTTCGCGGGCGCCGCGGCCCCGCTCGCGCCGGACGCGGCAGCCGCTGACGCGGAAGGAGCGGACGAAGCGGATGCCCCCGACGAACCGCCAGCAGCCGGAGCAACGACACTCGCCGCCGACGCACCCGAGGCCGCAGCCGCACTTGCCGCCGACGCGCCCGACGCGGCTTGCGCATCGACCTTCGCGCCCAGTTGCGCGGCGCCGTGCTTGCCGACGCGCTGCGCCGACGCCGCTCGCGACGTCTGCTCCTGCTCCTTCAGCACGTCGCCGAGCGGGATAGGCTGGCCGAGCGTATCGATCGCGACGGTCAGATCGGCCTTCGTGATCGCGTCGCGATACGTGACGGTGCCCTTCGCGAAACCGAAACTGTCGAGCCGCACCTTCCAGCGCGACGGCTGCGACGATTGCTTGAACTGGAACGTCCACGTATTGCTGCCGTCCGCGCGCCGCTCGAGATCGACGGCGGGATTCACGACGTCGATCGACGGGATCACGATTTCATGCGCGAGCAGCGGCAGAATCGCGAGGTCGAAGTGCGCGGCGTCGAGCGTGACGAACTTGGGCGCCTGCGCCCAGTCGGGATTGCCGATCTCGAGCTGCGTGGCGGAGAAACTCGGCCACGGCACCCATGCGCGCCAGCCGGTCTCGCCATCGGGACGACGCCAGCCGACCTTGAGATCGCCGTTGATCGCGAACGGACGGCCAAGTGCCGTACTCACCTGTTCGTTGACCCACGGTTTCGCGCGGTTCCAGTCGAACGTGAAGAGAAAGATGCCGGCCGCCGCGATGAGCACCGCGACGATACCGACGATCCATGCAGCCGATTTGCCGATGGTTCGGGCTAGCGTCATGGCGGTTCCGTTGTTGTTCTGAAGTGTTGCCGCACCATGCCGGGCCGCTTGCGTGGACGAACGGCGCACGACAACTGCGGCTTTTCAATCGGTATTATGGCGCACGAGATGGCGGCCTTTCGGCGCCATTAACGCTTTTTTTCATTTTTGACATGACCTCCCCCACCGGCCTCATCGACGCGCGGCACATCACGCGGCGCGACGCCAGCAGCGGCAAGACGCTGCTCGCCCCGACCGATTTCAGCCTCGCCGCGGGATCGCGAATTGCTATCACCGGACCGTCGGGGTCGGGCAAGAGCGTGCTGCTGCGCGCGCTCGCGCTGCTCGATCCGCTCGACGGCGGTCACCTCCTGTGGCGCGGCCGCCGGATCCGGCGCAGTGCGATCCCGCGTTACCGGCGCAGCATCGCCTATGTCCGCCAGCGCCCGGCGCAGATGGACGGCACCGTCGAATCGCAATTGCGCTACCCCTACTCGCTCGCGATCTATCGCGACGTCGCGTTCGATCGCGCGCGCGCCGAAGCGCTCGCCGCGCAGGCCGGCCGCGGCGCCGACTTTCTCGACAAGCGCGCGAGCGACCTGTCCGGCGGCGAAGCGCAGATTACCGCGCTGCTGCGCGTGCTGCAGCTCGACCCCGACGTCCTGCTGCTGGACGAGCCGACCTCCGCGCTCGATCCCGAATCGGCGCGCGCGATCGAGGCGCTCGTCGGCGCGTGGTTCGACGCGGCGCCCGACGCACGGGCCTACATGTGGATCTCGCACGATCCGGCCCAGGCCGCGCGGATCGGCACGATACGGCGCGTGATGCAGGCCGGCGTCCTGCACGCGGCCAACCCGGCGGAGGCCGCGCAATGAGCCCGGCACTGCAGGACCTGAGCCTCGTCGACGTCGGCATCGCCGCCGCGCTCGTCGCCGTCAACGGCGCGATCTCGGCGGCGCTGTCGCTCGGCCTCGGCCGCAAGCTCGCGCTCGCGGCGGTGCGCACCGTCGTGCAGTTGCTGGCGATCGGCTACGTGCTCGGCTGGGTGTTCGGCCATCCGCACTGGTACGTCGTGCTGCCGCTCACCGCGCTGATGACGCTGATCGCCGGCTTCGCCGGCGCGGGGCGCGGCAAGCGCACGTACCGCGGCCAGCGCGTCGACAGCATCGCGTCGATCTGGTTCAGCAGCTGGTTCGTCGCGGCGGTCGGTCTGTTCGTCGTGATCCGCATCCATCCGTGGTACGCGCCGCAGTATGCGATCCCGATCCTCGGGATGATTCTGGGCAATACGCTGACGGGCGTCTCGCTCGGCGTCGAGCGGATGATGGAAGAACTCACGGCACGCCGCGATCGCGTCGAAACCGCGCTCGCGCTGGGTGCGACGCGCTGGGAAGCCGCGCAGGACGCCGCACGCCAGGCCGTGCGCGCGGGCATGCTGCCGACGCTGAACCAGATGGCGGTGGTCGGCGTCGTGAGCCTGCCGGGGATGATGACGGGCCAGGTGCTCGCCGGCCAGTCGCCGCTGCAGGCCGTGCGCTACCAGATCGTGATCATGTTCCTGATCGCCGCGGCGTCCGCGCTCGGCACCGTCGGCGCGGTGCTGATGACCTATCGCCGGCTGTTCTCGGCCGATCACCGCTTTCTCGCGTCGCGGCTCGAAGAGCGCACGCAGTGACGCGCGGCGGCGACGGCGCGAGCCGTACCGCGAAGCGGGCAGCAGGACGCATTGCAACGGCGGCACGGCGCGACTTGCTCGCGCGCCGCCCTGCTCGTCACGCCAATCGAACCGGTTGCGCGCGCACCGAAGAGGCCCCGGCTCGCGCGCACCGCTCAATGCTTGATCGACACCGTCACCTTGGTTCCGTCGCTCATCGTCACGGACTTCGACCCGCCGTTGGTGGGAATCGACACCCACTTCACCTGGCTCACCGACACGACGTCGGGACACTGCAGCGACTTGCCGCCGGCCGTCACGCTGCGCGCGCCTTTCGGTGCGGCCGCCTGGAAACTCAACTGCACGTTGGCGACGCCCTTCGCGTCGACCGACGGCGCGAGCCGCACCTGGGTCTGCCGCACCATCGCGCCGTTCGCGTCGCGCGGCAGGTTGTCGGCGTTCGGGCAGCCATCCGGCATCGCGACCGCGCCGCTCGGCGGCACCGATTTCCAGTTGAAATCGTCCGTCTCGCCCGAGCGGATCTTGCGGGTCTCCTGCGTGTTGCCGAAGGTCTTCGAGTCGACCTTGACGGTGTATTCGAGCTGTCCGGTACCGCCGCCCTTCAGGCTGCCCTTGACCGGCGGCGCCGCGAATACGCTCGCGCTGGCGCACGCCGCCGCGAACACGACCGACCACGATGCGGCGACCGACAAGCTGCGTTGGCTCATGCTGACCTCCTTGTCATGCGGCGGCACGCGCGTGCCGCGCGGTTTTAGATGCATGATGCGCTGCCAGTCTACCGCCAAGCGGGACGCAATGCGCCGCAAACGCATCGGGTGTTACCCCGCTTGCGTTCGCGGCGCCGCGACCTTAATCGCGCGTACCCGGCTCAGAACCCGCTCAGCACGAGCTTGCCGATCGCGCGCCCGCCCTCGAGCATCCGATGCGCGCGCCGCACGTTCTCGGCGTTGATCGTGCCGAGCTGTTCGCCGAGCGTCGTGCGCAGCGTGCCGCCGTCCACGAGCCGCGCGACTTCGCCGAGGATCCGGTGCTGCTCGATCATGTCCGGCGTCTCGAACATCGCGCGCGTGAACATGAATTCCCAATGAAACGCGGCGCTCTTCGCCTTCAGCAATTCGACCGGCACCGGCTTCGCGTTCTCGACGATCGTGCAAATGCCGCCCTGCGGCCGGATGACTTCCGCCGCGGCCGGGAAATGATGGTCGGTATCGTTGAAGATCAGCACGTAGTCGACCGTCGGATGCCCGAGCTCGCGCAACTGCGCCGGCAGGTCGCCGAAATGGTCGACCACCGCATCCGCGCCCAGCGCGCGCACCCATTCGGCCGACGCCGGCCGCGACGCGGTCGCGATCACGTGCAGCTTGCCGAGCGTCTTCGCGAGCTGGATCGCGATCGAGCCCACGCCGCCCGCGCCGCCGATGATCAGCACCGACTTGCCGGCGTCCGCGCCCTGCGGCGACACGCGCAACCGGTCGAACAGCGCTTCCCACGCGGTCAGCGCGGTGAGCGGCAGCGCGGCGGCCGCCGCGAAGTCGAGCGTGCGCGGCTTCAGCGCGGCGATCCGCTCGTCGACCGCGTGGAATTCGCTGTTCGCGCCGGGCCGCGTGATGCTGCCCGCGTAGAACACTTCGTCGCCGGTCCGGAACAGCGTGACGTCGGCGCCGACCGCGACGACCGTGCCGGCCGCATCCCAGCCGAGCACGCGCGGCGTCTCCTCGACTTGCGGCTTCGGCGCGCGCACCTTGGTGTCGACCGGGTTCACGGAAATCGCCTCGACCTTCACGAGCAGATCGCGCGGGCCCGGCACGGGCTGCGGCAGTTCGACGTCGAGCAACGCTTGCGGGTCGTCGATCGGCAGATAACGGGTCAATCCAACGGCTTTCATCTCGATACTCCTTTCAACGGAATTCGGACAGGCTGCGGCGCAACCTCCATGCGTGCCATCGTAGACACCGCGATCATTCGAGAAAACCGCTATATTTCCTGAAACATTTTCAGGAATTTCAGAATAATGACGTCCGATCCGATGCCTGCGCCCGACAAGCCGCTCGACCTGCTCGACGTCGCGCTGTTCGTGCGCGCGGCGCTACTCGCGAACGTCAGCGCGGCCGGCCGAGAATTCGGCGTGTCGGCCGCGGTCGCCAGCGCGCGCATCGCCCAGCTCGAACGCCAGCTCGGCGCGCGGTTGCTGCATCGCACCACGCGCCGCATCAGCCTCACGCAGGACGGCGAAATCTTCATGGCGCGCGCCGACGCGCTGCTGGCGGCCGCCGACGCCGCGCGCGCATCCGTCGGCCGCGGCCGCAGCGAGCCGTACGGGTGGCTGAAGGTGTCGATGTCGTCGTCGTTCGGCCGCCAGCACGTCGCGCCCGTAATTCCGGCGTTTCTGCGCCGCTACCCGTCCGTATCGCTCGATCTGCGGCTGTCCGACGAGATCGTCGATCTGGTCGACGACGGCTACGACGTCGCGATCCGCCTCGGCGCGCTGAAGGATTCGACGCTCGTCGCCCGCAAGCTCGCCGTCAACCGCCGCGTGCTGTGCTGCTCGCCCGCCTACCTCGCCCAACGCGGCACGCCGCGCCATCCGGCCGACCTGACCCAGCACGAGTGCGTGATCCTCGGCGACCAGCGCGACTGGTCGTTCGCGACGCCGCAGGGCCCGCTCACGGTGCGGGTCGGCGGCCGGCTCGTCGCGAGCAACGGCGAGGCGATCCGCGAAGCGCTCGTCGACGGCTTCGGGATCGCGATCAAGTCGACCTGGGACGTCGGCCCGCTGCTCGCGAGCGGCGCGCTCGTCACCGTGCTCGACGATTACCCGTTCGCGGAAGACGTCGCGATCTGGGCCGTCTATCCGAGCCGCGCGCACGTGCCGCTGAAAACGCTCGCGTTCATCGCGTTCCTGGCCGAGCATTTCGGCGATCCGCCGTACTGGGATCGCGCAAACGGGTGAGCGCCACCGCTGCGCGCACGGGTTTCGCTCCGGCGCCGGCCGCCCTGCGCGGCCAACCGGCTACAATGGCGCGTTCGCGACGCAACGGCCCGCAGCCGCACGGGGCCCGCGTTCGCAGGCGGCCGCCCGCGGGCCGCGCACGTCATTCATTCGCCTTCCAACCACTCGTCATGACCCACAATCTCGTCATCCAGAGTCTTGCGCCGCTGTCGGACGCCCATCACAAACCGCTGCTCGCGCTGTCGCGCGGCACCCGCGTCGTGCAGACCGACGATCACGCGCTGCGCATCGAAAACGCGAACCCCGCGCAACGCCTCGACATCGACGCGTACTGCGGCACGCATGCGCTCGACTTCGGCTTCGTCGAGGCCGGCCGCACGCTCGGCGATTTCGGGCTCGCGGTGATGGACATGGATTCGACGCTGATCACGATCGAGTGCATCGACGAGATCGCCGATTTCTGCGGGCTGAAAACGCAGGTCGCGGAGATCACCGAAGCGGCGATGCGCGGCGAGATCCGCGACTTCAACGAAAGCCTCACGCGCCGTGTCGCGCTGCTGGCCGGGCTCGACGCGCACGCGCTCGAGCGCGTGTACGAGGAACGGCTGCAACTGTCACCGGGCGCCGAGACGATGCTGGCCGGCGTGAAGGCCGCCGGCCTGAAGACGCTGCTCGTGTCGGGCGGCTTCACGTTCTTCACCGAGCGGCTGAAAGCCCGCCTCGGCCTCGACTACGCGCATGCGAACACGCTCGAGATCGTCGACGGCAAGCTCACCGGCAAGGTGCTCGGCGAAATCGTCAACGCGGACGTGAAGGCGCGTCTGCTGCGCGAGACGTGCGCATCGCTCGGCCTCGAGCCGAGCCGCGCGATCGCGATGGGCGACGGCTCGAACGACCTGAAGATGATGGCCGAAGCCGGGCTGTCGGTCGCGTTCCACGCGAAGCCCGTCGTGCGCGATGCCGCCACCGTCGCATTCGACCATGTCGGCCTCGACGGGCTGCTGCGACTGTTCTGATCCCGCGGCACCGTCAATGAAAAACGCCGCCGCGATATCGCATCGCGCCGGCGTTTTGTTTTTGTGCCGGACGTTGCCGGCGTGCGATCAGCCGAGAGTGGCCTGCATCGCCCGCTCGATGTCGGCGCGCAGGTCGGCTTCGTCTTCCAGACCCACGTAGAAACGCACCAGCGTGCCGCGATGCGGCCAGTCCGGACGCATCGACGCGACGTCGTAAGGCATCGCGAGGCTGCACGCGCCGCCCCAGCTCCAGCCGATTGCGAACAGCTCGAGCGACTCGACGAAACCGTCGACCTGCTCCGCGCTGTAGCGCGCGTCGAACACCACCGAGAACAGCCCGCCCGCGCCCGTGAAATCACGCATGAACGACGCATGCCCCGGACAGTCGGCGATCTGCGGATGCAGCACCGCCGCGATCTCCGGTCGAGTCTTCAGCCATTGCGCGAGGGAGAGCGCGCTCTTGCCGTGCGCGTCGAAGCGCACCTGCATGCTCGGCAGGCTGCGCAGCACGAGCGAGCAATCGTCGACCGACACGCCGATCCCGCAGCGCATCCGCGCGAGCTTCAGCTTCGCGTGCAGTTCCGCGTTCGCGGTGATCGTCGCGCCCATCAGCACGTCGCTGCCGCCCGACTGATACTTGGTCAGCGCCTGCACCGAAATGTCGACGCCGTGCTCGAACGGCTTGAACGCGAGCCCCGCCGAAAAGGTGTTGTCGATCGCGGTGAGTACGCCGCGCGCTTTCGCGGCCGCCGTGATCGCCTGCACGTCGGGCACTTCCATCGTCACCGAGCCGGGCGCCTCGAGCCAGATCAGTCGCGTGTTCGGCTGGATCAGCCCGGCAATGCCGGCGCCGATCAGCGGATCGTAGAAGCGCACGGTCAGGCCGAAATCCTTCGCGAGCCAGTTGCCGAAATCGGCGTTCGGGCCGTACACGTTATGCGGAATCAGCACGTCGTCGCCCGCTTTCACGATCCCGAAGTAGACGTTCATGATCGCCGCGAGACCCGACGGCTGCAGCAGCGCGTGCGTGCCGCCTTCGATCTCGGCGAGCCGCTGCGCGAGCGCGAGCGACGTCGGCGTCGCGTGCAGCCCGTAGCGCCACTGGTTGTCGTCGTGCCAGACCAGCGCGCGCATCGTCGCGAGATCGGGGAACACGACCGTCGACGCGCGCGCGACCGGCGGCACGAACGAACGGAAGCCTTCCGGAATGACGTCGTCGGGTTGAACGATACGGGTTTGCAGTGCGCGCTTGGGAGTGGATGCAGTCATGACGGGGAGCCGGGCACGAGGCCGTTCGGTTGCGGAATATGTCGCTAGATTAGCCAAAATCGGTACGCTTGGCCCGGTACAATGCGCGCCGCGCACACCGAGCCAGCACGCGCTCAGTCGTCGGTACGCAGGTTGACGATGCCGCCCACCGTCTCGATTTCGTTCACGCGGCCGTCGCGCACCTGCAGCGCCGCGCGCTTGCCCGGCGCCAGACGCAGCACGACCGGCTGCGGATCCGATTCGTCCGAATTCATCCGGTCGGCCTTCAGGTCGCCCGTCGCGTCGAAGCGGCCGATCCACACGCCGGTGATGTTCGTGCCGTCGTTCGACTCCTCGATCTCGAGCGTATCGCCGTCGCGATCGCCGGCGAGCAGCACGACCTCGCCCGTGTCGGCGAACTGGTATTCGCCGTGCACGCCTTCCTCGTCCGTCTTCGGGCCGAGATGCACGACGATCGGCCGATCGCCGAGCGTGCCTTCGTAGCGCGGCAGGCGGGCGAACTCGGGATTCGGCTTCAGCGGCCGCGCCGGCGCCGGTTCATCCTGCTGCACGCCCGGTGCGACCGCCTGCGCCGCGACCACCGTCGGCATCGCGACGCCTACTGCCAGCGCACCCGCGACGACGAGCGCCCGTTGCCATTCCGAATATCGACCCACGTTGTGTTGCTCCTTGCTTCAGATTCGCCCGACAACCGCGGACCGTGCCGGGTCGAGACCCGGTTCCTGCGTGGCCGCGCGAACCGGCGCGGCCAATGCGCCGGCGTGCGCGTTTCGCGTCAGCCCTGCATCAGGCGTTCCACCGCATCGCGGTGCGGAATCGGCGCGACCGCGCCGTAACCGGTCGTCGACAGCGCCGCCGCCGCGTTGGCATAGCGCGCGGCCGCGAACGGATCGTCGCCCGCGACGATCCGCGCGACGAACGCGCCGCCGAAGCAGTCGCCCGCGCCGGTCGCGTCGACGGCCTCGACCGCGAAGCCCGGCACGACGCGCCGCTCGTTCGGCGTCGCGACATACGCGCCTTCCTTGCCGAGCTTCAGTGCGACGACCCGCGGCCCGTGTTCGAGCATCGCGTCGACGATCGCGTCGCGATCGTTCGCGCCCGTGAGCGCCGTGACGTCGTCCCAGCTCGGCAGGCAGATGTCCGTCTGCCGCAGCGCCTCGCGCATCACCGCGCGGGCACGCGGCAGCGGCCACAGCTTCAGCCGCAGGTTCGTGTCGAAGCTGACCTGCGCGCCGTTGCTGCGCGCATGATCGATCGCCGCGAATGCCGCGTCGCACGCGGCCGTGCTGATCGCAAGACTGATGCCCGACAAATGCACGGCCTTCGCGGCCGCGAGCGCGTCGAGCGGCAGATCGGCCGCTACATAGCGACTCGCCGCCGACCCCGCGCGCAGATAGTCGAACTGATGGCCGTCGGCGCCGTGCGTGACGAAATACACGCCGGTCGGCGCCGAACGGTCGATCCGCACGTACGTCGTGTCGACGCGTTCCGACGCCCACATGTCGGCCAGCAGGCGGCCGAACGGATCGTCGCCGATCGCCGACACGAAGCCCGTCGACGCGCCCTGGCGCGCCGCCGCGATGCAGAAGTTCGACGTATCGCCGCCGAAGCCCTGCAGGAATTCAGGACGCCCCGGCTGCGACTGGTTGAATTCGATCATCGCCTCGCCGAGCGCGAGAATCTCCGGGAATGCGGCGGCCATCGCTTACACCTCGCCCCACAGATCGTGCCCGTCGGCGCCCGTGATCTTCACGGACACGAAATCGCCGACCTTGTAGCGCTTCGATGCCTTCGCCGCCGGCTCGACGTAGACGACGCCGTCGATTTCCGGCGCGTCGGCTGCCGTGCGGCCGATGCCGCCTTCTGCGCTCACCTCATCGATCAGCACCTTGAGCGTCTTGCCGACCTTGCGCTGCATGCGGTTCGCCGATACTTCCTCGGCGACTTCCATGAAGCGTGCGCGGCGTTCCTCGCGGACTTCGTCCGGCAGCGCGCCATCGAGGTCGTTCGCGGTCGCGCCTTCGACCGGCGAATACGCGAAACAGCCGACGCGATCGAGTTCCGCTTCGCGGATGAAGTCGAGCAGCGTTTCGAACTGCGCTTCCGTCTCGCCGGGGAAGCCCGCGATGAACGTGCTGCGGATCGTCAGGTCCGGGCAGATCTCGCGCCACTTCTGCACGCGCTCGAGCACCTTCTCCGCGTTCGCCGGACGCTTCATGCGCTTCAGCACGTCCGGGTGCGCGTGCTGGAACGGTACGTCGAGATACGGCAGCACGTGGCCCTTGAACGGGCCTTCGGCCATCAGCGGAATCACTTCGTCGACGCTCGGATACGGATACACGTAGTGCAGGCGCACCCATGCGCCGTACTGCGCGGCGAGCTCGCCGAGCGCGCCGACCAGGTCGGTCATGCGCGTCTTGATCGGCTTGCCGTTCCAGAAGCCCGTGCGGTACTTCACGTCGACGCCGTATGCGCTCGTGTCCTGCGAGATCACGAGCAGTTCCTTCACGCCCGACTTGAACAGGTTCTCGGCTTCGAGCATCACTTCGGCGACCGGGCGCGAGACGAGGTCGCCGCGCATCGACGGGATGATGCAGAACGTGCAGCGGTGGTTGCACCCTTCGGAGATCTTCAGGTATGCGTAGTGACGCGGCGTGAGCTTGATGCCGGCCGCGGGCACGAGGTCGACGAACGGGTCGTGCGGCTTCGGCAGGTGCGAATGCACGGCCTGCATCACTTCGCCCACCGCGTGCGGGCCGGTGACGGCGAGCACCTTCGGGTGGACTTCCTCGATCAGGTTCGAGCCGCTTGCGCTCGACTTCGCGCCGAGGCAGCCGGTGACGATCACCTTGCCGTTTTCGGTCAGCGCTTCGCCGATCGCGTCGAGGCTTTCCTGCACGGCTTCGTCGATGAAGCCGCAGGTGTTCACGACGACGAGGTCGGCGCCGTCGTAGCTGCCGGAGATTTCATAACCTTCGGCGCGCAGTTGCGTGATGATCTGTTCGGAATCGACGAGCGCTTTCGGGCAGCCGAGGCTGACAAAGCCTACTTTGGGGGACTGAGACATCTGGGGTGTGGGGGCGTGGCGGCAAAAGCGTGAGTTTACAGCCGTTTAGGGACGGCGAGGCAAAATCCCGCAGCGCTAGCCGGCGCGCGCCCATGCCGGGTGCTCGTCGGCTCCGTGCCGGTCATTGACGATCGCGTCGGGGGGCGGACGGTCCGCATCCCCCGCCCCTCACGGCGCGGGCAAAGCGTGTTAATGGGGACAGAAAGCCGGAATTGCGGGCTTTATCCGGCCCCGGGCGCGCTGGCGCGAGGTCGAAACCTTCGGCCAGATCTTCACGACACCACGGCTCCTGATGGTGCCATTCCCGTTTATGCCGACAAGGCGATGTGTCGAAATATCGGGACGCCTCGACTTCTCGAAATTGCGCTGCGTTTCGATGCCGTCCGCGCGTAATTGGCTGTAATGGATCGACTGTTTTCCAGCATGTACGGTTTGTCGTGCGTGAGCATCGAACAGCACGCCGCAAATCCAGGAACACGGCCTTATATGCGCCTACCAGGAATGCGAACCATCTACTTACCGAGGAAATGAAATGTACAAGGGACCCAGCGTTGACGCCAGCATTCAGGAAATCACGTTACTCTCGGTTATTAATGCAGAAAAAGTAATAGAAGAAGCGAATGGGAAAGTGTCGTCCGACAAAAGCCGCCCCGTCCAGGTCGGGCACAATCACCAGTACCTGCTGTGCGACGACCCCTATCGCCCATCCGAAAACCAAGGGGCATGGAATATCAAGTTCTATGCAAAAAAGTTCGATTCCGTCAATTTTACCGGAACCACGATTCACACCAATTCACGCTACGCCGTCATTGTCTACGATCTTGTCCATCAGAGCGGCGATAACGTATTGGATTTGCGCCCGGGAATCGGGCTGACCCACCGCGGCTATACGTTGGCGCGGGCCGCGGAGCCCAATCCGGAGACGAAGGACGGCCTTGATGCGATTCATGTCCCGAGGTCGTTCTCGCTCTTCGACACGCGCGTCATTGGAAATGGAACGGAGAGTTTCTGGATCCGGTTTGCGTTGTATACGCTCGCGCCCGATGGGGAAACGCAAAAGTTCCATAGCTACTACGAATGGGATCCGACGATCACCACCTTGGCGCTGTGAGCCGAAGCGTGCGCGTTGCGTGACACGTGCTCGCTTCGGTCGAGTGGGCACGCCTGTCAGGGACCGTCACGCTCGACACCGCTGATCAGGCGGCAACCATTCATCAGCGTGTCGTCGCGCCACATTCGGGCGGCGGCGCGACGAGCACGCTGAGCGATTCTGCCCGGCACAACGGCTAACGCGCCATGGATACATCGCTTCCTGGCGACCCTGTTCTCTCATGCGTGCCACCGCCTGATGATCTGCTTCACCTTCTGCAAAGGCGACATGGCGCGCCACCGGCGCCACATGCCGCACCGAAATCGGCCCGAATCCAGCCGACCGCTATGCGAAAATCGAACCCTCCACCCTTTTCAATCGACCCAACGGGGTTCGCATGACCACGCACATCACGATCGAATTCACCGAGCACGCGGCGGAAGCCATCGGCGAGCAAACGAGCACCAGCTTTTCGTATGATCAGGGCGCGCACGTCCCGCAACCGGGCGACTTCGTCGAGCTCGAAAACTCCCGGCAGACGTTTCTCGTGATCGGCCGCGTGTTCTCGCTCAAGGCGAACTACAGCGCGGTCAAGCTCGTTCTCGATCTACCGCCGTCGGATGACGAACACGGGTTCGATCCGGAATCCTGACGCATCCAGTTCCGTGACGAAATCGCCAAAAATCCGCCGCAGCAGGCCCGTACTCGCTCCGATGCTCGCGCCGGATACGTGGCAGCCATCAAGCACCGGTTGAACCAGACCGCATCGTCGCCATCGCCGATCGACCACAGCGCCACGTCTCGTTGCGGTCGGCCGGTTGTCGGCGCAGGCGCGCGACTATCGCTATCGACCGTCCCCGCACGCACCCAGCCTGTACGCCACCGTTATCGCATGCCTGCGCGTCGCAGCACGCCGCCGGGCGAATCTTCCTGCCATCGCCTGTAGCGTTCCGAAACGCGCATACGAAACGTGCGCGCCCCGCGCATCGCCCGGTACGAAGTCGCCGTTGACGTCGAAGCCCGCCAACGGGCCGCCCGTCTATTTCCCGAGCACCGATGCGCGGCCCGCGCCAGCGCGATCAGCGCTTGCCCGACCGATCGGCCGGCACGGCGGCTCGCTCGTCGCTGGCCTCGGGTTTGTCGATGAATCGTATTCAAAAAATCCGACCAACAAAATAAAAATAGAAAAACAAACCACATGAAAATCACCAAACCACACCACGACTCAAAACCACAACTCAAAATAATCCATAAATTTATTTTTTACGACCACCCAATCACCGCATTCTTTGCAAACCATCACAACACACAATTCACAAAAATATTTTGAAATAGTCAATAATCCACAAAAATCATTTCCAAATCCGCCACCCCCATCCAACACCCGATCAATCTCCAATATATTCGACACCTATTCAGCCTGGCAACACTGAACCGCGCATTACCCGTACCACAACCAAGCAATCCATTCATCAAGGAAAGACCATGAGAAAACTCGCGGCCGCCCTCGTTTCGGCCATGATGCTTGCTGCATCCTCATACGCCTCCGCGGAATCGCTTTGCAAGGCAGGCAAGATCGACAAGATCGAAACCGATACGAGCGGCAATCTCCTCGTATCCATCAACGATGGCATTTACTCGTTCAGCGCCAAGGAAGTTTTTCCGATCATCTACTCGGCATTTTCCGAAAATAGAAATATCTTTATTTACGGAAACAACTGCTCGAACGGATCGGCGGCAAGCCGCTTCGCGGTTCGATAAGCCGGCCGAAAATCCGGCCATCGGCATCTTTTACAATCAGCGCTTTATCTGATATTCGGCCGACCGGGCTTTGCCGGTCGGCCTTTTTAATTTGCACTGATGCGCCACGGTACGACAACGCCCATGCACTCGCGGGCAATGCCACCGTGCGGACAATCGTTCCGCGAAACGGCCCGTTGCCGTCCCGCGCGATGCCGGCGCGACACTTTGCGCGCCCACGCCGGATCGCCGCTTACTTCTTCTCCGGTTCCGACGCTCCCGGCTGCTTGAACGGGAACGTGCTGAACATCGACTTCGCCTGGTTCTGCATCTGTTCCTGCATCTGCACGAACATGTTCTTCGACTGCTCGATGTAGCTCGTCATCATCCCTTGCATCATCGGCGCCTGCATGTTCATGAACTGCGACCAGACTTCCGGATTCATCGCGTTGCCTTCGTACAGGTTCTTCGATTGATCCGCGAGCTTGTTCTGGATGTCGATGAACGCCTGGATGTTCTTTTCCAGGTACGTGCCCATCATGCCCTGCATCGCATGACCGTAGAAACGGATGATCTGCGACAGCATCGACGACGAGAACATCGGCACGCCACCGCTTTCCTCTTCGAGGATGATCTGCAGGAGGATGCTGCGCGTCAGGTCTTCGTTGGATTTCGCATCGACGACCTTGAAATCCTCCTGCTCCAGCACGAGCTGCTTCACGTCGGTCAGCGTAATGTACGTGCTTGTCTCGGTATCGTAGAGCCGGCGGTTCGGATACTTCTTGATGAGCCGTTCGGCCGTCTTCTTTGTAGTAGTCATGTAACGCCTTTGAGTGCAGCGTAGCGCAAGTGACGAATCCCCGCCGCCCGAATCCGGGAGGCGGGGGCCTTCGGAAAACGCCCGGCCGCGCGGCCATCCGCCCGCGCGGCCCGGACGCTCAGCCCATGTGCAGGCCGCCGTTCAGCGAGAAGTCGGCGCCCGTCGCGAAACCGGAATCGTTCGACGCGAGCCACGCGACGATCGAACCGATTTCTTCCGGCCCGCCGAGACGCCGCACCGGAATCGTCGCGACGATCTTCTCGAGCACGTCCGGACGGATCGCCTTCACCATGTCGGTACCGATGTAGCCCGGCGACACGGTGTTGACCGTCACGCCCTTCGTCGCGACTTCCTGTGCGAGCGACATCGTGAAGCCGTGAATGCCGGCCTTCGCGGTCGAGTAGTTCGTCTGACCGAATTGCCCCTTCTGGCCGTTCACCGACGAAATGTTGATGATGCGGCCCCAGCCACGTTCGACCATCCCGTCGATCACCTGCTTCGTCACGTTGAACAGGCTCGTCAGGTTCGTGTCGATCACCGCCGTCCAGTCTTCATGCGTCATCTTGCGGAACACGACATCGCGCGTGATGCCCGCGTTGTTGACCAGCACGTCGATCTCGCCGACTTCGGCCTTCACCTTGTCGAATGCTGCCTTGGTCGAGTCCCAGTCGCCGACGTTGCCTTCCGACGCGATGAAGTCGTACCCGAGCGCCTTCTGGTCCTCGAGCCATTTCACCCGGCGCGGCGAGTTCGGGCCACAACCTGCGACCACCTTGAAGCCGTCCTTCGACAGACGCTGGCAAATGCTGGTGCCGATGCCGCCCATCCCGCCGGTTACGTACGCAATTCGCTGAGACATAAATCTCACTCCATTTTTTGGTTTCGAGAGCTGCCGGAGCCCCCTCTGACTTCACGTGACGCCGGCCGAAGCCGCAATCGGCCGGCGCACGGATTCGGTTCGCCGATGGCGAACGGCTGGTTACGGACGGCCGGTTACGGACGGCCGGTTACGGACGGCCGGTCACGGACGCTCGACCGCGAGCGCGACGCCCATCCCGCCGCCGATGCACAGCGACGCCAGCCCGCGCTTCGCGTCGCGCTTGGCCATCTCGTGCAGCAGCGTCACCAGGATCCGGCAGCCCGACGCGCCGATCGGGTGGCCGATCGCGATCGCCCCGCCGTTCACGTTCACCTTCGACGTGTCCCAGCCCATCTGCTTGTGCACCGCCAGCGCCTGCGCCGCGAACGCCTCGTTGATCTCCATCAGGTCCAGGTCGCCCGGCGTCCAACCCGCACGCTCCAGACACCGGCGCGAGGCCGGCACCGGACCCATGCCCATCACGCTCGGATCCACGCCCGCGTTCGCGTACGCCTTGATCCGCGCCAGCGGCGTCAGGCCCAGCGCCGCCGCCTTCTGCGCCGACATCACCAGCACCGCCGCCGCGCCGTCGTTCAGCCCCGACGCGTTCGCCGCCGTCACCGAGCCGTCCTTCGCGAACGCCGGCTTCAGCCCGGCCAGCGATTCGGCCGTCACGCCGTGACGCACGAATTCGTCGGTCGCGAACTGCAGCGGCTCGCCCTTGCGTTGCGGGATCGACACCGGCACGATCTCGTCGTTGAAGCGCCCGGCCTTCTGCGCGGCTTCCGCCTTGTTCTGCGACAGCGCCGCGAACGCGTCCTGCTCCTCGCGCGTGATCCCGTATTCCTTCGCGACGTTCTCCGCCGTGATGCCCATGTGGTACTGGTTGTACACATCCCACAGGCCGTCGACGATCATCGTGTCGACCAGCTTCGCGTCGCCCATCCGGAAGCCGTCGCGCGAGCCCGGCAGCACGTGCGGCGCCGCGCTCATGTTCTCCTGGCCGCCCGCGATCACGATGTCCGCGTCGCCCGCGACGATCGCGTTCGCCGCCAGCATCACGGCCTTCAGGCCCGAGCCGCACACCTTGTTGATCGTCATGCCCGGCACGGCGCTCGGCAGCCCCGCCTTGATCAGCGACTGCCGCGCCGGGTTCTGCCCGGAGCCGGCCGTCAGCACCTGGCCCATGATCACTTCGCTGACCTGCTCGGGCTTCACGCCCGCACGCTCCAGCACCGCGCGGATTACCGTCGCGCCCAGTTCAGGCGCCGCCACCTTCGCCAGCGAGCCGCCGAATTTGCCGACCGCGGTCCGCGCGGCCGATACGATCACTACGTCCGTCATTTCCCTTTCCTCCAGGCCCGCACGACACGGCGCATCGTTACCGGCCCTGTTAAAAAAACTGCGGTGCGCCAGACAGCGTGCGCCGCTGTCCGGTTTTCGTCAATCGCGCTGCAACACGTAGCGCCCGGGCGCCGGCTCGATCACCGGGAATTGCGCGGAACCGGGCTGGGCCGGCGGCGCGATCTTGCGGCCGCCGTACACGTCGAGCCACTCGACCCACGTCGGCCACCAGCTTCCCGGCTGCTCGGTCGCCGCGGCGAACCAGTCGTCCGCGGATTCGGGCAGGTCGTCGTTGACCCAGTAGCTGCGCTTCTTCTTCGCCGGCGGGTTGATCACGCCCGCGATGTGCCCCGACGCGCCAAGCACGAACTTCAGCGGGCCCGAGAGGATCGACGTCGATGCGTAGGCCGTCTGCCACGGCACGATGTGATCCTCGCGCGAACCGTAGATGAAGGTCGGCACGTCGATCAGCGACAGGTCGACCGATTCCCCGCACACGGTCAGCGCCCCCGGCTCGCGCAGCTTGTTCTCGAGATAGGTATGGCGCAGATACCACGCGTACATCGGGCCCGGCAGGCTCGTCGAATCGCTGTTCCAGTACAGCAGGTCGAACGGCGCGGGCGTGCGGCCCTTCAGGTAGTTGTCGACGACGTAGTTCCACACGAGATCGTTCGGCCGCAGGAACGAGAACGTGTTCGCGAACTCGACGCCGCGCATCAGCCCCGGTTGCGCGCCGTTCTTGCCGCCGATGGTCTGCTCGCGCATCTGCACGTGCGCCTCGTCGACGAACACGTCGAGGATGCCCGTATCGGTGAAGTCGAGCATCGCGGTGAGCAGCGTCATCGACGCCGCCGGATGTTCGCCGCGTGCGGCGAGCACCGCGAGCGCGGTCGCGAGCATCGTGCCGCCGACGCAGAAGCCCAGCGTGTTGATCTGCTCGCGGCCGCTGATCTGCTGCACCGCGTCGATCGCGGCGAGCAGCCCTTCGTTCATGTAGTCGTCCCAGGTCTTGTGCGCGACCGACGCATCCGCGTTGCGCCACGACACGAGAAACACCTGATGGCCGTTCGACAGCGCGTGCGCGACGAGCGAATTCTCGGGCTGCAGGTCGAGGATGTAGAACTTGTTGATGCACGGCGGGACGATCAGCAGCGGCCGCTCGAACACCTTGTCCGTCTTCGGCGTGTACTGGATCAGCTGGATCAGGTCGTTCTCGTACACGACCGCGCCTTCGGTACACCCGAGGTTCTTGCCGACCACGAACTGCGATTCGTCGGTTTGCGAAATCTTGCCGCGCTGCAGATCGCCGAGCAGGTTCATCATCCCCTGCCGCAGGCTTTCGCCGTGCGTTTCGAGGATCGATTTCTGTGCTTCGGGATTGAGTGCGAGGAAGTTGCTCGGCGCGGCGGCGGCCGTCCACTGCTGGACCGTGAAACGGATGCGCTCGCGCGTCTTCGGATCGGTCTGCAACGCGTCGGCCAGCTCCTGCAGGTAACGCGCGTTGAGCAGATACCAGGCAGCCGCAAACGCATGCGCGGGCGACGCCTTCCACGCGTCGCCGCTGAAGCGGCGGTCTTTCAACTCCGGCGACTCGAGCTTCGCGGCGCTCGCCTGCTGCATCAGCGTCATGCAATCGCGCGCGTAGTCGGCCTGCAATGCCTGGAGCCGTTCGGGCGGAATCGCGGCAACCGGCAGCTTCAGCCCCGCGAACGGCGACGCCATCGCGCCTAGGTCGGGCATCGACGGCATCTGGAACGGAAACGACGTCGGGAACTGGAATGTCGCGAACGGATTGACGGAGGCCGACGCCGTCGCGGCGCGCGCCGGATCCGCAAAACCACGCCACGCGTTCAACCACGACTCGAACATCTGCTGCATCGGCTGGGCAGCCGGATCGAAACCGGTGCTGCCCGCGGAAGTGCCCGCATGCGCGGACGTCGACGAATTTTTCGATGCTGTCATTACCTGCCTTACCGGTGATTCGTGAGCGTCAATCGTGAAATCCTGCTCGCGCGCGGCGTGCCGGCTGCGAGCCGGGCCGTCATGCTCTGGAGAGGCGTCTCCAGATTCTGCCGCAGTGCGGTATTTTTATCATTATCGTTTTCCCCATGTGATGCGCGATCAAACCACTGAACATTTCCGCGCGGAGATAATCCTCGCACAACAGACGGGACAAGGGTTCCGACGAAACATAAAACATTTTTCCTGGCTTGACGCCGGAATTTTTCATTCAGTCGCGCATGCAACGCCGCATTGCCGCCTCAATATCGAGATAAACCGATTTCGCGGCGCAACAAAACCCGCGCATGCGCGTGCGATCAATCGGCGAGCCAGATTGCCGCGGCCATGCGGCCCGTCACGCGGTCGCGTCGATACGAATAGAAGCGCGTGCGTTCGGCGACCGTGCAAGCCGTCCCGCCGCTCACGTGCGCCACCCCCGCACGCGCGAGTCGCAGGCGTGCGAGCGCGTAGAGATCGGCGAGAAACTTGCCGGGCGCACCGTCGATCGCGACGAACGCATGACGGGTTTCATCATGCTCCGACTGCGAAGCCGTGTCGAGAAACGCATCGCGCACGTCGGCGCCGACCTCGAACGCCCGCGGGCCAATCGCCGGCCCGAGATAGGCATGCAGCGTGTCCGCCGCGCCGCCCGCGAGCGCCGCGACGCGCGCCGCGGTCTGCTCGACGATGCCGGCCGCGAGCCCGCGCCAGCCCGCATGCGCGGCGCCGACCGCGCGACCCTGCGCGTCGCACAGCAGCACGGGCAGGCAATCGGCCACCATCACGACGCAGACGGCGCCTGGCTGGTCCGTGACGCTCGCGTCGGCCTGCACCGGCGCCGTGGCGACAGGCGCCGCGGCGATCACCGCGTCCGCCTGCACGATCTGCGCGCCGTGAACCTGTTCGAGCCATGCGGCGCTCGACTGGCCCGCGAGCGCGAGCACGCGCGCGCGATTGACGGCGACATGGTCCGGATCGTCGCCGGTATGCAGGCCGAGATTCATCCCGCCCGGCAGCGCGGCGCCGTCGTGCCAGCGCCCGTACGGACCTTCGCTCACACCGCCGTTGCGCGTCGTGATCAGCGCACGCACGCGCGGCGACACCTGCCAGTCGGGCTGCACGCAGTCGTGCCACGTCAACGGCGCCAGGTTCGTCATCGGCACTCATTCCTCCTCATCGTCCAGATACGGCTCGTCGTCGTGATACTCGCCGCCGAAATCGTCATCGTCGTAGACACCGTCGTCGTCGAACTCCTCGTCGCCCTGCCCGAAGCCGAGCGCCGCGACGAGCGCGTTCATGTCGTCCGGCAGCGGGCAGCGCCACTGCATCGCCTTGCCCGTGACCGGATGCACGAGGCCGAGCCGCCACGCATGCAGCGCCTGCCGTGCGAATCCGTCCGGCAGCGGCGTGACCGAACGCTTGCCGCGCGCATGCCCGTAGACCGGATCGCCGAGCAGCGGGTGTCCGGCGTGCGCGCAATGCACGCGGATCTGGTGCGTGCGGCCGGTCTCGAGATCGCACTGAATCGCCGACACCGGCTGACGTTGCCACAGGCATGTGTCAACCGTGCGGAAATGCGTGCGCGCGGGCTTGCCCGACGCCCCCGTGACGACGGCCATGCGCGTACGCTCGCGCGGGTCGCGGCCGATCGGCGCGTCGATCGTGCCCTCCTCCGGCATCGTGCCCCACACGAGCGCGAAATAGCGGCGCTTCACCGTGCGGGCCTGCAACTGGCGTACGAGGTCCGTCTGCGCGGCCAGCGTGCGTGCGACCACCATCAGGCCGGAAGTTTCCTTGTCGAGCCGATGGACGATCCCTGCCCGCGGCAGGCCGGCCGCCGCGTCGCCGTAGCGGTGCAGCAGACCGTTGAGGATCGTGCCGCTCCAGTTGCCGGCGGCCGGATGCACGACGAGGCCGGCCGGCTTGTTGATGACGACGAGCGCGTCATCCTCGTAGATCACGTCGAGCGGCACGGGCTCAGGCGTGAACGCGAGCTGCTCGGGCAGCAGGTCGGGCACGAGCGCGATCTTCGCGCCGAGCGGCACCGGCTGGCGGATCTTCGCCGGCGCGCCGTCGACGAGCACGCGCTGTGCCTCGATCCAGCTCTGCAGGCGGCTGCGCGAGAATTCGGGGAACAGTTGGGCGAGCGCCTTGTCGAGCCGTTCGCCGGCGAGCGACAGCGGCACTTCGACGATGCGCGGCGCGTCGTCGCCCGCCGCGGACGGCACCACGGGCGGCTGCATGGCGTCGCCGGCCAGATCGTCATCGAGGGAATCCCCCGACGCAGCGTCGGCGGGCCGATCGCTTGGGCTATAATCTTCGCGATTTGGTGTGCCCGGCTGGGCATTCTGCGAACTTGAACGGGTCATTTAGACTGGGTCACCGAGACTTGAAGCTAGGACATGCGAGCATGATGAATTCGACCAAACGCACGGCCAGAACCGTCGCCGCCCGGGCTGCGGCGGTAGCGGCCGCGGCCCTCATCGCCGGCTGCCACGGCTTGCCGCAGAAGCAGGACGAGACGGCTACCTGGTCGAACAACAAATTATACTCAGAGGCCCAGGACGCACTGTCCGGCGGCGACTGGGGCAAGTGCGCGAAATATTTCGAATCGCTGCAGGGCCGCGATCCGTTCGGCCATTTCGCGCAGCAGGCGCAGATCAACGTTGCATACTGCAACTGGAAGGACAACGAAGCGGCAGCGGCCGACCAGGCCGTCGATCGCTTCATCCAGCTCCACCCCGATCACCCGGATATCCCGTACGCGTACTACCTGAAGGGGATGATCCACTTCAACGACGATCTCGGCCTGTTCGGGCGGTTCTCCGGCCAGGACATGAGCGAGCGCGATCCGCAGGCGCTGCGCGAATCGTACGATGCGTTCAAGGTGGTCGTCGACCGCTTCCCGAAGAGCAAGTACGCGCCCGATGCGGCCGCGCGGATGCGCTACATCGTCAACGCGCTCGCGTCGCACGAAGTGCATGCGGCCGACTACTACTACCGCCGCGGCGCGTATGTCGCGGCCATCAATCGCGCGCAGCTCGCGATCAAGGACTACAAGGGTGCGCCGGCGATCGAGGATGCGCTGCACATCATGATCCTGTCGTACGGCAAGCTGAACCAGCCGGAACTCGCCGAAGACACCAAGCGCGTGCTCGCGGGCACGTTCCCCGACAGCCCGTACGTGACGGGCCATTCGCGCCCCGGTACGAAGAAGTCGTGGTGGCAGTTCTGAAGCACGGCGCGACGTAACACCCCGGCGCGCACACAAAAAACCCGGCCAACGAGCCGGGTTTTTTATTGGCGCCGCATGCAGGCAGCGCCGGTGCGTTCGCGCGGCCAGCGCCGCGCATGCGGTCACGCGCGCTTGTCCGAGCGGTGCTCGTCGAAGAAATCCTGGACGACCGCGATCTCGCGCGTGCGCTTGAACGGCGGCAGGCTTTGCCAGATCCGGCGCCCGTACGGCTTGTCGACGAGCCGCGTATCGCAGATCATCAGCACGCCGCGATCCGTCTCGGCACGAATCAGCCGGCCCGCGCCCTGCTTCAGCGTGATCACGGCCTGCGGCAATTGATGCACCGCAAACGGGCTCAACCCCTTCTTCGTCAACGCATCGAGCCGCGCGGCCAGCACCGGATCGTCCGGCGGCGCGAACGGCAGCTTGTCGATCACGACCAGCGACAACGCATCGCCGCGCACGTCCACGCCTTCCCAGAAACTCTGGCTGCCGACCAGGATCGCATTGCCGTAGGCGCGAAAGCGGTCGAGCAGCTCGGTGCGGCTTGCGTCGCCCTGCACGAGCAGCGGCGTGTTCCAGCCGCGCGATTCGATCACGTCGCGCAGCTTCGATGCGATCCGGTCGACCGCGCGCAGCGTCGTGCACAGCATGAACACGCCGCCGCCGGACGCCTCGATCGCCGGCAGCGCGGCATCGAACACGGCATCGGTGAACGCGGGCGAAGACGGCTGCGGCAGGTTGCGCGGCACGTACAGCAGCCCCTGCGACTGGTAATCGAACGGGCTGGCGAGCGTCATCGAACGGCGCGAGCTCAGGCCCATCTGCGCCGCGTAGTGCGTGAAATCGCCGCGCACCGACAGCGTGGCCGACGTGAACACCCATGCGCGCGGCACGCCCGCACGCTGTTTCGCGAAAATCGGCGCGACCGACAGCGGCGTTTCGTGCAGTTGCACGGTATGCGCGAACACCTCGACCCAGCGCACCTTCTCGTTCGGATCGCCGGCGGATGCCGCGTTGTCGCCGGCGGCTGCCGCATCGGCCTGCGCGGCCGCTTCCGCCGCGCCGGGCGCGATCCAGCCGGCCAGCAGGTCCTGCAGCTCGCGGGCGCGGCGCAGGCACGCACCGAGCGATTCCGCGCGCTCGGCCTGGCTCGCGAGCGCCGATGCGAGCGCATCGAGCGCGACGTCGAGCGCGTCGAGCGCACCGAACATCGGGTGATCGTCGCCAAGTTGCGCGAGCGACATGCGCACGATCTGGTCGTTCGCGAACGCGAGGCGCAAGTCGCGCGCCGCGCGCTCGAGATCGCCGCCGAGCTTCACCCACTCGACCGCGTCGCGCGCGTGGCTCAGGCCTTCGGCCACGGTGTCGCGCGCCAGCTCGAGAATCTGCGTCGTCGACAGCGTCTCGCCGAAGAACAGCGTCGCCGTCTCCGGCAACTGGTGCGCTTCGTCGAAGATGATCGTGTTCGCGTTCGGCAGCAGTTCGGCCATCCCCGTGTCGCGCAGCATGATGTCCGCGAAGAACAGGTGATGGTTGACGACGACGATGTCGGCCTGCTGGGCCTCGCGCCGCGCCTGCATCACGAAGCATTCCTTGTAGTGCGGGCATTCCTGGCCGAGGCAGTTGTCGCGCGTCGACGTGACCATCGACCACACGGGCGCGTTTTCGGGCACGCTCGCGAGTTCGGCCTTGTCGCCGCTCTTCGTGATTTTCGCGAAGCGGACGATTTCCTGCAGATAGGCCGTGTCCTGCCGCGACGGCAGCCGGCCGTTGTCGGCCGTGCGTTGCAGGTAGTAGTGGCACAGGTAGTTGGCGCGGCCCTTGAGCATCGCGACCGACACCGGCACCGCGAGCGCGTTGCGCACGGTCGGGATGTCGCGCAGGAACAATTGGTCCTGCAGGTGCTTCGTGCCGGTCGACACGATCACCTTGCCGCCCCACAGCATCGCGGGTACCAGATACGCGTAGGTCTTGCCGGTACCCGTGCCGGCCTCGACGATCAGCGTGTTGTCGCCTGCGTCGTGGTCGGATTCTGCGGCCGCGGCGTCGTCCGCGGTCGGCGCGGCCGTCTTGTCGGCCTCGCCCAAGCGGCGCGCCGGCCGCTTGCGGGTTTCGAAGATCTCGGGCTCCGGCATCCGGCGTGCGGATGCCTCCATCGCGGACGCGACCGCCCGCGCCATCTCGATCTGCGACGTACGCGGCCGGTAACCGTCGAGCGCACGCGCCAGCAATCCGCCTTCGCCGAAGATCGTGTCGAGTTCGTCGACGCGCTTGCGGCTCAGCTCGAAAGTGCCTTCGGGCGCACGAGCGCGCCCGGCGGACGTCGTGTCACGCCGGGCATCGGGGGTGGCTTCAAGCGGTGAATTCAAGGCAAGCGTTCCTGTGTCCAGCGCCCGGGCGGCGCCGGCGCTTGCCAGGCCGCGCTCAGGCGCGCTTATCCGGTTCGAGCTGCGATTGCAGCAAAATGATTTTGTCCTTGGCCGCCAGCTTTTCCTTCTTCAGGCGGTGCAGCGTGATGTCGTCGATGTCGGAGTGTCCTTCCTTCAGCTCGATCTCCCGAGCGAGCTGCTGGTGCTGCTCCTGCAATGCAGCCAAACGGTTGTGCAATTCCTGCTGCTGTTCCGTGTGACGGTTTTGCATAGTTGCCTCCTCATCGAAGCAGCGCGACGGCTGGCGTGCCGACGCGCCCGAGACTGATCCCGATCAATTCAACACGTTACTGCCCCTGCTGTTGCTGCTGCCTGGCCTTCTCGGCCGCTTCCTGCTGACGCCGCTCGACATCGGCCTTGTGCTGCGCGGCTTCCTTCTGCTTCTGCTCGTAGCGCGCGGCGTTGTCCGCCCGCTCCTGCGCCTTCTGCGCCGCCTGCTGGTGCGCCTGGTCGAGCTTGCGCTGGAAATCCGCCTGCTTCTGGTCGTATGCCTGCTTGCTCGCCGCGCGTTGCGGCCCTTCCGCGCCGCGCTGCGCCTGCTTCAGTGCATTCTGCTCCTGCTTGTCGCGGAATGCAGCCGCGTTCGCCGCGTCGTTCGCCGCCCGCTGCGGCGCTTCCGCCGCGTTCTGCGCCTGCTTCAGCGCCTGCTGCTGGTCGCGCTGCTGCGCCCGCACAGCGCGCTGCTCGTCGTTGAGCGCGAGCTGCTCCTGGCGGATGCTCGCCCGCTCCTCGCGCATCCGGTCGCGCGCCTTGCCGAGACAGTGATTGACGAAGAATTTGCTGTAGCAATCGTGCTCCGCCACCGCATAACGATAATCGTTTTCCGCGGAGCGCTGATTGAGCACTTTTTGACGGGCGTCGAAATCCGGGGCGGCGGAGGCGGCAACGGGCGCGGACGCGGCGGCGTCCGAGGCCTGCGCGAATGCGCCGGAAGCCCCGGCAGACAAAGCCGCGGCGAGCGCTGCGCCGAGCGCGACGAGAGAAATACGGGAAGTTGGCAACGTCGTAGGAAAGCTGCGGGACATGTGTCAAATTCTATCACCCCCGGCTGGACGCTCCGCCATTTATGGCAAAATGCCCCGCTCCATTCACCCGCGGCCTTGCCCCGGCGGGCCCGCCGTGCAGTCCGCCGCTGCGGGCCTGCCGGCCCGCGCCGCGATTTCAGCAGGCAGACAGACCATCCACGACATGACGGAAACCGTAGCACTCAAGATCGTACAGCGCATCGCCACCGAACTGTCCGTCCAGCCGCGCCAGGTCGCGGCGGCCGTGCAACTCCTCGACGAAGGCTCGACCGTTCCGTTCATTGCCCGGTACCGCAAGGAAGTGACCGGCAACCTGGACGACACGCAGCTGCGCCAGCTCGAGGAACGCCTCCTGTACCTGCGCGAGCTCGAGGATCGCCGCGCCGCGATCCTGTCGAGCATCGACGAACAGGGCAAGCTGACCGACGAACTGCGCGCCGCGATCGACGCGGCCGACAGCAAGCAGGTGCTCGAAGACCTTTATCTGCCGTACAAGCCGAAGCGCCGCACGCGCGCGCAGATCGCCCGCGAAGCCGGCCTCGAGCCGCTCGCGCACGCGCTGCTCGCGAACCCGCTGCTCGACCCGCAGGCGGAGGCGGCCGCGTACGTCGACGCCGACAAGGGCGTCGCCGACGTGAAGGCCGCGCTCGACGGCGCGCGCGACATCCTGTCCGAGCAATTCGGCGAGACGGCGGAGCTGCTCGGCAAGCTGCGCGACTACCTGCACAACCAGGGCGTGGTGTCGTCGGCCGTCGTCGAGGGCAAGGAAAACGAGGAAGGCGAGAAATTCCGCGACTATTACGACTACGCGGAAACGATCAAGACCGTGCCGTCGCACCGCGCGCTCGCGCTGTTCCGCGGCCGCAACGCCGGCGTGCTGACGATCAAGCTCGGCCTCGGCGAGGAGCTCGACGCGCAGGTGCCGCACCCGGGCGAGGCGATGATCGCGCGCCATTTCGGGATCGCGAACCAGAATCGCCCGGCCGACAAATGGCTGTCCGACGTCTGCCGCTGGTGCTGGCGCGTGAAGGTGCAGCCGCACATCGAAAACGAACTGCTCACGCAGTTGCGCGAAACGGCCGAAACCGAGGCGATCCGCGTGTTCGCCCGCAACCTCAACGACCTGCTGCTGGCCGCGCCGGCCGGCCCGAAGGCGGTGATCGGTCTCGACCCCGGCCTGCGCACGGGCGTGAAGGTCGCCGTGGTCGACCGCACCGGCAAGCTGCTCGCGACCGACACGATCTACCCGCACGAACCGCGCCGCGACTGGGACGGCTCGATCGCGAAACTCGCGCGCATCGCCGCGCAGACGCAGGCCGAACTGATCAGCATCGGCAACGGCACCGCGTCCCGCGAAACCGACAAGCTCGCGAGCGAATTGATCGCGAAGCACCCCGAACTGCGGTTGCAGAAGATCGTCGTGTCGGAAGCCGGCGCGTCGGTCTACTCGGCGTCCGAGCTCGCCGCGAAGGAATTCCCGGAGCTCGACGTGTCGCTGCGCGGCGCCGTGTCGATCGCCCGCCGCCTGCAGGACCCGCTCGCCGAGCTCGTGAAGATCGAGCCGAAGGCGATCGGCGTCGGCCAGTACCAGCACGACGTGAACCAGCGCGAACTCGCCCGCTCGCTCGACGCGGTCGTCGAGGATTGCGTGAACGCGGTCGGCGTCGACGCGAACACGGCGTCCGTCCCGCTGCTCGCCCGCGTGTCGGGCCTGAACGCGACGCTCGCGCGCAACATCGTCGACTACCGCGATGCGAACGGCCCGTTCCCGTCGCGCGAGCACCTGCGCAAGGTGCCGCGCCTGGGCGACAAGACCTTCGAGCAAGCCGCCGGCTTCCTGCGCATCAACGGCGGCGAGAATCCGCTCGACCGCTCGTCGGTGCACCCGGAAGCATATCCGGTCGTCGAACGGATGCTCGCGAAGATCAACAAGCGCATCGACGACGTGCTCGGCAACCGCGAAGCGCTGTCGGGCCTGTCTCCGATGGAATTTGTTGACGAACGTTTCGGCCTGCCGACCGTGCGCGACATCCTGGCCGAACTGGAAAAGCCGGGTCGCGATCCGCGTCCGGAATTCAAGACGGCCACGTTCCGCGAAGGCGTCGAGAAGGTATCGGATCTCGTGCCGGGCATGACGCTCGAAGGCGTCGTGACGAACGTCGCCGCGTTCGGCGCGTTCGTGGATATCGGCGTGCACCAGGACGGCCTCGTGCACGTGTCGGCGATGTCGACGAAGTTCATCAAGGACCCGCACGAAGTCGTGAAGGCCGGCCAGGTCGTCAAGGTGAAGGTGCTCGACGTCGACGTGAAACGCCAGCGCATTGCGCTGACGATGCGCCTCGACGACGACGCGGCAGCGCCCGGCATGTCGTCGCGCGGCGGCCAGGATCGCGGCAACGCGGGGCGCGGTGCCGCTCGCCCGCAGCGTTCGCGCGAGCCGGAACCGGCAGGCGCGATGGCCGCGGCATTCGCGAAGCTCAAGCGCTGAGCGCGCGAAGGCGCCCGAAGCAATAAAAAACCCGCCTTCCGGCGGGTTTTTTATTGCTTCGGCGAAACGCGCAGCCTGGCCGGCATGGGCCGCATGCGCGGCCCCACCGCACCGGTCAGATCTCGATCTTCGTGCCGAGCTCGACGACGCGGTTCGCCGGAATCGAAAAGAAGTCGGTCGGCTTCGCGGCGTTCTGATGCATCCACGCGAACACGCGCTCGCGCCAGATCGACATCCCCGGCAGATGCGTCGGCACGACCGTTTCGCGCGCGAGGAAGAACGACGTATCCATCAATTCGAACGTCATGTCGTGCGAGCGGCCGAATTCCTCGAGCACGGCCTTCACGTCCGGCGTCTCGTTGAAGCCGTACTCGGCCTTGACGATGTACAGCCCGCCGCCGGCATCGCGTGAGCTCAGGCGCTTGTCGTCGCGCACGTAAGGAAAATCGCGCGTGACGAACGTCAGGAAAATGGTTCGCTCGTGCAGCACCTTGTTGTGCTTCAGGTTGTGCAGCAGGCTGACTGGCACGAGCTTGTCGTTGCCGGTCAGGTAGATCGCGGTGCCCGACACGCGATGCGGCGGATGCGCGAGCAGCCCCTGCAGGAACGGCTCCAGCGGAATACCGTCGGCCGCCGTGCGCTCCTTGACGATGTGGCGCCCCTTGTACCAGGTCATCAGCAGGAAGAACAGCAGCGCGCCGATGCCGAGCGGCAGCCAGCCGCCCTGCGCGACCTTCAGCAGGTTCGCGCCGAAAAAGCCGAGGTCGATCGCGAGGAACACGGCGATGATCGCGCCCACCAGCAGCCGGTTCCAGTTCCACACCTTCACCATCACGACGCACGCGAGCACGGTCGTGATCACCATCGTCGCCGTCACCGCGATACCGTACGCAGCCGCGAGATTGTCCGAACTCTTGAAACCGACGACGATACAGAGGATCACGAACAGCAGCAGCCAGTTCACGACCGGCACGTAGATCTGACCGATCGCGAGCTCGGACGTATGCAGCACCTTCATGCGCGGCACGTAACCGAGCTGGATCGCCTGCGACGTCAGCGAATACGCGCCCGAGATCACGGCCTGCGACGCGATCACGGTCGCGACCGTCGACAGCACGACGAGCGGCAGCAGCCCCCATTCGGGCGCCAGCAGGAAGAACGGATTCTCGATCGCTTTCGGATTCTGGATCAGCAGCGCGCCCTGGCCGAAATAGTTCAGCACGAGCGACGGCATCACGAGCCCGTACGCGGCGTAGCGGATCGGCTTGGCGCCGAAGTGGCCCATGTCCGCATAGAGCGCTTCCGCGCCGGTCAGCACCAGCACGACCGAGCCGAGCACGACGTAGGCCTGCAGCAGGTGGTCGGCCATGAACGACGCCGCGTAATACGGATTGATTGCCGCGATGATGCCCGGCACGCGAACGATGTGGTACACACCGAGCGCCGCGATCACGACGAACCACAGCACCATGATCGGGCCGAACAGCTTGCCGACCAGCGCGGTGCCGTGCCGCTGGATCCAGAACAGCGCGATCAGGATCACGATCGTGATCGGCAGCACGAGATGGGACAGGTGCGGCGTCGCGATCTCGAGACCTTCGACGGCCGACATCACGGAGATCGCCGGCGTGATCACCGCGTCCCCGTAGAACATGCACGCGCCGAATATCCCGAGTGCCATCAGCGCGCCCGCGACACGGGTTTTGGAATCGAGCGGCCGCAGCGACAGCGCCATCAGCGCGAGCACGCCGCCTTCGCCGTTGTTGTCGGCGCGCATCACGAACAGCAGGTATTTGACGCCGACCACCAGCACGATGGCCCAGAACAGCAGCGAGATCACGCCGAGAATCGATCCTTCGGTCAGCGGAATCCCGTGTGCGGGGCTGAACGCCTCCTTGAGCGAATACAGCGGGCTGGTGCCGATGTCGCCGAACACGACGCCGATGGCTGCTATCGCTAGCGCCCGCATCGAATGTTGTTGCGTCGAATGCGGCGCGTGTGCGGCGTCGGTCGCGTGAGTCGTGTCGTTCATATGAAGCGTAATAATCGGGTCCGGGTCGGACAAAACGAGCGCTATTCTACTCGCGCCCCCGTGAAACGCCGCCCTGCCGTGTTGCCGTGGAACCACGTGACCCACGCCGCGCATGCAATCCGGCGCCACCTGTGGCAGGGCTGCCATCATAGCCGGGACCGCGCCGCCTGCCTATCGGGGTGCGCAAGGCGCGCCGCGCGGCGCAACGCGCGCACCAACGAAAACGGCGCCGCAAGCGGCGCCGTACCAGGCTTTCCTTCGATCGGCCGGCCGCTTACGCGCCCGAACCGTCGCGCTGCGCGCGACCGCGCTTGATCCACGCCTCGAGGTTGTGCGGACGAACCGTGTCCCACTCCTCGAACGGCTGATGAATCCACGGATTCGTCGGCAGGAACTGCGTGTGATAGTCGGGCTTGACCTTCGAGCAACCCTTGTACCAGAGCACGGCCGAACGCACCGCCGTGACCGCCGGATAGCGCTCCTTCAGGTGCTCCTGCACGCGCGCGAGCGTGACGCCCGAATCGACGAGATCGTCGACCAGCAGCACGTTGCCCGCGAGATGGCCGCGCGTCATCGTGATGTACTGCGCGATGTCGAGCTCGCCCTGCTGGGTGCCGGCCGCTTCCCGGTACGAGCTCGTCGCGAGGATCGCGAGCGGCACGTCGTAGATGCGCGACAGCTGGTCGCCGACGCGCAGGCCGCCGCGCGCGAGGCACAGGATCTGGTCGAACTTCCAGCCCGACGCATGCACCTGGAGCGCGAGCAGCTCGATCAGACGGTGGTACTCGTCCCAGCCTACCCACAGGTTCTTGTCGTCGTTGCGCGGATCGGTCATCAAGTCTGCCGCCGTCATCGTGATTTGCTGCGTCATCTTGGGAATTACACCTTGAACGGATGGCGGAGCAGGATCGTTTCGTCGCGGTCCGGGCCCGTCGACACCATGTCGACCGGCACGCCAGCCACTTCCTGGACGCGGCTCAGGTAAGCCTGCGCGTTGGCCGGCAGCGCGTCCCACGTCTTGATGCCGACGGTGCTTTCCTTCCAGCCGGCGAACGTTTCGTACACCGGTTCGCAGCGCGCGACGTCGACCGCGCCACGCGGCAGAATGTCCACGTCCTTGCCGTCGACCTGGTAGCCGACGCACAGCTTGACTTCATCGAGACCGTCGAGCACGTCGAGCTTCGTCATGCACAGGCCAGACACGCCGTTGATCTGGATCGAGCGGCGCAGCGCCGCTGCGTCTAGCCAGCCGGTGCGGCGCGGACGGCCGGTGACCGAGCCGAATTCCTTGCCGACGTTCGCGAGCGTGACGCCGACCTGGTCCTGACGCTGCGGGTTGTCCGCATCGTACAGTTCGCTCGGGAACGGGCCCGAGCCGACGCGCGTGCAGTACGCCTTCGTGATGCCGAGGATGTAGTTCAGCTTCTGCGGACCGACGCCGGCGCCGGCCGATGCCGCGCCCGCGACGCAGTTGCTCGACGTGACGAACGGATAGGTGCCGTGGTCGATGTCGAGCAGCGTGCCTTGCGCGCCTTCGAACAGCAGGTTCTGGCCCGCGTTGTTCGCGTCGTACAGGCGGCGCGACACGTCGGCCACCATCGGCTTCAGGCGGTCGGCATAGCCGAGCATCGTGTCGAGCGTGGCCTGGAAGTCGACGGCCGCACCGCCCAAATATTGGGTCAGCACGAAATTGTGGAAATCGAGGTTTTCGCGCAGGCGATCGGCGAAGGTCTTCGCGTCGAACAGGTCCTGCACGCGCAGCGCGCGACGGCCGACCTTGTCTTCGTACGCGGGCCCGATGCCGCGGCCCGTCGTGCCGATCTTGCCCGCGCCCTTGCGCGCTTCGCGCGCCTGGTCGATCGCGATGTGATACGGCAGGATCAGCGTCGTGGCTTCGGAGATGAACAGACGGTCGCGCACGTTCACGCCGGCTTCTTCGAGCTCGCCGATTTCCTTGAACAGTGCTTCGGGGGACAGGACGACGCCGTTGCCGATGTAGCAGGCGACGCCTTCACGCATGATGCCCGACGGAATGAGGCGCAAGATCGTTTTCTTGCCGCCGATGATGAGGGTGTGGCCGGCGTTGTGACCGCCCTGGAAACGCACGACGCCCTGAGCGTGGTCCGTCAGCCAGTCGACGATCTTGCCCTTGCCTTCATCACCCCATTGCGTTCCCACGACGACGACATTGCGCCCGGGAGTCACGTTCACTGCGCTGGCAGACATGTTGATTCGTTAGCTGGTTAAAAACGTATTCTACCTATGTTCGCGGGCGATTCCGAATTTTTCCGTTTCGCTTCAACGATATGCACGCCGAAGCGCGACCCGCGAACGCCTGTTTATCGGGGTTCGACCACCCATGCGCCGTTGCGCTCCACGAGCGAGCGATCGCACGCGAATTCGTCGAGCACGTGGTCGTGGCCCGGGAGCGCCTGGATCACGACCTCGCCCGCATCGCGCAGCGCCGCGACGGCCGCGCCCAGCGCATCGTCCTGCGCCCACGGCGCAAGGATCGCGGTGCCGCGCGCCTCGACCGGCGAAATCCGCGCAAGCTCGCGCAGGTCGAGCGAGAAGCCGGTTGCCGGACGCGCCCGGCCATAGGCCTGCCCCACGTGGTCGTAACGGCCGCCGCGCGCAATCGCGTTCGGCACGCCGTCGATGTACGCGCTGAACATCGCGCCGCTGTGGTACGCATAGCCGCGCAGGTCGGCGAGATCGATCGCGACTTCGACGCCCTTCGCCTGCGACGCAAGCTGCGCGAGATCGTCGAGCGCCCGCGTGATTTCAGGCAGCACCGGCAGGCGCGTACGCGCCTCGGCGAGCACGCTCGCGTCACCGTAGAGGTTCGGCAGCGCGCGCAGCGCGGCACGCGTATCGGCGCCGAGATCGTCGGTGAGTTCGTTCAGCAGCGGCACGTCCTTGCCCGACAGCGCGTCGTACAGCGACTCGCCGCGCTCGGCGGCCTGCGCGTCGCGCGCCAGCAGCGCCGCGAGCACGCCCGCGTGACCGAGGTCGAGACGGATGCGCGACAGGCCCGCGAGATGCAGCGCATCGAGCATCAGTTGCTGAATCTCGAGATCGGCTTCCAGCCCGGCGTGCCCGTAGATTTCGGCGCCGATCTGGATCTGCTCGCGCGTCGCGTGCAGGCCGCGCGGACGCGTATGCATCACGTGGCCCGCGTAGCAGAGGCGCGTCACGCCCTGCCGGTTCAACAGGTGCGCGTCGATCCGCGCGACCTGCGGCGTGATGTCCGCGCGCAGGCCGAGCGTACGGCCCGACAGCTGGTCGACCAGCTTGAAGGTTCGCAGGCGCAGATCGGCGCCGCCGCTCGTCAGCAGCGACTCGAGATACTCGAGCAGCGGCGGCATCACCATTTCGTAGCCGTACGAACGGAAGCGATCGAGCAGCCTGCGGCGCAGCTCCTCGATCTTGCGCGCTTCCGACGGCAGCACGTCGGCGATATTCTCGGGAAGTAACCAGGTCGACATCGGTACGGTCCTACGACGGGAAACGGCGCGCGACACGCGCGCCGCGAGTTGAATCGGAACTTCGAAATCGGGCGGAACGAACGGCGGATGCGCCGTCCGGATCGGGGCGCCGGTCAGGTCGCGAGCAGCAGCAGCACGAGCCCGAGCACCATCACGATCAGCCCGCCGATCCGGATATGATGCGGCGGCCGCTCAGCTATTCTACGAAACGTGTCGCGCCAGGCGACGGGAAACACGAAAGGGAACGCCCCCTCGATGATCAGCATCAGCGCTACCGCGAGCAACAACGAGCCAGCCAGGTCCATGCGAGCGACGGCGCCGCTCGACGCGGCGCCCCAAGGTCAATGTTTGCGGGGAGCGGGCGCCGCCGGTGCGGCGCCGCCCGTCGGGCTGCGCATGAAGCGGAAGAACTCGCTGTCGGGATCGACGACGATGATGTCGTTGCGCTTGAACGTATTCCGGTAGGCCTGCAGGCTCGCGTAGAACTGATAGAACTGCGGATCGCGGCCGAACGCGTCGGCGGCGATCGTCGCGGCCTTCGCGTCGCCCTCGCCCTTGATCGTCTGCGCGGACTTGTACGCGTTCGCGAGCACGGCCTGCTGCTCGCGTTCGGCGTCGGCCTTGATCTGCTCGACGTCGGCCGCGCCTTGCGCACGCACCTGGGCCGCCTGATCGCGCAACGCGCCGATCATCCGTTGATAGACGGCGTCCGCCTGCGCGGCCGGCAAGTCGACACGCGTGAGCTGAACATCGACCACGTCGACGCCGAAACCGGACGCTTGCGCCTTCGCCGCATCGCGCGCGGCCTCGGCGATCGCGCGCTGGCCGCCGAGCGCATCGTCGAGCGCGCGCTTGCCGAATGCGTCGCCGAGCGCGCCCTTCAGCACGCCGGCCAGCCGGTCGGCGGCCGCCGCCGGGTCGCCGCCCGTCGCGGTGAAATACTTCATCGGATCGCTGATCCGGTACTTCGCCGCATACGCGACCAGCAGGTCGTGCTTGTCTTCGGTTGCCAGTTGCAGCGGATCGGACGACTCGAGCGACTGCACGCGCGTGTCGATCAGCGTGGCCGTCTGCAGCGGCGGCGGCAGCTTGAAGTGGACGCCGGGGCCCGCGAGCTCCGGTTGCGTACCGTCGCGGCCCGACAGCACGGCCGCATGGCGCGGATCGACGGTGAGGACCGTCGACGATGCCGCGAAGGCGACGATCACGATTGCGACGACGAGCGCAATGATTCGGTTCATGTTCTGCGCTCCCCGTTACTTCGTATCGTCTTCACGCGACCGGCTGCGAAACGCTTCGCGCGATCGCAGCACGTCGACGCCCGAGGCGGTGGCGGCCGGTGCGGCGCTCGCCGGTGCCGGCGCGGCTGCCGCCGGCGTCGTGGCAGCCGGGGCCGACGCCGCATCGGGCCCGGACGCGCCGGTCGACGCCGCGGCGTTTTGCCGCCCCTGCTCGACGAGCTTGTCGAGCGGCAGATACACGACGCTGTTGCCGCCCTTGTTGCCGACGAACACCTTCGTCGCGTTCGAATAGATTTCCTGCATCGTCTCGAGATACATCCGCTCGCGGATGACCGCAGGCGCCTTCGAGTACTGCGCGTAGACTTGCTTGAAGCGGTCCGCATCGCCTTCGGCTTGCGTGACCACGCGATCGGCATACGCCTTCGCTTCGTCGACGAGCTTCGCCGCATCGCCCTGCGCCTTCGGCAGCAGGTCGCTCGCGTAGGCCTGCGCGGCGCGCTTCGCGGCCTCGCGCTCGTCGCGCGCCTTCGCTACTTCGGCGTACGCGGCCTGGGTCTGGTCGGGCGCCGCGACGCTCTGCATCGTGACGGCCGTCACCTCGAGCCCCGACTGGTAGCGGTCGAGATCACGCTGGATCGCGGTGGAAAGCTGCTCGCGCAGCGCATCGCGATCCTGATTCAGCATGTCGGCCGCACTGCGCGTGCCGACGATCGCGCGCACCGCGGCCTGCGCGGCCTGCGACACGCTGCGTTCGGGATCGACGCTGCGGAACAGGTAATCGGTGGCGGAACGAATCCGGTACTGGACGATGAAGCGCACGTCGACGATGTCGGCATCGCGCGTCAGCATCGCGGCCTCCTTCACGTTCGCGAGGCGCACGACGTTATTGCGGCCGATCTCGATCGAGCGGACCTGCGACGTGTCGACAATCTCGTGCGACGCGAACGGATACGGCGCGCGCCAGTGCACGCCCTGGCCGACCGTGCCCGACAGCTTGCCGAGCTGCAGCACGACGCCCGTCTGGCCTTCCTGCACGACGAACAGCCCGCTGCCCGCATACACCGCGACCAGCACGCCGATCACGATGCCGACGCCCACCCGTGCGGCCCGGCCGTTGTCGGGACGCAAGCCGTTACCGCCCTTGCCGCCGAACAGGCCGCTCAGGCGTCGGTTGAAGTTGCGCCACATCTCGTCGAGATCGGGCGGACCGTCGCCGTCGCCGCCTTGCGGACGCTTCGATTCGTTCGCGCGGGGGCGGGATCCGTCCTTGCCATTGCCTTCGCCGCGTCCCCAGCGGGGATCGTTGATCGACAACAAGGCGCGCATCCGCCGCCAGGTACTCCGCTCGTTGTATTCGTTCACCAGAGTTTGTTCACCAGATTGGAAGCCGGCGAACCGGCCGGGGCCGGTTAGCGCCCGTGTTCGGAAATCGTGTGGTCTTCGTGCGGTTCAGCGGACGTGCCATCGAGCGCGTCGGACAACGTCGCGCTGGAAAGGTGTTCCGCGGAGGCGATTTCGGCGATGGCGGCACGCAACGTATCAAGACCCTGACCGGTGCGCGCGCTCAAAAAGACGCGCGAAATATTACCATATTCGTCCCGCTCGACCGCGTCGCCGCGGGCCGCCAGCTCGGGCACGGCGTCGATCTTGTTGAACACCAGGACCTGCCGGACCGTGTCCGCACCGATCTCGTGCAGCACGCCGTTGACCTGCTCGATTTGCTCGAGCCGGACCGCGCTCGACGCATCGACCACGTGCAGCAGCAAATCCGCATGGATCGTTTCCTCGAGGGTCGCCCGGAACGCCGCGACGAGCTGGTGAGGCAGCTCGCGGATGAACCCGACCGTATCGGACACGACGATCTGCCCGACCTCGTCGCCGAGGTACACGCGCCGCGACGTCGTATCGAGCGTCGCGAAAAGCTGGTCGGCCGCGTAGGCCTGCGCTTTCGTCAGCGCATTGAACAGCGTCGACTTGCCCGCGTTCGTATAGCCGACGAGCGACACCGACATCGTGCCGCTGCGCGCGCGCTGCCGGCGCTGCGTGCTGTGCTGGCGGCGCAGCCGGTCGAGCCGCGACTTCAGCATCTTGATGCGTTCGCCGATCAGCCGGCGGTCGGTTTCGAGCTGGGTTTCGCCGGGGCCGCGCAGGCCGATACCGCCCTTTTGCCGTTCGAGGTGGGTCCACGCGCGAATGAGCCGGGTCGACAGGTATTGAAGCTGCGCGAGCTCGACCTGCAGCTTGCCTTCGTGGCTGCGGGCGCGCTGCGCGAAGATGTCGAGGATGAGGCTCGTGCGATCGACCACGCGCCTGTTAAGCGCCTGCTCCAGATTGCGTTGCTGGGCCGGCGCCAATGCGTGGTTGAAGATGACGATTTCGACGTTGTGCGCGTCGCAGGCGAGCCGCAGCTCTTCGGCTTTGCCGCTGCCGATGAACATCTTGGCATCGGGACTGGCGCGACGCCCCGTGAGGGTGACGGCGGGACGGGCTCCCGCGCTGGAGGCGAGAAGACTGAGTTCTTCGAGACTGGCTTCGAAATCGGTCTTGCCGAAATCGATGCCGACGAGCGCTGCGTTGATCAAATTATCGGGTGTCAAGATAAGGCGGCTGGCATCGGTCGCTCGCGGCGACCGGATGCCGGCCGCTGCGATAGGTTAGGACGAGGCTTCCGCGTCCGGGTGGAAATTCACCGGGCGCGCCGGCACGACCGTCGAGATGGCGTGCTTGTAAACCATCTGGGTCACCGTATTACGGAGCAACACGACGTACTGGTCGAACGATTCAATGTTCCCTTGAAGCTTGATGCCGTTGACGAGGTAGATCGAAACGGGAACGTGCTCTTTGCGCAGTGCGTTCAAAAACGGGTCTTGTAACAATTGCCCTTTGTTGCTCATGGCGTACTCCATCTTTTTTTGCAGGTTGATCTGGATTGGCGGCGAAGAAAAAGAGATCCGGCGCCAATCGCTACACTATAGCTGATTTTGCCTGCCCCGCCCGGTGCATAGGCCTTCCGGCCTAGCCGTGGCGGGCCATGCGTCAGCCCTTGTCCGCGTACGGATTGTTCGACGAACGGAACTCTATGCGCAATGGAGTCCCGGTCAGCGAGAAAGTTTCGCGGAACCGGTTTTCGAGGTAGCGCTTGTAGGTTTCCGTCACCGCGTCGAGCGCGTTGCCGTGAATCACGATGATCGGCGGATTCTGGCCGCCCTGGTGCGCGTAGCGCAGCTTCGGACGCACCGGGCCGCGACGGCGCGGCTGCTGGAATTCGACGGCCTCGATCAGCGCGCGCGTGAGCTTCGGCGTCGGCAGTTTCGCCATGGCCGCCGCGTAGGCGTCGTCGACCGAGCGCATCAGCGCGCCGATACCCGTCTTCTTCGCGGCCGAAATGAAGTGCGATTTCGCGAAGTCGAGGAATTTCAGCTTGCGGGTCAAATCCGCTTTCGCGCGGTCGCGCGCGTGGTCGTCGAGGCCGTCCCACTTGTTGACGCCGATCACGAGCGCGCGGCCCTGCTCGACGACGAAGCCGGCGATGTGCGCGTCCTGGTCGGAAATGTCCTGCTGCGCATCCAGCAGAAGAATGACGACGTTCGCGTCGGAGATCGACTGCAGCGTCTTCACGACCGAGAACTTCTCGATCGCCTCGAACACCTTGCCGCGGCGGCGCAGGCCGGCCGTGTCGATCAGCGTGTATTTCTTGCCGTTACGCTCGAAGTCGACGTAGATCGAATCGCGCGTCGTGCCCGGCATGTCGAACGCGATCACGCGGTCCTCGCCGATCAGCGCGTTGACGAGCGTCGACTTGCCGACGTTCGGGCGGCCGACGATCGCAATCTTGATGCCACGCGACGGATCATCCTCGTCCGCTTCCTCGGGCTGGCCCGCGTACGCGACTTCGAGCGCCTCGTTGATCATGTCGGTCACGCCGTCGCCGTGCGCGGCCGAGATCGCGCGCGGATCGCCGAGCCCGAGCTCGTAGAACTCGGAGGCGACCGCCGTGTACTTCATCCCCTCGGCCTTGTTGACGACGAGGAAGATCGGCCGGCCGGTCTTGCGCAGGTAGTCGGCGATCGACTTGTCCTGCGGCGCGAGCCCGTTGCGGCCGTCGACGATGAACACGACGACATCGGCTTCCTCGACGGCCTGCCGCGTCTGGCGCGCCATTTCGTGCAGGATGCCGTCCTTCGCGACGGGTTCGAAGCCGCCCGTATCGACGACCAGGTAGGGCCGTTCGCCGACGCGCCCTTCGCCGTAATGGCGATCGCGCGTCAAGCCCGGCAAGTCGGCGACCAGCGCATCGCGCGAGCGCGTGAGCCGGTTGAACAGCGTGGATTTCCCCACATTGGGGCGCCCAACGAGGGCAATGACCGGTTTCATCTGTGTTTTCTACGGTGAAGCGCAGCAGCGGGAGGCCCGCTGCTGCGGGCGGCTGCGCTGAATGAAAATATCACGAATTCGCGCCGCGCCGGATGCGCGCGCCGGGCGCGCGTCGCGCGCCGTCGTCTTTCGTCTCGAACTGCCTTTCAAATACCGAGCGGCCGGGAACGCCGGCCGCCTTCAAGTCGCGGGGCCGCGGCGCGCGGGACCGGCCCGCCGCACCGCGGCCCCGCCTGTTTCCTGCGTGTCAGCGCGGACGGAACCCGTACAGGCCGCCGTCCTTCGTCTGCACGACGAGCGTATTGCCCGCGAGAACCGGCGCCGCCGTAATCGCGCTGCCGTCGGTCTTCATCCGCGCGATGAAGCTGCCGTCTTCGCGCGACAGGAAATGCACGAAGCCCTTGTAATCGCCCATCACGACCGCGTGCCCGAGCAGGTACGGCACGCCGACGTCACGGCTCTTCAGCTTGTCGTTGCGCCACAGCGGGTTGCCCGTGGCCGCGTCGTACGCGGTGACGACCGACCAGTCGTCGCCGCCGGCGACCACCGAATCGTCCTGCGCGAGGCCGCTGCGGCTCGAGAACGGTTTTTCCCACAGCGGACGGCCCGAGTTCGCATCGAAGCAGCCGAGCTGACCCTGGAACGTCACCGCGCAGGTTTCCGCGCCCACGAGCGTCGGCGGGCCGCTGACGTCGTTGATGCGCTCGACCTCGGTCACGCCCTTCGGGAACGACACGGGGGTCTGCCAGAACGGCTCGCCCGTCTGCAGGTTGATCGCGACGAGACCGCCGCCCGGGAAGCCCGCGAGCACGGCCGCGTCGCCCGCGAACGTCATGCCGGCCGACACGCGCAGGTTCAGCGGCACCGCACGGTTGCGGTAGTTCCACTTCTGCTCGCCCGTCTGCGCGTTGAACGCGATCACCTGGCCGTCGATCGTGCGCACGATCACGAGACCATTGCCGACGAGCGGCGGCGAGAAGATCTCGCCCTGCACGGTGGTCTTCCACAGTTGCTTGCCGTCCGGGCCCAGCACGAACACGCCGCCCTTCAACGCACCGACCGCGGTCAGGTTGCCGTCGCTGCCGACACCGGCCGACAGGTCCGAACCCACCTTCGAGCGCCACAGCGTCTGGCCCGTCTTCGCGTCGATCTTCTCGACCGAACCGTTTTCGCCCGCCGCATAGACGGCGTCGCCCACGGCCACCGGCGAGAACAGGTAGCGCCCGCCCTTGCCGACGCTCGCCTTCCAGACCTGTTGCACGTCCATCACGGGCTTGAACTCGGTGAGCGGCGTCGGCACGCGGCGCGCGTCCTTCGACGACGAGCAAGCCGCCAAAGCGAGGACAGCCGCCGCGCAGGCAACGGGCACAGCGTAACGTTTCAGCAAATTCATCGGTTAGCGAAGCAGAGTTAAGAGGTTGAGGGGGCCGGGATTCAGCCGCCGAGCGCGTCCAGCTTGAACTGCACGAGCTGGCGTGCCGACTGGTCGTCCTTCGACAGGCCGTCGAGCGCAAGCTTGTAAGCCGCGCGCGCATCGTCGGTCTTGCCTTGCGCGGCCAGCAGATCGCCGCGGCGATCGGCCACGAGGCCCTTGAACGCATCGACCGGCGTACCCGACAGCAGCGCGAGGCCCGCATCGTACGCCTTCTCGTCGAGCAGCAGCGACGCGAGCCGCAGCTTCGCGATCTGCTTGTACTCTTCGTCCTTGGCGTGCTCGGCGGCCCATTGCAGCTGCGCCTTCGCGCCTGCCGCATCGCCGGCCGCGTACAGCGTCTTCGCGGCCGCGAGCGCCGTCATCTGCGCATACGGCGTGCTGCCGAACTTGTCTTCCATGTCGGCAGCCGCGCGGGCCATCGTCGCCTTGTCGTTCGCGGCGGCCGCCTTCTGAACCTGTTCGTACAGCCCGGACGCCTCGGCGGCCTGACGGCGCTGCCAGTAGTTCCAGCCGTTGAAACCGGCCGCGACGACGAGCGCCGCGAGCACGATCCACGTGGTGAGGTTGCCCCAGCGGGCCCACCACGCCTTGAGACTTTCAATCGATTCTTGTTCGTCGTGATAACTCATCGGCGAGCGATTCCTTCCTGTTCAGCTTTTCTTGTCGAGCGGATGCCAGCGCGATCAGTCGTCGCCGTCTTCGGCGGATGCAACCATCGCATTGATTAGGAATTCGGTCAAGCTTTCGACCGGTACGGTCTGCTGAACGTTCTTTTCCCCTTCCGCGCCCGCGCCGCGCAGCGCTTTCACGCCCACCGTGCCGTTCGCGACCTCTTCTTCGCCGAAGATCACCGCGAACGCGGCGCCGCTTGCATCGGCCCGCTTCATCTGCGACTTGAAGCTCGCCGGCGCGCCGTCGGCGCTGCAGTGGAAGATCACGTCGAGGCCCGTGTCGCGCAGGCGTTCGGCCGCGATGAACGCCTGTTCGCGCGCGGTTTCGCCCTGGTGCACGACGTATACGTCGACGCCTTCCTGCTCGGGCGCGAGATCCTCTTCCTTCAGCAGCTCGAGGATGCGCTCGATGCCCATCGCCCAGCCGCACGCGGCGGTCGGCTTGCCGCCGAGCTGCTCGATCAGCGGATCGTAGCGGCCGCCGGCCGCGACCGTGCCCTGCGCGCCGAGCTTGTCGGTCACCCACTCGAACACGGTCAGGTTGTAGTAATCGAGGCCGCGCACGAGACGCGGATTGATCTTGAACGGAATGTTGTTCGCGAGCAGCAGGCGCTGCAGCCCTTCGAAATGCGCGCGCGATTCGTCGCCGAGGAAATCGATCAGCTTCGGCGCGTTCTGCGCGATCTCCTGCAGCGCGGGATTCTTCGTGTCGAGCACGCGCAGCGGGTTCGTGTACAGGCGGCGCTTCGCGTCCTCGTCGAGCACGTCGGCGAACTGCTCGAGGTACTTGATCAGTTCGACGCGGTGCGCGGCGCGCTCTGCGGCGAGGCCGAGCGAGTTGATCTCGAGCTTGATGCCGGTCAGGCCGAGGTCGTCCCACAGGCGCTGGCACATCATGATGATCTCGGCATCCGCATCGGGACCCGCGAAGCCGAGCGCCTCGACGCCGACCTGGTGGAACTGGCGATAACGGCCGCGCTGCGGACGCTCGTGACGGAACATCGGGCCGATGTACCACAGGCGCTTCGGGCCGTCGTACAGCATGTTGTGCTCGATCGCCGCACGCACGACGGCCGCGGTGTTTTCCGGGCGCATCGTCAGGTTCTCGCCGTTCAGCGCGTCGGTGAAGCTGTACATCTCCTTCTCGACGATGTCGGTGACTTCGCCGATGCCGCGCGTGAAGAGCTGCGTATGTTCGACGATCGGCGTGCGGATGTTCTGGTACCCGTACGCGCGCAGCAGCGATTTCACGGTAGCTTCGAAGAATTCCCACAGGCCGGCATCCTGCGGAAGGATGTCGTTCATGCCTTTGACGCCGGTGAGCTTCTCGATCTTGCGTTTCTGTTCAGTCATCGTTCGTGTGTGTGGACGAATTAGTTCAGGGCCTCGGTGCGGCCGTAATTGCGTGCGACGTAGTCGCTGACGATCTGCTGGAATTCCTCGGCGATCCGCTCGCCGCGCAGCGTCTTGACCTTTTCGCCGTCGATGAAGACGGGCGCGGCCGGGTTCTCGCCCGAGCCCGGCAGGCTGATGCCGATGTTCGCGTGCTTCGATTCGCCCGGGCCGTTGACGATGCAGCCCATCACCGCGACGTTCATCTTCTCGACGCCCGGATACTCCTTGCGCCAGACCGGCATCTGCTCGCGCAGATACGTCTGGATCTGCATCGCGAGTTCCTGGAACAGCGTGCTCGTCGTACGGCCGCAGCCCGGGCACGCGATCACCATCGGCGCGAACGAGCGCAGGCCCATCGTCTGGAGGATTTCCTGGCCGACGATCACTTCGCCCGTGCGCGACGCGCCCGGCTCCGGCGTCAGCGAAATGCGGATCGTGTCGCCGATCCCTTCCTGCAGCAGCACGCCGAGCGCCGCCGTCGACGCGACGATCCCCTTCGAGCCCATGCCGGCCTCGGTCAGCCCGAGGTGCAGCGCGAAGCCGCAGCGGCGGCCGAGTTCGCGGTACACCGCGATCAGGTCCTGCACGCCGCTGACCTTGCACGACAGCACGATGCGGTCGCGCCCCAGGCCAAGCTCCACCGCACGCTCGGCCGAGCCGATCGCCGACTGGATCAGCGCCTCGTACATCACGCTCTGCGCGTCCCACGGCTGCGCGCGCGCGGCGTTCTCGTCCATCATGCGCGCCAGCAGATCCTGGTCGAGGCTGCCCCAGTTCACGCCGATCCGCACCGGCTTGTCGTACTTCGCCGCAGCCTCGATCATCTGCGCGAACTGCGTGTCGCGCTTCGCGCCCTGACCGACGTTACCGGGGTTGATCCGGTACTTCGACAGCGACTCCGCGCAGCCCGGGTAGTCGCGCAGCAGCAGGTGGCCGTTGTAGTGGAAATCGCCGACGAGCGGCACCGTCACGCCCATCCGGTCGAGCTGCTCGCGAATCGCCGGCACGGCGGCCGCGGCTTCGGGCGTGTTGACCGTGATGCGCACCAGCTCGGAGCCCGCATTCGCGAGTTCCTTGATCTGGATCGCCGTGCCGATCGCGTCGGCCGTGTCGGTATTCGTCATCGACTGTACGCGCACCGGCGCGTCGCCGCCGATCGTCACGAGTTGCCCGCCCCAGCGGACATCCACCGCATGCGATACGCGGCGCGGCTGATGCCCGCCGAACACCGGCTCGGTTGAACAAATCTGACTGCTGCGTGGGGATTGAGCTTCGGATTGCATCGATAGATCCATTTACGCGGAATGCGCCGCGACGCGGCGCATGAATTGAAAAAGCGCCGTGCCCTCACGGCCCGCCGATATCGACGGCAGGCCTTCGCCACGGCGCTTGACGTCAGGGCAGCGTGAACCGCGCCACGTTACCCCGCGCTGCCGAATATTTTGCCGGATCGACCGGTTTTCCGTCGAACGCAACCGCGTCGAGGCCGGCCTTGTTGCCGATCGTGACCTTGAACGGTCCGTCACCGGCGACCTGCTTCGTTTCGCCGGCGCGCACCAGCGCCGAGAACAGCTCCTTGCCATTCTTGTCGCGCACGCTGAACCAGCAATCCTGCTTGACCTTCAGTTCGACCATCGACTGGCCCGCCGCGACCACGACGCTCGCCGGCTGGGCCGGCGCGGCCGTGCTTGCCGCCGCCGTTGCCGCCACGGGCTGCGATGCCGCAGCCGTCGCGACCGGGGCGGCGGGCGCCGGGACAGCCGATGCAATCGCCTGCGCCGGGGCCGCCGACGCGGCAGCCGGGGCCGGAACCTCATTCGCCACCGCCGCCGACGCACCGTTCGGGGCCGCTTCTTCAGCGGAGGACGCTGCCGCCGCGCTCGCGGCCGACGCATGTTCGGCGTCGCCGCCCTTGAAGCGCGCGAGCAGGCTCGACGAATCGCCGCCAGTGTGCCACATCAGTGCGGCGACCACCGCGACGATGACGATCCCCGTTCCCCACAGCCAGGGATGGTGGCGCGACGAACCGCCCAGCGGAATCGACACGCGGCCGCGCGGCAGATCCGTGCCCGACGACGCAGGCATCGACAGGTCGACTTCCGGCACCCCGCGCTCGCGGCGCAGCGCCTGCGCGAACGGTTCCGGATCGACGCCGAGCATCTTCGCGTAGCTGCGCACGACGCCGAGCGCGAACGTCACGCCAGGCAAATGGCTGATGTCGCCGGCCTCGAGCGCCCGGAGTTTCTGTGGTGCGACCTTGAGTCGCGCCGACACGTCGTCGACCGACCAGCCCTTCGTCTCCCGAAGCTGCGCCAGCCGGCTGCCGACCGCCGCCAGCGATTCCAGCCCCGCCGGTGCCGGCTTCGCGGCATTCGTCTCTGCGCCGTTAGACGGCTGCGGCTCACTCATCCTTGTCCTCGCGTCGATTCTTCTTCACTGGCGGGTGCCGCCGGCTCCTGCCGGCCGGCACCCGCAACGGTTCATACCCTGCGCGGCGCCGAGGCGCCGCGACCGATCGCTATTCGCGTGTTGCACCGCCAAACGGTTCGGGCACCCTGGGCAGGTGCCCCGAACCAGGCGTCCCCGACTACGCGCCCCCGACTACGCGCCCCCGATTAGGCGTCCCCGACTGGGCGTCCCCGACTAGGCGTCCCCGTCAAACTGCCCGAACTTCGATGATCTTTCCTGCCGCGCCCGTCCGTTCCGCGAGGCGCGTGCGGTCCTTCACCGCGCCGGCCAGTTGCCCGCACGCGGCGTCGATGTCGTCGCCGCGGGTCTTGCGCACGGTCGTGACGACGCCCGCGTCGATGAGGACCTGCGCGAAACGCTTGATCTGCTCTGGCTTCGAACGGATCAGGCCAGATTCCGGAAACGGATTGAACGGGATCAGGTTGAACTTGCACGGCACGTCGCGCGTGACGGCCAGCAGTTCGCGCGCATGCGCTTCGGTGTCGTTGACACCGTCGAGCATGCAGTATTCGAACGTGATGAAGTCGCGCGGCGCGACTTTCAGATAACGCTGGCACGCAGCCATCAGCTCGCGAAGCGGATACTTCTTGTTGAGCGGCACCAGCTCGTCGCGCAGCGCATCGTTCGGCGCATGCAGCGAAACGGCCAGCGCGACCGGCAACTCGGCGCCGAGGCGGTCCATCATCGGCACCACGCCCGATGTAGACAGCGTGACGCGACGGCGCGACAGGCCGTACGCGTTGTCGTCGAGCATCAGCCGCATCGCGGGCACGACCGCGCTGTAATTCAGCAGCGGCTCGCCCATGCCCATCATCACCACGTTGGTGACGACCCGCTCGGCCTTGCCGTTCGGGCCGGGCGCGCGGCCCAGCGACGCTCGCAATGCAAATTCGGCCATCCGGAGCTGGCCGATGATTTCGGCTGTCGACAGGTTGCGGGAGAAGCCCTGCTTGCCCGTCGAACAGAAGCGGCAGTTCACCGCGCATCCGGCCTGCGACGACACGCACAGCGTGCCGCGCGTCTCTTCCGGGATGAACACGGTTTCGACCGCATTGCCGTTTCCGACGTCGATCAGCCACTTGCGTGTACCGTCGGTGGAAACGTGATCGCTGACGATATCCGGCATCACGATCGACGCGCGGCCCTTGAGCTTTTCCCTCAGGGACTTCGCGAGATCGGTCATGCCGTCGAAGTCGCCGGCGTTGTACTGGTGGATCCAGCGCTGCAACTGCTTGGCGCGGAACGGCTTCTCGCCCAGGCTGCCGCAGTACGCGACAAGACCCTCGGCGTCGAAGTCGAGAAGATTGACGGAAGTTTCGCTCGTCATGATGTGCTGCCTTGCCGCGTGCGCTGAATCCTGCCTACTTGCTGTCAGCCAGGGCTTAACGCGAGTAAACGTTCATTTCCGGGAAGAAGAACGCGATTTCGACCGCTGCCGTTTCCGCAGCGTCCGAGCCGTGCACGGCGTTCGCGTCGATGCTGTCGGCGAAGTCGGCCCGGATCGTGCCCTTTTCCGCCTTCTTCGGATCCGTCGCGCCCATCAGGTCGCGGTTCTTCAGGATCGCGCCTTCCCCTTCCAGAACCTGGATCATCACCGGGCCCGAGATCATGAAATCGACGAGATCCTTGAAGAACGGACGTGCCGCGTGGACTGCGTAGAACTTCTCTGCGTCAGCACGCGACAGGTGTGCCATGCGCGCTGCGACGATCTTCAGGCCGGCGCCTTCGAAACGGCTGTAGATCTGGCCGATCACGTTCTTTGCCACCGCATCCGGCTTGATGATCGACAGGGTGCGCTCGATTGCCATAAAAACTCCAAAAAATTAAGAAGTTACAGGTTCAAATGAATCCGCTATTGTAGCACGATCCCGTGTATCATTGCGATTGAACCCTTACACGAATGAAAGGTTCAGAATCCATATGTTTTGTTCCGCCGAGCCATTGAAACCTCGCGGCACGGAACGTATCTTAGCCATAGCTGCCCCGGTTTGCTGCGCCGCACATCGCGCGCGCCGAACCGGCCCCGGACGCCCACGCGTTCAATGTTAGGAGAAACCATGAACGACTATCCGTACAATTTCGGCCGCGGCGGTTCCGTCAGCACCGCCGAGGTTCGCAACCGCGTGCTGCGGAACACGTACTGGCTGCTCGCACTGTCGATGGTGCCGACCGTGCTGGGCGCCTGGGTCGGCGTCGCGACGGGCTTCTCGCTGTTCGCGGCCACGAGCCCGATGATGAGCCTGCTCGCGTTCTTCGCGATCGCGTTCGGCTTCATGTTCGCGATCGAGCGGACGAAAAACAGCGCGGCCGGCGTGTTCGTGCTGCTCGGCTTCACGTTCTTCATGGGCCTGATGCTGTCGCGGCTGCTGAGCTTCATCCTCGGCTTCTCGAACGGCCCGTCGCTGATCATGCTCGCGTTCGGCGGCACCGGCATCATCTTCGCCGTGATGGCGACGATCGCCACCGTCAGCAAGCGCGACTTCTCGGGGCTCGGCAAGTGGCTGTTCATGGGCGTGATCGTGATCCTGCTGGCGTCGGTCGCGAACATCTTCCTGCAACTGCCGGCGCTGATGCTCACCGTGTCGGTGCTCGCGATCGCGATCTTCTCGGCCTACATGCTGTTCGACGTCCAGCGCGTCGTGAACGGCGGCGAGACGAACTACATCTCGGCCACGCTCGCGATCTACCTCGACCTGTACAACGTGTTCACGAACCTGCTCGCGCTGCTCGGCATCTTCGGCGGCAACCGCAACTGACGTTCGCTGCGCACCCATGAAAAAACCGGCCCGCGGGCCGGTTTTTTTACGTCCGACGCCCGGCTCAGTCGCGCTCGAACAGCGCCATCGATTCGACGTGCGACGTATTCGGGAACATGTTCACGACACCAGCGCCCTTCAAGCGGTAGCCGGCCTCGTGCACGAGCAGGCCCGCATCGCGCGCGAGCGTCGACGGGTTGCACGACACGTAGACGATGCGTTTCGGCAGCGGGCCTTCGCCGCTCTGCGCGATCTCGGCCAGCGCCTTCGACACCGCGAGCGCGCCTTCGCGCGGCGGGTCGATCAGGAACTTGTCGAATGCGCCGAGCGCGCGCAGATCGTCGCCCGTCACTTCGAACAGGTTGCGGCACGCGAACGTCGTGTGGCCGTCGACACCGTTCTCGCGCGCGTTCGCCAGCGCGCGCGTGGTCAGCGTGTCGCTGCCCTCGATGCCCATCACTTCGCGCGACAGCCGCGCGAGCGGCAGCGTGAAGTTGCCGATTCCACAGAACAGGTCGAGCACGCGGTCGTCGCGCGACGGCGCGAGCAGGCGCAGCGCGCGGCCCACCAGCACGCGGTTGATCTGGTGATTGACCTGCGTGAAGTCGGTCGGCTTGAACGGCATGCGGATGCCGAATTCCGGCAGCGTGTAATCGAGCGACACGTCGAGCGGATAGAACGGCGTTACCGTGTCCGGCCCCTTCGGCTGCAGCCAGAACTGCACCTTGTGCTCGTCCGCGAACGCGCGCAGCAGCGCTTCGTCGTCCGCGTTGATCGGCTCCAGCACGCGCAGCACGAGCGCCGTGACGGCCGAGCCGACCGCGAGTTCGATCTGCGGCATCCGGTCGCGAATCGACAGCCCCTCGACGAGCCGGCGCAGCGGCACGAGCATCGCCGACACGTGCGGCGGCAGCACTTCGCAGCTCGTCATGTCGGCGACGTAGCTGCTCTTCTTCTCGTGGAATCCGACCAGCACGCCGCCCTTCTTCGCGACGTTGCGCACGGTCAGGCGCGCGCGGTAGCGATAGCCCCATGACGGGCCGTGGATCGGCGCGAACATCGTTTCCGCGCGCAGCTTCGCCAGGTGCCACAGATTGTCTTCGAGCACGCGCTGCTTGACCGCGACCTGCGCGCGCATGTCGAGATGCTGCATCGAGCAGCCGCCGCAGGTGCCGAAGAACTTGCATTTCGGCTGCGTGCGCATCACGCTCGGGCGCAGAATGTCGACGACCGTCGCCTGCTCGTAGCTCGGCTTGCGGCGATAGCTCGAATAGGTCACGCGCTCGCCCGGCAGCGCGCCTTCGACGAAGATCACCTTGCCCGGCTGGCCGTCCTCGGTCACCGTGCGGCCGACACCGCGCGCTTCCATGTCGAGCGATTCGATCTCGAGAACCGGTGCAGGCCCGGGCGGAACGGGCGCATTTTTCGATTTGCGCGCAGAAGTGGGGACGGCTTCGGACACCAGCTTTTCCTGACAAACGTTGAAGAAGGCGAGATTGTAGACGACGCAGGCCCTCGCCGCGTGCTTTGGATGAGGCACGCATCGGGCACGCGGGCATAAACCATGCGGCGCGGGCCCGGACGGCCGCTCGACGCGGCTTTCCGATTCGCCCGCGGCCGGCGTGGGCCACGGAATCAGCCGAGGCAACGTCCGAGGCCCAACATCCCTACCCGCCCGACAGGAGGTTCGACCATGCGATTGATCGACTGGAACATCCAATGGGGCCGGGACGCGGACGGCGGCGTCGATCTTCCGCGCACCGTCGCAGCCATCCGCCGGCTCGGCGATTTCGACGTGCTGTGCCTGCAGGAAGTCACGCGCGGCTTCGACGCACTGCCCGGCCGGCCAGGCCCCGATCAGTTCGCCGAACTCGCGGCGCTGTTGCCCGGCTATACGATCGTCGACGCCATCGGCGCCGACCTGCCGGCCATCCGGCCCGGGGGAGCACGCCGCCAGTTCGGCAATGCGATCGCGACGCGGCTGCCGGTCGGGCGCGTGCTGCGCCAATTGCTGCCGTGGCCCGCGGACGCCGGCGCGCCGTCGATGCCGCGCGTCGCGCTCGATATCGAGTTGCAGGCGCCCTTCGGGCCGTTGCGCGTGATCACCACGCATCTGGAGTATTACTCGGCGCGCCAGCGGCTTGCACAGGTCGACGCGCTACGCGCCCGGCATCGCGAGGCCTGTGCGCACGCGGACCACCCCGCGCCCGCCGAAACCGCCGACGGGCCGTTCAGCGCGACCGGACAACCGCGCGACGCGATCGTCTGCGGCGATTTCAACAGCGCATTCGGCAGCGAGGCATACCGACGCTTTCTGGAGCCGATTGCCGACGCGCCGCGTTTCGTCGACGCGTGGGTCGCGCTGCATCCCGGTCGTACGCCGCCGCCGACGGCCGGCGTCTACGATACGGTGCAATGGTCGGACGGCCCGCTCGCGTGCGATTTCGTGTTCGTGACCGACACGCTGTTGCCGCGCGTCACCGGCTGCGAGATCGACGGCGACGTACGCGCGTCCGATCACCAGCCGGTGCTGCTCGAGCTGGCCTGAACGCGCAGGTTGCGGCGCCGCCGCCCGCGCTACGCGTCGAAGCCGGCCAGGTATTCAGCCCAGTGCGGCGCCGGCTCCAGCGCGAGCGCGTTCTTCACGAGCAGGATTTCGTCCGCGTACTCGCTCGGCGTCAGCCCGCCGCGCATCAACTGAAACCGGCAATACAGCAGGTAGGTGTTGACGACGTCGGTTTCGCAATAGTTGCGGATTTCGTCGATCCGGCCGTCGCGGAACGCCGGCCATACCTGGCTGCCGTCCATCCCGAGCTTGCCCGGGAAACCGCACAGCTTCGCCAGCGCGTCGAGCGGCGCGTTCGCGCGCGCCTGATACATCGCCAACACGTCCATCAGGTCGGTATGCCGCGAGTGATAGCGCGAGATGTAGTTGTTCCACTTGAATTCGCGGTCGTCCTCGCCGAGATCCCAGTAGCGGGTGGCGGGAATGCCGTGCACGAGCGCGCGGTAATGGAGCACCGGCAGATCGAAACCGCCGCCGTTCCACGACACGAGTTGCGGCGTGTATTTCTCGATCACGCGGTAGAACGACTGGATCAGCGTGGCTTCGTTGTCCTGCGGCGTCCCGAGCGAGCGCACGCGAAAACCGTTGTTGTCGCGGAACACGCACGAGATCGCCGCGATCCGCTGCAGATGGTGCGGCAGGAAATCGCCGCCGGTCTTCTCGCGGCGTGCGGCAAACGCATGTTCGGCCACTGCGGCATCGTCGAGCGTCGCGGGCAGGTCTTCCAGACGGCGGATGCCGTCGACATCGGGAATCGTCTCGATGTCAAAAACGAGAATCGGAGTCATCAGTTACAGAACGGCGTCCTTGCGCACGCCGTTGGAGGCGAAGAACCGCTTGAGGCGCACCAGCGCTTCCTGCTGGATCTGGCGCACGCGCTCGCGCGTGAGCCCCATCTCGTCGGCAAGCTCCTCGAGCGTCGCCGGTTCGATGTGGTTCAGGCCGAAGCGGCGCTCGATCACGTGCCGGTGCTTGTCGGACAGCCGCGACAGCCACGCGCGCGTCAGCGTTTCGAGCTCGCGATGCTGCACCTCGGCGTCGGGCGACTGGCTCTGGTCGTCGGGCAGCAGGTCGAGCAGGCTGCTCGCGGGATCGAGGTCGAGCGGCGCGTCGAGCGATGCCGTGTGTTCGTTGAGCGCGAGGATATCGGTGACTTCCTCGGCGGTCTTGCCGGTGAGATAGGCGATGTCGTCGATACTGGCTTCGCGGCGCTCGGCCGCCTCGCCCGTCGACATCGAATTCTTTTCGAGGTGGCGCTTCGCGCGCAGCACCTGGTTCAGTTCGCGGATCACGTGCACGGGCAGGCGTACCGTGCGGGCCTGGTTCATGATTGCCCGCTCGATGCTCTGCCGGATCCACCACGTCGCATAGGTCGAGAAACGGAACCCGCGCGTCGGGTCGAATTTCTCGATCGCATGCATCAGGCCGAGGTTGCCTTCCTCGATCAGGTCGAGCAGCGGCACGCCGCGGTTCAGGTACCCCTTCGCGATACTGACGACGAGACGCAGGTTGCGCTCGATCATCACCTGCCGCGCCTCGAATTCGCCGGCCTTCGCGAGGCGCGAATAGCGCTGCTCTTCCTCGACGGTCAGCAGCGGCTTCACGCTGATGCGGTTCAGGTAATGCTGGATCGTGTCGGCCGTGAGCTCGGCCTGCAGCAGCGTGCGGAAATCGTCGACGTCGGGAACTGCTTCCTGGCGGCTTTCGCGCTCGTCGTCGCCACCGTCCGCGTCGGCGTCGGCGTCGCGTGCCTCGAGATCGCGTTCGTTTTCCGCGACGTCGTCTTCGTCGTCCGTCGAAGCACCTGCTCGCCCCACCGATGCTTGCGTGGCACGACTGATCTTCTCAGACTCGGCTTGCGGCTCGTGGCGCTTCGATTTCGGCATGGTCGTCTCGGTTATTGAGGCGGCAAATACTTCAGCGGATCGACAGGCTTACCCTGCCGGCGAACCTCGAAATGCAGCATCACGCGGTCGGCATCGCTGTTACCCATCTCGGCGATCTTCTGCCCCTTCGTTACCGCGTCCCCCTCTTTTACCATCAAAGCGCGATTGTGTGCATACGCCGTGAGGTAAGTTGCATCGTGTTTGATGATAATGAGGTTGCCGTAACCACGCAGCCCGTTGCCGGAGTAAACGACGCGGCCGTCTGCTGCCGCCTTCACGGCCTCGCCGGCCGTCCCGCCGATATTGACACCCTTGTTCTTCGCATCGTCGAACCCGTTCAGCACGGGGCCGCGCGCGGGCCACGCGAACGTCACGGGGCCGCTCGGGGCCGCGGCCGTATCGCTCGATCCGGTTGCCGCGGCCGGCGGCGTGGCGGCAAGTGCCGACGACGTGCCGGCAGCCGGCGTGGCCGGGCCGCTGCTCAGCGGCGCGGTCGCGACCGCACCACCGGCGATCGGTGCGGTGGCCGGCGCGCCCGCGACCGCGGCGCCGCCCGGCGGCGCGACACGCAGCAACTGGTCGACTTCGATCTGGTTCGGGTTCGCCAGATTGTTCCACGACGCGATGTCTCGATAGTTCTGCCCGTTCTCGAGCGCGATCCGGTACAGCGTGTCACCCGGCTTCACCCGATAGAAGCCGGGCGGCGGCGGGCCGAGCGGCACCGCGGGCTGCGCGGCGGTGCTCGTGCCGAGCGCCCCGGAGCGATCGACGACGGGCGCGTTGTCGAGCCGCGTCGCACAGGCGGCCAGCAGCGTGGAGAAAGCAGCCACACAGATCGCGCGCTGGGCGAGCGTGAGCGGTTCCCTGGATCGGTTGTTTTGCATCGCGCGCAACATACTCATCGGTTTCAAATCACTCCGGATTTTAAAGGGACAAAGAAAACGCGATCAAGCCGGGACTCTCGCCATTGCGCGTGCGCGACGCGCTCGACGAGCGTGAGCACCTGGTGCTGTCCGCTCTGCGCACCGACAGGCGCGACGAGCCGCCCGCCGATCGCGAGTTGCTCGAGTAGCGCGCGCGGCACGTCGAGCCCCGCCGCCGCGATCACGATCGCGTCGAACGGGGCCGCGGACGGCAGACCGACACGCCCGTCGCCGTAGTGCAGACGGATGTTCGGCACGCGCAGCGGCCGCAGGTTCAGCTTCGCGCGCTCGTAAAGCGGCTTGATGCGTTCAATCGAATACACGTCGCGTGCCACGTGGCTCAGCACGGCGGCCTGATAGCCGCAGCCCGTGCCGATCTCGAGCACGCGCTCGAGCGTGCGGCCGGCCATCGCGAGCTCGATCATGCGCGCGACGACCGACGGCTTTGAAATGGTTTGCTGGTGGCCGATCGGCAGCGCCGAATCCTCGTAGGCCTGCGTCGCGAGCCCCGGATCCACGAACAGGTGGCGCGGCACCGCGGCCATCGCGTCCAGCACGCGCGCATCGGTCACGCCGTTCGCGCGCAGGCGTTCGACCATCCGCTCGCGCACACGTTCCGACGTAAGCGCGAACGCGCCGGCCGGCGCGACACTCGGCGCAGCCGGCTTCGGTAGCGCAGGTTTCAGTGCGGTGGGCTTCGGTGCGGTCGCCGGCTTCGCGGCGGCGATGCCCGGCTGCGGCGCACGCAACGCGGCCGGCTTCACCGCGACCGGTTTCAGCGCGGCCGCGGGTTTGTCGGCGGCCTTCGGCACCGCGCTCGCCGTCTGGCGTTCGCCGGCCCGGCCTTTTTCCGACTTGCGTGGCGCTCGCTTGAGATCTTCGAGCGCGAGCGGGAACCGCTTCGCGCGCTCGCCGCTCATGAAGCCCGCCCTCCGGCGCGCGCCCATTCGCGCGTCGCGGGCAGCATCTGCGTATGCGTGAGATCGAGCTGCAGCGGCGTGATCGACACGAAACCGTTCGCGACGGCATGGAAATCGGTGCCTTCGCTGGCGTCCAGCGCCTCTCCCGCGGCGCCGATCCAGTAGATCGGCTCGCCGCGCGGGTCGGTCTGGCGAATCACCGGCTGCGACGGATGACGCTTGCCGAGGCGCGTGACCTTCCAGCCCTTCAGTTGATCGTACGGCAGGTTCGGAATGTTGACGTTCAGCAGCGGCTGGCCCGGCAGCGGATGCGCGAGGTAGTGCGCGACGATTTCCGCGGCGACGCGCGCGGCGTCGGCCAGATGCGTCCAGCCCTTGTCGACCAGCGAGAACGCGATGGCCGGCACGCCGAACATGATGCCTTCGGTGGCGGCTGCAACTGTCCCCGAATAGAGCGTGTCTTCGCCCATGTTCTGGCCGTTGTTGATGCCGGACACGACGATGTCCGGCCTCGCATCGGCCATCCCCGTCAGCGCGACGTGCACCGAATCGGTCGGCGTGCCGTTCACGTAGAAGAAACCCGTACCCGCTGCGCGCTGCACCGACAGCGGCCGCGACAACGTGAGGGAATTCGACGCGCCGCTGCAGTTCTGCTCGGGCGCGATCACCGTAAGCTCGGCCAGCGGCTGCAGCGCTTCGCTGAGCGCGGCGAGACCAGGGGCGAGATAGCCGTCGTCGTTGCTGAGTAGGATTCGCATCCGGCGATTGTAACCGAGGAAGGATGGCGCGAGAGCGACAGTCCAGCCACCGCAGGCGGGCGGGTATACGCATGGGCGGGCGATGCGCCGCCGTACTGCGCGGCGGCGTTCCGCGCGCTGGGGAAAACACCGTGTCGCCCGATTTGCCGCCCCGACGAAAGTCTGGACGACGGGATCCCATCGCCGGGCCGGCTGCGCTCAGATCGCGCCCGCCTCGCGCAGTGCGGCAATCGCCTGCGTGTCGTAGCCGAGGCCGCGCAGCACCTCGTCGGTGTGCTCGCCGAGCTCGGGCCCGAGCCAGCGCGTTTCGCCCGGCGTGGCCGACAGCTTCGGCGTGATGTTCGGCAGCGGAATGTCGGTGCCGTCGGCCAGCTTGAACCGCTGGATCATCTGGCGGGCGACGAACTGCGGATCGGTGAACATGTCGGCCGCGCTGTAGATGCGTCCGGCCGGCACGTCGGCCGCGTTCAGCACGCCGAGCGCCTCGTCGATCGTGCGCGGCGCGAGCCACGCGGCGATCGCGTCGTCGATTTCCTGCGTGCGCGGCACGCGCCCGTCGTTTTGCGCGAGCGCGGGATCGTCGGCGAGGTCGTCGCGCTCGATCGCCTTCATCAGCCGCTTGAAGATCGGGTCGCTGTTGCCGCCGATCACGATGCTGCCGTCGCGGCATGCATACGTGTTCGACGGCACGATGCCCGGCAGCGACGCGCCGGTGCGCTCGCGCACCATCCCGTACACGCCGTATTCGGGCACCACGCTTTCCATCATGTTGAAGACGGCTTCATACAGTGCAACGTCGACCACCTGCCCCGCGCCGCCGTTGACCTTGCGGTGATGGAGCGCCATCAGCGCGCCGATCACGCCGTGCAGCGCGGCGATCGAATCGCCGATCGAGATGCCGATGCGCGGCGGCGGAAGATCCGGATAGCCGGTGATGTGGCGCAGCCCGCCCATCGATTCGGCGATCGCGCCGAAGCCGGGCCGGTCGCGGTACGGGCCCGTCTGCCCGTAGCCGGACAGGCGCACCATCACGAGGCCCGGATTGTCGGCCGACAGCACGTCGTAGCCGAGCCCGAGCTTTTCGAGCAGGCCCGGACGGAAGTTCTCGATCACGATGTCGGCCTCGCTCGCGAGTTGCCGCGCGATCGCCTTGCCGGCGTCGGCTTTCAGGTTTAGCGTGACCGATTTCTTGTTGCGCGCCTGCACGGACCACCACAGCGACGTGCCGCCCTGCTCCGGGTAGAGCTTGCGCCATTTGCGCAGCGGGTCGCCGCCGTTCGGATCCTCGATCTTGATCACTTCCGCGCCGAATTCGGCGAACAGCCGCGACGCGAACGGCCCCGCGATCAGCGTTCCGAATTCGAGCACTTTGACGCCCGCGAGCGGGCCCTGGCTGGTGCTCATGTGTCTCCCTGGCATGAGGAACGGCGCCGCTAGCAGGCGGCGCCCGGCTTACATCGTGCGGCGATCGAGCATCGCGCGGGCGATGGTGCCCGCGTCCACGTACTCGAGCTCGCCGCCCACCGGCACGCCGCGCGCGAGACGCGTGACCGCCAGCCCGCGCGCCTTGAGCGTCTGGCCGAGATAGTGGGCGGTGGCTTCGCCTTCGTTCGTGAAGTTGGTCGCGAGCACGACTTCCTTGACGACGCCGTCGGATGCGCGCCGCACGAGGCGGTCGAAATGGATTTCCTTCGGACCGATTCCGTCGAGCGGGCTCAGTCGCCCCATCAGCACGAAATACAGCCCGCGGTAGGTCATCGTCTGCTCGAGCATGATCTGGTCGGCGGGCGTCTCGACGACGCACAGCAGCGTCGGATCACGCTCCTCGTCGCTGCAGACCTCGCAGATCTGTGCTTCGGTGAACGTGTTGCACTTTTCGCAATGCTGCAGGTGCTCGGTCGCGAACAGCAGCGACCGGCCGAGCCGCTCCGCGCCCTCACGGTCGTGCTGCATCAGGTGAACCGCCATGCGCTGCGCGGATTTCGGCCCGACGCCGGGCAGCACGCGCAACGCTTCGACGAGAGCGGACAGGGCGGACGGCTGTTTCATACGGCGGCAAACGGTGGCAAGGACGCCAAGCTCAGAACGGCAGCTTGAAGCCCGGGGGCAGCGGCAGGCCCGACGTCATGCCGCTCATCTTTTCCTGCGACGTGGCTTCGGCCTTGCGCACCGCGTCGTTGAACGCAGCGGCGACGAGATCCTCGAGCATGTCCTTGTCGTCCGCGAGCAGGCTCGGGTCGATCGACACGCGGCGCACTTCGTTGCGGCACGTCATCGTCACCTTGACGAGGCCGGCGCCCGACTGCCCTTCGACCTCGATCAGCGCAAGCTGCTCCTGCATCTTCTTCATGTTTTCCTGCATTTGCTGCGCTTGCTTCATCAGTCCGGCGAGGTTGCCTTTCAACATGGGAATACTCCTTCTCGATCGTGTGAAAACCGGCACGCGGCGCGTGCCGGCCAATGTGTGCGGGGCGTGATTGTGCCTGTCGCGGGGCGCTCAGTTCAATGGAGTGTAGGCGGCGCGCCGTCCGGCGACGAATCGGCGAGCGGACGCACCGACCCCTCGACGATGCGCGCACCGAACTCGCGCACGAGCTGCTGGACGAACGGGTCGCCGTGAATCTCCTGCTCGGCTTCGCGCTGGCGTGCCGCGCGCGCGGCCGCATCGAGCGCCGCCGCAGTGCGCCGTGCGGGCCCGACCTCCACGGTCACCTCGACCGGCTTGCCGAGCGCATCGGCCAGCGCGGCCTTCAGCTTCGCCACCTGCGCGGCGTCCGCATACTGCGGCACGGGCACCGACAGTTTCAACGCGCTCGCATCGACGGCCGTCAGCTCGCTGTTGAACGCGAGCTGGTATGCAACACCCTTCAGCGGCAGCCGCGCGGCCAGCGCCGGCCATTCGCCGTCGAAGCCGATCGGATCGAGCGCGATCGCCGGCGGTAGCGGGCGCGTGTCGATCGGCGCGGCCGGACGTGCGTCCGCCGGCTTCGGCGTCACACGCACATCGTCGGGACCGCTGTCGAACACCGGCACGAAGCCGTCGTCGGAACCGCCGAACATTTCGTCGGCGCTGAGCGGCACGTAGTCGTCGGGCGGGATGTCCTCCCACGGCGGCGACGGCTGGCGCGCCTCGGCGGCTTGCGGCGCGCGGGCGGCGGCACGCGGCGTCGGCACCTGCACGGCCGGCCGCGGCGCGGCCGGCTTCTCGGCGGCCGGCTGGGCCGCCGCCGGTTTGGCTGTTGCGCCTGCGCGCCCGCCGCGGTCCGACGACACGCGCATCCCTGCATTGCGCAGCACGTCGAGCGCGGCGGCGGCACCGCCGGCGCGCGCCGCCGGACGCGCGGCGGCCGGCTCGGGCGACGCGGCGCGCGGCGTCGGTTCGGCCTGCGGCGCCGGTTCGTCGTTTCGCTGCACGGCGGCAACGGCAGGCGGCTCGGGTTCCTTGCGGGCGGATGCCGGCACGTCGCCGGTGGGCGCTGCTTTCGTTTCCGGCTGCGGCGGCACGATGGCGTGTGCGTCGGCCGCGACCGGTGCCGGCGCTGCCGCCTCCGCCTCCGCCGGCGACGGGACGGCAGCCGGCTTGGCGGCCGACCGCCCGGCTTCGTCGCCCGACTGCGCCGGCGCCGAACGTGCGACCGGCACGGCAGGTGAGGCCGGCGTCGCAACTTGCGGACGCGCTGCGCTGGCGGGCGCTGCCGATACCGGCTTCGCCGCGGCGGCGGCGGCCGGCGCCGCGGCAGCACGCGGGGCCGGCACGGCACGCGGCGGCACGGACGGCTGGCCGCCCGGCGCACTGCCGGCGCCAACGGCCGGCTCGAACGCGAGCATCCGCAGCAGCGTCATCGTGAATCCGGCGTATTCGTCCGGCGCCAGGCCGAGCTCGGCGCGCCCGACCGTCGCGATCTGATAGAACAATTGGACTTGCTCGGGGCTCAGCGTCTGCGCAAAACGGCGCAGATCGGCCGCTTCCGGCCACTCGTCGAGCACCGAGCCCGGCGCGAACTGCGCCCACGCGATCCGGTGCAGCAGGCTCGCGAGATCCTGCAGCGCGGTCGAGAACGACAGGCTGCGCAGCGACATCTCGTCGGCAATCGCGAGGATTTCCGGGCCGCTGCCGGCCGCGAGCGCGTCGAGCAGGCGCACCATGTAGGTCTGGTCGAGCGCGCCGAGCATGCCCGACACCGCCGACTCGGTCACCTCGTTCGCCGAATAGGCGATCGCCTGGTCGGTCAGCGACAGCGCATCGCGCATGCTGCCTTGCGCGGCGCGCGCGAGCAGGCGCAGCGCCTGCGGCTCGAACGTGATCCGCTCTTCGCCGAGGATCTGCTCGAGATGCGACACGATGTGCCCGGCCGGCATCTGCTTCAGGTTGAACTGCAGACAGCGCGACAGCACGGTGACGGGGATTTTCTGCGGATCGGTCGTCGCGAGGATGAACTTGACGTGCGGCGGCGGCTCTTCGAGCGTCTTCAGCATCGCGTTGAACGCGTGGTTCGTCAGCATGTGCACTTCGTCGATCATGTAGACCTTGAAGCGCGCATCGACGGGCGCATACACCGCGCGCTCGAGCAGCGCGGCCATTTCATCGACGCCGCGGTTGCTCGCCGCGTCCATCTCGACGTAATCGACGAAACGGCCCTCGTCGATCTCGCGACAGGCGCGACACACGCCGCACGGCTGCGACGTGACGCCGGTTTCACAGTTGAGCGCCTTCGCGAAGATCCGCGACAGCGTCGTCTTGCCGACACCGCGGGTTCCGGTAAACAGATAGGCGTGATGGAGGCGCCCGCCATCGAGCGCGTGCGTGAGCGCCCTGACGACGTGCTCCTGGCCGACGATCGAAGCGAAATCCTTCGGACGCCACTTGCGTGCGAGAACTTGATAGGTCATCGGGAAATTGTATCAGTAACGCTGCGTCGCGCCGACACGCGAAACGGTGCGGAACACGGGCAACGCACGGGTCGAACGGAGTGTGACGCGGAAATAAAAAACGCCCGGCGAACGGGGCGAGAAGGAAGGTGACGAGCCCAACCCTCGGCACTGGCGGAAAACGATTGTGGCTGCTTCGTTCCCGACCTGACCAGGTTCACCGCCCCACCATGCGAGGAGGCCCGTCACGGCATATTCTATCACCGCTTCCGGACGAATGCGACCGTTTGTTCGCATCAATGCGAATGTCGCCGGGCAAACCGGCGCGTCGTCCATTCGGATACGTTGCATGCGGCGCGCCCCTTGCAATTGGCGAACCGGCCTCCACCTGCATGGCACGATGGTCGAACGTCGCGTCGTACCCCTACTCGCGTAGCGGCTACTATCGCCGCCCGCAGCAGATAGCAATTTAGGCTAATATGACGCCCGAACGACCCGCGAGCCGCGGATGCAGCGCTTACGCCCCTCCTTTCCGGAAAGGCGGAGTGACCTGCCGCGGCGGCCGGCAGCCTACGGCGGCCGGTTCGCCGCAACGCGCAAGCAGGCAGTCCCCGAACCGTAAGAGGTATTGACCCAATGAGCGAACAGATCAAACACATCAGCGACGCATCGTTCGAACAGGACGTCGTCAAGTCCGACAAGCCCGTACTCGTCGATTTCTGGGCCGAATGGTGCGGCCCGTGCAAGATGATCGCCCCGATCCTCGACGAAGTCGCGAAGGACTACGGCGATAAGCTGCAGATCGCGAAGATCAACGTCGACGACAACCAGGCCACGCCCGCGAAGTTCGGCGTGCGCGGCATCCCGACGCTGATCCTGTTCAAGAACGGCGCGGCTGCCGCGCAGAAGGTCGGCGCGCTGTCGAAGTCGCAGCTCACCGCATTCCTGGACAGCCACCTGTAATACCGGCAGATCCGCGGACGTGTTGTCAGTCGGCAACACGTCTGCCGCCAAGCCGCCGATCGCTCGCTCAAGCGCGAATCGGCCTATGCTAGAATTAAAAAACGTCGGCAAGACGCATTTAAGTCTCTGAGCGCTTCCGCTCGCCCTCCTCCCTTATTTTCTTTCGTCGCTTCTCCTCCCTGGCGGGTTCTCCGTATGCATTTATCCGAGCTCAAGTCTCTGCACGTGTCCGAACTGATCGAAATGGCCAATGGCCTGGAGATCGAAAACGCGAACCGCCTGCGCAAGCAGGAGTTGATGTTTGCCATTCTCAAAAAGCGCGCCAAGACGGGGGAGACGATCTTCGGCGACGGTACGCTCGAAGTGCTGCCGGACGGCTTCGGCTTCCTGCGCTCGCCGGAAATGTCGTACCTCGCGAGCACCGACGACATCTATATCAGCCCGTCGCAGATCCGCCGCTTCAACCTGCACACCGGCGACACCATCGAAGGTGAAGTCCGCACGCCGAAGGACGGCGAGCGCTACTTCGCGCTGGTGAAGGTCGACAAAGTCAACGGGCAGCCGCCCGAGGCCTCGAAACACAAGATCATGTTCGAGAACCTCACGCCGCTGCACCCGAACAAGCCGCTGGCGCTCGAGCGCGAGATGCGCGGCGAGGAAAACGTCACGGGCCGCATCATCGACATGATCGCGCCGATCGGCAAGGGCCAGCGCGGCCTGCTGGTCGCGTCGCCGAAGTCGGGCAAGACGGTGATGCTCCAGCACATCGCGCACGCGATCAAGCAGAACCACCCGGACGTCGTCCTGTTCGTGCTGCTGATCGACGAACGCCCCGAAGAAGTGACCGAAATGCAGCGCTCGGTCGCCGGCGAAGTCATCGCGTCCACGTTCGACGAGCCGGCTACGCGTCACGTGCAGGTCGCCGAAATGGTGATCGAGAAGGCCAAGCGCCTCGTCGAAATGAAGCACGACGTCGTGATTCTGCTCGACTCGATCACGCGTCTCGCACGCGCTTACAACACCGTGATCCCGGCATCGGGCAAGGTGCTGACGGGCGGTGTCGACGCGAACGCGCTGCAGCGCCCGAAGCGCTTCTTCGGCGCGGCGCGCAACATCGAGGAAGGCGGCTCGCTGACGATCATCGGCACCGCGCTGATCGAAACCGGCAGCCGCATGGACGACGTGATCTACGAAGAGTTCAAGGGCACCGGCAACATGGAAGTGCACCTCGAGCGCCGCCTCGCGGAAAAGCGCGTCTATCCGTCGATCAACCTGAACAAGTCGGGCACGCGTCGCGAAGAAATGCTGATCAAGCCCGAGATCCTTCAGAAGATCTGGGTGCTGCGCAAGTTCATCCACGACATGGACGAAGTCGAGGCGATGGAATTCCTGCTCGACAAGATCCGCCAGACGAAGAGCAACTCCGAGTTCTTCGACCTGATGCGCCGCGGCGGCTGATCGCCCTCGCCGCACGACACGGCCGCCCGCGCATTCCGCCTGGCGGCCGTTTTTCGATCCCAACCTGTACGTGAACGTACACGTTGACCTATAATCGCGTCATCCTTCCGCCGAAATCCGCCACCTCCGATGCCGAACGACGCCTCCGCCCCGTTATTGACCGTCAGCGACGCCGCGTCGCGGCTCGGCGTCACGCCGCGCACGCTCAAATATTACGAAGAGCGCGGGCTCGTCACGCCGTCGCGCAGCGAAGGCCGCTACCGCCTCTACGACGAAACCGACCTCGAGCGCTTCGCGCGCATCCTGCGGCTGCGCGCGCTCGGGTTCTCGCTGCACGGCATCACCGAAATGCTGAAGCGCCCGCTGGAAGAAACCGGCGACGGCCGGCGCCGCTATTCGGATGCATCGCTGCGCGACATCCGCGCCGGCCTCGCCGAGCAGATCGATACGCTCGACCGGCGGATCGCGGCCGTCCAGCGCGAGCTGAAGGAAGCCGTCGCGCTGCGCAAGGAACTGCAGCACGACATCGACTACGTCGAACGGCGCCTCGCCGGCGAAAACGCCGATGCGCTGATCGCGCAGCGGCGGGCGGAAGCCGGCGCGCGGCGCGCCCGCAAGGATCGCGAATGAACGCGGTGCCCGGCCGATCGCCGCTGTGGAGCCGCGCGAACCTGCGCGCGGACTTGTTCCCATGGGCGCTCGCGCTCGTCACGGGCATCGACTACTTCGACAACGCGGTCTTCTCGTTCTTCGCGAGCTACATCGCGGGCGGCATCAACGCCTCGCCCGACGAACTCGTGTGGTCGTCGAGCGCCTACGCGGTCACGGCCGTGCTCGGTATCCTGCAGCAGCAATGGTGGGTCGACCGGCTCGGCCATCGCCGCTACGTCGCGGGCTGCATGCTGATGTTCTCGTTCGGGGCGGTCGCGTCGGCGCTGGCCGACACGTCGCTGGCGCTCGCGTTCGCGCGCGGTTTCCAGGGTTATTTCATCGGCCCGATGATGGGCGCGTGCCGGATCCTGATCCAGATCAGTTTCAAGCCGCAGGAGCGGCCGCCCGCGACCCGCGCGTTCCTGATCATGATCCTGCTCGGCAGCGCGCTCGCGCCGATCGTCGGCGGGCTGCTGGTCGCGCATTCGACGTGGCGCGCGCTGTTCGCGTGCACGGCGCCGGCCGGCATCGCGTTCGCGATCCTCGCGCTGCTCACGCTGCCCGATTCGGGCCGCGCGCCGGACGACGAACGCGGTTCCGGCCACTTCTGGCCGTACGTCCTGTTCGCGCTCGCGCAAGGGGCGCTGCAGATCGTGCTGCAGCAGGTGCATTACCAGCTCTACAGCGGCTCGCCGATGCTGATCGCGCTGACGATTGCCGGGCTCGGCGCGCTCGCGTGGTTCGCCTATCACCAATGGCATCACCCGACGCCGCTCGTGCGGCTGCACGCGTTTCGCGAGCGGACGTTCCAGATCGGGCTGCTGCTCTACATGTTCTATTACTACGAGACGACGGGCTTCAGCTACCTGACGTCGCGGTTTCTCGAGGGCGGGCTCGGCTATCCGGTCGAGAACGCCGGGCGCCTGGTCGGCACGATGTCGCTGATCTCGGCCACCGCGCTGTTCGCCTATCTGCGCTACGCGAAATTCGTCACGCACAAGAAATGGTTCGTCGTGCCGGGGTTCGCGATCGCGGTCACGGCCGCGCTGTGGATGACGCGGATGACGCCGCAGGTGGGCGAGGCGGCGCTGATCGTCCCGCTGCTGCTGCGCGGGTTGCTGCTGCTGTTCATCGTGCTGCCGGTCGCGAACCTCACGTTCCGCATCTTCGCGATCGACGAATACACGCACGGCTACCGGCTCAAGAACATCGTGCGGCAACTGACGATCTCGTTCGCGACGTCGTCGGTGATCATCGTCGAGCAGCACCGGCTGGCCGTGCACCAGACACGGCTCGTCGAGCGCGCGAACGTGTTCGACCCGCTGTTCCAGCAGACCGCCGATGCACTCACGCGCGGCTATGCGGCCGCCGGCCACGCGCTGAACGACGCGCACGGCCTCGCGATCGCGTCGATCGCGCGGATGGTGGCGCAACAGGCGTCGTTCCTCGCGTCGCTCGACGGCTTTTACTTCCTCGCGGGCGTGGCGCTCGTCGGCGGCCTCTTCGCGGCATGGCAAAAACAGATCGATTGAGTTAAAAGACAGGCTTTGGATTTTCGTCCGCAGCCTCCATGCTTTCGAAACTGACCCGCTGGTTCGACGACCGCCGCCGCGACCGCGCGCTGCGCAGCCATCCGATTCCCGACGCGCTATGGCGCGAAACCGTCGAGCGGCTGCCGTTCCTGGCCGATCTTCCGCCCGACGCGCTCGGCCGGCTGCGCGAGATGACGAGCCTGTTCGTCGCGAAAAAATCGTTTTCGACCGCGCACGGGCTCGAGCTGACCGACGCGATGATCGTCGCGATCGCCGCGCAGGCCTGCCTGCCCGTGCTGAATCTCGACCTGTCGCTGTACGACGGCTGGGTCGGCGTCGTCGTGTATCCGGGCGAATTCGTGATCCGCAAGACGGTGCAGGACGAGGACGGCGTCGTTCACGAAGTCGAGCAGGATGCGAGCGGCGAGGCATGGGAAGGCGGACCCGTGATCCTGTCGTGGGAAGACGCGCAGATGACGGACGGCCAGGATGCATACAACGTGGTGATCCACGAGTTCGCGCACAAGATCGACATGGTCAATGGCGCGGCCGACGGCTATCCGCCCCTTTTTCGCCGCTGGCATGCGCCGCACCTCGACGCGCAGGCGTGGGCCGACGTGTTCGAACATGCGTACGACCAGTTCTGCGCGCGCGTCGACGCGGTGCCGGAGCGCGCGTGGGCGCGCTTCGAGCGGGACTCGCTGATCGATCCCTATGCGGCCGACCACCCGTCGGAATTCTTCGCCGTATGCAGCGAGGCGCTGTTCGTGCGGCCGAAAGCGTTCGAGTCCGAATTTCCGGAGCTGTACCGGCTGCTCGCGCGCTACTACCGGCAGGATCCGGCCGGCGCCGGCGCGCTCGACGCACCATGAAAATTATTCGTCAACCGTCTGATTTTCTGGCATAATCGCCGTTTTTCGACCTTAGGCAAGTGGCTCGCGCCGGGCTTGACGTCAGCCGAAACGCTCCCATCGGGGCGGCACGGCCGGCCAAGCGGCGGGTTGGCTACCGCTATCACCAAGGAAAATCATGAAACCTGGCATTCACCCGGACTACCGCGAAGTCGTCTTCCAAGACATGTCGAACGGCTTCAAGTTCATCACGCGCTCGACGATCCAGACGCGTGAAACCATCGAGCACGAAGGCAAGACCTACCCGCTCGCCAAGATCGAAGTGTCGTCGGAATCGCACTCGTTCTACACGGGTCAGCAAAAGATCATGGACACGGCAGGCCGTGTCGAGAAGTTCAAGAACAAGTTCGGCGCACGCGCCAGCGGCAAGGTCGCGAAGTAAGCTTCGCACCGCATCCGGTGGTTGCAACGCACCGGTACCGCACGAAAGGGCAGCCCAGGCTGCCCTTTTTTGTCTCTGCCCGCCCGGAAAGGCGCCGCCCGGCGCCCGGGCAACGACCTGACGCACAACAGCGGGCGCGACTACAATGCCGGATGCTCGAAACCGGCTCGACCGCGCGCAGCCGCGCCGGCCGCCCGCCCATAACAAATCGCTCATCTGCATGAAGCCTGTCGTCCGTCTCACCGCCTCCGCCACGCGTGCGCTGCCGCGCTGGCTGCTGCTCACGCTCTGCCTCGTCTACGCGGCGTTCGGCCTGTTCGGCCGCGACCCGTGGAAAAACGAGGACGCGGCGGGCTTCGGCGTGATGTGGACGATGGCCAAGGGCGGCTGGCACGACTGGCTGCTGCCGAACCTGGTCGGCAAGTTCATCACGACCGACGGGCCGCTCGGCTACTGGCTCGGCGCACTGTCGATCCGCGGCCTCGGCCCGTGGGTCGACGCAAGCAACGCGTCGCGCGTCGATACCGGCGTGCTGTTCTGCGCCGCGTGCGCGTTCGTCTGGTACGCGGCCTACCTGCTCGGCCGGCGCGCCGAGGTTCAACCGTTCAAATACGCATTCGGCGGCGAGCCCGAGCCGCGCGACTACGGCCGCACGCTCGCGGACGGCGCGCTGCTGGTGCTCGTCGCCTGCTTCGGCCTCGCGGAACGCGGGCATGAAACGACGCCGCAACTCGCGCAATTCGCGTGGATCGCGATGCTCGTGTACGGGATCGTGCGCGGCATCGACAAGCCGCTGCAAGGCGCACTGTGGTGGGGCCTCGCGATGGGCCTCGTCGCGCTGTCCGGCAACCCGGTGCTGGTCGTCGCGCTGCTCGCGGGCACGGCCGCGCTGTGGCTCGTCACGCCCGAGATGCGCAACCTGCGCCTGCCGCTGGTCGGCCTGCCGCTCGCGGCCGCGATTTTCGCGCTGTGGCCGATCGCCGCCTTCGTCGCGGCGCCGGACGACGCCGCATGGTTCTTCAACCAGTGGATCCACGGCAGCCTGATGCGCTTTTCGGGCCCGCCGACGGCCGTGCTCGGCTATGCGGCGAAGAACCTGCCTTTGTTCACGTGGCCCGCCTGGCCGCTCGCGATCTGGGCGTGGTGGAGCTGGGCCGGCATGCGCCGTCGCGCGCACATCGCGATTCCGCTGTCGGTGGCCGTGCCGCTCGTCGCGCTCGTGATCCTGCAAAGCCAGCAGTCGAACCGCATGTACATGCTGCTGCTGCCGCCGCTCGCGGTGCTGGCGACGTTCGCGCTGCCGACCCTCAAGCGCGGCGCGATCAACGCGATCGACTGGTTTGCCGTACTGAGCTTCACGATCCTCGGCACCTTCGTGTGGCTGGTGTGGCTCGCATCGCTCACCGGCTTCCCGCATCCGCTCGCGCGCAACCTCGCGCGCCTCGTGCCCGGCTACGAGCCGCATTTCAAGATCCTGTCGTTCATCTGCGCGGTGATCGTTACCGTGTGCTGGTGCTTCATCGTGCGCTGGCGCGTGTCGCGGCAGCCGAAGGTGCTGTGGCGCAGCGTCGTGCTGTCGGGCGCGGGCACGACGCTGATGTGGGTGCTGCTGATGACGCTGTGGCTGCCGATCGTCAATTACGGCCGGACCTATCGCGACGTCGCGCAACAGATCGCCGTGCACCTGCCGTCCGACTACGAATGCATCTCGCCGGTGCGGCTCGGCGACGCGCAGATCGCGACCTTCGCGTACTTCGGCGACATGCACTTCGATTTCTCCGGCGACTGCGACGTGATCCTGCGCCAGGACCGCGCCGACTTCGGCGAGCCGAGCGCGATGTCGCAATACGTGTGGCGTCTCGTCTGGGAAGGCCGCCGCGTCGCCGACCGCGACGAGCGCTTCCGCCTGTACGAGCGCATCGAACGGCCGAAGACGCCCGTCAAGCGGCGTCCGCCGCGCCGTCGGGCGGCCGATTGACGATGTTCGGCGACATCCGCCGGATCGTCGGTCTCGCGTGGCCGGTGCTGGTCGGCCAGCTCGCGATCATCGCGTTCGGCGTGATCGACACCGCGATGGTCGGCCGCTACTCGGCCGTCGATCTCGCCGCGCTCGGGCTCGGCTCGTCGATCTACGTATCGATCTATATCGGTCTAACCGGCATCCTGTCCGCGCTGCAGCCGATCACCGGGCAACTGTACGGCGCGCGGCGCTATGCGGAAATCGGCGAGGAAGTGCGCCAGGCGCTGTGGCTCGCGCTGCTGCTCGCGATTCCCGGCTTCCTGCTGCTGCATTTTCCCGAGCCGCTGTTGCGCATCGCGCATGCGCCCGCCGCGCTGCACGAGCGCACCGTCGACTACCTGCGCATCCTGTCGTACGGGCTGCCCGCGAGCCTCGTGTTCCGCATCTACAACGCGCTGACCAACGCGGCCGGCAAGCCGCGGCTCGCGATGATCCTGCAGATCGGCGCGCTGCTGCTCAAGTTTCCGCTGAACGTCTGGTTCATCTTCGGCGGCTTCGGTGTGCCGGCGCTCGGCGGCCCCGGCTGCGGGCTCGCGAGCACGCTGATCAACTGGGCGCTCGCGCTGATCGGCTACACGCTGCTCGCGAAGCTCGACGTGTTCGCGCCGCTCGCGATCTTCTCCCGCTTCTGCTGGCCCGTCTGGGCGCGCCAGAAGGCAATCCTGAAGCTCGGCGTGCCGATGGGCCTGTCGTATCTGATCGAGGTCACGTCGTACACGTGCATGGCGCTGTTCATCGCGCAGTTCGGCACGACGACGCTCGCCGGCCACCAGATCGCCGGCAACATCGGCGCGGTGCTGTACATGACGCCGCTGTCGATCGGCGTGGCGGCGTCGACGCTGGTCGCGCGCGCGCTCGGCGCCGGGCACGCCGAGGAAGCCCGGCTGCTCGGCCGGCACAGCGTGATGTTCGCGTGCGGCGTGGCGGCTGCCTACGGCGTGCTCGTGTTCGCGCTGCGCCCGCTGATCATCGGCGGCTACACGCCGAACCCGGCCGTCGCCGCGGCCGCGATGCCGCTCGTCGCGATCGTCGCGTGCTACCACGTGTTCGATGCGCTGCAGGTCACGTCGGCGTTCGTGCTGCGCGCGTACAAGGTGGCGGTCGTGCCGACCGTGATCTATGCGGTCGCCCTGTGGGGCGTCGGACTCAGCGGCGGCTACCTGCTCGGCTTCGACGTCGGCGGGATCGCGCCCGCGTGGCTGACCGGCGCGCGCGGCTTCTGGTTCGCGAACACGGTCAGCCTGATGCTGGCGGGCGCGGGGCTCGTGCTGTACCTGCGCCGCATTGGCCGCGCGCACGCAGCCACAGCCTGAAGCGCGGCGCGCTACGCGCCCTCCAGCACGTCGGCTGCGTGATAGGAGGACCGCACGAGCGGGCCGGCGACCACTTCCCTGAAACCGAGCGCAAGCGCCTCGTCGCGCCACGCGGCGAAGGCCTCCGGGCTCACGTGGCGCCGCACGGGCAAATGGTGCGCCGACGGCGCCAGATACTGGCCGAGCGTCAGCACGTCGACCTCGTGCGCGCGCAGGTCGCGCAGCGTGTCGCGCACCTCGTCGTCGCGCTCGCCGAGCCCGAGCATCAATCCCGATTTCGTCACGAGCGTCGGCCGCGCGGCCTTCGCCTGCGCGAGCAGTTCGAGCGAGCCGCGATAGTCGGCGCCCGGCCGCGCCGCCCGATACAGCGACGGCACCGTCTCGATGTTGTGGTTGAACACGTCGGGCCACGCCGACGACAGCGCATCGAGCGCCCATGCCGTGCGGCCGCGGAAGTCCGGCGTCAGCACCTCGACGCCGATGCCCGGCACGCTCGCGCGCACCGCCGCGATGCACGCGGCGAAATGCGCGGCACCGCCGTCGCGCAGATCGTCGCGGTCGACCGACGTGATCACGACGTAGCGCAACCCGAGCGCCGCCGCCGCGTCGGCCAGCCGCGCGGGCTCGTCGGGATCGAGCGGCTCGGGCCGGCCGTGCGCGACGTCGCAGAACGGGCAACGCCGCGTACACAGCCCGCCCATGATCATGAAGGTCGCGGTGCGCTGCGCGAAGCATTCGCCGATGTTCGGGCACATCGCCTCCTCGCAGACGGAATGCAGCCGATGCTCGCGCAGCACGGCGGCCATGTCGGCCACCGCCGCGCTCATCATCGGCCGCGCGCGCAGCCACGGCGGCTTCGGCAGCGCCGCGCCGGCCGCGGGCTCGACGCGCACCGGAATGCGCGCGAGCTTGTCGCGACTTCTCGCGCCGGGCTGGCCGAGCGCCGTGAGGCTGGGTCGTTCGAGCGCGGCGGCCATCGTCAGTCTCCGAGGAACGCGACGATCAGGCGGTTCACGTCGGCGGCCGCCTCCATCTGCACCATGTGCCCGCCGCCGGCGATCACCTCGGCGCGCACGCCGTCCGGCAAGCCCTGCGCGTGCCGCGCGGGAATCACCTGGTCGCGCTCGCCCCATATCACGAGCGTGCGCGGCGCAAGCGTCGCGAGCCGGTCGCGGAATACGCGCCGCTGCGCGGCGCCGTCGAACGCGGCGTCCGCGATCTTCTCCAGCGCGGCCTGCACGCCTTCGAGCCGCTTGTACTTGACGAGATCCTCGACGAGCTGCCGCGTGACCAGCGCGTCGTCCGCGAACAGCGCGCCGAGGTGCGGCTTCAGCGTGTTGCGGCTGTTGCCGGCGACGAAGCCGTCGATGTATGCACGGTTGATGTCGGCGCCGAGCCCCGCGCTCGCGATCAGCGTGAGCGACGCCACGCGCGCCGGCGCGCTGTCGGCCAACGTCATCGCCACCGCGCCGCCCATCGAATGGCCGATCAGGTGCGCACGCTCGATGTGCTGCGCATCGAGCAGCGCAAGCACCGCGTCGGCCAGCTCGTCGAGACTGCCGGTCTCGACGGCCTTGCCCGACTCGCCGTGGCCGGGCAGATCGAGCGCCCACACCGGCCGGTGCGCGGCGAGTTCCGCATGGTTGAACAGCCAGTTGTTCAGGTCGCCGCCGAAGCCGTGGATCAGCACGGCCGGCGTGCCCGAACCGTCGCCGAGCTTCAGGAAGCGGATCGTGCGTCCGCCGATCCGCGCCTTCTCCGGCTGCGGGCCGGCCGCCTCGTCGGACGCCGCGCTCGGCACGAAGTCGCGCTGGAAGTCGGCGATCGCCGCATCGATGTCGGCGTCGCTCGTGTCGGCGGCCGCGACCACGCCGAGCAGCGCGCCGACGGGCAACGTCTCGCCCTCCTGCGCGATCTGGCGGCGCAGCGTGCCGTCGAACGCGCATTCGACGCCCGACGAGATCTTGTCGGTCTCGACGTCGAGCACCTCGTCGCCCTTCGCCACGCGTTCGCCGATCGCCTTCAGCCAGCCATTGACCTGCCCCTGCTCCATCGACAGCCCCCACTTGGGCATCGTGATCATGTGAATCGACATCGTGTCAGCTCCTCGTCTTCAGGACCGCCCGCGCAATCGCATCGGCGGACGGGATATACAGGTCTTCGAGCACGCCGGCGAACGGCGCGGGCGTATGCGGCGCGGTGACGAGCTCGATCGGCGCCTTGAGCGAGCGGAACGCGCGCTGCGCGACGAGCGCGGCGATGTCGGTCGCGATCGAGCAGCGCGGGTTCGCTTCGTCGACCACCACCACGCGCCCCGTGCGCGCCGCGCTTTCGAGGATCGTTTCCTCGTCGAGCGGCGACGTCGTGCGCAGGTCGATCACGTCGCACTGGATGCCGTCCTTCGCGAGCGTCGCGGCCGCGTCCATCGCCAGATGCACCATCCGGCCGTACGTGACGATCGTCGCGTCGTCGCCGTCGCGCAGCACGTTCGCCTCGCCGAACGGAATCGCATAGGATTCCTCCGGTACGTCGCCCTCACGCGTATAGAGCAGCTTGTGTTCGAGGAAGATCACGGGATCGTTGTCGCGGATCGCCTGAATCAGGAGCCCCTTCGCGTCGTACGGCGTCGACGGGCACACGACCTTCAGCCCCGGGATGTGCGTGAACAGCGACGTGAGCATCTGCGAGTGCTGCGCGGCCGCGCGCAGGCCGGCGCCGTACATCGCACGGATCACGACCGGCGTCACGGCCTTGCCGCCGAACATGTAGCGGAATTTCGCCGCCTGGTTGAAGATCTGGTCGAAACACACGCCCATGAAATCGATGAACATCAGTTCCGCGACGGGCCGCATCCCGCACGCGGCAGCGCCGACCGCCGCGCCGATGTAGCCGCCCTCCGACAGCGGCGTATCGAGCACGCGGCCCGGAAACTTGTGGAACAGCCCCTTCGTCACGCCGAGCACGCCGCCCCATGCGTCGTCCTCGCCGGGCGCGCCCGCGCCGCCCGCGTTGTCCTCGCCCATCACGATCACGCTGTCGTCGCGCGCCATTTCCTGCGCGAGCGCCTCGTTGATCGCCTGCGAATAGGTAATCTTCCTTGCCATGTCTGTCTCCTGGAATGTTCGGTTCGCCGTGCCGGCTGCTCGGTCAGGCCGAGTTCACGGATACGACACGTAGACGTCGGCGAGCAGGTCGGCGGCATCCGGCAGCGGCGCCGCCTTCGCCTGCGCGACCGCGTCGTCGATCAGCGCCTTCACCTGGGCGTCCACCGCGCGCAGGTCGGCCGTCGTCAGCGCTTCGGCGCGCACGACGCGCGTTTCGAAATGCTTCAGGCAGTCCTTCTCGTCGCGCAGCTTCTGCACTTCGCCCGGCGCGCGATAGGTTTGCGCATCGCCCTCGAAGTGGCCGAAATAGCGCGTGAACTTCACCTCGACGAGCGTCGGGCCGCCGCCGTTGCGCGCGCGGTCGACGGCTTCGCCGAGCGCCTCGTGCACCGCGAAGAAGTCGAAGCCGTCGACGATCACGCCCGGCATCCCGAACCCGTTCGCCCGATCGGCGATGTTGTCGGTCGCGACCGACCAGCTCGACGTCGTCGCTTCCGCATAGCCGTTGTTTTCGGCGACGAAGATCGCGGGCAGCCGCCACACCGACGCGAGGTTCATCGATTCGAAGATCACGCCCTGGTTCGACGCGCCGTCGCCGAAGAAGCACACGCCGACGCCGCCGGTTTTCCTGTACTTGGCCGCGAGCGCCGCACCGCACACGAGCGGGCCGCCCGCGCCGACGATCCCGTTCGCGCCGAGCATCCCCATCGACAGGTCGGCGATGTGCATCGAGCCGCCCTTGCCGTGGCAGACGCCTGTCTTCTTGCCGTAGATCTCGGCCATCATCCCGTGCACGTCGACGCCCTTCGCGATGCAATGGCCGTGGCCGCGGTGCGTGGTGGCCACGTAGTCGTCGAGGCCGAGGTGCAGCATCGTGCCGACGGCGGACGCCTCCTCGCCCGCGTACAGGTGAACGAAGCCGGGTATCTCGCCGGTCGCGAATTCGACGTGCAGGCGTTCCTCGAATTCGCGGATCGTGCGCATCAGCCGATAGGCGTCCAGCAGCTTGTCCCTGCCGAGCTGTGTCGAAGCGGTCATGTGTGTCTCCTGGGTAGGTCTGACTGCGAATGCCGCCCCGGCCATGCCGTGGCGGCGGATTGCACGGCCTGCGGCCGTCAGTGAAACGTGAAGCCGCCGTCGACGTTCACGGCCTGGCCCGTCACGTTGTCCATCGTCGCGAAGAACAGCGCGAGCCGGCCCATGTCTTCCGGCGTCTGCGCGCGGCCCTGCGGAATCAGCGTCAACTGGTGCCGCTGCCACGACTCCTCGACCGATTCGCCGTCGGTCTTCCATTCGTCGGACAGCCGGTCCCACATGTAGGTACGGACGATGCCGGGGCAGATCGCGTTGACGGTCACGCCGTCGCGCGCGAGCTCCTTCGCCAGCGCGTTGGTGAAGCCGACGACCGCGAATTTCGATGCGCTGTAATGCGCGAGATTCGGGAAGCCTTCCTTGCCCGCGATCGACGCGACGTTGATAATCCGGCCGCGCCGCTGCGCCTTCAGATGCGCGAGCGCCGCGCGGCAGCCGAGGAACGTGCCCTTTGCGTTCACGTCCATCACGAAATCCCAGTCGCGCTCGGTCAGTTCGGCAACCGGACGGATGCTGATCACGCCCGCGCAGTTCACGAGGATGTCGAGCCCGCCGAGGTCGCCGAGCGCCTGCGCGACCATCGCGTCGACCTGCGCGGCCTGCGTGACGTCGACCTTCGCGATCGCCGCGCGGCCGCCGAGCGCGCGCACCTCGCCGGCGGTCGCGTCGAGCGCGTCGTCGAGCAGGTCGGCCAGCAGGATGTCGGCACCGGCGCCGGCGAGCGTCAGCGCGATGCCGCGGCCGATGCCGCGCGCGCCGCCCGTGACGATGGCGACCTGTCCTTCGAGAGGGGCTGTCATGGCGATGTCTCCTTGATGATCGTGATGGATGTCGAAACGTCTTCGTGAAACCGGTGTATCAGTCGTGCCACGCACCGGCATCGCGCAGCAGTTGCCGTGACGACGCGTAGCGCAGCGTGCGGCCGACGTCGACCGTCAACGGTCCGCCCCAGTCGAGTGCGATCTCGTAGCGATCGCCGCGCGCGACCTCGATCTCGCGCTCGCCGTCGAACGCGAGCGTGCCGCGCTCGAACGGAATCGCGTGCCACGCGCCCGGCTCGAGCCGCTCGCAACTGCGCATCACGACGCGGTCGACGCGCCCCGGCGCGATCGGCGCGACGAGCGGCGTGCCGGCCGTCTTGCCGGCATCCGCGAAGCGCATCGCGAGCCCGTGCGGCGCGCTGCGTTCGAGCGGCGCCCACGCGCCGCCGAGCGCGGACAGGCCGATGCCGTCCGGTTCCGCGAACGTCAGATAGAGGGTGTCGATGTCCTCCGAGCCGGAGATCGCGCGCGCGCCGACGAAGCGCTGCCGCGCGGCGCACACATCGACGAGCGCGATCTCCTCGCGCCCGGGCTGCGCGCCCGCGACGCAGCGCACGACGAGCCGCTTGTTGCGCACGAACGCGACCTCGGCCGGCACGGCGCCGGTCGCGACGAGCCCCGCGGCGACGCCGGCGACGGTCGCCTCGCGATGTTCGGGAAACGCGTTGTTGGTGCCGGTGGACAGCGCGACGAGCGGCGTCGCGCCGCAATGCGCGGCCACCGCGCGATGGGTGCCGTCGCCGCCGAGCACGACGATCAGCGACACTTCCATCCGATGCAGATAGGCGGCGCCGGCCTGCGTGTCGGCGACGCTGTCGGTAATCGGCAGGTCGACGAATTCGACCTGGGGCCAGCGCTCGTGCGGCGCGACCGCGCGATGCGTGTCGATCGCGCGCAGCAGCAGCGTCGCGATGCCCGTGCGGTCGCGCAGCGTCAGCACGCGCTCGACGCCCATCGCGCCGAGGCCGGCCAGCAGGCGCACGATCATGTTCGCCTTCTCCGCGGTCGGGAACACGGATGCATGCGTCGTGAGGCGGCGGATGTCGCGCCCCGATGCGGGGTTCGCGATCACGCCGACGGTAACGGGCGTCGTCACGGGTTTGTCTCCATCCAGTCGGCAGGGCCGGCGTATTGCGCGCGCCGCCCTCGCCTGTTTCGTCCGCTGCCATCGACGGGCGGCGGATCGTCGTCGCCGACGCAATCGCGCCGGCTTGCCCGTCATCTCTGCAAGCGGCGTGCCATCGTGCATGCGATGCCCGCGAAACCCGCGTCCGCGCTGGCGCGGCGGGCATGCGCGGGTTCGCAATGCGCGGTCGTGACGGCGCGGCGCGCGTCGGATTCGCCGGCACGTCTCATGCCGTCGATACGGCGACGCGATCGTCGCGGCGCGCGCGCATGCGCGGCGTTCCGCCCGCAAACCCAGCATTCGCGCGGCGCCGCGCGCGCGACGCCCCGCCTGACGACCGTCGCGCCGCGCGCGGGCGGCCGTCTCAATCGCGCGAGACGCATCGGATACCGGTGAGACGACCGTCTCACGCGCGCCGCGTGCTGCGATGCAGTGTGATCCGCCGGACCGGATGTGCTACAAGAACAGCGACATCCCCGCCGTACCCGGAGCCGACCATGCCCTACGCCGTCCCCCAGGCCCAGCACGCCGACCGCATACTCGGCGCGCTCGCCGGGCGCCTGCCCGCGCCGGCCGATTCCGCGCGCCTCGTGTCTTCGTGGCAGCGATCGCTGGAGCGCTATCGCCTCGACCCCGCTTCGTCGATCGGCCCGCGCGTGCTGACCGCGGCCGAGCTGCGCGAAGTGCGCGACAAGGAAGAGGCCTTCCTGCGCGCGTCGGGCCAGTGCCTGACGCGGCTGCACGACATGATCCGCGTCGCCGACTACTGCGTGATGCTGACCGACGCGCACGGCGTGACGATCGACTACCGGATCGACCGCGAGCGCCGCAACGACTTTCGTCATGCGGGGCTGCACATCGGCTCGTGCTGGTCGGAAAGCGAGGAAGGAACCTGCGGCGTCGCGAGCGTGCTGACCGATCTCGCGCCGATCACCGTGCACAAGACCGATCACTTTCGCGCGGCGTTCACGACGCTCACGTGCAGCGCGGCGCCGATCTTCTCGCCGGGCGGCGAGCTGATCGGCGTGCTCGACGCGTCGGCCGTGCATTCGCCCGACGGCCGCGACAGCCAGCGCCTCGTCTACCAGCTCGTGCGGCAAAGCGCGGCGCTGATCGAGGACGGCTACTTCGTGCACAGCACCGCGCAGCACTGGATATTGTTCGGGCATCCGAACCGTCACTACGTCGAAGCGCAGCCCGAGTGGCTGATCGCGTTCGACGAATGCGGCAACATCGTCGCCGCGAACCGGCACGCGCGCGACGCGCTGCCGGCGCTGCGCGAGCCGCGCCATATCGACGAGATCTTCGATGCGACCGAGATGCCGCTGCGCGACGCCGCGCGGCTCGACGCGATCGTCGCGCTGCGGCTGCGCGCGACCGGCGCCCCGCTCTTCGCGCGGCTGCGCGCGCCGCTACGCCGCGCCGGCCGCGAACCGGGCGCGGCCCGGGCCGCCACGGCATCGCGCCGCCCGGGCACCGCCGCGCCGCGTCACGTCGGCGCGCTGACGCCGTTCCTGCACAGCAGCGATGCGCGCATCGCGCAACAGGCCGAACTCGCGCTGCGCGTCGCGAGCAAGCGGCTACCGATCCTCGTGCTCGGCGAAACCGGCGCGGGCAAGGAAGTGTTCGCCCGCGCGATCCACGACGCCGGCGCGCGGCGCGCGCGGCCGTTCGTCGCCGTGAACTGCGGCGCGCTGCCGGAAGCGCTGATCGAGAGCGAACTGTTCGGCTATGCGGCCGGCGCGTTCACCGGCGCACGCAAGCACGGCGCGCGCGGCAAGATCGCGCTCGCCGACGGCGGCACGCTGTTTCTCGATGAAATCGGCGACATGCCGCTCGCGCTGCAGACGCGCCTGTTGCGCGTGCTGGCCGACGGCGAAGTCGTGCCGCTCGGCAGCGACACGCCGGTGCGCGTCGATCTCGACGTGATCTGCGCGACGCACCGCGATCTCGCGCGGATGGTGGCCGACGGCACGTTCCGCGAAGATCTGTACTACCGGTTGAGCGGCGCGACGTTCGACCTGCCGCCGCTGCGCGAACGCGCGGACGTGCGCGACGTGATCGCCGCCGTGTTCGCCGAGGAGGCGCAGGCGACCGGCCACGTGCTGACGCTCGATGCGACGCTCGCCGAACAGCTCGCGGCCTACCCGTGGCCGGGCAACGTGCGGCAACTGCGCAACGTGCTGCGCTATGCGTGCGCGGTGTGCGACGCCGCGCGCGTGACGCGGCACGACCTGCCGGCCGAGCTCGCCGCGCAACTCGGCGGCACCCCGGCGGGCGTGCTGCCCGACGACGAACGCGGGCGCATCGTCGCCGCGCTCACCGCGCATCGCTGGCGGCCCGACGCGGCCGCCCGCGCGCTCGGCATGTCGCGTGCGACGCTGTACCGGCGCATCGCGAAGCACCGGATCGTCGCGCCGCACCGCGCGTGACACGCGCCGTCATGCGGGCTGCCCGGCCGCTTCGTTCGCGTGGTCTGCCTCGCCGGCCGCTTCGTCGCGCCGCTTGAACACCTCGTGCGCGGCGAACAGCGCGTTGAGCGCGGCCGGCATCCCCGCATACACGGCCATCTGCATGAACACCTCGACGATCTCGTCGCGCGTGCAGCCGACGTTCAGCGCGGCCTCGATATGCACCTTCAGTTGCGGCTGCGCGTTGCCGAGCGCGGCCAGCGCGGCGATCGTCGCGATTTCGCGCGCCTTCAGGTCGAGCTGCGGCCGGCTGTAGATGTCGCCGAAGCTGAATTCGACCAGGAGCCGCGCGAAATCCGGCGCGATCGGCGCAAGCGCCGCGATCACGCGTTCGCCCGCTTCGCCGTCGATTTCCTTGAGCTTGTTCCAGCCGCGCGTGTAGCGATCCTCAACGAGTCGTTCCATCTTGTCCGTCCTGTTCCGATAAAGAGTGAGAAAGATTCGCCCGTCGTTCCGTTTCCCGTTCCTGCGCCTCGTAGTACGCGATCTTGGCGCCGATCGCATCGAGGCTCGCCTGCAGCTCCGCGATATGCGCGCGCACCGCGTCGCGATGCGCGACCAGCAAGTCGCGCCGCGCGCGGAACGTCGACTCGCCCTGCTCGCGCAGCACCGCGAACGCCTGCATCTGCGCGATCGGCATGCCGGTCGCCTTCAGGCGCATCACGAAGGCCAGCCAGTCAAGGTCGGCCGGCGCATAGAGCCGGTGCCCGGCCGCCGTGCGCGAAATCGCGCGCAGCAGGCCGGCCTGCTCGTAATACCGCAACGTGTGCGTCGACACGCCCGTCAGTTCGGCGACTTGCCCGATCGTCAGCGGACCGGCGGCGGAGGGTTGGGATAGGGTTTTCGACATGGCAGGAACAAGGTTAGGAGTTAGAGTTCACTCTAAGTCAAGCATTGTCTGACGGCCAGTGCGGCGTTCGCCCGCGATCCCCCTGCGACACCGTAAAGAATGGTCAAAATCGCCCGCCGCGACCGCTTTCGGCCTTTACAGCACCGCAAGCCTTCAGCAAGATGCGATCAGCCTGTCTCAAAAAGGGCACGCATTTGTCCTATGCTTAACGGCGACGCCCGGCCAGCTCGTGGGCCGCCGTCCGTTGCAACAACCATTCATCCGTCAGAACCAGGGAGCCCTTGCCATGCTGAAAAAGCTGCTGATGCTGTTCGTCGCGCTGTCGCTGTCGCTCGCCGCCGGCCTTGCCGCTGCCGTCGATGTCAACACGGCCGACCAGGCCGCGCTCGAATCCGTGAAGGGTCTCGGGCCCGTGAAGTCGAAGGCGATCATCGACGAACGCACCAAGAACGGCCCGTTCAAGGACGCCGACGATCTCGCGAACCGCGTGAAGGGTCTCGGCACGAAGTCGGTCGGGCATCTCGAGGAAAACGGCCTGACGATCGGCGGCTCGTCGACGCCGCCGAAGGGCGTGAAGCCGTCGAAGCCGGCCGCGACGACGTCGGCGACCCCATCGACCACGACGTCGGCAGGCACCGCATCGACGTCCACGACCGCGACGGCCGGCACGACGACCACGGCCCCCGCGCCGGCGGCGAGCGCACCGGACGCGGCCGCCAAGCCGGCCAAGACCAAGCGCGCATCGAAGAAGGAAAAGGCGGCAGCGGCGGCCGCGGCATCCGCCGACACGGGTGCGAGCGCACCGGCGGCCGCATCGTCCACGAAGGCCGCGAAGGGTTCGAAGAAGAAGAGCAAGAAGGACAAGGCAGCCTCCGCCGCCGCGGCGTCGGGCGCCTGATGTGCGCCGCGCGCGCGACGGCGTGCGCGCGGCATTCGTTCAACGGGCGCCGTCGTCACGGCGCCCTTTTCAGTGAAGGTGAAGAACCATGGGTCTCCTCGACATCGTCGGCGGTCTGATCGGCGGCCAGGCCGGCGGCAACTCGCAAAGCGCGCTGATCACGACCGCGCTCGAATTCATCAACAACCAGCCGGGCGGCCTGAACGGGCTGATCGAGAAGTTCAAGGCCGGCGGCGCCGGCGAGATCATCGGTTCGTGGGTCGGCACCGGCGAAAACCAGCCGATCTCGCCGGATACGCTGCAGAACGTGCTCGGCTCGGACGTCGTCGGCTCGCTCGCGAGCAAGGTCGGCATCGATCCCGCGCAGGCCTCGTCGATCCTCGCGCAGGTGCTGCCGCACGTCGTCAACGGCGCGACGCCGAACGGCGAAGTGCCGGCCAGCGGCCAGGTCGACACGTCGAACGTGCTCGGCACGCTCACGCAGCTCGCCGGCATGTTCGGCGGCAACAAGCAGGGCTGAGCCCGCGCCGCGACCGGGCGGCCCGTTCGGCCGCTCCATAAGCAAACACCCCGCCGAGGCGGGGTGTTCGTTTTTGCGCGCCCGGCGTGAGCCGGGCACGCGGCCGATGGCGGACGATCAGTGAACGACGCGGTCGAACACGAACTGGCCGTCGTTCACGTCGACCGGGATCACGTCCTTCGGACCGAAGCGGCCCGCGAGGATCAGCTTCGCGACCGGGTTCTCGATCTCCTGCTGGATCGCGCGCTTCAGCGGCCGCGCGCCGAACACCGGATCGTAGCCGACCTTCGCGATCTGTTCGAGCGCCGCCGGCGACACGTCGAGCGCCATGTCGAGCTTCGCGAGCCGGTCATGCAGGCGCGCCAGCTGAATCTTCGCGATCGACTCGATGTTGCTGCGGTCGAGCGCGTGGAACACGACGACGTCGTCGATCCGGTTCAGGAACTCGGGGCGGAAATGCTGCTTCACCTCGAGCCACACGGCGTCCTTGATCTCGTCCTGGGGCGAGCCCGTCATGGCCTGGATCACCTGCGAGCCGAGGTTCGACGTCATCACGATGACCGTGTTCTTGAAGTCGACCGTACGCCCCTGCCCGTCCGTCATGCGGCCGTCGTCGAGCACCTGCAGCAGCACGTTGAACACGTCCGGATGCGCCTTCTCGATCTCGTCGAGCAGGATCACGCTGTACGGCTTGCGGCGCACGGCTTCCGTCAGGTAGCCGCCTTCCTCGTAGCCGACGTAGCCCGGCGGCGCGCCGATCAGCCGCGCGACGCTGTGCTTCTCCATGAACTCGCTCATGTCGATGCGGATCAGGTGCTCTTCCGAATCGAACAGGAACGACGCCAGCGCCTTGCACAGCTCGGTCTTGCCGACACCGGTCGGGCCGAGGAACAGGAACGAGCCGTACGGACGGTTCGGATCGGCGAGCCCCGCGCGCGACCGACGGATCGCATCGGCCACCGCGCTGATCGCCTCGTCCTGGCCGACCACGCGCTCGTGCAGCTTTTCCTCGATGTGCAGCAGCTTCTCGCGTTCGCCCTGCATCATCCGCGACACGGGAATGCCCGTCGCACGCGACACGACTTCCGCGATTTCCTCCGCACCGACCTGCGTGCGCAGCAGGCGCGGACGCGTCGGGTTGTGCTGCTCCTGCTCCTCGGCCTGCGTGACCTGCTTCAGTTGCGCCTCGAGTTGCGGCAGCTTGCCGTACTGCAGTTCGGCGACCTTCTCCAGCTTGCCTTCACGCTGCAGCCGCGCGATGTCCGCCCGCACCTTCTCGATCTCTTCCTTGAGCTGCGCGCTGCCCTGCACCGCGGCCTTCTCGGCGGTCCAGATCTCTTCCAGATCCGCATATTCGCGGCCGAGGCGATCGATCTCTTCCTCGATCAGTTGCAGGCGCTTCTGCGACGCTTCGTCCTGCTCCTTCTTCACCGCTTCGCGCTCGATCTTCAGCTGGATCAGACGACGGTCGAGCTTGTCCATCTCTTCCGGCTTCGAATCGATTTCCATCTTGATCTTCGAGGCGGCTTCGTCGATCAGGTCGATTGCCTTGTCGGGCAGGAAGCGGTCGGTGATGTAGCGATGCGACAGCTCGGCCGCGGCGACGATCGCCGGGTCGGTGATGTCGACACCGTGGTGCAGTTCGTACTTCTCCTGCAGCCCGCGCAGGATCGCGATCGTCGCCTCGACGCTCGGCTCGTCGACGAGCACCTTCTGGAAGCGGCGTTCGAGCGCGGCGTCCTTCTCGATGTACTTGCGGTATTCGTCGAGCGTGGTCGCGCCGATGCAGTGCAGTTCGCCGCGCGACAGCGCCGGCTTCAGCATGTTGCCCGCGTCCATCGCGCCTTCGGCCTTGCCCGCGCCGACCATCGTGTGAATTTCGTCGATGAAGACGATCGTCTGGCCTTCGTCCTTCGCGATGTCGTTGAGCACGGCCTTCAGGCGTTCCTCGAACTCGCCGCGATACTTCGCGCCGGCGAGCAGCGCGGCCATGTCGAGCGACAGCACGCGCTTGCCCTTCAGCGTCTCGGGAACCTCGCCGTTGACGATCCGCTGCGCGAGCCCTTCGACGATCGCGGTCTTGCCGACGCCCGGTTCGCCGATCAGCACCGGGTTGTTCTTCGTGCGGCGCTGCAGGATCTGGATCGAGCGGCGAATTTCGTCGTCGCGGCCGATCACCGGGTCGAGCTTGCCCGCGCGGGCGCGCTCGGTCAGGTCGACCGTGTATTTCTTCAGCGCCTCGCGCTGGCTTTCGGCGTCCTGGCTGTGCACCTGCGAGCCACCGCGCACCGCGGCGATCGCGGCTTCGAGCGCCTTGCGCGTGAGACCGTGCTGGCGCGCGAGCTTGCCGGCGTCGCCCTTGTCGTCGGATACGGCGAGCAGGAACATCTCGCTCGCGATGAACGTGTCGTTGAGCTTCTGCGCTTCCTTGTCGGCCTGATTCAGCAGGCCGGCCAACTCACGGCCGATCTGGATGTCGCCGCCCGTGCCCGTTACTTGCGGCAGGCGCGAAATGGCTTCGTTCAGCGCGCCCTGGAGCGCCTGCACGTGCACGCCCGCGCGCGACATCAGCGAGCGGGCCGAGCCGTCGTGCTGCGCGACCAGCGCCGCGAGCACGTGAACGGGTTCGATGTATTGATTGTCGCGGCCTGCCGCGAGGCTTTGCGCGTCCGCGAGTGCTTCCTGGAACTTGGTGGTGAGCTTGTCGATTCTCATTTGGTTGAGACCTCCAATTTTCGATTAACACCAAGATGAGGATGGTTATGCGGCTTTCAAGCGAAATTCGGGTTGATTCAGCGCAAAAATTGCCGGATAGCCTGAAAACGGTCCGGCGGCGTGATGGCGCGAGCGGGCAGCGCGCGGCGCCCCGCGCATCAGGGGGCCTTGGACGACGTCTGTTCAACTGCCGGCGCTTCGTCCGGCGACGGCGCGGCACGCACGAGCGCGACCGGACGAATGCCGAGCAACGCCGCGAGCGGCGATGCGGGCACGGCCAGCTCGCCGAGCGTGTGACGATCGAGCTCCGCGAAGAACGCATCGCGCGCGGCCGCCAGCACGCTTTTCAGCCGGCACTGCGGCTCGATCACGCAGCCGCGCGGCTCGCTGCCGTCGGGCGAAAAGCAGCCGACCAGCGCGAAGTCGTTTTCGGTCGCCCGCACGACCTGGCCGACCGTCAGCCGCAGCGAATCGGCGAACAGCCGCAGCCCGCCGTTGCGGCCGCGCACGGTGTCGACCCAGCCCAGTTCGCCGAGCCGCTGGACGACTTTCATCAGATGGTTCTTCGAGATGCCGTAGGCGTCCGAGATCTCCTGGATCGTCGCGAGCCCCTCACCGCGCACGGCCAGATACAGCATCACGCGCAGCGAATAGTCGGTGTAGTCGGTGAGTCTCATGAGCGAATACAGAAAAGGTCGATCGTGCCCCGCTCGGATGAACCGGGCCGATCGCGAGGCGTGCAGGGCCGATAGACGGTGCCGTGGCGCGGCCCCGGGTTGCCGGGATCGCGTGCGCGCAATAAGATGCGGGATATCTACACGTTTTCCAGGGGTTATTGGACGCTATTTTGCGTCAAAATCCGACCGGCGTCCTGCCCGTCGCCGGCGCCGTCGCGCCGTCACCGCCCCGCTCTACCGGCCCTTTTCGTCATGACTGCCCAACCCGTCTCGCCCGATACCGTACCGGCCCGCCCCCGCGACGCCGAGCCGACCGAAGACAACATCCGCGATCTCGTCTACGCGTTCTACGACCGCGTACGCGCCGATCCGCTGCTGGGGCCCGTATTCGACGCAAAGCTGGCCGGCCGCTGGGACGACCATCTGCCGAAGATGGTGACGTTCTGGTCGAGCCTCGTGCTCGGCACCAAGGGCTATCGCGGCAACGTGCAGCAGGCGCACCAGCCGCTCGACGGGATCGAGCCGGCCCATTTCAGCCGCTGGCTGTCGCTGTTCCTGAACACCGTCGAAGCGCGCTACGCGCCGCCCGCGGCGGTTCGTTTCATGGAGCCCGCGCTGCGGATCGCGCAGAGCCTGCAGTTGAGCCGGTTCGGCTGGGACTACCGGATTCCGCCCGAGCAGCAGGCGCTGCTCGACGCGATCGCGCCGCGCCGCCGCGACGCGGGCGACGATTCGCACGCGTTGCCGTCGCGCGCCCGCGGCGAGCCTTTTCCGACGAAGATCATCGGGCGCGGCGTCGACCCGGACGCGTAACGCCCTTTACACGCGACGACCGCACGCACGCGGCACTTCGCTGCATCGCCCGCGTGCCGCGCTCAGCGCGGCGCGTTGCCCGACTCGACGCCCCAGCGCGCGAGCGCGGCGTCGTCGGTGCTGCGCGCATCGACCCAGCGCTCGCCGTCAGGCGTCGTTTCCTTCTTCCAGAACGGCGCTTCGGTCTTCAGATAATCCATCACGAACTCGCACGACGCGAACGCGTCGCCGCGGTGCGACGCGACCGTCGCGACCATCACGATCTGGTCGAGCGGCAGCAGCCTGCCGACGCGGTGCACGATCGCGACGTCGACACCCGGCCAGCGCCAGCCGGCCTCGGCCGCGATCTTTTCGAGCGCCTTCTCGGTCATTCCGGGATAGTGCTCGAGCTCCATCGCGGCGACCGTATCGCCTTCGTTCAGGTCGCGCACCGTGCCGACGAAGCACGCGAGCGCGCCGATCTTCGGGTTGCGCGCCCGCAATGCCGCCACTTCGGCATTCAGATCGAAATCGTCGGTCTGGACTCGTACCGTTGCCATCGCCTCCCCCCTCAACCGCCCGTGACGGGCGGGAAGAACGCGACCTCGCAGCCTTCGGTGAGCCGCGTGTCGGGGTCGGTCATCTCGTGGTTGCACGCCATGCGCAACGCGCGCCCTTCGGCGAGCGTGTCGGCCCACGCGCCGCCGCGCGCGCGCAGCCACGCGCGCACGTCGCCGACGGTCGTCACGCCGTCCGGCACGTCGGCTTCTTCATCGGCCACGCCCAGTGCTTCGCGCACGCTTGCAAAAAATTTCAGTTGAATCTTCATGGTTCGGGGAGCCGCCGCGTCACGACAGCAGTTCGGAAAACGGAATGAAACGCACGGTCTCGCCTGCGCTGATCGCGTGCTGCGGCGGATTGTCGATCAGGCCGTCGCCCCAGACCGTCGACGTGAGCACGGCCGAGCTCTGGTTCGGGAACAGGTCGAGGCCGCCGGCCGCATTGACGCGCGCGCGCAGGAATTCGTTGCGCCGGTCGCCCTTGCTCTGCGAAAAATCGGCACGCAGCGACAACGCGCGCGGCGCGACGTCGCGCACACCGGACAGGCGCAGCAGGAACGGCCGCACGAACAGCAGGAACGTGACGAAGCTCGAGACCGGGTTGCCGGGCAGCCCGATGAAATGCGCGTCAGCGCGCTCGTCGCCGCGGCGCACCGCGCCGTACGCGAGCGGCTTGCCGGGCTTCATCGCGATCTGCCACAGCGCGAGCCGGCCTTCGGCCTCCACGGCCGGCTTCACGTGATCCTCGTCGCCGACCGACACGCCGCCGCTCGTCAGGATCACGTCGTGATCGCGGGCGGCCTCGCGCAGCGTGTCGCGCGTCGCGGCCAGCGAGTCGGGCACGATGCCGTAATCGGTCACGTGGCAGCCGAGCCGCTCGAGCAGCCCGCGCAACGTGAAGCGGTTCGAGTTGTAGATCGCGCCGGGCTTCAGCGGCTCGCCGGGCATCGTCAGTTCGTCGCCGGTGAAGAACACCGCGACGCGAATCCGCCGCGCGACCGCCAGTTGCGCGCAGCCGACCGACGCGGCGAGACCCAGCGCCTGTGGCGTGAGCCGCGTGCCGGCCGGCAGGATCACCGAACCCTGACGGATGTCCGCGCCCTGCGCGGTGATCCATTCGCCGGCCTTCGGCGTGTGCAGGATCTCGACCGCGTCGCCGTCGGCCGATGCTTGCTCCTGCATCACGACGGCATCGGCGCCCGGCGGCACCGTCGCGCCGGTGAAAATCCGCGCGGCCGTGCCGGCCGCGAGCGGCGCGGCCGGATGCCCGGCCGGAATGCGCTGCGACACCGGCAGGCGCCGGTCGCCGTGCAGCAGGTCGGCGACACGCACCGCATAGCCGTCCATCGCGCTCGTATGCATCGGCGGCACGTCGAGCGGCGAGCTGACGTCGGCCGCCAGCACGCGGCCGAGCGCGTCGAGCGTGGCGACGGTTTCGGCGCCGGGCAGCGGCTTCGCGGCGTCGAGCAGCGCGGCGAGCGCCTCGGCGGTCGACAGCATCGGCGCGCGCGGCGCCGCGGGATTCGGGTTCGACATCGATGGAATCGGGGATCGTTGGAATCAATACGTCATTGTAGCGACGACGCCACGCGGACGCGCGATATGGCGGGCATGCGAAAACTGTGATCGGCGCGAACGCGCGGGTCTGGCACCTGTTTCGCGCGGCGTATGATGCCCGCGCGCCAAACGAAACGGCCGGAACCCCGATCCGTTCGACGAATCGGCATTCCGGCCGTCCCGCGCGACCGGGCCCGCAGGCCCGGCCGTGCGTCATGCGCCCGTATGGGCGGCGATGAAGTCCTTCACCTGCTGCGCGTCGGCCTTCACGACCTCGAAGCGCTGCGGCAGCGCCTCGAGCCCGTCGAAAGCGGCCGGACGCTCGGCTTCGCGATCGAGCGCCTCGCGGATCGTCTCGCCGAACTTGATCGGCTGTGCCGTCTCGAGCACGACCATCGGCACGCCGGCCTCCAGATGCTCGCGCGCGACCTTCACGCCGTCGGCCGTATGCGTATCGATCATCGTGTCGTAGCGCGAGAACACGTCGCGGATCGTCGCGATGCGGTCGGCGTGGCTGCTGCGGCCGGACACGAAGCCGAATTCGGCCACACGCGCGAAATCGCCGCTCGCCGCGAGATCGAAGCCGCCCTTCTCCTCGACGTCGCGGAACAGTTGCATCACGCGCGCCGGATCGCGGCCGAGCAGGTCGAACACGAAGCGCTCGAAGTTCGACGCCTTCGAGATGTCCATGCTCGGGCTGCTCGTGTGATAGGTGTTCTCGGCGCTGCGCACGCGGTACGCGCCGGTACGGAAGAACTCGTCGAGCACGTCGTTCTCGTTGGTCGCGACCACCAGCTTCGCGATCGGCAGCCCCATCATCCGCGCGATGTGGCCCGCGCAGACGTTGCCGAAGTTGCCCGACGGCACCGTGAACGACACGCGCTCGTCGTTGGACTGCGTCGCCGCGAAATACCCCTTGAAGTAGTACACGACCTGCGCGACGACGCGTGCCCAGTTGATCGAGTTGACGGTGCCGATCTTGTGCCGCGCCTTGAACGCGTGATCGTTCGACACGGCCTTCACGATGTCCTGGCAGTCGTCGAACACGCCTTCGACCGCGAGGTTGAAGATGTTCGGATCCTGCAGGCTGAACATCTGCGCCGTCTGGAACGCGCTCATCTTCTTGTGCGGCGACAGCATGAACACGCGCACGCCGGCCTTGCCGCGCATCGCATACTCGGCCGCGCTGCCGGTATCGCCCGACGTCGCGCCGAGGATGTTCAGCGTTTCGCCGTGCTTCGCGAGCGTGTACTCGAACAGGTTGCCGAGCAGCTGCATCGCCATGTCCTTGAACGCGAGCGTCGGGCCGTTCGACAGTTCGAGCAGCGACAGCGCCGCGCCGTTCTCGGTGCCGAGCGCCTTCAGCGGCGTGATGTCGGACGCGTTTTCGCCATGGCGCGTGTTGCTGTACACGGCGGCCGTATACGTGCGGCGCGTGATCGCGCGCAGATCGTCGGCCGGCACGTCGTCGCAGAACTTCGACAGGATCTCGAACGCGAGATCCGCGTACGACAGCGTGCGCCAGCGCGCGAGCTCGTCGGCGGACACCTTCGGATACTCGGCCGGCAGGTAGAGCCCGCCGTCCTTCGCGAGACCGCCGAGCAGGATGTCGGAGAACGTATGGCGCTCGCCGATGCCGGCGCCGCGCGTGGAGATGTAGTTCATGTCGTTCCTGGTCCTCAGTTCAGCGCTTCCATGCGCAGCTTCGTTACCTTCGAGACCACCGTCGCGAGGCTCTCGATCTGCGCGATCGCCGCGTTGACGTTCTTCTCGACCGTCTCGTGCGTGATCAGGATGATGTCGGTCTCGCCGTTCGCGCCGTCGATCTGCTCCGATTCCTTCTGCAGCAGCGCGTCGATCGAGATGCCCGACTCGGCGAGGATACGCGTGATGGCGGCCAGCACGCCGGTCTGGTCGGCGACGCGCAGGCGCAGGTAGTAGCCGCTCGTCACTTCCTCGATCGGCAGGATCGGCGTGTTCGACAGGCTGTCCGGCTGGAACGCGAGGTGCGGCACGCGGTGCTCGGGGTCGGCCGTGTGCAGGCGCGTGACGTCGACGAGATCCGCGACGACGGCCGATGCAGTCGGCTCCGCGCCCGCGCCCTTGCCGTAGTACAGCGTCGTGCCGACCGCATCGCCGTGCACGACGACCGCGTTCATCGCGCCCTCGACGTTCGCGAGCAGGCGCTTTTCCGGGATCAGCGTCGGGTGCACGCGCAGCTCGATGCCGTTTGCGGCGCGGCGCGCGATGCCGAGCAGCTTGATCCGGTAGCCGAGCTCTTCCGCGTAGCGGATGTCGGTCGCGTCGAGCTTGCTGATGCCCTCGACGTACGCGCGGTCGAACTGCACCGGCACGCCGAACGCGATCGCGCTCATGATCGTCGCCTTGTGCGCGGCGTCGACGCCTTCGATGTCGAAGGTCGGATCGGCTTCCGCGTAGCCGAGTTCCTGCGCGGCCTTCAGCGCGGTCGCGAAATCGAGGCCGCGGTCGCGCATTTCCGACAGGATGTAGTTCGTCGTGCCGTTGATGATGCCCGCGATGTACTGGATGCGGTTCGCGGTCAGGCCTTCGCGCAGCGCCTTGATGATCGGAATGCCGCCGGCGACGGCCGCCTCGAACGCGACCATCACGCCCTTCTCGCGCGCGGCTTCGAAGATCTCGGTGCCGTGCACCGCGAGCAGCGCCTTGTTCGCCGTGACGACGTGCTTGCCGTTCGCGATCGCGCGCAGCACGAGCTCGCGCGCGATGCCGGTGCCGCCGATCATCTCGGCGACGATCGCGATCGACGGATCGTCGACGACCGCGTTGAAGTCGTCGGTGATCTGCGCGGCCGCGGCGTCACCGCCGAGCGCGGCCTGCGCCTTGGCCGGGTTGCGCACGGCAATGCGCGCCACCTCGATGCCGCGCCCCGCGCGTCGCTTGATTTCTTCCTGGTTGCGGCGCAGCACCGTGAAGGTGCCGCTGCCGACGGTGCCGAAGCCCAACAGGCCAACTTTGATCGGTTCCATGCTGCGTGTGATCGATGAGTAAGAAGTAGTGAGTTCCGTGTGGCGCTGCCCGCTCAGACCGAATGGCGCTTGCGGTAGCCGTCGAGAAAGCGCGCGATCCGGTTGATCGAATCGGCCAGATCGTCGAGGTTCGGCAGGAAGACCACGCGGAAGTGGTCCGGCGTCGCCCAGTTGAACCCCGTGCCCTGTACCAGCAGCACGCGTTCCTCGAGCAACAGGTCGAGAATGAACTGCTGGTCGTTCTGGATCGGGTAGAGCTTCGGGTCGAGGCGCGGGAACATGTACAGCGCGGCCTGCGGTTTCACGCAGGTCACGCCCGGGATCGACGTCAGCATGTCATACGCGAGTTCGCGCTGCTTGTACAGGCGCCCGTTCGGCACGATCAGCTCGTTGATGCTCTGGTAGCCGCCGAGCGCCGTCTGGATCGCGAACTGGCCGGGCACGTTCGCGCACAGGCGCATCGACGACAGGATGCCGAGCCCTTCCAGGTAATCCTTCGCGCGCCGGCGATTGTCGCCGCCGAGGCCCGACACGGCCATCCAGCCCGCGCGATAGCCGCACGACCGGTAGCTCTTCGACAGGCTGTTGAACGTGACGGTGATCACGTCCTCCGACAGCGCACCCAGCGCGGTGTGCTCGAGACCGTCGTAGACGATCTTGTCGTAAACCTCGTCGGCGAACACGATCAGCCCGTGCTGGCGCGCGATCTCGAGCAGCTCGAGCAGCAATTCGTCGGAATAAAGCGCGCCGGTCGGATTGTTCGGGTTGATCACGACGATCGCCTTCGTGTTCGGCGTGATCTTGCCGCGGATGTCGTCGAGGTCGGGCATCCACGCGTTCTGCTCGTCGCACACGTAGTGCACGGGCGTGCCGCCCGACAGGCTCACGGCCGCCGTCCACAGCGGGTAGTCGGGCGCGGGCAGCAGCACTTCGTCGCCGTCGTTCAGGAGCGCCTGGGTCGCCATCACGATCAGCTCGGACGCGCCGTTGCCGATGTAGATGTCGTCGAGGCCGACGCCGACGACGCCCTTTTCCTGCGTGTAGTGCATCACGGCCTTGCGCGCCGAGAACACGCCCTTCGAATCCGAATAGCCGGACGACGCCGGCAGGTTGCGGATCATGTCCTGGATGATTTCGTCCGGCGCGTCGAAACCGAACGGCGCGAGGTTGCCGATGTTCAGCTTGATGATGCGGTGGCCTTCTTCCTCGAGGCGCTTGGCGTGCTCGAGCACCGGGCCACGGATGTCGTAGCAGACGTTGAGCAGCTTGTTCGACTTCTGAATCGGTTTCACGACGACACGGTTCCTGGGTTGGCCTTGCGGCCGGGGGGACGGGATCAAAACTGGAAAGCGGCCGGTCTGTGCGCGCTGTCTAGGCTGGGAAAAAGCGGCGGCCGGACGCGGCTTGTGGCGACGCACGACGCAAGTGGCGCCCGGGGGCGACCAAAAAGTTATAATTTAGCGGATTTTGGCCGACTTTCGCAATGCACCATAGCCGCGCCGGGCCCGCGCCGTCGGGCGTCCGCGCGTGCCGGAGCGCGCGAAACCGGCCCGCCGGGCCCCACGGCCCTGCCAATCCATTCCCCTACGGAACCGCGGAATACCGATTTGAAACTGCACCAGGACACGAGCGGCGCGCTCAACACCGTCACCGGCTACGGCCCCGATTATGTCGACGTCAATCTCGAACGCCACGAAACGAGCGTCATCGTCCTGCCCGGCGCGCCGGTCCAGGCCTGGCCCGTGGCGTCGTTCGACGCGCTCGCGCCCGAGCATTTCGCGATGCTGCTCGACCCCACGCCCGAACTCGTGATCTTCGGCAGCGGCGCGCGGCTGCGCTTTCCGCACCCGCGGCTCGTCGCGGCGCTCACCGCGAAACGGATCGGCGTCGAGACGATGGATTTCCAGGCCGCCTGCCGCACCTACAACATCCTGATGGCCGAGGGCCGCAAAGTCGCCGCCGCGCTCTTGATTGAACGTTAATCCCCGATGCGGTAAAACACGGGCCGGCGCAGCGGGTCGATCCCCGGATCGCCCCCGGCCAGGCCGCCCGCCCCCGGCGCACCGCGCCGGCGGCCCGTCACAACAACCAACAGGCTGAAAACCCATGAACGATACGCCGTCGAGGCTACCGCTCAATCGCATCACGCTCGTCCTCCTCGTCGTCGCGCTCGCGATCGTCTGGTTCGCGCCGCTCGGGCTGCGCCACCTGATCCCGAGCGACGAAGGCCGCTACGCGGAGATGGCGCGCGAGATGTTCGTCACCGGCGACTGGATCACGCCGCGCTACAACGGCTACAAGTACTTCGAGAAGCCGCCGCTGCAGACCTGGCTGAACGCGCTCACCTTCGCGTGGTTCGGCATCGGCGAATGGCAGGCGCGCCTCTATACCGCCGTCGCGAGCTTCGCCGGCGTGCTGCTCGTCGGCTACACCGGCGCGCGCCTGTTCAACCCGCTGTCGGGCTTGCTCGCGGCCGTCGTGCTGGCCAGCTCGCCGTACTGGAACCTGATGGGCCACTTCAACGCGCTCGACATGGGGCTCGCGTTCTGGATGGCGCTGTCGCTCTGCTCGCTGCTGCTCGCGCAGCGGCCCGGGCTGCGCCCGGCCGCGGTACGCGGCTGGATGTGGGCGTGCTGGGCCGCGATGGCGTTGGCGGTGCTGTCGAAGGGCCTCGTCGGCCTGATCCTGCCGGGCGCCGTGCTCGTGCTGTATACGCTGGTCGCGCGCGACTGGGCGCTGTGGAAGCGCCTGTACCTCGTCAGCGGCCTCGTGATCTTCTTCGCGATCGTCACGCCGTGGTTCGTGCTCGTCCAGCAGCGCAACCCCGAGTTCTTCAACTTCTTCTTCGTCGTCCAGCAGTTCCGCCGGTACCTGACCCCGGAACAGAACCGCCCGGGCCCGCTGTACTACTTCGTGCCCGTGCTGCTGGTCGGCTTCCTGCCGTGGCTGTCGGTCGCGTGGCAGAGCATCCGCCATGCGCTGCGCATGCCGCGCCAGCCGAACGGCTTCTCGCCGATGCTCGTGCTGCTGATCTGGAGCGCGTTCATCTTCCTGTTCTTCAGCGCGTCGCATTCGAAGCTGATCTCGTACGTGCTGCCGGTCGCGCCGGCGCTCGCGCTGATCATCGGCGCGTACCTGCCGCTGATGACGGCCGAGCGCTTCCGCCGCCACCTGCTCGGCTATCTCGTGTTCTTCGTCGCCGCGGCGTTCGGGATCATCTTCCTCGCGTACCAGGGCGACGCCCGCACGCCGAACGCGCTGTACCGCGCGTTCCAGATGTGGCTGTACGCCGGCCTCGCGGTCTCGGCCGCGCTGACGCTCGCGGCCGCGTGGCTGAACCGCCGGGCGGGCGCGGCCGCCGCGCTCGCCGCGTTCGGCGCCGCGTGGCTCGCGTTCGGCACGATCGGCGGCACCGGGCACGACGAGTTCGGCCGCTACAGCTCGGGCGCGCTGCTCGCGCCGGCCGTGCGCGCCGAGCTGGCGAAGCTGCCGCCCGACACGCCGTTCTACTCGATCGAAATGCTCGACCACACGTTCCCGTTCTACGTGGGCCACACGACGATCATGGTCCAGCGCCAGGACGAACTCGCGTTCGGCATCTCGGTCGAGCCGAACAAGTGGATCCCGACCGTCGGCGAATGGATCACGCGCTGGAAGCAGGACACCCATGCGCTCGCGATCATGCCGCCCGGCCAGTACGACGCGCTGGTCAAGGAAGGCGTGCCGATGCGCGTGATCGCGCGCGACAACCGCCGCGTGATCGTCGAGAAACCGCAATCGTAAGGACGTCCCCCGCATGAATCCCGTTTCGTTCGTCTGCATCGTCACCGGCGTGATGCTCAACGCCTGTGCGCAACTTTTGCTGAAAGCCGGCGTCAACGCCGTTGGACACTTCGAATTCAGCCGTGCGAACATCATTCCGGTCGGATTCAAGATCGCGACCCAATTGCCGATCATCGGCGGCCTCGGCTGCTACGTGCTGAGCGTCGTCGTATGGATCGTCGGGCTGTCGCGGGTCGACGTGTCGATCGCGTACCCGATGCTGTCGCTCGGCTACGTCGTCAATGCGTTCGCGGCGTGGTACCTGTTCGGCGAAGTCCTGTCGATGCAGCGGCTCGTCGGCATCGGCATCATCCTGATCGGCGTGCTCGTGCTCGCGCGCAGCTGAGCACGGCGCGCGGCGTTAAGCGTCCGCCTACAAAAAATCACGGTACGAATCGGCCAACCGGTGTTTAATGCCGGTTTCGGACGGATCGCCCGACCCTTTTATTACACGCCATTACAGGCCCAACGCGTTCATGAGCCAGACTACCGCTCCGTTTCTGCCGTTCACCCGCCCCGAGATCGACGAGGAAACCATCCAGGGCGTCGTCGACGTGCTGCGCTCGGGCTGGATCACGACCGGCCCGCAGTGCCAGAAATTCGAAGCCGCGCTGTCGGAGTACTGCGGCGGCCGCCCGGTCCGCGCGTTCAATTCGGGTACCTGCACGCTCGAGATCGGCCTGCGCATCGCGGGCGTCGGCCCCGGCGACGAGGTGATCACGACGCCGGCGTCGTGGGTCTCGACCAGCAACGTGATCATCGAAACGGGCGCGACGCCCGTATTCGCGGACATCGATCCCGTCACGCGCAACATCGATCTCGACAAGCTCGAGCAGGCGATCACGCCGCGCACGAAGGCGATCGTCCCCGTGTTCCTGTCCGGCCTGCCGGTCGACATGGACCGCCTGTACGCGATCGCCCGCGCGCACAAGCTGCGCGTGATCGAGGATGCCGCGCAGGCATTCGGCTCGACGTGGAACGGCAAGCGCATCGGCGCGTTCGGCGACCTCGTGTCGTTCAGCTTCCACGCGAACAAGAACCTGACGACGATCGAAGGCGGCGCGCTCGTGCTGAACGACGAGGACGAAGCCGTGCTCGCGCAGAAGTACCGGCTGCAGGGCATCACGCGCACCGGCTTCGACGGGATGGACTGCGACGTGCTCGGCGGCAAGTACAACCTGACCGACGTCGCCGCGCGCGTCGGCCTCGGCCAGTTGCCGCACCTCGAGCGCTTCACCGCGCAGCGCCGCGCGCTCGCCCGCGCGTATTTCGCCGCGTTCGACGGCGGCGCGGCCGTGAAGCTCGGCCTCGGCCTGCCGGTCGCCGAATTCGAGAACGGCAACTGGCACATGTTCCTCGTCACGCTGCCGCTCGAGCGGCTGACGATCACGCGCGCCGAATTCATGGCGCAGATGAAGGAACGCGGCATCGGCACCGGCATCCACTACCCGGCGATCCATCTTTTCACGCTGTACCGTGCGCGCGGTTTCAAGGAGGGGATGTTCCCCCACGCCGAACGGTACGGCGCGTCGACCGTCACGCTGCCGCTGTTTACGCAGATGACGGAAGGCGACGTGCGTCGCGTGGTCGACGCCGTCAATCAGATTTGCGAACAATACGGAAAATAAGCGTACATGAGTCACCTTGAAGCACGCGCCGGGCATCCGGGCGCCGGACACCCGGGCGCCGCGCATCTGGACGCCGGCCGGCCCGAAGTCTCGGTCATCATCCCCGTATACAACGAGGAAGACGGCCTCGCCGCGCTGTTCGCGCGACTGTATCCGGCGCTCGACGCACTCGACACGCCGTACGAAGTGATCCTGATCAACGACGGCAGCCGCGACCGCTCGGCCGCGATGCTCGCCGATCAGTTCCACGTACGGCCGGACACGACACGCGTCGTGCTGCTCAACGGCAACTACGGCCAGCACATGGCGATCCTCGCGGGCTTCGCGCAGTCGCGCGGCGAGATCGTCATCACGCTCGACGCCGACCTGCAGAATCCGCCCGAGGAAATCGGCAAGCTGATCGCGAAGATGCGCGAGGGCTACGACTACGTCGGCTCGATCCGCAAGCAGCGCCAGGACAGCCTGTGGCGGCGCAAGGCGTCGCAGATGATGAACCGGCTGCGCGAGCGCATCACGCGCATCAAGATGACCGACCAGGGCTGCATGCTGCGCGCGTACAGCCGCCGCATCATCGACACGATCAACGTGTGCGGCGAAGTCAACACGTTCATCCCCGCGCTCGCGTACACGTTCGCGCAGAACCCGACCGAAATCGAGGTCGCGCACGAGGAACGCTTCGCGGGCCAGTCGAAGTATTCGCTGTACAGCCTGATCCGGCTGAACTTCGACCTCGTGACGGGCTTCTCGGTCGTGCCGCTGCAGTGGCTGTCGTTCATCGGCGTGATCCTGTCGCTCGGCTCCGCCGCGCTGTTCGTGCTGCTGCTCGTGCGCCGCTTCATCGTCGGCGCGGAAGTGCAAGGCGTGTTCACGCTGTTCGCGATCACGTTCTTCCTGCTCGGCGTGATCATCTTCGCGCTCGGCCTGCTCGGCGAATACGTCGGCCGCATCTACCAGCAGGTGCGCGCGCGGCCGCGCTACCTGATCCAGGCCGTGCTCGAGCAGCACGATGGCGTGCCGCCGGTGCCGGCCGGCGCGAACCATCCGGGAGCCGTGCAATGAAGCCGCGCGCGGTCGTCTTCGCGTATCACAACGTCGGCGTGCGGTGCCTGCAGGTGCTGCTCGCGCGCGGCGTCGACGTCGCGCTGGTCGTCACGCACGAGGACAATCCGAACGAGAACATCTGGTTCGGCAGCGTCGCGGCCGTCGCGGCCGAGCACGGCATTCCGGTGCTCACGCCGGCCGATCCCGCCGATCCGGCGCTGCGCCGCGCGGTGTCCGACGCGCGGCCCGATTTCATCTTCTCGTTCTACTACCGCCACATGCTGCCGGTGGACCTGCTCGCGATCGCGCCGCGCGGCGCGTACAACATGCACGGTTCGCTGCTGCCGAAATACCGGGGTCGGGTTCCGACCAACTGGGCCGTGCTGAACGGCGAGACCGAGACCGGCGCGACGCTGCACGAGATGGCCGCCAAGCCCGACGCGGGTGCGATCGTCGGCCAGACCGCGGTGCCGATCCTGCCGGACGACACGGCCACACAGGTATTCGACAAGGTCACCGTGGCCGCCGAGCAGACGCTGTGGCGCGTGCTGCCCGCGCTGCTCGCGGGCGAGGCGCCGCACCTGCCGAACGATCTCGCGACCGGCAGCTACTACGGCGGGCGCAAGCCCGAGGACGGCCGCATCGACTGGTCGAAGCCGGCCGCGCAGGTCTACAACCTGGTGCGCGCGGTCGCGCCCCCGTATCCGGGTGCATTCACGGACGTCCACGGCGCGCGCTTCGTGATCGCACGCGCGCGCCTCGCGGCGCCCGGCAGCGCGATGGCGGCGGCCGCGGCGAATTTGCCGCCCGGCCTGCACGTAAGCGATAATGCGCTATTCGGCGTCTGCGGCGACAGCCGCGCCCTATCCATTCTCGAGCTCCGGCAACAGCGCGACGGCGGCGAAACCGTCGTGACGCCCGCGGAATTCGCGCAGTTCATTCATTCTTCCCGTCATTCATGAAAGCAAAAAAAGTCCTGATCCTGGGTGTGAACGGCTTCATCGGCCATCACCTGTCGAAGCGCATTCTTGAGACCACCGATTGGGAAGTGTTCGGCATGGACATGCAGACCGACCGGCTGGGCGACCTCGTCAACCACGAGCGGATGCATTTCTTCGAAGGCGACATCACGATCAACAAGGAGTGGGTCGAGTATCACGTGAAGAAGTGCGACGTGATCCTGCCGCTCGTCGCGATCGCGACGCCGGCCACCTACGTCCAGCAGCCGCTGCGCGTGTTCGAGCTCGACTTCGAGGCGAACCTGCCGATCGTGCGCTCGGCCGTCAAGTACGGCAAGCACCTCGTGTTCCCGTCGACCTCCGAGGTCTACGGCATGTGCTCGGACGAGCAGTTCGACCCGGATGCCTCCGCGCTCACCTACGGCCCGATCAACAAGCCGCGCTGGATCTACGCGTGCTCGAAGCAGCTGATGGACCGCGTGATCTGGGGCTACGGGATGGAAGGCCTGAACTTCACGCTGTTCCGCCCGTTCAACTGGATCGGCCCGGGTCTCGACTCGATCTACACGCCGAAGGAAGGCAGCTCGCGCGTGGTCACGCAGTTCCTCGGCCACATCGTGCGCGGCGAGAACATCAGCCTCGTCGACGGCGGCTCGCAGAAGCGCGCGTTCACCGACATCGGCGACGGCATCAGCGCGCTGATGAAGATCATCGAGAACAAGGGCGGCGTCGCGTCGGGCAAGATCTACAACATCGGCAATCCGAAGAACAACTTCTCGGTTCGCGAGCTCGCGCACAAGATGCTCGAACTGGCCGCGGAATTCCCCGAGTACGCCGATTCGGCCAAGCAGGTGAAGCTCGTCGAAACGACGTCCGGCGCCTACTACGGCAACGGCTACCAGGACGTGCAGAACCGCGTGCCGAAGATCGACAACACGATGCAGGAGCTCGGCTGGGCGCCGCAAGCGACGTTCGACGACGCGCTGCGCAACATCTTCGAAGCGTATCGCGGCCACGTCGCCGATGCGCGCGCGCTCGTCGAACAGCAAGGCTGAGCGGGACGTTCGCTTGGCTCGCATCGTCCTCAAGATCGACGTCGACACGCTGCGCGGCACGCGCGAAGGCGTGCCGAACCTCGCGCGCATCTTCGATCGCTTCAATGCGCGCGCGACCTTCCTCTTCAGCCTCGGGCCCGATCACACGGGCTGGGCGCTGCGGCGCGTGTTCCGCCCGGGCTTCCTGAAGAAGGTGTCGCGCACGTCGGTCGTCGAACACTACGGCGTGAAGCAGCTGATGTACGGCGTGCTGCTGCCCGGCCCCGACATCGGCCGCCGCGCGATCGCCGACATGCGCGCGATTCACGAGGCCGGCTTCGAATGCGGGATCCACACGTGGGATCACGTGGTCTGGCAGGACAACGTGCGCGTGCGCGATCGCGACTGGACCGCGCGTGAAATGCAGAAGAGCCACGCGCGCTTCATCGAGATCTTCGGCGCGCCGCCCGTCACGCACGGCGCGGCCGGCTGGCAGATGAACGATTCCGCGTTCGAGCAGATCGACGCGTGGGGGATGCGCTACGCATCCGACGGTCGCGGCCACTCGCCGTACCTGCCCGTCGTCGGCGGCCGCACGCTGTCGCACGTGCAGATGCCGACCACGCTGCCGACGCTCGACGAAGTGCTCGGCGTCGACGGCATCGACACGCACAACGTCGCCGCGCACATCCTCAAGTTCACCGAAGCCAATCCGCACGACCAGGTGTTCACGCTGCATGCGGAACTGGAAGGCCAGAAGCTCGCGCCCGTGTTCGAGCAACTGCTCGCCGGCTGGCGTGCGCAAGGCCACACGTTCGCGACGATGGGCGACTACCACGCGACGCTGGACCGCGACTCGCTGCCATCGTACCCTGTCGCGTGGGGCGAAATCCCCGGCCGCTCCGGCGAACTGATCGTCCAGCCCGACTGAGTTCGCGCGCGAGCCGGCGTCGCCGCTCCCGCCCTCGCGGCGCGTTGCCGCGACGCCCCGCCGAACTGCGCCGCCGCAGCGGCGCCCTTCCATAACAACAGGAGAAACACGTGTCTGTCGAAGTTGACCGTCAAGTTCCCGATTTCACCGCACCGGCCACGGGCGGCGACATTTCGCTGTCCGACCTGAAGGGCAAGAAGCTCGTACTGTACTTCTATCCGAAGGACAACACGCCGGGCTGCACGACCGAAGGGCTGCAGTTCCGCGATCTCTATCCGAAGTTCAAGAAAGCCGGTGCGGAAGTCATCGGCGTGTCGCGCGACAGCCTGCGCTCGCACGACAACTTCAAGGCCAAGCTCGAACTGCCGTTCCCGCTGATTTCCGATGCCGACGAAGCGCTGTGCGCGTTGTTCGATGTCATCAAGATGAAGAAAATGTATGGCAAGGAAGTGCGCGGAATCGAGCGCTCGACGTTCCTGATCGACGCGGACGGCGTGCTTCGCCACGCATGGCGCGGCATCAAGGTACCGGGTCACGTGGACGACGTGCTAAAGGCTGTACAAGCGCTTTGAGGCGCGTTATATTGGGCCGCAATGAATGCCCGTTCGCCCCATATTTCTCGTAGCTGCGCCGGTGCCCGTTGCGATGCTTGCCGGCACCTGACGCGCATCACGACGGCATCAGCCGAGCCGCATGTCCCTGTCGACGGGGCAGCGGCTTTTTTTATGGAACGCGCGCCGGCCCTCCCCGGTCCGGCCCTTACCGCATCGAGGAGCTGATCGACACTTAGGCGAACCGGCTAGACGAAATTCCTGTGCGCCACCGCGCGCAAACTGCATGCGTCTACGTCACGCAGGATGCGATCAGCGGCGCACGCCATGCGACACGATTCCTCCCGAGGGACACCATGCCTTTGCCTACCCCCCCCAGCAAGCTCGGCAGCCTGCTGCCGCCCGACGAATACAAGGCGAAAGCGCGGCCCGCGAAAGCCGCGAAGAAATCCGCCGAAGGGGACGCATCCACAGCCGGTGACTATGGTCCGGCCAGCGTGGCCCAACCGATGATCGAAGCCGCGAACACGGCCGCGCCGCTGCGCGCCGTCGCGTCTTCGGCGCCCGATGCCCCGAGCGCGCCCGCGCGCGGCCGCAAGACCAGGCAGACGGCCGCGCTGCTGCAGCCGATGCCGGCGCCCGCCGAACCCGCGGCGCCCGTCGTGGCACGCAACGACAAGCCGGCCGCAGATAAATCTGGCGGAGCGGCCGCGGCACCCGCGCGCGATGCCGGCGCCGCGACGAAGTCGCGCAGCCGCAAGCCCGCCGACGCCGAACTGCAGAAGCTGTTCGTGCTCGACACCAACGTGCTGATGCACGACCCGAGCAGCCTCTTCCGCTTCGAGGAACACGACGTCTATCTGCCGATGATGACGCTCGAGGAACTCGACAACCACAAGAAGGGGATGTCCGAAGTCGCACGCAACGCGCGCCAGGTCAGCCGCACGCTCGACGCGCTCGTCGCCGACGGCGGCCCGATCTCGGCCGGCATCCCGCTGTCGCGCCTCGGCAGCCGCGACGCGCTCGGCCGCCTGTACTTCCAGACGAAGCTGGCGGATATCGCGCCGGTGGAAGGTTTGCCCGAAGGCAAGGCCGACAATCAGATCCTCGGCGTCGTGCGCGCGCTGCAGCGCGACCGGCCCGACCGCCAGGTCGTGCTGGTGTCGAAAGACATCAACATGCGGATCAAGGCGCACGCGCTCGGCCTGCCCGCGGAAGACTACTTCAACGACCAGGTGCTCGAGGATTCGGATCTCCTGTACAACGGCGTGCGCGAACTGCCGCAGGACTTCTGGACCAAGCATGCGAAGGGCATGGAGAGCTGGCAGGACACGAAGACGGGCACCACGTACTACCGCGTGACCGGCCCGCTCGTCGCGTCGATGCTCGTCAACGAGTTCGTCTATCTCGAGCCGCAGAACGGCGAGCCGACGTTCCACGCGATCGTCCGCGAGCTGAACGGCAAGACGGCGCTGCTGCAGACGCTGCGCGACTACAGCCACCACAAGAACAACGTGTGGGGCATCACCGCGCGCAATCGCGAGCAGAACTTCGCGCTGAACCTGCTGATGAACCCCGAGATCGACTTCGTCACGCTGCTCGGCCAGGCCGGCACCGGCAAGACGCTCGTCGCGCTCGCGGCCGGCCTCGCGCAGGTGCTCGACGACAAGCGCTACAACGAGATCATCGTGACGCGCGCGACCGTGCCCGTCGGCGAGGACATCGGTTTCCTGCCCGGCACCGAGGAAGAAAAGATGCAGCCGTGGATGGGCGCATTCGACGACAACCTCGAAGTGCTGCAGAAGACCGACGACGCGGCCGGCGAATGGGGCCGTGCGGCGACGCAGGAGCTGATCCGTTCGCGCCTGAAGGTGAAGAGCATGAACTTCATGCGCGGCCGCACGTTCGTCGACAAGTACCTGATCATCGACGAGGCGCAGAACCTGACGCCGAAGCAGATGAAGACGCTCGTCACGCGCGCGGGCCCCGGCACGAAGATCGTGTGCCTGGGCAACATCGCGCAGATCGACACGCCCTATCTGACCGAGGGCAGCTCGGGCCTGACCTACGTCGTCGACCGCTTCAAGGGCTGGGGCCACAGCGGCCACGTGACGCTCGCGCGCGGCGAACGCTCGCGGCTCGCCGACTACGCGTCGGACATTCTGTAACGCGCCGGCCGGCCGATCGGCCGGCTGTCGACGCCACGCGGCGCTCCGTTTCCGGAGCGCCGTTTTTATTTGGGGTCGAAGACAAAGGTAACGCGTCGTCACGCAACCACGCAGTTTACGCGCGAAACTTCAAGTAAATTCTCAAGAATGGTTGCTTAAGCCCCGCCGGAGCGTCTACCATCGGGTCTGTCTGTTGTCATACGATTCGCGAGTGCACCGCTCGCCCGCCTTGCCATGCTTCGAATCTGGGTTCCCGTCGCCGTCGTCTCCCTGCTTGCGGCCTGCTCCAGCGTGCCGCCGCAATCGGCATCGCGTTCCGCGTCGGGCATGAAGATCACGACGCCGCGTGCGTTCCCGGCGCCGGCCAATTTCCCCAAATTCGTCGACCACAGCGTCGGCCAGGAAGAGATCTCGATCCAGGCGATGAGCCTCGTCGGCGTCCCGTATCGCTGGGGCGGCAACACGCCGGCGAGCGGCTTCGACTGCAGCGGGCTCGTGCGCTACGTGATCGGCCGCGCGGCCGACGTGAACCTGCCGCGCACGACCGCCGACATGAGCAGCCGCGGCGTGTCGATCGAGCCCGACGAGATCGCGCCGGGCGACCTGATCTTCTTCAATACGACCGGGCGGCCGCATTCGCACGTCGGCATCTATGTCGGCAAGCTGCGCTTCGTCAACGCACCGTCGACGGGCGGCACCGTGCGGCTCGACTACCTGACGAACCCGTACTGGGCGAAGCGCTTCGACGGCATTCGCCGCGTCGCACCGCCGCGCTCCGCCCCGACGCCGTTCGATGCACCGACCTACGAGGCCAAGCGCGACGAGCCGCGCAATCCGCCGGCGCTCGCGGCTGCTCCGGCGGTCGTGACGGCTGCCGCCGCGCCGCGACAGCCGGCGGCGTATGCGTCTTCACGAGCAAGAACGACGCAGGCGCCGGCTCCAGCTCCGGCCATCCCGACCACGCCTGTCGTGACGGCCACCGCAACCGCACCGGCAGCACCGGCCGCCGATCCGTATGAACCGCCGCCACCGCGGGTGCAGGCGGCCCAGCAGCAAGCCACGTCGGTGAATGACGGCGCGACCGCGATGACCGCCAACGCAGCACCGACCGCCCCGGCGGAAGTCGGCACGCAGATTCCGACGACCGCCCTGACGGCCGCCGAGGCCGCCGCCTTCGATGCCGAGCCGCCGCCCGCCCCCGGCACGCCGCCGCGCACCGTCGAGCCCGTGCAGGTGTTGCGTGCGTCGACGCAATCCGCGCCCATCAGCCCGCGCACCAGTACGGCAGACGATCCGATCGCGCGGTTCGCGAACGGCAGCTACTGAGCCGTTGCTCGAACCGCGACCGTCGACGACGTCGACAACATGCTCCGCTGGCCTCCAAAAGAAAATGCGCCGCGGCCTTTCGGCCCGCGGCGCATTTCGCGTCGATCAGGTAGTGTCGGCGATCAGAAGATCTGATGCCCGAGCCACCAGCCGCCAGCCGCGAACAGCGCGGCTGCCGGCAACGTCAGCACCCACGCCCACACGATGTTGCCGGCGACGCCCCAGCGCACGGCCGACAGCTTCTGCGTCGCGCCGACACCGACGATCGCACCGGTAATCGTGTGCGTGGTCGACACGGGAATGCCGAGGAACGATGCGACGAACAGCGTGATTGCCCCACCGCTTTCCGCGCAGAAGCCGCCGACCGGCTTGAGCTTCGTGATCTTCTGGCCCATCGTGCGCACGATGCGCCAGCCGCCGAACAGCGTGCCGAGGCCCATCGACAGGTAGCACGCGCCGATCACCCACGCCGGCGGCGCATCGGCGGTGGCCGACGCGTAGCCGCTCGCGATCAGCAGCATCCAGATGATACCGATCGTCTTCTGTGCGTCGTTGCCGCCGTGGCCCAGGCTGTACAGCCCCGCCGACAGCAGCTGCAGCCGGCGGAAGCGCCGGTCGACCTTGCTGGGCGCGGTACGGAAATACAGCCACGACACGCCGAGCATGAACAGCGAACCGAGGATGAAGCCGAGCAGCGGCGAAATGAAGATGAACGCGATCGTCTTCAGCAGCCCGTCGATGTTCAGCGAGCTCCAGCCCGACTTCGCGAGCGCCGCGCCGACGAGGCCGCCGATCAGCGCGTGCGACGAGCTCGACGGAATCCCGTAGTACCACGTGATCACGTTCCAGCCGATCGCGCCGACCAGCGCGCCGAACACGACGTAGTGGTCGACGATCTCGGGATCGATCGTGCCTTTACCGACGGTCTGCGCGACTTTCAGGTGGAAGATGAAATACGCGATCACGTTGAACGCGGCCGCGAACACCACGGCCTGCTGGGGCTTCAGCACCCCGGTCGACACGACGGTGGCGATCGAGTTCGCCGCGTCGTGAAAGCCGTTCATGAAGTCGAATACGAGCGCGACGAGCACGAGCGTCGCGACCATCCATAGGGCGAGTTGTATCGAATGCATGTGGTCCGCTCAGGCGTTTTCCAGCACGATGCCTTCGATGATGTTCGCGACGTCCTCGCACTTGTCGGTGATCTCTTCCAGCAGCTCGTAGATCGCCTTCAGCTTGATGAGCGTCTTCACGTCGTCTTCCTCGCGGAACAGCTTCGACATCGCCGCGCGCAGCACGCGGTCGGCTTCCGACTCCCAGCGATCGATTTCCTCGCACTGCTTGAGGATCTGCGCCGACTGCTTCATGTCGGACAGCAGGCCGACGGCCTGCTGCACGTGTTGCGCCGACTGCGTGACGATATGCGCGAGCTGGCTCGCCTCGGACGTGACGGACTGCACGTCGTACAGCGACACGGCCGTCGCGACGTCCTCCATCAGGTCGAGGATGTCGTCCATCGTCGTGATCAGCTTGTGGATCTCGTCACGATCGAGCGGCGTGATGAAGGTCTTGTGCAGCAGATCGATCGCCTCGTGCGTCAGCTTGTCGGCGGCCTTCTCGGCGATTTGCACGTTTTGCTTGTGAATCTCGGCGTCGGCGAGATTGTCGATCAGCAGTTCGAGCTCGCGGCCACCGGAAACGATGTGCTTCGCGTGCGAGTTGAAGAGTTCAAAGAACTTGCCCTCGGTGGGCATGAATCGACCGAACATGGGATTCCTGAGAGATTGTCAAACTACTGTCACGAAAACGGGCGACATTGTACCGGTTCCGGTCGCGACGCGACGTGCGCATATGCGCACGCCGGGATTGGATACAACATTTGGCGAAATAGGTGTTTACAACCGGCTTTACTCGCCGTAGAAGGTCTGCGCCCCGGCAAAATTGTCGAACTTCGTGTATTGCCCCAGGAACGTGAGCCGAACGGGCCCGATCGGGCCGTTACGCTGCTTGCCGATGATGATTTCGGCCGTCCCCTTGTCAGGGCTGTCGGGATTGTAGACCTCATCTCGATAAATGAACAGGATCACGTCCGCATCCTGTTCGATTGCGCCCGATTCGCGCAAATCCGACATCACCGGCCGCTTGTTCGGGCGCTGTTCGAGGCCGCGGTTCAGCTGCGACAGCGCGATCACCGGCACGTCGAGCTCCTTCGCGAGGCTCTTCAGCGATCGCGAGATTTCCGAAATTTCGGTCGCGCGGTTCTCGCCCTGCGACGAACCCGACATCAGCTGCAGGTAGTCGACGATGATCAGGCCGAGCTTGCCGCATTGTCGCGCGAGGCGCCGCGCGCGCGAGCGCAATTCCATCGGATTCAGGCCGCCCGTCTCGTCGATGAAGAGCTGCGCCTCGCTCATCTTCTGCACCGCGTGCGTCAGCTTCGGCCAATCCTCGTCCGTCAGGCGGCCGGTACGCATTCGGTGCTGGTCGAGCCGGCCGATCGAGCCGAGCATACGCATCACGAGCTGGGTGCCCGGCATTTCCATCGAGAACACCGCGACCGGCAACCCGTACTCGACCGCGACGTATTCGCCGATGTTCATGGAGAAGGCCGTATTGTGGGTCACGACGTAATCGTCGGTCACGTACAGCCGCGACGGATGCGAGACCGAAATGCATTGCGTGGCCGTCCGGCGCGTCGGCTCGATGCCGACGATGACCGGCATCTTGCGGCGCACACGCCCGCCCGTCAGCCGGTCGCGCTTGCCCTGGAACAGGAACAGGCTCTGCGGATCCGGATGACTGATCGTGCAAACGTAAGCCGTCGCACCGGCCTTGCGTTCGCCGTCGACCGTGAAGCTCGTCGCCTTTTCGGCAATCTGGCACCATGCACCGAGCGAACGCGCCAGCTCGCGCACGTCGCTCGCCAACTGCGCACTGGCGGTCGAATAACGCACCGCCCCCCACGATTCGACCCAGCCGTCCGTGTCGAGCAGCCCGCGCAACAAATCCAGCCGCGCGTCCTTGTCCGCATCGAGGTAGAGGCGCGGGATGAACTTGTCGTAGCTCGTCCTCCCCCACACACCGAGCTGCTCGAGAGCAGCCTTGAGCGGGTTGGCGGACGGCCGGGCTTCCGCGGCCGTCGACGGCCGGCGCTTGATCCGCCAGTCGTGCTGGCCCGCGTATTCGAGCTCGAGCGACGCGTCGACGCGCGCGCGCATCCGGTTCAACGTTTCCTCGGCCTTCACGCTGAAACGCACGGCAGTCCCGCCGAGCGCACCGTCGCCCAGCAGCGCGCCGAGCACCCACGGATCGATCGGCAGCGCCTCGCGATGACCGAACTCGCCGCTCGGCATGTCGATCCACAGCCGGTTCCGGTAGCGTTCGCGCGTCAGCAACGTGCGAATCTCCGCGGTCGACAGTACGCGCGGCTTTTCCCACTCACGGAAATGGACGCACCACAGGTGCTCGTCGCAGCATTCGGCCGAGCGCCCATCCGAAAAGCGGACCCGATACACCTGGCGTTCGCCCTGCGGGTAGATCCCGGTCACGATCGACGCTGCGCCGTCGACCGAAGCAAGTGCATCACCGACTGCCAGCTCACCCATCGGCTTCCAGCCCGTCAGCGTCCTGACGCGCGCATCGAGCGGCTGGGCCTTACCCATCGACGGTCTTCCGGCCACGATGATCAGCTCGCCGCCGTGCATCCCGGACGTCATCCGGTCGAGGTCGACGAAGCCGGTCGGCGTGCCTGTGACGTCGCTCGGGTTCGCGGTGTGGTACAGCGTGTCGATGCGCTCGACCACCTGGGTAAGCAGCGGGCCGATCTCGAGGAAACCCTGGTTGCCGCGCGCGCCCTCCTCGGCGATCGAGAAGACCTTCGATTCGGCTTCGTCGAGCAGTTGGCGGACTTCCTTGCCCTGCGGATTGAAGGCGTCGGCCGAGATCTCGTCGGCGACCGACACCAGCCGGCGCAGCACCGCGCGATCACGCACGATTTCCGCGTAGCGGCGGATGTTCGCCGCGCTCGGCGTGTTCTGCGCGAGGGCGTTCAGGTACGCGAGCCCGCCGACGTCGTCGGCCTTGCCGGACGTGGTCAGCGCTTCGTACACGGTCACGACGTCGGCCGGGCGCGTCGACGCGATCAGGCGGCCGATGTGCTCGTAGATGATCCGGTGGTCGTAGCGGTAGAAGTCGCCCTGCGACAGGAAATCGGCAATCCGGTCCCATGCCGCGTTGTCGAGCAACAGGCCGCCGAGCACCGACTGCTCGGCTTCGACCGAATGCGGCGGGACTTTCAGCGATTCGATTTGGGGATCTTGCGGCGCGTTCATGGGTTGGGATTATCGCGAATAGATGGCGGCAGCGCTACCACCGCTTGCCGGCGATCGGGCAATAAAAAAGGCAGGCCCCGGTTGCCCGGGCGCCTGCCCTTGTCCGGACGACGGAAGCCGCCCGGCAAGCTTGCATACGCTTACGCGTGGTCGCCGATCACGTTGATCGTGACGTCGACGACGACGTCCGTGTGCAGCGCGACCTGGACGTTGTGCTCGCCGATCATCTTCAGCGGGCCTTCCGGCATGCGCACTTGCAGCTTCTCGACTTCGTAGCCTGCCTTCTTCAGCAGTTCCGCGACGTCGCCGTTCGTGACCGAGCCGAACAGACGGCCGTCGACGCCCGACTTCTGCGTGATTTCGAACGACTGGCCGTTCAGCTTCTCGCCGACTGCCTGCGATGCTGCCAGCTTTTCAGCAGCGATCTTTTCGAGTTCAGCGCGGCGCACTTCGAATTCGGCGATCGCTTCCTTCGTTGCACGGCGAGCCTTGCGGTTCGGGATCAGGAAGTTGCGAGCGTAACCGTCCTTGACCTTGACGATATCGCCGAGGTTGCCCAGATTGGCGACTTTTTCCAACAGAATGATTTGCATTCGAATTCTCCTTATTGCGTCGCCTGATTACGCCTTGTGCTGATCGGTGTACGGCAGCAGCGCGAGGAAACGCGCACGCTTGATGGCCGTATCCAGCTGACGCTGATAGTGCGCCTTCGTACCCGTCAGACGAGCCGGCGTGATCTTGCCGTTTTCGCCGATGAAGTCCTTCAGCGTTTCCGTGTCCTTGTAGTCGATCTGCTCGACGCCTGCAGCCGTGAAACGGCAGAACTTCTTGCGCTTGAAGAGCGGGTTTTGTTGCTGACGACGCTTGTCGAATTTCTTACCAGTCGGGCGGGCCATGATTTCAGTCCTTTCCTGTGTCCTGCAATGCAGTGATGTGAAACACCAAGGTTCTCGCGTTGCGGCTTTTCTTGGCCAGGAAGCCCGTGAACAGCGTTTCGACGCCCATTTCACGACTTTCCAGCTTGCCGCTCGCCTCACCGGCCGCCACCGCCTCGATCGTCATTTCGACCTGACGGGGAATGCCTGCTTCGACGACTTCCGTGCGGTGATGCAATGTGGCGCTTGCGATCGGAACACCGGCCGGCGTATATCGCACCGGTGCGCGTTCGACGACGCTCGCCGTCAATTGCAACCTGTTCACGTGAGTGGCGCGCTCCTTGATGGCTTAATAAGTGACGAACTTAAGCCTGCGCTTCGGCCGGCTGAGCAGCAGCCGCCTTCTTGGCTTCTTCGCGCTGAACTTCCTTCATCATCGGCGACGGGCCGGTTTCGGCCTTCTTCATCTTGACGATGAGGTGACGCAGCACGGCGTCGTTGAACTTGAACGCGTGTTCGAGTTCGTCGAGCGTCGTCTGGTCGCACTCGATGTTCATGCAGACGTAGTGAGCCTTCGCGAGTTTCTCGATCATGTAGGCCAGCTGGCGACGGCCCCAGTCTTCGACACGGTGGATCTGGCCGCCGTGCGACGTGATCGTGGACTTGTAGCGCTCGATCATCGCGGGCACTTGCTCGCTTTGATCCGGGTGCACGATGAATACGATTTCGTAATGACGCATTACACACTCCTTGTGGATTAAAGCCACCCGGGCGTCTGAACCGGTGTGGCAAGTGAGAAGCCGAAGATTCTAACCCGGTTACGGGGCGTATGCAAGGCCAATCTACGATCGGCAGACGGATTCGGCCGTGTTTTCAAAGACTTGAGCAGGCATGCGGGCGGCTGCGGCCGACATCCGGCCCTTCCACGGCCGGGGTCGGAACACGCGTGCGCCGCCCGTCGGCCGCGCCGTCATTCGCTGCGCGCGCCGGCAAGCCGCGCGCCGAGGGCCGTCCGGAACGCCGCGAGCGCCGACGGCTCGGCGTCGGTCACGGCCCACCACGTCATCCCGGCCGCGTTCCAGCGGTCGAGCGCATAGCCCTGCGACACGGTCGTGTACGGAGCGGCCGGCCGCTCCCCGGCCGGCTGCACGTAGACGTCGACCACGTGCTGCCGGTGGCGATAGACGAGCACCGCGACGCGGCGCCGCCCGACGTAGTCGAGCCGGCCGCCGACCAGCGCGAAGCCGCTCGCCGCGAGATCCTCGACCGGCGGCGCATAGTCGAGCCGGCCGTTGAACCACGGCTTGACCGTGTGCTGGTCGGTCGAGATCACGTCGATGGCGCGCGCCGACAGGTCGGCCCGTACATGGCTCGCGACGAGTTCGTCGACCGTTCGCTCGGTGTCGGCGTGGCGGGCCGACCACGCCATTCCGCCCGCCGCCGCGAGCGCCATCAGCAACGCGACGCCCCAGCCGAGACCCGGCAACGCGGCCACGCGCGGGCCGATGCCGGCCGGCCCCGGGCGCGCCGGCCCGCCACGCCCGCTCAGCCAGGAAAACCAGCCGCGTCCGCGCGGCCGCCGCGGCGGCGGTGACCGGGGCTCGGGCCGCGGCTCGGCCGGCGACGACTCACGGGCGCGCGCATCGGCCGCGGCCGGCAGGCTCGCAAGAATGCTCGCCCGCAGCGCGTCCGGCGCGCGGTGATAATCGGCCTGCCGCACGGCCTGCACCAGCGTGACGATCCGCGCGCGTTCGCGGCGGCACGCGTCGCACCCGTCGACATGCTGCTGGACCCGCAACGCATCGGGCGCCGACAGCTCGCGGTCGACGTCCGCGTCCAGCAACGCTCGCGCTTCGTTACAGTCCATCGATAGCCTCCGATGCGGTTCCGCCCGCCGGCGTCCGGCCCGGCCGGCCTTCGGTCGTCGGCGCCGGCGCGGCGCCCAGCAGCGCGGCAAGCTTGCGCCGGCCGCGCGCGAGCCGCGACATCACCGTGCCGACCGGCACGTCCGCGATCGCCGCGATCTCGCGGTAGCTGAGGTCCTCCATCTCGCGCAGCACGAGCACCTCGCGGTATTCGGTCGGCAGCCTCGCGAGCGCCGCATTCACGAGCCGCACGTTCTCGCCGCGCAGCAGCTGCGCGAGCGGGTCCTCCGTCGCCGGCTGCCAGTCGTCGGGCACGTCCGCGTCGTCGAGCGTGTCGGGCAGCGCGACCTCGTGCGCATGCGTGCGCCGCCGCCACTCGGTGTACCAGGTGTGGCGCACGATCGTCAGCAGCCACGGCCGCGCGTTGTCGCCGCGACACGAATCGACGAAGCGCAGCGCGCGCATGCACGCGTCCTGCACGACGTCGTCCGCATCGCCGGCGCTGCCGCTCAGCCAGCGCGCGAGGTTGTACGCGGCGTCGAGATGCGGCAGCACGAGCGTGCGAAACCGCTCGCCGCGCGCGGCGGCATCGTCCGCCGCCCGCTCATCGCCCGCCTGTCCGGCTTGCCCCACATGGCCTCCCTGGTCCCGGCGGCCGACGCCGCGCCCGTTCCGCGCCCGGCGCCCGGACAGACCGGCAACGTGCGCGCTCGATGACCTTACCGCTGCTGCGTCGAGTTTATTCCCGCGCCGCACGCATGCAGCGCAAAAAATCGCCGGGCGGCCGGGCGCGCCGGCCGTTACGGCGTGGTGCTCCAGTAGCCGGGGCGTGCATACGCTTCGCGCAGGTAGTCGATGAAGTAACGCACGCGCGCCGGCACGTAGCGCTGCTGCGGGTAGACGGCGAGGATGTCGTAGTCGGGCAGCGCGTATTCGTCGAGCACGGTCTCGAGTTCGCCCGTTTCGAGCTGCGCGGCGATCTCCCACGTCGAGCGCCAGCCGAGCCCGAGCCCCTCGGCCACCCAGCGGTGCAGCAGCTCGCCGTCGTTGCAGTCGAGATTGCCGGTCACGCGCATCGTCGCGATCTTGCCGTGACGCTGGAAATACCAGCCGCGGTTCTGCCCGCCCTGCAGGTTGAACGCGAGACAGTTGTGCTTGAGCAGGTCGTCGAGCGATTTCGGCCGGCCGTGCCGGCGGAAATAGTCGGGCGTGCCGCACACCACGCGCCGGTTCGATGCGAGCTTCACCGCGACGAAGTTCGGATCGACCGCGCCGCCGATCCGGATCGACAGGTCGTAGCCTTCGCGCACGAGATCGACGACGCGGTCGGTCAGGTTGAACGACAGCTGCATCTCCGGCTTGTCGGCCAGAAAGCCGGGCGCGTGCGGCGCGACGTGCTTGCGGCCGAACGCGGCCGGCGCCGACACGATCAGGTGCCCGCTGACCGCGCGCCGGCCGGCAGCCAGCTCGTTCTCGGCCTGATCCCATTCGGACAGCAGCCCGCGGCAGCGCTCGAGGAACGCGGCGCCCTCCTCGCTGACCACCAGCCGCCGCGTCGAGCGGTACATCAGTTTCACGCCGAGGCGCTTCTCCAGCGCGTCGATGCGCCGCCCCAGCACCACCGGCGACACGCCCTCCTCCAGCGCCGCCGCCGCGAGGCTGCCGGCATCGGCCACGCGCACGAACGTCTCGATCTGCTTGAAGCGGTCCATCTCCCGTCTCCGTCTTGGCTCCGACACCGGCGGGAAGCCCCGTCCGGCCGTCATTCCATACTTTTAGTTTCGAAATAAGCGACTTCGGCTGATCTTATCAAACCTTTCCTGCATCCCTAAAGTGTCCCCAACAGACCGATTCGCACGATCCGCCATATTCAAGGAGACATTCATGGCCAAGATGAGAGCCGTCGACGCAGCCGTACTCGTGCTCGAGAAGGAAGGCATCCAGACCGCGTTCGGCGTGCCGGGCGCGGCGATCAACCCGTTCTACTCGGCCATGCGCAAGTCGGGCGGCATCAGCCACGTGCTCGCGCGCCACGTCGAGGGCGCATCGCACATGGCCGAGGGCTTCACGCGGGCGGCGCCGGGCAACATCGGCGTGTGCATCGGCACGTCGGGCCCCGCCGGCACCGACATGATCACCGGCCTCTACTCCGCATCGGCCGACTCGATTCCGATCCTCGCGATCACGGGCCAGGCGCCGCGCGCGCGCCTTTACAAGGAAGACTTCCAGGCCGTCGACATCGAATCGATCGCGAAGCCGGTCACCAAGTGGGCCGTCACCGTGCGCGAACCGGCGCTCGTGCCGCGCGTGTTCCAGCAGGCGTTCCACCTGATGCGCTCGGGCCGCCCGGGCCCGGTGCTGGTCGATCTGCCGATCGACGTGCAGCTCGCCGAAATCGAGTTCGACATCGACACGTACGAACCGCTGCCGGTCTACAAGCCCGCGGCCACCCGCGCGCAGATCGAGAAGGCGCTCGCGATGCTCAACGACGCGGACAAGCCGCTGATCGTGTCGGGCGGCGGCGTGCTCAACGCGGCGGCCGAAGACCTGCTCGTGCAGTTCGCCGAAACGGTCGGCGTGCCGGTGATCCCGACGCTGATGTCGTGGGGCGCGATTCCCGACGATCACCCGCTGATGGCCGGCATGGTCGGCCTGCAGACGTCGCACCGCTACGGCAACGCGACGATGCTCGCGTCCGACTTCGTGCTCGGCATCGGCAACCGCTGGGCGAACCGCCATACCGGCAGCGTCGAGGTCTACACGAAGGGCCGCAAGTTCGTGCACGTCGACATCGAGCCGACGCAGATCGGCCGCGTGTTCGGCCCGGATCTCGGCATCGTGTCCGACGCGAAGGCGGCCCTCGAGCTGTTCGTCGCGGTCGCGCGGGAATGGAAGGCCGCCGGCAAGCTGAAGGACCGCGGCGAGTGGGTATCCGAGTGCCAGGCGCGCAAGCGCACGCTGCAGCGCAAGACGCACTTCGACAACGTGCCGGTCAAGCCGCAGCGCGTGTACGAAGAGATGAACAAGGTGTTCGGCCGCGATACCTGCTACGTCAGCACGATCGGCCTGTCGCAGATCGCCGCCGCGCAGTTCCTGCACGTGTTCAAGGCACGCAACTGGATCAACTGCGGCCAGGCCGGCCCGCTCGGCTGGACGATCCCCGCCGCGCTCGGCGTGCGCGCGGCCGACCCGAGCCGCCCGATCGTCGCGCTGTCCGGCGACTACGACTTCCAGTTCATGATCGAGGAGCTCGCGGCCGGCGCGCAATTCAAGCTGCCGTACGTGCACGTCGTCGTGAACAACTCGTACCTCGGGCTGATCCGCCAGGCGCAGCGCGCGTTCGACATGGACTACTGCGTGCAGCTCGCGTTCGACAACGTGAACGCGCCCGAACTGAACGGCTATGGCGTCGACCACGTGGCCGTCGCGGAAGGCCTCGGCTGCAAGGCGCTGCGCGTGTTCAAGCCGGAAGAGATCGAGCCGGCGCTGCGTCAGGCGCAAACGCTCGCGGAAGAGTTCAGCGTGCCGGTGGTCGTCGAGGTGATCCTCGAGCGCGTGACGAACATCTCGATGGGCACCGAGATCGACGCGATCAACGAATTCGAGGAGCTCGCCGAAAAGGCCGGGCACGCACCGACCGCGATCTCGATGCTCGACTGAACCGCACGACATTTTTGACCGACCGAAGAGGCTTAGCTCATGCCGAAGTTTGCTGCAAACCTGACCATGCTGTTCAACGAAGTGCCGTTCCTCGACCGCTTCAAGGCGGCCGCGGACGCGGGCTTCGACGCCGTCGAGTTCCTGTTTCCGTATCCGTACGCGAAAGAAGAACTCGCCGAGCGGCTCGAGACGCACGGCCTGCGCCTCGTGCTGCACAACCTGCCCGCCGGCAACTGGGACCAGGGCGAGCGCGGCATCGCGTGCCTGCCTGATCGCGTCGGCGAATTCCAGGAAGGGGTCGGCCGGGCGATCGACTACGCGAAGGCGCTGAAGGTGCCGCAGCTGAACTGCCTGGTCGGCATCCCGTCGGCGAGCACGGCGCGCGACAAGACGTTCGTGACGATCGTCGACAACCTGCGCTTCGCCGCCGATGCGCTGAAGCGCGAAGGCATCCGCCTGCTCGTCGAGCCGTGCAACCGCTTCGACATCCCGGGCTTCGCGCTGAACCGCTCGTCGGAAGGCCTCGACGTGATCCGCGCGGTCGGCTCGGACAACCTGTTCCTGCAGTACGACATCTATCACATGCAACGCATGGAAGGCGAACTGGCCGCGACGATCGAACGCAACCTCGCGTCGATCGGCCACGTCCAGCTTGCGGACAACCCGGGCCGCAACGAGCCGGGCACCGGCGAGATCAACTACGCGTTCCTGTTCGCGCTGCTCGACCGGCTCGGCTATGCCGGCTACGTCGGCTGCGAATACAAGCCCCGCACCACCACGACGGAAGGCCTCGGCTGGCTGCAAAGCGTGGCCGGTTGCGCACCGGCCTCGGCGCGTCGCGCCGCCTGAGTCGCACCCTTTCCGTTTTCAGCCTCACAGGAGACTTTCACATGGCAACCATCGGTTTCATCGGCCTCGGCATCATGGGCGCGCACATGGCGCGCAACCTGCTCAAGGGCGATCATCAACTCGTCGTGAACGGCGCGTTTCCGATCCCGGACGATCTGCGCGGCAGCGCCAAGGTCGTCGCGAACTCGACCGAAGTCGCGCGGCACGCGGACATCATCATCTCGATGGTGCCGGACACGCCGGACGTGCGTAACGTGCTGTTCGCCGACGACGGCGTCGCGAAGGGCCTGAGCGCCGGCAAGCTCGTGATCGACATGAGCTCGATCTCGCCGCTCGACACGCAGGCATTCGCGAAACAGATCAACGCGCTCGGCTGCGACTACCTCGACGCACCGGTGTCCGGCGGCGAAGTCGGTGCGCGCGAAGCGACGCTGACGATCATGGTCGGCGGCCCCGAGAAGGCGTTCGAGCGCGCGAAGCCGCTGTTCGAGAAGATGGGCAAGAACATCACGCTCGTCGGCGACAACGGCGCGGGCCAGACCTGCAAGGTCGCGAACCAGATCATCGTCGCGCTGAACATCGAAGCGGTCGGCGAAGCGCTGCTGTTCGCCGCGCGTTCGGGCGCCGATCCGGAACGCGTGCGCCAGGCGCTGATGGGCGGCTTCGCCGCGTCGCGCATCCTCGAAGTGCACGGTGCGCGCATGACCAAGCGCACGTTCGACCCGGGCTTTCGCATCGAGCTGCACCAGAAGGACCTGAACCTCGCGCTCGACGGCGCGCGCAAGCTCGGCCTCGCGCTGCCGCACACCGCGAGCGCGCAGCAGTTGTTCAGCGTGTGCGCGTCGCACGGCGGCAAGGCATGGGATCACTCGGCGCTCGTGCGCGCGCTCGAGATCATGTCGAACTTCGAGATCGGTCAGACGCCGGCCGCGTGACGCGGATGCCGCAACGCGCGTGTGCGCCGCGACGGCGGACGCGCGCGACGCATATACGCGACTCGGCCGCGGCCGGTCGCACAGATGCGCGGCGTACGCGCGCATCACGGTGGGGCGCCCCGCCCGGCTCGCCAACGGCAGGCGGGACGGGGCGAAAAAACGCCGCTCTGGGCTGAGAGCGGCGTGGTGGGGTCCGCAGCGGCACCCGGCGGCGCCGGGGAAGCCTTGGTCGGTCAGACGTCGTCGTCGGGTGTCCGCCTGTCGGATTTCGCGTATTACATTTCTTTACGTTCGAGCGTGCGATTTTTCATGCAATCGTCGCGTCGAACGCCTACACTTTCGCCACGCCTTTCGAGAAAACCGCCGCGCCTGCGTTTCCCTCCGGAGACCGCACCCAGCGCGGTGTTTTTTCGCCACTTCACGGCGCGTTTTCTTTTCAACCACCTAAGGAGTGCAACGATGGGTCTTCTTTCGTTTATTAAAGAGGCGGGTGAAAAACTGCTGGGTCACGCCGATGCACAGGCAGCGGAAGATCCGAATGCCGCGAACCAGACCGCGGCCGATGCGATCAAGAACTACATCAACTCGCAAGGTCTCGACACGTCGAACCTGACCGTCGCGTTCGACGGCGCGTCGCGCACCGTCACGCTGTCGGGCAGCGTCGCCGATCTCGACACGAAGGCGAAGGTCAAGGTCGCGGCCGGCAACGTGCAGGGTGTCGCGGGCGTCAACGACGACGGCCTGCAGCCGGACGATCCGGAAGTGCGGTACCACGACGTGAAGCCGGGCGACACGCTGTCGGCGATCGCCAAGGAAGTGTACGGCGACGCGAGCAAGTACCCGGCGATCTTCGAGGCGAACAAGCCGATGCTGTCGAGCCCGGACCGGATCTACCCGGGCCAGAAGCTCGTGATTCCGCCGCAGTCCTGAGCATTCGCGCAGCGCTGATGCAAAAAAGGCAGGCCGCTCGGCCTGCCTTTCTTCATGGGCGACGCGCACCGCGCGATCGGCGCGTGTCGATCTTCCCGTCATCGAATCACAGCGTATCGAACGCGCGCTGCAATGCGTCGCGATCGTGAATGCCGTTCGCGAGCGCGAGCATCAGCAGCACGCGCGCCTTGAACGGGTGCAGCGAGCCCGCGCTCACGAAACCGAGTGCATCGTCGCTCGCGGCGCCGTTGCGCATCACGTGCCCCGACCCGACGCGCGACGCACGAACCACCGCCACGCCCGCATTGACCGCATCGGCGAGCGCCGCCTGCAGCGTCGCATGAATCGACCCGTTGCCGGTGCCCGCGACGACGAGGCCGCGCACGCCGGCCCCGACGAGCGCATCGACGGCCGTGCGCGTCACGCCCGCATAGCTCGCGACGACCTCGACCGGCGGCCAGCTTGCCGCGATCGCCAGTTGCGTGTCGCGCGTACGCGTGATGCGGCGCGCGAATTCGACGCGGCCGTCCTGTACCCAGCCGAGCGCCCCGAGCTCCGGCGACTGGAACGCGTCGACCGCATAGGTGCTCGTCTTCACGACGTCGCGCGCGCCGTGGATCCGGTTGTTGAACGCGACCAGCACGCCCTGCCCGCGCGCGGCCGGATGGGCGGCCACCGTCACCGCGTTCAGCAGGTTCAGCGGGCCGTCGGACGACAGCGCGGTCGCCGGCCGCATCGCGGCCGTCAGCACGACCGGCTTGTCGCCCCGGACGACCAGATGCAGCGCGTACGCCGTTTCCTCGAGCGTATCGGTGCCGTGGGTGATCACGATGCCGTCGATCGCGGGATCGGCCATCAGCGCGTCGATCCGCGCGGCGAGCGTGTTCCACAGCGGCAACGCGAGATCCTTGCTGTCGATGCTGGCGATCTGCTCCGCGTCGATGCGCGCGACCGACGCAAGCGCCGGCACGGCGTCGACCAGGAAACTGACGCCGAGCGCGCCGGCCTGGTAGCCGGCCGTGCTGGCCGCGTCGGGCGCGGCGCCGGCGATCGTGCCGCCGGTGGCAAGTACGGCGATGCGCGGCAGCGTCGCCGCGGACGAAGGGGATGCGGTGTTCGGTGTATTCATGGCCGCGATTGTAATGGCTCGCGGCCGCGAGCCGGCAGGTTCCGGCGCGACGGGCCGGCGCCGCCCGCCGCGCGTCATGGTTTGTCCCGATCTCCTAGCCGCGTGCGCCGTCAACGGCCATGGCGTCCGCAACGTTATAGAAAGTGCCGTTTTGGTGTTTTCACCTTGATTTGCCATAATCGGAACGCGTGGTGCGATGTGGCCCTGTCCACGTCGCGTCGAGCTTCATGACGGCGTCGATCACGCGCAATTCACCCCATGGGAGTGTCGAAATGAAAATCCAATCGCTCGTAGCCGCACTGCTTCTCGGCGGCATGCTGGCTTCCCCCGCCTTCGCGGCGAACAGCCAGCAGGACAAGATGAAGGCCTGTAACACGCAGGCAGCCGGCAAGACGGGCGACGAACGCAAGGCGTTCATGAAGGACTGCCTGTCGGCGAAGCCCGCGAAGGCGATGACGCAGCAGGAAAAGATGAAGGCGTGCAACACGCAGGCCACCGGCAAGAAGGGCGACGATCGCAAGGCGTTCATGAAGAGCTGCCTGAGCAATCAGCCGGCCGCCTGAGTTCCGGCGCTCCCGTCTCGAATGCCGCGCACCGCTTCGGCGGGCGCGGCATTTTCATTTTCGTTGCACGCGCATCGACGCGCACACACCGCCTCCCTCCCCGTTTTCCGGCCCGCCGTCCCGACGCCGCCACAGGGGCGGTAATTCGGGTGCGGCAATTCGCCGCGTTTTCTTCTATGATGGCTGCAACGCGGCCCACCCAAGACCAAGAAGCGCCATCGGGCCGCCCTCGAGACGAACGCGCACGCGCGTCAAACGGAGGCCTGGATGGCATGGAGACAACACCGCTGGTTTCGCCGCTGGCTGATCGTGATCGTGTTCTGGGCCGTGCCCGTCGCGATCGTCGCCGTGCGCGAGATCCGCGAGGAAATGGCCTACAACAAGGCCGACCTGCAGCTCGCGCTGACCACCTGGCAGCTCACCGACGCGCAGCAGGCCGCCGGCGCCGCCGCGAAGTGCCGCGGGGATGCCGACGAGGCGCGCGCGGCCGGTTGCCCGGCCGATGTGCTGGCCGCCAACGCGCCGCGCCAGCAGGCGGCTCGCGACGAATACGTCGTGCGCCGCAATACGCTCGCCGGCTACCTGTGGCATGCGTTCGTCGGCTACTGGGTCGTCCCGGCCGCGTTCCTGTTCGCGTGCGGCGTCGTGATCGCGCTGATCCGTCGCGCGCTGCGCCGCCCGCCGATCAAGCCGCCCGTTCCCCCCGTCACGCACTGACACCGGCGCGCCGCGGGCGCCGCCCCTGCAATCGCCCGCACGTTCCCGCACGACGCCCCTGTGCGAGGCATGCGTCGCGCGGGCGCCGCTTCGTCCGTTGGCGCGCCGCGACACCCGCGCGCGATTTGACGCTTTTTCACGTGGCAACGAAAAGTGGCCCTGATCCGCTGTGATATAACTGCCGACGTGATCCGCTCCTTGAGCGAGACTCACTCCGAACATCATCCGATGGAGAACAACGATGCAAAAACGGACTCTTGTGCTCAAAGCCGCCGCCGCGCTCATCGTCGGTAGCCTCGCGCTCACCGGTTGCACCACCACCCCGGACAAGCCGGACAATGCCGCCACCAACGCGTCGAAGCGTCAGTCGATCGACGCGAGCGTCGACGCCACGCTGTCGCGCATGTACTCCACCGTCAAGGGCTCGCGCGAGCTCGTCGCGAAATCGCGCGGCGTGCTGGTCTTCCCCGAAGTGCTCCAGGCCGGCTTCATCGTCGGCGCCCAGTCCGGCAACGGCGCGCTGCGCGTCGGCGGCAGCACCGTCGGCTACTACAACACGTCGTCGCTGTCGGTCGGCCTGCAGGCCGGCGCGCAGTCGAAGGCGGTCGTGTTCCTGTTCATGACGCAGCAGGCGCTCGACGAATTCCGCAGCTCGGACGGCTGGGCAGCCGGCGCCGGCGCATCGGTCGCGCTCGTGAAGATGGGCGCGAACGGCGCGGTCGATTCCAACACGGCCACCGCGCCGATCCAGGTCGTCGTGCTGACGAACGCCGGCCTGATGGGCGACGTGTCGATCAACGGCACCAAGGTCACGAAGCTCAAGATCTGACGTTGACGCACTGCCCGCGCGCGGCGCGCCGGGCATGCGCAAACGGCGATGTCCTCGCGGGCATCGCCGTTTTTTTATCCGCCCGCACCGCGCGCCGGGTCGGCCAGGCCGCTCAGGTCGTCGAGTCGATCACCTTGAAGCGCGAGCGCTTCTGCGCGCGGATCACCGACTGGTACACGTCCACGTACTGCTGCGCCATCCGGCGCGACGTGAAGCGCTCCTCGAAGCGCTGCCGTACGCGCGCACGCGGCAGCAGGTGCAGCCGGTTCACCGCGGCCACCGCGCTGATTTCATCCTCGACGATGAACCCCGACACGCCCTCGTCCACCACTTCGGGCACCGCGCCGCGGTTGAATGCGATGACCGGCGTGCCGCACGACATCGCCTCGATCATCACCAGGCCGAACGGCTCCGGCCAGTCGATCGGAAACAGCAGCGCATGCGCGCCCGACAGGAATTCGGCCTTCTCGTGATCGGCGATCTCGCCGATGTACTCGACGTGCGGCAACGCGAAGAGCGGCTTGATCTCGCGGTCGAAGTATTCCTGGTCGGCCGCGTCGATCTTCGCGGCGATCCGGATCGGCAGCCCGCACTGGCGCGCGATGCGGATCGCGGTATCGACGCGTTTTTCCGGCGAGATGCGGCCGAGGAACGCGAGATAGCGCGGCTCGACGGGCTGCGGCATGTACAGCGTATCGGGCAGCCCGTGATAGACGGTCGTCAGCCATTTCGCCTGCGGCAGCGGCTGGCGCTGCGCATTGGAGATCGAGATCACCGGCGCCGTGTTGAAGGTGTCGAATACCGGCTGCTGCTCGGGCAGGTCGAGCCGGCCGTGCAGCGTCGTCACGTAAGGCGTTTCCTGCCGGTTGAAGACCGAGAACGAGTAGTAATCCATGTGGAAATGGAGCACGTCGAAATCCTTCGCGCGGCGCGCGACCGTCTCCATCAGCAGCATGTGTGGCGCGACCCGGTCGCGGATCGACGAATCGAGCCGCAGCGCGCGCGGCCACACGGCCTCGAGCGTCGCCCGCGTCGTCGAATCGCCGCTCGCGAACAGCGTCACATCGTGGCCGAGGTCGACGAGCGCCTCGGTGATGTAGGACACCACGCGCTCCGTGCCGCCGTACAGCTTCGGCGGCACGGATTCGGTCAGCGGGGCGATCTGGGCAATTCTCATGGTCCACGTCTCCTGTGTCCTGTCCGTTGCGGTACGGCCGGCGGGATTGCGCCCTTGCGTGCGCCCGCCGTGCGTCCATGCGGCGCCGGCCGGCGTGGCGCCAGCCGAATATCTCATTATTATTCGCGATCCCGATGAGCGGAACCGCTGGTCTTTCATTTTTTGGGGGTTGTTACAGACCGGATACATTCGGCCGACCGGTCACGGCCGCCTCGCAGCGGGGCCCGGCCGGGCCGATCACGCCCCAGGCGCACCGTCAGGCTGTCAACGCGACGGCCACTTCCAGGCCGGCAGGTCGCGCGAGTCGGCATCGACGAGCGCGGTCGCGCCTAGCTGCTTGTCGAGCACCAGCGATTCGCAGCCGGCCTCGCGCTCGAGCGTCGCGATGAGCCGCGCCGCGTGCGACACGACCAGCACCTGCGAACGCCGGGCGGCCTGCGCGATCAGGCGGCCGAGCGCCGGCAGCAGATCGGGATGCAGGCTCGTCTCCGGTTCGTTCAGCACCATCAGCGCCGGCGGCCGCGGCGTCAGCAGCGCGGCCGCGAGCAGCAGGTAACGCAGCGTGCCATCCGACAGCTCGGCCGCCGACAGCGGCCGCAGCAGCCCCGGCTGGCGCATCAGCACGTCGAAACGGCCGCGGCCGCCCGGGTTGTCGATCTCGACCGACGCACCGGGGAACGCGTCGTCGATCGCCGCGTCGAGCGCCGCGGCATCGCCGATTTCACGGATCGTCTGCAGCGCGGCGGCCAGGTCGGCGCCGTCGTCCGCGAGCACCGGCGTATGCGTGCCGATGTGCGACTGGCGCGCCGGCGCGTGCGCATCGGTCCGGAAATGGTCGTAGAAGCGCCACGAGCGAATCCGTTCGCGCACCGCGATCATCTCGGGCGCGCCGGTCGGATCGGCGAATTCGGTCATCATGCTGTCGAAGCTCGCGACCGGCTGCGGGATCGTCAGCCAGTCGCCCGACGCGGTACGCGCGCGGATCTGCGCGCCCTGCCGGTCGACCAGCAGCGTGGACGGACGCAGCACCGCGCCGCCCCAGATGCACTCGCGCTTGACCACCGGGTCGAGCGCGAACTGCGAACGGCTCGGCAACGGCAGGCCGAGATCGATCGCATAGCCGAAATCGTCGCACGCGAAACCGAGCTTCAGGCTCACCGGGCCCTTGCGCACCGTGCCCGTCACCGGCACCTCGCCGGCCAGCATCGCGCGCGAGAAGCGCTCGGGGCCGGCCCACAACGTCGACGGCAAGCCGCCCTCGCGCGCGAGCGACGGGATCACGCGGCCCTGTGCGGTGTCGGCGAGCAGCCGCAGCGCGCGGTACACGCTCGACTTGCCGCTGCCGTTCGGGCCCGTGACGACGTTGAGCGCCGCGAGCGGCACGATCAGCTCGCGCAGCGAGCGGTAATTGGCGATGGCAAGCGTCTTCAGCGCGGTCATGGGAACGGGAAATGGCAAGCAGGGGCCGGGCCGCGCTCAGCGGCCTTCGACGGCCTGCGGGTCGGCGGCGGTGTTGGCCGCCGTGCTGGCGGCAGGCGAGCGCACGTGCGGCCGTTCGCGATTCGGCGCATCGGGCGCCGCGTCGTGCGGATACAGCTCCATCCGGCTGCGCGGCAGGCATTGCGGATAGCGGTCCTGCAGATAGGCGATCAACCCTTCGCGCACGCGGCAGCGCAGATCCCAGCACGACGACGAATCGGCCGCGCTGACGAGCGCGCGCAACTGCATCGTGCGCTCCGTCGCGTCGGTCACCTGCAGCACCTGCACGCGGCCGTCCCACTCGGGCGCGGCGTGGACGAGCCGCGCGAGTTCCTCGCGCAGCGGCGCGAGCGGCGTGCGGTAATCGACCGACAGGTAGACGGTGCCGATGATCTCCGCGCTGCTGCGCGTCCAGTTCGTGAACGGGTTCTCGATGATCCACTGCAGCGGCACGACGAGGCGCCGCTGGTCCCACAGCCGCACCGACACGAACGAGCCGGTGATTTCCTCGATACGCCCCCACTCGCCCTGGATCACGACCACGTCGTCGAGCCGGATCGGCTGCGTGAGCGCGATCTGCAACCCGGCAATCAGGTTGCCGAGCACCGGCCGTGCGGCGATACCGGCGACCAGCCCCGCGACGCCGGCCGACGCCAGCAGGCTCGCGCCGATCTGGCGCACGTTCGGGAACGTCATCAGCGCGGCGCCGGTGCCGATGATCACGATCAGCACCATCACGGTCCGCACGAGCACCTTGGCCTGCGTATGGACGCGCCGTGCCTGCAGATTGTCGGCCGTATCGATCGGATGGGCCTGGATGATCGCGTCGCCGACGCCGGCCGCGAGCCGCACCAGCAGCCACGTGAGCGACACGATCGAGCCGACCGCGGCCGCGGTGCGCATGCCGCGCACGAACGACATGCCGTCGTCGGCCTGGACCCACAGGAATTCGAGCGCCAGCAGCGCCAGCACGACGAGCGACGGCTTGTCGATGTAGCGCAGGATCGCGCTCATCAGCGGATACGGCTGCGCGATGCGCTTGACGATGCGTGCGCCGAGGCGGTGCACGACCGTGACGACCAGTATGACGATGACCGACACGCCCAGCGTGCCGAGCCACGAATGCAGCGGCGCATCGGCGATGCGCTGCAGTTCCTCGATTGAAATCATCGGCGCCCTCGAGTGATGAAGCCCACTGGCTTCGTCCTGGATGCGTCGGCGACGCCCGGGCCGCGCACGCGCCCGGACACGGCGTCAGATCAGCTGCCGTTCCTGCAGGGAAACGCCTTGCCGAGACCGAGCGACACCGCGGTGCTCGCGTTGTAGTCGGCCAGCTTCGGATTTTCCGCGATGTACTTGCGCACCGCGTCCGTCATCTGTTGCGCCCGGATGTCGGGCGGCAGGCAGAAATACTGGCCGACGCGCGGCCCCGTGGTGCCGCCGATCGCATCGATCGTGTTGTAGACGCCGTCGGCGGCGCCTTCGATATAGGCCGCGCACGACGCCCGCGACTTGACGTCCGTCTTCGCGCACAGCCGGTCGAGATCCGCGCCCGTGAAAGCCGCCGCCGACAACGGCACGGCAAACGCCGCGGCACAAAACATTGCGCGCAACATGGTGTTCCTTCTTATGTCAAGGCGGCCCGAGACCGCCTGCTGCGTTGGCCGGTGCGGCAACGGATGCCCTGCTCCGCCCGGAAGCCGGCTGGCCGGACAGGCGCCGCCGCACCAAAAACCGTTATTTTGCACTCTTTTGAGCATCTGCCGGCGTGCCCGCACCGATACGCGTCGTCCGCTTGCTCAGGATCTCGATCGCGTCCGGCGCGTTGTAGTGCTTCGCGAACTCGAGCGCGGTGATGCCGAGCTGGTTCTTCACCTGCGGATCCGCGCCCTGGTCGAGCAGCAGCGTGACCGTCGACGCATGATTGCCGCGCGCGGCCATCATCAGCGGCGTCGTGCCGTTCGGCGATGCGGTGTCGATGTACGCGTCGTGGTCGAGCAGCACCTTGACGACCGCGTCCTGGCCGTTGGTCGCCGCGTAGTGAAGCGGCGCCCAGCCCTTCTTGCTGACTTCCGCGCCCTTGTCGATCAGCAGCTTGACGAGGCCGAGGTCGCCGTTCAGCGATGCGAGCATCAGCGCGTTTTCGCCGGCCTTGTCTTCCTTCTCGAGGTCGACGTTCGGCGTCGTCGCGATCGCGGCCGCGACCTTGTCGGACTTCTCGCGCGCGGCGATCACGAGGATCGGGTCGCCGTTCGGCGCGAGCGTGTTCGGATCGAGCTTGCCGCTCTTGAGCTGCTTGCCGATATCGGCGATGTCGTCGAACTTGACGGCCTTGACGATCGCGTCGAGCGACTCGGCATGCGCGCCGGCGGCGGCGAACAGGCCGCTCGCGACGAATGCGGCGGCAACGAGGGCGCGTTTGGGCAGATGGTTGGTCGGCTTCGTCATTGTTGTGGGCTCCTTCCCTGGGTTGTCGGCTGCGCGCGCGTCGTTAGCGGGCGATCTTGAACAGCCGGAAAAAGTTCTGCGTCGTCGCATCGGCGAGCGCCTCGACGGCGATCCCGCGCTCGGATGCGATAAAGCGTCCGACATGGCTGACGTACGCAGGTTCATTCGGCTTGCCGCGATACGGCACCGGCGCGAGGTACGGCGAGTCGGTCTCGATCAGCAGCCGGTCGAGCGGCACGCGCCGCGCGACGTCCTGCACGTCGGTCGCGTTCTTGAACGTGACGATGCCCGACAGCGAGATATGGAAGTTCTGCGCGAGCGCCTGCTCGGCCACCGGCCACGGCTCGGTGAAGCAGTGCATCACGCCGCCCGGCACGTCCGCGCGCTCCTCGGCCATGATCCGCAGCGTGTCTTCCGACGACGCGCGCGTGTGGATGATCAGCGGCTTCATCGTCGCGCTCGCCGCGCGGATGTGCGTGCGAAAACGCTCGCGCTGCCATTCCATGTCGGCGATCGAGCGGCCTTCGAGGCGGTAGTAGTCGAGGCCGGTTTCGCCGATCGCGACGACCTTCGGGTGCGCGGCCAGCTCGACGAGCTCCGCGAGCGTCGGCTCGCGCGCGTCCTCGTGATCGGGATGCACGCCGACCGACGCGTACACGTTGTCGTGCGCTTCGGCGATCGCGAGCACGTCCGGCAGCGTCTCGAAATCGACCGACACGCACAGCGCGTGCGTGACGTCGTGCTCGCGCATGTTCTCGAGAACGGCCGGCAGGCGGTCGCCCAGGCCCTTGAAATTGATGTGGCAGTGAGAGTCGACGAACATCGTGTTTCCTGAATACGTGAGACGGGCGCTCATGCGCCCGCCGGCTGGCGGCACCGGGCGACGTGCGCGGGCCGGGCGGCCACGGCCGCGCCGCCGCGGGACCCGTTCATCGTTTCGCAACCCATCGGAAACAATGCCGGGTCAAGCGAACATTTCCCGATATCCGAGAAACAATTCCTCGAATACGAGCCGCGCGTTGAGCGGATGATTCTCGACCGTCCGCTGCCGCGTCACGGCTTTCATGAAGCGCGCGAATGCGTTCGCGTCGACCGCTTCCGCGCAGCGCGCCAAGGCGGCCGCGTGCGTCGGGAAGTAGCGCGGCGCGCCGGCCATCCGCTGCGCGAGCAGATCGTACAGCCAGCGCTGCAGCCAGCCGAGCACCAGCGGCACCGGCAGCTTCTGCAGCGTCTCGCCGCATGCGAACGGGTCGCAGGCCGCACCGGCCGCGAGTTGCCCGAGCGTGTAGTCGCGCAGCGGGCGGTTCTCGTCGCTCGCGAGCGCCAGCGCGGCGAGCGGCGCGCCGCCGGCTTCGGCGAGCAGCGCGCTGGCGTGGTCGACGCCCTGCGCCGCGAGCCACGCGGCGGCCGCCTCCGGCGCCGGCACGGTCATCGGCCACTGGCGGCAGCGGCTGATGATCGTCGGCAACAGGCGGTCGATGCGCGCCGACACGAGCAGGAACACGACGCCGGGCGGCGGCTCCTCCAGTGTTTTCAGCAGCGCGTTCGACGCGGCGACATTGAGCGCCTCGGCCGGATACAGCACGACGACGCGCGCGCCGCCGCGGTGCGAGCCGACCCCGCAGAAGTCGAGCAGCGCCCGCACCTGCTCGATCTTGATTTCCTTGCTCGGCGCCCGCGTCTTCTTGCCGCCTTCGTCCGCGTCGGCCGGCTTCGCGTCGTCGGCCGCGCCCGGCGCCTCGCCCGCCAGCGCCTCGGGCAGCACGATCCGGTAGTCCGGATGGTTGCCCTGCGAGAACCAGTTGCAGGCCGCGCAGGCGCCGCACGGCTCGCCGTTCGGCTGCGGCGATTCGCACAGGAAGCCCTGCGCGAGATGCTGCGCGAACTGCAGCTTGCCGATCCCGGCCTGACCGTGCAGCAGCAGCGCATGCGGCCATTGCGCGCGCAGTTGCTGCAGGCGGTTCCAGTCGTCGGTTTGCCACGGATAGATCATGGGGTGCGTTCCTTGCGGGTTACAGCGCGGCGAGCACGCGTTCGAGCTGCTGGCGGATCTCGGGAATCGATCGCGTCGCGTCGACGATCGCGAAGCGGTGCGGCGCCTCCTCCGCCCGCCGCAGATATTCGGCGCGCGTACGCGAGAAGAACGCATCGGATTCGCTTTCGAACTTGTCGGGCATGCGCGCGGCGCCGCGACGCTCGCTCGCCACCTGCGGCGCAACGTCGAACAGCACCGTGAGATCGGGCTGGAAACCGCCCTGCACCCAGCGCTCGAGCGTCTCGAGCTTGTCGCGCGGCAACCCGCGCCCGCCGCCCTGGTACGCGAACGTCGCGTCGGTGAAGCGATCGGACACGACCCAGTCGCCGCGCGCGAGCGCCGGCTCGATCACGAGCGCGAGGTGCTCGCGACGCGCGGCGAACATCAGCAGCGCTTCCGTCTCGAGATCCATCGGCTGGTTCAGCAGGATCTCGCGCAGTTTCTCGCCGAGCTGCGTGCCGCCCGGCTCGCGGGTGACGACCACCTGCCGGCCGGCCGCGGCCAGCCGGCCCTGGAGGCGTTCGCAGAACCATTGCAGGTGGGTGGTCTTCCCCGCCCCGTCGATGCCTTCGAACGTGATGAATTTACCGCTCGCCATTATTGACCTCGTATGTACTTGTCCACGGCCTTGTTGTGGTCGCCGAGCGTGTCCGAGAACACGCTCGTGCCGTCGCCCTTCGCGACGAAATAGAGCGCGCTCGTCGGGGCCGGATTGATCGCCGCCTGCAGCGCGGCGACACCCGGCAACGCGATCGGCGTGGGCGGCAGCCCGCGTCGGGTGTAGGTATTGTAGGGAGTGTCGGCCTGCAGGTCGCGCTTGCGCAGACGGCCGTCGTACGCGTCGCCGAGCCCGTAGATCACCGACGGATCGGTCTGCAGCGGCATGCCGATGCGCAGCCGGTTCGCGAACACGGCCGCGACGAACGCGCGATCGGCCGCATGGCCGGTTTCCTTCTCGACGATCGACGCGATCGTCAGCATTTCGTAAGGCGACTTGTACGGCAGCCCCGGCGTGCGCGCGGCCCAGGCCTCGTCGACGCGGGCCTGCATCAGGCGGTATGCGCGCCGGTAGATGTTCAGGTCGCTCGTGCCCTTGTCGAACAGATAGGTGTCGGGGAAGAACAGCCCCTCGCCGCTGCCGCGCTGCACCGCGCTCTCCGGCGCGCCGATCGCGCGCAGCAGCTCGGCGTCGCTCATGCCGGCCGTCGTGTGCGTGAGATCGGGGTTCGCGTCGAGCTCCGCGCGCATCCGCTTGAAGGTCCAGCCTTCGATGACGGTCGCGACGTACTCGTTCACGTCGCCGCGGGCGATCTTCTGCAGCACGTCGTACGGCGTGATGCCGGTCTTGAATTCGTAGTTGCCCGATTTGAGCCGGCTCGACAGCCCGAGCACGCGCGTCATCGCGACGAACGCGAACGGCTCGACCGGCACGCCGCCGCGCTGGAGCTGCAGCGCGACGCTCTTCACGCTGCTGCGCGGCTTGATCGTGACGTCGAGCGATGCCGAGCCCAGCAACAGCGGCCGGGTCGCCCAGTAATACCCGCCGCCCGCGCCGGCAGCGGCCACAACGACGGCCAGCGCCACGATCGTCGCGGCGCATTTCTTCAGTAGGGACATGGAAACGTGACTCAGGTAAGACCCATATAATACTTGCTCGCCTCCGTCAAAGTCAGGGTTGACTGTTCCCTCATTCCATGAGCACACCGTTCGCTTCACCGGCTGCCCAGGCCGCATCCGCCTCGCTCCCCGTTTTCCCCCGCCCGTCGGCCGCCGATTTCGATGCGCCGGCCGCCTGCATGCCGCTGCCGCAGTTCGGCGTGATCGACGTGGCCGGCGACGACGCCGCGACGTTCCTGCACAGCCAGCTCACCAACGACGTCGAGCATCTCGATGCCGGCAGCGCGCGGCTGTCCGGGTACTGCTCGCCGAAGGGCCGGCTGCTCGCGTCGTTCCTCGCGTGGCGCGCCGGCCACGACGTGCGCCTGCTCGTGTCGAAGGACGTGCAGCCGGCCGTGCAGAAGCGGCTGTCGATGTTCGTGCTGCGCGCGAAGGCGAAGCTGACGGACGCGAGCGACACGCTCGCGGTGGCCGGCTTCGCGGGCGACGTGCGCGACGCGCTGTCGGGCATCTTCGATGCGCTGCCCGACGGCGTGCACGTGAAGGTCGACGGCCCGGCCGGCGCGCTGATCCGCGTGCCCGATGCGGCCGGCCGCAAGCGCTATGTGTGGATCGGCCCGCGCGCCGAAGTCGACGCGCGCGTCGCCGCGCTCGCCGGCACGCTGCCCGTCGTGTCGCCCGCCGTGTGGGACTGGCTCGACGTTCGCGCGGGCGAGCCGCGCATCACGCAGCCGGCCGTCGAACAGTTCGTGCCGCAGATGGTCAACTTCGACGTGATCGGTGCCGTTAACTTCAGGAAAGGGTGCTACCCGGGCCAGGAAGTGGTGGCGCGCAGCCAGTACCGCGGCACGATCAAGCGCCGCACCGCGCTCGCGCACGTCGCCGGCGAGACCGATACCGTGCATGCCGGCGTCGAGCTGTTCCACAGCGACGATCCGGGCCAGCCGTGCGGGATGATCGTCAACGCGGCGGCCGCGCCGGCGGGCGGCGTCGACGCGCTCGTCGAGATCAAGCTCGCCGCGCTCGACAGCGGCTCGGTGCACCTCGGTTCGGCCGACGGCCCGGCGCTCGCGTTCGACGCGCTGCCGTACGCGTGGCCGACCGAAGCCTGATGCACTGACAACCCGTTCGCGCGCCGGCTCGCGAGTCGCAGCCGGCGCGCGACGTTTCCTGCGAGAGATTCGCCCGATGTGTCTGATTGCCTTCGACTGGCAGCCCGATGCCGCCGCCGGTCCCGTCTTTACCCTCGTGGCCAATCGCGACGAGTTCTTTCGCCGGACCAGCGCGCCGCTCTCGTGGTGGGAAGACGTGCCGGGCGTACTGGCCGGCCGCGACCTCGAGGCAGGCGGCACGTGGCTCGGCGTCTCGCGCGACGGCCGCTTCGCCGCGCTGACCAACTACCGCGCGCCGTTCGACATCCGCGCGGGCGCGCCGACCCGCGGCAAGCTGGTATCCGATTTTCTCGGCGGCACGCCGGTCGCGCCGCTCGACTATCTCGCTCAGCTTGCCGAGCATGCGGCCGTCTACAACGGCTTCAACCTGCTCGTCGGCGACTGGCGCCGGCGCGAACTCGCATGGTTCTGCAACCGCGCGCCCGAGGGCGAAAGCCGGGTCGCCGCGCCCGTCGCGATCGCGCCGGGCGTGCATGCGCTGTCGAATGCACGGCTCGATACGCCCTGGCCCAAAGTGGTGCGCAAGCGCGCGGAGCTCGGCACGCTGCTCACCGACAATCCGACCCCGTCGCTCGACGAACTGATCGCGCTGATGCGCGACCCGCACGTCGCGGACGACGACGCACTGCCGCACACGGGCATTCCGATCGAGCGCGAGCGCGCGCTGTCGGCCGCGTTCATCGAGACGCCCGAATACGGCACGCGCGGCACGACCGCGCTGCGCGTCACGATGAAGGAAGGCGTGCGGCTGACGGTCGAGGTCAAGGAGCGCAGCGACGACGACGGGTCGCACCGCACCGTGCGCCCGGGCGCGTTCGAGCGCGCGTTCACGTTCGATATCGACGCGGCGCGCCCGCGCTGAACGCACGCGTGGCGTGCTACGGCGCGCGCGCCATCTCGACGTGCGGCACGCCGGCTTCGACGAACGGTTCGCCCACCGCCGCGAAGCCGTGCCGCAGATAGAACGACACCGCCGAATCCTGCGCGTACAGCCGCACGACGGCTTCGCCGCGGCGCCGCGCGGCGTCCAGCAGCGCATTCAGCACGGCCGACCCGACGCCCTGCCCGCGCACGTCGGCCAGCACCGCGACGCGGCCGATCGTACCGGACGGCAGCAGCCGCCCCGTCGCGACCGCGCGGCGCAGCCCGGTCGCCGCGTCGGTCCGGTACGCGACCGCATGCAGCGACAGCGGATCGTCGTCGTCGAGTTCCCATTCCGGCGGAATCTGCTGCTCGCGCACGAACACCGCGTCGCGGATCCGCGCAGCGTCGCCGCCCAGTACCGTCCAGTCGCCCGTTTCCACCCTGCCCACGCCGTTCGTCATCGCCATCCTCCCGCAGCGTGCGCGCCGTCAGGCGCTCGCCGTCAAACCTCGTCGAATGCGGCCTTCAGCGCCGCGACCGCATCGGCATGCGCGGCCCGCACCTCGGGCACGTAACCGCCCATCTTGAAGAATTCGTGGATCATCCCCGGATAGCAGACCAGCGTGACCGCGTTGCCGGCCGCGCGCAACTTGTCCGCGTACGCGGCGCCCTCGTCGCTCAGCGGATCGTACTCGGCCGTCGCGATCCACGCCGGCGCGACACCGGCGAACGACGGCGCGCCGCGCGTACCGTCGAGCGGCGCGAAACGCCAGTCGTCGCGATCGGCCCGATCGCGCACGTATTGCGTGAAGAACCACTCGATCGTGTCCTGCGTCAGCAGGTAGCCGCTCGCGAGCCGCGCGTGCGATTCGGTGTCCTGGTGGCCCGTCACGCCCGGGTAGATCAGCAGCTGCAGCGCAAGACGAATGCCCGCGTCGCGCGCGAGCACCGCGCAGACCGTCGCGAGCGTGCCGCCCGCGCTGTCGCCGCCGACCGCCAGCCGCGCGGCGTCGATGCCGAACGTGGCGGCCTCGCGATGCAGCCACTGCAATGCGTCGTCCGCGTCGTTCACCGCGGTCGGAAACTTGTGTTCGGGCGCGAGCCGGTAGCCGACCGACAGCACCGCGCATTGCGCGTCGTGCGCGAACATCCGGCACAGCGCATCGTGCGTATCGACGCTGCCGACCGTGAAGCCGCCGCCGTGGTAGTACACGAGCGCGGGCAGCGGCTCGGCCAGGCTCGGCGCGACCGGCAGATACAGCCGCGCGCCGATCGTGCGGCCGTCGCGCGTCGGCACGATGCATTCCTCCACCGCATGCATCGGCGCCGGCGCGACGTCGAGGATCGGCGCGCTCTTCTCGTACGCGGCGCGCGCCTGCTGCGGCGTCTGATGGTGATACGACGGGCGTTTCGCGCGCTCGATCATGTCGAGCACCTGGGCGATCTTCGGATTCAGCGGCATCGGTGTGGACGGCGCCGGTGCGGCGTCGTGAACGGACAAGCGTCACATGATGCCACGCGCGCGCCGGGCAGGCGCGCCGTGCCATGTACCGCCATCCCGTGCTCCAAAACGAAACGGCCCTGCCGCATCGAAGAGACAGGGCCGTGCGTGGCGGATGCTTACGCGTCGCTCGGGCCGGGTTGCGCGTCCGGCGCCGTGCGCGAGCGTTGCCGCTTGATGTCCCGGCCGACCGCGAGCCGGCGCATGTACTTGAACGTGCCGAGCGCCTTCGCGACGAAATTGCCGTCGCTGTCGCGCACTTCGCCTTCGCAGTAGGCCATCGTCGTCGAGCGGTGCATCACGCGCCCGTAAGCGCGCAGCTCGCCGCGGCCCGGCTGCATGAAGTTCACCTTCATCTCGACCGTGACGACGCCGACGCCGTCGTCGGTCAGGCTGCGCGCCGCCATCGCGAGCGCGATATCGGCGAGCGTCATCGTCACGCCGCCGTGCGCGATGCTCCACGTGTTCATGTGCCGCTCCTCGAGCGGCAGCACGATCTCGCTCGCGCCATCCTTCGCAGACACGAGTTGCACGCCGAGCAGATCGACGAACGGGCTTTCGATCGACGGGCCTTCCGTCGGGGTTGCCGCGTCGCTCATCACGCGTTGTCGACGATGTAGTCGACGCACTCGCGCGATTCGGCCACCGCGACGACGAATTTCTTCACTTCCTGGTGAACCGGATGCACCTGGTATGCGTCGAGCGCGGCCTTGTCGGCGAAATCGGAGACGAGCACGATGTCGGCGGTCGCATCGAGGCCCGGCGTCGCCACGCCGACGTCGATCTGCAGGGTGCCCGGCACGAGGTCGCGGCAGCCTTCGAGCTTTTCCTTCAGCTTCAGCGCGTTCTGCGCGCGCGTCGCGCCTTCGGCCGATTCCTTCAACTTCCACATGACGATATGTCTGATCACTTCGGTTGCTCCTGTTCGTGTTGGTTCGGCGATTGGCCTGTCGTCCTTGGCAGCCGGGCACTTTACACCCTTCCGCCGTTCGCTCACGGTCACCCTCCTGCCCGGCATCAGGATCCGACAAGCTCGCGCAGGCGACAAGCCTACCAAACTTGCCGATGGCAATGGACGGTATCTTGAGGTCGGCACGTGCGTTGCGACGCTCCGGCGCCTGTCGACTCGGTTCGCGTTCCGGCGCCCCAATGCAAAAGCCCCGAGCGCGCTTGCACCCAGGGCTTTGACAGCGTCACATTCGACCACGCCGAACTAATCCCAAACCAGGTTCTCGAACGGCGTGAACCATCCATACGTTCTTGAGCTGACCACCACCTTCCCGCCGTACACGCCGTAGCAAACGTCCTTGCTATCCACGTTTCCCACCACGGGCGCGCCACTGTCACCCGGTTGGGTCTGCGCATCTCCGTCCAGGTTGAGCAGGACGACGTTCTTGACCTTATCGTTGGTGCCAGGCACCGTGATATCCGCATCCGCCTCGGCAACCGAGCAATTCACGAGACCGGAGAGCGCACCTTGCAACCACAAACGCTGGCCCTTTACGGGACGAACGTTTGAGCCGAACTCCACCGGTTTTTTACCACTGTCCGTCCATATCTCATTGGCCGTTGCCTTGACTCCCGACAACACCGTCACGAGGGCGATATCCTGATTTTCCTCGAGGAAGTTGATGAGCAGATCGCCCACGTGGTTTGCGTCATCGGGCTGACCCACCTTCACATCCTTCTTTCCGAACACATGGCCCGCCGTCGCAAAGCACGTACCGCCGTCATATTCCACGACCAGACCTAAAGTGCCGATCTTGCTGGGGGTCACAATTTTGATCCCGCCGACCAAAGGACGAACTTTGAGATTGTTTGCAGGCATCACGGGCTCCGCTAACGGTTGAAAAAAGCGATTGATCATTGCCGGATGACTATCAAGAACGTTGAAACATGACGCTTGTGAACCTTGGACTGTCTAGCGATCAATCGACGATCCCTCGTCGTGCGGCACACGCGCAGGAACGCGGTTTGCTCGGCCTCGCGCGTGCCGCGATTTGCATGTCGGCCTGTCTCGACACTGCCCGACACAATGCGGCGATTCATTTCCTGTTGGGCATCAATGCCCGGCCCGGCATCGTATTTCCGGTCGTTTTGTCACCGGATATCCGGAGTACGTTAATTCGAATCCATTGAATCGCACATTTTACCGAAGCGACTGGCAATAATTTCATCCCATTTTTCAATTCAACATTCGAAAACAAAAACATTATTGACTTCGACTTTCCCGCAAATTTAGAATCGCCTACGACGGCTTACGCATCATTTTCCGCGCCGCCCCGGATTCGCCGCTCACCCGCGCGAAGGCCGGTCTCATCGCCTTTCCAGCGGGGCATCGACGCACACCTCTGCCGTTTTCGGCTTTCGGCATTTATCGGCCAACCGGTTATTTGCCAACCTGTTTCCCTTTAGAAGAAGCGCAACACCCCGATTAATTCCCGCCATTCGCCGGAGTGAATGCAAGACAGGATCAGACGGACCCAAGATCCGCCGATTGGAACATCCAGATAAAAAATCGCGAGTCATCAGGAGGGACATCAACATGCATCGCCTTGCGAAGTCGCTGTGTCTCGGGCTCGTCTGCGCCGGCCTGCTGTCGGCCTGCAACGACGACGACGTCAAATCGAACAGCCCGCCGTCGAACACCGCCGCGTTGTCGTTCCGCATGGACACCGGCGGCCAGATCAACGCGTTCTACCGGCAGGACAAGGTCGCCGCGCACCTGCTGGCGCGCTCGTCCACGAAGCCGCGTCTGCTCGTGGTCTTCCCCGCCGGCAACAGCGGCACCGGACTGTGGTTCGACGACACCGCGCAGCCGGTGAACTGGAGCCTCGACACGCCGCCGGCCGCACTGTCGGCCCCGGACGCGCACGGCCGTCCGCTGTACGGCATCGGCGCCGACGTGTCGGTCGACACCGCTACGCTGACGATCCGCCAGGGCGTGCTCAGCAACGTGCGCTTCCTGCGCGACTTCAACGGCGGCGCGACGATTCCGCCGCAGATCCTCACCGCGCCGACGGTCCAGGGCAACACCGCGCAATGGCAACGCGACCGGCTCGACGGCGCGCCCGGCTATGCGCTGCGCATCACGCTGCGCGACGGCGGCAGCATCGCGCCGGCAGCGGGCGGCAAGCTCGTGCTGAACGCGCCGGCGGGCTCGCACACGCTGAAGCTGCACATCGATGCGCTGTCGGGCGAGACGCCGCTGTCGCCGATCACGCACGCCAACCTGTTCGCGCCGTCCGTGAACCCCGACCCGGTCAGCCAGAACGTGCTCGAATTCCTGAGCTTCAACGACAAGCTGCTGGCCGGTTCGTGGCAATACGACACGTACTTCGGCCGCGACACGCTGATCTCGGTCCGCATGCTGATGCCCGTGCTCGAACCGGCGGCGATCGAGGCCGGGCTGTCGTCGGTGCTGAGCCGCCTGTCGCCCGACGGCAAGGTCGCTCACGAGGAAGGCATCGGCGAATTCGCGCTGGTCGACAACCAGAAGAACGGGCGGCCGAACGATGCGACACCGACCTACGACTACAAGATGATCGACAGCGACTACCTGCTCGCACCGATCGCCGCCGCGTGGCTGATCGACGATACGCGCGGCCAGGCCCGCGCGGCCGCGTACCTGGCGCAGCGCGGCAGCGACGGGCAGACCAACGGCAGCCGCCTCGTCGTCAACTTGCTGCACGTCGCGACGACCGCGCAGCCGTTCGCACAGCAACCGTCGGTGGCAAACCTGATCCACCTGCGGCCCGGCGAAATCGTCGGCAACTGGCGCGACAGCACCGACGGCCTCGGCGGCGGCGTCTACCCGTACGACGTGAACGCGGTGCTCGTGCCGGCCGCGCTACGCGCGGCGAACGCGTTCCTCGCCCGCGGCCTGCTCGATCCGTATCTCGATGCCCAGCAACGCGCGACGCTCGCCAACACGGCGAACGAAGCGGCCACGTGGGAAACGCAGGCGCCGCCGCTGTTCCAGGTCAGCGTGCCGGCCGCGCAGGCGGCGACCGACGTGTCGGCCTATGCGCCATCCGCCGGCGTGCCGGCCGGCGCCGCGCCCAATGCACCGCTGGCCTTCTACGCGCTGTCGCTCGACCAGCAGGGCAACCCGATTCCGGTGATGCATTCGGACGGCGGCTTCGCGCTGCTGTTCGGCACGCCGCCGGACGATCAGCTCCAGCGGATCGTCGGCGACGTCACGCGGCCGTTCCCGACCGGGCTCGTGACCGATGCCGGGATGCTGATCGCGAACCCCGCGTATGCGAGCCCGTCACTGTGGCCGAAGTTCACGAGCTCCGCGTATCACGGCACGGTTGTCTGGTCGTGGCAGCAGGCGATGTGGGTGGCCGGGCTGGATCGCCAGCTGGCGCGCCAGGACCTGTCGGCCACGACACGCACGCTGCTCGCGCAGGCGCGGCAGACGATCTGGCAGGTAATCTCGAACGGACGCGACATGCGCACGTCGGAAATGTGGACGTGGTCCTACGTGAACGGCAAGTACCAGACCGACGCATTCGGCACGCGCAGCGCCGATGCGACCGAAGCCAACGCGGCGCAACTCTGGAGTACGACGTATCTCGCGATCCGCGATCCGCAGCAGCGCGCGGGCAAGTACTGGTGGCAGGCGTCGCAGCCGATGCAGGACGAACGATCGAAGCAGGCGACGGCCGTGGCGTCGCGCTAGCGCGTCGCCACGCGCGTGCAGGCCGGCACCGGCGCCGGCATGCGGACTAGCGCGTCACCACGCGGTTGCGCCCTTCCCGCTTCGCCTGGTACAGCCGCTCGTCGACCACCCGCAGCAGCGCATCGACCGTGCCGCCGTCGACGCCGTATTGCGCGACGCCGACGCTGACCGTCACCTGCACGCGCTTGAAGTCCAGTCCGAACGGCGCACTCGCGATCGACGAACGCACGCGCTCGGCCGTCATCCGCGCGCCCTCGAGCGGCATCTCGGGCAGGAGCGCCATGAACTCCTCGCCGCCGACCCGCGCGAGCGCACCTGCCGGCCGGATCGCCTCGAGGCACTGGCGCACGACGCCGCGCAGCACCTCGTCGCCGATCTGGTGCCCGTAGGCATCGTTGATGTTCTTGAAATTGTCGAGATCGAGCGCGAGCAGGCAGAACGGCGTGCCGTCGCGCTCGGCCCGCACGATCTCGCGCTCGACCTGCGCGATGAACTGGCGGCGGTTCGACGCGCCCGTCATCGGGTCGGTCGCGGCCATGTACTCGAGCTTCTGGTTCGTGCGCCGCAACTCCTGCAGCGCGCTTTCGGTGCGCGCCATCGATTCGGACAAGCGGCTCATCAGGTCTTCCTGGCTGTAGATCGCCGAGAACGAGCGCGTCGTCTGCAGCGCCTGCACGACGCCGTAACTGAGCAGGAAGAACCCGCCCGCGAAGATCGCATGCGCGAGCCACCACATGTGATTCCACGGCTTGCCTAGGATGAACGCGAGCGACGACAGCGCGAACGCCATGATCGACACGCCGTAGATCACCATCAGCGGCGAGCGGATCCGCCGCGCGAGCAGCAGGCACACGTTCAGCAGCGAGAACACCAGCGCGCCGCCTTCCATCGACAGCCGCGTGCCGAGTGCACCGGCAACCGGCGAATACGCGATGTACGCGACCACCACGTCGACGATCAGGAAGAGCACGATCCAAGGCAGCCACGTCCGTGCGCTCGTGCGCTTGTCGACCCGGTCGGGCGGACGCGAATACGACAGCAGGCCCGTGAGCAGCAGCACGGACATCGCCAACCGCGACGCGGGCCCGTACAGCAGGAACAGCCAGATATTGTGATGCGCCATCCCGGTGAACGCGCCGTGCAGCGCATAGATCATCGCGAAACCGAGAAAGCCGAGCGTCAGCCAGCGCAGCAGCGGCTCGCCGGACGACCGGTAGCACACCCACGTCACATAGGTGACGAACGCGCCTTCGATCGTCGCCGCCGCGATCGCGATTTCATGGAAAGCGTGGTTCTCGAACACGACGCTCCGGTCGCTGAAGAACCACAGATAGGCAATCAGATACGCAGGCAGCAACGCGAATCCGACCAGCAGGCATTTCGCGTAGAGCCTTGCGGCCGCACTGACGACGCGCGGCGGTTCCCCGGCTGCATAGGTCGTACTCATTCGGTCCCCGGTCGGTCTGCTGCGTTGATTGGAGTCTTCGCGGCACGGATCGCGCAACGCATGATCTGACCCATCGTGCCGAAAGGCAAATGTCAGAGCAAGTATAGGTGGGGTAATTCGTTTGACAAGTCAGGGGAAACGGCATTGCCGGGTGCATGCCTTTTGCTTCCCCGTCGTTGCGAATCGCGCATCGGTCGCGCCGATTCATCGCGGCGGCGTGCGGTGACGCCGAAGCGCCACCGCGGCCGGTCAAAGATCAGAGGATTTCGAACAGGCCGGCCGCGCCCTGCCCGCCGCCGATGCACATCGTGACGACCACGTACTTCACGCCGCGCCGCTTGCCCTCGATCAGCGCATGGCCGGTCAGGCGCGCGCCCGACACGCCATACGGATGGCCGACCGCGATCGCGCCGCCGTTCACGTTCAGGCGCTCCTCAGGAATCCCGAGCGTGTCGCGGCAGTACAGCACCTGCACCGCGAACGCCTCGTTCAGCTCCCACAGGCCGATGTCGTCGACTGTCAGCCCGGCCTGCTTCAGCAGCTTGGGCACCGCGAACACCGGGCCGATGCCCATTTCGTCCGGTTCGCAGCCGGCCACCGCGAAGCCGCGGAACGCGCCCAGCGGCTGCAGCCCTTCGCGTTGCGCGGCGGCGGCGCTCATCACCACGCATGCCGACGCGCCGTCCGAGAACTGGCTCGCATTGCCCGCGGTGATCACGCCGCCCGGCACGGCCGACCGGATCTTCGACACGCCTTCGAGCGTCGTGTCGGGGCGAATGCCTTCGTCGGCCGAGACCGTCACTTCCTGCGTGTACAGGCGGCCCGTCGCCTTGTCGGCGATGCCCGCGAGCACGGTGATCGGCACGATCTCGTCGCGAAAGCGCCCGGCTTCCTGCGCGGCCGCGGCACGCAGTTGCGACTGCACGCCGTATGCGTCCTGCCGCTCCTTCGAGATGCCGTAGCGCTTCGCGACGTTCTCCGCGGTCTGCAGCATGTTCCAGTAGATCTCGGGCTTGTGCTGGACGAGCCAGCCTTCCTGGATCATGTGCCGGTTCATCTCGTTCTGCACGCACGAGATCGATTCGACGCCGCCGGCCACATAGATCTCGCCTTCGCCCGCGACGATCCGCTGCGCGGCCAGCGCGATGGTCTGCAGCCCCGACGAACAGAAACGGTTCACCGTCATCCCCGGCACGCTCACCGGCAATCCCGCGCGCAGCGCGATCTGCCGCGCGATGTTCGCGCCCGTCGCGCCTTCGGGATTCGCGCAGCCCATGATCACGTCCTCGACGCGCGCCGGATCGAGCTTCGCGCGTTCGAGCGCGGCCGCGACCACGTGGCCGCCGAGCGTCGCGCCGTGCGTCATGTTGAATGCGCCGCGCCAGGACTTCGCGAGCGGCGTGCGTGCGGTCGATACGATTACGGCTTCGGTCATGCGAGTCTCCTTCGGTCCTGCTTCATGTCCTGAATCGGATGGGAAATGCGCTACGCCGCCGGGCGCGCGCCGGCGGACGTCACATGCGCGACGCCCGCTGCCTGCATCTGCTGCCATGCGTGCGCGAGCGACCCGTTCAGGTCGATCGCACGGCACGCATCGTTGATCACCGCGGCTTCGAAACCGGCCGCGCGCGCATCGAGCGCCGACCATGCGACGCAATAGTCGGTCGCGAGCCCGCAGCACCACACGCGCTTCGCGCCGAGTTCGCGCAGGTAGCCCGCGAGCCCCGTGCGCGTCGTGCGGTCGGCCTCGACGAACGCGGAATAGCTGTCGACCTGCGCGTCGCCGCCCTTGCGGATCACGAGCCGCGCGTGCGGGATGTCTAGGTCGCGATGCAGCGCCGCGCCGTCGGTGTCCCGCACGCAGTGCACGGGCCACAGCACCTGCTCGCCGTACGGCAGCGAAAGCGTGGAAAACGGCTCGCGGCCCGGATGGTTCGCCGCGAACGACACGTGCTCGCGCGGGTGCCAGTCCTGCGTGAGCACGACCTGGTCGAAGCGTTGCGCGAGCGCGTTGATCACCGGCACGACCGCATCGCCGTCGGGCACCGCGAGCGCGCCGCCCGGCATGAAGTCGTATTGCACGTCGATCACGAGCAGGACGTCGTCGGTGCGTTTCATTTCAATTCTCCTGGGTGAATCGGGCGCGCCGTCGTGCGAGATCGTCAGCCGTTGAACCCGCGGCCGGCCTTGGCCAGTTCCGCGATCGACGGCGCGAGCTGCCACGCGTCGCCGTTCGGCGCCGCCGCATAGCGGCGAATCGCACGCTCGACGTTGTAGAGGCCGACCGTATCCGCGTACAGCATCGGGCCGCCGCGCCACAGCGGGAAGCCATAGCCGGTCAGATAGACCATGTCGATGTCGGACGCCTTCGACGCGATCTTCTCCTCGAGGATCTTCGCGCCTTCGTTGACGAGCGCGAACACGAGCCGCTCGACGATCTCGTCGTCGCCGATCTTGCGCCGCTCGACGCCGCGCTCCTTCGAGTACGCGACAACCATCTCGTCGACGAGCGCCGACGGCTTGGCCTTGCGATCGCCCGGCACGTAGTCGTACCAGCCGGCGCCCGTCTTCTGGCCGAAGCGGCCCTGCTCGCACAGGCGGTCGGCGATCTTCGAATAGTGCAGGCCAGGCTGCTCGACGTAGCGCCGCTTGCGGATCGCCCAGCCGATGTCGTTGCCGGCGAGGTCGCTCATCCGGAACGGCCCCATTGCGAAGCCGAACTTCTCGATCGCGCGATCGACCTGCGCGGGCAGCGCGCCTTCCTCGAGCATGAACAGCGCCTGGCGGATGTACTGCTCGATCATCCGGTTGCCGATGAAGCCGTCGCACACGCCCGACACGACCGCCGTCTTGCGGATCTTCTTCGCCACCGCCATCACGGTCGCGAGCACGTCCTTCGCGGTCCGCGCGCCGCGCACGACCTCGAGCAGCTTCATCACGTTCGCCGGGCTGAAGAAGTGCATGCCGACGACATCCTGCGGACGCTTCGTGAACGCCGCGATCTTGTCGACGTCGAGCGTCGACGTGTTGGACGCAAGGATCGCGCCCGGCTTCGCGACTTCGTCGAGCTTCCTGAACACCTGCTCCTTCACGCCGAGTTCCTCGAACACCGCTTCGACGATCAGGTCGGCGTCCTTCAGGTCGTCGTAGGACAGTGTCGGCGCGATCAGCGCCATGCGCGCGTCGAGCTTCTCCTGCGAGAGCTTGCCCTTCCTCACCTGCGCGTCGTAGTTCTTGCGGATCGTCGCGAGGCCGCGCTCGAGCGCGTCCTGCTTCGTCTCGAGCAGCGTGACCGGCAGCCCGGCGTTGACGAAGTTCATCGCGATCCCGCCGCCCATCGTGCCCGCGCCGATCACGCCGACCCGGCGGATCTCGCGCAACGGCGTATCGGCCGGCACGTCGGGAATCTTGCTTGCCGCGCGCTCGCCGAAGAATGCATGGCGCAGCGCGCGGCTTTCCGGCGTCATCATCAGCGCGACGAATCCCTCGCGCTCGGCGATGCTGCCCTTGTCGAAGCCGTTCAGCACGCCGGCCTCGATCGCGTCGATGCACTTGTGCGGCGCGGGGAAATTCGGCGCGGCGGCCCGCGCGGAATTGCGCGCGAACTGGATGAAGCCCGCCGCGTTCTCGTGGACGATCTTGCGATCGCGCACGCGCGGATGCGGCCCCTTCTGCGCGCCAACCTTGCGCGCGAACGCAACGGCCGCGTCGAGCAGGTCGCCGTCGGCCATTTCGTCGAACAGCCCGCTCTTCGCGAGTTGCTCCGACGGCACCGGCGCGCCCGACACGATCATGTTCAGCGCGGTTTCAAGCCCGACCGCGCGCGGCAGGCGCTGCGTGCCGCCCGCGCCCGGCAGCAGGCCGAGCTTCACCTCGGGCAACGCGACCTGCGCGCCGGGCGCGGCGACCCGGTAATGCGCGCCGAGCGCGAGCTCGAGGCCGCCGCCCATCACGACGCTGTGCAGCGCCGCGACGACCGGCTTCGCGCTCGCCTCCACCGCGCGGATCACGGTGTGCAGCGTCGGCTCCTGCAGCGCCTTCGGCGTATTGAATTCGGTGATGTCGGCGCCGCCCGAGAACGCGCGGCCCGCGCCGGTCAGCACGATGGCCGTGACCGACGGATCCTGCGCGGCGCGATCGAGCGCGTCCATGACGCCCTGGCGGGTCGACAAGCCAAGCCCGTTGACGGGCGGATTGTTGAGCGTGATGACGGCCACGCCGTCGCGAGTCGAGTAATCCACTGCCATCTGCCTGCCTCCATGCATCGCGCGCCGGATTGGCTGCGCTTCATTGTGCGCGGTCGAACGGCCGCATGTCCGGATGAACGCAGGCAGCATACAACGAAAAAGCACGATCGTTCAATTTGAATTGCGTTCCCGATTCGGGGACGGAGCGGGGCGACCGGCATCGGGCGACCGGCATCGGGCGACCGGCGTCGGGCGACCGGCGTCGGGCGACCGGCATCGGGCGACCGGCCCCGCGTGCCGGCGGCTGCCCGGGCGCGAGGGCTTACGGCGCGCCCACCGCCGTCGGCAACACGTAATCGCGGAACGTCTCGCGCAACTTCAGCTTCTGCAGCTTGCCGGTCGCGGTGTGCGGCAGCGACTCGACGAACACGACGTCGTCGGGAATCCACCACTTCGCGACCTTGCCCTCGTAGAACGCGAGCAGCGCGTCGCGGCTCAGGTTCGCGCCTTCACGCGGCACCACGACGAGCAACGGCCGCTCGGTCCATTTCGGGTGCGCGCATGCGATGCAGGCGGCCTCGGCCACGCCCGGATGCGCGATCGCGACGTTCTCGATGTCGATCGAGCTGATCCACTCGCCGCCCGACTTGATCACGTCCTTGCTGCGGTCGGTGATCTGCAGGAAGCCGTCGGGGTCGATCGTCGCGACGTCGCCGGTCGGGAACCAGCCGTCCGCCAGCGGCGATTCATTGCCGCGAAAGTAGTGGTCGATCACCCACGGCCCGCGCACCTGCAGTTCGCCGAACGCGACGCCGTCCCACGGCAGCTCGCGGCCGTCCTCGCCGACGATGCGCATGTCGACGCCGCAGATCACGCGCCCCTGCTTCTCCAGCAGCCGGCGCTGCGCGTCGAGCGGCCGCCGCGACTGCGCCCAGTTGAGCTTCGCGAGCGTGCCGAGCGGCGACAGTTCGGTCATCCCCCACGCATGGATCACGCGCACGCCGTATTCGTCCTCGAACGTGCGCAGCATCGCGGGCGGGCACGCGGAGCCGCCGATCACCGTGCGGTTCAGCGTCGAGAAACGCACGCCGGCTTCGCGCATGTAGTTCAGCAGGCCGAGCCACACGGTCGGCACGCCCGCGGAGAACGTCACGCGCTCGGCCTCCATCAGCTCGTACAGCGATTTCCCGTCGAGATCCTTGCCGGGCAGCACCAGCTTGCCGCCTGTGAGCGGCACCGCGTACGGCAGCCCCCATGCGTTGACGTGGAACATCGGCACGACGGGCAGCACGGCGTCCATCGCGGACAGGTTCATCGCGTCGGGCAGCGCGGCGCCGTACGCATGCAGCACGGTCGAGCGATGCGAATACAGCACGCCCTTCGGGTTGCCGGTCGTCCCCGACGTGTAGCAGAGCCCCGACGCCTGCTGCTCGTCGAGGCGCGGCCAGTCGTAGCGGCCGTCCTCGGCGTCGACGAGCGTTTCGTAGCAGAGGAACGGCGTGGCGCCGGACGGCAGGTGCGCGGCGTCCGTCATCGCGATCCAGCCCTTCACGTGCGGGCATTGCGGAGCGATCGCATCGACGAGCGGCGCGAAATTGATGTCGAAGAAGACGTAGCGGTCTTCCGCATGATTGACGATGTACGCGATCTGTTCGGGGAACAGGCGCGGGTTGATCGTGTGGCAGACGGCACCCATCCCGCCGATCCCGTAATACGCTTCCAGATGCCGGTAGCCGTTCCACGCCAGCGTGCCGACGCGGTCGCCGGTTTCGACGCCGAGCCGCGCAAGCGCCTGCGCCAGTTGCTTCGCGCGGCGCTCGCAATCGCGGTACGTGTAGCGATGCAGGTCGCCTTCCACGCGCTTCGACACGATCTCCGTGTCGCCGGCGTGCCGCGCGGCATGCGAAATCAGCGACGACACGAGCAACGGCACATCCATCATCTGGCCCAGCAACGGCTTACCCATCGTCTTGTTCTCCGTGAAGGATGCGAATCGGTGACCGGCTCCCGCGGCGCGCCCGTCGGCGGCCCGGACAGGCGCGGCGCACGGTGCGCGGGCCGCCATGCGGGCGGCGCGGCGCCGCCTTACAATATCGGCTTACCCAGAGGCGCTCAACATGTCGTTTTCCCGAAGCGCAGCCGATGCGGCTGACACCCTGCCCGACCTCGCCGCGACGCTCGGCGCGCCCGCCGAACGCGCGTTCGTGACGCTCGGCGACGCGTTTCATATGCGGCTGCCGGCCGCGCCGCTCGCCGCGCCGTACGTCGTCGGCTTTTCCGACGAAGTCGCGCGACTGCTCGACCTGCCGCCGTCGATCGCCGCGCGGCCCGGCTTCGCCGAGCTGTTCGCCGGCAACCCGACGCGCGACTGGCCCGCGCACGCGATGCCGTACGCGTCGGTCTATTCCGGCCATCAGTTCGGCGTGTGGGCCGGCCAGCTCGGCGACGGGCGCGCGCTGACGATCGGCGAACTGCCCGGCGCCGACGGCCGGCGCTACGAACTGCAGCTCAAGGGCGGCGGCCGCACGCCGTATTCGCGGATGGGCGACGGCCGCGCGGTGCTGCGCTCGTCGATCCGCGAATTCCTGTGCTCGGAAGCGATGCATCACCTCGGCATCCCGACCACGCGCGCGCTGACGGTGATCGGCTCCGACCAGCCGGTGGTGCGCGAGGAGATCGAGACGGCGGCCGTCGTCACGCGCGTGTCGGAAAGCTTCGTGCGCTTCGGCCACTTCGAGCACTTCTTCTCGAACGATCGCCCCGACCTGCTGCGCCAGCTTGCCGATCACGTGATCGACCGCTTCTATCCGGCCTGCCGCGACGCGGACGATCCGTACCTCGCGCTGCTCGAAGCCGCGACGCTGCGCACGGCCGAGCTCGTCGCGCAATGGCAGGCCGTCGGCTTCTGCCACGGCGTGATGAACACCGACAACATGTCGATCCTGGGCGTGACGATCGACTACGGTCCGTTCGGCTTCGTCGACGCATTCGACGCGAACCACATCTGCAACCACTCGGACACCGGCGGCCGCTATGCGTACCGGATGCAGCCGCGCATCGCGCACTGGAACTGCTATTGCCTCGCGCAGGCGCTACTGCCGCTGATTGGGCTGCAGCACGGCATCGCCGACGACGATGCGCGCGCCGAGCGCGCGGTGAACGATGCACAGGCCGTACTCGCGACATTCCCCGAACGCTTCGGTCCCGCGCTCGAACGCGCGATGCGCGCGAAGCTCGGCCTCGAGCTCGAGCGCGAGAACGACGCCGAACTCGCGAACAAGCTGCTCGAGACGATGCACGCGAGCCACGCGGATTTCACGCTGACGTTCCGCCGGCTCGCGCAGCTCTCGAAGCACGACGCGAGCCGCGACGCGCCCGTGCGCGACCTCTTCATCGACCGCGAAGCATTCGACGCATGGGCGAACCTCTACCGCGCGCGGCTGTCCGAGGAAACGCGCGACGACGCGGCACGCGCGGTTGCAATGAACCGCGCGAACCCCAAATACGTGCTTCGCAACCATCTGGCCGAAGTCGCGATCCGGCGCGCGAAGGAAAAGGATTTTTCGGAAGTCGAGCGGCTCGCGCGGATCCTGCGCCGCCCGTTCGACGAACAACCGGAGCACGAAGCATACGCGGCGTTGCCGCCCGACTGGGCGGGCTCGCTCGAAGTGAGCTGCTCGTCGTAAGCCCGCAACCCGCGCATCTCGACCGACCGATCAGGAGAACCTCATGTCCCACGATTCCGACGACAAAACCTACCCGTACCAGAAGGACGACGCCGAGCTGCGCCGCCGGCTCACGCCGATGCAGTACGAGGTCACGCAGCACGCGGCGACCGAGCGCGCGTTCACCGGCGAATACACCGACACCGAGGATGCCGGCATCTACAAGTGCGTCGTCTGCAGCACGCCGCTGTTCGAATCCGGCGCCAAGTTCCACTCGGGCTGCGGCTGGCCCAGCTACTTCAAGCCGCTCAACGGCGAGGTGATCGACGAGAAGGTCGACTACTCGCACGGGATGGTGCGCGTCGAGGTGCGCTGCAACCACTGCGGCGCGCATCTGGGCCACGTCTTCGAGGACGGCCCGCGCGACAAGACCGGTTTGCGGTACTGCATCAATTCGGCTGCGTTAAACTTCGAGTCCCGACCCGAAAACGAATGAGCGGCGCCGGGCGGATCTGCCGGGCGGCCAGCCTCGAGCCGGACCGCCCCGATCCGCGACGGCGATGCCTGGCGGGTCCCTACAACGGTGACGGGCCGCACGAGCGGCCCGTCACGCAGCTGCGAGCGCCATGAAATTCCTGTTCGATCTGTTTCCGATCATCCTGTTTTTTGTCGCCTTCAAGGTCTGGGGCATCTTTACCGCCACCGCCGTCGCGATCGTCGCGACGCTGGCCCAGGTCGCGTGGGTCGCCTTCCGGCACCGGAAGGTCGACACGATGCTGTGGGTCAGCCTGGGCGTGATCGTCGTGTTCGGTGGCGCCACCCTCGTCCTGCATGACGAGAAATTCATTCAATGGAAACCGACCGTGCTGTACTGGCTGTTTGCGATCGGGCTGCTCGCCGCGCGTTATGCGTTCAGCAAGAACCTGATCGAGAAGATGATGGGCAAGCAGCTCACGCTGCCGTCCCCCGTGTGGGACAAGCTGAACGTCGCGTGGGCGCTGTTCTTCGCGGTGCTCGGCGTCGCGAACCTGTACGTGGTGCACAACTTCACCGAATCGCAATGGGTGAACTTCAAGCTGTTCGGTACGACGGGCGCGATGGTCGTATTCATCATCCTGCAGAGCCTGTGGCTCACGAAGTACCTGAAGGACGAATGACATGAGCGACGCCTTTCTCCACGCCTCCGCCGACGAACGCATCGCGCTGATCGAAGCGCGCCTCACCGCGTCGCTCGCGCCGCTGTCGCTCACCGTGCGCGACGACAGCGCGCAGCACGCAGGCCACGCGGGCGCGGCCGCCGGCGGCCATTTCACGGTCACGATCGTATCGTCCGCGTTCGCGGGCAAGCCGCGCGTCGCTCGGCACCGGCTGGTGTATGATGCGCTCGCTGATGCGATGCAGCGCGGCATTCACGCGCTCGCGATCGTGGCTTACACGCCCGAAGAATTCAACGAATCTTCAATCTAGTCTCATTAGGAATTCCCGATGATCCTGAAATCCCCCCGCCTGTGGGTCGCGGCGGCTGCGTTTGCAGCGGCGCCGGCATTCGCCCAGAACATCGCCGTCGTCAACGGCACGCCGATTCCGAAATCGCGCGCCGACGCGATGGTCGCGCAGCTCGTCCAGCAAGGCCAGACCGACGGCCCGCAACTGCAGCAGGCCGTGCGCCAGGAACTCGTGAACCGCGAAATCCTGATGCAGGAAGCGATCCGCGAAGGCATCCCGAATCGTCCGGACGTGAAGGCGCAAGTCGCCGTCGCGCAGCAGACCGTCGTGCTGCGCTCGATGATCGAGAGCTTCCTGAAGAAGAACCAGCCGACCGACGCCGAAGTGAAGGCGCGCTACGACGAACTCGTCAAGGGCGTGGGCGGCAACCGCGAGTATCACCTGCACCACATCCTCGTCGAGAGCGAACAGCAGGCGAAGGACCTGATCGCGAAGATCAAGGGCGGCGCGAAATTCGAGGATCTCGCGAAGCAATACTCGAAGGATCCGGGCTCGGGCAAGAACGGCGGCGATCTCGACTGGTCCGACCCGAAGGCGTACGTACCGGAATTCGCGGCGGCCGCGCAGAAGCTGCAGAAAGGCCAGATGACCGACGCGCCGGTGAAGACGCAGTTCGGCTGGCACATCATCCGCGTCGACGACATCCGCGACATCGCCCCGCCGCCGTTCGACCAGGTGAAGGCGCAGATCGCGCAGCAGCTCGTGCAGCAGAAGCTGCAGGCGTTCGAGGAAGGTCTGCGCCAGCAGGCGAAGATTCAGTAACGCCGGCGCGCGTCATACGCGCATCGCAAAGCCGCTCTTCGGAGCGGCTTTTTCTTTTGGCGCGCGCGAACATGTGTCTCGCGATGCGGCGACGCGCGGCCGACGTGCAATAAAAAACCGCTCCGAAGAGCGGCTTTGCCATGCCAGGTGTGACCGCACACCGCGTTCGCTACGCGGCGGGATAGAACACGTCGTGGTAACGCACATTACCTGACGGCACCGGTGCCGATTCGTCGAACGACAGCGCAAGGAAATACTCGGCCGGCACGCCCGGAAACACGATGCCGCCGTGCGGTTCGAACCCGAAACGCGCGTAATACGCCGGCTCGCCGAGCACGACGCAGCCACGCGCGCCGAGCCGCCGCAACGCGTCGAGCCCCGTGCGCACGAGCCCCGCGCCGATGCTTTGCCGCTGGCATTCGGGCCGCACCGCGAGCGGCGCGAGCCCGTACCACTGCTGGCTGCCGGCCGGCTCGCCGCCGATCGCGACCGGCGAGAACGCGACGTGCCCGACGATACGCCCGTCGCGCTCCGCGACGAGCGACACGCTCAGCGCACCGTCGGCGCGCAGCGTGTCGACGATGCGCTGCTCGAACTGCCCGCCCTGCGGCTCGCCCGCGAACGCCGCGCGGATCACGCGGCCGATCGCGTCGGCCTCGCTCGCACGCGCGTCACGCAGCGTGACGACCTCGACCGGCGCGTTCGGGTCGAACATCATCCCCGAATCAGCCGATCCAGCGGCGTACGTTGCGGAACACACGCATCCACGGGCTCGCCTCACCCCAGCCTTCCGGGTGCCAGCTCATCGTGACCGTGCGATGGACGCGCTCCATGTGCGGCATCAGCACCGAGAAGCGGCCGTCGGCCGTCGTGACCGACGTGATGCCGGCGGGCGAGCCGTTCGGGTTGAACGGATAGCGCTCGGTCGCTTCGCCGCGGTGGTCGACGTAACGCATCGCGACCGCGACGCGCTCGATGTCGCCCTGCTGCGAGAAGTCCGCATAGCCTTCGCCGTGCGCGACCGCGACCGGAATCCGCGAGCCTTCCATCCCCGCGAAGAAGATCGACGGCGACTTCTCCACTTCGACGAACGAGAAGCGTGCCTCGAACTGCTCGGACTTGTTGCGCGTGAACTTCGGCCACGCCTCCGCGCCCGGGATCATCGACGCGATGCTCGACAGCATCTGGCAACCGTTGCAGATGCCGAGTGCGAACGTATCGGGACGCGCGAAGAACGCCGAGAACATGTCGGCGAGGTTCGCGTTGAACCGGATCGTCTTCGCCCAGCCTTCGCCGGCGCCCAGCACATCGCCATACGAGAAGCCGCCGCACGCGACCGCGCCCGCGAAATCGGCCAGCGTCGCGCGGCCCGCGAGCAGGTCGCTCATGTGCACGTCGTGCGCATCGAAGCCTGCGCGGTCGAACGCGTACGCCGTTTCCAGATGCGAGTTCACGCCCTGCTCGCGCAGGATCGCGACGCGCGGCCGAGCGCCCGTCGCGATGAACGGCGCGGCGATGTCGTCGGCCGGATCGAACGTCAGCACCGGCGAGATGCCCGGATCGGCCGCGTCGAGCAGCGCGTCGTATTCGGCATCCGCGCAGGCCGGGTTGTCGCGCAGGCGTGCGATGCGCCAGCTTACTTCGCTCCATGCGCGATGGAGTTCGGTACGCGGCGCGTCGAAGATCTTCTTCGCATCGCGGTACACCTCGATCACGTCGCGATCGTTGACCGAGCCGATCACGTGCGAGCACGTCGACAGGCCGAACTCGCGCAGCGCGCCGAGCACCGCGTCGCGGTCGGACGCGCGCACCTGCACGACGGCGCCGAGTTCTTCGGAGAACAGCGCGCGCAGCGTGCGGTCGTCGCGACGGCCGCTCGTCTGCTTCGCCCAGTCCTTCGCGTCGCCGTAGTCGGATTCGTGGTTCGGGTCGAGCGTCAGCATGTCGACGTTCAGCGACACGCCCGCGTGGCCCGCGAACGCCATTTCGCACACGGTCGCCCACAGGCCGCCGTCCGAGCGATCGTGGTACGCGAGCAGCAAATCTCGCGCATTGAGCGACTGGATCGCGTTGAAGAAGCGCTTCAGGTCTTCCGCGTCGTCGACGTCCGGCGTCGTGTCGCCAACCTGCTGCGTGACCTGCGCGAAGATGCTGCCGCCCATCCGGTTCTTGCCGCGGCCGAGGTCGATCGCGATCAGCACGCTGTCGCCCGCATCCGCCACGCGGCGCAGTTGCGGCGTGAGATGGCGGCGCACGTCCTCGACCGGCGCGAACGCGGAGATGATCAGCGACACCGGCGACACCACTTCCTTCGCGACGCCCTGCTCGTCCCACTTCGTCTTCATCGACAGCGAGTCCTTGCCGACCGGGATGCCGATCCCGAGTGCCGGGCACAGCTCCATGCCGATCGCCTTGACCGTGTCGAACAGCGCGGCGTCTTCGCCGGCCGTGCCGCACGCGGCCATCCAGTTCGCCGACAGCTTCAGCTTGTCGAGCGACGCGATCGGCGCGCTCGCGATGTTCGTGATCGCTTCGCCGACGGCCATGCGGCCCGATGCCGGCGCATCGATGACCGCGAGCGGCGTACGCTCGGCCATCGTCATCGCCTCGCCCTTGAAGCCGGCGTAGTCGAGCGCGGTGATCGCGCAGTCGGCCACCGGCACCTGCCACGGGCCGACCATCTGGTCGCGCACCGACGTCCCGCCGACCGAACGGTCGCCGATCGTGATCAGGAACGACTTGCTGCCGACCGTCGGGTGCTTCAGCACGTCGAGTGCGACTTCCGACAGCGCGATGCCCGTCACGTCGACCGGCGCGCGCTCGGTCTTCACGCGCACGACGTCGCGGTGCATGCGCGGCGGCTTGCCGAGCAGCACTTCCATCGGCATGTCGACCGGGTATTCGCCGGCGCCCGTCGCTTCGTCGTCGACGAGCTTCAGCTGGCGCTCGTCGGTCGCGACACCGACCACCGCGAACGGGCAACGCTCGCGCGCGCAGATCGCCTCGAAGCGCGGCAGGTCGGCCGGCGCGATCGCCAGCACGTAGCGCTCCTGCGCCTCGTTCGACCAGATTTCGCGCGGCGACAGGCCCGATTCCTCGAGCGCGACCTTGCGCAGCTCGAAGCGCGCGCCCTTGCCCGCGCCGTCGACGATTTCGGGGAACGCGTTCGACAGGCCGCCCGCGCCGACGTCGTGGATGCTCAGGATCGGGTTTTCCGCGCCGAGCTGCCAGCAGCCGTTGATCACTTCCTGCGCGCGACGCTCGATTTCCGGGTTGCCGCGCTGCACCGAGTCGAAGTCGAGCTCGGCCGTGTTCGCGCCGGTCGCCATCGAGCTCGCGGCGCCGCCGCCCATGCCGATCCGCATGCCGGGGCCGCCGATCTGGATCAGCAGCGAGCCCGCCGGCACGTCGTGCTTGTGCGTGTGCTGATCCGCGATGTTGCCGAGGCCGCCCGCGATCATGATCGGCTTGTGATAGCCGTGCACCGTGCCGCCGACGTTCTGTTCGTACACGCGGAAGTAGCCGCCGAGGTTCGGGCGGCCGAATTCGTTGTTGAACGCGGCGCCGCCGAGCGGGCCGTCGATCATGATCTGCAGCGGCGACGCGATGCGGTCCGGACGGCCGTACGGGCCGTGCGCTTCGTTCGGGTTGCGCTCGGCCATCGGCTGCGCGGCGTCGCGATCGTTTTCCCACGACCGGCGGGCGTCCGGCAGGTCGAGGTTCGACACGGTGAAGCCCGTGAGGCCGGCCTTCGGACGCGCGCCGCGGCCCGTCGCGCCTTCGTCGCGGATCTCGCCGCCCGCGCCGGTCGCCGCCCCCGGGAACGGCGAGATCGCCGTCGGGTGGTTGTGCGTCTCGACCTTCATCAGCGTGTGCGTGAGTTCGGTGTGGCGGCCATAACGTTCACCCGGCTCGCCCGCGGCACCCGACTTGCGCGGAAACCAGCGCTCGGCTTCGGCGCCGACCATGATCGACGAATTGTCCGAATACGCGACGATCGTGCCCTGCGGGCTCAGCTTCTCGGTGTTGCGGATCATCGCGAACAGCGACATGTCCTGCGCTTGCCCGTCGATCGTCCACTGTGCGTTGAAGATCTTGTGGCGGCAGTGTTCGCTGTTCGCCTGCGCGAACATCATCAGCTCGACGTCGGTCGGATTGCGTTCGAGCTTGCGGAACGCGTCGACCAGGTAGTCGATCTCGTCGTCGGCGAGCGCGAGGCCCAGCTCGACGTTCGCCTGCTCGAGCGCGGCGCGGCCGACACCCAGCACGTCGACGGTCGACAGCGGCTTGGCCGGCAGCTCGTCGAACAGATGCTTCGCGTCGTCGCGGGCCGCGACCACGCTTTCGGTCATCCGGTCGTGCAGCGCGGCCGCGACGGCCGCACGGGCGTCGTCCGACAGCGCCTTCTTGCCGCCGAGCAGGCCCGACTTCAGCGTGACCGTGAATTCGACGCCACGCTCGATGCGGCGCACGTGCGTGAGGCCGCAGTGCTGCGCGATGTCGGTCGCCTTGCTCGCCCACGGCGAGACCGTGCCGAAGCGCGGCAGCACGACGAAGGTCTCGGTCGCGCCCTTCTCGCCCGCCGGCTGGAACGGCTCGCCGTAGTGCATCAGCGCGTCGATGCGCGCGCTGTCGTCGGCCGACAGCGGCTCGGCCGCATTGACGAAGTGCAGGAACTGGCCGCGCACCGCGACGATGTTGGCGTCGATTTGCCTGAGCGTGTCGAGCAGACGGGTTTGACGGAAATCGGAGAGGGCCGAAGCGCCGGGAAAACACGAGAAGTGAGCCATGGGCTGGACTGACGTCGAAGAGTCGCGCGAGGTGGCGACGTGGGGCGAAAGGAAGGCCGTAATTATACCCGGAAGTCGGGCGTCCCAGACCGGCCGATCGGTGCGCCTCATGCACCGCACCGGTGCCCGCGCGCGGGGCGCGCACGGCCGCCCGCCTAGCCGGCACGAGCAGCCCGTGCGCCGCGCCGTCGTGGCGCGCCCGCACGACCCATGCTCGGCCGGCGCCGGCTCGCGCACTTTTGGCGCTATCATTCCGGGTTCACCGGGCCCGGGCCCTCAGCGAATTCTCACCGGGCGGCGTGCGCGCCGCCCGTCATCGAAGCAATCCATGGATGTGATCGTCATCGGCGGCGGGATCAGCGGCGTCGCCACCGCCTACCAGCTGCGCGCGGCCGGCCATCGCGTGTGCGTGGTCGAACGCCACGCGACCGTCGCGCAAGGCGCGACCTACGGCGACGGCGGCGCGCTGCTGCCGAGCCCCCTCGACGTCTGGTTCGGCCCGACTTTCATGCGCCAGCGCCAGCCGCGCGACAGCGGCATCGTCTACAAACCAGGCTTGAACGGCGGCGTGCGCCGCTTCGTCAAGCAGCTCGGCGCGCTGCGCGAGCCCGACGCGTTCGCCGCGCAGTACGCGCGGCTGCGCCCGCTGATCGACGTGTCGCGCGACACGCTCGCCGATATCGAGGCGCGCCTGGAACTCGAATTCGAGCAGAAGCCGGGCATCCTGCACGTCGTGCGCGATCCGCGCGACTGGGACGCGCTGCAACCCGCGCTCGACCTGCTGCGCACGCTCGATCAGCCGTACCGCACGCTCACCGCCGACGAATGCACGGCGCTGGAACCGTCGGTGCCGGCCGAACCCGGCTTTGCGGGCGGCGTGCTGCTCGAAACCGAGCGCACCGGCAACTGCCCGCTGTTCGCGAAACTGGTCAAGCAGACGCTCGACGAGCACGGCGTGCAGTTCCGCTTCGGCGCGGACGTCGCCGCGATTCGCGTCGACAACGGCCGCGCCGCGGTCGAACTCGTGCCGCCGGGCAATGGAAACCCGGCGAAGGCGCGCGAGGTCGACGTGATGTCCGCCGACGCGATCGTGGTCGCGGCCGGCGCCGGCAGCCTTGCGCTGCTCGAACGGCTCGGCTGGCGCCTGCCGCTGCATCCGGTGCGCACCCATACGCTCACCGCGCCGGTTGCATACGAAGAGCATGCGCCACACCTGAGCGTCGTCGATTCGATCAAGCGGATCTCGATCACGCGCACCCACCAGCGGCTGCGCATCGGCGGCGGCGCCGTGCTGCAGAGTCTCGCCGATACCGCGAAGCCGCTCGCCGAGCCGCTGTCCGAGGCCGCGCTCGCGCTGCTCGGCCAGGCCGTCCACGATTGGGTACCCGGCGCGGCGCGGATTTCGGCCGCGCTGTCGTGGCAAGGCATGCAACTGCTGTCGCCGGACGGCCTGCCCGTCGTGGGTCCGACCCCGCATCCACGCGTGTTCGTCAATTTCGGCCATGGCCCGGCCGGCTGGGGGCTCGCGTGCGGCTCTGCTAAAGTGGTGGCCGACTATCTGGGCGGCAACGTCCAGCACTGGCCCGCCGACACGCTCGCCGCGCTGAGCGCCGGCCGCTTCACGACCTGACCGCCGCGGGCCGTCCCGTGGCGGCATCCTTGCCAGCCGCCACGATCCCGCGATGACCGTTACCCACCCGCTTCCCGATTCCGATCCGATCGCGCTGCTGCGCGTCGCCGACCTGCGCGCGGCCGAAGCCGACGCCACCGCCGCGCTGCCGCCGCACACGCTGATGGGTCGCGCCGGCGCCGCCGCCGCACACTGGCTGTCCGAGCGCATGGCCGGCGACGAACGCCCCGTCTGGTTCGCGGTCGGCCCCGGCAACAACGGCGGCGACGCACTGGTGGCCGCCGCGCAGCTCCAGCAGCTCGGCGTCGCGACGCATGCGTGGATGCCGGTGCCGGTCAAGCCGGACGACGCGCAATGGGCGCTCGGTCTCGCGCGCTCGGCCGGCGTGCCGTTGTCGGCCACCCCGCCCGCGTCGCTGGATGGCTACGCGTGGGTCGTCGACGGGCTGTTCGGCATCGGTCTCGGCCGCGCGCTCGACGGCGCGTTCGCCGAGCAGGCCGCGCGCATCGCCGCCCATGCGCGCGGCGGCGGCCGCGTGCTCGCGCTCGACGTGCCGAGCGGGCTCGACAGCGACACGGGCCGGATCGTCGGCGCGGGCGTCGCCGTCGCGGCCACCCACACGCTCACCTTCATCGGCGCGAAGCCCGGCCTCTACACGGGCGACGGCCGCGACCTCGCCGGTGAAATCCACGTCGCGTCGCTCGACGTCGCGCCGCCCGCCGCGCCGGCCATCGTGCTGAACGCAGCCGCGCGGTTCGCCGCGGCGCTGCCCGTGCGCGCGTTCGCATCCCACAAGGGCACGTACGGCAGCCTCGCGGTGCTCGGCGGCGACACAGGCATGTGCGGCGCGCCGATCCTCGCCGCCCGCGCCGCGCTGTTCGCCGGCGCCGGCAAGGTGCACGTCGGCTTCCTTGGCGCGGGTGCGCCGCCGTACGATCCGCCCTTTCCCGAACTGATGCTGCATCCGGCCGACACCCTCGACCTCGGCGCGATGACCGCGATCGCGGCCGGTTGCGGGCTCGGCACGCGCGAGGCCGCGGCGACGCTCGTGCGCGACGTGCTCGCGTACGACACCGCGACGCTGCTCGATGCCGACGCACTGAATCTCGTCGCGACGCACGCGGACCTCGCGGCCGCGGTCGCCACGCGCGGCGCGCGTGGCAATCCATGCGTGCTGACGCCGCATCCGCTCGAAGCCGCACGCCTGCTCGGCAGCGACACCGCCGCCGTGCAACGCGATCGCGTCGCGGCCGCACAGGCGCTCGCCGCCCGTTACGCGGCCATCGTCGTGCTGAAAGGCTCGGGTACGGTGATTGCGGCGCCCGACGGCCGCGTGACGATCAATCCGACCGGCAACGCGGCGCTCGCCACCGGCGGCACCGGCGACGTACTCGGCGGCCTGATCGGCGCGCTGCTCGCGCAGCGGGTCGCGCCGTACGAGGCCGCGCTGGCCGGCGTCTACCTGCACGGCCTCGCGGCCGACACGCTGACCGCGAACGGCACCGGCCCGGCCGGGCTGACCGCGGGCGAGCTCGCGCCGATGGTGCGCACGCTGATCAATCGCCTTTTTTATCCGTCGCCGCGCGCCGACACGTAACGCCGCTATACTGACTGCCCCGCCGCACGGCGGGCCTTCTCGTCCGCCGGCTTTCCGATCCCGATGAGCCGGCGCGGCATTCCTCCCGATTCACGCTTCACTCGAACCGCCATGACGCTGAAATCGCTCCCCGCCTGGACTGCCCTTCAATCCCACTTCGAACAGATCCGCCACGCGCGGCTGCGCGACTGGTTCGCGCCGGAAAACGACCGCGCGCCCACCCGCGCCGAGCGCTTCACGATTGCCGGCGGCGGTCTCGCGGCCGATTTCTCGAAGAACCGTATCGACGACGAAACGGTACGCCTGCTCGTGCAGCTCGCGCGCGACGCGGGCGTCGAAGCGCGCCGCGACGCGATGTTCGCGGGCGAGATCGTCAACCCGACCGAAGGCCGCGCCGCACTGCACACCGCGCTGCGCGCGACCGACCCGCAGGCGCCGTTTCACGCGCAGGTGAGCGCCGAGCGCGCGAAGATGGCGACGTTCGCGCGCGCCGTGCGCGGCGGCACGTGGACGGGCTATACGGGCAAGCGCATTCGCCACGTGATCAATATCGGCATCGGCGGCTCCGATCTCGGGCCGAAGATGGTCGTGCATGCGCTGCACCACGTCGCGACGCCCGAGATCTCGACCCACTTCGTGTCGAACGTCGACGGCGCCGATCTCGCGCGCGTGCTCGAACAGGTCGATCCCGAGGAAACGCTCGCGATCATCGTGTCGAAGACGTTTACGACGCTCGAGACGATGACCAACGCACGCTCGCTGCGCGACTGGTTCGTCGCGCGCGGCTGCCCCGAGGACGCGCTCGCGAAACACTTCGTCGGCGTGTCGGCGAACCCGGCCGAAGTCGTGAAGTTCGGCATCGCCGCGGACAACGTGTTCGAAATGTGGGACTGGGTCGGCGGCCGCTATTCGCTGTGGTCGGCGGTCGGCCTGTCGATCATGATCGCGGTCGGCCCTGAACGGTTCGACGAGCTGCTGGCCGGCGCGAACGACATGGACCGCCACTTCCGCGAAGCGCCGCTCGAGCGGAACCTGCCGGTGCTGCTCGGCCTGATCGGCATCTGGTACCGGAATTTCTTCGGCTCGCAGAGCTATCTCGTCGCGCCGTATTCGGAAGCGCTGCACTACCTGCCGTCGTACCTGCAGCAGCTCGAAATGGAGAGCAACGGCAAATCCGCGCGCCTGGACGGCACCTTCGTCGACTACCCGACGTCGGCCGTCACGTGGGGCGAGCCGGGCACCAACGGCCAGCATGCATTCTTCCAGATGCTGCACCAGGGGCCGACGATCGTGCCGATCGATTTCATCGCGGTGCTGACGCCCGAGCATCCGCTGGCGAGCCATCATCCGAAACTGCTCGCGAACTGCTTCGCGCAGAGCGAGGCGCTGATGCTCGGCCGCACGCTCGAAGAAGCGCGCAAGGTGGCCGGGCCGGGCAAGGAAGCGCTCGCGCCGCACCTGACGTTCCCCGGCAACCGCCCGACCACGACGCTGCTCGTCGATGCGCTGACGCCGCGCACGCTCGGCGCGCTGATCGCGCTTTACGAGCACAAGGTGCTCGTGCAGGCGACGGTGTGGGACATCAATCCGTTCGACCAGTGGGGCGTCGAGCTCGGCAAGATTCTCGGCAAGGTCGTCGAAGCCGACCTGTCGGCCGAATCGGTCGATCCGGCGAAGCACGACTCGTCGACCACGGCGCTGATCGAGCGCGCCCGTGCGGCGCTCAAGCGTTGAAGAAGGACTGACGCGACGGCGTCGCACCCGTGCTGGCCGCGCAATTCACCATGCGCGGCCAGCACGACATTCACGCGTCACGCGGAGCGATTGTGTGCGGCGCGACGATGCGCCCGGCGTCGATGGTGACTGTCGTCGCGCAGCGGCGCGCGAGTTCGGTATCGTGCGTGACGAGCACGAGCGTCGCGCCATGCGTGCGGTTCAGCTCGAACATCAGGTCGATGACCGCGTGGCCGGTGGCCGCGTCGAGGCTGCCGGTCGGCTCGTCGGCGAACAGGATCGCCGGGCGCGTTACGAACGCGCGGGCGAGCGCGACGCGCTGCTGTTCGCCGCCCGACAGCAGCTTCGGATAATGCGCGGTGCGTTCGCCGAGACCGACCTGCACGAGCAGCGCGCGGGCGCGGTCGGCCGCGTCGCGCGCGCTGATGCCGCCCTGCAGTTCGAGCGGCAGCATCACGTTCTCCAGCGCCGTCAGGTGCGGCATCAACTGGAACGACTGGAACACGAACCCGACCGCGCCGTTGCGCAGCGCCGCGCGTTCGTCCTCGTCGAGCGGGTCGAGCGCGCGGCCGAGCAGGCGAACCGTGCCGCTCGTCGCGCTGTCCAACCCCGCAAGCAGGCCGAGCAGCGTCGATTTGCCCGAGCCCGACGCGCCGACGATCGCGAGGCTGCTGCCCGGCTGCACGGCGAGCGTGATGCCGTCGAGGATCGTCAGCTCGCCCGTTGCATCGGCAACCCGCTTGCACACGTCATGGACTTCGATGATCGGATCGGTAATCTTGAACATGGACACGACATTTCGCTGGAAAAGACGCGCGACGGCCGCCGCGCTGCTGGGCACGTTGCTGGCCGTCACCGTACCCGCACGCGCCGCGACGGCGCCGGCATCGAGCCCGCCCGTGATCGTCGTGCTCGGCGACAGCCTGTCGGCCGAATACGGATTACCGCGCGACACTGGCTGGGTGGCGCTGCTGCGGCAACGGCTCACCACCGAGCGAATCGATTATAGCGTCGCGAACGCCAGCGTCAGCGGCGACACCACGAGCGGCGGCCGTGCGCGGCTGCCGGCGGTGCTGCAGCGGCTCAAGCCGTCGATCGTCGTCGTCGAACTCGGTTCGAACGACGCGCTGCGCGGCGTGCCGCTCGCGACGACCGAGCAGAACCTGCGCGACATCATCGCCGGCGCACGGCGTGCACAGGCGAAGGTCGTGCTGGTCGGCATGTACGTGCCGCCCAATTACGGCCCCGACTACACGCAGAAGTTCCACGCGCTCTATACGCGGCTGTCGAAGGACCTCGGCGTGCCGCTCGTGCCGTTCCTGCTGGCCGGCATCGAGAACAAGCCCGAGATGTTCCAGGCCGACCAGATGCATCCCGCGCAGCAGGCCCAGGGCATTCTGCTCGACAACGTGTGGCCGACATTGAAGCCGCTGCTCGGCAAGCCGCGCGGCTGACCGCAGCCGACGCACCGGAAAACGAAAAGCCCCGCTTCGAGCGGGGCTTTTCGATGGTTGCGGGCGAAACGACGCTCAGTTGTCGCCGTCCTGCTGCTGGCTGGCCGTCGTGCTGCCGTACAGCTTCACCTTCGAGCGATCGCGCAGCGCGGCGAGGTACGCCTCGCCTTCGCTTTGCGCGTCGACCTGGGCCATCTGCTGCTGCGCGGCCGCCAGTTGCTGCGGATCGACCGCCGAACCCGGAATGACCGCGTTCACGCGATAGATCGCATAGCCGTCCGCGCCGAGGTCGACACCGACGTAAGCCGGCAGCGTCTTCGCATCGACCTTGTAGACGGCGCTCAGCGCAGCCGGCGTCAGGCCCTGCGACTGCGTGCGCGACACCTTCTGCGCGGCCGTAAAGCCGTCCGTCGACTTCGACTTCTGCAGTTCGGCCAGCTTCGCCGCACCGTCCTTCTTCGCGAGTTCCGCGGCCTGCTCGGCGATGACCTTCTGGCGCACGACATCCTTGATCGCGTCGAGCGCGGGCACCGCGGCCGGCTTGTGCTCGGTCACGCGCGCCGAGATCAGCGTGTTGTTGCCGACGTCGATCGCCTGCGTGTTGTTCTGGTTCTTCACCGCGTCGTTCGCGAACACGGCGGCCAGGAACTTCGGATTGTTCAACGGGCTCGTCGGCGGCAGTTGCGGATTCGGCGTCGGCGTGACCGTGGCCGTCTGTATCGTCAGCTTGTACTTGTCCGCGGCCGGCTGCAGCGTCTTCGCCTTTTCATAGACGGTCGACGTGAAGCCTTCCGCGTTGTCCGAGAACGCCTTCGATGCGTACTGCTGCTTCAGGTCTACCGCGATCTGGTCCTTCACTTCCGCGAACGGCTTGACGACGGCCGGCTTCACTTCGGTCGCCTTCAGGATGTGGAAACCGAGATCCGACTGCACGATACCGCTGACGTCGCCCTGCTTCAGCGAGAACGCGGCATCGTCGAACGCCTTGCCGCCCGCGGTCGAACCGCGCGTGATGAAGCCGAGGTCGCCGCCCTTCGCCGCCGACGGCGCGTCCTGCGAGTTCTTCTGCGCGATCTGCGCGAACTGGTCCGGATGCGCCTTCACGTCGGCGAGCAGTTGCTCGGCCTTCGCCTTCGCGGCTGCCTTGTCGGCCGCGCTCGCGTTGCCCGGCGCGGCGATGAAGATGTGGCTCACGCGCACCTGCGCTTCGGTACGGAAGTGCGTCGGGTTGTCGTCGTAGAACTTCTTGATGTCCGCCTCGGTCGGCTGCGCGCTCGCGGCCGCCGCTGCCGGCGAATAGACGAGGTACTGGATCGTCGCGGTTTCCGGCGTCGCGAAGCTCTGCTTGTGCGCGTCGTAGTACGCGGCGAGCTGCGCGTCGGTCGGCTGGACCTTCGCTGCGAAGTCGCTCGTCTTCAGCACGAGCACCTGCACTTCGCGCTGTTGCGCGGCGAGTTCGGACAGGCGTTGCGCGAGGCTCTTCGGCGTGAACGCGCTCGACACGATGCTTGCGGGAATCTGCTGCAGCGCGAGGCTGTAGCGCACGCGCTCCTGGTACTGCTCGGGCGTCATCCCCTGGAACGACAGCAGTTGCGCATAGCGTTCGACGTCGATCGTGCCGTCGGGCTTCTTCAGCGACGCGATCATCGGGTCGCTCATCAGCGCGTCGCGCACGGCGTTGTCGGAGGCGGTCAGGTGCAGACGTTGCGTCTCGTCGGCCAGCACGCGTTGCTGGATCAGGCCGTCGAGCACCTGCTTGCGATGCTCGGGCGTATCGAACATCTTGATGTCGAACTGCCCGCCGAGCGCCTGGCGCGCCTGGTCGATCTGCTGGCGGAACGCGCCGTCGAATTCGACCCGCGTGATCTTGTGTCCGTTGACCGCCGCAACGTTCGCACTGTCGTCGAAGAAGCCGCGGAAGCCTTGGATCCCGACGAAACCCAGCCCCGGCAACACGATCAGGAGCAGGAGCGCCATCATCAGGCGCTGGTGATTACGGAAGAAATCGAGCATGCGTGACGGGAAAATTGGACAAAACGTCCGATATTACAACATACGGGGTGGGACGGGATAAAACGCAGGCGGCTTCCTCCACTCCGCAGTCACGCGCCCGCCAGCGGGCGCAAAACCACAACGCACAAACAACAATGCCCGCACGAGGCGGGCATTGTTGTTTGTTTGGCGGAGCGGACGGGACTCGCCTACATCCCGCAGGCCGCGGCTGCGCTTGCAAGCGCAGCCCTTCGAGTCCCGCCGGAAGCCGCGCAGGCGGCTTCCTCCACTCCGCAGTCACGCGCCCGCCAGCGGGCGCAAAACCACAACACACAAACAACAATGCCCGCACAAGGCGGGCATTGTTGTTTGCTTGGCGGAGCGGACGGGACTCGAACCCGCGACCCCCGGCGTGACAGGCCGGTATTCTAACCGACTGAACTACCGCTCCTTGGTCTGGCTGAATCGTGAAACTGGTGGGTGCTGAGGGGTTCGAACCCCCGACCTACGCCTTGTAAGGGCGCCGCTCTACCAGCTGAGCTAAGCACCCGTTTCCGATTCGTTCCGACTGCGATCTGCGTTTCCGCATCAACAATCAGCGAGCCCGCAAGTTTAATTCATCCCCGATCATTTTGCCAAGCCCGTGCGTGAATTTTTTTAACGCCCGCGCTCGCACGATGCCGACGCGCATAAAAAAACCCGCGGGCATCGCCGCGGGTTTCGTGAACAACCGTCAACAACGACGGTCGTCAGGGTCTCAGTGCTTGACGACTTCCGTCGAGCCGGCATCCTTCGCCGCCTCGCCGACCGGCGCCGCTGCCTTCGCTTCTTCTTCCGGCGGCAGCGGAGTCGGCGAACGCTCGAGCGCGAGCTCCAGCACCTTGTCGATCCAGCGGACCGGCACGATCTCGATCGCGTTCTTCACGTTGTCCGGAATGTCCGCGAGATCCTTCACGTTCTCTTCCGGAATCAGCACGAGCTTGATGCCGCCGCGATGCGCCGCCAGCAGCTTTTCCTTCAGCCCGCCGATCGGCAGCACTTCGCCACGCAACGTGATTTCGCCCGTCATCGCGACGTCGGCCCGCACGGGAATACCCGTCAGCACCGACACCAGCGCGGTCGTCATCGCACCGCCGGCGGACGGACCGTCCTTCGGCGTCGCGCCTTCCGGCACGTGGATGTGGATGTCCTGCTTCTCGAACGCTTCGTCCTTGATGCCGAGACGCCGCGAACGCGAGCGCACGACCGAACGCGCAGCCTCGACCGACTCCTTCATCACGTCGCCGAGCGAGCCCGTACGAATCACGTTGCCCTTGCCCGGCATCACCGCAGCTTCGATCGTCAGCAGGTCGCCGCCGACTTCCGTCCACGCGAGGCCTGTCACCTGACCGACCTGGTTTTCCTTCGCCGCGAGGCCGAAGTCGTACTTGCGCACGCCGAGGAACGTGTCGAGGTTCTCGCCATCGACCTTGATCGCACCCGATGCCTTCTTCAGCAGCAGCATCTTCACGACCTTGCGGCAGATCTTCGACACTTCCCGCTCGAGCGAACGCACACCGGCTTCGCGCGTGTAGTAGCGGATGATGTCGCGGATCGCCTGTTCGGTGACCTCGACCTCGCCTTCCTTCAGCCCGTTGTTCTTCTTCTGCTTCGGCAGCAGGTAACGCTGGGCGATGCTGACCTTCTCGTCTTCCGTGTAGCCCGACAGACGGATCACTTCCATCCGGTCGAGCAGCGGCGGCGGGATGTTCAGCGAGTTCGACGTCGCGACGAACATCACGTCCGACAGATCGAAATCGACTTCGATGTAGTGGTCGGCGAACGTGTGGTTCTGTTCCGGATCGAGCACTTCGAGCAGCGCCGACGACGGATCGCCGCGGAAATCCATGCCCATCTTGTCGACTTCGTCGAGCAGGAAGAGCGGATTGCGCACGCCGACCTTCGCGAGGCTTTGCAGGATCTTGCCCGGCATCGAGCCGATGTACGTGCGACGGTGGCCGCGGATCTCGGCTTCGTCACGCACGCCGCCGAGCGCCATCCGGACGAACTTGCGGTTCGTCGCACGCGCGATCGACTGGCCGAGCGAGGTCTTGCCGACGCCCGGGGGCCCGACGAGGCACAGGATCGGCGCCTTGACCTTGTCCACGCGCTGTTGCACCGCGAGATACTCGAGGATCCGTTCCTTGACCTTCTCGAGGCCGAAGTGATCCTCGTCGAGTACCTGCTCGGCGTTCGACAGGTCGTTGTTGACCTTGCTCTTCTTGCGCCACGGCAGGCCGATCAGCGTGTCGATGTAGTTGCGCACGACGGTCGCTTCCGCCGACATCGGCGACATCAGCTTCAGCTTCTTCAGCTCGGCGTCGGCCTTCTTCTTGGCTTCCTTCGGCATGCGCGCGGCGTTGATGCGCTTCTCGAGTTCCTCGAGATCCGCGCCCTCCTCGCCCTCGCCCAGCTCCTTCTGGATCGCCTTGACCTGTTCGTTCAGGTAGTACTCGCGCTGGCTCTTTTCCATCTGGCGCTTCACGCGCCCACGGATGCGCTTTTCGACCTGCAGGATGTCGATCTCGGCTTCGAGCTGCGCGAGCAGATGCTCGAGGCGCTCGATGACCGGGAACATCTCGAGGATGTGCTGCTTCTGGTCGAGCTTGAGCGGCAGGCGCTCGGCGATCATGTCGGCGAGACGGCCTGCTTCGTCGATACCCGACAGCGACGTGAGGATCTCCGGCGGGATCTTCTTGTTCAGCTTCACGTACTGGTCGAACTGCGACACGATCGCGCGGCGCAGCGCTTCCGTTTCCGCGCTGTCGGCGTGATCGGGCTCGAGCGGCATCACGTCGCAGGAGAATTGCGTCTCCTGTTCCTCGATGGACAACGCCTTCGCGCGCTGCAGGCCTTCGACGAGCACCTTCACGGTGCCGTCCGGCAGCTTCAGCATCTGCAGAATGTTGGCGATACAACCGACCTCGTACATGTCCTTTTCGGTCGGTTCATCCTTGGCCGCGGTTTTCTGGGCGACGAGCATGATGTGCTTGCCGCCTTCCATCGCTGCTTCGAGGGCCTTGATCGATTTCGGCCGGCCCACGAAGAGCGGAATGACCATGTGCGGGAAAACGACGACATCCCGCAGCGGCAGCAGCGGGAGCGTGATGCGTTCCGGCGGGAGAAGTTGGGTGCCTGACATTTCATTTCCCCATGAGTGGAATCAATTGTTCGGTAATTGAGGCCGCCACAACGAATTGCAAGCCTTCAAGTGCGGGAAATATTCGGTAAGAAAGTAACCACCGCGTGTCGAGTCAGAGTTACCCACAAGATAAACGAAAAAAAGCCGCCCACGGACTCATGAACGGCCTTTTTCGATGAACATCGTCGGCAAGCCGGTCAGTTCGAACCCGCCACCTTCGGCGTGTCCTCGTAGATCAGCAAGGGCTTGCCGTCCCCATCGATGACGTTCTCGTCGATGATGACCTTGCTGACCCCTTTCATCGTCGGCAGCTCGTACATCACGTCGAGCAACGCCTGTTCGATGATCGAACGCAAACCGCGCGCGCCGGTCTTGCGGCGGATCGCCTTGCGGGCGACTGCCTGCAACGCGCCCGGCCGGATTTCCAGCTCGACGCGCTCCATTGCGAACAGCTTGTGATACTGCTTGACGAGCGCATTCTTCGGCTCGACCAGGATCTTCATCAGCGCGGCTTCGTCGAGCTTGCCGAGCGTCGCGACCACCGGCAGGCGGCCGATCAATTCGGGGATCAGACCGAATTTGATCAGGTCTTCCGGTTCCGTTTCGCGCAGCACCTCGCCCGCGTCGCGTTCCTGCTTGCTCTTGACCGTCGCGCCGAAGCCGATGCCGGTTTTCTCGGTACGATCGGTGATCACCTTTTCGAGACCGTCGAACGCGCCGCCGCAGATGAACAGGATATTGGTCGTGTCGACCTGGATGAAATCCTGGTTCGGGTGCTTGCGGCCGCCTTGCGGCGGCACCGACGCCATCGTGCCCTCGACGAGCTTCAGCAGCGCCTGCTGGACGCCCTCGCCCGACACGTCGCGCGTGATGGACGGGTTGTCCGACTTGCGGCTGATCTTGTCGATTTCGTCGATGTAGACGATCCCGCGCTGGGCCTTGTCGACCTCGTAGTTGCAATTCTGCAACAGCTTCTGGATGATGTTCTCGACGTCCTCGCCGACGTAGCCGGCTTCGGTCAGCGTCGTCGCGTCGGCGATCACGAACGGCACGTTGAGCAACCGCGCGAGCGTCTGAGCGAGCAGCGTCTTGCCGGAGCCCGTCGGGCCGATCAGCAGGATGTTGCTCTTCGACAGCTCGACGTCGTCCTTCTTGTCGAGGTGCTTCAGGCGCTTGTAGTGGTTGTACACGGCCACCGCGAGGATTTTCTTCGCGCGCTCCTGGCCGATCACGTACTGATCGAGGATGTCGCGAATTTCCTGCGGGCTCGGCAGATCCGACCGGGACAGGCTGGCCTCGACGCCGGCGGCAGCCGCCTCGTCGCGAATGATTTCGTTGCAGAGGTCGATACATTCATCGCAGATGAACACCGACGGGCCCGCAATGAGTTTTTTCACCTCATGCTGGCTCTTTCCGCAAAACGAGCAATACAACAGCTTTTCGCTGTTCGAACCTTTTTTGTCCGCCATGAATGTAGAGCCTCCGGACAGGTAGATGACATGATACGCCGATTGCTCCGGACGCCGCGCCTAGGGCGCGACCGGAGCCGGCTGGATGCGCTTGCCGCAGATGCTCAGGGCACTCGGGACGTTTGAGGGCGCCGGCCCGAATCGGGGCGGCACCCCGTTTAAGCTCACGGGCGCTTCAGCAGCACCTGATCGATCAGCCCGTACGCCTTCGCGTCCTCGCTCGACATGAAGTTATCACGGTCGGTGTCGCGCGCGATGCGCTCGACGTCCTGGCCCGTGTGCTGCGCGAGCAGGTTGTTCAACCGCTCCTTCAGGTAGAGGATCTCGCGTGCCTGGATCTCGATGTCGGATGCCTGGCCGCGCGCGCCGCCGAGCGGCTGGTGAATCATCACGCGCGAATTCGGCAGCGCGAAGCGCTTGCCCTTCGCACCCGACGCGAGCAGGAACGCGCCCATGCTGGCCGCGAGGCCCATGCACAGGGTCGACACGTCCGGCTTGATGAACTGCATCGTGTCGTAGATCGCCATGCCGGCCGACACCGAGCCGCCCGGGCTGTTGATGTAGAGGCTGATGTCCTTGTCGGGATTCTCGCTCTCGAGGAACAGCAATTGCGCGACCACGAGGTTGGCGGTCTGGTCGTTCACTTCGCCGACCATGAACACCAGGCGCTCCTTCAGGAGACGCGAATAGATATCGTACGAACGCTCGCCGCGGCCGCTCGTTTCGACGACGATCGGCACCAGCCCCAGCGCTTGCGCCTCGAAACCCTGCGGCGCGTTCGAAGCAAGCATGTCCAGCAATTCAGCGCGAGTGATCATTCAATGAACCTTGTTCGATTGGAAAATTGAACGGAAGGAAGCCGCCCGCTCAATCGCCATATTAATGGCAACCGTGCGCTTGACGTAAAAACGGCGTGCGGGCCGTCGCTCCGACAGCCGGCACGCCGCAAGAGCGACAGTTACGCTTGCGCCGATGCGCTCGCGAGTGCCTCGAAGCTCACTTCCTTGTCCGTCACCTTTGCCTTGCCCAGCACGAAGTCGACGACGTTGCTTTCAACGACGAACGCTTCCATCTCGGCGAGGCGCTGCTGGTTGGAATAATACCAGCGGACCACTTCCTTCGGGTCTTCGTAGCTCTTCGCGAACTCGTCGACTTCCGCGCGGATCTGCTCCGGCTTCGCTTCCAGGCCGTTCGCCTTCACCAGCTCGGCCAGCACGAGGCCCAGCTTCACGCGGCGCTCGGCCTGCTCGGCGAACATTTCGGCCGGGATCGGTGCATCCTTCGCGTTCGGCACGCCGCGCTGCGCCAGATCCTGGCGAGCCATTTCGACGAGACGTTGCTGGTCCTGCTCGATCAGCGCCTTCGGCACGTCGAGTTCGGAAATCTTCAGCAGCGCGTCCATCACCTGGTTCTTGACGATCGACTGCGTGCGGCGCTTCGCTTCGCGCTCGAGGTTTTCCTTGATCTCGGCGCGCATCTTCGTGAGATCGCCGTCTTCGATGCCGAGCGACTTCGCGAATTCCGCGTCGATTTCCGGCAGGTGCGGCCATTCGATCTTCTTCATCGTGACCGTGAACTGCGCCGTTTTACCGGCGACGTCCTTGCCGTGGTAGTCGTCCGGGAACTTGAGGTCGAACGTACGCTGTTCGCCGACCTTCAGGCCGAGCGCCGCCGTTTCGAATTCCGGCAGCATGCGGCCTTCGCCGAGCACGAACGGGAAATCTTCGGCCGTGCCGCCCTGGAACGCGACGTCGTCGATCTTGCCGACGAAGTCGACCGTCACGCGGTCGCCGTTCTTCGCCGCGGTGTCCGCGCCGCCGTCACCGTGCTCGCCGGCTTCGCCGCGTGCGTGGTAGTGCACGCGCTGCTTGCGCAGGATGTCCAGCGTGCGGTCGATTTCGGCGTCGCCGATCGTCGTGGTCGAGCGCTCGACTTCAGCCGTCGCCAGATCGCCGATCTTCACTTCCGGGTAGACCTCGAACGTCGCGTCGAACGCGTATGCGTCCTCGGCCTGCTCCTGCTTCGGCTCAAAGCTCGGCTGGCCGGCGACGCGCAGGTTTTCCGCGCGGCTGATCGTGAAGAATTCCTGGCCGATCTTGTCGCTCAGCACTTCCGCCTCGACCTGACCCGCGTACTGTTGCGCGACCATCTTCAGCGGCACCTTGCCCGGGCGGAAACCCGGCATGCGCACGTTCTTCGCGAGTTTCTGGATGCGGGCGTCGATTTCCTTCTGCACGGTGTCTTTCGGCAAAGAAATCGTCACACGGCGTTCAAGCTTGCCGAGGTTCTCAACAACGTTAGCCATGGCTTCAATCGTCCTAAAATTATTCGAGCGAATCGGGTTTTCCTTGCCGTGCCTGCCTGCGGCGCGAGGTGCGCACACTCACACGCCGCGCCGGGGCGCCACGCCATCCCTGCACGCGCCGGATGGCTAGCGCAAGCGGCTCGGAGCACGGCTTTGGCCGGAAGAATCGACTATTCTAGCAAACAATTTTCCTCATACCGCCAGATCGGCGCGACACAGGTTGTCCCGGCCCTGTCTGCGGCCCGTCGCACGCCCCTGCACGCGGATCGCCGCTATGCCGAACGGCGTATCCTCCCCGGCCCCGTCATCCTGTAAGCTCCGATAACGTGCGAGCCACCGTCGTGGCCCGACCTTCATACCAATCACGCCTTTCGGAGACACCATGCCGCACCGCCCGTCCGCGCCTGTCGTCGTCATCGCGCCCGATTCGTTCAAAGGCTCGCTTTCCGCCGAGCAGGTCGCGGACGCGATCGCCACCGGCATTCGCCGTGCCCGGCCCGACGCCGTCGTGCGCTGCTGCCCGATGGCCGACGGCGGCGAAGGCACGCTCGACGCGATGCTGGCGGGCGGCGGTACGCGGCGCACGCTGCGGGTGGCCGGCGCGTCGCTCGCGGCGCGCGATGCGGCGGTCGGCGTGATCGACGCGCGAACCGCGATCGTCGAGACGGCGGAGATCGTCGGCATCACCGACCCGGTCGGCATGAGCGTGCCGGTCGATGCGCGCAGCACGCGCGGGATGGGCGAAGCGATCCGCCTGCTGCTCGACGAAGGCGTGCGCCGCTTCTTCGTCGCGCTCGGCGGCAGCAGCACCAACGACGCGGGCGCGGGGCTCCTCGCGGGCCTTGGCCTGCAGTGCCTCGACGCGAATGGCCAGCCGGTCGAGCCGGTGCCGTCGCGGCTCGCCGACGTCGCGCGCATCGACGCGTCGGGGCTCGATCCGCGGCTGAAGGAAACCGAATTCATCGGCATGTCCGACGTCGACAACCCGCTGACGGGCGCGCATGGCGCCACCGTGGTGTTCGGTCCGCAAAAGGGCGTGACGGCAACGCAGGTCGCGACCCTCGATGCCGCCCTTGCCCGCTTCGCCGATCTGCTCGAGGCCGCGCTCGACCGCGGCGGCCGCGATCTGCCGGGCGCGGGCGCCGCGGGCGGCCTCGGTTTCGCGCTGCACATGCTCGGCGCACGCTTCGAGGCAGGCGCCGAAGTGGTCGCGCGCCAGGTCGGGCTCGACGCCGCACTGGCCGGCGCCGACTGGCTGATCACCGGCGAAGGCCGCTCCGACGTGCAGACGCTGCACGGCAAGGCGCCGTTCATCGCGTGCCGGCACGCGCGGGCCGCCGGCGTCCCGGCGTCGCTGCTGTCGGGCGCGGTCGATCCGGCCGCGCTGCCGCGCCTGTCCGAGCATTTCTCCGGCTGCTTCTCGCCCGCTCCCGGGCCGATCACGCTCGACGTCGCGATCCGCGATGCGGCGAATCTGCTCGCGAACGAAGCAGAACAGTTGACACGGCTGAAGTACGGCGCACACTGACCGTTGACCCGAGCGCGCGATACAGGAACAATCGGGCCCGCCCTTTTTCTTCAGGATTCGACATGAAAGGCCGCCAAGCCGGGCTCGATCAGTTTCTGACCTATTGCCTCCATGTGCTCACGAAGCACTCCGACCGCGGAATCGGCGAGGTGTACCGGCACAAGCTCGACATTTCGCTGCCCGAGGCGCGCGTGATCGCCGCCGTCGGCGCGTTCGGTCCGTTCTCGATCATGGATCTCGCACGCCACACCAATCTCGACAAGAGCCAGGCGAGCCGCGCGGCCGAAGCGCTGCTGCGCCAGGGGCTGCTCGAGCGCGGCGCGAGCGAGGAGGACGGCCGGATCGTGCTGATCGCGCTGACTGCCGACGGCCGCGCGCTGTATCGCAAGATCATGCCGATCGTGCGCAAGTGGAACGACGGCTTGCTCGCATGCCTGTCTGACAGCGAACGTCAGACGTTCGAGCGGCTGCTCGACAAGGTCGTCGCGCACGCAGTCGAACGCGACGACTGAGCGTCGCGTCGGCCCCGGCATCGCCGGACGGCCGCTTGCCGCGGGCCGCATTGATCCGATGAATCAGACTGGCCGCGCGGGTCGCGTCACACGCGATCCGGGCGGCCGGTTTTGCATCATGCGGCGATCTCGCGCGAAGCGCGCGTTGCCGGCAGCCGCGCATTCGCGCCGGCCTGGCGCACACTACAACCCGCTGTTCGTCGCGCGCTGACGCAACAATCCGAGCACTGCGTCGCAGTACGGGGTCGGCACGCCAAGCTTGCGACCGAGTTCCGGAAACACGCCGAGAATCGGCCCGATCTCGAGCGGGCGCCCCGCTTCGAAATCCTGCAGCATCGACGTCTTGAACGCGCCGAGCTTGCGCGTGACCGCGATCCGCTCGGGACCGCTCATCCCGGTGGACAGGCCGAGCTTCGCGCCGATCGCGGCCGCCTCCTCCATCATCCGCAACGCCAGATCCTGCGTGAACGGATCATCGAGCAACTGCTCGGCCGTTGAACCGGTCAACGCGCTCAGCGGGTTCATGTTCATGTTGCCCCAGAGCTTCGTCCAGATCTCGGTCCGGATCGCGGGCGTCGACTCGACGTCGAAACCGCCGGCCGAGAGTGCCGCGGCGAACCGCGCCGTGGGCACGTCGAGCCGCGGATCGGGGGTGCCCACGATCAGCCGGTTGCCGCGCCCGCGCCGCACGACGCCCGGCGCGTCGGTACTCGACGACAGGTGCACGACGCAGCCGATCGCCCGCGCGGGCGGCAATGCCGCCGACACCGCACCGGCCGGATCGACCGCCTCGAGCGGCACGCCGTCGAGCGCTCCTTCGAGCCCGTGCGTGAACCACCACGGCAACCCGTTCATCGCCGCGACGATCACGGTGTCGGGCCCGACCAGCGGCGCAATGCGCGCGGCCAGCGCCGGCAGCGCCTGCGCCTTCAGCGCGATCACCACGTAGTCCTGCACGCCGAGTGCGGCCGCATCGTCGCTTGCCCGCACCGGCACCGACGACGTTGCGCCCGCCTCGTCGATCACGCGCACGCCGTGCGTATTCAGCGCATCGAGCGTCGCGCCGCGTGCGTACGCGCTCACGGTCATGCCGGCTCTGGACAACGCGGCCGCGAGCAATCCGCCGATCGCGCCGACCCCGACCACCGCCGCGCGCACCGACCCTGAATTCGTGTCGTTCATGATGGGATTCCGTCTTCCGAGAGCAGACGAGCATAACGCTCAATAGTTGCGGGCACAACCATTCCGACAACGCCGGGCGCTCCCCGCGGCACCCGGTCATGCGTGCGCGTCAGCGCGGCATGCCGCCGGCTTCCATCGCCTCGTCGTCGGCCGTACCGCTCGTCGTCGCACCGAGCACGCCGGCGATCTGGCTCTTGTCGTGCATGCCGAGCTTGCGGTACGCGCAGCGCAGGTAATGGCGCACGGTCGTCGGCGAGATCGCCATCTGCTGCGCGACTTCCTTGTGCGAGCGCCCGGCACCGTAATAGCGGATCGCCGCGAGCTCGCGCGGGCTGAGCCGGTCGAGCAGCGAGCGCGGCCGTGCCTCGATCTGGAACAACCCCGCGACGGGCACGCACTGGATGCGCAGCGCGTCGCCGACGAACGGCTGGCCCGACTGGCGTCGCAGGTGCGCGACGAGCGCCTCCGGCACGCGCGGGCCCGCCCAGGCCGGCCACTCGGCGCGCAGCACGTCGTCGAAACCGGGGTCGGCATGGTGCAGCACGCCGAAGTTGTCGCACAACGCTCTCGCGGCCGGGGCGACCGTGTCGGCGCGCTCGCGTTCGCGCGTGAGCTGCGCGGCGCGATTGATCGTCAACGCCGCCGCGAGGTGCGGAATGAGTTCCTCGAAACGATGTGCGTCGTTGTCGCCGAACGGCCGATTCAGGCCCTGGCGGTAAATCGACACGAACGTCGTCAGGCCGAAGCGGCGATCGATCGTACAGACGAACATCAGTTGCGCGAGCCCGTACTTCACGCACCAATCGCGAAATCGTGCATCGAGCCCCGGCTCGATGACCGTCAGCCGCACCGCGCGACCGTGCGCGCCGTGCAGCGTGCGGTGCGCGAGCGGATCGCAATCGCGCACACGCTTCCAGTCGGTGAAGAACGCGTGCGGCAACCGGTACAAAAAGCTGTTGTGCATCACGGGGCCGGTCGGCACGTGGGTCGCGACGCCCGTCCACGCGGCATCGAACGGAATGAGGGCCTGCAGCAGCGAAAAGAACCGGTACTCGAATTCGCCGATGGCGGACTGCGCGGCCACCGCGTACAGGTCGAGCAGCATCAGGCCGAGTTCGCGCTGCGGCGCGTCGCCACGCGTGACGCCGTCGAAATCGGCGCGCCGGGACGGCCGCGTCGGCCACGCGAATTCGTCGAGCACGATGGCGGCCGGCACGTCGCGCAGCGCGTCGAGGTCCTGCCCGATATCCGTCGTGATCCTCACTTTCCGCTCTCCTGCCCGGTCGGGCTGCTGATGTGCGCAACGACACCGGCCGATTATAGCGAGCCGCTTTTTTGGCGGGCCACGGTGCCGGAACGCTCGTCAACCCCATCCATTTGAACGGTGCACCGCGCATTGCTGCTGCGCAGCACCGCGCGCGCCGGCATCGCACGGCGTTCATGCGGGGCACCGCGGGTTTTCCGCACCGTTCATCTGGACGACTGTTCGAAGGTTTTCCCGCTACGGACACTGCGTCGCGACGATACCAACGACAAATCGATGCAGCACGGTATGGAGAACCCCACGTGACGACACCCCGCTTCATCCGCATGGCCGCGGCCGCCGCGACGCTCGCCGCATGCGGCGGCGCCGCGCACGCGCAGTCCGCCCTCACGCTGTACGGCGCGCTCGACGCCGGCGTGCAGTACCTGACGCACGCCGACGGACATCACTCGGCCGTGCGATTGCAAAACTACGGCATCCTGCCTTCGCAGATCGGGATCAAGGGCCACGAGGATCTCGGCGGCGGCTGGCGTGCGCTGTTCAAGCTCGAACAGGGCCTCGACCTCAACGATGGCACCGCGACCGTGCCCGGCTATGCGTTCTTTCGCGGCGCATACGTGGGGATCGCGGGGCCGGTCGGCACCGTCACGCTCGGCCGCCAGTTCAGCGTGCTGTTCGACAAGACGCTGTTCTACGACCCGCTCTGGTATGGGTCGTACAGCGGCCAGGGCGTGCTCGTGCCGATGAACGCGAACTTCATCGACCACTCGGTCAAATACCAGTCGCCGACCTTTGCCGGCTTCGACATCGAGGTGCTCGCCGCGACCTCCGGCGTCGCCGGCAATACGCGCGCCGGCCGCGTGCTCGAGCTCGGCGGCCAGTACACGAGCAACGGCCTGTCGGTCGGCGCGGTGCTGCACCAGGCGCACGGCGACGTATCGGCGGCCGGCGACGCATCCGCGCGGCGCCGCGAACTCGGCACGCTCGCCGCACGCTATGCGTTCGCGACGCTGCCGCTCACCGTCCATGCGGGCGTCGAACGCCTGACCGGCGACCTCGACGCGGCGCGCACGATCGTGTGGGGCGGTGCGCGTTACCTGATGTCGAACGGGATCGGCCTGAACGCCGGCGTCTACCACACCGATTCGCGCACGCCGGCGATCGGCCACCCGACGCTGTTCATCGCGAGTACCACGTACGCGCTGTCCAAACGCACCGTCGCCTACGTGAACCTCGGCTATGCGCGCAACGGCGGGCAAAGCTCGCAGACCGTCTACGAATACGACCCGACACCGCTTGCCGGCGCGTCGCAGTTCGGCGCGATGGTCGGCATGTACCACCTGTTCTGATTCCCTCGACGAGATCCCGCCATGAAAATCCTGTCCCCGGATGCCGCCCGCTCGCCCGACGGCCGCGCGTCGACGTTCGCACGCTCGACGCTCGTCGCGCTCGTCGTGTTCGCGGCCATCACGCCGCTGTTGCTGCTCGTGGCGCCCGCCGTCGCCGGCCAGCTCGCGACGCAGCTCGGCTTGACCGCATCGCAGATCGGCACCTACTTCTTCGTCGAACTCGGCGCGTTCAGCCTCGCGACCGTGCCGTCGTACCTGTGGCTCGGCCGGGTCGACGCGCGCCGCGTCGCCGCGTTCGCCATCGCGCTGTTTGGCACGGGCAACCTGCTGACCGCGCTGTGGATGCCCGGTTTTGCCGCGCTGCTCGCGCTGCGCGCCGTCACCGCGCTCGGCGGCGGCTCGCTGATGGTGCTCTGCATGACGAGCGCCGCGACGAGCGGAAACAGCGACCGCGTGTACGGCCTGTGGGTCGTCGGCCAGTTGATCGCGGGCGCGATCGGCCTGTTCGTGCTGCCGCACGTGTTCGCCGCGTTCGGGCTGCGCGCGCTGTACGTCGCGCTCGCCGTGCTCGCGCTGCTCGCGGCGCCGCTGTCGCGCGGGTTTCCGTCGTCGCTCGGCATGCGAACGGCATCCGCGCGCACCGCGCACGGCGACGCGCCCCAGACGCCCCGAAGCTTCGTGGTGCTCGCCATCGGCGCGGTGCTGACGTTCTATCTCGCGATCGGCAGCGTATGGACGTTCGCGAGCCGCGCGGCGGCCGAGGCCGGGCTCGATCCGCAGTCGACCGGCAACGTGCTCGCGATCGCGAGCGTGATGGGCATCGCCGGCGCGGCGCTCGCATCGTGCGCGGGCGGCCGGCTCGCGCGGCGCGCGATGCTCGCGGCCGGCTACGCGCTGCTCGCGGCATCGCTCGTCGCGCTCGCCGCGATGCGCCACGGCGGCAGCTACAGCGCGGCGATCTTCGCGTTCAAGTTCGCATGGACCTTCGTGCTGCCGTTCATTCTCGCGACGGTCGCGCAGATCGACACGTCTGGGCGGCTCGTCGCGACGCTCAACTTCGTGATCGGCGCGGGGCTCGCCGCGGGCCCGCTGCTGGCCGGCCTGATGCTCGACGCCGGCGGCACGATGCGCGCGCTGTTCGTGGCCGCGACGGCCGTCGCGATCGCGTCGTTCGCCGCGCTGCGCCACATCGATCGCCGCGCGCGCCCCTCCGTTTCCTCCCAACCGTGACAGGTCAAGCACCCATGAATCGCACTGCCTTCTTCACCGACGAACGCACTTTCTGGCACACCGGCGGCACGCACGCGCTGTTCCTCCCGGTCGGCGGCTGGGTCCAGCCGCCGTCGAGCGCGGGCTACGCGGAATCGCCCGATTCGAAGCGCCGCCTCCTGTCGCTCGTGCAGGCGTCGGGGCTGGCCGCCCGGCTCGACCTGCGCGGCGCGGCACCCGCGACGACAGCCGACCTGCTGCGCATTCACCCGGCGCACTATCTCGACGCGTTCCGCGCGCTGAGCGACGCGAGCGGCGGCGACCTCGGCGATCTCGCGCCATTCGGCAAGGGCAGCTACGAGATCGCCGCGCTGTCGGCCGGCCTCGCGATCGCGGCGGTCGACGCGGTCGTCGGCGAGCGCGCGGCGAATGCATTCTCGCTGTCGCGTCCGCCCGGCCATCACTGCCTGCGCGACCGCCCGATGGGCTTCTGCCTGCTCGCGAACATCCCGATCGCGATCGAGGCCGCGCGCGCGAAGCACGGCATCGAGCGCGTCGCGGTGATCGACTGGGACGTGCATCACGGCAACGGCACGCAGTCGATCTACTACGACGATCCGGATACGTTGACGATCTCGCTGCACCAGGATCGCTGCTTTCCGCCCGGCTACAGCGGCGCGGACGACCGAGGCGAAGGCGCGGGCATCGGCTCGAACCTGAACGTGCCGCTGCTCGCGGGCAGCGGCGACGATGCCTACCGGTATGCATTCGATCGGATCGTGCTGCCGGCGCTCGCCCGTTTTCGCCCCGAGCTGATCGTCGTCGCGAGCGGCCTCGACGCGAGCGCGGTCGATCCGCTCGCGCGCATGCAACTGCATACCGACAGCTACCGGTTCATGACCCGCGCGGTGAAGGACGCCGCGCAGCGTCATTGCGGCGGGCGGCTCGTGATCGTTCACGAAGGCGGCTATTCGGAGGCGTACGTGCCGTTCTGCGGGCTCGCGATCATCGAGGAACTGGCCGGCATTCGCACCGAGGTCGCCGATCCGATGCTCGATCTCGCGATCGCGCAGCAGCCGGGCGAACGGTTCGTCGCGTTTCAGCGCGAACTGCTCGACGAACTGGCCGCGTCGTTCGGGTTGTAACGGGCGGGAACGGACGTGGCAAGGGCCGGCCCGCGCCGGCCCTTGCACGATCCGCGCGGATGGGGTTTCCTGTGCCTTTACCCTTGTTCCGGCACGAGGCCGCACTCTTCCGATGAAATCGTCCCCGCGCGATCACGACGACAACACCAAAACGCGCCGCCAGCCGTCGAAGCTGGCCCTGAACATCGCCGCCGTGACGGTCGGCCTGATCACGTTCGCGATCGGTGCGGCGTGGGTGATCTATAGCTGGGTCGTCGATCGCGAAGCGCAGTATTTCGCGATTCCGCTGGTGTTCTCGGTGCCGGTGATCGTGGCCGTCGCGATCCGCAGCTTCTGGGAATAGGCGTGGCGGAAACGACGAAGCGGCGCGCTCGGACGACGCGCGGCGCTTGCTTGTCGAACGACGCAGCGCTCTGAATGGTTGCGTCATATTACACATCGCCGATTTACCGTGCCTGCGCGAACGGCATCATCCCGGCTGAGGGCCATCAACAAAAAAGCGCTGCGGTCAGCCGACCGGCAGCGCTTTTTCGCGAACGGCCCGTGACGGGACACGTTCGACTTCTGGTGCGTGAGGCCGGACTCCAATTCCCTTTCTCAACGCCGATAACGCGACGTTATGCGTAAAAAATGCGTAGATCGCGAAAAATTTCCTGCTGTCGGCTCCAAGTTGCTTTGGTCTGCCGTGCGAGATTCTAGTGACAGGAATCGAATAGACCGATCACCGATGATGCAGTCACGCACAGACCAGTAGTTCACCGGGCACTATGTACGCCTGCCATCCAAAGCCGGATGGCGACATACTTGGAACAACCTTCGGCATATTTGCAGCCTGCGTTACAACGCAAGCTTCGGAGAACCATAGACACCATAGTTCGGGCCGCTGCCGCTCACAGCGGCACTTGACTTGTAGCCCGCGACGAAGTGACCAAGAACATACTTCCCACTTCCACCTACTGACGCGTCAATTTGGAACGCTGCAAATGCAACGATTGGAACATACGACTTGGTCGCGCTTTGCGCGACGACAGGCATAACTACCGTCGCGCCGACCGGAACGTCACCATAGAGTGCTGTTTTCGTGCCGGGAACAAGATAGATGTTGTCGCCGATACTGAGCGGCTCAGGATTTCCGGTCTGCATAAGGCCGGCTAAGGTGGACACATCATTGGAATTGGTCAAGAACGAAGTCCACGTGCCGGCAATGCATGACGCTCCATACAATTGCCCGTTTGTTATCAAGATTTCATAGGGCTGCCCCGTGAGCGGATTCAGGAGTGGCCGATTCGCTGCCGCATTCCAGTACAAACTGTAAATGCATTGATCCACTGCGATCGGGAAAACTCCTCCTGCGCCGATGGTCCCCGGTGACGTCACAACGGCCACGGCGGTCGCACTTCCTGACGCGCCGGGAATGCCAAGCAGACGCCCAAGGAGCAACGGAATCTGGCCACCATTGACGTTGGTCGTGCGCGAGACAGTGACTTGCACGGCAGGTGTATCGTAGACGCCGGGTGAAATGGACGTCGACTGCATGCCATACGGGTTTCGCGTCAGATTCCAATAGCCCGCAGTCACCGTTCCCGTCGCCAGTGCGGCCCCTGCCGCCCGATTTAGTGCGATGGCATTGTTCGCAGCCAGCGTGGCCTGCGACCAATTCATCGTTGCTCCGCCCGTGGTAGTCAGCTTCGATGCGCCCGCAAGCGCTGCCGCGTCGGCGGCGTTCTGTAATTCGTTCTTCACCACTCCGATCCACGCGACATCAATCGCCAACGCACCGAAGGACAGCAGCGGTATCAGGAATAAGAGGAAGAACAATGCAACGGAGCCGCCTTGTCGCCGATCACCCCTGTGCCCGCCCAAAGCAGCCGAATTTCGCAGTCGATGTGCCGTACATCGCATATCAGCAACCTAGTGTCGTCCTACTGTATCCCGACAATAAGAATCGAACAGCTGACCATGTGGCTCGCGTTGCATTGTGCGAGCACGGCCGAACCGGCACCTGATCAAATTCGCATAGCGCCGTCGGGCCGAGGGCCACACCCGCGCAACGCGATGTTCCCCCGCGTTACGGTATAGCGCAATTTGTCAGAGTTTTCAACTCGTAATCGAGCCGCGAAAGCTACAAAAAAAGCCCGTACGTGGCGGGCTCAAAGAAGGCCAATCACCTGTGCATTTGGGGAATGCACACCTGCAGCGTATGTCGTCCAGACATTTGCGGAAACGAGCGTTACCCCCCCTCAACCATTCGACTTCAGAAATATCACGAAGCGGCAAAATTTCATGAACTGCGCGTTGCGGGATCCGACAAAAAGTTACTTTGGGACGTCACTCGATCGCTTGTCGCCCAACGATGAGGAATCATCCGCCCGCACAGTGACAATGGTCCACTCATACACGCGCTGACGAACATTGACGAATTCAAACGAACAACGTGACATCGCAAACCTCTCGGCGTAAGTTGCGGAAAAAAATTCCGGCCGACCAATATGGAATCACGTGCCCTTTACATTCGTTTCACGGCTGAATCATTGGCGCGAGGCTAGTGCGAAGTTAGCAACCGTCGCTGTCCGAACGATGCCTCTTCCCATCACGCCCTTGGCCCGCGCGCCTGATGCGTCTCAGGCCTTTGACGTGACCTCCGCATCACGATTCGAGCTTCCTGCGCATTCCGACAGCGCTTTCGTGGGCCAGGTTCTCGAATCGTGACAGCCGTCAGGTGCATTGCTTTCTGTAGTCTGGCAGATGCGAGCCGGGGCGTCGATACACATCTGAAACAAAAACGACGACTTCGCACACCACAACTGCGGAGGTTCTCCGGCAAATGTCGGTCGTATGGCACATGGCATGGTGCTTGCCTTACTCTAAACACCGACGAGCAGTCGACATGACGCACCACAATGTTACAGGCGACCAACTCGTCAATAAGCAGTCGGGGAACAGCGATGAAGACCATCTGTGGCAGTTTGCTCCGCGCATTCGCGCAACAAAGGGCTAGTTGGCAACTTCGCGGAAGGGCGCGCATTGTAGTGCCACTTCCGCGAGCTCGGACGCGCCGATTCTTCGGCATCACGCAGCGCACGCTGGGGCGATTGTCGCTGCATACGGCGATTCTCTGCGAGGGATACCCCCCTTCTCTCAGGGTACTCAGATGGCATCTGCCGCCCTTAACCGGCGGCATGGGGCACATTCGCCGACCAGTGTGCCAACCTGTTTCCATTACGGCACGCGAATACCGACGGCGCCCGAGTTAAACGATCGCCCTAATCACGATTATCGCGGCATGCTCATTCGAATGCTCAGGGAGAATCGATGTCGCTGGCGGCGACGCAGCCCTACTGAAGCTCGTTCAACGCTAGCGTTCGACAAAGACGACATTGTGCGCCACATAAATTCTGCGCAATCGCCGAATTCAGGGAATACACCAGCGCATCATCGGTAGCCCAGATTGGCGACGAGCCCCATTAACCCGAATAGATTTACATCTATTTGAACGGCGGCTATTTTTTCAAAAAATATTTTCCAATATTCATAAAATTCAGAGAAAACACCTACAAAGAAAGTTCGGATGACTAAAAAACTTTAATCTACACTTCGCCTGACAAAAAATTGGATCAAACAAATTTGCAAGTGATGTCGTTATAGGAAATTTATTAAACGGTAATCCTTAAGCATCGGGATTGCTCATGGCAGGCGGATCGAAGGCGTGCGATCTTCCTTGCTCTATTTTCCTCCACGCCGTTATGGAGTCGACCATGAAGAAGCTTCTGATTGCAGCAGCAGTTCTGGCGGTTTCGGGTGCAGCGTTTGCCGGGAGCGGTACGGTGTCGAGCAGCAACTCGTCGAGTGGCGGGGCCACGTCGGCCGGTGTTGTCGGGTTCGGCCACTTCACCGCCACCGATTCGGGCTCGGCACTCGGGGCCGCCGGCGCAATGGCCGGTGGCTACGGCAGCGGCTCGATCTCGTACACGAACCACACTCAAACGTCGTCGGTCGGCGGCTTCGGCTACGGCGGGGCACAGGCCAGCGGCTCCAGCGGCGCGAACGCCGGCTCGATGGGCTGGACGCATCACCACTAAGCCGCGGCGCGTAGCGTTTGTCACTGGCTGGTGGCAGAGGACGCCGGGCTTCGTTCCGAAAGGACAGGCCCGGCGACGTTGCCACCGAACTTCCTCACCGCAAGGAATTGTTATGAAAGCCAAAGTTATTTTAGCGACAGCGCTCACCGCCCTTTCGTCGGCCGTACTGGCCACCGGTCCGTCCACGACAAACCAGACGCAATCCGTTGCAGCGGGTGTATCTGGTTCGGCGCTAGTCGGCTCCGGCAGCTATACGAGCAATTCGAATTCGGTCGCGGGCGCGAGCGCAGGAAGTACCGTGGCGCCCACTGGTTCCACTGGCACGGCATCCGCCTTTCACAACTCGACTTCGACCGCCAGCGGTTCGGGCGCGAACGGAGGCGCGTTTGCAGCAGGCGGCGGTATCGGTGCCGCAGGCTCGTTCGGTGGAAACAGCAAAACGAATGAGAACGCGAATGCGCTGTCGGGAGGGGTGACTGCCACGATCGTATTGGGCGCGAACCACTACACGGCAACGGGTGCGAACGACCAGGGCAATGCCAACGCGGGTGCCGCCGGACTGACCAGTAGTGGTGGGTCAGGCGCAATCACGGGTTCGAATCACTACAACTCGTCGACCGTATGGAGTACCGGTCCGGCCGGCTCGCCGTCTGCGTCGGGCGGAAGCCAAGGCAGTTCGAGCGCAACCGGGAGCAGTCATTAGTCAGGTGTGGGGGACCAGTTTCACAGCGACGCTGGTCTCTTGCCTCACCTAGTTGTCATGTAAGGAGTTGGCATGAAGCAGAACCTGATTGCCGCCGCTCTGATGCTCGCGTCTCTGACGGCGTATGGCGCTGACCGTGCTGCCGACGACGTGCAATCGAATTTGCAGACGTCAAACAATCCTGCTCAGACAACCAAACCGTCAGAACAACAATCGCTTTCGTCGGGCAATGCCATCGCCGGCCCCGAATCTCGGCAGCAACAGGGGATCGCGAACGGCCCATGGTCCCAGCTGGGTAACGGCTGGAAGCAGTTCGGGGAAGCAGGAAAAACTGAAGCAATTCAGGGGAATTAGTACGGTTGCCTGGGTCGGAGGTTTAACCTCGTCCGGAGAATGATATGAACAGCAACAAGATCAGGGTGGCGTGTGCGGCTATGTTCGCGATGACCACAATCGGTGCCCACGCGCAGACCGCCGACTCGACTTCAAGCGCGCAGTCCTCGACGTCGTCGACGGCGATCAGCCAGGGCGGCGGCTCCAGCATGAACACGAACGTCACGAGTTCGCGCGGCGGCAACGCCAGCAGCGCCAGCACGAGCGGTGTACGCGGCAGCGGCAATTCGAGCGTGCAGGTCAACGTGACGATGCCGTCCTCCGCGAGCGGCGGCTCGAGCGCGACGCCACAGAGCGTGAGTTCGCTCCAGTCGGCTGGCTCGCCCGGCACGAACCCTTACAACACCCAGATGTCGGAAAACGTCAACTATTCGGGCACGCAGACGATCAAGACGAACCCGGCAATCCAGGCGCCCGGCCTCACGACGACGCTGTCCGATACCTGCATGGGTTCGGTGAGCGTCGGCGTGTCGTTTCCGGGGTTCGGCGCGACCGGCGGCACGACCCTGGTCGACCAGGCGTGCGTGCGCCGTCTCGATGCGCGCGAATTCCGCGCGATGGGGTTGACCGACGTCGCGCTGGCGCTGCTGTGTCAGAGCGATGCGAACCGGCGCGCGGTGGAAGCGACCGGGCATCTGTGCCCGGGTACGACTGCGCCGCTTGCGCGTTCGAATGTTGCGCCGTCCGCCGAAGCGACCGTCGCCGACGACGTGAAGTATCGCGATCCGATCGTGCGCAGCCGCATGGGCCTGCCGCCGCTCGACGGCGCTGCGCCAGCACCCGCGCAGGCGCGGCCGGTCGCGACGGCCGCGGTTCAGGCGGCGCCGGTGCCTGTGCCCGTGCCGATGGCCGCGCCGGCGATCGCTGCACCTGCGGTCAGTGCCGTGCCGGCCGCTACACAAGCGGCGGCGGTGAAGGCGTCGCAGGCCGCTGCGGTGGTGCCGGCGACGAGTGCCGCGCCGGCCGTTGCACCGGCCGCGATCGTCGCTGCGCCGGCGGTTGCCGACAAGGCGCCGGAGCCTGCTGCGCCGGTCGTTGCGGAGAAGGCATCGGAGCCTGCGGCAGCGGTTGTCGAGAAGGCACCGGAGCCTGCTGCGCCGGTCGTCGCCGAGAAGGCATCGGAGCCCGCGCCTGCGGTTGCCGACAAGGCACCGGAGCCTGCTGCACCGGTCGTCGCGGAGAAGGCACCGGAGCCTGCGCCTGTCGTTGCCGAGAAGGCATCGGAACCCGCGCCTACGGTTGCCGACAAGGCACCGGAGCCTGCTGCGCCGGTCGTCGCCGAGAAGCCAGCGGAGCCCGCATCGCCTGTCGCCGACAAGATTCAGGAACCCGCCCCGGCCGAAGCTAGCAAGGCAGAGGAGCCTGTACCGGCGGTTGCCGAGAAGACCCCGGAACCCGCGCCGGCAACCGACAACGCATTACAAGTCGCGCCGTCCGCCGAGATACCGGCTGTCGCCCCGGCCCCGGCCGACCAGCAGGCCGCTCCTGCGATGCCGGCTCCAGCGGCCATCTCGACAAGCACGTCGTCGTAAGCGATCGAACCCACCTTTCGCGCGGTCGGCATCCGGCCGCGTGAAAGACGTCGAGCTCTGCGGCACGGTCAAAGTTTGACGGGTGTTGGTTCCTTCCCCGAGTCCAACACCTCTTTTTGCTTGCCGGGGATGCGAGGAGGCCTCAATCATGAGGATCTTTTTGAGCGCCCTGTTGCTGTATGGGGCACAGGCCGCTGCGCAGACAGTTTTCCAGAATCCCGCGGTGTTTGTCATTCTGAACGAGCAAACAGCAGCAAATGCAGTGAGCGTCCAACAGGCACTCACTACGCTGGGCCGTCCCGACAATACAGCATGTGTTCCGATGATGATGGTCGGCGATCCACAGGTGGTATATATGGTGCCCCAGGCAGGCCACGCGCCGTCTTGGCAATCACCAGTTTATGGCCGCGGTGCCCCCTTCGTCGCGCAGGCGGGGCCGACGCCGACGACTCAAGGCAGTCGATCTACCCAACACGCCGACGACATGCAGACTCAACCGTGGAGTGACAGCAGCGCACTCACGCAGAAGATCGCCGGTGAGTCAGCCGTCTCGGCGTCGACTATGGTCAGCGACTGGCAAACCAACGAGCTCAATTCGATCGAGATCGCGCACGCGGAAGAGGTGACGGTAAACGGGAAAACATACCGCAGCTATCGCACCATAGTCGAGCGCTCTTCTCGGCCAGCCATAGAACCGCAAATCTATACCCAGCGTGTCGTCTTCTGTCGCTAACGATGTGCCCACGGGACGAGGCTAACGTGACCCCCTCTTCGATCAGACTCTCAGCTCGTCCAAAGGACGAGCCGGACAAAGGTCCCGCCCCCTTCTTCGTCGTACGACGTAATATGGCCGCGCCCTTGCGTCCGCTTGTCTATGTTTCTAGGCACCATGACGTAGGGCTAAGCGATTCGCTGGCTTTGCGGGGATGGGACGTATGGCATGCAAAGACCATTGCAGAAGCTCGAAATTTCATCAAAGCGAACCGTCTGCATGCGGGCGTCATCAATTTCAGCGACTTCGCGCCATCGGATTTTGCATCGCTCGAATCACTCCTGCGTGATCCGAGGGTAGGCTGGGTCGCACTAGCGGAGGACGAACAGCTGACGAACCCCGTCTTCGCACGCTTGATCCGCCGATGCTGCTTCGATTACGTTCGCAACACTGCTGCGTCGTCGACGATCGGCTACCTCGCAGGCCATGCGTACGGCATGCTGAAATTGTCCGAAACCGAAGGCACCACGGAAACCACTCCGACCAGCGATGAAATGATCGGTGCGTGCGATGAAATGCGCCGGCTCTTCGCGACAATTCGCAAAGTCGCGAGCACGGACGCGGCGGTGTTTATCTCAGGTGAATCGGGCACGGGTAAAGAGCTGACCGCAGCGGCAATCCACCAACACTCATCGCGCGGAGATGGCCCTTTTATCGCGGTGAATTGCGCGGCCATCCCATCAACATTGCTTCAAGCCGAACTATTCGGAAACGAACGTGGCGCATTTACAGGCGCCCATCAGCGCAAGGTTGGACGCGTTGAGGCCGCCGACGGCGGCACCCTGTTTCTCGACGAGATCGGGGACATGCCGTTTGAGAGCCAGGCGAGCCTGCTCCGATTTCTGCAGGGCGGTAAGATTGAGCGGCTCGGCGGCCGGGTTTCGATACCGATAGATGCGCGCATCATATCCGCTACCCATGTCGACCTTGAGGCTGCGGTACAAGAAGGCCGGTTTCGGGCGGATCTGTACTACCGTCTGTGCGTGCTTCGCATCGACGAACCCCCACTCCGCAAACGCGGCCGCGACATCATGTTGCTCGCCGACTACACACTGCGGCGCTATCGTTGTGAAAGCTCGACGCGGATCCTTGGCTTCACACCCTGTGCTATCGAAGCGATTCACCAATATGCTTGGCCGGGTAACGTGCGCGAGCTGATAAACAGAATCCGGTTTGCCGTCGTCATGACGAATGGTCCAATGATCTCAGCGGCTGACTTGGAGCTGACGCCGTATACCTCGCACCGTCCGCCAACGCTTGCCGACGCACGCAAGCAAGCAGAACGACGTGCCATCGAGGAGGCTCTGGCACGTCATCCGCATCAACACACCGACGTCGCTGCTGAACTGGGTATCTCGCGTACGACGCTATACCGATTGATGGTTGCGCACGGACTTCAGTGATGGCGCGCCCGGCGCTTTTCCTGCAACCGAGGGGAAGCTCGCTCCAGTGAACGAGCGACCTCGCAGGCTTCCACCAGCAGCCTGATTCCGTGTGCGACGGTTCTACACTATAGCCCCAACGAGCGACCATGGCCGCATGCGATCCGACGGTTGCAGAGATAAGCTTCGATTGCAACTATAGGGCCAGCGGCGCACTGGAAATTAGCGGACACAGGCCGGAGAACAAGAAAGCCGCGCTCAGCCTCCTCCTCTCGAGATAAGACCGAACACGGAGAGGATGTCGGAGGACCACTTTACATCCTTAACAGGCGGTCAGCTTACCGTTCCGTAGGCTCGAAACGCTATATCTCGATGATGTACCGAGCACCCTCAACGTCAGCGTCCGAATGCAGGACATTGGAGTGTGCGGGACGCTTGTCGGCCTGTTCGAGTCTCCAGCGACGCGTGGCAATTTTGGTTACCGATAGTCCCACATCGACCGCCTGCACTCTTCCTCACGCTACCGCGAGCCCGACCTTCCTCAAACGTCCGCCTTTCTCCAAGATGACACTGTGAAGACGGTCAGAGGCTGACGTACCGGTCAATGCGCGCCTCCTCTTTATTGGACTAACCGCGCGGGCGTAAGCGCTCCATAGTAGGGCCCAATACCACCCGCCCCTGACGCCTGACATTTGTCGGGATTGTTCGTCATCTCCATCTGGATATATTTCGAACTGCCGCCGCTGGCACCATCAATGTGGACACACGCGAACGCAAGAATCCGCTCGTATGACGTTGTCGCCAGGTCCTGAACGACCGGAACGAGGACATATTCGCAGGTCTTATTGCCCGCTGCGCTACAGTCGTTCACCGACGTGTACAGGGTCGTCTTCGTGCCAGGCTGGATATAGGTACACGTTGCATCCGAGGTCGAGCAGACACCGCTCGGTGATCCGATCGATGCCGGGTCAGGATTTCCATTGGATATCAAATTGCGGACCGTAGGCACGTCGTTAGCGGTTGTATCGAATGTCGTCCATTGTCCTGCCTCGCACGCACCAGCGTGGTAAGACGAGGTCACATAAAATGTGTAAGGCTTCCCCACCGTTTGATTTGGCTGGCCGGGGCCGGGAGGTGTCGTGGCCGTCGCGGTCTTGGGTTTTCCGTTCGTCGAATCCCAATACTGGTCGTACATGCATTTTGTAATCGCGACCGGAAACATCGCTCCGGATCCAACGTTTCCGGGATTCGAGACGACCGCTACAGCCACGGCGCTTTCGGAAACGGACTTGGTACCCCAAATCGTTGCGAGAAACGTCGGTACGCCGCCATTCTTCGTTGCCGACCGAGTGACAACTACTTGCACCGCAGGCATACCCACAGCCGGCGAAGCCGGCATCGAACTTTGCAGGCCATGAACGCTCCCGGTAACGTCCCAGTATCCGTAAGAGACATCGGTCGTATAGCCGGTCAGCGTTTTATTCGACGACTTGTTAAGCGACACACCCTGCACAGTCTGCGCTTGTGCCGTCGCCCAATCTGGAGCGTGAGCGGTCTGATTACTACACTGCGCGCGCGGATACAGACATGGGGCGCCCGCCAGCGCAGCGGCATCGGCCGCATTCTGAAGCTCGTTTCGAACGACAAACAGATAACCGATATCGATTGCGAGAGCTGCAAAGCCCAGCAAAATCGTCATTAAGAGTGCGACGATTATCGCAACCGCACCCCTCTGCTTCTGACGACGCTTCGATGCGAGGCCAGCGTGAGGCGTCGTCCGCGGAGAGCAACGCACAACAGCACAACGTCTGCGATCGCGATTCATGAGCAATTCCTCATTCGTTGTTCATGACAGTCGTCGCCGTTAAGGTCAACAGCTTGCTTATCGGATTGAACATCGAGCCTAAAGCCAGCCCATTAAATTTGTATGTGACCGTCACGGTCAGCGGTGTGCCGAAACCGCCACCCTGCCCCGATGGCACGGTAACAGTAGGAGTCGACGCACTGCCGAGTGTGATGAGGTGACTGTTGCAATAGTTGAGGGCGACGTTCTGAATTTCTGTAATCGTCGCTTTTGGCGTCTTGAGAACGATCCCCGCTCGTGCACCTTCTCGACTCGCGTTTGTGATGACGGCCTGGTCGAACATCACAAGCCCGAACTCAACGATGCCGAACAATATCAACAGCAGCAGCGGAAGGACCAATGCGAACTCTACGGCCGCAACGCCCCGTTGCCTTTTCCAGTGTTTTCGTTTCATGGCACTTCTTCCCCGTGAATAAGAGGTGCGCAGCGGCTTACATGCTCCGATATGTTTCGGTCGGTCGCCGGTCATCAATGCGACGTCATGGCCTATGCAAAATGCGCGCCATCTGGCCAGCCGCCCCGCAAAGAGTGGCGACCGGCCAGCATCATGCGCATGGAGCCGTGAGCTGGAGAGGAAAATGTTTCAGACGTGAAGCATGGAACTCCGATTTCTCGCCCTTTCCACTGGACCCGGCATGCCAGTGCCCCGGCAGGGCGGGATGATTTGACATGAATGATGCAGCCCTGAAACGTGGAAGAGCCTTCAGCGTCTTCCGTCAGAAGAGCCCTGTTGGCTGCGCCGCGTCATCCCAGCTAAAGATGATCAGTTCGTTGCGCTCGACACCCTTGCCGCCTCCAACCGTGTAGTGAATTGGTACAGTCTCGATTTGGAACCCGTCAAACACGCGCCGAATGTCGGGATGGTCGTTCAGGCTGACAATCGCACGGCCTTTCAGCGTGCGCAGCCGCTCGGCCATCTTCTCGTATTCCGCGAACGGAAACGCCACGCCGTACCCCTCTGTCTCGTGATACGGCGGGTCGAGATAGAACAGCGTATGCGGCCGATCGTATCGATCGATGCACGCAGCCCAATCGAGACGCTCCACGAATGTGTTTGCGAGCCGAAGATGCGCCGCTGACAGCTCCTCTTCGATGCGCAGCAGGTTCAGGCCGGGCGGAGTTGTCGTCGCCGTGCCGAACGTCTGCCCTTCCAGCTTCGCCCCAAAGCTACTTTTCTGCAGGTAGTAGAACCGCGCGGCACGCTGGATATCGGTGAGCGTTTCCGGGACCGTCTGTTTGAGCCACTCGAACACCTGCCGGCTCGTCAGCGCCCATTTGAACTGGCGCACAAACTCCTCCAGGTGATGCTGCACGACGCGGTACAGGTTGATCAGCTCCCCGTTGACGTCGTTGATGACTTCGACCTTGGCAGGCGGTCGCAGAAAGTAGAGCGCCGCCCCACCTGCGAATACCTCGACGTAACAGTCGTGCGCCGGGAAACGCGGGATGAGGTGGTCTGCAAGGCGGCGCTTGCCGCCGATCCAAGGAATGATGGGATTTGCCATTGTGAAAGCCGTTTTTAAACTTGGTGTAGAATCCGGCCCGCCTACCGGTAGGTAGCAGGGCCTTGGCCGATTCACTGGCACGCTCAGTGGAAAGGCGACCGGGGAGCGTGTTGCCGCACGCCCTTCGGTCGCCCTGTTTCTCTCGAGGCCGCTGCGCCTCGATTGCCGCGTTACCGCGGCGAATTGGGCTGCGTGTTGCCGATCAACGCGTCGTAACTGCGCTCGCATTGCTGGCCGGCGATGCCCCGCTCGTCAGCGATCTTCGCCAGCTCTCCCGCGCGCTCGTCAGCCCGGCCGAACAGGTCGGCAAGCAGATCGAGGCCGTCGCCGGTTGCCGAGCTTCCGGCCGCAGCGCCGGCACGTCGAGCGTCGGCAATGAGTGCGACGACTTGCTTACGCAGGCCGTCAGCAACGTCGTCGGCAACAGCAGCATCAGCGCGTGCCTGATCACGTTCTTTCGCAGCATCGGTTGCGATCTCCTCTTGTGCCACCAGCCGGCGGCTATATTCATCACGTTCGGCCCGCAGATCGTCGATCTGCCGAGCCTGATCGGCGACCGTGGCCGACTGGTCCGCATCACGGTGCCCCTTCAGATACCCACACGCCGCTCCAGCGATGACGCCGGCAACGACGAGCAGCCAGATACGCGGGTCGAACCACGTCATGCGACCACCTCCCCGCCTGCCGCGCGGTACGCGGCCTGCAAATGTTCGATCCTGTTTTCGTGCTGGCCGTACCCGGCCCCCGGCAGACTCGCCCATACGTTCGACACCTTCGCCACCGCCTCACGGAACCGGCCGGCGTCGATCAACGGCAGTGCGCCGTGCTCGCGCAGCTGCTGCAGCGCATACCGGTCTTGCGAGATCGGAGCAAAGTCGGGCAGCTTCATCTGCGCCTGATAGATCCGCCACCACCGCGCGAGGATCTGATAGCGGCCGGCAGCCGTCGAAGGCACCGGGATCTGCCGGTTGAGCACGTTCGGATGCGTCGCATAGCCGGCGAACAGTAGCGGCCGCGACGGCGTCGAGCCGACGAGCACGTTGTAGCCGTCGTCCGACTTAGCCAGCAGATCGGAGCCAATCTCGCTCACGGCGATCATGTCGAGAAACGCGACGCGATTCCATCCGCCGGCAGCGGTAACACTGATGCGTGCCATCGTCACTTCTCCCCGAACAGTCGCTTCGCGTTCCGACGCAGCAGCACCTCGAGGTACTGCGACCCGATGATGCCGAGCGCACTGCCGAGACCGAGCAGCGCGATCGGCGGCAGATCCGGAATCTGCAACAGCGCCAAGCCGGCAACCATCGACGTCGCCGAACCCAATACCGCCCTGCCGGCGACCAGCCGGAACGTCAGCTGCTCGCTGCCGACAAGCACCTTCGCGATACCAATCAGTCCGCCCATGATGATCAGCTCCAGAATGGTTTTCTCGTGGTCCTGCATTCCACCCCCGCAATAAAAGAAAAAGCCGCCCGAGTTGCCCCGAGGCGGCTGCCAGAAATTGATGTGCGCGCGTGTTACTTCGGCGGCGACGGTACGACCAAGTCGACTTTCTTCGTCGGCTTCTTGCGATGACCGACCTTCGCCTTGCCCTTGTTGCCGGCGTTCAGCTCCACCGACATCTCCCACCCGTTGCCGGCATAGGTGTGTCGTACGGAGTCGACCAGAAAATCACCGTCCGCCTCCTGCTTGAAGCCCGACAGCTTCACGGTTTTCTCGGCCGATATGTCGGTGCGCCCCTTCATGCGCAGCACGCTACGCGCGGTGTGCCGGTTCAGCTTTTCGAGACGCGACTTCGCACCAGCCTTCGCGGCTTCCGGACTGGCGAACGCATGGCGCTCGGTATGTACAGCGGCGGCGCCCGGCGGCGCATCGGGATTCGGAATCGTCAGGTCGATCTTCTTCCCCGTCTTCTTGTCATGCACCTTCGCCCGTACGGCAACGAAGCTCGCGCGGTCCGGAAACGAGATCTCGTAATCCGTCAGATCGTCGGGCGTCAACGTGACGGCCGGCAGCGGCTTGCCGCTCGCGCTCTTGCCGCCACCGATCGGCCCGACGATCAGCTTGCCCGCCTTCACCGTCGCCGTCGCGCCGTACTGCCGCGCGATACGCGTGATGAAGTGCAGGTCGCTTTCGCCGAACTGATCCGCGCGCGGAATCGCCGCGTCGACCGAGCACGCGGCCACCCATTTGTTGCGCCGCGCGACGTCGCCGACGATGTCGGCCAGCTTCACGTTCGTCCAGCTGCCGTTGCGCTGCGTCTTCGACGTCGCTCGCATGTTGGCCGGTCGGCCGCGGATGATCATCGTCGCCGGCGGTCCGCGCAACACGATCTCGTCGACGGCATACTCGCCGAGCATCGACAGCCCCTGCCCCTCCCATCCGAGCGAGATCTTCAACGTCGCGCCCTTCGGCGGGAATCGGACCTTGCCATCCCGATCGTCCAGCTCGATCTCGCATTCGTCGGCCTCAAGGCCCGGCTTGTCGGTTGTCTGTATCCGCAGCACGCGGTCCTGAATGACGCGCGTGATGTCGCTGCCGTTCGCAACGACCTGAAAAATTGCCCGCATCGTCCCTCCCTCACGACCAGAGCTGAATCGGTTCGTCGCGCGGCGTGTCGAGATCCGGCATCGTGATCAACACGCCAGACCGGAACGGCTGTGGCTCGCGCGCGAGACCGGGATTGGCTTCGTACACCGCCTCGACGGTGCCCTTCAACGTCCCGTAATGGGCGTAGCAGAGCGTGTCGAGGATGTCCCCGTCAGAGGTTCGCAAAATCTTCGCCATAGCGGCCGAACTCCAGGCTGTAGGTTTGCTTGCGCGGCGCACCGTCCGACATCAGCGCCTCCTGCTCTTCGTCGACGCTGTGCAGATACCAGCGTCCGAGCACGTCGCCCGTGCCGGCCGTCAGTTGCACCGGCTTCAACTTCGCGCCGATCGCGCGCAGCGTTTCCAACTGGCGGAAACCAGCACCGAGCGACGGAAACACGACACCCGACAGCGTGATCGTGTCGCCGCCCTGACTGACCGGCTGCTGCGCCTCTTCGCGATTCAATCGTTCCTGCGACGCGATCTTGAAGCGCGTCGAGCGCCGCAGCTTGTCGTACGCCGCCGTCGACAGTCCGAAGTGGAACGCGTCCCCGTCATCCGTTGATAGCGTCAGCAGATGAGGGGTGGAGGACGTCGCGCTGTCGAACAAGCCGGAGAGAACCGAACTCAGGCCCGTCGTCTGCGCGAACGACTGCAGTGCACCCATCGTCTGCTCGCCGACTAACGCCGTGAACTGTGTTTTCGCGTCGCCCAATGCGCCCATGACCGACTGCGCGGCCGACTGAATCAACGGATGATTGACGCCGCCGACCAGCTTCACGATGCCGCTTACCGCTGCGCCGGTCGCCGAGAAGCTACGCATGACCGTCCCGATCTGCGGACTCAGGTCGCCGGCCACCGATAGCAGGCTCGTCGCTCCACGTAGTAGGTCGGCAGCTGATGTGAGATTTCCCGTCGCGAGCTTCGTCAACGTGTCGACCGTGTTCTGACTCGCGCTGCGATTCCGATCGAACACGCGCACGACGTGCCGAACGCGCTCGGACGCAATGCTCGCCTGCGTCGCGGCCTGCGTCACACTGGAAATGAAGTCCATCTATCCCCCTTACAGATGCGGTGCGTCGAACATTGCAGACCGGTTGCTCTTGTCCAGCGACTCGGTCATCGACCGCTGAATCAGCGGATTGATGCGCGCGAGCAACTTGTCCGCGATCTCCGCGTCGGAGCTGCCCTCGACCTTGATGTGGAACACCGGGGCAAACGAATTTTGTTGCTCGACCTTGAACAGTCGCGATTGCGGCGAATCCGGGCCAGCGGCAGCCTTCGCGACCGCCTTCGCCGCGTCGCTGTCGCCGTCCTTCGAACCCGTCGCCCACCGCGCCATCGCCCCAAGTAGCTTTCGGCCGGCAAACGTGCCGACCGCACCGCCGAGCACTCCACCGATGGCTGCACCGATCGGGCCGCCGAGCATGCCGATACCTGCGCCGAGCTTCGCCCCGACAACGCCACCGGCGAGCGAGCCCCCGATGCTTGCGTACCCTTCCGCCTTGCGCGCGGTTGGTTGATCGCTACGAGCGACCGCATACGCATCCTTGGCCGCGAACCCGATTTTCAGGACGGTGCCGGCGACGGCCAGTTTTCCCGCGTAGGGCGCGATACGGCCAGCGACCGTCCGAAACGCACCGATGACGCGGCCGAGGCGCCCGCGGGGAACCCGGCCGCCGCCAGAACCGCCGCCTGCCAGGTCACCAAGCAGGTCGCCCGCTGCGCTGCCGAGGCCGCCGCCAAGACCGCCACCCGGCAGGTTCACAACAAACACACGTTGCACGCCCCCGGCTGCACCGCTCAACGCATCGAGCGCCTTGCCAACCCGCCCGCCGGCAGCGCCGCCACCGGCAGCAGCGCCCACGCCACGTCGGGCCATCCAGCCACCGCGCAGGATGTCGAACACTCCGCGCCCCATGTTCCACGCCGCACGTGCGCCGCGAACGGCAATGGCCGTGCCGATCACGCCGACGACGGCCGCCGTTGCACCGGGCGCAGCATCGGACGCGTGCTGCACCGTTTCGCCCGCCCGCTTCGCGACCTTGCCGGCGAGATCCGTCACGGGCCGCAGCGCGTCACCGATGCTGCGCATCGCGTCGTCCCACTGCTGCACGACCTCGCTCCAGATCTGCTTCGAGGTTGCACGACGATCAGCCAGATCCTTGTCGATCTCGCCGTTCGCGTCCGCCGCATTGCGCTTGAGCTTCTGATACAGATCGGCGTTCTGCATGTACGCCGTCAGCGCCGCCTTGACCTGCATGTCGTTGAACAGGTCGCCGGTCTTCATCGTGTCCTCGAAGGCGCGCATCTGCGCCTGCCGCTTGGCGGGATCCAGCTCGCTGTTGAGCTGCTTCGCCACCGCCGCGAGCTGCGCAGCCTTCTTCGGATCGACACGCTCGATGTACGCCCGCGCAAGAACGAACGACGCCTCCAGCGTCGACCAGCCCTTGCCGATCGCCTCCTTCATCTTTGCTTCGTAGTCGACGCCGGCCTTCTTGTAGTTGCGCTCGGTCTCGCCCGAACCGATCTTCGAGAACCAGTTTTTGAGGTTGTTCGCCGCCTCGTCGGCGTTGCCCGCAGTCTTCATCTGAACCTGCAGCATCGCGCCGAGTTGAGTCACGGAGTCCTGCCCCGTGATGCCGATCTTCTTCATTTCGGCGAGCAGCACCGGAAACCAACGAGCCATGTCGACGGATTCGAACGAGCCTTCCTTGCCGAGGTACGCGATGGCCTCCAGCGCCTTCATCATCGCCTTGGGATCCGTGATGTTGGCGTTCTGCTGCAGCGCCTGAATCATCTGCGCGGTCTCGACGCTCGACGCGCCCTGACCCACCGAGAATTTCGCGACGGCTGGGCCGAAGTTCAGCGCCCGATCGACATCCATCCCGGCCGCGACCATCTGGTTCACCGCGTCGGCCAGCTCGTTGCGCCCCATGCCGTTCGACAGTGCGTCACGGCGGATTCGTTCGGACATCGCGCGCTCCTGCTCGGTGCGCGCGATGCCCGCCTTGATGGCGATATCGCGGATGATCGCCTGATACTGCGCAGATACAGCGGTCGGTACGGCAACGGCCACACCAAGCTTCACCGCGTCACTCGCTGCATTGCGCATGCCTTCGCGGCCGACCGTGAAGCGCTCATGGCCGGCGGCCTTCAGCTCCAGCCCTCGCACAGTACGGCCGAGCCGCGCATACGCGCGGTCGAGCCGATCGACCTCGAAACCGGCGTCACGCAACGCTCGGACGTTACTGTCCAGCTTGCGGCGGATCCCGTCAGCCGCACTGTCGCCGGCAAGATGCAGCCGGCGGAACTCCTCATGCAGCTTGATCGTCTCGCCGATTTGCCGCTGCCACATGCCGCGCTCGCTCGCGGCCTTGCGCAACCCCACGATCTTCGAATTCGTGTCCGCGAACGCCTTGCCGAGCGTTGCCGACACCGCACCGCCGATGACGATACCAAGTGCAATATCGCGTGCCATGTCAGTCCCCGCTCAATCCGTCAGCCACCACAGCAATTCGTCGATCGTCATGTCGTCAACCACCTGCGGCTGCGTTCCGTACTCCTTCATCATCCGCCGAGCCAGCGCCTTCACGGTCGCGATTGGAAGCCGGACGAACGGATCGAAAGGACTCGTACGCACGCTGCATGGCGTCGTAATCGACCATGTCCATTCCTTCGATATCGTCGGGAGCGACGTCGGCCAGCGTCGCGAACAACACGATTTCGCGCAGCTCGTCGTCGCCCTGCGCCTGCTTGCTCGCGGTACGCATGTCGCGCACCTTCGGGCGGCGCATCACCAGCTCGTTGCGCACAACGCCGTCGAACGAGACGGGATACTTCAGCGTGACCTTCACGGTTTCCATTCAGCACCTCAGAAATGACAAAGGGCGGTCAACGGACCGCCCCTCGGTATATCGAAAAGTTACTTTGACCGGCGCATTGGCCGGCAGCAACGCTTACATGCCGAGCGCCTTGCGCACGTCGGCGAGCTGGTCGACGCCGTCGATAATGCGGATCATGTTGAGTACGTCGATCTCGCAGATGACGGCACCGTCGATTTCAGCCTTGTAGTACGACAGCTCGGCCGTGTACTTCAGCTCCGACGTCGCCCCCGGCTTCCAGCTGCCGGGATCGTATTCGGACAGCATGCCGCGCATGATCAGTGCGACCGACTTCACCTTGCCGCGCGTGTCGCGGAACGCGCCGCGAAAAGTGGCGTTGAATGCGCTGTTGTCGGCCAGCCCGAAGAACTTCAGCACGTCACGCTCGACGCTCCCCATGGAGAAAGCGGCCTGCAGCCCCTCCATCCCTTGGTCGATCTTGATCGGCGCATCCATGCCACCCGCGCGATAATCCTCCGTCTTGATCTTCAGCTTCGGCGGGCTGAGTTCGGGCGATCGGCCGGCAAAGCCGCGTCCGTCGACGTACAACGCCATGTTGTTCAGGGTTTCCGGGACCATGCGTCACCTCTTACGATTGCGTGTCGAGAACTTCCGTCAGCCACTCGTTCGTGACCTCGAAGCGGAAGATCGGGTTTTCTGCGGGCGGAACGTCCGTGAAGCGGATGTTCCAGTACACCTTGCCCTGTTCGAGCTGCGATGCCGAATTGAGCTTCGGATCCGGGTACACCTCGAAGTTGATCACCGCACCCTGATTGCGCAGGTCGCGCATGAACGCCCGCAGCCCTTCGGTCACGTCCTGCACGTACGTCGCAGTGATGCCGCGGTCGACCGCCCACTTATGGCCGGCCTGGACTGCGTCCATCACGATGTCGAGCGTGCGCACGCGCGTCACGAATGACCACTTCGGATCGGCCGAGAGCGTGCGGTTGCCCCAAAGGCGATACCCACCGTCGCGGATAATCGTCGCGATGAACGAGTTGTTCAGCAGGTTCGCGCGGCACGTCTCGTCCCCGTCGAGGAATTCGATGGGCCGCTTCGTACCGCTGATCCCGACGATTTCCTTGTTCGACGGCGACGCCCAGAAGCCGATCGCCGCGTCGGTCTGGCAGAACAGGCCCGCAGCGTACGCAGATGCCGGCGCGTCGACGTCCGCGTTCTTCGCCGTGTCCCAATACCGCACGCCGGGATCGACCAGATATAGCCGCTTGCTGCCGAAGTTCTTCGCATACTGGATCGCGTCCTCGTCGGTCTTGTTCGGCCCGTCGAGAATCGCGATTGCGCGCAGCTTCGCCGCCAGTTCGTCGGCCGCCGTCGCGACCGGCTGCTTGGCGGTGTGTCCCGGCGCGATCAGAAGGCGCGGCTTCAGGTCGAACAGCGATTTGCCATCGAGCAGCGCCTGCATGCCGGTGCGCACGCCACCCGCCGACACGCCACCGATGATCGCGGACGTCAGCTCGGCATCGGCCTGATCAGCCGGGACGCCGACCGCCACCATCACCGTCTTGCTCTGCTTGTAGATGCCCTGAATCGCGCGCGCGATCGGGCTGCTCTCACCGAACGCAGCGGCCGCATCGTATTCGCTCGTGATGCGCACGGGCACGTTCGGCGCAACAAGGTCCGAACCGGGCGTGTATGTATCCACGATGCCGACGACCGATGTCGACGGTACTGCGATCGTGCGCGGGCCGGTGTCGACCAGCACGGTCGTTACACCGTGATAGAAAGAAGTAGCAGGCATTCAGATCTCCGAGAAGCTGCAAATAAAAAAGCCGCTGAATGAGCGGCCTGACATACAGGTAAATCAACAGTCGTGCTACGCCGTTGCAGCCGGCTCCGCACCTGCAAATGGTGGAGGTGACGGTAACTCCGCACTCGGCCAGCCGGGAAGATCACTGGCTTCCCGCAATGACTGCCGATAACGGAGCAGCGCGGCAAACTGGTCGGTCGTCAGGGTCGTCCCTTCACCCAGCAGTTGCTCGTCTTGATGCCGGGAAACGAGCCAGTCCGTCGCCTTCAGTGCCGCGTCACGCTGCGCTCGTTTCATGTTGGCGAGCTGCGCGCGGGTCGGCGGCGGCGGATCGACGGCGACCGGCGCTCCGTTCTTGACCGCAAAGCGCTTTCCGGTAGCCTGTGCTCGCATCAGGTCTTCCAACTGCTCTGCGGTGATCTCGATGACAGCCACTCCATCCGGAGCGGGACTATCGACGGAGTCGTAAAAGGCAACGATGTTGCCGTCCGCGTCGTACGCTGCGAGTTTTTGCCCCATTTCACTTTCCCCAGCAAAAGATCCGACCGCCAATGCCAGCAGATGTCGCAGGCCCCGCGGGATTGGTAATCGTTCGCACACGAGCCACCACCGTGGATTGCGTTGATACCGACTGATCGAAAGCCCAAACCGTTGCGGTATTGGGAGCCCAACCGGCCGGATTCGACTCATTCGCCATACCACCCAGTACCGAGGTTGGGAAAGTAAGCGGAAGCGTTAGAGTCATGTTGCCGTTCGCGTCACTGGTACCCGTAACCCATTGAAAAATCATCCCGCTCGGCAGCTTTTGGCAACCACTTGTCCCAAGCAAACTGGCGAACGTTTGACCCACACGTTGTGTATATGTGCCGAACGCCTGCCAATATGTACCGCTCCAAACCAGCACGACGAACTCGCCGGCCATGAGCGTAATCGACGAGGCAAGGCCAGCCGTGGTATCGATGATCGCGTTCGCCTTCTTGGTACCGATCGTCAATCCAGCTTGAGCGCCACGTTGAAACGCAATCGCGGCGCCTGCCGGCAAGCCCGTTTCGCTCGGCAGTGTGGTCGTCTGGGCACCGGCACCGTTGAAGTAATGAAAGCCTCCAATGTCGTCGTTCGTCAGCACCGTCGCAGCGGCGCTGATGCCGGCACCCGTGCCGCTGCTCAGATTGAAGTTCCCAAGCGCTCGCTGCAAAAATTCGTTCGTTGTAAGCCTCGTACTGCTGTCGAATTGCGGCGCAGTCGTGCCCTTCGGTGTACCAGTGAAAACCGGCGAGTCCTGCGGCGCTTTCAGCGCGAGTTGATTGGCGATCGTCGTAGCAAAGTTCGGGTCATTGCCGAGTGCCTTCGCGAGTTTGCTGAGCGTATCGAGCGTCTCGGGGGACTGCGCGACAAGCGCGGCCAATTTCTCCGCCAGATCAGCATGCGTCGCATACTGCGGGTGCGGATCAACCGCGGCAACGTGCGCGCCAAAGTCGCTTTGCCCCGCCTCGATGGCCTTTTTGAGGTAGCGCGTGCGGTTCGCGAGCTGCTTGGCTTGCAGGTTGTCGATTCCGTCCGGACCGCCGACAACGGGGTCCGACGTTTCGAGCTGGTAGATGCCATCCTCCCATCGCTCGATCTCAAGCAGGTTCGTCATGTAGTGATACTCCCTCTTGTGTATTGCCCGTCTCGACGTGCAACGCCGTTGTGTCGGATCGGCACGGCCGCGTAGTCGAGCGCAGCCAGCTTGCTGCGCGCGGGCGCGTAACGCTCGATCGCCTGCCAAAGCTTGTCGGCCTGATCACGGGTGATCGGCACGCCGAGCTTCACGATGTACTCGGCCCATGCACTCGCCTTACCGTGCAGTTGCTCGCCGTTACGCAGGATTGAGCCATCACGCCGGCGGCCACTGCGCCCCTCGATAATCGTGACCTCACCGAAGCCGAGCCGGCGAATCACTTCGCGCACCGCCCAAGGCGTCCCCTTCTTTCGGTGCAGCGCCATCGAACCTTTCACCAGCGCCCGCCGTGCGTCTTCTGACTCGGCCAGCTCCCAACCATCGACCGCGAGCGCCCACGCGAGCCACGGCAACCATGCGGTCGGACAACGATCCGCGTCCCACAACGTGCGCAAGATCTCGGGATCCACGCTGGGTCGCATGACACGGGCGAGAGCCGCCTCGAGCGGTGTCTGGTTCGATGGTAAAAGCGGTTCATGCGTCATCGACCTTTACCTCCAGATTGATGCTCGTGCAGAGCGCGAATTCGCGGGGACCGCAGAGAACGTCAGCGGCCGGCGAACTCAATTCGATGCGTGTGACACCGCTGTCCGGCGCGTGCAGAGCGCCCTCGATCGCAGTCCGCGGCATGCCCGCACGAAGCCGTCGCGACTTCGCCACCACGCCGTTGAGCACCTTACGCCGTGCATCGAGCACAATGTTCGGATCAGGCCCACTGCCGACATAGATCACGCCATGAATCGCATACGCGATCTTGATCGCCGGCTCGACCAGGACCGTGTCGTTGAGGGGGCGAACTGTCTCGGGCGAAACTTTGGCGCGGACGACATCGAGCAGCGCCTGATCGGGCACACCGTCACCGCGTGCGGACATGATCGTGAGCCGCACCGTGCCCGGTTCAGGCCGGTCGACGGCGACATCGAGGACGTCGGCCGACGCATCCATCGCAAACGCGCGGTATGCCGCGAATGGCCCCGCTACCGTCGCGCGCTCCATCGACATCTGCGTGCGCAGCTTCAGCCGGTCGTCCGATTCCATGCGCCGCTCGATCGGCGGATTCGCCACCGGATCGCCGGGATCGACCACCGCTCGTTCTGTGTCCATCAACGCCGCCAGATGCTCCAGGTCCGCACCCGTCGAAAACGCGAGCATGCCTGCGCGGGCAGCGTCGTTGAGGCGTGCTGCAGCGCGGATCTCGTCATACGCCGCCAGCTCAATGAGCTTCACGACAGGGTCCGACTTCAGCGCCGCCGTCCAGTCGGGATAGATCGATTTGAAGTACTCCAGCTTCATCTGGAACGCCGCCTCGAAGTCGAGTACCTCGACAAGATCAGGCGGGTCCAGCGAAGCGAGATCGATAATCGTCATGTTGGCACCTCGATTTCGACGGCCGTACCGTCGTATTCGCCGCGAATCGCGAACGTTGGTTTGCCGTCGATGACCGACAGCACCTTGACCTGAGCGAGCCTGATTCGCGGCTCCCACCGGCCGATCGCGCGGGCGGCCTCAGCCTGTGCCGCCGAGATCCATCCGCGCGTCACCGGAAGGTCGACCATCAACGGTATGTCCGAACCGTATTCAGGTAGTTCGCGGCGGGTGCCCTTGCGCGTGCTGAGGATGTCGCCGAGGCTCTGCTTCAAGTGCGCGATGCCGCTGATCGGCGCACCCGTCCATCGGTCCATACCGACGAGCGCACCGGACCGACTCATCCGCGCTCCTCGAGCCGCTTGAAGTCAGGGTGCGCGTCGAGGTATTCGATCTGCGCGGCCGTTCGTGCGATCGCCTCGCCAGACAGGACACGCAGCACGTCGCCGTTCGGGAAGACGATCACGCGGCTACGGAACCGCGTATCGAGAAACTTCGCCACAGACGCAACGGCCGGCGTAGTAGCCGGAGAGTTGTCTTTTGCCATGATCACCCTCTCAAAAACAAAACCCCGCCGAGGCGGGGCAAAGCAACTTTGCGAATATGGCCGTCACAGCGGCGGCGACACCGGCGCACCGTCGCCCTCTTCCATATGCCTGTGACCGACAAACGACTTGCCGGCAATCTCAACGTCGTCCGTGTAAATCGCCCCGCCCTCAACCTTGACCGCCGGGCCACCATTGCCTGCGCCCTTGCCCTGCATCCCACCGTTGAAGGTCAACAGCTTCTCCGTCGTCGTGTTGCCCGTGAACGTCGAATCGGGAACGTCGCCGAGCAACTTCTCCGTGCGCAACGTCACGCCGTCCGCGCGTAGCTCCAGCTCCGTCGCGCCAATGCGAAACACGATGCGCCCGCCTGTCGGCACGTCGACTCGGTATTCGTGCTTTTCGTGGTCGTAAACCTCCGAGGCACCGTCCGGGTAGTCCCATGCGGTCTCGGACGGGCTGGATCGCGCCGAGCCCCCGTGCTGCTCCGAGTAGTAGCCGGGAGCCGCGTACGCGCCCGCCAGATCGCCCGATGGCGCGAACATCGACGCCTGCTCTCCGATGGAAGGCGGACGCCAGAATCGAACGACACCCGCCGCAGCGGTCTTCCACGGCATCCAGTCGCTGACCCAATCTCCAATCCGCACGCGGCACAGTGGCGGCTGATACGAGACGTTCTCGACGGTGCCGTGCTGCACCATGCAGGCCATGCGGCGATCAATCTCGCCGAGTTCGTAATCGCTCATGGCCCACCACCTCCAGCGTCTGCCGGCTCCCAATACGCCCCTTCGTTGCCGTGGCCCGTGTCCGGATCGACGCCCCACAGGATCGCGGGGCCGTCCGGGATCTCGCCAAGGTCGAAGCCGAGACCGAATTGATGGGTCCACTCGACGAGCCACACGCAGTAGGTATCGAGCTGCGGCCGGAACGGATCTTCGGCGACCTGCACGACCTTACCCGGGGTGATCGGCAGTTCCCACGTGTTCCCGTGCACGACCATCGCGACTCGCGCGGCAACCTCGCGCACGGCCAGCTCGGCCCCTTCGTCGATCGGATCGAACACAACACGGGCCTGCATGCGCGCAATCAGCGGCACGTCACCGGTGCCATCATCGTGACCGGGTTCGAACTCGTTCAGCTCGATCGCGATCAACGGCGTGTCGATCTTTTGACCGAGACGCGGATACGCCTCGATTCGCTTCATCGCGGGCAGCTTCACGCGCATGCCGCGCTCAATTGCCTCGTGTAGCGCTTTCAGATTCTCAAGCACGGCGCATCACCTTCTGCAGTTCGTAGTTCACTTCCTGACGGAGAATCACCATGAGCCGCGCTTCGCAGGCTTTCGCGGCCCGTCGGAATGCCGGGTCGCCCGATTGCTGCCACGCGACCGTCACCATCCGGTAAGGCATCCGCTCCTTGCCGACTCGTTCGTAAATCGGTCCGTCCGGCTTCCGATTGGTTTGCCGCCATGCACCCTCGAACGAATGACGGCCGACCCGCATCCCCTTGCGCGTCTTCGTGGCGCTGCCAAGGCGATGCGCTTCAATCGGGTTCAGACCGAGCCACACCTTTCCGGTGTCAGCCGAGCGAAGAAAGAAATACAGCCGGCGGCGAACCGCCTTCTGCGGAATCTTCGTCGCAGCGCCGACCTCTTTCGCCGTCTGACTCTTGATCCAGCCAGCCGTCTTGCGCAACGTCCGTCGCCACGCTGCCTGCATCGCGGACGGCGACAAGCCTTGCAGGACGGCCGTCGCCTCTTTGATGTCGATTTCGATCTTCAGATCGTCCATATGGCCTACTGGAGAATGAGGACTGTCCAGCCGGTCCCGTCCGGATGCGCCTCAAGCACACGGTAACGCTCCCCGCTCGCGGTCAGGATGCTGCCCTGCCGGACCGCAGCAGCGTCGCGGTCGCGCAGATGAAACACCGGCGCGACGAGTTGCGTGCGCTGACTACCGAGATCAGGGCCGAGCCAAGGCGATGCGAACATCCCTTCGACGGGCCGCCCGTCGATCGTGATGTCCGCATCGCCCAGGTCGCGCAGCACCGCGGAGTCGACATCCGAGATCAGATCCCGGAACGCCATGTCATGCCTTCAGCTTGACGATCGCCTTCGGGCGCGTGCACAGGTGCACCGGGTTCGACTGCGCCTCGATGTCGACACCCTTACCGAACTGCGCCAGTTCCTGCTTCGCGTAGTACGGCAGGCCCGTCGTGTTCACCGCCTCGACATAGTCGGCCGGCGCGAAGCGCGTGATGAACAGCTCCGGCACGCCTTCGGGCACCGCGTACGCTTCGTCGTCCGCCACATAGCCGATGTCGCCGACGCGACCGCGATAGCGCTCGAACGTGCAGCCGCCGAAGTCGAACGCGTCGCGCGCATCGCCCCGCAGGGACGCCGCCATCGCGGTCGCGAGATACGTTTCCTTCACGGCCTTCGCGACGATCAGCTTGTTCCAGAATGCCCGGCCGCAAAGCACGCGCACGCCCGTGTAGGTCGTCGCGCCCAGCGCATCTTCGATTGCGTCCTGGACATCGACACACTTCACGCGGATCTCCGTGTCCGCCTTGCCCAGCTCGAACGGAATCACGGTCTGCTCGATGCCGAAGTACTGCAGGAGGTCGATCAGCACCGTCTTGCCGTCGGCATCGAGCACCGCGCCCTTGATCGCGCCGATCCGGTGAAACTCGTGCGTCGCGTCGAGCTGGCGGCGAAGCTTCGCGAGCCGACGATTCACGACCGTCTGCAGCGCCTCCAGCTCCGTTTCGGAGCCGAACGCGCGCAGGTTCTGGATCTCGTCGGCCTTCACGAAGGTACGCTGCGGCAGGTGCACGGTATTGAACGGAATCATGCTGCGCTTGCTGCCGACCACGATCGCCGACGGCGAGCCGCGCTCGCCGGCCGACACGAGCGACAGCGTGTCGCCGTCGCGCTCGATCTGGATCGTCGTCGTGGTGATGCCGTCCTCTTCGAACAGGCCGAGCGCCCCGACGCGGCCCGGAACGTGCGGCTGCTCGTTGATCGCAGCGGTGAGCGACGACAGCGAGAACGCTTCATCTTGAAACAGGGCGATGTCCGCCATACAACCTCCAAAAGGGAAATGGATACAAAAAAGGCCACGCGCGATGCGTGGCCTTCGGAATCAGTTGCGCTGCAGTCAGCGGACGATCACATGGCGCTCCGCGAGATCGGTGCGCGCAGCGGCATTCAGACCGGTAAGGCGTGCGGCGGCGACCTCGGCGAGCCGCACGATACCCGTCGCCGAGCGCGGGGCGTCGGACGCCGCCAGCGGTGCATACAGCACCGCCGCAGCCACTTCGGCCCCGTCGTTCGCCGTGTTGTCGTACGGCGCATACTCGCCGGTGCTAGTCACGCCAAGCACCTGGCCGGCCGGCAGCGCCGGTCCGGCCTTCACGATGATGTGCTCGCGCGAAATCTGCCCGTTGCCTTCCGACACCAGAAATTCCGCCGTTTGGCTGCCCTGTACCTTCACGTTCGACATGAGTATTCCCCTCCTCGGGTATCGTCAAAGTTACTTGCCGCTCTTGCGAGCCGCGTAGATGGAGGCCGCACGCGGTGCATTCGCGGCCGCGACCGGCTCGTTTTGCGCTGCCGGCTGCGCACGCGGATTGATGCGCGATTGCGACGCCGTCACGCGCTCGAACAGCCGCGCGCGAATGTGATCAGGCGTCAACCCGTCAGCGACGAACTGCGCGGTCAGCTCCGGCACGTTCGCCGCAAGACAGATCCCCGCGATGTCCGCAGCCTGCTGGATCGCGGCATCGACCGTTGCGCGGTCCTTCAGGCCGGTTGCCGTCACGATCGCCTCCGCGCAGTGCGACAGGCGCGCGTCACGGCATGCCGCGAACACGTGCGACGCGAGCGCCGAGACATCCGGGGCCGACGGTACCGGCTGCAATTCAGGTTCCGGCTCGGGGGTCGGCTCCGGGGGCGTATCGAGCGGTGGATCGGACTGCGGCGGATCGGTCGGATCGCCCTCATCGACCAGCGCCCGCACGACCTCGGGCAATGCCGAGAAGCGCGCGAGCAGCGCCGTCGAACTCGCCGACGCGGACAACTTCACTGCCGCCTCGATCGTGTCGCAGAATCCCTTCTCCTTCGCCTGCGCGGCCGTCAGCCACGTCTCGGCGTCCATCAACGCCCGGATCTCGTCGACCGACTGGCCGCTCTTGGCTGCGTACGCCGCGACAATCCCGTCGCCTGCGTTATCGAGCAGGTCGGCAATGCGTCGCAGGTCTTTCGCTTCGCCCGCGGTCACCGTATGCGCGTTGTGGATCATCAGCATCGCGTTCTCCGGCATCACGATCTCGTCGCCGGCCATTGCGATCAGCGACGCCGCCGATGCCGCGACGCCATCGACGCGCACTTTGACCTTGCCCGCGTGCCGGCGCAGCGCGTTGTAGATCGCGAATGCGTCGAACACGTCGCCGCCCATCGAATTGATCGCGACCACGATCGCCGATGCGTTCGCCGCTGCCGCGTCGAGCTGCGTCACGAACGTCTGCGCGTCCGTACCCCAGAAGCCGATCTCGTTGTAGATCCGGATCTCAACGTCGCCGGCCGCGTTCGCCTGCGCCCGGATATCCCACCACTTGCGATTACGTTTCATCTCACTCCCCATTCGTGTGCACGAGCGGATCGGTGTCGTCCGTCGCGTGCGTGTCGTACTGCAGTCCGAGCCGTTGCGCGCGCTGCTGATCGGCTGCGTTCTCGTCGTCGACCTGCTCGGGATCCTCGCCCTTCGCCAGAATCGCGCCGGTGCGGCTCGTCAGGCCCGCGCGGATCTCTGCGCGTTTGGCCGACACGTCCTGCACCGGATGGATATACGGCCAGCCCTGCGGCACCCACCGCACGCGCAGGTACTCGCGCCTGGCGCGGTGATAGTTCGGCATCGGCATCGCGCCCGACAGCGCGCACGCGTCGACCCACCAGCGCCAGATCCGCCGGCAGAACTGGTGGATGAACACGTTCTGCTGCAGCTGCTCGATCGAGCGCCGGAACTCGTTGAGCAACACCCGAAGCACGCGGTCGCTGACATCGCGCAGGTCGCCCGTCAAAACCTCATAGGGCATGCCGACCGACGCGGCTGCCGCCATCAGCTGCTGTCGCATGAATGGCGCATAGTCGGCACCTGCGCCGGGCGGCGTTGCGAATCGCACGTCCTCACCGGGCGCCAGCTCCTGCATCCCGCCCGGCTCCAGCGACACAACCGGCGAGAAGCCGTCGACATCGAACGCGATCGGCGCACCAGAGACCGGATCGCCGAGGGGGCCCACTTCGGCCTGCGGCTTCACGATGAAGCCGGCAAAGAGGTTGCTCACCTCCTGCCGGAACAGCACCGCGTCGTCGAAGTTGTCCAGCGAATGCAGTCGGAGCAGCACCGTCGACAATTCCGGCACGCCACGTACCTGACCGGGCCGGAGCGCGTGGAAGACGTGCGCGATCTCGTCGGCCGGCACGCGCACGGTCTGCACCGCATCACCCACTAACCGGTTGTACTCGCCCGGATGACGGCGCAGCAGGTGATACGCGACGCGCTCGCCGTCTTCGTTGAACTCGACACCGTTGATGATCTCGCCGCCGGGAACCAGCTCGTTCTTCGTCACCGGCAGCATGTCGCCTTCGAATAGCTGGATCTGCATCGGCACCGCCAGTCCGGCATACAGCGGGCGTAGCCGGCGGCGCACCAGCACTTCGCCGTCGCTGAAGAACGCCCGCGCGGCGAGCGTTTGCAAACCGTATAGGTCGTGCACGCCGTCCGCGTCCAGTTCCCCCGAGCTGTCGTCCCAAAGTTGCTTTTGTGCGCGACGCACGTCCGCGTCCGGATGCTGCGGATGCGCTTGAATGCCGGTGCCGATGGTGTTCGACACCAGCCGCGCGATCGCCGTCTTCGCCCACGGGTCGTTTCGGATCGCGTCCCGTGCACGGTGGCGCATCAGCGGCAGGTTCTGCACAACCGATGCATTCGGTCCCGCGCTCGATGCCTGCCACGACTTCGCCCGCGCCCCGCGCGTGCCGGCCGATTCGTACGCAGCAGCCTTCAGCCGTGTCGGCACGACAAAGCCGCGCTGCGCGAGAGCCGGATACGCGCGGCTCATCGCACCCCCTTGCCGGCATGGCGCAGGCGAATGAGCCGCGAGCGGCCGGTCGCGCCGTCAAGCGCCCGAATGATCTCAGTCTGTGCGTCGCGCAGCTCGGCAATCGACCGGTATCGCACCTTGCGATCCGCGTACTGGACCTCCAGCTCGCCCTTCGCGATCGCCGACTGGATGCGTTGCAGGTCCGCCATCGTGTATGCCATGTGTTCCTCCTATCGGCGTTTCAGATACGTCGAGCGACCAACACGCCGACCCTGAATGCGCGAAACCCCGCTCGGTGGCGGGGTTTCGGTTGGTTTTGGTGCCGTCGTGACGACCGCGGTTAGCTCGGCGGCCGATTCGTTCGGCGGATCGGGGGGCTGCTCGAACGGTTGTGCGAGCGGCAGCGCTTCGATCACCGGTACCGCATCGAACAGCGTCACCTGCGAAATGCGATGCTGCTCGAGCAACCAGTGCTGTTCGGTCAGCAGATGCGTTTTCACGCTTCGCGCCGCGTGCAACGCGTACACTTCACAATCGAGTGCTTCGTTCCGCACGCCCGCCTTCAGTTGCCAGACTCGCTTGCCGCCAACGCGCCCCGGCACCTTCACCTCGGCCGTGACCTGCGCGAGGTAATCGGACCGCACGCCAGCGTACCAGTGCATCCGCCCCGGTCCGTCGCCGTCCAGCTTCAGCCGGTTCTCCAGGATCAAGTCTTTCGCCTTGCTGACGCCAACCATGAACGGCCGCAGCCCGTATTTCGCGGCCTTGCTGTTGTTACGCGTCGAGTCGATCGACGCCTTCGGCACGCTGAAAATCTCGGCCCCCGCGTCGGTACTGCCCTTGATTGCCATCACGTTCAGGCCGGCCCGTTGCGCGGCACGCACATACTTGTATACGGCGTCCGACGTCGAGCCGTCCGACGAGTCGATCGACGCCGCGCGGATCCGGGCAAGCCCGCCGGATTCGTGCCGGTACGCGTGCGTCAGCAGTTGAGTCAGTGCGCCCCATACGCCGCCGGTCAGCGGGTTCTCGCCCTGTTCCAGTACGTTGCCGTACAGCTCATCCCACAGCACCAGCCAGCTTTCTTCGCCCCGACCCCATGCACGGATGACGACCGCGATGCGGTCGCGCTGCACGTCGACGCCAATCGTGAGCAGCAGCCCGCGCGACGGCACGGTAAACGCCGCATACGACAGCGCCCGCTCAGCCAGCAAATCCAGCTCCGGCAGGTCCGACTTGTATTTGTACGGCCGGCCCATCGTGTTGTTCACGAACGAGCGCATCTTCGTATCGTCGCCTGCGCGCAGCGCCCGCTCGGCCGTCAGCCATTTCTTGACGAGCTCGCCCATGCGCGAGCCGGGAAACGGCGACACCAGCTCGTTCAGCCGAAAGCCGGCCACGCCGTAGAACGGTGCCGTCGCGACCCACCGGCCGCGCCGTACAGCACGGATGCGGGCGTTGTCGTCCCACAGGCTGCCGCAGTGCGGGCACGTGTAACGCGCGGTCTCCGGCTGCGCACGACCGAACACTTCGTGCTCGACTTCTGCACCCTCCGACCACGTCACGTTCTCCCACGCCAGTTCATGCTCTTCACCGCAGTCGGGGCACGGCACCAGATAGACCCGCTGATCCGATGACTCGAACGCCTGCTGGATCCGCGAGAATCCGTCGACCGTTGGCGTGCCGCCGAAAATCACCTTGCGGCGGCTGTCCGAATAGCTCTTGTTGCGCTCCTCCAGCAGCGTGATCGAGTCGCCCTGATCGCGCACGTTGGTGTTCGCGTCGTCCGGCTCTTCGACCGCGACGACCGGGGCCGGCGTCGATTTCACGTCGTCCGGCGCGTTCGACGTGATGAACTTCAGGAAGCCGCGCGGGAAGGTCTTGTGGTCCCACAGGTTGTTCTTGTCGCGGCCGGCGTGCACCGGAACCTTGGCCGCGAGGCGAGGCGTCACCTCGACCATCGGTTCGAACTTCTCCAGATTGAATTTCTTCGCCGCTTTTTCTTTCGCGAACATCACGATCATCGGGCACGGATCGACGTCGATGCGCCGGCCAATGTAATTCAGCAGCACGCCGTCGGTCCATGCGACCTGCGCCGACTTCATGCAAACGACTTTCTGCACACGAGGATCGTCGAGCGCCGCGTGCATGCCGAACACCCATGGCGTGATGTTCGGGTTATAGCGGCCGGGACTAGCCGTCGCCTTCGCACTCATGCGCCGGTACTGCCTCGCCCAATCCGTCGTGCCGATCCTCTCCGGCGGGCGCAGCAGCTGCGCGAGCCGGCGGATCACCGCGTGGACGGTCTGGATCGTATTGAGATAGCTGCTCAAGGCATCCATACATATGCTCGTTCAACCACTCGACGTCTACCTCGACGTCGTACAGTGCCCGCAGCTCCTGCACCAGCTTGTCGGGCAGCGCCAGCAGTTCCGTTTGAAATGCGCCGACCATCTGGCCGAACGCCTGTTCCAGCTGCGCGACGTTCACGAGCTGGCCTTTCTTCTCGGCCAGCGTCAGCAGCTTGATCTCCCGCTCGACGATCTCCGTCTTCGCGCGCTCGGCGACCAGATCGATGCCGGTGCCGCTCGCACGGCCCGCAGCCATCTCTCTCAGGTGCCGGATATACGCGATGCGGATCGCATCGAGCGTCGCTTCGCGGTAATCGAGCTGGACCTTGTCGACGAACCGCGAAACGGCCGACTGGTCGAGGTCGAGATGCTCGGCAATCTGTTGTTGGGTCGGCATGAATATGACCCCCTATGGAGATTCGACAGTAGAGAAAAAACGCGGGTCTGAGGCCCCGCATGTCGGGCTGCCTACAGGGGTCCCCGCCTGTTCAAAAAGTGGGCAGACCCACGCCCGTCTCGACGTCCATGATCGCCCTGTCACCGGGCCGGTCCATCGCCCACACGACACGATCCATCGCGTCGTCAAACACGAAACACCGCGCGGTGACGCGCCCCATGCTTCGATCCTCATCCCACGTCGACCAGACTTCGTTCAGCCCGACGCTCGTCGCCTCGATTCGAATTTCCGCGCCCCATGCAAAAAGCCCCGAGGCTTTAGCACCCGGGGCTTTGAGGTTTGACTTTCCAGCGGCGGACGCCGCCAACATTGTTTGCCACATCAAGACAGTCAACAAACTGTTCGTTTATTGCATTTCATACCAACTTATTCAGACGAAATTGTCTTGAAATCGCCAAATTCGCAACCTATAGTCATCCAGTCAAATAACAGATCGCCAATCTTTTACCGATAAGAATCAATCAAACTGACGTCGAAATAACAGCATGGAATTGTCTATGTCTAGGGAGCGCCACGGTGCTGGGGCGATCGTCAGTCGGACCTCATCGAACTGAGCGCCCTTGCTCAGGCGAGCCGAATTCTCACCGGGGAGAGAATTCGGCTCCTTAGCTCGTCCCCTGCTGGAGATTCAGATGTCAGATCTCGGTCAGAACGGTCTCAAGGACCTCGACCTCAATGCACTTCAAACCATCGGAAAATTCACGCTGAAAAATCAGGGTGGATTCGTCGCGAAAATGCAATACAACTACTACAACAAAACCGGAAAGCATCATAGCGACGGCAACGATGAAGGTATCGACCTGGGACAGAGCCAGACCGACGATCCCGGACGCTACGGCGTGAACGATGGTGACGTCGTTGTTCTCTACGTCGACGTTGTGTGGGGAAGTGACAACATCGCCAAACAGCAATTTATCTACCGCAAGGGCAATCCCAACATCGCGCACTACACGATCAGCGGTACCACGTTCGACAACGAACTGGGCTTGAACTGGGTAGGGTCGTAAAGCTTCACAACGCGGCCTCGCGTCGCAGATCTATCCCGCGTAAGTTGCATTTGCATCACGAAGTACGAAGTAAAAAGCCCTGAGCGCGTTCCGCACTCAGGGCTTCTGAATTCATTTCTTAGGGACGAACGCCCCCACACGACCTAACGGGCTCCACTATGTGTTCTTATGTCCCGAGAGGTTTGCACGACTAACGCGCGGTGCCAGCGAATATCCAGTACAGCCGTAAAGGATGTTCGAAGTTTACGCGATCCGCTCTTGGAATGGAAGACGTTTCATCCTCGCAATTGGCGACGCATTATGTCGGACACCGATCCATTCACGTGATCGAGCATCGCGTGCATGTCATGGAAGCGGCGAGACCAGTGCCGACGGTATTCATCGAGCGGCACACCGATCGCTTGCGCTCGCCCAGGTTCGTCGATCGGCCGCTTGCCTGAGCCAGCACAATCGGGGCAAATGTATCGGCCGTCTCGCCGAACGATGCCGCGACCTTCGCACCGTGCGCACTGATCGTTGATCCACTCATCAAGCACGCGCAACGCGAAGCGCTCGACGATATCCGCCTTTGCGCGCTCGACTTCGTACCCTGCCCGCTGATCGCGTCGTTCGTCACGCTTCCGACCCGTGAATCGACTGCGCTTGAAACGGCCCGACAAGCGGATCATCTGCGCAAAAAGCAACGTTGCCTTACGGATCGTCTCGGGCTTGGTCTCTTGGCCAGCCTTGATCCGAACCAGCAACCGACCGAGATCGTTCGCAAACGCGAGTGCGCCCAAAGTAACTTTCGGATCGGCAATCGGGTCGGTGAACTGACCACGAACGCTCATTGCTATGCCTGCCCGCTCCATCAAATCGATCATCATCCTCTCCGTATCGTCCTAACGTCTCAATGTCCCAAGGGAAAAGGCTTGCAGGGGTGCGCGCCTGCGACATGCGCGACATGCGCCCTCACGTCGCGCATGTCGCGCCCCCGCACCCGCGCCCGAGGCCGCGCTTTGGGACGTCGGGACATGGGACGTCCACGGCGCGCCAAAGCTGGCGCAGCGGCGCGCCGGCCATGCCGGCACAGCGCGCCAACGCGTTACAGGGGACTGTCGTCATCGCCCGCCGTAACCAGTTCGCGCTTGACTTCAGGCTCCTGCTCCTCGCGCACGTAGTACCAGCCACGCGAACCGGTCGATTCGCGCTTGCGCACCCAACCGAGCGACTTCAACGCCTTGCCGATACGGCGCTGCTCCGGCAGGGACCATTTCGACGTGTCGAGCTTCAGGACATCGGCGAGGATCTCTTCCATCGTTATGCGCGCAACGTGGTCGAGGGCCTTGGCGATCTTGTCTTCATACACGTCGCCTTCGTAGCGCTCGGCCTGCTCGATCTCGAACAGCGGACGCTCGTCCTCCGTGACATGCCACACGACGCCCGACCGGTACAGATGCACGGCCTCGGCCCACAGCTGGTCGCGCGCGGCGACGATGCCGTCAATATCGACCAGCCCCCCAACGCGCAACGGCCAGTAGCGGCGGTTGCCGGATTCGTCCTTCAGGTACGTGTCGAAGTTGACCGAGCCGGCGAACACGCACTGACGCGGCACATCGGTCGCCCGCTTGCCGTAGAAGTTGCGGAACCGATCAACGGCCGTCGCAAAGAAGCTCTTGACCGCCGACGAATCGGCCTTGTTCAGCGAATCCAGCTCGGCCAGCTCGATCACCCACTTGCCGGCCAGCACCGCGTACGTATCCTTGTTGCCGATCTGGATCGGCGTGTCGGTGAACCACGGAGCGCCTGCTAGCACCTTCAGCGCCGTCGATTTGCGGTGCCCCTGTTTGCCTTCGAGGATCAGCACGTTGTCGACCTTGCAGCCCGGCTCCATCACGCGCGCGACGGCCGCGATCATCCATTTCATGAACGCGAGCTGCACGTACTCGCTGTCGGCCACGCGCAGGTATGTCGACGGCATCGACCGCACGCGCCGCACGCCATCCCACTTGAGCCCTTCGAGGTATTCGCGGACCTCGTGGAAGTGGGTCGCGTCCGCCACCAGCAGCACCGCGTTCATCACGATGTCGGTGCGCACCGACAAGCCATACCGCTGCGACAACCACAACGCGCAGCGCTGATCGTCCATGTCTGTCCATTCGCCCGTGACGCCCTGCGGGAACGGCGGCGCTTTGCGCTTCATCACGCGCCCACCGAAGTCGTCCTGCTCGATCACGCCTTTCCACGCCTTGTGGTTCGACAGGATCATGTGCACATTGCCGAGCGTCGGGAGCAACGTGCCCTTGTCCGAGCGCGCAAGATCCTGCTCCCACGTGTGTGCGCCGTTCTCCGCTTCGTGGCCATCCCACTCAGGCTGTTCTGCGGCCGCGGACGTCGCGCGCGGTTTCGGTTGCGGCGTGTCCGCGGTCGACGGTGCGACCGTCGCCGGCCGGATGTCTTCGTTCGCTGGCGCGATGACGCGCAAGATCGCCGCTTGCACCTGCGCCGCGACGGATTCGAGACCGTCCTCGACGTGCAGGTCGTTGAAGTCCGTCAGCTTGCGCTCGCCGCGATTGGCGAATACCGGATAGACGACGCTCACGTCGGCGACCTCGGCTGCCGCCTCGTACGCACGTTTCAGGCCCGTGTTCTCGAACCGCTTACGGCGCACCGGCATCACATCGTTGCCGTAGCTCACCTCGACATACGGCACACCATTGTCATCACGACGGTGTGCAGCGGCGACCATGTACCACGTGTTCTTCGCCTCGACCCGCACCGGTTCCCCGCCGAACACCAACTCGCCGCGGAAAGCGAACTCCTCGGCCAGCCACTCGCGCATGCGCTGTTCGATCTTCCAGTCGTCGTCGGCGCAGATCAGTACGTGAACCTCGGGGTACGCAGCACGCAAGCGGCGCACGGCCGGCAAGATGCCGCCCGCATCGAAGCAAACATCGACCGCGAATGCCCGCTCGACCGCCATACGGATCGATCGTGCCGTCGCGTAGCCTTCGGCAACCATAACGATCTGATCGTCCGCCCCCACCACGCCGAGCAGGCACGACGCGCCCTTCTTTTCCATGCCCTTGTTGAAGCGCTTCGCTCCGTCTGGCGTGATTTTCTGTAGACCCACAAGGCGTGGTTCGTCACCGTACTGGTACATCGGCACGAATATCGTGCCGTCTGCATCAAAGCGCACGCCCTCAGCCGTGATCTGCTTTCGCTCCAGGTATGCGGATATGCCATGTTGGGACGCACGGCTCCACTGACTCTGCGCGCGGTTCGCGGCCAGCTTCGCCTGCCTGGCGTCGCGCTCAGCCTGCTCGCGCTCGGCGGCTTCCTGACGCCGACGTGTTTCCGCCAGCGTTTCCTCGCTCAACGGTGCGCCGCCCCATTCGAAACGTTCAGTGCCGGGGTCATCGCCCGAGAAGTGGCCGAACGTACCGCCGTAGCCGATCACGACTCCCTTGCTGACGACTTCTCGAAGCTGGTACCAGTATTTCTTGCGCGGTCCGTAGCGATGATGCTTGCCGTCCGCAATCGGGTGGCCGACGGGCAATTCTGGATGCCCCGCCGCCGCGAGCTGCGCCCGGATTTGATCTAACGACGACATTCAGCGATTCTCCTTTCCAGTTCACGTTGATGAAGAGTGGAGCGCCACGCCTTACGGCCAGCGCTGTAAACATCGGTTCCGATCGTCCTGCGTTGCGGCATCGAATGCCTGCGGCGCAGACCGCTGCTGACACTCTGCAAAGTCACTTTGCTCCTCCAATGCATCTGCCTCCGCAACTGCGCCTCAGCGCTTCACGGTGCTTCGCTTTGATATCGAGAAGAAATTCGGCGACGCCGGCGGCAATTTCAGAACTGGCGTGGCCCGTGAGATACGCGTCCGCAGCAGATCGGGCTTCGTTATGGCCGATCGCGCCCGTGAAAAGGGCCGTGCTTATATCAACGAGGGACATCCCGTCACACCGCCCGGGCGCGCGGACTACGCTCTGAACCGTCGCACTGCCCGAATGGTGAGGACATTCCATTCGCAACGCGTCGTCACCCCACACGTGAACGAGGCCCAAAACATCGTGGAAAGCAGCGAGCGCTTCTGCGCGCTCCATTGCTGCGAATTGGCGACCGACGCCGTTGGCCTCTAACGCTCCATACCAGCCTTTCCAGTATCCTTCTGCGACGAAAAGGAAAGTCTTTCGACTCAACCCATGATTGGAGTCGCTCATCGTGTCCTCGAACATTGAAAAATTTGATCTCCTAGTTGCGCAGCTGTTAGCCGATCTCTATGAGCGCTTCCCCATCGAGGCCGGTATTTCGGCAAGTAACTACGGCTTTGACGTCGATGGTTTGTTCGGTTCTGACGGGACCGTGGATCGGGATGTGATGGCAAAATTGGCCTTCTTCTGCAGCACCGTCAGATGGTTGAAGCGCGCGGGCTACGTCGACTATTCGAGCGAGGCAGATTCCGGCGCATTCGGTGCTGTCGTGCTCACTCCAAAGGCTTTGGAAATTCTCAAAGCCACGCCAGCTTCCCTTCAGGCCTCCCAGGCGCTCGGCGACTATCTCGTTGCCAGTGTCCGCAGCGGCGCGTCGGACGCCGTGAAGCAAGGCGTGACCGCAGCACTTACGGCCGGCACGTTGTTCTTGTGGAACACGCTGACCAAATAGTTCTGAAGCTTCTCGGCAACCAGATACGCGCACCATCATCATTTGCCGCGCAGCCGTCGCCATTCAGCCGACATGCGTTCGTCGAATGCGGAAAGCTCGCCTGCGCTGAGCTGGCCGACGATCTGATCGCGAAACGCATGACGTTCCGCCTTCGTCGGCATCGATGCGCATAGACGTGCAGCCGCCGCGTTGAACACGTCGAATCGACCTACGCGCTGCGATTCCGCGAGGAACACGACGATGCGATCTGGAAACGCCGACATCACGTCAGCGAGGATGCAACCGGCCTGTTCCGGCGCCGTATCAAATCGGTGCGCGAGCGCGGCGGTGGCGCAGGCCAGCTGCTGCGCATACCCGCAGCACAGCTCGGCCCGCTCGCGCGCGACGCGGCAGCACCCCATGCCCGGCTTGAATCGCTCCATCTCAGCGACGCCGGCGTTTAGCAGCGAGGGAGCGTGCCGCGTGGATCAACTTCTGGAACAGCCGCTGCCCCTTGCGGCCGGTCGCGATGATGTGCTCCGCCTCACGGTCATCGATGCGCTGATCTTCGAGCGCTCGCGTAACGTCATCCGCGACTCGCCCGACGTGTGCCTGAAGGTGCAGCGTGGTCGAGACGAGGTGCATCGTTTCGGGCTCGAGCGCTTCGTTCGCCCCATGGTCGTCAACACGCTCTGCGACGAGGCCAAAACGCGCATTGAGCGCGTGCAGCGCATCCAGCGCGTGGGCATTTGCCTCGGACTTTTCCTGCATCCACTCGACGAGCAGTTCGAACATCTCCATCGACAAGCGGCTGTCACCCACGCCGCGCAGTCGTAGACGCAATGATTCGGTGGTGACGTTCTTACCGCGTCGGACGGTCAGATAGTTCGCCGCATCGGCGACGCCGCCGGGCGTGTTGCGCACGGACGTGTAGAGCACGTCCAGCCATTCAGTACTGTCGTATCGGCAAGTCATAACGAAGATTGGTAGACGCTGGCTTTCATCCTGTCGCGGCGATCAGGACGCAACTATGATTTGGCTCGTAAGTTGCCTGGCGACTGCCGTCACGCGGCACGCGGGGGTTCACACGATCCGTCGCGTGAATCCAGAGACGCAAACAGGTCGGGACGCGCGAGTTTCAAGAACAGCAGGCGTGCGCGCGGAATGCCATTTCGTCGCCATTCCGACACCGACGGCATGCGAACCTGGCACAAGTAAGCGGTTGCCGCCGTCCCTCCGAAGGCATCGATTACGGCACACGCATATGGGTCTCGTTTCTCTTGCGTATTCATGCCGCAATGTTAGGCGCTCCTTACACGAAATGCAAGGCATTCCTAAAGCCCAATCAGTTAGGCTTTCCTAATGACGACACTAGCCGAACGCCTAGAAAAGGCCATGAAGTTGCCGCCCGAGAAAAAGGCGGCGGATTTGGCGCGAGCCTGCCGGGTGCGCGCCCCGTCGGTCAGCGACTGGCTGAGCGGCAAGACAAAAAAGATGGAGGGGGCGAATCTGCTGTTAGCTGCGGAGTTCCTGAACGTAGATCCATGGTGGTTGGCGACGGGCGAAGGACATATGGACCGCCGCCCCAACGCCCCTGCCCCCCAACGGCAGGAAACATTGGGCACGCATGCTCAGGCTCTCGTAGATGCGTTGACGAAGGCGGACAAGGTGGGAATGCCGGCGACAGCCTTCGCCGCCCTGCTCGAAACGCTTAAGGTGTTTGAAGATCTGCGCGGCCAGCAGCAACGCGATGATCTTCTCGATCTGAACGCCCCAGACCCGCAAAAGGGGTAAGGTTCCAGTCGAATAGCGCGGCCCGCCTGTGCGATCCCACCTGCCCCGAACGAACGCCTCGCCCTACGACCGGGCCACCGAGAAGTTCTACATCCCAATCGAAATCCTTTGTACCGTGCGGCCCGATAACCCGCACGAGCATGCCGATACGTGACCGGTTGAGACATCGACTGACGATCGCCACATCGCCCGGTTTGCAGCGCAGTTCTCCCGTTGCCATAACCCCGCAATAAGCTCCCTTCGGTAATATTTACGCCTAATACTGTATAAACATACAGTAAATCATCGGAAGAATTCAAGAGCTTTCATTATGATTTCGGAGGCCGCGATCCATTCCCGGGCCGACGGACGTCCGAACTCGCTCAAAAGTTAGGCATTCCTATTGCACAACCACAAAGGAGCGCCTAACATTCGTCTCCTGAACTGCCTCTTGGCAGACTTTTGGAGAAGCCCATGAAACTGTTCGACCATCATTCCGCCGCTCGCCGTGAATGGCTTCGCGACGAGCAAACGCCCCGCGTTACGCAATCCGAGCCAGCTCGCCAAAGCAACTTTGAAAAATCGCCGATCTTCCGCTGGACGGTCGTCGCCGCACTGCTGTTTGTCGCAGTGAACGTGTTCCAAGACGATCCGGTTGTCGCGCCAACGACCGCGTACCACGTCGACGTCTGACTGCCCCGACCTTGCCGGGGCAAGCGCCCCCGGCGTCATGGAGATGACCATGCCGCGCATTAAAGTCAAAACCAAACCACTTTTCGACGTCAAGCGCCGCGATACCCTTTCATTGCGCACGGTGTTTCGTTACGACCCGGACGCAAAGCTTCCGACAAGTCCGATTTTGGTCGGCAAGCACGTCGTTGGCCGACACCCCCTGCCCGATGGGCTGTACACCGAGTATTTGATCTTCGACGGCAACGAGATCGCCGCCAAGCAGATCTCTATTCCGAGCGAAGGCGACTGCGAGACCGCGATCAAGCGCCTGCGGGACGCGAAACGCGCCCTCGAAGCCGCGACGACACACGTCATTGCGCGCGCAAAGAAGCCGCGCAGGCCCCGCGCGATGACGATTCGGGAGGTCGCGTGATGACGATGACTGCGGATTCCGAGCAGCGTTCGAATCCGTTCGTCGACATGACGGCGGCGCAACGCGCTGAACTGACCATTCGCATCCTCGACGTGTTCAAGCGGCTGGATCGCGCGATGACGTCCGAAGAGGTGTGCAGGTCGCACTTCTCCGATTTGGCCGGCGTAGCCGCCCAGCACATCGACAAGCTCGCCCGAGGTGGCTTACTGCGTCGACAACCGCGCCCGCATGATCTGCGTTTCGTGTACTGGCTTGCCGGCTCGGACGCCGCTCCTCCGCTCGCAATTCCCTGCAAGCAGGCAGACGGCACGTACACCACCGGCGCGGCCGACAGCTTCAGACCGCGGCGCACGGCTCATGCGGAAGTGGCAACCGGCTCGATGCACACTCGACCGGCGTTCCATCCGATTGTCACTCGCGATGGGCGCAACCACGTTGCCGTGTCGTTCCCCCACCTGTATCCGCTGGAGATCACACCCGACACGTTGCAGGATTCGGCCGCTCACGCGCTGCGCTACCTCCGACTGTTCCGGCAGAGCATCGACCTCGAAGTCGCACGCCTCGAAACGCTCGTTCAGCGACGGAGGGCCGCGTGATGGACGTTGGCACACAGCAACTCGACCTGACCGCGCCGATCGCGACCGGAAACATCAAAGCGGCTGCAGCTGCAGCCGGTGCAACGTCGGCCGATCTCTGGATGGTCCCGTACGACCACCTTCACTACGACCCGGCGGACAACATTCGCCCTGTCGATCCTGAATGGGTCGCGCACCTGACCGCCCTGATCCTCGCCAATGGATACGACAAGGGCTCCCCGCTGCATTGCTATGCGCGGAAGGTCGACGGTAAAGATCTGCTGTTCGTGTACAAGGGCCAGCACCGCTACCTCGCGGCCGGCAAGGCGATCGAGGCCGGCGCGAAGCTGGAGAAAATCCCCGTCGTCGTTCGCGAAGCCAAGACGGTCAATCGCGCCGAAATGGTGATTGACGGCGTCGTCAGCAACGAAGGCATGCGGTCATCGCTTCTCGATTTGGCCGCGGCCATCGCAGAGTTGCGCGACATTCATGGCATGACGATCGCGACGATCTGCAGGCGTCTGAACATCACCGATCAAACAGTTCGAGATGTTGCCCTGCTTGAACGTGCGCCAGCAGAACTGCATCAGATGGTTCGCGACGGCAAGGTCGCAGGCACGCTGGCGATCGAACAGATCCGCGAGCACGGAGCAGAGAACGCGCTGGATCGGCTGCAGAAGGGTGCGGCGAAGGCAGCCGCGAGCGGCAAAGTTCGCGTGACGAAAAAGCATCTCACGGCGGCAACAGCGCGACCGAAGATCAGCGAGCAGCAGTCAAAGCGACTTTTGCAGGCGCTGCAGTCAGTCCTGCACGACCCGTGTTTCGGGAAGCTCTCTCCCGGCACCATCGAAGGGGTCCATCGCGCGCTAACCGGCATGGAGGATCTGCTCGATCTGCCGAAGCACGCGGAAAAACATCCCGTTCATAGGCCGAACGCCAACGGGGTATTTGAGGACTGCGAGAAGCTTCACGCTCCCAAGGCCACAGGCTCCGGCCTGGTCCCCGCCAGCATCTACATCGCACATGCAGAACCAGGTGCGTGGATCTATTCGTTCGAGATGAATATCGCACCAACCTACGGTTTCGGCGACCACCTCCCCTCGATGCGGGAAACACCGGCGATTCTTCCGACGCGCGTACAAGCCATTCGCGCGGCCGTGGCTGACGTAACTAGGCTGATGCATCACTCCGAGCGCGCAAAATCGAAGGCAGCGGCATCCGTCAACAAATGGCTCGACAAGCTGTACACAATGCCCGACCCGGATTGGACGGCCGAAATGGCGAAGGAGGCAAGCAAATGACCTCGCGCCCGGCCACTTCTATCCCACGTCCGCTGCCGCGAAAGCGGAATCACGCGAAAAAGCGCCCGGCTATCGTGCTGGCGAGCGTCAATGGCACATCGACGCGATTGGACAGTGGCGGGCTATCGCCCACCACTGAAGTCCAGAAAAACGAAGCGCCGCTCGCGCGGCGCAAATCTATCCAGACAAACGATGCACTGGCGGATGCTGCATCGAACGGTGGTGCGAATGAGTGAACTTGAACTGCTTGAGCGCTTTGTGCAGGAACTGGACAAGCGGATCAAACCAACGATACCGCTGGAAGTTGCTTTGTGGTCCACCAAGGAAATCGGCGAATATCTCCAGCGGCCGGCACAGGTGGTACGCGAACGAATCGTTACTCTCCCCGGTTTTCCGGAAGCGATACGCCTCCCTAACGGGGCCGGTGGCCGCTGCTTTCCCCGCTGGAAAGCGGCCGAGGTCATCGCCTGGGTCGAATCGCATCAAGGGGGTATCCGCGCGCGCGGTGGACGACCGCGCAAGTCCGACTAACCGATCCGCACTGCGATGTCCGCGGCTGTCTCGTTGTAATAGGTCAGAAGTTCATTCAGGTTCGTATGGCCCGTCATGCGAGCGAGGTCTAACGGCTGCAGTTTCTTTGCCAGACGAGTAATCGCTTCATGGCGAGTGTCGTGGAACGTCAGTCGCTCTTTCGGAGGCACCTTCGGGAACGCTTTATCCCGAGCCTTTCGAAAGAGCGCATCGCGACTTTTGTCCGTCAGTCCGAACAAAGGCATCCCATCCTCAACCTTCGGAAGCATATCGAGCAACTCGATCGCGCGCGTCGACAGCGGGACGCTGCGCGCGCTACCGTTTTTCGTCAGCGGCAAGTGAGCTACACGACGCTCGCGATCTACCGTATGTTTCGTCAGACCGATGATCTCGCCCGAGCGCATCGCCGTCTCGATCGCGAATAGGAACGCCACTGCGACGCGCTGCGACGCGTATTGCACGGGCATCCCTTCTTGAAACCCGAGCGCGAGAGTAACGGCTTCAATTTCAGATTGAGGGATTAGTCGCTCGCGGGCCGGCCCCGGAGACGGACGCTTCACGTCCTTCATGGGGGCTGAGGCAAGCCAGCCCCATTCCTTGCGAGCAGTATCGAGCGCGTGGGAAAGCAGCGTCATTTCGCGATTCACGCTCGCTGGCGATACTTCCTTCAATCGCGCGTCGCGCCAAGCGGCAATATGTGCGGGCTTCAAATCTGCCAGGCGAATCTCGGAGAACGGCCGACCGTCGATCCGCTTCCGCCCTATCAGGCCGAGACGAAGGCGCTCCCAGCGTTCACCGCGTTTCGTCGAGCTGACCTTGTCACGGTATTCCGCAAGTACATCGCCGACCGTATGGGTCTTGCTGCCCTGCCCGGTCGCGATCGACCTCAATTCCGTTTCGCGCTTGAGCGCCCATGCCTGCGCTTCGGCCTTCGTGTCTCGAACCGCCGAATCGCGCACGCCCTTGACGTAGACTTCTGCGCGCCAACCGCCACTGGCCACCTTTCGGAAGGACGCCATGCGTAACCCCTTGCGTAATTTCTGCGTAGTGGGGCGTAGTTTAGCGCGTTTTCGTATGGTGTTTTGAGGGGGACAAGCCGCACCGCGAATTCACTTAAGTCATTGAAAATACGAGACTTGTGGTGCGGTTTGGCGTCGTGCGCAGATGTTTGATGGTGCGTGAGGCCGGACTCGAACCGGCACACCCTTGCGGGCGTCAGGACCTAAACCTGGTGCGTCTACCAATTTCGCCACTCACGCGCATTCCGTCGCCTGACCGCGCGGCACGCAAGATGCGTGCTCCACGCGCCCGGGACTTCACGCCGGCCCGAAAACCGGCACGCCCGATCAGGCGAGCGCGAGATTCTACCCGATCCCTGCGGTCTTGTCTCGCCCTGCCGGCGCCCGTCGTGCCGCGGTGCTAGAATGCCGCGCTCGACGTTTCGGCAACGCGCCGCCGCGCGTCCCCCGAACCCGCCCCACCCGATTCAGCCCGTGAACTTCGACGACTACTGTCAGCAAAAGGCCGCCCCCGCAGGCTCCAGCGTCTACTACGCGCTGCGCCGCGAACTCGAGGAAACCGTCAAGGAAACCAGCGATCCGACGGTCGGCCACACGAAGCTCGCCTGGTGGCACAAGGAACTCGCGGCACTGGCCGACGGGCAGCCGTCGCACCCCGTCACGAAGGCGCTCGCGCAGCATCACCCGGCGATCGCCGCCGAAGCCGATGCGTTGCGCACGCTCGTCAACGGTTACGGGATGGATCTCGAACAGGCGCGCTACCTCGACTTCGCGAACCTGCAGCGCTATATCGCGCAGGTCGGCGGCACCTTCGCGTCGCTGGTCGCGCGCGCCAGTTCGGCGAATCCGGCCGCACCGCAACCGTGGGCCGCGGACGTCGGCCGCGCGCTGATGCTCGCGCAATTCGTGCAGGAGCTCGGCAACGACGCGCGCCACGGCCGTATCTATCTGCCGATCGACGAACTGCAGCGCTACAACGTAACCGCGGCCGATCTGCTGAACCGCCGCTACAGCCCGGCCTTCACCGAATTGCTGCAATTCCAGACGACCCGTGCGCGCGACGCGCTCGCGGCGGCCGATGCGGCGATCCCCGCCGCCGAACGCCGCGCGCAACGCACGCTGCGCGCGCAGATCGCGCTGGCCGGCGCGCTGCTCGACGAAATCGCGCGCGACGGCTACCAGGTGCTGCACCAGCGCATCGCGCTGACGCCGATCCGCAAGCTGTGGATCGCGTGGCGCGCCGCGCGCCGCCGCTGAGCGGCGCGCCTCACGCCTTCAGCAGCGGCAGCGTGTCGAAGCGCTGCTGCAGCACGCGCGTCGCATCGAGCCCCCACCAGGACCCAAGCACGGTGGCGTAAAGCTGGCGGAAATCGACCGCGACCGGCAGGTTGCCGTTGCCGTCGAGCCGCCCGAGCGCCGGCGGCGCGCCGTACAGCCCGCCGGCGACGCGGCCGCCCATCACGAAGTGCGGCGCGGCCGTGCCATGATCGGTGCCGTTGCTCTGGTTCTCGCGCACGCGCCGCCCGAACTCCGCATACGTCATCACGAGCGTCTCGTTCCAGCGCCCGAGTTCGATCAACGCGGCGCGCATCGCGCTCATCCCTTCCGCGAACTGCTTGAGCAGCGCGGCGTGCTGCGCCGGCTGGTTCTGGTGCGTGTCGAAGCCGTTGAGCGTCAGGCGCAGCACCGCGACACCGTCCTGCACGCCGGGCCCCGACGCTTCGCACGCGGCCAGCACCTGCATCGCGGTCTTGACCGACGTGCCGAATGCGCCGGCCGGAAAGGTCGTCCTGAATTCACGCATCCCGCCGCGCGGGCGCAGCCGGTCGGCCGCTTTCACGATGTCGTTCTCGACGTCGATGATGTGCGCGAGCGCCGGGTTCTGCTCGCGCAGCGACGACGGCTCGGCGAGCCGGGCCGCACGGATGAACTGCGCGGGATTGACGAGTGCGATCGCGCGCGCGCCGTTCGACAACGGCCCCATCTCGGCGCTCCCGAGCACGACGCCGTCCGCCGCGAAACCGGGCGGCACGGGCGCCTGCGCGAACGTGCGCGTGAGCCAGCCTTCGTGCAGGTACTGATCCGAGCGCGACGCGGTATCCCAGATCTCGATCGAGCGGAAATGCGACAGGTTCGGCTGCGGATAGCCGACGCCCTGCACGACCGCGACTTGACCGTCGCGCCAAAGCGGCATCAGCGGCGCGAGCGACGGATGCAGCCCCGTCTGCGCGTCGAGCTGCAGCACCTGGTCGCGCTTGATGCCGATGCTGCGCCGGCACTGGTAGTACAGCGGATCCGCGTACGGCACGACCGTATTGAGGCCGTCGTTGCCGCCCTTGAGCTCGACGAGAATCAGCACGTTCGCATACCCGGTCGCCGGCTTTCGCCCTGCCTGCGTCGCGCCAGCCGCCGTCGCGGGCGCCTGCCACATCGACACGCCGGCGGCGGCCGCGGCACCGGTCAGCGTCAGAAAATCACGTCGGTTCATCGCACATCCTTTGGTTCGCCGCCCTGCATCTTTGCGCGGCGGCTGCCCGCTTCGTCATCGTTCGCATCATTTCAGTTGATAGGCCGGATCCATCAGCAGCGCCTCGAGATACGCGCTGCCGGTCGAATCCGTGTCGATCGCGGCGACCGGAGAAAGCTGCAGCACCGCATGCTGCAACTGCAGCTCGGTCGACAATCCCGCGATCGCCTGCGGCCGCGCACGATACTGGGCCAGCCAGCGCTCGAGATCGAACCGCAGGCCGCCGCGCGCCGGCTTCGGTGGCGTGCCGCGCATGCCGGCCGACGCCGCGTCGGCCACCGGCATCGCCTGTGCCCGCGCGTTCGGCGGCGTCGGGACCGCACGGGCCGGCGGCCGCATGCCGGCCGTCTCGGTCGCGCGGAACAGTTGCTCGACGAACTGCTTGCGCGACAGCAGCGTGGTGCTGTTGATCCACAGCGCGCCGCCCGGCCAGCCCTTCACGTTCGGCGGATAGAACAGGTTCTGCCCGAGCGTGCGCACGGTGTTCGCGAGCATCAGCGGATCGCCGTACGCGACGTCGAACAGCCGCACCGAGCCGACGACGAATTCCACCGGCGACTTGACGAGCACGCCGCGGTTGCGCGGATCCCAGAACGCGTCGGTTGACCACAGCGCGGCGAGCGCCGCGCGAACGTCGTAGCCGCTCGCGCGAAACCGGTCGGCCACCGCATCGAGCGCACCCGGCTCCGGCGTATCGGACACGAACTCGCGCCACAGCTTGCCGGCGATGAAGCGCGCGGTGTCCGGCCGCTTCAGCAGGATGTCGAGAAAGCCGTCGCCGTCGAACGGCCCGGTTTCGCCGAGGATCGTCTTGTCGCCGGCATCGTGCCAGTCGGGCCGCACCGCGAAGCGCAGCGTGTCGGGATCGACCGTCCAGCCCGTCATCGCGCGCGCGGCTTCGGTCACGTCGTGTTGCGTGTAGTGCCCTTCGCCGAGCGTGAACAGCTCCATCACCTCGCGCGCGAAATTCTCGTTCGGCCGCCCCTTGCGATTGCTCGCGCCGTCGAGATACTGCAGCATCGCCGGATCCTTCGCGACCGCGTGCAGCAGCGTGCCGAAATTGCCGAGCGCCTCGCGGCGAAACAGCGCGTTCTGCGCGGCCATCGTCTGCGGGTAAGGCACCTTGTCCTGCCCCGACGTGAAGTGCCCGTGCCAGAACAGCGTCATGCGCTCGGTGAGCGGCGACGGCGTCGCGACCATTTCGTTGATCCAGGCCGCCCGCAACGCATCGTAGCGGCGATTGCGCTCGCGCTGCTCGTCGCGCCGCATGTCGAGCGTGAGCGCTTGGCGCTGCGCGCGCGTCGGCGGCGGCTCGGCGAGCCAGTCGGGCCACGTCGTGACGGGCTCGCGCCGCGCATCGCCGAGCGTGTCGGCCACGACCTGCGCGCGCGTCATGCCGACGATGCGCGCGACCTCGGCGGGTGTGGGAGAGAAACCGGTGCGGCTGAGGAAAAACAGCGCGTCGTCGGCATCGAGCGGCGACTGCATGGCAGGCGACGGCGCCGGTGCGGCAGCGTTCGCTTTCATCGTCATGGACTCCCGGAACGCACCGGCGGTGCGGATGCCCGTACAACGGCATTCGGCGGCCGAAAGTTGACGGAAAAAGTGCTACGAATTCTTTCCGCGCGGGCATTTCCGCGCACGAAAAACGACGGCACGCATCAGCGCTTGTACAGCTCGCGAACGGCGTCTTCGATGTGCTGGCGCAACAGGTGCCGCTCTTCGGGCGTCATGTGCCCGTCGCGGCGGCGCTGTTCGAGATCGGGAGGCACGGCGGAACGGGCCGTCATGTCGGCGGCGCGATCGGGTTGCGACGCTTTGCCGCGCGGCAGCTTGCGCGACGGTGCGCCCTGCTCGGGGCGCTGCGCATACGCGAAGTTCGACGCATACGGACCGGCAAGCGCGATCGTCAGCATCAGTGCAATCCGGGCAGATCGCATGACCGTCCTCGCTTCTTTGGTCGATTTGTTCCCTTCGTCACGCGGCAACCGGCTACCTCTGGTACTTGAAAAACCCTGCGGAATTCGGGTGTGCAAAGATGAAAGATGGAGTGCAGGGGAGTATCTACCGAATTTCGGCTTCGAGTAAAGGAATCTATATAGCCTGCCTTTACTCGGCGCGACACTACGGGTAAATTTTGTAACCGACTGTAACGCACGAAAATACGCGGCCGTGCGTCAATTCCCATTCGCGATAAGATGCCGATCATGGAAACGAAAAACCCCTCCAAGATTCTCGTCGTCGACGACGACCCTCGCCTGCGCGATCTGCTGCGCCGCTACCTCGGCGAGCAGGGTTTCAACGTCTACGTCGCGGAAAACGCGACCGCGATGAACAAGCTCTGGGTACGCGAGCGTTTCGACCTGCTCGTGCTCGACCTGATGCTGCCCGGCGAAGACGGCCTGTCGATCTGCCGCCGCCTGCGCGGCAGCAACGACCGCACGCCGATCATCATGCTCACCGCGAAGGGCGAAGACGTCGATCGCATCGTCGGCCTCGAGATGGGCGCCGACGATTACCTGCCGAAGCCGTTCAACCCGCGCGAGCTGGTCGCGCGCATTCATGCGGTGCTGCGCCGCCAGGCGCCGGCCGAACTGCCGGGCGCGCCGTCGGAAACCACCGAGGTGTTCGAGTTCGGCGAATTCTCGCTGAACCTCGCCACGCGCACGCTGACGAAGTCCGGCCAGGAAATTCCGCTGACCACCGGCGAATTCTCGGTGCTGAAAGTCTTCGCGCGTCATCCGCGCCAGCCGCTGTCGCGCGAAAAGCTGATGGAGCTCGCGCGCGGCCGCGAATACGAAGTGTTCGACCGCAGCCTCGACGTGCAGATCTCGCGCCTGCGCAAGCTGATCGAACCGGATCCGGGCAGCCCGCGCTTCATCCAGACCGTCTGGGGCCTCGGCTACGTGTTCATCCCGGACGGCGCCGCCTGAGTTTTTTCTTCCCGGTTTCGCCCCGCCCACGGCCCGTCCCATGCGTATCGACCGGCGCCTTCTGCAGCTCGCGTTCGGCGGGCTGTTCTGGCGCACCTTCCTGCTGATCGCGCTGCTGATCTCGGTCAGTCTCGCCGCGTGGTTCCAGAGTTTTCGCGTGATCGAGCGCGAGCCGCGTGCGCAGCGCGTCGCGCTCCAGCTCGTCGCGGTCGTGAAGCTCACGCGCACCGCCCTGCTCTATTCCGATCCCGACTTGCGGCGCGCGCTGCTGCAGGATCTCGAGAGCAACGAGGGCGTGCGCGTGTACCCGCGCGAGAAAACCGACAAGTTCAAGCTGCAGCCCGACGAATCGCTGAACCGCCTGATCGAGCACGACATCCGCAGCCGCCTCGGCGACGATACCGTGATCGCGCAGTCGGTCAACGACATTCCCGGCGTCTGGATCAGCTTCAAGATCGACGACGACGATTACTGGGTCGCGCTCGACCGCGACCAGCTCGACAACGTCACGGGCCTGCAGTGGGCCGGCTGGGGGCTGTTCGCGCTCGCGCTGTCGCTGTTCGGCTCCGCGTTCATCACGAGCCTCGTGAACCGGCCGTTCTCGCGGCTCGCGCTCGCCGCGCGCCAGGTCGGTTCGGGCCAGGCGCCCGAGCCGCTGCCCGAGCGCGGGATGGGCGTCGCGGCCGAAACCAACCGCAGCTTCAACCAGATGGTGCGCGACCTCGAACAGCTCGAGGCCGATCGCGCGCTGATGCTCGCGGGCATCTCGCACGACCTGCGCACGCCGCTCGCGCGGCTGCGGCTCGAAACCGAGATGAGCCCGTCCGACCAGGCGACGAAGGATGCGATGGTCGACGACATCGAGCAGATGGACCGCATCATCGCGGCCTTCATCGACTACGCACGCCCGTCGCAGCGCAAGCCGGAACCGGTCGACCTGTCGTCGATCGCGCACGAAGTCGCCGCGCGCGTGTCGGGCGAGGACGGCGTCGAGATCCGCACGCGGCTCGCGCCGAGCGCGATCATCGAAGCCGACGAGACCGACATGCGTCGCGTGATCGGCAACCTCGTCGAGAACGCGCGCAAGTACGGCCAGAGCAAGCAGGACGGCATCTCGCGCATCACGCTCGAGACGCGCGTGTCGCATGCGCGTGTCGAACTGGCGGTGAGCGACGAAGGCCCCGGCATCCCCGAGGATCAACTGCCGCTCGTGATGCGACCGTTCTACCGCGTCGACACCGCGCGCACCAAGGCGGACGGCACGGGCCTCGGGATGGCGATCGTGCTGCGGCTCGTCAGCCGTTATCGCGGCGCGCTGCGCCTGCGCAACCGCCACCCCGAAGCGGGCCTGGAAGTCACGCTCGAGTTCCCGGGCGCCGGCAAGGCGCGTGCGACCGCGTGACACGCTCGCGCACGCATCTTGCGCGTCACACTATCGGCCCGGTTGATAAAAGCTATGAGGGTCGTTAGTCAAAATCTATTGAAGTGTCTTATTAATAGTGTTATAGTCTTCGGCATGCTGTCACATCATCGTTGCAGCACCGAGGTAGCTTGACTCAGTCTTCTTCCCAACTCACACAGGAGTATCCGCATGAAAACCGTGGGCGATAAACTCGAAGCATTCACCGTCGTAGCCGCGAAGCCGGGCTTCAACAATCATGAGGAAAACGGCCAGTCGGCGTTCGAGACGATCACCGAAGCGTCGTTCCCGGGCAAGTGGAAGATCATCTACTTCTATCCGAAGGATTTCACGTTCGTGTGCCCGACGGAAATCGTCGAATTCGCGAAGCTCACGAAGCAGTTCGAAGAGCGCGACGCCGTCCTGCTCGGCGGCAGCTCGGACAACGAATTCGTCAAGCTCGCATGGCGCCGTGAGCACAAGGATCTCGACAAGCTGAACCACTACTCGTTCGGCGACGTCAAGGGCGAACTGATCGACCAGCTCGGCGTGCGCGACAAGGAAGCCGGCGTGGCCCTGCGCGCGACGTTCATCGTCGATCCGGACAACACGATCCAGCACGTTTCGGTGAACAACCTGAACGTCGGCCGCAGCCCGGAAGAAGTCCTGCGTATTCTGGACGGCCTGCAAACGGACGAACTGTGCCCGTGCAACCGTGCAGTCGGCGGCGCAACGCTGTAAGCGCATCGATGCACGAAGCCCGCGGCGCACGTCCTGCCTGCGGGCTTTTTTAACGGCCAACCCATAGGAGATATCAATGGAATTCATCGACTCGATTAAGGCGCGTATCCCCGACTACGCGAAGGACATTCGCCTGAACCTCGACGGCACGATCTCGCGCTCGTCGCTCGAAGGCACCGACGCGGTCGGCGTGGCGCTGGCGGCGGCCATCGCAGCGAAGAGCACGGTGCTCGTGAAGACGATCCGCGAAGCCGGCGTGCTGTCGCCCGAAGAGACGAACGCCGTGCTGACGGCGGCCGCGCTGATGGGGATGAACAACACGTGGTATCCGTATGTCGAGATGGCCGACGACGCCGACCTGAAGACGCAGCGCGCCGAATTGCGGATGGGCGCGTATGCGACGCACGGCGGCGTCGACAAGCGCAAGTTCGAGATGTACGCGCTTGCCGCGTCGATCGTCGGCAAGTGCCACTTCTGCGTGAAGTCGCACTATGCGCTGCTGAAGAACGAGCAAGGGATGACCGTCACGCAACTGCGCGACGTCGGCCGCATCGCGTCGGTGATCAACGCCGCCGCGCAGGTGATCGCCGCCGAAGGCGAATGAGCGAATGAGCGGTTGCGCGGCGCTCGCCATACGCGACGCCCGCTTCCAACGAAAATGCCACGCATGCGCGTGGCATTTTTCATTTCGGCGGCGCGGCGTGCGGCGCGAACCGCACGCCGCCACGGCCGGACGTCAGCCGCCCTGCTTCACCAGCAGCGCGGCGGCCTGCGCCTCGATCCCCTCGCCGCGGCCGAGATAGCCGAGCTTCTCGTTGGTCTTCGCCTTCACGTTCACGCGCTCGAGCGGCAGCCCGAGATCCGCGGCGATGTTCGCGCGCATCCCGTCGATATGCGGCGCGAGCTTCGGCGCCTGCGCGATCACGGTGCTGTCGACGTTCTGGATCGCGAAGCCGGCCGCCTTCACGCGCTCGGCGCACGCGCGCAGCAGCACGCGGCTGTCGGCGCCCTTGAACGCCGCGTCGGTGTCGGAGAAATGGCGGCCGATGTCGCCGAGCGCCGCCGCGCCGAACAGCGCGTCGGTGATCGCGTGCAGCAGCACGTCCGCGTCCGAGTGGCCGAGCAGGCCGCGCTCGTACGGAATCGTCACGCCGCCGATGATGAGGGGGCGTCCTTCGACGAGCTGGTGCACGTCGTAGCCTTGTCCGATTCTGAAATCCATGCGTGTTCCGATTGAGAGGAGTGAAAGTCAGGAAGCGTTTTCGGGGCGCGCGAGGATCGCCTCCGCGAGCGCGAAATCTTCCGGGTACGTGACCTTGAAGTTGCGCAGGCTGCCCTGCACGACGCGCGGCGTATGGCCGGCCCATTCGATCGCGCTCGCTTCGTCGGTCAGGTCGTGCCCTTCGCGCTGCGCGCGCAGGATCGCTTCGCGCAGCATGCCGATACGGAACATCTGCGGCGTCTGCGCCTGCCACAGCGCGTCGCGCGGCTCCGTGCGCGCGATCGCGTCGCCGCCGGCCGGCACGCGCTTGAGCGTATCGGCCACCGGCAGCGCGACGATCCCGCCGACCGGGTCATCCTTCAGCGTCGCGACGAGCGTGCGGATCAGCGCCGGCGTGATGCCCGGGCGCGCGGCGTCGTGCACGAGCACCCAGTCGTGGTCGGTCGCGCCGAATTCCGCCAGCTCCAGCAGCCCGTTGAGCACCGACGCCTGCCGCGAGCCGCCGCCGCAGCGACGCACCGCGAAGCGCAGGCCCGCGAAGCGGCGCGCGTCGAAATGGGTATCGTCGGGCGCGAGCACGACGAGCGTCTGCGCGAACTCGCTGCACGCGTCGAACGCGGCGAGCGTGTAGTGCAGCAGCGCGCGGCCGGCCAGCGTGCGGTATTGCTTCGGCACGGCCGAACCGGAACGGCTGCCCGTGCCGGCACAGGGAATCAGGGCGAAAAGTCGGGGAGTCACGAAGGGAAACGCCGGAAAGGTGAAATCGAGAAGCGGATTTTATAATAGGTCTTTCGTCTCGACCGGCGCACCGCGATGCGCCCGTGCACGCCACCCCTGTCGTCCCTATGCCAGATAACGCTTCCACCCCGTCCGCTTCACCCGTTGCCCGCGTCAAGCCCGGCCAGCGTTTCGCCTTCGACGGCGCGCACGGCTCCGCCGACGCGCTCGCCATCGCCCGTTATCTCGCCGACAACCGCCAGGACGTGCCGCTCCTCGCGGTGATCTGCGCGAACGCGGTCGACGCGCAGCGGCTGTCGCAGGAAATCCACTACTTCTCGCCCGACGCGCGCGTGCGCCTGCTGCCCGACTGGGAAACGCTGCCGTACGACACGTTCTCGCCGCACCAGGACCTCGTGTCCGAGCGGCTGGCGACGCTGCACGACCTCGGCGAGGGCCGCTGCGACATCCTGCTGGTGCCCGCGACCACCGCGCTGTACCGGATGCCGCCCGCGTCGTTCATGGCCGCGTACACGTTCGCGTTCGCGCAGGGCGAGCGGCTCGACGAGGCTAAGCTGAAATCGCAGCTCACGCTGGCCGGCTACGAGCACGTGAGCCAGGTCGTGCGGCCCGGCGAATACTGCGTGCGCGGCTCGCTGATCGACCTGTACCCGATGGGTTCGCCGCTGCCGTACCGGATCGACCTGTTCGACGACCAGGTCGACTCGATCCGCGCGTTCGACCCCGACACGCAGCGCAGCCTGTACCCGGTGCGCGACGTGCGCCTGCTGCCCGGCCGCGAGTTCCCGTTCGACGAGGCCGCGCGCACGGCCTTCCGCAGCCGCTGGCGCGAAACCTTCGAGGGCGACCCGAGCCGCGCGCCGATCTACAAGGACATCGGCAACGGCGTGCCGTCGGCCGGCATCGAGTATTACCTGCCGCTGTTCTTCGACGAGACGGCCACGCTGTTCCACTACCTGCCGCAGGACGCGCACCTCGTGTTCACCGGCGATCTCGAAGCGTCGATCCGCCGCTTCACGGCCGATACGAAGCAGCGTCACGCGTTCCTCGCGCACGATCGCGAGCGGCCGATTCTCGAGCCGCAGCGGCTGTTCCTGTCCGACGAGGATTTCTTCGCGTTCGCGAAGCCGTTCGCGCGCGTCGTGCTGCCCGCGCAGCCGGCCGGCGGCTGGGCGACCGCGCTGCCCGAGCTCACCGTCGACCGCCATGCGGAGGATCCGCTCGCGTCGCTGCGCACGTTCGTCGAATCGTCGGGCAAGCGCGTGCTGCTCACCGTCGAATCGGCCGGCCGTCGGGAAACGATCCTGCAACTGCTCGCGGAACATCACCTGCGGCCATCCTCGAACGACGATTTCGCGAGCTGGCTCGCGAGCGACGCGCGCTTCGCGCTCGGCGTCGCGCCGCTCGCGAACGGTTTCGCGGTGCCGGGCGAAGGTTACGCGATCGTCACCGAAACCGAGCTGTACGGCGCGCTCGGCCGCCGCGCGGGCCGCCGCCGGCAGGAACAGGCGAGCAACGTCGACGCGATGGTGCGCGACCTGTCCGAGCTGAAAGTGGGCGACCCGGTCGTGCACGCGCAGCACGGCATCGGCCGCTACATGGGCCTCGTGTCGATGGATCTCGGCGAAGGCGAGACCGAATTCCTGCACCTCGAATACTCGGGCGACAGCAAGCTCTACGTGCCCGTCGCGCAACTGCACGTGATCTCGCGCTACAGCGGCGCCGATCCCGACAGCGCACCGCTGCACGCACTCGGCTCCGGCCAGTGGGAGCGCGCCAAGCGCAAGGCCGCGCAGCAGATCCGCGACACGGCCGCCGAGCTGCTGAACCTGTACGCGCGCCGCGCGGCCCGCGAGGGCCACGCGTTCGCGCTCGACCCGCGCGACTACGTGAAATTCGCGGAAAGCTTCGGCTTCGAGGAAACGCCCGACCAGGCCGCGGCGATCGCGGCCGTGATCGGCGACATGACGAGCGGCAAGCCGATGGACCGCCTCGTGTGCGGCGACGTCGGCTTCGGCAAGACCGAGGTCGCGCTGCGCGCCGCGTTCATCGCGGTGATGGGCGGCAAGCAGGTCGCGCTGCTGTCGCCGACGACGCTGCTCGCCGAGCAGCACACGCAGACCTTCGCCGACCGCTTCGCGGACTGGCCGGTGCGCATCGTCGAGCTGTCGCGCTTCAAGACCGCGAAGGAAGTGAACGCGGCGATCGCGCAGATCAACGAAGGCAGCGTCGACATCGTGATCGGCACGCACAAGCTGCTGTCGTCGGACGTGCAGTTCAAGCGCCTCGGCCTCGTGATCATCGACGAGGAGCACCGCTTCGGCGTGCGCCAGAAGGAAGCGCTGAAGGCGCTGCGCGCGGAAGTCGACGTGCTGACGCTCACCGCGACGCCGATCCCGCGTACGCTCGGCATGGCGCTCGAAGGGCTGCGCGATTTCTCGGTGATCGCGACCGCGCCGCAGAAGCGGCTCGCGATCAAGACGTTCGTACGCCGCGAGGAAGAAAGCGTGATCCGCGAGGCGATGCTGCGCGAGCTGAAGCGCGGCGGCCAGGTGTACTTCCTGCACAACGAGGTCGAGACGATCGAGAACCGCAAGGCGATGCTCGAGGCGCTCGTGCCGGAGGCGCGCATCGTGATCGCGCACGGCCAGATGCACGAGCGCGAGCTCGAACGCGTGATGCGCGATTTCGTCGCGCAGCGCGCGAACGTGCTGCTGTGCACGACCATCATCGAGACTGGCATCGACGTGCCGAGCGCGAACACGATCATCATGCACCGCGCGGACAAGTTCGGCCTCGCGCAGCTTCACCAGTTGCGCGGCCGCGTCGGCCGCTCGCACCACCAGGCCTACGCGTACCTGCTGGTCAACGATCCGCAGTCGTTGACCAAGCAGGCGCAGCGCCGGCTGGAAGCGATTCAGCAGATGGAGGAACTGGGCTCGGGCTTCTATCTCGCGATGCACGACCTCGAGATCCGCGGCACCGGCGAGGTGCTCGGCGACAAGCAGTCGGGCGAAATCCACGAGATCGGCTTCCAGCTCTATACGGACATGCTGAACGACGCGGTGAAGGCGCTGAAGAACGGCAAGGAACCCGACCTCACCGCCCCGCTCGCCGCGACGACCGAAATCAACCTGCATGCGCCCGCGATCCTGCCGGCCGACTACTGCGCGGACGTGCAGGAGCGACTGTCGCTGTACAAGCGGCTCGCGAACTGCGAGCACGGCGACGCGATCGACGGCATCCAGGAGGAACTGATCGACCGCTTCGGCAAGCTGCCGCCGCAGGCGCACGCGCTCGTCGAGACGCACCGGCTGCGGATCGCCGCGAAGCCGCTCGGCATCGTGAAGATCGACGCGAGCGAGGCCGCGATCGGACTGCAGTTCGAGCCGAACCCGCCGATCGATCCGATGCGGATCATCGAGATGGTGCAGAAGCATCGCCACATCAAGCTCGCGGGCCAGGACAAGCTGCGCATCGAGACGCGCTCGCCCGACCTCGCGATCCGCGTGTCGACGATCAAGGAAACGCTGCGCGCGCTCGCCCCGAAACAGGGGGCGGCCGTCGCGGCCCGTTGATGCAGCGCCGACGCGGCGCCGATGCGATCCTGACGGGCGCGACGTTGCTGCACCGCATCGCGCCCGGCGAAGGCGGCCGGGCGCGTTTTTGAGTATGATTTCTCATTCATCAGACGGAGTTTTGCCATGTCCACTCCCGACGCGACGGCGCCGTCCGCCGCCACCGAACGCGATGCATCGCTCGTCAGCCTGCCCTGGGTCAAGCAACTCGTGTCGATGGACACGACGAGCCGCGTGCCGAACCTCGGCCTGATCGAGACGGTGCGCGACGCGCTCGCCGCGAAGGGCATCGCGTCGACGATCACGCACGACCCGCGCGACGGCTGGGCGAACCTGTTTGCCACCGTGCCCGCGCACGACGGTTCGACGAACGGCGGCATCGTGCTGTCGGGCCATACCGACGTCGTGCCGGTCGACGGCCAGCAATGGGACAGCGACCCGTTCGCGCCGGAAATCCGCGACGGCCGCCTGTACGGCCGCGGCACCTGCGACATGAAGGGCTTCATCGGCGCGGCGCTCGCACTGCTGCCCGAGATGCAGGCGACGAAGCTCGCGCAGCCGATCCATTTCGCGCTGTCCTACGACGAGGAAATCGGCTGCGCGGGCGCGCCGCTGATGATCGCCGATCTCGTGAAGCGCGGCGTACAGCCGTCCGGCTGCATCGTCGGCGAGCCGACCAGCATGCGGCCGATCATCGCGCACAAGGGCATCAACGCGTACCGCTGCTGCGTGCGCGGCCACGCCGCGCATTCGTCGCTGACGCCGAAGGGGCTCAACGCGATCGAGTATGCGGCGCGCCTCATCTGCCACATCCGCGACATCGCCGAGCGCTTTCGCGCCGAAGGCCCGTTCGACGAACTGTACGACGTGCCGTTCACGACCGCGCAGACGAGCACGATCCAGGGCGGCAACGCGATCAACACCGTGCCGGCCGAGTGCCGCTTCGACTTCGAATTCCGCAACCTGCCGACGCTCGATCCCGAACAGATCTTCGCGCGCATCGAAGCGTACGCGCAGGAAACGCTGCTGCCGCAGATGCTGCGCGAGCATCCGGGCGCCGCGATCGAGTTCTCGAAGATCGCCGCGGCGCCCGGCCTCGACGCGACCGAACAGGCGGCGATCACGCAGCTCGTGCGCGCGCTGACGGCCGACCAGGACAAGCGCAAGGTCGCGTACGGCACCGAGGCCGGGCTGTTCGCCCGCGCGGGCATCCCGAGCGTCGTGTGCGGGCCCGGCAACATCGAGCAGGCGCACAAGCCGAACGAATATGTCGAGCTCGCGCAGCTCGCCGGCTGCGAGCAATTCCTGCGCAAGTTCATCCGCAGCATGTCGGTCGACGCGCACTGACTGCCTCCCGCCACGCCGGCCCGCGTGCGCGGGCCGGCCCACTCCGCCACCCGCCACGTCATGTCGACTGAACAACAGGGCACGGCCCATACGACGATCGACGGCGAGCCGATTCCGACGCTCGACGAGATTGCCGCGCAGCATTTCGCGTTGTCGCCGTGGGTCGCGCGCACGCCCGTATTCGAGCGCGCCGACCTGCCCTCCCTCGAAGGCACGCACGTCAACTTCAAGTTCGAGCTGCTGCAGGCGAGCGGCAGCTTCAAGGCGCGCGGCGCGTTCACGCACGTGCTCGCGCTCGACGAAGCCCGCAAGAACGCGGGCGTCACCTGCGTGTCGGCCGGCAATCATGCGGCGGCCGTCGCGTACGCGACGATGCGGCTCGGCAGCAGCGCGAAGGTCGTGATGTTCCATACCGCAAGCCCGACGCGCATCGCGCAGTGCAAGCAGTACCGCGCGGAAGTCGTGCTCGCGGGCAGCGCGTCGCAGGCATTCGACCTCGTGCGGCGCATCGAGGCCGAGGAAGGCCGCTTCTTCATTCATCCGTTCAACGGCTATCACACGATCCTAGGCACCGCGACGCTCGGCTACGAATGGGCGACGCAGACGCCGGACCTCGACGCGGTGATCGTGCCGATCGGCGGCGGCGGGCTCGCGGCCGGCATGGCGACCGCGCTGCGGCTCGCGAATCCGCGCGTGCACGTGTACGGCGTCGAGCCGGAAGGCGCCGACGCGATGAGCCGCAGCTTCGCGGCCAATCACACGATCAAGATGAGCGCGATGCAGTCGATCGCCGATTCGCTGATGGCGCCGCATACCGAGGAATACAGCTATCAGCTGTGCCGGCGCCATCTCGATCGCATCGTCACCGTCTCCGACGATGCACTGCGCGCCGCGATGCTGTTCCTGTTCTCGCACCTGAAACTGTCGGTGGAGCCGGCCTGCGCGGCCGCGCTCGCGGCGCTCCTCGGCCCGCTGCGCGAAACGCTGCAGGGCAAGCGCGTCGGCGTGCTGCTGTCGGGCACGAACACCGATCCCGCCACGCTCGGCATGCACCTCGCGCACGCGCAACTGCAGCACTGACCACGCGTCGTGCGTGCGCAAACCGACCCGGGGTTATCCCCAGATTATGTTGACAGCCCTGTTGATAACCCGCCGGACAAGCGCGCAAGTGGTTGAGCGGGCGGCGTTTTGCGCGCGCGAAGGTCGATCGTCACGAAATGGGCAGATGCGGCGGCTGGCCGCATGCGCTGCGGTGCTCGCCCTGCTCGCCGGTTGCGCGGCGCCACCCTCGTCCACCTCCCCCGCGCAATCTGCGTCCTGCGCGCGGCCGGGCGAAAGCCGCATGCTGCAGGCCGACCTGCTGTTCGGGCGCGACATCGCCGGGCGCGGCCCCGTCACCGATGCCGAACGCGCGGCATTCCTCGCCGACACGGTCACGCCACGCTTCGCCGACGGCCTCACGTACTGGGACACGCACGGCCAGTGGCGCGACCGCGCGAGCGGCGCGATCACGCGCGAAGACAGTTTCGTGATCCGTATCATCGCCGACGATACGCCCGACACGCGTACGCGGCTCGCCGCGATCCGGCAAGCGTACGTCGAGCGATTTCATCAGCAATCGGTCGGCATGACCGTCGTGCCGGCCTGCGCGTCGTTCTGATTCACCGTCTTTGCCGCCCGGCCGCACGCAAAAAAACGGGCGCCCGAAGGCGCCCGTCGCATGCGCGGAGAACGGCGTATCGCTTACTTGCTCTCGAACATGTCCATGATCTGCTGCTTCTCCTGCGGCGTGACGGGCGGCGGCGCCAGCCCTGCCGCGCCGGCGGAACCGAGGGCGTCGTTCGCGCTGATCGCGTTCTCGGCCGGGTTGATGTCGACGTTCGCGACGAAGCCGTTGCCCGGCGTGCGATCGGCGTAGTACAGCTCGCCGTCGATCGTGGTCAGGCCGTCCGGCATCGGCATCTGCTGCTCGGGCACGCCGTTCAGCGCGGTGCGCATGTAGTTCACCCAGATCGGCAGCGCGAGCTGCGCGCCGAATTCGCGGCTGCCCAGGCTCTTCGGCTGGTCGAAGCCCATCCAAGCCACCGCGACGAGCGACTGCTGGTAGCCGGCGAACCAGCCATCCTTCGCATCGTTCGTCGTGCCCGTCTTGCCCTGCAGGTCGTTGCGGCCCAGCGCGTTGGTACCCGCGCCCGTGCCGGCCGTCGCGACCGAATGCAGCAGGCTGTTCATCACGTACGCGTTGCGGCCTTCGATCGTGCGCGGCGCCGTGCTGCCCGCGACCACCGGCTGCGACTTCTGCATCGGCTGGCCGCGCGCGTCGTCGACTTCGGCGATCAGGTACGGGTCGACCTTGTAGCCGCCGTTCGCGAACACCGCGTAGCCGGTCGCGAGCTGCAGCGGCGTCACGAGCCCCGCGCCGAGCGCCATCGGCAGGTACGGCGGCGTCTTCGCCGGATCGAAGCCGAAGCGCTGCGTCACGTACTGCTGCGCGTACTGCGTGCCGATCGACGCGAGGATCCGGATCGACACGAGGTTCTTCGAACGCTGCAGGCCGGTGCGCATCGTCATCGGGCCGTCCGGCTGGTCGTCGTCCTTCGGCTCCCACGCGGTGCCGCCCGGCACGCTCGGCGGGAAGTACAGCGGCGCGTCGTTGATCATCGTCGCCGGCCCGAGCCCCTTGTCGAGCGACGCCGAGTAGATGAACGGCTTGAACGACGAGCCCGGCTGCCGCCACGCCTGCGTCACGTGGTTGAACTTGCTCTTGTTGAAGTCGAAGCCGCCGACGAGCGAGCGGATCGCGCCGTCCTGCGGCGCGATCGCGACGAGCGCGCCTTCGACCTGCGGCAACTGCACGACCTGCCAGCCCGTCTTGCCGTCCTTCAGCACGCGCACGACCGAGCCCGGCTTGATGCGCAGCGCGTTGTTCGCGCGCGGGCCCAGCGCGGCCGACACGAAACGCAGCCCGGCCGGGCCGATCGTCGTGGTCGCCCCGCCGACGAACTGCACCTCGACCGCGTTCGGCGATGCCGACAGCACGACCGCCGATTGCAGGTCGCCGTTGTCCGGGTGGTCGGCGAGCGCGTCGTCGATCGCCTCGTCGCGCTCGTCGCCGGCCGCGGGCAGGTTGATCGACGCTTCGGGGCCGCGATAGCCGTGGCGGCGCTCGTAGTCGAGAATCCCGCGACGCACGGCCTGGTATGCGGCTTCCTGGTCGGCCGAATTGATCGTCGTCGTGACGGTCAGCCCGCGCGTGTAGGTTTCGTCCTTGTATTGCTCGTACATCATCTGCCGGACCATCTCGGCGACGTACTCGCCGTGCACCGCGTATTGATTGCCCGGCGTGCGCACGTGAATCTCTTCCTTGATCGCTGCGTCGTACTGCGGCTGCGTGATGTAGCCGATGTCGAGCATGCGCTTCAGGATGTATTCCTGACGCACCTTCGCGCGCTTCGGATTGACGACCGGGTTGTACGCGGACGGCGCCTTCGGCAGCCCCGCGAGCATCGCCGCTTCCGCGAGCGTGATGTCCTTCAGGTCCTTGCCGAAGTACACGCGCGCGGCGGCCGCGAAGCCGTACGAACGCTGGCCGAGATAGATCTGGTTCATGTACAGCTCGAGGATCTGGTCCTTCGTCAGGGCCTTCTCGATCTTGTACGCGAGCAGCATTTCGTAGATCTTGCGCGTGTAGGTCTTCTCGCTCGACAGGAAGAAGTTGCGCGCGACCTGCATCGTGATCGTACTCGCGCCCTGACGCGCGCCGCCGTGCATCAGGTCGGCCACGCCCGCGCGCAGGATGCCGAGGAAATCGACGCCGCCGTGCTCGTAGAAGCGGTAGTCCTCGATCGCGAGCACGGCCTTCTTCATCACGTCGGGAATGTCCTGGAAGCGCACGAGGCTGCGGCGCTCCTCGCCGAACTCGCCGATCAGCACGTGGTCGGCCGTGAACACGCGCAGCGGCACCTTCGGCTGGTAATTCGTCAGCGCATCGAGCGACGGCAGTTGCGGCGCCATCACGACGAGCGCGTAACCGACGATCAGCGCGCCGACCACCGCGAGCGTCGCGATGAGGCCGACGAACCACAGCGCGACGCGCGAGCCGAACGTGCGGCGGCGCCCTCCGCCTCCGCCACCGCGCTGCTGCGCACGGCGGCCGTCGTCGCGATCGTCGTCATCGGGGTAATAGGCTCCGGACGGCGAACGGCGCAGCGTGTAGTGGGGTTCGTTCCTGTCGGAAGAAGAAGGCGGTCGTTTGATAATTGGCATGTCGGAATGGCGGGCGGTCGTGGCGCCCTCGGACGCATGCGGAAATGCAAGCGGATGAATCAGAGTGGGTGCATCGAGATGCGGCTGTCACGTCGACAGACCCCGCCGCGCGGCGATCCGTTCCCGCGACGTGACAGCGCATTTTAATGAAATCGACCGGGGGCCTTCGCGATTTTTTGTAAAAATTCCCGCAATGGCGTGATTTGCGGCACGTATTGTCGGCATCCTCGGCCTATGATGGACACGCGACACGGCGCGTGCGCACGCGTTTCTTTCAGCCGCGAAAGGTTGGGCGTCCTGATGCACGAGCCGCTTGAACTCGCGCGTTTAAGCCGTATTTAAGTGAACCGGTGGTGTAATATCCGCCGGCTCACGCGGGCCGGAACCGTAGCGGGACCGAAGCGGAACCGAAGCGGAACCGTAGCGGAACCGTAGCGGAACCGTAGCGGAACCGTAGCGGGACCGTAGCGGGACCAGCTCGCAGCGGGCATTGCCGCGGTCACGCGGCGCCTTTCAACCACGGAGGATTTCATGTCGCTTTTCGACTCTATTTCGCGCACGATCAAAGGCCTGCTGAACGATGCGGCCGATTCGGTACAGGATCCGTCGCGCGACGCACGGCAGATCGTGCGGGAGCTCGACGACAGCATCGGCCGTGCCGAGAATTCGCTGATCGAAATCGAGGCACAGGTCGCCACCCAGCGCAGCAAGCGCGATGCGGCCGACGACAAGGTGAAGAAGTACGAGGACGGCGCGAAGCGTGCGCTGCAGGCCGGCGACGAAGCGCTCGCCCGCGAGGCGCTCGCCGCACAGTCCAACGCGGAAGCCGAGCGCGATGCGCTCGCGGCCGAACTGGCGACGCTCGAGCCGTCGGTCGACAAGCTGAAGGGGCAGATCGCCGACATGCGCCAGCGCCGCAACGACCTCAACGCGCGCTCGAACATCCTGCAGGCCAAGCAGGAAATCGCGCAGGCGAAGGACGTGGCCGCCAGCGCGCTGGGCGGCATCGGCGGCAAGAACCTGTCCGAGGATTTCCAGAAGCTCGAGGACAAGGTCGCGCTGCAGAATGCCCGCTCGGACGCGCGCCTCAATTCCGCCGACACGTCGAGCGGCAAGGCGCTCGAGGACAAGCTCGCCGCGTTGAACAAGGGCCCGTCGGTCGAAGATCGTCTCGCCGCGCTGAAGAAGCAGCTCGATACGCCCGCGCAGTAACCGCCGCCGCGAGCCCCCGCGTCGCGCCCCGGCCCGGGCGCGCGGCGCGAACCGATCGTCAGGAGACGGGCGCCTCGCGCCCGGTTCGACCATGAAGAAATCTCTCGCCGCACTCGGCCTCTCGCTGATGTTGCTGTCGTCCGTCGCGTTTGCGGTCCCGTCGCTGCAGCAGGTCGAGCAATCGATCGCGCAGCGCAACTGGCAGCAAGCCGACACGCAACTGTCGCAAGTCATCGATGCCCATCCGAACAACGCGCACGCGCGCTACCTGTATGCGCAGGTGCTGGACCGCGAAGGCCGCGCGTCCGACGCGCTCGCGCAACTGCAGCGCGCGAAATCGCTCGATCCGCAACTGAAGTTCACCGACGCGTCGCGCTTCGCGCAGACGGAGTCGCGCATTCGCGCCGATGCCGCGCGCGTGAGCGGCAACACGCCGTCGGCCACGCAGGCGGGCACCCTGCAGCCGGGGCTCGCTCCCGCCGTCGCGCCGGCCGAAAAACACGGCCCGTCGACCGGCATGTGGATCGGCCTCGGGCTGATCGTCGCCGTGATCGCGCTGGTGCTGCGCTGGACGCTGCGACGCGCGCGCACGGCCGACGACGGCCGCGCCGACGACGAACGCCGCACGCAGCTCAAGCGCGCGACCGACGTGCTGAACGACATCCGGCCGCTGAAGCTCGATGCGAAGCTGTCGACGGCGCCCGGCGCCGCGGCGCTGACCGGCGAGCTCGAAGCGATCGAGAACGACGCGCGCACGCTCGTCGAGACGCTCTCGAGCGGCAAGAATCCGGTGCCGCCGTATCGCGTCGATGAACTCGAACAGCGCCACGCCAGCGTGAAGGCGCGCGTCGAAGGCCGTCCCGACCCGGCGGCGCAGCCCGCGGCGCCGGCGAACGGCAGCGGCTCCGTGTACGCGCAGGAAGCCGACCGCATGACGGGCGCCCAGGGCCAGCCGTATCAGCAGCAGCCCTACCCGCCGCAACAGCCCTATCCGCAACAGCAGCCGCCCGTCGTGATTCAGCAAGGCGGCGGTTTCGGCGGCGGGATGGGCGGGCTCCTGACCGGCGTGCTGCTCGGCGAAGCGATGTCGGGCGGCCGCGAGCGCGTGGTCGAACGCGACGTGATCGTCGACGGCGAACGCCACCGGCAGGAGGCCGACCCGGGCTTCGACCTCGGCCGCGGCGACGATTCGAGCTGGAGCGACGGCAATGGTGGCGGTGGCGGCATGGACCTCGGCAGCAACGACGACGGCTGGACCGACGACAACACCTGAAGCACCGACGGCCAGGCGTCGACGTCCGTCTCGACGCCCGGCCGCGCACGCCGCGCGCTGCCGCATGGCCGCCCGCTGCCGACGCGCGGATTTGTCAATCATTTCAAGATGGACTACCGGCAATGGGGCACGTTCGCTATCATGCGGCCATCGGCGTGCCACCGACCCTCATTCGACGCAAGGCAATCCTGCGCGTCGCGGCACGCCTCCCCCGCCCCCCCAACAGGAGAAAGCCGCTCATGAGCATCATCAAGGAATTCAAGGAGTTCGCCGTCAAGGGCAACGTGATGGATCTCGCCGTCGGCGTGATCATCGGCGGCGCGTTCTCGAAGATCGTCGACTCGGTCGTGAAGGACCTCATCATGCCGGTCATCGGCGTGCTGACCGGCGGCCTGGATTTCTCGAACAAGTTCATTCTGCTCGGCACCATCCCCCCGTCGTTCAAGGGTAATCCCGATTCGTTCAAGGACCTGCAGGCCGCGGGCGTCGCGGCATTCGGCTACGGTTCGTTCATCACCGTGGCGATCAATTTCGTGATCCTCGCGTTCATCATTTTCCTGATGGTGAAATTCATCAACAAGCTGCGCAAGCCGGAAGAAGCCGCGCCGGCCGCGACGCCGGAAGACATCGTGCTGCTGCGCGAGATCCGCGATTCGCTCAAGCAGCGCTGATCGCGCCACGCTTCGCGTGCCAGGCCCGCCCCGTGCGGGCCTTTTTATTGCGCATGCGATGCACCGCCGCATGCGGCCCATCTCACTTTTTTGTGACGGGCGAATGCACGCGCGGGAAAAGCAGGTCTATGATGGAGACTAAACGACAGTACGGGCGCCAAGACGCTGGCTGTGTCGATCATGGCGAGCAGGTCGACGGGAGACATTGATCGTCGTACTGCACGAATGCAGCATTTTCGTGTGCTATAAAGGATCGACATGCGGCGTACATAGCCGGGAGTGGGTCGCATGAAAGTGCCGCATTTCTTGCAATTGTTTTTGAGGCGAGTGTTTATGTCCTTCCCGAAAAAACGTCGGCGTGCGCCGCAGGATGGCCAGGAGTCGTTCCTCGCGGTCTTGCGCCACTCGAAGCCGTTTGCCCAGCTCGACACCAAGATTGCCCGCGCCCGCGCGCAGGACGAGCCCGTCCTCTATGCGCACGTGCTGCCCGGCCTCGACGTGCTCCTGTGCAGCGTGCGCGGCGCGCAGCCGCCCTATCCGGCCATCGCCGAGCTGCGCAAGCGCTGCATCGAATCGATCGCCAACGCGCTCGAGCAACCGCTCGACGGCCTCGAGAACGGGGGTTACTGGTACGAAGCGAACGGCTTCGGCTTCCTCGTGTTCGCCAGTCGCGCGCGTGCGCGCATCCTGCCCGAGTTTGGTGCGGGCACGAAAGCGAGCCTGCGCGGCGGCCTCGGCCGCCAGAACGCCGGCGATACGACACCCCGCTCGCTCGGCTGATCCCCCAGTCATTCGATGGGCCGCCTCCGGGCGGCCCATCTGCCATTCACGCGCCCTGCTTGCCCGTCACGGCGCCTGCCGGCGACCGTTGCCCGGCCGCACGATGTCGATGAACGCGGCGAAATCGGCGCCGGCGAGCCCCTGCGCGGCGCCGAGCCTCAGCACCTGCTGCACGGTGGCCGACACGGGCATCACCGCGCCCGTGTCGCGCGCGGCGTCCGCGATGGCGTCGACATCCTTTTGAAACGTACTCAGCGCGCCGATCGCAGGATGGCCCCCCGACGTCATGCGCGGCACGAAGGTCTGCAGCAGCACCGAATCGGCCCATCCGCCGGCCAGCGCCTCGGCCAGACGCGCGGCGTCGATGCCGCTCGCCTGCGCCAGGCCGACCGCCTCGGCGATCGCGGTGACCGTCGCGGTGACGATCGCCTGGTTGCACAGTTTCGCCGTCTGGCCCGCCCCCGCGTCGCCCATGTGCGTGATGCGCGACGCGTACGTATCGATCAACGGGCGCACCGCGTCGAGATCGGCCGCGCGGCCGCCGGCCATCACCGCGAGCGTGCCGGCCTGCGCGCCCGGCACGCCGCCGGACACCGGCGCATCGACCCAGCCGACGCCGAGCGCGGCCGCACGCGTCGCATAATCGCGCGTGACGGCGGGCGGAATGCTCGAATGATCGACGATGCGCCGCACGCGGCGCGCGCTCGCGTCACCGGAAAGCAGCCCGTGCTCGCCGAACACGACGTCGCCGACCGCCCGGCCGTCGAGCACGCACACGAACGCCGTCTCGACGCGTTCGGCCAGCTCGCGCGGCGTGCCGACCACCTGCGCGCCGTCCTTCACCAGCGCCTCGGCCTTCTCGCGCGAGCGGTTCCACACGCTCACGCGATGCCCGGCCGCCAGCAAATGCCGAATCATCGGCGCGCCCATCAATCCCGGTCCGCAAAATCCGACTTCCACGTTCGTCGTCTCCGATATGGGTTGCAGTTGCCGCCCATCATACCTATCACTCAAGAAGCCGGGCACGCACGCGGGACCGTAGCGGGACCGAAGCGGGACCGCGCCTTGCACCGGCAAAACAGATCGATATCCCAGGGAGGCATCATGAGCGACCACGTGTACAAGATGATCGAGCTGACCGGATCGTCGCGGCAATCGAGCGACGACGCGATTCGCAACGCGATCTCGAAAGCCGGCAAGACGCTGCACAACCTGCACTGGTTCCAGGTGACCGAAACGCGCGGCCACATCGAAGGCGATCAGGTCGTGCACTGGCAGGTCACGCTGAAGGTCGGCATGCGCATCGACGACTGACGCACCCGTCGCCACCCGTCGCGCCGCGGTCCGGATCCGCGCAATACGGATCCGCGCGGCGCCGCGCGCCCATCCGTTCAGGCCCCTTGTCGCGGCCCGGCCGGCGGATACCTGCGGGTATCCATCTCTTGACGCTGATTTTCGTTCATATTAAAAACGATATACCCCACCCACTCATCGATCAGCCCAGCCATATAACCCGGAGATAACATGAGTCAGCAACGCGAGGCGATCGACACGTACCTCTTGCGCGTCTTGCACACCTTGTTGATGGAGCGCAGCGTCACGCGCGCGGCCGTCAAACTGAACCAGTCGCAACCGGCGATCAGCGCCGCGCTGCGGCGCCTGCGCGACATCACCGGCGATCCGCTGCTGGTGCGCGGCAAATCCGGCATGGTGCCGACCGAATACGGGCTGCGCCTGCTCGAGCCCGTGCAGAACGCACTGCGCGAAATCGAGCGCATCAAGTTCCAGCAGCACAACTTCGATCCGGCCACGTCGATCCGCTGCTACCGGATCGGCTGCCCCGACTACCTGAACGTGCTGTTCGTGCCGACCGTCGTCGAACGCTTTCGCCTGGCCGCGCCGAATGCGACGCTCGAGTTCCACTCGCTCGGCCCCGCGTTCGACTACGAGCTCGCGCTGGAAGACGGCAAGCTCGACATCGTCGTCGGCAACTGGCCCGAGCCGCCCGAGCAACTGCACCTGTCGAACCTGTTCGTCGACGAAATCGTCTGCCTGATGAGCAACACGCACCCGTTCGCGAAGCGCGGCGGGCTCACGCTCGACCAGTACCTGAACGCGCCGCATCTCGCGCCGACGCCGTACTCGGTCGGCCAGCGCGGCGCGATCGACGTGCATCTCGCGCGCGAACGGCTCAAGCGCCACGTGGTCGTCACGCTGCCGTACTTCAACCTCGCGCCTTACGTGCTCGTGAAGTCGGACCTGATCTTCACGACCACGCGGCTGTTCGCCGATCATTACGCGAAGTTCCTGCCGTTGTCGGTCGTGCCCGCGCCGCTCGACTTCCCGCCGATGCAGTACTACCAGCTGTGGCACGAGCGCTGCCATTACTCCGACGAAGTGCGCTGGCTGCGCAGCCTCGTCGCCGAAGCCACCCGCACGCTGATCGAGGCGTAAGCGCACAGGGCGCGCCCCGCGCGCGCGCCGGTCACGCCGTTGCGCGTGGCCGCGGCGGGTTGCGCGGCGGGCGGTGGCCGCCACGGCCGCGCACCCGATCCGTAACGTGCTGCGCGACCTCCGCGCCGACGCGTCAGCGCGACGCTTCCACGAGCGCGTGCGCAAGCGCGTTGTGGCGCTCGATCACGGGCGGCAGATCGAGCGTCGCCAGCCGCCCTTCGCGCACCACCGCCTTGCCGTTCACCACCGTGTACGCCGTCTGCGACGGCGCGCAGAACACGAGCGCCGCGACCGGATCGTGCAGCGCGCCCGCGAACAGCGGCTGACGCAGGTCGAACGCGGCGAAATCCGCGGCCATGCCGGGTCTCAGCGCGCCGATGTCGTCGCGGTTCAGCACCTTCGCGCCGCCGAGCGTCGCGATCTCGAGCGCTTCGCGCGCGGTCATCGCGTCGGGCCCGAAGCCGACGCGCTGCAACAGCAGCGCCTGGCGTACCTCGGCGACCATCTGCGCGCCGTCGTTCGACGCGGAACCGTCGACGCCGAGCCCCACCGGCACGCCTGCGAGCCGCATCTTCTTCACCGGCGCGATGCCAGACGCGAGCCGCATGTTCGAGCACGGGCAATGCGCGACACCCGTGCCGGTGCGCGCGAACAGGCCGATGCCCGCATCGTCGAGCTGCACGCAGTGCGCATGCCACACGTCGTGGCCGACCCAGCCGAGGTCTTCCGCGTATTCGGCCGGCGTCATCCCGAACTTCTCGCGGCTGTATGCGATATCGTTGACGTTCTCCGCGAGGTGCGTGTGCAGCGACACGCCGTATTCGCGCGCGAGCACGGCCGCGTCGCGCATCAACTCGCGGCTCACCGAGAATGGCGAGCACGGCGCGACCACCACGCGCAGCATCGCGTAGCGCCCTTCGTCGTGATAGGTCTCGATCAGGCGCTGCGTGTCGCGCAGGATATCGGGTTCGCGCTCGACGACCGAGTCGGGCGGCAGCCCGCCGTCGCGCTGGCCGACGCTCATCGCGCCGCGGCTCGCGTGAAAGCGCATGCCGATCCGCCGCGCGGCGCCGATGCTGTCGTCGAGCCGGCTGCCGTTCGGATAGATGTACAGATGGTCGCTCGACGTCGTGCAGCCCGACTGCAGCAGCTCGGCCATCGCGGTGAGCGTCGACACCTCGATCATCTCGGGCGTCAGGTGCGCCCAGATCCGGTACAGGTTCGTGAGCCAGCCGAACAGTTCGGCGTTCTGCGCGGCCGGCACCGCGCGCGTGAGGCTCTGGTACATGTGGTGATGCGTGTTCACGAGCCCCGGGATCACGAGGTGGCCGCGCAGGTCGAGCACTTCGTCGGCCGTGTCGGGCAGCTCGGCGCTCGGGCCGACCGCGACGATCCGGTTGTCTTCGATGTAGAGCCCCGCGTCGCGCAGCTCGCGGCGCGTGTCGTCCATGGTCACGAGCACGTCGGCGTGCTTGACCAGCAGCGTCGTCGGGCGGGATGAGGTGGGGTTCGGCGCGCGTGCGCCGGCGTGCTGCTCGAGATTCATGCGTTCTCCGCGTCGGTCTGCCTCCCGGGTTGCCCTGGAGGCGGTCACACAGCCGTTCGAACGCTGAATCGCGGCACGCCCCGGTGCCTGCGTCCGTTCGAACGCCCTGGCCCGGTTACCCGGCGTGCTCGCCGTCTTCGGGGTACGCGCGGGCCACGGGCCGACGCGCACGGCGGGAGGATCGCCCAAGCGCGCGCCGCGCACAATGCGCGATCCCGAATACCGTCCTTCAGGGATTCGGTATGGTACGCCGCCCGCCGCCCCGCCGGGCGCCCGGCATCCACGCGCGAAGCCCTGTCGGGCGGGCCGTCGACAGCCGCTCATGCGCGGCGCATTATCTTCGATATCGCGCACGTATTTGCACGGGGAACCTTTTTACAATGCCTGCACGGCGCTCGCTTCACGCTCGCCGACGGGTATGTAGCCACGTGACGTGGAGCCTCGATCCGCCGCACAGTCATGGATCGGGTCGCCGCCGAACCTCGCATTCACACAAGGACACAACGAATGGGAAAGCTCACTACCCACGTACTCGATACGGCGCACGGCCGTCCCGGCGCGGCCATCAAGGTCGACCTCTACGCGCTGGACGGCGAATCGCGCCGCGCGATCAAGACCGTGCTGACCAATAGCGACGGCCGCTGCGACGAACCGCTGCTCGAAGGCCCCGCGCTCGCCGCCGGCGAATACGAACTCGTGTTCCATGCCGGCGACTACTTCGCGTCGCTCGGCGTGAAGGTGCCCGAACCCCGCTTCGTCGACCGCGTCGTGCTGCGCTTCGGCATCGCCGACACCGGCGCGCACTACCACGTGCCGCTGCTCGTGTCGCCGTGGTCGTACAGCACCTATCGCGGCAGCTGACAGACGAATCAGCGCCCGCATCAAGACAAACGATCTGAGTCTGGAGGAGTTTCATGGAAGGCTTCATCACCGACTGGCTGAACCTCGCGCTGCGATGGCTGCACGTCATCGTCGCCATCGCGTGGATCGGCGAGTCGTTCTATTTCGTCGCGCTCGACAACAGCCTGAAACCGCCGACCGACGCGAACCAGCGCAAGCGCGGCGTGTTCGGCGAGCTGTGGCACGTCCACGGCGGCGGTTTCTACAACATGCAGAAGTACACGGTCGCCCCGCCGGAAATGCCGGACGACCTGCACTGGTCGAAGTGGCCGTCGTACACGACGTGGCTGTCGGGCTTCACGCTGTTCTTCGTGCTGTACCTGCTCGCCCCGAACACGTACCTGATCGACAAGAACGTGCTCGACATGGGCCCGGTCGTCGCCGTCGCCTCCGCGCTCGGCTTCCTCGCGGCCGGCTGGATCGTCTACGACTCGCTGTGCCGCATCCTCGGCACCAACGACCGCGTGCTCGGCATCTGCGTGGGCCTGTACGTCGTCATCGCCGCGTACCTCGCATGCCACATCTTCTCGGGCCGGGCCGCCTACCTGATCGTCGGCGCGATGCTCGCGACGATCATGTCGGCGAACGTGTTCTTCGTGATCATCCCGGGCCAGCGCAAGATGGTCGACAAGATGCTCAAGGGCGAGGAACCGAATCCGATCTACGGCAAGCGCGGCAAGCAGCGCTCGGTGCACAACACCTACTTCACGCTGCCGGTCGTGTTCGCGATGCTGTCGAACCACTATGCGATGACGTACACGAACAAGTTCAACTGGGTCGTGCTCGTGCTGATCATGCTGGCCGGCGCGCTGATTCGCCAGTTCTTCGTGATGCGCCACCGCGGCAAGCAGCTGTGGTACCTGCCGATCGGCGGCGTCGCGCTGCTGTCGGGCGCGCTGGTGTGGACGATGCCGAAGCCGGTGGCGCCGGAAGCGCAAGCGGCCAACGCACCGAAGATCGTGATCAACGACATCATGCCGATCCTGCAGCAGCGCTGCGTCGCGTGCCACTCGGCCAAGCCGACGCTGATGGGCAGCGCGCCCGCCGGCGTGATGTTCGACACGCCCGACGAAGTGTCGAAGAACGCGCAGCGCATCTACGACCAGGCCGTGCGCCTGAAGGCGATGCCGATCGGCAACGTCACGCACATGACCGACGACGAGCGAACGAAGCTCGCCGCGTGGTTCGAGGGCGGCGCGGTCAAGTAAGCCGCCCGCCGGGCACCGGAAATCATTCGCCGGCGCCAGCCTCTCGTTCTCGGGCCCGGTGACGGGCCCGTTTTTTTGCCCGCGCGGAGCTGAATGCGCTTCGCGCGTCAGTCGCGCATCGCGTCGTCCGCTTCGCGGAACGTCGAACCGCAACGCTCGACTCACGCGTCGACCGTCTCCGGCAGCCGCGCGATCGCCTTGATCTCGAACTGGAAGCCGTACAGCCAGGTCACGCCGACGGCGGTCAGCGTCGGATGCGGTGCATCGCCCCAGTATTCGGGCACGATTTCCCAGACGCGCTCGAACGTCGCCTCGGGATCGACGAGGAACACCGTCACGTCGACGACGTCGTCGAACGTGCAGCCGGCCGCCCGCAGCACCGCATTCAGGTTGTCGAACGCGCGGCGGACCTGCGCGCCGAGTTCCGGCTCGGGCGAACCGTCCTCTCGGCTGCCGACCTGCCCGGACACGAACAGGAAGCCGTTCGAGCGCAGCGCCGGCGAGTAACGGTTGCGGTCGTACAGCGCCTGGCGACCCGGCGGGAAAACTACGCTACGCTTTGCCATTCGACACCTCCATCGGTCTTGTCGGGCGACATGCCCTTGCATCAACGATGGAGGCACTTTAAGGACCGTTGCGCGGCGGATAAACCGGCAACCCTGTCCAACACTGTTTGCTCGCCCCAAACAATCTGCGACCGACGCGGAGCCCCGACCCGATGGATCGATTCGACGCAATGCAGGCGTTCGCCCGCGTGGTGGAAGCCGGCAGCTTCACGAAGGCAGCCGACACGCTGCACATGAGCCGCACCACCGTCACGCAACTGGTGCAGCAGCTCGAGGCGCGACTGCGCGTGAAATTGTTCAATCGCACGACCCGCAAGGTCGTCGTCACCGCGGACGGCGCCGCATACTACGAGCGCGTCGTGCGGCTGCTGGCCGACATGGACGATGCCGAAACGAGCCTGTCCGCGGCGTCGGCGTCGCCGCGCGGGCGGCTGCGGGTGGACGTGCCGACCCCGTTCGCGCGCCTGATCCTGATCCCGGCGCTTCCCGCGTTTCATGCGCGCCATCCGGACATCCAGCTCGACATGGGCGTGAGCGACCGCGTGGTCGACGTGATCGGCGAAAACGTCGATTGCGTCGTGCGCGGCGGCGAGCCGACCGACCGCGCGCTGGTCGCACGCCACATCGGCGACCTGCGGCTCGGCGTGTACGCATCGCCCGCCTATCTCGCGCGCGCCGGCACGCCGTCGCATCCGGCCGAGCTCGAAGAAACGCATCACCGGGTCGTCGGCTTTCTGTGGGCGCGCACCGGCAAGACGCTGCCGTTCGCGATGGCACGCGACGGCGAGCGGGTCAACGTGCGCGGGCGCTACGTGCTCGCGGTCGACGACGGCAATGCGTACCTCGAAGCCGGCCTCGCGGGGCTCGGCATCCTGTGGCTGCCGGACTACATGGCCGCCGCGCATCGCGCGAGCGGCGAGCTGGTGCCGCTGTTCGAGCAGTGGCAACTCGAACCGATGCCGATGTATGTCGCCTTCCCGCCGAACCGGCACGTCAGCGCGAAGCTGCGCGTATTCGTCGACTGGGTGGCCGAGCTGATGGCGCGGCATGCGCCGGTCGCGAGCCGCCGCCGCGGTCAGGGTGCGCGCGACACGCGCAAGGGCGCGGCGGCCTGATTCGCCTGAAAACGACGCGCATGAAAAAACCCGCGCGAATCGCGCGGGTTTCGATCGACGGACGATCGGCGCGACTCAGGCCGTCAATGCATGCAGCGCGTCGTCGGTGAGCCACAGCGATTCCGGCAGATCCTGCTCGTTCAGGTTCAGGCCGTCGCCGCCGCGATCGACGACGATGAAGTCGCTGACGCCGCCGAGCGCGATCAGCGGGTGATGCCACACGCCCTTCGCGTAGTTCACGCCCTGCCAGCCGCTCGTGACGAACGCGCGGATCTTCGCCGGATCGAGATCGCCCGCCGGCGCGACGACGACGAGATACGGCCGGTCGTTCAGCGGCACGAACGCCTGACTGCCGAGCGGGTGCCGCTCCAGCATCTTCACTTCGAACGGCAGCGTGCGCGGCTGGCCGCGAAACAGGTTGACGAGCGGGCGGCCGCCTTCGTCGGCCACGTCGACTTTCGCGAGATCGTGAAAGCGGATCGTCGTGCCGAGGTTGATCGGGATCTGCTTCGCCCCTTCCGTTTCGATCACGTCGCCGAACGGCGCGAAGGCTTCCCTGGTCAGCGGTTCGATGGCAAGCGTCTTCATTTGTCGAGCGTCCCCCACAGGCGCAGGCGCGACACGCCGCCGTCCGGAATGATGTTCAGCCGCACGTGCGTGACCGGGCCGAGCGACGCGATCTCATGTTCGAAGTAGTGCTGCTTGTCCATCTGCAGCTTCTGCTCGCCGAGCAGCACCGGCCAGAACATCGACTGCGTGATCAGCGAGCTGTCGGTGCCGCCCGACACGTACGCGGCCTGGATCGAGCAGCGGTCCGGGTAGTTGCCCTTGAAGAACGCGGTATCGACTTCGATCTTGCGGATCACGCCCGGCTGCGCGAGCGCGATGATCGCCCAGTCGTTGCCGGGCTCGCGGCGGCGGCGGGTTTCCCAGCCGTCGCCCATGTTCACGCCGCGGCCCGGCAGCAGCAGGTTCGACGCGACGCCGAAGTGCTGGTTGTTCGCGGCCACCACGTAGCCGCCGTTTTCCATCGCCGCGAGATCGAACTGCTCGGTCGCGCTCGCGCCGGCCCAGTCGAGCTGCGGCTGGCCGTACACGCGCAGGCGCGCGATGCCGCCGTCCGGGTAGATGTTCACGCGCAGGTGCGTGAACGCACGCGCGTCGCTCGCTTCGACGTAGTGGTGGCTGTTGCCCTGCAGCGTCGTCGACGGCACGATCTCGACCCAGTCGGTCGCCTGCGTCGGCGCGCCGTCGGCCACGAACGCGGCCTCGATCGACGCGGCCGGCGGAAAGTTGCCGGTGAAGTGGCTCGTGTCGATGTCGAAGCCCTTGATCACGCCCGGCCGCGCGAGCTTGACGATGCACCAGTCGTAGCCGGTCGTACGCTTGCGGCGCGTTTCCCAGCCGTCCATCCACTTGCCGTGATCGTCGTACTTGCCGGGAATGAAGACGGCCGGCTCGGGGTTCAGCATCCGCTCCTTCGGCGCGAAGAAATCGTCGCTGGCCTCGAGCGCCTGCGCACCGAGACGCGGGTCGGCAAGGTTCACGTAGCGCCGCGTGAAATCGGGTGCGTTCGGATCGAGAAGCGGAACAGCCATGATGTTTCCTTGTTTCAGTGAGGCGATCGGGCCGCCGCGACGCGGCGGCCCAGAGTGCGGTGTCAGGCGTCGAGGTCAGGCGTCGATCAGGTCGTCGAGGCGAAAGCGCGCGATCCGGTAGATCTGGTCGAGGCTCGCGCGCAGCTCCTCGTCGCGCGAATGATTCACGCGCGACTCGAAGTTCGCGATGATGCCGTGCCGGTCATAGCCGCGCACCGCGAGGATGAACGGGAAGCCGAATTTCTCGCGATACGTGCGGTTCAGCGTCAGCAGCTTGTCGAATTCTTCCTGCGTGCACTGGTCGAGGCCCGCGCCGCTCTGCTCGCGGGTCGACTCGGCCGTCAGCTCGCCGCGCACGGCGGCCTTGCCGGCCAGCTCCGGGTGGGCGTTGATCAGGGCGAGCTGGCGCGCTTCGCCACCGGTTTCCACCGCATCCGACATCGTCTCGTGCAGCGCGTCGATGCTCGCGAACGGCCGCTTGCCCGCGGCGACCTCGGCCACCCACGGCGAATGTTCGAAGATCCCCGACAGCGCCGCGACGAATGCGCCGGGCGCCATCGTGTTCAGTTGCTCCAACGTGTAACGCATCGCCTTCATGCTTTCCCTTCGTTTCGATGATTGGGCTGATACGGATGATGTTCACGCCAGTGACGCGCGATATCGACACGGCGCGTCACCCATACGCGATCGTGCTGCTCGATGTGGTCGAGAAAACGCTGCAGCCCGCGGAACCGGCCCGGCCGGCCGAGCAGCCGGCAGTGCATGCCGATCGACAGCATCTTCGGCGCCTCGTCGCCCTCCGCATACAGCACGTCGAAGGCGTCGCGCAGGTACTGGAAGAAGTGGTCGCCGGTGTTGAAGCCCTGCGGCGTCGCGAAACGCATGTCGTTCGTGTCGAGCGTGTACGGCACGATCAGTTGCGGCGACGTGCGGCCGCCCGACACCTCGACGTCCATCCAGAACGGCAGGTCGTCGCCGTAGTTGTCGGAGTCGTACAGGAAGCCGCCGTATTCGGCGACCAGGCGGTGCGTATTGGGGCTGTCGCGGCCCGTGTACCAGCCGAGCGGACGCTCGCCCGTCACGCGCTCGATCGCCTCCATCCCGAGGCGCATGTGCTCGGCTTCGAGCTCCGGCGTCATGCTCTGGTAGTGGATCCAGCGCCAGCCGTGGCACGCGATTTCATGGCCGAGCTCGACGAATGCGCGCGCAAGCTCCGGATGACGCTCGATCGCCATGCCGACGCCGAATACCGTCAGCGGCAATCCGCGCTTCTCGAACTCGCGCAGGATGCGCCACACGCCGGCCCGCGACCCGTATTCGTAGATCGACTCCATGCTCATGTGGCGGTCCGGGTACGCGGCCGCGCCGACGATTTCGGACAGGAACTGCTCGGAGCCCGGATCGCCGTGCAGCACGCAGTTCTCGCCGCCCTCCTCGTAGTTCAGCACGAATTGCACGGCGACGCGGGCGCGCCCCGGCCAGTTCGCCTGCACGGGATGGCGGCCGTAGCCGATCAGGTCGCGAGGATAGTTGGGATCGAGTGGCATGGGTTCGAGGTGCGGCGAAAGCCTTGCTGAAGTAATGGGTTCGCATCGGCTGCACGGCGCCCGAGGCCGGCCGCACGAGCCGATGCGATGACGGCCCAGTGTAGCGAAAACGCTCATACGCGCCCATACAGCGGCGCAGATAGTGCGTGTCAGACGGTGTGTATGTGCGGTTGCGGCAAATTCGGGCCCGGCTGCGCCGCTTCGCCATCCGGCGGGCTGAAGCGGGCGAACGCGCCGTCGTAGCGCTTCGGCAGCGGGCGCGCGTAGTCGCCGCGCTTCGCGGTCGCGAGGCGCAGCGCGACGAGCGCCTCGGCCCACTTGACGGCCGCCGTGACGCCCTCGACCACCGGCGCGCCGATCTGCTGCTCGATCTCGTGCGCGAATTCGGCCATGCCCGCGCAGCCGAGCACGATCGCGTCGGCGCCGTCCTCGTCGAGCGCGCGCCGGCATTCGTCGACGATGATCCGGCGCGCGGCCGAGCCGGGCCGGTCGAGTTCGAGCACCGCGACATCGGTCGCGCGCACGTTGCGGCAGAACCGCTTCATCCCGTAGCGCTCCGCGAGGTGCCACGCCATCCCGCAGGTGCGCGCGAGCGTCGTCACGACCGAAAATCCCGGCGCGAGCACACTCGCCGCATGCATCGCGGCCTCGGCGATGCCGATCACCGGCCCGCGCGCAAGCTCACGCGCCGCATACAGGCCTGGATCGCCGAAACACGCGATCACGTACGCGTCGCAACCGTCGCGCTCGCCTTGCGCGATCTCGGCAAGCAGCCCCGGCGTCGCGAGCGCCTCGTCGTAATACCCTTCGATCGACGGCGGCCCCATCGGCGGGCTCACGGCCACGATCTCCGTGCCGGCGGCCGCGACCTCGCGCGCGCAGCGGCCCATCGCGTCGGTCATCCGCTGCGTCGTATTCGGATTGATCAGTCGGATCTTCATCGCCCGCTCCTTACGCCTTCGCGCTCGCGAGCATCCGGTAGAACACGAAGCCGAGCCCCGCGCCGATGAACCACGAGAAATTCGCGACGCCCTCCCAACCCGGCACCATCACGCAGGCGACCGCGATCACCGCGGCCGGCAGCAGCGCGGCAAGCGCGCGGCGATTCACGCCGCCCGTATACCAGTAGGCGCCGCTTTCCGACATCGTGTACAGGTCGTCGCGCACGAGGCGGCCGCGCTTGACGAGGTAGAAGTCGGCGATCAGCACGCCGTACAGCGGGCCGATGAACGCGCCAAGCACGTCGAGCGTGTAGTGGATCACGGCCGGGTTGTTGAACAGGTTCCACGGCGTGATGAAGATCGACGCGACGGCGGCGAGCATCCCGCCCGCGCGCCAACTGATCAGGCGCGGCGCGACGTTCGAGAAATCGAACGCGGGCGACACGAAGTTCGCGACGATGTTGATGCCGATCGTCGCGATCGTGAACGTCAGCGCGCCGAGGATCACCGCGGTCGGATGGTCGATGCGGCCGACCGTCTCGACCGGGTCCGTGATGAGCTGGCCGAACACCGGCAGCGTCGCGGCGGTGGTGATCACCGTGACGAGCGAGAACGCGAGGAAGTTGACCGGCAGCCCCCAGAAATTGCCGCGCTTCACGTCGCCGAACGAGCGGCAGTAGCGCGAGAAATCGCCGAAGTTCAGCATCGGCCCGGAGAAGTACGACACGACGAGCGACACGGCGGTGATCATCACCGGAATCACTTCCGCGCCGTGATACTTGACGCCGCCGAGGTTGATGCCGATGTTGCGCCAGCCCGCGCGCCACACCATGTAGCCGGCGAGGATGAACATCACGACGTAGACGGCCGGGCCCGCGAAATCGATGAACTTCTTGATCGTCTCCATCCCGTTCCAGAACACGAACGCCTGGAGCACCCACAGCAGCATGAAGCCGGCCCAGCCGACCGCCGACAGCCCGAGAAAGCCGTAGCGATGGACGTCCGCGTAGGGCAGCCATTGCGGGAAGAATTTCAGCACGACGATCACGAGCGCGCTCGACGCCAGATACGTCTGGATCCCGTACCACGCGATCGCGATCAACCCGCGGATCACGGCCGGCACGTTCGCGCCGAGCACGCCGAACGTCGCGCGGCACGCGACCGGATACGGCACGCCGATCTGCTGGCTCGGCCGCGCGATCAGGTTGCACAGCGCGTTCACGAGGCCGATGCCGACGATCAGCGCGATCAGCACCTGCCAGCTCGTCAGCCCGAGCGCGAACAGGCTGCCCGCGAACACGTAACCGCCGACGCTGTGGACGTCCGACATCCAGAACGCGAAGATGTTGTACGCACCCCACGTCTGATTTTTAAGGGGTGCCAAATCTTCGTTGTACAGACGTTCGCTGTAACCATCCGGCAGTGCCGGACCACCGCCCTCGCCGCCTTCCTCCGCCGGATAGGCGCTGTCGTGCGCCACACTGAACTGAGCCATGACTTCTCCTTGACGCGGCCGCAAGGCCGCTCCACCGTCATCGATATCGCCCCGGATCGTCGCCCGGAGTCGGACCAGCGGCCCTCGGCAAACGCCGCGGGCCTGCATTTCGCTCGTTCTGTGGCGCGCGGCCGGGTTCGCGTCGCCGCTCAGGCGCCGCCGAACACTTCGCGCAAATCGACCTGCCCTTGCGCGGGCCGGTCCAGCATCTTCAGTTCGACATGCTGCAGGTGGCGCGCCATCAGCGTCACCGCCTGCTTCGGATCGCCCGCCTCCAGCGCGGCGAGGATCTCGTCGTGGTCGTCGCACGAGCACGGGCTGCGCCCGTGCGATTCGTACAGCGCCGACATCAGCGTCGAGCGTGCGACGAGCCCTTCGAGGCACTCGCTGAGCGTCGCATTGCCCATCAGCGCGGCAAGCGCCGTATGGAATTCGCCCGACAGCCGGATCCACGCCGCGAAGTCGTGCCGCTCGAACGCCTTGCGTTCCTTGTCGATCAGCGCGGCGACGCCCTTCAGCCGCCTGGCGCCGGGGCCGCTCGCGAGCCGCTCGACCACGGCCAGCTCGATGATCCGGCGCATCTCGAACACTTCGTGCACGTCCTGCAGCGTCGGGCTCGCGACGAACGCGCCGCGGTTCGGCTCCAGGTCGACCAGCTTGTCGGTCGCGAGCTGCGCGAGCGCCTGGCGGATCGTTCCGCGCTTCACGCCGAACACGTCGCAGAGCTGCGCCTCCGTGAGCTTCGCGCCGGGCGCGAGCCGATGCTCGAGGATCGCGGTGCGGATTCGCTCGGCGATCGCTTCAGGGCTGGCCGCACCGGACGGAGGGGAATCGGGCTCGTTCATGATCGGCATCGTGTGATGGTCCTCATCCTAGGGTGGACATAAAGATTGTCAACAATTCTTTTGAATGATTTCGCACAATCGGCGTGCGCCGGCGTGCCTGCATTCGGTGCAACGCGCACGAAATCCATGCATATCAAGCCTCACAGGCAAGACGGAGGCCCTTCTCGTCGTATACCCTTCCGCCGATTTTGTTGACAAAAATGGTGCAAAACCGGGCGAAACTCAGGTCGGCGTCAATGAAAAATATCGACGGTTAGTTGCGCATTTGCATAAAGAAAAAGGCGGGAAATGAACTGCACCCCAAAAGTTGGACACCCGTCCAACCTTTGGGGTGTTTTTCATGACGAAGTACAACGAGCAGTTCAAGCAACGCATCGTTGACGAGTATTTTTCCGGTGGAATTGGCATCCAGTCCCTGGCTGCCCGGCACGGCGTGGGGCGTACGGTGATCCGGCGCTGGGTGGCAAGTTACAGGGAGCATGGCAACGCGGGGTTGCGCAAGAAACACGTTTGCTACGATGCTGAGTTCAAGCTATCGGTACTGCAGCGCATGTGGCGAGACGAGTTGTCATACGGCCAGGTGTCGGCCTTGTTCGACATTCGTGGCGCGGGCTGCGTCGCCGGCTGGGAGCGCCTGTATCATGAGGGCGGTATCGATGCACTGTCCCCTCGCCGACGAGGGCGCCCCCGAAAGATGGCCACTTCACTTCCGCCCAAACCCACTGAAACCGGCTCACCGGATGAACGCACACGCGAGGAATTGCTCAAGGAAAACGAGTATCTGCGTGCGGAGGTGGCCTACCTAAAAAAGCTCGATGCGCTGCTGGCGAAGAAGCAGGCAGCGCAAAAGAAAAAGCGCAAATAGTGCGCGAGCTTAGGCAACACCATCCGGTAGCGGCACTTCTGAAGGCGGCCGGTCTGGCGCGCAGCACGTTCTATTACCAACTCGGGACGCTGAACGTTGGCGATCGCCATGCCGATCTCAAGGCGAGGATCCGGGCGGTGTTCGACCATCACAAGGGCCGCTACGGCTATCGACGCGTCACGGCTGCGATTCGGCAAACCGGGCATCTCGTCAACCACAAGGCTGTGCAGCGGCTGATGCAGCAATTGCAGCTGAAGTCCCTGCTGCGCCCGAAGAAATATCGTTCGTGGCGAGGTGAGGTCGGCAAAGTCGCGCCCAACCTGTTGCAACGTCAGTTCAGCGCCACGCAGGCCAACCAGAAGTGGGTAACGGATGTGACGGAATTCAACGTCGGCGGGCAGAAGCTGTATCTGTCGCCGGTAATGGATCTGTACAACGGCGAGATCGTGGCCTACCAGATGGACCGACGCCCAAGCTTCGAGCTGGTCAGCAGCATGCTGAAGAAGGCATTGGCCAAACTCAAACGCACGGACAGACCGTTATTGCATTCGGACCAAGGCTGGCAATACCGAATGCCGGCGTTTTGTCGGCAATTGAAGCGACGCAAGCTGACTCAAAGCATGTCGCGCAAGGGGAACTGCCTCGACAATGCTGCGATGGAAAGCTTCTTCGGCACGCTCAAGTCCGAGTGCTACAAGGGACATCGCTTCACTTGCGTGGAGCATTTGCGCGACACGCTCGAGCGCTACATCCACTACTACAACCACGAACGCATCAAGCTCAAGTTGAAAGGGCTGAGTCCCGTGCAATACAGGACTCAGCCCTTGGGCGCCTAGCCTTTAACTGTCCAACTTTGCGGGGTCAGTTCAAAACCCGCCTTTCGATCGATCGCGCCGGCATCGCCGGCGTCAGCCGAGATGCGGATAGTCCGACAGCGTGAGCCGGAACCCGTGCGCATTCGCGACCAGTTGCGCCTGTGCGCCGAACGGCAGCGTCAACAGGTCGGGCACATGGCCGAACTGGAGCCCCGTGACGACCGGAATCCCGACCACCGCCCGTACCTGGTCGATCATCGCCTGCATGTCGTAGCCGTTGTCGTACTCGAACGGCCGCGCACCGGTGAACTGGCCGAGCACGAGCGCCTGCTGCCGCGCGAGCAGCCCCGACAGGTGCAGTTGATAGATCATCCGCTCGATCCGGAATGGCTGCTCGTTGACGTCTTCGATGAACAGGATGCCGCCCTCGATGTCGGGCATGTATGGCGTGCCGACCAGCGACGTGAGGATCGCGAGGTTGCCGCCCCACAGCGTGCCCGTCACGTTCACCGCCTGCACCTGCGGGGCGTCGGCCACGATCGTCGTGCTCGGCTGCGTCAGCGTCTGCCAGAAATGCTGCATCGTGAAGTCGCTCGGCGTTTCCGCGCCGAAATCGGCCGACAGCATCGGGCCGCCGAACGTCTTGATGCGCGCCTTCGCGTACAGCGCCAACTGGATCGCCGTGAAGTCGCTGTGACCGACGAGCGCGACCGGCTGGTCGCGCAGCCGGCGTTCGAGCCCGCGATAGTCGAGCCCGTGCAGGATGCGCGCGGCGCCGTAGCCGCCGCGCACCGCGAGCCCGATGTCCGGCAACGGCCGTGCGGGATCGGCGAGGCGGTTCAGGTCGCCTGCCCGCTCGCCGTCGGTGCCGCCGAAACGCTGGAAGCGGCGCTGCGTCGCCTCGATGTTCTCGATGCGCTGCTGCGCGGTGCTCAGGCGCTCGAGCGCGCGGTTGATCGCGTCGGGGTCGTGCGGATAGCCGGACGGCGCCAGCAGGCGAATGGTGTAGGACGCGGCGGGCTGGAAGGACATGGCGAAAGGTGTCGGGGTCGTCAAACCTGCTTAGAGGGTCCGAACCGTGGGCGGTTCACGAAACCATGCGCGCCCACAACGACGGGCGCGGCGGCGACGCGCCTATGACGCGCCGGATTCGGCGTCGCGGGCAAGCCGTGCTTCGCGCAGCGCGCGTCGGCGCTCGGCGAAGAACGACTTCAGCGCGGCGCCGCATTCGTCGGCGAGCACGCCGCCCGTCACTTCGGTATGGTGGTTCAGTTGCGGATTCGCGAATGCGTCGATCACGCTGCCGCACGCGCCCGTCTTCGGGTCGGCCGCGCCATAGACGACCCGCGCGATGCGGGCATGCATGATCGCGCCCGCACACATCAGGCACGGCTCGAGCGTCACATACAGCTCGCAGCCGGGCATCCGGTAATTCCGCAGGTGCTGCGCGGCCATGCGCAGCGCGGCCATTTCGGCATGCGCGGACGGGTCGTGCCCGCCGATCGGATGGTTGAAGCCGCGCGCGATCACTTCGTCGCCGCGCACGAGCACCGCGCCGACCGGCACTTCGCCGGCCGCGCGCGCCTCTTCGGCGGCGGCCTGCGCAAGACGCATGAAATGCAGATCGCGCGCCGAGATGGGCGCGGCTTCCAGAACGGGAGAATCGGCGGCGGGTTCGGCACCCGAGGCGGCTGCCGCAAGGCCAGCAGGGGCTGCGTCGGGCAGCGCGCCGGACGTCACATCGGCCCCGCTTCGGCGGGCGCTTCGTCGAGCCCGCGCTCGCACAGGCGTTCCGCGATACGCCGGCAGTAGTCGCGCGGCATCACCATCGGGCCGCCGCGCAGCGATTCGAGCGCCATGTCGAGCGCGAGGATCTTCGCTTGCAGCCGGCAGCGCGCGGCGCGGTCGCTGACCGCCTGCACCTCGTCGTGCAGGTTGCGCAGCGCGCGCAGTTGTTCGACGGCCGGCGGCACGAAGCCCGCATTCTTCAGGATACGGTTAGCCACCCGCACCTCCTCGGGCACGAGCAGGTCGTCATCCAGCGCCTGCGGCGCGCCGGTACCCGGCAAATCGTCGAACTCGCCCCGCGCGGCGGCGGCGGCAATACGTTGTTCGACCAGAGCGTCAAGCAATCTCATCAGTCAATCGGAACAATGCGGCAGGCCGAATTCTATCAGGGTGACGCCGGTATGACAGGCCCTTCGAATACATGCTCGATATTGTGCTTTTAGGGGCCGAATCGCAGCGCATGCGCGCCGATCGCAGCCACTTGCCGCGCTGCTGCGCCGCAGCAGGCCGAGCGCCGTTCGACCGCGTCCGAACGGGCGCGATGTCCGAGCCATTTTTTATCCGCGCCAGGAAGGTGGCCACAGCGCGCCCGGCGAAAACGCGAGGCGCCCCACTCCCCGCCCGATTACGCAGCCACCGTTTCCTGTCGCGCTTTCGCGAACGGGCGGAACAGCGTCGCGATCAGGAACGCGCCGATCCCGATCGCGAACGAGCCGAGGTACAGCCAGCCGTAGCTGCCGAGCGCATCGACGATCAGCCCGCCGGCCACCGGGCCCGCGGCCATCCCGAGGCTGCCGGCCATCGCGCAGCCGCCGATCACCGTGCCCATCATGCGCAGCGGGAAATTCTCGCGCGCGAGCACCGAATACAGCGGCATCACGCCCGCATAGATGAAGCCGAACAGCGTCGCGACCGCGTAGAAGCCGTCGAGCGTGCGCACGAAGTAGTAGCCGAGCGCGCCGAACGCCTGCGCGAGCAGTCCGGCGACCAGCATGCGCTTGGCGCCGAGGCGGTCGCCGAGTATCCCGAACGCGATCCGGCCGCCCATGCCGGCCAGCCCTTCGACGCTGTAGATCGACACGGCGACGATCAGCGGAATCCCGCAGGTCACCGCATAGCTGACCGTATGGAAGATCGGGCCCGAATGCGTCGCGCAACAGAAGAAGTTGGTCAGCACTAGCACCATGAACTGCGGCGAGCGCAGCGCATCCGCGACCGACATCGTCGGGGCCGGCGCGCCGGCAGGCGCCGACTCGGCCGCCGCCTGCGCGGGCGCGTGCTCGAGCGCGGGCGCCCGGCGCACCAGCAGCGACACCGGAATCATCACGACGGCCGCCAGCACGGCGATCAGCAGCATCGACGTGCGCCAGTCTCGCACCGACACGAGCCACGCGGCCAGCGGCGCCATCGTCATCGGCGCCATTCCCATGCCGGCCGACACGAGCGACACCGCAAGGCTGCGGTGCGTGTCGAACCAGCCGGTCACGCACGCCATCATCGGTGCGAATATCGCGGCCGTCGCGCTGCCGACGGCCAGCCCGAAGGTGAGCTGGAACACCAGCAGCGATGGCGCGCGGCTCGCGAGCGCCAGGCTGGCCGACAACAGCACGGCCCCCGCGATGACGACGGGCCGCGTGCCGACGCGGTCCGACAGGCTGCCCCACGCCATGCTCGCAAACGCCATCGCGATGAAGCCGAGCGTCATCGCCGCGGAAATGCCGGTCATCGACCAGCCCGTATCGTGCGCGATGGACCGCAGGAACACCGGCAACGAAAACATCGCGCCGATCGCGACGCACCCCATCAGGCCGCCCGCGGCGACAATGACCCAGCGGTATCGGGAATCCGGCATGTGGCGTGTCATGGGGTCTCTCCTCGTTCGTTGCGCCATTCGCGGAAAACCGGGGTGCCGGCCGCATGGCGCGGCGCACTGCCCGGTCGATATCGATACGACGGGCGACGCATCCGGGAATCGACATGCGGCGCGCATCGGGCCACGCCTTTTATTGTCGGCGATCCCGCTCGGCTCGCAAGGGTCGGTTCACCCGCTCGCGCCGCCGCCTGCCGCCGCCCCCTTTTTCCGCCACGGGAAATCGAAATCAGAAATGCTTGGTTGGGGCGCGCCCTTGCGCTGGCTACACTCGCCTCATCTTGTCATAACAAGTTGACCGATGCCCCCACCCAACGTCGTGCCGCTGTCAGCGGCCCCGCTCTACGTGCAGATCAAGGACACGCTGCGCGCGCGCATTCTCGACGGCACCTATGCGCCGCACAGCCGGATGCCGTCCGAGCACGAACTCTGCGCGATGTTCGACGTCAGCCGCATCACGGTGCGCCAGGCGCTCGGCGACCTGCAGAAGGAAGGCCTGCTGTTCAAGCTGCACGGCAAGGGCACGTTCGTGTCGAAGCCGAAGGCCTTCCAGAACGTGACGTCGCTGCAAGGGTTCGCCGAGGCGATGTCGTCGATGGGCTACGAGATCGTCAACCAGTTGCGCAGCCTGCGCACCGTGAAGGCCGATCGCCATCTCGCGACGAAGCTGAACGTGCCGGAAGGCGCGCCGCTCGTCGAGATCCATCGCGTGCGGCTGCTGAACCGCGAACCCGTGTCGCTCGAACAGACCTGGGTGCCGGAGGCGCTCGGCAAGCGGCTCGCGGGTGCCGATCTCGCGACCCGCGACATCTTCCTGATCCTGGAGAACGACTGCGGCATCCCGCTCGGCCACGCCGACGTGTCGATCGACGCGATCCTCGCCGACGACGACATCGTCGACGCACTGCACGTCGAGGAAAGCAGCCCCGTGCTGCGCATCGAGCGCCTCACGCACGACGCGTCGGGGGCGCCGATCGACTACGAACACCTGTACTTCCGCGGCGACGCCTTCCAGTACCGGTTGCGCGTCGACCGGCAGAAGGCGCGCAAACCTGCAAGGAACCCACGATGAACACCCATGTGCACGAATACGACATCGTCGTGGTCGGCGGCGGCACGGCCGGGCCGATGGCGGCCATCAAGGCGAAGGAGCGCGATCCGTCGCTGCGCGTGCTGCTGCTCGAGAAGGCCAACGTCAAACGCAGCGGCGCGATCTCGATGGGGATGGACGGCCTGAACAACGCGGTGATTCCCGGCCATGCGACGCCCGAGCAGTACACGCGCGAGATCACGATCGCCAACGACGGGATCGTCGATCAAGCGGCCGTGTACGCGTACGCGGCGCACAGCTTCACGACGATCGAGCAGCTCGACCGCTGGGGCGTGAAGTTCGAGAAGGACGGCACCGGCGACTACGCGGTGAAGAAGGTCCATCACATGGGCTCGTACGTGCTGCCGATGCCGGAAGGACACGACATCAAGAAGGTGCTGTACCGGCAACTGAAGCGCGCGCGCATCGCGATCACGAACCGGATCGTCGCGACGCGCGTGCTGACCGACGCGCAGGGCCGCGCGAGCGGCGTGCTCGGCTTCGACTGCCGCACCGCCGAGTTCCACGTGATCCGCGCGAAGGCCGTGATCCTCTGCTGCGGCGCGGCCGGCCGCCTGGGCCTGCCGGCGTCGGGCTACCTGATGGGCACGTACGAGAACCCGACCAACGCGGGCGACGGCTACGCGATGGCCTATCACGCGGGCGCGGCGCTCGCGAATCTCGAATGCTTCCAGATCAATCCGCTGATCAAGGACTACAACGGCCCGGCGTGCGCGTACGTGACGGGGCCCCTTGGCGGATTCACCGCGAACGGCAAGGGCGAACGCTTCATCGAATGCGACTACTGGAGCGGCCAGATGATGTGGGAGTTCTACCAGGAACTGCAAAGCGGCAACGGCCCGGTATTCCTGAAGCTCGACCATCTCGCGGAAGAAACGATCCAAACCATCGAACAGATCCTGCATACGAACGAACGGCCGAGCCGCGGCCGCTTCCATGCGGGGCGCGGCACCGACTACCGCCGCCAGATGGTCGAGATGCACATCTCCGAAATCGGCTTCTGCAGCGGCCACAGCGCATCCGGCGTGTACGTGAATGCACGCGCGGAGACGACCGTGCCGGGGCTTTACGCAGCGGGCGACATGGCGGCCGTCCCGCACAACTACATGCTCGGGGCGTTTACGTACGGCTGGTTCGCCGGGCAGAACGCGGCCGATTACGTGGCCGGCCGCGACCATGCGCCGGTGGACGACGAACAGGTCGACGCCGAGCGCACCCGCGTGCTCGCACCGCTGCTGCGCGAACGCGGCCTCGCGCCGGCGCAGGTCGAGTACAAGCTGCGCCGCATGGTGAACGACTACCTGCAACCGCCGAAGGTGACGCGCAAGATGGAAATCGGGCTGCAACGCTTTGACGCCATTACCGAGGATCTCGAAGAGATCAAAGCGAACCATCCGCACGAGCTGATGCGCGCCGCCGAAGTGCGCGCGATCCGCGACTGCGCGGAAATGGCCGCGCGCGCGTCGTTGTTCCGCACCGAAAGCCGCTGGGGCCTGTACCACCATCGCGTCGATTTTCCGCATCGCAACGATGCCGAATGGTTCTGCCACACCTGGCTGCGCAAGGATGCCGCAGGCGCGATGCGCAGCGAGAAGCGGCCGGTCGAGCCGTACGTCGTGCCGCTTGCCGACGACGAACGCGGCGCCTACGCGCAATTGCGCATCCGCGAACCGGCCGCGCTCGCGGCCGCCCTTTGAGGAGCCTTGCCATGCCGCATACCCCGCACGACATCTTCCAGCGCAGCAGCGCGCCCGTGACGATCGACGAGTCGCTGTGCATCGCCGACAAGGGCTGCACCGTGTGCGTCGACGTATGCCCGCTCGACCTGCTCGCGATCGACGTCACCAAGGGCAAGGCCTACATGCAGTTCGACGAATGCTGGTACTGCATGCCGTGCGAACGCGATTGCCCGACCGGCGCGGTCAAGGTCGACATCCCTTACCTGCTGCGCTGACACGGCGCGCGGCCCCGCACCGGCGACGGCACGACCGAGCCGGCCTCCGTCGACATCGAGCGCCGCTGTCTCGCGCTATTGCGCGAACGTCGCATCAGTACGCATGCCGGCCCGTTCACCGCACCGACTTTATCCATGACCGCTTCTTCCTCCGCTTTTCCGCTGCCGGGCGTGCCGGCCGGCGATCACGCCGATCACGCCGTGCTCGTCGCGCGCCTCGCCGCAGCCGATGCATCGGTGCGCCGCATCGCGCTGCTCGAACTCGCCGACCTCGAAGCGCCCGAACTCGTGCCGTCGTTCGTCGCGGCGCTGCGCGACGATGCGTCGGCCGATGTGCGCCGCGAGGCTGCGCGCGTGCTCGACGCGTGGGAGCAGCCCGATGTCGTCGACGCGCTGTGCCACGCGCTGCTCGATCCGGACGACGGCGTGCGCGCGACCGCCGCGCAAAGCCTGTCCGAACTGAAGAGCGCGGCATCGGGCACCGTGCTGTGCCGCTGGGCCGACCGGCCCGAGCCGTTCGTGCGCGCCGCCGTGCTGCGCGGCTTGCGCGAGTTGCGCGACCCCGATGCGTTCGCGCCGGCCCTGCGCGCGCTCGATGCAAGCGATGCGGACGTCCGCGCCGAGGCGGTCGTCGTGCTCGGCTGGCTCAAGGACGGCCGCGCGCTGCCGCCGCTCGCGCGCGTCGCGACCACGGACACCGATGTGGACGTGCGCCGCGCCGCGGTCGGCGCAATCGGATTTGCTTCGGCGAGCGATGCGGCCGTCGTCACCGCATTGCTCGCCGCGCTGCGCGACGCCGCATGGCAGGTACGCGAGGAAGCCGCTGCCACGCTCGGCAAGCTGCGCGCCGCCGTTGCGCGCGACCCGCTCGTCGCCGCGCTCGACGACGATTACTGGCAAGTGCGCGTGCGCGCCGTCCGCGCGCTCGGCCAATTGCGCGATGCGGCCGCGGCATCGGCCGTCGTCGCGCTGCTCTCGCATGCGATCAGCAATCTGCGCAAGGAAGCCGCACTCGCGCTCGGCGAATTGCGCGACCGGGAGACGCTGCCCGCGCTGCACGGCGCACTCGACGATCGCGACCCCGAAGTACGCAAGGCCGCACGGATCGCGATCGGACAGATCGACGAGGCGTCGCGATGATCGCGCCGACCGAAATTGCACTCGATCACCCCGCGCATGCACTGACGTTGCACTGGCCCGGCGGCGTCACGCAACGCATCGGCTATGCGCGGTTGCGCGGCGATTGCCCGTGTGCGCAATGCCGGAGAATCCGCTTCGATGGCGGCCATATCGACGCGCGGGCCAGCCTGACGTTGGACGGCGTGGAAGCGCTCGGCTACGGCGTGCGCTTCCTGTTCGGCGACGGCCATGCACGCGGCATCTATCCGTGGCCGTACCTGGCGGAGATCGCGTCGCGGCGATGACCCGGCTGCCGCGGTCGCGCGGGCCGGATGGCAGGCATGCGCAAACGCTGCGATACTGACGCCCACGATCGCATCACCCACCGTGGGAGCAGCATCATGCAAACCGCAGTCGGATTCATCGGCCTCGGCGTGATGGGCACGCCGATGGCGCTCAATCTCGCGCGCGCCGGCACGCCGCTCGTCGTGTGGAGTCGTTCGCACCGCAGCGACGATGCACTGCGCGACGCCGGCGCACGGGTGGCCGACGGCATCGACGACGTATTCGCGTCCTGCCGCACCGTGATCCTGATGCTCGCGAACGACGCGGCCATCGATGCCGCTCTCGCCCGCGGCACACGTGCTTTTGCCGCGCGGGTCGGTGGACACACGATCGTCAACATGGGCACGAATGCGCCCGAGTATTCTCGCGCGCTCGCCGACGACATCGCCGCCGCATCAGGCCGCTACGTCGAGGCGCCGGTATCGGGCTCGCGCAAGCCGGCCGAAGCCGGTCAGCTCGTCGTGATGCTGGCCGGCGCGCCGAACGATGTCGATGCCATCCGCACGCTCGTGAAGCCGCTGTGCCGCGACAGCTTCGTGTGCGGCGACGTGCCGGCGGCGCTGACGATGAAGCTCGCCGTCAACCTGTTCCTGATCACGATGGTTACTGGTCTCGCCGAAGCCACGCACTTCGCGCAACGTCACGGCATCGACCTCGCGCGCTTCGCCGACGTGCTGAATGCCGGCCCGATGGCGAGCGACGTGTCGCGCGTGAAGCTCGGCAAGTTCGTCACGGAAGATTTCTCGGTGCAGGCCGCGATCAGCGACGTGCTGAAAAACGCGTGCCTCGTCGCCGAGTCCGCGCGCGGCATCGGCATCGCGTCGCCGCTGCTCGACATCTGCCATGCGCTTTACGGCGAAACCGAACAGGCCGGACATGGCGCGGCCGATATGGTCGCCGTGATTCGTGCGATCGAACGGCGTACCGGGGACATGCCATGAGCGGCGTGCACACTCACCTATTCGTTCGCAGCGGCAGGTAGGCACAACCATGTCCGCAACCGGCACGTCCGCAACCGGCAACGCTGCACCCTTGCGCCCCGTTCCCGCCGTGATCGGCATCGTGCTGCGCGAGCGCGACGTGCTGCTCGTGCGCCGCGCGAACCCGCCCGATGCCGGCTGCTGGGGCTTCCCCGGCGGCAAGATCGAGCCGGGAGAGCCGCTTGCCGAGGCGGTCGTGCGCGAGATCGCGGAAGAAACGACGATCGACGTGGAGGCGCTCGACGCCTTTACCGCGCTGGACGCGTTCGATTACGATGCGCACGGCGCCGTGCGCCAGCATTTCATCATGGTCGCGGTGCTGTGCAGATGGCTGCGCGGCACGCCAGCCGCCGGCGACGACGCGCTCGACGCGCGCTGGTTCGGCCTCGACGAACTCGACCGCGACGATTTGCCGATGAGCGCGGGTGTGCGCGATGTCGCGCGACGGGCGATCAAGCGGGCGGCGGTGCTGGAGCACGCGCGACTGCCATCCGCGTGACACTTCGCTGTCGCTTGTGCATTACCGCGACGCGTTCGCTCCGTCACCGAGGCGGCCCCCGGCGAGCGCCAAGTCATCCCATATCAAACCATGATCAAAATTCGACAATCCACCGAGGCCGACGGCACACGCGTACTGGACATCTGGCGCCAAGCCGTCGATGCCACGCATCACTTCCTGAGCGAAGACGATCGTCGCGCGATCGAATCCGAAGTCGTCGCGTTCCTGCCGGGCGCACCGCTCGATCTGGCCGTCGACGAAACCGATCGCCCGATCGGCTTCATGCTGCTCGACGGCAGCCACATGGAAGCGCTGTTCGTCGATCCCGCCCACCATCGCGCGGGGGTCGGGCGGCTGCTCGTCGAAGAGGCGATCAAGCGCCATCCCGACCTGTCGACCGACGTCAACGAACAGAACGAAGCGGCGGCACGATTCTATGAACGGCTCGGATTCGAGCGCTGCGGGCGATCGGAGCTGGATGGACAGGGGCGGCCTTATCCGCTGATTCACCTTCGTTATCGCGGGTGCGGTCGAGACTGAAAATCATCCCGACGGGCTGCCGGTCGTCAGCGGCCAGCGCCCCAACACGTCGTAGTGCGACTTGCCGAGCCAGCTATCGATCAGGACGAAGTCGAAGACGGTCCAGGTAATCGGCTCGATCCGATACTCATCGGGCCTTGGCGCGCCATACAGCAGCGTCACGTGCGGGGTGAAACCTGCAGGAAGAATGCTCAGCCCCGCCTCTTGTTTCAGCGCACGTCGCAACTGCCGTCGAAAGTCGATCAAGTGTCCCAGACCGGCCCGCCCCATCAGCACGAGCGGCTGACGACCGGGCCGCCCGTTGAAGCTGATGATCCTGTCGAACTTCACGGAGAAAGACGGCCCATCCATGCGGTCCGCGACCGCGCGGGCCCGCGCAAGCGTAGCGTCCGGCACGTAAGCGAAGTCGCCTAGAGAGCCGAGCGTGATGTGCAGACGCTCGGGGCCCACTGGACTGTCCTTCTCCAGTCGCAAGCTGTTGGCCATGCCGGCAATGCGCACCGCCGTGGCCGGATCCGGCATCACGGCGAAAAAGAAGCGGTGCACGGGAACCGGCGGCGGCGCATCGAATCCGGGTAGCGTCAGTTGAGTCACGGCAGCATGTCCGACTGGCCTGGAGCGAGATTTTCATTATCGTCAATCGACAGCCTGCCCGCTCGACGAACCCGCCGTTCGCGCGCCCGAAGATGCTACCCTCTCGGCCACACTCGACATCCTCTAATGAAGCACCCGAATTCAACCATGCAAACCGTCGCGGTACTGGACTTCGAAACAACCGGGCTGTCGCCGAATCTGGGCGACCGTGCAACCGAAATTGCCGTCATCCTGCTGCGCGACGGGCAGGTCGTCGACCGTTTCCAGAGTTTGATGAATGCAGGCCGACGCATCCCGTCCGACGTCGTCGCGCTCACGGGCATCACGAACGACATGATCGCGGCGGCGCCCCCGGCTTCCGAAGTCATGAAGGAAGCGGCGGCGTTCGTCGGCCAGCATGCGGTCGTGGCCCACAACGCCGGTTTCGACAAGCGCTTCTGGCAGTCGGAACTCGGGATGCTCGGCATGTCGGCCGACCATGCATTTGCGTGCACGATGCTGGTGGCGCGACGGATCTACCCGGACGCGCGCAGTCACCGCCTGTCGAGCCTGGCCGAGATGCTGCGGCTGCCGCAATCGGGCCGTGCGCACCGCGCGATGGTCGATGCGGAGATGGCCGGCCATCTGTGGTGCCGGTTGCAGCAGGACATTTCGCGGACTTATGGGCTGGATCGCATCGATCATGCGCTGATGTCACGGGTTCAGGCGACGACCAAGGCGAAAGTGCCGATGTATCTGCGGTCGCTCGGGCGGGCGCATGTGTGACGTATCCGGCCCCGGAACGGAAAACGCCACGCTCGCCGACTTCATGCGTTAACGCAAAACGGCCTGGCAATCCATTGCCAGGCCGCTTCTTGCCCCTGCGTGAGCCGGGGCAGCAAGCCAACCGAATCGGTCATCCGCTTGCGAACTATCGCGACATCAAGCGATGCGCCACGACACAAGCGGAATCGAACGCCGATTTAGCCGAAATGCTCACTCCCACTCAATCATAAACAACAATAAAGATTGCTTACGGATCAATACGATACGAAACCACCTTTCATCAGTGCCATGAACAATACCATGTTCAACTTCATAGCAATCGAGGGACGCCAAGGGTTCATGGCAACCTCGCAGCGCTCTGACGCTGCCGAAGGCTGTCCGCCCAAGCCGCCAACGCATCGATCTCTGCCATCAGTGCTTCCGGTCTCGGCAGAGGACGGTTCAACGCAGCGGCAGCGCTGTGCAGCAGCTCGGAACAGCGACCAAATCCGTCGCGCATTGCCTCGCAGTCGGGAACCGTGATCGCGGTCAGCTTCACCAAGCCAGGCGTCTTCACCTCGTTGGACAGTCGCCGGATGACATGTCCGACTGCTTCTTCAACCGCGATCTCCCAGGTATCGCGCAACGTTGCGGCGATGGATTTGACGGACTTGCGCCACTCGTCGTGATTGCCTTGCTCGAAATGGTAACGTTCACCCGCAAGCTGATTGCTCAGACTTGTGGTGATATCACTGACCCGACGCGCTTTGAATGGCGGCTCGCTGCGGCAGAAGCCTGCCTTGTCAGCCCCCCGACTGATGGAGCTAATCGCAACGGGCGGCTTAGGCTGCACATCGTCAGCCGCGCGATTCAACTCGAACAGGAACGCAAGGTCATGCGTGAAGACGATGACCTGACGATGGGCGGCCTCAGCAATCAGGCGTTTCGCTACGGCCTCCCGATGCATGTGGTCGAGCGAGGAAACGGGATCGTCAAAGACGATGCCGGACTTGTTTTCGGTGGTAGCAAGTTCGGCCATGAACGCGGCCAAGGCAACGCAGCGATGCTCCCCTTCGCTCAAGACCTGTCCCACCGCAGCCGTGGGCTTCCGCGTAAGTGCGACCTTGAATCGGGGAATGCCCTGAACGCTATTTTGCTGGCGAAGCTCCACGGCCAGGCCGGCAATCTCGAAGCTTGCCACCTCGCGAGCGAACTGCGCACGAAGTGCATCCGTAACCAGAGCCTGTGCGATCTCCGTGCTCTTGGTAGTCGTGCGATTGGTGGTGGTGTCTCGTTTGGCCGTATCAAGCCTTACGACTTGCTTAAGGCGTTCGATTTCGGCGAGAACATCGGCTCTGATGCCACCAAGCCATTGCCGATCCGCCAGTTCGGCCTTTTCGGCGAGCAAGGCGGCACGAGCGGGAGAGCCAGCCTCTGCGGCAAGGGCGTTCGCCCTAGACTCAATGCCCGCGGCTTGATCGACCAGCGCTTGACGCGGATACTCCGTAAAGGGCACATCAATGGTGGCGCTTGGATTTGCGTGGCGTCGCCTGATCTGGCGATGACGCCACAGCGCGCGCAAGGTCGCGCCCCTAATCTCCAGCGCCAAGGCATCCAGACGCAGTTCGTCGCGGACGGTCGCCAAAATGTTCGCAAGCTCGGCCAACGAAATAGCCTCCCCCTTGAACGTTGCCAGTGCCCTGTCGTATGCGAGGCGTGCAGCCTCGGCACGTTGCTGGCTGTCGTCGCGCACAAAAGCCTCGAAGCGATTGAGACGGTCAGCAGCGACGGGCGTCAACTCTTGCTGGCAAAGCACGCACACACTGCCGGGATCTGTGACCGGGAAGCGCCGGTCGGGGTAGGCTTCAGCGTCCGAGAATGCTCGGGCACTAGTCCATAGTGCCTGCCAAACCTCCGACCCGATCTGCGGCAGCGGTTCGTCACGGAAAAGCGCACTGGAGGCAGCTTCTGCTGCCCGGCGTGCCGCATCGCTATCAATGGCATGGCGGCGCAGGTTATTGACAGTCTCGTCGCCGATTGAAACAAACAACCGATCCAGGCGTGCAATATGGCCATCAACCTTGGCCTTTAACGTTGCAAGCTGGCGAGCCGCGCGAGCAGGATCACCAGCTAGGTCCGCCGTAAGCTGAGCCAATCGGTCTTGCTCTGCTTGCGTGAGCGTGGTCAATGCTTCGACTGTCGCCGGCGCAGTGTTGGCGGAAAGTCCGGCCATGAGCTTGCCGACCGCTGTGTCCTTGCTGCATGCCGGTGTTCTGATCGCTTCGGGCGTTTGCGCCTTTATCTGCGCGATCTCGGCTTCCAGCTTGTCCTTGACCGACTTGCAGAGCTGCGCCAGCGCACCAAGCAGTTTGAGCGGAAATGGCGTGTAAGCTACGTCGTTCGTATCGTCGACGTGGACGTTCGCAGTGCGGGAATCGAAAACGCTGATGCCTGAAAGCGCCGTGTCGGCGGCTTGTCCAAGCTGCCAAGCACAAGTGTGGTTCTGACCGCCGATCGCATATTCAATCGTGGCGCTCGGCGTGCCTGGGGCTGGGTCATAGATATCCGGCGAGATTTCCTCGGCTCGTCCAGGCATACGGGCGCGGCAAACCTTCTTGAGAATCCGCGCGTAGCCGGATTTTCCCGATCCGTTATCGCCATAAATGATCGTCAAGCCGACTCGATGGAGTGTCAACCGCTGGTCCGGCGCAAGGGCGTTGACATGCCGAACTCCATGCACCTGCCGCAGATAGACTTCCCCCTGCTCACGGTTCGCGCCACGAAGGTGCTCGGCTTCCAGCGGGACCGCCGGGCTATCGCCCTTGCAGATGGCAACCAACTCGTCGATCTCGACTGCCTCTAAAGCAGCCTGGGTCGCGAGTCGGCGCAGCGCGTCCCGTTGCCAGCCCGGACTTTCAGAAGACCACGCAAGAATGCTAGCCAGCGCCTCGGCTTCAGTCGTCATACCCCCTCCCCCAAATCTAAGCTCCCCAAGTACCAGCACCAGGCACTAGTCCGCAGATTCTAGCTGAGAGGCGACCGATTACACATGCAGGGCCGCCCATTTGGATTGGGCAATCAAAAACCTCTTGCGCTTCGCGCCTTGAGCGATGTGTAGGGCCACCCTTCCCCCGTGCTATACCATTCACGATTGATATTCTAAAAGTGAAGGCAATTTAAGGGGGCTGAATGCTGTATGCGTGGATTAATGGAGAGAAACGCCCGCCCATTACTAAAGGCGAAAGCACGACATGCCGCGATTGTGGGGGCATGCTCACTTCCGTCATTCCCGTCGAGAACGTAAAGCACTGGCGACACAAGGCGGGAGATTGTGACTCTTGGAGCGAGCCGGAAGGCCCTTGGCACCTCGGCTGGAAAGAGGCTTTCCCCGAGGACTGCCGCGAGATCGGCCTAATCGACCCCATGACAGGTGAGCGCCACAGGGCCGATGTGCTGTGCGGCGCTGGCACGCCGCACGCGACCGTGCTGGAGCTGCAATATTCTCCGATATCGGAAGATGAGCGTGCTGCACGAGAGACCTTCTACCGGCGAGACCATCGCATGTTTTGGCTGGTGCATGTCCATGACAGTTCTTCTAGTTTCACGGGCTGGAGTTTCGCCGCATCGATGGATTGGCAATCTCGACCTGTCGATATCGACGGCCGGCGCTTTGCGGTCATGCAATGGTTCGGTCGTAGCAAACAGTTCATCGAGAAATGGAAGCGTGCGACCGCCCACGTCTTCTTCGAGTGCCAGGATCGAATTTTCTTTCTCGCAGGCGATGCTCTAACACGGCGCATAACGGGTGGCACTCCGCTAAAAAGAGGTCAATACGCCCTGTGCCATTTGACACGCGAGGAGTTCATCCGCGCCGTTCAAGGAGCCAACTAACGATGGCCAACGATGGTGTGCGCATTGTGATTGAAGGCGGGATTGACTCCTATCTGGCTGCTGCCGATGAAACAACGGCCGAATTACTAACATCTAAAGAGCCACTAGTTGCGGCACTTCGGGAGTACGACACCTATTTTCGTGAAGGGCTTTGGCGTCAGTATCAGCCCCCCGCTGTCCCGCTCGTGCTCTGCATGAACGCGTACCAGCTTTTCCTAGCCGGTTCCCGCATGGCCTTGAGCGGCCATTGCGCCGCCGTTTTCCCACTGCTGCGCACTGCACTCGAATCTGCTGCATATGCAAGCTTAATGACGCATAAGCCTGATTTACAGGAGATTTGGACCCGCCGACATCAAGGCGAGGCTGATAAAAAGGCCTGCCGCAAAGCATTTACTTTCGAGAAGGCAATCGGACTATTGAAGCATCGTGCTCCCGATATTCATGCGCTTGCCGCTCTTATCTACGAAGGGGCAATTGACTACGGAGCGCATCCAAACATCAAAGGCGTTTTCGGCCACGTGTCTATAGAGGACCAGGACGCCGACTTTGTCTCAGTCAGTCATACCAGTCTTTACGGAGCAACCCACATCGAGACGATCCGCGGCCTCTGCGCTTGCCTCGATTTCGGCCTTGCCATTATCAGCATCATCGCACTGTCCTCCCCAGAGATCAGCGGCGCACTACTGGCAGACCTTAGTCACCTCAATGAGGCAAAGAACGCCGCAACTAAGCGCTATGAGCGTGAAGTCGATGCAGTGGCGGAAGGTTATGTCTGAGCCGAATCCAGCCCGTATTGTTTATGCGCTTGGCGCCGTCGGTCGCGTCTGTGCGCCAACTCGGTTTTTGCCTAACCATGCCACAGAAACGGGATGCTTGGCGATGCAAAACCTTGCCAGCCAGTGCCAAGCCGAGAATGAAAAAAGCCCGCAGTTACGCGGGCTTAGAGGTGATTTCGTGCTCTTTGGTGCCGGCTTATGCCGGACGCGGGATCATTCCCACTCAATCGTCGCCGGTGGCTTCCCCGAGATGTCATACACCACGCGATTGATCCCGCGCACCTCATTGATGATCCGGTTCGACGCGCGGCCGAGCAGCGCATACGGCAGATGCGCCCAATGCGCGGTCATGAAGTCGGTCGTCTGCACGGCCCGCAACGACGTCACATAGTCATACGTCCGCCCATCGCCCATCACGCCGACCGACTTCACCGGCAGGAACACCGCGAACGCCTGGCTCGTCAGGTCGTACCAGCTCTTGCCGACGTCGGCGTCGCCGCACAGGCCGGCCGCCGCATCCTGCGCGGTCGCGACCGTGCCGCGCAGTTCCTCGATGAAGATCGCGTCCGCGCGGCGCAGCAGATCCGCGTACTCGCGCTTCACTTCGCCGAGAATCCGCACGCCGAGGCCCGGGCCCGGGAACGGATGGCGGTACACCATCTCCGGCGGCAGGCCGAGCGCGACGCCCAGCTCGCGCACTTCGTCCTTGAACAGGTCGCGCAGCGGTTCGAGCAGCTTCAGGCCGAGCGTTTCCGGCAGGCCGCCGACGTTGTGGTGGCTCTTGATCGTCGTCGCCTTCTTCGTCTTCGTGCCGCCCGATTCGACCACGTCCGGGTAGATCGTGCCCTGCGCGAGCCACTTCGCCTTCGACAGCTTCTTCGCTTCCGCCTGGAACACCTCGACGAACTCGCGGCCGATGATCTTGCGCTTCGCTTCCGGATCGGTCACGCCGGCCAGATGGCCGAGGAACTGGTCGGACGCGTCGACGTGCACGACCTTCGCATGCAGGCGGCCCTCGAACATGTCGAGCACCATCTTGCCCTCGTTCAGGCGCAGCAGGCCGTGGTCGACGAACACGCACGTCAGTTGATCGCCGATCGCACGATGGATCAGCGCGGCCGCGACGCTCGAATCGACGCCGCCCGACAGGCCGAGAATCACTTCCTCGTCACCGACCTGCTCGCGGATCTTCGCGACGGCTTCCTCGATGTGGTTCTTCATGATCCAGTCGGGCTTCGCGCCGGCGATCTGCAGCACGAAGCGTTCGATGATCTGCCGGCCCTTCACCGTGTGCGTGACTTCCGGGTGGAACTGCACCGCGTAGTAGCCGCGCGCCTCGTCGGCCATGCCGGCGATCGGGCAGCTCGGCGTCGACGCCATCAGCGCGAAGCCCGGCGGCAACTCGGCCACCTTGTCGCCGTGGCTCATCCAGACCTTCAGCATCCCGTGGCCTTCGGCCGTCGTGAAATCCTCGATGCCGTCGAGCAGGCGCGTATGGCCGTGCGCACGCATTTCCGCGTAACCGAATTCGCGATGATCGCTCCACTCGACCTTGCCGCCGAGCTGCACGGCCATCGTCTGCATCCCGTAGCAGATGCCGAGCACCGGCACGCCGAGATCCCACACGGCCTGCGGCGCACGCAGCTGGTGGTCTTCATACGTGCTCGCGTGGCTGCCCGACAGGATCACCGCCTTCGGCGCGAACTCGCGGACGAAGTCGTCGGACACGTCGTTCGGGTGAATTTCGCAGTAGACGTGCGCTTCGCGCACGCGGCGCGCGATCAGTTGGGTGACTTGCGAACCGAAGTCGAGAATCAGGATTTTGTCGTGCATGGCTGCGGACGGGATGAAGAGAATAAGAAAAGCAGCGCATCGAGCGCTGCGTCAAAAACATGGACAGCGGCGTCGGGCGGCAGGCGGCTCGCGCGACGCATCGCCGGTCAATCCTGCGACGGCGGGCGCGCGTCGAACGCGACGCTGCCTGACGCACGGTCGGATGCGGCCGACGGGGTAGCCGCGGCCGGCGCCGCAGGCGCCACCGGACGGCTGACGACCGGCTCGACTCGCGGCTGCGCCACGGAGGCCGGCGCCGGTTCGACCGGACGCTTCGCATCGCGGCCCTCGAGCGCCTGCGCCTTGTCGGCCCTTTCGCGCCGGCGCACGGCCGATGCGAGCCGCACGCCGCCGAGGCCGAGCACGATCAGCGCGACGCCGGCCACGGCCGACAGCACCCGGCCGGCGGCCGCGAGCGCCGGCCCGCTGCCGGTGCCGATCGACCACACGACCGTCAGCACGCCGGTCAGCCAGTACACGTGGCCGACCGGGCGCGCGACGGGCGCCGTGAGATCGCCGTTGAACGCCGCATGAAACGCGAGCCACGCGAGCCCGAGCAGCGCGATGCCGAACGCCTGGCCGAGCATCGCGGGCTGGATGTTCGCCAGTTGCAGCGCATTGAACAGCGCCTGCCAGGGCGTCAGCACGAACAGCGCGCCGAACGCCAGCAGCAGTACGGCATCGACGATCAGCACGGCTCGCAGCAGCGGTTTCATCGGCGATCAGTCCACGTGGTAGTTCGGTGCTTCCTTCGTGATCTGCACGTCGTGCACGTGCGACTCGCGCATGCCCGCCGCGGTGATCTGGACGAATTCCGCCTTCTCGTGCAGCTCGTCGATCGTGCGGCAGCCGCAGTAGCCCATGCTCGCGCGCACGCCGCCGACCAGCTGGAACAGGATCGCGTTGACCGAACCCTTGTACGCGACGCGGCCTTCGATGCCTTCCGGCACGAGCTTGTCGATGTTCGCCGAGTTGTCCTGGAAGTAGCGGTCAGCCGCGCCGTCCTTCATCGCACCGACCGAACCCATGCCGCGGTACGACTTGTACTGGCGGCCCTGGTACAGGAACACGTCGCCCGGCGCCTCTTCGGTGCCCGCGAACATGCTGCCCATCATCACCGCGTTCGCGCCGGCCGCGAGCGCCTTCGACACGTCGCCCGAGAAGCGCACGCCGCCGTCGGCGATGCACGGCACGCCGGTGCCCTTCAGCGCCTCCGCGACGTTCGCGATCGCGCTGATCTGCGGCACGCCGACGCCCGCGACGATCCGCGTCGTGCAGATCGAGCCCGGGCCGATACCGACCTTGACCGCGTCCGCGCCGTATTCGACGAGCGCCTTCGCGGCGGCGGCCGTCGCGATGTTGCCGCCGATCACCTCGACGTGCGGGAAGTTCTGCTTGACCCAGCGCACGCGCTCGAGCACGCCCTTGCTGTGGCCGTGCGCGGTATCGACGACGATCACGTCGACGCCGGCCTGCACCAGCAGTTCGACACGCTCTTCGTTGTCCGGGCCGACGCCGACCGCCGCGCCTGCGCGCAGCTTGCCGTGTTCGTCCTTGCACGCGTCCGGGTGCTCGGTCTGCTTCGTGATGTCCTTGACGGTCATCAGGCCGCGCAGCTCGAACGCGTCGTTGACGACCAGCACGCGCTCGAGGCGGTGGCTGTGCATCAGCGCCTTCGCTTCGGCGAGCGGCGTGCCTTCCTTGACCGTGACGAGGCGCTCGCGCGGCGTCATGATCGACTTGACCGGCTCGTCGAGGCGCGTTTCGAAACGCAGGTCGCGGTTCGTGACGATGCCGACGAGCTGCGGGCCTTCGACGACCGGGAAGCCCGAGATGCCATGCTGGCGCGACAGCGCGATCACGTCGCGCACCTTCATTTGCGGCGGCACCGTGATCGGGTCGCGGACGACGCCCGACTCGAAACGCTTGACCTTCGCGACTTCGCGGGCCTGCTCGGCCGGCGTGAGGTTCTTGTGGACGATACCGACGCCCCCCTGCTGCGCCATCGCGATCGCGAGGCGACCTTCGGTGACCGTGTCCATCGCGGCGGACACGAGCGGCATGTTCAGGGAGATGTTGCGGGTCAGCTTGGTCTTGAGGCTGGTGTCGCGCGGGAGAACGTCGGAGAAGGCGGGAACGAGGAGCACGTCATCGAAAGTGAGTGCTTTTTGGATCAGACGCATGGCAAATCCTATGGGCGCAAAAGCGAATTATACGCGAAGCGCCGTGATTTTTCACAACACGAACAACGGCTTAGCCGGTTTCGGCGGTTCGGGGGCCGAATCGTTCGGATCGCCGTTCGGTTCGTTTTCGATCGACTTTCGTTTCACCGCTGCGTCGAGCCATTCGCGCCGCCGGCGGCCGGACGGCACGTGCGCGTGTCGCGGCGAGGCGACACGGGCGCGACGGCGGCGGCCGCGCACGGCCCGGCGACCCGCGCGCCGAAGCGGCTTGCCTGCCCGACCTCACGCCAGACCGGCCGCACGGGCGGTCATCGCGATGCCGCCCGCCACCGTCCCGCAACCGACGATCCACGCGACGCGCCAGCCGGCAGGCGCAACGCGTTCGGCGGCGATCGCGACCGTCACGGCGGCCATCACGCGCAGGTCCATCATGCCGGCCACCAGCGCGACCGCCATCAGATTCCCGCAACACGCGCCGCATCGGATCGCGGCGTGCACGCCGTACCGCCATGCCGTGACGGCTGCTGCCCGTGGCCGATGCACGTCGTGCGCCGTCGGGTGCCGGCAGCACGCGAGCCGCCGCGCCTTCCACCCGGAAAATTGCAACGCGCCCGCGGCCAGCACGACGGCGCCGGCCACGAACGGCATCGCCCCGGCGAGCGCCGGCAGACGGGCAGCGGCCGCCGTCAGCGCAGCGCCGGCCGGCAACACGAGCGCCCCGAGCACCATCCAGACCGAGAAATATCCCGCCCCCGCGACGACGACGAGCCAGGCCGACCGCGCCGCCGCCCGTGGGCCGATGCGCCGCCGGTAATGCCAGAGCTGCGGCGCGAGCACCGGCAGCATCATCGTCACCGTCATCGCGCCCCACATTCCGGCGAAGGCCGCGAATGCGCGGCCGGCGCCCTGGCCGCACGGCCGCAGCCATACGGCCGAAGCCATCCAGCCGCCGGGCATCGGTTCGCCGCCCATCGCACCCATCGACGCGTGCTGCGCCAACGTCGCCATCGCGGCGAGCGCGAACACGGCGGTGGCCGCCACGCCGAATGCCCGCGGATCGGGGGCCGCCTCGCCGGTTGCCGTTCGCGTCATCGCGCGCTCCCGCCCGTGGCCGGCCCGCTCAGCCACGCGCGTATTCGTCGTGACGGCGCCACCACGGGCCGGCCTCGTTGCGTCCGCGCGGCGCGCGATCGAGCCACTGATACATCCCCCACAATCCGTCGAGGCCGCGCGCGTAGGTCGAATACGTGTGATAGACGGCGCCGTCCTCGCGCACGAACGCGCTCATTCCCGGCCGATCGAGCGCATACGTGACCGGATCGGTGCCGCACGTGGCCGCGAACTGCACGACGGGCGCCGGCGGCGGATCCATGTCCATCGCATGGCCGGCCTTCGCATAGTTGTATTCGACGTCGCCCGCGCGCTGCTGCGCTTCGGTGAACGACACGTTGAAATCGAAGTTGAAATCGCTGCCGACCGACGACGCCCACGGGAACGTCCACCCCATCCGCTGCCGGTACGCGAGCAGTTTCGCGAGCGGCGCGCGCGACACGGCCGCGAGCGTCACGTCGTGATGCGCCAGATGCACGGCAAAGCCGTCGAAGCCGTCGGCGAGCGCGGAGCACGACGGGCAGCCCGCCTTGTAGTCGGGGCCGAACATGAAGTGATAGACGAGCAGTTGCGAACGGCCGCCAAACAGGTCGTCGAGCGTCGCCTGCCCTGCTTCGGTGTCGAACCGGTAGGTCTTGTCGACGCGCACCCACGGCAGCGCCTGGCGCTGCCGCGCGAGTTCGTCGCTGTGCCGCGTCAGCGCCTTTTCCGCGTCGAGCAGCGCGCGGCGCGCGGCCAGCCATTCGTCGCGGGTGCCGGTGAGATGGGTCGTCATGGTGGGGTCCTCCTTCCGATGGGTGTCCGGGCACGGCGTACGGGCCGTGTGCGTGGTGCTAGATTAGTGGCGGGCATCGGACCGAAGGGAGTGACAAGTGTGTCGGGATTCGAATGGATTCGCTGATCACGGCGGCCGCGCACGCGCTCGCGGCCGGTGACGCGCTCGGCGCGCTGAACCGCGTCGCGCTGCGCGACGATGCGCCGGCACTCGCGCTGCGCGGGATCGCGCTGGCGCAGCTCGGCGATTTCGAACGTGCACGGTCGCTCGTGCGCGGCGCCGCACGCGCATTCGGCGCGAAGGAAGCGGTCGCACGGGCGCGCTGCGTCGTCGCGGAAGCGGAAATCGCGCTCGCGTCGCGCGACCTGCGCTGGCCGACGCGCGCGCTCGACGCGGCCTGCGCGACGCTCGACGCGCATGGCGACCGCGCGAACGCCGCGCATGGCCGCTATCTCGGCGTCCGCCGCTTGCTGCTGATCGGCCATCTCGACGAGGCCGAGCGGCTGCTCGCGCATCTCGACCCCGCGCCGCTGCCGCCCGCGTCGCGCGCCGCCCATGAATTGATCGCGGCCGGCATCGCGATGCGCCGCATCCGCACGCACGCGGCCCGCGCGGCGCTCGACCGCGCACGGACAGCCGCCCGCGCCGCCGGCATCGCCGCGCTGGCGGCCGAGGTCGACACCGCGGCGCGCGTGCTCGACGCACCGGCCGCGCGGCTCATCGCGCGCGGCACGTCGCGGCTCGTGCCGCTCGACGAAGTCGAGACGCTGTTCGAGTCGAATGCGCTCGTCGTCGACGCGTGCCGCCACACGGTGCGCGATGCGCGCACGACCGTGTCGCTCGCGCGACGCCCGGTGTTGTTCGTGCTCGTCCGTGCACTTGGCGAGGCCTGGCCAGCCGACGTGTCGAGAAATGCGCTCGTCGCCGCCGCGTTCCGCGCGAAACAGGCCGACGAATCGCACCGCGCGCGGCTGCGTGTCGAGATCGGCCGGCTGCGCGCGGTGCTGCGCCCGCTCGCGAACGTCGTCGCGACGCCGCGCGGCTTCGCGCTCGAACCGCTCGGCGTGCGCGAAACCGTCGTCCTCGCGCGGCCGGTCGACGATCGCCATGCGGCCGTACTCGCGCTCCTCGCCGACGGCGAAGCGTGGTCGAGCTCCGCGCTGGCGCTCGCGCTCGGCGCGAGCCAGCGCACCGTGCAGCGCGCGCTCGATGCGCTCGCGCAAACCGGCAAGGTGCAGGCACTCGGCCGCGGACGCGCGCGCCGCTGGCTCACGCCGCCGCTGCCCGGATTCGCGACGACCTTGTTACTCCCGCTTGCGCTGCCGGGCGATTAGGATGGCCTCATCGAACGACGAGGTGACGAACATGAAGCGCTCCACCGCAGACATCCTTCACGAGTACGGCCCGTTTCCGGGCGTCGACGGCGTGCACGGCGTCACGTTCGACGGGCGGCACGTGTGGTACGCGTCCGGCGACAAGCTGAATGCGCTCGACCCCGAGCGCGGCACGATCGTCCGCTCGCTCGACGTCGCCGCGCACGCGGGCACGGCGTTCGACGGCCGCCACCTGTTCCAGATCGTCGAGGACCGCATCGAGAAGATCGACCCCGAATCGGGCCGCGTGCTCGCGACGATTCCGGCGCCCGGCGGCGGCGCCGATTCGGGGCTCGCGTGGGCGGAAGGCACGCTGTGGGTCGGCCAGTACCGCGAGCGCAAGATTCATCAGGTGGATCCGCAATCGGGCGCCGTGCTGCGCACGATCGAGTCGAACCGCTTCGTCACCGGCGTGACGTGGGTCGACGGCGAGCTGTGGCACGGCACGTGGGAAGCCGACCGCAGCGACCTGCGGCGCATCGATCCGCGCACGGGCGAAGTGCTCGAGCAGGTCGACATGCCGCCCGGCGTCGGCGTGTCGGGCCTCGAATCCGATGGCCGCGACCGCTTCTACTGCGGCGGCGGCAACAGCGGCAAGCTGCGTGCCGTGCGCCGCCCGACGCGCACGGATGCTGCCGGCGACGGCACGCGGCCAACCCCCGATTCGGCGGACGAATGATTCGCCGCCCGCCGAAGCCGCGTGACGGCCGCACCCGGCCGCGAGTGCAGGAATGAACAAGACGCCGCCGCGCCGGCATCGCTAAGATGCGCGCACCTCAGTCATTCGTTCGGAGCGGTCGATGCAGCGCGGCGTGGTGTACGGTGTCCTGGCAGGCGCCCTGTGGGGCATGGTGTTTCTGGTTCCGCGGCTGCTGACCGATTTCTCGCCGCTGCTGCTGAGCGCCGGCCGCTACACGATGTACGGCCTCGTGTCGCTCGCGGCCGCGCTGCCGGCCGCCCGCTCGCTGCTCGATCGGCTGACCCGCGCGGATCTCGTCGCACTGGTGAGGCTCGCCGTCATCGGCAACGTCGCGTACTACATGCTGCTGTCCGGCGCCGTGCACCTGATCGGCATCGCGCCCAGTTCGCTGATCGTCGGCGTGCTGCCGGTGACCGTCACGCTCGCGGGCCTCGGCGACCACGGCGCAATGCCGCTGCGGCGGCTCGCCGCCCCGCTCGCGCTTGTGATCGCGGGCATCGTGTGCATCAACGTCGATCTGTTTACGTCCGAAGCCGCGCACGCGACGACGCTCGCCCAGAAGCTTGCGGGTATCGCCTGCGCGGCGGGCGCGCTCGCGAGCTGGACCTGGTATGCGGTGGCAAACACACGCTACCTGCAGCGCCATCACCGCTTCGGCGGCAACGAATGGTCGGTGCTGTGGGGTGTCGTGACGGGCCTGATCGGCGGGCTCTGCTGGCTGGCGATCCTCGCGCTGCCCGCCGGGACGGTACAGGCGGCCGTCCCCGCCTCGCGCTGGCAATTGTTCTGGCTGCTGAACCTCGTGCTTGCGATCGGTGCGTCGTGGCTCGGTAACGGACTGTGGAATGCCGCGTCGAAGCGGCTGCCGCTCACGCTGTCGGGCCAGTTGATCGTGTTCGAAACCGTGTTCGCGATGCTGTATGCGTTCGTGTACGACCAGCGGATGCCGCGCGCACTCGAGATCGCCGCGCTCGTGCTGCTGCTCGCGGGCGTATACGGCTCGGTGCGACGGCACGGCGACACGCCGGGCGGCGCGCCCGCAAACGCAAACGCCGCGGCCCACTGAGCGCCGCGGCGCTTGATCAGATCAATCGGAACGAAAAGCGCGTCAGCGCGCGTCCTTGTGCATCCACTTGCGGCCCTCGATCGAGCCGTCGCGGCGCGATTTGTCGACACGCCGCTGGCGTGCGAGCTTCGGATCGACGATCAGCGGACGATAGATCTCGACGCGGTCGTGATCGACGAGCGGCGCATCGAGCGGCGCGAGCTTGCCGTAGACGCCCGTCTTCGCGTGCGCGAGATCGATCTCCGGGTGCAGCGCGAGCACGCCGCTCGCGTCGATGGCCGAGCGCACGGTCGCCCCTTCGGGCAGCGACAGCGGAATCAGCGTCTGGCGGTCCGGCAATGCGTAGCAGACTTCGATCGACAGCATCGCGTCACCCCTTTCCGTACCGCTGGTCCGCGCGCTTCACGAACGAATCGACGAACGTGTTCGCGATGTGGCTGAACACCGGCCCGATGATCTTTTCGAGCAGGATGCTCGAAAATTCGTAGTGCAGCGCGAATTCGATCTTGCACGCATCGGCGCGCAGCGGAATGAAGCGCCACGAACCCGTGAACTTCTTGAACGGCCCGTCCGCGAACTCCATGTCGATGCGGGTCGGGCGCTGCTGCGTGTTGCGCGTCGCGAAATGCTGCTTGATGCCCTTGAAGTTGATGTCGATGCGCGCTTCCATTCCGCTCTCGTCCTGACGGCGAATCTCGACACCGCCGCACCAGGGCAGGAAATTGGGGTAGTCGGCCACGTCGGTGACGAGGTCGAACATCTGTTCCGCCGAATGGCGAATCAATACGGTTTTCTGGACATCTGCCATAAATCGCGCGGCATCGCTGAAAGTGGAAACGCCAAGCCGGGCAATTGCCGCCCCGCTTTGCTAAAATCGTGATTTTAAACGAGTTGGCCCAATCCTTTCATGAGCATCATCGACAACAGGAAAGCGCACTTCGATTATCACATCGAGGAACGCTACGAAGCGGGGCTCGTGCTGGAGGGCTGGGAAGTCAAGGCGCTGCGCGCCGGACGCGGCCAGATCAAGGAAGGCTACGTCGTGGTGAAGAACGCCGAGATCTTTCTGATCGGGACCCATATCAGTCCGCTGCCCGAGGCTTCGACGCACATCAAGCCCGACCCGGTTCGCACGCGCAAGCTGCTGCTGCACCGCGAGGAAATCAAGAAACTGATCGGCAAGGTCGAGCAGCGCGGCTACACGCTCGTGCCGCTGAACTTCCACTACAAGGGCGGCCGCGTGAAGTGCGACATCGCACTCGCGAAAGGCAAGAAGCTGCACGACAAGCGCGAAACCGAAAAGAAGCGCGACTGGGAACGCGAGAAGGCGCGCATCATGCGCGCCGGCACCTGACGCCCACGCCATTCATCGCAAACGACACGGCCCGCTCGAAGCGGGCCGTGTCGCTTTGGACGTGGTGAATCGCACCGGCCGGTCGCGCGGCTGCGCGACGATTCGCCGCACGACGACGCGCACGCGGCAGCCGCGCGCGCGTCGAGATGGGGCTCAACCCTTCGCGCCCGACGCGGCGCCCGCGCTCTTGACGATCGTCAGCGCCGACGAGATCGCGGTGCCGAGATCCGACAGGTTCGACGGCACGATCAGCGTGTTGCCCTGCTTCGCGAGATTCGCGAACGCGCCGACATATTGCTCGGCGACCTTCAGGTTCACGGCATCCATCCCGCCTTGCGACTGGATCGCGCTCGCGATCTTCTGGATCGCCTGCGCGTTCGCCTCGGCCACCGCCAGAATCGCGGCGGCTTCGCCCTGCGCCTGGTTGATCGCGGCCTGCCGCTCGCCTTCGGACTTCTGGATCGCCGCTTCGCGCGCACCCGACGCGAGGTTGATCTGTTCCTGCTTGCGGCCTTCGGAGGCGGCGATCAGCGCGCGCTTTTCGCGCTCGGCGGTGATCTGCGCCTGCATCGCATGCAGGATTTCCTTCGGCGGCGTCAGGTCCTTGATCTCGTAGCGCAGCACCTTCACGCCCCAGTTCGCCGCGGCCTGATCGAGCGCCGACACGATGTTGTGGTTGATGAAATCGCGTTCCTCGAACGTCTTGTCGAGTTCGAGCTTGCCGACCACCGAGCGCAGCGTGGTTTGCGCGAGCTGCGTGATCGCCAGCACGAAGTTGCTCGACCCGTACGACGCCTTCATCGGATCGGTCACCTGGAAGTACAGCACGCCGTCCACCTGCAACTGCGTGTTGTCGCGCGTGATACAGACCTGGCTCGGCACGTCGAGCGGAATTTCCTTCAGTACGTGCCGGTACGCGATCCGATCGACGAACGGCAGCACGATATTGAGACCGGGCGACAGCGTCGCGTGGTAGCGCCCGAAGCGCTCGAGCACCCATGCATGCTGCTGCGGCACGATCTTCACCGTCTTCGACACGATCACGATCGCGATGACGAGCAGGACAACCCAGATGATCAGCGAATCCATGAAATATTCCCTCCTTGTTGTATTGGCGGACGATCAGCCCGCGGGTTTCGCCACGACCACGAGACAATTGCCGCGCACGGCGCTCACCTGGTACACGTGCGCATCGTCGCGCTCGCCGTGCGCGAGCTCGACGTCCCAGTCGGCGCCGCGATACTGCACGCGCGCGCGGCCGTCACGCCACGCGTCGACCGTGACGGTCGAGCCGATATCGAGATTGACGTCGGGATTCGCCGACGTGTCGCGCTTCTGCTTGCGGCCGAGCCCCGACCGGCGCAGCACGACCATCGCGACGATCGCCACCGCGGCCGCCGCGCCGAACTGCACGTGCGGCGCGAAGCCGGCCAGTTGCAGCAAGCCGCCCGCGAGAAAGCCGAGTGCGATCATCAACAGATAGAACGTGCCCGTCAGCAACTCGGCGACGACCAGCACGCCTACCCCGACCCACCAGAACAGATGCCCCGACATCATTGTGGTCTCCAGAAAAACGCCCCCGATGCTCACTATATTCGCCGCGCTTGCAACTGTACGAAGCGGTCGGCGCGCCAGGGGCGGCCGGCGCGTACCGACGAAAAAAAACACCCCGGTGCTTACCGGGGTGTTTATAGCATGAACCTTGCATTTTGCCTTCAACGAAAGCGCGGTGGACCGCCCTTTCGCCGAAGTTGCATGACGGATCGTTACTTCCGGTTGGCGAGCGCCTGCCACGTATCGATGATCGTGTCCGGGTTCAGCGAGATCGACGCGATGCCTTCGTCGGTCAGCCATTGCGCGAAATCCGGGTGATCGGACGGGCCCTGGCCGCAGATACCGACGTACTTGCCCATCTTGCGGCAGGTATCGATCGCACGCTTCAGCAGGAACTTGACGGCCGGGTCGCGTTCGTCGAAGTCGACTGCGAGCAGTTCCATGCCCGAATCGCGGTCGAGGCCGAGCGTGAGCTGCGTGAGGTCGTTCGAGCCGATCGAGAAACCGTCGAAGTGTTCCAGGAACTCTTCGGCGAGGATCGCGTTGGTCGGGACTTCGCACATCATCACGAGGCGCAGGCCGTTTTCGCCGCGCTTCAGGCCGAACTTCTCGAGCAGGCCGACGACGCGCTCCGCCTGCTTCACGGTCCGCACGAACGGCACCATGATCTCGACGTTGGTCAGGCCCATCTCGTCACGCACGCGCTTCAGTGCACGGCATTCCATCTCGAACGCCTGCGCGAAGTCGTCGGCGATGTAGCGCGACGCGCCGCGGAAGCCCAGCATCGGGTTTTCCTCGTCCGGCTCGTAGCGCGAACCGCCGATCAGCTTCTTGTACTCGTTCGACTTGAAGTCGGACAGACGCACGATCACGGGCTTCGGATAGAACGCCGCCGCGATCGTCGCGACGCCTTCCGTCAGCTTGTCGACGTAGAACTGACGCGGCGACGCGTGGCCGCGCGCGACGCTCTCGACCGCCTTCTTCAGGTCCTGGTCGATGTTCGGGTACTCGAGAATCGCCTTCGGGTGCACGCCGATGTTGTTGTTGATGATGAACTCGAGACGCGCGAGGCCAACACCACCGTTCGGCAGTTGCGAGAAGTCGAACGCGAGCTGCGGATTGCCGACGTTCATCATGATCTTGACCGGGATTTCCGGCAGTTCGCCGCGCTGCACTTCCGTGACTTCCGTCTCGAGCAGACCGTCGTAGATCTTGCCTTCGTCGCCTTCCGCGCACGACACGGTGACGAGCGCGCCGTCCTTCAGGATGTCGGTCGCATCGCCGCAGCCGACCACCGCCGGCACGCCGAGCTCACGCGCGATGATCGCCGCGTGGCAGGTGCGGCCGCCGCGGTTCGTGACGATCGCCGCCGCGCGCTTCATCACCGGCTCCCAGTTCGGGTCGGTCATGTCGGCCACCAGCACGTCGCCCGGCTGCACGCGTTCCATTTCCGACGGATCCTGGATCACGCGCACGGGGCCCGCACCGATCTTCTGGCCGATCGCACGGCCCGTCGCGAGCACCTGCGACTGACCCTTCAGCTTGAAGCGCTGCTCGGCCTTGCCGGATGCCTGGCTCTTCACCGTTTCCGGGCGTGCCTGCAGGATGAAGATCTTGCCGTCGCGGCCGTCCTTGCCCCACTCGATGTCCATCGGACGCTGGTAGTGCTTCTCGATGATGACCGCGTACTTCGCGAGCTCGATCACGTCTTCGTCGGTGATCGAGTAGCGGTTGCGCTGCTCGTGCGGCACGTCGACCGTCTTCACGCGGCCCGGCTCGCCCGGCTGCGTGAATTCCATCTTGATCAGCTTCGAGCCGATCGAGCGGCGGATGATCGGATACTTGTCCTGCGCGAGCGTCGTCTTGAACACGTAGAACTCGTCCGGGTTCACCGCGCCCTGCACGACGGTTTCGCCCAGGCCGTAGCTCGACGTGATGAACACGGCGTCCTTGAAGCCCGATTCGGTATCGATCGTGAACATCACGCCGGCGGCGCCGACGTCCGAGCGGACCATGCGCTGCACGCCGGCCGACAGCGCGACTTCGGCGTGCGTGAAGCCCTTGTGCACGCGGTACGAGATCGCGCGGTCGTTATACAGCGACGCGAACACGTGCTTCATGCGGTCGAGCACGTCGTCGATGCCGACGACGTTCAGATACGACTCCTGCTGGCCCGCGAACGATGCGTCGGGCAGGTCTTCCGCGGTCGCCGACGAGCGCACGGCGAACGACAGCTCGCTCGGCGAGCCGTTCTTCAGCACTTCGAACTGCGCGCGGATTTCCTGCTCGAGGCGCGGCTGCAGCGGCGCGTCGACGATCCACTTGCGGATTTCGGCACCGGCTTCGGCGAGCGCCTTCACGTCGTCGATGTCGAGCGACTCGAGACGCTTGGCGATGCGATCGGTGAGGTCGTTGTGCTTGAGGAAATCGCGGAATGCGAGCGCGGTCGTGGCGAAACCGGTGGGTACGCGAACGCCTGCTTCGGAAAGCTGGCTGATCATCTCGCCGAGCGACGCATTCTTGCCGCCCACGATTTCCACATCGGTCATCCGCAACTGCTCGAACGGAATTACATACGCCTGGTCCTTTGCGACGTTTGCTGCGTTAGTCATACAAGCCCCTAAGTGTGAAAAAAATGCTCGATCGCGCAAGTGGGCTCGAACGCGGGCGCTTGCAAAAAGGCGCGGCGCGTCTTGCGCAACCTGTTAGATAAGCACTCGCAGCGGCGAAAATGTTCCGACCCGATTTGCAAAAATCCCGGCAGAAGGGCGATATTTGCAGACAAATCGCCAGACTTGCCGGGAATTCTGGAATCGTGCGGCCCAGCTACGGGCCGCCGTTCGCGCCCCGCCCCGCAATTGCTTATCCAACAGGTTGCCGCTATTCTACCGTGCCGGCTGCCGGATGTGGCGCGACCTTGTCACTGCGTGTGGAGGCGAACCTCCAGCGGTCCGCGCAACCGCCCTTCACGCTCGACGTCCAGATTCATGCTGCCTACCGTATTCATCGTCTCCGACGGCACCGGGATCACTGCCGAAACCTTCGCGCACTCGATCCTCTCCCAGTTCGACCAGAAATTCCGCCTCGTGCGCGTGCCGTTCGTCGACTCGCTCGACAAGGCCTACGCGACCGTTGAGAAAATCAACGAGGCCGCCGTGCACGACGGCCGTCGCGCGATCGTGTTCACGACGCTCGTGGACAGCGAGTCGAACGACATCGTCAAACGCTCGAACGCGCTCGTGCTCGACATGTTCCAGCGCTTCGTCGAACCGCTCGAGCAGGAACTGGAGCTCAAGTCGAGCCACGCGATGGGCCGCGGCCACCAGAACGCGGACACCGAGGAATACAAGACGCGGATCGAGGCGATCAACTTCTCGCTCGCGCACGACGACGGCCAGTCGAACCGCAACCTGTCGGAGGCCGACGTGATCCTGGTCGGCGTGTCGCGCAGCGGCAAGACGCCGACGAGCCTGTACCTCGCGATGCAGTACGGCGTGAAGGCCGCCAACTATCCGCTGATTCCGGAGGATTTCGAACGCGGCAAGCTGCCGTCGGCGCTGGCGCCGTACAGCGAGAAGCTGTTCGGGCTGTCGATCGACCCGCAGCGCCTGTCGGAGATCCGCAACGAACGCCGGCCCGGCAGCAAGTACGCGGCGCCCGAGAACTGCCGCTACGAGATCAACGAGGCCGAGGCGATGATGCGCCGCGAGGGGATCAAGTGGCTGTCGTCGACGCACAAGTCGATCGAGGAAATCGCGACGACGATCCTGCAGGAAATCCGCCTCGACCGGCAGTCGTACTGAGCGCGGATGCGCGGGCGGCTGTCCAGCCGCCGCCGAAAGCAACAAGGCCGCGTCGAACGCGGCCTTGTTTCGTTTTACGGTAATTCATTGCGCGCGTGCGGCGTCACGCGGGCCGCTGCTGCCGCACCTGCTCGAACAGGCACACCGCGGCGGCGGCCGCGACGTTCAGCGACTCCATCCCGCCCGGCTGCGGAATCGTCACGCGATGCGTGGCCGCGTCGCGCCAGAATGCCGACACGCCGGCGCCTTCGTTGCCGAACACCCATGCGACGGGCCCCGACAGATCGCAGTCGTAAACCGCGCGCGCGCCGTGCGAATCGGTCAGCGCGACCGGTACGTCGAGGCGTTCGGCAAGCGTCGCGGCTTCGACGTCCTCATGGATCGACAACAGGAAATGCGCGCCCATGCCCGAGCGCAGCACCTTCGACGACCACGCATAGGCCGTCCCCGGCGCGCAGAACACGTGACGCACGCCGGCCGCCGCCGCGCTGCGCAGGATCGAGCCGACGTTGCCGGCATCCTGCACGCCGTCGAGCACGACCGACGTATGCGTCACGCGCGCGGGCAGCGGGTGCGCCGGCCGGTCGACCAGCAGCAGGAAGCCGACGCCGTTGACGACGTTGGACAACTGCCCGAACAGCGCGTCCGGCAGCGAGACGACCCGCTGCGCGTCGATGCGCGCGACGATCGCCTGCGCCTCCGCGTGGCCGAGCGCGCCTTCGGTCGTGACGCACAGCTCCGGCGTCGCGCCCGTATCGAGGTACGCGCTCGCGAGATGGAAACCTTCGAGCAGCGCCTGGCCGCTGCGGCGCTGCTGGGGCGTCGAACCCGCGAGCGCCTTCAGGCGCTTGTACAGCGGGTTGTCGCGGGAAGTGATGCTTTTCATCGAATCAGATCGAGCGCCGCACGAACCGGCGCGAACGAGCGCCGGTGCGCTTCGCACGGGCCGTGCTCGCGCAGTGCGGCAAGATGTTTCGCGGTGCCGTAGCCTGCATGTACGTTGAAGCCGTACACCGGGAAGCGTTCGTGCAGGTCGACCAGCATGCGGTCGCGCGTGACCTTCGCGAGGATCGACGCGGCCGAGATGCTCGGCACGAGCGCGTCGCCGCTGACGATCGCCTCGGCGCGCACGCTCAGCGTCGGGCAACGGTTGCCGTCGATCTGCGCAAGCGTCGGCAGCACCGACAGGCCTTCGACGGCCCGCTTCATCGCGAGCATCGTCGCGTGCAGGATGTTCAGCGTATCGATCTCGTCGACACTCGCCGACGCGACGCAATACGCGTGCGAACGCGCGACGATCAGTTCGTACAGCATGTCGCGCTTCTTCGCGGACAGCGCTTTCGAATCGTCGAGCCCGTCGATCGGCCGAGCCGGATCGAGGATCACCGCGGCGGCCACCACCGGCCCCGCGAGCGGGCCGCGGCCGGCTTCGTCGACGCCGCAGACGATCTCGTCCGGGCGGCTGAAATCGAAACCGCCCTGCACGTCGCCCGACGCGCGGCGGCGTGGCGCACGGACTGCGGTCATGCGCGCCCCTTGCGTTGTTCGAGCACGCGCACGACGGCCTCGGCCGCCTTCGCGGCCGTGTTCTGCCGCAGCGAAAGATGCATTTCGGTAAACACTTCGGTCAGCGTGCGGCGGTTCGCGTCGTCGCGCAGCTGCGTGAGCGTCGCATCGGCGAGCGCCTCGGGCGTCGCGAAATGCTGCAGCAGCTCGGGCACGACGAAGCGCCCCGCCAGGATGTTCGGCAGGCCGACATACGGCAGGTAGCCCTGCCGGCGCATGATCTGCCCGGTCAGCCAGGGCACCTTGTACGAGATCACCATCGGCTTTTTCAGCAGCGCGGCTTCCAGCGTGACGGTGCCGCTCTTCACGAGGATCGCGTCGGCGGCCGTCATCGCGACCTGCGAACGGCCGTCGGTGATCGTCAACGCGAGCTGCGGATGTGCGTCGACGAGCGGCTGCAGCAGTTCGCGCAGCGCGGGCGTCGCGGCCGGCATCACGAACCGCACGCCGGGCTCGCGCTGCTGCATCAGCGCCATCGCCGCGAAGAACGTCGGGCCGATCAGCGCGATCTCCGAGCGCCGGCTGCCCGGCAGCACCGCGATCACGGGGCCGTCGGCCGGCAGGCCGAGCGCAATGCGCGCGCCGTGCGTATCGGGTTCGAGCGGGATTTCATCGGCGAGCGGATGACCGACGTAGGTCGATGCGACGCCGGCCTTGTCGAGGATCGCCGGTTCGAACGGGAACAGGCACAGCATGTGGTCGACGGATTTCGCGATCTTCTTGATCCGGCCGCCGCGCCACGCCCAGATCGACGGGCACACGAAGTGGATCGACGGGATGCCCGCGTCGCGCGCGGCCTGTTCGACGTTGAAGTTGAAATCGGGCGCGTCGACGCCGATGAACGCGTCCGGCCGCTCGGCGAGCAGTTGGCGCTTCAGTTCGCCGCGAATCCGCAGGATCTCGGGAATCTGGCCCAGCGCCTCGACATAGCCGCGCACGGTCAGCTTGTCCATCTGCCAGTGCGAGTCGAAGCCCTGCGCGATCATGCGCTGCCCGCCGATCCCGTAATACTGGGCCGATTCGGGCAGCCGCTCGCGCAGGCCGCCGAGCAGCGAGGCCGCGAGCAGGTCGCCCGACGGTTCGCCGGCCACCATCGCGAGCCGGAGCTGGTTGGTCGGAAGCGGCATCGCTTAGCGGATGATGCCGCGTTGCGACGCGTCGATGAACTCGACGAGCGCCTTCACCGGTGCATCGCCGTCGCCGCCCGCTTCCGCGAGCTCGCGCAGTTGCACCTTCGCTTCCTCGAGCGACAGGCTGTTCTTGTACAGCACGCGGTACGCGCTGCGCAGCGCCGAGATCGCGTCGGCCGAGAAGCCGCGCCGGCGCAGCCCTTCGACGTTGATCCCGTGCGGCTCGGCCTTGTTGCCCGCCGCGATCACGAACGGCGGGATGTCCTGCACGAGCGCCGACGCGCCGCCCAGCATCGAATGCGCGCCGATGCGCACGAACTGGTGCACGCCCGACATGCCGCCGATGATCGCAAAGTCGCCGATCTCGACGTGGCCGGCCATCTGCGCGTTGCTCGACAGGATCACGTTGTTGCCGACGCGGCAGTCGTGGCCGATGTGCACGTAGGCCATGATCCAGTTGTCGTCGCCGAGCGTCGTCACGCCGACGTCCTGCACGGTGCCCGTGTGGATCGTCGTGAATTCGCGGATCGTGTTGCGGTTGCCGATCACGAGCTTCGTCGGCTCGTCCTTGTACTTCATGTCCTGCGGACGCCCGCCGACCGACGCGTAATGGCCGATGCGGTTGTCCTCGCCGAGCGTCGTATGGCCTTCGATCACGCTGTGCGAGCCGATCGTCGTGCGCGCGCCGATCGTGACGTGCGGGCCGACGATCGCGTACGGGCCGATCTCGACCGATTCGTCGATCTGCGCGCCCGGCTCGACGATCGCGGTAGGATGAATCCTGGTCATGCGCCGTTGCCTCTCGATATGATGTGTCGCGTTGCTCGCGTTATGTTGCCCATGCGTGCCGCGTCGCTCAGGGCGCCGCGTCGGCCGTCTTGACCGTGCACATCAGCTCGGCTTCCGCCGCGACCTTGCCGTCGACTTCCGCCACCGCCTTGAACTTCCAGATGCCGCGAATGTAGCGCTCGAACGTCACGTTCAGGATCAGCTGGTCGCCCGGTTCGACCACGCGCTTGAAGCGCGCACCGTCGATCCCGACGAAGTAGTACAGCGTGTTCTCCGGATCCTTCGGCTGCTCTTCCGCGAACGTCAGCAGCGCCGCGGCCTGTGCGAGCGCCTCGAGGATCAGCACGCCCGGCATCACCGGCCGCTTCGGGAAATGCCCCTGGAAGAACGGCTCGTTGATCGACACGTTCTTCAGCGCTTTGATCCCTTTGTGCGGTTCGAGTTCGAGCACGCGGTCGACGAGCAGAATCGGGTAGCGATGCGGCAGCAGCGTGAGGATCTTGTGGATGTCGAGATTGATTTTTTCAGTGCTCATGATGGTTCGTCTCACGCAGAGGCTGCGCGGTGGTGATGCAAAGGCTGAAGCGGGCCGCCGCGCGGCCCAGTCTGGCAAACCGGGCCGGTTGCGCTGGCCGTGCCCGGTTCGTGGTCTCGCATGATGGGCTCAGGCGTGGGTGCCGCCCTGGGCGGCGAGCGCGGCTTCGAGCGCCTTGATGCGCTCGCGCAGCTTATCGAGGTTGCGCACGAGCGCGGCGCTCTTGTTCCACTCGCCGTGGTCGACGGCCGGGAACGCGCTGGTATAGATGCCGGCCTTCGGCAGCGACTTCGATACGCCCGACTTCGCGGTGATGATGACATAGTCGCCGAGCGTCACGTGGCCGGCGATCCCGGCCGCGCCGCCGATCATGCAATGGCGGCCGATCGTCGTGCTGCCCGCGATGCCGGCGCTGCCGGCGATCACCGTGTACGCGCCGATCCGGCAGTTGTGGCCGATCTGGACCTGGTTGTCGATCTTCACGCATTCCTCGATGACGGTATCCGCCATCGCACCGCGGTCGATCGTCGTGTTCGCGCCGATTTCGACGTCCGGGCCGATCGTCACGCCGCCGACCTGCGGAATCTTGACCCAGCTGCCGGTGCGCGCGTCGCCGTCGCCGACGAAATCCGGCGCGAAGCCGAAGCCGTCGGAGCCGATCACGGCACCCGCATGGACGATCGCGCGCGGGCCGATCTTGCAGCCGTGGTACACCGATGCGTTCGGATAGAAGTGCGAGCCGGCGCCGATCGTCGTGCCGCGGCCGACGAATACGTTCGCGTCGAGCTGCACGCCGTCTTCGATCACCGCGCCGGCCTCGACCGTCACGTGCGGGCCGATCACCGCGGTCGCGGCGACCTTCGCGGCCGGATCGATCGTCGCGCTCGGGTGCACGCCGGCCGCGCGCGGCGGCGTGGCGAGATCGATGAACATCTGCGCGACGCGCGCGAAGTACGCGTACGGATTCGGCGTCACGATGAAGTTGCGACCCTTCGCGGCCGCGCCCAGCTTTTCCAGATCCTTCGGCGCGATCAGCACCGCGCCGGCGCGGGTCGTCTCGACCTGCGACAGGTACTTCGGGTTCGCGAGGAACGCGAGCTGCTGAGGGCCTGCCTGGTCGAGCGGCGCGAGGCCGCCGACCGTGCACTGTGCGTCGCCGGCGATCTCGCCGCCGAACCGCTTTACGAGTGCCTCAAGCGTCAATGCCATTCGTCGTCTGCTCCGTTCAGTTCGTCGAGCCGGACGCGAGCGCCTTGAGCACCTTGTCGGTGATGTCGATGCGCGGGCTGACGTACACGGCTTCCTGCACGATCAGGTCGTAATTCTGCTGCTCGGCGATCTGCTTGATGACCTTGTTCGCCCTTTCCAGCACGGCCGCCAGCTCTTCGTTGCGCCGCTGGTTCAGGTCTTCGCGGAACTCGCGCTGCTTGCGCTGGAAGTCGGTGTCGAGTTGCGCCAGATCGCGCTGCTTCTGCGCGCGATCGGCCGCCGACAGCGACGTGCCGTTCTTGTCGAGCGAATCGGACATCGACTTCAGACGGGCCGCCAGGTCCTGCAGATCCTTGTCACGCTTCGCGAACTCGGCTTCGAGCTTCGTCTGCGCCGCCTTCGCGGGCGCCGACTCGCGCAGGATCCGATCCGAATTGACCGCCGCGATGCGGGCGACGTCCTGTGCGTGCACCGTTGCCGCGCCCAGGGCCAGCGCAACGGTCAGCGCGCACATCACTCGTTTCGAAAACTTACCGGTTAGCAAAATTACCCTCTCGTTGCTGTTGTCATGCGTTCGGTCAGAACGCCGTCCCGATCTGGAACTGGAATTTCTGGTACTGGTCGCCTTCGTGCTTCTGCAGCGGGAAGCCGAGGCTCAGCTTCAGCGGGCCGATCGGCGAGATCCACGCGAGACCCACACCATAGCCGTAGCGCAGGCCGTTGGCGCCCGTACTCGTGCCGCCCGGCGCATTGCCCCACACGTTACCGCCGTCGAGGAACGTGAACACGCGCAGCGTACGGTCGTAGCCGGTGCCCGGCAGCGGGAACGTCAGCTCGATGTTGCCGACCAGCATCTTCGAACCGCCGATCGGATCGTTCGTCTTCGTGTCGCGCGGGCCCAGCGAGCTCGGCTCGTAGCCCCGCACGGAGCCGATACCGCCCGCGTAGTAGTTCTTGAAGATCGGGTACGGGTTGCCGATACCGTTACCGTAGCCGCCTTGCAGGTTCAGGCCCAGGATGAAGCCGCGCGAGAACGAATAGTAGTACTGCGCCTGCAGGTCGGCCTTGTAGTACTGGATCTTGCCGACCGGCACGCCGTACTCCATGTTCGCCTGCGTGAAGTAGCCGCGGCTCGGAATCAGCGCGCTGTCACGCGCGTCGCGCGACCATGCCACCGTCAGCGGCACCGTGTTCGACACGCGGCCGAACTCGTTCACGTAATCCTGGTAGCTCTGCGGCGTGTTCGAATCGACGTCGAGGCGGTTCTGTTCGAAGCCCGCGCCGAAGTAGACGGTGTCGACTTCCGAGAACGGAATGCCGAACTTCAGGTTGCCGCCCGCGCTGATGATCCGGAAGCTCGAGCTCGTCGAATAGTAGAGCGGCTGGTACGTGCGGTAGTAGACGTCGGTGATCCGCTTGATGCCGTCGACCGTGAAGTACGGATCGACCTGCGTGACGGTCAGCGTGCGGTAGCTCTTCGCGGTGTTGACGTTCACCGACAGGCTCGTGCCCGAGCCGAACACGTTGTCCTGCGACACGCCGGCCGACAGCACGACCTTGTCCGTCGACGAGAAGCCGGCGCCCAGCGTGATCGCGCCGGTCGGTTTTTCGTCGACCTTCACGTTCACGTCGACCTGGTCGTTCGTGCCTTCGACCGGCACCGTCGTCACGTCGACGTTGGTGAAGTAGCCGAGGCGGTTCACGCGGTCCTTCGACAGCGCGAGGCGGTTCGAGTCGAACCACGAGCTTTCGAGCTGGCGCATTTCGCGGCGCACCACTTCGTCGCGCGTACGCGTGTTGCCGACCACGTTGATGCGGCGCACGTACACGCGGCGGCTCGGATCGACGACGAGGTTCAGGTTCACCTTGTGGTTCGCCTGGTCGATGTCCGGCTGCGCGTTGACGGTCGCGAATGCGTAGCCGTATTCGCCGAGCTTGTCGACGATCGACTTGGTGGTCTGCTGCAGCTTTTCGGCCGAGAAGCGGTCGCCCGGCTTGATCTTGATCAGCTTGTTGAGTTCGGCCTCGCGATCGAGCAGGTTGCCCGACAGCTTGATGCCCGACACCGTGTACGGCTCGCCTTCGTGCAGCGTGACCGTCAGGTACATGTCCTTCTTGTCCGGCGAGATCGATACCTGGGTCGACTCGATGTTGAACTCGAGGTAGCCGCGGTTCAGGTAGTACGAGCGCACGGCCTCGAGGTCGCCCGTGAGCTTTTCCTTCGAGTACAGGTCGTTCTTCGTGTACCAGGAAAACCAGTTCGGCGTCGACAACTGCATCTCGTCGCGCAGCGTGCTCGTGCTGAACGCCTTGTTGCCGATGAAGTTGATCTGGCGGATCTTCGCGCTCGGGCCTTCGGCCACCGCGAACAGGATCGACACGCGGTTCGCGTCGACCGGCGTGATCGTCGTCTTGACTTCGGCCGCATAGAAGCCGCGCGTCAGGTACTGGCGCTTGAGCTCCTGCTCCGCCTTGTCGACGAGCGCCTTGTCGTAGTAGCGGCCGTCGGCGAGGCCGACCGCACGCAGCGCCTTAGTCAGGTTGTCCTTGTCGAATTCCTTCGTGCCGGTGAAGTCGATCGACGCGATGGCCGGCCGCTCCTGCACCTGCACGATCACGACGTTGCCCTGCGTGGCGACGCGCACGTCGTTGAAAAAGCCCGTCGCGTACAACGCGCGGATTGCTTCGGATGCCTTGTCGTCCGTGAAGGTATCGCCCTGCTTGATCGGCAGATAGGCGAACACCGAACCCGCTTCGACGCGCTGCAGCCCCTCGATCTTGATGTCTTGCACCACGAACGGTGCCGCTGCATGCGCCGCGAGGCCGTGCGCGGCGAGCGCGGCCGCTGCAACTGTCTTAGGTACAAAGCGATGAGGTTTGAACAACATGCATCCCCAATATTTAGCTGCATCAAATCGGGCGGCTGGCCAGCGGCCGCCGCCTGACGCTTCAGAAATGGATTAACCGAGCCAGATCGTTGAACAGCGCGATCGCCGACAACGCGACGATGCAGATCAACCCGGCTCTTTGCAGAATCAGCTGCCAGCGCTCCGATACGGCTTTCCCGGTCGCGGCTTCAACCGCATAATATAACAGATGCCCCCCGTCCAAAACGGGAATCGGCAACAAGTTCAGGACGCCAAGGCTAATGCTGACAAGGGCGAGGAACGACAGGAACGCCGACGGACCGAGCCGTGCGCTCTTGCCCGCGTAGTCGGCGATCGTCACCGGGCCCGACAGGTTCTTCAACGACGCGTTGCCCGTGATCATCCGCCCGAACATCTTCAGCGAATACACGGAAATGTCCCAAGTGCGGTGCGCGCCGAGCCGCAGGCTCTCGATCGGCCCGTAGCGCACGTCCACCGACGGCGCGTGCATCGACAGCGCCGCGCCGATGCGGCCGACCTGCTGCCCCGATTCGTCGTCGCGCTGCATCTGCGGCACGATCGACACCGTCCGCGCGGCGCCGTTGCGTTCGATCTGCAGTGCGAGCGGCTGACCCGCATGGTGCTTCACCGTATCGATGAAACGCGACGCGCCGCCGATCGGCTTGCCGTCGAGCGCGACCAGCTTGTCGCCGGCCTTCAGGCCCGCCTGCTCCGCCGCGCTGCCCGGCTGCACCGACGCGACCGACAACGTGCCGCCGCCGGCCTCGAAGCCCAGATGGGCCATGAAGTCGTCGTCGAGCTGGCTGTCGGGCACGTTGCGCAGGTCGACGCGGAAATCGAACGTCGCATTGCCGTCGCGCGCGCCGAGCACGACCTCGCGATGGTCCAGCGCGGCCGACAGCAGCTTCCAGCGCAGGTCCGACCACGATCGCACCGGCTCCGACTCGCCGCCCTGCGCGTCGCTCACGCGCACGTCGCGGATCGACACGACCGTCTCGCCGCCGTCGAAGCCCGCGCGAGCCGCCACCGTGCCGGCGGCCGGCGGCGCGACGATCGCGGTCGGCTCGGTCACGCCGGTGGCGAATATGGCGGAGAACAGCACGATTGCCAGCAGGAAGTTCGCAATCGGTCCGGCCGCGACGATCGCGATGCGCTTGTAGACCGACTGGCGGTTGAATGCCTGCCCGAGTTCCTCGGGCGGAATGCCGCCCGGGCCTGGATCGCGCTCGTCGAGCATCTTCACGTAGCCGCCGAGCGGCAGCGCGGACAGCGTCCACTCGGTGCCCGTCCTGCGGCTGACCCAGCGCGCGACGGGCTGGCCGAAGCCGATCGAGAAACGCAGCACCTTCACGCCGCACCAGCGCGCGACGCGATAGTGTCCATACTCATGCACGACGACCAGCACCCCGATCGCCACCGCAAACGCGACCAGTTCGACCAGTACGTTCATGAGCACTCCATTCAGACCGCACGCTCCACGCGTGGCGCAGGCGCTTTCGCAATGATCGCGGCGGCGAGGCGGCGAGCCTCGGCATCCGCCGCGAGGACGTCGTCGAGCCCGTCGGGCGCGCGGTTCGGCAGCGTGTTGAGCACGGCGTCGACCGTCGCCGCGATCGCCATGAAGCCGATCCGGCGCTCGAGAAATGCTTCGACCGCCACTTCGTTCGCCGCGTTCAATGCGGCGCTCGCGATACCGCCTTCCTCGAGCGCCTTCAGCGCGAGCGCGAGGCACGGGAAGCGCGCGTAATCGGGCTTCTCGAACGACAACTGGGCGATCTGCGCGAGGTCGAGCTGATCGACGCCCGCGTCGACGCGCTCGGGAAACGCGAGCGCGTGCGCGATCGGCGTACGCATGTCGGGGTTGCCGAGCTGCGCGAGCACCGAGCCGTCGCGATACGACACGAGCGAATGGATCACGCTCTGCGGATGGATCAGCACGTCGATCCGGTCGCCCGGCAGCCCGAAGATCCAGTGCGCCTCGATCACCTCAAGGCCCTTGTTCATCATCGTCGCGGAATCGACCGAGATCTTGCGGCCCATCACCCAGTTCGGGTGCTTGCACGCCTCGTCCGGCGTCACGTCGACGAGCGTGGCCGGCTCGCGCGTGCGGAACGGGCCGCCCGACGCGGTCAGGATGATCTTCGAGATCCCGCCGTGCTCGGCCGCGTCGCGCGGCATGCACTGGAAGATCGCGTTGTGTTCGCTGTCGACCGGCAGCAGGATCGCGCCATGGTCGCGCACGGCGTCCATGAAGATCGCGCCCGACATCACGAGCGCTTCCTTGTTCGCGAGCAGGATCCGCTTGCCGGCGCGCGCGGCCGCCAGGCTCGGCGCAAGGCCGGCCGCGCCGACGATCGCGGCGACCACCGTGTCGCAGCCGTCGCTCTTCGACACGTCGACGAGCGCCTGCGGCCCGTGCAGCACGACCGTCCTGCTGCCCGCCGCGCGCAGTTTCGCGTCGACGTGCGCGGCCGTCGCGGCATCGCCGACCACGGCCACTTCAGGCGCGAAGCGCAGACACTGCTCGACGAGCTTGTCGCCGTTGCGGTGCGCGGTCAGCGCGTAGACCGAGAAGCGCTCGGGATGGCGCGCGACCACGTCGAGCGTGCTGTCTCCGATCGAGCCCGTGGAACCGAGCAATGTCAGGCGTTTTTGCATAACAGAAATAATGGTTTAACCAAGCAGCAGCATCGCGAGCGGCAGCACCGGCAGCAGCGCGTCGACACGATCGAGCACGCCGCCGTGGCCCGGCAGCAGTCCGCTCGAATCCTTCACGCCCGCCTGCCGCTTCAGCAGCGACTCGAACAGGTCGCCGATCACGCTGTATGCAACCAGCAGCGTCAGTGCGGCCCACGCGCCGGGCATTCCGTAGCGCGCGGCGAGCGCGGAAAACAGGGTCGGTTCGAAAGCGTGTACGGCCATCGCGACACCGGCGACGACCATCACCGCGAACCAGCCGCCGATCGCGCCTTCCCAACTCTTGCCGGGGCTGATCGTGATGGCCAGTTTACGCTTTCCGAAGGCCTTGCCGGCGAAGTATGCGCCGATATCGGCCAGCCAGACGACCAGAAGCAGCGACAGCACGAACGGCACGCCCTGCGCGCGGGCTGCCACGAGCGCGTGCCAGCAGGCGGCGAACACGACGAGGCCGGCGGCCAGCAGGAACGGTCGCCACACGCCCCCCGCGAGTTCCGGCTTGCGCCGCAGCGCGAACGGGCCGACCAGCAGCCAGAACACGCCAGCCGCCATGAAAAGGGGACGGGACGAAGCCGCGTCGACGCCGAGCGGCGCGGTGGCCGCGAGCGCGAGGGCCGCGACGAGCGCATAGACGACCGGCGCGGCGCCGCCGAGCTTCAGCAGGCGCGCCCACTCCCACGCGGCGAACACCAGCACGACGCCGATCAGCGCGCCGAACCCGGCGAGCGGCGCGAACAGCGTCACCGGCAGCAGCACGGCCAGCATCACGATCGCCGTGATCACACGGGTTTTCAGCATGAAAGGGAGTCGGCGTTCTGCGATTGCGGTTCGAGCTGCGCACTCGTGCGCCCGAAACGGCGCTCGCGCTCGGTATACGACGCCATCGCGTCGGCCAGTGCCGCGCCGTCGAAATCCGGCCAGTACTTGTCGGTGAAATAGAATTCGGCGTACGCGAGCTGCCACAGCAGGAAGTTGCTGACGCGCTGCTCGCCGCCCGTGCGGATGAAGAGATCGGGCTCCGGCGCGTAGGCCATCGCCAGGTGCGGCGCGAAAGCGTCCTCGGTCACTTCGATCTCGCGACCTTCGCGCACGGCCTGCTCGACGAGCTTCTTCGTCGCCTGCAGGATGTCCCACCGGCCGCCGTAGTTGGCCGCGATGGTGAGCGTCAGACGGGTATTGCGCGCCGTCTTGGTTTCGGCGCGGCGAATCAGTTCACGGATGCGCGGCTCGAAACGGTCGAGATCGCCGACGACACGCAGGCGGATCCCGTTCGCATGCAGCTTGCCCACCTCGCGCTCGAGCGCGGTGATGAACAGCCGCATCAGGAACGACACTTCGTCGTTCGGCCGGCGCCAGTTTTCCGAACTGAACGCGAACAGCGTCAGGTATTCGACGCCGGCGCGCGCGCAGCCTTCGACCACCGCCCGCACGGCATCGACGCCGCGGGTGTGCCCCGCGACGCGCGGCAAGCGGCGTTCGGTCGCCCAACGGCCATTGCCGTCCATGATGATCGCGATGTGACGCGGCACGACGCCGACGTCAGGCACGCGAACGGTAGAGCTGGTATAGGTCATGGCCGTTGAGACAGTAATGCGGGAAGAAGGCGGCGCGCGAGGACGGTCGTCAGACCGTCATGATCTCGGCTTCCTTGGTCTGCACGAGCTTGTCGACTTCGGCCACGTGCTTGTCGGTCAGCTTCTGCACGTCGTCGCTTGCGCGGCGCTCGTCGTCTTCCGAGATTTCCTTGTCCTTCACGAGCTTCTTGAGCGCTTCGTTCGCGTCGCGGCGCAGGTTGCGGATCGCGACCTTGGCCGTTTCGCCTTCGCTCTTCACGACCTTGGTCAGCTCGCGGCGGCGCTCTTCCGTCAGCGCGGGCATCGGCACGCGGATCAGGTCGCCAGCCGTGGCCGGATTCAGGCCAAGATCGGCTTCGCGGATGGCCTTCTCGACCTTCGCGACCATGTTCTTTTCCCACGGCTGCACGCCGATCGTGCGCGCGTCGACGAGCGTCAGGTTCGCGACCTGCGAGATCGGCACCATCGAGCCGTAGTAGTCGACCTGAACGTGATCGAGCAGACCGGTGTGTGCACGGCCCGTACGGATCTTGGCCAGATCGTTCTTGAACGCTTCGATCGAGCGCTGCATCTTTTGCTCGACGCCCTTCTTGACATCAGCGACACTCATTTCAACCTCCGAACCTTCAAACCTTCAAAGAACGCGAGCGCCGACCGGCGCATGTCGCGCGCCGCGGCCGGCAACCCGCAGCCAGTCGCACATAGCCGGTGGCCCGCCGTCAGTCGCCCGCATCCGCGGGAGTTTACACGTGGACGAGCGTACCTTCGTCCTCGCCCAGCACGATGCGCTTGAGCGCACCCGGCTTGTTGATCGAAAACACGCGAATCGGCAGCTTCTGGTCGCGGCACAGCGCAAACGCCGTCGCGTCCATCACCTGCAGGTTGCGGCTGATCGCCTCGTCGAAGCTGATCGTCGTATAGCGCGTAGCCGACGGATCCTTCTTCGGATCGGCAGAATATACGCCATCGACCTTGGTCGCCTTCAGCACGACTTCGGCGCCCACTTCCGAGCCGCGCAGCGCGGCCGCGGTATCCGTCGTGAAGAACGGGTTGCCGGTGCCGGCCGCGAAGATCACGACGCGGCCTTCCTCGAGCTGACGGATCGCGCGGGGCCGGATGTACGGCTCGACGACCTGGTCCATCCGCAGCGCCGACTGCACGCGCGCCTCGATGCCCGCGTGGCGCATCGCGTCCTGCAGCGCCAGCGCGTTCATCATCGTCGCCAGCATCCCCATGTAGTCGGCCGTCGCGCGGTCCATGCCGGCCGCGCCGCCCGCGACGCCGCGGAAAATATTACCGCCACCGATCACGACCGCGAGCTGCGTGCCGAGGCGCACGACTTCTGCGATATCCGCCACCATCCGCTCGATCGTCGCGCGATTGATGCCGAAGGCGTCGTCGCCCATCAGCGCTTCGCCGGAGAGTTTGAGGAGGACGCGTTTATAGGCATTGGACATAGGGGCTTCCGAGCGACGAGAGGATGACAACCACGAACTGTAGGGGCGAAATACTGATTCGGGCAAGCGCCGACGACCGGGCCGGGGTACCCGGCCGGCCCGGCGGCGCCGCCGGCCGCGGCGGAGCGGACGCCCGCCGCGGTTACTGCCTGACTGCTTACTGCTGCTTTGCTGCGGCGACTTGCGCGGCCACTTCGGCGGCGAAGTCGTCCTGGCGCTTCTCGATGCCTTCGCCGACGACGAACAGCGCGAACTTCTGCACCGCGGCATTCGCTGCCTTCAGCATCTGCTCGATCGTCTGCTTGTCGTTCTTCACGAACGTCTGGTTCAGCAGCGACACTTCCTTCAGGTACTTCTGGACGCTGCCGTCGACCATCTTCGCGACGATTTCGGCCGGCTTGCCCGATTCCGCGGCCTTCTGCTCGGCCACGCGGCGTTCCGTCTCGATCAGTTCCGCCGGCACGTCGGCCGACGACAGCGCGACCGGCTTCATCGCCGCGATGTGCATCGCGACGTCCTTGCCGACCTGCTCGTCCGCGCCCGTGTACTCGACGATCACGCCGATACGCGCGCCGTGCAGGTACGTGGCGATCTTGTTCGCGGTTTCGAAACGGACGAAACGGCGGATCGACACGTTCTCGCCGATCTTGCCGATCAGCGCCAGACGCACTGCGTCGACGGTCGAGCCGTCGAGCGGCAGCGCCGACAGTGCCGCCACGTCGGCCGGGTTTTGCGTCGCGACGAGTTCCGCCACCGTCTTCGAGAACGCGAGGAAGTCGTCGTTCTTCGCGACGAAGTCGGTTTCGCAGTTCAGTTCGACCAGCGCGCCTGCGTTGCCGCCGACGAACGATGCGACGACGCCTTCCGCCGTCACGCGCGACGCGGCCTTGCTCGCCTTGTTGCCGAGCTTGACGCGCAGCAGTTCTTCAGCCTTGGCCAGATCGCCGTCGGCTTCCGTCAGCGCCTTCTTGCACTCCATCATCGGTGCGTCGGTCTTTGCGCGCAGTTCTGCCACCATGCTTGCGGTAATTGCCGCCATCATTCGCTCCTTGAGTCTGTATTCACAACGCCGCCCGCTTGGACGCGAACGGCCGAGATTCGTTTCCGGACCCGCGCCGATTCGACGCGATCAGGTCCGGCGCACAAGCTTAAAAAAAGGGGGCCTGTTGAGAGCCCCCTTTTTGCGCCGGCTCGGGGCCAGTTACGCGTTTTCCTCGACGTACTCGTCGTCGCCGCGTGCAGCCTGGACCACTTCGTTGACCGCGTTCGCACGGCCTTCGAGGATCGCGTCGGCCACGCCTTCCGCGTACAGCGCGACTGCCTTGCTCGAGTCGTCGTTACCCGGGATCACGTAATCCACACCTTCCGGCGAGTGGTTCGTATCGACCACGGCGATGACCGGCACGCCCAGCTTGTTCGCTTCCGTGACGGCGATCTTGTGGTAGCCGACGTCGACGACGAAGATCGCGTCCGGAATGCCGCCCATGTCCTTCACGCCGCCGATCGACTTCTGCAGCTTGGCGATTTCGCGCTCGAACAGCAGCGCTTCCTTCTTGCTCATCTTCTCGAGCTCGCCTGCCTCGACAGCCGCTTCCATGTCCTTCAGGCGCTTGATCGACACCTTCAGCGTCTTGAAGTTGGTCATCATGCCGCCGAGCCAGCGTGCGTTGACGTACGGCATGCCCGCACGCTGCGCTTCCTGGGCGATCGTGTCACGCGACTGGCGCTTCGTGCCGACGAACAGGATCGTGCCGCGGTTCGCTGCCAGCTGGCGCACGTACTTCTGTGCGTCCGTGAACATCGGCAGCGTCTTTTCGAGGTTGATGATGTGAATCTTGTTGCGGTGACCGAAAATGAACGGAGCCATCTTCGGGTTCCAGAAGCGCGTCTGGTGACCGAAGTGGACACCCGCTTCCAGCATTTGGCGCATCGTGACTGCCATGTAAATTCTCCACGAGGGTTGGGTCTTAAGCCGGCTGCCGTACCGCCGCGCGAACCCGCCCGAAGGGCGCGGATGCCGCGCGGCCGGCACCCTGGTTGCGCCGGCTTGCGATTCGGCACGTGCAAAACGCCCGTGCCGTAAGCCTTTCATCGCGATGCCGCCCCAAGACGGGGAAATTTCGGCATTTGGATATCGACTTAGCCAGAGAGTATAGCACGCGGAATTGTCCGCTCTCAAGTCGCGCGGCACTTTCGCGTGCCGTGCGGCAGCGGGCCGGACAATCCGCGAAAACCCGCATCCGCGCGGCCCGCAGGGGCTGCGAGGCCCGCCATAAGGTGCGATAATCCGTCAATTCACCGCATTGCAGGCATACCTCGATGGCTATTACGCTCAAAAACGAACACGATATCGCCCAGATGCGCGTCGCCTGCCGTCTCGCGAGCGAAGTGCTCGACTTCATCACGCCGCACGTCGTCGCGGGCGTCACGACCGCCGAACTCGACCGCCTCTGCCACGAGTACATGCTCAACGAGCAAGGCACGATCCCCGCGCCGCTGAACTACCAGCCGCCCGGCTATCCGCCGTACCCGAAGGCCACCTGCATTTCGGTCAACGACGTGATCTGCCACGGCATTCCGGGCGAGAAGGTGCTCAAGAACGGCGATGCGCTGAACATCGACATCACCGTGATCAAGAACGGCTATTTCGGCGACACCAGCCGGATGTTCATCGTCGGCGAGGGGTCGATCCTCGCGAAGCGCCTCGTGCAGACCACCTACGAATGCATGTGGCTCGGCATCGACCAGGTCAAGCCCGGCGCGCACCTCGGCGACATCGGCTACGCGATCCAGAAGCACGCGGAAGCGCAAGGCTACAGCGTCGTGCGCGAATACTGCGGCCACGGCATCGGCACGGTGTTCCACGAGGATCCGCAGGTCGTCCACTACGGCCGCCCGGGCACCGGCGTCGAGCTGAAGGCCGGCATGATCTTCACGATCGAGCCGATGATCAACGCCGGCAAGCGCGACATCCGCACGATGCCCGACCAGTGGACGGTCAAGACGCGCGACCGCAGCCTGTCCGCGCAGTGGGAGCACACGGTGCTCGTCACCGAAACCGGCTACGAAGTGCTGACCGTGTCGGCCGGCACGCCGGCGCGCCCCGTGTTCGCGCAACCGGCCGCCGCCGTCTGAGCGACGTCACGCCAGCCCGCCCCACTTTCGCACCTGAACGGCTGCCCATGAGCGCTCACGCTGCCCCCTCGCCCGAAGCGCTGTCGCGGCGCGCCGAATTCAAGGCCGCCAAGACGGAAATGCTCGAGCGTTTTCGCCGCGCGGCGAACGTCGCGTCGCTGATGCACGCGCTGTCGAAACTCACCGACGACGCGTTGAAGCGCGTGTGGGACGAATGCGGGCTGCCCGCGACGCTCGCGCTCGTCGCCGTCGGCGGCTACGGGCGCGGCGAGCTCGCGCCCTATTCCGACGTCGACATCCTCGTGCTGCTGCCCGATGCGCACGACGCGGCGCTCGACGCGCGCATCGAGCGCTTCATCGGGATGGCGTGGGATCTCGGCCTCGAGATCGGCAGCAGCGTGCGCACGGTCGCGCAGTGCATCGAGGAGGCGTCGCAGGACGTCACGGTGCAGACCTCGCTGCTCGAAGCGCGCCGCATCGTCGGCAGCACCACGCTGTTCGAGCGCTTCACCGTGCGCTACCACGAAGCGCTCGACGCCCGCGCGTTCTTCACCGCGAAGGTGCTGGAGATGCGCCAGCGCCATGCGAAGTTCCAGGACACGCCGTACAGCCTCGAGCCGAACGTCAAGGAAAGCCCGGGCGGGCTGCGCGACCTGCAGACGATCCTGTGGATCGCGCGCGCGGCCGGCTTCGGCAGCAGTTGGCGCGAACTCGACACGCGCGGGCTCATCACCGACCGCGAAGCACGCGAGCTGCGTCGCAACGAAGGCTTCCTGAAGACGCTGCGCGCGCGGCTGCACGTGATCGCCGGGCGCCGCCAGGACATGCTCGTGTTCGACCTGCAGACGCAGGCCGCCGAGAGCTTCGGCTACCAGCCGACGCAGGCCAAGCGCGCGAGCGAGCAACTGATGCGCCGCTACTACTGGGCCGCGAAGGCCGTCACGCAGCTCGCGACGATCCTGATCCAGAACATCGAGGCGCAGCTGTTCCCCGCGACGAGCGGCATCACGCGCGTGCTGTCGGCCGATCGCTTCGTCGAGAAACAGGGGATGCTCGAGATCGTCGACGACGGCGTGTTCGAGCGCCATCCCGACGCGATCCTCGAAGCGTTCCTGCTGTACGAGACGACGCGCGGCGTGAAAGGCCTGTCCGCCCGCACGCTGCGGGCGCTGTACAACTCGCGCGAAATCATGAACAACGCGTGGCGCCGCGATCCGCAGAACCGCCGCACGTTCATGCAGATCCTGCAGCAGCCCGAAGGCATCACGCATGCGTTCCGGCTGATGAACCAGACGAGCGTGCTCGGCCGCTACCTGCTGAATTTCCGCCGTATCGTCGGCCAGATGCAGCACGACCTGTACCACGTGTACACGGTCGATCAGCACATCCTGATGGTGCTGCGCAACATCCGCCGCTTCGCGGTGGCCGAACATGCGCACGAATACCCGTTCTGCAGCCAGCTGATCGGCAACTTCGAGCGGCCGTGGGTGCTGTACGTCGCGGCGCTGTTCCACGACATCGCGAAGGGCCGCGGCGGCGATCACTCGACGCTCGGGATGGCCGACGCGCGGCGCTTCTGCCGCGAGCACGGGATCGACGGCGACGACGCGGCGCTGATCGTGTGGCTCGTCCAGCATCACCTGACGATGAGCCAGGTCGCGCAGAAGCAGGACACGAGCGATCCCGAGGTCATCAAGCGCTTCGCCGAAGTCGTCGGCAACGAACGCTACCTCACCGCGCTCTACCTGCTGACCGTCGCTGATATCCGCGGCACGAGCCCGAAGGTATGGAACACGTGGAAGGGCAAGCTGCTCGAGGATCTGTACCGCATCACGCTCGCGGTGCTCGGCGGCGCGAACCCCGACGCGCATTCGGAGCTGAAGTCACGGCAGGAGCAGGCGCTCGCGCTGCTGCGCCTGGAAACCGTGCCCGACGACGCGCACCGCGCATTGTGGGATCAGCTCGACGTCGGCTTCTTCCTGCGTCACGACGCGGCCGACATCGCGTGGCAGACGCGCGTGCTGTACCGGCACGTGAACGCCGAAACCGCGATCGTCCGCGCGCGGCCGTCGCCGATCGGCGACGCGCTGCAGGTGCTCGTGTACGTGAAGGACCGCCCCGACCTGTTCGCGGGCATCTGCGCGTATTTCGACCGCAACGGGCTGTCGGTGCTCGACGCGCGCGTCAGCACGACGCGGCACGGCTATGCGCTCGACAACTTCATCGTCACGCAGACCGAACGCGACGTGCGCTACCGCGACATCGCGAATCTCGTCGAGCAGCAGCTCGCGACGCGGCTGGCGGAAACCGCATCGCTGCCGGAGCCGTCGAAGGGCCGCCTGTCGCGGCTGTCGCGGACGTTTCCGATCACGCCGCGCGTCGACCTGCGGGCCGACGAGCGCGGTCAGTACTACATCCTGTCCGTGTCGGCCAACGACCGGCCGGGCCTTCTCTATTCGATCGCGCGCGTACTCGCCGAACATCGGATCGGCGTCCATGCGGCGCGGATCAATACGCTCGGCGAGCGCGTCGAAGACATCTTCCTGCTCGCGGGTGCCGGCCTGTCCGACAACCGCCTGCAGATCCAGCTCGAAACCGAATTGCTGCGTGCGATCGCAGTCTGAATGAATCCCAGCGTTTATGCGCACCAAATTAACCGTCAAGAATCCGAAGCCGGCGTCGCCGACTCGCGCCCCCGTCCGCTCCGGCAGCCTCGTCGCCCGCAAGGCGGTACGCCCCGCCGCGCCGCCCGCGGCGGACAAGCCGGCCCGCCCGAAGAAGGCGCCCGCGGCGGCCGCCACCGGCGAGCGCTCGTTCAAGCCGCGCGGCGCCGCCGGCGCCGAACGCCCCGGCGCGGATCGCGCACCGGCCAAGCGCGCGCCGCGTGACGGCGGCGCCGAGCGCGGCACGCGCGCGCCGTATCGCGACAATGCGGCCGGCGAAGGTGCGAAGCGCAGCTTCGGCGAGCGTCGCACGTCGTCGGATCGCCCGCCGCGCCGCAACGATGACGATGCGCGGCCGCGCCGTGCCGGTGCCGACGAAGGCAAGCGTCCGTCCTATCGTGACAACGCGGCCGGCGAAGGCGCGAAGCGCGGCTTCGGCGAGCGTCGCACGTCGTCGGATCGCCCGCCGCGTCGCGATGACGACGCACGTCCGCGTCGCACGGGTGGCGACGAAGGCAAGCGCCCGTCCTATCGCGACAACGCGGCCGGCGAAGGCGCGAAGCGCAGCTTCGGCGAGCGTCGCACGTCTTCCGACCGCCCTCCCCGCCGTGATGACGACGCCCGTCCGCGTCGCGCAGCAGGCGGTGACGACAGCAAGCGTCCGTCCTATCGCGACAAGGCTGCCGGCGAAGGTGCGAAACGCAGCTATGGCGACCGCAATACGTCATCGGATCGCCCGCCGCGCCGCAGCGACGACGATACGCGTCCGCGCCGTGCAGCGGGCGGTGACGACAGCAAACGCCCGTCCTACCGCGACAAGGCCGCCGGCGAAGGCGCGAAGCGCAGCTATGGCGAGCGCCGTACGTCGTCCGATCGCCCGCCCCGTCGTGATGACGACGCACGCCCGCGCCGCACGGCAGGCACCGACGACGGCAAACGCCCGTCCTACCGCGACAAGGCCGCCGGCGAAGGCGCGAAGCGCAGCTTCGGCGATCGCCCGGCCCGCCCCGCGCGCGACGGCGAGCGCCGTTCGTTCGGCGCGGTGAAGACCGCGCAACCCGTCAAGCGCGCGGCGGCGGCCGATGTCGACTACGGCGACGAAACGGGCCTGATGCGCCTGTCGAAGCGGATGTCCGAGCTCGGCATGTGCTCGCGCCGCGAAGCCGACGAATGGATCGAAAAGGGCTGGGTGCTCGTCGACGGCGAACGCATCGACACGCTCGGCACCAAGGTGCGCGCCGATCAGAAGATCGAGATCGACGAGCGGGCGAGCGCCGCGCAGGCCGCGCAGGTGACGATCCTGCTGCACAAGCCGGTCGGCTACGTGTCGGGCCAGGCGGAAGACGGCTACGAGCCGGCGTCCGTGCTGATCACGCGCGCGAACCGCTGGAGCGGCGATCATTCGCCGCTGCGCTTCTCGCCGCAGCATCTGCATGCGCTTGCGCCGGCCGGCCGTCTCGACATCGACTCCACCGGCCTGCTCGTGCTGACGCAGAACGGCGTGATCGCGAAGCAGCTGATCGGCGAACAGTCGGACATCGACAAGGAATACCTGGTGCGCGTGCGCTTCGGCGAACGACTGATCGACATCGACCAGCACTTCCCGGCGGAATCGCTCGCGAAGCTGCGCCACGGCCTCGAGCTCGATGGCGTTCCGCTGAAGCCGGCGATGGTGAGCTGGCAGAACGGCGAACAGTTGCGCTTCGTGCTGCGCGAAGGCAAGAAGCGCCAGATCCGCCGCATGTGCGAACTGGTCGGCCTCGACGTGATCGGCCTGAAGCGCGTGCGGATGGGCCGCGTGATGCTCGGCGCGCTGCCGCAGGGCCAATGGCGCTACCTGTCGGCCGACGAGACGTTCTGACCTCGGGCACGCGCGACGTGCGCCCCGCCATGACGAAGCCCGCTTGCGCGGGCTTTTTCGTTTCCGCGCAAAGCGCGGACGATCAGTCGTCGTCGGCCGGATCGAGCCCCGGGAACAGCACCTCGGTGAAGCCGAAGCGCGTGAAGTCGGTAATCCGCATCGGATACAGCTTGCCGATGAGGTGATCGTATTCGTGCTGGACCACGCGCGCGTGGAATCCTTCGGCGACGCGATCGATCTTCTGGCCGAACTGGTCGTAACCGCTGTAGCGCACCTTCGCGTAGCGGCTGACGACGCCGCGCATGCCCGGCACCGACAGGCAGCCTTCCCAGCCCTCTTCCATGTCCGGCGGCAGGTACTCGATCTTCGGGTTGATCAGCACGGTCTCGGGCACCGGCGGCGCGTCCGGATAGCGGTTGTTGTTGCCGAAGCCGAAGATGATGATCTGCAGCCCGATGCCGATCTGCGGCGCGGCCAGCCCAGCGCCGTTCGCGTGATGCATCGTCTCGAACATGTCCGCGACGATCTCGTGCAGCTCGGGGGTATCGAACCGCTCGACCGGTTGGGCGATTTCGAGCAGGCGCGGATCGCCCATCTTCAGGATCTCGCGAATCATGGCGTATTGCCCTCCAGGAGTTGGTGCAGACCGTCTTCGTCCAGCACTGGGATGCCGAGTTCCTCGGCCTTCGCGAGCTTGCTGCCGGCTTCGGCGCCCGCGACCACGTAATCCGTCTTCTTCGACACCGAACCGGCCACCTTGGCGCCCGCCGCTTCGAGCATTTCCTTCGCCGCATCGCGCGTGAGAGTCGGCAGCGTGCCCGTCAGCACGACCGTCTTGCCGGCCAGCACGCCCTGCGGCGCCTTCGGCGCGGGCGGCCCTTCCGGCCACGTGACCTTGCCGGGCGCGCGCAACTGCTCGATCACGGTCCGGTTGTGTTCTTCCGCGAAGAACTGGTGGATCGACTCGGCGACGATCGGCCCGACGTCGTTGACTTCGAGCAGTTCCTCGATCGACGCGTCCATGATCGGCGTCAGCGAACCGAAATGCTTCGCGAGATCCTTCGCGGTCGATTCGCCGACATGGCGGATGCCGAGCCCGTAGATGAAGCGCGCGAGCGTCGTATGCTTCGCCTTCTCGAGCGAATCGAGCAGATTCTGCGCGGATTTCTCGGCGAACCGGTCGAGTTCGGCCAGCGTCGCGAAGCCGAGATTGAACAGGTCGGCCGGCGTGCGCACCAGATTCAGCTCGACGAGCTGGTCGATGATCTTCTCGCCGAGGCCGTCGATGTCGAGCGCGCGGCGCTGCGCGAAATGCCACAGCGCCTGCTTGCGCTGCGCCGGGCAGAACAGCCCGCCCGTACAGCGCGCGATCGCCTCGTCCGGCAGGCGCTCGATCTTCGAGCCGCACACCGGGCATTCGGTCGGCATCACGAATTCGGCCGCATCCGCCGGGCGCCGGTCGAGCAGCGCGCCAACCACTTCCGGAATCACGTCGCCCGCGCGGCGCACGATCACGGTGTCGCCGATCCGGATGTCCTTGCGGCGCACTTCGTCCTCGTTGTGCAGCGTCGCGTTGGTCACGGTCGCGCCGCCGACGAACACCGGCTCGAGACGCGCGACCGGCGTGATCGCGCCGGTGCGGCCGACCTGCACGTCGATCGCGACGAGCTTCGTCAGCGCTTCCTGCGCGGGGAACTTGTGTGCAAGCGCGAAGCGCGGCGCGCGCGACACGAAACCGAGGCGCTCCTGCTCGTCGCGCCGGTTGACCTTGTAGACGACACCGTCGATGTCGTACGGCAGCGACTCTCGCTTCTCGCCCACCTTGCGGAAGAAGTCGAGCAGGCCTTCGGCGCCGTGCACGACCGCGCGCTCGCGGTTCACCGGCAGGCCGAGCGACTCGTACCAGTCGAGCAGCGCGCTGTGCGTGTCGGGCATCGGCATCCCGTCGAGCACGCCGATCCCGTATGCGAAGAACGACAGCGGCCGCTGCGCGGTGATCTTCGAGTCGAGCTGGCGCAGGCTGCCGGCCGCCGCGTTGCGCGGGTTTGCGAATTCGCGCTGCTCGGCCGCGCGCTGGCGTTCGTTCAGGCGCGCGAAATCGCGCTTGAACATCAGCACCTCGCCGCGCACGTCGAGCACGGCCGGCACGTGCTTGCCCTTCAGCTTCAGCGGAATCGAGCGGATCGTGCGCACGTTCTGGGTCACGTCCTCGCCCGTCGTCCCGTCGCCGCGCGTCGCCGCCTGCACGAACACGCCCTGCTCGTAGCGCAGCGAAATCGCGAGGCCGTCGAACTTCAGTTCGCACGCGTATTCGACGGGGTCCGTCACCGAGCCGGCGAGATCGGTCGTCTTGGCGAGCGCGTCGGCGACGCGCTTGTCGAACGCGACGATGTCCTCGTCGGCGAAGCCGTTGTTCAGCGACAGCATCGGCGCATCGTGGACGACCGGCGTGAAGCCGCCGGCCGCTTCGCCGCCGACGCGCTGCGTCGGCGAATCGGGCGTCACGAGTTCGGGATGGTCGGTTTCGAGCTGCTGCAGCTCACGGAACAGCCGGTCGTATTCGGCGTCGGGCAGATCCGGCTGATCGAGCACGTAATAGGCGTGGTTCGCCCGCTCGAGTTGGTCGCGCAGCCACGCGGCGCGCGCGTCGGGCTGGCTGGCTGGCGGTTCGGCTTGGGTTCGGGCCATGCTGGCGGCAGATTCGTTCTGAAAAAATCGGATGTCCGATTATCTCAGTTTGACGCCGCGGCGGGGTGCGCAATGCGGGCCCGATGGCATGCTGCGGCGCACACCGAGCGGTGTGCGCCGCGCCGACGAACGACGGCGCCAGGCGCCGCCGTCCGCGCGATCGCGTTACTGGCTGAAGAGGCGGCGCGTGACCGGCGAACCGGCCGGAATGCCGGCTTCCTCGAGCTTCGCGTACAGCTTCATCAACTGCTGCTCGATCGCGAGCAGCGTCGACTCCGGCAGCGGCCGGCGCGAATCGTCGACGACGCGCGCGCCGATCCGCTCGGACAGCGACTTCGCGTAATCGCACATCAGCCGGAACGGCAGGATGTCCTCTTCGGCCACCGGCACGTCGAGCACCAGCGTGATCATGTTGCCGCCCTTGTACGTCAGGTCGTCGCGCAGGAAGTTCGTATCGCCGAACTGCAGCATGAACACCGGATTCTGTTTCGCGTCGAGCTTCACGAAGCGCGTGCCGTCGCGCGACAGCAGCAGCCCGTCCTGCGACGCGACCGCCTGCACGTAGTTCGCGGACCACGGCGCGCCGTCCGACATCACGTTGATCGACAGTTGCGCATCGCACTGCGCGGCAAACGCGTCGAGCTCGCGCGCCATCGCGACCGTTTCCATCATGTCCGGGAATTCCGGCGCGCCGTCGATCGCGTCGGCGAACTGCTGGACGCCCGTCACGAATTCGGAGAATTCGAGCTCGTTCAGCGCGCCGCCGCGGTTCGCGAGCTGCGCGGCCGCGCGCAGCTCTTCGTAGCGCACGCCGTTCTGCAGCAGCTCCCATTGGCCGCCTTCCGGCTTGCCTTCGATGTGCACGGGCTTGCTGCCCGCGCGGCGCAGCCGCTGCGCGACCGGCAGGATCTTGTCGCCCGGCAGCGGCCCGGTGAGACGGATCGGCACGATGCAGTCGATCCGGCGATCGACGATCGCGGGCGGCGCCGACGAGATCGTCGTCGCGGCCGGCAACACCGGTTCGGTCGGCTCGGCCGCCGCCTCGTGCGTGGCGGCGGGCACGGCCTGCTCGCCCGCGGCCGGTTCGGTCGGTGGGGCCGACGTGTCGACGCCCGTCGCCTCGGCCTGCAGGTCGGCCGGCGTATCGGCCGGCGCGGCGCCGCCCGCGGCCGCACCGAAGGTGGGCTCGACGCGCGCGGCTTCGGCCGTGGCCGCCGTACCCGCGGAGACCGGCGCCGCGGGCTCGCGACGCACCGGCTGACGCACCGGCTCGATGAACGGCGGCTCTTCGTCGCGCTCGGGGCGGTTCATCGCCTCGGCCGCTTCCTCCGGCATCGGGCGCGGCATCCTGCGCCGCACTTTCGCGCCCTGCCATGCGTTGTAGACCACGACGCCGCCCACCACGACGGCGCCCGCGCCGATCAAACCGAGTGTCAACTCGTCCATGCACGCTCCATCAGCAATTCTTTTTCGTCGGGACCGCGAACGGGCGCCCATGCGCCGCGCGAACGCGGTCCGGTTTCGTCAAACGTCAATTCTGGGCAAAACCCGCGGCAGTTTCCATGTCCACCGCGACGATCCGCGACACGCCCTGCTCCTGCATCGTCACGCCGATCAGCTGCTGCGCCATTTCCATCGCGATCTTGTTGTGCGAGATGAACAGGAACTGCGTCTTGTCGGACATCGCGCGCACGAGATTCGCGAAACGCTCGGTGTTCGCATCGTCCAGCGGCGCGTCGACCTCGTCGAGCAGACAGAATGGCGCCGGGTTCAACTGGAACATCGCGAACACCAGCGCGGTCGCGGTCAGCGCCTTCTCGCCGCCCGACAGCAGGTGAATCGTCGCGTTCTTCTTGCCCGGCGGCTGCGCCATCACCTGCACGCCGGCATCGAGAATCTCGTCGCCCGTCATGATCAGCTTCGCCTGCCCGCCGCCGAACAGGCGCGGGAACAGATCGCTGAAATGACGGTTCACCTCGTCGAAGGTGCCCTGCAGCAGCGTGCGGGTCTCCTGGTCGATCTTGTGGATCGCGTCCTCGAGCGTCGTGATCGCGTCGATCAGGTCGGCCGACTGCGCGTCGAGGAACACCTTGCGTTCGCTCGCGGCCTTCAGCTCGTCGAGCGCGGCCATGTTCACCGGCCCGAGCGCGTTGATCGCGTTGTTCAGGCGCGTGACTTCGCCCTGCAGGTACGACGGCTTGAGATCCGGCGTCAGCTTCGCGGCCAGCGCGGCCTCGTCGACCTCGGCGGCCGCGAGCTGCTCGGCGAACTGCTCGACGGACAGGCGCGCGGCCTGCTCCTTCAACTGCAGCTCGGTGATGCGGTCGCGCAGCGGTTGCAGCGAACGCTCGGCGACGAGCCGTTGCTCGTCCGACGCGCGCAGCTTCGCGGTCAGGTCGTCGAGCTCGATGCGCGCGGCCTGCAGCGCTTCCTCCTTCACCGCGCGAATCTCGAGCGCGTCCTGCAGGCCCGTGTGCGCGGTCTGCTCGTTGATCGTCTCGAGTTCGGCGCGCGCGTCTTCCAGCGACGCGGCGACGCGCTCGCTCTGCTCGTGCGCGACCTGGATCGTGCGCTTGAGTTCGTCGATGCGGGTCGCCGCGTTGCGTGCGGCAAAGCGCGCGTCGTTCGCGCCGCGCTCCAGGTCGCGCGCTTCCTGACGCGCCTGCGTCAGCGATTCGTCGAGCGACTCGAACGCGAGCTGGTTGTCCTCGAAGCGCGCCTGCAGTTCCGCGAGCTCGCCGTCGAAGCGCTCGAAATTCGCTTCCGACTCCGCGCGCAATGCACGCTGCTCCTCGATCTGCGCGCCGATTTCCTCGAGTTCCTCGCGGATCTGCGTGCTGCGCTGCGTATAACGCTCGTGCGCCTGCGCGAGCTTCAGCACGTCCATCTGCAGCGCATGCACGCGCTGCGTCGCGCGCTCGGCCTGCGCGCGCACGTCGCCGAGCGCCTGCGTGGCCTGCGTGTGCGCGGCTTCCGCCCGCACGGCCGCCGTGCGCGCCTCGTCGGCGAGCAGCGCCTGCGCGCGCACCTGGCGTGTCAGGTTTTCGATTTCCTGCTGGCGGGCCAGCATCCCGGCCTGCTCCGAATCGGCCGCGTACAGCTGCACGCCGACGCGCGTGACGATGTGGCCGGCCTTGACGACGAACGCGCCGCCTGCCGGCAACTGCGTGCGCGTGGCGAGCGCCTGCGCGACGTCGTCAGCGACGTACACGTTGCCGAGCCAGTCGTTCAGCACCGCGCGGATACCGGCGTCGTCGATGCGCACGAGCGACAGCACCGGCCGCAGCCCGGCCGCCGCGGCGGGCGGCTCGCCGGCCGCGGGCGGCGCGTAGAACGCGAGCTTCGCGGGCGGCGCGTCGGCCGCGAATGCCTTCACCCAGTCGAGATTCGACACTTCGAGCGCGGCGAGGCGCTCGCGCAGCACGGCCTCGAGCGCCGCTTCCCAGCCGGCCTCGACGTGCAGCTTCTTCCACAGCCGCGGCAGCGCGCCGAGCTCGTGCTTGTCAAGCCACGGCTGCACCTTGCCTTCGGTCTGCACGTTCTCCTGCAGCTGCTTCAGCGCGGCGAGGCGCGCCTCGAGCTGGTGGATCTGCGCGGCTTCGGCCTGCACGCGCTCCTGCGCGGCACGACGTTCGCCGTCGAGGCGCGGCACCGTTTCCTGCGCGTCCGCGAGGCGCGCCTGCGCTTCAGCGAGAATCTCTTCCTGCTCGGCCAACTGCATACGCAGCTCTTCGAGCTGCGTCTCGTCCGGCGCGTCGAGCCCGCCCGCTTCGCTCTTCAGGCGCTCGTGGCGCTGCTGAAGCTGCTGGAGCTGCTGGTCGGCGTTGCGCTGGTGCGCGGCTTCGAGCTTCAGCGACTGCTCGGTCTGCGCGATCCGCGCGCGCTCGTCGTTGAGCTGCGCCTGCGCGTCGCGCCACTTCGCTTCGAGCGCCGGCAGCGCATCGTGCTTCGCGGCCGCGTTGTCTTCGGCGAGCGCGGCCTTCTCGTCGGCCATCGCGCGCGCCTCTTCGGCTTCCTCGAGCTCGTCCTGCGACTTCTCGGCCTGCGCGCGCCACTGCTCGCGCTGCGCGTTCAGCGCGGCGATCTGCGCCTGCACGCGATTGCGCGATTCGACGATGAACTTGATTTCCGCTTCGAGGCGGCTCACCTCGGCGTTCGCCTCGTAGAGCGCGCCCTGCGCGCCCTGCATCGCGTCGCTCGCCGAGTAGTGCGCGACGCGCAGCGTCTCGAGCTGCGCCTCGACTTCGCGCAGCTTGGCCGTCTGCGCCTCGAGGTCGATCTGCGCCTGTTCGATCGCACGCTGCTGCTTCTGCTGCTCGCCCGCGGCCTCGTTCTTGCGCAGCAGCCACAAGAGGCGCTGCTTCTCCTCGCCGTCGGCGACGAGCTCCTTGTACTTGGTCGCGACCACCGCCTGCGCCTCGAGCTTTTCGAGGTTCGCGCCGAGTTCGCGGACGATGTCCTCGACGCGCGTCAGGTTCTCGCGCGTGTCGTGCAGACGGTTCTCGGTTTCGCGGCGGCGTTCCTTGTACTTCGACACGCCGGCGGCTTCCTCGAGGAACACGCGCAGCTCTTCGGGCTTCGCCTCGATGATCCGCGCGATCATGCCCTGCCCGATGATCGCGTACGCGCGCGGCCCGAGGCCCGTGCCGAGGAAGATGTCCTGGATGTCGCGGCGGCGCGCCGGCAGGTTGTTGATGTAGTAGCTCGACGTGCCGTCGCGCGTCAGCACGCGCTTGACGGCGATTTCGCCGTACTGGCCCCACTGCCCGGCCGCACGGCCGTCGGAGTTGTCGAAGATCAGTTCGACGCTGGCCCGGCTGCCGGGCTTGCGGGCGGTCGAACCGTTGAAGATCACGTCCTGCATCGATTCGCCGCGCAGCTCGGACGCGCGCGACTCGCCGAGCACCCAGCGCACGGCATCGATGATGTTGGACTTGCCGCATCCGTTCGGGCCGACCACGCCGACGAGCTGGCCCGGAACCTGGAAATGCGTGGGATCGACGAAGGATTTGAAGCCAGCGAGTTTGATCGAGCTCAGACGCACGGCGGTATCGGATGTGAAGAAGGTGTGAGACGGACGGGGCCGCACGGCGCGGGGCCGGAGAGCCCCTGCGCGCCACGCGCCCCGGAATTCAAAAACGGGGCCGCGCGCATCCAGCGTTGGGCCCCGCAAACGACTTCCATCATACCATCGCGCGTGCGCCGTCCCGACCGTCGCCGGGTTTGTCCGGCGCCGGCGCGGCGCGATGGACCCGGCTCGACAGCAGCGTCGCCAGCACGATGCACCCGCCGCCCGCCCACTCGCGCGCGCTCGGCAGCTCGTTCGCGAACACCCACGCGGACAGCGCGGTGATCACGATCTCGAACAGCATGATGATCGATGCACGGTTCGCCGGCACACGCGCGAGGCCGTACTGGACGAGCAGGTTGTTCGACGCCATCGTCACGCCGATCGCCGCGATGATCAATGCGGCCACGCCAAGCTGGCCGCTCGCCGGCGCGGCCGGCAGCCCCTCGAACAGCGACGCGATCGCGCCGAACACGGCCGCGCCGCCGAACAGCGTCGCGGTGCGCATTTCCGCGCGCATGTCGGGCAGCTCGCGGCTCGCCTTGATCACCAGCACGTTGCTCAGCGCGAAGCTCAGGCCGGCCGCGAGGCCCGCCCATTCGGCCGGGTTGGCCGGCAGCGGCAAGCCGAGCGCCGGCGACCACAGCATCAGCATCGCGCCGCCGATCGACAGCGCCGCGAGCCCCGCGCCGGCCCAGGTCAGCCGCTCGCGCAGCAGGAAGTGCGCGTAGATCGCGGTCCAGGCCGGCGTCAGGTAGAACAGCAGCATCACGCGCAGCACCTCGCCGTGGATCGTGCCCCACACGAAACCGAGGTTCGTCACGCCGGCCGTCACCGCGATGCCCGGCAGCACCCAGTGCCAGCGCAGCGTCGCGATCGTGCGGCGCCGCGCGACGATCACGAACAGGAATGCGACGAGGCTCGTCAGCGCGCTGGCCAGCGTGCCCGTCACGCCGAGCGACGCGAGGATCCGCAGCGGATACCAGATCAGGCCCCATACCGACGCGCCGATCAGGATGGCCAGCGTCGGCAGGCTGCCGCGTACCGCGTTGTTCATCAGAATTTGCTCCGAGAAACCCCGCCATTGATGGCGGGAAGGAAAGGCGTGCTGTTGACAGGCAGCTTTTCCCACAGGTTAGGATCACCGGCATGATCCTTGTCTACCGCTACCGGGTGAAATCGCTCAACGGACTGCTTAACAAGCAGAGCCGCGCGGTGAACTACGTCTGGAACTTCTGCAATGACACGCAGAAGCACGCGCTCAAGTGGAGCAAGAAGTGGCCGACGGGGTTCGATCTGAACGTGCTGACGACGGGGAGCAGCAAGGAACTCGGCATCCACTCCGGCACGATCAACGCGACGTGCGAGCAATATGCGAAGTCGCGCAGTCAGCACCGACGGCCCTACCTGCGCTATCGCGGCAGGAAATCGCTGGGCTGGGTGCCGCTGAAGGGCCGTGACCTGAAGCGCGAGGGTGACGCGTTCCGTTTCGCCGGCAACACGTTTCGCGTGTTCAACAGCCGACCGCTTCCCGAAGGCAAGATCAAGGACGGGACCAACTTTGCGCAGGATGCGCGCGGCAACTGGTTCCTGAACATCGTGATCGAGATGCCCGATGTGCAGGCCCGCCCGATCCGTTCCGGCGTCGGCATCGATCTCGGTCTGAAAGACTTCGCCACACTTTCGACCGGCGAGAAGCTGCCCAATGAACAGTTCGGTCGACGGGCGGCGGAAAAGCTGGCGAAAGCGCAACGGGCGCGAAAGCACAAGCGTCATATCGCGAAGTTGCACGCCAAGGTCGCGAATGCCCGTGCCGATTTCCAGCATAAGCTCGCGCTCGATCTGGTGCGGCGTTTCGATTACATCGCTGTCGGCGACGTATCTGCCGTCAAACTTGCCAGAACCAGGATGGCGAAGAGCGTCTACGACGCATCCTGGTCGTCCTTCCGAAACAAGCTCCGCTACAAAGCGATCGCGCACGGGGCCACGTTCGAGGAAGTCGACGAAAGCGGTTCGACCCAGTCCTGTTCGTCGTGCGGGTCGCAAGACAGCACGACGCGGCCGAAAGGTATCGCGGGACTGCGAATAAGAGAGTGGACCTGCAGTGACTGTGGTGTCGAACATGATCGTGATATCAACGCTGCGCTGAACATTCTCCGATGCGGACGTGCATCGCCAGGTGTGGGAATCCTCCGCCTTTAGGCGGACGAGGACGTCAATTGGTTCGATACCCTTTATTCGAGCGGCCCCGGCCGCCGCGCCGGCAGGCCGTGACCGCATTCCGTCACGCTATAATCATCCGCTGCGACCCGCGCGCCCGAGGCGCCGTTCGCAGCCGCGCGGCGCGCCCGCCGCTTCTTTCGCTCCAACCGGCCGCGATGGCCGCTTCGCCCGTGAACCCTCGACTCGACTCGCTCCAGCCCTATCCCTTCGAAAAGCTGCGCGCCCTGTTCAAGGACGTGACGCCTTCCGGCGACCTGAAACCGATCAGCTTCGGCATCGGCGAGCCCAAACACGCGACGCCGGCGCTGATTCGCGACGCCGTGGTGGCCGCGCTCGACGGCCTCGCGTCGTATCCGGCCACCGCCGGCTCGGACGCGCTGCGCACGTCGATCGCACGCTGGCTCGAGCGCCGCTACGGGCTGCCGGCCGTCGATCCGGCCACGCAGGTGCTGCCGGTGTCGGGCTCGCGCGAGGCGCTCTTCTCGCTCGCGCAGACCGTGATCGACGCGCGCCTGACCGCGGACGGCAAGAAGGCGATCGTACTCTGTCCGAATCCTTTCTATCAAATTTACGAAGGCGCGGCGCTCCTGGCCGGTGCCGAACCCTATTTCGCGAACAGCGACCCGGCCCGCAACTTCGCGTGCGACTACGCGGCCGTGCCCGACGACGTGTGGGCGCGCACGCAGCTGCTGTACGTGTGCTCGCCGGGCAACCCGACAGGCGCCGTGCTGACGCTCGACGACTGGCGCGAGCTGTTCGCGCTGTCCGACCGCCACGGTTTCGTGATCGCGTCCGACGAGTGCTATTCGGAAATCTATTTCGACGAAGCCGCGCCCCCGCTCGGCGGCCTCGAGGCCGCGCACCGCCTCGGCCGCGGCTTCGAGCGCCTCGTGATGCTCTCGAGCCTGTCGAAGCGCTCGAACGTGCCGGGCATGCGCTCGGGCTTCGTCGCCGGCGACGCCGCGCTGCTCAGGAAATTCCTGCTGTACCGCACGTACCACGGCGCCGCGCTGTCGCCGGTGTGGCAGCACGCGAGCATCGCCGCGTGGAACGACGAGGCGCACGTGCGCGAGAACCGCGCGCTGTACCGGCAGAAGTTCGATACGGTCACGCCGATGCTCGCCGACGTGATCGACGTGAAACTGCCCGACGCCGCGTTCTACCTGTGGGCCAACGTGTCGCGCACCGGCCTGTCGGACACCGAGTTCGCCCGCCGCCTGTACGCCGACTATAATGTGACGGTTCTGCCCGGCTCGTACCTCGCGCGCGATGCGCACGGCGCGAACCCGGGCCGCGATTTCATCCGGATCGCGCTCGTCGCGGGCACCCCCGAATGCGTCGAGGGCGCGCAACGCATCGTCGATTTCTGCCGGGCTCTCGCGCGGTAAGACGTCCATCCCGATCAATTCCATCCATCTCCTGCGAAAACGAACATGTCGCAACAACTTCAGCAAATCATCGATACCGCCTGGGAAAACCGCGCCGAGCTGTCGCCGAAGGCCGCGCCCGCCGACGTCCGCGAGGCCGTCGCTCACGCGATCGAGCAACTCGACAAGGGCACGCTGCGCGTCGCCGAGAAAATCGACGGCAACTGGACGGTCCACCAGTGGCTGAAGAAGGCCGTGCTGCTGTCGTTCCGCCTGGAGGACAACGCGCCGATGCCGGCCGGCGGCTACTCGCAGTTCTACGACAAGGTGCCGTCGAAGTTCGCGAACTACACGGCCGAGGATTTCGCCGCGGGCGGCTTCCGCGTCGTGCCGCCGGCCATCGCGCGCCGCGGCTCCTTCATCGCGAGGAACGTCGTGCTGATGCCGTCGTACACCAACATCGGCGCGTACGTCGACGAAGGCACGATGGTCGACACGTGGGCGACGGTCGGTTCGTGCGCGCAGATCGGCAAGAACGTGCACCTGTCGGGCGGCGTCGGCATCGGCGGCGTGCTCGAGCCGCTGCAGGCGAACCCGGTCATCATCGAGGACAACTGCTTCATCGGCGCGCGCTCGGAAGTCGTCGAAGGCGTGATCGTCGAGGAAAACTCGGTGATCTCGATGGGCGTGTACCTCGGCCAGAGCACGAAGATCTACGATCGCGAGACGGGCGAGGTCAGCTACGGCCGCATCCCGGCCGGCTCGGTCGTCGTCGCCGGCAACCTGCCGTCGAAGGACGGCTCGCACAGCCTGTACTGCGCGGTGATCGTCAAGAAGGTCGACGCGAAGACGCGTGCGAAGGTCGGCCTGAACGAGCTGCTGCGAGGCGACTGATGGCGAAGCCGCACACCGTGGTCGTCTACGGCATTCCGAACTGCGACACCGTGAAGAAGGCCCGCGTGTGGCTCGACGATCACGGCGTCGAATTCGAATTCCACGATTTCAAGAAGCTCGGCGTCAGCGCGCCGCTGATCGAAGACTGGCTGAAGGACGTGTCGCTCGACGCGCTCGTGAACAAGCGCGGCACGACGTGGCGCGGCCTGGACGACGCGATGAAGGCGGCCGCCGAAACGAAGACCGGCGCGGTCGCGCTGATGATCCACAAGCCGTCGGTCATCAAGCGCCCCGTGCTCGTCGTCAACGGCCGCGTGAAGTCGCTCGGCTTCGCGGCCGACCAATATGCGGCGCTGTTTGCCGCATAGGGCCGCCCGCGCCGCGCCTGCGGGCGGGCCTGTTCACGCTAATAACGGGCTTGCGCTGGCCCGACGCCCTGTCGCTGCCGGCCACCGCGCCGGCATTTTTTATCGAAAGTGGTCCGAACCATGTCCGCCACCCTAGCCCTTACCGAACAGCTGATCGCCCGCGCGTCCGTGACGCCCGACGACCAGCACTGCCAGCAGATCATGACCGAGCGCCTCGCCGCGCTCGGCTTCGAATGCGAGACCATCGCGTCGCACGGCGTGACCAACCTGTGGGCCGTCAAGCGCGGCACCGACGGCCGTGACGGCAAGCTGCTCGTGTTCGCGGGCCACACCGACGTCGTGCCGACCGGCCCGCTCGAACAGTGGACCTCGCCGCCGTTCATCCCCGCCCATCGCGACGGCAAGCTGTACGGCCGCGGCGCGGCCGACATGAAGACGTCGCTCGCGGCGTTCGTCGTCGCGTCCGAGGAATTCGTCGCGGCCCATCCAGGCCACCGCGGCGCGATCGCGTTCCTGATCACGAGCGACGAGGAAGGCCCGGCCACCGACGGCACCGTGAAGGTCGTCGAGCTGCTGCAGGCACGCGGCGAGCGGCTCGACTACTGCATCGTCGGCGAACCGACGTCGACCGCCGAGCTCGGCGACGTCGTCAAGAACGGCCGCCGCGGCTCGATGTCCGGCGAACTGGTCGTCAAGGGCGTGCAGGGCCACATCGCGTATCCGCACCTCGCGAAGAACCCGATCCACCTGCTCGCGCCGGCGCTCGCCGAGCTCGCCGCCGAGCAGTGGGACGCCGGCAACGAATACTTCCCGCCGACCACCTGGCAGGTGTCGAACCTGCACGCCGGCACCGGCGCGACCAACGTGATCCCCGGCCACGCCGACCTGCTGTTCAACTTCCGCTTCTCGACCGCGAGCACGGTCGAGGGCCTGCAGGCCCGCGTGCATGCGATCCTCGACAAGCACGGCCTCGAATACACGCTGAAGTGGTCGGTGAGCGGCCTGCCGTTCCTCACCCCGCGCGGCGAACTGTCGGGCGCGCTGGAAAACGCGATCCGCGCCGAGACCGGCATCACGACCGAGCTGTCGACGACGGGCGGCACGTCGGACGGCCGCTTCATCGCGCGCATCTGCCCGCAGGTGATCGAGTTCGGCCCGCCGAACGGCAGCATCCACAAGATCGACGAGCACATCGAGCTGCGCTTCGTCGACCCGCTTAAGAACGTGTACCGACGCGTGCTCGAACAACTGATCGCCTGACGGAGCCTCGCATGACGACACCTTTTGCCACGGTCCGCGACCTGCTGCGCTACGCGGTCACGCGCTTCTCGAAAGCGAAGCTCGCGTTCGGCCACGGTTCCGACAACGCGTACGACGAAGCGGCCTACCTCGTGCTGCATACGCTCGACCTGCCGCTCGACACGCTCGAACCGTTCCTCGACGCGCGCCTCTTGCCCGACGAAATCGCGGCCGTGCTCGCGGTGATCGAACGACGCGCGACCGATCGCGTGCCGGCCGCGTACCTCACGCATGAAGCGTGGATGCACGGCCACCGCTTCTACGTCGACGAACGCGTGATCGTGCCGCGCTCGTTCATCGGCGAACTGCTCGACGACGGGCTGCAGCCGTATGTCGCCGATCCCGAGCAGGTTGGCGCGGTGCTCGAACTGTGCACCGGCTCCGGCTGCCTCGCGATCCTCGCGGCGAGCGCGTTCCCGAACGCGGAGATCGACGCGGTCGACCTGTCGGACAAGGCGCTCGAAGTCGCGGCAATCAACGTGCGCGACTACGGCCTCGAAGATCGCATCGGGCTGCACCGTGGCGATCTCTACGCCCCGCTGCCCGCGTTCCGCACCGATCCCGACTCGCGCTACGACGTGATCCTGACGAACCCGCCGTACGTCAATGCCACGTCGATGGCCGCGCTGCCGCCCGAATACCGGCACGAGCCGGAAATGGCGCTCGCCGGCGGCGACGACGGGATGGACATCGTGCGGCGCATCGTCGCCGACGCGCACCGCTGGCTGCATGACGACGGCGTGCTCGTCGTCGAGATCGGCAACGAACGCGAGAACGTCGAAGCGGCGTTCGGCGGCCTCGAGCTCACGTGGCTGCCCACCAGCGCGGGCGACGACGCGGTGTTCCTGATCCAGGCATCGGACCTGCCGCGCAAGGCCTGAGCGTGTGCGGGCCATCCGCCGTGCGGCGCACCGTTGCGCCGCACGGTTGGGTAAGATGCGCGTAGGCGGCCGCCCGGCCGCACGACCTGCGGAATCCCTTCGGGAGCTCTCCCGGCAGTCCCTCGGCAGTTCTTTACGCACTCATGACCCTCGACTGGCTACATCTCGGCACCCTGATCCTGATCATCCACGTGCTCGGGATCGTCGCGGCGTGCCACGCAATCATGAACACGCGCACGTCGCAAGGCGCGATCGCGTGGGCCGTCTCGCTCACGGCCATGCCGTACCTGACGCTCGTTCCGTACCTGTTCCTCGGCCGCAGCAAATTCTCCGGCTACGTCGACGCCCGGCGCCACGAGCTGGAAATGTTGCGCACGCACACGCCTCGCTCGCCGTGGCGCACCGCCGACGCGACCGACGGGCCGGCCGCGGACGCGCTGGGACAGGCCGCCGTGCTCGCGCTCACGCGGCTCGGCGGCATGCCGTTCCTCGGCGGCAATTCGGTGCGCACGCTCGTCAACGGCGACGCGACGTTCTCGGCCATCCTGGCGGCGATCGACGCCGCGCGCGACTACGTGCTCGTCCAGTTCTTCATCGTGCGCGACGACGCGCTCGGCCGGATGCTGCGCGACTCGCTGCTCGCGCGTGCGGCGGCCGGCGTGCGCTGCTGCGTGCTGTACGACAGCATCGGCAGCTTCGACCTGCCGCACCGCTACGTCGACGCGTTGCGCCGGGGCGGCGTCGAAGTCCATCCGTTCGCGACCAACCGGAAATTCGTCAACCGCTTCCAGCTGAACTTCCGCAACCACCGCAAGATCGTCGTCGTCGACGGCAATCGCGCGTTCGTCGGCGGCCACAACGTCGGCGTCGAATATCTCGGCGCGAATTCGCGGCTGTCGCCGTGGCGCGACACCCACATCGAGATCCGCGGGCCCGTGGTGGCGAGTATTCAATACGTGTTCGCCGAAGACTGGCACTGGGCGACGCAGAAGCTGCCGCCCATCGCGCTGCCGCCGCCCGCGCAGCCTGGCGACGGCATGCATTGCCTCGCGGTGCCGATGGGGCCGGCCGACAAGCAGGAAACCGGCTCGCTGTTCTTCGTCGAATCGATCAATGCCGCCCGCGAACGGGTCTGGATCACCACGCCGTACCTCGTTCCCGACGAAGCCGTGGTCTGCGCGCTGAAGCTCGCCGTGATGCGTGGCGTCGACGTGCGTATCCTGATCCCGAGCCGGCGCGATCACTACGTCGTGTTCGAGGCGTCGAAGCTTTACGCACGCGAGCTGGTCGATGCGGGCGTGAAAGTGTTCCGCTACCGGCCCGGCTTCCTGCACCAGAAGGTCGTGCTGATCGACCGCATCGCGGCGGCGGTCGGCAGCGCGAATCTCGACAACCGCTCGTTCCGCCTCAATTTCGAGGTCATGGTCATGACCGTCGATCGCGCGTTCGCCGACGAGGTGGAAACGATGCTCGATGCCGACTTCGCGCAGGCATACGAGGTCGATGCGGACGAATACCGTCGGTCGCCCGCCTGGCGGCGCATCGCGATGCACGTCGCGCGGCTGTTCGCGCCGATCCTGTAACGGTCGCGGCGCATGCCGCGCGTCACCGTCAAAGCAGCTTGTCGATGTCCGCGGCGATTTCTTCGGGCTTGGTGGACGGCGCATAGCGCTTGACGATGCGCCCTTCGCGGTCGATCAGGAATTTCGTGAAATTCCACTTGATCGCCTTGAGGCCGAGAATGCCGGGCGCCTCGTCGGTCAGGTAGCGATACAGCGGATGCGCATGGTCGCCCTTCACGTCGATCTTCGCGAACATCGGGAACGTGACGCCGTAGTTGCGCTCGCAGAACGCACCGATCTGCGCGGCGTCGCCCGGCTCCTGCCTGCCGAACTGGTTGCACGGGAAGCCGAGCACGAAGAAGCCGCGCGCCGCGTACTGGTCGTACAGCTTCTGCAGGCCAGCGTACTGCGGCGTGAAACCGCACTCGCTCGCGGTATTGACGATCAGCAGCACCTTGCCGCGATACACGTCGAGCGATACCGGCGCACCGGCGAGCGTCTCCGCGCTGAACGAATACAGGGTGGACATCGGGCACTCCTTTTACGAAACCGGATCGACGTGGAGTCTAGGCGAAATTGCGCCGTTGCGGCATCCGCCGATCGGCCGATGCCCGACGCACGCGGCGCGCAGTCTAGAATAGCGGTTTTGGCCAGCCATTTCCGCCGTGATCCGTTTCAATCAGTTCAGCCTTGCGCGCGGCACCAAGCCGCTGTTCGAGTCGGCCTCGTTCGTGCTCAATCCCGGCGAGAAAGCCGGCCTGATCGGCGCGAACGGCGCCGGCAAGTCGACGCTGTTTTCCGTCCTGCGCGGCGAGCTGCATTCCGACGGAGGCGATTTCTCGATGCCGCCGTCGTGGCGGATCGCCCACGTGTCGCAGGAAACGCCCGCGGTCGACCGCTCGGCGCTCGACTACACGCTCGACGGCGACACCGCGCTGCGCGAGATCGAGGCGCGCATCGCCGCCGCTTCGGCCGCGCATGACGGCGCGGCCGAAGCCGACGCGCACGCGGCGTTCGCCGATGCCGACGGCTACACCGCGCCGGCCCGCGCCGAAGCGCTGCTGCTCGGCCTCGGCTTCACGCTCGCGCAAACGCGCGAATCCGTCGCGAGCTTCTCCGGCGGCTGGCGCATGCGCCTGAACCTCGCGCAGGCGCTGATGTGCCGCTCCGACCTGCTGCTGCTCGACGAACCGACGAACCACCTCGACCTCGACGCGATCGTCTGGCTCGAAGACTGGCTGCACCGCTACGCCGGCACGCTCGTCGTGATCTCGCACGATCGCGAGTTCCTCGATTCGATCTGCAACGTCACGCTGCATCTGGAAAATCGCCAGGTGAAGCGCTACGGCGGCAACTACTCGCAGTTCGAGGTGCTGCGCGCGCAGCAACTGGCGCTGCAGCAAAGCGCCTACGAAAAGCAGCAGAAGACGATCGAGCACCTGCAGAGCTTCGTCGACCGCTTCAAGGCCAAGGCGACCAAGGCCAAGCAGGCGCAAAGCCGGATGAAGGCGCTCGAGAAGATGGAGCTGATCGCGCCCGCGCACATCGCGTCGCCGTTCACGTTCGAATTCCGCACGCCCGACGCCGCGCCGAACCCGATGATGGTGATGGAGGACGTCCGCTGCGGCTACCACGCCGACGACGGAACGGACATCCCGATCGTCGAGCGCGTCGCGCTGTCGATCCAGAACGGCCAGCGCATCGGCCTGCTCGGTGCGAACGGCCAAGGCAAGTCGACGCTGATCAAGACGCTGGCCGGCACGCTCGCGCCGCTGTCGGGGCACGTGCGCGACGGCAAGGGGCTGACGATCGGCTATTTCGCGCAGCACCAGCTCGAAACGCTGCGCGAGGACGATTCGCCGCTCGCGCACCTGGCGCGGCTCGCACCCGACACGCGCGAACAGGAATTGCGCGACTTCCTCGGCGGCTTCAATTTCTCGGGCGACATGGCGACCAGCCCGGTCGGGCCGTTCTCGGGCGGCGAGAAAGCCCGCCTCGCGCTGGCGCTGATCATCTGGCAAAAGCCGAACCTGCTGCTGCTCGACGAACCGACGAACCACCTCGACCTCGAAACGCGCCACGCGCTGACGATGGCGCTCGCGCAATTCGAAGGCACGCTGATCCTCGTGTCGCACGATCGCCACCTGCTGCGCGCGACGACCGACCAGTTCATGCTGGTCGCGAAGCACCGGCTGCAGCCGTTCGACGGCGACCTCGACGACTACCGCGACTGGCTGCTGCAGCATGCGGCCGAGCAACGCGCGGCCGCGAAGGCCGACAGCGCGGCAGCCGCAGGCGCCGATCCGGGCATCAACCGCAAGGATCAGAAACGCCTGGCCGCCGAGGAACGCCAGCGGCTGTCGCAACTGAAAAAGCCGCTGCAGAACCGCATCACGAAGCTCGAAAAGGAAATGGAAACGCTGCACGCGGAGAAAGCGCGCCTCGACGCGTTCGTCGCCGATCCGGCGAGCTACGAGGCCGCGCGCAAGACGGAGCTGACCGACGCGATCCGCAAGCTCGGCGAAGTCACGACTCGGCTCGAGACGGTCGAGGCCGACTGGCTCGCCGTGCAGGAAGAACTCGAGCAGATCGGCTGAACGCGGCCCGGGCGCCGTAGCCGATCGCTTCATCGGCGGCGGGTGCGCCGCGGCGGTCGGGTGTCGACGCCCCACGAACCCGCCTGGCCGCGCCCCGCCCCCGGAAACGACGAGGCCGGGCGCGCTGGCCCGGCCTCTTTGTCACGGCTGCGTTCGACGCGGCTGCGGCGGCCGGCCCTTATGCCCGCCGCACCATCCGCTCAGCGGCGCGGCAGCGTGTCGCGCGGCATCTGCTCGTCGTCGCCCATCAGGTGCCGGCGCCCTTTGATCGGCCGGCGGATCGCCGCGGCGACTTCCGCTTCCGTCACGTCCTCGGACACGACCTTACGCGCCAGCCGCCCTTCTTCGTCGATCCATTCGACGATCCGGCATCCGCCGCCCCACGGCTGGCGGATCGGCTCCGACACGCGGCAGCCGCGCAGGTTGTAAAGGCGTCCGCCAGGCGCTTCCCCATACGATTTCAACATAGGTTCCCTTCGCATTGCGCGGTTCGACAATCCGGCCAAGGATAGGGAAAAGCGATGTCCGGCGGGTTACATCAGCCTACATATTCTTTACAGCGAATTACGCGACAGATCGCCCGGCTCGATACGGCCCGTGCACGGGCCGGGCCGCTCATTCAAGATCGCGCACGCGGTCGATCGCCTGCTCGAGCCGCTCGACGGCCATCACGTTCAGCCCTTCGATCGGCTGCTTCGGCGCATTCGCCTTCGGAATCAGCGCGGACGTGAAGCCGAGCTTCGCCGCTTCGCGCAGCCGCTCCTGCCCGCGCGGGGACGGCCGGATCTCGCCCGCCAGACCCACCTCGCCGAACACGATCAGCCCTTTCGGCAGCGCCTTGTTGCGCATCGACGAGTGAATCGCGAGCAGCACCGCGAGGTCGGCGGCCGGCTCGGTGATCTTCACGCCGCCCACCGCGTTGAGGAACACGTCCTGATCGAAGGCCGCGATGCCCGCGTGCCGGTGCAGCACCGCGAGCAGCATCGCGAGCCGGTTCTGCTCGAGGCCGACCGCGAGCCGGCGCGGGTTCGGCACGTGCGCCGTATCGACGAGCGCCTGGATCTCGACGAGCAACGGGCGCGTGCCTTCCTGCGTGACGAGCACGCACGAGCCGGGCACGACCTGCTCGTGCTGCGACAGGAACAGCGCGGACGGGTTGGCTACGCCGCGCAGCCCGCGCTCGGTCATCGCGAACACGCCGAGCTCGTTGACCGCGCCGAAACGGTTCTTGAACGCACGCACGAGCCGGAACGACGAATGCGTGTCGCCCTCGAAGTACAGTACCGTGTCGACGATGTGCTCGAGCACGCGCGGGCCGGCAAGGTTGCCCTCCTTCGTCACGTGCCCGACCATGATGATCGCGGTGCCCGACTGTTTCGCGATGCGCGTGAGCTGCGCCGCGCATTCGCGCACCTGCGCGACCGAACCGGGCGCCGACGTGAGCGCCTCGGAATAGACGGTCTGGATCGAGTCGATCACGGCCACGTCCGGCCGCTCCGCATCGATCGCGGCCTGGATCTTCTCGAGCTGGATCTCGGCGAGCAGCTTCAGTTCGGCCGCCGGCGCGCCGCCGTCGAGCAGCGCGAGCCGTTGCGCGCGCAACGCGATCTGCGCGGCCGATTCCTCGCCGCTGATATAGAGCGCGCGCCGCTCGCTCGCGATATCCGCGAGCGACTGCAGCAGCAACGTCGACTTGCCGATGCCCGGATCGCCGCCGATCAGCACGACGCCGCCCGGCACCAGCCCGCCGCCCAGCACGCGATCGAATTCGCCGATGCCGGTCGAGAAGCGCGGTACGTCGGCGGCCTCGATGTCGACGAGGCGCTGCACCGGCGCGCGCTTCGCGAGCGACTGGAAACGATGGGCGGCCGGCGACTCGGCAACCGATTCGACGAGGGTGTTCCACGCCTGGCACGACGGGCACTGGCCCTGCCATTTCGGGGTCTGTCCGCCGCACTCGCTGCAGACGTATACGGTTTTCTGTTTGGCCACGCGCGACGCCCTTATTCCGCTCGCACCGGCACGCGGGCAGCGACCGCGCACATCAGCTCGTAGCCGATCGTCCCGCAATGGCGCGCGACGTCGTCGATCGGCAGCGCATTGCCCCACAGCTCGACGCGCGCGCCGACGCCGGCCTGCGGGCACGGCGTCAGGTCGACGGTGATCATGTCCATCGACACGCGGCCGACGATCCGCGTGCGGATGCCGTCGACGATGACCGGCGTGCCTTCGGGCGCCACGCGCGGATAGCCGTCCGCGTAGCCGCACGCGACGACGCCGATGCGCATCGGCGCCTGCGCGGAGAACGTCGAGCCATAGCCGATCGCCTGCCCCTTTCCGATCGTCTGCACCGCGATCAGCTCCGACGCGAGCGTCATCGCCGGCTTCAGCCCCGTGTCCGCGACGTCGGACGACAGCCCGGACGGCGACGCCCCATACAGCACGATCCCCGGCCGCACCCAGTCGAAGTGCGTATCCGGATGCCACAGCACGGCCGCCGAATTCGCGAGACTGCGCGCGCCGGCAATGTTTTCCGCGCCGCGCTCGAACGTCGCGAGCTGCTCGGCGACGCCGCGCTCGTTGTCCGCGTCCGAAAAATGGGTCATCAACGTGATCTGGCCGATGCCGGGGCACGCGCGGGCACGCTCCCAAGCGGCGCGGTATTTCTCCGGCACGTAACCGAGCCGGTTCATCCCGCTGTTCATCTTGAGCTGCACGTTGACGGGCTTCGACAGCCGCGCCGTTTCCAGCATCCGCATCTGCTCGTCGTTGTGGACCGTCGTGGTCAGGCTGTAGCGGTCGATCACGTCGATGTCGGTCGAGCGGAAGAAGCCTTCGAGCAACAGGATCGGGCCGGCCCAGCCGAGCTCGCGCAGCTTCACGGCCTCGTCGAGGTCGAGCAGGCCGAAACCGTCGGTGCCGCGCAGGCCCGGAAACACGCGGGCGAGACCGTGGCCGTACGCGTTGGCCTTGACGACCGCCCAGACCTTGGACGGGCCGGCAAAGCGGCGGACGACGGAGAGATTGTTCGCGAGAGCGGCGGTGTGGATGGTGGCGGAGATCGGGCGCGGCATGGGAAATTTACGTAAAGACGCTTGCGAATCATCAGCTTACCGCGCCTTTTGAGCACCGAAGCCGACAATTTGCGGAACGATCGGGGAATCTTGCTAGTCCGAATTCGCGTATTTTCATGTTATAAAGCCGTGCGCACAACCCATTTCGAACGGAATAAGCCGATCGCATACCAGGCGGCCTACGCGGCCCTGCCGCAGCGACGAAAGCATCGCATCAGATGAAAAAAGGTTTTTACACCATCATGGCCGCGCAGTTTTTTTCGTCGCTGGCCGACAATGCGCTCCTCATCGCCGCCATCGCCCTGCTGAAAGATCTCCACGCCCCCAACTGGATGACACCGCTGCTGAAGCTGTTCTTCGTGTTGTCGTATGTGGTGTTGGCGGCGTATGTCGGTGCGTTCGCGGATTCGCGTCCGAAGGGCCGCGTGATGTTCATCACGAACTCGATCAAGGTGATCGGCTGCCTGATCATGCTGTTCGGCGCCCACCCGCTGATCGCGTACGGCATCGTCGGCTTCGGCGCGGCAGCCTACTCGCCGGCCAAGTACGGCATTCTCACCGAGCTGCTGCCGGCCGACCGGCTGGTCGCCGCGAACGGCTGGATCGAAGGCACGACCGTCAGCTCGATCATCCTCGGCACCGTGCTCGGCGGCGCGCTGATCAGCCCGCACATCGCGTCCCACGTGATCGCGCACACGCCCGCCTGGATCGGCACGCCCGCCGAAGCGGCGATGGCGATCATCATGGCGATCTACGTGGTCGCCGCACTGTTCAACCTGCGCATTCCCGACACGGGCGCCCGCTATCCGAAGCAGGAGCGCGGCCCGGTCAAGCTGCTCACCGATTTCGCCGACTGCTTCATGGTGCTCTGGCGCGACAAGCTCGGCCAGATCTCGCTCGCGGTCACGACGCTGTTCTGGGGCGCGGGCGCGACGCTGCAGTTCATCGTGCTGAAGTGGGCCGAGGTGTCGCTCAACATGTCGCTGTCCGAAGGCGCGATCCTGCAGGCCGTGGTCGCGGTCGGCGTCGCGGCCGGCGCGATCGCCGCCGCCGCCCGGATCCCGCTGAAGAAGTCGCTGACCGTGCTGCCCGTCGGCATCATCATGGGCATCGCGGTGATGCTGATGGCGTTCTACACGCGCGACCTGTTCCCGTCGCACTGGGCCGTGCATGTCGGCCACCTGCGCCTGCCGTTCTACCTGATCGTCGCCTACATCTTCCTGATCGGCGTCGGCGCGCTGTCCGGGTACTTCGTCGTGCCGATGAACGCGCTGCTGCAGCATCGCGGCCACGTGTTGCTGTCGGCCGGCCATTCGATCGCGGTGCAGAACTTCAACGAGAACCTGTCGGTGCTCGTGATGCTGTGCCTGTATGCGGTGCTCGTGTGGCTCGACGTGCCGGTCGGCGTCGTGATCGTGCTGTTCGGCACGTTCGTCTGCCTGACGATGTGGCTTGTGATGCGCCGCCATCAGGCGAACCAGCGTCAGTTCGACTCGGTGGCGCTGATCGGCGAATCGCGGCACTGACGCTACACTTTCGGTTTTCGTCCGCCGGCGCCGGGCCTCGAACCGGCGCATTGCCCTCATGACGCACCCGATACCCAACATCCTGACGATCGCCGGCTCCGATTCGGGCGGCGGCGCGGGCATCCAGGCCGACCTGAAGACGTTTTCCGCGCTCGGCGCGTATGGCGCGAGCGTGATCACCGCGCTGACCGCGCAGAACACGCGCGGCGTGACGGGCGTGCATGCGCCGGACGCCGCCTTCGTGACCGCGCAGCTCGACGCGGTGTTCGGCGACATCCGCATCGATGCGGTCAAGATCGGGATGCTCGCGAACGCGGCGATCGTGCAGGCGGTGGCCGACGCGCTGCGCCGTTACGCGCCGCGCTTCGTCGTGCTCGACACGGTGATGATCTCGAAGAGCGCGCACGCGCTGCTCGCGCCCGATGCCGTCGACGCGCTGCGCGACACGCTGCTGCCGCTCGCGACGGTCGTCACGCCGAACCTGCCCGAGGCGGCCGCGCTGCTCAACGACGCACCCGCCACCACCGAAGACGACATGGTCCGGCAAGGCCGGGCCTTGCTGCAGACGGGCGCACGCGCCGTGCTGATGAAGGGCGGCCACCTGCCCGACGCGTCCGCGAGCCCCGACTGGCTCGTCGAAACGACGCGCACCGTGCGGCTCGACGGCACGCGCGTGCCGGTCAGCAACACGCACGGCACCGGCTGCACGCTGTCGTCGGCGATCGCGGCGCTGCTGCCGCAGCAGCCCGACCTCGAAAGCGCGGTACGCGAGGCCAAGACCTACCTGACCGGCGCGATCGTCGCGAGCGCCGACCTCGACGTCGGCCACGGCGTCGGCCCGGTCCACCACTTTCATCGCTGGTGGTGAGCGGCCGCTCGCGCGGCGTCAGCGATCCAGTGCGGCGAACGCCTGCGCGGGCGCCGGCCAGTCGTCGGGCACGACGAAACCGCGCGCCGTCTCGCGCCACGTGCCGTCGCCGGTCCTTTCGTGGATCGCGATCAGGTCGGGCGCTCCGCGCGCCGCCAGCACGGCCGGCAACTCCGGTGCGCTCGCCAGCGGCTCGGGCTCGAAACCGGCGTCGGCGACGGCACGCCGCGGCGCCAGCCACGCCAGTCGCGGCAACACGCTCCATGCGGCGCCGTCACGCTGCGCGGCCGCCCACGCCGGCCACTGCGCGTGCGTGAGCCAGAAACCGCGCGGGTGATCCGGCGCGATTTCGGCGGATACTGGCAACACCGGCGCGCCGTGCGGATGGAACAGCCAGCCCTTGATGAACATCTGCGCGTCGGACGGCGCGCCGTAGCCGAGCCGGGCAAAAGCGTCGTGCTGGCCGAGCCGCAACTGGTGGTCGAGCAGCCGGCTGCGCTTGCGGTCGAAGCGGTCGACGAGATTGGGGCCGACGAAGTCGGCGAGCGCCGCGCCGCCGCGCACCGGCGCGCACAGATAGCACTTCACCGCGAGTTCCCAGTGCAGGCGCCGGCCGTCCGGCGCATCGACCAGAAAATCGACTTCACCGAGCGTGCGGCCATTGCTGCGCAGCGGCAGATTGGCCGCGACGAGCCGCAGCGCCGGCCCGTGCGTCAGAAAGTATTCGAGCAGGCATTCGGCGTAGCGGCCGAGCCGCGTGGGCCGGAACCCGTCGAGCGCGCGATGCAGCGGCCCGGGGTGCGCATCGAGCGCGGCAAGCCAGGCTTCGACGGCCGCTTGGCCCGCCGCATCCGGCCACGGGCGCGCGAGCGGCGCGCCCGGTACCGCGGTGAGCAGGCTCGGGCTGGCCAGCAGCCAGCCCAGATCGCGCACCGCGACGTCATGCAGCGTATCGACGAACGCGTACGCCGCGCCGGTCGTCATGGCCCGGTCGGACCGTTCGCGTCGGCGCCTTGCGCACGCCGGAACGTGTCGCGCGCGAGGCACAGGTCGGCCCACGCCTTCGCCTTGTCCTGCAGGCTGCGCAACAGGTAGGCCGGGTGGTACGTGACGATCACCGGCACGCCCTCGTACGCATGCACGCGGCCGCGCAGCGACGCGATGCTCGCGTCCGTCTTCAGCAGCGTCTGCGCCGCGAAACGGCCGAGCGCGACGATCAGCTTCGGCTTCACGAGCGCGACCTGGCGCTGCAGATACGGCTCGCAGCGCGCGACCTCGTCCGGCTCCGGATTGCGGTTGCCGGGCGGCCGGCACTTGATCACGTTCGCGATATAGACGTTGTCGCCGCGCTTGAGCGACAGCGACCGCAGCATGTTGTCGAGCAGCTTGCCGGCCTGGCCGACGAACGGCTCGCCCTGCTTGTCCTCGTTCTCGCCCGGCGCTTCGCCGATCAGCATCCAGTCCGCTTCGCGGTCGCCGACGCCGAATACGGTGTTGGTCCGCTTCTCGCAGAGGCGGCACAGCGTGCAGCCGGCCACGCGCTCGACCAGCGCATCCCAGTCGAGCGCGGCGACCGGCATGCCGGCGGGGCGCGATTCGACGGCCGGCACGGGCACGGATTCGCCCGGCGGCGCCGCGTCGAACCACGCGAAATCGTCGTCACCTGCCGGCGGCGCGTCACCCTTCGGCGGCATCGTATCGGGCGATGCCGCCGATGCGGTCGATGCGGCCTGCGCGGGCGGGCGATCGCGATCGACGACGCCGTGCGCCGCCAGCGACTCGCGAGCCGGCACACCGCCGGCCGCGCCATGCGCGACGGCCGCGGGCGCATCGTCCCGCACCGGCGCCCGCGCGGCGCGCACCGGCCGCTCGGCCGCGACAGCGCGACCATCGTCGGCCGTCGCGGCCTGTACGACGGCCGGCGCGTCGGCGGCCGCGCCTTCGTCCGCGCGCTGCCCGCGCCGCACCCAGATTTGCGCGAGACCCAGTTCCTCGAGCGCCGCTTCAGCCCACGCCATGCGTGTCCCCCCCGTCCTTGTTCAGCGTCAGACGCATCACGATCGCGTCCTCCCGGCTGCGATGCTTCGCCGGATAGTAATTCTTGCGCCGGCCGATCGTCACGAAGCCGAAGCGTTCGTACAGATGAATCGCGCGCGAATTGGTCGGCCGCACTTCGAGCAGCACGCCGTCGAGCCCCTCCGCGCGCGAAATGCGCACCGCCTCGCGCAGCAGCGCGAGGCCCGCGCCCGCGTGCTGCGCGGCCGGCGCGACGCACAGGTTCAGCAAATGCATCTCGTCGATCACGGGCATCAGCACGCAATAGCCGACGAGCGACCCCGTCACGTGCCGCAGGCACACGCCCAGATAGCCGTTGCGCAACGAATCCTCGAAGTTGCCGCGGCTCCACGGAAATTCGTACGCGACGTGCTCGATCGCGACGACCTCGTCGAGATCGGCGTCCGTCATCGGCGCCAGATAGCGGTCGCTCAGCAGGACGCCCGTCATCCCTTCGCCCCGCCCGTCTGTGCCGCTCGTGCCGCGACGCGCTCGGCCGTCGTCTGCGCGACCTTGTCGCGCACGTACTCGGGCGCGGCCTGGTCGGCCGGCACCGCACGCCCGGCGCGAAACGCGCGCAGCGCGGCATGCGCGACCGCCAGCGCATGCGGCAGCGCATCGCCGTCGATCGAGGCCGCCCGCGCGGCGGCCGGCAATTGCGCGCCGAACGCCGCGGCCGCATTGCCGGCGAGCGTGAACGGCGCGTCGGGCGCGCCGACGGCGCCCGGTGCGTCGAGCGACGCCGGATGCCGCGTGCGCCAGTCGCCGGCGGCGGCGTCCCATTCGAAATCCGCCCAGTAGGCTTCGTCCATCCGCGCGTCGAGCGCGGCGAGCACGCGGGTCGTACCGGGCGTACGCAGCCGCGCATGTTCGGCGCACGCAAGCAGCGTGCCGATCGGCACGACCGGCAGCCCGGCGCCGAACGCGAGGCCCTGGGCAATGCCCGTCGCGGTCCGCAGGCCCGTGAACGAGCCCGGGCCCGCGCCGAACGCGATCGCGTCGCAGTCGGCGAGCGTCAGCCCGGATTCGGCGAAGAGTTCCTGGATCGCCGGCAGCACGCGCGTGCTCGACACGGCGCCCGTCAGCTCGTGACGGACCCAGGTTTGCGGGGGGGAAACGGCGTCATCGGCGTGGGCCGAGCGCAGCAACGCGACCGAGCAGTATTCGGTCGACGTATCGATGGCGAGGAGCACTGTTTGCGTCATGGGCGACATTGTAATGCGCCGCCCCGCTCCCACGGGCGATCGGGCCCGATCTGTCGCGCGTGCGGCGTCGCCCGCGGTTTGGAAGGATCGCTCGACCCCGCGCGGCGGTCCACTTGTTAAGATCGGCCGACCTGAAACCCTTACGGAGACACCCGATGAGCGACCTCACCGCGCAATTCGACCAGGCCCAGATCGACGTCAAGCAACTGACCGAACGGCCGGGCAACCTGACCCTGCTGCGCCTGTATGCGCTCTTCAAGCAGGCGACCGACGGCGATGCGCACGGCGACAAGCCCGGCTTCACCGACATCGTCGGCAAATACAAGTACGATGCCTGGGAAGCCCTGAAGGGCACGTCGCAGGATGCGGCGAAGCAACAGTACGTCGAACTCGTCGAATCGCTGAAAAACGGCACGGCGTCCTGACCGAATCACGGTCATCGCAATAGGCAATCAAATCAGTGGCGCAGCGCAGCAAATTTCTTTATAATGCTGCCTGCGTCATCTCCCGCGCTCGGCTCGCAAGCCGTTCCGGCCCGACGCCTCGTAGCGTTAAGCTCCAATCCGGTTTAGAACCTGTCCCCTCCTGCTTCGACCCTTGCGGTCGTCAACTAGGCTGGCGGCCCCGCTCCTGAAGCGCGCCGCACCCAAAACAGCTTCTAATGCCTCATCCGCCGACGGTTCGGCGGATTGCACCCGTTTCCCGATTTGCTCGCTGAATCCGACGACTTGGGTATGCGCGATTGGCGCCGACGTTTCACCCACTGTGTTTCAAGGATTGTTATGACTTCGAGCATCAACACCAGCCCGCTCAACGCGATCGCCGACCAGGCGCTCGGTCTCGACGCCGCCGCCGCACCGGCCGCGATCGAACCGGCGTCGGACGAGCCGAGCTTCGCGTCGCTCGGGCTGTCGCCGGAGATCGTCTCCGCGCTGCAGGCCGCCGGCTACGTGAAGCCGACGCCGGTCCAGCAGCGCGCGATTCCGGCCGGCATCGCCGGCCGCGACCTGCTGGTGTCGAGCCCGACCGGTTCGGGCAAGACGGCCGCATTCATGCTGCCCGCGATCGAACGTTTCGCGCAGCTCCAGAAGACGCAGGCGCAGCAACCGCGCGCGCCGCGTGAACCGAACCAGGGCGATCGCCGCGCGCGCCGCCCGCAACCCGTCGCGCGCCCGGGCCTGCTCGTGCTGACGCCGACCCGCGAACTCGCGATGCAGGTCACGACGGCCGCGTCGACGTACGGCAAGCACCTGAAGCGCCTGCGCACGGTCAGCATCCTCGGCGGCGTCGCCTATGGCCAGCAGCTGATGCTGCTCGCGAAGAACCCGGAAATCCTGGTTGCCACGCCGGGCCGCCTGCTCGACCACCTCGAGCGCGGCCGCATCGACCTGTCGGAACTGAAGATGCTGGTGCTCGACGAAGCCGACCGCATGCTCGACATGGGCTTCATCGAAGACATCGAAACGATCGTCGCCGCCACGCCGGAATCGCGCCAGACGATGCTGTTCTCGGCCACGCTCGACGGCAAGATCGGTTCGCTGACGAGCCGCCTGCTGAAGGATCCGGAACGCATCGAGATCCAGCAGCGCCTCGAATCGCGCGCGAACATCGCGCAGACCGTCCACTACGTCGACGACCGCGATCACAAGGATCGCTTGCTCGATCACCTGCTGCGCGACGACGCGCTCGACCAGGCGATCATCTTCACGGCGACCAAGATCGACGCCGACCAGCTCGCCGGCCGTCTCGCCGACGCAGGCTTCGAATCGGCCGCGCTGCACGGCGACCTGCCGCAGGGCGCGCGCAACCGCACGATCCGTGCGCTGCGCGAGCGCCGCGTGCGCGTGCTGGTGGCCACCGACGTCGCGGCACGCGGCATCGACATCCCGGGCATCACGCACGTGTTCAACTACGACCTGCCGAAGTTCGCGGAAGACTACGTGCACCGTATCGGCCGTACCGGCCGCGCAGGCCGTTCGGGTATCGCGGTGAGCCTCGTGCATCACGCCGAGCAAGGCGCGCTCAAGCGCATCGAGCGCTTCGTGCGCTCGCCGCTGCCGGTCAACGTGATCGAAGGCTTCGAGCCGCGCAAGGCGCCCCCGCGTAACGGCGGCACCGGCGGCCGCGGCCGTCCGGGCGGCGGTAACGGCGGTCGTCGTTTCGGCGGCAAGCCGGGCGGCGGTTATGGCGGCAGCGGCAACGGCCGCAGCTACGGCGGCGGCAATGGCGGCGGCTGGAGCGGCAAGCCCGGCGGCAGCCGCGACGGCGGCCCGCGTCGCGACGGCCAGCGCAGCGGCGGCCCGCGCCGCAGCAATTCGGCATCGTAAGCACACACGGGCGGCCGTCGGCCGCCCAGCGGATCGGCAACCCGCCCATCCAGCCGACCGGCGCATCCGCGCCGGTTTTTTTTCGTCCCTTCCGTATATTTCACAATACGGAAAAAATTTTTGTGTCGTAAAAAATCATGCTGCACGGCACAACCCACGCGATTGCAGGATAGGAAAATGCATTTCTTATCTCGAAACTACGCACGCAAGCCATTGATTCAAAACAATTAAAAAATTACGCACGTCACGAACCGGCCCCTGTTTCACTCCCGTCGATTTGCCTAGACTCTTATACAAGACTTCGCGAAACGGAACACACTGCTTCCCCGCTTCGCGAACAGCATCACCGTCAGATTCGGCAGGCATACATCGCATCAAGGAGCTCATCATGTCGCGTCAGCAACAGGCACAGGAACTGCAACAGCAATGGGAAACCGATCCGCGCTGGAAGGGCATCAAGCGCAGCTACTTGGCTGAGGACGTGGTCCGCCTGCGCGGCTCGGTCCCCATCGAACACACGCTGGCCAAGCGCGGTGCGGAAAAACTGTGGAGCCTCGTCAACAACGAGCCGTTCGTCAACGCACTCGGCGCGCTGACCGGCAACCAGGCCATGCAGCAGGTGAAGGCCGGCCTGAAGGCCATCTACCTGTCCGGCTGGCAAGTGGCCGGCGACGCCAACGTCGCGGGCGAAATGTACCCGGACCAGTCGCTGTATCCGGCGAACTCGGTGCCGCTCGTCGTGAAGCGCATCAACAACACCTTGACGCGCGCCGACCAGATCCAGTGGTCGGAAGGCAAGAACCCGGGCGACGAAGGCTACGTCGACTTCTTCGCGCCGATCGTCGCCGATGCGGAAGCCGGTTTCGGCGGCGTGCTCAACGCGTTCGAGCTGATGAAGGCGATGATCGAGGCAGGCGCATCGGGCGTTCACTTCGAGGACCAGCTCGCGTCGGTGAAGAAGTGCGGCCACATGGGCGGCAAGGTGCTCGTGCCGACGCGCGAAGCCGTCGCGAAGCTGTCGGCCGCGCGTCTCGCGGCCGACGTGATGGGCACGCCGACCGTGCTGATCGCGCGCACCGACGCGGAAGCGGCCGACCTGATCACGTCCGACGTCGACGACAACGACAAGCCGTTCCTGACGGGCGAGCGCACGGTGGAAGGCTTCTTCCGCACGAAGCCGGGCCTCGAGCAGGCGGTCTCGCGCGGCCTCGCGTATGCGCCGTACGCGGACCTGATCTGGTGCGAAACGGGCAAGCCGGATCTCGAGTACGCGAAGAAGTTTGCTGAAGCGATCCACAAGCAGTTCCCGGGCAAGCTGCTGTCGTACAACTGCTCGCCGTCGTTCAACTGGAAGAAGAACCTCGACGACGCGACGATCGCGAAGTTCCAGAAGGAACTCGGCGCGATGGGCTACAAGTTCCAGTTCATCACGCTGGCCGGCTTCCATGCGCTGAACTACTCGATGTTCAACCTCGCGCACGGCTATGCCCGCACGCAGATGAGCGCGTTCGTCGAACTGCAGCAGGCCGAGTTCGCGGCCGCCGACAAGGGCTTCACGGCCGTCAAGCATCAGCGCGAGGTCGGTACGGGCTACTTCGACGCGGTCACGCAGACGGTCGAACGGGAAGCGTCGACGACCGCGCTGCACGGGTCGACCGAGGACGAACAGTTCTTCGACGGCAAGAAGGTCGCGTAACGCGCGCAGGCGCTACGCCGACGCCCGCCGCGTCTCGCGACGCCGCGGCGTCGGCCACCGGAACAACAATCAGGGAGGAGACGGCAGGCGCGCGAGTCCCATCGCGCGACCGGCCGCGCGGCCTGCGGGCCGCCAGCAACGATGCGCGCCGGCTTGGTCCGGCGCGCCCTTTTTCCGCGGTGCAGCCGCCCGGCCACGGCCGGCGCTGCCCTACCGATAGACGATCACCGGAATTTTCGTATGGGTCAGCACGCGCTGCGTCTCGCTGCCGATCAGCAGGCTGCCGAGCCCGCGGCGTCCGTGGGACGCCATGAAGATCACGTCGCACCCGCCGCGTTCGGCCGCCTCGATGATGCCGAGATACGGCGACGGATGCACGCTCGTCCACGTGTCGCACGCGACCCCGGCCGCCTTCGCGGCCGCTTCCACCTCGTCGAGATGCGCACGCGCCTCGCGCTCGCTGCGCGCGCGGAAATCCGCGGGCGGCTCGATGATCACTTCGGAAAACGGCGAGTACGGGTATTGCGGCAGGCACGCGTAGGCCGTCACGCGCGCGCCGACCGCGCGAGCCAGGTCGATCGCACCGTCGATCGCCTTTTGCGACAGTTCGGAACCGTCGGTTGGAACGAGGATGTGCCGGAACATCGCGCCCTCCTTCGTCGATTGCACGCCACGCGCCGCGGCGCCGGCCGCGACACGGCGCGCATGCCTCTTACGATTGTAGTGCGCGAAACCGCGCACGCCGCGCCGCCAGCGGGTTCGCCCTCATATCGGAAACACGCGGGCGCGTGTCGCCTACCCGCCCCAATAGCCGGGCCGCTCGTACGTATGCTTCAGGTAATCGAGAAACAGGCGCACGCGCAACGGCAGATGCCGGCGCTGCGGAAACACCGCATGGATGCCGATCGGCGGCGCGGCGAATGCATCGAGCACGCTGACGAGCCGGCCGGCCGCGATGTCCTCGCCGACTTCCCACCACGAGCGCCACGCCAGGCCATGGCCGGCGAGGCACCACTCGTGCAGCACCGCGCCGTCCGAGCATTCCATCGTGCCGTTCACGCGGATCGACACGACCTTGCCGTCTTCCTGGAACGTCCAGCCGCGCTGCTGGTTCGCGTTCGCCGCGAGCGCGAGGCAGTTGTGCCGCGCCAGTTCCGCGAGCGTGACCGGCATGCCGCGCCGCTCGAGATACGCGGGAGACGCGACGCACACGCGGCGATTCTCGCCGAGCTTCAGCGATACCAGCGACGAGTCGGGCAGCTCGCCGAGCCGCACCGCGCAATCGAATCCTTCGTTGACGAGATCGACCATCCGGTCGGACAGGTCGAGCGTGACCGACACGTCCGGGTGCGCGCCGCTGAATTCGGGCACGAGCGGCGCGACGTGCCGCCGGCCGAAGCCGGCCGGCGCGGAAATGCGCAGGTGGCCGCTGGCCTTCACGCCGCCGGCGGACACGCTCGCTTCCGCGTTCTGCATGTCGTTGATGATGCGCTGGCAATCCTCGAGGAACGCCGAACCCTCGAACGTCAGCGTGAGCTTGCGCGTCGTGCGCACCAGGAGCTTGACGCCGAGCCGCTCCTCGAGCGCGTCGAGGCGGCGGCCGATGATCGCCGGCGCGACCCCTTCCGCATGCGCGGCAGCCGACAGGCTGCCTTTTGCCGCGACCGCGGCGAACGTTTCGATCTGTTTGAACCGGTCCATGACGCTCGCGAGAGGACGGCATCACCGCCCTTCAAATAGCTTGAGCCGCTCAGATTAGGTATATGAAAGTAAAAGATCAAGTGATGTTTAGCGTATTTTTTAGCATCTTCTATCACGAATACAATCGACCCGACCTCTGAAACTGGAGCGCAAGGCTATGTCGGCCACAACGACACTCTCCTCTCCCGACGCCATTCTCTTCGACGCATTCGGCACGTTGTTCGACGTGCGTGCCGTGCTGGCCGCGGCAGAGCAGATGTTCCCCGGACACGGGGAACGGTTGTCGCAGCTGTGGCGACGCAAGCAGATCGAATACTCGCAGCTGCGCACGCTCGCCGATCCGGCCGGCGCGCACTACCGCCCGTTCCGGGACATCACGCTCGATGCGCTGCGGTTCGCCGCGCGCCGGCTCGGGCTCGCGCTGAACGGCGCGGCCGAGAAGCGGCTGATGGACGAATACGCATGCCTGTCCACCTATCCCGACACGGTGCCCGCGCTGCGCAAGCTGCGCGCGCTCGACCCGCGCCCGCCGCTCGCGATCCTGTCGAACGGCACCCCGCAGATGCTCGACATCGCGATCAAGAGCGCGGGCATGTCCGGCCTGTTCGATCGCGTGCTGTCGGCCGACACCGTGCGCGCGTACAAGCCGAGTCCGGCCGCCTATGCGCTCGGCACCGCCGCGTTCGGGGCGAACCCGCGCGACATCGTGTTCGTGTCGTCGAACGCGTGGGACGTCGCCGGCGCGACCTGGTTCGGCTACACGACGTTCTGGCTCAACCGCACGGGCGCGCCCGCCGAGGAACTCGGCGCGCCGCCCGACGGCACCGGTACCGGCATGGCCGACCTGCTCGCCTTCCTCGCCACACCCGCCCCGGCTCCGTCCGGCAGACCCGCGAACCGCACGCGCCCCAGCCCGGGTGCATGACGCTCGCGGATGCCGCCTTCCCCCTTCACCGAAACCGCAACTGACCGACCAAGGAGATGAGACTCATGAGCACCCCGATCACGCTGCCGCAAGGCATGACGATCACCGGCGAAATCAAGCCGGGTTACGAAGCGATCCTGACGCCCGACGCGCTGGCACTCGTCGCGGCGCTGCACCGCACGTTCGAATCGCGTCGCCAGGCGCTGCTGCAGGCCCGCGTCGAGCGCACGAAGCGCCTCGACGCGGGCGAACGCCCTGATTTCCTCGCCGAGACGAAGGCGATCCGCGAAGGCGACTGGAAGGTCGCGCCGCTGCCGGCCGACCTGCAATGCCGCCGCGTCGAGATCACGGGCCCCGTCGAGCGCAAGATGATCATCAACGCGCTGAACTCGGGCGCCGATTCGTACATGACGGACTTCGAGGATTCGAACGCGCCGAGCTGGACGAACCAGATCGACGGCCAGATCAACCTGAAGGACGCGGTGCGCCGCACGATCTCGCTCGAACAGAACGGCAAGTCGTACAAGCTGAACGACAAGGTCGCGACGCTGATCGTGCGCCCGCGCGGCTGGCACCTCGACGAGAAGCATGTGACGGTCGACGGCCAGCGCGTGTCCGGCGGCATCTTCGATTTCGCGCTGTTCCTGTTCCACAACGCGAAGGAACTGCTCGCGCGCGGCTCGGGCCCGTACTTCTACCTGCCGAAGATGGAAAGCCATCTCGAGGCGCGCCTGTGGAACGACATCTTCGTCGCCGCGCAGGAAGCGGTCGGCGTGCCGCGCGGCACGATCCGCGCGACGGTGCTGATCGAGACGATCCTCGCCGCGTTCGAGATGGACGAGATCCTGTACGAGCTGCGCGAGCACAGCTCGGGCCTGAACGCCGGCCGCTGGGACTACATCTTCTCGGCGATCAAGAAGTTCAAGAACGACCGCGACTTCTGCCTGGCCGACCGTTCGAAGATCACGATGACGGTGCCGTTCATGCGTGCATACGCACTGCTGCTGCTGAAGACCTGCCACAAGCGCAACGCGCCGGCGATCGGCGGGATGAGCGCGCTGATTCCGATCAAGAACGATCCGGAAGCGAACGACAAGGCGATGGGCGGCGTGCGCTCGGACAAGCAGCGCGACGCGACCGACGGCTACGACGGCGGCTGGGTCGCGCACCCGGGCCTCGTGCCGATCGCGATGGAGGAATTCGTCAAGGTGCTCGGCGACAAGCCGAACCAGATCGCGAAGCAGCGCGACGACGTGCAGGTCGAAGCGAAAAACCTGCTCGACTTCCAGCCGGAAGCGCCGATCACCGAAGCCGGCCTGCGCAACAACATCAACGTCGGGATCCACTACCTCGGCGCGTGGCTCGACGGCAACGGCTGCGTGCCGATCCACAACCTGATGGAAGACGCGGCGACGGCCGAGATTTCCCGTTCGCAGGTGTGGCAATGGATCCGCTCGCCGAAGGGCGTGCTCGACGACGGCCGCAAGGTCACGGCCGAGCTCGTGCGCGAATTCGCGAAGATCGAGCTCGACAACGTGAAGCGCGCGGTCGGCGGTAACACGCAGCCGTACGAACGCGCCGCGGCGATCTTCGAGCAGATGTCGACGTCGGAAGGCTTCACCGAATTCCTGACGCTGCCGCTGTACGAGGAAATCTGACGGCACGTCCGTTGCGATCGGCGGCCGGCCCCACGCCGCACCGCCGGCCGCATGGAGGACGGCATGAAAGAAGCGCCCCGCGGGGCGCTTCCTTTTTGTGGCGATGCCAGCCGCCGCCGGCAGGCACGCTCAGGCCGCGGCTTCCTGCTCGCGCCGGTGCTGGACCCAGTCGCCCGACGTGATGCGCGGGCGCCCGGCTGCCGCGTGCGCGGCGACCGGATAATACAGGCAGGCATACTGCCGGCCGCCGAGCTCGACCGTTACCTCCTGCGGCTTGAACAGCGAGTCGACGCCCGGATAGACGCGCTCGATCTCGTCGAGCACCGGGACGAGCCGCTCGTCGACCTCGTAGACGTCGCCCCACACCAGCGACTTGCCGGCCGTCCCGGCAATCATGCCCGGATACGTGCCGAAATCGTACAGCTCACCCGGCAGCGCGGCCGCGCCCAGCAGCGTCGGCGCGGCGATGCCGTGGCGGGCGGCCGCATGGCCGATGTCGTTGGCCTGTCCGGCTCTCAAGGTGCCGTAGACGAATACGTGGCGCATCGTGGTTCTCCTCTTCAATTCGTGTGTTGCCGTGTTTGCGTGCGATCGGTGCGCGATGGGCGCGATCTGGCGCACGCATCGATAGACCGCGATACCGGCCCGATGGTTCGAACGGTCGGCACGCGCGGCCGCGGCGCCGCTCCGGATTCGCCGATGCCCACACAAAATTCATTTGAACCCGGCATGATGACCCGACAAACCGCCGCACGCGCACGCGCTGCGCCTTCTAAAATGACGGCAACGCCGCCGCGCCGCCCGAACCGTTCATGAATCCGCCCGCTCCAGCCGACGTATCGAACCCGTACGAAGTCATCGACATCCCGCCGGAATTCGCGCCGACCGCCGTTCATCCGATGCGCGTGCGCGCACGGCAGGTCGATGCCGGCCACCGCATTCCGCTGCACACGCATGCGTGGGCGCAACTCGCATACGCATCGCGCGGCGTGCTGCGCGTGGCGACGACCGGCACGACCTGGATGGTGCCGCCGTCCCGCGCGATCTGGGTGCCGCCGCACGTGACGCACGAAGTCACGATCGTCGAAGAGGCCTACTTGCGCACGCTGTACATCGACGAATCGATCGTGCCGGGCGGCCTCGATGCGTGCCGCGTCGTCGAGGTGACGGGGCTGCTGCGCGAACTGATCGTCGCACTCGATGCGCGCGAGCTGAGCACCGCGCGCGAGCGCCTGCTGTGCGGGCTCGTGCTCGACGAACTGAGTCATGCCGAACCGTTGCCGCTCGCGGTACCGATGCCCGACGAGAAACGGTTGCGTCTTCTGTGCGAATCGGTACTCGCGCACCCCGCGCATGCGGAATCGCTCGAACACTGGGCGAGCGAGGTCGGCGCGAGCACGCGCACGATCTCGCGGCTCTTCAAGCAGGAACTCGGGGTGAGCTTTTCGCAGTGGCGTCAGCAGGCGCTGCTCGCGCGGGCGATCCCGCTGCTGAACCAGGGGCGCCCGCTGTCGCATATCGCGCGCGAACTCGGCTACCAGAGCCAGAGCGCGTTCTCGGCCATGTTCCGCCGGGCATTCGGCGAAAGCCCGCGTGCGTTCATGCTGCGCGGCTACGAACATCGAGGCCCGGAAGGCCGCGTCGCGGACGACGACGCGCGGGACGACGACGGCGCGATCGACACGGTGCGCTGATCCTCGCGCGCCAGCGCGCCGGGCCGTCAGACCGGCCGCACCATGTGGCGGATCGAGCCGAGTTGCGCGAGCCGCGGGCCGGTCACCTGGTAGCCCATGCGCAGGTACAAACGCGCGGCAGGGTTGTCGACGAACACGCGCAACTGCAGTTCGTGCAGCCCGCGCGCACGTGCCCAGCGATGCGACATCTCGAGCATGTAGGTGCCGGCGCCCTGCCCGCGATGGCCGGCCGCGATCTGCACGTCGCGGATATGCAGCGAATCGCCCTCCTCGGTCACGCGCAGCACGCCGATGCGCTCGCCGTCGGCCTCGAGGATGAAGTTTTCGGATTCGCGCCAGCTCGCATAGAACAGGTCGCTGCGCCATACGAGCCCATGGCGCTTGTAGTAGCCGCCCATGTTGCCGTGCGTCAACGCTTCGGCATACGGAAAATCATCGGGCTCCGCGGGCCGGAGCTGATACAGGAGTCGCAGGTCGGTCGGATCGAGCATCGCGCAGGAGTCGGAAACGCATCCCGCCACGATAGCGCAGTCGCGTACGGATGCAATCGCGAATTTCTCGTAGGGGCGCGGTGCTCGATGCAGCATGCGGGGTGAGGCATGAGCGGAAGGCGCAAGCGACGATGCAAATGAAAAAGCCCGCACGAGGCGGGCTTCTTCATTTTTTGGCGGAGCGGACGGGACTCGCCTACATCCTGCAGGCCGCGGCCGCGCGTGCACGCGCAGCCCTTCGAGTCCCGCCGGAAGCCGCGCAGGCGGCTTCCTCCGCTCCGCAGTCACGCGCCCGCCAGCGGGCGCAAAACCACAACGCACAAACAACAATGCCCGCACGAGGCGGGCATTGTTGTTTGTTTGGCGGAGCGGACGGGACTCGAACCCGCGACCCCCGGCGTGACAGGCCGGTATTCTAACCGACTGAACTACCGCTCCAGTCTTGCTGCTTGCCTGGCAGGCGTCGGTACCTCCTGCCGGCGCGTCGTTTGTTCGAACGACGCCGAAATCTGGCGTCCCCTAGGGGATTCGAACCCCTGTACTCACCGTGAAAGGGTGATGTCCTAGGCCTCTAGACGAAGGGGACAACGTACTGCTTACATCCTTAACGAGAAAGCCCGTTCAAAAAACGCTTTTGAACGGGCTTCGTTCTGGCGGAGCGGACGGGGCTCGAACCCGCGACCCCCGGCGTGACAGGCCGGTATTCTAACCAACTGAACTACCGCTCCAGCTTTCTGCACTACCGCCTGCAGGATCTCGTCACGTTCCTGCACGCGTTGCGGCACTTCCATGAAACGCCGCTGAATCTGGCGTCCCCTAGGGGATTCGAACCCCTGTACTCACCGTGAAAGGGTGATGTCCTAGGCCTCTAGACGAAGGGGACAACGTACTGCTTACATCTTTAATACAAAAGCCCGCTCAAAAACGTCTTGAACGGGCTTCGTTCTGGCGGAGCGGACGGGACTCGAACCCGCGACCCCCGGCGTGACAGGCCGGTATTCTAACCGACTGAACTACCGCTCCAGCTTTCTTACCCAACCTGCAGGACGTCGGTTACGTTCCTGCAAGCCTCGCGACACTTCTACGAAACGCCGCTTAATCTGGCGTCCCCTAGGGGATTCGAACCCCTGTACTCACCGTGAAAGGGTGATGTCCTAGGCCTCTAGACGAAGGGGACAAAATCTTTTCAGATTTGTCTGACTTTCGCTATTTACTTTCAGTCAACAGCGAAGGCCGAAATTCTAACTGCTTTGAATTATTTTGTGAAGCATTTATTACTACCGCTGCTTCGCCAATCAATTCGGTTTGTTCTGATGGTGGAGGTAAGCGGGATCGAACCGCTGACCTCTTGCATGCCATGCAAGCGCTCTCCCAGCTGAGCTATACCCCCTTGCAGAACAGAAATGAGATTATATGGACCTACTTTGATCTTGTAAATACCCTTTTTGCGATTCGTGCGAAATTTTTTGCGAAGCTGCCGCGCGCTCACGCGCAGACAGCTTCAATGACGCACGAACTCAGGCCAGCGCGGCCTCGATGCGCGACACCACGACGTCGCGCCCGAACAGCACGAGCACCGCGTCGATCGACGGCGTATGCGTCGTGCCCGCCACCAGCAGACGCACCGGCATCGCGAGCTGCGGCATCTTCAGCTTGTGCGCGGCGAGCGTCGCCTTCAGCGCGGCGGACACCGCCTCCTTCGTCCACTCGGCCGCCTTCAGCGCGGCGACGAGATCGGCCAGCGCCGGCCGTACCGCATCGGTCACGTGCTGCGCGAGCGCGTCCGCGTCGGGCGCCGGCACACGATAGAACATCGCCGCGCCTTCCGCGATCTCCTTGACCGTCGTCGCACGGTCCTTCATCAGGCCGACCACCGCATCGAGCGCCGGGCCCGTCGCGATCGCCGCGTCGTCGATGCCGAGCGCGTCGAGGAACGGCTTCGCGAGTTCCGCAAGGCGTGCGTTGTCCGCTTCCTTGATGTAGTGCGCGTTCAGCCAGCTCAGCTTGCTGTGGTCGTACTGCGCGGGCGACTTGCCGAGATGCTCGAGATCGAACCATTCGACGAATTGCTCGCGCGAGAAGATCTCCGCATCGCCGTGCGACCAGCCGAGACGCGCGAGATAGTTGACCACGGCTTCAGGCAGGAAGCCCGCATCGCGGTACGCCATCACGCTCATCGCGCCATGCCGCTTGCTCATCTTCTCGCCCTGCTCGTTCAGCACGGTCGGCAGGTGCGCATAGACGGGCGGCTCGCCGCCGAGCGCCTTCAGGATGTTGATCTGGCGCGGCGTGTTGTTCACATGGTCGTCGCCACGGATCACGTGCGTGATGCCCATGTCCATGTCGTCCACCACCACGCAGAAGTTGTAGATCGGCGTGCCGTCCGGGCGCGCGATCACGAGGTCGTCGAGTTCCTCGTTCGAGATCTCCACACGCCCCTTCACCGCGTCGTCCCACACGACCGTGCCCGTCAGCGGATTGCGAAAGCGCAGCACCGGCTTCACGCCGGCCGGCGGCTCCGGCAGCACCTTGCCGGGCTCCGGACGCCACGTACCGTCGTAGCGCGGCTTCAGGCCGGCCTCGCGCTGGCGTTCGCGCAGCGCGTCGAGTTCCTCGGCCGACATATAGCACGGATACGCGAGGCCCTTCTCGAGCATCTGCGCGAGCACTTCGCGATAGCGGTCCATCCGCTGCATCTGGTAGATCGGACCTTCGTCGAAGTCCAGCCCGAGCCATTGCATCCCTTCGAGGATCGCATCGACCGCTTCCTGCGACGAGCGCTCGACGTCGGTATCCTCGATGCGCAGCACGAACGTGCCTTTCATCTTGCGGGCGAACGCCCACGGATAGAGTGCGGAGCGGATGTTGCCGAGGTGGATGAAGCCGGTGGGACTCGGCGCGAAGCGGGTACGGACAGGACGGGTCATAAACGGTAACTCGAACGCCTGGGGCGCATGAATGATTCGACGCGGGACGGTGGCGGCAGCGTGGACAGCAACGGAGCCGGCGACGCCCGGAACGGGAAAGAAGCCGGAATTATACTCGCGCCGGACATCGCGCCAAGCGCGCCGCTTGCTTTATGATGTGCGCGCCGCGGCCGCCAGCCGGCGCCGCGCCGGCCGCACGGAACCCGCCGCGCGGCCTCGGAAACCATCGCAGCCGCGGGCCGCATGACCCGCCGCGCCAAGCCGCCGGAGAACCATTCGATGTCGTCCCCTCGCCTGTCGCGCCGCCGCTTCACGATCGCGTGCGCGTCCGCCAGCCTCGCCGCCTGTACGTCCTTCGGCGACAAGTCCCGCCCCGGCACGGCATTGCCGCAGGAGAAGCCGGTGAAGATCGGCATCGCGCTCGGCGGCGGCGCCGCGCGCGGCTTCTCGCACATCGGCGTGCTGAAGGCGCTCGAGGCGCGCGGCATCCCGATCGAGATCGTCGCCGGAACGAGCGCGGGCTCGGTGGTCGGCGCGCTCTACGCGTCGGGCATGAACGCGCTGCAGATCAACAAGATCGCCCTCGACATGGACCAGGCGTCGATCAGCGACTGGGCGTTGCCGTTCCGCTCGCGCGGCCTGCTGCAAGGCGTGGCGCTGCAGAATTTCCTGAACAAGACGCTCAACAACCGGCCGATCGAGAAGATGGCGAAACCGCTCGGCATCGTCGCGACGGACCTGCAAAGCGGCCAGCCGATCCTGTTCCAGCAAGGCAACACGGGGCTCGCGGTGCGCGCGTCGTGCAGCGTGCCGTCGGTGTTCGAGCCGGTGAGGATCGGCAGCCGCGAATATGTGGACGGCGGCCTCGTGAGCCCGGTGCCCGCATCGTTCGCGCGCAAGATGGGCGCGAGCTTCGTGATCGCGGTCGACATCTCGGCCCGGCCCGACGGCGCGGCGACCAACAACCCGATCGAGATGCTGCTGCAGACCTTCACGATCATGGGCCAGACGATCAAGACCTACGAACTCGACAAGTACGCGGACGTCGTGATTCGCCCGAACCTCGCGGCGATGGGCGGCAGCGACTTCAACCAGCGCAACGCGGCGATCCTCGCGGGCGAGGAAGCAGTCGCGCGCATCATGCCGGAACTGCAGCGCAAGCTCGCGGCGGCACGTGGCGTGACTGCCGCCGCATAACACGGCGGGCGGGAGGCCGCGGCACACGCGCCTGCCGGTGGCCGACGGAACGATTTCCGCCTCGTCCGTCGTCCGTGCCGGCCTCAAAACAAAAAACCCTGCCGCCTTCCGGTGACAGGGTTTTTTATTGTCCGGCCTGACCGACCGGCCAACGTCAGTTGCTGCCGTTCGCCGAATCGTCGCCGAGCGTCGCGCGCACGCGCTGACGCAGGTCTTCGGGCTTCATCGGGAATTCCGATTCGATCCGGCGCGCGCCGGTGAAACGCTTTTCCCAATAGCCGCTGTCGAGATCGTCGACGCGGACGGTGCTGCCCGTCGACGGCGAATGCACGAACTTGTTGTCGCCGATGTAGATGCCGACGTGCGAGAACGTGCGGCGCATCGTGTTGAAGAACACGAGATCGCCCGGCTTCAGGTTGCTCATGCTCACCTTTTCGCCGACACGGCTCATTTCTTCCGCGCGACGCGGCAGCGACATGCCGAGCGTGTCCTGGAACACGTAGCGCACGAAACCGCTGCAGTCGAGGCCCGAATCCGGCGAGTTGCCGCCCCAGCGATACCGCACGCCGATCATGTTCAGCGCGCCGACCACCACGTCGCCTGCCTTGCCCGCCATGCCGGCAAGGAACGACTTCGCGCCGCCGGACGGCTGCACGCTGGCCTGCTGGAGGGAGGAACCCGACCCGATCTGAGTCGAATTGGTGACATTCTGGTTAAAACTGCTGACTTCGTCGGCGAACGCGCCGGGAGCTGCTGCGAACAGGGCGCCGATGAATAGCCCGGCGATGGTGCGCGCGCATGCCTGGGTCAGGGATCGATGCTGCATTGGTCGATGGAATGTGCTTAAAAATCAGCTGATTGGCGGAAAATTTCGGTCGATACTAGCCAGCGCGTAATCGTTTGTCAAAACAAATTAAAAAATACAATCGAGATGGTCAGACCATTGGACGCCTATCACGCTTTCCAGACCGCTTTCAACAGCTTTTGTGTGTAAGGATGTGACGGTCTCGTGAAGACGTCGGCCACCTCCCCCGACTCGACGACGGCGCCGTCCTGCATCACCGCGACGCGGTGCGCCATCGCGCCGATCACCTCCAGGTCGTGGCTGATGAAGACGTAGCCGAGGTTGTATTTCTGTTGCAAATTCGCGAGCAGCTTCAGCACCTGCTGCTGGATCGACACGTCGAGCGCCGAGGTCGGCTCGTCGAGGATCAGGATGCGCGGCTCCAGCACCAGCGCGCGCGCGATCGCGATCCGCTGGCGCTGGCCGCCCGAGAATTCGTGCGGATAACGGTGCAGCACCGTGCGGTCGAGGCCGACTTCGCGCAGCACCGCGAGCGATTTCGCGCGGCGCGCATCGGGCGTCATGTCCGGGCGGTGCAGCTCGAGCCCCTCGCCGACGATCCGCTCGATCGTGTGACGCGGCGAAAGCGAACTGAACGGATCCTGAAAGACCACCTGCATGTTCGAGCGCAGCGCGGTCTGCTCGCGGCCGCGATAGGTCGACAGCGCGCGTCCCTGGAATTCGATCTCGCCGCCGGCCGTCTTCTGCAGCCCGAGCAGCGCCATCGCAAGCGTCGACTTCCCCGATCCCGATTCGCCGACGATCCCGAGCGTTTCGCCCTGCCGCACCGACACCGACACGTCGGCCACGGCCGTCACCGGCACCGTGCCGAACCAACCCGCGAAGCCCGGCCGCTTGCGCGCGAACTGCACGCTCACGTGGCGCGCGTCGAGCACGACGGGCGCGATCGGCATCACCGGCGTGACCGCCCGCTGCGGCCGGCTGTTCAGCAGCCGCTGCGTATACGGATGCTCGGGCGCCGCGAAGATCCGCTCGACGGGCCCGCTCTCGACCAGCCGGCCGTGCTCCATCACCGCGACGCGCTGCGCGAAGTGCCGCACGAGATTCAGGTCGTGCGTGATCAGCAGGATCGCCATCCCGCGCTTTTCCGCTTCCTCGCGCTGCAGTTCCAGCAGCAGATCGACGATCTGCGCGCGGATCGTCACGTCGAGCGCGGTGGTCGGCTCGTCGGCGAGCAGCAGGCGCGGCCGGCACGCGAGCGCCATCGCGATCATCGCGCGCTGCCGCTGGCCGCCCGACAACTGGTGCGGGTAGCTGTCGACGCGCTTGTCCGGCTCCGCGATGCCGGTGCGCGCGAGCAGCGCGATCGCCCGCTTGCGCGCCTCCACGGCCGATACGCCGTCGTGCAGCACGATCGTCTCGCCGATCTGCACGCCGATCGTATACAGCGGATTGAGCGCCGTCATCGGCTCCTGGAAGATCATCGCGATGTCCGAGCCGCGCAGCCCGCGCATCTCGCGCTCGCTCCTGGCCGCCAGATCCTGCCCCGCGAAGCGGATCGCGCCCGTGACCTCGGCGTCGCGCAGCAACCGCAGGATCGACAGCGCGGTCACGCTCTTGCCGGACCCCGACTCGCCGACGAGCGCGACGCGCTCGCCGCGCCCGATCGCGAGCGTCACGTCGTCGACCGCGACCGTGTCGCCGAAACGGACGTGCAGACGCTCGAGCGACAGCAGCGGCTCGTGTTGCGTCGATACGGTCGACTCGCTCATCGCTGCCCTCCCGCCGCGCGCACCGAATCGGCGATCCGCGTGTCGAGCGCGTTGCGCAGCGCATCGCCCATGAAGGTCAGCAGCAGCAGCGTCGCGACCAGCACGCCGAACGTCGACAGCGAGATCCACCACGCATCGAGATTGCCCTTGCCCTGCGCGAGCAGCTCGCCCAGGCTCGGCGTCGGCGGCGGTACGCCGAGGCCGAGGAAATCGAGGCTGGTGAGCGCGAGGATCGAGCCGCTCATCCGGAACGGCAGGAACGTGATCACCGGCGTCAGACTGTTCGGCAGCACGTGGCGCCAGATGATCTGCCAGTTCGTCAGCCCCATCGCGCGGGCCGCGCGCACGTAGTCCTGCGTGCGGTTGCGCAGGAATTCCGCGCGCACGTAGTCGGCGAGCCCGATCCAGCCGAACAGCGACAGCAGCACGATCAGCAGCAGGAAGCTCGGCTCGAAGATCGACGCGAAGATGATCAGCAGGTACAGCTCCGGCAGCGAGTTCCAGATCTCGATCAGCCGCTGCCCGACGATGTCGATGCGCCCGCCGAAGAAGCCCTGCACCGCGCCCGCGGCGATCCCGAGCAGCGTGCCGATCGCGGTCAGGATCAGCCCGAACTCGACCGACACGCGGAACCCGTACACGAGCCGCGCGAGCAGGTCGCGGCCCTGCGCATCGGTGCCGAGCCAGTTCTCGCGCGACGGCGGCGCCGGATTCGGCACGTTCGAGAAGTAGTTCAGCGTGTCGTAGTAATAGCGGTTCGGCGGATAGACGACGAAGTTGCCGGGCGCCTCGAGCCGCTTGCGCACGTACGGATCGAGATAGTCGGCCGGCGTCGGGAAATCGCCGCCGAAGGTCGTCTCCGGGTACGCATGGAACATCGGGAAATAGGTCTGGCCGTCGTAGCGCACGACGAGCGGCTTGTCGTTCGACCACAGCGGCGCCGCAAGGCTCGCGGCAAAGGCCACGACGAAGATCACGAAGCTCCAGTAGCCGAGGCGCTGCTGCCTGAAGCGCTGCCACACGCGGCGCGCGGGCGACGGCGACACGCGCGCGCGCGCGGCATCGATGCGGGGGGATGCGACGGCCCGGTTCATCGCGCGCCTCGCCCGATGACGCCGGGCATGCGAACGGCTCGTTTCATGTCAGCGCTCCAGGTTGTCGAATTGAATGCGCGGATCGACCCACACATAGCAAAGATCGGAGATCAGCTTGGTCGCGAGCCCGATCAGCGTGAACAGGTACAGCGTGCCGAGCACGACCGGGTAATCGCGCCGCACGACCGACTCGTACGACAGCAGGCCCAGGCCGTCGAGCGAGAACAGCGTCTCGATCAGCAGGCTGCCGGTGAAGAACGCGCCGATGAACGCGGCCGGAAAGCCGACGATCAGCGGCAGCATCGCATTGCGGAACACGTGCTTCCACAGCACGCTGCGCTCGGAGAGCCCCTTCGCGCGCGCGGTCAGCACGTATTGCCGGCGGATCTGGTCGAGGAACGCGTTCTTCGTGAGCATCGTGACGACCGCGAAGCTGCCGACGACCGACGCGGTGATCGGCAGCGCGATGTGCCACAGGTAGTCGAGCACCTTGCCGGCGAGCGACAACTGCGCGAAGTTGTCCGACGTGAGGCCGCGCAGCGGAAAGAGCTGCCAGAACGAGCCGCCGCCGAACAGCACGAGCAGCAGCACGCCGAGCACGAAGCCCGGAATCGCGTACCCGACGAGCACGACGAGGCTCGTCGCGACGTCGAACGGCGAACCGTTGCGCACGGCCTTCGCGATGCCGAGCGGCACCGAGATCAGGTACGTGAGGAAGAACGTCCACAGCCCGATGCTGATCGACACGGGCAGCTTCTGCACGACCAGCGCCCACACGCTCTGGTGGCGGAAGTAGCTGTCGCCCAGATCGAAGCGCGCGAAGCGCTTCAGCATCAGCCAGTAGCGTTCGAGCGGCGGCTTGTCGAAGCCGTACAGCGCCTTCAGTTGCGCGAGCTGCTGCGCGTCGACGCCGGTGTGCGCACGCATCCCGAACGGCGTCGCGCCCTGCTCCGTCGCGCCCTTGCGCAACTCCTGCACGGCCTGCTCGACCGGGCCGCCCGGCACGAACTGGATCACCGCGAACGTGAGCGTCAGCACGCCGACGAGCGTCGGGATCATCAGCAGCAGGCGTTTGAGGATGTAGCTCCACATAGGGCGTCGACTCGTGATCGGGTGGTGGGTTGGACGAAGGGCCGGCGCGGGTCAGTGATCGGGCTTCGCCCACCAGGTCGACACGACCCAGCCCTCGGCCGAATAGTACAGCGGCAGCGTCCGCGGATAGGCGAGCGTGCGCTTGTACGCGATGCGGTGCGTCGTGCTGTACCACTGCGGGACCGCGTAGTAGCCGTGCATCAGCACGCGGTCGAGCGCGTGCGTCGCGTCGAGCAGCTCCTCGCGCGTCTGCGCGGCGCCGAGCGCGTGCAGCAGCGCGTCGACGGCCGGCGATTTCAGCCCGATGAAGTTGTCGGAACCCGGCTCGTCGGCGAACTTGCTCGCGTAACGCGAGTATTGCTCGGCGCCCGGCACCTGCACGCCCGGCAGGCGGATCGTCGTCATGTCGTAGTCGAACGCATCGAGACGCTTTTGCAGCAGCGCGTAATCGGCCGTGCGAAACCGCACGTCGATGCCGAGCTTCGCCAGGTTGCGCTGGTAGGCCGTCACGATGCCCTCCATCGCGCCGCCCGCGTCGTCGAGGATCTCGAACGCGAACGGCTCGCCCTTCGCATTGCGCAGCGCGCCGTCGCGATAGGTCCAGCCGGCCTGCGCGAGCAGCGCGCGTGCCTTCAGCAGGTTCGCGCGCAGCGAGCCCGGCAGGTTCGTGTCCGGCTGCGTGACCATCGGGCCGAACACGGCCGGATCGAGCTGCGCGCGCAGCGGCTCCAGCAGCTTCAGCTCGCCTTCGCCAGGCGTACCGGTCGCCTGCAGGTCGGTATCGGCGAAATAACTGTTGAGGCGCGTGTACGCGCTGTAGAACAACTGGCGGTTCAGCCATTCGAAGTCGAACGCGAGGTCGAGCGCCTGGCGCACGCGCACGTCGCGGAACAGCGGCCGGCGCAGGTTCATGAAGAAGCCCTGCATGCCGGCGCCGTTATGCTGGCGGAATTCGCGCTTGATCAGTTCGCCGCTGTCGAAGCGCTTGCCGACGTCGCGCCGCGCCCAGTTGCGCGCGATGTACTCGACGAGCACGTCGTATTCGCCGGCCTTGAACGCCTCCAGCCGCGCGACGCCGTCGCCGTACAGCTTGTAGACGATCCGCTCGAAGTTGTGGGTGCCGACCCGCACCGGCAGGTCGGCGCCCCAGTACGCGGGGTTGCGCCGGTAGGTGATCGTGCGGCCGTTGTCGTAGCGCTCGATCACGTAAGGGCCGCTGCCGATCGGCTGCTCGAACGCGAGCTGGTCGAACGGGATGCGCGAGCCGTCCGCCCGCAGGCCCCATTTGCGCGAGAACACGGGCACGCCGCCGGCGATCAGCGGCAGCTCGCGATTCGCGCTGCGGAACTCGAAACGCACGATCGCCGGATCGACGACCACGGCCTTCGCGATCTCCGCGAAATACGCGCCGAACTGCGGCGCGGCCTGCTTGCTCTTCAGCGTATCGAACGAAAACTTGACGTCGTCCGCCGTGACGCGATCGCCGTTCGAGAAGCGTGCGCGCGGATTCAGGTGGAACGTGACCGAACGGCGGTCCGGCGCGACGTCGATGTCGTCGGCCAACAGCCCGTATGCGGACGCCGGTTCGTCGGAGCTGCCCGTCGTGAGACTCTCGAACAGCATGTCGATGCCGGGCGCGGCGTTGCCGCGCATCGTGAACGGATTGAACTTGTCGAACGACGTCAGCCGGTTCGGGTTCGCCAGCACCAGCGTGCCGCCCTTCGGCGCGTCGGGATTCACGTAGTCGAAATGCTTGAAGCCCGGCGGATACTTCGGCTCGCCGTACTGCGCAATCGCATAGGCCGCGTGCGCGGCCGGCGCGGCGAGCGCCGCGTGCAGCGCCAGCACCGCGGCCACGCGGCCGGCAGCCCGCAGCACGCCGAAGCGGGCGCGCGTGGCGGCGGCCCGGGGCGAACCCTTCGTCATAGAGGCCCTGTCGTCGAATGAGGGTAGTAACGTGGAGCGATTCTACCCATTCATCCGTCGAGCCAAAAGAAAACCGCCAACGCGGGCGGTCTTCTTCGCGAGCAGTTGTCGCGCACGCGGCACGCATGCGCGAGCCGCCCGTCAGCGCCAGCCGTTGTGGCGGCCGTGATCCCAGTGACCGCGATCGCCCCAGCCGCGACCATGGTGGCGATACCATTCGTCGCGGCCCCAGTAGCGGCGGCCGTCCCAGTAGCGGTCGCCGTGCCAGCCGATCACGATCGCCGGCGCCGGCCCGTACACGGGCGCCGGCGCATAGACCGGCGCCGGCTGGTAGACGACCGGCGGCGGAGGCGGCGGCGCATACACGGGCGCGGGCGCGACGTAGACCGGTGCCGGCACGCCGACGTTGATCCCGACATTGACTCCCGCCATTGCTGCGCCCGACACGAGCAAGGCCGTCATACCGGTCAGGAGCGAGGCAACACGCAAAGTCTTCATGGATTCCTCTTCTGGTTGTGTCATGTGTGATTCGACTATAGCGGCAAGCGCCGCGCCCGCATATTTCAAGTTTGTAAGAACTGATGCGCGGCATCGCAACGGGAAGCCCGCGCTAACGTCTTGTAACAATCGGCGCCCGCCCCCGTCCCCCGCTCTTTCCTCCCTTGAACATCTTTCATCCCGCGTCGCGCCCGGCGTCAAGCGGCCCCACGCCCTCCGGGCGGGCCGGACCGGGGCCCGTCAAACCCCTTCTTGCCGAGCGCCGATATCCGTCACCCCCCCCCGTATCGAACCGGAAACCGAATCTCGCAACCGTTTCGATCCGGGCGGAGAACGCGTGTGCGACCAGCTTGCGCCGTAACCGCACGACCAGCGCATTGACCGTCTCGGGTTCGATGTCGGCATCGTCCCACGCATAACGCAGCACGGCGTCGCGGCCGACCGGCCGCCCCGCTTCACGTAGCAGGCATTCGACCACGCGAAATTCCCGCGCGGTGAGCGCGAGCCGCCGGCCATGCTCCTCGAGCGCGCGCGTGGCCGTATCGAGTCGAACCGATTCACGCGTGGCGACGACGCCCGCGCGGCGCCACAGCGCGCGCAACCGCTCGTGCAGTTCGACGAACGAACACGGATGGGCAAGACATACGTCGCAGCCGGCCTTCAGCATTTGCGCGCGCCGGGCGGGCGTGGCGCCGGCGACGATCGCGGCAATCGTCGCGCCGCCGGCCGACGCGGCGAGCCGCGGTAATCCTTCGAGGATCGCCGGGCGCGCGGCGGCATCGGTCGCGACGATCACGATCGCGTCGAACCGGCCCTGCGTCGCCGCAAAACAGCCATCGCGCCATTCGTCGACGCGCTCGACGCCGTGCATGCTTTCCCGAAACGCCTTGTCGAGCCGCGACGCGCCCGGGCTCGGCGGCGCAATCAGCAGGATGCGCATCGATCGGGTTCCTGCGCCGTCACGCGAGCGAGCGCGGCCAGCATTCGACCGTGATCGCCGCACCGGCCGGCCGCGCATCGCCGATTCGCAGCGCGAAATCGTGCACGCGCATCACCGCCGATACGACGCTCAACCCGAGCCCGGAGCCGTTCACATGACGCGTGCGTTCGCCGCGATAGAAGCGTTCGAGCACTGCATTGCGCTCGGCGGGCGGGATACCGGGCCCGGTGTCCTCGAACCGGACGAGCGGACCGTGCGGCGTCGCCTGGAGCACGACGCGCACACGGCCGCCCGGCGGCGTGAACTTGATCGCGTTGTCCGCGAGATTGCTGAACGCCTCGAACAACAACGCGCGGTCGCCATGGATGCCGTCGACCGCGGCCGCCTCGAGCGCGAACGACACGTCGACGGCCTCGGCCAGCGGTTCGTAAAGCTCGCACACATCGCGCAGCAAGGCCGCGACGTCGACCGCGGCAAAACCGCCGCGCCGGCTCAGCGTGCCGATCTCGGAGATGCGCAGCATCGCGCGAAAACGTTCGAGCAGGCGGTCGGTCTCGTCGCGGGCCGACGCCAGCAGCGCCGCCGACGCGGGATCGTGTGCGCAGAACGGCTGGCCCGAGAGCCGCGCCAGCATCGTATGCACGCGTGCGAGCGGCGTGCGCAGGTCGTGCGCGATCCCGTCGCAGGTATGCCGCACCTCGCCCATCAACCGCTCGACTTCGTCGAGCATGTGGTTCACCAGATGCGCGAGCAGATCGAGTTCATCGTAGCCGCCAACTGGCAGCCGCTTGCCGAGATCGCCTTCGGCGATCTGCCGCGTGACGCGCCGGATCGCGGCGACGCGGCGCATCTGCCGCATGCCGAGCATGCTGCCGCCCGCGACGCCCGCGATCAGGATCATCACGCCGCCGATCACGAGCCCGCGAATCGCGACGTCGCGGATCTGGATGAAATGCGACAGGTCGCGCGCGACCACCAGCGTCATCCCGTTGTCGCGGCGCACGGCCATCGCGCGCGCGATCGGCGACGATTGGCCGTCGAGCAGCACGAGTGTGTGGTCCAGCGTACGGCCGTGGCGATCGGTGCGTAGCGCGGGCGGTGTCGTGATGTCGCCCGCCACGCGGCGCCCGCTCGCATCGAACAGCCCGTAGAAATTCGTGTGCATGTGCTCGTGCTCGAGCCGCCGATGGATTGCGAGCGGCAGCTCGGCATCGGGAATCGAATCGAAATAGATCAGTTGCCACGCGAGCACCTCGTCGGTGTCGCGCGTCATCGTGTGGGTCGCGGCCACGCTGATCACGCCCGCGAGCAGCAGCAGCGACACCGAGAAGATCGCCGCGTACGCGCACAGCCAGCGAAACGTCGTCGTATGCCAGCGGCGCGCGAAGTTCGCCGCGCGGGCTGCGTCCATCCGAGCCTCCGTCAAGCGAGCATGTAGCCCGATCCGCGCACCGTCTGGATCATCGGGTTCGCGCCGGGCGGATCGATCTTCTTGCGCAGCCGGCCCATGTGGACGTCGATCAGGTTGGTGCCGGGATCGAAGTGATAGCCCCACACGGCCTCGAACAGCATCGTGCGCGTGATCGTCTGGCCTGCGTTGCGCATCATGAATTCGAGCACGCGGAACTCGGTCGGCAGCAGCGCGATCTCGTCGGCACCGCGGCGCGCGCGGCGCGAAATGAGGTCGAGCTCGAGCGCGCCGACTTTCAGCAGCGTCTGCTGCGGCACGCCCGACGCCTGCCGGCGGCGCAGCAGCACTTCGATGCGCGCGCTCAGTTCGCCGGAATCGAACGGCTTCGTCAGGTAATCGTCGCCGCCCGCGCGCAGCCCGCGAATGCGCTCGTCGACGTCGCCGAGCGCGCTCAGCATCAGCACCGGCGTGTCGATGCCGACCGTGCGCATCGCGGTCACGATCGCGAGACCGTCCGCGCCCGGCAGCATCCTGTCGAGCGTGATCGCGTCGTACGACGCGCTCATCGCGCGCATCATCCCCTCGCGGCCGTTGTCGATCCAGTCGACCGCGAAGCCGCGTGCGGTCAGTTCGCCGACGATTTCGTTCGCAGTCACCGCATCGTCCTCGACCGTCAGTACTCGCATGGTTGCCCTCGCAATGAACTTCGAGACGGGCGCATACCACGCGCCCGCCACTATCGTAAGCGCCGCGATCGCCGTGCGGCGCAAGATGAAAATAGCTTCATCCGGCATCGCGGCAAGCGCGCGTGAAAAATGTTTCATCCGTCCGTCGCCTGCCCCGCGACCGCGGCCGTCTACGCTGACATCGTGCGGCAACGGGCCGCGAAACCAGGAGCTACCGGATGAAACTGTCGACCACCCTCGCCTGCATGCTGCTCGCATGCGCCAGCACCGCCACGTTCGCGGGGCCCCACCTCACCCCGCAGGAATGCACCGCGTACCCGTTCGTGCACACGGGCAGCGGCGTCACGCGCGCGGACCTCGTGCGCGAGCTGACCGAACTCGAGCAGGTCGGCTACGAGCCGGCGCACGCCAGCCCGTATTACCCCGACGATCTCGCCGATGCGAAGCATCGGCTCGCCGCCGAATACCGCGCCGACTGCACGCACGCGCTGACGGCCGACGCGGGCGCGCACCACTGACCGCACGGCCGGCGCAACGCAGCCGGAAAGCAAAAAGGCGGCACGCGCGTGCCGCCTTTCTTCGTGAACGCGCATCGACGTGGACGCGACGCGCCACGCCGGCGCTCAACGCGACATCATGTTCATGCTCACGTTGTGCATCACCCACAGCGTGCCGACGATCAGGATCGCCGCGGTCAGCACCGTATAGCTGAACGCCATCACGTTCCAGCGCTGGCCGGACGAGCCGTTCATGTGCAGGAAGTACACGAGATGCACGACGATCTGCACGAACGCGAGCACGGCGAGCCCGATCAGCGACGCATGCGGCGACAGCACGCCGCCCATCACGAGGCCGAACGACGCGGCCGTGAGCAGCACCGACAGGATGAAACCGGCGACGTAGCCGCCGACGCTGCCGTGCCCTTCTTCGAGTTGAGACGAATGCGAATGGGCCATTTAGATCACGCTCGCGAGATAGACAAAGGAAAACACGCAGATCCACACGATGTCGAGGAAGTGCCAGAACAGGCTCAGGCACGTCAGGCGCCGCAGGTCGCGATCGGTCAGGTCGCCGCCGCGCGACATGATCTGCGCGGCGAGCACGATCATCCACAACAGGCCCGCCGTCACGTGCAGCCCGTGCGTGCCGACCAGCGTGAAGAACGCCGACAGGAACGCGCTGCGCTGCGGGCCGGCGCCTTCCGCGATCAGGTGCGAGAACTCGCGCAGCTCCATCGCGAGAAACGCCGCGCCGAGCACGAACGTCACCGCGAGCCAGGCGAGCAGCGCGCCGCGCCGCTGCTTGTACGCCGCGAGCATCGCGAAACCGTACGTGATGCTCGACAGCAGCAGCGCGGCGGTTTCCACCGCGACGCCCGGAATGTCGAACAGGTCCTTCGCGGTCGGACCGCCCGCGTACTGATTGCCCAGCACCGCGAACGTCGCGAACAGCGCCGCGAAGATCACGCAGTCGGTCATCAGGTACAGCCAGAACCCGAACACCGAATGCGACGGCGGATGGTCGTCGTGCTCGAGCAGGGTCGCGCTCAAGGTTTTCTGCAACATCAGTTGGCCTCCAGTTCCACGTCGTCGACGCGCGCGGCCGTGCGCCGCGTCGGCTGCTTGTCTTCGGTCTTGCGTACCGTCGACGCAGGGATGTAATAGCCGTCGTTATCGCGCGAGCTGTAGATCACGAGCGTCGCGATGATGCCCACGAGCCCGCCGATCGCCATCCACCAGATGTGCCACACCAGCGCGAAGCCGAGCACCAGGCTGAAGATCGCGATCACGAGGCCCGCACACGTATTCGACGGCATGTGGATGTCGCGAATCGCCGCCGGGTTCGGCCGGCCTTCGCCGCGCGCCTTCATGTCCGCGTACGCGTCGAGCGTGCGCACCTGCGGGATCACCGCGAAGTTGTAGTCGGCCGGCGGCGACGACGTCGCCCACTCCAGCGTGCGGCCGCCCCACGGGTCGCCCGTCGTGTCGCGGTACGCGGGCAGGTTGCGATTGCGGATGCTGACCACCAGTTGCAGCAGCTGGCACGCGATGCCGATCGCGATCAGCACGGCGCCGAACGCGGCGACCAGCAGCCACGGATGCCATGCCGGGTTGTCGTAGTGGTTCAGGCGGCGCGTCATGCCCATGAAACCGAGCACGTAGAGCGGCACGAACGCGACGTAGAAGCCGACCTGCCAGAACCAGAACGCGGCCTTGCCGAGCTTCTCGTTCAGCTTGAAGCCGAACGCCTTCGGGAACCAGTAGTTGAAGCCCGCGAGATAGCCGAACAGCACGCCGCCGATGATCACGTTGTGGAAGTGCGCGATCAGGAACAGGCTGTTGTGCAGCACGAAGTCCGCGCCCGGAATCGCCATCATCACGCCGGTCATGCCGCCGAGCGTGAACGTGACCATGAAGCCGATCGTCCACAGCACGGGCGTCGTGAACTCGATCCGGCCGCGATACATCGTGAACAGCCAGTTGAATACCTTCACGCCGGTCGGGATCGCGATGATCATCGTCATGATCCCGAAGAACGCGTTCACGTTCGCGCCCGAGCCCATCGTGAAGAAGTGATGCAGCCACACGAGGAACGACAGCACCATGATCGCGCAGGTCGCGTACACCATCGTCTTGTAGCCGAACAGCGGCTTCTTCGCGAACGTCGCGATGACCTCCGAGAAGATCCCGAACGCCGGCAGGATCAGGATGTACACCTCCGGATGGCCCCACGCCCAGATCAGGTTCAGGTACAGCATCGCGTTGCCGCCGGCTTCGTTCGTGAAGAAGTGCATGCCGAGGTAACGGTCGAGGCCGAGCAGCGCGAGCGTCGCGGTCAGGATCGGGAACGATGCCATGATCAGCACGTTCGTGCAGAGGGCCGTCCACGTGAACACCGGCATCTTCATCAGCGTCATGCCCGGCGCGCGCATCTTGATGATCGTCACGAAGAAGTTCACGCCGGTCAGCAGCGTGCCGACGCCGGAGATCTGCAGCGCCCACAGGTAGTAGTCGACCCCTACCCCCGGGCTGAACTGCAGCTCCGACAGCGGCGGGTACGCGAGCCAGCCCGTCTGCGCAAACTCGCCGATCACGAGCGACACGTTGATCAGGATCGCGCTGACCGCCGTCATCCAGAACGACAGCGAGTTGATGAACGGGAACGCGACGTCGCGCGCACCGATCTGCAGCGGCACGACCAGGTTCATCAGGCCGACCATGAACACCATCGCCATGAAGAAGATCATGATCACGCCGTGTGCCGTGAAGATCTGGTCATAGTGGTGCGGCGGCAGGTAGCCGGGCGCGTTGTACGCGAGCGCGAGCTGCATGCGCATCATGATCGCGTCGGCGAAGCCGCGCAGCAGCATGATCAGCGCGACGATGATGTACATCACGCCGAGTCTCTTGTGGTCGACCGTGGTCAGCCATTCCGTCCACAGCCATTTCCAGCGGCCGGTGATCGTCAGCGCGGCGAGAATGCCCAGCACGACCAGCCCCATGAAGGCGCCGGCCCCCATGATGATGGGCTGATCGAACGGGATCGCCGAAAGTGTGAGTTTGCCGAACATGCGTTACCCCTTCGTGCCGCAGGCGGCGTCCTTCAGGTCGAGGACGTGGCCATCGTTGTATTTCGCGATGATGTTGTGGAAGAGCCGCGGATCGACCGACGAGAAATAGCGCACCGGCGCCTTCTCGCTCGGCTGCGCGACGGTGCCGTACACCGTCGCGTCGAGCCGTTCCGGCGACGCCTTCACCTTCTGCACCCACGCATCGAACTGCTCGCGCGGCTCGGCGAGCGTGCGGAACTTCATGTCGGAGAAACCGCGGCCGCTGAAGTTGGCGGACGTGCCCGCGTAGTTGCCCGGCTCGTCGGCGATCAGGTGCAGGCGCGTCTGCATGCCGGCCATCGCGTAGACCTGGCCGCCGAGCTGCGGGATGAAGAACGAATTCATCACCGAATCCGACGTGATGCGGAAGTTCACCGGCGTGCCGACCGGAATCGCGAGCTGGTTCACCGACGCGATGCCGAGTTCCGGATAGATGAACAGCCACTTCCAGTCGAGCGCGACCACCTCGACGTCGATCGGCTTCACGGCCGATTCGAGCGGCTTGTACGGATCGAGCTCGTGCGTGGTCTTCCACGTGAGCACGCCCAGGAACAGGATGATCAGCGTCGGCACCGTCCAGATCACGACCTCGATCGCGGTCGAGTGCGACCAGTTCGGCGCGTACGCGGCGTTGCGGTTCGACGCGCGGTAACGCCACGCGAACCACAACGTGAGCAGAATCACCGGCACGACGACGATCAGCATCGCCCAGGTGGACGTCGCGATCAGCGCCTTTTCTGCCGCGCCCACACTTCCTTTCGGATTTAGTACATCTAAATTACAACCTGACAGGCTCAACGCCGCGCCGATTGACATCAGCGCCGCCCAGCCTCTTGAAGCTCTTCTTCTCATCACACAGCCCCGCGGGTCATTGAATCCGTTTGCGTATGCCCGATGCGCATTCGATTCACGAAATTGGCCGAATCATACGTCGCGCGAGTGCGATGAAAAACCGGTGCATGCGGCAAATCATCATTGCAAAATCTGCCGTGAGTCACATTGTCGCGGGGCAATTTCACGCAGCCGGAAGCGGGCCCGGCACTTGCCGTGCCGGGCTGCGGATCGATGCGCGCGCAACCATGCGCGCCGCGCGATGCGGCGGGCTTGCGCGGCGTGGCGCGGCTCGACGTGCCGCGATCAGTCGTGCGTCGACGCCATGTACGACGGCAGCGCCGGCGCGGGAGCGTCCCCTGCCGGCACCTTCGAATGGCTCGCTTCCTGGATCAGCTTGCCGACGGTCGGATCGATCGCATCGGTGAACGGCTTCGGATCGATGCCGACCGCCAGCACGATCAGCGCGAGCGACGCGAACATCACGATCTCGCGACGGTTCAGGTCGGCGAGCTTCGCGATCTGCTGGCTCGCGACCTTGCCGAACACGACGCGCTTGAGCATCCACAGCGTGTACGACGCGCTGAGGATCAGCGTGAGCGCCGCGATCGCGCCAATCCAGAAGTTGAAGCGGATCGCGCCCATGATCACCATGAACTCGCCGACGAACCCCGACGTGCCCGGCAGGCCGACGTTGGCCATCGCGAACAGCAGCGTGAAGGTCGCGAAACGCGGCATCACGCCCGCCACGCCGCCGTACGCGGCGATCTCGCGCTGCCGGGTACGGTCCACGAGCACGTTCACGCACAACAGCATCGCGCCCGCGACGAAGCCGTACGACACGAGCTGCACGATCGCGCCTTCGACGCCGATCCGGTTGAACAGGAACAGCCCGAGCGTGACGATTCCCATGTGCGCGACCGTCGAATACGCGAGCAGCTTGCCGAGATCGGTCTGCGCGAGCGCGATCAGGCTCGCATAGACGATCGCGAACAGGGACAGCGCGATCACGGCCGGCGCGAAGAAATGACTCGCGTCGGGCGTGATCGGCAGCGCGAAGCGCAGGAACCCGTACCCGCCGAGCTTGAGCATCGCGAGCATCAGCGCGGCGCCCGTCGGGCCGTCGGTGTACACGTCGCTCAGCCACGTGTGGACCGGCCACATCGGCACCTTGACCGCAAACGCGGCGAAAAAGCCGACGAACACCAGCAACTGCGGCGCGAAGCCGAGCTGCAGCGTGCGCCACACGGCCATGTCGAACGTATGCGACTGCGCGTACAGGTACAGCATCGCCATCAGCAACAACAGCGAGCCGGCGAACGAGATGAAGAAGAACTTCACGGCCGCATACACGCGGCGCTCGCGCCCCCACGTGCCGATCAGCAGGTACAGCGGGATCAGCGTCGCCTCGAAGAAGATGAAGAACAGCAGCCCGTCCTGCGCGACGAACACGCCGACCATCAGCCCCGACAGGATCAGGAACGACGCGTAGTACTGCGCGACGCGCACCGTGACCGATTCCCACGACGCGACCACCACCACGAGCGTCGTGAACGCGGTCAGCACGACGAGCCACAGCGACGCGCCATCGATGCCGACCCGCCATCCGGCATTGAATGCCGCGAGCCAGTCGCGTCTTTCGACGAACTGCATCGCAGCCGAATGCGCGTCGAAGCCGGCAACCAGCGGCACGACGGGCGCCAGTCCGGCGATCGCGCCGACCAGCGCGATCAGCCGTATTCGCCGTGAATGCTGATCGGAACCGGCGCGCAGCAGGCCCGCGCCGAACAGTATCGGAACCCAGATGGCCAGGCTCAGGAAGGGAAAATCATGCATGTCAACAACGCCTTGAGGAAGTCGCACCCTGCATCGGGGACAGGCGCGACGAAAGGAACGAAATAAAATCGACAGGTAGATTTCGTGAATCGCCAATGTTGGCTAAATGTAAAGCGACATCAGCGAAAAACTTGATGCCGCTCAAACGCGATCGGGTTAACCAGCATAAGGCGATTGAATATTTTCTGCAGCGCAGCAGAATGTTGTTTCTTGGCGTCGGCGTAGTTCGCTGATTTTTATGAGTAATTTTTTGTATTGCCGGGCACTCTGCACGGCAAGAATAGACGCAGCGCCGCATTTTTGATGTCGACCGTTCGTTTCGAAGGGCCGGAATGACAAGGTCGGCATTCCGCGATCTTGCGATCGCCCGGCACTCCCTGCCTTACAGAAATGCTTTCATTCTTATTTCATTCGATTTGGTGCAGCGCATATCGGGCGATGAGGTGCCCTCGCCCGCCCCTTCTCGTGCGGCCGCGCCCTAATAACTCAAGCGGTCCCATAAGCCCCCGCTCGGCGGCAATCTCCATCAGACGAACATATGCCACATCGGGCCTGCGACGTGTGCGTGTCGAAGAAGTACCTTGGCTCATTGTCTTCAGAACTGAGCAGTCACCTGAAAACCGAGCGTCACTCGCACAGTCGGAAAACCCGATGGCTTGTAGACAGGCGTACCCGCGAAGAGATCGTACGCATAGGCTCCGAATCGCGTGCCCACGCTACCTTTTATGCCGATCACGGCGCCGGCCAATTGCGTCCCGACGAGAGCGACAGGCTGCGGGCCCCATACGCGACCGTAGTCGAGCCCCGCATAAATTGCCTGCCCCGTCTGCCCGATCGGCGCCTGCAGTTCGTTGCGCCAGTAGAAGCCGCGTGCCGCGGCGAGCATCGTTTCGCCATCGAAACCGCGCACTGTGTAGCGACTGCCAATCGTCAAATCGTCGATGTAGTAAAGCGTGTTTCCGGTGTACTGGCCGTGGAATGTGCCGACATAGCGGAATGGCTGCTTACCGATCGCAAAGGGCACCGACAGGTTCGCGTCGACTACCGCCATCTTGAAGCGATAGGTCGGTCCACCACCCGCTGCCATCGTATCGTCCTGAGCACCCAACCCACCGACGCCTTGACGATATGCAAGCGAGCCGTCGAACTGTGCGCCGCCGAAGTAGTGGCGATCGGTCAGGCCCAGTTCGATCATCGTGTTGTTGCGGCGCTGCTGCGAGATCTCGGTGTCTTCGATAAAGCTTTGTCCGAAACGACGCGACAGGCGAACGTAGGCGCCGAACACATCATTTTGATTACGCGACAGCACGCGGGCCAGCTTGAAATCGACCGTCTTGGAGTTGCCGCTTGCGATGAACGTCTGGTTCACGCCGGCGATCTGCTGGTAGTACGTGTTCGTGTAAGCCGAGAGCGTTGCCGTCCAGTAGCCCCACGGAATCGAATAGAAACCGTTCCAGCCGTGCGAGCCGAGGCGCTTGTCGCCGAATTCGAGATCCTGGCTGACGCCGACGTTGAACACGTCGCTCAGGCCGAGCGGGTTGTCGATGCCGAGCGACAGGTTGCCTTGCAGTTTGCTGGTGGCACGCGTGCCGGAATTGTCGATCGACGCGACGACTGTCCCCGGCTTGCCGCGCTTCACGTCGAGCACGACGTCGCTTTCGCCGGGAAGATCACCCGGAACAAGTTGCATCGAGACATCCTGACTCGATACGCGTTTCATTTGCTCAAGGCCTTGTTCGAGGTCGCGCAGGTTCAGCAGGTTGCCGTCGCGGGTCGGGAACGCGGTTTTCCAGGTGCCACGGAGCTTTTCGTCGGCGAAGCGGACGTGGCGGATCATGCCGGGGATCAGCGAGAGTTTGAGCGTACCGGTCGATAAGTCTTGCTCTGGAACGAGCACCCGCGTAGTGACGTAGCCCTTCGCCAAAATCGCCTGCGACGGTCCCTTGATCAGTACGTCAATACCTTGTTTGCCGACGCATTGCCCTGCGTAGTGGTTCAGCCATTCGCGTGCGAACGCAAAGCGATCCATCGGTAAGGCGGATGCCCCTTGGGCCTTCGCTGCATCGGACAATGAGCCAGGCACGTCGAGCGTAAAGCGGTCGATCGGGAAACATGGCGTTTCGGTAGGAAGTGCTGGATATGCTTCAGTGCGCGGCAATTCAGAACGAATTGAAGGCGCGCGCACCGCCGCGTCGCGTTGCTGCGCATCGCGTTGCTGCTGTGCTTGCCGATCCTGCTCCGCGTTCGCCCGCGCGGCGGCGGCCTGATCAGCAGGCAGCGGGGCCTGCTGAGCCGACACAGCAACCGACATCAACGTTGTGATCGACAGCGCCGGCAGGCCCTTCATTATCTTCATTTGTATCTATCCCTGATTCTGCCTAATCTCCATACAACCTATACGGGCATTCTGCTCTAGTCGTATTTCAATTCCAATGAAAATCTTCCTTTATTCACATCAACAACAAGGATGAACAATTTCCATTTTGGTTGATTTTGTGAGACAAAAAATCGACGATGCTCAACCAACAATTCCAATAGCCTACTGTTAAGACTAGCACTACCCAAAAACCATGAAGAATCTCCATTTTCCGCGACGGCATCAAACTCGAATTTCGCCTGATCGTCGTCATCCGCAAGTTGCGCTCGCATAACGATCGAATGCGATCCCGCCGGAGCGGCGTCATAAAGCAGCTGGCCAACCTCCTTGCATATATCAACATCTCGGCTGTCCATTACCTTTCTCCAGGCGAATTCCTAAAATACTGCTGCGCCGGTCGACCATTGCCACTACGTACGTGATGTTAAACCCTTCAGGTCTTCGACTATCCCCTTGGTATTGCGGTTCGATCGAAACCTTCACTTGCTTTCCCGCATTCAGCGCGTCGGCCCAACTATTCTCCAATTGCTTCCATGCTCCGCGATTCAAGTTTGAATCCATTGGAACTATGTTTAGCTTCTCTCCAGGCCCGTTCAATATGGACGCGATCAAATGACCGCCATCATCTCCACTATCTCCTTCGCGCCCCGCCTTGGATTGATGAACTGGCTTGTGATGTCAAAGCCGGCCTGGATCTTGGCCTTGTCGAAGATCGGCGCGAGTGCACGCCGGTGTTCGACGTATCGCGATTGGTGCTCGCGACCGCTTCGGCGGCCCGACCGAAATCAACGCGGCGAACGGCAGGGCCGCCAGTTGTTTGGTTATTGTCATTTGATGGTTAGTTCTTATGCTGGCCCGATACCGCGTGGCTATTTAGCCACTTTGCCGACCTCAATCGTAAACACAAGATCTTCGAAATCTGGATTACCCATGCCGTCGCTGCAATGGAATGAGATATGACGATCGTCTTTTTTCACCAACATGCCGGCATTTCCAATCCATGCATGCGAAACGCCATCATATTTCCAAACATTCCAAACTTTAAGGGCGGCCCTCCCACCCTTCTTAATCGCGACATTCAGCGGAATATGTTTCGGACCATGATCCGACCATATAAGAAAATCCGTCAAAATCTGATTATTAACCTCAACATTGCAATTCACCGCCTTTATGTTAACGCCTTGGACTGTCGACTTTTTAAATGATACAAAATCAGGGAACAGTACTGTTTCCCCCGAAGATACGTCGATCTCATACAAACCGTATATTTCCCGGCCGTCAACCACGATTTTGGGGGCTCTAGCTTCTTGGAAGCGCTGCGCTAATGAGATGTTCGTCATGTAAATATCCGGGTCTTCGATACCGATCTACCGTTGCATGGTCTTGCGGCCACCGAGGCACGAATTCCTTGCCACCATCATGGACCGGGACGGGTTCGTGACTCAGTTCGATCGGAATGTCATTCAAGACATCGATTGGCTCTCTCTCCACCACCTCTATTGAAGCAGAGACCCCGAAAATACAAACATGATCTTCAAATCATCTTCTACGGGCAAGGCACCCCGCCATCATTTACCTCGTCTAACGCTCTACTCACTCTCATCAAAAGGATTTTCCTTCATATATCTTTTAATATCACTTTCTGAAATTCCAGGCGCACCCGCGCTTAACCACCTATCGAATTCGTCAGGATATGACCTATACACCCTCCCCCCAGACGATTGAACCGATACATCACTCCCAAATTCCGCTAGAAAACGCAAATGATGTACCACCATAATCCAAATTCGCTTGAGTTCAGGATCCTGCGGCACGCCGCCTGACGCCTCCGAAAGATAACGCGACTCGCCCTCAACGAAGTCCAACAGATCCTTCGCCCTTCCAGCGCTCAGCATTAGCCTTATAATTTCAACTTTCCCCATGATCATCTACCGATAGAATTTAACGTTATACCCATTGACGTCAACACCCTTAAATCCGAGAGAGCTCATCGATTTCCCTAGTGGAGTAGCCCAAACTGCTTGAACCGGCGAAATCCCAGAAGAGGTCGCCGAATTGTAAGCATCACGGTTTGCATTACCCAACTGAGCAGACACAGTTTTCACCTTGTCTGCTCCGACGGATTCTATTGCCTTAGAAATCATATCTGTTCCAACACCTCGCCCAGACACCGTAGTCCCGTACCAGTCTATGTGAAAATTCCCATCTGGAGAGTAACGACCAATCAGATCACTTTGCGCAAACTTGCTATCCACAACAGAGCCATTTTTATCAAACTTCTATCTCGCGGATAACTCGACATCTACATAACCGCCATCCTTGGCTTCAACTTTCGTGTCAAAATTCAATCCTTCCTTACCCGATGGCGATGATCCATTCGAATGAAGAATATAGTCCACGAGGCCTTTGCCTGATCCGGAATGATTTCCGCGATCCAGTCACTGATCTTCTTGGCATCAGGCAACGGCGAAATCAACGAACCCGGTTTGATACTCGGATCGAGCTCCGTGGCCGAATCAGCAATCACACCATCGCCCTTGCCTGCTGTCTCGCCCTCATACCCTGGACGGTCTCAAGAATCAAGTGCAACGTTTAGCCAATCCGGCGGCAGCCAATTCCATCGCCATAGCCTCTTCAGGGGTTTTCCAGTTGAGGGTTTGACGGGGCGGCCGTTCATCCGTTTGGCAATGTCGTTCAATTGCATCTGGGTGACGCCTGACAGGTCGGCCCCCTTGGGCAGAAACTGGCGCAGCAGGCCGTTGGTATTTTCGTTGCCGCCCCGTTGCCAAGGAGCGTAGGGATCTGCGAACCAGATGTCCGGATTCAGTCGTTCAGCCAACTCGACATGGCAAGTCATTTCCGATCCACGATCGTACGTCAGGCTCTCACGCAGAAAGGCCGGGAGCTTTCAGCAGTAGTTCCCGGACGACACATGGCCCCAGGTTTCCGCAATTGCGTTGCAGAAGTGCCAAAATTCGAGCAGTGAATCGGATGGAAGTTTTACGCGGACTTGCGCTTGGACCTCGTTGGACGATCCGTCTTTTCCCGGGAGTATACGGGACGAGCAATCATCGAGCGTTGCCTTCACGCTCGGAGACAGCGCGCAACACCATGCGGCGCCAACGATCAGCTCCGCCCAGCACATTCTTGCTGATGGGCCTAGTGAGGGGCTGAAAAAGAAAAAGCCCCGCAAGTCCGAGAACTTGCGGGGCTTTGTCACCGCTTTTGGCGGAGACGGAGGGATTCGAACCCTCGATCCAGGTTTTGGCCCAGATGCTCCCTTAGCAGGGGAGTGCCTTCGACCTCTCGGCCACGTCTCCCAAACTTTCGCTCGCACCAGGGAGGCAGTGCGACGAGAACGAGATAATATAGGGTTTCGAACCGTACGTCAAATTCCGTGATGCATTTTCTTCAATGCATCACGAAAAATTCACGATGCCTGGTCGAGTTCGAAAGCCTTGTGCAGCGCGCGGACGGCCAGCTCCATGTATTTCTCGTCGATCAGCACCGAGATCTTGATTTCGGACGTCGAGATCATCTGGATGTTGATGCCCTCTTCCGAGAGCGTACGGAACATCTTGCTCGCGACGCCCACGTGCGAACGCATGCCGACGCCGACGACCGATACCTTCGACACCTTCGGATCGCCCTGCACGCGCTCGGCGCTCACATGGCCCTGCACCTGGTTGGTTAGGATGTCCATCGCCTTCTGGTAGTCGCCGCGACCGACCGTGAACGTGAAGTCGGTTTTGCCTTCGACGCTCTGGTTCTGGATGATCATGTCGACGTCGACGTTCGCATCGGCCACCGGGCCGAGGATCTGATATGCGATACCCGGCTTGTCGGGCACGCCCATCACCGCAATGCGTGCTTCGTCGCGCTGGAACGCGATGCCGGAAATGACTGCCTTTTCCATGGTCTCGTCTTCTTCAAAAGTAATCAGGGTGCCCGAGCGCATTTCTTCGTCGAGCGCAATCAGCGGATCGGTCAGGCTCGACAGCACACGTGTCTTCACCTGGTATTTGCCGGCGAATTCGACCGAGCGGATCTGCAGGACCTTCGAGCCGAGGCTGGCCATTTCCAGCATCTCCTCGAACGTCACGCGGTCGAGGCGGCGCGCCTCTTCGACGACACGCGGATCGGTCGTGTAGACGCCGTCGACGTCGGTATAGATCAGACACTCTTCGGCACCGAGCGCAGCCGCCACCGCCACCGCCGACGTGTCCGAGCCGCCACGGCCCAGCGTCGTGATGTGACCGTCCGGATCGACGCCCTGGAAGCCCGTGATGATCACGACCTTGCCCGCGTTCAGGTCGTCCTTCACGCGCTCGTCGTCGATCGAGTGGATGCGTGCTTTCGTAAACGCGCTGTCGGTCTTGATCGGCACTTGCCAGCCGGCATAGCTCACGGCCTCGACGCCGATTTCCTGCAGCGCGATCGACAGCAGGCCGACGCTGACCTGCTCGCCGGTCGACGCGATCATGTCGAGCTCACGCGGGCTCGGCTGGCTCGAAATCTCTTTCGCAAGACCGAGCAGACGGTTGGTTTCGCCGGACATCGCCGAAGGCACGACCACCATCTGGTGCCCGGCCTGATGCCATTTTGCGACGCGTTTCGCGACGTTCTTGATGCGCTCGACCGAGCCCATCGAAGTGCCGCCGTATTTGTGTACGATGAGTGCCATTGTCGTTCTGAACTGGAGGAGAAGCCGCACGGGCGCGCTGGGCAGGCCGCATAGCCGTTCGGTCACGCGGCTTGTGGCTGTGGACGGACGACAAGGGGAACGGCTGGGACGCAACACGCAAGCGTGACGGATTTTGCCCGGAAGGCCGATCAGGCCGCGCAAACCGGGTACGTCACGCGGAAAACCTGCACAAAACGCTCAAAAATCGAGCCGAGCAAACGACCGAGCGTACCCGATAGAAGCCCGCTTGACAAGCCGCGCGCCGTGGCGGCGACCGTTCCGGCGCTGTTTACCAAATGGTGAAAATGGGCGCGCCATCGCGCCGCCGGAAGCCTGCCGCCGTTACGCGATCAGCAGGTCGGGACGCCACTCGATCCGGCGCCATGCGGCGGCGCCGGGCGCCGCCCCGTCAGGCATGCCGATGTCGCGATTGACACCCAGCCGCGGCACGTAGATCAGCCGGTCGCCCGCGAACAGCAGCGGCACGTCGCGTTGCCAGGCCGGCACCCCGCGCTCCTGGAACAGGTTCTTCAGCGTTCGGCCCGGGCCGCCCGGCGACGTCCGCATCCGTTCGCCACCGGCCCGGGGGCGCACCGCCAGCCGCGCACCGCGCAGCAGCTCCTCCGGCACCGCGTCGGCGCTGCCCGCGTCGGCGGGCGCAAACACGAACGTGCCGCGCCATCCCGGCAGGTGCCACACTTGCTGTCCGTCCCATGCGAGCGCCGCCTCCGGTTGCAGCGTACCCGTACCGTCGTCGGCCGGTTCGCTGCTGTCGCCGGCTTCCCAGTAGACGACATCGCGATAGAGCCGCAGGCACTGCCCCGCGTGATCGACGCGCAGCGCATGCGCGTCGTGCGCCGCGCGCAGTTGTCGCATCATGTTGGCGAGCCGGGCGGCCGACGCGCCCGGCAAACCGAGCCGGCGCATCCAGAAGCGCAGCAGGTTCGCGCCGCGCGTGTCGTCGAATCCGATCAGCGCGTCGCGCGACAGCGCCTGCCCGTCATCGCGCGCGGCGACGGCGAAATCCAGCTCGGCCAGATCGTCGAGCAGCCGCTGAGCCGCCGCCGCGTGCTGCGCCGCGCGACCGAGCGCATCGCGAAAGCCCGGGAAATGCACGGCCAGCGCCGGCAGCACGTCGACGCGCAGCGCATTGCGCGCATAGCGCGTGTCACCGTTCGATTCGTCGTCGATCCAGGCGAGCGCGTGCTGCTCCGCATAGCGCTCGAGTTGCGCGCGCAACAATCGCAGCAATGGGCGCACGCGCTCGATGCTCACGCCGTCGGGGCGATAACGCGGCGCCATCGCGGCAAGCCCCGCGATTCCCGCACCGCGCAACAGTTGCAGCAGCACCGTCTCGGCCTGATCGTCCGCATGTTGCGCGAGCCACAGCGCCGCCACGCCGTGGCGTTCGCCCATCGCGTCGAGCGCCGCGTAGCGACGCTCGCGCGCCGTCGCCTCGATACCGAGCCCGCTGTCGCGCGGCACGTCGACGCGCATCGATTCGAATGCGACGCCGAGCCGCGCCGCCTCCGCTTCGGCATGCGCGACCCATGCGTCGGCATTCGCGCTCAGGCCGTGATGCACGTGCAACGCGACGCAGCGCGATGCGCCCGCGACGCGCACGGCCGCATCGAGCAGCACCGTCGAATCGAGGCCGCCGCTGTAGGCGATCGCGATGCGCGCATCCGGCCGCAGGCCGGAAAGCGCAACGCCGACCGCGTCGAGGACGACACGGTCGGCGGAGAATTCGGTGGGCGGGATCACGAGCGGGACGCGCGCGCCGCGGCGCGCGCATTGAATACACGGCCGGTCATGCGCTCGGCGTGGTTTCCTTGAACTTGCCGTAGGCCATCAGGCGCTCGAAGCGGCGCTCGCGCAGCGCATCGATGCTCATGCCCTGGAACTGGCGCAGCGAATCGGCCAGCGCACGGCGCAGCAGCGCGGCCATGCCCTTCGGATCGCGATGCGCGCCGCCGAGCGGCTCGTTGATGATCTTGTCGATCAGGCCGAGCGCCTTCAGGCGGTGCGCGGTCAGGCCCAGCGCTTCCGCGGCTTCGGGCGCCTTCGCGGCGCTCTTCCACAGGATCGACGCGCAGCCTTCCGGCGAGATCACCGAGTAGGTCGAGAACTGCAGCATCATCACGGTATCGGCCACGGCGATCGCCAGCGCGCCGCCCGAACCGCCCTCGCCGATCACCGTCGTGATGATCGGCGTCTTCAGCTCGGCCATCACGTACAGGTTGCGACCGATCGCCTCCGACTGGCCGCGCTCTTCCGCGCCGATGCCCGGGTACGCGCCCGGCGTGTCGACGAACGTGAAGATCGGCAGCCCGAACTTCTCGGCCAGACGCATCAGGCGCTCGGCCTTCCGATAGCCTTCCGGACGCGGCATCCCGAAGTTGCGCGCGGCGCGCTCCTTCGTGTCGCGGCCCTTCTGGTGACCGATCACCATGCACGGATGGCCGCCGAAGCGCGCGAGACCGCCGACGATCGACAGGTCGTCCGCGAACGCGCGATCGCCATGCAGTTCGTGAAAATCGGTAAACAGTTCCGCGACGTAATCGAGCGTGTACGGACGCTGCGGGTGCCGCGCGATCTGCGAAACCTGCCACGGCGTCAGGTTCGCGTAGAGGTCCTTCGTCAGTTGCTGGCTTTTCTTCGACAGCCGCTCGATTTCTTCCGAAATATCGACAGCCGAGTCGTCCTGCACGAATCGCAGCTCTTCGATCTTGGCCTCGAGTTCGGCGATCGGCTGTTCGAAATCCAGAAACGTGGTCTTCATGTGTTCGAATCCTTGGGTCTTGCGGCAGCGCGTATTCTACCCGCGCGGGCGGCGCGCAAAACCGGTTCTCAACTATTGATGTTCAAAACTCGATAGCCTGCACTCAGGCGTCGGCGTCGGGCGCATCGAGGCTGCGCCACATGTACCAGGTCGCGACGGTGCGCCACGGCTCCCAGTTGGCCGCGACCTCGCGCGCCTCGCTGCGCGTGACGGGTTCGCCGCTGAAGTAATTGACGCTGATCGCACGGATCAGGCCCGGGTCGTCGAGCGGCAGCACGTCCGGCCGCGACAGATTGAAGATCAGGAACATCTCGGCGGTCCAGCGGCTGATGCCGCGGATCTGCGTGAGTTCCGCGATCACGTCCTCGTCGTCCATCGACGTCCATTTGTCGACGTGCAACGCCCCCGACACGAAATGCTGCGCAAGATCGAGGATGTATTCCGTCTTGCGCTTCGACAGCCCGCACGCGATCAGCTTGTCCGCGCCGAGCCGGATCACCGGTTGCGGCGCGAGCTTCGGGCAGGCGTCCTCGATGCGCGCCCACAGCGACTGCGCGGACGGCACCGAAATCTGCTGGCCGACGACCGAGCGCGCGAGCGTGACGAACGGGTCGCCGCGTTTCACGAGATGCGCGGGACCGAACTTCGGAATCAGCTTCTTCAGGATCCGGTCGCGCTTGACGAGGTCCGCGCATGCCTTGTCCCAATAGGCGGGACGCACGACGACCTCCTCGCCATCCGCTTCGGACGCACGTGTCTTGCGGGCCGCGTCGGCGGCCGGCGGCGCGGCCGCCGGCTGCGCATGACCGTTCAGCGCGCCGTTCGGCACGGCGCGCGTCGCGTCCGCCTTCGCCGCCGGTACGCGCTTGGCTGCCGGACGCGCGGCGACCGGGGTCGCGCGCCTGACCGGCGCTTTTCTGGCCGTTGCCATCTTGCCTCCTACCTGACGGATCGGTCAGTGGAACGCACCGCGCTCATACGCGACGCCATTCGGTCGATCCGCCCGGTTTGTCTTCAAGTGCGATGCCGGCTTCGAGCAATTCCGCCCGGATCCGGTCCGCTTCGGCATAGTCCTTCGCTTGCTTCGCCGCGACGCGCGCGGCGATCTTCGCTTCGATCTCGTCGGCCGCGAGCCCGCCCGCCTGCGCGGCGCCGGACGCCTGCTGCAGGAACGCGCGCGGTTCGCGGCCCAGCAGGCCGAGCAGGCCCGCCAGCTGTTTCAGTTGCCGTGCGAGCGACGCGTCGCGCGTGCGGTTGACTTCACCCGCCAGCTCGAACAGCGTCGCCACCGCGACCGGCGTGTTGAAATCGTCGTTCATCGCGGCCGCGAAACGCTGTGCGTGCGCCTCGTTCCAGTCGAGCGCGAGCGTGTCGGGCTCGACGTCCTTCAGCGCGGTGTACAGACGCGTGAGCGATGCGCGTGCATCGTCGAGATGCACGTCGCTGTAATTGAGCGGCGAACGGTAATGCGTGCGCACGATGAAGAAGCGCATGACTTCCGCGTCGTAACGCTCGAGTACTTCCCGGATCGTGAAGAAGTTGCCGAGCGATTTCGACATCTTCTCGTTGTCGACCTGCACGAAGCCGTTGTGCATCCAGTAATTGACGAACGTCTCGCCGGTCGCGCCCTCGCTCTGCGCGATCTCGTTCTCGTGGTGCGGGAATTGCAGATCCTGCCCGCCGCCGTGGATGTCGAAATGATTGCCGAGCAGCGAGCAGCCCATCGCCGAGCATTCGATGTGCCAGCCCGGACGGCCCATCCCGTACTTCGACGCCCACGACGCGCCTTCCGGATCTTCCGGCTTCGCGCGCTTCCACAGCACGAAGTCGAGCGGATCCTGCTTCGCATCGTTCGCGGCGACGCGCTCGCCCGCGCGGAGATCGTCGAGCGACTTGCCCGACAGCTTCCCGTAGCTTGCGAACTTGCGCACCGAGTAATTGACGTCGCCATCGGCCGCCTGATACGCGTAGCCGTTCGTCTCGAGCGTCTCGATCATGCCGAGCATCTGCGGGATGAACTGCGTCGCGCGCGGCTCGATGTCGGGCCGCTGGATGCCGAGCGCGGCCTCGTCCTCGTGCATCGCGCCGATGAAGCGATCGGTCAGCGACTTGATCGTCTCGCCGTTCTCGACCGCGCGGCGGATGATCTTGTCGTCGATGTCGGTGATGTTGCGCACGTACGTGACCCGGTAGCCGATCGCACGCAGCCAGCGCTGGACGAGGTCGAACACGACCAGCATGCGCGCGTGGCCCACGTGACAATAGTCGTAGACGGTGATCCCGCATACGTACATCCGCACTTCGCCGGGCTGGCGCGGCACGAAAACTTGCTTGTCACGCGCGAGCGTGTTGTAGATGCGCAGTGATTCCATAGAGATGAACCGTGAGCCGAAGGAAACCGCCCTGGCGAAGCTCGCCCAGCATGTGAAACGGACGGACCATCTGCTGCGGCGCCGGGCCGCGCGTCCTCGTTATCACATGGGGCGGTCAGGCTGCAAGCACAGCGGTGACGGCCACGAGAGGCTAAGAAAGACTGTCTGCCGCTCGCCGGAACGCGCAGACGTTTTGTTAGAATGGCTCGGAGTATAACATTCCGATTTACGCCTATGAAACCTCATCGCGGCCGCGCGCCGAGCGCTGCGACCCTCGTTGCGACCACCGTCATGGGCGTCGCGCTGACGCTTTTCGCGGCACCCGCGGCGCATGCGCAGAAAGCCCCGGCGGTCGCCGACGGCACGCCCGAAATCGACGCGTCGATCGGCGGCAAGCAGTGGAAGCAGGCGCTCGCGCAGCTCGACGCGCGCATCGCGTCGAACCCGCACGACGTGCAGGCGCAGTTCAAGCGCGGCACCGTGCTGGCCCGCCTGAACCGCGACGACGACGCGATCCAGCAGTTCGTCGCGATCACGCAGGCGTACCCCGAGCTGCCCGAGCCGTACAACAACCTCGCGGCGCTCTACGCGAAGCACGGCCGCTATGACGAAGCGCGCACCGCGCTCGTCACCGCGACGCAGTCGAACCCGAGCTACACGCTCGCGTACGAGAACCTCGGCGATCTCTACCTGCGCCTCGCGGCCGAATCGTACAAGCGCGCGCAATCGCTCGGCCGCACGAGCGGCGCGACCGCGCAGCGCCTCGCCGATCTGCAGAAGATCGTGTCGCCGTCGAAAGCCGCGCCGAACGCGCGCGCGACGACGCCCGCCACGCGCGATTACACCGAGCGCGCCGCCGCGAACGTGAGCACCACCACGCTGCCGATGTCGCCGACGTTCCAGTTCAGCGGTCCGTCGGGCGCACTGGCGGCGCCGTACGTCGCGCCGTCGCGCTAAGCGGCGCGGCCTTCCTTCCCTCCCAACCTGAGGATCGCAATGAAACGTCTGTTGCTGGCGCTTGGCGGCGCCGCCCTTCTCGCGACCGCGCCCGCATTCGCGCAATCGGCCACCGCGCACCCCGTCGTGCAGCTGAAGACCTCGCAGGGCGACATCCGCGTCGAGCTCTACCCGGAGAAGGCGCCGAAGTCGGTCGCCAACTTCCTCGATTACGTGAAGGCCGGCCAGTACAACGGCACGATCTTCCATCGCGTGATCAAGGGCTTCATGATCCAGGGCGGCGGCTACAAGACCAACTTCGAGGAAAAGCCGACCCGCGCGCCGATCCCGCTGGAGAGCCGCAATGGTCTGAAGAACCTGACGGGCACGATCGCGATGGCCCGCACGAGCGACCCGAATTCGGCCACCGCGCAGTTCTTCATCAATACCGTCGACAACGGCGGCCTCGACTACCCGAACCCGGACGGCAACGGCTATGCGGTGTTCGGCAAGGTCGTGTCGGGACTCGACGTCGTGAAGAAGATCGAAGGCGTGGCGACGACCTCGCGCGGCCCGATGCAGGACGTGCCGGCGCAACCGGTCGTGATCGAATCGGCGAGCATCGTCTCGAAGTAAGCACCTGCCGGCACGTCCGGCGCCTCACGCGGCCGCGTCGCACGACCGGCCGCGTGCCATTTAAACTGCCTCACCGAAGGAATTCATCATGGTTGAACTGCACACGAACCACGGCGTGATCAAGCTCGAGCTCGACGCCGCGAAGGCACCGAAGACGGTCGAGAACTTCCTGAACTACGTGAAGAAGGGCCATTACGACGGCACCGTGTTCCATCGCGTGATCAACGGCTTCATGATCCAGGGCGGCGGCTTCGAGCCGGGCCTGAAGCAGAAGCCGACCGACGCGCCGATCGACAACGAGGCGAACAACGGCCTGAAGAACGACAACTACACGATCGCGATGGCGCGCACGAACGATCCGCACTCGGCGACCGCCCAGTTCTTCATCAACGTGAACGACAACGACTTCCTGAACCACTCGTCGCCGACGCCGCAGGGCTGGGGCTACGCGGTGTTCGGCAAGGTCGTCGAAGGCCAGGACGTGGTCGACAAGATCAAGGGCGTCAAGACGGGCAACGCCGGCTTCCATCAGGATGTGCCGACCGACGACGTCGTGATCGAAAAGGCCGTGGTGGTCTGACACACCAGCCGTTACGGAGGCACTTCGATGTTGCAGGAGAGTCCGCCGCGAAGCGTCTCCGCGGGCGTGCCGGGCGAGCGCGAGTACGCGCAAGCCGCACGCCCGTTCCTGTTTCTGTCCGATCTGCATCTGAGCGAGGCGATTCCGAAGACGGTCGCCGCGTTCGAGCATTTCGTCAAATACACCGCCGACAGCGCCGATTCGGTGTTCATCCTCGGCGACCTGTTCGAATACTGGATCGGCGACGACGTCCTCGACGACGATCCGTTCGCCGCACGCATGGCCGCGCTGATGCACACGTTCTCGGAACGCGGCATCGCGCTCTACGTGATGCACGGCAACCGCGATTTCCTGCTCGGCCGGCGCTTCATGAAGGCCGCCGGCGCGATGCTGCTGCCCGACCCTTCGCTGATCATGGCGTTCGGCCAGCGCATCGTGCTCGCGCACGGCGACGCGCAATGCACGGCCGACCGCGGCTACCAGGTATTCCGTCGCTTCGCGCGCAACCGCGTCGCGCAATGGCTGTTTCTCGCGTGGCCGTTCCGGTGGCGCCGCGCGCTCGCGCAGCGCATGCGCTCGAGCAGCGAAGCGGGCCGCATGCGCCCTGCGTCGGCCATCTACGACGTCACGCAAGAAGGCGTGGCCGCGCTGTTCCGGAAGAGCCGCGCGAGCGTGATCATTCACGGCCACACGCACCGCCCCGCGCGCCACGCCGAGCCGGGCGGGATCCGCTGGGTGCTGCCCGACTGGGATCTCGATCACGGCACGCCGCGCGGCGGCTACCTGCGCGTCGACGCGGAAGGCATCCACCCGATGCCGCTCGACTGACGCCGCCGCTGCTATCGCACTGACGGCAGCGATCGGCGTCGATCGCGTTCGTTACGTCTGGCGTTCGACCGTCTTGCCTTCGAGCACCGCCGACAGCCTGCGCAGGTCGAGGCGCGCCGCGTCGGCGCCCTGCAGCGTTTCCAGATGCGTGCCGAGCCGCTCGAGCGCCGCGACGATCTCGTCGACGCGGCGGCTTTCCTTCGCCGCGTGATCGATCAGACCGTGAATCGCGAGCGACATCGGATCGTCGGCGTTCGGCGTGATCCCGTATGCGCTGAACGCCGCACGCTCGGCCTGCGGCTTCGGCTGCGCCGGCATCACGATGCGCGCCGGGTTGCCCACCGCCGTGCCGCCCGCCGGCACCGGCTTGACGACCACCGCGTTCGAGCCGATCTTCGCGCCCGCACCGACCGTGAAACCGCCGAGCACCTTCGCGCCGGCACCGACGATCACGCCGGCCTCGAGCGTCGGATGGCGCTTCGCGCCGCGCGTGAGCGACGTACCGCCCAGCGTCACGCCCTGATAGATCGTGCAATCGTCGCCGATGATCGCCGTCTCGCCGATCACGACACCCATGCCGTGATCGATGAACACGCGCCGGCCGATCGTCGCGCCGGGATGGATCTCGATTCCGGTCAGGAACCGGCCGGCCTGCGACACGAACCGCGCGAGCCAGTAGCGTTTCGCGCGCCAGCATGCGTGCGCGAATCGGTGCAGCACGAGCGCGTGCAGCCCCGGATAACAGGTCAGCACTTCCCACGCACTGCGAGCGGCGGGATCCCGCTCGCGAATCGTTGCAACGTCTTCGCGCAGTCTCGTGAACATGATGTGGTTTGGGAAAAGGCCGGCGCGCATCGCCGGCAATGCCGGCCGTTATCGCGCCGGGTCATTTGCTTATGACGTCCGGCGATTGTAGGGCCAGTCGCGCGCGGCCGCACGCGGCCGCGCGTTCACCCCGCCGTCGGCGCGGGTATTCGACCGGGACGCTTGCCGTGGCGGCGTTTGCAGGGTGTGTCGGTCGGGAGAAATAGAAGCTTCGACGCTTCCGGTGGGTCGAGGCACGGCCTGCCACCGGATTCCCCGCGCCCGGCAATCGGAGCGTCGGCCGCTTACGCGTCGCCGCCCGGCTGGCCCGACTTCAGCAGGATGTGCTTCGCGATGCCGCGCAGGATGTTGACCTCCTCGCGCTCGAGGCCGGTGCGCGCGAACAGGCGCCGCAGCCGCGGCATCAGCTTCTTCGGATTGCGCGGATCGAGGAAGTCGAGCGCGATCAATGCGTTCTCGAGGTGCACGTACATCCGCTCGATCTCGTCGCTCTGCGCGAGCGTGCCGGCTTCGGCCGGCGGCTGCGCCGACGGCTCGCTCGCCTGTTCGAGAAACGCGACGCGCAACTCGTATGCGAGCACCTGCACGGCCTGCGCGAGGTTCAGCGAACTGTAGGCCGGGTTGGCCGGAATATGCGCGAGCGCGCTGCACTGGTCGACATGCTCGTTCGCGAGACCGGTGCGCTCGTTGCCGAACACGAGCGCGATGTCGCCCGCGCCGACCTGCGCGCTCGCCTGCGCGGCGGCCGCGCGCGGTGCAAGACGCGGCGGCCCGTATTCGCGCGTGCGCGCGGTCAGCGCGATCGACCAGTGAACGCCGGACAGCGCTTCGCCGAGCGTCGGCACGACATGCGCGGACGCGAGGACGTCGTCCGCGCCGCTGGCCATCGCGATCGCCTCGGGGTCGCGCTGCACGTGCGGCACGCGCGGCGCGACCAGCACGAGGCGCGAGAAGCCCATCGTCTTCAGCGCGCGGGCGGCCGCCCCGACGTTGCCGGGATGGCTCGGCTCGACGAGCACGAAGCGGGTGGACGTGAAGCCGCCGGACGGCGGCGCGGACGAGGCCGCGCCCGATTCGGACGGCGCGGCGGTGTTCTGCGGGGTTTCCACTACGATACGACTCGGTTCATCAGAATGGCCGTATGGTATCGCCATCGCCCGCGCAAACCCACTCGTCCGGACGGCCAGTGGGGGTTTCCCCGCATGCCGGTCGCCTGAAACCGCCAAAAATCGGGTAAAATCATGCCTTTACGCGTTGCGCCCGGCGCAGCGCGGGTCGTACCCCGCTCTTTGTCAATTCGCGTCTCACCTCGCCCCGGCACGCTTGCGCCGTTCCGGGCGGTTGTCCCACTTCGTGGCGGCCCGTGCCGCCGGCTACAGGATCCAGGCTCATGCATCCCATGCTCAACATTGCTGTCAAGGCTGCGCGCCGCGCCGGACAGATCATCAATCGCGCGTCCCTCGATCTCGACCTGATCGAGATCCGCAAGAAGCAGCAGAACGACTTCGTCACCGAAGTGGACAAGGCCGCCGAAGACGCGATCATCGAGACGCTGAAGACCGCCTACCCCGATCACGCGATCCTCGCGGAGGAATCGGGCGAATCGGAGAACGAATCCGAATTCAAGTGGATCATCGATCCGCTCGACGGCACGACCAACTTCATCCACGGCTTCCCGTACTACTGCGTCTCGATCGCGCTCGAGCACAAGGGCGTCGTCACGCAGGCCGTCGTCTACGATCCGAACAAGAACGACCTGTTCACGGCTACCCGCGGCCGCGGCGCGTACCTGAACGACCGCCGCATCCGCGTCGGCCGCCGCGACCGCCTGTCGGACGCGCTGGTCGGCACGGGCTTCCCGTTCCGCGAGAAGGACGGCCTCGACGCCTACGCACGCCTCTTCACCGAAATGACGCAGGCCTGCACGGGCCTGCGCCGCCCGGGCGCGGCGGCGCTCGATCTCGCGAACGTCGCGGCCGGCCGCCTCGACGCGTTCTTCGAGCAAGGCATCAACGTGTGGGACATGGCGGCGGGCAGCCTGCTGATCACCGAGGCCGGCGGCCTCGTCGGCAACTACACGGGCGACGCCGATTTCCTGCACCGCCACGAGATCGTCGCCGCGAACCCGAAGATCTACGCACAGATGATCCCGATCCTGAACCGCTACAGCCGCGTGCATCCGGCAGCGGAGTAAGCCCGGGCCGCGCCCGCGCGGCGCGGCTTTCGCGCAAACCGCTCGCGCGGCATCGTCACGATGGCGCGCCGATCGTCTGGCGCACGGATAAATCTTCCGTGCACACGGATCGCTTCGTGCGCCTATCCTGAAGTTGCTCGCGTGGCGCGTGCGGGTCGGCGTGGTGCCGCTCGCTCCGCTTCTGCCGCAACGACGGCGAATGGTTTGCGTCCGGCATGCGCGCGCGGCGAACGAGGCCGCCGGCATGCCGGCCCCGCCTGTATCAACACCGCCACGGCGCCGTGGCAATCGCATCCGAGTCCCCATGTTACGGCTAAGCGAAATCAAACTCCCCCTCGACCACCCCGAGAGCGCACTCGAGGCCGCGATTCGCGCGCGGCTCGCGGAGCTCGGCGTGGCGCCAGACGGGTTGCTCCGTTACACCGTGTTCCGCCGCGCGCACGACGCGCGCAAGCGCGCCGACATCAAGCTCACGTATATCGTCGACGTCGAAGTCAAGAACGAGGCGGCCGCGCTCGAGCGGATCGCCGGCAAGCCGCATTGCGGCGTGACGCCCGACATGACGTACCACTTCGTCACCAAGGCGCCCGAGCACGCCGATTTCCTGCGCCCGGTCGTCATCGGCATGGGCCCGTGCGGGCTGTTCGCGGGGCTGATCCTCGCGCAGATGGGGTTCCGTCCGATCATCCTCGAACGCGGCAAGGCCGTGCGCGAGCGCACCAAGGACACCTTCGGCCTGTGGCGCAAGAGCGTGCTCAATCCCGAATCCAACGTGCAGTTCGGCGAAGGCGGCGCGGGAACGTTTTCCGACGGCAAGCTGTACAGCCAGATCAAGGATCCGAACCACTATGGCCGCAAGGTGCTGGACGAATTCGTCAAGGCCGGCGCACCCGACGACATCCTGTACCTGAGCCGCCCGCACATCGGCACGTTCCGCCTCGTCAGCATGGTGGAAAAAATGCGCGCGTCGATCCACGAACTCGGCGGCGAAGTGCGCTTCGAAACCCGTGTCGACGACATCGAAATCGACCAGGGCAAGGTGCGCGCGCTCAAGCTGTCGAACGGGGAAACATTGCGGTGCGACCGCGTGGTGCTGGCCGTGGGCCACAGCGCGCGCGATACGTTCCAGATGCTGCACGACCGCGGCGTCTATATCGAAGCCAAGCCGTTCTCGCTCGGGTTCCGGATCGAGCATCCGCAAGGCGTGATCGATCGCAGCCGCTTCGGCAAGTTCGCGGGCCACAAGCAGCTCGGCGCAGCCGACTACAAGGTGGTCCACCACGCAAGCAACGGGCGCGCGGTCTACAGCTTCTGCATGTGCCCGGGCGGCACGGTGGTCGCCGCGACCTCGGAGCCCGGCCGCGTGGTCACCAACGGAATGAGCCAGTATTCCCGCGCCGAGCGCAATGCGAATGCGGGCATCGTCGTCGGCATCACGCCGGACGACTATCCGGGCGGCCCGCTCGCCGGCATCGCGTTCCAGCGTAAATGGGAAACGCGCGCATTCGAACTCGGCGGCGGCGATTACCGCGCGCCCGGCCAACTGGTCGGCGACTTCATCGCGGGCCGGCCGTCGACGTCGCTCGGTGCGGTGGAGCCGTCGTACAAGCCCGGCGTGACGCCGACCGATCTCAGTACCGCACTGCCGGACTACGTGATCGAAGCGATCCGCGAAGCGCTGCCCGAGATCGACAAGAAGATCGCCGGCTTCGCGATGCACGATGCCGTGCTCACCGGCGTGGAGACGCGCACGTCGTCGCCGATCCGGATTCGACGCAAGGACGACTACCAGAGCATGAACGTCGAAGGCCTGTATCCGGCCGGCGAAGGCGCCGGCTATGCCGGCGGCATCTATTCGGCGGCGATCGACGGTATCGAAGTCGCGCAAGCGGTCGCACTGAGTCTGACGTCGGGGCACGCGTCCTGATTTGCGGCACGGGGTCGGCGCGCGCAGGCTCGCCAGCCGAGCGCCGCCGGGCCTGCCCCGCTCGTTGCAACGCTTCGGAAGGGCGAAAGACGCGCCGCCCACGGCCATGCGCCCTTCTTCGGTGCCTCGTCGCAAGCGCTCGCGAGCGACCGCGCGAACCCGGCTGCCGCTGCAAGACAGCGCCGGCAGTCGACCAAACGGCCAACTTCGCGCGTTCACGTCGATGCCACTGGTAAACTCGGGCAACCCAAGCAACAACTTCATGCCTGACCTATGACCACGCTGTCGCCCGAAGCCTTCGCAGGCCACACTCCGATGATGCAGCAGTACCTGCGCCTTATCTGACGCGGGTCAGCGAAAAAAACCTACGCCAAGACTTACGCCTGCTGTTTTGAGAAGCCATTAGCTCAGTCCATCAAGAATCTAGATTCTGGACAAACCCACGGCCGGCCATTACCGATGAAGAAGATGTAGCGAGTGCCTTGTTCTGAAATCGAATTTCTAGCATCCGGCCTTCGCAAGAAACGAATTTTAACCGCCTTAGCAACAACACCCACCTCTGCTTTCAGGGTTGCACTTTCCGGGCTTCCTTCGACTGCTTCAAGGCGACCAAATCTGTATCCAATTGCCATGTAGAAGTGGGCAACCGCGACAACGAATAAGCAAATACCCGCGCCCCCAAACGCTACTCCTCCTACTGAATCACCAGTGATGCCAAAGTACGCAATAGTGCGCTCCAATGCATAGCTACCCAGCAAGGTAGATCCCAGGCCCATGATCGCGTAAGCATTTGCGCGTGACTCTGGTCTCATTTGTAGCCTCACTGAACCGTGATTGATAATTTCAAGAAGCACACCGCCCCCTGATGCGTCCCTGGCTATCGACGAACCCAAACAGTCATAATCTAGGCGATCTAGCAGAGTCGTCCAACGGGAAGTGGTCGCGTTGCGCGTTGTCGCCCCCCTTTCACTCGGACGCTTCCTCGATAGCCTTCAAAATTATTTGCTGCTCGTCAATTACACTCTCATCTCCGGAAAAGCGGGACATTTCCATATGTCCATCGTCGAACACGTCGATCTCGATACGCTCGCCTGGCACAGTTATGGAAATCAGAATGGTGTCCGGGCGATGCCGGCCCAATGTATAAAAGAGGCGGCGTTCGTCCAGGTTGCTAAGCAATTCGTACAAAGGATGCGTCATATATCCTCCGTCACGGTCAGCAGATCACGACAAAGCCGAAAATGACGCGGTAGATCGATTCGTTCACGTAGCGGTCTCCGGTCGACATATCGAGGAAATGGACAGAACGTCCGATGCTCGATCAATGAACCCCTACAGTCACAATCTAGACTGTCGACCGCAACTGGCGTGTCGGGGTTAGCACTATGTGGCGGGTTGTGCCCGCAGCGCTACGCGCGTGAGGCAGGACAGGCCCCTGACGCTGCCGAGTCCCCCTACAGCTGGCCAAACGGCCAACTTCGCGCGTTCACGTCGAAGCCACTGGTAAACTCGGGCAACCCAAGCAACAACTTCATGCCTGACCTATGACCACGCTGTCGCCCGAAGCCTTCGCAGGCCACACTCCAATGATGCAGCAGTACCTGCGCATCAAGGCCGATCATCCGGACACGCTCGTCTTCTACCGGATGGGCGACTTCTACGAGCTGTTCTTCGAGGATGCGGAAAAAGCGGCACGCCTGCTCGACCTGACCCTCACGCAGCGCGGCGCGTCGGCCGGCACGCCGATCAAGATGGCCGGCGTCCCGCATCACGCGGTCGAGCAATATCTGGCGAAGCTCGTGAAGATGGGCGAATCGGTCGCGATCTGCGAGCAGATCGGCGATCCGGCCACGTCGAAGGGCCCGGTGGAGCGCAAGGTCGTGCGCGTCGTCACGCCCGGCACGCTGACCGATGCCGCGCTGCTGTCCGACAAGAACGACGTCTACCTGCTCGCGATGTGCACCGGCCACAACAAGCGCGGCGTCGCGGTCAACATCGGCCTCGCGTGGCTGAACCTCGCGAGCGGTGCGCTGCGGCTCGCCGAAATCGAGCCCGAGCAGCTCGCCGCCGCGCTCGAACGCATCCGGCCGGCCGAAATCCTGACGCCTGACGGGGCAACCGACGCCATTCCCGCCGGCGCGGGCGCAACCAAGCGCGTGCCGGCCTGGCACTTCGACATCGCATCGGGCACGCAGCGTCTGTGCGACCAGCTCGACGTCGCGAGCCTCGACGGTTTCGGCGCGCATTCGCTGACGAGTGCGTGCGGCGCGGCCGGCGCGCTGCTGCTTTATGCCGCGGCCACGCAAGGCCAGCAACTGCGGCACGTGCGCAGCCTGAAGGTCGAGAACGAAACCGAATACATCGGGCTCGATCCGGCCACGCGCCGCAATCTCGAACTGACCGAGACGCTGCGCGGCACCGAGTCGCCCACGCTGTATTCGCTGCTCGACACCTGCTGCACGACGATGGGCAGCCGCCTGCTGCGTCACTGGCTGCATCATCCGCCGCGCGCATCGGTCGCCGCGCAGTCGCGCCAGCAGGCAATCGGCGCGCTGCTCGATGCGCCGGCCAGCGCGAGCCTCGATGCGCTGCGCAGCGCACTGCGCCAGATCGCCGACGTCGAACGGATCACCGGGCGGCTCGCGCTGCTGTCCGCGCGCCCGCGCGACCTGTCGAGCCTGCGCGACACGTTCGCCGCGCTGCCGGCGCTGCGCGAGCGCATCGGCGCGATCGTCGCGAACGCGGATGCGCTCGCGCGCGTCGACGCGGCGCTCGCGCCGCCCGCCGAATGCCTCGACCTGCTGACGAGCGCGATCGCCACCGAGCCGGCCGCGATGGTGCGCGACGGCGGCGTGATCGCGCGCGGCTACGATGCCGAGCTCGACGAGCTGCGCGACATTTCGGAGAACTGCGGGCAGTTCCTGATCGACCTCGAAGCGCGCGAGCGCGCGCGCACCGGCATCGCGAACCTGCGCGTCGAATACAACAAGGTGCACGGCTTCTACATCGAGGTCACGCGCGGCCAGACCGACAAGGTGCCCGACGACTACCGCCGTCGCCAGACGCTGAAGAACGCCGAGCGCTACATCACGCCGGAACTGAAGACCTTCGAGGATAAGGCGCTGTCCGCGCAGGAGCGCGCATTGGCGCGCGAGCGCGCGCTGTACGACTCGGTGCTGCAGGCGCTGCTGCCGTTCATCCCCGAATGCCAGCGCGTCGCCTCGGCCCTCGCCGAGCTCGACCTGCTCGCCGCCTTCGCCGAACGTGCACGCGCGCTCGACTGGGTCGCGCCCACCTTCACCGACGAGATCGGCATCGAAATCGAACAGGGGCGCCATCCGGTCGTCGAAGCGCAGGTCGAGCAGTTCATCGCGAACGACTGCCGGTTCGGCCCCGAGCGCAAGCTGCTGTTGATCACCGGGCCGAACATGGGCGGTAAGTCGACGTTCATGCGGCAGACCGCACTGATCGCGCTGATGGCGTACGTCGGCAGCTACGTGCCGGCGAAGTCGGCGTGCTTCGGCCCGATCGACCGGATCTTCACGCGCATCGGCGCAGCCGACGATCTCGCGGGCGGCCGCTCGACCTTCATGGTCGAGATGACCGAGGCCGCGGCGATTCTCAACGACGCGACGCCGCAAAGCCTGGTGCTGATGGACGAGATCGGCCGCGGCACGTCGACCTTCGACGGCCTCGCGCTCGCCTGGGCCATCGCGCGCCACCTGCTGGCGCACAACGCGTGCTACACGCTGTTCGCGACGCACTACTTCGAGCTGACGCAACTGCCGGCCGAATTCCCGCAAGCAGCGAACGTCCATCTGTCGGCGGTCGAGCACGGCCACGGCATCGTGTTCCTGCACGCGGTCAACGAAGGCCCGGCGAACCAGAGCTACGGTCTTCAGGTCGCGCAGCTCGCGGGCGTCCCGGCGCCGGTGATCCGCGCCGCACGCAAGCACCTCGCGTATCTCGAACAGCAGTCGGCCTCCCAGCACACGCCGCAACTCGATCTCTTCAGCGCGCCGCCGGCGGCCGTCGACGATCTCGAATGCGCGGATGCGCCGGCGCTGCCCGACACGCCGCATCCGGCGCTCGAAAAACTGCGCGACATCGATCCCGACGATCTCAAGCCGCGCGAGGCGCTCGATCTGCTGTACGAACTGCGCACGCTGGTCCGGTCGCACGATGCCGACGGGCACGCGTAAGCGCATTGCGCGGGGCCTGCCGGCCCGCGCCGCCGCCGCGCTCGTCGCGGCGGTTGTTGCGTTCGCGCAGGCCGGTGCGCTGGCCGCGCCGCCCAAGCGCAGCGCCGCGCCCTATTCGTTCGCGGTCGTGTCGGGCGTCATCAACGCCCCGGCGGACGAACCGGCCGCGCAGCGGCTGCTCGATGCGATCGCACGGGAGCGCAACCTCGCGTTCGTCGTCTATGCGGGCGATCTCAAAGGCTCGAAGGAAGCATGCCGCGACACGCTGTATTCGCAGCGCGGCGCGATCCTGGATTCGGCGCGCGTGCCGCTCGTGTTCATTCCCGGCCACGACGACTGGATCGCCTGCAACACCGCGGCGGGAGGCGGCTACGACCCGGTCGAGCGGCTCGATTTCCTGCGGCAGACGCTGCTCGCCGATTCTGCTCTGCCCGACCCGCGTGCGCTGCAGATTACGCGGGAGAGCGAAGTCGCACGGTTCCGGCCGTATCGCGAGAACGCCCGCTGGATGCGCGACGACATCGTCTACGTCGCGCTCAACGTGCCGGCGCCGAACAACCATTATTTGACGGCGGGCGGCCGCAACGGCGAATTCGAGGACCGCGTGATCGCGAACAGCTTCTGGATCGACCACGCGGCCGAGTATGCGAAGCGGCGCGAAGCGCGCGCGATGGTCGTGATTTTCGAAGGCGATCCGCAGTTCGAACGCTATGAACGCTCGGAGCGCTTCGCGTGGCTGCGCTTCAACCGGCCGCGCGTACGCGACGGCTTCCGCGAGCTGAAACGAACGCTGGTGAAGGCCGCGGCGACGTTCCGAGGCCCGATACTGGTGGTGCACGCGAGCGGCGAACCGCTGGCGAACGGCTTTCTGATCGACCGTCCGCTGCATGGCGACGACGGTGAGCTGGTAGGAAACGTGACGCGCGTCACGATCGGACCGCGCCATCCGGCGAATCAGTGGGTGAAGGTAAGCGTATCGCCGGCACGGCAGACGATCTTCAACGTGAGCCTGCAGGAAGTACCGAAGAACCTGCCGGTGCCGCCCACGCTGCCGCTCGTGCCGCGCGACGACGTGCCGCTGCCGCAGATGCCGGAAATCCCCGCGCTGCCCGCGCTGCCCGATGCGTCGTCGGTCGCGCCGCCGTTGCAGGGCGACGGCGCCGCACCGGGCGGCGCGTCGTGGCTGGCACCGCCCCCTGCATCGGGGCCGGTGCCGGGCCTGCCGGCAAGCTCAGTGCAGGGTGCGCCCTGACGGCGCTTCGCCGTCTTCGTCGTCGTCCTCGTCGACGATCTCGAGCCCTTCCGCGCCATGCGCGTGCTCGTGCTCGATTTCGTCTTCGGTGGCTTCGCGCACGTCCTTCACGGTCAGCGCGAAACGCAGCGCCATGCCCGCCAGCGGGTGGTTGCCGTCGAGCACGACCTTGTCTTCGGCGATATCGGTGACCGTATAGATCAGCGAGTCGACTTCCTCGTCACCGTCTTCCGGCGTGCCTTCGAACTGCATGCCCACTTCGAGCGGCTCGGGAAAACGGTCGCGCGGCTCGATCTTCACGAGTTCGGGATCGTAGTCGCCGAACGCGTCCTGCGGCTCGAGCTGGATCTGCGCCTGGTAGCCAGCCTCGTGGCCGTCGAGCTGTTCCTCGATCTTGGGGAACGTGCCATCATAGCCGCCGTGCAGATAGACCATCGGCTCGTCGCTTTCCTCGATCAGGTTGCCCTGTGTGTCCGACAGCTTGTAAGTGACCGACACGACGGTGTTTTTTGCGATTTTCATCCAATTCTCCCAAATACAAGTCTCATTATACGATGCGCAACCGGTCTCAAGCCGAACCGCGGCAAGCCGCTGCCGCCCCGCTCGGCGCGCCGCCCCCCGATCTTCCCACGCCGCTGCTCGGCGGCCTTACGCCGGCGCAATTCATGCGCGGCTACTGGCAAAAGAAGCCGCTGTTGATCCGCCAGGCGATTCCCGGCGTCGCGTCGCCGGTCACGCGCGATGCATTGTTCGAGCTCGCCGCCGACTATGACGCGGAATCGCGATTGATCACCCATTTTCGTAACAAGTGGCAACTGGCGCACGGCCCGTTCGAACCCGACGCGCTGCCCGCCGTTACGCGCAAATCCTGGACCCTGCTCGTGCAGGGGCTCGATCTGCACGTCGACGCGGCGCGCGCGCTGCTCGACCGCTTCCGCTTCATCCCCGACGCGCGGCTGGACGACCTGATGATCTCGTATGCGACGGACGGCGGCGGCGTCGGCCCGCATTTCGATTCGTATGACGTATTCCTGCTGCAGGTCGAGGGCCGGCGCCGCTGGCGGGTCGGCGCGCAGAAGGATCTGTCGCTGCAGCCGGACGTGCCGCTGAAGATTCTCGAAAACTTCGAGCCGAGCGACGAATGGGTGCTGGAGCCCGGCGACATGCTGTATTTGCCGCCGCACATCGCGCATGACGGCGTCGCCGAGGGCGAGTGCATGACCTGCTCGATCGGCTTCCGGGCCCCGTCCGCGGGCGAGCTGCGCGCCCAGTTCCTGTACTACCTCGCGGAGCGCGGCGGCCTGCGCGACGCGGGCGGCGACGATCTCTACCGCGATCCGAAGCAGCCGGCCGTCGATGCGCCCGCGCAACTGCCGCCGGCCATGGTCGAACGTGTCGCCGAGATCGTCGACGCGATCCGCTGGCGCAAGCGCGACGTCGCCGAATTCCTCGGCTGCTACCTGAGCGAGCCCAAATCGAACGTCGTTTTCGACCCGCCCGAGCGCCCGCTGTCCGAGGCGGCGTTCGTCGCGCAGGCGTCACGCCGCGGCGTGCGTCTCGACAGAAGGGCCGCATTGATGTATAACGCGCGCTCGTACTTCATTAATGGCGAGGAAGGGCCACTCGAGCAAGCCGATGAATGGCTGCCCGAACTGGCCAATCAACGCCAGATGGAGGCGAAACGGTTTGTAACACTATCCCGGGTTCCCTCGATGACAGCCTTGTTGCACGAGTGGTATCGTGCGGGCTGGATACGGGTCGGATGCCGGAATTAGTGTGAGTCGCCCCGTATGCCCGTACAGATCAAATTCTGTATGGGAAAGACAACGTATTGACCCCGCATTTGTCGACGGTCGATAGGAAAGTGCATATAATTTCCGCCCAAGCCGTAGGGAAGATTCACGCTCTAAGAAGTGCATCTCCACCAGCGGCCCAGGTCGGTGTTGGAGCACATTACCGGTATTGTTTCGCGCTGTTGCTTACCTTTAACCATAAAAGGACGTGATCATGAAGAAATCCCTCCTCGTAGCTTCCCTGTTGGCTGCTGTTGCACTGGCTGCTTGCAACAAGAGCGCTGATCAAGCTGCTTCGTCGGCTGCAAGCGACGCGGCTGCTGCTGCTTCGTCGGCTGCTTCGGCAGTTGCTGGTGCTGCGAGCGACGCTTCGGCTGCTGCTTCGTCGGCAACGGCTGCTGCGAGCGACGCTGCTGCTGCAGTGGCGTCGGCTGCTTCGGCAGCGACGGCTGCTCCGGCTTCGGGCGCAAGCCAGTAAGCCTTCAGCGTCAGCTGAAAAAAAACCGGCCCGAGGGCCGGTTTTTTTACGTCTGCCGCTTTCGAATCGAGCGCCCGGCAGTCGCTTCGGGCCGCCGCGGCGGCCCCGCCCTGCTCATCCGAGCGTCAGCCAGTCGAAGCCCGCGTCCTGCGAGGCCACGATCACGTCTTCCCCGTCCGTCCCGAGCACGCCGCCAAACGCCTGGCGAGCCAGTTCCGGCAGATTGTTCTGCTGGCTCAGATGGGCCGCGACCAGGTGCTGGAGACGGCTGCGTTCGAGCGACGCGAGGATGTCGGCCGCCGCGTCGTTGCTCAGGTGGCCGTGGTTGCCGCCGATCCGCGCCTTCAGCGACTGCGGATAGCGGCTGGCGGCCAGCATCGCGGTATCGTGGTTGGATTCGAGGACGAGCGCGTCACAGCCGCTCAAAACGGCCGTGATGTGCGGCGTGGCCATCCCGACGTCCGTCAGCACGCCGAGCCGGCGGCTTCCGTCCATGAACACGAACTGGAGCGGTTCCCGCGCATCGTGGGGAACCGTATAGGGCATCACGGCCAGATCGCGTATCGCGGCCGTCTCGTCGCCCCACAGCACGTGCAGATCGACATCGGCCTCGTCCGCGCCGACCGCGCGCGCGGTGCCCCAGCTCATGTAGAGCGGCAGCGACGCGCGGCGCGCGAGCGTCAGCGCGCTGCCGACGTGGTCGCTGTGTTCGTGGGTAATGAGGATCGCATCGAGATCGGCGATGCAGAGATTCAGTCGGCCGAGCCGGCGCTCGACCTCCTTGGCGGAAAAGCCGCAGTCGAGCAGCACGCGGGTGGTCGTCGTGCCGCTCGAGGCCTCGACGACCAGCGCGTTGCCTTCGCTGCCGCTTCCGAGGCTGGCGAATCGCACGCGTTCAGTTCAGTTGCGCGTGCAGCAGCGAGATGATCCGCTGCGCGTCCGACGAGTTGTCGATCTGGCCATTCGCGCCGATCACCGCGACCTGCGTGCCGCCGGTGCCTTGCGCGCGCACGTTGACGAGGAACTCCTTGCCCGGCTTCGCCGCCGACGGGCCGCCGTAGAACAGCTTGCCGAACAGGCCGTCACGCTTGAGCTCTTCCATCGAATTCGCATAGCGCACGGTGTACACGCCCTTCTCGCGGTCGCGATTGTCGACCGTGAAGTTGGTCCGGTCGAGCGCGAGGCCCACGCGCAGCCACGCGCGATCGAACGACTCGGCCAGTTGCAGTGTCGCCGCGCCGCCGCTCGTGTCGCTGACCTGCGCCGGCGCCGTCGCGGGGCGCGCATCGGTCAGCAACTGCTTTGCCTGCGCGTCGGTCAGCCCGAACTTCTGCATCAGCTTCGACAGGAACACGGCTTCGAGCACCGGGTTGCGCGGCCGCTCTTCCCAGCGCGACGACGTGCCGCCCTGCGGGCCGACCATCATTTCTTCCATCGCGCTGTGCGTGATCGAGATGTCGGTGTTGCCGTCCGGCGTGCGGTTCACGAGCGTGCGGAAGCGGTCGCGCGTACCCGACGAATACGCGAAATCGATGACCTTGCCGATCGTGCGGCGGAACCAGTCGTCCGGAATGTTCGCGCGGTTCTCGGCCCAGTCGGTGGCCATGATGCCCGTCGACGGCGCATCGGTCTTCAGCGAGAAGCCGTTCTCCTGCCAGAACTCCTTCAGGATCGGCCACAGCTGCTCGGGCGTGCGGCCGTCGACGACGAGCCAGCGGCGGTCGCCGTCGCGCTCGATGTGCATGCCGAGCGGATCCTGCGCGCTCGGGATGCCGTCGGTCGCGTTGCCGGCCTTCGTCGTGGCCCGCGGCGGCAGCGTGCCGAGCCCGGCGTTGGTCGGCGGCGCGACGAACTGCTGCGTCGTCGGCACCGGCTTCAGGTCGCTCGGCACCGCGAGCGGCGGCGCCGAACCGGTGTTCTTGTAGTTGACCCGGTCGGGGGCCAGGTAATCGTTCAGCGTATCGCAGCCAGCGAGCGCGCCCAGCGCCAGCGCCACCACCGACAACTGGATGGCGCGAGAGGAAAAGGCGAAACGTTTCATGAAATCCTTCGTCTTGCTAGAACGCTCGTCAGGAGCGGCGCCGGACGGAGCCGGCCGGTGCGGGTTGATCAGGGGTCGAGCCGGCGGCCGCAGGACGCGGCCGCCTTGCCATCAGAGAACGCCGGCCTCGACGAGGGCCGAACGCACGGCATCGTGGCAGCGCTCGTCGAGCGCCGTGAGCGGCAGCCGGATACCGCCCTGCATCTTGCCCATCGCCTGCAGCGCCCACTTCACCGGGATCGGGTTCGCTTCGATGAACAGGTTCTTGTGCAGCGACAGCAGCTTCATGTGCAGCGTGCGGGCCGTCTGCACGTCGCCGGCCAGCGCCGCGCGGCACAGCTCGCTCATCGCGCGCGGCGCGACGTTCGCGGTCACAGAGATGTTGCCGTGGCCGCCGAGCAGCATCAGCGCGATCGCGGTCGGATCGTCGCCGCTGTAGATCGCGAAATGCTTCGGCGCGGCCTTGATCAGGTGCGCGGCGCGATCGATGTTGCCGGTCGCTTCCTTCACGCCGATGATGCCCGGGACTTCCGCGAGGCGCAGCGTCGTCTCGTGCGCCATGTCCGCGACCGTCCGGCCCGGCACGTTGTACAGGATCACCGGCAGGTCGACCGCTTCGGCGATCGTCCGGAAGTGGCGGTACATGCCTTCCTGCGTCGGCTTGTTGTAGTACGGCACGACCTGCAGCGTCGCGTCCGCGCCGACGGCCTTCGCGTGCTTCGTCAGCTCGATCGCCTCGGCGGTCGAATTGCCGCCCGCGCCCGCGATGATCGGGATGCGTTTCGCCGCATGCTCGACCGCCGTGCGGATCATCAGGATGTGCTCTTCGACGTTGAGCGTTGCCGACTCGCCGCTCGTACCGACGACGACGAGCGCATCGGTGCCTTCCGCGATGTGCCAGTCGATCAGTTTGCGAAACGCCGGCAGGTCGAGACTGCCGTCTTCGAGCATCGGGGTGACGATCGCGGGGATGCTGCCGCGGATTTGAATGCCGTCTTGGGTGCCGTTAGCCATGAAACGCGATTGATTGTGTACCGGTAAACGTTGAGATTGTAGCGGATTAGCCGGGCAGTTCGTAACGTGGAATTCCCGCCCCCGCCTTCGGGGTCGCGCCCTCGCGCACCGCGCAAAGACGCTGGACGAACGCCTCGCGCGGCGCGGCGACGAAACCGTCCTCGTATGCGACCACCCGCAGGTGCCCGCGCACGGCGTCCAGCAACTCGCCCGGAGCGAGCAGGAACGCGGGGTTGGACGGCTTCCCGACCGTTTCGTTTCCTTGCGCGAAGGTTTCGTAGACCAGCACACCGCCCGGCGCCACGGCATCGAATAGATGGGGCCAGAGCGGGCGATGCAGATAGTTCGTAACGATCACGGCCGCGAACCGCTCGTCGGCCGACAGCGGCCATGGCGCGCCTTCGAGATCGGCCACGCGGGCGTCGACGCCGGCAATCGCGCGCAACGCGGCCAGTGCGACCGGATCGCGGTCGAGCGCGACGACCGGATGGCCGCGCGACGCGAACCAGCGTGCATGGCGGCCGCCGCCGGCGGCAACGTCGAGCACCGCACCGCCGGCCGGCACGAGCCGCGCCCATTGCGCGACCCACCGCGACGGCTCGGCCTGGCCGACGTGGCCGCCCGCGGCGGCGATGACGGATTCGCTCATGCGCCGGATCAGTTGTACGACAGGCCCATCGCGTCGCGCACGTCGCGCATCGTTTCCGTCGCGTACTTGCGCGCCTTGTCGCAACCGTCCGCGACGATCGCACGCAGCAGCGACGGGTCGTCCATGTACTTCTGCGCGCGCTCGAGCATCGGCTGCTGTTCGCGCAGGATGCCCTCGACGACCGGCTGCTTGCAGTCGAGACAGCCGATGCCCGCCGAGCGGCAGCCCTTCTGCACCCACTCGTGCGTCGCTTCGTCCGTGTAGACCTGGTGAAGCTGCCACACCGGGCACTTGTCGGGATCGCCCGGATCGGTGCGGCGCACGCGCGCGGGATCGGTCGGCATCGTGCGGACCTTCTTCGTGATCGTCTCGGCGTCTTCGCGCAGGCCGATCGTGTTGCCGTACGACTTCGACATCTTCTGCCCGTCGAGGCCCGGCATCCGCGACGCCTCGGTCAGCAGCGCCTGCGGCTCGACCAGGATGATCTTGCGCGCGCCTTCGAGATAGCCGAACAGGCGCTCGCGATCGCTCATCGACAGGCTTTGCGATTCCTGCAGCATCGCGCGCGCCTGTTCGAGCGCCTCGTCGTCGCCTTCCTGCTGATACGCGTTGCGCAGCTCGTGATAGAGCTTCGCGCGCTTGCCGCCGAGCTTCTTCGCGGCTTCGAGCGCCTTCTCCTCGAAACCGGGCTCGCGGCCGTACAGGTAGTTGAAGCGGCGCGCGATCTCGCGCGTCATCTCGACGTGCGGCACCTGATCCTCGCCGACCGGCACGAGCGAGCCGCGATACAGCAGGATGTCGGCGGCCATCAGCACCGGGTAGCCGAGGAAGCCGTAGGTGGACAGGTCCTTGTCCTTCAGCTTCTCCATCTGCTCCTTGTAGGTCGGCACGCGTTCGAGCCAGCCGAGCGGCGTGCTCATGCCGAGCAGCAGCGCGAGTTCCGCGTGCTCGGGCACCTTGCTCTGGATGAACAGCGTCGCCTGCGCCGGATCGATGCCGGACGCGAGCCAGTCGATCAGCACGTCCCATACGTTCTTCTCGATGACCTCGGGCGTCTCGTAGTGCGTCGTCAGCGCATGCCAGTCGACGACGCAGAAGAAGCACGGGTACTCGGACTGCAGCTTCACCCAGTTTTTCAGCACGCCGTGGTAATGACCGAGGTGCAGCGATCCGGTGGGTCGCATGCCGGAGAAAATACGTTCTGGGAACATGATTGTCGTTAGAAAAGCGAGGCGAAGGGAGACAGGATGGCGCTCAGCACGGCATAGCCGACATTGACGAGCGGACGCAGCCAGAAGTTCGTCAGCACGCCCGTCGTGACGAGCACGAGGACGATGATGAAACCGTACGGCTCGATGCGCGACAGCGCGATCGATTGCCTGGTCGGCAGCAGCGCCGCCAGGATGCGGCCGCCGTCGAGCGGCGGCAGCGGAAAGAGGTTCAGCACGCCGAGCACGAGGTTCGCGCTGACGCCGGCCAACGCCATGCGCGTGAAGAACGGCTCGTCGACGCCGACGGCCGGCAGCACGAGGGTCAGCACGCCCCAGACGAGCGCCTGCACGAAGTTGCAGGCCGGGCCCGCGAGGGCGACCCACAGGCTGCCCCAGCGCGGATTGCGCAGGTTGCCGAACGACACCGGCACCGGCTTCGCATAGCCGAACAGGAACGCGCCGCCGGTGAGGAAGTACATCGCGAGCGGAATGGCGATCGTGCCGAGCGGATCGATGTGACGCATCGGATTGAACGACACGCGCCCCATCGCATAGGCGGTATTGTCGCCGAGCAGACGCGCGGCATAGCCATGCGCGGCCTCGTGCAGCGTGATCGCGAAGATCACGGGTAGCGCGTAGACGGCGATGGTCTGTATCAGGGAAGCATCCATATCGCGTTATTGTAACAAGCGCACTCGCGCAAAAATGGCACGGCGCGTCATGCGGCCGAGAGCCCGAAGGGTTCGAGGGAGCCGCGCCCCGCGCGGATGAGTTCGGGCGCATCGCCGGTCAGGTCGATCACCGTCGACGGCTCGCGCGGGCACGCGCCGCCGTCGATCACGAGGTCGACCTGTTTCTCGAGCCGCGTGCGGATTTCCTCGGGATCGTTCAGCGGTTCGTCGTCCGGCGGCAGGATCAGCGTCGTGCCGAGCAGCGGCTGGCCGAGCGACTCCAGCAGCGCGAGCGTGATCGCGTGATCGGGCACGCGCAGCCCGATCGTCTTGCGCGACGGGTGCGACAGCCGGCGCGGCACTTCCTTCGTCGCCTGCAGGATGAACACGTACGGGCCCGGCGTCACCGACTTGATCTGCCGGTACTGGCGGTTGTCGACCATCGCGAAATTGGCGAGCTCCGACAGGTCGCGCACGAGCAGCGACAGATGCTGCTTTTCGTCGAGGCCGCGAATCCGGCGCACGCGCTCGACCGCGTCCTTGTCGTCGAGATGGCACGCGAGCGCATAGCTCGAATCGGTGGGCATCGCGATCACGCCGCCCTTGCTGACGATCTCCACCGCCTGCTTGATCAGGCGCGGCTGCGGATTATCCGGATGAATCCTGAAGAACTGGGACATGGGGACACGTAAAGAGGGAGAAGTCGGATGCGCGCAACGGCGGCGACACGGGCGGCCCGAAGCCGCCCGGCGTCAGAGCCAGCGCTCCCAGACCGGCGTCAGGTCGGGCGGCAGCGGCGGCAGGCTGCCGAGCTCGATGCGGCCCTCGCCCGGCGCATGGAAATCCGAGCCGCGCGATACTTCGAAGCCGAAGCGGCGCGCGACGTCCGCGTATTCGCGGTACTGGTCGGGCGTGTGGCTGCCCGTGATGACCTCGATCGCGCGGCCGCCGAGATCGATGAACTCGCCGAAGAACGCGTCGAATTCGACCGGCGTATAGCGATAGCGGCCCGGATGCGCGACCACCGCTTCGCCGCCTGCCGCGCGGATCCAGCCGACCGCGTCGGACAGCGACGCCCAGCGATGCGGGACGAAGCCGGGCTTGCCGTCGCCCAGCAGGCGGTCGAACACGTCGGACGTCGACTCGGCATGGCCGTTTTCGACGAGAAAGCGGGCGAAGTGCGTGCGCGAGATCAGGTCGGGATTGGACACGTATTTCAGCGCGCCTTCGTAGGCGCCGGGAATGCCGAGCGTCGCGAGCTGCTCCGCGATCGCCAGCGCGCGCGCCGCGCGGCCGTGGCGCGTGCGGTACAGGCCGTCGACCAGCGCCGGATGGGCGGGATCGATGTTCAGACCGACGATGTGCACGGTGCGCGACGCCCACGTGACCGAAATCTCGACGCCGCTCAGGTAGCGCATGCCGAGCGCTTCCGCCTCGCTGCGCGCCGCCGCCTGGCCGCCGATCTCGTCGTGGTCGGTCAGCGCCCACAGGGTCACGCCGCCCGCATGCGCGCGGCGCGCGACGTCGGCAGGCGACAGCAACCCGTCGGAAACATTGGAATGGCAGTGGAGATCGGCGTTCATTATCAGCATCGCAGGTAAGGCCTCATTCTACTGCAACGCCGCAATTGCGCCGCCCGCGTGCCCTGCCGCCGGCGCCACGCGCCTATGCGCAGAACGCCTCGATCAGCGCCGCGATCTGCTCGGGCTGGTCGTGATGCACCATGTGGCCGGCATCCTCGACGAGCTTCTCGCGCCAGTCGGGGAATGCATTGAAGCGCGCCTTGAATTCGGGCAACGGGATGTCGCCGGCAAGGTGCGCAAGCGTCGGCGAATTGACGGCCTCGACGTGCAGCACCTTCGCACGCACCTGCTTCCAGATGGCCATGACTTCGTCGAGCCGGTACAGCAGCGGGCCCGGCATCTTGTGCGCCGGGTCCGCCAGCAGATGGTAGAGGCCGTCGTCGCCGCGTTTCGACCAGTGGGCGGCCAGAAACGCGGCGCGGCGCGGGTCGAGCCGCGGATTGGTCTTGATCAGGCGCGCCGCCACGTCGTCGAGCGATGCGTACGGCCGCAGCGCGGGCGGCTCGCGCAGTTCGTCGAGCCAGCCGCGCAGCCGGCGCGGCGCCTGGTCGGCTCGCGCCGGCGCGAGCCCGAAACCTTCGAGGTCGACGACGCGCCGCACGCGTTCCGGCCGCGCGCCGGCATACAGGCACACGACGTTCGCGCCCATGCTGTGTCCGACCAGGTTGATCTCGCCGGTCGGTGCGTAGCGGTCGACGAGCGCATCGAGGTCGCCCAGGTATTCGTGGAACCAGTAGTGACCGCCGCCCTGCCTCGCGACCGGCCAGTCGGACAGCCCGAAGCCGCGCGCGTCGGGCGCGATCACCTGCCAGTCGCCGGCGAGCGCATCGACGACGAACTGGAACGACGCCGCGACGTCCATCCAGCCGTGCAACATGAACAGCGTCGGCGCGTCGGGCCGGCCCCAGCGCCGCACATGCAGCCGGACGCCGCGCACCGTGACGAAATCGGAAACAGAACTCGAGGCACTCATCGCAGCCGCCAAAAAAAAGAATGGTCGTTCGATTATAGCGGCGACGCCCCGGTTCCGGCGGCCGGCAATCGAGGTGCCGCTCTAGCGGCGAGGTCGTTCGAGGGCCGGCCGGCAGACACCATCGGCGAGACGCGCGAGCCGGCCCACGACCACCCGGACGCGGCCGAACGCGATCCGGCTAATGCGCGGTGCGCCCGTCCGCCGCGTCCTGCGCGGCCAGTTCGTCGAGTTCGGCCTGCTCGAAGCCGGCATCGCGCCGCGCATCGAAATTGAACGGGCCACGCAGCCGCGGCGCGTGGTACTGCTCGGCGAGCTGCCGATAGGTCGGCACGGGGTCGCGCCCGGCTGCGTCGCACAGATGGCGGAACCAGCGGTTGCCGATCGCGACATGGCCGATTTCGTCGCGCAGAATCACGTCGAGGATCGCGGCCGACGCATCGTCGCCCGCCTGCACGAGCCGCGCGCGGATCGGCGGCGACGCGTCGAGCCCGCGGGCCTCGAGCGTGCGCGGCACGAGCGCCATGCGCGCCAGCACGTCGCCCTTGGTCCGCTCGCACATCTCCCACAGCCCGTTGTGCGCGGGAAAATCGCCGTATGCATGCCCGAATGCCGCGAGACGATCGGACAGCAGCGTGAAGTGATAGGCCTCCTCGGCCGCGACCTTCAGCCAGTCCTCGTAGAACGCGTCGGGCATGCCCGCGAAGCGCCAGACCGCGTCGAGCGCCAGGTTGATCGCATTGAACTCGATATGGGCGAGCGCGTGCAGCAGCACGGCGCGCCCTTCGGGCGATCGCATGCTGCGCCGCTGCAACTCGCGCGGCTCGACGAGCGGCGGCCGCGCCGGGCGCCCGGGCAGATCGGCCGGTTCGCGCAGTTGAAGCAACGGCACGATCGCGGCCTGCCCGGCCCGCAGCGCATCGTGCAGCGCGCGTACCTGCGCGGCTTTCGCCGCCGGCTCGGCAGCTCGCAGCGCATCGAGCGCCACGCTGCGCACGCAGGCGGGCGCCGTGCCGAAAGAAGAAGACGCGATGCTCATAAACAGGGACACCTTGCGTACGCGGCGTGGGAGCACAGGCACGCGACGGTTTACAATATGCGTTTGTTCCGCGGCGCCAGGCGCCGGGCAAACCGGACGCGCCATTCTACCGGCGCCCGTCATCGAAGATCACCAAGGAGACTCCGTGACGATCTACAAGCTGGGCGATACGGCCCCGACGATCCACGAAAGCGTATTCGTCGCCGATACGGCGGCCATCATCGGCAAGGTCGTGCTCGAGGAAAACGCGAGCGTATGGTTCGGCGCGACGATTCGCGGCGACAACGAGACGATTGCGGTCGGCGCCGGCAGCAACGTCCAGGAAGGCGCGGTTTTGCATACCGACCCGGGCTTTCCGCTGACGATCGCCGAGAACGTGACGATCGGGCACCAGGCGATGCTGCATGGCTGCACGATCGGCGAAGGTTCGCTGATCGGGATTCAGGCGGTGGTCTTGAATGGCGCGGTCATCGGCCGCAACTGTCTGGTTGGTGCCGGCGCGGTCGTGACGGAAGGCAAGACGTTCCCGGACAACTCGCTGATTCTCGGCGCACCGGCGAAAGTCGTGCGCGAGCTGTCGGCCGAAGACATCGCGCGGCTGCGCGCAAACGCGAAGACGTATGTCGAGCGGCGCGCGCATTTCAAGGAGCAACTCGTGCGGATCGGGTGATTCGCACGGATTTCAAGGAAGAAGAGTGAGCGACCAGTTACAGAAATTCATGTTCAATGCGGCGCCCGTGCGCGGCGAGATCGTTTCGCTGCGCAACACGTGGCAGGAGGTGCTCGCCCGCCGCGACTACCCTGCCCCCGTGCGCACGGTGCTCGGCGAGATGATGGCCGCGTGCGCGCTGCTGTCGGCGAACCTGAAATTTCACGGCACCCTGATCATGCAGATCTTCGGCGACGGGCCGGTCCAGATGCTGGTCGTCCAGTGCGGGTCCGATCTGTCGATGCGTGCGACCGCGAAGTTCTCGGGTGACGCCGCGCAGACGATCGGCGACGACACGCGCTTCGCGTCGCTCGTCAACGCGAGCGGCCACGGCCGCTGCGTGATCACGCTCGACCCGGCCGACAAGCTGCCGGGTCAGCAGCCGTATCAGGGCATCGTGCCGCTGAACGGCGTCGACGGCCCGCTCGAATCGGTGTCGCAAGTGCTCGAGCAGTACATGCGCCACTCGGAACAGCTCGACACGCGGCTGTGGCTCGCCGCCGATCGCGACCGCGCGGTCGGCATGCTGCTGCAGAAGCTGCCGGGCGACGGCGGCATCGTGCCGCGCAACGCCGAAACCGATATCGACACGTGGGAACGCGTGTGCACCCTCGGCGGCACGCTGTCCGCGAAGGAACTGCTGGAGGTCGAACCGGAAGTGGTGTTCCGGCGGCTGTTCTGGCAGGAAAACGTCCAGCACTTCGAACCGGCCGGCACGCGCTTCCAGTGCTCGTGTTCGCGCGAGAAGGTCGGTGCGATGCTGCGCATGCTCGGTCGTGAAGAAGTCGACAGCGTGATCGTCGAGCGCGGCCACGTCGAGATCCACTGCGAATTCTGCAACCAGCGCTATGAATTCGATCCGGTCGACGTCGCGCAACTGTTCGCGGCGCCCGGTGTCGAAACCGGTATCGCGCCCGCGACCGACCAGCGTCACTGAGCCGCGCGTGGGCCGAGCGCCCGTGCCCGCCACCGGCGCGGCACGGGCGCATAATGACGCACGAGCGCCGCATGCGCGGCTCAGGCGCCGGAGGTTCGGCCTTCGGCACAAGCCGCTTTCCACGGTCGGCGCACCGCAGGAGAAACACATGAATCGCCGCCCCTTTTGCGCCATCCGCACCATCGTCCTGACGAGCATGGCCGCCGGCACGCTCGCGCTTGCCGGCTGCGCGATGCCGCCGCCGACTTCCACGATCCTGAGCCGCCTGCCCGAACCGGGCGCGTCGGGTGGTCAGCCGCCCGTGCTGTCGAGCGCCGAACGCAAGCGCTACGACGAGATCGATCGGCAAGTCCTGCGCGAGCAGAACAGCGCGATGGCGGCGGAAGCGGCCGCGCGCGCGTGGGCTTATTACTCGCCGCCGCCCGTGACGGTCTACGGCGGATATTACGGCGGCGGATGGGGCAATCGCTGGGGCTCGGGCATCAGCTACGGCTACCCGGGCTGGTGGTGGTGAGCAGGCATCGCCCGATCGATTGACGACTGGCAGGAAATAAAAAAGCGCGGCATTTCCCGCGCTTTTTCAATGGGTTCGAGGTATCGCGCTCAGTGATGCGCGGCCTTGCCCTTGTCGCCGCCATGATGCCGCGACGGCTTCGCGATCGACTGCGGATTCGGCACGACCCGCACGGGCGCCGCCGAGACGGTACCGCGCGTCGACGTATTCGCCGGCGTGTTGTTCGTCGGCCCCGCAGGCGCATTCGGCGATACGAACTGCACGAATACTTCGCCGTCCTTGACCATGCCCATCTCGTAGCGTGCACGCTCCTCGATCGCCGCGGTGCCGCTCTGCAGATCCTGCACTTCGCCGGCGGTGCGCTCGTTGCGCAGCTTCTCGTCCGCGTTCTTCCGGAGCTGGTCGTCGAGCTGCTGACGCAATTCATGCACCCGCAGCCAGCCGCCGTGTCCCCACCATAGGGGGTACTGAATGAGCGCCAGCAAGGCAATCAGGACGACAGTGACAAGCCGCATGTAAGAGACGCAGATATAAGAAGCGCCGCTCCGCGCACAGGCACAGAGCGGCGTCGAGATGACGAACCCGATAGTAGCGCGTTAGCGCAGGTTATAGAAAGCCGATTTACCCGGGTAGCTCGCGATGTCGCCGAGGTCTTCCTCGATGCGCAGCAGCTGGTTGTACTTCGAGATACGGTCGCTGCGCGACAGCGAACCCGTCTTGATCTGGCCGGCATTCAGGCCGACCGCGATGTCCGCGATCGTCGAATCTTCGGTTTCGCCCGAGCGGTGCGAGATCACGGCCGTGTAGCCCGCGCGCTTCGCCATTTCGATCGCCGCGAACGTTTCGGTCAGCGTACCAATCTGGTTGATCTTGATCAGGATCGAGTTCGCGATGCCCTTCTCGATGCCTTCCTTCAGGATGCGCGTGTTCGTGACGAAGAGATCGTCGCCAACGAGCTGCACCTTCTTGCCGAGGCGGTCGGTCAGCAGCTTCCAGCCGTCCCAGTCGCTTTCGTGCATGCCGTCCTCGATCGACACGATCGGGAACTTGTCGGCGAGCGTCGCGAGGTAGTCGGTGAATTCGGCCGACGACAGTTGCAGGCCTTCGCCCGCGAGCTGGTACTTGCCGTCGTGGTAGAACTCGGATGCCGCGCAGTCGAGCGCGAGCAGCACGTCTTCGCCCGCACGGTAGCCGGCCTTCTCGATCGCCTGCAGGATCGTCGACAGGCACTCGTCGTTGCTGCCGAAGTTCGGCGCGAAACCGCCTTCGTCGCCGACCGCCGTGCTCATGCCGCGGTCGCTGAGGATCTTCTTCAGCGCGTGGAACACTTCGGCGCCGCAACGCAGCGCTTCACGGAACGTCGGCTGGCTGACCGGGACGATCATGAATTCCTGGATGTCCAGGCTGTTGTTCGCGTGCGCGCCGCCGTTGACGATGTTCATCATCGGCACCGGCAGTTGCATCGCGCCCGAGCCACCGAAGTAGCGGTACAGCGGCAGGCCGGCCTCTTCGGCGGCGGCCTTCGCGACGGCCATCGACACGGCCAGCATCGCGTTCGCGCCGAGGCGCGACTTGTTGTCGGTGCCGTCCAGCTCGAGCAGCGTCTTGTCGAGGAACGCCTGTTCCGACGCGTCGAGGCCCATGATGGCTTCGGAGATTTCGGTGTTGATGTGCTCGACCGCCTTCAGCACGCCCTTGCCGTTGTAGCGGCCGGCTTCGCCGTCGCGCAGCTCGATCGCTTCACGCGAGCCGGTGGACGCGCCCGACGGCACCGCCGCGCGGCCCATCGTGCCCGATTCGAGCAGCACGTCGCATTCGACGGTGGGGTTGCCGCGCGAATCCAGAATCTCGCGGCCGATGATATCTACGATTGCACTCATGGGTTTCCTCTGAGAATGACGATGGATTCTTCAAACTGCGACGGCGTGCGTGCCGGAACCGCTTTCGCTACAGACGCGCGAAGCCGTCGCAAGGTTCATTCGATCTTTAATTGAAATCGTTTTCCAGGAACGGATTGCGCTTCACCGCCTGGTCGAGCGTGACGAGGGTCTCCAGCAGCGCGCTCATCCGGTTCAGCGGCACCGCGTTCGGGCCGTCCGATTTCGCCTCGGCCGGATTCGGGTGCGTTTCCATGAAGAGGCCCGCGACGCCCGTCGCGACCGCCGCACGGGCGAGCACCGGCACGAATTCGCGCTGGCCGCCCGAGCTCGTGCCCTGCCCGCCCGGCAACTGCACCGAGTGGGTCGCATCGAACACGACCGGCGCGTTCGTCTCGCGCATGATCGCGAGCGAACGCATGTCCGACACGAGGTTGTTGTAGCCGAACGAGACGCCGCGCTCGCACGCCATGAAGCGGTCTTCCGACAGCCCGGCTTCACGCGCCGCGTCGCGCGCCTTGTCGATCACGTTCTTCATGTCGTGCGGCGCGAGGAACTGGCCCTTCTTGATGTTCACGGGCTTGCCCGAGCGCGCGCACGCATGGATGAAATCGGTCTGGCGGCACAGGAACGCCGGCGTCTGCAGCACGTCGACGACCGACGCGACCTGCTCGATCTCGTCGATCGAATGCACGTCGGTCAGCACCGGCAGGCCGAGCTGGCGCTTCACCTCGCCGAGGATCCGCAGCCCCTCGTCCATTCCGAGACCGCGAAACGACTTGCCCGAGCTGCGGTTCGCCTTGTCGTAGGACGACTTGTAGATGAACGGAACGTTCAGCTTCTCGCAGATTTCCTTCAGGCGGCCGGCCGTGTCGATCGTCATTTGCTCCGATTCGACGACGCAGGTACCCGCGATCAGGAAGAACGGTTGATCGAGACCGACCTCGAAATCGCACAGCTTCATGCTTGCACTCCGCGCGCTTGCTTGTTGGCGAGCGCGGCTTCGACGAACGACTTGAACAGCGGATGACCGTCACGCGGCGTGGACGTGAATTCCGGGTGGAACTGGACGCCGACGAACCACGGGTGCATCGAACGCGGCAGCTCCATCATCTCCGGCAGATCCTCGCTCGGGGTACGGGCGCTGATGATAAGGCCGCCGGCTTCGAGCTGGGGCACGAAGCGGTTATTGACTTCATAACGGTGGCGATGGCGCTCGTTCACGTCCTTGCCGTAGATTTCCTCGGCCATCGTGCCCGGCTTGATCGGGCAGCGCTGCGAACCCAGACGCATCGTGCCGCCGAGGTCGGATTCCTCGGTGCGCGTCTCGACCTTGCCTTCGCGGTCGTACCATTCGGTGATCAGCGCGACCACGCGCTCGGGCGTGTCCGGATCGAATTCCGTGCTGTTCGCCTGCTTCAGGCCGACGACGTCGCGCGCGAATTCGATCACCGCGAGCTGCATGCCGAGACAGATGCCGAGATACGGCACCTTCGACTCGCGCGCGTAGCGAACCGCGGCGATCTTGCCTTCCGTGCCGCGACGGCCGAAACCGCCCGGCACCAGCACGGCGTCGAGATGCTTGAGGCTGTCGACGCCGTTCGTCTCGAGCTCTTCCGAGTCGATGTATTCGATGTTGACCTTGGTCGACGTGTGGATCGACGCATGGCGCAGCGCCTCGATCAGCGACTTGTACGACTCGGTCAGGTCGACGTACTTGCCGACCATGCCGATCGTCACTTCGTGCTCCGGGTTTTCGAGCTTCTCGACGAGCGTCGACCACATGCTCAGGTCGGCGTCCTTCGGCGACAGCTTCAGCTCCTCGCAGATGATCCGGTCGAGGCCCTGGTCGTGCAGCATCTGCGGAATCTTGTAGATGCTGTCGGCGTCCCACACCGAGATCACGGCGTCTTCCGGCACGTTCGAGAACATCGAGATCTTCTTCGATTCGTCGTCGGGAATGCGGCGGTCGGCACGGCACAGCAGCACGTGCGGCAGGATGCCGATCTCGCGCAGCTTCTGCACGCTGTGCTGGGTCGGCTTCGTCTTCAGCTCGCCGGCCGTCGCGACGTACGGCACGAGCGTCAGGTGCACGAAGCACGCGCTGTTGCGGCCGAGGCGCAGGCTCATCTGGCGTGCGGCCTCGAGGAACGGCAGCGACTCGATGTCGCCGACCGTGCCGCCGATCTCGACGATCGCGACGTCCGGCTCGCCGCAGGTGGCCGATGCCGCCCCGCGCTCGATGAACGCCTGGATTTCGTTCGTGATGTGCGGAATGACCTGCACGGTCTTGCCGAGATAGTCGCCGCGGCGCTCCTTGCGGATCACCGATTCGTAGATCTGGCCGGTCGTGAAGTTGTTGGCCTTGCGCATCTTCGTGCTGATGAAGCGCTCATAGTGGCCGAGGTCGAGGTCGGTCTCCGCTCCGTCTTCCGTCACGAACACTTCGCCGTGCTGGAACGGGCTCATCGTGCCGGGGTCGACGTTGATGTAGGGATCGAGCTTGAGGAGGGTGACTTTCAGACCGCGCGATTCGAGGATCGCGGCGAGAGAGGCGGCGGCAATACCCTTGCCGAGGGAAGAAACTACGCCGCCGGTGACGAAAACATATTTGGTCATCGCTGGATGCTCGCGGGAAAAACGGATTATACCGTAAAGCCCGCCCTTTTCTCAGCAATTGACGCGATGATCGCGCCCTTTCGTACCGCCCCGCGCGGCGGTGCGCGCCGGCGCGAACCGGCCGGCCGGTCGGCGCCACGCGCATGCGCCGGCGGGCGCTCGGCGCACGGGACGAAACGTCAGGCGCGCCTCGCGAGCGGCGCGCCGGCCTGCGAAATGCCGCCCGAAACGCCGCCCTCTTCCGCCTTCAGCGAATTCAGCATCCGCTGCAATGCGCGGGCGGTCTCGATCGGCCGCTCCATCGGGAACAGGTGACTGCCTTCCAGCCATTCGATGCGCCCGCGCGTCGCACGGCGCGTCGCGTCGAGCCCGACCTGCCGCACCTCGCGCGAGCGCGTGCCGGCGAGAAAGCCGAGCGGCACCGGCGCGCCGTGCGCGAGCCGCGGGCCGAGCGTGTGCGGCAGCGTCCGGTAGATCAGGTATTCGACCTGCCGGTCGAACGCGAGCGCGCGTGCGCCGTCGGGGCCGGCCTGCGGGATGCCGTAGTCGATATAGTCGGCGAGCATCCGTTCGTCCCAGCGCGCGAACGCGGGCTTCTCGCGGAAGTGCCGCCAGACTTCGTCGCGGCTCATCCAGCGCGTGCGCCGGTTGCGCGTCGCCGCGGCGGGCGACAGCCGCTCGTCGAGCCCCGCCCACTGGCTCGCGCGCAACGCGCCGGCACGCCAGCCCGCGATGATCGGCGAATCGATCATCACGACGCCGCGCACCCACTGCGGCTTCTTCAGCGCGGCCATCAGCGACAGGTAGCCGCCGAGCGAATGGCCGACGAGCCAGACCGGGCGCTCGTAGCGGCTGCCGATATCGTCGAGCAGTTGTTCGACGAGATGCGGCCAGTCGCGCGTCACCGGGTAGCGGCGGTCGTGGCCGATCCGTTCGATGTAGCGCAGCTCGTAGTCGTCGGCGAGTTCGGCGAAGATCGTCCGGTACGTCGACGCCGGGAAGCCGTTCGCGTGCGAGAAGTGGAGGATGTCCTTCAAATGCCGGTGTCTCCTTTGTCGACGAGAGTTAGCGCTTTAGCGCTTACTCTCGTCCCATGCTTCGCGGTCGACGAGAGTTAGCGCTTTAGCGCCTACTCTCGTCCCATGCTTCGCGGTCGACGGGAGGGGGTGCGTCAGCGCTTGTGCCATTCCCATGCGTCATATTTCTGTCGGAACCGGGCTTCGGCACGGCACGCCGGCCGTCGCCACGCTTACCGGTCCATCCAGTACCGGCGCCGTTCGTCGCGATAGCGCGCGAATGCGAACCCGCCGCCGGCCGGCGCGACGTCGAACCGCACGGCGCCGTCGCGATCGGTGCGCGGCAGCGGAATCCCGCGCGCCTCGTAGCGGGCGAGCACGGTCCGGTGCGGATGCCCGAAACGATTGCGATAGCCTACAGGAAATACCGCGACGCGCGGCCCGACCGAATCGAGGAAAGGCTCGACCGACGACGTGCGGCTGCCGTGATGCGGAACGACCAGGATCTGCGCGGGCAGCGCATCGCGCGCATCGGCCACCAGCCGGCGCTCGGCGGCCGCCTCGATGTCGCCCGTCAACAGGGCCGACGTGCCGCCCGCGTCGATGCGCAGCACGCACGATTGCCCGTTCGACGAACCCGTGCCCACCCCGTCCGGCGGCCACAGCATCGTAAAGACGACACCGTCCCAGGTCCAGCGCTGCCCGGCCGCGCAAGGCAGCCGATCGGCCACGCCGGCCGCCTGCGCCTCGCGCCACAACCGGTGCCGCGGCGCAATGCCGGCCAGCAGCTGGCGCACGTCGGTCGCCGCATAGACGGCCGAAGCACCGCCTGCATGATCGGCATCCGCATGACTGAGCACGAGCGAATCGATCGCCGCGATGCCGCGCGCCCGCAACGCCGGCGCGACGATCCGCGTACCGGCATGCGTCGATTCCGCGCCGGGCCCCGCATCGAACAGCAAGGTCCGCCGCGCGGTTTCGACCAGCACCGCCGCGCCCTGCCCGACGTCGAGCACGGTCAGCCGGAAGCCGCCCGCCGGCGGCGCGTCGGGCGCCGGCGCGACGAGCGGCAGCCACGTGAGCGGCGCCGCCCAGCGCAACGGCCAGCCGCGCGGCATCAGCGCCCAGGCGACGCCCACGCATGCCAGCGCCAGTACCGGCCACTCGGGCATGCGCAGCCACAGCACGCCGGCCGGCCAGTCGGCCAAGTGCCCGAGCAGCGTCATCATCGGTGCGAGCGCCGTATGGGCGAGCATGAACGCACCGGCATCGAACGGCGCCGGCAACGCGATGCCGGCCAGCACGACGGGCGTGACGACCGAGCTGACCCACGGAATCGCGAACGCATTGCCGAACGGGCCCGACAGGGAAACCTGAGCGAACCATGCGGCGGTGAGCGGCGCGAGACCGATCGTCACCGCGTACTGCACGCGCGTGGCCTCGGCGATGCGGCGCCGGCAGCGCGTCGCCCACCCGCGCAATCGCCTCCGCAAGCCGGCCGTGCGGCTTTCCGCGCCCGTTTCGTCGTTCTCGTCGATCCCGTCGTTCTCATCGAGTTCGCGCACCGCGCGCCAGCCGGCGACGGCCTGCAGGATCACGGCGACCGCGCCGAACGACAGCCAGAATCCGGCCGACAGCACGGCCCACGGATCGGCGAGCAGCACGCCGCCGAGCGCCGCGCACAGCACCGCGGAGGTCGGCACACTGCGGCCGGCCAGATACGCGACGCCGCCGCCCGCGATCATCCACCACGCGCGCTGTGCCGGCACGTTGAAGCCGGCGAGCGCGGCGTAGCCCGCAGCAGCGACCAGCGCGGCAAGCGCGGCCGCGTACGGCGCCGGCAACACGAGCGTCGCGGCCCGCGCGCGCCAGCGCATGCGGCGCCAGACCATCGACACGAGCCAGCCGGCGATCGCGCCGACCAGCCCGACATGGAGACCCGAAATCGCGACCAGATGGCTCGTGCCCGTATTGCGCAGCACGCGCCAGTCGTCGTCGCCGATGCCCGACTGGTCGCCGATCGCCAGCGCGGCGACGATGCCGCGGTGCGCCGCATCGGTGCCGAGCACCTCGCCGATGCGTGCCCGCAGCGCGTCGCGCACCCGGTCGATCGATGCACGCCATCCCGCCGCGCGCGCATCGAGCAATACGGCCCGACGCGGCGCACTGACATAGCCGATCGCGCGAATGCCCGCCGCGAGCCACGCCGCCTCGCTGTCGCGCACGCCGGGATTGGCCTCGGCATGCGGACGCTTGAGACGCACGACGAAACGCCAGCGCTGGGCCGCCCGCAAATCGGGAAGCGCATCGCGTGTCGCGGGTGCGCCGTATGCGCGCCACGACAAGCGGATCAATGGCGGAAAACGGGCGAGCCCCGCATCGTTCGATTCGACCGCGAACAGCAGCCGCGCCCCCGTCTCGTCGACGACCGGCAATCCGCGGATCACACCCGTGACGACGATGTCGCGCCCTTCCCACTCCGGCGGGAGGCTGTCGCCGAGCCGCCACTCGGCCCGCGCGGCCGCATAGCCGAACCCCGCGACGCAGGCCGCGAACACACACAGCATCCAGCCGCATGCCACGACCGCACGCGTGCGCCGTCGACGCATGCACCACGCGCCCAGCGCCGCGCAGCCCGCGAGCACGGCTGCTCCGACCGTCCATGCGATCGCCCCCGGCAACGCCGCCTGCCGCTGCAGCACGACGACGCCGAGCGCGAACGCGATCCACCACACGCGCATTCCGCCTCCTCGTCGACCCGGCGCCAGCCCTGCCCGGGCGGCGCCTTCCGGCAACGATTATGCGGACGAAAGTGCGAGTCGCGGCAGCGCGGCGAGCGCGTTAGCCGAAGTGCATACGGCCAGTTCGCCAGTATCGAGCCCGCGCAATTCGGCGAGCACGCCGCCGATGCGCGGCACCTGGTCGGGTGTGTTGCGGGATTTGTATGCCCATTCGGGCGCGATGTCGGGCGCGTCGGTTTCGACGACGAGCGCGTCGAGCGGCAACTCGGTGGCGAGCCGGCGGATCTGCCGCGCGCGCGTGAAGGTCACGTTGCCGCCGAAGCCGAGATGCAGGCCTTGCGCCAGATACGCTTCGGCCTGCTGGAAACTGCCGTTGAACGCATGCGCGATGCCGCGCCGCACGCCGAAACGGCGCAGCCCGGCCAGCACGCGGTCCTGCGACTTGCGCACGTGACACAGCACGGGCAAGTCGAGTTCCCGCGCGAGCCTGAGCTGGCCCTGGTAGAAGAACTGTTGGCGCTCTTCATCGAGACCCGGCACGAAATAGTCGAGCCCGATTTCGCCGATCGCGACGAAACGCGGATCGTCGAGACTCGCCTCGATCTCCATGCGCAGCCGGTCGAGATCGGCGTCGCGCGCCTGCGGCGTATACATCGGATGGATGCCGAGCGCATACGCCGCGCCGGGCGTGCGCTGCGCGAGTTCGCGCACCGTCGTGAAGTTGTCGCGCCCGATGCTCGGGATCACGATGCGCGACACGCCGGCCGCGCGCGCGGCGTGCGCGACCGCGTCGCGGTCGGCGTCGAATTCGGCGGCATCGAGATGGCAATGCGTGTCGATCCACATGGCAGCGGTCCTGCACCGTTGTATCGTGCCGGGGCGAACCCGGCACGGCCAATGGCGTGGCTTTTTTACACCGGCAGCGCCGGCTCCTCGTGCAACACGCCGTCGCGCAGCCGCATGATGCGGTCGCAGCGCGCGGCGAGATCGGGGTCGTGCGTGACGATCACGAAACTCGTTTCGAGCGTCTCGGACAGTTCGAGCATCAGGTTGAACACCGTGTCGGCCGTCGTGCCGTCGAGGTTGCCGGTCGGCTCGTCGGCGAGCACGCACGCGGGCTTCGTGACCAACGCACGCGCGATCGCGACGCGCTGCCGTTCGCCGCCCGACAATTCGCCCGGCCGGTGCTTCGCACGCGGGCCGAGACCGACGCGTTCGAGCATCGCCTGTGCCTGCCCGCGTGCGTCCTCGGTCGTCATCCGGCGGATGCGCAGCGGCATCGCGACGTTGTCGAGCGCCGTGAACTCGGGCAGCAGGTGATGGAACTGGTAGACGAAGCCGAGCGCGCGGTTGCGCAGCTCGTTGCGCTCGCGCTCGGCGAGCTGCGTAAACGGCTTGCCGAGCAGCGACACTTCGCCGGCGCTCGGCTCGTCGAGCCCGCCCAGCACGTGCAGCAGCGTGCTCTTGCCGGAGCCCGACGCCCCGACGACCGCGAGCTTCTCGCCGCGCCGCACCGTCAGCTCGGTGTTGTTGAGCACCTGCACGTTGAAGCCGCCCTGCACGAACGCCTTCGTGATCCCGCGCGCCTGAAGCACGTATTCCTGCATACCTGCCGAATCCTGTCCGTTGTGTTGTTGTCGTGAATCCGCGAATGCGGCCGCGCGGTCATTCATAGCGGAGCGCCTCCGCCGGCTTCACCTTCGCGCCGCGCCAGCTTGGATAAAGCGTCGCGACGGCCGACAGCGCGAACGCGATCAGCCCGATCCGGATCACGTCGCTCGCGACGAGTTCGGACGGCAGCTCGCTGATGAAGTACACCGACGGCGGCAGGAACTGCACGCCGAACAGGTGCTCGATCATCGGAATCAGCCACGGGATGCTCCACGCGATCAGGCAGCCGAGCGCGACGCCGGACGCGGTGCCGACGAAGCCGATCGTCACGCCCTGCACGACGAAGATCTTCATGATCGACCCCGGCTGCGCGCCGAGCGTGCGCAGGATCGCGATGTCCGCCTGCTTGTTGGTCACCGTCATCACGAGCGACGACACGAGGTTGAACGCGGCCACCGCGATGATCAGCGTGAGGATGATGAACATCATCCGCTTCTCGATCTGCACGGCCGAGAACCACGTCTTGTTCTGCTGCGTCCAGTCGCGGATGTACAGGCTGCCCGACAGCGTATGCGACAGCTCGAGCGCGACCTGCGGCGCCTTCTGCATGTCGGTGAGCCGCAGCCGCACGCCGGTCGGCGCGCTCATCCGGAACAGCGCCTCGGCGTCGCGGATATTGATCATCGCGAGCGTGCTGTCGTATTCGTAGTGGCCGGACTCGAACACGCCGACGACCGTGAACTGCTTCAGGCGCGGCATCATGCCGGCCGGCGTGATCGAGCCTTCGGGCGCGACCAGCGTGATCTTGTCGCCGACCGTCACGCCGAGGTTGCCGGCGAGCGCGTCGCCGAGCACGATGCCGAACTGGCCGGGCACGAGCGCGGCCAGCCGCCCCGCCTTCATGTCCTTGCCGATGTCCGACACCTGCGGCTCGAGCGACGGCTCGACGCCGCGCAGCATCACCCCGCTCACCGCATCCTGGCGCGTGAGCAGCGCCTGCGCGTCGACGTACGGCGCCGCGCCGATCACCGACGGATTGCGGCGCGCTTCCTGCGCGGTCAGTTGCCAGTCGGGCATCGAACCCGTCGGCGAGAACACCTCGACGTGCGCGAGCACCGACAGCATGCGGTCGCGCACTTCCTTCTGGAAGCCGTTCATCACCGACAGCACGACGATCAGCGCCGCGACGCCGAGCGCGATCCCGAGCATCGACACGAGCGCGATGAAGGAAATGAAGCCGTTGCCGGTCGTGCGTTTGCCGGCGCGCGTGTAGCGCCAGCCGATCTGCCATTCGTACGGAAGTTTCAAGCGAATCCTTTCTGCTGGTTACGGCGGACAGGCGAACCGCGGCCGGACCGCCGCCGGGTAGTGGCCAGTAGCGGCCGGCAGCCCGGGCACGGTCGAAAAACGGCCGCCGGACGCGAACGGGCCGTCAGCCGGCCCGATCACGCGCGCAGTTTGCCATACAATGCGCACCATCATGCACGACCGACGCCTCCATTTTCTCGTTCCGTTCGCGCTGCCGTCGGCGGCCGATGCGGCCTCGTCCCTGCACACGCTGGACAGCCCCGCGCTTCAAAAGTTGCTCGCCCGCGCAAGCCTCGTCGAGCGCGTGGCCGGCGAGGACTTCCAGCGCACGCTGCCGCACGAGCGCTGGCTGGCAAGCCGGTTCGGCGCCACGCAGGGCAACGCCGCGGACGAGGCGCCGCTCGCGCCCTACATGCTGCTGGCCGACGGCGGCGACCCCGGCACGCACGCGTGGGCATGCGTCGAGCCCGTGCACGTCGAAATCGCGCACGATCACCTGGTGCTCGTCGATCCGGCCGCCCTCGCGCTCGACGACGGCGACGCGGCCGCGCTGCTCGCGGTCGCGCGGCCGCTGATCGAGGAGCTCGGCGTGCGGCTCGAAGCGCCGAACCCGGCGCGCTGGTACCTGTCGAGCGACCAGCTCGCGCGCCTCGCCGGCGCCGCGCCGCTGCGCGCCAGCGGCCGCAACATCGAGATCTGGCTGCCGCACGAGGCCCATACGGGCGAGCGCTCGCGGATGTGGATGAAACTGCAGAACGAAGTGCAGATGGCGTGGTTCCAGCATCCGGTCAACGAAGCCCGCGAGGCGCGCGGCCTGCCGGCCGTCAATTCGATCTGGTTCCATGCGCAGGGTACGCTGAAGCCGGTCGGCAAGCCGTTCGCGCGCGTGCTGTCCGCGTCGCCCGCCGCGCTCGGCCTCGCGCGCGCCGCGCAAACCGAAGCCGGCCGCCCGCCCGCGACGTTCGGCGCGCTGCCCGCCGCCGACGGCGCGACGCTCGTCGATCTGCCGGCGCTGACCACGCCGTTCATCGAGCAGGACTGGGCGCGGTGGCACGACGGCCTCGCCGCGCTCGAGCGCGACTGGTTCGCGCCGGCGCTCGCCGCGCTGCACAACGGCGAGCTGGCGAGCGTCGATTTCACGCTGTGCGGCGACACGAGCTCCGTGACGCTGCACGCGACGCGCGGCGACCTGCGCAAGTTCTGGCGCCGCCGCGCGCTCGCCTCCCTGTTCGAATAACCAGCCACCCCGTATGACCCGGATCGTTACCCGCCCCGTCGCGCCCGCCGACGCCGAAGTGCTCGCGCGCCACGGCCTGCACCCCGTCCTCGCGCGCCTGTACGCGTCGCGCGGCGTGCAGTCGCCCGCCGACATCGAGACCGCGCTCGCGCGCCTCGTTCCGCCCACCGAGCTGAAAGGCTGCGCCGATGCGGCGTCGCTGCTCGCCGACGCGATTGCCGACAAGCGGCGCCTGCTCGTCGTCGCCGACTACGACTGCGACGGCGCGACCGCCTGCGCGGTCGCGGTGCGCGGCCTGCGCATGTTCGGCGCGCAGATCGACTACCTGGTGCCGAACCGCTTCGAATACGGCTACGGCCTCACGCCGGAGATCGTCGAACTCGCGGCCGCGCGCAAGCCCGACCTGCTGATCACCGTTGACAACGGGATCGCGAGCGTCGCCGGCGTCGAAGCCGCGAACGCGCGCGGCATCGACGTGCTCGTGACCGACCACCACCTGCCCGGCGACGCGCTGCCCGCCGCGCGCGCGATCGTCAACCCGAACCAGCCCGGCTGCGCGTTCCCGAGCAAGCATCTCGCCGGCGTCGGCGTGATGTTCTACGTGCTGCTCGCGCTGCGCGCCGAGCTGCGCCGCCGCGGCGCGTTCGCGAGCAAGGAAGCCGAGCCGCGTCTCGACGGCCTGCTCGACCTCGTCGCGCTCGGCACCGTCGCCGACGTCGTGCGGCTCGACGGCAACAACCGCGTGCTCGTGGCGCAGGGCCTGCAGCGCATCCGCAACGGCCGCATGCAGCCAGGCGTCGCCGCGCTGTTCCGCGCCGCCGCGCGCGAAGCGCGCACCGCGTCGGGGTTCGATCTCGGCTTCGGCCTCGGTCCGCGCCTGAACGCGGCCGGCCGGCTGTCCGACATGTCGCTCGGCATCGAGTGCCTGATCACCGACGACATCGGCCGCGCGTGGGATCTCGCGCAGCAGCTCGACGTGATGAACCGCGAACGTCGCGAGATCGAGGCCGGCATGCAGCAGCAGGCGCTCGCCGATCTCGCCGACGTCGATCCGGCCGACGCGTGCACGATCACGCTGTTCAATCCCGCGTGGCACCAGGGCGTGATCGGCATCGTCGCCGGCCGGCTCAAGGAGAAATTCCACCGTCCGTCGTTCACGTTCGCGCACGCCGACGACGAAGGCCGGCGCGTCAAGGGTTCCGGTCGTTCGATCGCCGGCTTCCACCTGCGCGACGCGCTCGACCTCGTGTCGAAACGCGAACCGGACCTGATCGTCGCGTTCGGCGGCCATGCGATGGCGGCCGGCCTCACGCTCGACACCGAAAACGTGCCGCGCTTCGCGGCCGCGTTCGAGGCCGTCGCGCGCGAATGGTTGTCCGACGACGCGCTGGCCCGCGTGATCGAAACCGACGGCGAGCTCGAGGATGCGTACTTCACGCCGCAGTTCGTCGGCCTGCTGGACGAAGCCGTGTGGGGGCAAGGGTTTCCGGCCCCGCTTTTCTCGGGCGAATTCGACGTCGTGTCGCAATCGCTCGTGAAGGAAAAGCACCTGAAGCTGCAGCTCGCGCGCGGCCGCCAGCGCTTCAACGCGATCTGGTTCAACCATACCGACCCGCTGCCGGCGCGCGCGCTGGTCGCGTACCGGCTCGTCGCCGATACGTGGAACGGCGTCACCCGCGTGCAGCTGATCGTCGAACACGCGGCCGGCTGAGCCGGCGACCGTCCCGCGACGCGCCGCCGCACGCTCGCGCGCCGCGTTGGACGGGCCCTCCACGCATGCGCGAGCACCGTTTGCGTCACCGGGCAAGCTTGCCGATCGGCTATAATTCCGCTTTTTTACGAAGCCGGAACAGCGAACGATCATGGAAGCGGAACGTCTCAACGCGATCGAAAGCTCCCTGCTCGACCTGCGCAATCGCGCGGGCGAGCTTCGGGGGTATCTTTGACTACGACGCCAAAGCTGCGCGTCTGACCGAAGTCAACAAGGCACTCGAAGACCCGAACGTCTGGAACGATTCGAAGAACGCCCAGGCGCTCGGCCGCGAGAAGAAACTGCTCGAAGGCGTCGTCATGACGCTCACCGCGCTCGATAGCGACCTGCGCGACGCGCTCGACCTGTTCGAGCTGGCACGCGAGGAAGGCGACGAGGACACGCTTCTCGCGTCGGAAGAAGACGCCGCGAAGCTCGAGGCGCGCGTCGGCGACATCGAGTTCCGCCGGATGTTCTCGAACCCGGCCGATCCGAACAACTGCTTCATCGACATCCAGGCCGGCGCCGGCGGCACCGAGGCGTGCGACTGGGCGTCGATGCTGCTGCGCCAGTACCTGCGCTACTGCGAACGCAAGGGCTTCAAGGCCGAAGTGCTCGAAGAGTCCGACGGCGACGTCGCCGGCATCAAGAACGCGACGGTCAAGGTCACGGGCGAATACGCGTACGGCTTCCTGCGCACCGAAACGGGCATCCACCGCCTCGTGCGCAAGTCGCCGTTCGACTCGTCTGGCGGCCGCCACACGTCGTTCTCGTCGGTGTTCGTCTATCCGGAAATCGACGACTCGATCGAAGTCGAGATCAACCCGGCCGACCTGCGCATCGACACGTACCGCGCATCGGGCGCGGGCGGCCAGCACATCAACAAGACCGACTCCGCGGTGCGGATCACGCACATGCCGACCGGCATCGTCGTGCAGTGCCAGAACGACCGCTCGCAGCACCGCAACCGCGCGGAAGCGATGGCGATGCTGAAGTCGCGCCTGTACGAAGTCGAAATGCGCAAGCGCCAGGCCGAGCAGGACAAGCTCGAATCGAGCAAGACCGATGTGGGCTGGGGCCACCAGATCCGCTCGTACGTGCTCGACCAGAGCCGCGTGAAGGACCTGCGTACGAACGTCGAAATGAGCAACACGCGTGCGGTGCTCGACGGCGACCTCGACGACTTCATCAGCGCGAGCCTCAAACAGGGCGTGTAAGCGCCGCGGCGCGGCCTGCCCCGCGCCGCCCTTTCCGTTTGCGTTGCCGCACCCCACTCCGAATTCCGACCATCATGACCGAACCGACCCAAACGCAGCCCGCCGTCACGGCGGACGAAAACCAGATCATCGCCGAGCGCCGCGAGAAGCTGCGCGCGTTGCGCGAGCAAGGCGTCGCCTATCCGAACGACTTCCGGCCCGAGCATCACGCAGCCGACCTGCAGGCGAAATTCGCCGATTCGGACAAGGCCGCGCTCGAAGCGAACCCGGTCGAGGTGTCGGTGGCCGGCCGCATGATGCTCAAGCGCGTGATGGGCAAGGCGAGCTTCGCGACGGTGCAGGACGGCTCGGGCCAGATCCAGTTCTTCGTGACGCCGAACGACGTCGGCGCCGACATCTACGACGCGTTCAAGAAGTGGGACCTCGGCGACATCGTCGCCGCGCGCGGCGTGCTGTTCCGCACCAACAAGGGCGAGCTGTCGGTCCAGTGCAAGGAGCTGCGCCTGCTGTCGAAGGCGCTGCGTCCGCTGCCGGACAAGTTCCACGGCCTGTCCGACCAGGAAATGCGCTACCGCCAGCGCTACGTCGACCTGATCGTCACGCCGGAAACGCGCGACACGTTCCGCGCCCGCACGAAGACGATCGCGTCGATCCGCAAGTTCATGGACAACGCCGACTTCATGGAAGTCGAGACGCCAATGCTGCACCCGATCCCGGGCGGCGCGGCCGCGAAGCCGTTCGTCACGCATCACAATGCGCTCGACATGCAGATGTTCCTGCGCATCGCGCCGGAGCTGTACCTGAAGCGCCTGATCGTCGGCGGCTTCGAGCGCGTGTTCGAGATCAACCGCAATTTCCGGAATGAAGGCGTGTCGCCGCGGCACAACCCGGAATTCACGATGATGGAGTTCTACGCCGCGTACACCGACTACCGCTGGCTGATGGACTTCACCGAGCAACTGATCCGCCAGGCGGCGATCGACGCGCTCGGCACCGCGACGATCCAGTATCAGGGCCGCGAACTCGACCTCGCGAAGCCGTTCCATCGCCTGACGATCACGCAGGCGATCCAGAAGTACGCACCGGACTACACCGACGGCCAGTTGTCGGACGACGCGTTCCTGCGCACCGAGCTGAAGCGCTTCGGCGTCGACGTGTCGCAGCCGGCGTTCCTGAACGCGGGCATCGGCGCGCTGCAGCTCGCGCTGTTCGAGGAAACGGCCGAAGCGCAGCTGTGGGAACCGACGTTCATCATCGACTACCCGGTCGAGGTGTCGCCGCTCGCACGCGCATCGGATACGGTGCCGGGCATCACCGAGCGTTTCGAGCTGTTCATGACCGGCCGCGAGATCGCGAACGGCTTCTCGGAGCTGAACGATCCGGAAGACCAGGCCGCGCGCTTCAAGAAGCAGGTCGAGCAGAAGGATGCAGGCGACGAGGAAGCGATGTTCTTCGACGCCGACTACATCCGCGCGCTCGAATACGGGATGCCGCCGACCGGCGGCTGCGGGATCGGCATCGACCGTCTCGTGATGCTGCTGACCGACAGCCCGACGATCCGCGACGTGCTGCTGTTCCCGCATCTGCGCCGCGAGGACTGACAGCCGCAACCGCGTGTGCGCCGCGCCCCGTGGCGCGCACGCGTCGCCTTTGTAACGACGCGTAAATCCCGCCAGCCGGCGTCCGCCGGCCTTCGATCCTCCCCCGTTTTATTCCCTCGTCGCGACGCCCTTCTGCGGGTTTTCCCGGAAACCGCCGCCGACGCCCCGCTGCAATTCGTTACACCTTGATACGGCGTGCCCCGGGGCCGTGGACGACACTCCTGTTGCGTCACCACGCATGACCACGGGACCAGAACGAGGCGCAGGAACGCCGAGTCTGATCGCTCCCGAGCGTGGGATCCAGCTCCGGCGCCACGCGCCGATCCGGATCGACATTGGAGAAAAAAATGGACAACCAGAATCAGACCACGCCGCAAAAGCAACGCCTCCACCCGCTGATCGCCACCGCGGCGGGCGCCGTCATCGTCGCCAGCCTCGCGGCGACGGCAGCGATCACGGGCGTCTTCCCGAAAGCCACCAGCAGCAGCGAACAGAACGGCCAGACCCAGGCCGCGCTGATCGCGTCGCAGCCGGCGGTCGATACGGCCGCGGCCGCCAGCGCCGCGCTGGCCGCGCAAGCGCAGCGACAGGCCGCGGAACAGGCCGCCGCGCAGCAGAAAGCCGCCGTCGCGCAGGCCGAGCCGAAGCCCGCGCCGCGCCCGGCTGCGCCGCACCGCCGTCACACGACCGCCCCGCAGCCGCCGCAATATGCGCAGCAGCCGTCGGCGCCTGCGCAAGCCTACTGCCAGAGTTGCGGCACGGTCGTCTCGATCACGCAAACGCGCACGCCGGGCCAGAGCTCGGGCATCGGCGCCGTGGGCGGCGCGGCGGCCGGCGGCCTGCTCGGTAACCAGTTCGGCCACGGCAACGGTCGCACCGCGATGACGATCATCGGCGCGCTGGGCGGCGGTCTCGCCGGCAACCAGGTCGAGAAACAGGTCCGCGCGGAAACCGACTATCAGGTGCAAGTGCAGATGGAAAGCGGCGCGATGCGCACGTTCACGTATCGCAACCCGCCGCCGTTCGGCCAGGGCCAGCGCGTACGGATCGAGAACGGCACGCTGGTCGGCGCGTAAGCTCCCGATCGCGTCATCGCCGGCGTCGCTGCCCACGCGTCGCGCGCGGGCACTTCGCCCAAAACGAAAACGGCTCGCGAGCAGGCGCTCACGAGCCGTTTTTTCATTGGCGCGGCGTACACCATTGCAGCGTACGCCGTGGCCGGCCGGGTCGGTCAGTCCTCGTCGTCGAAGTCGGATTCGTCGATCCAGTGCGCCTGGATCGCCTCGAGGATCTTCTCGCCCGAGTGCGCCGGATCGTCGTCGAAGCCGTCGAGCTCCAGCACCCATTGGCGCAGGTCGACGAAGTTGATCCGCTGCGGGTCGATGTCCGGGTGCTTGTCCGCCAGTGCAATGGCTATTTCACGCGAATCGGTCCATTTCATCGCCTGCCTCCGGTTTCGGTCAGTGATTTTCCTTCGCGTGGTTGATCGAGTACTTCGGAATCTCGACCACCAGGTCCGAATCTTCCTTCACGATCGCCTGGCACGACAGGCGCGACGTCGGCTCGAGGCCCCACGCCTTGTCCAGCAGATCGTCCTCGTCCTCCTCGGACGGCGCGAGATCGTTGAAGCCTTCGCGGATCACCACGTGGCACGTCGTGCATGCGCACGACTTCTCGCATGCGTGCTCGATCTCGATCCCGTTGTCGAGCAGGTTGTCGCAGATACTCTTGCCGGGCGTCGCGTCGATCACCGCGCCATCCGGGCACAGTTCGACGTGAGGCAGCACCACCAGTTGAGGCATGTCCGTTCCGTCAGTCAGGGTGCGGCGCCAGGCGCCGCGTGGTTCATTAGCGCGCGGGCCGTGGCCGGCCGATGCGCGGTTCGTGGGTTCAGATCTCGTCGAGCCGGCGGCCCGACAGCGCGCGCTTGATGCTCTTGTCCATCCGGCGCGCCGCGAATTCGTCGGTACCGTCGGCCAGCGCCTTGGTTGCCTCTTCGATCGCATTCGTATCGTCGCCCTGCGCGACCGCGCGCAGCGCGGCAGCCAGCGCGTCGACCTGCGCGCGCTCGCCGGCATCGAGCAGTTCGCCGTCGGCCGCCAGCGCGGCCTGCGTCGCCTCGAGCATCCGCTCGGCCTCGACCTGCGCTTCGCGCAGCGCACGAGCGCGCATGTCGATTTCGGCGGTCTTGAAACTGTCTTCCAGCATCTTCGCGATGTCGTCGTCGGCGAGGCCGTACGACGGCTTCACGACGACCGATGCCTCGACGCCCGACAACTGCTCGCGCGCAAACACCGACAACAGGCCGTCCGCGTCGACCTGATAGGTCACGCGAATGCGTGCGGCGCCCGCCGTCATCGGCGGAATGCCGCGCAGCTCGAAGCGCGCGAGCGACCGGCAGTCGGCGACGAGCTCGCGCTCGCCCTGCACGACGTGGATCGCCATCGCGGTCTGGCCGTCCTTGAAGGTCGTGAATTCCTGCGCACGCGCGATCGGAATCGTCGAGTTGCGCGGAATGATCTTCTCGACGAGGCCGCCCATCGTCTCGACACCGAGCGACAGCGGAATCACGTCGAGCAGCAGCCAGTCGTCGCCGGTGCCGCGATTGCCCGCGAGCAGATCGGCCTGGATCGCCGCGCCGAGCGCGACGACCTGATCCGGATCGAGATTCACGAGCGGCGGCTGGCCAAAGTATTTGGCGACCGCGTCGCGGATCACCGGCATGCGCGTCGCGCCGCCGACGAGCACGACGCCCTTAATGTCGGCCGGCGTGACCTGTGCATCGCGCAGCGCCTTGCGGGTCGGCGTGAGCGTACGCTGCACGAGCGGCTCGACGAGCGACGCGAACGTGTCGTGCGAAATCGTCTGCACGAGGCGTGCGCCGCTCGACAGCGTCACGTCGAGCGCCGCCTCGGGCGCGGACGACAGCGCTTCCTTCAGCACGCGCACGCGATCGAGCAGCAAGCGCACGTCCTCGGGCGCGAGCGTCTTCGCGTCGATACCGGCCTGCGCGAGCACGTGATCGAACAGCGCGTGGTCGAAATCGTCACCGCCGAGCGCGGAATCGCCGCCCGCGGCCAGCACTTCGAACACGCCCTTCGTCAGCTTCAGGATCGACAGGTCGAACGTGCCGCCGCCGAGGTCGTACACCGCGTACAGGCCTTCGGCCGCGTTGTCGAGACCGTAGGCGATCGCCGCGGCGGTCGGTTCGTTCAGCAGGCGCAGCACGTTGAGGCCGGCGAGGCGCGCGGCGTCCTTGGTCGCCTGGCGCTGCGCGTCGTCGAAGTAGGCGGGCACCGTGATCACCGCGCCGACCAGCTCGTCGCCGAGCGTGTCTTCCGCGCGATAGCGCAGCGTCGCGAGAATCTCGGCCGACACTTCGACCGGGCTCTTCACGCCGTCGATCGTGCGGATCTGCACCATGCCCGGCGCGTCGACGAATTCGTACGGCGCGTTCGCCGCGCCTTCGACCTCGGCCTTGCCGCGGCCCATGAAGCGCTTGACCGACACGATCGTATTGCGCGGATCGGTCGCGGCCTGCTCCTTCGCTTCGTGGCCGATGCGGCGGCCGCCCTTCTCGAGGTAACGGACCACCGACGGCAGCAGCAAGCGGCCGGCTTCGTCCGGCAGGACTTCGGGCACGCTGTTGCGCACGGCGGCGACGAGCGAGTTCGTCGTGCCGAGATCGATCCCGACGGCGAGTCGCCGCTGGTGCGGCGCCGGCGCCATGCCCGGTTCGGAAATTTGCAGTAAAGCCATCTTGGTTCGTTCGGGCGCTCGGCCCGTTTGCTGCGCGTGCCGCAAGGCACGCGGTTAAGTTTCGAGGCGCTCGATCTGCGCGCCCACTTCCGACGCGACCCGTTCGATGAACATCAGCTGACGCACGGCTTCCGCGGCGGCCTGGTCGGCACCGCTGTCGAGCAGCGTGCCGAGGCGCTCGACGCGCACGCGCTTCTCGTCGCGCAACTCGGCGAGCAACGCATCGAGCGCGTCGACATTGCGGGCGGCCGCGGCATCCTCGATGCCCTCGCGCCACTCCATCTGCTGCATCAGGAACGCCGGCTCCATCGCCGTGTTGTTTTCCGCGCCGATGTCGACGCCGCGCAGCGACAGCAGATAGGACGCGCGCTTCAGCGGATCGCGCAGCGTGCGGTACGCCTCGTTCGCGCGCGTGGCCCATTGCATCGCGATGCGCTTTTGCGCATCGCCGGCCGCCGCGAAGCGGTCCGGGTGCACCTGCGTCTGCACCGTCCGGTAGGCGGCGTCGAGCGCCGTCTCGTCGAGCGCGAATTGCGCCGGCAGGTGAAACAGGTCGAAATGGCTGTCTTTCAGCGAAACCATCGTCGCGTTCAATTCCGGTTCGTCGCGCGGCAAACGCCGCACATTAAAAAGGCGGCCCGTGCCGCCTCTTGCCCGCATCGCGCGGAGGGAGCCGCGTCACACGCGGAACGATTCCCCGCACCCGCACTCGTCCTTCACGTTCGGGTTGTTGAACTTGAACCCTTCGTTCAGGCCTTCGCGGGCGAAGTCGAGCTCGGTGCCGTCGATATAGGCGAGGCTCTTCGGATCGACGACGACCTTCACGCCATGGCTCTCGAACACCTGATCCTCGGGAGCCAGCTCGTCGACATACTCGAGCTTGTACGCGAGCCCCGAGCACCCGGTCGTGCGAACGCCAAGCCGCAGGCCCACACCCTTGCCGCGGCGGACGAGGTATTTCTGGACGTGTTGTGCTGCTTTTTCGGTCAGTGTAATTGCCATGATGTCCTTGCCGCGGGGCGCCTGGACGACGCACCGCGTTCCTTCACAACGCTCGATGCCGCTCAGGCTGCTGCCTGATCGCTTTCCTTGGTGTCGTGGCGCTTCTTGTAGTCGGCCACGGCTGCCTTGATCGCGTCTTCCGCGAGGATCGAGCAGTGAATCTTCACCGGCGGCAGCGCGAGTTCCTCGGCGATCTGCGTGTTCTTGATCGACAGTGCCTCGTCGAGCGTCTTGCCCTTCACCCATTCGGTGACGAGCGAGCTCGATGCGATCGCCGAACCGCAGCCGTAGGTCTTGAACTTCGCGTCTTCGATCACGCCGTCCGCGCCGACGCGGATCTGCAGCTTCATCACGTCGCCGCACGCCGGCGCGCCGACCATGCCCGTGCCGACCGTGTCGTCGTCCTTCGCGAACGAACCGACGTTGCGCGGGTTTTCGTAGTGATCCAGAACCTTGTTGCTGTAAGACATGACTCAGACTCCTTGACTCGTTACGTCTGCGTGCGTCAATCCGCCCGCGGTTGCATTCAATGCGGTATCAGTGCGCGGCCCATTCGATCGTCGACAGATCGATGCCTTCCTGGTGCATTTCCCAGAGCGGCGACAGTTCGCGCAGCTTCGCGATCTTGCTGTTCAGCAGATCGATCACGAAGTCGACTTCCTGCTCCGTCGTGAAGCGGCCGACCGTGAAGCGGATCGAGCTGTGCGCGAGCTCGTCGTTGCGGCCGAGCGCGCGCAGCACGTACGACGGCTCCAGCGACGCCGACGTGCACGCGGAGCCGGACGACACCGCGACGTCCTTGATCGCCATGATCAGCGACTCGCCTTCGACGAAGTTGAAGCTGATGTTCAGGTTGTGCGGGACACGGTGGTCCATGTCGCCGTTCACGTAGGTTTCCTCGATCTGCGACAGGCCGCGCAGCAGCTTGTCGCGCAGCATGCGGATGCGCTCGTTCTCGGTCGCCATTTCCTCGCGCGCGATGCGGAACGCCTCGCCCATGCCGACGATCTGGTGCGTCGGCAGCGTGCCCGAACGCATGCCGCGCTCGTGGCCGCCGCCGTGCATCTGCGCCTCGATGCGCACGCGCGGCTTGCGGCGCACGTACAGCGCGCCGATGCCCTTCGGGCCGTACGTCTTGTGGGCCGAGAACGACATCAGGTCGACCTTCAGCTTCGCGAGGTCGATTTCGACCTTGCCGGTCGACTGCGCGGCATCGACGTGGAACACGATGCCCTTCTCGCGGCAGATTTCGCCGATCGTCTCGATGTCCTGGATCACACCGATCTCGTTGTTCACGTGCATCACCGACACGAGGATCGTGTCCGGGCGCAACGCGGCCTTGAGCACGTCGAGATCGATCAGGCCGTCTTCCTTCACGTCGAGGTAGGTGACTTCGAAACCGTCGCGCTCGAGCTCGCGGCACGTGTCGAGCACGGCCTTGTGCTCGGTCTTCACCGTGACGATGTGCTTGCCCTTGCCCTTGTAGAAGTTCGCGGCGCCCTTGATCGCGAGGTTGTCCGACTCGGTGGCGCCGGACGTCCAGATGATCTCGCGCGGATCGGCGTTCACGAGTGCGGCCACCTGTTCGCGCGCTTCCTCGACCGCACGCTCCGCGTCCCAGCCATAAGCGTGGCTGCGCGACGCCGGGTTGCCGAACTGCTCGCGCAGGTACGGCACCATCTTGTCGACCACGCGCGGATCGACGGGCGTCGTCGCGCTGTAATCCATATAGATGGGCAGGTGGAGAGTCTCTTGGGTCATCTGTCGCTCCGGGTATTCTGTGCAGGGACTATGTGCGTTATGGGGTGTGACGGGCGCCTTCGCGCTCACGAACTCGCGATGTTGAACACCGAATTGGGGCCGAGCGGCATCGTGCGCACGGGCTCGGCCGGTGCGGCGACGGGCTCCGGCGCGCGACGGTCGCGCAGCACCGCAGGGGCGCCCTCGCGTGCGCGCTGCTGATCGACGAGATCCTGCAGCGACACCGAATCGAGGTATTCGACCATTTTCTGGTTCAGCGTCGACCACAGCTCGTGCGTCATGCAATGGCCGTCGGGCTGCTTCGAGCCGTCGCACGTGCCTTTGCCGCCGCACTGCGTGGCGTCGAGCGGTTCATCGACCGCGATGATGATGTCGGCAACGGTGACGTCCTGCGCGCGACGCGCGAGGTTGTAGCCGCCGCCCGGGCCGCGCACGGATTCGACGATTTCATGCCTGCGCAGCTTGCCGAACAGCTGTTCGAGATACGAGAGCGAAATCCGCTGGCGCTGGCTGATGCCTGCAAGCGTCACCGGGCCCTGCTCCTGGCGCAGTGCCAAGTCAATCATCGCCGTGACGGCGAAACGGCCTTTGGTGGTGAGTCTCATGGTGTCTAGGGGACTGCAATCTTGACGATTTTGGTCAAGTATAAATATTTGACGATTTTAGTCAAGTATCCATGTCTTCGACAGGGTATTCGCAGACCGCTGAATTTCCCGTGTCGATCAGCGCGCGGCGCGGCTGCGCAGCGTGTCCAGCAGGCCCGCGCACGCGCGCTCGACCTGATCGAGCACCTGTTCGAAGCCCTGCTCGCCGCCGAAATAAGGATCGGCCACCTCGGTCTCGGCGGCGCCCGGCGCGAATTCCATCAGCAGGCGCACCTTGTCGCGATGCGCCGGCGGACAGCGCCGGCGCAATTCCGCGAGGTTGGCTTCGTCCATCGCCAGCAGCAGGTCGAAACGCTCGAAATCCGCCGCGCTCACCTGCCGCGCCCGCAGCGCCGACAAGTCATAGCCGCGGGTGCGGGCCGCCGCCTGCGCGCGCGAGTCGGGCGGCTCGCCGACGTGCCAATCGCCGGTGCCGGCCGAATCGATCGCGATCCGGTCGGCCAGCCCGGCCGCGCCCACCTGGTGGCGCATCACGCCTTCCGCCGTGGGCGAACGGCAGATATTGCCGAGACAGACGAAACAGATCGCTACGCGGGTCATCGCACTATCGGAAAACCGCGGCGAACCGCGTGGGAAGAAGAACGCGCCATTATACAAAGGCGCCCGAAATCGCGCCGCCGCGCGAAGCGACGGCGACGTGCCTTACAGCGCCTTGGGCGCAGCGATCACGACGTCGCCGGATGCGGCCGGCAGCGGCTTCGCCGCGTCGTCGACCAGCCCGAACGACACCGCGCGCGCCAGTTCGGCGGACGCCTGATGAGCCGCGAGCGGGCCGCGCGACGGCGCATCGGACATCGCATGCAGATAGGCAGCCGCCGCCAGCGGAACCACGATTGCCAGCGGCCAGTACATCGATATTGTCTTTTTCATGATGCGTACCTCCTTGACCTCGTACCCCGAAACCCGATTCCGGGGACTACAGCCGAGATTCTATAGATCGCATCTATCGAGATAAATATGCGAATAGCGAACGCACTGTTGCTGCTCGCTGAACAGTGTCAGCCGAGGTGGCTTTGCGACGCCGCGTACAGTTCGCGGAACGTGCGCCCGGTCGGTGTCGGCATGTCGCGCGTGTCCATCCAGCCGCCCATCAACGGCAGGCGCCGCAGCATGCCGCCGTTGCCGCCCAGCCGCTCGAGGACGCGCACCGCCAGCTTGGTCGTCAGCGCATACAGCATCGGCCGCCGCGCGAGGAAACCCCACGCGGCGAGCGCCGCCCGCTCGCGCCACGGCCGCAGATGGCGCTCGACCTGCTTCTCGCGCAGCGTGCGCAACAGGTGCGACAACGGAATCCCGACCGGACATACGCTGTCGCATTCGCCGCACAGCGTCGCCGCCTGCGGCAGGTCGAGCGCGCGATCGAGCCCGACGTAGCTCGGCGTCAGCACCGATCCCATCGGCCCCGGATAGACCCAGCCGTACGCATGACCGCCAACCTTCTGGTACACCGGGCAATGGTTCATGCACGCGCCGCAGCGGATGCAGCGCAGCATCTCCTGGAATTCGCCGCCGATCAGGCCCGTGCGGCCGCCGTCGACGAGCACCACGTAGTTGTGCTCGGGGCCGTCCTCGTCGCCGGGCCCGCGCGGCCCGGTCAGCAGCGAGAAATAGTTCGACGTCTTCTGCCCGGTCGCGGAACGCGGCAGCAGCCGCATCGCGGTCGCGAGATCCTCGAGCGTCGGCAGCACCTTCTCGATGCCCGTCACCGCGACATGCACGCGGGGCATGACCGTGCACATGCCCTCGTTCCCTTCGTTCGTCACGATCGCCACCGAACCCGTCTCGGCGATCACGAAGTTGCCGCCCGTCACGCCCATGTCGGCCGACATGAAATGCGGGCGCAGCACCTCGCGCGCCTCGCGCGTCATGTCCGGAATCTCGGTGAGCCGCTCGCGCCGGTGCGTGCGCGCGAACAGGTCGGCGATCTCGTCCTTGTCCTTGTGCACGACGGGCGCAATGATGTGGCTCGGCGGCTCGTTGTCGTTGATCTGCAGGATGTATTCGCCGAGGTCCGTCTCGATCGACTGCACGCCCATCTCGGCGAGCACCGCGTTCAGCCGCATTTCCTCGGACACCATCGACTTGGTCTTGATGACCTTCTTCACGTCGTGCCGGCGCGCGATGTCGGCCACGAGCCGCGCGGCGTCGGCGGTCGTTTCGGCGAACAGCACCGTCGTGCCGCGCCGCGTCGCCTCGCGCTCGAATGCCTCGAGCCACACGTCGAGATTCTCCAGCGCGCGGTTGCGGCGCGCCTCGAGCGCGGCGCGCGTGGCCGGGAAGTCGATCAGGGTCATCGCGTCGGCGCGGGCGGACACGAACTTCGTCGACAGTTTCTTCAGGTTCTGCTGCAGGCGCTGGTCGGCCAGCTTCTGGCCGGCGCGCGCCTTGAAATGCATCGATTGGACTTGCATCGCGGTATCGGGGAAAGTGAGCGGAACCGGGCGTCAGACGTCGCCCGCCAGCACCTGCGCGACGTGCAGCACGCGCGTGTCGCGGTCGCCGGTGCGGCGCAACCGCCCTTCGATGTTCAACATGCAGCCGAGATCGCCGAGCACGACCGTGCCCGCGCCCGACGCGCGCACGTTCGCGCATTTCTCGTCCGCGATGGCCGCCGAGATGTCGCCGTACTTGACCGCGAACGTGCCGCCGAAGCCGCAACAGTGCTCGCAATCCTTCATCTCGGTCACCGCGACGCCGCGCTGCGCGAGCAGCGCGCGCGGCTGCGCCTTCACGCCGAGCTCGCGCAGGCCCGAGCACGAATCGTGATAGGTGACCGGCCCGGCGAACTCGCCCGGCGCGAGCGACACCTTCGCGACGTTCGCGAGGAAGTCGGTCAGTTCGTGGACTTTCTGCTGGAACCGCGTGTAGCGCCCCATCAGTTCGGGATCGTCGCGAAATAGGTCGCCGTAGTGCGCGCGGATCATCCCGCCGCACGAACCCGACGGCGCGACGATGTAATCGAACTGCTCGAACTCGCGCAGGGTCTTTTCCGCGAGGTCGCGCGCCAGCGCGCGGTCGCCCGAGTTGTAGGCCGGCTGGCCGCAGCAGGTCTGCGCGGGCGGCACGATCACCTCGTAGCCGGCGTCGCGAATCAGCTTGAGCGCCGAAAAACCGATTTCGGGGCGCATCAGGTCGACCAGGCAGGTCACGAACAAACCGACTCGCATACGTGCTCCTTCGAGAAAACGGCTCTCATTATCCGACGTTTGACCGGCAAGACCAACGCCGGCCCGCGCGCAAGCCCGCGGCGCACGAAACGAGGACTTCCTCGAACGGCGTTCGCTTTTTTCACGATACGAGATACAATCGGTCCAACACCGCCTGACGCGTCAATCGATTCCTCCCCCGACATGAGCCAACCCACCCCCGATTCAAAAACGTCGATCCAGGTGATCGAACGCATGATGCGGTTGCTGGACGCGCTCGCCGCGCACAGCGACCCCGTCAGCCTGAAGGAACTCGCGCAGCGTACGGAACTGCACCCGTCGACCGCGCACCGCATCCTCAACGACATGGTGACCTGCCGCCTCGTCGACCGCTCCGATCCCGGCACCTACCGTCTCGGCATGCGGCTGCTCGAGCTCGGCAATCTCGTGAAGGCGCGCCTGTCGGTGCGCGACGCGGCGCTGATGCCGATGCGCGAGCTGCACCGCCTCACCGGGCAGACCGTGAACCTGTCGGTGCGCCAGGGCGACGAGATCGTCTATATCGAGCGCGCGTACTCCGAGCGCTCGGGAATGCAGGTCGTCCGCGCGATCGGCGGCCGCGCGCCGCTGCATCTCACGTCGGTCGGCAAGCTGTTCCTCGCGGCCGACGAGACGTCGCGCGTGCGTGCCTATGCGACGCGCACGGGGCTGTCGGGCCATACGCAGAACAGCATCACCGATATCGCGAAGCTCGAGCGCGAGCTGACGATCGTCCGCCAGCAGTCGTGCGCGCGCGACAACGAGGAGCTCGAACTCGGCGTGCGCTGCATCGCGGCCGGCATCTACGACGATTCCGGGAAGCTCGTTGCCGGCCTGTCGCTGTCGGCGCCGGCCGACCGGCTGCAGGACGCGTGGCTCGGCCAGTTGAGCCGGACGGCACTCACCATCTCGGAATCGCTCGGCTACCGGCCGGCGCCCGAGAAAGACGTGGACGGGCTGCAGCGGCAGGCGTAAGCCTCGCCGTCGGCCCGGCACCGGCCCCGGCTCCCGATTCGTCGGACAAAAAAAGCCCCGCGATTGCGGGGCTTCTTCGTTGCGGCGATCGGCATGGCGGCGAACCGCCGTGGACGATCAGGTACCGCCGTTCGGCGTGTTGGCCGCCGTCAGGCGCTCGCCGCCGCCGGCATCGAGCCAGTTGCGCAGGCGCGAGGCGTCGGCGAAGCGCGAGTACTTGCCGAACGAATCGAGCAGCACCATCACCATCGGCCGGCCGTGGATCGTCGCCTGCATCACCAGGCATTCACCCGCTTCGTTGATGAAGCCCGTCTTCTGCAGGCCGATGTCCCACGAGCCGTTGCCGCGGATCAGCGCGTTGGTGCTGTTGTAGACCAGGTTGCGCTTGCCCGTGTACACCTCGTAGGTGCGATCGGTCGAGAACTGACGGATCATCGGATACTGGTACGCCGCATTGACCATCTTCACGAGGTCGCGCGCACTCGACACGTTCGAGCTCGACAGGCCGGTGGAATTCTCGAAGTGCGTGTCGGTCATGCCGAGCGACTTCGCCTTCGCGTTCATCGCCGCGATGAACGCCGGACGGCCGCCCGGGTAGTAACGCGACAGCGCTGCCGCCGCGCGGTTTTCCGACGCCATCAGCGCGATGTGCAGCATGTCCTCGCGCGACAGCACCGAGCCGACCGACAGGCGCGAGCCCGTGCCCTTCTCGTAGTCGCGGTCTTCGTCGGTGACTTCGATCTGATCGGCCATCGGCGCTTTCGAGTCGAGCACGACCATTGCCGTCATCAGCTTCGAGATCGACGCGATCGGCACGACCGCGTGCGAATTCTTGTCGAACAGCGGCTCGCCGGTATTCTGGTCGACGACGTACGCGACGCTCGAGCGCAGCGCGAGCGCGTCCGGCGTGTCGTGCAGGCCGAACGCCTGGCCGACCGTCGGGCGGCGCGGCTGGAACGCGACCTTGCGCACCGCGCCGCGATGGCCGCCGTGCACGCTGTTCGCCGCGAGCGTCACGCGCTTTCGCGACGCCTTCGCGCGCGGCGCATCGGCCGACGCGACCTTGGCGGATTTGTCGGAGGTCGCCCCGGCCGACTTCTTCTTCGCGGACGAAGCAGGAGCGACGGCCTTTTTCTTGGCGGCTTGGGTCTTCGCAGTGGCGGCGAAGGCGTCAGCAGGCGTGACGGACGCGGTGGTCGCCAGCAACGCGACTGCGACCGACACAGCGGTGCCGAGCGTCATGCTCTGCAACAATCTGCGCGGTGAAAACGATTCGGCTTTCATTGGGGTCTGGACAAAGCGGGCGGGAGGTTTCCGCAAGTGTAGTTAAAGCTTAAAAAAAGAGCAATATTAGGCACTTACCGATCGTCTTTAAACCGGAATGTAAGAGTCGGCCAACCTCTGGCCAATCAACTCTCCCGCTCCCATCGAAAAAATCCATGGGACGCACTGCCCGACAGCGCCCGTCTCCCGATTACCGCACGGTTAATTGAGATAACGTCACTTTGGAGGCGATTTAAAGCGGGGAAACTACGTATCCGGGGCTCGGCGTGCCAAGGGCGCCGGTCTCGACCGTGGCGGCGGCACGTCGCCACGGCACGCGCATCGAAACGGCGCGTTTTTCGACAGGAACAGAAGGATAACGTTCCATGGGCCTGTCAGGTTTACCTGTGCATGATCATGGTGCGACGCGTTTGCCCCGCCGCCGTGCGCACCATGTGGGAACGCGCCTGAAACCGATTCCGAACGGGCGCGATAACTCGTTGTTTTATCGATAATTTGTCGCGATTGTGCAACGCACAAAAAATGCTTGACATCCGCTTTCTCTGCCCTAAAATAGGCCTCATTGCTGCGTTGCACAAAGCACGCGGCGCCGAAGTTCCCCAGCGTAGTGCCCTTTATCCTGCGATCGACGCGATCGCTTTTCAGGAGCCTGACATGTCCTTGCTGACCCCCGAGCAAATCGCCGCCGCCCAAAAAGCCAACCTCGAAAGCCTGTTCGGTCTGACGACCAAGGCGTTCGAAGGCGTCGAGAAGCTGATCGAACTCAACCTGCAAGTCGTGAAGTCGACGCTGGCCGAAGGCCAGGAAAATGCACAGCGCCTGCTGTCGGTGAAGGACGCGCAGGAACTGATCGCGCTGCAGGCGAGCCTGTCGCAGCCGGTCGCGGAAAAGGTGCTGTCGTACGGCCGTCACCTGTACGAAATCGCATCGTCGACGCAAGCCGAATTCGCGAAGGTTGCCGAAGCGCAATTCGACGAGCAGAACAAGAAGGTCCAGGCGCTCGTCGACAACGTCGCGAAGAACGCCCCGGCTGGTTCGGAAACGGCCGTCGCCGCACTGAAGTCGGCACTGAACGCTGCGAACACCACGTACGAAACGGTTCAGAAGGCCACGAAGCAAGCAGTGGAAATCGCTGAAACGAACTTCAACGCCGCTGCCGCCGTCGCCACGAAGGCTGCCACCGCCGCTGCCGCACGTCGTTCGAGCAAGCCGGCCGCGTAAGCGTCCCCTGCTCCTGAAAGAGCCGCGCGCAGCGCGGCTTTTTCGTTTCCGGCGCCGGAACGTGCGCGGGCGGCAACTGCCCGCCACATTCGAGCCTGTCGCGCGCCGGGCAAATGAAAACGCCGTCGGCCGGATGACCCGGGCGACGGCGTTTTTTCACGGCCGGCGCGTGGCCGGCCGTACCGCTCGCGTTACTTCTTGCGTTGCGGCGGCAGGTCCGTACAGACGCCTTCGTACAGTTCGGCGGCCATGCCGACCGATTCGCCGAGCGTCGGGTGCGGATGGATCGTCTTGCCGATGTCTTCCGCGTCCGCGCCCATCTCGACCGCGAGGCACACTTCGCTGATCAGGTCGCCCGCGTTCAGGCCGACGATGCCGCCGCCGATCACGCGATGGGTTTCCTCGTCGAAGATCAGCTTCGTGAAGCCTTCGTCGCGGCCGTTCGCGATCGCGCGGCCCGACGCGGCCCACGGGAACACGGCCTTGCCGTACTTGATGCCTTCGGCCTTGCACTGGTCTTCCGTCTTGCCGGCCCACGCCACTTCCGGATCGGTGTACGCCACCGACGGGATCTGCAGTGCGTCGAAATACGCCTTCTCGCCGTGCGCGGCTTCCGCGGCGACGTGGCCTTCGTGCACGGCCTTGTGCGCGAGCATCGGCTGGCCGACGATATCGCCGATCGCGAAGATGTGCGGCACGTTCGTGCGCATCTGCTTGTCGACGTCGATGAAGCCGCGATCCGTGACCGCGACGCCGGCCTTGTCGGCGCCGATCTTCTTGCCGTTCGGGCTGCGGCCCACCGCGACGAGCACGAGGTCGTAGCGCTGCGCTTCCGCGGGCGCCTTCTCGCCCTCGAACTTCACGTAGATGCCGTCTTCCTTCGCTTCCGCGCCGACCGTCTTGGTCTTCAGCATCACGTTGCCGAAGCGCTTCGCGTTGTACTTTTCCCAGACCTTCACGAGATCGCGGTCGGCGCCCATCATCAGGCCGTCCATCATTTCGACGACGTCGATCTCCGCGCCGAGCGTCGCGTACACCGTGGCCATTTCGAGGCCGATGATGCCGCCGCCGATCACGAGCATGCGCTTGGGCAACTGGCGCAGTTCGAGCGCGCCCGTCGAATCGACGATGCGCGGGTCTTCCGGCATGAACGGCAGTTTCACCGCTTGCGAGCCGGCGGCGATGATCGCCTGCTTGAACTTGACGACCTTCTTGCCGTTTTCGCCCTGCACTTCCATGTGGAACGGATCGACGAACGCACCGACGCCGGTGACCACTTCGACCTTGCGCGCCTTCGCCATGCCGGCGAGACCCGTCGTCAGTTTCTTGACGACGCCGCCCTTGAAGTCGCGCAGTTTGTCGAGATCGACTTGCGGCTTGCCGAACGTGATGCCGTGCGACGCGAGCGCCGCGGCTTCGTCGATGACGAGTGCCGTGTGCAGCAGCGCCTTCGACGGGATGCAGCCGACGTTCAGGCACACGCCGCCGAGCGTCGAATAGCGTTCGACGAGCACGGTCTTCATGCCGAGATCGGCGGCGCGGAACGCGGCCGAGTAGCCGCCGGGGCCGGCGCCGAGCACGAGCATGTCGCACTCGATGTCGGCGGCACCTGCGTAGCTGCCGGCTTGCGGCGCGGGTGCCGGCGCGGCTGCGGCCGGCGCCGGTGCGGCGGCTGCGGGCTTCGGCGCTTCGGGTGCTTTCGCGGGAGCGGCTGCGCCTGCCGATGCTTCGACGATGGCGATGATGGTGCCTTGCGAGACTTTCTCGCCGGCTTTGACCTTGACTTCCTTGACGGTGCCGGCGACGTCGCTGGGCACTTCCATGGAGGCTTTATCGGATTCGAGCGTGATGAGCGTTTGTTCTTTTTCGATCACGTCGCCGGGTTTGACGTTGACTTCGATGACATCGACGCCGCTGAAATCGCCGATATCCGGAACCTTGACTTCGATGAGACTCATGACTGTCCCCTTCTTGATTGACTGCGGAGAGAGAGGGAGGGGCTGGCGAAAAAGCGGATCCTGACGCCATGCGGCCTGACAAGAGCACGGGACGTTGGGCAGGACCACCTTTGCCGTCCGCCCAAGGACGCGCCTTTCTTTTGGTTACTTTTCTTTGGAAGACAAAGAAAAGTGACCGCCGCCCCGCGCAGGGGCGACGCTAGCAGACCGTTGGCAAAACAGGTTCAACGAAAGGGCGTGGAGCACCAAAAACAAACCCACGCCCCCGCGAGCCCCCTCCCCGCTCATCAAAGAATGATGCGACGGAAATCGGCGAGCAACGCCCCGAGATACGCATTGAACCGCGCGGCCTCGGCGCCATCGATCACGCGATGGTCATACGACAGCGACAGCGGCAGCGTGAGCCGCGGCACGAACTGCTTGCCGTCCCACACCGGCTTCATCTGGCCGCGCGACAACCCGAGGATGGCGACTTCCGGCGCATTGATGATCGGCGTGAAGTTCGTCCCGCCGATGCCGCCGAGCGACGAGATCGAGAAGCAGCCGCCCTGCATCTGGTCCGGCTTCAGCTTGCCGTCGCGCGCGGCCTTCGACAGCTCGGCCATTTCCTTCGCGATATCGACGAGCCCCTTCTTGTCCGCATCGCGGATCACCGGCACGACGAGACCGTTCGGCGTGTCGGCTGCAAACCCGATGTGGTAGTACTGCTTGAACACCAGGTTGTCGCCGTCGAGGCTCGCGTTGAAGGTCGGGAACTTCTTCAGCGCGGCGACGACTGCCTTGATCACGAACGCGAGCATCGTGAACTTCACGCCCGCCTTCTCGTGTTCCTTGTTCAACTGGACGCGCAGCGCTTCGAGCTCGGTGATGTCCGCTTCGTCGTTGTTCGTGACGTGCGGGATCATCACCCAGTTGCGATGCAGGTTCGCGCCCGAGATCTTCTTGATGCGCGACAGCGGCTTCGCCTCGAACGGGCCGAACTTCGAGAAGTCGACCTTCGGCCACGGCAGCAGGTTCAGCTCGCCGCCGCCTGCCGGCGCGGCTGCCGCGGCCGGTGCCGCGCGCTGGCCGGTCATCACGCCCTTCACGAAACCCGTGATGTCTTCCTTCGTGATGCGGCCCTTCGGACCGCTACCCTGCACGCGCGCGACTTCGACGCCGAGTTCGCGTGCGAACTTGCGCACGGACGGCGACGCGTGGCTCGCGCGGTATTCACCCGACGGCGCAGCGGCCGGCGCGGCAGCAGCCGGTGCGGGCGCGGCCTGCGCGGGCGCCGGTGCGGCAGCAGGCGCGGGCGCCGGCGCGGCAGCGGCCGGAGCCGGTGCACTGGCCTGCGGTGCGGCGGCAGCCGGTGCGCCCGCGGCTTCGAGCAGCACGATCAGCGTGCCTTCCGACACCGAATCGCCCACCTTCACCTTGATGTCCTTCACGACGCCGGCGGCCGGGCTCGGCACGTCCATCGTCGCCTTGTCCGATTCGAGCGTGACGAGCGACTGTTCCTTCTCGACCGTGTCGCCGACCTTCACGCCGATCTCGATCACCGGAACGTCCTTGTAGTCGCCGATGTCGGGCACCTTCACCTCGAGCGTACCGCCGGCGGCTGCCGGGGCGGCGGCGGGCGCCGCGGCGGCCGGTGCCGGCGCTGCTGCCGGAGCCGGAGCCGCGGCCGGCGCAGCCGCGCCGTTCGCCTGGGCGCCTGCGCCGCCTTCGAGCAGCACGATCAGCGAACCTTCCGACACGGAATCGCCGACCTTGACCTTGATTTCCTTCACGACGCCGCCGACCGGGCTCGGCACGTCCATCGTCGCCTTGTCGGACTCGAGCGTGACGAGCGACTGCTCGGGCTCGACCGTATCGCCGACCTTCACGCCGATCTCGATGACCGGCACGTCCTTGTAATCGCCGATATCCGGCACCTTCACTTCGATCGCTTGACTCATCTGTTTCTGTCTCCATGGCCGCGCGCGCTCCTCGCGGGAGCGGCGCGCGGCATTACACGGCGTGTGCGTTTAAACGGTCATCGGGTTGGGCTTGGACGGATCGAGGTTGTACTTGGCGATCGCGTCCGCGACCACCTTGCGCTCGATCGTGCCTTCGTCGGCCAGCGCGTTGAGCGCGGCGACGGTGACCCAGTGACGGTCGACCTCGAAGAAGTGACGCAGCTTCTCGCGGGTGTCCGAACGACCGAAGCCGTCGGTGCCCAGCACGACGAAGCGGCGGTCGATCTGGCCGCGGATCTGGTCGACCAGCGCACGGACGTAGTCGGTCGACGCGATGACCGGGCCCTGCGTGTCCTTCAGGCACTTCTGCACGTGCGACAGGCGACGCTCCTCGGTCGGATGGAGCAGGTTCCAGCGCTCGACGTCGTGGCCTTCGCGCGCGAGCTCGGTGAAGCTCGGCACGCTCCACAGGTCGGCGGCGACACCCCAGTCGTTCTTCAGCAGGTCGGCGGCGGCGATCACTTCGTTGAAGATCGTGCCCGCGCCAAGCAGCTGGACTCGCGGCGCCTTCTTGTCGGCGTCGGCCTTCCTGAACGCGTACATGCCCTTGATGATGTCGGCCGCCACGTGCTCGCCCTGCGGAATCGCCGGGTGCTCGTAGTTCTCGTTCATCACCGTGATGTAGTAGTACACGTCTTCCTGGTCCTGCACCATGCGGCGCAGGCCGTCCTGGATGATCACCGCGAGTTCGTAGCCGAACGTCGGGTCGTAGCTCACGCAGTTCGGCACCGATGCCGCCCACAGCAGCGAGTGGCCGTCTTCGTGCTGCAGGCCTTCGCCGTTCAGCGTCGTGCGGCCCGCCGTGCCGCCGAGCAGGAAGCCGCGCGAGCGCATGTCGCCCGCGGCCCAGGCGAGGTCGCCGATCCGCTGGAAGCCGAACATCGAGTAGAAGATGTAGAACGGCACCATGATCTCGCCGTGCGTCGAATACGACGTCGCCGCCGCGATCCAGTCGCACATGCCGCCCGCTTCGTTGATGCCTTCCTGCAGGATCTGGCCGGTCTGCGATTCCTTGTAGAACATCAGCTGGTCGGAATCTTCCGGCACGTACTTCTGGCCTTCCTGGTTCCAGATACCGATCTGGCGGAACAGGCCTTCCATGCCGAACGTACGCGATTCGTCCGGAACGATCGGCACGACGCGCTTGCCGAGCGCCTTGTCCTTCAGCAGGATGTTCAGGATCCGCACGAACGCCATCGTCGTCGAGATCTCGCGACCTTCGCCCGTGCCCTTCAGGAGCGGCTCGAACGCGTCGAGCGCCGGCACCGGCAGCGACGTCGCCTTCTCGCGGCGGTGCGGCAGGTAGCCGCCGAGGTCCATGCGCTTCTGGCGCATGTATTCGAGTTCCTTCGAGCCTTCCTCGAACTTCAGGTACGGCACGTCGGCGATCTGCTCGTCGGTGATCGGCAGGCGGAACTGGTCGCGGAACTTCTTCAGTTGCTCGACCGGCAGCTTCTTCTGCTGGTGCGTGATGTTCATCGCCTGGCCCGACTCGCCCATCCCGTAGCCCTTGATGGTCTTCGCGAGGATGACGGTCGGCGCGCCCTTCGTGTTCGTGGCTTCGTGGAACGCCGCGTAGATCTTGTGCGGATCGTGGCCGCCGCGGTTCAGCGCCCAGATGTCGTCGTCCGACCAGTCGGCGACGAGCGCCTTCAACTCAGGCGTGTTGAAGAAGTGCTCGCGAACGTACGCGCCCGACTCCGACTTGTACGTCTGGTATTCGCCGTCGACGCACTCCATCATGCGGCGCATCAGCGCGCCCGACTTGTCGCGCGCGAACAGCGCATCCCAGCGGCTGCCCCAGATGACCTTGATCACGTTCCAGCCGGCGCCGCGGAATTCCGATTCCAGTTCCTGGATGATCTTGCCGTTGCCGCGCACCGGGCCGTCGAGACGCTGCAGGTTGCAGTTGATCACGAACACGAGGTTGTCGAGCTTCTCGCGGCTCGCCATGCCGATCGCGCCGAGCGATTCCGGCTCGTCCGTCTCGCCGTCGCCGAGGAACGCCCACACCTTGCGGCCTTCCGTCTTCGCGATGCCGCGCGACTCGAGGTACTTCATGAAGCGCGCCTGGTAGATCGCCATGATCGGGCCGAGGCCCATCGACACGGTCGGGAACTGCCAGAAATCCGGCATCAGCCACGGGTGCGGGTACGACGAGATGCCCTTGCCGTCGACTTCCTGGCGGAAGTTGTCGAGCTGCTCTTCCGACAGGCGGCCGAGCAGGAACGCGCGCGAGTACACGCCCGGCGACGAGTGGCCCTGCACGAACACGAGATCGCCGCCGTGCTGGTCGGACGCCGCGTGCCAGAAGTGGTTGTAGCCGACGTCGTAGAGCGTCGCGGCCGATGCGAACGATGCGATGTGGCCGCCGACGTTCGTGTCCTTGCCTGCACGCAGCACCATCGCGAGCGCGTTCCAGCGCGTGTACGAACGGATGCGGTGCTCGATGTCCTGGTCGCCCGGAATCTTCGCCTGGGCTTCGACCGGAATCGTGTTGATATACGGGGTATTGGCGGAGAACGGCAGGTGTTCGCCGTGCATGCGGGCGAATTCGATCTGCTTTTCGATCAGGTAGTGCGCGCGGCCAGTGCCCACGGAGGAGATCACGCCATCGAGCGACTCGAGCCACTCGACGGTTTCTTGCGGGTCGTCGTCACGTTCGGCGGCGACATATTTCATCACTTCGTTCGGTACAGCGGACATTCTCGTCTCCTGGGTCCTGGAATGTGAGGATCGCTCTCGTGCAGACGACGCGACGCGACCGGCTGCGGGCAAGCTCCGACGGATTGTAATGAGCGTGGACGGGCCTGCGCAACAAAATTTTCGAATTGTGAGATCTTTTCTCGCCATGCGGAATATTGCTGCGCTGCACCCTTGTTTCGGGGCTCCGCGGCCCGTCTCGTCGGAACAAAACCGTTTCCGTTCAACATATCCGGTAGCGGTTTTCCATGTATTGCGCTGCGCTACAATCCTGCCATGTTGACCGATCGGCTTTTCGCACGCTCGGCGCGACCGCCGGGCCCGCCGGCGGAGTCGCAGCCGTCCCGTTGGCACCACGGACCGTGGTGGTCCAACTCCTATCTGCTGACGCCGCTGCTGTCGATCCTGGTGTTCCTCGTCGTGATGAGCCTCATCCTGTGGAGCCTCAACCGGCGCGAACAGCAGCAGCAGGAAGACACCCTCTTTCGCAACGTCGCGTGGGCCCAGCAGCAGATCCGCCTGTCGATGACGGGCGCGCAGGAACAGTTGCAGGCGCTGTCGCGCGACCTCGCATCCGGCCGGCTCGACCAGAACGCATTCCAGATGGCCGTCGCGGACGTCATGCAGACGCATCCGGAAATCCTCTACCTGAACTGGTACACCGCGCCCGGCGTGCAGCGCTGGCCGACCGTGCATCCGCCGCTGCTCGGCCAGCGGCTCGCGAAGCCCGGCGACGCGCAGATGCAGGAGGCCGTGCGCGGCGCGTACGACGAGGCGCGCAGCACGCGCCGCCAGGCCTATTCGCCGCTGATCTACGACGACTTCGGCAACGGCTTCATCACGTTGCAGACGCCCGTGATGCGCGGCGACCGCGAATATCTCGGCGCGATCGCCGCGGTGTTCTCGGTCGAAGGGATCCTGAAGCACGACATCCCGCAGGAATTGTCGTCGAAGTACAAGATCTCGATCACCGATTCCAACAACCGCGAGCTATCGTCCACGTCGACGCGCCCGCGCCTGCCGCGCGACTCGCACTACGACCTGCCGCTCGATCCGCCCGGCCAGGGGCTGACGGTGCGTGTGTATGCGTTCCCGCAGCTCACGAACCTCACCAACAACACGCTCGTGTGGCTCGTCGCCGGCCTGTCGTGCTTCGTGCTGTGGAGCCTCTGGAGCCTGTGGAAGCACACACGCCAGCGCTTCGAGGCACAGCAGGCGCTGTACGCGGAGGCGTTCTTCCGCCGCGCGATGGAAAACTCGGTGCTGATCGGCATGCGGGTGCTGGACATGCACGGCCGCATCACGCACGTGAACCCGGCGTTCTGCCGGATGACGGGCTGGGACGAAACCGATCTCGTCGGCAAGGTCGCGCCGTTCCCCTACTGGCCGCGCGACGCGTACCCGGAAATGCAGCGCCAGCTCGACATGACGCTGCGCGGCAAGGCGCCGAGCTCGGGCTTCGAGCTGCGCGTGCGGCGCAAGAACGGCACGCTGTTCCATGCGCGCCTGTACGTATCGCCGCTGATCGACAGCTCGGGCCGCCAGACCGGCTGGATGTCGTCGATGACCGACATCACCGAGCCGAAGCGCGCGCGGGAGGAACTCGCCGCCGCGCACGAGCGCTTCACGACGGTGCTCGAAAGCCTCGACGCCGCGGTGTCGGTGCTCGCCGCCGACGAAGCCGAGCTGCTGTTCGCGAACCGCTACTACCGCCACCTGTTCGGCATTCGCCCGGACGGCCATCTGGAGCTGTCGGGCGGCGGCTTCGACCGCGCGCAGGCGTCGTCCGACTCGATCGACATGGTCGACGCGTTCGCGGGCCTGCCGGCCGCCGCGCTGACGAGCAGCACCGCCGACGCGCAGGAGGTGTACGTCGAGAGCATCCAGAAGTGGTTCGAGGTGCGCCGCCAGTACATCCAGTGGGTGGACGGCCACCTCGCGCAGATGCAGATCGCGACCGACATCACGACCCGCAAGAAGGCGCAGGAGCTCGCGCACCAGCAGGAAGAAAAGCTGCAGTTCACGAGCCGATTGATGACGATGGGTGAAATGGCGTCGTCGATTGCTCACGAATTGAATCAGCCGCTCGCCGCGATCAACAACTACTGCTCGGGCACGCTCGCGCTCGTGAAGAGCGGCCGCGGCACGCCCGAGACGCTGCAGCCCGCGCTGGAAAAGACCGCGCAGCAGGCGCTGCGCGCGGGGATGATCGTCAAGCGGATCCGCGAATTCGTGAAGCGCAGCGAGCCGAAGCGCCAGCCGGCGCGGGTCGCGGACATCGTCGCCGACGCGGTCGGGCTCGCCGAAATCGAGGCCAGAAAGCGCAGGATCCGGATCGTCACGGAAATCCTCGCAAGAATGCCTATTATTTATGTCGACCCCGTGCTGATCGAGCAGGTGCTGGTGAACCTGATGAAGAACGCAGCCGAGGCGATGGCCGACGTGAAGCCGGCGTCGGTGGACGGCGTGATCCGCGTCGTCGCCGACATCGATGCGGGCTTCGTCGACATCCGTGTGATCGACCAGGGCCCGGGCGTCGACGAAGCGACCGCCGAGCGCCTGTTCGAACCGTTTTACAGCACCAAGTCCGACGGCATGGGCATGGGGCTGAACATCTGCCGTTCGATCATCGAATCGCATCGGGGGCGTCTGTGGGTGGTCAACAACGTCGAGCCGGATGGCCGCATTTCCGGCGCGACGTTCCACTGCAGCCTGCCCATTGGGGAACCCGCTGATCTCGGCCAAGGGGGGCGCGAGGCATCGGCATCACATACCGTTACGGGAGAACTATGAATAGCCCTGTCACCACCACTCAGGAAACCGTCTTTGTCGTCGACGACGACGAGGCCGTACGGGACTCGCTGCGCTGGCTGCTGGAGGCGAACGGCTATCGCGTGCAATGCTTCTCGAGCGCCGAGCAGTTCCTCGATGCGTACCAGCCGGCGCAGCAGGCAGGCCAGATCGCGTGCCTGATTCTCGACGTGCGGATGTCGGGCATGAGCGGCCTCGAGCTGCAGGAACGCCTGATCGCCGACAACGCCGCGCTGCCGATCATCTTCGTCACCGGTCACGGCGACGTGCCGATGGCCGTGTCGACGATGAAAAAGGGTGCGATGGACTTTATCGAGAAACCGTTCGACGAAGCCGAGCTGCGCAAGCTCGTCGAGCGGATGCTCGACAAGGCCCGAAGCGAAAGCAAGAGCGTGCAGGAGCAGCGTGCCGCGAGCGAACGCCTGTCGAAGCTGACCGCGCGCGAGCAGCAGGTGCTCGAGCGGATCATCGCGGGCCGCCTGAACAAGCAGATCGCCGACGATCTCGGCATCAGCATCAAGACGGTCGAGGCGCACCGCGCGAACATCATGGAAAAGCTCAACGTCAACACGGTGGCCGACCTGCTGCGCCTCGCGCTGTCGAAGAAACAGGCCTGAGCGTGTTCCCGGGCCTCGGCGGCAGCGCCGCCCGGCCCGCAACCGGCGCTTGCCGCCCCGCGCGATGCGGCCCACTCGCGCGGCGGCGCGCCGTTTTTCCCGGCGCGCGCGCGCCGCGGCCATGACGCTTCCCGTTGATTCGCTGTCGGACGGCAGCAGGCGAACGGTATAATTACGTGCTTTGCTACGGCGCTTTCGGGCGCCGTACGCCCGCATCCCAACTTCCCGGCAGAACCCACCACCATGACAGCCCTCCTCATCGACGGCAACGCCCTTTCGAAGACCCTGCGCGCCCAGGCCGCCGAACGCGCCGCCGCGCTGACCGCACGCGGCCACCAGCCCGGTCTCGCGGTGATCCTCGTCGGCGCCAACCCGGCGAGCGAAGTCTATGTGCGCAACAAGATCAAGGCGTGCGAGGACAACGGCTTCTTCTCGCAGAAGGATGCCTACCCGGACACGCTGTCGGAAGCCGACCTGCTCGCGCGCATCGACGAGCTGAACCGCGATCCGAAGATCCACGGCATCCTCGTCCAGCTGCCGCTGCCCGCGCATATCGACAGCCACAAGGTGATCGAGGCGATCGCGCCGGAAAAGGACGTCGACGGTTTTCACGTCGCGAACGCGGGCGCGCTGATGACCGGCAAGCCGCTGTTCCGCCCGTGCACGCCGTACGGCGTGATGAAGATGTTCGAAGCGCACGGCATCGCGCTGCAAGGCGCGAACGCGGTCGTGATCGGCCGCTCGAACATCGTCGGCAAGCCGATGGCGATGATGCTGCTCGACGCCGGCGCGACCGTGACGATCTGCCACAGCAAGACGCGCGACCTCGCCGCGCATACGCGCCAGGCCGACGTCGTGGTCGCCGCGGTCGGCAAGCGCAACATCCTGACCGCCGACATGGTGAAGCCGGGCGCGACGGTGATCGACGTCGGCATGAACCGTGACGACGCAGGCAAGCTGTGCGGCGACGTCGATTTCGCGGGCGTGAAGGAAGTCGCCGGCTACATTACGCCGGTGCCGGGCGGCGTCGGCCCGATGACCATCACGATGCTGCTGATCAACACGATCGAATCCGCCGAACGCGCGGCTGCCGCCGCGGCCTGACGCACTACCCGCTCAGCCGGCGCGCGCTTGCGCGCGCCGGTGTCCCGCCAGCCGCGCTCGCCCCGGCTGCGCCGCCCCGGCCCGCGGCGGCCTACCGTCGGGCCGCCGGCCGCCGAATGCCGTTCCCGGCCACGCCCGTCGCTGCGCATCCGACCCTGCGTCAATCGCGTCATTAGAAACTAACGATTGGAAAGCGCACGATGCGCCCCAATAATGTCGGTACCGGGCGCGCTCGCGCCCAGCCGCCGTTACCCTTTTCATCCCGGTTCATCCGGCAACAGACAGGGAGTCTTATGTCCGCCAGCGCCCATACCAATCCGCTCCTCGACTTCTCCGGCCTGCCCCGTTTCGGCGAGATTCGCCCGGAACACGTGACGCCCGCGCTCGATACGCTGCTCGATGCCGCCAACCGCGCAGTCGAAGCCGCGAGCGCCAGCGAGACGCCGGCGACCTGGGCCGCCGTCGTCGAGACGGTCGAGCAGGCCACGGAGCCGCTCGGCCGCGCATGGGGCATCGTCGGCCACCTGAACGCGGTCGCCGACACGCCCGAACTGCGCGCTGCCTACGGCGAAAACCTGCCGCGCGTGACCGAGTTCTGGTCGAGCGTCGGCCAGAATCTCGCGCTGTACGAAAAGTACAAGGCGATCGCCGCGAGCGCCGAATACGCGACGCTGTCCGGCGAGCGCAAGAAGATTCTCGACAACGCGCTGCGCGACTTCCGCCTGTCGGGCGCCGAGCTGCCCGAGGAGCAGAAGCCGCGCTTCGCGGAGCTGCAGGAACAACAGGCCGCGCTGTCGAAGGCGTTCTCCGATCACGTGCTCGACGCGACCAACGCGTACGCGTACTTCGCGAAGGACGAAGCCGAACTGGCCGGCCTGCCCGGCGACGCGATCGAGGCAGCCCGCGAGGCCGCGCAGAAGGACGGCAAGGAAGGCTGGAAATTCACGCTGCATTTCCCGTCGTATTTCCCGGTGCTGCAGTACGCGAACAACCGCGCGCTGCGCGAGACGCTCTATCGCGCGTATGCGACGCGCGCGTCGGAACTCGGGCCGCAATACGGCGACGGCAAGGCCGAATGGGACAACACGGCGATCGTCGCCGATGCGCTGAAGCTGCGCCGCGAAGAGGCGCAGATGCTCGGCTACCGCAACTTCGCCGAAGTGTCGCTCGCGCCGAAGATGGCCGAATCGCCGCAGCAGGTGATCGCGTTCCTCGAGGATCTCGCGACGCGCGCCCGCCCGCACGCGGAGAAGGACTGGGACGAGCTGCGCACGTTCGCCGCGAAGGAGCTCGGCCTCGCCGAACTCGCACCGTGGGACGTCGCGTACGCGGCCGAAAAGCTCCGCCAGCAACGCTATGCGTTCTCGGAAAACGAGGTCAAGCAGTACTTCCCGGAACCGGCCGCGCTGAAGGGCCTGTTCACCGTCACCGAAACGCTGTTCGGCGTGAAGATCAAGCCGGACGACGCGCCGGTGTGGCACAAGGACGTACGCTTCTTCCGCGTCGAGAACCGCGACGGCTCGCTCGTCGCGCAGTTCTATCTCGACCTGTACGCCCGCGAAGGCAAACGCGGCGGCGCGTGGATGGACGACGCGCGCTCGCGCGCGAAGCGCGGCAGCGACGTGCAGACGCCCGTCGCGTACCTGACCTGCAACTTCTCCGCGCCGGTCGGCGGCAAGCCCGCGTGCTTCACGCACGACGAAGTCATCACGCTGTTCCATGAATTCGGTCACGGGCTGCACCACATGCTCACGCGCGTCGACGAGCTCGGCGTGTCGGGCATCAACGGCGTCGAATGGGATGCAGTCGAACTGCCGTCGCAGTTCATGGAAAACTTCTGCTGGGAATGGGACGTGCTGTCGTCGATGTCGTCGCACGTCGATACGGGCGCCGCGCTGCCGCGCGAGCTGTTCGACAAGATGATCGCCGCGAAGAACTTCCAGAGCGGGCTCGGCACGCTGCGCCAGATCGTGTTCTCGATGTTCGACATGCTGCTGCACGTCGATTTCGACCCGGCCGGCGCCACCGGCGTGACCGCGTTCGCGCGCGAGATCAACGAGCGCTATCACGTGATCCCGCAGGCGGCGTTCTCGCGCTGGCCGAACACGTTCAGCCATATCTTCGCGGGCGGCTATGCGGCCGGCTACTACAGCTACAAGTGGGCCGAGGTGCTGTCGGCCGATGCGTACGCGGCGTTCGAGGAAGCCGCCGCCGCCAGCGGCAGCGTGCTCGATGCGGCAACCGGTACCCGCTATCGCCGCGAAATCCTCGAGGTCGGCGGCAGCCGCCCCGCGATGGAATCGTTCAAGGCGTTCCGCGGCCGCGAGCCGCAGATCGACGCACTGCTGCGCCACAACGGGATGGCGGCGTCCGCGCACTGAGCGCGCTGCCCGCTTCGTCCGGCTGCATCGACAGGCACCGCTTCGGCGGTGCCTTTTTTCATGGCGCGGGCGTGTCGTCGCCCACTTCGTCGTCGAACAGCGGGAATTGCCCGTGGCGCTCGGCCGTGTCCTCGTCGATGCGCACGCCAACGCCGAGCAGCCGCACCGGCTGCGCGCGCCGCAACAACCCCTTCGCGAGCAGCGTGACGGCCGTCTCGGCATTCGTCGCGTCGGCCACGCACTCGACCGTCGTGCGCTGGAAATCGGCGAAGCGGATCTTCACGTACAGCTTGCGGATCGATCGCGCGGCGCCCGCGCGCTCGATCCGCGCGTCGAGCTGCACGACGAGGCGGCGAATTTCGTCCGCGCATTGCTCGAGCGTCGTCAGGTCGGTCACGTAGGTCGTCTCGACACTGACCGACTTGCGCTCCTGGTCGGCCTGCACGGGCCGTTCGTCGATCCCGCGCGACAGTTCGTACAGGCGCCGCCCGAACGCGCCGAATTCGCGGTGCAGGTCGATCAGCGGCCAGTCGCGCAATTGCGCGCAGGTCTGGATGCCGAGCCGGTCGAGCCGCGCGGCCGTCACCTTGCCGACGCCGTGCAGCTTGCGCACCGGCAGCGCCGCGACGAACGCGTCGATCTCGTGCGGCCGCACGACGAACAGCCCGTCGGGCTTGTTCCAGTCGGACGCGATCTTCGCGATGAACTTGTTCGGCGCGACGCCCGCCGACACGGTCACCCCGACCGTGTCGCGCACCCGTTCGCGGATCTCGCGCGCAATCAGCGTCGCACTGCCCTGGCAACGCGACGACCCGCTGACGTCGAGGTAAGCCTCGTCGAGCGACAGCGGCTCGACGTCGGGCGTGTAGTCGCGATAGATCGCCATGATCTGTCGCGACGCCGCGCGATACTTGTCCATCGCGGACGGCAGGATCAGAAGGTCCGGACACTTGCGCATCGCCAGCGCCGACGACATCGCCGAATGCACGCCGTAGCGCCGCGCCTCGTAGTTGCAGGTCGCGATCACGCCGCGCTGGTCGGGGCGGCCGCCGACCGCGAGCGGCCGGTTGCGCAGCGACGGGTCGTCGCGCATCTCGACCGACGCGTAGAAGCAGTCGCAGTCACAATGAATGATCTTGCGCATGCGTAGCGGCGCGTCGCCGGACGGTGCGTGCGGCTCGGCAGGCGGGATGGTGGTCGGGTTCACGGTGCCGATACTGTACAAAAACACAGTGCCGGTTTCAACTGCCGCGTGCGTCCGGGGCCGGCTGCGCGAACCGACCGTCCGGGGCCGCCCCCTCGCCCGTCACCTCAACCGGCCGTCCGGCAGCGGCCCTCCGCCAGCAGCCCTCCGCCAGCAGCCCTCCGCCACCGGCCCTCCGCCACCGGCTACGCCGTACCGGCCCGGTTTGTGCGGATCGTACCGGCGAGGCACGGGCGGCGGCACCTATACTCGTCTGCCGCGATACACGAAACGCAAAGGTGACGGATGAAGACGATCGGACTGATCGGCGGCATGAGCTGGGAATCGTCGGCCGAGTACTACCGGATGATCAACCGGCACTCGAAGGCATTGCACGGCGGGCATCACAACGCGAAGAGCGTGCTGGTCACGGTCGACTTCGCCGAAATCGAAGCGCTGCAGCGCACGCACGACTGGGCCGCGCTCGGCGAACGGATGGCCGACGCCGCCCGGCAGCTCGAAGCGGCCGGCGCCGATCTCGTGGTCCTGACGACCAATACGATGCATCGCGTGCACGACGCGATCGAAGCCGCGGTGACGCTGCCGTTCCTGCACATCGCCGATCCGACCGGCAGCGCGCTGCGCGACGCGGGCGTCGAGCGCGTCGCGCTGCTCGGCACGCGCTATACGATGGAGTTGCCGTTCTATGCGGCGCGGCTGCGCGAGAAGTTCGGGCTCGACGTGCTCGTGCCGGACGAGCGCGGGCGCGACGACGTGCACCGCATCATCTACGACGAGCTGTGCCACGGCGTCATTTCGGCGGAATCACGCACGACGTATGTGTCGATCATCGACGCACTGGCGAAGCGCGGCGCGCAGGCCGTGATCCTCGGCTGCACGGAAATCACGCTGCTGATCGGCGCGGACGACTCGCCGCTGCCGGTCTTCGATACGACCGCGCTGCACGCGAAGGCGGCCGTCGAGTGGGCGGCGCGCTGAACGACGCGCGCCGGCGCGGATCGACAATTGCCGCCCGAGAGCATCGCCGCATTGTTCCGTGCGGCAGGATTCACGCTCCCGGCGGGCGCGTCGCCGCGCGCCCCGCCCGCGAATCACGCGACTCGCTTCACGCGGGCGCACCGAAATAACGGGCGGGCGCGGAAAACAAAAAACCCGGCATGGAGCCGGGTTTTTCGTAGACGAAGTGCGCATCGGTCAATTGCGCGGCACATCGTCTGGTGTGCTTGGTTGCGGGGACAGGATTTGAACCTGTGACCTTCGGGTTATGAGCCCGACGAGCTGCCAGACTGCTCCACCCCGCGTCAGAGAAATAAATTATAGGGTGAGGAAGTACTCACGTCAATACCTTTGTCACAGTTTCTGCTTCCGCTGCCCGGGCGACGATGCGCGGCCCCAGGCACGCATCGCATGACGCGCGCGTTCGCACCCCATGCTCGCGGTAAGATGGCGGCCTTCGCATTCACGCCGCACGCACTCTCCCGTTCATGAAAATCGCCACCTGGAACGTCAACTCGCTCAACGTCCGTAAACAGCACGTGCTCGACTGGCTCGCGCAAAGCGGAGCCGACGTACTGTGCCTGCAGGAACTGAAGCTGCCGGACGAGAAATTCCCGCGCGCCGATCTCGAGGCGATCGGCTACCGCAGCTGGTTCGCCGGCCAGAAGACCTACAACGGCGTCGCGATCCTCGTGCGCGACACGCTCGCCGTCGACGAATCGGACGTCGTGCGCAACATCCCCGGCTTCGACGATCCGCAGCAGCGCGTGATCGCCGCGACGGTCGACGGCGTGCGCATCGTATCCGCGTACTTCCCGAACGGCCAGGCGCTCGACTCCGACAAGTTCGTCTACAAGATGCAATGGCTCGACGCGCTGCAGGCGTGGCTGCGCACCGAGCTGCAACGCTATCCGAAGCTCGCGCTGCTCGGCGACTACAACATCGCGCCGGAAGACCGCGACGTGCACGATCCCGCGAAATGGGAAGGCCAGAACCTCGTGTCGCCGCAGGAGCGCGCGCACTTCAAGCAGTTGATCGAACTCGGCTTCGTCGATGCGTTCCGCCGCTTCGAACAGCCGGAAAAAACCTTCACGTGGTGGGACTACCGGATGATGGCGTTCCGCCGCAACGCGGGGCTGCGCATCGACCACATCCTGCTGTCGCCGGCGCTCGCGGCGACCTGCGCGTCGTGCGAAGTCGATCGCACGCCGCGCACGTGGGAACAGCCGTCCGACCACACGCCCGTCGTCGCGATCGTCGGCTGATCGCGCACGCGCCCGCGCGCGATCAGCGCCGCGCGGGCGCCGGCCCGAGATGGGCCCACAGGAAACCGAATTCGGCTGCGTCGGCTTCCGCACGTTCGAGATCGTCCGCAGTGCCGTGGCCACCGTCGGTGTTCTCCCAGTACCACACCCGTTCGTGACCGAGCGCCTGCATGCGCGCGGCCATCTTGCGCGCATGCGCGGGATGCACGCGGTCGTCGCGCGTCGACGTCGTCAGCAACAACGGCGGGTACACGACACCTTCGCGCACGCGGTGATACGGCGAATACGCGGCCAGAGCCGCGCCCTCGCGCGGATCGTCCGGGTCGCCGTATTCGTCGAGCCATGCGGCGCCCGCGTGCAGCTTCGGATAGCGCTGCATGTCGAGCAGCGGCACGCGGCACAGCACCGCACCGAACAGCTCCGGCCGCTGCATCATGCACGCGGCGACCAGCAACCCGCCGTTGCTGCCGCCCTCGATTCCGAGCTGCGCGGCGGTCGTCACGCCGGTCGCGGCCAGATCCTCGGCGACCGCGATGAAATCGTCGAACGAACGCTGCCGGTGTTCGCGCTGCGCGTCGACGTGCCAGCGCGGCCCGAATTCGCCGCCGCCGCGGATGTGCGCGAACGCCATCACGCCGCCGCGTTCGAGCCAGCCGATGCCGAACGCATCGCTGTAACCCGGCAGGTTCGGGATCGCGAAGCCGCCGTAGCCCGACAACAGGCACGGCCGCGCGACCCGCGCCATGCCCTCCGTCGGGTCGAGCGCATCGCGCGGCCCAATCAGCGTGTACGGCACCACCGTGCCGTCCCGCGAACGCGCGCTCGCGCGGCGTACGACGAGCCCGGCCGCATCGAACTGCACCGGCGGCCGGTCGAGCAGCACGCGGCGCGCGCCCGCATCGTCCGCGCGGTCGGCCAGATCGGCCAGCCAGCATTCGGGCGGATCGAGATACGTATCGACGTCGACGTACACCTCGTCGTTCAGCGTCGCTTCGACGGGCTCGACGTCGATTTGCGCATCGCCCGGCCATTCGAACGGCCGCGCATCCCACGTCCACGACCCGTCGTCGCGCTGCCGCGGCTGCCACAGCATCGTGCGGTTGTGCACGTCGTCGAGCCAGCTTGCGATCAGCGTCGTGCGCGTGTGCGTCCACGTACAGGCGGACGTCGTCGGCTGCGGCGCGAACAGCGTCGTGAAGTCGCGCGCGCCGGCGAGGAACGCCTGCTCGCGGATCGCGAGCAGCGAGCCGCCCGCGTGGCGCGCGCCGTCGCAATCCCAGTCGAGGCGCGGCTCCAGCACGAGCCAGCCTTCCCAGAACCCGACCTCGACGTGCGTCGGCACGTCGTAGCGCGCCCATTCGCCCGCGTCGGTCAGCCGGTACGCGTGTGCATCGAAGAAATCGACGCTGCGCCACGCGACGTGGCGGCCGTCGATCGGATCGAACCACGCACCCGCGCTGATGTCGTCCGGCTCGCCCTTGAACACGACCGGCGCGTCGGCGAGCGCCGTACCGCGCACCCAGCGCCGCGCTTCATACGGATAACCGGCCGCGGTCGCATGCGCTTCGCCGCGATCCCAGCTCACGTAAACGGTGTCGCGATCGATCCAGCCGACCGTGTGATGGCCCGGTTCGTCGATCGTGAAGCCGCCATCGACGAACCGGCGCTCGACGAGATCGAATTCGCGCACGACGACCGCGTCGGCGCCGCCCGGCGACAGCGACAGCAGCGCGCGATCGCCGTCCGGATACAGGATCGCCTCCTGCTCGAACACCCACGACTCGCCCTCTTCGGCGCCGAGGGCGTCGATATCGAGCAGCGTTTCCCAGTCGGGACGGCCGGCACGCCAGTCGTCCCAGCGCGTGCGGCGCCACAGCCCCTTCGGGTGGAGATCGTCCTGCCACAGGTCGTACGCCCAGTCGCGCCAGCGGGTCGGAATCACCGGGCGTTCGCGCGGCAGATACGCTTTCGCGAGACGCGCGGTCAGCGCGCGATAGGCATCGTCGTCGCGCAGCGCGGCGCGCGTGCGCGCATTCTGCTCGTCGACCCACGTGCGGGCGCGCTTGCTGTCGAGCGCTTCGAGGAAACGGAACGGGTCGGCCCCGGCGGGCCAGCGGAAGGAATCGGACATGGAGGAGCGGCGGAATGGCAAACTGCGTGCAAACCGCGATTATGTCCGATCGCGGCATGCGCGGGCCCGCGCATGCCATGAATCGAGCTCAGGGCTCCAGATGGAGTTCCTGGATCTTGCGCGTGATCGTGTTGCGGCCGATGCCGAGCCGCTCCGCGGCCTCGACCTTGCGGCCGCGCGTGAAGTCGAGCGCCTCGCGGATCACGGCCGCCTCGAAGCGGCGCGCGAGCTCGTCCATCACGTCGGCCGAGTTCTCGCGCAACAGCCGCGCGACTTCGGTGCGCAACCCGTGCTCCCACACCGGGTAGCCGGCAGGCGCACCGCCGTTCGCCGCGCTCGCGACGGGCGCGGACGCCGCCGGCGCGGCACCGACCGCGGCAGGCACGGCCGCAGCATGGCCGCCGCTGCCGAGCGCTTCCGTGCCGTCGCCCGTCGCGGCGGCCGGCGCAGCGGGCGCGCCGGCCGGCACGAGATCGGGCGGCAGATCCTTGATCTCGACCGTCTGCGCGGGCGCCATCACGGTCAGCCAGTTCGCGAGGTTCTCGAGCTGCCGCACGTTGCCGGGAAACGGCAGCGAGCTCAGGTACGCGAGCGCGTCGTCGGACACGCGCTTCGGCTCGACGCCGAGATCGCGCGCGCTTTTCTGCAGGAAGTGGCGCGTGAGCAGCGCGATGTCCTCGCTGCGTTCGCGCAGCGGCGGCAGGCGCAGCCGGATCACGTTGAGCCGGTGGTAAAGGTCCTCGCGGAACAGCCCCTGCCGCACGCGCGACTCGAGATTCTGGTGCGTCGCGGCGATCACGCGCACGTTCGCGCGCAGCGGGTTGTGGCCACCGACCCGATAGAACTGCCCGTCCGACAGTACGCGCAACAGGCGCGTCTGCAGGTCGAACGGCATGTCGCCGATTTCGTCGAGGAACAGCGTGCCGTTCTCGGCCTGCTCGAAGCGGCCCTGCCGCGTCGTCTGCGCGCCGGTGAACGCGCCGCGCTCGTGGCCGAACAGTTCGGATTCGAGCAGATCCTTCGGAATCGCCGCCGTGTTCAGCGCGATGAACGGCCCGTTCGCGCGCGGGCTGTGACGGTGCAGCGCCCGGGCGACGAGCTCCTTGCCGGTGCCCGACTCGCCGGTGATCAGCACGGTCGCGGCCGAATGCGACAGCCGGCCGATCGCGCGAAACATGTCCTGCATCGCGGGCGCCTGCCCGAGCATCTCGGGCGCCTCGGCCACGCGCTCGTCCTGCGGCGCGCCGCCGCGCAGGCTTTCTTCCACCGCGCGGCGGATCAGCTCGACGGCCTTGTCGACGTCGAACGGCTTCGCGAGGTATTCGAACGCGCCGCCCTGGAACGCCGCGACGGCGCTGTCGAGATCGGAGAACGCCGTCATGATGATGACGGGCAGGCCCGGCAGGCGCTCGTGCATCGCCTGCAGCAACTCGAGGCCCGAGCCGCCCGGCATCCGGATGTCGGACACGAGCACCTGCGGCGTCTCGTGGTCGAGCGCGGCCAGCGCGTCGCGCACGTTCGCGAAGCTCTTCGTCGCGAAGCTGTCCCGGGCGAGTGCCTTCTCAAGCACCCAGCGGATCGATTGGTCGTCGTCTACTATCCAGATCGGCTTCATAGGTCGGTCAGGTATGGGTGAATCGCATGTCGCCGCTCAATGGTCGAGCGGCAACAGAATCTGAAATTCGGTACGGCCGGGCCGGCTTTCGACCTCGATCATCCCGTCGTGCTGCTGCACGAACGTCTGGGCGAGCGTGAGGCCGAGGCCACTGCCGTCGTCGCGCCCGGACACGAGCGGATAGAAGATCCGGTCGCGGATCTCTTCCGGAATGCCGGGCCCGTTGTCGATCACGTGCAAGTCCAGTGCCAGCCGGTACAGGCGCTTGGCGATCGTCACCTTGCGCGCGATGCGCGTGCGCAGCTCGATCTTCGCGTCGCCCTGCGCGATTCGTTCGCGCAGCGCCTGCGCGGCGTTGCGCACGATGTTCAGCAGCGCCTGGATCAACTGCTCCTTGTCGCCGCGCAGGTCCGGCACGCTCACGTCGTAGTCGCGCTCGATCGTGAGCCCGCGCGGGAATTCCGCGAGCATCACCGCGCGCACGCGTTCGCACACTTCATGAATGTTCACGTCGCCGACGATATGCGGATGCCGGTGCGGCTCCAGCAACCGGTCGACGAGCGTCTGCAGGCGGTCGGACTCCTTGATGATCACCTGCGTGTATTCGCGCAACTCGCCGCGCTCGCGCTCGCCCAGTTCGAATTCGAGCAGCTGGGCTGCGCCGCGAATGCCACCGAGCGGGTTCTTGATCTCGTGCGCGAGGTTGCGGATCAGTTGCTTGTTGACCGCGGTCAGGTCGTGGATGCGCTCTTCGCGGTCGGTGCGCGACTGCCGTTCGTTCTCGAACAGCTCGACGAGCACGAAATCGGGCGCGTTCTCGAGGAAGCCGACGATCGCATGCACATGCAGCGGTTCGCGGCCGGGCCGGTCGAGCACGGTATCGAGGTGCGTCGCGTGAAAGCGTTCCTGGCCGATCGCGGTGATCGTCGACGCGAGCTCGTTCGCGTTCGGGAAAATCTCGCCCCACGGCCGCTGCGCGAGCTGCCGCCGCGAGATGTCGAGCATCGCCTCCGCGGACGGGTTCGCGAACGCGACCCGCAGCGTCTTGCGGTCGAGCACGATCACGACCGTCGGCAGCGCTTCGAGCCCCGCCAGCAGACCCGAGCGCGCGAGCCGCTCGTCGTCCGTCAGTCGTTCGGGCTGCCCCGTTTTCGCCTTGATCAGATTCTTCAGAACCATCTGCGTGCTTGTCGCGCCTCACCGGGCCAGAAAATGAAAATCGTCGGAACAAAAAAGGGACGGCCGGACGCCGTCCCCTTTCAGACTCCGCCGTTCCCGCCGCAAGCCGCGCGACGGGAACGAACCGGCATGACGGCGCTGAATCGAAGCGCCATCGCCGATTAGAGCGAGTAGTACATCTCGAACTCGATCGGGTGCGTCGTCATGCGGAACTTCGCCAGCTCCTGCTCCTTCAGCGCGAGGTACGCGTCGATCATGCCGTCCGTGAACACGCCGCCGCGCGTCAGGAACTCGCGATCCTTGTCGAGCGCTTCGAGTGCCTGGTCGAGGCCCGCGCACACGGTCGGGATCTTGGCATCCTCTTCCGGCGGCAGGTCGTACAGGTTCTTGTCCGCTGCTTCGCCCGGATGGATCTTGTTCTGGATCCCGTCGAGGCCGGCCATCATCAACGCCGTGAAGCACAGGTACGGGTTCGCCATCGGATCCGGGAAGCGCGTTTCGATACGGCGGCCCTTCGGGTTCGACACGTGCGGAATGCGGATCGATGCCGAACGGTTGCGCGCCGAGTACGCGAGCTTGACCGGTGCCTCGAAGTGCGGGACCAGACGCTTGTACGAGTTCGTCGTCGGGTTCGTGATCGCGTTCAGTGCACGAGCGTGCTTGATGATGCCGCCGATGTAGAACAGCGCCAGTTCGGACAGGCCGGCGTAGCCGTTGCCCGCGAACAGGTTCTGGCCGTCCTTCCAGATCGACTGGTGAACGTGCATGCCCGAACCGTTGTCGCCGACGACCGGCTTCGGCATGAACGTCGCCGTCTTGCCGTACGAGTGCGCGACGTTATGGATGATGTACTTCGACCATTGCGTCCAGTCGGCGCGCTGAACCAGCGTCGAGAACTTCGTGCCGATTTCGTTCTGGCCCTGGCCCGCCACTTCGTGGTGGTGCACTTCGACCGGGATGCCGAGCTGTTCGAGCAGCAGGCACATTTCCGAACGCATGTCCTGGAACGTGTCGACCGGCGCGACCGGGAAGTAGCCGCCCTTCGTGCCCGGACGGTGGCCCGTGTTGCCGCCTTCGAATTCCTTGCCTGCCGACCACGGCGCTTCTTCCGAGTTGATCTTCACGAAGCAGCCCGACATGTCCGTGTTCCACTGGACCGAGTCGAAAATGAAGAATTCCGGTTCCGGACCGAAGTAGGCCGTGTCGCCGATGCCCGTGCTCTTCAGGTACGCTTCGCCGCGCTTCGCGAGCGAACGCGGATCGCGCTCGTAGCCCTTGCCGTCGGCCGGCTCGACCACGTCGCAGGTCAGCACGAGGGTCGACTCTTCGTAGAACGGGTCGACGAACGCTGCGTTCGGGTCCGGCATGAGCAGCATGTCCGACGCCTCGATGCCCTTCCAGCCCGCGATCGACGAACCGTCGAATGCATGCCCGCTTTCGAACTTGTCTTCGTCAAACGCCGAAACCGGCACCGACACGTGCTGCTCCTTGCCGCGCGTATCCGTGAAGCGGAAATCGACAAACTTGACGTCCTCGTCCTTCACGAGCTGCATGACGTCGGCGACGGTTTTACTCATAACCTCTTCTCCTGATTGAACAATTCCGGCGGACTGGGAAACCGCCTCGTTTATCGAGCTGACCGGGGTCTTGCTTTGGCGCAGCGCGCCCCGATTCGACCGAATTTTATATAGCAGCTTCCGTGCCAACCATCGCAAAACCGACGCGGATCACGCCAGCCCGCGCCGTGGCGGGGCTCGCCTGCGCAATTGCAGGGCTCTCCGCCGTACTGGCGCTGGCCGGGACGCACCGAGATGGTGCGCTCGTGCGGATACGGCGGCGCAGGCGAATCATCCTGGTGCATTCGCGCCATTTTGCACTTTTTTGGTGAGCGCGTGGTCCGTGCCTGCACCACCGCTCACGCCGGCATCCGCGCGACGCCGCCGCGCTAGAATGCTCGTTTGACCGATACGGAGACCCTGCCATGAGTACGCTCGACCAGCTTTACGCGAAGGCCGACGAACGCCGCGCACAAGGCGCGCTCAACTACGCCGGCGCGCTGCTGCCGGTCGAGGCGTTCGAACTGCTGCAGCTCGACCCGTCGGCGCGCCTCGTCGACGTGCGCACGCGTGCCGAGCTCGACTGGGTCGGCCGCCCGCTCGTCGGCGACGGCCAGTACCTGCACGTCGAATGGACGCGCTACCCGGGCGGCGTGCCGAACGCCGAATTCGTCAACGAACTGAAGGCGGCCCTCCCGGCCGATACGCCCATCCTGTTCCTGTGCCGCAGCGCCGCGCGCTCGAAGCTCGCCGCGGTCGCGTCCGCGCAGGCCGGTTTCACGAAGGCCTTCGACCTGCTGGAAGGCTTCGAGGGCGCCAAGGACGCCGAAGGCCACCGCAAGACGGTCGACGGCTGGTGCTTCCGCAAACTCCCGTGGATCGGCGCCTGACGGCGCGCCGCGCCCGCCGGTTGCGACAGCCTCATCGTCGAGCCGGGCGATGACATGCCGATGACGGGCCGCATTGCGCGGCCCGTTGTTTTTGGTACGACCCCGTTGCAGGCCGCTCAGGCGCGCGGCGTATCGGGCTCGACGACGTCGCCGCCGAGCAGGTGCACGCCTTCGCGCAGCTTCACGAACGCGGCCGCGACTGCTTCCGGCTCGCCCTTCACGCCGAGGTCGATGTGACGGCGCGCGTAGATGCCGCCGCGCTCTGCGTCGCCGACGCTCGGCAGGCTGAATACGCGCACGCCGGGGAAATCGCGCTCGATCTTCTCCATCAGCGGCGTCAGCGTCGATTCCGGCAACTCGAACACGACCAGCGAGCGCTCGGCATGCGGCGTCGCGTGATGCAGATGCGCGTACTTCGTATCGAGCACCCATTCGATCATCGGCCACGCCATCACCGGGAAGCCCGGCACGAAGTGGAGATGGCCGACCGAGAAGCCGGGAATCCGGTTGTAGCCGTTCGGGATGATCGTCGCGCCCGCCGGAAACACGCCCATGTTGAAGCGATGCTGGTTCTCCGGCGATTCGAAATCGACCGGCGTGGCCGGGTCGGCGTGCGTCTCGCGAATGCGTTCCGAAATCAGCGCCTTCGCTTCCGGATGCAACTCGAGCGGCACGCCGAGCGCGGCGGCCGCGCACTGGCGCGTATGGTCGTCGGGGGTCGCGCCGATCCCGCCCGTCGAGAACACGATGTCGCCCGACGCGATCGCACGCGCGAGCGTCGCGGTGATGCGCGCCGGATCGTCGCCGACGTATTCGGCCCAGTCGAGCGCGAGGCCGCGCGCGCCGAGCAGCTCGATGACCTTCGCCAGATGCTTGTCCTGCCGGCGGCCCGAAAGGATTTCGTCGCCGATGATGATGATGCCGATGCTCATGCCTGCCCCATGTCGATTGCGGTGGCGCGCGCGCTGGCGCGCAGGTCCTCCAGCGCGCGCAGGCAGTAGTGCCCGAACCACAGCGCCGAGAAGACGAGGATGAAAGCGTATACCCAGATCATGGCGGCCGCGACGAACGGGAACAGCACCATCATCCAGACCGACGAAACCCACACGAAGGTCGGCACGGTGCCGAGCAGCCCGGTCGCGACGCCGATGCCGATCAGCGGCCAGCGATGCCGGCGCACGAGCGCGCGGCGCTCGTCGCGGCTCGCGTGCAGCGCGAGCGCGTCGTAGGTCATCACGCGATACGTGAGCCAGCCCCAGATCACCGGCGGCAGCAGCGCGAAGAACGGCGGAATCAGCCACAGCGGGATCGTGACGACGAGCAGCACGACGCCGACGATCGCCGCGCCGAACGAATTGACCACGCTGCCGAAGAAGGTGCCGCCCCGCTTCGGCTCGAGCGCCGCGAACTGCCGGTTCGACAGGTGCTTGATCACGACCGGCATCGAGATCGTCGCGATCAGCAGCAGAACGGTCAGCACGATCAGCGGAATCGCGAGCGACACGACCACGAACGGCGCGACGACCGCGTGCAGTTGCGACATGCCGATCGCATCGAACGCGCGATACAGCGCGGCCGTCAGCACGAACCCGTCGAGCGCGCCGCGCGCGACGTCGATCAGCGTCTGCCACGAGAACCACAGCACGGCGCCCCACAGCAGCGCCGAGACGACGAACGGCATCAGCGTGAGCCACAGCATGCGCGGGTGCAGCGCGCTGGCGAGCGCCCGGACGAAGGAACGCAGCAAGTCGTTCATGCGAGCCTATGGAGTGTGGATTGACGGAGAAAAACGGGGAAAGGATAAACCACGCGGCCCGCCTGCGCCAAAGCGCCTGCGGGCCGCGTGGAAGCGTCGCTCGACGGGAGACGGGCCGGAATCGGGATCAGGCCGACGCCGCGCCGCGTTTCGCGGGAAACAGGCGCCGGAAGATCCGCACGAACGCCAGGCCGTGCTGCGACCAGAAGCCGTCGCCGTAGGACACGCCCTCGACCTGCTCGCGGATGCCGGTCGGCTCGACCGTGCGGTTCCACGACGCGGTGCCGAACATCATGTCCCACCACGGGAACAGCACGCCGAAGTTGCAGCCGTACTTGGTGCCTTCGTGGCCGTAGCCGACCGCATGGTGCCGGCGGTGGAAGATCGGGCTGACGAGCAGGCGCTCGCCGATGCGGCCGTACGACAGCCGCGCATTCGTATGCTGGATGCTCTGCAGGAAGTTCGTGACCGCGGTCAGCACGACGAACTGCGACGGCGTCACGCCGATCACGAGCGCGATCGCCGCGAAGAAACACGACTGGATCACGTCGTCGAGCAGGTGGTTGCGGTCGTCGCACCACAGCGACATCTGACGCTGGCTGTGATGAACCGCGTGCAGCTCCCACCAGATGCCGAACTTGTGCTGCCAGCGGTGATACCAGTAGCCGGCGAAATCGAGCACGACGAGGTAGATCGCGAACGCGACGATCGGCTGCGAGGTCACGCCCGGCCACAGGTAGTCGAGGTTGACGTTCGACACGCCATGCAGGCGCAGCCACGCCTGGAAGTTGTCGAACACCGGCTGCAGCGCGAAGAAGAAGAACAGCGTGTAGATGCCGAGCTTCGAGATCGCCGTGTAGATCACGTCGACCCGCACCGCGCGGCGGTTCTTCCAGCGCTCGACCGGCAGCAGCGCCTCGAGCGGGCGCAGCAGCGCGAACATCAGCACCATCTGCAGCGCGCCGATGATCACCCAGTACAGCGCGTCGTAGGTGTCCTCGTCGTAGTCCATCAGGTTGAACTTGAAGAGGAACGGCTGCACGACGTCGACGTACAGCCAGGTCTGGATGTCCGACACGAACGCATCGATCAGGTGCAGCATCGTCCGCCTCCGCCCGTCACGCGCCGTTCGCCGCCTTCCACGGCGCGCGGTCGTAGAAGTAGATGCCGTGCGGCGAGCGGCCGACGGCGATCGTCTGCACCAGCTTGCGCGAGGCCAGATCGATGATCCCGACCTTCTTCGCGAAACGGAACGTCACCCACAGCGTCTTCTTGTCGGCGGACAGCTCCATGTCGTCGGGGCCCGGCAGCAGGCCGGTGATGTCGCCGACGTTGGTGAGCGCGTTCTCGTCGATGATGCTGATCGTGTTCGCGACGCGGTTGGTGACCGCGACGTGCGTGCCGTCGGCGAGCGAGCGGAAGTTGTGCGCGCCCTTGCCCGTGTAGATCTGCTTGACGACCTTCTGGTTGCGCCAGTCGACGACTGCGACGTAATCCGCGCCGGTCATCCCGACCAGCAGGAACTTGTCGTCGGGCGTGAGCCACAGGCCGGCCGGCACCTTGCCGACCTTCATCTTCCACTTGACCGTCTGCGTCGGCAGATCGATCGCAGCGATCTCGCCGGACACCTGCAGCGACACGAGCAGCGTCTTGCTGTCCTTCGTGAACGCGAGGTGGCTCGGCATCACCGCGAGCGGCACGCGCTTCACGAGCTTCAGGTCGTGGCCGTCGTAGCCATAGATGTCGACGCGATCCAGCCGCAAACCGGCCGCCGCGAACCACTTGCGGTCGGGCGAGAAGCCAAGCTGGTAAGGATCGTCGATCCCTTCGACGGTGCGCTGCAGCTTGCCCGTCTTCGGATCGAGGAACATCAGGCTGTTCGAGACCGAATTCGCGACGATCAGCGATGCATTGTCGGGCGTCGCCATCAAATGGTGCGGTTCCTTGCCGGTCGGCATCGTGGAAACGACTTCGCGGGTCTGCTGGTCGATCAGGGAAAGCGTCGCTTCGGCCGAATTGAGGACGATCACGTTATTCGCGTGTGCGGCGGGCGCCAGCACGGCGGCGGCCAGCGCAAGCGTGCGGCCGAAGGAAAGGAAAGTGCGCATGAAGACTCACGTCGTGGAACAGCAGTGATTGTAGAACGTTCGGCGGGCCCCTCCGGTTGACCCATGCCGGGATTGCGCCGCTTTTGCGCCACCTTGCCGCACGCCGGGCGGCCGCACGGGCCGCCGCGGCGCAGGCCCGGGCTGCCCGTGCAGGCCCGGCCGACCGATGTCGCGCTAGCGCTGCATCGACTCCCAGACCTTGTGCAGACGCTTGACAGAGACCGGCATCGGCGTGCGCAGTTCCTGCGCGAACAGCGAAATCCGCAGTTCCTCCAGCAGCCAGCGGAATTCCGCGAGCCGCGCATCGGCGACGCCGCCGCGCTGCGACACCGCGCGCTGGTACTGCTGGACGAGCGGCAGCAGCTCGGCCAACTGCTTCGCGTCGCGCGCCGGATCGGCCTTCAGCTTGTCGATCCGCAGCGCGATGCCCTTCAGATAGCGCGGGAAATGCGCAAGCTGCGCGTAAGGCGTGTCGATCACGAAGCGCTTGCCGACCAGCGCGGCCAGTTGCTGCTGCAGGTCCGCATGGGCCTGCGCGAACGGCTTCGCCTGCGCGAGCTTCTTCACGAGGCCCGCATATTCGGCCAGGATCTGCCCGACGAGCCGCGCGATTTCCTGCGCGAGCAGGTTCAGCCGGCTCCTGCCCTCGTCGCGGCGCGTGTGGAAGCTCGCGTCGTCGTCGGGCAGCGGGTCCTGCAGGCACGCGCGGTCGAGCGCCGTGTCGATCAACTGGTCGCGCAACTCGTCCTGCGTGCCGAGCGACATGTACTGCATCGCCATCTCGCGCAGGCCCGGCAGGTTCTTTTCCAGGAACTTGATCGGCTCCTTCAACTGCAGCGCGAACAGCCGCCGCAAGCCGGCCCGGTGAATGCGCGCGGCCTCCTCCGGCGAATCGAACACCTCGACGTCGCAATGCGTGCCGCGGTCGACGAGTGCCGGATAGCCGTACAGCGTCTGGCCGCGCCGGCGGATTTCCAGCAGCTCGGGCAGCTTGCCGAAATTCCACGTCGTCAGGTTCTCGTACAACGCCGTCGCGCCGGTTTCCGTCGGGGCGGCCATCCGCGGGACGGCCATCCGTGGGGCGGCCGTCTGTGGCGCGGCGCCCTTGCCCGGCTTGCCGCCCTTCGCGGCCGAAGCCTGCGCGGCGGCCGGCGCCGGCGTGCCGGCTGCATCGCCCGCGCCGGCGTCGCCGCCCGGCGCGAGCGTCGACGCCGCCGCGATCTTCTGGAACTGCTGCTGCGCCTGCGCGCCGAGCTCCTGGCGAAGCTGCGCGAGATTGCGCCCCATCGCGAGCTGGCGGCCGTGCTCGTCGATCACCTTGAAATTCATGAACAGGTGCGCGGGCAACGTCTCGAGCTTGAAATCGGCCGACTTCATCGCGACCTGCGTCTCGCCGCGCACGTCGGCGATCAGCGCCTCGACGAGCCCGCCCGCGCCAAAGCGCTCGCGCCCCATCCGCTCGACGAAGCCCGCCGCGTACTCGGGCAGCGGCACGCAGTGCCGGCGCAGCTTCTGCGGCAGCGACTTCAACAGCAACTGCACCTTTTCCTTCAGCATCCCCGGCACGAGCCACTCGCAGCGGCGCGCATCGACCTGGTTCAGCGCGAAGAGCGGCACCGCGAGCGTCACGCCGTCGCGCGGCGTGCCGGGCTCGAAGTGATACGTGAGCGCCATCTCGACGCCGGCCATCGTCGCGCGCTTCGGGAACAGGTCGGTCGTCACGCCGGCCGCCTCGTGGCGCATCAGGTCGTCGCGCGACAGGTACAGCAGCCGCTGCTTGTCGTCGGGCTGGCCGGCCTTCCTCACCTCGTCGCGATACCAGCGCTCGAACGCGGCGCCCGTATGGATGCCTTCCGGAATCGCATGGTCGTAGTACGCGTAGATCAGCTCGTCGTCGACCAGCACGTCCTGGCGGCGCGACTTGTGTTCGAGCTGCTCGATGTCGGCGAGCAGCTTGCGGTTGTGCGCGAAGAACGGCAGCTTCGTGTCGAATTCGCCTTCGACCAGCGCGCCGCGGATGAACAATTCGCGTGCGCGCGCCGGGTCCTGCTTGCCGAACGCGACGCGCCGCCGGTGGTAGATCGGCAACCCGTACAGCGTCGCGCGCTCGAACGCGCTCACCTGCGCCGGACGCTTTTCCCAGTGCGGCTCCGACAGCGATTTTTTCAGCAGATGCGCGCCGATCTTCTCGACCCACTCGGGCTCGATCTTCGCGAGGCAGCGCGCGTACAGCCGGCTCGTCTCGACGAGTTCGGCCGCCATCACCCAGCGGCCGGCCTTCTTCGCGAGCGCGGAGCCGGGCCACAGGTAGAACTTGATGCCGCGCGCGCCGAGGTAATGCGGATCGTCATCCGCTTTCATCCCGATGTTGCCCAGCAGGCCCGTCAACAGGGCCAGATGAATCTGTTCGTAGGTGGCCTCGACTTCGTTGAGTCGCCAGCCGTGCTCGCGCACGACCGTCAGCAGCTGCGAATGAACGTCGCGCCACTCGCGCAGCCGCAGGTGCGACAGGAAATTCTGCCGGCAGGCGTCGACGAGCTGGCGATTCGACTTCTTGTGCGCGACGGCTTCCTCGAACCACGCCCAGATCTTCAGCCACTGCAGGAATTCGGAGCGCTCGTCGGCAAACCGGCGGTGCGCCTGGTCGGCCTGCTCCTGCGCTTCGATCGGGCGATCGCGCGGATCCTGCACGGACAGCGCGCTCGCGATGATCAGCACCTCGCGCAGCGACTGCTGGTCGCGCGCGGCCAGAATCATCCGGCCGACGCGCGGGTCGAGCGGCAGCCGCGCGAGCTCGCGGCCGAGCGGCGTCAGCGCGTTGTCGTCGTCGACCGCGCCGAGCTCGTTGAGCAACTGGTAGCCGTCCGCGATCGCGCGGCCGGGCGGCGGCTCGAGGAACGGGAACGATTCGATCGCCGTCAGGTGCAGCGACTTCATCCGCAGGATCACTGACGCGAGCGACGAACGCAGGATTTCCGGATCGGTGAAGCGTGCGCGCGCCTGGTAGTCGCTTTCCTCGTACAAGCGGATGCACACGCCGTCGGCCACGCGGCCGCAACGGCCCGCGCGCTGGTTCGCGGCCGCCTGCGAGATCGACTCGACCTGCAGCTGCTCGACCTTGTTCCGGTACGAATAGCGCTTCACGCGCGCGAGACCGGTGTCGACCACGTAGCGGATGCCCGGCACCGTCAGCGAGGTTTCGGCCACGTTGGTCGCGAGCACGATGCGGCGTGCGTTCGACGCCTTGAACACCTTGTCCTGGTCGGCCGCCGACAGCCGCGCGAACAGCGGCAGGATCTCGGTATGCGGCGGATGGTGCTTGCGCAACGCCTCGGCCGCCTCGCGGATCTCGCGCTCGCCGGGCAGGAACACCAGCACGTCGCCGGGGCCTTCGCGGCACAGCTCGTCGACTGCGTCGACGATCGCGTCCATCAGGTCGCGCTCGGCCTCGCGCGCGGTCTTCACGCGATCGCGGCCGCCCGTGCCTTCCGCGTTCTTCACCGCCGGGCGATCCTCGGCCACCGGGCGGTAACGCATCTCGACCGGATACAGCCGCCCGCTCACCTCGATCACCGGCGCCGGACGCTCGTCGGTGCCGAAATGGCGCGCGAAGCGGTCGGCGTCGATCGTCGCGGACGTGACGATCAGCTTCAGGTCGGGCCGCCGCGGCAGGATCTCCTTCAGATAGCCGAGCAGGAAGTCGATGTTCAGGCTGCGCTCGTGCGCCTCGTCGATGATCAGCGTGTCGTACGCCTTCAGCAACGGGTCGGTCTGCGTCTCGGCGAGCAGGATGCCGTCCGTCATCAGCTTCACGGACGCGCCCGGCGCGAGATTGTCGGTAAAGCGCACCTTGTAGCCGACCACCTCGCCGAACGGCGTGCCGAGTTCCTCGGCGATCCGGCGGCCGGTGGACGATGCGGCCAGGCGCCGCGGCTGCGTATGGCCGATCAGGCCCGTGCCGCCGGCGCCGAGGCCGCGGCCGAGATCGAGACAGATCTTCGGCAACTGCGTGGTCTTGCCCGAGCCCGTTTCACCGCAGACGATGACGACCTGGTGGCCGGCGATCGCGCGCGCGATTTCGTCGCGCTTGCCCGACACGGGCAGGCTTTCGGGGTATGTGATCGGCGGGACGGGGTTCGGTGCGACGGCGGCGCGCGGCGCACGCTCGCGGCGCGGGGCCCGCTCGCCCGCGGCCTGCGGCGCGCCCTTCGCGGCCGGCTGGCGCGCGTCGCCGCGCCGTTCGTCATTGCGCGGCCCGCGCGGCGCGGGTGCCGGCTTGCCCGCCGGCTTGTCCTGCTGCCCGCGCGGCGGCTGGCCCTGCTGCTCGCGCGCGTCGGCCGCACCATCCGGGTGCTTCGCCGACGGCGTATTGGCCCGCGTCGGCGCGGGACTTTTAGAAACATTCGACATGGGGGCGCATTATAATCCCGGCCATGAATTCCCAAACCGACCTCCCTCCCGCTCAGACCGGCGCCGCGACGCCGCCGGCCGCCGACGATTCGGCCGCCAGCCACGCGCAGTTCGTCGACTGGATGCGCTCCGTCGCGCCCTATATCCACAAGTTCCGCAACAGCACGTTCGTCGTGGGGTTCGGCGGCGAGGTGGTGCAGCAGGGGCTGCTGAACGCGCTCGTATCCGACATCGCGCTGTTGCAGGCGATGGGCATCCAGATCGTGCTGGTGCACGGCTCGCGCCCGCAGGTCGAGGAGCAATTGAGCCTGCACGGTGTCGAATCCGAGTTTTCGCACGGGCTGCGCATCACCGATGCGCGCGCGCTCGAATCCGCGAAGGAAGCGGCCGGTGAAGTGCGTCTCGACATCGAGGCCGCGATCAGCCAGGGTCTGCCGAACTCGCCGATGGCGCACGCGCACATCAGCGTCGTGTCGGGCAACTTCGTGACCGCGCGGCCGGTGGGGATTCTCGATGGGGTCGATTTCGCGCACACGGGCATCGTGCGCAAGATCGACGCCGAATCGATCCGTCATTCGCTCGCGAGCCGCAAGCTCGTGCTGCTGTCGCCGCTCGGGTTCTCGCCCACCGGCGAGGCGTTCAACCTGTCGATGGAGGACGTCGCGTCGGCGGCCGCGATCGCGCTGCGCGCCGACAAGATCATCTTCCTGACCGAAGGGCCCGGCATCGTCGACGACGAAGGCGACCTGGTGCGCGAAATGTCGCTCGACGCGGCCGCCGAGCTGCTCGATTCCGGCAACATCCAGGGCGACGACGCATTCTTCCTCAAGCATTCGATCCGCGCGTGCCGCGGCGGCGTGACCCGCGCGCACCTGATTCCGCAATCGCTCGACGGCAGCATGCTGCTCGAACTGTTCCTGCACGACGGCGTCGGCACGATGATCTCGTACGAGAACCTCGAAAGCCTGCGCGAAGCGACGCCGGACGACGTCGGCGGCATCCTGTCGCTGATCGAGCCGCTCGAATCGGACGGCACGCTGGTGCGGCGCGGCCGCCACCAGATCGAACGCGACATCGACCACTTCTCGGTGATCGAGCACGATGGCGTGCTGTTCGGCTGCGCGGCGCTGTACCCGTACCAGCAGGAGAAGATCGGCGAGATGGCGTGCCTGACGGTCGCGCCCGAAGCGCAGGGCTCGGGCGACGGCGAACGCCTGCTCAAGCGCATCGAGCAGCGCGCCCGCGCGCGCGGCCTCACGCACATCTTCGTGCTCACGACGCGCACCGAGCACTGGTTCCTCAAGCGCGGCTTCGTCAAGGTCAGCGTCGACGACCTGCCGGAAGACCGCCGCAAACTCTATAACTGGCAGCGCAAGTCGCTCGTGCTGATGAAACAGCTCTGAGCACCGGCACGACTGCCCTTCCCCCCAGACACCGATTACAGGAGAAGTACACGATGGCTCGAATGATCCAATGCGCGAAGCTCGGCAAGGAAGCCGAAGGCCTCGATTTCCCGCCGCTGCCGGGCGAACTCGGCAAGCGCATTTACGAGAGCGTCTCGAAGGAAGCGTGGCAAGGCTGGCTCAAGCAGCAAACGATGCTGATCAACGAAAACCGCCTGAACATGGCCGACCCGCGCGCGCGCCAGTATCTGATGAAGCAGACGGAGAAGTACTTCTTCGGCGACGGCGCGGACCAGGCGTCCGGCTACGTGCCGCCGACGGAAGGCTGAGCGACGACGCGACTCGCGACGGCCGGCCGTGCCGGCGGCGTCGCGACGTGAAGCAAAAGCCCCAAGCAAACGGCACCGTGTCTCGCACGGTGCCGTTTGCTTTTGGGACGCCTGATCTGGCGCGAGCGAAGGCAACGCGACGCGCGACCCGCCCGGCGCCCGATGCCGCGGAATCGCCGCGCCGCCGCCTCGGCGCATCGCGCCGGCCTGCCGCCTCAACCCGCGGGTTTCAACGTGCCGCGATCGTCGGGTGGCGCGGCTTCGCCGCCCGGGTTCCCTGCGCCCGTATGCTCGGTGCCCCACTCGGCCGCATCGCTGCGCTCGGCGCTCGACAGTTCGTCGGCGCGATGTCCGGTGCGATTGAGCAGCGCCACCATGCAGACAAGCGACACGAGCGCATAGAGCCCCGACGCGATCGCGACGCCGACGATGCTGCCCGTCGCATTGAGGATCGCCTGCGCGAGCACCGGCGTGCCGCCGCCGACGACGAGCGCGCTCAACTGATACGCGAGCGACAGGCCCGTATAGCGGATGTTGGCCGGAAACACGCGCGCGAGCACGCCGCCGACCGCGCCGTAGAACATCGCCGACGGAATCGTCGAGACGCACATGCCCGCGACGGCGACCCAGTACGAACCCGTCGCGAGCGCATGAAACATCACGGGCATCAGCACGATTTCCGGGATCAGGATCCAGCACATCGCGCGCCGCATGTCGACCTTCGACACGAACCACGCGCCGACCGGCTGCATCAGGAACTGCACGACGAGCGAGATCGACAGGATGCCGAGGAACGTACCCTGCGCATAACCGAGTTCCTTGGTCGCCCACGACAGCGCGAACGTGCTGCGGAAATACGTGACGTTGATCACCGGCAGCGTGCCGGCCGCGAGCAGCACGACGACCCAGTGATCGCGCAAGACGTCGCGCAGCGGCAGCTTCACCGTGCGCTTGCGCGCGAGCACGCGCTGCATGTCGACCGATTCCTCGAGCTTCAGCCGGATCACCATCCCGATGATCACGAGCACGGCCGACAGCAGGAACGGAATGCGCCAGCCCCACATCAGGAACGACGGCGTCGGCAGCGCGCTCAGCGCGAAGAACGCGGCCGTGGCCAGCAGGTTGCCGGTGGGCGAGCCCTGCTGCGCGAACGCCGCATACAGGATGCTGCGATGCTTCGGCGCGTTCTCGCTCGCGATCAGCACCGCGCCGCCCCACTCGCCGCCGACCGCGATGCCCTGCAGCACGCGCAGCACGACGAGGCCCGCGGGCGCCCACACGCCGATCGACGCATAGCCGGGCAGCAGCCCGATGCCGGTCGTCGCGAGCCCCATCATCACCAGCGTGATCACGAGCGCCGTCTTGCGGCCGACGCGATCGCCGAGATGCCCGAACACGATCCCGCCGAGCGGCCGCGCGGCGAAGCCGGCCCAGAACGTGACGAACGCGAGCAGCGTCGCGACGCCGGGGTCCATCGTGCTGGAAAAGAACACCTTGCCGAACACGAGCGCCGCGGCCGTGCCGTAGATGTAGAAGTCGTACCACTCGATCGTGGTGCCGACGAACGCCGCGAGGGCGGCGCGGCCAGGCCGCGGCTGCGCGGCGGGCGGGGATTGCGGACGGCTCATCGATGTCTCCATGTTTGTGATCGGCGGCGCGACGGTCGCGCGCGTTGCCGGAGGGCCGGCCTTGCGCCGCCGGCTGGCGGGGTTGCGCTACGTTGCGTTGCTTGATGTCGGCGTCGGTCCGTTCGGGACGACGTTCGTTTGCGGGCGCCCTCGGCCCGTCACGTCTCGTGCGGCCCGACCTTCAGCACACCGGCATCGAGCAGTTGCTGCTGAAGCGCGCGATCGACGCCGAGCCGATCGAGCACCGCGCGCGTGTCGCGGCCGAGCGCGGGCGGCGCCGACCGGTAGGTGGCCGGCGTGCGCGACAGCTTCACCGGCGACGCGGTGCCGCGATACGCGCCGATCTCGACGAACAGCTCGCGATGCAGCGCATGCGGATCGTGCGCGACGTCGGCCACCGTGCGCACCGGCCCGCACGGCACACCGGCCGCCATCAGGTCGCGCGCGAGCGGCTCGCACGCATGCGCGCCGAGCCGCGCTTCCAGTTCCGCCTTCAGCTCCGGGCGATGCGCGCAGCGGCTGCGGTTGTCGACGAAGCGCGGATCGCCGGCGAGCGCCGGTGCGCCGAGATGCGCGACGAGCCGCGCGAACTGCCGGTCGTTGCCGACCGCGAGGAAGATCGGCACGGTCGCCGTGCGGTAGCTGTCGTACGGCGCGATGTTCGGATGCGCGTTGCCGCTGCGTTCCGGCACGCGGCCCGACCCGAAGAAGTTCGGCAGGTGCGGATGCAGCAGCGACACGCCGCAGTCGTACAGCGCCACGTCGATCGACTGCCCGCGCCCGCTCTTCTCGCGCTCCGCGAGCGCCAGCAGGATGCCGGCGAGTGCGTTCAGCCCCGTGACCATGTCGACGATCGGCAGGCCGATGCGGGTCGCGTCGCCGTCGCGTTCGCCGTTCACGCTCATCAGCCCGGCCATCGCCTGGATCACCGCGTCGTAGCCCGGCAGCCCGCCGAGCGGACCGTCGTCGCCGAAGCCCGTCACCGCGCAGTGGATCAGGCGCGGAAAGCGCGGCTGCAGGTCGCGTGCGTAGTCCATCCCCCAGCGCGCGAGCGTGCCCGGCTTGAAGTTCTCGACGAGCACGTCGGCTTCTTCGAGCAGGCGCCACAGGATCGCGCGCCCTTCTTCGCGCGACAGGTCGAGCGCGAGCCCTTCCTTGTTGCGGTTCACGCCCATGAAGTACCAGGCCGTGTCGCCGAGGAACGGCGGCCCCCAGCCGCGCGTCTCGTCGCCGGCGGGCGGCTCGATCTTGACCACCGTCGCGCCGTGATCGGCGAGCGCCTGCGTGCAATACGGGCCGCCGAGCACCCGGCTCAGGTCGACGACCTTCAGGCCGTCCAGTGCGCCACGCGTCGCGTTCATCGCTCGACCTCCGGCAGCAGGTCGAGGGCCGTGTCGAGCGCGACCGGCAGGCCGCGCAGCAGCGCGTCGGACGCGGCCGATTCGTCGTCGCGCGGCGCCGGCGCGAGCGGATCGACCGGCAGCAGCTTGTGACGCACGATCAGGTGCGCGAGCGCGAGACGCCTGAAATCCGGTGCGAGCCGTGCGCCCTCGCAGGCCATCAGCACGGCCGCGCTCGCGTAATACAGCGCGGACGCGGCCTGCCGCACGCGCGCGTCGTCGCCTTCTCCGGCCACCCTCGCGAGCGCATCGCACGCCCGCGCGAGGATGCGCCGCAGCGCCGTGCGGCTCGCGTCGGGCAGCGGCGCCGCGCCCAGACGATCGCCGAGGAACGTGCGCAGCGCGTCGAGCGCATGCTCGCGCTGCGCGGCGCGGGCGACGTCAAGCGCGACGATGTTGCTCGTGCCTTCCCAGATCGAACCGAGGTGCGCGTCGCGCACGAGCCGCGCGTCGCTCCATTCCTCGATATAGCCGGTGCCGCCGCGCACTTCCATCGCGTCGCCCGTCACGCGGCGCGCGTCGCGGCAGGCGCGGAACTTGATCAGCGGCGTCAGGATCCGCACGCAGCGCGCCGCCTGCTGGTCGCCCGCGTCGGCCTGGGGCAACAGCAACGCGATCTGCATGAACATCGCGCGCGCGGCTTCGGCCGGCAGCAGCATCTTCATCAGTTGGCGCTGCATCAGCGGCATCTCGATCAGCTTGCGGCCAAACGCCTCGCGATGCGCGGCGACGTGCAGCGCCTCGTTCAGCGCGCGCCGCATCAGCCCCGCCGCGCGCACGCCGTTCGACAGCCGCGACATGTTGATCATGTCGGCCATCTGGTGAAAACCGCGGCCAATCTCGCCGATCAGCCAAGCCTGCGCGCCTTCGAGCACGATCTCGCCGCTCGCCATCGAACGGCTGCCCAGCTTGTCCTTCAGGCGCACGATCCGGTAGCGGTTGCGCGTGCCGTCCGGCAGCGTCTTCGGCAGCAGGAACAGCGCGAGGCCCTTGATGCCGTCGGGCGCGCCGTCGGGCCGCGCGAGCACCATCGCGAGATCGGCGTCCGCGTTCGAGCAGAACCACTTGTCGCCGGTCAGGCGCCAGACGGCCTCGCCGTGCGCGTCGGTTTCGCGGGTCGCGCGCGTCGCGATCCGGCCGACGTCGGAGCCGGCCGCCTGCTCGGTCATGAACATCGCGCCCTGGTACAGCGTGTCGAAGTCGCGCGACGCGAGCCTCGGCAGATAGCGCGCGACGAGCGCCGGATCGCCGAAGCGGCGCAGCGTGCGCGTCAGCGAATCGGTCATGCTGACCGGGCAGCACAGCCCGAATTCCGCCTGCACGAACAGGAACGTCAGCGCGTACTTGACGAGCGGCGGCACGGTTTCGGATCCGTGGCTCAGCGACGCGAGCCCGAGCTCCGCATACGCGACGCGTTCGAGCGCGACGTACGCCGGATCCTTGTCGATCCGCTGCACGGCCTCGCCGCGCCGGTTGCGGTGCTCGAGCACGGGCGGATGCTTGTCCGCGCGCGACGCCCATTCGTCGAGTTCGCCCGATACGCGGGCGCCGAGCGCGCGCATCCGCGGCTCGAGTTCGGCATAGCACGCGTCGCCGAGATGCAGCTTCAGCAACGCGCCGAGATCGGGATCGACGGTGAAGAAATTGAGGCCCCGGCTGTCGGGGATATTGGATGCGCCGGTGTCCGGCGTGCGAGCGGTATCGTTCATGCGTGCGTCTCCTGGGTTGCCCGCGCATTGGCCGGGCCGGATGTCGCGGCATCGGCCGGCCCTGCGTCAAGCCTCCCGCAGAGCGTAGGCGCGCGATCGATAAGCGTCCAATACAGGATTTGTCCGGTACGATAGATGTCGCTTATCGATGCCGCCGCCGGGAGGAGACACCATGGAACTGAGGCAGTTGCGCTACTTCGTGGCCGTTGCCGAGGAGCTGCATTTCGGGCGCGCGGCGAAGCGCCTGTTCATCTCGCAGCCGGCGCTGAGTTTCGACATCCGCAAGTTCGAGGACGCGCTCGGCGTGCAGCTCTTTTCGCGCACCAACAAGACGGTCGCGCTGACCAACGCGGGCGAGGTGCTGCTCGGCGAGGCGCGCCGGCTGCTGCTGCAGGCAGCCGAAGCCGAGCGCCTGACGGTGCGCTCCGCGTCGGGGCTCGCGGGCCGGCTGCGGATCGGCTTCGTCCACTCGATGCTGTATCGTGGGCTGCCGGACGCGGTGCGTCGCTTCGAGGCCGACTATCCGGGCGTCGAGGTCGTGTTGAGCGAGATGAACACGCACGCGCAGGTGCAGGCAATCCAGCGCGGCCAGATCGATCTCGGCTATGCGCACTGGGGCCACTTCCCGCCCGACGTCGAATCGGCGCCCGTCTATGCGGAGCCGTTCGTGTGCTGCCTGCCGGCCGCGCATCCGCTCGCGCGGCGCAGGCAGGTCGCGCTCGCCACGCTCGCGACGGAACCGTTCATCCTGTTTCCGCGCGACGCCGCGCCGCACTATCACGACCTGATCATCGCGCAGTGCGTGAACGCGGGGTTCAGTCCGCTGATCCGCCACGAGGCACGGCTATGGCAGACGATCCTGTCGATGATCGAGTTCGGAATGGGCATCGCGCTGGTGCCGCAGGTGCTGCAGCGGGCGAAAAGCGATCGGCTCGCGTTCCTGCCGCTGAAGGATGCGTCGCTCGAATCGCGCACGCTCGCGCTGAAACGCAGCGGCACCGCCGAACCGGTGGCGCTGCGCTTTGCCGGCTACGTGCTCGCATCGATCGATGCGCTGCCCGCGCTCGCGGGCTGAGCGCGCGGCGCGTGCAATGGCGTTGGCCGCTGTTTGAAAAAAATTTGCACAAAGGGCTTTACGAACCCCAAAAGCTCTGACATAATTTGATTCTTCTTTGGGCGGTTAGCTCAGCGGTAGAGCACTGCCTTCACACGGCAGGGGTCACTGGTTCGATCCCAGTACCGCCCACCAAAGAATTCAAGGGCCTGCGCCTCACGACGCAGGCCCTTTTCGTTTTGGCGTCGCGCGTGTCCTGCACGACGCGGCGCCACGTCATGCGCCGCCGCGTCCGCTCGCAGGTAACGCCTTACCGCACGCCCCCCACCCGCTGCGCCGTCGCATCGAATGCACGCCTCGCCTTGTCGACGATCTCGTCGACCTCCGCCTCGCGAATCACGAGCGGCGGCGACAGTAGCATCCGGTCGCCGGTCGCGCGCATGATCAGGTTGCCGTTGAAACAGAAGTCGCGGCAGATCGTGCCGATATCGACACTCGCATCGAACCGTTCGCGCCGCTCACGATCGCGCGCAAGCTGAACGCCCGCGACGAGCCCTGCCCCGGCAATCTCCCCGACGATCGGATGATCGCCCAGCGCGTCACGCAGCCGGCGCTGGAAATACGGGCCGATATCGGTCCTCACGCGCTCGACGATTCCCTCGTCGCGCAGCAGCTTCAGGTTCGCGACCGCGACGGCCGCCGCCACCGGGTGGCCCGAATACGTGAGGCCGTGGTTGAATTCGCCGTTGTCGATGATCGGGCGCGCGACGCGCTCGTGTATGCCCACCGCGCCCATCGGTACGTAGCCCGACGTCAGGCCCTTCGCCATCGTGATCAGGTCCGGCTCGAAGCCGAAGTGCTGATGCGCGAACCATTCGCCGGTGCGCCCGAACCCGCCGATCACCTCGTCGGCCACCAGCAGGATGTCGTACTTGCGGCAGATCCGCTGGATTTCCGGCCAGTACGTCGACGGCGGGAAGATCACGCCGCCCGCGCCCTGGAACGGCTCGCCGATGAACGCCGCGACGTTGTCCGCGCCGAGTTCGAGAATCTTCGCTTCGAGCTGCCGCGCGCGCGCGAGGCCGAACGCTTCGGGCGTCTCGCCGGCTTGCGCTTCGCCGAAGAAATACGGCTGGTCGATATGCACGATGTGCTCGACCTTCGACGGCATCTGCTCGTGCATGTAGCCCATCCCGCCGAGCGTGCCGCCCGCGATCGTCGAGCCGTGATAGCCGTTCCTGCGCGAGATCACGTATTTCTTCTGCGGCTTGCCCTGCACGCGCCAGTACTGGTGCACGAGGCGCAGCACGGTGTCGTTGCCTTCCGAGCCGCTGTTGCAGTAGAAGAAGTGGTTGAAGCCGGCCGGCGTCACTTCCGCGAGCATCGCGGAAAGCTCGATGATCGGCGGGTGCGTGGTCTTGAAGAACGTGTTGTAGAAGGGCAGTTCCTGGATCTGGCGATACGCGGCGTCGGCCAGTTCCTTGCGGCCGTAGCCGACGTTCACGCACCACAGGCCGGCCATCCCGTCGATGATCTTGTTGCCGTCCGAATCCCACAGGTAGACGCCGTCGGCCTTCACGATCACGCGGCTGCCGGCGCGGTTGAGCGCGCCCATGTCCGAGAACGGGTGGATGTGGTGCGCGGCGTCCAGCGCGCGGTATTCGGTGGTCGAGTACTGCGAAAGTGCTTCGTTTCGATCGGTCATGTTTTCTCCGTCAAACAGCGCCGCACGCTTACACGTGCAGCAGCAGGTGCCTACGTTCCCACGAGCTGATCACGCGGAAGAACGCTTCGTATTCGGTTTCCTTCAACGCCAGATAGGCCTTCACGAACTTGTCGCCGAGGATGCCGGCGAGCGGCTCGCACGCGGCCATCAGCGAGATGCCTTCCTCGAGGTTGCGCGGCAGTTGGTACGGCAGGTCGTAGCCGTCGGATGCGATCGGCTCGGTCGGCGCGAGCTGTTGCGTGATGCCGAGATAGCCGGCGGCGAGCGTCGCCGCGAACGCGAGGTACGGGTTGCAGTCGACACCTGGAATCCGGTTCTCGATGCGTCGCGCGACGGGGCTCGACTGCGGAATGCGAAAGCCCACCGTGCGGTTGTCGTACCCCCACTGCACGTTGATCGGCGCGGCCATGAAGCGCGACAGGCGGCGATACGAGTTGATGTACGGCGCGAAGATCGGCATCAGCGCGGGCGTGTACTTCTGCAGCCCCGCGAGATAGCTGTGAAACAGCGGCGACACGACCCCGCCTTCGTCGGCGAACAGGTTGCGGCCGGTGCGCGCATCGGCGAGACTCTGATGGATGTGCATCGCGGAGCCCGGCTCGCCCTCCATCGGCTTGGCCATGAACGTCGCATACATGTTGTGGCGCAGCGCGGCCTCGCGCACGGTGCGCTTGAACAGGAACACCTGGTCGGCCAGCGACAGCGCATCGCCATGCACGAAGTTGATCTCCATCTGCGCGGCACCGACTTCGTGAATCAGCGTCTCGATATCGAGGCCCTGCATTTCGCAGTACTCGTAGATGTCCTCGAACAGCGGATCGAACTCGTTGACGGCCTCGATCGAATACGACTGGCGGCCCGTTTCCGCCCGCCCCGTGCGGCCGACGGGCGGACGCAGCGGCAAGTCGGGATCGGCGTTCATGTCGACCAGATAGAACTCCAGCTCGGGGGCGACGACGGGCGTCCAGCCCTTCGCCTTGTACAGGTCGAGCACGCGGCGCAGCACGTAGCGCGGCGAGATCTCGACCGGCGAGCCGTCGAAGTGCACGCAGTCGTGGATCACCTGCGCGGTCGGGTCGACGGCCCACGGGATCAGGCAGATCGTCGACGGATCGGGCACGCACACCATGTCGGGGTCGGTCACGCCGGTGAGCGACCCGTCTTCCGGATAGTCGCCGGTGACGGTCTGCACCATCACGGCCTGCGGCAGGCGCATCGACTCGCCGGATTCGAACTTGTTGCGCGGAATGATCTTGCCGCGCGCGATGCCGGCCATGTCGGGAATGATCGCCTCGACTTCGGTAATGCGGTGCTGACGCAGGAATTCGCTCAGTTCGGGTTGCATGATCGGTCTCGTTAGTCGATATCGATGTCGGATGCGGCCGGCGACGGTGTCGCGCCGCCGGCCGCATGAAGGCGGTGCGTCATCCGCGCGCGGCACGCCGCGCCGAATGCCGCGAAGATGTCGCGCGACAGCGGCTGCTCCGCGTAGCGCCATTCGGGATGCCACTGCACGCCCAGCGCGAACGCACGCGCGCCGCGCACGCTGACGGCCTCGACCAGCCCGTCGGGCGCGCTCGCTTCGACGGCAAGCCCTGCGCCCAGGCGCGCGATGCCCTGGTCGTGCAGCGAATTGACCGTCGCCTCGCGCGCGCCGCGCGCGATCCGCTGCAGCAGGCCGTCCGGCGCGAGCCGCACGACGTGCGCGGGACCGTACTGCCGTTCAAGCGGATCGGCCGGCCGTTCGCGATGGTCGTCGAAGCCGGTCGTCGCATGCAGCCGCTGATGCAGCGTGCCGCCATACGCGACGTTCAGTTCCTGCATGCCGCGGCAGATCGCGAGCACGGGTACGCCCGCGTCGATCGCCGCACGGATCAGCGGCAACGCGGTCGCATCGCGCGCCGGATCGTGCAGCGTATCGGGCGCGCTCGCGGCGCCGCCGTAATGATGCGGCTCGACGTTCGAATAGCTGCCGGTCAACAGCAGCCCATCGACCGCCGCGACGATCGCCTCGGCCGGCTGCCGCGCGCCGAGCGCGGGCAGCACGAACGCCAGCGCGCCGGCGCCGTCGACGAGCGCGGTGAGGTACTTCTCGCCCGCCGCGTGGTTCGGATGGGCGCCGCGCAGGATGCGGTCGGCAGTGACGGCTACGATCGGTCGCGCACGCATCGGCGTCTCTCCGGTAATCGTGCACGACACGCTCGTGCGCGCAACGACGCAGGTTTGCTGGTACGCCGCACGCGCGTGCAATCGCGCCGCGCCAGCGCAGGCGCAGGCGCGATCCCGCCGCGCGAACGGTGCGGCAACAGGCGGTACGGCCCGGGACGGGAGCGGAAAGGGACGCTAGGGCAACAACGACGCGCTGCCGTCGCACTGCACCGCGCTGAACAGGTGCACGGTCACGAGATTGAAGCGGCGCGGGCCGCGATGGGAAACGGCGAAGAAACGAGGCTCGCGTAACGGGGCGGCGCGCGTGCCGCGATCAGCATGCCGGTTCGGCCCGGCCTGAGGCGGCGCGCCCGCCGACGGACTTCGCGTCCGGCGTATCGAAGGGCTGGCGGCTTTCACGATCGTACTCGACTGACTGATGGAGGCAGGACACGTGTCGCAATGCCGCGTGGCGACACGTCAGCAAGATGTCTCGCGCGCATGCCGGCGCAGGCCGGCCATCGTCGATGGCCTCGCCGCCGGTGCGCGCGTGACGACTTCCTGACATTCAGCTTATATCACCTAAAAATTGCGTCAACTTTTCAGGGGCTGATGACGACACCGGTCAGATGAAAAAAACGGCATCGATCCGCGCGATCGATGCCGTTTTGTGCATTGCATCGGCTTGCCGGCTACGGGCCTGCGGGGCAGGACGCGCCCTCGCGCCGCGCCGCCGCATCGTGGCGGCTCGTGCTCAGCGATGCGCGAGCGCGGTTTCGACGAGCGTCCGCAGCAGCGGCACGATCCGCGCGGCACGCGCTTCGTCGTACGCGTACGGACGCGTCTCTTCCATGTAGGTGATCTGCGACAGTTCGAGCTGCACGGCCTCGACGCCGGTCTCGGGCATGCCATAGTGACGCGTGATGTAGCCGCCCTTGAAGCGCCCGTTCGCGACGGCCGTGTAGCCGCCGTGCGCGAGTACACGCGCAGCCAGCGCCTCCGCGAGACCGGGCGCCGCACTCGCCCCGCTCGACGTGCCGAAGTTGAAGTCCGGCAGGCGGCCGTCGAAGAAACGCGGCACATGCGAGCGGATCGAATGCGCTTCCCACACGAGCACGCGGCCGTGTTCGCCCTTCAGGCGCGCGATCTCGCGTTGCAGCGCGTCGTGATACGGCAGCCAGTAACGGTCGCGGCGACGCATGATCTCGTCGTTGCCGGGCAGCGCGTTCGCCGGATACAGCGGCGCCTTGTCGAACGTATCGATCGGCACGAGCCCCGTCGTGTCCTGCCCCGGATACAGGTTCTCGTTGTCGGGCGGACGGTTCAGGTCGACGACGTAACGCGCGTGCGACGGCACGAGGATCGATGCGCCGAGTTCGGCCGCGAAGCCGTACAGCCGCTCGAGATGCCAGTCGCAATCGTCGACGAAGCGCGCGTCGGGCGTCATCGTCGCGGCGATGTCGTCGGGAATGTGCGTGCCCGCGTGCGGAATCGAGATCAGCAGCGGCAGCGTGCCCTGCTTCAGCGTGAATACAGCCGGTTGTTCAGTCATGTCGCCTCACCGTAAGAGTCTGCCGGCGCGCGCATGCGGCGCGCCGGTTGCCGCGCGTCAGCGCAGCAATTGCGCCAGCGCGGCGCGGTAGTCGGCATACGCGGCGGCTTCGTCGCGATGGCGGCGGCCGCTCACGACGCGCTCGCCGCCCGTGTAGACGTCGAGCACCGGCGTCTCGCCGTGTTCGGCGAACACGATGCCCGACAGCCATGCCGCGCTGTCGTGTTCGGCAATCGCCGGATGATCGGGATCGAGCACGAGCCAGTCGGCGCGACAGCCTGCACGCAGCGCGCCGATGCGCCGCCCGCTCGCCTGCGCGCCGCCCGCGAGCGACGCGTCGAACAGGCGATCGGCGACGTGCGCCTGCGATTCGCTCGCCAGCACGTTGCGCGCACGATGCACGAGCCGCTGCCCGTATTCGAGCAGGCGCAGCTCCGAGCGCCACTCGACCGATGCGTGGCTGTCCGAGCCGACGCCGATCACGCCGCCTTGCGCGAGATAGTCGACGGCCGGGAACACGCCGTCGCCGAGGTTCGCTTCGGTCGTCAGGCACAGCCCGGCGACCGCGCGACGCCTCGCGAGCGCCGCCGTCTCGGCCGCATCGACGTGCGTGGCGTGCACGAGGCACCAGCGCGCATCGACGTCGAATCGATCGAGCAGCCATTGCACGGGACGTGCGCCGTAAGCGCGCACGCAGTCGTCGACCTCGGCCGTCTGCTCGGCGATGTGGATATGCACCGGCGCATCGTCGGGCAACCCGTCGAGCAGCGCACGCAGCCCGTTCTCGGACACCGCGCGCAGCGAATGCGGCGCGACGCCGTAGCGCAGCCCGCCATGCTCGGGCGCCGCGCGACGCATCGCGTCGAGCAGTTCGAGCACGCCGTCGGGCGTGTTGATGAAACGGCGCTGGTCGTCGCGCGGCGGCTTGTTGCCGAAGCCCGCGAACTGGTACGACACGGGCAGCATCGTGATGCCGATGCCGGCCGAGCGCGCGGCGTCGATCACGCGCGAGCCGAGCTCGGCGATCCGCGGATAGCGCGAGCCGTCCTGCGCGTGATGCACGTAGTGGAATTCGCACACCGACGTGTAGCCGCACTTGAGCATCTCGACGTACAGCCAGCGTGCAATCGCCGCGAGCGCGTCGGGCGTGATCTTCAGCGCGAAGCGGTACATCAGGTCGCGCCAGCTCCAGAAGCTGTCGGCGGGATTCGCGCGGTATTCGGTGAGCCCCGCCATCGCGCGCTGGAATGCGTGCGAATGCAGGTTCGGCATGCCGGGCAGCACCGGCCCGGCCGCGCGCGCGACGCCCGCCGGGGCGTCGGTGTCGGGCGTCACGTCGGTCAGCGTGCCGGCCGCGTCCCAGCGCAGCAGCACGTTGCGGCGCCAGCCATCGGGCAGGTAGGCATGGTCCGCGAACAACATCGTGTCGGTCATTGCGAGTCCTCATCGACCGGATCCAGCACGCAAGCGTGTCGTCCGGCCCGGTACCGCGGCCGGCAGGCGCGAGCGCATCGCGCCCGCCCCTGCGTCGCGGCGATCGACCGGAGGGCGCGCTGGCGCGCCGGGCCCGGTCCCATGCAAGGCGTCGGCCGGGCCCGGTCCGTCACGACCCGGCCCGGCCGACGTGAAACTTATCCGTTCATCCGGCGAAACACGGTCGTGCCGCCGCGGACGACCTGCTCGCACAGCGGCCGGCCGATCCAGTACGCGAGCTCGGCCAGCGAGCCGACCGACCACGCGGCGAAGTCGGCCTGTCGACCGACTTCGAGCGCGCCGTGACGATCCGCGCGGCCGAGCGCCGCGGCCGCATGGCGCGTGACGCCCTGCAGCACCTCGGGCACCGTCATGCGGAACAGCGTGCAGCCCATGTTCAGCGTCAGCAGCAGCGATTCAAGCGGCGACGTGCCGGGGTTGTGATCGGTCGCGAGCGCGATCGGCACGCCGTGCTTGCGCAGCAGCTCGATCGGCGGCAGTTGCGTTTCGCGGATGAAGTAGTACGCGCCGGGCAGCAGCACGGCGACCGTGCCGGCCGCCTTCATCGCCTCGATGCCGGCTTCGTCGAGAAATTCGAGGTGATCGGCGGACAGCGCGCGGTAGCGCGCGGCAAGCGCCGTGCCGCCCGCATTCGACAGTTGCTCCGCATGCAGCTTCACCGGCAGCCCGCGCCGCGTCGCGGCCTCGAACACGCGCTCGGTCTGCGCGAGCGAAAAGCCGATGCGTTCGCAGAACACGTCGACCGCGTCGACGAGCCCTTCGTCGGCCAGCGTCGGCAGCATCCGGTCGCACACTTCGTCGATGTACGCATCCGCGCGGCCCGCATATTCGGGCGGCAGCGCATGCGCGCCGAGGAAGGTCGTGTAGACGCTGACCGGGAAGCGCTCGCCGAGCTGGCGCGCGACGCGCAGCATCTTGCGCTCGCTCGCGAGGTCCAGCCCGTAGCCGGATTTGATCTCGATCGCGGTCACGCCTTCGGCGAGCAGCGGCTGCAGGCGCGCGGCAGCCTGCACGAACAGCGTCGTCTCGTCGGCCGCGCGCGTCGCGCGCACCGTCGACACGATCCCGCCGCCCTGCCGCGCGATTTCCTCGTAGCTGACGCCCGCGAGGCGCTGCGCGAATTCGTCGGCACGCGTGCCGCCGTACACGAGGTGCGTATGGCAGTCGACGAGGCCCGGCGTCACCCACGCGCCGTGCAGGTCCTCGCGCCGCCAGTGCGCGTAACCGTGCGGCAGCGCGGACAGCGCGCCGAGCCACGCGATCGTGCCGGTTTCGTCGACGGCGATCGCCGCGTCGTCGATCGTCTCGTCGGGATGGCCGTGCGGACACAGCCTCAGGTGATGCCAGACAGTCGGTTTCATGCGTTCAGTCTCGTTCGCCGACGGCAAGCGTGACGGCGAGCAGCGCGCCGCTTCCGCTCACGACGACGTCAAACGCACGCGGCGGCCCGTCGAGCCGCAACGTGTCCATGTCTTCCAGCGCGTAGTGCATGCCGTCGATGTCGACGCCGACCGCACCGGCCGCGCAGAACAGCAGCACGGTATCGGCCGGCGCAAGACGGTGCGCGCCCGCGCGCCACACGTCGAGCGCGCCACGCGCGGCGCAACGGCGCGTCATCAGGTTGAAGTCGCGCGTCGCGCCGTCGTGCAGCGTCGCATCGATCGCCGTCTCGCCCGCGAAATCCGCGCGGGCCAGCGGCGCGTCCAGCACGTGCCGCGCGCCGCCCGCTTCTGCGAGCGTCATGCCCGCGCCGGACAGCAGCACGAGCGTACGGTCGACGCCGTCGAAACGCGAGAACGGCCCGGCCGTGCCGACGTCCGCGACGCTCACGCGCCACGCGAACGCATCGAGTGCCGCGCCGGGCGGGAACGCGCCGATTTCGCGCGTCACGCCACCGCCGTTCTTCCACCGCGACGCAACGAGATCCGCCGCGCGGATTACCGCGACGGCCGGTGTTGCGTTCGCCGGCGCCTGATCGAGCGCCGTCATGCTCAGCGGCCGAGCATCGGCAGCTTGAGGCCGGCTTCGCGAGCCGTCTGCTGCGCGAGTTCGTAGCCGGCATCCGCATGGCGCATCACGCCCGTCGCCGGATCGTTCAGCAGCACGCGACCGAGACGCTCGTGCGCGTCGGCCGTGCCATCGGCGACGATCACGACGCCCGAGTGCTGCGAGAAGCCCATGCCGACGCCGCCGCCATGGTGCAGCGACACCCACGACGCGCCGCCTGCGGTGTTCAGCAGCGCGTTCAGCAGCGGCCAGTCGCTGACGGCGTCCGAGCCGTCCTTCATCGATTCCGTCTCGCGGTTCGGGCTCGCGACCGAACCGGTGTCGAGGTGGTCGCGGCCGATCACGATCGGCGCCTTCAGTTCGCCGTTCTTCACCATCTCGTTGAACGCCTGGCCGAGGCGATAGCGATCCTTCACGCCGACCCAGCAGATCCGTGCAGGCAGGCCCTGGAACGCGATGCGCTCACGCGCCATGTCGAGCCAGTTGTGCAGGTGCGGATCGTCGGGGATCAGCTCCTTCACCTTCTGGTCGGTCTTGTAGATGTCTTCCGGATCGCCGGACAGCGCGACCCAGCGGAACGGGCCCTTGCCTTCGCAGAACAGCGGCCGGATGTACGCCGGCACGAAGCCCGGGAAGTCGAATGCGTTCTCGACGCCCATTTCCAGCGCCATCTGGCGGATGTTGTTGCCGTAGTCGAGCGTCGCCGCGCCGCGTTCCTGCAGCGCGAGCATCGCGCGCACCTGGACGGCCATCGACTGCTTAGCGACCTTCACGATGCTCTGCGGATCGACCTTTTGCGCTTCGCGCCATTGCGCGACGGTCCAGCCTTGCGGCAGGTAGCCGTTGATCGGATCGTGCGCGCTCGTCTGGTCGGTCACGCAGTCCGGCGTGATGCCGCGCGCGACGAGTTCCGCGAACACGTCGGCCGCGTTGCCGAGCAGGCCGACCGACACCGGCTTGCCGGTGCGCTTCGCTTCGTCGATCATGCCGAGCGCCTCGTCGAGCGTCGTCGCCTTCTTGTCGACGTAGCGCGTCTTCAGGCGGAAGTCGATGCGCGTCTCGTCGCATTCGACCGCGATCATCGAGAAGCCGGCCATCGTCGCGGCGAGCGGCTGCGCGCCGCCCATCCCGCCCAGGCCGCCCGTCAGGATCCAGCGGCCCGACGGATCGCCGTTGAAGTGCTGGTTCGCGACCGAGAAGAAGGTTTCATAGGTGCCCTGCACGATGCCCTGGCTGCCGATGTAGATCCAGCTGCCGGCCGTCATCTGGCCGTACATCATCAGGCCCTTGCGGTCGAGCTCGTGGAAGTGATCCCAGTTCGCCCAGTGCGGCACGAGGTTCGAGTTCGCGAGCAGCACGCGCGGCGCATCCTTGTGCGTGCGGAACACGCCGACCGGCTTGCCCGACTGGATCAGCAGCGTTTCGTTTTCCTCGAGATCCTTCAGCGACGCGAGGATCTGGTCGTAGCATTCCCAGTTGCGCGCCGCGCGACCGATGCCGCCGTACACGACGAGCGCGTGCGGATGTTCGGCGACTTCCGGGTCGAGGTTGTTCTGGATCATCCGGTAGGCCGCTTCGGCCAGCCAGGTCTTGCACGTCTTCTCGCTGCCGCGCGGCGCGCGGATCGTGCGCGTCGGATCGAGACGGGGATCGATGTGTTTCGGATGGTTCATGACGACTGCTCCCGAGGGAAATTGAGATCAATAAGGAATCAGAAATGCCCGGTGAAGCGATAACGGCTGCCGGGATGCCACAGATTCGCCACCGAGGCGACGACGCCCTGCGACCAGGTGCGCCGATGTAAAACCAGACACGGCTCGACGTCGTCCATCCGCAGCTGCTCGCGCCGCTCCGGCGCCGGGGCCGCCGCTTCGATCCGGTACTCGACGCGCTGCAGCGGCGCCGCGCGCATCAGGTACAGGTTCGGCGTCGTGTTCGTGAAATCCTGCTCGGCGTAATCCGGCGCGACCGCCGGATTCACCCATCGTTCTTCGAGCTGCACGGGCTCGTCGTTCTCGAAGTGCAGCACCTGCGAATGAAACAGCTTCGTGCGCACGGCCACCTGCATCTCGTCGGCGAGGGCCTCGTCGGCGCGGATCGTGTCGAGGCCGAGCACACTGGCGCGGTATGCATGCCCGCGCGCGCCGACTTCCTCGGAGATGCTGCGGATCGCCACCAGCGTCGACTCGTACTTCGGCCGCGCGACGTAGGTGCCCGCGCCCTTCATGCGCGTGAGCACCTGCTCGGCCGTCAACTCGCGCAATGCGCGGTTGACGGTCATGCGCGCCACCTTGAACTCGCGCGCCAGTTCGTTCTCGGACGGCACCTGGTCGCCCTCCTCCCACTCGCCGGCGTGAATGCGGGCCAGGATGAAATCCTTGATCTCCTGGTAGACCGGCGCGCTCATCGGCTTACTGTTCCGATGCGAACGAGAACGGCGCGACCTTCGCGAACGCACGCTCGCCGACGAGCTTCGCGATCACCGCGATGTCCGGCGCGAAGTAGTGGTCGAGTTCGTAGTGCGCGACCTGGCTGCGAATCGTCTCCATCACCGGCGCGAGCTTCGGGCTCGTGTGGTACGGCGCGCGCAGGTCGACGCCTTGCGCGGCGGCCAGCAGCTCGATCGCGAGGATGTGCTTCGTGTTGTCCGCGATGTCGGCGAGCTTGCGCGCGGCGAACGTCGCCATCGACACGTGGTCTTCCTGGTTGGCCGAGGTCGGCAGCGAGTCGACCGACGCCGGGTGCGCGAGCGTCTTGTTTTCCGATGCGAGTGCGGCCGCCGTCACGTGCGCGATCATGAAGCCGGAGTTCACGCCGCCGTCCTTCACGAGGAACGGGGGCAGGCCCGACAGCGTCGCGTCGATCAGGAGCGCGATGCGGCGTTCGGCCAGCGCGCCGATTTCCGCTGCGGCGAGCGCGAGGTTGTCGGCGGCGAACGCGACGGGCTCCGCGTGGAAGTTGCCGCCCGACAGCACTTCGCCGGTGTCCGGGAAGATCAGCGGGTTGTCCGACACGGCGTTCGCTTCGACGAGCAGCACGTCGGCCGCGTGGCGCATCTGGTCCAGGCACGCGCCCATCACCTGCGGCTGGCAGCGCAGGCTGTACGGATCCTGCACCTTGTCGCAGTCGCGGTGCGACTGGTTGATCGGCGAGCCTTCGAGCAGTTCGCGGTAGGACGCGGCCGCGTCGATCTGGCCTTGGTGGCCGCGCAGTTCGTGGATGCGCGCGTCGAACGGCTTCACCGAGCCGGCCGCCGCGTCGACCGACAGCGCGCCGGCGACGAGCGCGGTGCGGTACAGGTCTTCGATCGTGAACATGTTGTCGAGCGCGAGCGCGGTCGACGCCTGCGTGCCGTTCAACAGCGCGAGGCCTTCCTTCGCCTGCAGCGTGAGCGGCGCGAGGCCCGCGACGCGCAGACCGTCGAGCGCGCTCGCGCGCTCGCCGCGGATGAACACTTCGCCGACGCCGAGCAGCACGGCCGACATGTGCGCGAGCGGCGCGAGGTCGCCCGACGCGCCGACCGAGCCCTTCACCGGGATCAGCGGCAGCACGTCGGCGTTGAACAGCGTGATCAGCGCGTCCATCACTTCACGACGGATGCCCGAGTGGCCGCGGCCGAGGCTCGACAGCTTCAGCGCCATCAGCAGGCGCACCGACGAACGCGCCATCGGCTCGCCGACGCCGACCGCGTGCGACAGCACGAGGTTCTTCTGCAGCAGTTCGAGCTGGTCGTGCGGGATGTGGGTGCTCGCCAGGCGGCCGAAGCCCGTGTTGATGCCGTAGGCCGGCTCGCCCTTCGCGGCGATGTCGGCAACGGCCTTCGCGCCGGCGTCGATCTTCGCGAAGCTGGCCGGGTCGAGCTTCAGTTGCACGGATTCACGTGCGATCCGGCGCAGTTGCGGGAGCGTCAGGTGGCCGGGGGTCAACGTAATCATGTGAGCAATCCTGTCTAGACAAGTTCGGAATGGATTGAAGTGTAGCCACCCACACTTGTCTAGACAACCCGTTTTTCATTATTCCGACTCGGGAGTTTCCCTGATGCCCGGCAGGCCCGCCGGGCCGGTCGCCGCGATCCGGTTCTTAACATCTGTTGCAATTATTTTATTTTTGGCAACATACGAATCATCGCTCGCCACGGAGACCGTCATGCCCTTCCCGTCACGATTCGCCGCCCGCCTCGGCTTCCCCCTGCTCGTCGTCGCGTGCGCGCTCGCGCACGGTGCGTCCTTCGCGGCGGAGCCGCTGTCCGGCACGCTCGACAGGATCCGCCAGGCCAACCTGATTTCGATCGGCCATCGCGAAACGTCGGTGCCGTTCTCCTATGTCGATGCCAGCGGCAAGGTCGTCGGTTTCTCGCAGGACCTGTGCGACCGCGTGATCGCCGCGGTGAAGGCGCGCACCGGCAAGCCCGACCTGCAGGTGCGCTTCATTCCGGTCACGTCGCAGAACCGCATTCCGCTCGTGCAGAACGGCACCGTCGATCTCGAATGCGGCGTGACCACCAACCTCGCCGCGCGCCATGCGCAGGTCGCGTTCTCGACCACCTTCTTCGTCGCGACGACGCGCCTGCTCACGCGCACGACCTCGGGTATCCGCGACTTCCCCGATCTCGCCGGCAAGACGGTCGTGACGAACCAGGGCACGACGTCCGAACGCCTGCTGCGCAAGATGAACGAAGAAAGGAAGATGGGCATGCAGATCATCGGCGCGAAGGACTACGGCGAAGGACGGCTCACGCTCGAATCGGGCCGCGCGGCCGCGTACATGATGGACGACGTGCTGCTCGCGGGCGTGCGCCAGCTCGCCGCGAAACCGGCCGACTGGCGGATCGTCGGCACGCCGCAATCGTCGGAAGCGTACGGGTTCATGCTGCGCAAGGACGATCCGCAGTTCAAGGCGCTCGTCGACGGCGTGCTCGTGCAGTTGATGAAAAGCGGCGAGATCGACGCGCTGTACGACAAGTGGTTCTTGAAGCCGGTGCCGCCGAAGGGGCTGTCGTTCGACTTCCCGATGAGCGACGTGATCAAGGCGCGCTATGCGGCGCCGAACGACGCGCCGCTCGAGTGAGCGCCGCGCGTCGACACCGGCTTACGCGCGCGTCCACGCGACGCACGCCGCGTAGCCGGGCGCCGCGTCGAGCCACGCCGCGTCGAACGCCGCGACGCCGGCGGCGGGCGCGGCCGGCTCGACGATCGTCGTCGCGGGCGTCGCCGCGTCGCGCGGCGGCACGACCGCGAACGCGCGCAGCCCGCCGACGATGCCGGTGCCGAGCGCCTTGAGCAGCGCCTCCTTCGCGGACCACACCCGCATGAATTCACCCTCGCGCGCGCCGGGCGGCAGGCCGTCGAGATACGCGATCTCGGCGGGCGCGCACACTTCGCGCGTCAGCGCACGCCAGTCGGTCGCGCGGTTGCAGCCCTCGATATCGACGCCGACGCGGCCTGCCGGCGCCCACGCGAGCAGCGCGTGTTCGCCCGCGTGCGACACGTTGAAGTCGAGCGACGCGCGATGCGCAGGGTCCAGCGACGGCCGCCCCGCCGCGTCGACGACGATCGCGACCGCGCGCGGCGCGATGCCGAGCGCCGCGCCGAGCACGTCGCGCAGCGCGGCGCGCGTCGCGGCGCTGCGCACCGCATCCTCGTGCCGCAGGAAGCGCGCGGCGCGGGCGCGCTCGTCATCGCTCAGCGCCGCATACGCGGCCGACACGAGCGGCACGCGCCAATCGAAATCGACGCGCGCGATCCGCACGCCGGCGCGCGCCGCGGCGGGCGGCACGTCGAGCGCACGCATGCGCCATGCGCGGGGCGTTTCAACGGAAGAAGCGGAATCGGACGGAATGGACATCGGCGCGCGGCAGTCGGTGCGGTAAAGCGAAACGTCCGATGTTAATCGATCGCGCCGGCCTGCGGCCGCTGCGGCACGATCGGGCATTGAACGGGGCTGCGGGATGCGTGCGCGGATGCGCGGTCACCCGTTCGCGGCGATGCCGGGCAAGCCGCTCCCCGTCAGCCGCCCGCGCGACGCCGGGTGCAGCGCGTGCACGACGCCCGGCGCATCGGCCGGCAGCACGCCGTGTTGCAGCCAGTACAGCGCGACGGGCCACAGCGTGTCGGTGAAGCGGCTGTGGAAAAACGCGAAATGGCCGATCGCGTCGACGCCGATGTCGGCCGGCGCGATCCGCAGATGCGTGACGTTGCTGCCCGTGTAATAGCCGGCCAGCCGCTCGATCGCGTCGACCGTGCCGAACGCGTCGTCGTCGATGCCTATCGCGAGCATCGGCGCCGACAGCCCCGCGAAGCGCGCCGGCAACGCGGTGCGACTCGTGGCGCTGTCGTCGAGCACGCTGCCGATGTAGCCATCCTCGAAACGCGGCTGCGAGCGCGCCCACGACAGTGCGACGCCGCGCGGCGTGTCCTCCATCCAGCCGAGCCGCTTCGCGGGCACGTAGCCGAACACGGCCGCGAGCGCGGGCATCGCGACGTGCCACTTCCACCACATCCGGCGTCGCTCGGCCGGCAGGTAATCGCGCCAGTACGCATACTGCGCGCCGACGGTGACCACATGCCGCGCGTGCACGTTCGATGCCGCGAGGCCGAGCACGCAGCCGCCGATGCTGTGCGCGACCACGTCGAGCGGCTGCCCCGGAAACGCGTCGCGCGCGTAGTGCAGCGCGGCTTCGCAATCGAGCCGCCCCCAGTCGAGCCAGTTCGCGTGCAGCTTGGCGAGCCGCGCCGGGCGCGACCCGCCGATGCCGCGATAGTCGTAGACGAGCACGTCGCGCCCTTGCGCGAACAGCCAGGCCGCGAAACGAAAGTAGTAGTCGCAGCGCACCGACGTCGCGCAATTGACGACCGTCACGGGCCGCACGGCGCCGCCGCCGCCGCGATGGCGCCAGACGTGGGCGCGCAGTTCGTAGCCGTCGGCTGCGCGCAGCGTCACGGGTTCGGGTGGCAACGCGTCGGCCGTGCGATTGGCCTGTGGCGCGCCGCTGTTCTCGTTCGAAATCGTCATTGTGTCTCCTGTCGACCAGAGTTGGCGCTTTAGCGCCTACTCTGGTCCCATGGCGTGGCTGGTTGGAGTTAGCGCTTCAGCGCTTACTCCAACCCCACGGCGGTCGACCAGAGTTAGTGCTTCAGCACTTACTCTGGTCCCATGGCGTGGTTGGGTGGAGTTAGCGCTTCAGCGCTTACTCCAACCCCACGGCGGTCGACCGGAGTAAGTGCTTCAGCACTTACTCTGGTCCCATGGCGTGGCTGGATGGAGTTAGCGCTTTAGCGCTTACTCCAACCCCACGGCGGTCGACCCGAGTTAGCGCTTTAGCGCCTACTCTGGTCCCATGGCGTGGCTGGATGGAGTCAGCGCTTCAACACTTGCTCAACGCCCCGCCCTCCGCAATCACCCCGCCTCCATTGAACTTGACGCGCGCCGCGTTCTCAACCAATCTTGCCGCTCCGTTCGCATGAGTCACACGCATGTCAATGCCACTCGTCCGTCTCCCGTCGCTCGATCTCGTCCGCGGTTTCGTCGCCGTCGGCCGCCGCATGAGCATCACGCTCGCCGCGCAGGACCTGTGCGTCACGCAGTCGGCGGTCAGCCGTCAGATCCATGCGCTCGAAGCGCATCTCGGCGTTGCGTTGCTGCAGCGCGGCTACCGGAAGATCGCGTTCACGCCGGAAGGCGAGCGACTGTTCCGCGTCGCCGATGCGGCGCTGCACGGCCTGCAGGACACCGTCGCGTCGCTCGCCGCCGGGCGCGAGCGCCAGCCGGTGACGATCACCGCCAGCATCGGCGTCACCGCGCTGTGGCTGCTGCCGCGGCTCGGGCGGCTGCAGGCGCGCCTGCCCGGGATCGACCTGCGCGTCGCCGCGAACGACAAGGTACTCGATTTGCGCGCCGAGGGCATCGACCTCGGCATCCGCTACTGCCCGCGCGAGCGCGCACCAGCCGGCGCGCTGCGCCTGTTCGACGAGATCGTCGTGCCGGTCGCGCATCCCGCGCTCGCCGCGCGGCCGATCACGAGCGCGGCCGCGATCGCCGATCACGTGCTGCTCGAATTCGACGGGCCGCCGCAACCGCAGTTGCAATGGCACGCGCACCTGCACGCGGCCGGGCTCGACGACGCGCGCCCGAAAGGCGTGCTGCGCTTCAACCAGTACGACCAGGTGATCCAGGCCGCGATCGCGGGCCAGGGCATCGCGCTCGGGCGGCTCGCGCTCGTCGCGCCAATGCTCGCCGACGGCCGGCTGGCGGCGCTCGGGCCGCACACGCGGACGCTGCCGCCAACGTACGGCTACTGGCTGTTTCAGCACGATCCGGCCCCGCGCCGCGAGGTCGTCGACGTGCGCGACTGGATGCTCGCCGAAGCAGCCGAATGCGATGCGGCGATGCACGCGCACGATACGGCGTCGGGCTGAACCGGCAGCTGGGCGGCTGCGCATGACCACCGGCTCACGCCGCCCCCTTCACATTCGCGCCACGCATGCCAACCTGACCGAATGATCGCTTGAGCGACGGCAGCCGCGCTCGTCTAATCGGATCGAGCGCGGCGGTTTCGCCGCGCGCCTTCATCCGGAGACACGCATGACCCCGATCGAGCAGGAAGTCCGGCGCCGCTGGCTGCCCGTGCTGGCAGGCGGCCTGATCATGGGCGCCGCGCTCGGCATCCGCCACGTGCAGGGCCTGTTCCTCGCGCCCGTGTCGCTCGACCACGGCTGGTCGCGCGAGGCGTTCGGGCTCGCGCTGGCGTTGCAGAACCTGATCTGGGGCGTCGCGCAGCCGTTCACCGGGATGGTGGCCGACCGCTTCGGCTCGGTGCGCGTGATCGTCGCCGGCATGCTGCTGTACGCAGCCGGGCTCGGCACGATGGCGCATGCGGCCACGACCGGCCTGTTCACGGTCGGCGCCGGGCTCGTGATCGGCGTCGCGCTGTCGGGCTCGGCGTTCGCGTCGATCTACGGCGCGCTGAGCCGACTGTTCCCGCCCGACCGGCGCGGCTGGGCGCTCGGTGTCGCCGGCGCGGTCGGCGGCCTCGGCCAGTTCTGCATGGTGCCCCTCGCGCAGGAGCTGATCGGCGGCATCGGCTGGCGGCACGCGTTCATCGCGCTGGCGCTCGTCGCCGCGCTGCTCGCGCCGCTCGCCGTGTTGCTGCGCGACCGGCCCGCGCAGGCGGCCGCCGCCGCCGGCTCCGACCAGTCGATCGGCGAAGCCGTGCGCGAGGCGTTCGCGCATCGCGGCTTCTGGCTGCTGAATGCGGGCTTCTTCGCGTGCGGCTTCCAGCTCGCGTTCATCGCGACGCACCTGCCCGCGTACCTGCTCGACCACGGGCTGCCGGCGCGCCACGCGAGCGTCGCGCTCGCGCTGATCGCGCTGACGAATGTGGCCGGCACCTACGCGTGCGGCCATCTCGGCGGGCTGCTGCGGCGCAAGTACGTACTGTCGGTGCTGTACCTCGTGCGCGCGCTCGCGATGGCCGCGTTCGTCGCCGCACCGCTGTCGCCCGCCAGTGTCTACGTGTTCGCGGCCGTGATGGGTTTCACATGGCTCGGCACGGTGCCGCTGACGAACGGCGTGATCTCGCAGGTGTTCGGCGTGCGCTACATCGCGACGCTGTTCGGCTTCGTGTTCTTCGGGCACCAGCTCGGCAGTTTCTTCGGTGTATGGCTCGGCGCGCTCGTGTACGATGCGACGCACTCGTACCTGCCGCTGTGGATCGGCTCGATCGCGCTCGGCGTGCTCGCGGCGCTGCTGCACTTGCCGATCGACGACGCGCGCGTCGCACGCCCGGGATCGGGCACTGCGGCATGGGCATGATTCGCGCGGCGCTGGCCGCCGGCATGCTCGCGTTCGTCGCGTGGTGCGGCGCGGCCTACCTCGATTCGGGCGTCGCGTACGCGCTGCTCGAGCACGTCGCGTTCTGCAATTGATGCGGCAAACCTCGGCGCATCGTCAGTGGCGCTTCGGCAACGCGGCCAGCGCATCGAGCGCACGGGCGCGCGCGGCCGCATGCTCGACGAGCGGCGCCGGATAGTCGACGCCGAGCCGCACGCCGGCCGCGTCGAGTTCCAGCGGCGACGCTTCCCACGGCGCATGGATCGACGTGTTGTCGAGGCCGGCGAGCTCGGGCACCCAGCGCCGTACGTACGCGCCGTCCGGGTCGAACTTCCGGCCCTGCGCGACCGGATTGAAGATGCGGAAATACGGCGCCGCGTCGGCGCCGCAGCCGGCCACCCATTGCCAGCTCGCCGCGTTGTTCGCGGGATCCGCATCGACCAGCGTGTCCCGGAACCACGCTTCACCCGCGCGCCAGTCGATCAGCAGATGCTTGATCAGGAACGACGCGACGACCATTCGAACGCGGTTGTGCATCCAGCCGGTCGTCCACAGCTCGCGCAGGCCCGCGTCGACGAGCGGGTAGCCGGTCCGGCCGCGCTGCCACGCACGCAACGCGGCGGGATCGTCGCGCCACGGCATCGCATCGAATTGCGCGCGGAAGTTGTCGGTCGCGAGCGCCGGGAAGTGATACAGCAGCATGTAGCTGAATTCGCGCCAGCCGAGCTCGCTCAGGAATTTGTCGGCGTGCATCGCATACGCCGCGCCGCCCGCGTTCGCGGCGCCCTGCACCGCATGCCACACCTGTCGCGGCGATACGTTGCCGAAGCGCAGGAACGGCGACAGCCGGCTCGTCGCGGGGCGGTCGGGTCGATCGCGCGCGTCCGCATAGCCGGCGAGCGAGGTCGTCAGAAACGTGTCGAGCTGCGCGTGCGCGCCGGCTTCGTCGGGCGCCGGCCACGCCTCGCGCAGGCCGCCGGCCCAGTCCGGCGCATGCGGACGCAATGCGAGCGCATCGAGCGACAGCGCGCGCTCGCGCACGGCCTTCGGCCACGGATGGAACGCGATCCGCTCGGGCGCCGGCAGCGGCGCGGCCACCGTGCGATCGCGGCGCGCCGCGCGCCAGTAAGCGGTGAACACCTGGTACGGGCCGCCGCTGCCCGTCAGCACCTCCCAGGGCTCGTTCAGCAGGCTGCCGTTGCTGCTTTCGACCGTCACGCCCTGCGCCTTGAGCGACGCCTTCAACGCCGCATCGGCGTCGCGCTGTGGCTGCGGATAGCGGCGGTTCCAGTACACGGCCGCGGCGCCCGTGTCGCGAACGAGGCGCTCGATCTCGCGCCGCGCGTCGCCGCGCAACAGCAGCAGGCGCCCGCCATGCCGCGCGAGCGCCGCGTCGAGCCCGGCCAGCGACCCGTGCAGCCACCAGCGCGCCGCGCCGCCGAGCGCGGGCCCGGCGCCCGTGTCCGTGCCGTCGACGAAGACGCAGACGAGCGGCCGGCCCGATTCGACCGCGCGCGTCAGTGCGGGCTGATCTGTCACGCGCAGATCGTCGCGGAACCATACGATCGCTGGGGCAACGGACGACTGGGCGGATACGGGCATCTCGATGACGAAAGGGACAGGAGATGCGTATTGTCGCGGCTGCGCTGCGCGGTGTCGACGCCGGCCGTTACGGCTAGCGCATCACGGCGACGCCGTGCGCGGCCGTACACGCGGCGCCGACCCGATGAAGGTTGCGGTGCCGGCCGCACGCAGGTGATGTTTGCGAGGCTGTCGTCCGTCGACCGGTTCGTGCGCCCGGCGCATCGCTGGCGCATTGCCCCGCGCATCGACGAACGCAGGAAAGCCTGCCGTGGCCACCTGTGCGGCCGGCTGGTCTGCTTCGCGATGCACGTGCCGCGCGATGGCCCGCCCGGCGCACGGCGCATCGATGTTGGATCAGTCGAGCCGGAACGCGGCCTCGAAGCGCTCGGCGAATGCGTCGAACTCGGCTTCCGGCAGATGGTTGATGCCGCCTGCGCACTTGCGCCCGCCGCCGGTCGCGAAGCCGCGGCAGAACTCGTCCGCACCGATCGGCCGGCCGTCGGGCACGCGTACGCTGACGACGAGCCCGCCGCCCGCGCGCGGCGACAGCACCGCGAGCGCCGTATGCGGCGCATTGCGCATCCGTTCGTTCGCGAGCATGCCGGTCGCGCGCCGCGCCCACGGATGATCGGGCATCCGGACCAGCGTCGCGCCCGGCACCTCACGCAGCGGCGCGAGCGCGCACGCGAGCGCCATGTCGTCGCGATAGCCGTCGCGCAGCGCGGCGAACACGGCCGTCTCGCGCACGAAATCGACTGGATCGGCCCACGGCAACATCGCATCCGCGAGCGCCGCCGGATCGAAATGCAGATCGCCGACGCATTCGCCGTATGCGTTGTAATTCAGGTAGCGCCCCAGCTCGGCGAGGGTGCAGCGCTCGGCTTCGTCGACTCCATGCTCGCGCGCGAGCGCATCGCCGAGCGCCGGCAGTTCGTCGCCATAAGCGGCGACGATCGCCCAGCGCACGTGCCGGCCGCCGAGATAGCGGTTCACGATCGCGCTCGTGCAGACGTCGGCCGCCGTGTCGATATGCGCGTGAAAGCGCGGATCGTCGGGCAGTTCGCCCGCGAAGTGATGGTCGAAATAGCGGACCGTCGCGCCTGCCCGCAGCAGCCGCGCGCAGGCATCGCGGTTCTGGTCGTGCGACACGTCGAGCACGGTGACGAGGTCGCCCGCGCGCGCGTCGATCCGCTCGAGCAGCGTGATGTCGCGCTTCACGCCGGTCACGAGCGTGCCGTGCACGCGTTCGGCGAGCCGCAACTGCTGAAGCGCGCACAGGCCGTCCGCGTCGCCGTTGAACGCGAACACGTGCCGCGCGTACTGGTTGTCCTGCATGATCCGTTGCTCCATCGTCAAGGCATGAAATCGCGGCCGTTCTCGCGTGGCGAGCACGCCGAGTTCCGGCGCCAGATATTTTGCCGCAACCGCGAGCGCGCCTTTCGATACAGCGTAGTCGTGCTCCCGGTAAACGGCTTGCGGGTCGACTGCGTGTCGATCGTCGCGATCACGCCGCTGCCGCTTCATCGGCGGCACGACTTCCTGTATGGGCACACCGTACGGAGCGCGTGAATATCGAACGTCGCCCCGTCGAGGCCGGTTTTCTCCGCCGGCGCCGGCCACACGCCGTGCGCTCACGCACCGCCTCGACCGCGAGCCTCGCGCCCAGCCGGCCCGACCTTGAAGCAGCGATCGGTGCAATGTTGCCTTATGTCATACGTCATCAGATGTGAAGACAGGCGCTTTCCATCTCGAGATTTCGGTAATTTTTGATAAATTCCCGGGTAAACCCGCGACGTCTTTGAGGGCACTCCGGCGTACCATGTCATACGACGACATACTACATAACCGCTACCCAGACGCCGCCGCGGGCTGCCGCTCCGCCCGCCGACACCCGACCGGAGACACCCTTGAACCCGCCCTCGTCCGCCCTGCCCGGCCGCGATCCGCTCGCGTCCGCCGTCTCGAAAGTGAAGTGGCACGTGCTGCCGCTCGTGCTGATCATGTTCATCGCGAACTACATCGACCGCGTGAACGTCGGCTTCGTCGATCGCCACCTCGAAGCGTCGATCGGCATCGGCGCGGCCGCGTACGGGCTCGGCGCCGGCCTGTTCTTCGTCGGCTACGCGCTGTTCGAAGTGCCGTCGAATCTGCTGATGCAGCGCTACGGCGCCCGCGTCTGGCTCGCGCGGATCATGGCGACCTGGGGCATCGTCGCGGCCGCGATGGCGTTCGTGTGGAACGACACGTCGTTCTACGCGCTGCGCTTCCTGCTCGGCGCGGCCGAGGCCGGCTTCTTCCCCGGCGTCGTGCTGTACCTGTCGCAATGGCTGCCGCCGCAGGAGCGCGGCAAGGCGATGGCGATCTTCCTCGGCGGCTCCGCGTTCGCGTCGGTGCTGTCCGGGCCAGTCACCGGCGCCCTGCTGTCGATCCGCGGCTTCGGCCTCGCAGGCTGGCAATGGATGTTCCTGATCGAAGGGCTGTTCTCGGTTGCGCTGTGCGGCGCGAGCTGGCTGCTGCTGAAATCGCACATCTGCGACGCGACGTGGCTCACGGCCGACGAACGCACCGCCCTCCAGAACGCGCTGGACGACGAGCGCGCGACGCGCGACGTCCGCTCGAACGTGCCGGTGCGCGCCACCGCGCTGCTGCGCGATCCGCAGATCGTGCTGTTCTGCTTCCTGTACTTCTCGATCCAGTTGACGATCTACGCGGCCACGTTCTGGCTGCCCACCATCATCCGCAAGATGGGCGGCCTCACCGATTTCCAGGTCGGCCTGTACAACACGATTCCGTGGATGATCGCGATCGGCGCGATGTACGGCTTCGCGGTGCTGTCGTCGAAGTGGAAGCATCCGCAGCGATGGCTCGCGTTCGCGCTCGTGCTCGCCGCGTGCGGGCTGTTCGCGTCGACGTCGCCGAATCCGGTGTGGTCGTTCGCGTCGGTCTGCTTCGCCGCGCTCGGCTTCAAGGCGGCGGCGTCGCTGTTCTGGCCGATCCCGCAGGGCTATCTCGACACGCGCGTGGCCGCGGCCGTGATCGCGCTGATCAACTCGGTCGGCAACCTCGGCGGCTTCGTCGCGCCGACGGCCTTCGGCTATCTGAAGCAACATACGGGTTCGATCACGGGCGGGCTGTATGCGCTCGCGATCGCTTCGCTCGTCGCCGCGGTCGCCGCGCTGTTCGCGCGCACGCACCGGCGCAGCGATCCGCCGCGCGGCCGGCCGGCCGACGAACCCTTCACGCACGCCCCGATGCTCCGCCATGCCGAACACTGACCGCCTGACCGTCGTCGTCTCGAATGCCGTCGACGGCGACCTCGCCACGTTCTCCCTCGCCGGCGACGGCACGCTCGCACCGCTCGCCCGCTATCCGGCGGCCGACGCCGCGATGCCGATCGCGGTGCAGGCCGACCGCGCGCGGCTCTACGTCGCGACGCGCGGCGCGCAGCCGATGATCGTCGCGTTCCGCGTCGCCGCCGCCACGGGCGCGCTCGCACGCATCGGCACGACCGCGATCGACGCGAGCCATGCGTACCTGTCGCTCGATCAAAGCGGCCGCTGGCTGCTCGGCGCGTCGTACGGCGGGAATTCGCTGAGCGTCTACGACGCCGCGCGCGTGCGCGACGGCGACGGCACGCCGCTGCAGGTCGCCGGCGGCATCGCGAACGCGCATGCGGTGATCGTGTCGCCGGACAACCGCTTCGCGTACGTCAGCTCGCTCGGCTCGGACCGCGTGTTCGGTTTCGCGCTGGTCGAAGGCGCCACGGGCCTGCGCGCGGTCGAACACGGCGAAACGCGCGTGCCCGCCGGCTTCGGCCCGCGTCACCTGCGGTTCGCGGATGACGGCCGCACGCTGGTCGTCGTCAGCGAATTCCAGGCGACGCTTGCGACCTTCGCGCGGGACACCGACACCGGCCGGCTCGGCGACCCGCACGTGAGCGCGCGCCATCCGGCCGTCGCCGAACTCGCGCAAGGCCATGCGCGCCCGCCCGCCCCCGCCGAGCCGTCCGTGTGGGCCGCCGATCTGCACCTGACGCCCGACGAACGTTTTGCGTACGTCAGCGAGCGCACGTCGAGCCAGTTGCTCGGCTATCGCCTCGACGAAGATGGCACATTCGTGCCCACCCACGCGACGCCCACCGAGACCCAGCCGCGCGGCTTCGCGATCGATCCGTCGGGATGCTGGCTGGTCGCCTGCGGCGAACAGTCGGAACACGTCGCGGTGTATGCGATCGCGCCGGACGACGGCACGCTGTCGCTGCACGCGCGCGTGCCGGGCGGCCGCGGCGCGAACTGGATCGCGATCGTTTGAACGTCTGAAGGTTTGAAGAAGCATCCGCGCCCGCGCGGGAACCGGCACGCCGATGCGGGCGCGCCGTTCGGCGCGTTCAGCGCCGCTCGCTCGGCGCCACGCCCGTCCAGCGCTTGAACGCGCGCGTGAAATTGGCGCGGTCGGTATAGCCGACGCGCGCCGCGATCTCGTCGACCGGCAGCCGCGTGCCTTCGAGCAGCCGCAGCGCGTCGCGCAGCCGGATCTCGTCGAGCAGCGCCGAATAGGTCGCGCCGTATTCGGCCAGCTTGCGCTTGAGCGTGCGCGCCGACACATGCAGCTCGCGCGCGATATCGTCGACCGACGGATAGCCGCCCTCGCCGCAGATCAGCAGGTTGCGCACGCGCTCGACGATGCTTTCCGCGTAGCCGAGCCGCGCGAGTTCGGCCTCGCACTGCTGGACGATCATCTGCGCGGTCTGCGCGTTCGCGGTGCCGATCGGCTCGTCGAGCAGCGCGGCGTCGCAGCGGATGCGGTTCGCGCTCGCGTCGAAATGGCAGCGCGGCAGGCGCGCGCGATAGCGCTCGAACCACGGCGGCTCCGGCCATTCGAAATGCAGTTCGGCACGCGACTGCAGCGTGCGCCCCGGCGTCGGATACAGCAGCGAATTGAACAGGATCGCGGTCTCGACCAGAAAGTTTTCCACCGCGAACTGGCGCAGCCGGCCGAGCGGAAACGCTTCGCGCACGTCGATGTCGACGATGCCGTCGAGCCGCGCGAGCCGCACCGAGAAGAACGGCACGCGCGTCGGCAGGTAACGGATGCCGAGCGCGATCGCCTCGCCGAGCGTCGCGCAGCTCATCAGCCCGAAGCCGATCAGCCCCGCTTTCGTCAGGCTGCTGCGCAGCCCGATCTCGATCGCGATCGACGGATCGTCGGTCGCGTCGAGCAGGTTGAACACGATCGCCGCCTGCTGCAGCGGCGTGATGCGCGCATCGGGCTGCGCGAGCCGGTCACGCTCGACGCCCGAGCCGGCGAGGATGCGGCCGCCGTCGATGCCGCGCTCCTCGGCCAGCATCAGCATGAACAGCGCATACGCGGACGATACCGTCGCCTTGTTCAACTGGCGCGCGGCATCCGGAACGGACGGGACCATGCGGCTCACTCCGGGCGGTTTCGGCGGATTGTAGCGTCGCTGGCCCGCCATGACACCTTGCCGGCACTCTAGCGCGCCGACATCCGTCGGGTGCGCGCCCGCCGGCCAACGTGGCCCGAAATGACACCACGATTGGCACCGGCGGCCCTCGCACGCGCTCCGGCACGCGCCTATGCTTGTCGCATCGGCATTGCGCCCCACTCCTTCCGCATGGATCCCGGTCGATGAGCCACCCCGCACGAACCGCCTTTCGCCACGACGCAGACAAGGTCGCGTACGTCCGCCGCGAAGTCAACGCCGCGAGCGACGCGATCCGCGCGCGGTTTCCGCTGCTCGACAACCAGAACCTCGTCGGCGCGACCGTGATGGTCGTGTCGGTCGGCGCGATGCTCGCGATCGCGTGGCTGTATGCGCGCGGCGCGATCGCGTGGTACGTCGCGCTGCCGCTCGCCGCGTTCGTCACGTCGTTGATCCACGAGCTCGAGCACGACCTGATCCACCTGATGTACTTCAAGAAGACACCGTGGGCGTATCACCTGATGATGGCGCTGTGCTGGCTCACGCGGCCCGGCACGATCAACCCGTGGACGCGGCGGCGCATGCACCTGCATCACCACAAGGTATCGGGCGGCGAATCGGATCTCGAGGAATTCGGCATCACCAACGGGGAGCGCTGGGGCATGAAGCGCGCGCTGATGATCGCGGACGGCATGCTCGCCGTCGTGCTGCGGCCGGCCGCGATGCGTCGCAAGGTGAAGCAGTACGTGGCCGCGCAGCCGGTGCAGGATCCGTCCGAGCGCCTGCAACTGCGCGTCGAGCAGCTGTCGTCGTACATGCCGATCGGTCACCTGTACTACACGCTGTGGCACGCGTTCATCGTCTATCACGTCGGCCTGTTCGCACTGCATGGGTTCGGCTACGCGGTGACGGTGCCGGCCGTCGTCGAACGCGTGATGAGCGTCGTCGATTTCCTCGCGGTGGTGTGGCTCGGGCCGAACTTCCTGCGCAGCTTCTGCATCAACTTCGTCAGCTCGAACATGCATTACTTCGGCGACATCGATTCGCGCAACGTGATCCAGCAGACGCAGGTGCTGAACCCGTGGTGGATGCTGCCGTTTCAGTTGTTCTGCTTCAATTTCGGCAGCACGCACGCGATCCATCACTTCGTGGTGCGCGACCCGTTCTACATCCGGCAGCTGACCGCGCGCACCGCGCATGCGGCGCTGCGCGAAGTCGGCGTGCGCTTCAACGATGTCGGCACGTTCGCCCGCGCGAATCGCTGGGGCGCCTATCGTCCGTCTCGCGGCACGCGCGACGCGCAGGCCGACGCGTAACGCGGGCAGCGTGGGGCGTCAGCGCGGCGTCAGCGCCGGGGTCAATCGCCGATCGGCGGCATCGGCCCCTGCCCGCGAATCCACGACCAGTTCGCGAGCTCGGCCATTTCCTTGTCGCCGCGGCTGTCGCCGTACACGAACAACTGCTTCGGCGGCCGGTTGCCCCACCATCCGCGCAACCGCACGACCTTCTGCGGCCCCCAGCAATTCTCGCCGTCGAGCCGCCCGGCGAAGACACCGCGCTCGAACGCGAGCCGCGTCGAGAGCACCGCGTCGAAGCCGACCGTCTTCGCCCACTTCTCCAGATACAGCGACGGCGACGCGCTGACCAGCACGACTTCATGCCCGCGCGCGCGATGTTCGCGAATGCGTTCGAGCATTTCCGGACGCACGAGGCTCGGCAGATAACTGTCGACGAACGTGCGCGCGTGTGCATCGAGCGCGTCTTCGCGGATCGGCCCGAACGCGAACGACGCGAACTTCGCCTTCGCGTCGCCGCGCGACAGCAGCCCGGCTTTCATCGCGAAGATCCACGGCAGCGCGCGCAGCCCGGCCCACGCGAATCGCGGCGTGCCGACCGCCTGGCGGACGAAATGGCGGAAGCTGTCGGTGGTCGTGATGGTGCCGTCGAAATCGAAGGCGGCGACGATGCGGTCGGTCATGGGGAATCGGCGGGAAAGCGGTGAGATGCCGGGAAGATAGCAGAGTCGGGGCCATCCGCGCGAAACCGTAAAGCCCGACATGAGACCACGCGCACCGAAGCGCGCGGTCGCATCGTTCCCTCAGCGCGGCGGCCGCGCGGCCAGCGCCGCCGGCAGCACGACGTTCATCAGGTGATCGGCGCGCGACAGCAGATCGGTCACGCGCTCGTCGAGCCCGCGCAGTTGCGCCGGCTGCATCCGGATCTGCTGGACGGCCTGCCCGACGATGTTGCGGCGATCGAACAGCGTGCGCTCGACGCCCGCGTCGTCCGGCGCCCGCACGACGTCCGACACCGCGCTCAGCGCCGCGAGCACGACCACAAGGTTCTCTTCCGCATGGCGAACCTTCGCGGCGAGTTCCTCGGTCCGGCGCGGGAAAAAGCCGAGCGATTGCTTCAGCGCGCCGAGCGCCGCGCGGTAGTCGACATGGCTGGGGCGACGATGCGGCGCGTCAAGCCAGGCCATCCTTTCCATTTCAATACATTTTGCAATGTATGCGATGGGGATTCCGATGTTGCCTCCGGCAACGTCAGGACAAGTGCCTTGATGGAGCACGAATCCGGGTTCCTCGGGGCACGTCGGCAAAGAGAAGCGGAAAGTATTTTGAAAGAATTAAGCGTTCACCATTCCGCTGATTGTTACAGATCGCTTAACGCGAGCCCTTGCGTCGCGCCCTAGTACGAATAGCCTTGCGACGCCGGGCGCGCATCGTGACGGCGGCCCCACCACGGCAAGTACGCGTTGTTCTCCCCGCGTGCGCGAAACCAGTCCTTGCCGGGATCGATCGGTGTCAGCTTCGACGGCGCAACCACCACCACGGCCGTCGGATGCTCCGCGTCGGTCGTCCCCGCCACGAGCACGTTTCCGCCGAGATGGTTTGCGCGGCCGATCGCCAACGCCACATCGGTCAGCGCCGCGCCGGCGCCCATGTCACCGAGCAGTGCCGACGTGTTGAAGGTCGCGTCGCGGAGGTCGCTTTCCGGCACGGCTTGCGCGAGCCCTTGCGAAAGCGACGCGGCCCTTGCCGACGCGGCAGCGCTGCCCTTGCCCGCATCGTGAATAACATAGTTCAGCGACGAGACAGCGACGCCCGCATTGCCTGCCGCCGCATCGATCGTCGACTTCCATGCCTGCCCTCCCCGGCTGCCGCCCTGCTTCGCGTCGAAATCCTCGACGTTGCCTTGCGCCGCCTTGCCGATCCATGCCAGCGGTTCGCGCTCGGTCTTCAGAGCCGGGCCGGCGAGGAACAGCACCACCATGTTCTCGTTGATCTGTTCGTCCTGCGGGGGAAAACCTGGCGCGTCCCAGTTCATCACCCACACGCTTTTGTCGGGATGCGCGGCCAGATAGTCCAGCGCGGCGTTCAGCGACGTGAAGCCGGCATTGCCGTGACCCGACGTCACGCGCACATCGGGCGGCGTATCGCTGCTCCATAGATTTTTTGCGGAGGGGTTGCCGATTTCGTACGTACTTACCATTTCGTCGCGCAAGTACGCGCCGGCAGCTTCAGGATCGAGACGGTCGGCAGGAAGAGCGAGTTCGACACGCACCCCGGCCAGTTCACGCCACTCCCGCTTGTACTTCGAGCTGACGGTGTAAAAATAATCGGGGTTCATCACGTAGCGCGTTCGAAACAACACAAGGAGTTTGTTGACGTACTTTTCATAGAACCCGGAAAACGTCTCACTTCCCCAGTTACCATTCGCAACGATGGAAACCGCCTGCAAGGTCGAGTATTTTTTGGGGTTTGTCCGCACCATGTCGTCGTTGGCGTTCGGTTTCACCAACCCGAGCGTCCACAGCAATTGCCACTCGGTCGGATAGTCACGACGCTGCAGCGGATTGAGCCATTCAAGTCCGACAACTTGAGCAAGAAATGGCGCGGCAGATGCACCTTCGACAGATTGCGCCGATGTGGTGCTCGTCTCGGCCCGCAACGGCGGGAACGACAAGAGTGTTGCCATGACCATCGAGACGCACCCGAAGCGTCTGGCAAGCTTGAAGCAGTGCATGAATATTCCCGATCGAGCCGACCAATCCCGAGCGCTGGTCCGATAATTCATTCCCGTCCGGACGACGCCAGACTCGAAATCAGCGTCGCGCCACACGATGTCTTGTGACCATCGAATGCGGCCGGCTTCCCGTCGACGATGACCTGCGGATCGCCTTCGGCGATAAAGCAGGCCTGATGGCCCGTGATCGGGCAGACACACGTATCACCGAGCCGCGCGACCGGCCGCCCCATCACTTCGCTGACCGCGCTGCCGGTCACGACCTGACCGCCGTGGCTCGTTGCGTCGCCGACCCGAATGATTCCGCGCATGCGTGTTCCTTATTCCGAATAGCCTTGCGGAGCCGGACGCGCGTCGTGACGGCGCCCCCACCACGGCAAGTACGCGTTGTTCTCACCACGTGCGCGGAACCAGTCCTTGCCGGGATCTATCGGTGTCAGCTTCGACGGCGCAACCACCACCACGGCCGTCGGATGCTCCGCGTCGGTCGTTCCGGCTACGAGCACATTTCCACCGAGGTGATTCGCGCGGCCGATCGCCAGCGCCACATCGGTCAGCGCCGCGCCGGCACCCATGTCACCGAGCAACGCCGATGTATTGAAGGTCTGCGTGCGGAAATCGTATTCCGGAAGAACTTCTGTCAGCGTCTGCGACAGTGAGGCAATGCGTGTCGATGCAGCATCGCTGCCCTTGCCCGCGTCGTGCACGATGTAATTCAACGACGACACTGGCACGCCAGCATTACTCGCCGCCGTATCGATCGTCGACTTCCATGCCTGCACCGCACGGCTCGCGCCTTGCTTTACCTCGAAATCCTTGACGTTGCTTCGTGCAGCCTTGCCGATCCAGGCCAGCGGCTCACGCTCGGTCTTCAGGTCGGGGCCGGCGAGGAACAGCACCACCATGTTCTCGTTGATCTGTTCGTCGTTCGGCGGGAAACTCGGTGCATCCCAGTTCATCACCCACGCGCTTTTGTCGGGGTGGGCGGCCAGATAGTCCAGCGCCGCGTTCAGCGACGTGAAGCCGGCATTCCCCTGCCCCGATGTCACGTGCACGTCCGGCGGTGTGTCGTGGCTCCATAAATTTTTGGCGGACGGATTTCCAATCTCATAAGCGTTGACCATTTCGTCACGCAGAAATGAGCCGGCGAGTACCGGATCCAACCGCCCCTTCGGAATGGCGAGTTCGACGTGAATACCTGCCAATTCGCGCCATTCACTTTTATTGTCAGACTTTATCGTATAAAAATAACTGGAACTAGTCACATATCGAGTACGAAAAAGCACCAGCAATTTTCTAACATATTTCTTGTAAAAACCAACGAACGACTCACTACCCCACTGCCCGTCGGCCACAATAGAAATTGCCTGTAATGTCGAATATTTCTTTGGGTTTGTCCGAACCATATCGTCGTTTTTATTTGGCTTCGCCAAACCCAGCGTCCACAACAGTTGCCACTCCGTCGGATAATCTCGTCGCTGCAGCGGATTCATCCACTCAAGGCCCACCACCTGCGCCACAAAGGGTTTAGACGGCGCTGCTTCCGCACCTGCGAAAGCCGTTCCCGCTGCCGGCGCGGCGGTCGCTTTCGGTGCCACAAGGACGCTTGCCAACGCCAACACCACAATTGCCAAAAGTCCCGGCAACAACACCAGTCGCTTCATCAGCTCCCCCAAATTTAATAACCAGCCAGTCGAATCACCAGTTGAAATCGCCAGCACCAGAGAAACGAGCGAGGTGATGACCATCACAGCGCATGCCAATCCTATACGACGAGGCCATGTGGCAATGATCGTCCTCACAGAATACCCCCAATCTTCAGGAAAAATCCTCCGTCTCGCTCATCATTTATCTTGGGCGGCATCATTGCATCCTTGTCCTTCTTCACCCAATTCTGAAGAAAATCTTCTTTGTACTTTCCGTACACGATATATTCAGAAAATTTCTGACTCGGATTACTATCATCGAGACCCCCGACAAACCTCCAGTCAGCCTCAATGCGAAGCTTATAAAAATCAAGCTCCGTCAGATAACAAAGCCCAATTGCAACATCATAAGCCAACGCCTTTTCAGCATGGTCCTTGTTGGTCATGATGGTCGAATGGTTGGTGGGGTTATTCTTGTCCCCGCCGTTCAGAATCTGAAATATCTCCTTGTTCCGCCATTCCGTATAGTCAGCACTCGCTGACTCCGGATTGTCCTCCCCGACCACATTTCCATCCTTGTCGACCCAGCGACGATTTCCGGATCTCCGCGCTTCCATGCGAAGAATCGAATGATCCTCATACCGCTGCGCAGCCTCGGACGCCGCATCGCCCAGTGCTTTCAGCGCATCACCCTCAGTCTTGAATTTTTCCGACTTCGCGTCGAAGTTGTCGTACGGATCGTCATCGCGCTTGCTCTCCTTCTTGGCATCGCGCGCAGCCGACGGCGGATCGTAACTCTCGTTGAAGCGCCCTTCCTCAATCGGTTTCCCCTGCGCATCGCAAGCGCCCGACGGTTTGTCGTAGCGCAACGCCTGCGGAAGGAAGCGGGTCTCCTTGTCGAGCATCGGTGCCGTAATCGGGATTTCCCAGTCTTTCGGCGGATCGGCATTGACCGCCATGTTAGTCAAATTGAACAGGTAAAGAGCCGGGCTCGTTGCAATCGTGAAAAACTTCGCGATCCACCCTTCATTGGAATGCGTGCCTCGTCCAAGACCATACCGTGCAGGTGGTGACGGCGGATACCAGAAACCCTCCTTCTGGTTCTTGTCCTTGCGCCAGTCATCCTGCCAATACCGATAGAGCTTGTTCTCTCCGCCCACCTCGAAATTCGACGCGAACACGCGCTGCGAGAAAACACCCCACCCGTTCGTCGCACTGATCTCGTCGACACTCATCCCGCGCCAGCCGATTCCCTGAACGGTCAAGGCCGAAATGACCTGATCGTGCGGGCAACAGTACAGCGTCACTCTGCCGTACGTGTTTTTCTGGTACAACCCGTGCGCCTCGCGGTCCTTGGCTGCACTATACGGTTTGCCGCCGTTCTTCGACGGTCTTGCGTTTTCCATTGCGCGATCCAGATCCTCCGCAGGCATCTCGAGCTCGGCCCGGGCACGCAGGATATCGAAGTACTCCCTCAGCGTTTCCTTGCGCGCGACATAGGTCTCGCGCCCCACGTGCCCGTTCTTGTCGCGCACCCCGCGCTGGGCCCACGAGTCGGTCATGTTGGCCTCGACGAGACTGTACGGGGGATTGGCGAGAACATAGGTATCGGCGACGCAGCGCCCTTTCTTGCCCCATTGATCCGTCACCTCGGGCAAGCGGTCTCCAAGGAATGCAGCGGCAAGGCCGATCATGTTTCCCTGGCTGTGGCACACGATCGTGATCGGCGCGTCGGCCTGTCGCTTGCGGATCGACTCGACCAGGCGTGCAAGCCGCAGCGCGCCAAGCACACCGTAAGTGCGCGGTGGCGTGGAGTAGATTTTTCGATTGCCGATGCCATTCATGTGCTGGACGGTCAGCCACAGGAAAAGCCGATCGTTCAACCCGTCGTTCCACAGATCCGGCAAACTCGTACACCCGCCCGCGAACGGGCCACCGCCCCAGTAATTCTTTTCGTTGAGCATGATCTTGTCGCCATACTCCTTCAGCTCTTCCGCGTTCGCGGCATAGCCCCACCGAAAGTGGATGACGGGCGAAAAGGACGGATCGGGCTTGATGTACGTCTTCGACGACATGTCCGGATTCAGGAAACCGTCTGGCGTCAGGCTTTCGATATAGCTGACCGGCGTCATCTGCCCGGCCACCGGCCCCCAATGGAACAGTTGATCGTCATAACGCCCCATGCGCCGGTTCAATCCGGCACACAACCCCTTCTCGGCGTCCTTGAACCATTCCCCTTCCGAATTCACCCCGTGCACGAAAATGACGACGCCCGGCAACGGCATCTGCATCACGCACTCGAGGTCGTTGCGGTTGAACAGTGTCGTCCCCAGTCCACCGCCCACCGAAGTCTGCGACGGGTCGTCCGTCGACGGTTGCCCGCCCGGGTTCTGCGCAAAGTTGTAGTTGAACATGTTGTTTTTCTTGAAGACTCAGCTCAGGTTCTGGACTTGAAAAAGCGAACCGCCAATTGTTCGAACTGATCGCTGCTGACCGGCGCCAGCTTGCCTTGCGCGTCGGTCTTCCCCTTGATCAATTCGCCCGACGCCTTTCGCACCTCGGCTTCCATGCCCTCGACCGGCTGCCCGTCCGTGGCGCGTACCAGCTTCGGCACGCGCCCCAGCGAGCCTTGGTCGAACTTCGGAAAGTCGGCGCTCATGCTCGCCGGCCCGGCCCACGTATGCGACGCGGACTTGACGGTAAAACTCCCCGGACACCCGAGCTCGATATCGCCGCCATGCAGCTTCAGATACGCGCCGCCCGACGTCACGAACACGACCTGCTCGCTGGCCATGCCCGCGAGCTTGCCGCCGCCCGCCGTCATCTGGATGTTCTTCGCCGAATCGATCTGCGTGTCGTCGTTCTGGCTCTGCAGCGCAACTTTCCCCCGGTTGGCGATTGCCGACACGCCTTCGCTGTGCGCAAACATCGCGACACCGTGCCCGGCCTGCAGGTTGATCCGCTGCCCGCTCGTGTACTGCAGGTGGTTCTGCGCGACGACATCGACGTTGCCGCCCGCATGGGTCGTCACGGTCTTCGGCGTCGCCATGCTGATGCCGGCCGGTGCGGTGATGCCGATCGCGGCCATCGACGCGCCTGACGACTCACCGCCGCCGGACGCCTCGCCATTCGGCCAGCCTTTCACCGTGGTCATGAGTGCATCGTGCGGCTGCGTGTCGGGCGCGACGCCCTGATGCCGGGCCGCATAGTCGCCGAGACTCTTGAACAGTTCGACGCATTCCTGCATCAGCTGCAGATACTCGTCCCGCGCGAGGTGGCCGTCACTGGCGCGCAGCCGCTCCCAGGCCGAAATCAGCATCGCCTTGCCGCTTCGAATCGCCACGTGCGCATCGCTGCGCAATTCCGCGCCTTCGCCGCGCGCCGCCCCCTGCCCGTTGTCGCGCGGCTGCGTCAGATAGCCGAGGTTCAGCTGACTGTACGCATGCTCGCTCGCCAACTGACTGCTGATCTGCCCGGGCGTATCGTCGAAGCGGATCTGGTTGTACCGCTGCCCCTTGATTTCCTTCGTCTTCGTGCCGGAAAGATAGCGGTTGCCCGGCAGCGCGCCGGTATGACTGAAGGTCGCCGGCATGTTCGGCCCATTGGCCAGCACACCCATCACGACGAGCCGGTCCGGATCGCCGCCGATATGGCCGATCAGCACTTCCATGCCGACGCGCGGCAACGTATTCGCGCCGAAACTCGGCCCGGCGAGCGCGCAGGCGACGCGCACCGGCGCGCTGTCGGACGGCGTGCCACTCGTGCCGGCACCCTGTGCGTGTGCATGATCGTCCGCGCTCAGCCCCTGGATCCGCACCCGGATGCGGCCCATTTCATCGCAGAACACCTCCTCGCCCTCCGGCCCGACGACGACGGCCGTCATCGGATGCACGGGCGGCAGGTCGACGTGCGGATCGTAGGCAGGCGTCAGCGGCACGCCGCGCCGCACGCACGAGAACGTGTTCTCGTAGCGCCTGTCGCTTTCGTCGCCCGGCTTGCCGCTCACGTCGGTCGGCACCGCGTTGAACAGCACGCGGCTTGCGGCGAACAGCGATTGCGCGCGCTCGTTCAGTTCCTTCGGCAGGTTGTTTCGCACGCGATGATGAAGCGACGTGACGACAAACTGCCGCTGTTCGGCCGGCAACGTGTCGAGTTGCGGATGCTCCGCGAGCGCAAACCAGTGACCGACGGCCAGATCACGCACGTTGCTCACGCCGTCGACGGATTCGGCGCGCAGTTCATGCGCCAGCATCCGGTCCTTGCCGATCCGGTCGAGATCGGACGACGAATCCCCGGCGTGCGGGATATCGATCACGACGTCGGCCAGCAAATGCCCGAGGTCGTTGCCACTGTCGCCCTGATCGACGATCGTCGCCTGCTCGGTTTGGGACATCCGGCCGCTCTTGTAGTCCCACGTCGGCCGGACGATCTTGCCCGGAATCAACCGGCGGCTCGTCGCCCACAGCGTGATCGAGTCGCGCTCTTCGGTGGCGGCGTCACGGTGGTAGCGGATGGTGCCGGCGGCCGTCTGCGGCAACTTCATCGAGTCGTCGGCAAAGACGAGCGTATGCACCGGCGTGTCGTGCGCATTGCCGCTAGCCCGCTCCCCGGTCTTGCCCGCCTTGACGAATACGGTCGCTCCCTCCCGTCGCAACAGGCGCCGAATGAAATGCGCGTCCGACTCGTTGACCTGCCGCGTGAGTTCCCGCGCGGGGTAACGCTCGGCTTGCAGACCGGACAGATCGAATTCGAATGCGCCCGCGAGCGCCGAGCTGCGCTGGCGCCATTCCTGAAGCAGCACACCCAGGATGTCGGGGAGGCTCTTGGACCGAAACAACCGCGAATTGGTGCGCCGCTCCATCACGGACAGCACGTCGCGAATCGTCAGCTGGTAGCAGGTCAGTGAACCGTCCGATTGGCCGGTGCGAACGTCGGTGACAATGCCGTTGATGGTATGGAGACGCCCGCGATCGGTCGTCATCTCGACGGAGACCGGCAGCCCGATGAAGCCGCGGATCGGAAGATCGGCCCGCGCTGACACGCAGGTCAGATGCCCCTCGATGCCCGTCATCAACCCTTCGCGGATATCGGCATACTGGAGCGCAAGCACCTGCTCGAGCGTTTTCTGGGCGGCCCCCCAGTTCATGCGAACCGGCCGATTGTTCTGATCGACCACCCCGGACGCAAACGTGCGCAGCAATTCGGCTGTATTCACAGCATGACTCTCAGGATTTTGTTTGACTTCGTTGTTCGGCGAACAATCACGCCCGCTGGTCCGTCCTGGGAGTGCCGCCCGTCTGATTTTCGGCGAGCATAACAAATTTGTCGGCTTGGTGACGGCTTTTTGACAGGATTTAGAATCCTTTTTGCGAAGCGTCCGAACGGACTCAACCGTTCACATTCTTTCGAACCGGGACGTTCCGTGTCCGATGTAGCGAACAGGTCGTACGGGTCGTCACGATCTGACGCAGGGCGACGCGCGCTCGGTATGGATCGACGATTTTCCGACAGGCGCGGAAGGGAGTGGCGGGCTGCCGCCAGAGTTTGCTATACTCTCGGTCTTCCGGAGAGATGGATGAGTGGTTTAAGTCGCACGCCTGGAAAGCGTGTATAGGTTAATCGCCTATCGGGGGTTCGAATCCCCCTCTCTCCGCCAGAATACGTGAGGCCCCTGATTTCCCTAGGAATCAGGGGCTTTTCATTTTGGGACCGCCGACACGCCATACATCGCCCCGCCCCCTCACGGATGCCGAATGTAATCCACCAACGCCCGCGTATACTCATCCGGCCGCCTGTCGCACAGACTCACCACGATCGCCACCGCAAACCCCGCCGGCACCCCGAATACGCCTGAACTGATCGGCTCGATCCCGAACCACGTGCGCCCGGCGAACCCGGTCAGTTGCGTGAAGAACGGATACGTCGACACGATGTAGTACACGCACACCGCCAACCCCGTCACCATCCCGGCAATCGCGCCACGCGTCGTCGTGCGCTTCCAGAACACCCCCAGCACCAGCACCGGAAAGAAGCTCGACGCCGCCAGCGAAAACGCGGCGCCGACCAGAAACAGAATCTTCCCGGTATTGAGCGACGCGACATACGACGCGAACAGCGCCACCCCGAGCAGCAGCACCTTCGAGATCGTCACGCGCCGCTGGCTCGACGCATCGGGCGCGACCATGCAGTAGTAGACGTCGTGCGACAGTGCATTCGCGATCGTCAGCAGCAGCCCGTCCGCGGTCGACAGCGCCGCGGCCAGCGCACCGGCCGCGATCAGCCCCGACACCACGTACGGCAGCCCCGCGATTTCCGGCGCGGCCAGCACGACCATGTCCGGCTGCATCTGGATTTCCGACCAGTGCACGATGCCGTCGCGAATCACCTCGACGACGCTGATCAGGTCGGGCTCGAAGTGATGCCACTGCGTGACCCACCCCGGCAATTCGGCGAATGGCCGCCCGACGAGATTCGCGAGGAGCTCGTACTTGATCAGCACCGCGAGCACCGGCACGCTCAGGTAGAACAGCGCGATGAAGAACAGCGTCCAGCCGACCGAGCGCCGTGCCGACGCAACCGACGTGGTCGTGTTGTAGCGCGTCAGGATGTGCGGCAGGCTCGCCGTACCGAGCGACAGGCACAGCAGCAGCGCGAGGAAATTCCGCTCGCGCGGCTTGCGTTCGTCTTCGCTCGCGGCCGGAAACGGCTCGTGCATCGGCACGGGCGGCTCGGCACGCGCGAGCAGGTCGTCACGCGCCTGCGTCCACGCCACGCGCGCCGCCGCCGGATCGCGCGGGAAATCGGCCAGCTCGCGCTCGCGCCGGCTGATCTCGCGCAGCGGCCCGTTGTGGCGCCGCAGGTCCGCAAGCTGGTCGACGAGATGCCGGCGCGCGTCCGCATAGGACGCCGGCAACCGGTCGAGCCGCGTCTGGATGGCCGCGGCTTGCCGGCGGTATGCATCGCGCACCTGCTGCTCGTCGCGCGCGTCGCGCACCTGCGCCTCGCGCGCCGCGACGCGCTCCATCAGCTTGCCGTAATTGAACTGCGGCACGGGGCCGAGCCCGTTCTTCATCGCGATCAGCGACACCGGAATCAGGATCGCGCTGATCAGGATGATGTACTGCGCGACCTGGGTCCACGTGACCGCGCGCATCCCGCCGAGAAACGAGCACACGAGAATGCCCGCGAGCCCGCAGAAGATGCCGATCGCGAAATCGACCCCGATGAAGCGCGTCGCGATCAGGCCGATCCCCTGGATCTGCGCGACCAGGTACACGAACGAACACAGGATCGCCGCGCCGGCCGCGAGCGCGCGCACGGCCGTGCTGGAAAAGCGCGTGCCGAGAAAATCGGGAATCGTGTAGCGCGCGAGCTTGCGCACATACGGCGCGAGCAGGAACGCGACGAGGCAGAACCCGCCCGTCCAGCCCATCACGTACGCGAGTGCGTCGTAACCGGTCGCGTAGAGCGAGCCGGCCAGGCCGATGAACGACGCGGCCGACAGCCAGTCGGCCGCCGTCGCCATCCCGTTGAACGCGGACGGCACGCGCCGCCCGGCCACGTAGTACTCGACGAGATCGGACGTGCGCGACAACAACCCGATCACCGCGTACACGGCGATCGGCACGAACAGGAACACGTAGCCGATCCACACGCCCGAGCCCGTCGCGCGCTCGATCCGCCACATCAGCAGCACGAAACCGAGAAACCCGAGCGTGTAGAGCGCGTAAGCGCGTATCAGTCGATGTGTCAGCATGAATCAGCGCCCGCCGTTCGCATGGCCGGCGCGCGCCGCATGCTCGTCGTACGCGCGGCGCAGCGTGCGGTCCGCGCGCTGCATCAGCCCGATGTAGACGACGATCAGCACGAGGTACACGAGAATCGCGCCCTGTGCGCCGACATAGAACGGCAGGCTGAAGCCGGCGAAGCGAACCCCGGCGAGCGCGGGCCCGAAGAACGGCACGATGAACGACACCGCGAAACCGATCACCATCAGCACCGCGATCAGCGCGACGTTGAAGCGCCAGTAGCGTGCGTGCGCACGCGCGAGCGGCGCGGGAACGGGAGGTGGCGCAGCAGGCGCCGAACGGGTCGGAACGGTCATGCCGTTATGTAGCAAAAAGCCCCTGCGCGGGCAATCGGGATTGCCGCGCAGGGGCTCGTGCGCGTGACGCGCAACCGGCAGGCGCTCAGCGCACTTCGGTGAGCTGCTCGAGGATGGCCGGATTCTCGAGCGTGGACGTATCCTGCGTGATCGCCTCGCCCTTCGCGAGCGAGCGCAAGAGGCGCCGCATGATCTTGCCCGAGCGCGTCTTCGGCAGGTTGTCGCCGAAGCGGATGTCCTTCGGCTTCGCGATCGGCCCGATCTGCTTGCCGACCCAGTCGCGCAGCGCCTTCGCGAGCGCCGCCGCTTCGTCGCCTTCCGGGCGCGAACGCTTCAACACCACGAACGCCACGACCGCCTCGCCCGTCGTGTCGTCCGGGCGGCCGACCACCGCCGCCTCCGCCACGAGTTCATGCGACACCAGCGCCGATTCGATCTCCATCGTGCCCAGCCGGTGGCCCGACACGTTCAGCACGTCGTCGATCCGGCCCATGATCGTGAAGTAGCCGGTCTCCTTGTCGCGCACGGTGCCGTCGCCAGCCAGATAGAGCGTGCCGCCGAGTTCTTCCGGGTAATAACTCTTCTTGAAGCGCTCCGGATCGCCCCAGATCGTGCGGATCATCGCGGGCCACGGGCGCTTGACGACCAGAATCCCGCCTTGCCCGTTCGGCACGTCCTGGCCCGTCTCGTCGACCACCGCGGCCATGATGCCCGGCAACGGCAGCGTGCACGAACCCGGCACGGTCGGCGTCGCGCCCGGCAGCGGCGTGATCATGTGGCCGCCGGTTTCGGTCTGCCACCACGTATCGACGATCGGGCAGCGCTCGTGGCCGACGTGCTTGTGGTACCACATCCACGCTTCCGGATTGATCGGCTCGCCGACCGTGCCGATGATGCGCAGGCTCGATAGGTCATAGCTCTTCGGATGAACCTTGTCGTCGGCTTCGGCCGCCTTGATCAGCGAACGGATCGCGGTCGGCGCGGTGTAGAACACGGTCACCTTGTGGTCGCCGATCATCTTCCAGAAGCGCCCGGCGTCCGGATACGTCGGCACGCCCTCGAACACGACCTGCGTGCCGCCGCACGCGAGCGGCCCGTACGTGATGTACGTATGGCCCGTGACCCAGCCGATGTCGGCCGTGCACCAGAACACGTCGTCGGGTTTCCAGTCGAAGGTCCACTTCATCGTCTGCGCGGCCCACAGCAGGTAGCCGCCCGTGCTGTGCTGCACGCCCTTCGGCTTGCCGGTCGAGCCCGACGTATACAGGATGAACAGCGGATGCTCGGCGCCGACCCAGGTCGGCTCGCAGCGGTCGGATTCGCCGTCGGTCAGCTCGTGCATCCACAGGTCGCGGCCCGCGTGCCAGTCGATCTTGCCGCCGGTGCGACGATAGACGATCACGCTCTTGACCGCTTCGCAGCCGCCCAGCGCGATCGCCTCGTCGGCGATGCTCTTGAGCGGCAGCGTCTTGCCGCCGCGCGCCTGTTCGTCGGCGGTGATCAGCGCGACCGCGCCGACGTCGACGAGCCGCTCATTGAGCGATTTCGCGGAGAAGCCGCCGAACACGACCGAGTGCGTCGCGCCGATACGCGCACACGCCTGCATCGCGACGATGCCTTCGATCGACATCGGGATATAGATGACGACGCGATCGCCCTTGCCGATCCCGCGTTTCTTCAGCGCATTGGCGAAGCGCGACACGCGTGCGAGGAGATCGGCATAGGTGACGCGGGTGACGGTGCCGTCGTCGGCCTCGAAGATCACCGCGACGCGCTCGCCGTGGCCCGCTTCGACGTGACGGTCGAGACAGTTGTACGACGCGTTGAGCTCGCCGTCGTCGAACCATGTGTAGAACGGCGCGTTACGCTCGTCGAGCACCTTGGTGAACGGCTTGTGCCACGTGAGGCCTTCGCGCGCGAGCCGCGCCCAGAAGCCTTCGTAATCCTGCTCGGCCTCGGCGACGAGCGCGCGATAGGCCGGCATGCCGGAAATGGTCGCCGTCTTCTCGAGCGCCGCGGGCGGCGCGAACTGACGGGTTTCGTGAAGAACCGATTCAATCGCAGACATCGACTACCCCTTGGTGAACATGAATCCTCTGCATGGCGGCGCGATCGTGCGCGCCGCGCGTCGTCCTGGCCGGCGCTGCGCGCCGCTGTCTCCCACCACCCGCGCGCGGCCGCGAAGGCCTGCGCACGATGCTGCACCGCACCACATCAAGTCACGTCACGCAAACGTGACCTGCGGCGCGGCAGTTCCACGATAAGCGCGCCAACTTACCCGTCACTTACGCGGCATGGCCGTTTCGTGCGCGAGGCGCCGCATCGAGGCCAGCTTTACGCTGTTACAACCGCGACCCTACAATCCTAACTGAACTCGCCTTCCGGATTCCAGCTTGAATCGCTACGCCCTCTTCCTCATCCTGTCGATGCTGTTCGTCGGCAGCAACGTCGGTATCGGTAAATCCATCGTTGCATTCGTCCCCGTCGCCATCCTCGCCACGCTGCGCTTCGTGATCGCGATCGCGGTGCTGTGGCCGCTGTTCAGCCCCGCGAAGATGCGCACGGTCAAGCGCGGCGAATGGCTGAACCTGTTCCTGCAGGCGTTCTTCGGCACCTTCATGTTCACGCTGCTGATGCTCAACGGCGTGCAGCGCACGAGCGCGGTGGCCGCGGGCGTCATCACGAGCACGATTCCGGCGATCGTCGCGCTGTTCGCATGGCTGATCCTGCGTGAAAAACCGAACGGCCGTGCGCTCGTGTCGATCGCGCTCGCGATCATTGGCGTCGTGACGATCAACCTCGCCAACGGCAGCGCGGCCGGCCACGGCGCGCAGGGCGACGCGTCCGGCTCGCTCGCCGGCAACCTGCTGATCCTCGGCGCGGTGTGCTGCGAATCGATCTACGTGATCCTGTCGCGCCGGCTCACGCAGACGCTCGCGCCGATCGACATCTGCGCGTATACCCACCTGTTCGGCCTGTTCCTGATGCTGCCGCTCGGCGCGACGGCGCTGTGGCGCTTCGATTACGCGAGCGTGCCCGCCGGCACCTGGGCGCTCGTCGTCTGGTACGGGTTGTCGGCCAGCATCTTCTCGTTCTGGCTGTGGATGAAGGGCATCCGGCACGTGCCGGGCAGCCTCGCCGGCGTGTTCAGCGCGGTGTTGCCGATCGCGGCAGCCGCGTACGGCATCGCGTTCCTCGGCGAGCGCCCGACGCTCGCGCACGGCATCGCGCTCGCGTGCGTCGTCGCCGGCATCGTGCTCGCGAGCCTGCGCGTCAAACGCATGCCGGCGGCCGCCTCCTGATCCGTCCCCCGCGGCGTCGGCGCATCGCTGCAGTCGCGCCGGCCGACGCGTTACAATAGCGCGCCTTTTCAAGATTACCCCGATACCTGCGCACCGCGCCCGTACCCCGACATGTCCGCCCCGCATTCGCCCGGCCATCCTGGCCGTCGCCCGCTTCGCCCGCTTCCCGCGCTGATTTTCATGAGCCGCTGGCTCCAGGTTCCGCTCTATCTGGGCCTGATCGTCGCGCAGGCCGTCTACGTGTTCCTGTTCCTGAAGGAAGTCTGGCACCTGCTGTCGCATGCGACGGGCCTCGACGAAATCAGCGTGATGCTCGCCGTGCTCGGCCTGATCGACGTGGTGATGATCTCGAACCTGCTGATCATGGTGATCGTCGGCGGGTATGAAACGTTCGTGTCGCGGCTCGGCATCGAGGGCCACCCCGACGAGCCCGAATGGCTCGACCACGTGAACGCGGGCGTGCTGAAGGTCAAGCTGTCGATGGCGCTGATCAGCATTTCGTCGATCCATCTGCTGAAGACGTTCATCAACCCCGACCAGCACACGACGCACGCGATCATGTGGCAGGTAATCATCCACGTGTCGTTCCTCGTGTCGGCGCTCGTGATGGCGTGGGTCGACCGCCTGACGACGCACACGCACCCGGCCCATTTCCACGAGGCGCATGCGCCCGCGGCGTCCCGACCGGCGGCCTGAACCGTCGGCAACGCATTCCCCACTGTCCCCACAGAGTCTCAGCCATGACCGTCATCAAACAGGAAGACCTGATCCAGAGCATCGCGGATTCGCTGCAGTACATCAGCTACTACCACCCGCTCGACTACATCCAGGCCCTCGGCCGCGCATACGAGCTGGAAGAGAGCCCGGCGGCGAAGGACGCGATCGCGCAGATCCTCACGAACAGCCGCATGTGCGCGGAAGGCAAGCGTCCGATCTGCCAGGACACCGGCATCGTCACGATCTTCGTGAAGGTCGGCATGGACGTGCGCTGGGACGGCGCGACGATGGGCCTCACCGACATGATCAACGAAGGCGTGCGCCGCGGTTACACGCACCCGGACAACGTGCTGCGCGCATCGATCGTCAATCCGCCGGAAGGCGCCCGCAAGAACACGAAGGACAACACGCCGGCCGTGATCCACTACGAGATCGTGCCGGGCGACAAGGTCGACGTGCAGGTCGCGGCGAAGGGCGGCGGCTCGGAAAACAAGTCGAAATTCGTGATGCTGAACCCGTCCGATTCGATCGTCGACTGGGTGCTGAAGACGGTCCCGACGATGGGCGCCGGCTGGTGCCCGCCGGGCATGCTCGGGATCGGCATCGGCGGCACCGCCGAGAAGGCGATGCTGATGGCGAAGGAATCGCTGATGGAGCCGATCGACATCCAGGAAATCATCGCGCGCGGCCCGAAGGACTGGGTCGAGGAACTGCGTGTCGAACTGCACGAGAAGGTCAACGCGCTCGGCATCGGCGCGCAGGGCCTCGGCGGCCTCGCGACCGTGCTCGACGTGAAGATCATGGCGGCGCCGACGCACGCGGCGTCGAAGCCGGTCGCGCTGATCCCGAACTGCGCGGCCACGCGCCACGCGCACTTCGTGCTCGACGGCTCGGGCCCGGCCAAGCTTGAAGCGCCGTCGCTCGACGCCTGGCCGAAGGTGCAGTGGGAACCGAACACGGAAACCAGCAAGCGCGTCGACCTGAACACGCTGACGCCGGAAGAAGTCGCGAGCTGGACGCCGGGCCAGACGCTGCTGCTGTCGGGCAAGATGCTCACCGGCCGCGACGCCGCGCACAAGCGCATCGCAGACATGCTCGCGAAGGGCGAGAAGCTGCCCGTCGACTTCACGAACCGCGTGATCTACTACGTCGGCCCGGTCGACCCGGTGCGCGACGAAGTCGTCGGTCCGGCCGGCCCGACGACGGCCACGCGCATGGACAAGTTCACCGAGACGATGCTCGCTCAGACGGGTCTGATCTCGATGGTCGGCAAGGCCGAGCGCGGCCCGGTCGCGATCGACGCGATCAAGAAGCACAAGGCCGCCTACCTGATGGCGGTCGGCGGCGCGGCCTACCTCGTGTCGAAGGCGATTCGCGGCGCGAAGGTGCTCGCGTTCGAAGACCTCGGCATGGAAGCGATCTACGAATTCGACGTGCAGGACATGCCTGTAACAGTTGCTGTCGATTCGTCGGGCACGTCGGTGCACCAGACGGGTCCGAAGGAATGGCAGGCGAAGATCGGCAAGATCCCGGTCGCAGCCGCGTAAGCGCGATCGAACGAAAGGCTGGACGCGCGTCCGGCCTTTTTACTTCTCATTCTCATTATTGTGCGCGGCCGGTTATTCAAGGCTGATTCTCATTACACGCAAAAGGCAGGCCCGACAAGGCTTCGAGGCTTGGCTTTTCTCGTTCGAGCGATTATCGTTCGGTTTCTGAAGCTCCACTGAACAAGGAACAGCCATGCAAGGCGACAAGAAAGTCATCGAATATCTGAACGCCCAACTGAAGAATGAACTCACGGCGATCAACCAGTACTTCCTGCATGCGCGCATGTACAAGCACTGGGGCCTCGACAAGCTCGGCAAGCACGAATACGACGAGTCGATCGGCGAAATGAAGCACGCCGACTGGCTGATCGAACGCGTGTTCATGCTCGACGGCCTGCCGAACCTGCAGGACCTGCACAAGCTGCTCGTCGGCGAGGAAACCGAAGAGATCCTGAAGTGCGACCTGAAGCTCGAGCAGATCTCGCAGTCCACCTGCAAGGAAGCGATCGCCTACTGCGAATCGGTTCGCGACTACGTGTCGCGCGAGATCTTCGAAAAGATCCTCGACGACACCGAAGAGCACATCGACTGGCTCGAAACGCAGATCGACCTGATCGGCAAGGTCGGCCTGCAGAACTATCAGCAAACGATGATGGGTTCGGCCGAGTAATCGCCCTGCCCTGCCCGCCGCACGCCCGACGATGACGCACCCGTCCGCCGCTAGCGCGCCGCACGCCGCCGCCCCTGTCGGCATCTTCGACTCGGGGCTCGGCGGCCTGTCGGTGCTGCGCGCCGCGCGCGCGCACCTGCCCGGCGAATCGTTCGTCTACGTCGCCGACTCGCACCACGCGCCATACGGCCCGCGCGACGAGGCATTCATTACGGAACGCACGCTGGCCATCGGCGAGTGGCTCGCGCGCGAAGGCGCGAAAGCGCTCGTCATCGCATGCAACACGGCAACGGCTCGGGCGATCGCGGCCATCCGCGAACGCCTGTCGATACCGCTCGTCGGCGTCGAGCCGGGCATCAAGCCGGCCGCCGCGCTGTCCGCGACCGGCGTCGCGGGCGTCCTCGCCACGCAGTCGACGCTGAACAGCCCGCGCTTCCAGGCGCTGCTCGACCGCTACGGCGCCGGCCGCCGCTTCATCTGTCAGCCCGGCCACGGGCTCGTCGAAGCGATCGAGCGCGGCGACACGAACTCGCCCGCACTACGGGCACTGCTCGAGCGTTACATACAGCCGATGCTCGACGACGGCGCCGATACGCTGGTACTCGGCTGCACGCACTACCCGTTCTTCACAGAAACGATTCGTGACATTGTTGGCGAGCGCCTGACGATCGTCGACACGAGCGATGCCATTGCCCGCCAGCTCGCGCGGGTGCTCGACGAACGCGGGCTGCGCGCGCCGGCCGGCACGCACGCCGCGCCGACGCGCTTGTGCTCGACGAGCGACGGCCTGCAACTGCGCGCGCTCGCGTCGACGCTGCTCGGCCTCGAGGCGCCGGTCGAATCCGTCACCATTTCCTCGCCGAACGCGCACGCCTGCGCGACCGCCTGACGCGCGCCGGCACGCCGGGCTCCCACGGCGGCCAAGCCGCCGCTTCCTTTCAAGGGTCCGATGACCTTAAAAAAAGCCCGACCCAGGCTTGTCAACACCTGCAAAATTAATGATAATAATTCGCATTAACGTTAGCTATCGCAACTCATCATGATCGTCTGCGTGTGCAAGTCTGTTTCCGATCGCAAGATTCGCGCGTCCCTCGCGGAGGGCGTGAACTCTTTCGATGAACTCCAGTTCGAGCTCGGCGTGGCCACGTGCTGCGGCAAGTGCGAGGAGTCTGTACGCGACCTCATGGCCGAGCAAGGCGTCTGCGCGAGCCGGTGCGGTGTCGAGCATCATGCTCATCCGATCCCGGTCACGTTCTACGACCGCAAGGCGGCCTGAGCGGCGCCGAGCGTGTGCATGCGGCCCGGGCCGCATTTTTTGTCTTGACCGTCAGCAAGCCACCGTCTGCGCGAGCCAACGGCTTACCTGCCAAGGAGCCTGTGATGGAATTGCTGATTGGATTCGTAACCACCGTTTGCATCTCGCTGCTGATCTTCCGCAAGTGATGCCGATTCACCCGCCGCGCCCCGGGTGCGGCGTCGTTCTTTCAAGCTAACATGCAGGCTTCGCATCTCGCTCCTGCCGGCGCCATGCCGGCTGCACCACGTATGAATCCCCGAGTGATCGTCGTCGCGGTCGGCGTGCTAGCCGCACACGCGATCATGCTGACGGCCGCATGGCTCCATCGCAACGCGCCGCCGCCGAAATCGGTCGAGGTCCAGACGATCACCGCGCAGCTCATCACGCCTGCGCCGATCGCGCAGCAGGTCGCGGCCGAATCGATTCCGCAGCCCGCCCCGCCGAAGCCCGTGCCGCGCGTGAAGCCGAAGGTCGAGCCGAAACCGGTGCAGAAAGCCGCAAAGCCGACCCCGCAGCCGGTCGCGCCGTCGCCGGCGCCGTCGCCCACCCCGGCTCCCGCGGCCGATCCGACACCCGCTCCCGCCGCGCCCGCTCCCGCGGCACCGGCCGCCACGCCGGGCCCGGCGCGCGAAACGATGCAGGTCAGCGCGCCGAAGAACGTGCCGACGCTCCAATGCAACTTCGTGAAGCCCGACTATCCGTCGATGTCGCGACGCCGCGGCGAATCGGGCACCGCCTATGTCCACTTCGTCGTCGGCGTGACCGGCAAGATCGAAAGCATCGATCTGCAGAAGAGCAGCGGCTATCCGCGCCTCGACGATGCCGCACTCGACGCGATGCGCGCGACCACCTGCCGTCCGTACATCGAGAACGGCGAGGCGATCCGCGCCGCCCGCACACAGCCCTACAGCTTCGGGCTCACCGACTAACCTGCCTCATCCGGAAGATTCAAAGGAAACAAAAAAATGCAAAGCTACGGTATCGCGCACGTCTGGGCGCAAGGTGATTTCGTCACGCGCGCCATTGCGATCACGCTGCTCGTGATGTCGGTCCTGTCGTGGATCGTGATCGTCATCAAGGGCTGGAACGTGATCCGCCTGAACCGCCTCACGAAGAACGCCGAACAGGCTTTCTGGCATTCCGACGATTTCGACGACGGCATCAAGAAGCTCGGCCTCGCCGCGTCGACGCCGAACGACAACCCGTTCCTCGCGCTCGCGCTGTCGGGCAAGGAAGCCGTCGACCACCACCATCACACGCAACCGCATCTGCACGATCGCATGGACGTATCGGACTGGGTCACGCGCTGCCTGAAGGACACGATGGACGAAGGCATTTCGCGCATGCAGAGCGGCCTCGCGATCCTCGCATCGGTCGGCAGCACCGCGCCGTTCGTCGGCCTGTTCGGCACGGTCTGGGGGATCTATCACGCGCTGCTCGCGATCGGCGCTACCGGCCAGACGTCGATCGACCAGGTCGCGGGTCCGGTCGGCGAATCGCTGATCATGACGGCCTTCGGCCTGTTCGTCGCGATTCCCGCGGTGCTCGGCTACAACGCGCTGATCCGCGCGAACAAGGGTGTCGTCAGCAAGCTGCGCCGCTTCGCGCACGGTCTGCACGCGTACTTCGTGACGGGCGCGAGCCTCGCGTCGTCGTCGACGCGCGACGGCCTGCGTCTCGCATCGCGCACCGCCAGCTGAGACGAGGTGAACCATGGCCATGAACACCGGTTTCAGCGACGATGACGACGATGCCGTGATGAGCGAGATCAACATGACGCCGCTCGTCGACGTCATGCTCGTACTCCTGATCATTTTCCTCGTGACGATCCCGGCGATGCAGCATGCGGTGAAGATCGACCTGCCGCACGCCAGCAGCCAGCCCGTCGACGAAAAGCCGCAGACCGTCGACGTCGCGATCCAGGGTGACGGCACGATCCTGTGGGACGACCACACGGTCACGCGCGAACAATTGCAGGCGCGCATCGCGGAAGCCGCGAAGCGCACGCCGCAGCCGGAATTGCATCTGCGCGCAGACCGCAAGGTGGCCTACGAGCACGTCGCGGAAGTGATGTCGGATGCACAGGCTGGCGGCTTGACCAAGCTCGGCTTCGTGACGGAGCCCGGCGCGAAAACGAAGTAACACGCGCACGTTCTGTCGTCGCCAGTAGTCACTGCGCGCCTAGCGGCCGCGCCTAGCCGGCCGCACCTCGCCGGCCGCACCTCGCCGGCCGCGCCTCGCCGGCCGCACCCAAAGTAAAAGGCCTTCATCGCCAGATGAAGGCCTTTTTTCATGCGCACGCGGGCGCCTTCGGGCGGCGGGCTCTTCGGCGGTATCGGTTACGCCTCGAGCAACGCAAATGCGACTTTGCCGTGGTCTGCACGGACTGCGCGTTCTGCCCTATCTGGCTCACAATATATGCGGCCACCTGATTTCGCTCAGAACTTCCTTCACGAAATGGGATTTCAATATAGGCTCGCCAGCGCACGCATTCAAGGTTCCGGCGATTGAAACTTGCGATTGCAGGCGGCGCTTCAATGACAAAACAAATTTGCGTCGTCGTGCCCGCCGTGTTCAGGTGGCCGAAACATCGGCCGCCGCTTCCTTCTTCGCACGTTCTGGGCAACCCGGATCCTTGTACGCGCCATGGTCGAGCTTCTCGACGAGGTAATCGACGAATGCACGTACCGCGGGCGGCATCCCCTGCCGCGACACGAACACCGCATACAACTGCGGCACCGGCAGCGTCCAGCCCGGCATCACCGGCGACAGTTGCCCCGCGCGCAGCGCGTTGCCGTACATCATCTCCGGCAGCGCCGCGATGCCGAGGCCGTCGAGCACGGCCTCGCGGATCGTCATCAGGTCGGCCGTCACGAGGCGAGGATCGTGCTCGTGCACGTGGCGCGTCCCGTCCGGCGCGATCAGGTTGAAGACGTGCCGGCCGTCGACGCTCGGCGTATCGAGCGTCTCGAAGCCGGTCAGGTCGTCCGGCACCAGCGGCGGTGCATTCTGGCTCAGCAGGCTCGGCGCGCCGACCAGCATCTGCTCGGTGCGCCACAGCGGCCGCACGACGATGTTCGCGTTCTGCGGCGGCTCCGAGCGCACGCGCAACGCGACGTCGATCGAATCCTCGAACAGGTCGATCACGCGGTTCGTCACGCGGACGTGCACCTTCACCTCGGGATAGCGGCGCAGGAATTCGGGCAGGATGCGCGACAGCATCGTCTGCGACAGCGTCACCGGCACGCTGACACGTACCGAGCCGCGCGGCGACGCGCGCAACTGCTGCACGGCGTTCATCGCGGCCTGCGCTTCCGCGAGCATCGCCTGGCAATGCTGGTAAAACAGCTCCCCTGCCTCGGTCAGCGCGAGCTTGCGCGTCGAGCGCTGCAGCAGGCGCACGCCAAGCGCCGCCTCGAGCTCGGTCAGGCGCCGCGACAGACGCGATTTCGAGATGCCCAGCACGCGCTCGGCGGCCGAGAAACCGCCATGTTCGACGACCTGCGAGAAGTACATCAGGTCGTTCAGGTTATGTGCATCGATATTCATCTCATCGTTCCAATTTCAGAACAATCCATTGCGATCCGCCGCAAATCGACCGGTAAAACGCCCAATATAATAGCGCTATGTTTCGAAAATAACGCTATTCCGATGATTTCGAGGGCTTCCCATGACCACCGCTCGCTCGCTTGATCGCACCTACCCCGCGCTTCGCACCACCGAAGGCGGCGGTTTCGTGGTTCACCGCCCGTTCCCGACGCGGCTGCTGATGGATTTCGATCCGTTCCTGCTGCTCGATGAAATGGGCCCTGTCGATTACGCGCCCGGCGAAGCCGTGGGCGCGCCCGACCATCCGCATCGTGGCTTCGAGACCGTGACCTACGCGCTCGACGGACGCTTCCGCCATCGCGACTCGTCCGGCCATGCCGGCACGCTCGGCCCGGGCGACGTGCAATGGATGACGGCCGGGGCCGGCGTCGTCCACAGCGAAATGCCGGACCCGGCGTTCGCGCAGGCCGGCGGCCGCTCCCACGGCTTCCAGCTGTGGGTCAACCTGCCGCGCCGCGACAAGATGATCGCGCCGCGCTACCAGGAGATTCCGGCCGCTCGCATTCCGGCGGCGACGTCGCCGGATGGTCGCGCGCGCGTGCGCGTCCTCGCCGGCGAAGCGTTTGGCGTACAGGCCGCGATCGAGACGCGCACGCCGATCCTCTATCAGCATTTCACGCTGGAGCCCGGCGCAACGGTCACGCAGCCGGTGCCGGCCGGTTATCGCGTGTTTGCCTATCCGATCGACGGAACGGGCCTCTACGGGCCCGACAGGCAGGCTGTCGACCCGCGACACATGATCGTCTACGGCGACGATGGCGACACCGTCACGTTCGCTGCCGGCGACACGTCGCTCGACCTGCTGCTGATCGGCGGCGTGCCGCTCAACGAGCCGATCGTCCGTTACGGCCCGTTCGTGATGAATACCGAGGAAGAGATCCGGCAGGCCGTTGTCGACTATCAGACCGGTCGCATGGGTCGCATCGAGGCGTAGATTCGATCGGGGTCGCAGGTGCCGCGAAGCCGGCGGTTTTGCGTCACAATAACTTCTTGAACCATGTGGCCACCCGCCACCCAGAAGGAACCCGTCCCCTTGAACTTCGAACATCTGATCCAGATCAACTCCGACGATCCGGCCGTGCCGACTCTCACTCGCGACCAGCTCTGGGAAGGCCTCGTGCTGCGTGCGGAACAGCCGCAATTGTTCGTGATCGGCCTCGACAGTTGCGTCATCCACGAACGGACGGACACGACGCTCGAACGCGAACTGCACTACGGCCACGCGACGGTGCGCGACCACGTGACGTTCACGCCGAACCAGCAGGTCCGCTACGACATCCGAGCAGCCGATGGCGAGATCGGCGGCTCGCTGACGATGACGATCGAGGAGCGCGACGACCACGAACTGTTCCTGCGTTTCGAGTACCGGACGACGCTGACGGTCACCGACGACAGCGAAGAAGCGCGACAGACGCATGGGATCGTCAAGGAGGCATACCGCACGTCGGATATCGACACGGTGCGCCTGATCCGCGAATACGCGCAGGGTCGCAAGGACCCCGATCCGCTGCACTGAGCCCGGCGGCGGCCTGCGGGCCGCCCCTTTTGATTCAAACTATCAGACTAGAACCATCGATCGATAAAGAGTTTTTGTAAATGGGAATAGTTATCATTTAGAATTCATTCCATCGTATCGACAGTCACCGATCAAACCGAATGACCGACACCATGCGCCCGACCACGCTGACCCTGCGCCGGACCACCGGCACCGCAGCCAGCAGCCGTCAGAAGACGGCAGCGGTCACCACGCCGGCGAAACCCGCCGGCAACCGCGATGCAGGCACGCGGGTCGTCAACAGTGATGCGTTGCTGCAAGGCCAAAGCCACGTCAGCATCGCGCATAACGGAGAGACGTATCAGTTGCGCGCCACGCGGCTCGGCAAACTGATCCTGACGAAGTAACGACCGAGTATTGTGGGGACCACCTCCCTGAGAGGTGTTGGGCAGTAGCCAGCGTAACGGCTTGCACGCGAGATCTAGACCCCTTCGTGCAAACACACTCAAGCAGCCGTTGCAGCAAGCCAAGCCACTTTTTTGGTTCTCGCACAAGGAAGAAAAAAGCGACACGTCGATGGACGTGTCGCTTTTTTGTTTGGGCAGCCGATGCGCGAAGCACGCTGCCCAACTGTCGTGGCTGCCGTCAATGCGCGACGGCGAGAGCGGCATGCGCGCCGCCTCAGAATCCCCAGAACATCAACCACCATGCGCTGTCGACGACAGCCAGCCCGACGGCGAACCACGCGAATGCCGCGAGCCGGCGCGGCCACGCCGCATAGCGCCCCGTCACCTTCCACGCGAGCCACGCACTCCATACGTTGGCGCCGACCAGAATCGCGATGCGCACATCGGTTGCCCAGCCGAGCGGCACATGCTCGGCGCGCAGCAACGACAGCGTCGTGGCCGACAACCCGAGGAACACGCCCGCACCCGCGATGGGGATCAGCGCCTGCGCGAGGTGATGCAGGCGCACGCGATCGAAGCGGCCGAGCATCAGCGTGGCGCCGGCCAGCAACACCAGCAACGCCGTGCCGTACACGAGCCCCGTGCCGACGATGTAGCTGACGACCAGCCCGCCATCGAGCCAGGAGAACACGTCGTTGCGATCCGGGTAGTGCGTGAGCAGGAACCACGGCGCATTGGTCTCGAGCGGCCACGTGATGTCGTGGTCGATCAGCCAGCCCGCGAGCCATTGCTTGATTTGCACGAACCACGGGCTGACGGTCCAGTGGAACGCACCGATCGCCACGCCGAGCAGGCCGTACAGGATCAGTGCGGTGTCCCACGGGTTGGCTCGCTCCGCACCGAGGTTCACGACTTCGTCGGACGGTGAGCGCAGCGACAACGAAATCGCGTCGCGGTGCCCGCTGCAGCGGCCGCACATATGGCAGTCCGCCGCGCCCTTCATGTTGCGCAACGGGACGAGCGGCGCGCAATTGATCGGAATCACGCGATGGCCGTGCTCGCCGTTCCTGTACGAACGGCGCCACGCGTCCTCGTCGACCTTGTAGCGCATCGGCGCAAGCCGCGCGAGCAACCCGAACACGCCGTTGACCGGGCACAGATACTTGCACCACACGCGCTTCTCGCGGCCGTACAGCACGCCGATCACGATCGCGCCGACGGTCGAGCCGCCGAGCACGAACAGCACCGCGAGCGGGTACTGGTACACGCTCACCATCTGCCCATAGATCGTCGTGATGCCGAACGCGACGAACGGCCAGCCGCCCCACCGGATCCAGCGTGGAATCGGGCCGCCGCGGCCGAACTTGCTCGCGTATTCGGTGAGCGCGCCTTCCGGGCACAGCACACCGCACCAGACGCGGCCGAGCATCACCATCGACAGCAGCACGAACGGCCACCAGATGCCCCAGAACGCGAACTGCGCGATGAGCGTGAGGTTGTTCCACAGATGCGCGGAATCGTCCGGCAGCGGCAACACCGCCGGCACGATGATCAGGAACGCGTAGACGGCGACGACGATCCACTGAATACCGCGGATCAGCGCACCGTGGCGCTGCATCCACCGGCCGGCCTGCGCGAGCCAGCCCGGCTTGACGGCGGCGACAACGCTCATGCCGCGCGACCCGCTACGACGGCCGGACGGCGGCTCGCACGCTTCATCAGCAACCAGACGACCGCCCAGTACACCGCATACGCCACCAGGTTGGTCAGCGCCGGGTGCGCGCGATAGCCGGTCAGCGTCGCGACGAGCGAACCGAACGTGCCCGAATCATCGAGGATCGCGGACGTATCCCACACCTGCGAGATGCCGAGCGGCAGGATTTCCTTGTCGATCAGCTTGTCGACGCCGGTCTGGAACAGGCCCGCGCCGAGGAACAGCAGCATCACTTCGGTGACGCGGAAAAAATGCCGCCACGAGAAGTACTTGCCGCCGAGCTGCAGCAGATAGAACGTGAGGAACGCGAGGCCTAGGCCGATCACGACCGCGAGCATCTGGCTGCCGTCGACGTGGCCGGACTGGCCGAAACCGAGGCCGTACAGGAAGATCACCGTCTCGCTGCCTTCGCGCGCGATCGCGAGCGCGACCAGCACGGCGACGCCCCACCAGTTCGAATCACGCGTGCTTTGCTGCAGCGATTGCTCCATGTCGCGCTTCAGCGTGCGGCCGTGCCGGCGCATCCACAGCACCATCTGCACGATCAGCACGCACGCGATCAGCACCATCGCCGTCTGGAAATAGTCCTGCGCGTCGCCGGACAACACTTCGGTGAACCCGACCAGCGCGGCGCCGAGGCCGACTGCCATCAGCAGGCCGACAGCGACGCCCGTCCAGAGGAAAGGCAAACCGCGGCGCGCGTCGTCGTCGCCGTTTTTCAGCCATGCATAGAGAATGCCGACGACGAGCAGCGCTTCGACGCTCTCCCGCCAGACGATGAACAAGATCTGACCCATCGATACCTCCTGACGCGCGGGGCACGGCCTGGCCCGCCCGCGCGCAGATAAAACACGTTACTTCGCGACGATCACGCCCTGTGCCTGCTGGTGGAAATCGTCGAAAAACTTGTATTCGCCCGGCGACAGCGGGGCGACGACCACGAACGAATCGGCGCCCGGCGCGAGCACCTTCTCCTTGCGCAACTGCACGCTCTCGAATTCGGCGGCGCCCTTGCCGGTGTTCCTGATCTCGATCTTGAAACGCTGGCCGGCCGGCACTTCGATGCGGGCGGGATTCAGCTTGCCATCCGTCATCTCGAGCTTGAACGTCGGCAGATCGGCCGCATGCGCCGCGCCGGCAAGCCACAGCGCAGCGGCTGCGGCGACGATTTTCTGGGGAATTTTCATTCTGGGTTCTCTACGCCGACGGCGCGCCGAAGCGCGCCGTTCGTGATGCCACCGATCAGTAACCGCCCTTCTTGCCGATACCGGCGAACGGGAAGTCGTACTCGAGCGTGATGGGCTTGAACCACGGGCCCACGCCCGTTTCCTTGTCGACGTGACGACCGAACGCCATGTGACCCGACTGCATCGGCGGCTTGACGACCAGCGTCAGGTGGTACTTGCCCGGGCCGGCGAGCTTCACGTTGTCGCCGTAGTGCGGGCCGTCGCTCGCGACCATGCCCATCAGATCGCCCTCGGCCTTCCACTTGGTGTCGCCCTGCTTCGTCAGCTTGTACGTGACCTGCAGGTACGGCATCCAGTCGCCTTCCGCGAAACCCGTCGGGTTGTTCTTGACCGCATGGATGTCGGCCTCGAGGTGGATGTCGGAATCCGACGCCTTGCGCATCATGCCTTCCGGGTCCATCGTGATCGGCTGCAGATACACCGCGCCGATTTCCATGCCGCCCTGGATCTGCTGCTTGCCGATCGGATACTCGGCAGCCGAGGCCGACATCGCGGCAAACGCCGCCGCTACCGCAACCGTCGTGCGGATGAACGAAGAACCCAACATGGACACTCCTTGTTATTTGTCTGACTATCTTGACGACATGCGAGCCGCCGCTGCCGCCCGCCGGAAACACTAACGCGACGAAGAACGTTAATGCGAACTATTCTCAATACATGCGGAGTTTAGCACCGAACCCGTTCCGGAACAAACGGGGAGCGCCGTAAACCCCTGATCCGACAAGGCTTACAGGCGCTTTACCGAAGGATTCCGTGACGCTTGGAAAGATTTACCGGCCACCGCTGATGTGGTCGCCGACGTTCGCGCCGAACACGCGTTCACGCAGCACGGCAAGCTGGTCGCGGGTCGCGGCGGCTTTCTCGAATTCGAGATTCTTCGCGTAGTCGGCCATCTGCTTCTCGAGGCGCTTGATTTCCTTCGCGAGCTGCTTTTCCGACATGTCCTCGAATTTCGCGCGCTGCTGCGCCTCCTTCAGCTCCGCGCGCGCGTCGTCGGCGTTGTAGACGCCGTCGATGATGTCCTTGATGCGCTTCACGACGCCGCGCGGCGTGATGCCCATCTTTTCGTTGTAGGCGATTTGCTTCGCGCGGCGCCGCTCGGTTTCGCCGATCGCGCGCTTCATCGACTCGGTCATGTTGTCCGCGTAGAGGATCGCCTTGCCGTTCACGTTCCGCGCGGCACGACCGATCGTCTGGATCAGCGAGCGCTCGGCGCGCAGGAAGCCCTCCTTGTCCGCATCGAGGATCGCGACGAGCGACACTTCGGGAATGTCGAGGCCCTCGCGCAGCAGGTTGATCCCGACCAGCACGTCGAACGTGCCGAGCCGCAGGTCGCGGATGATCTCGACGCGCTCGACCGTGTCGATGTCGCTGTGCAGGTAGCGCACCTTGACGCCGTGGTCGGCCAGGAACTCGGTCAGCTGTTCGGCCATGCGCTTCGTCAGCACGGTGATCAGCACGCGCTCGCCGGCCTTCACGCGCGCGTTGATTTCGGTCAGCACGTCGTCGACCTGCGAGCTCGCCGGCCGGACTTCGATTTCCGGATCGACGAGGCCCGTCGGCCGCACGACCTGCTCGGCGATCTGACCCGTCACGCGCTTCTCGTAGTCGGCCGGCGTGGCCGACACGAACACGACCTGGCGCATCTTGCGCTCGAACTCGTGGAACTTCAGCGGCCGGTTGTCGAGCGCCGACGGCAGGCGGAACCCGTAATTGACGAGGTTTTCCTTGCGCGCGCGGTCGCCGTTGTACATGCCGTTCAACTGGCCGATCAGCACGTGCGATTCGTCGAGCAGCATCAGCGCATCGGGCGGCAGGTAGTCGACGAGCGTCGGCGGCGGATCGCCGGGCGCCGCCCCCGAGAAATGCCGCGAATAGTTCTCGATGCCCTTGCAGAAGCCGAGCTCCTGCAGCATCTCGAGGTCGAAGCGCGTGCGCTGCTCGAGGCGCTGCGCCTCGACGAGCTTGCCTTCGCGATGGAAGAACTCGAGCCGTTCGCGCAGTTCGTCCTTGATCGTCTCGACCGCGCGCATCACGGTGTCGCGCGGCGTCACGTAGTGCGACGACGGATACACGGTGAAACGCGGGATCTTCTGCCGCACGCGCCCTGTCAGCGGGTCGAACAGGTGCAGCGTCTCGACCTCGTCGTCGAACAGCTCGACGCGCACGGCCATTTCCGCATGCTCGGCCGGGAAGATGTCGATCGTGTCGCCGCGCACGCGGAACGTGCCGCGCTGGAAATCCTGCTCGTTGCGCGTGTATTGCATCGCGATCAGCCGCGCGATCACGTCGCGCTGGCCGAGCTTGTCCCCGGTGCGCAGCGTCAGGATCATCTGGTGGTATTCGGACGGGTTGCCGATACCGTAGATCGCCGACACCGTCGCGACGATCACCACGTCGCGGCGCTCCATCAGGCTCTTCGTCGCCGACAGCCGCATCTGCTCGATGTGCTCGTTGATCGACGAATCCTTCTCGATGAACAGGTCGCGCTGCGGCACGTAGGCCTCGGGCTGGTAGTAGTCGTAGTACGAGACGAAGTACTCGACCGCGTTGCGCGGGAAGAACTCGCGGAACTCCGCGTAAAGCTGGGCGGCGAGCGTCTTGTTCGGCGCGAACACGATCGCCGGGCGGCCGAGCCGCGCGATCGTGTTGGCCATCGTGAAGGTCTTGCCCGAGCCGGTTACGCCGAGCAGCGTCTGGAAGGCAAGGCCGTCGCCGACCCCTTCGACGAGCGTGTCGATCGCGCTCGGCTGGTCGCCCGCGGGCGGATACGGCTGGTAAAGCTGGAACGGCGACCCTTCGAAAGTGACGAATTTGGATTCGTCGAGCGCGTCGCCGACTTCGGCATGATGTTCGGACATGGAATGCGGCCGGAGCAAGGGCAAAGAAAGCATTCTAGCGCTTCGCGGCCGAGCGAACTGCTGTCGGCTCCTGACGCGCGACGGCCGCCCGAAATCGCGTTTCGCCGCGCCAATCGCGACGGAATCACCGCCCCCGCCAGCGCGAATTCGCTACAATGTCAGGCTGCTGCGCTTTCCGGCGTCGCGCCGTTGGCGCGGTCCGCTGCACCCGTCCCGCCGGCTGAAAGCCTGACCCTCTTTTCACTACTGCCGAATCATCATGTCGCTCTTCTCCGCTGTCCAGCTTGCTCCCCGCGACCCGATCCTGGGCCTGAACGAAGCCTTCAACGCCGATACGCGTCCGACCAAGGTCAACCTCGGCGTTGGCGTGTACACGAACGAGGAAGGCAAGATTCCGCTGCTGCGCGCGGTTCGCGACGCGGAGAAGGCGCGTGTCGAAGCCGGCCTGCCGCGCGGTTACCTGCCGATCGACGGGATCGCCGCCTACGATGCGGCCGTGCAGAAGCTGCTGCTGGGCAACGATTCGCCGCTGATCGCGGCGGGCCGCGTCGTCACGGCGCAGGCCCTGGGCGGCACGGGCGCGCTGAAGATCGGCGCCGATTTCCTGCGCACCGTGAATCCGAACGTGAAGGTCGCGATCAGCGATCCGAGCTGGGAAAACCACCGCGCGCTGTTCGAGGCGGCCGGCTTCGAAGTCGTCGCGTACCCGTATTACGACGCGGCCACCAACGGCGTGAACTTCGAAGGCATGCTGTCGGCGCTGAACAGCTACGCGGCCGGCACGGTCGTCGTGCTGCACGCGTGCTGCCACAACCCGACCGGCGTGGACCTCACCGAAGCGCAATGGCAACAGGTCGTCGACGTCGTGAAGGCGCGCAACCTCGTGCCGTTCCTCGACATGGCCTACCAGGGTTTCGGCGAAAACATCGAAGCCGATGCCGCTGCCGTGCGCCTGTTTGCCGCGGCCGACCTGAACGCGTTCGTGTCGTCGTCGTTCTCGAAGTCGTTCTCGCTGTACGGCGAGCGCGTTGGCGCGCTGTCGATCATCACGTCGAGCAAGGAAGAAGCCACGCGCGTGCTGTCGCAACTGAAGCGCGTGATCCGCACGAACTACTCGAACCCGCCGACCCATGGCGGCGCGGTGGTCGCAGCGGTGCTCGCGTCGCCGGAACTGCACGCTTCGTGGGTCCAGGAACTCGGCGAAATGCGCGACCGCATCCGTGCGATGCGCAACGGTCTCGTCGAACGCCTGAAGGCAAGCGGCGTCGATCGCGATTTCAGCTTCATCAACGCGCAGCGCGGGATGTTCTCGTATTCGGGCCTGACCTCGGCACAAGTCGATCGCCTGCGCGACGAGTTCGGCATCTATGCGGTCGGCACGGGCCGGATCTGCGTCGCCGCGCTGAACACGCGCAACCTCGACGTGGTCGCCCAAGCGGTCGCAGCGGTCCTGAAGTAAAGCGGCGCCGGGCGGCGGCCGTCGCCGGCCCCGCCCTGCCGACATGAAAAACGCGCTCCACGGAGCGCGTTTTTTTGCGCCATCCAACGCGGCGGGCGGCGACACCGCCCACATCCGCGTTACTGCATGAACCAGCCGTGACTGACGACCACCGACTGGCCCGTGAGCGCGGCGCTCGGGAACGCCGACAGGAACAGCACCGTCTGCGCGACGTCCTGCACCGTCGTGAACACGCCGTCGACCGTGTTGCCGAGCATCACCTTCTTGATCACGTCCTCTTCGCTGATGCCGAGCTCCTTCGCCTGCTCCGGAATCTGCTTGTCGACCAGCGGCGTGCGCACGAAGCCCGGACACACGACGTGCGAGCGCACGTTGTGCTTCGCGCCTTCCTTCGCCAGCACGCGCGCGAGACCCAGCAGCCCGTGCTTGGCCGTCACGTACGCCGACTTCAGCGGCGACGCTTCGTGCGAATGCACCGAGCCCATGTAGATCACGACGCCGCCGCGATCGTCCTTGTACATGTGCTTGAGCGCGGCCTTCGTCGTCAGGAATGCGCCGTCCACGTGGATCGCCTGCATCTTCTTCCAGTCGGCGAACGAGTAGTTCTCGATCGGGTTGACGATCTGGATGCCCGCGTTCGACACGAGGATGTCCACCGAGCCGAACGTCGCGGCGACCTTGTCGATGCCGCTATTCACCGCTTCCTCGTTGGTCACGTCCATCGCGACGCCGATCGCCTTGCCGCCTGCCTTGACGATCTCGTCGGCGACCGCGTTCGCGCCGTCCTGGTTCAGGTCGGCGATCGCGACGGCCGCGCCCGCCTTGGCGAGCTCGAGCGCGATTTCCTTGCCGATGCCGCTCGCGGCGCCCGTGACGACTGCGGTCTTGCCATTCAGATCTGCTGCCATGTCCGTCTCCTCCCGTTGTCGGATCGATGAAACACGCGCCCGCCGCATCCGCGCGCATCGCGAAATCGCATCGGCGTGCCAGCCGCCATTGTGCCCGATCGGACCCGCCGTTCGCGCGCAAAACGTCTAAGCTTAAGGTCGGTTCCGTTCAGCAGGAGAATCTCATGCACTATCGACGGCTAGGCCGCTCCGGCCTGCAGATCAGCGAGCTTTCCCTCGGCTCGTGGGTGACGTACGGCAACCAGGTCGACCAGCGGGTCGCGCGCGAATGCCTCGCCGCGGCACGCGACGCGGGCGTCAATTTCTTCGACAACGCCGAGGTCTACGCCGGCGGCAAATCCGAGGAAATCATGGGCCACGCGCTCAAGTCGCTCGACTGGCCGCGCGTCAGCTATATCGTGTCCACGAAGTTCTTCTGGGGGCTCGCGGAAGCCCCGAACCAGTATCACACGCTGAACCGGAAATACCTGCTGAACGCGATCGACGGCTCACTGCGCCGGCTACAGCTCGACTATGTCGACCTCGTCTATTGCCATCGCCCCGATCCGCATACGCCGATCGAGGAAACCGTCTGGGCAATGAGCGACATGATCGTGCGCGGCAAGGCGCTGTACTGGGGCACGTCGGAATGGAGCGCCGACGAGATCCGCGCGGCATGCGAGATCGCCGAGCGGCATCATCTGCACAAGCCGGTCGTCGAACAACCGCAGTACAACCTGTTCCACCGCACCCGGGTCGAACAGGAATATGCGCGGCTCTACGACGATTACGGCCTCGGCCTCACGACCTGGAGCCCGCTCGCGTCGGGCCTGCTCACCGGCAAATACCGCAACGGCGTGCCGGCCGGCAGCCGCGCGCAGTTGCAAGGCTACGACTGGATGCGCGAACGCCTGACCGATCGGGCCGCCAACGACATCGTCGAACGGCTCGGCGAGATCGCCGCCGAGCTCGGCTGCAGCACCGGCCAGTTGGCCATTGCGTGGGTGCTCGCGAATCCGCGCGTGAGTTCGGTCATCACGGGCGCCTCGCGGGTCGACCAGATCGGCGACAACATGCGCGCGCTCGACGTTGCCGCGAAGCTGACGCCGGATGTGAAGCAGCGCATCGAGGCGGTAGTCGGCGACGCATACGAGTAAGGCGACTCGCGACCACTCGCGTACAATACGCGGCCGCATCGGTGCCCGGCCTGACGGCCGCGCACGTTCGACCGTTTTTAATCGATTCACCTTTCGTTTCAGGCAGCCAGCCATGCTCAGTTATCGTCACGGTTTTCACGCAGGCAACCACGCGGACGTGCTCAAGCACACCGTCGTCGTCCAGCTGCTGCGCTACCTGAACAAGAAAGACAAATCGTACTGGTACATCGATACGCACGCGGGCGCCGGCGTGTACTCGCTGCGCGACGGCTATGCAGCGAAGACGTCGGAATTCGATACCGGCATCGGCCGGCTGTGGAACGAAAAGAGCCTTCCGGAAGCGCTGGGCGACTATATCGATGAAGTCCGCGCGCTGAACGACGACGGCGAACTGCACTTCTACCCGGGCTCCCCGTACATCGCCTGGCGGTCGATGCGCGAGCAGGACCGGATGCGTCTGTTCGAAATGCATACGACGGAAATCGATGTGCTGCGCCACAATTTTCGCGATGCGGGGCGACGCGCGATGATCTTCGCCGGCGACGGCTTCGAAGGTATCAAGGCGCTGCTGCCGCCGCCGCCGCGACGCGCACTCGTACTGATCGACCCGTCCTACGAGGACAAGAAGGATTACGCGCGCACGGTGAGCTGCGTGACGGAATGCCTGAAGCGTTTCGCGACCGGCTGTTATGCCATCTGGTATCCGCAGGTCACGCGGACGGAATCGCAACGCTTTCCCGAGCAGTTGAAGCGCCTGCAGCCGAACAACTGGCTCCACCTGACGCTGACGGTGTCGAATCCGCCGACCGATGGACTGGGCCTCTACGGAAGCGGGATGTTCATCCTGAATCCGCCATATACGCTCGCCCAGAGCATGAACGAGGTCCTGCCCTACCTGGTCGAGAAGCTGGGACAGGATAGCGGCGCCCGCTGCCAGATCGAGCACCGCGGCAACTGATCGGGCGACCGGCGGTTACGGTTGCGGTCTGGGCGCCAGTCTCGGCTGGTTGGCCGGCTGCCCGTTCCATGCGGGAACATTGATGTACGGCGCGACGAACAGCGGAACCGACGTATTCGGTCCCTGCCCGGCTGGAGCCCGCATGCCTGCCGGCTCGACGATCGGCTCCGAAGACAACGGTGCCGTCTGCAACACCAACCCGCCCCTGCCGTCCTGGATACCGCGCTGGGTATCGAGCACGAGCGGCCTGGACGACGTCGCGGCACCTACCGCGAAGCCATGGACGAGCATTGCCGCGCCCAGAACGAGACGCGCGCAGGTACTGCGTCGCACATCGACACGCACACGCATGATCGTGTCCTTCCCGATGAAAAGTAGGCCCATACCATAGCGCTGCACCGGCGATTTCGCCAGATCCGGCGCACAAAAAAACAAAGCCCCGTCAATACGGGGCTTGCTTATCGTTCGGTACCGCTCGGCACCCGACGGTCACTCCGATTACAGCGAGTAGCCGTTGGTTTCGAGCGAGCGGATGCGGCGCTCGAGCTGAACGATGTCCGACGACGTGGCGAGGTAAGCCTCACGGCGCTCACGTTCTGCGGACTCGAACCAGTTGCTCAGCTTTTCGACGATGTAGGCGATCATGACGTTCTCCAAGGAAGAGGGACCCCTGGTGAATCGATATTCAGGGATTTCCCGTATAGGGTTATCCCGAATTATAGCGACGCCGCACCAAGATGCTAGTGAAATACTTGCATGGGAACCATTCCGATTTGGAATGGAACCGCACCGACCACCTATAACTCATTGATTTTTATAGGAATGTAGTCGGGGCCCGTTTTGCGGCTCGAGGAAGCGCACTAATTTGGTTCATCGACGGGGTCGGCGAGGCGCGCCAAAATCGGGCATTCAGGCCGCCCGTCACCATGGCAGTGCGCGGCCAGATCGGCCAGCGTGTCGCGCATGTCGCTGAGTTCGGCGATGCGTTTGTCCAGTTCGGCCACGTGCTCGAGAGCAATCGATTTCACTTCGGCGCTGGCGCGCGAGCGATCCTGCCAAAGCATCAGCAGCTTGCGAATGTCCTCGACCAGAAAGCCGAGTCGCCGCGCCTGACGGATGAATCGCAGGATATGGATTTCGTCCGCGCCGTAGATCCGGTAGCCGGCATCGGTCCGCTTGCTCGGCGCAAGAAGGCCGACCTGTTCGTAGTACCGGATCATTTTCGCGCTGACCCCGGATTCGCGCGACGCGTCGCCGATATTCATTCCCTGCCCTCTTCATCAAGCCCTGGTTTCGAACACGAACGGCGACGAATGCCGTCGCCGACGACACGTCGATCGTATCAAATCGAGAGGTTTCGTTCCGAGGGACAGCTTGGTCGCAGGAGCGCGGATGGAACGGGCGCGGCTCGGCGCATGCTTTTTGGGATGCCAAAATGCAAAAACCCCCGCCTTGTCAGGCGGGGGTTCTTGGCTTAGGAAGCCTGACGATTACCTACTTTCACACGGGAATCCGCACTATCATCGGCGTAGAGTCGTTTCACGGTCCTGTTCGGGATGGGAAGGGGTGGGACCGACTCGCTATGGTCATCAGGCAAAGAGGGTTGTTCTACTGGCGTGGCCAACAGAACCAATCTTGGAAGAAGCAGTAATTTTGAGTTGTGTGTATCACACACGAGAATCCAACTTGTCTCGTCTTGCTACGCAGGTCACCGGTACTTCAACCGGCGCGCCGCATCGATCAGCTTCGCTGCTCGACGCTCTGCGTGGGATGCTCGTAGGTGCTGAAGCACTAACGATCATCGACAAGGCAGACTTGTTATAGGATCAAGCCTTACGGGCAATTAGTATCAGTTAGCTGAACGCATTACTGCGCTTACACACCTGACCTATCAACGTCCTGGTCTCGAACGACCCTTCAAGGGGATCTAGTCCCCAGGGATATCTCATCTTAAGGCGAGTTTCCCGCTTAGATGCTTTCAGCGGTTATCTCTTCCGAACATAGCTACCCGGCGATGCCACTGGCGTGACAACCGGTACACCAGAGGTTCGTCCACTCCGG